>OY969711.1:0-2069280 GCA_963702115.1 uncultured Chloroflexia bacterium
GGGGGCCGCTAGTCGCGGGCCAGCGCCGCCCACACCTCAAGGAGCGGCGCTCGGGATCACGGCTTCCGCAAGCCCCAGTCTTCAGTGAGCACGCGGACGGCCCGCCTCGAAGAGCAGCCCAACCGGCGATAAGCGGAGGCGCGAAGAGAGCCATGCCTCCTGCGAACCACAGCAGAATCTCGGCTCCGTCCGGACCGGACTCCTCCCCCCGGCTGAGGATGAGGAAGAACCAGGCCACGAGCAGCAGCGAGCCGACGGAGAGCAGGGATCAGTCCGACCACCCGCGGATAGCGCCATGCAGCGGCCATCAGGAGAACCAATGCTGCGCCCTCCGGGATGTGTTGCGCACCGCTCGCGTCACCCCCAAACATCTCCCCAAACGCGAGCAACAGGAGGAGGCTGGCGGGTACCGCAAGCAATGCAAGCGCGAAAAGTCTGAGGCGGGCCGGTGGCTGGTTCCGAATGTGTGCGAGAAACGCCATGTCGGTCCTCCTGGGCCGGTGAAGCTCTTCGCGCGGGAGGTGATTCCGGCCTTCGCCCGCCGCTAGTCGCGGGCGCGATACACCAGAATCTCTACCGGCTCAATCGTGACGAGGCCGTCGCCGACCATCTCCTCGATTGCCGGCAGGAAGGCACGGAGCCGCTCCTCCGTATCGGCGAGCTCGATGACGAGCGGCAGGTCGCGGGAGAGATCGAGGATGCGCGCCGTGTGCAACCGGCTGCTCGCGCCGTAGCCTTCGATGCCGCGCACCACGGTCGCGCCCGCCAGCCCCGCCTGCCGTGCCCGTTCGACAATGGCGTGATACAGCGGCCGCCCATGCCAGGTATCGGCCTCGCCGATGTAGACGCGTACGAGCACGCCGTGTCCCTCGATCTTCATGCGGGGCCCCTCATATCCGTGCTACCGCCGTGCCCGCCCACACCGCCGCGAGCGACGCCACGACGCTGGCGGCGACGTTCGCGGCCGCCAGCCCCATCGCGCCGTCCTCAGCCAGACGCTGCGTCTCAAACGCGAAGGTCGAGAACGTCGTGTAGGCGCCGAGGAAGCCTGCCGTGAGCGCGATGCGGACATCGGGATGCGGCGAGAATCGCTCGGCCATCAGCGTGAAGCCGAGCCCAAGCGCGAACGAGCCGCTGATGTTGATGGCGAGCGTCCCCCACGGAAACGAGCCGCCGCTGCGCGCGCTGATCCAGTCGCCGAGCCGGTAGCGGGCTACCGCACCCAGCGCGCCTGCCAGCGCGATCCAGAGCAAGCGCGACATGTCACCTCACACGAAAGCGGCCGGACAGTTCCCCGTCCGGCCGCTTCTGCTTCGCCAGAGACCGGCGAGCGCCGCCACGCGTCGTCGCCGGCCCCGGCCTGGATCACCGTCATCGCCATCCCAGGTGGATAAGGAGCATCCGCTATTACGCGTGCACGATAGTCTGCACGGCGAACCGTGTCAACCGCTGGCCCGCATCTCGCCCTTCACCCCTTGCGTCGATAAGCACAATGCGGCACAGTAACGTTCGGCGTCGCCGCATGGTGCGCGTCTCGCAACTTCGACCCCGCCCCGGCGGGCGGTCGCGGCCCCGCAGGAAGGCATGACGAATCATGAGGGTTGGACTGTTCTACCTCCCGTCTATCGGCACCAAGGCCGAGATCGAGCAGGGGATGGCGGGCACCCGCGACGACCTGTACCAGCGCATGCTCCTCGAGCTGCGGGAGCAGGCGCAGCTCGCCGACCAGCTGGGCTACGAGTCGATCTCGTTCACGGAGCACCACTTCCATGTGGAGGGCTTCGAGATATCGAACAACCCGGTGCTGCTCGACCTCTACATCGGCATGCACACCAAGAACATCCGGGTCGGCCAGCTCGGCATCGTGCTGCCCGCGGCCAACCCCCTGCGCGTGGCCGAAGACATCGCCATGCTCGACCACATGACGGGCGGGCGCGCCCAGGCCGGCTTCGCGCGCGGCTATCAGCGGCGCTGGGTCGACACGATGGCGCAGCACTATCGCGGTATCTCCGCCACCCCTTCGGACGAGGGCGAGATCGACCGGATGAACCGCGCCGCGTTCGAGGAGTTCTTCCAGATTCTGAAGCTCGCCTGGACGACCGACACGTTCAGCTTCAAGGGCCAGTTCTGGACAATCCCCGCCGAGGGCACCCCGTGGCCCGTGGCGGCGACGAAGCAGTGGGGCAAGGGTGTCGGGGCCGACGACATTGTGCGCGAGATAGGCACCGTGCCCAAGCCGCTCCAGAAGCCCTACCCGCGCATCTTCCAGCCGTTCGCCTTCAGCGAGTCCACCATCCGCTGGTGCGCACGCGAGGGCGTCGAGCCGATCCTGTCGCCGGTCGACATCTCGCACCAGCGAACGCTGTACAGCGCGTACCAGGACGAAGCGGCGAAGGCGGGCCGGACGCTGCGCTACGGCGAGGGCATGGGCCTCCTTCGCGACGTGCTCATCGCCGACACGATGGAGGAGGCGCTGATGGCTTATGCCAACGGCAGCCCCTTCGTCAACAGCAACTGGTTCGCGCCGTTCGGGTTCGGTCAGGGCATCGAGGCGCCGGGCGAAAAGCGCGAAGACCTCACCCTCGACAAGATGCTCGAGCGCGGCCATCTGCTCGTGGGCACGGTCGACTCCGTGACCCGTCAGCTCGAGACCATGATGAAGCAGGCGCCCGTCCACCACCTCATGGCGTACCAGTACAACGGCTTCATCCCGCACGAGATGCAGCTGAAGTCGCTCGAGCTGTTCGCCACCAAGGTGTGGCCGCGCTTCAAGGACATCGAGACCATGGCGTAAAGGATTGGGCCGACGGCGAGAAGATTCTTCGCTTCGCTCAGAATGACGGGGATCGAAGGTTGTCACAGCGATCCTCGGTGTCGTGTGGGAGCGGCACGCCCAGCCGATCGAAGGTTGTCACAGCGATCGAAGGTTGTCACCCTGAGCGAAGCGAAGGGTCTCGCAGCATAAAGGCGCCCTCGCAACATCTACTTCGACATCGACGCGCCGCTCATGCCGGTAATGGGCCGCGGTCTGCCGTCGGCGGCTCGTCGACGACGTGCTGGTCATCGCGCGTCATCGGCGGCACAGCGATGCTGAGCACGCGCGCCGCCCCGTCGGCGGGATGCACGCTGTGGCGCACGCCCGGCGCTATCCGCACCGTCTCGAACGGCCGCAGCACCAGGTGCTGCTCGCCGAGACGCACCTCCACCTCGCCGCGCAGCACCGTATAGATCTGCGTGAAGGTCTCGTGGTAGTGGAGTGCGACACCCTCGGCCGGCTCCATGCTGATGATCCGGATGCTGCATTCGGGCAGCTCCACATGCGACAGTATCTCGTAAGCGCCCATCTGCTGCTTCACGCGCGAGTTTCCTCCGTAGCGGTGGCGTCGAAGAGGCGCACGGCCTCCTCGTATTCCTCCGGTGTGTTCACATCGATGTGGATCAGCGGAGAATCGATCTCGACCTCGCGCACGCTGCCGGCATGCCGCGCCATCACGGCACGAAGGCCCTGCTCCTCATCGCGCACCGCGCGCAGCTCGCCCAGCAGCGACCCGGCGAACAGCACCGGGTGGCCGCGACGGCCGCCGCGCACCGGCACGACAATCAGCGACGGCTGCTCGTCGTACGCATCGAGCAGCGCCCGCGTCACGGCGGCAGGCCGCGGCTGATCGACGCCAAGGACGACGATAGCACTCGCCGTGTCCGGGATGACGGCCGCGCCCGCCCGGATCGACGACGCGCGGCCCTCCACCCACTCCTCGTTCACGATGACGGCCGCGCCCGACCTCGCCGCGATCTCGGCGACCATCAGCGGCTCCGACCCCACGACCACAACACTGCCCTCGACCCCGGCCAGCCGGAGCTGCGCGAGCTGGTAGCGCAGCAGCGTCCCCATCCCCCACGGCAACAGCGCCTTCGGGTGGCCCATCCGGGTCGAAGCGCCCGCCGCGGCGACGAGCGCGTACACACCAGCCATGCTACGAATCCCTCCGCGATCGGTAATCGGCGAGCGCCGCACGCAGCGCGTCGGCGGCGAGCACCGAGCAGTGCATTTTGCCGGAGGGCAGCCCCCCCGCCGCCTCGGCTATCGCCTCCTTCGTGACGCCGGCGGCGGCGTCCAGCGACATGCCCGCGATGAGCACGGTGGCGATGCTGCTTGTCGCGATCGCCGTCGGGCAGCCCTTCGTCTGAAAGCGAGCCTCCGCGATGACGCCGTCGCGCACCCGGATCGAGAGGCGCATCTCATCGCCGCAAACCGGGTTCGCATGCTCACCGACGCCATCGGCGCCTTCGATGAAGCCCGCGTTCCGGGGATTGCGGAAGTGGTCGAGCACCGTCTCGCTGAGGCCGCCTGTCGTCACGGTCGCCGCTCCTCAGATATCCATGCCGAGAGCACGGTAGATCTGCTCGTACTGGTCGAAGTTCGAGGGGTTGTACCACGGGATCGCCAGCGCCACCATCCCGTCCGGGTCGATGACGAACACGGCGCGGCGCGAGCGCTTGCCCGTCTCGTCGACGACCCCGTAGCTCGTCGCGGCGGCGAGATCGGGGTCGGTGGCCAGCGGAAAGGGCAGGTCGCCGAGCTGGCCGCGGAACCGCTCGTGGCGAGCGAGGTCATCGACCGATATGGCGATGACGGTCGCCCCCAGCTCCTCCAGCGTATCGATGTCCTCCGCGAACGCGGCCAGCTGCGCCGAGCACGCCGGGGTGCTGTCTTCCTGATAGAACGCGACGAGGACGCTGCGGCCCCGCAGCGCCGCCAGCCTCACCTCGCCCTGGGTGCTTCGCAGCTCGAAATCGGGAGCGGGCTGACCCACGGTGATATCGGCCATTCTCGTTCCCCTCAAATGCGCTCGGGCGGGCCGCCGGGGAAGCCCGCGAATGGCCTCGCCCCGATGCCCTTGCCCTGGAGCAGCACCCGTATCCGCCCGAGCCCCGCCGGGTCGAGCAGTTCGATCGCCGCCTGCCGCCGCGCCGCGTAGCGTTCGAGCGCCTGCGGCCCCTCGCCCGGCCCCGCGAGCCCCTCGCCGATGCCGAGCGCCGCCAGCACCTCGGCCTGACGGGCGTAGCCGAGCGGCTCGAGCCCGTGCTCGCGCCCCTCCCGCACCAGCGTCGTGAAGTCGACGTGCGCCGTCATGTCCTGCCGTCCGATGCGGACGTACGGATCGGCGCCGGCGACCTGCTGGTACCCGCAGAGGAGCGTACCATCACGCCGCCACGGCGCGTACACCTCCGCCGCGCTCCCGCCGTAATCGAAGGTGAGCACGAAGCCGCGGTCATCGATGATGGCCGCCGCGCCGGCGATCCAGCGCGCCGCCTCGAGGTTCACTTCGGCGACGCAGCCCTCGCCCGGCAGCAGCGCCAGCGCCTCGAAGTAGGCCGCGATCGCCGGTGTCGAAAGCTCGCCTTCGCGCGTGACGAAGCCGCCGTGCGGCGCGGACTCGACGTAGAGCTCGCGGAGCGCGCCATCGCGGACGGCCACCCGATGCACCGGAAACGCGTCGAGCAGCTCGTTCGAGAGCACGACCGTCGCGGCGGCGGGCGCAAGCTCGTCGAGTCGCGTCACCCAGCGCGCGGGCGCATCGCCAAGCGTCGCCGCCTGCCGCACGCGGGCACGCTCGCGCGGCTCGACGATGACGTAGTCGATACGAACGCCGGGCGCGGCGCGGGCCAGCGCGGCGAGAACATCGCGGGCGAGCGTGCCGTTGCCTGCGCCGGGCTCGACGATACGCAGCGCGCCGGGCGCGCCCAGCGCATCGTGCAGCTCGGCGAGCTGCCGCGCGACGAGCGCCCCGAACACCGGATGCACCTCGGGGCTCGTGACGAAGTCGCCGCCGCGGCCAGCACGCTCGGCGGCGGTGCTGTAGTAGCCCCGCTGCGGATGGTAGAGGGCGAGCGCCATGAACGCGGCGAACGTCATCGGGCCGCCTGCCACGATGCGCTCGGCGACAATGCGCTCGAGCTCCGGATCGCTGCCGGCGCCGGTGGTATCGACCCACGGATCGAAGCGAACCATCGCCATCTCTCCCCGCCCTCCATGATACCGCGATACCGCGCGCGGCGATTCAGGCGCTCGCGGGAGCGCACCATTTCAGCCATCGGAAAGCTTTACAACGACACAACGGAAAGGTAGGCTTGGGCGACATCGAACGAAGAGGAGGCTCCGCCCGTGATCAGCCAGGACAAGCTTGATGAGGCCAACCGGCTGTACGGCCGCGCCGCGAGCCTGGTCGACCCGAACCGGATCGGGTTGTGGGAAGAGCTGGGCCTGACGATTCCGCAGCTTCGTGTGCTGTTCTTCCTGCAGCGCGAACCGCAGGCCCCCGCGGGCGCCATCGCGCAGTATCTCGGCGTCACACCGTCCACCGTGACGGGGCTTGTCGACCGGCTCGTCCGGATCGACCTCGTGCGCCGCACCGAGGACCCTTCCGATCGGCGGATGGTTCGCAACGTGCTGACGCCGCGTGGCCTCGAAGTCGTCTCCGAAGTCGAAGTCAGCGGTCGCGCCTACATGGCCAGCATCTTCCATCTGCTCGGCGAAGCGAAGCTCGACCAGTTGATGGACGCGCTCCGCGGCCTCGTCGCCGCCGCGGAGGAGCTGAACCCGGCGATGGCGGGCGCGCGCTAGCGTCACACCCATCGCGTTCGCTGCCGCGGGCCTGCCCCGAGCGTGAGGCGGGCACACGGCCGGTATCTGGGAACCGGACCGAGGCGCTCTATGCAAGATCTTCCGGCACGTCGCAAGACCCTGATCATGGTCGGCGTCATGCTCAGCATGTTCGTCATGTCCATCAGCCAGACGGTGGTGAGCACGGCGATACCGCGCGTCATCGCCAGTCTCGGCGGGCTCGACCTGTTCAGCTGGGTCTTCACCGCCTACATGCTGACGTCGACGACGACCATCCCAATCTACGGCAAGCTCTCCGACCAGATCGGGCGGAAGCGGCTGTACCTCTTCGCGCTCACCGTCTTCATGCTTGGCTCGATTCTGGGCGGCATGTCGCAGAGCATGGAGCAGCTCATCGCCTTCCGGGCGATCCAGGGGCTTGGCTTCGGCGGCATCATGGCGCTGTCGTTCACCGTCATCGGCGACATGTTCACGCCGTCGGAGCGCGGCAAGTGGCAGGGCGCGAACAGCGCCGTGTTCGGCCTTTCGAGCGTGCTCGGCCCGCTCATTGGCGGCTACATCACCGATAACCTCAGCTGGCGATGGGTGTTCTACGTCAACATCCCGTTCGGCATCGTCGCCATGATCATCCTGGCGGTCGTGCTGCCCTCGGTCACCGAACGCTCGAAGGCGAAAGTCGACTTCAGCGGAGCGGCGCTGCTGGCGGCGGGGCTCGTGCCGCTGCTGCTCGGCCTCGTGTGGGGCGGCACCGAGTACGCCTGGGATTCGCCGGTCATCATCGGGCTGTTCACGTTCTCCGCCGCGGCCCTGTCGCTGCTGCTCCTCAACGAGAGCCGCGTCGAGGAGCCGATTCTCCCGCTGCACCTGTTCCGCAACCGCTCCGTCTCGGTGTCGGCGGGCGCGACGTTCCTGACGGGCATCGGCATGTTCTCCGTCATCACCTACATCCCGCTGTTCGTGCAGGGGGTCATCGGCTCCACGGCGACCCGGAGCGGGCTGGTGACGATGCCGCTCATGCTTTCGATGATGGCGATGTCGGCGCTCGTCGGGCAGATCATGTCGCGGACCGGGCGCTACGTCCTCATGGCGCTCGCGGGCACCGCCGTGATGGCGTTCGGCATCTTCCTCATGAGCCGCATGGATGTCGACTCGTCGAACCGCGACGCGCAGATCGCGATGGTGTTCATCGGGCTCGGGCTCGGGCCCACCATGCCCATCTTCATGATCGCCGTACAGAACGCCGTGGCCTACCGCTACATGGGGGTCGTGACGGCGAATGCCCAATTCTTCCGGCAGATCGGCGGCACCATGGGCATCGCCATCATGGGCTCGGTGCTGAACAACCGCCTCCACGATGAGCTGAACACGAACCTGCCGCAGCGGGTGCGCGACGAGGGCTCGCCGCAGCTCCTGAGCACGATCCGCAATCCGCAGATATTGCTCGACGAGAACGCGACGGCGCGCGTGCGGGCGTCGTTCGATCAGTTTGGCGCCGAAGGCGGCGCGCTCTTCGATAGCACCTTCGCGGCGATCCGGCTATCGCTCGCCGAAGCCCTGGCCGCCGTCTTCTTCATCACGATGTTCGCCGTCATCGCCGGATTCCTGGTGACGTTGCTGCTGCGCGAAGTGCCGATGCGCACAAAAGACGAGATTATGGAGGAGATCGCCGAGATGCGGGCCGAGGCCGACGCCGCCCGCGATGCCGAGGCGAGCCGCCTGGGGGCCGCCGCGAGCGCGCTCCGCGAAGCGCCAACCGCCGGCGGCGGGCCGGGCCCGTGAACGCCGCCGGCGAGCGCCCCGGGCTCCGGGCAAGCGCCGCCCAGGCGAAGCTCTGGATCGAGTACGACGGCCGCGTCCTGCTCAGCGATTACCGCGTGCGGCTGCTCGAACTGATCGCCGAAACCGGCTCGCTCTCCGAGGCCGCGCAGCGCATGAACTTGTCGTATCGGCGCGCATGGGGCAAGATACGCGATGTCGAACGCAACCTCGGCCGCACCCTCGTCGAGAGCGAGGCGGGCGGAGCGGGCGGCGGCGGCAGCCGGCTGACACCGGCAGCGGTCGATCTCGTGGCGCGCTACCGGCGGATGCAGGCTCGCCTCGCCGCCGAGTTGGCCGTCGCGTTCGACGACTACTTCACGGACGCGCCCTTGCCGTAGGGCGCTTTTTCAGACGGTCGATATGCCCTGGTCAGCATATCGCCCCGGCAGGAGGCATCGATGAGTATCGACAAGTTCCGGCGGAAGGCCGCGGCACTCGCCATGGTGGCGATCGCGCTGCTCGCGGTCGCGGCGATCGCCTGCGGCGACGACGATGACGACGACGCGTCCCCATCCCCAGTTGCGACAGCATCGGCCGCCGCGTCCACGTCGCCGGCAGCGATGGCATCGGCATCGGCTACCCCCGCGCCCGAGCACGGCCCCGATCGCGTGCTGCTCGCCACCACGACGAGCACCCAGGACAGCGGCCTCCTCGACGAGCTCGAGCCCGCGTTCGAGGAAGCCACCGGCTACGACCTGCAGGTCATCGCCGTCGGCTCGGGCGCGGCCCTCAAGCTGGGCGAGACGGGCGACGCCGATGTGCTCCTCGTGCACTCCCCCGCAGCCGAGAAGACGTTCATGGATGCCGGCTTCGGCGACCGCCGGCTCATCGTCATGCACAACGACTTCGTCATCGTCGGCCCCGCCGATGACCCGGCCGGCGTCGCTGGCACCGCCGATGTGACGGCCGCGATGGCGCGCATCGCCGAGGAGGGCGCCGCCTTCATCAGCCGCGGCGACGACTCCGGCACGCACGCCCGCGAGCTCGCGCTGTGGAAGGCCGCCAACATCGACCCTACGGGCGAGGACTGGTACGAGGAATCGGGGCAGGGCATGGGCGCGACGCTCAACATCGCCGGCCAGCGCCAAGCCTACACCGTGACCGACCGCGCGACCTTCCTCGCCCTGCGCGATGACCTCGACCTCGAGATCGTGGCTGAGGGCGACGCGGCGCTGCTCAACATCTACCACACGATCACGCTGAACGCCGAAACCCACACCACCAGCATCAACTACGCGGGCGGCGACGCCTTCGCCAACTTCATGGTGAGCGACGAGGCGCAGGCGATCATCGAGGAGTTCGGGGTCGATGAGTTCGGCGAGCCGCTCTTCATCCCCGACGCTGGCAAGACGGAGGAAGAGGTCGCCGGCTCGGGGTAAGATGCGCCCATGAACCGATTGCTCGACGCCTTTGGCGAGGCGATACGCATCCTCGCCGAAGGCGACAACGATGTCTACGAGATAGCGCTGCGCTCGCTCTTCGTCTCGGGCGCGGCGACACTCGTCGCGCTCGTGTTCGGCGTCGCCATCGGCAGCGCCCTGGCGATGCGCCAGTTTCGCGGAAGGACGTTCCTCGTCGGCGTCGTCAACACCGGCATGGGGATACCGCCGGTGGTCGTCGGGCTGATGGTGGCGTTCATGCTATGGCGCAGCGGCCCGCTGGGCGAGCTGAACATCATGTACACCCGCCGGGCGATGGTTATCGCGCAGGCCATTATCGCCACGCCCCTCGTGGCGGGATTTACGCTGGTGTCGCTACAAAGCCTCAATCCGAAGCTCCGCCTCCAGCTCATGGCGCTGGGCGCAGGCCGCCTTCAGATGATGTGGCTGCTGCTGCGCGAGGCGCGCCTCGGCATTCTGGCAGCGGTGATGGCGGGCTTCGGCGCCGTCATCTCCGAAGTGGGCGCGTCGCTGCAGGTCGGCGGCAACATCTCCGGCGAAACGCGCGTCCTGACGACGGCGACCGTGCTCGAAACGCAGAAGGGCAACTTCGAGGAGGCGCTGGCGCTCGGCCTCATCCTCGTGGCGCTGATGTTCGCCATCGTGCTGCTGCTGACGCTCGTCCAGCAGCGCCGCCGTCCGCTGTGATCGACGCCACCCCCAAGATCGAGCTCGCTGGCGTTGTGGTGCGGCGCGGCGCGTTCACGCTCGATGTCCCATCGCTGACGCTGCGCGCGGGCGAAGTGCTCGCCGTCATCGGCCCGAACGGCTCCGGCAAGAGCACGCTGCTCCACACCGTCGCCCTGCTCGAGAAGCCGGCTGCGGGCGAGGTGCGGTTCGAGGGGCGGCGCGCCCATGCCGACGCGCTCCGGATGCGGCGGCGGATGGCCGTCGTGTTCCAGGAGCCGCTCCTGCTCGACCGGTCGGTGCGCGGCAACGTCGCGCTCGGCATGCGGTTGCGGGGCCGCCCCCGCCGCGAGCGCCGCGCGCAGGAAGATCGATGGCTCGCCGCGTTCGGCGTCGCGCCCCTCGCCGAGCGCCCGGCCCGGGCGCTCTCCGGCGGCGAAGCGCAGCGGGTGAATCTGGCGCGGGCGTTCGCGCTCGAGCCCGAGGTGCTGCTGCTCGACGAGCCTTTCGCGGCGCTCGACGCGCCGACGCGCGAATCGCTTTCGACAGAGCTGAGCGCGGTGCTTCGCGAGACCGGAATCACAACCCTGTTCGTGACGCACGATCGGGGCGAGGCGCTGCGCTTCGGCGACCGCGTCGCCGTGCTCATCGATGGCCGCCTCCGGCAGGCCGGGCCGTCGCACGAAGTATTCTCCGCCCCCGCCGATCCGGAGACGGCGGCGTTCGTCGGTGTCGAGACGATTCTGCCCGGCCGCGTGCTACGCCAGGATGACGGCGTCGCAATGGTGCGCGTCGGCGGCGGCGATGGCCGCGAGGTGGCGGCCGCCGTCGACAGCGACCCGCCCGGCGATGTCCTGGTCTGCGTCCGCCCCGAGGATGTGACGCTCGCGCCGCCCGCGGACGGATGGCCCAGCAGCGCCCGCAATCAGTTCGTGGCGGAGGTGCGCCGGGTATCGCCAGCGGGCATGCAGGTGCGGGTCGAGCTCGATTGCGGCTTTCCATTGTTCGCGCTGGTGACGCATCGTTCGAGCGTCGAGCTCGACATCCGCGAGGGGGCGCGGGTCATCGCGTCGTTCAAGGCGAGCGCCGTCCACCTCATCCCGAGGGGCGTTGCTCGCCCCTAGCGTGCCCCGCCCAAAGGCACATCTCGCGAAGCAGCGACACCCGGTTCGAGATCAGGCCATCGACCCCCAGCTCGACGAGCTCTCTCGCGCGCTCGTCGTCGTCGACAGTCCACGGCAGCATGCGCAGCCCCCGCAACCGGCACTCCTCGACGACATCGGCCGTCACGAGCGCCTCGCCGATGGCGATGCCATCGATGTCGCTGCCATGGCTGTCGTGGAACCGCCAGAAGCGGGCGAGCTGCCGCGCGTTCTTCGCCGAGGGGTACACCTCGATCGGCGCCTCGCGACGCGCCCACACCAGCTCCGCCCAGTGGTGACCGCTAAGGATGGCGCCCTCCAGCGCGTTGCGGCCACGCAGCGCATCGAGGACGCGTGCGGCGAAGGCGCGGCCGCTGCCCTTCAGGTCGGCGTATACCCGGACGCCGCGCGCGGACGCCGCCGCTGCTACGTCGTCGAGCCAGACAGGGCGCGAGTCGAGCCGCAGGTACCACATCTCGAACAGGAGCGGGGTCGCCGCGAGGCGGCGCTCGTGGTGGGCAGCGATGCGACGCCCCCGCGGCCAGATGTCGGCCTCGACAAAATCGATCTTCGCTTCGAGGGCATGGCTCAGCAGCAGACGGTCGTTACCCGCGCCGTGTGCGACGCCGATGAACGCCCGTCGCGTCGCCCGCTCCGTCATCCCGGCCCCGAGGCGCGCGCCCGCAGCACCTGGATGTTCTCCCAAATGCGGCCCGCGTCCTCCGCATCCGGCCGGTGCTCCGCGTACACCTCGAGATCGCGCAGCGCGTCGCCATAAGCGAGACGCTGGTGGTGGATGAGGCCGCGGTCGCGGATCTCGTCGAGATCCCACGGCGAGAGGACGAGGATCATCTCGACGGCGCGGAGCGCGTCGTCGAACTCGCGCGCCTCCAGATAGACGCGCTTGAGGTTGTGCAGCAGCCGCGTCAACACCTGCCGGCTCGTCGAAGCCGCGAGGTAGCGCGCCGCGTGCTCCGGATCGCCGCCCGCAGCCACGATCCGCTCGCGTAGCTCCCGCGCCGTCAGCACCGAGCCCTCGTGGAACGGATCGATGACGACCTCGCCCTCGCGGCGGCGCAGCTTCACGACAAAGTGGCCCGGCATGCCAACGCCCTGCAGCTCGATGCCGAGCCGCGCCGCCACCGCGATGTAGACGATGCTCAGCGTGATCGGCAGCCCCGTTCGCCGCTCCAGCACCTCGTTGAGAAAGCTGTTGCGCGGGTCGTAGTAGTCGTCCGTATTGCCGCGAAACCCGAGCTCGTCGAACAGATACGCGTTCAGCGCCTTCAGCACCCGCACCGGCGGAGCCCCTTCGGGGACTCGTGCCCGCACCGTGGCCGCGATCTCGTCGAGCCGCGCCAGCCACACGGCCGGGTCGAGATCGGCATTCCACTCCTGCGCGATGAGGAGCGCGCCCCGTGCGAGATCGACCTCGCCCTGGGGGCCGCGCGCCAGCTCCGCGAGCGCCTCCCGATGGGCCGTCATGCCGGTCGCATGCCGCCGCCGCGGGCTTGGGCGAACACCCGCACCGGCGCGCCCGCCGCGATTTCGCCCACGCGCACGACACGCGCGTACCAGCGGCTCTCGCCGGGGTGGAGCTTGTGCGCGATCCGGCTGAAGTCGCCGCCGGCGAACGACGCGGCGATCGTCGTGCACGGCGTGGCGGCGCCGGTGAGCTCCAGCAGCACCGCATCGCCGATCTGGAGCCGGTCGCCCGCCTGCAGGGCGGCGTAATCGATGCCCGCGATCGTCAGGTTCTCGCCGGTGGCGCCGGGCGCGATCGGGTGGCCTTCCGACTGAAGCGCCTCGATCACTTCGAGCGCGAACAGCGAGACAGCCTGGTCCGGCGAGCCGTGATGCTTCGTGTCGTTGTGGCCATCGCCCTCGAGGCCACGCTCGTGCACCCTCACCCGAGCGACCGGCAGCTTCGGCACGCCGCCCGCCGAGACGTTGATCTGCACGACGCGGCCGCCAGTGTCATCGCTCATCGAGCCCTCCCCGCGCCGCGTTCGTCCCCGCCTGGCGTATCGCCGCCCGCAAGTGTCGAGCGGAACCAGTCGCCCACTTCCGCGACCACCTGCTCAAGGTGCGCCATCTGAGTATCGTAAAGCGTCAGCATAGGTCGTTGTGAAGGAGCTGCTCGTACGTGAGGGAGAAAGTATAGCAGAGATGGGGACGGCGGCGGCCCACAATTCAGTCGCGGTGGAAGGCGACGACCGGCCCCCGTACCGTCACGCCGACGTGCGAGCCGAGAGCAAGCAGATCGTCCGGGCCGAGCCGCGCGTGGATGAGCTGCCCCTGCTCCGTCCGCAGCGCCACGACCTGATCGTGACCGTAGAACTCGCGCCCGCACACCTCCGCCGAGACGGCGCCATCGGGCACAACGGCCAGCGCCAGCCGCACATCCTCGGGGCGGATGAGCACGTCGACCGCGCCCTCGATGGCGTCGCGGAGCGCCAGCGAGCCGAACGGCGTCTCGACGTGATTGCCGTTCGCGGTGCCCGGCACGAAGTCGGCGTCGCCGAGGAAGTCGGCGACAACGCGCGAGGCCGGCCGCCGGTAGATCGACTCGGGCGAGCCCGCCTGCACGAGTTCGCCCCGCCACATCACCCCGACGACATCGGAGAGGCTGAGCGCCTCCTCCTGATCGTGCGTCACGAAGATAGCCGTGGCGCCCGCGGCCCTCAGAATATCGCGAATCTCGCCGCGAACACGGACGCGGAGCCGCGCGTCGAGGTTCGAGAACGGCTCGTCCATCAGAATGATGTCGGGCCGGGGCGCGAGCGCCCGCGCCAGCGCGATCCGCTGCTGCTCGCCGCCCGAGAGCTCGTGCGGCATCCGCTTCTCGTGACCGGCGAGCCCGACGAGCGCCAGCACTTCGGCGACGCGCTCCCGCTTGCCGGTGGCACGCGACAGGCCGTAGGCGATGTTCCAGGCGACATCGTGGTGCGGAAACAGGGCGTAGTCCTGAAACACCATGCCCACACGCCGCTTCTCGGGCGGCACGTGGACGCCCGGCCCGCTCACCGTGCGCCCGGCGATAGTGATGGCGCCGGCGTCGGCGTGCTCGAAACCGGCGATGAGCCGCAGCACGGTTGTTTTGCCGCAGCCGCTTGGGCCAAGCAGCGTCATGAGGACGCCGGGCCCAACCGCAAGGTCGACGCCGTTCACGGCGCGAACTTTGCCGAACGACTTGCGCAGCCCGCTACATACGATCGCTTCGGTCATCGCTCTGCATCACCCTGAAGCACGATAAGGAGCGCCATCGGCACCACCGCCAGCACGATGAGCATGAGCGCCGCCGCCGCCGCCTGCGTGAACAGCGCCTCGTTCGTGTTCGACCAGATCACCGTCGCCGGCGTCGAAAATCCGATCGGGCTCAGCAGCAGCGTCGCCGGCAGCTCCTTCATCACCGTAAGGAACACGAGGGCCGCGCCCGACCACACCCCCGGCCGGATCAGCGGCATCGTTATCGACGCGAACACCCGCAGCGGCGACCGGCCCAGGCCACGCGCCGCGTCTTCGAGCGTCGGCGACACCTGGAGCAGCGACGCCCGCACCGATCCTAACGCCTGCGGCAGGAAGAGTACCAGATAGGCGAACACGAGAAGCGTCAGCGTCTGGTACACGGGCGTCGCGTAGCGGATCGAGAAGAAGACGAGCGACAGCGCCACCACGATGCCGGGAAGCGCAAATCCCAGGTACGCCGCCCGCTCCAGCAGCCCCGAGAGCGGCCCCGGGCTGCGCACCGACAGAAACGCTATCGGCAGCGCCGCGGCCACAGCGACCGCCGCCGCGATCGCCGAGACGTAGAGCGCGTTCCAGCCGGCGTCCCACGCAAACGAGAACGACTCGCCCGCCCGCAGGCCTTCGATGAGCCAATATCCGATGACGGTGAGCGGCATCCCCAGCGCGACAAGCGCCAGCGCCGCGCATGCTCCGAACGCCGGCCATCGCCACACACCGAGGTTCGCCTGCCGGGAGGTTCGCCGTGCCGTCGTCCGGGTCGCGTGATAGCGCGCCCGGCCGCGCGTCGCCGCCTCCACGGCGAGGAGCGCGATCGTAAGCGCGACCAGCAGCAGACCGAGCACGGCGGCCGACGTGCGGTCGAAGCTCGAACGGTACTGGATGTAGATGACGCGCGTGAACGAATCGAACCGCAGCAGCGACACGGCCCCGAAGTCGCTGAGGGTGTACAGGGCCACGAGCAGCGATCCCGCCGCCACCGACGGCCGCAGTTGCGGCAACACCACGCTCCAGAACGTGCGCATCGCCCCGTGCCCGAGCCCCCGCGACGCCTCCTCCAGGGCCGGGTCGAGGCGACGGAGCGCCGCCCGCACCGGCAGGAAGATGTACGGATACGTGAACAGCGTCAGGGCAAACCAGGCCCCTCGGAACCCGTAGATGTCGGGCAGGCGATCGACCCCGAGCGGTTCCAGCGCGTCCTGCAGCAGCCCCCTCGGGCCGAGCGCCCCGACGATGACGAAGCCGCCGACATACGTGGGGACGACGAGCGGAAGCGCCAGCACCACCGACCAGAATCGCCGCCACGGCAGGTCGGTGCGCACCGTGAGCCACGCCAGCGGCACAGCAAGGGCGGTCGCCGTCGCCGTGACGGAGAACGAGAGCCACGCCGTGCGCACGGCCAGGTCGAACGTCGAACCGCGCCGCACGATGTCCCACGCATCCGCACCGCCCTGCGCCGCGCGCCACACGAGGTAGCTCGGCGGCAGCAGCATCGCCGCCGCGACGACGAGCGCCGGTACCCACAGGTACAGCGGCGCTCGCTGCGATCGGAGCCGGGCGAGGGCGATCATGGCGTCAGGGCAACACGCCCGCTTCCCTCAACATCTCGAGCGTGCCCTCGAGGTCGGCGAGCTCGCTCAGGTCAATATCCGGCGGCTGGAGCTCCTCGAGCGTCACCAGCCCCTCGGCAATCGCGATGCCCGCGCCCTCAGCCAGGGGGTACTCGTACGTCTCGTCGGCGAAGTACTGCTGCGCCGCGGGCGACAGCAGGTACTCGATGAGCCGCAGCGCCATCTCGCGCTCGCCGGCCGAATCGAGGATGCCGACGCCCGCGACGTTGATGAGGGCGCCCGGGTCGCCGTTGCGGAAGTAGTAGTTCTCGGCCGGCACGTCGCCGCGCTCCTGCCTGAACTGCAGAAGGTAGTAGTGGTTCACAAACGCCAGCTGCACCTCGCCGCTGACCACCGCCTCCACGGCCGCGGTGTTGTTCGGATACTCCTGCGGGTCGTTCGCAGCAATGCCCTCCAGCCAGTCGCGAGCGGCATCGTCGCCGAGCTGGATGCGCAGCCCCGTGACGAACGCCTGGAACGAGCCGTTGGTCGGAGCCCAGCCGATCTCGCCCTTCCAGCGCGGATCGGTGAATTCGAGAATCGAGGCGGGCAGATCGCTCTCGTCGAGAGCATCGGTGTTGTAGACGACGACGCGCGCGCGCCCCGAGATGCCGACCCATTGGCCATCGGGGGAGCGGAACTTCGGCGATACGAGCGCCAGCTGCTCCGGCGGCAGCTCCGAGAGCCGTCCCTCGCGTGCAAGCGCGCCGAGCGCTCCCGCGTCCTGCGCGAAGTAGACGTCGGCAGGGCTGCGGCCGCCCTCCTCGAGAATGGTGGCGGCGAGCTCCGCCGTGTCGCCGTAGCGGACGCGGACATCGATACCTGTCGCCTCCTCGAACTGCTCGAACAGCGGCCCGACGAGGCTCTCCGAGCGGCCGGAGTACACCGTAAGCGAGCCCTCCTGTGGCTCGAACGTGCCGCCCGCCTCCGCGGTGCGGCTCGATTCGGCGGTGGCGTCGCCATCATCATCATCGCCGCCGCAGGCGACGGCGAAGCTCCCGATCGCGACGGCCGCAATCAGTACGAAGGCCGGGCGAATCCACGTTCCCCGGCCGGTGCGCAACCAGCCACCTCGCATCAGCTTACCTCCAACTCGGCGCGCATCCCGTTCTCGTAGTGATCCTCAACCTCGCCGTTTGCTTCGGTCTCCCGGATCTTGCAGGCGAGCTCATAGGTCCCCGGTTCGAGCGCCACTGGCAGGAGAACCGCGTCACCGGGACGGATGTCCTCGATCTCAGCGATCTCCTCGCCGTCCCGGAGGACGACGAACTCATGAACTTCCGTGCCGTCGTTTGAGGCGAGAAAGCCGATCGTCCCCGCTTCGACGGACTCCGCCTCAGGGACAACGTCCCACTCGACGAGCGAAACCTCGACCCTCGTCGTCACATCGCCGACGCTGGCCACCGGGTCCGCTTCTGGATCGGCCACCGGATCGGCGCCAGCAGCGGGGGTTGCGGTACCGCCATCATCATCGTCTCCGCAGGCGGTGACGATGCCCAACACGCCAACGAGCAGGAGCGCCGCCAGCAGCCGTGTCGCGGCTCCGCGGCGAACGAGAGAGCAGAATGTCATGATGGTTGGCCTTTCCATTGACCGGTGCCTCTCGGGGCCAGATCAGTTGGGATGGAGACTACGCACTGAATACGCGGCACACCCGCGGCACGAATGCTGTTCGGACTCATACCTGCGAACCTCCAGTTCCATCCCGGACCGTTGGCCCGCAACGAACGACGCGGCCCTCCGCCAATGTTCGAATTCCCGCTCGGACTCCCAACGGCTGATGATGACGCACTCCGTCCCGTCCACTTGCCGAAGAACATCGAGCGAGCGCAGGCCAGGTGTCCACGAGATAAGGCCGGCCGCACGGCAGATGCCGGCGGCTCCTGCGACGGCCGGTATGTCGAGCGAGAGCACATGCATCGCGAAAAACATCTCCCACCTCCGAGACTCGCCCCCCAGCATTGCCACTCCTTATTCGGATCGACTACAATGCCAAGCAGTCGCGCAATCCGTCAGAACGATGGCGCGCCGAACGACTAGCATTAGGCGCGCCTAACATCGAGAACAAGCGGCAGCATACGGCCGGGACCGGGCCGTGTCAACCCTTTTCCGGAGTAGATTCATGAATCAACTCCGCCAACGACGAAACGTGACGGATCCGCGGGCCTCCGTGGCCGTCGAAGCCTACCTCGCCGCGATCTACGAGATGGCAGCCGAGGATGTGCCGACCATCGGCACGCGCGTCGCCGCCTGGCTCGGCGTCACGCCGCCGACCGTGAACGGCACCGCACGCCGGATGGAGCGCGACGGCCTCCTCACGTTCAACAGCCGCAAGGAGCTCGTCCTCACGGAGCTCGGCGATGAGATGGCGGCCGCCATCGTCCGGCGGCACCGGCTCGCCGAGCGCTTCCTCGTCGACGTGCTCGGCCTGAACTGGCACCAGGCACACACCGAGGCGAGCCGCTGGGAGCACGCGATCTCGCCGGAGGTGGAGGAGCGGCTGACGCGGTTCATGGCCGGGCCCACGACATGCCCCCACGGCAACCCCATCCCCGGGTCGGGCTACGTGCGGCCCGCCGATGTGCGCTGCCTCAGCGACACCGCCGATGGCGACCAGGTCGTCGTCGAGCGAGTGTTCGAGGAGATCGAGCTGCAGTCCGACGTGCTCGAGTTTCTCGACACCTCCGGCATTAAGCCCGGCGCGCGCCTCATCGTGACGCAGGTCGCGCCCGCGATTGGCACGGTGACGGTGCTCTCCGGCGGCGACAAGGTCGCGCTCGGGCTCCAGATCGCCCAGAAGATATGGGTACGGCCGGCCCCCGTCGTAGCCGCGTAGCCGCGCCCGCCCCCGTCATCGGCAGCGCTGCCCCGTGATTCTGAGCGTCAGCGAAGAATCTGCCGAGTGCGGAACCCCATCAGATACTTCGCTTCGTTCAGTATGACAGTCCGTCGTTCAGAACGAGAGTCCCCGCGTTGCCCACGCTTGTCAGCGGCGGGCGCGCAGCGGTACGCTAGCCCAACATCGTCAGCTTCCGGAACGCAACCACATCGGCCAGATCGCGCGCCCCCAACGAGCGCGCGAGGGGAGAAGATCACCGTGACGACACCTCGCAGCGACGTGATGAAACGCGGCGTCCAGCGCGCCCCCAACCGCGCGATGCTCCGCGCCATGGGCCTCGGCGACAGCGATATCGAGCGGCCGTTCGTCGGCGTCGCGAGCACGTGGAACGAGGCGACGCCCTGCAACGTCCACCTCGACAGGCTCGCCGACATCGTCAAGGTGGGCGTGTACGAGGCGGGCGGCACCCCGCGCGAGTTCACCACCATCGCTGTCTCCGATGGCATCGCCATGGGTCACGAGGGGATGAAGGCCTCGCTCATCAGCCGCGAGATCATCGCCGACTCGATCGAGCTCATGGTGCTGGCGCACGGCTACGACGCGCTCGTTGCTATCGCCGGCTGCGACAAGAGCCTCCCCGGCACCGTGATGGCGGCAGCGCGCCTCAACGTGCCGACCGTCTTCCTCTACGGCGGCTCGATCATGCCCGGCACGTACAAGGGCCGAGACATCACGATCCAGGACGTGTTCGAGGCCGTCGGCCAATACGAGGTCGGCAAGATCACCGAACAGGAGCTCTACGACGTCGAGTGCGCCGCGTGTCCCGGCGAAGGCTCGTGCGGCGGCATGTACACCGCCAACACCATGGCGGCCATGATGGAGGCGCTCGGCATCGCGCTACCGGGCAGCGCCTCGGTGCCCGCCATCGACCCGCGCCGCGACGAGCTCTGCCGGCGCAGTGGCGCGGCGGTGATGGACCTCGTGCGCGACGGCGTCCGCTCGCGCGACATCCTCACCAAGCAGGCGTTCCTCAACGCGATCGCCGTCGGCGTCGCCATCGGCGGCTCGACGAACATGGCGCTGCACCTGCCGGCCATCGCCCACGAGGCGGGCGTCGAGCTCACGCTCGACGACTTCGTCGCCGTGTCGAAGCGCACGCCCCACATCGCCGACATGCGGCCCGGCGGCAAGTACGTCATGCTCGACCTCGATCGGATCGGGGGCGTGCCCGTCGTGATGAAGGAGCTGCTGAACGCCGGCCTCATCGACGGCTCGCAGCGCACCGTCACCGGCAAGACCATCGCCGAGAACCTCGAGGACGTGCGCTTCCCCAGCGACCAGGATGTCGTGTACCCGGTGAGCTCGCCCATCGACGCCACCGGCACGCTCGTCGTGCTGCGCGGCAACCTCGCTCCGGAGGGCGCTGTGGGCAAGACATCGGGGCTGAAGACGCTGCGCCGCACCGGCCCGGCGCGTGTCTTCGACAGCGAGGACGCCGCGGCGGAAGCCGTCGCCCGCCGCCAGATCGTCCCCGGCGATGTCGTCATCATCCGCTACGAGGGGCCGAAGGGCGGCCCCGGCATGCGCGAGATGCTGGCGCTCACCGCCGCCCTCTCCGGCCAGGGCCTCGGCGAAGAGGTGGCCCTGCTCACCGATGGCCGCTTCTCCGGCGCCACCCACGGCCTCATGGTGGGCCACGTCGCGCCCGAGGCCGCCGTTGGCGGGCCGATCGCGGCCGTGCGCGATGGCGACATGGTCACCGTCGACTTCGTCGACGGCAAACTCGATGTCGCCCTCTCCGCCGACGAGCTGCGCGCGCGGCTGGCCCAGTGGACGCCGCCCATCCCCCGCTACACCACCGGCGCGCTCGCCAAGTACTCGTGGCTCGTGTCGTCGGCGGCCTACGGCGCGGTGCTCGACAGGCCCACGGCCTAACGCCGCGCCGCGGCCCTTCGCGGGTGTGGTACCCTACGCCCCTGATGCCGCAGCGGGCATCGGACACGCGACCCCGGCCGCCCGCGCAAGCGAGGGGGCCGGCGCACGGCGAGGGGGGAAAGCGCCGTGACCGAGGGAGCGCTGGCCGGCATCCGTGTGCTCGAACTGGGCACGTATGTCTCCACGCCGTACTGCGGCAAGCTCTTCGCCGACTACGGCGCCGACGTCATCAAGGTCGAGCCGCCGGGTGCGGGCGATCCCGCCCGCCACGCCGGGCCGTTCCCCAACGACGTGCCCCACCCCGAGAAGAGCGGCCTCTTCCTGCACTGCAACACGAGCAAGCGCGGCGTCACGCTCGATCTCGCGACCGCGACGGGCCGCGGCCTCCTCCTGCGGCTCGCCGAGACGGCCGACATCGTCCTCGAGAACTTCGCCCCGGGGACGCTCGCGTCGTACGGGCTCGGCTACGACGAGCTTCGGGCGCGCAACCCGCGCATCGTCCTCACGTCCGTCACGCCCTACGGGCAGACAGGCCCGTACGCGAACCTGCCGGGCGGCGAGCTGCTGGAGTTCGCCCTGAGCACGCGCATGGCCGTCCACGGCGACGGCGAACGCGAGCCCCTGCGCTACGGCCCCGATATTGGCCAGTTCCAGGCGGGCATCACCGCCGCCGCCGCGACCATCGGCGCACTCTGGGGAGCGCTCGAACAGGGCGAGGGCACCCACATCGACATCTCGATCGTCGAGGCGATGATGGGCAATGTCGATTCGCGCATCGCGATGTTCCTCTACGACGGCACCACGACGCCGCGCGCCGTCGACACGCCGGGCGGCTACCCCATGGGCGCCTACCCCTGCGCCGACGGCTTCGTCATCTTCGCCTCGATGGGCGACCGCTTCTTCCGGCGCGCCTGCCGCGCCATCGGCCACCCCGAGCTGCTCGACGACCCTCGCTGGGCCGACCCAACGCAGCGGCCGCTCCACCAGGACGATTTCGATGTGATGTTTCTGCCGTGGCTGCTGGAGCGCACCCGTCAGCAGGTGTTCGACGACGCGCAGGCCTTCGGCGTCATGTGCGCCCCCATCCTCTCGGTACGCGAGGCGATGGCCGACCCGCAGAGCCGCGCCCGCGGCTTCTTCGTCGAGGCCGAGCACCCGGTCGCGGGCACGCTCACCTACCCCGGCGCGCCATTCATCATGACGGAGGGCGGATTCGAGCTGCGCCGCCCGGCGCCGACCCTCGGCCAGCACAACACCGAAGTCTTGTGCGACGAGCTGGGCCTCGAACGGGCCGAGCTGGTGAAGCTCGCCGAGCTGGGAATCGTGTAGGGAGAGAGTCATGCGACACCACCCGTTGCGCGGCCTCCGGATCATCGAACTGTGCGAAGTTTGGGCGGGCCCCACAGGCTGCTCGCTTCTCGGCGACCTCGGGGCCGAGGTCGTGAAGGTCGAGAGCTTTCCGCGCGCCTCGATGACGCGGGCCGTGCGCACACCACCGCCGGGGCGGGCCCGCGGCTACGCCGGTCCGCTCGACGCGCCCCGGCCGTGGGAGCGATCGAGCACGCACAACATGGCAAACCGCAACAAGCTCGGGGTGACGCTGAACCTGGCGACGGCCGAGGGCCGCGACCTCCTGCGGCGGCTCGTCGCCGTCTCCGATGCCGTCGTCGACGGCTACTCTGGGGGCACGATGGACAAGCTGGGCTGCGGCTACGAGGCGATGCGCGCCGCCAAGCCCGACATCGTCTGGCTCTCGATGCCCGGCTGGGGCGTGCGCGGGCCGTACTCCGGCTACGTCACCCTCGGCAGCGGCCTCGACGCGACCTCGGGCCACTGGATGCTGCGCGGCTACCCCGGCGACGATCCGAACCGCACCGCATCCGTCTTTCACACCGACGCGACCGGCGCGAACGCCATCGTCGTCGCCGTGATGACGGCGCTCTTCCACCGGCGGCGCACCGGCCGCGGCCAGTGCATCGACCTGTCGCAGATGGAGGTGTTTCTGCCACACCTGGCACGGCCGTTCATGGACGCAGCGATGAACGGACGCGAGTGGCCCCGCACCGGCAATCGCGACACGGCGATGGCCCCGCACAACGTCTACCGCTGCGCCGGCGAGGATCGCTGGGTAGCGATCGCTGTCCAGAACGACGCGCAGTGGCAGGCGCTCGCCGGGGCGCTCGGCGATCCGCCATGGGCACGCGAAGCGCGGTTCGGCGACGCCATCGGGCGGCTCCGCCATGAGGACGAGCTCGACGCGGGCATCGCTGCCTGGACGAGCCAGCACGACCCCTATCACGCCATGCACACGCTGAACGCCGCCGGCGTACCCGCGATGATTGTCGCGAACGAGGCCGACGGCGCCCACGACCCGCACCTCGTCGCGCGGCGCTTCTTCGAGGAGGTCGAGCTGCCATCCGGCATCCGCGCCACGCACTGCGGCCCGCTGTGGCAGTTCTCCGACGTACGGCTCTCGATCGTGCGGCCGCCCGCCACGGTGGGCCAGCACAACCGCGATGTCTTCGGCGAGCTGCTGGGCCTCAGCGATGCGGAGCTCGACGAGCTCGCGCGCAGGCAGGTCATCGGCGACACCTACACCCTCGAGTCGGAGGTCGACCCTGTCGACCGGGCGGCGGTGAGCCCACGGTGACCCGTCGCCGCGGTCGTGGTATCGTCGTAGCATGAGCGAGCGCCCCATCGCCGTGCTCTATCGAGGCGAAGTCCCGAACGAGCGGCTCGAATCGTATCTGGAGGCCGTGCGCGACGCCGGCGGCCAGGCTATCGCGATCACGCCCGACGAGGACGCACGCGCCGCTGACCGTGCTGCCGAATACGCGGGCCTGATGCTGACCGGCGGCGCCGATGTCGACCCGGCGATCTACCGGTCGGCGCCGCACGAGAAGACGCGCTTCACGGATCCCATCCGCGACGGCTACGAGCTGCGCTTCATCACCGGTGCGCTGGCGCTCGACCTGCCGGTGCTCGCCATCTGCAGGGGGCACCAGCTCCTCAACGTGGCGCTCGGCGGCGGGCTCCATCAGCACATCGAGGACTACAGCCATGTCGCTGAGCGCGAGACGGGCGAATCGCGCTGGCACGAGGCGGAGCTGACGGCGGGCACGAGGCTGCGTGCGCTCCACGGCGATGCCGCGCGCATCCGCGTCAACTCGCGCCACCACCAGGCGGTGACGCCGGCTCTGCTCGCGCCGGGCCTCGTGGCGGCCGCGCTCACCGCCGACGGCTACGTCGAGGGCGCGGAATCGGCGGCGCACCGCTTCGTGGTCGGGGTGCAGTGGCATCCGGAGCGCGATGAGATGCGGGAGCTGAGCGCCGGGCTCTTCCGGGCGTTCGTCGAGGCGGCCCGCATCAGCTGAGGGTCGCCCATCGCGCAGCCGCGCCCTACGCCACCTTCGCGATGAAGTACGCCAGCCGCGGCGCATCGCCTGCCGTGGCCGCCCTGCCCGCCGCGGCCGCGACGCTGACCACGGCGCCGAGCGCCGTCCGTAGCGCCGTCACGTCGGGCGCGTCGCCGTCGAGCTCCGCCTCGATGGCCGCTGCCGCCGCCATGATCTCCGGCGAGCGCTCGAACGTGGGGCTGGCGACGGAGCGCACGAGCGCGATCAGCTCCCGCTTGATCTCCAGCACATTGCCGAACGAGACCTCGGCGCCGCCCGCCGGCTGCCCGCCGATCCCGATAACGTTGCCGTGTACCACCTCGACCCGCTCGATCGCGGCCGTCGCCGAGGCGTCGTTGTCCCGCGCCCGTGGTGCACCTTCGCCGCCGTTCGCCATGTTCGATGTCATACAGCCTCCCACTCACCGGACGCCACCGCGCGCGGCGCCCGATCGCATGATCATCGGCACCGGGGCGGCGGCCCGTAGGCCCGCATGCTCCCCCGTGCGTGGCGGCGGCCAAGGTATTTACCGAGACTAGATTCGCTGCTACACTGAGGCAGCTACCCGATCACACACTCTCTCATTTCCGAGGGCCCCCATGGTCACCACCGACGAAGGCCGCATCACTTCGATCCGCATCGAAGACGAGATGCGCCAGTCGTACCTCGATTACGCGATGAGCGTCATCGTGTCGCGCGCTCTGCCCGATGTGCGCGACGGGCTGAAGCCGGTGCAGCGGCGCATCCTCTACGCCATGTCCGACATGAACCTGGCCGCCAACCAGGCCTACAAGAAGAGCGCCCGCATCGTCGGCGATGTGCTGGGCAAGTACCACCCCCAGGGCGATGGCCCCGTCTACGAAGCCATGGTGCGCATGGCGCAGGACTTCTCGCTGCGCTACCCACTCGTCGATGGCCAGGGCAACTTCGGGTCGGTCGACAACGACCCGCCGGCCGCGATGCGGTACACCGAAGCGCGCCTCTCGCCGATCGCGGCCGAGATGCTGGCCGACATCGACAAGAACACTGTCGACTTCGTCGATAACTACGACTCGTCGCTGCGCGAGCCGACGGTGCTGCCGGCGCGGCTGCCAAACATGCTCATCAACGGCGCATCGGGTATCGCCGTGGCGATGGCGACCAACATCCCGCCGCACAACCTCGGCGAGATCTGCGACGCCATCGCCCATCTCCTCGAGCACCCGGACGCGACGGCCGACGACCTCATCAAGCTCGTGCCCGGCCCCGATTTCCCCACCGCGGCCAGCATCTTGGGGCGCGACGGCATCCGCTCGATGCAGGCGACCGGCCGCGGCCGCATCCGGCTGCGGGCGCGCACGACCGTCGAGGAATCGCGCAACAACCGGCTGCAGATCATCGTCACCGAGCTGCCGTATCAGGTGAACAAGGCGGCGCTTGTCGAGAAGATCGCCGACCTCGTGAAGGCGAAGAAGATCGAGGGCATCAGCGACCTTCGCGACGAGTCGGATCGCGACGGCATGCGCATCGTCATCGAGATCGGGCGCAACGCGCAGCCCGGGCAAGTGCTCAACGCGCTCTTCAAGCACACCCCCATGCAATCGACCTTTGCCGCGAACATGGTGGCCCTCCACAACGGCCAGCCGATGACGATGGGGCTCAAGGAAGCGCTCGAACACCACATCGACTTCCGGCGCGAGGTCATCCGCCGCCGCACGGAGTTCGACCTCGAGAAGGCGCGGGAACGGGCCCACATCCTCGAAGGGCTCGTGAAGGCGCTGAGCCTGCTCGACCAGGTCATCCGCGCGATTCGCGCCGCCGAGTCGGCGGAGAAGGCGCGTGACGCGCTGCAGGCCGCACCCTTCGACCTGAGCGAGCGCCAGGCGCAGGCCGTGCTCGACATGCAGCTTCGCCGCCTCGCGCAGCTCGAACGCCAGAAGATCGAGGACGAGTACGGCGAGCTCCAGAAGAAGATCGCGGAGCTCGTCGACCTGCTCGCCAACCCCGGCAAGATCGACCTCCTCATCCGCGACGACGCCGCCGAACTGAAGAAGAAGTACGGCGACCCCCGGCGGACGGTCATCGAGGACCAGGAGGCCGACGACTTCACCGTCGAAGACCTGATTCCGCATCAGGAAGTGCTTGTCACGCTCTCGACGCGCGGCTACATCAAGCGGCAGCCGCTCGAGACGTATCGCCGCCAGGGGCGCGGCGGCCGCGGCATCACCGGCATGGTGACGCGCGAAGCCGACGCCGTGTACCGGCTGCTCGTGGCCGACACGCACGACTACATGCTGTTCTTCACCGATCGGGGCCGTGTCTTCAGCCTGCGCATTCACGAGATTCCCGATGCTTCGCGGATGGCGCGCGGCATCCCCCTCATCAACCTCATCTCGATCGAGCAGGGCGAGCGCGTCACCGCCGTTGTCGGTTCGCCGCCTTCGTTCGAGGGCGATGTCATGCTCATGGCCACGCGCGAGGGCGAGATCAAGAAGACGGCGCTCCGCGAGTTCGCGCAAGTCCGCAGCGCCGGCATCATCGCCATGAACATCGAGCCCGGCGACGAGCTCGTCGCGGCCTGCCGCGCCCAGGAGACGCACCATGTGCTGATGATCACCGCGAAGGGCCAGGCGATACGCTTCCCCGTGACCTCGCTGCGGCTCGCCTCGCGGGGCAGCGGCGGCGTCCGCGGCGTCCGGCTCGCGGCCTCCGGCGATGCCGTCACCGGCGTTCTTGCCGTGCCGCCCGCATCGCCCCAGCAGGTGCTCGCGATAACGGAGCTTGGCTACGGCAAGCGCACCGACCTCGGCGATTACCCGCTGAAGGGTCGCGGCGGCCAGGGTGTCATCACCTACAAAGTCAGCGACCACACCGGCCCGGTGGCGGGCGCCCGCCTCGTCGACGGCACGGAGGAGCTCGTCCTCATCTCGACAGGCGGCATCGTCATCCGCACCGGTGTCGACAGCATCGCGAGGCAGGGGCGCGCCACCCAGGGCGTCACTGTGATGCGCACCGAGCCGAACGACAGTGTCGCGTCGATCGCCGTCATCGAACTCCCGGCGGGCAGCCCCACCGGGCCGCAGCCGGAGCCGGAGCCCGACCCTGAGCCGGAGGGCGACCGGCCCGGCCGCGTCCGCACCAGCCTCGCTGATGCGGCGCGGCGGGCCAAGAAAGACAAGAGCTAGCCCCCCGGAGGCGGGCCGGGCCGAGCGCGGGCCTAGCTCGCGAGTCGCACCTCGCCCCGCAGTATCCTGTGGACAGCGGGGTCGATGCCCTCGATCGAGGTCATCGGCACGAACATCTCGATGGGCGGCGTCGCACTGAGACGCTGCAGCTCGGCCCGCATCGCGAGCGCCCGCTCCGACCGCGCGAGCGCGTTCGCGGTGGCTTCGTTATCCCAGATGGACACTCGTCCGAGATGGCCCTCGCGATCTTCAGCGTTCCCGAACGTGAAGCTCAGCGACAGGTCTGGCCGCCCCGCGAGCTGCTCGTCCATCGAGCGCAGCAGCTGCCACATCTCCTGGCGGTGACGCGGCTGCGGCTCCCATAGCGATAGTCTGACGTGCTTCATGGCGTCCTCCTGCTTCGTAGCAAACCCTACCGATGCAGTCAGCGTAGCCGCGTCACGTCACAACGGGATGAAGGCGCTGTTAAGTCCAATGATCGTGTGGATTACGCGAGCGCGAGGCGGCGGCCGCGTGCAGGCGCGGGCACGCTAGTCGGCGGCGACGCCGCCGGCCGCGGGCTCAGGAGCGGCGGGCCCGGCGTGGCCGTTCGCCGAAGGCGTCGCGCCCTCCGGGTGCTCCTCGTACATCATCCGATAGAGCGCGGCGTAATGGCCGCCCAGCGCCAGCAGCTCGTCGTGCGTCCCGCCTTCGACGATGCCGCCGTTATCGACGACGAGAATGCGGTCCGCGTCGCGGATGGTCGACAGCCGGTGCGCGATGACGAACGACGTCCGCCCCCGCATCAGCGTCGTCAGCGCCTTCTGGATGACGGCTTCGGTGCGGCTGTCGACGTTCGCCGTCGCCTCGTCGAGCACGAGGATGCGCGGATCGGCGAGGATCGCGCGAGCGATGCTGAGCAGCTGCCGCTGGCCGACGCTGAGGTTCTGGCCGCGCTCCGTCAGATGGGTGGCGTATCCCTGCGGCAGCCGCACGATGAAGTCGTGCGCCTCGACGGCGCGCGCCGCCCGCTCGACCTCCTCGTCGGTCGCCTCCGGACGGCTGTAGGCGATGTTGTCGCGAACGGTGCCCGAGAAGAGGAACGGATCCTGCAGCACGGCGCCCATCCGCCGGGCCAGCGACGCATGGCTGATCTGCCGCACGTCGTGGCCATCGATGAGCACCGCGCCCTCGCTGACATCGTAGGCGCGCGAAATGAGCAGCGTCATCGTGCTCTTGCCGGCGCCCGTCGGGCCGACGAGCGCGATCCGCTCGCCCGGGCGGGCGTGAAAGCTGACGTGGCGAAGCACCTCGACATCGGCGGTGTAGCGGAAGGAGACGTCGCGGAACTCGACATCGCCGCGAACATCATCGAGGTCGAGCGCCTCGTCCGCGTCGACGATCTCCGGTGCTGTGTCGAGCACCTCGAAGATGCGCTGACCGCCCGCCATCGCGCGCTGGAGCTGCGTGTACTGCAGGACGAGATCGCGGACGGGATCGAAGAAGCGCTGCACGAAGAGCGCGAACGCGACGATCGTCGACAGCTCGAGGTCGCCGCTGAGGACGCGGCGTCCGCCGAACACGATGACGATCGCCGTCGTCAGCGCGACGAGCACCTCGACCATCGGCATGACGATCGCCTGGAGCCGGCCCGCCTCGACGTTCGAGCTGAAGTTGCTGCGGTTCACCTCCGTGAAGCGCCGGGCGTTCTCGGCCTCCCGCGACAGGCCCTGGATGACGCGCACCCCGGAGACGTTCTCCTGGAGGTTGGCGTTGACGACCGAGATCGACTGGCGCACCCGGAGGAACGCGTCCTGGGCGCGCCGCTGCCACAGCACCATCGTCAGGATGAGCAGCGGCACAACGAGGAAGGTGAGGAGCGCCAGCTGCACATCCATGTACAGCAGGAAGAAGACGACGATGCCGAAGCCGACGAAATCGGCCAGAATCGTGAGGAGGCCCGATGTCAGCAGCTCCTGCAGCACCTCCACGTCGTTCTGCACGCGCGACATGACGCGGCCGGTCTCGTGACGGTCGTAGAAGCTCAGCGACAGCTTCTGGAGGTGGCGGAACATCTGCATCCGCAGCGTGTACAGCACGCGATGGCCCACGTACGACATGCTCGCCTGCTGCGCGTATTGCGCCACCCAGCTCACGAGCGCCAGCACCACGAGAATGACGCCGATCGTGTTCAGTCCCGCCATGTCGCCATCACGGATGCGATCGATGGCCAGCCCGATGAGGAACGGCTGCGTGTACGACGTCGCCGCATACAGGAGCATGCCGAAGATCGCGACGGCAGCGGAACGCCGGTACGGCGTCAGATAGCCCACCAGCCGCTTCATCACACCGTGGTCGTAGACCTTGCCCAGCTCCTCGTCGTTCCAGCCGTCGACACCGCGGCGGGCGCGAGCGTGCGCGGCCGAGCCGGGGCCGCCACCCCATCCCGCCGCCTGCCCGCCGCCCCAGTACGCCATCGCTAGCTCCCCGCCGTCGCGGCTTCGGCTTCGCTGGCGGCCGGGGGCGGCGACGCGAGCGCCTCCTCCTGGTCGCGAAGCTCGAGGTCGTAGATCCGGCGGTAGACGCCGCCCCGCGCGAGCAGCTCCTCGTGGCGGCCGCGCTCGACCACGCGCCCCTCTTCGAGCACGACGATCTGGTCGGCGGCCTTCACCGTGCGCAGACGCTGGGCGATGACGAACGTGGTGCGGCCGCGCATCAGCTCGTTGAGCGCCTGCTGAATGAGGTACTCGGTCGCCGTGTCGACGCTCGATGTCGAGTCGTCGAGCACGAGAATGCGCGGGTCGACGAGCAGCGTCCGCGCGATGGCGATCCGCTGCTTCTGCCCGCCGGAGAGCGTGACGCCGCGCTCGCCGACCCACGTGTCGTAGCCCTCGGGCAGCCCGATGATGAAGTCGTGGATGCGCGCCGCCCGCGCCGCCCGCTCCACGTCCTCGCTGGTGGCGGCGGTGGCGCCGTAGCGGATGTTCTCGCGGATGGTGTCGACGAAGAGGAACACATCCTGCTGCACGATGCCCACCGTCCGCCGCAGCGATGCGAGCGTCGTGTCGCGGATGTCGATGCCGTCGATCGTGATCCGGCCGCTGGCGACGTCGTAGAAGCGGGGCATGAGGTTGACGACCGTCGTCTTGCCGCTTCCCGTCGGGCCGAGCAGCGCGACGATCTCGCCGGCGCGAACATCGATATCGACATCGCGCAGCACGGGGCTCGCGGCGTCGTAGCCGAACGATACGCCCTCGAAGCGAACGTCGCCGCGCACGCCCGTCAGCTCCGCCGCGCCGTCCCGCTCGCGCACCGCCGATTCCGCGTCGAGGATGTCGAACACCCGTTGCCCGGAGGAGTTGGCGCGCGCCATGATCATGATGATCCAGCCGAGCGAGCGCACCGGCAGCTGCAGCAGCGTCAGGAACAGCGTGAACGACGTCAGCTCGCCGATGGTGAGCCGGCCAGCCTCGACCTCGTGCCCGCCGAACCAGATGGTGAGCGCCACCGAGCACGCCCAGAGGCCGTTCATCAGCGGCGTGTTGAACGCCTGCTGACGGCTCGCCTCATAGGCGTTGGCGTAGACGAACGCGGCCTCGGTACCGAACTTCTCGGCCTCCTGCTCCTCGCGCGCGAACGCCTTCACGACACGCATGCCCGTCAGGTTCTCCTGCAGCACCGTGCCCATCCGTCCGATGCCCTCCTGCACGTTCGACCACAACGGCCGCAGCTTCAGCGAGACGCTGATGCTGAGGTACGCGATGATCGGCAGGAACGCCCAGGACACCAGCGCCAGACGTACGTTGGCGAACACCATCACGCTGAGCACGCCGATGAGCAGCACGACGACGTACAACAGCCGGATGACGCCCATGCTCACGAAGAAGCGGATGCTCTCCACATCCTGCGTGGCGCGCGACATGAGCTGACCCGTCTGCGACTGGTCGTGGTAGGCGAAACTGAGCCCCTGGAGCCGATCGTACATCTGATTGCGGATGTCGAAGGCGACGCGTTGCGCGATGATCTCGCCGATATACGTCTGGCCGAAGGTGAAGATACCGCGGGCCACCGACGCGGCGAGCAACGCGCCCGCGGCGAGCATCAGCAGCCGGGTCGAGCCGTCGAAGCCGCCGTCGCCGGTGGAGTCGATGCCGGTATCGATGGCCCAGCGCACCAGCTGCGGAGTCAGCAGCACGAAGACATTCGAGAGGAGCACCGTGCCGATGGCCAGCGCGACGCGGCCGCGGTATGGCCGGAGAAAGCCGAGAAGCCGGAGTATGACGCGCACCGAACCCCCTACGCACCCGGGAACCGGCCTGCCCAGACCAGATGAATATCGTAGTCGCGCCGCAACGTTTACGCAAACGTTACGTATGGTAAACTAGCGAACGTTTCCGGGAGAATCGGCCCATGGCTATCGCGACGGCCCCCCACTATGTCCGCCGGATGACACTCGACGACATCGACGAGGCCGTCGAGATCGAACGGCAGTCGTTCCCTTCGACATGGCCGCGCACGCTGTACAAACGCGAGCTTACGCAGAACAGCATGGCGCGCTACCTGCTCGTCGAGCTCGCACCCGACCTCCGTGATGGCTCCACCGCGACGCCGGGGTACTGGCTCGCGCAAGTGCGGCGTCTGTTCGGCGGGCGTGCCCGAGGCGTGGGAGGCCGGCCCGAAGGCGGAGATCGGCGGCTTCATCGGCCTGTGGTTCATGGCCGGCGAGGCGCACATCGTGACCTTGGCCGTGGCCCAGACAAGGCGCCGCCGCGGCCTCGCCGAGCTGCTGCTGTTTGGCGCATTCGATCTGGCGGTCGCGCATCATCAGGATGTGCTGAGCCTCGAGTGTCGCGTCTCGAACACGATCGCGCAGCAGCTCTACGAGAAGTTCGGCTTCCACCACACCGGCGTCCGGCCGCACTACTACTCCGACGATGGTGAGGATGCGGTCATCATGACGACCGAAGCGCTGACCTCGCCCGCCATGCGAGAGCGGGTCGCGCGGCTGCGTAGCGAGCACGGGGAGCGCTGGGGAGCGCATCTGCGCGCGCCCGACCTGCTGGCCTAGCCCACAGCACTCGTCGTCATTTGGCCGGGGCTGGGGCGACCGCCGCAGGGTGGAGGCGATGCTCCTCGGGGCGGGGCTCCTCGTGCAGCGCCGCGTTCAGCACATCATCGACGATGCCCGCCGGCACGAAGCGGATGTCGTCGCGCACATCCTCCGGTACCTCCTCCAGGTCGACGACATTCTCCTTCGGCAGGATGATGGTGCGGATGCCGGCCCGGTGCGCGGCGAGCACCTTCTCCTTGATGCCGCCCACCGGCAGCACCCGGCCGCGCAGCGTTATCTCGCCGGTCATCGAGACGGCGCGGCGCACGGGGCGGCGCGTAATCGCGGAGATGATCGCCGCCGCCATCGTCACGCCCGCCGAAGGCCCATCCTTGGGGATCGCGCCCGCGGGCACGTGCACATGCAGGTCGTGGTTCTCGAAGTAGCCCGCCTCGATGCCGAGCGGCTCCTGTCGCATGCGTGCGTACGTCAGCGCCGCCCGCGCCGACTCCTGCATAACGTCGCCGAGCTGGCCGGTCAGCGTCAGCGCGCCCGTCCCTGGCACGGCCGAAGCCTCGACGGCGAGCACGTCGCCCCCGACCGCAGTGGCCGCCATCCCGGTGGCCACGCCGATTTCGTCCGGCTCGTCGATCGGCCGAGGCGCGTGGATGCGCGGCGGCCCGAGCAGCTCGCGCACCCTCTCCGGCGTGATGACCTCGGGCTCGCGTATCCCCTCCGCGACCCGCCGCGCTACCCCGCGACAGACACGGCCGATCTCGCGCTCCAGATTGCGGACGCCGGCCTCGCGCGTGTACTCCTCGATGATCTTGTGGAGCGCGTCGTCCTGAAACGAGATCAGCGCCAGGTCGAGGCCGTTCTCCTCCGTCTGGCGCGGCACGAGGTAGCGTTTCGCGATCTCGCGCTTCTCGGCCTCCGTGTACCCGGCGAGCTCGATGATCTCCATCCGATCGAGCAGCGGCGCCGGGATGGGGTCGAGCTGGTTCGCGGTCGTGATGAAGAGCACGCGGCTCAGGTCGAAGGGCACATCGAGGTAGTGGTCGGTGAACGTGTCGTTCTGCGCGGGATCGAGCACCTCGAGCAGCGCCGAGGCGGGGTCGCCACGAAAGTCGGCGCCGAGCTTGTCGACCTCGTCGAGCATGAACAGCGGGTTGTTGACGCCGGCCCGGCGCAGCTCCTGAATCATCCGGCCGGGCAGCGCGCCGACGTACGTGCGGCGATGGCCGCGAATCTCCGCTTCGTCGTGTACGCCGCCCAGCGAGATGCGGGTGAACTTGCGCCCCATAGCCCGGGCGATCGAGCGTCCGAGCGAGGTCTTGCCGGTGCCGGGCGGCCCGACGAAGCAGAGGATGGGGCCGCGCACCTCATCGCGCAGCTTGCGCACGGCCAGGTACTCGATGATACGCTGCTTCACCTTCTCCAGCCCGTAGTGATCCTCGTCGAGCACGGCCTGCGCGTGCGGAATGTCGAGATCGTCCTCGGTGCTCTTTGCCCAGGGCAGCTCGGAGAGCCACTCCAGGTACGTCCGCGCGACCTGCCATTCGGGCGATTGCGGGGAGATCGATTGCAGCCGCCGAAGCTCGCGGTCGGCCTCGCTTCGGGCGCTCTCGGGAAGCTGCGCCTTGTCGAGCCGCTCCCTCAGATCTTCGAGGTCTTTGCCGTCCTCACCGCCCTCGCCGAGCTCCTTCTGGATGGCGCGGAGCTGCTGCCGGAGGATGAACTCGCGCTGCCCCTTGTCGAGCTCGCCCTGCACCTGGGTGCGGATCTGGCTGCCGAGGCGGGCCACTTCGAGCTCGCGCTGCAGCGCCGCCGCCACGAGCCGAAGCCGCTCGCGGACGTCGGTCGCCTCCAGGATTCGCTGCCGATCCTCGGCGGAAAAGCCGGCGTTGGCGGCGAGCGAATCGGCGAGCGCGCCCGGTGCGTCGATAGCCGCGACAGCGACGCTCAACTCGTTGGGCAGGTGCTCGCTGAGCTGAACGATCTCCGTGAACAGCTCGGTCACCATCCGCCGAAGCGCCTCCAGCTCGGGGCCCTCCTCGATGATGTCCTCGAGCGGCTCGATCCGCACCCGCAGATACGGCTCCTCCTGGAGTATCGCCACCCGGCGCACACGCCGCCCGCCCTGGAGCAGCGCCTGCACCTGGCCGTCCGGCAGCCGCACCATCCGCACGATAGCGGCCGTCGTGCCGACCTCGAAGAGCTCGCGAGGGTGCTCGTCATCGCCGCCGGGGCGCTGCGCGAAGATGGCGAGCAGCTTCGAGGGGGCAGCGGCCGCTTCGTCGACAGCCTTCAGGAGGGCGTCATCCGTCGCGGCCATCGGCACGATCAGCCCCGGGAAGAGCACGTTGTCGCCGGAGGCGATGGCCGGCAGCTCGGCGGGAATCGCGGGCGGCCCTGCCTCCGGCGGCTCGGCGGCATTCTCCGGGCCGGCCCGCGTGTCGTCGTCGCTCACGTTACGCCGTCCTCAGGTGGATGTGGAACGCCTCCTGGCCGGGGGCCTTCGGCAGGACGATGCGCAGGAAGCCATCCTCGTAGGAGACGTGCATGCCGCTGGCGCGGACGGGCGCGGGCAGCAGCAGCGTTCGCTGAAACTCGCCGCGGCAGACCTCGATCTGCGCGTAGGCGCGGCCCTGGTCATCGAGGTGGCCGTGACGCTCGCCGCGGATGGTGAGGCTGCGTCCATCGGAGCGCAGCTCGACGCCGGTATCGCGGATGCCGGCGATCTCGACGACGACGACGACCGCGTCGTCGCGCTCGTAGACATCGGCGGGCGGGTCGAAGGTGAAGCAGGCATAGCTGGGCGGCGCGCCTGCGCCTCGCAAGAGGGTCGACCACATGCGCTCGACCTGGTTGTGCAGGCGCTCGAAGTCGGACGCGAGGTTGTGGCTCATGATCGGTCTCTCCCCGGCGCCGGGCTCAGGCCGAAGAAGTATCGGCCGAACCCCTGATGGCGTTACTCGAAGCCCCGCGCCCGGTAGAATCGGCGGGCTTCGGCGCGCTCGTTCCGGCTGGTCAGGCTCATCTTATAGCACCCCAACCCCTCGGCGCGCCGGCGGCGGCGGTAAGGAGCCGTGTCCCGATGCCCTGTTCTCGATGCTGGCCCAGGGGGCCGCGCCGTGGGAGAGCCGGAGCGTAGCGGCGACACCACCTTTGGGCTGCGCCACGAGCAGCCATACGTCGGCGCGCGCGATCATCGCCGCCAGCGCGTCACGATGGCGCCCGGAAGCCTACTCCGCCTCGCCGGGCGGCGTACCAGGCAGAATGCAGCTGCGCGTACAGCTCGGGAATACGTGGCAGGTCGCCGCTGGCGGCCTGGCGGATGACGACGCGATCGGTTGAGCGCATGCCCGCAGGATACGAGGCGGCGCGCCCATCCGCTAGCCGGCGATGGCCTCGGCCTCGATCTCGACGAGCAGCGCCGGGTCGATGAGGCGCGCCACCTGCACCATCGTTGTCGCGGGCGGGTGCGCGCCGAACATCTCGGCGTGCGCGCGGCCCACCGCTTCCCAGTCGCGCTCGATATCGGCGAGATACATCCGCGTGCGCACCACGTGCTCCGGCCCCACGCCCAGCTCGCGCAGCGCCCCAGCGATGACAGCGAGCGCCGCCTTCGCCTGCGCGTAGGCGCCGTCGCCCGCCGCCGTCGTGCCGGACACAAGCACGCGATCGCCGGCGCGGACGGCGCGCGAGTAGCCGATGGCCGCCGACCAGCGGTTCGCCGGGTCGATCCGGCGCGGCGCGGTCATGCTTCCGCCGCGGCCTCGACGGGCTTCGCCGCCTTGGCCGCCGGTGGCGCCGGCGTCGCATAAAGATAGTAGCGCCCGCCGCGCTGGCCCGCGACGACATCGCGGCCTTCGGCCACCCACGCGTCGAGCAGGGGCGGCAGCGACGCGCCGTGGCCCTTCACGGGCACGCTCCGGACGTAATCGTACGCGCGGCCCGCGACGTCGAGGGTGAACGGCGGCTCCTCGCCGTCGGCGAGTACGGTCATCGGCACCTCGTAGTCGCCGGCGTACACGGTCGCGAGCTCGTCGAGGCTAAGGGCGATCTTCTCCATACCTACGTCGCTCCTGTGCTGCGTTGATCGAACCGCCGTCAAGATAGGCGGCGCGCGGCGCGGGCGCAACTCCCCGTTACCACCAGAAGACATCGTCGAGCGCTTCGTCCTCCTCCTCGATGGGCGACTCGTCCCACAGCGGCGAGCCCAGGTACTTCCAGCCGCCATCGGCGAAAAGCGCGACGATGACACCGCTGCCCATACGCTGGGCCCAGCGCAGCGCCCCGTGCAGCACCGCACCCGACGACACGCCCCCAAAGATGCCCTCGCGCTCCAGCAGCAGCCGCGCCGCCCGGAACGCATCGGCCCCGCGAACGAGAATCTTGCCATCGAGCGCCTCCAGGTCGAGGATCGGCGGGATGTACCCCTCGGCGAGCGAACGCAGCCCCTGCACGTGCGCGCCCGGGTGCGGCTCGATCGCAACGACCTTCGTGCGAGGGCGCGCCTCCTTCAGCCGTTGGCCGACGCCCATCAGCGTGCCACCCGTGCCCAGCCCCGCGACGAAGACATCGACCTCGGGCAACGCGGCCAGTATCTCCGGGCCGGTGTGTTCGTAGTGGGTGGCCGGATTGGCCAGGCTGCCGAACTGGCCGAGCAGCACCGCACCCTCCTCGCGTGCGATCCGTTCCGCCTCGCGGATCGCGCCCTCCACCCCCTCCGCGGCGGGACGCCACGCGATCTCGGCCCCATAGGCCGCGATCAGCCGGGGGAGCGCCGGCATGACATTCTCCGGAAGCACGAGCCGCACACGGTACCCCTTGGCGCGGCCGATCATGGCCAAAGCGATGCCGGTGTTGCCCGTCGTCGCTTCGACGATCGTCGCGCCCGGCGCGAGGCCGCCCTCGCGCTCGGCGTGGCGGATCATGTGGGCGACGATGCGATCCTTGACGGAGCCGGTGGGGTTCTGTCCCTCGAGCTTCGCGAAGATACGGACGCCCCGGGGGATGCCGGGAAGACGGCGCAGCTCGACCAGGGGCGTGCCGCCGATGGTGTCGAGCAGGCCGGCGTAGAGCATCGTCACCTCGGCGCTGGGGTGGGGCTGGCGGCCCGGCGCGTCCGTCAATCGCCGCTTCTGCGCCCTTCCGAACGAAGGACGCCCGGGATATCGGGGGTTCTCGCTAACCTACGCGGCGCCCTCCTGCAGCGAGGGGCGCTTCATCACGAAGTAGCTGTTCTCGAGTCGCTGGAGCGGCTGGATGCCGGCCAAGTCCCAGCCCTCCTTACCGAGCGCATCGAGGTAGCGGCGCACAAACTCGGTGCGGTGCTCGCCGCCCTTGCGGATGAACTCGGCCCCTTCCGCGGATATCCGTCCGCGAAAATCGACATACACTACTTTGTACTCCCACTGGGTCATGGTGGTGTCCTCACCTTCCGGCGATGAACCGGACAACACCTGGGCCGCCACTCCCGCGTCTATTCTAGACCATCGGGATGCGCTTGCCGCCCGCCCCCGCGACCTCTACGATGCCAGCACCGCCGCCCGGCGGGACGACGGGGAGGAGCTCCGATGCTCGAAAGCGACGTTCGCGCCAGCGCCACGACCGTGGCCGAGCTGGGCCAGCGCGTTCGCGAGAACATCGCCCGCGTCGTCGTCGGCAACGACCGGGCGATCGAGATGCTGCTCGTCGCGCTGCTGTGCGAGGGCCACGTGCTGCTCGAAGACGTGCCGGGCATCGGCAAGACAACGCTTGCGAAATCGGCGGCTCTCTCGCTCGACCTGACGTTGCGGCGGGTGCAGTGCACGCCCGACCTCACGCCGTCGGACGTGACCGGCGTGCACTTCTTCGACCAGCGCACGAGCGAGTTCGCCCTGCGGCAGGGGCCGATCTTCACCCATATCCTCCTCGCCGACGAGATTAACCGGGCGACGCCGCGAACGCAGAGCGCGCTTCTCGAGGCGATGGAGGAGCGGCAGGTCACGATCGACGGCATCACGCTGCCGCTGCCGCGCCCGTTCCTCGTGCTCGCTACCCAGAATCCGGTGGAGCTCGAGGGGACGTTCCCGCTGCCCGAGGCGCAGCTCGACCGCTTTCTCGTCCGCATCGCGCTCGGCTACCCCACCGAGCTGGAAGAGGATGCGATGCTCGAGCGATTTTCGCACGCGGAGCCGCTGGCGACGCTCGCGGCGGTGGCCACGCACGAGGAGCTGACCGCGGCGATGGCCGCCGTCACCACCACGCGGGTCGAGCCGGCGGTGCGACGCTACGCGCTCCAGATTGTCCGCGCGACCCGCGGCCACCCATCGCTGGCGCTGGGCGTGAGCCCGCGGGGGGCGCTGGCGCTGTTCCGCACATCGCGCGCACTCGCCGCGCTGCGAGGCCGCGACTACGTGCTGCCCGACGATGTCAAGGAGCTCGTGCAGCCGGTGCTCGCCCATCGCTGCATGCTCAGCTCGCAATCGCGCATCCGCGGACACGGCGTCGATGACGCACTCGAAAGCATCGTCGCCGAGGTGCCGGTGCCCCTCGGCCTATGAGGTCGAGCCTGCGTGGCCGCGACTGGTGGGCCTGGGCGAGCGCCCTGCTCGCCCTCGCGGGCATCATCGCGGGGCAGCCGCTGCTGCTCGGGCTCGCGGCCATCGTCCTCATGGGCGGCGGCGCGGCGCGATGGTGGGGCAGCCACGCACTCGATGATGTCGCGTATCGGCGCGAGTTCTCGGCCAGGCGGGCGTTTCCGGGCGAGACGCTGGGCTTTCGCGCGATCGTCGACAATCGCAAGCTGCTGCCTCTGCCCTGGCTTGAGGTCGAGGACCATCTGCCGGAGGCGCTGCGCCCCGACGACATCCGCGTCTCGGCGTCGCATCTACCGAAGCAGGTCGTGCTTCGCCGGCGAGCGGCGCTCGCGTGGCACCAGCGCGCGGCGTGGCCGGCGACGCTGCGCTGCCGCGAGCGAGGCTACTTTCGCTTCGGGCCGGTGCGGCTGCGCGCCGCCGACCCGTTCGGGTTGTACGAAATCTCTGCCGACGACGACCGCCTCGACGCCATCATCGTCTACCCGCGCATCGCGCCGCTCGATGGCCTGCATTGGCCCGCCGCGCGCCCGTTCGGCGAGCTGCGCGGACGTGACCGCGTCTACGAAGACCCGCTCCGGATCAGCGGCGTCCGCGATTACGAGCCCCGTGACCCCCTCCGCCGAATCGACTGGAAGGCGACAGCGCGGCGAGGGGCGCTGCAGGCGCGGCAGTACGAGTCGTCGGCGTCGCTCGCGCTCGTGATCGCGCTCGACGCCGCGACGCTGGAGCACGTGTGGCAGGGCTACGACCCCGAGCTGCTGGAGCGCGCCGTCTCGGCAGCGGCGGGGCTCGCCGCACGCGCCGAGGCCGCGCGCGTCCCGTTCGGGCTGCTCGCCAACACGTCGTTCCCCGAATCCGACCGCGAGATCGAGATCGCCCCGAGCCGAGCGCCGGGCCAACTGGCGCTCGTGCTCGAGTCGCTGGCCGTTGTCGGGCCGTTCGTGCTCACGCCGATGGAAGAGCTGCTCGCGGCGAAGCGGCGTCAGCTGCCGATCGGCGCGTCGCTGGCGGTGGTGGGGGCCGATCTGCGACCGGCGCTCGCCGCCGCACTCGAAGCGATCGCCGCCGACGGCCACCCAACGCTGTTCATCGCGACGGGCGATGAGCCGCCTGCCATCGACGCGGCGCGCTTCGCCGTCTTCCACGCGGGCCCGGCCATCCGCGACCTCCTCCGCCGCGAGGAATGGTCGCGCGAGGACGCGCTCCGCCCGGCCGGGGTCGCGCCGTGACCGCGGCGCGGCTGCGGGCGCCCGCCTTCCTGGCGATGGAGTCGCTGTGGCTGTATGTTGCGGTCGCGCTGCTCGTGGCGTCCGCCGAGCGCCCGCAGACGCCGTCGCTGTTCGCGGTCGCGGGCGCGCTCTTCGCGGGCTACGGCGCGGCCTGGTTCGCGCAGCGCCTCGATGTCGATGAGGGGACGGCGCGCGCCATCGGGCTCGGCCTCGGGCTCGTCGCGCTCGCCGCGATCTTGCGGATGGAGTACGCCTCCGACCTCGCGCTCTGGCGGCCCGGCGTCGCGGGCGACCTGCTGAAGCACCCGGGCGATGTCGCCGACGCCTATCCCGGCGGCCTCACGGGGGGCATCGCCATCGCCGGCGTGTGGGCGCGAGGGGCATGGCTGGCACGACGTACGGAGCGCGCGGTCGCGCCGGAGGCGGCGTCGTTCATCGTGGGCCTTGGCGTCGTGGGCATCGGGCTCGCTGCCGCCGGCGCCGCCGATACCGGCGCGGCGCGGCTCGTGGCGCTGCCGTTCGGCGGTCTGGGGTTCGTAGCGTTGGCGCTGGCCCGCGCCGAGCTCGCGCCCTCGTCCGAGGGCGGCGGGCTGCCGCGCTGGTGGGCGCTGACGCTGGGCGGCGGCCTGCTCGCGGCGATGGCCGTCGCGGCGCTCCTCGCGCTGCTGCCGTGGACGGAGCTGCGCGACCCGCTGACGGCGACAGGCGAGGGCATCGGCTGGGTCGCCGGGTGGACGCTGCTCATCCTGCTGACGCCCGTGTTCTTCGTGATGGAGTGGATCGCGCGAGGCATCATCACGCTGCTCGAGGCGGCGGGCGCCGACTTCGAGACGCGCGGCGATCTCGGCGAGCTGCGCGACTCGATCCGCGACGAGCAAGATGCCGGCTCGTTCTTCCCGGCGTGGGTCGGCGCGACCATCCGCTGGGGCGCGGTCGGCGTCGCGGGGGGCGCGGCGCTCTGGGGGCTGTCGCTGCTCTTCCGGCGGGGACGCCGCTCGGAGCATGTCGCGCCGGAGCGCACGTCGTTGTGGTCCGCCTCCTCCGGGAGGCGGGGCGGCCGCTGGCTCGATCGCTTTCGCCGCGGCGGCGACGAGCGGCCGGAGGCGGGCGCCATCGGGCGGCTCTACGGCGAGCTGCTCGACGAATCGGCGCGGACGGGGCTCGCGCGGCCACGGCACCGGACGCCGCTCGAATTCGCGCCCGACGCGGCGGCGCACCTCGACGCGCCGGTCGCGGGGCCGATCAGCGACGCGTTCGCGCGGGCCCGCTACGGGGCGCTCCACCCCAGCGACGACGAGCTCGCCTCGCTGAAGCGGGCGTGGCGGGCACGGCGGGACGCCGGCGCCGGACGCTAGCCAGCGGCTCGCGGGCTCGCGACGACACAGACCGACTCGCCCTCGACCCGCAGTCGCGGCGCGATATCGAAGCTGTCGTTCCGGGCGCAGAACGCGACGTCATCGGCGAGGCCGAGCGCCGTCAGCGCGCGACCGTGCTCCGATTCGCGCAGCGCCCGGTCGGCCTTCCACCCGAACCCCCGGCCGATGAGCATCGCCGCCTCCGCCGCGTCCGTCCGCTCGACGCTCACGCCCGCCCGCTCCGCCTCGACGCACAGCCGCGCCACGAGCGCACCCGCCGCATACGCGTCCTCGAGCGCGAAACGCGCGCCGCCGGCCTCGCCCGCGCACACGAACGTCACACCCAGGTCGCGGGCGATGGCGTCGCCCAGCGCCGCATCGATGACCGCGCCGCCGTTGAGCAGCGCTCCGGCATAAACGACGGGCGCCGATGCCGCCAGCAGGAGCGCTCGCGTGCCGTTCGTCGACACGAGGACGACGGCCGGGGGCGGGCCGGGCAACGGCAGATTCGCGAACTGCCACGGGGAGTTGCCGTAATCGAATCCGCCCGGCGGCAGCCCGCCCGCCTCGCCGCAGAGCCACGTGTCGCCCCCGAGCCGCGTGCGGAGCGCGACAGCGGCGCCGGCATCGGCGGCGAGGTGAACCGCGGGCACGCCGCGCCCCACGAGCGCCGCGATGCTCGACGTGGCCCGGAGGACATCGAGAACGACAGCGACCGCCGGCGCGGAGCGATCGTGCAGGCCGGGTGTGAATGCGACGTCGATCTTCATGAGGGAGAGCGGGCGCATTGTAGCACGGCGGGCGGCCGCCTCCGGGGTGGTAGAATTGGCCCATGCGCGGACCCCGGGGAGCAGGACGGCCATGAGCAACACCGGCCCGATCGGCGTCTTCGATTCCGGCGTCGGCGGGCTGACCGTGGCGGCGGCGATTCGGGCGCTGCTGCCCGGCGAATCCATCATCTACCTCGCCGACAGCGCCAACTTCCCCTACGGCCCGAAGCCGGCCGAACAGGTACGGCGCCTCTCGCGCGACGCCACGCGGCTGCTGCTCGCGCATGGCGCAAAGCTCATCGTCGTGGCGTGCAACACGGCGAGCAGCGCGGCGCTCGCGAGCCTGCGCGCGGACTTCCCCGATGTGCCGTTTGTCGGCATGGTGCCCGCCGTGAAGCCGGCGAGCGCCGCCACACGCACCCAGCGCGTCGGGGTGCTGGCGACAAAGGGCACCGTCCAGGGGCAGGTCCTCGGCGACCTCATCGCCCAGTTTGCCGACGGGGTCGAGGTGCACCAGGTCGCGGCCGCACCGCTCGCGGAGCTCGTCGAGTTCGGCCGTCCCGATACGGCGGAGGGCGAGCAGCTCGTGCGACGGTTCGTCGAGCCCCTGCTGGCGCTCAATGTCGATGTCCTTGTGCTCGGGTGCTCGCACTTCACGTTCCTGCGTCCGCTCGTGCAGCGGATCGCGGGCGATGGCGTGCTCGTCTTCGATACGACGGAGGCCGTGGCGCAGCAGGTCGCCCGCGTTATCGCCACACACGACAACGCCGCGACCGAACCCGGCCCCTCGTTCCGGCTGCTCACCACGGGCCGCGCCGAGCGCCTGCGCCAGACGCTCGTGCATCTGCAGGCCGCCGCGCCCGGCCTCCTGCCCGCTATCGACGCCGTCGAGCCGGTCGACACGAGCGTGGGGGCGGAGCTGCCATGAGCACGTTCGCCGCACGCTGGCGTGAGGCAATCGCGCGCAACAGCAGCCGCCTCTGCGTCGGGCTCGACCCCGACCCCGCACGCATCGCGGGCGGCGACGTGCTGCGATGGGCGAGCACGATCATCGACGCGACACGTGACCTTGTGTGCGCGTACAAACCGAACATCGCCTTCTACGAGGCGCTCGGCGCCGATGGCCACGCGACGCTGCGCCGTGTCGTCGAGGCGGTGCCCGGCGACATCCCGGTGCTCGTCGACGCCAAGCGCGGCGATATCGACAGCACCGCCGCGGCGTACGCGCGCTCCCTCTTCGATGTCATCGGCGCCCACGCCGTCACGGTGTCGCCCTACCTCGGTCGCGATTCGCTCGCGCCGTTTCTGGCGCGGGCGGAGCGGGGCGTCTTCATCCTCGCCCGCACCTCGAACCCCGGCGCCCGCGACCTGCAGGACCTCGAGGTCGACGATGGCGCGGGCGGACGCGAACCGCTCTACATGGCGGTGGCCCGGCGGGCGCGCGGCTGGAACGAGAACGGCAACGCCGGTCTGGTGACGGGCGCGACCTACCCCGAGGAGCTGGCGCGCATCCGCGCCGCCTGCCCCGAGCTGCCGCTGCTCGTGCCCGGAATCGGGGCGCAGGCGGCCGATCTGGCGGCTGCGGCCCGGGCGGCGAGCGGCCCCGGCGACTTTCTGATGAACGCCTCCCGCAAGGTCACGTATCCGCCCGAAGGCCACGACCTCGCGACCTGGGCGCGAGCGACCGCGCTCGAACTGCGCGACGCCATCGAAGCCGCGCTCGGCCCGGCGAGGGCGGCGCAACGATGATCGACGCACGCGAGCTCCGCCTCGGCGATGTCCTTCGATTGCGCAAGCAGCACCCCTGCGGTAGCCGCGAGTGGGCCGTCGTGCGCGTGGGCGCCGCCATCGGGCTGCGCTGCGAGCGCTGCCAGCGACGGGTGCTGCTCGACCGGCCTGTGGTGGAGCGCCGGGCGCTCGATCTCGTCAGCCGGGGCGAAGGCCCGACCGCGGCCGAGATGCTGGAGCGCATCGGCGAGTCCGCGGGCACGCCGGATCCGGTCGAGACACAAGCGAGCGCCGATGCGTAGCGCCTGTGGGGCTGCGCGATGAACATGCGAACCTACGCCCGCAAGGCCACGAGGGTCGGCGTCGACTCGCCGCTCAACAACCACCGCTTTGTCCAGCTGCTGGCCGCGCGACTCGCAACGAACATCGCCGTCGACGCGATCCACTACGCGCTCCTCATCGATGTCGTGCGGCAAACGGGCTCGGCGCTGCACACATCGCTGCTCATCCTCACGTTCACCGCGCCCGGCGTCTTCCTCGGGATGATCGGCGGCGTGGCGGCCGATCGTTTTTCGCGGCGCATGATCCTCATTTCCGTGCACGTGGCGCGCGGCCTCGCGTGCATCGCCTTCTTCCGCTTCAGTAACGACATCTGGGCGATCTATCTCATCAGCGTCACCTTCTCCGCCGTCAACCCCATCTCTGGGCCCGCCGAGTACGCGTCCGTTCCCGGGCTGATCGGCCCCCACCGGCTCACGAGCGGCCACGCGTGGCTGAATCTGATGTCGCTGGCGGGCCAGGCGATCGGGATCGGCATCCTCGCGCCGGTGCTGCTGCGGACCATCGGGCCCGGCCCCGTGTACGTCACGGCCGCCATCCTCTACTTCGCGGCCGCGCTGCTCATACTGCAGATGGGCCGCCTCCCGCGGACGAGCGTGTCCGGCGTCGAGGAGGGCAGCATCGCCGATGTGCGCGCGCAGTTCATGCGCGTCTGGCGATTCCTCCGCGCCGACCCGCCGTCGTACATGGCGACTATCGAGATGAGCGTCGTGGCGAGCGCCGTACTGGTCACCATCAGCGTCCTGCCGGCCTACACCGAGGAGGTGCTCGGCGTTTCGGCCGAGAACACCGTGTTCGTGATGGCGCCCGCCGTCGTCGGAATGGCGGCCGGGCTGCGGCTCGTCGGGCCGCTATCGAGGGAATTCGGCAGCGGGGTCGTGGTGTCGGCGGGCTTCGTCATGATGATCGCCGGCGCGTTCACGCTCGTCTTCATCGAGCCGCTGACGACGCTGTTCACAAGCTGGGGCGCCGGGCCGGGCTCCGGGTGGCCGCTACCGGCGCCGCCCGCCATCGTGCTCGCGGCGATGCTGCTGGCGATACCGGTCGGCTTCGCGAACACAGCCGTCGCCGTAGCGGCGCGGGCGGTGCTGCAGGAGCGCTCCCCGCCCGATCTGCAGGGGCGAGTGTTCGCGGCACAGGGGGTCGTCGCGAACCTCGGGTCGATAGTGCCGCTGGTGCTGGGCGGCTTCGTCGCGGAGCTGTTCGGCGTGCGTGTCGTCATGGTGCTCGTCGGGCTCGGCGCGGCGGTGGTCGGCGTCTGGACACGCATCGGCGGCCACGAACCGCCGCCGGTCGCGGCTGCCGCCGGCGGCTAACACGCTGCGGCGGAGCGCCGCGCTTGCCGCGACCACTCGCGGCGGCGTAGAATGGGCACTGCCATCGTCGCGAGAGCGAGCTGTGGCATCCTCGGGGTGTGGCGCAGCCCGGTAGCGCGCTTCGTTCGGGACGAAGAGGCCCCCAGTTCAAATCTGGGCACCCCGACCATCCTTCCCGCTTTCCACCAACGTCGTTTCGGATGCGCCCACGTGCCGCCTCTGCTATGATGCGGCCATTCTCGAATCGGCGGCCGCGGCGCGCGCCGGACCCCGGCAGGAGTACGCGTAACCCCATGACAGAGCGACCGAGCGGCTTGGGGCGGGACGTCGGGATACTGCTCCGCTACCGCTGGTTCATCCTCGCCACCTTCGCCATCGCGGTCGCCGGAGCGCTCGCGCTCGGCATGGTCAATGCATTCGATTACGAAGCCTCGAGCAGGGCCGAGATCCGCACCATCGAGCGCGAGCCCGTGTTCGGCGGGCGCTTCCCCATCAACTTCGACGACTACGTCATCCTCGGCGCAACCGATGACGTCGCAGAACGCGCCGCGGCGATTCTCACCGAGCTCGGACAGCCCACCGGCGCCGGCGACATCCAGGCGGCCGTCTCGCTGCGCGACGTGACGCCCGCCGGCTTTCAGGCGTTCGGCCTGCGCCAGCTCGAGTTCACCGCGAGCGACGGCAACGAAGACAAGGCCATCGGCTATGCGAACGCGTGGGCCGCGGCCTACACCATCGAAGCGGAAACGTATCGCCAGCGGCAAGCCGACGAACATGTCGCCGCGCTGACGCAGCAGGTCGAGGCAGCGGAGCGCGAGCTCGACGCCAGGCTGCGCGAGCTCGACGCATTCCTGCTGCCGCGCCCGACCGTCGCGCCATCGTCGGCCGTCTTCCTGTGGTCGGAGCGCGCGCGCGTGTCGCGGGCCCTCATCCGGCTGAAGGACATTCAGGCGAACGGCGGCGCCGGTCCGGAGGAGCTGCAGATCGCGCTCGGCGACCTCTTCCCGCCCGGCAGCGAGCCACCCCTGGCCGACCTTGCGACGCTCATAACCGGCCTCGGGCTGCAGGCTCGCCGCACTCGATAGCGAGCTGGCCGATGTCGCGGAGCGCGGCAGCGACGCGGCGGAATCGCAGACGCTGATCTCGCAGGCGGAAGCGGCGCGCGATACGTACAGCAGCGCCCTGCGCGAGGCGGCGGCCGCGCAAGCCGCGAAGGAGATATCGCCGCTGCAGTTCCGCGTTATCCAGGATGCGGTCGCCTCCAACTCTCGGCAGATCGGCTTCGCCGGACTCGTCGCCGCCGCGGGCGCGCTCGGCCTCGCCGCGGGCGTCGTCGGCGCCTTCGTGCTCGAGTACCTGGGCCGGAACAGCCTGCTGCCATGGCGACGGGCGCCCGGCTCGCTGCCCTCCCGAGAACCGTGACTCGGGCGCGCCGGGCTACGCCACGGAACGCCTGACCAATGGACGGCCCGCGCAACCTCGCCATCATCATCGCCTCACCCTTCCCGCACGCATCGGGCGGCCGCGAGACGTGGCTGGCCGATATGCTCCCGGCGCTCGCCGGGGCGGGCTATCGCACCACCATCTACACGCGGCCATCCGATGCGCCCGTTGTCCACGACATCGGCGGCGTCGCCAATCTCCGCATCCGGCCGATAGCGACACGCGGCATCGGGCCGCGCCCGGTACGGCTGGCAATGGGCAATCTGCCGGTGGCGCTCGACCTGCGCCAGTTCGCGCGGCGGGTGGAGCGCGCGCTCGAGGACGATGGCTTCGCGGGGGGTGCGGTGCTGGCGCTGGGCGCCATCATCGAGACATCGCCCGCGCTCCGTCTGCGCCGGCGCCATCCGGCGACCCGCGTCGGCTGCGCCGTCCACGGCTACGTCGCGCGCGAGCTCGGCCGCACGTTCCCGTGGGCGCGCCCCTTCCTCGGGCGAATGGAGCGCCAGTCGCTGCGCGCCTGCGATCTGGTGACGGCGAACGGCGACGACTCGCGCGTCTATCTCGCGGAGCGCGGCATCGATGCGGTCGTCGTGCCGAACGGCGTCGACATCGCCCGCTTCGCGGCCGCCCCCGCGGCGCTGCCCGCGGCGCTGATCGACGCGCGCGCCCGTGGCGAAGCCATCCTGACGGCGATCGCGACGCTGCGCGAGGTGAAGGGGGTGCGGCCCTTCCTCGCGGCGCTGCCCCTGTTGCGGGCCGCGTACGGCGATAGCTTCCGCGCCGTGTTCGTGGGCAAGGGCGATCCGGAGCCGTACCGGCGTTACGCCCGCGCGCTCGGCATCGACGATCGGGTGATCTTTGCGGGCGAGCAGCGCGATGTCGTGCCGTGGCTGCACGGCTCCGACATCAGCCTCAACCTCACCACGGGCGCCGGCATCCTGCTTGCCGCCGTCGAATCGATGGCGGCCGGCGTTCCCGTGATCGCCTGGGATTCGCCGCAGTTCCGCCAGTTCATCGAGCACGAACGCAGCGGCCTGCTGGTCGCCGAGAACGACGAGGCGGCGCTCGCGGCGGCGCTCGAACGGCTGCTGCGCGACCCGCCGCTGCGGGCGCGGCTCGCCGCGGCGGGACAGGACGCCGCCCGGCGCTACGACCGCTCGGTGACGCGGGCGCGCCTCCTGGAAGCGCTGGACCGGCTCTACGAGCGTTGACCCTACGGTCGCGGCGCTCCTACGATGATGCGACCGGCAGCACTGGTGGAGGCGAATATGCTCGCTCGCGCGAAGGCCCGGATGCCAGAGGCGACGCCCCTGGGCTCCGTGTGGCTGCCGCTCGCCATCGCCGCCGCGCTGGTGCTCGCCGCCGTCGCCGCCGCGGGCCACCGTGGCGAGATCGTCGCCGGCCTCGCGGGCGCGCTCGTCGTGGCCACTGCGCCGCTCGTCGACCGCCGTCTGCTCGTGCCGATCGTCATCCTCCTGCTGCCGCTGGAGATATGGGAGGAGCTCGCGCCCTTCAGCTTCACCAGCGACGGCTTCGCCGATCGGATGGCGCGCTCCACACTCCTCAACGCAGGCCGGGTCGCCATCTTCGCACTGGCGGCGCTACTGGCTGCTGACGGCGCGGGCGGGGTGGGAGCGGCAGCTGCCGACCGGCAGGCTGGTCGCGCCGTCGTTCGCGCTGCTGGCGCTGTTCGCCTTCGGCACGATCTACTCGCACGACCTGGGCCAGGGCGCGGTGCTCACCGTGACGCTGGGCTTCCACCTGGTGCTGATGATGCTGGTACCGGCATTCGTGCGCGACCAGGCGACCCTGCGCCTCTGCCTCTGGGCGCTCATCGGCGTGATGACGGTGCTGGCGTTCGTCGGGATCGTGCAGCAGGCGACGGGCACGTTTCTGTGGAACCCGGACCTCGGATTCGAGAACACGCCGCGTGTGAACACCACGTTCCTCGACCCGAACATCTACGCCCGGATGCTCGTCGTCGCGATGGTCCTGGCCATCGCCGTAGCGCCGTCGGTGCGGCGGGAGTGGCGTGCGCCGATAGTCGTGAGCGTCCTCGCGCCGTGCGCGTTGGCGCTGCTGTTCACGAACTCTCGCTCCGGGTGGCTCGTCGCAGCGATGGCGCTGCCCCTCACTATCGCCCTCATGCCGATGCCCCGGCGGATGCGTCTGGGCGCGATCGGCGGCGCGATCGGCGGCGCGGCGATATTACTGCTCGTCGGCGAAGTCGCGTTCGACGCGACATTCTTCGCGCGCGCCGCGACGCTCGGCGACGGATGGGACGCGCTGGGCACGCGGCGCTATCCTCCTCGAGGCCGGATGGCACATGTTTCTCGACAATCCCGTCGCGGGCATCGGGCTCGGCGGCTTCCAAGACGCGTATCGGGGGGCGTACTCGCACTACAATCTCGACCCCGGTTCGCGCGTGTCGCTTTCGCACACGGAGGTGATGACGGTGCTCGCCGAGCTCGGCATCGCGGGCGCGGTGGTCGCCGGCTTCCTGTTCGTCCGCTACGGGCAGACGGTTGTCGAGCTGTTTCGGGACACCCGGGGCGAGGATCGGGCGCTCATCGCCGGCTTTGGCGTCGCGGTGCTGGCGATAGCAGTCTCGGCGCAGGCCGAAGCGCGGCTGCTCGGCGATCCGTATCTCTGGCTGCTGTTCGGCCTGACGCTCGCCGCGGAGGGCATCGTTCAGCGGGAGCGGGCCGCCGCGCTCGGGCGACGGCTAAGCCGCGCCGATGCGTATCTGCTATGTCGCCGACGCGGGGTCGCCGCATGTCGAGAAGTGGGCGGGCCACTTCGCGCAGGCCCACGAGGTCGATGTCATCTCGTTCCGCCCCGGCGTCATTCCGGGCGCGCGCGTCCACGTCCTCGGCCGATTCGGCGCGCTCGGCAAAGGGCGCTACGTCATCGAGGCGGTTCGGGCCCGCCGGCTGATCCGCGACCTGCGCCCCGATGTCGTCCATGCCCTCCACCTCACAAGCTACGGCTTTGTGGCGGCGCTGGCCGGCTACCACCCGCTCGTATCGTCCGTCTGGGGCTACGACATCCTTCAGGCGCCCGAGCGCTCGCTGCCGCATCGCTGGCTGACGCGCTTCGCGCTGCGTCGCGCCGATGTGATTACGGCAACCGGCGAAGCCCTCGCGGAGGCGACACGACCGTTCGCGCCGGCGGGGCGCGCCATCCGTGTCGTGCCCTATGGCATCGACCTCGACCGCTTTCCGGCGCGCCCAGATGCGGGCGGGCATGTCATCGGCGCGGTGAAGGCGCTGCTGCCGACGAAGGGGTTCGCGTACCTGCTCGACGCGATGCCCATCGTGCTGGCGCGGCACCCGGATGCGCGCGTCCTGCTCGTCGGCGAGGGGCCGGAGCGGCCGCGGCTCGAGCAGCAGGCGCGCTCGCTCGGCATCGGGGGCAGCGTCGAGTTCGCGGGGGCGGCGCCCCACGAGGCCGTGCCGTCGTATCTGGCGCGGATGGACGTGTTCGTGCAGCCCTCGCTGACGGAGAGCTTCGGCGTGTCGGCGCTCGAAGCGTCGGCATCGGCCTTGCCGGTCGTTGCCGCCGATGTCGAGGGCGGCCGCGAGATCGTGCTCGATGGCGAGACGGGCATCCTCGTGCCGCCCGGCGATAGCGCGGCGCTCGCCGAGGCGCTCCTCCGGCTGCTCGGCGACGACGCCCTGCGCGCGTCGATGGGGGCGGCCGGGCGACACTACGTCGAGGAGCGGTACAATTGGCCGGAGAACGCGGCGCGCATGGAAGCGCTGTATCGAGAGGCGGTAGAGGCGCGTGGCAGCAGTCGATGAGCTAGGCCGGAACCGGGCAGCGACAGCCAGGGCTAGCGACGAGGCGGGCTACCCCCTCGTCAGCGTCGTCGTGCCGATGCGGAACGAGGGCGGCTACATCGGCCGCTGCGTCGATGCGCTCCAGCGTCAGCAGTACCCCGCCGCGCGTCTCGAGATCGTCCTGGCCGACGGCGCGTCCACCGACGATACGCTCGCGGTGGTTCGCTCGCGGCTGGCCGGCGCACGCATCCCCGTGCGGGTGATCGAGAATCCGGGGGCGACGGCCGCCCGCGGGCTGAACGCCGGCGTCAGGGCGGCGGCAGGTCACGTCATCATCATTCTGGGAGCGCACAGCGAGCCCGCCCCCGACTTCGTCGCCACATCTGTCGACGCCCTGTGGCGCAGCGAAGCCGACTGCGCCGGCGGGCGGATCGAGAGCGTGGCGCACGGCACGGCCGGCGAGGCGATCGCGCTCGCGATGTCGTCGCCGTTCGGGGTCGGCGACGCCCGCTTCCGCACCAGCGATACGCCGGGCTTCGTCGATACCGTCGCCTTCGGCGCGTACCGGCGCGAGGTCTTCGACCGGATCGGCCTCTTCGACGAGACGCTCGACCGCAACGTCGATGACGAGTTCAACTACCGGCTGCGAGCCGCGGGCGGCACGATCTACCTCGACCCGCGGATCCGCTGCCGCTACTACACTCGCCAGACGTACCGCGATCTGTTCCGCCAGTACCGTCACTACGGCGAATGGAAGGTCGTCGTCGCGCAGCGCTACCCCCTGCAGATGCAGCCCCGCCACTTCGTGCCGGCGGCCTTCGTCGGCGCTGTGGCCGCGGGCGCCGCGCTCGCGGCCGTGGGCGCGCGCAGGCCGCTCGTCGGGCTGACCAGCGCCTACATCGCGGCGTCCGGCGCGGCGGCAGCGCTCGCGGCGACGAAGGCGGGAAAGGCTCGACTCGCCCCCGCGATGCTGCCCGCGTTCGCCTGCCTCCACGCCGGCTACGGCATCGGGATGTGGCAGGGGCTGTGGCGCTTCTCGCTGCGCCCGACCCTCGGACGCGCGCGCACCCCGTGGTCGCGGGCGGCGGAACACGAGCGTGTCGATGGATGAGGCGGCCCGCATCCGCGAGGTGTACGAGGAGCGCCGCGCGGGCGAGGCCCACCGCGAGCGCTACTCGCCGCTCGACCCGGCGAACCTGTATCTGCTGCAACGGCTGGAAGCGGCGATCATCGCGCTGCTGCGCGACGAAGGCATACGCTCGCTCGCGGGCCGGCGCATCCTCGACATTGGCTGCGGCAGCGGCTTCTGGCTGCGGCGCTTCGCCAGCTACGGCGCGGCCACGGACGGGCTCGCGGGCATCGACCTGCACGAGGCGGCGATCGACGAAGGGCGGTCGCTCGCGCCCGGCATCGACCTGCGCACCGGCGATGCCGCCGCGCTGCCGTGGGCGGACGCCTCGTTCGACATCGTCACGCAGTTCACCGTGTTCTCGTCGGTGCTCGACGCCAAGCGACGCCAGGCGATGGCGTCGGAGATGCGGCGCGTCCTCGCTCCCGGCGGCATCGTCGTGTGGTACGACATGACACTGAACCCCACGAATCGCGATGTCACCGGGCTCGGCCGCAACGACGTGCGGGCGCTTTTTCCGGGCGCGCGCATCCGCTTCCGCAAGGAGACGCTCGCGCCGCCTCTGGGCCGCCTCGTCGCGCCACGCTCCACGATGGCAGCGCGCCTCCTCGAGGCGGTGCCGCTGCTGCGCACCCACCTGCTGGCGGCAATCCAGCCATGAGCAGCGAACGGGACAGCGACTTCCTCCCCTACAACCGGCCGTACATCGGCGAGGAGGAGATCGCGGAAGTCGTCGATACGCTCCGTTCCGGCTGGCTCACGACCGGCCCCAAGACCCGGCGTTTCGAGGAGGAGCTGGCCCGGTACGCCGGCGCCAACCACGCGCTCGCGCTCTCCTCGGGAACCGCGGCGCTGCATCTGGCGCTGGCGGCTTCGGGCATCGGGCCGGGCGATGAGGTGATAACGAGCGCGCTCACGTTCGCCTCGTGCGCGCACGTCATCGTGCACACGGGCGCGACCCCCGTGCTCGCCGACGTCACGGAAGACGACGCCAACATCGACCCCGCCGCCATCGAGCGGCTGCTGACGCCGCGTACGCGCGCCATCATGCCGGTCGACTACGGCGGCCAGCCGTGCCGCCTCGACGCGATCATGGCGCTCGCCGCTGGGCGGGGCCTCCTCGTCGTCGAAGACGCCGCCCATTCGATCGGCGCGACGTATCGCGAGCGGCCCATCGGCGGCATCGCCCACGCGACGGCCTTCAGCTTCTACGCCACGAAGAACCTGGCGACGGGCGAGGGCGGCGCGCTGCTCACCAACGACGGCGCCCTCGACGAGCGCGCGCGCGGTCTGGCGCTGCACGGCATGAATCGCGATGCCTGGCGGCGCTACGAGGCCGGGGGCTCGTGGTACTACGAGATCACCGACGCCGGCTTCAAGTACAACTTCACCGACATCCAGGCGGCGCTCGGCCTCGCGCAGCTGGCGCGGCTCGAGTGGATGACGGCCCGCCGCGAGGCGCTCGCCGCCCGCTACGACGCCGCCCTCGCCGGCGTCGCCCAGATCGCGCTCGCGACGCCGCGGCCCGAAGTGCGGCACGCACGCCACCTCTACACCATCCGCGTCCGTCCGGAGGCGCTGCGTATCGGCCGCGACCGCTTCATCGAGTTGCTGGGCGAGCGCGGTATCGGCACGTCCGTGCACTTCATCCCCGTGCACCACCACCCGTTCTACCGCGAGCGCTTCGGCTTCCGCCCGGACGACTTCCCGGTGACGGAGCGCATCTACGCGACGACAATCTCGCTGCCGCTCTACCCCTCGATGACGGACGCCGACGCCGACCGCGTCGCCGAGGCCGTGCGCGACATCGCCCGCGCCGAGCGAGCATGAGCGACGGCGGGCCGCATCGCGACGAGCGCGCCCGGCGGCTGTTCGATATCTGGGCGGCGTGCATCGGCTGGATGCTTGTCGCGCCGCTGCTGGCCGTGCTCGCCATCGCCGTACGGTTCGAATCGCCGGGGCCGGCCATCTTCCGGCAGCGGCGCATCGGCAGAGGCGGCAGGCCGTTCACCGTGTACAAGTTCCGCACCATGCGCGCATCCGCCGCAGGCGAACCAGCGGCGCCCGCCGCGATCGACTGGGAGCGCGACACGTTCGCCGCCGCCACGCCCGATCCGCGCGTCACGGGTGTCGGGCGGGTGCTCCGCCGCACAAGCTTCGACGAGATGCTGCAGCTAATCAACGTCATACGCGGCGACATGGCGATCGTCGGCCCGCGACCGGAACTGCCGTCGATCGCCAATCGCTACCCGGCGGCCTACCATCGCCGCCACGCCGTCAGGCCGGGAATCACGGGCCTGGCGCAAGTGAGCGGGAGGTCGGATTTGACCTATGCCCAGACCATTCGCTACGATCAGGCTTACGTCAGTCGGCCGTCGCTTCGGAACGACCTGTCGATCCTCGCGCGGACGGTTGCCGTCGTACTGCGAGGGCGCGGTGCGAGGTGAGAGCGCCGGCTCCCGGGAAGCGCCTCCCGGATGCAGTGCGCCGCTGAGCGCGGAACGTTGCGACATCTGATGACCGCCCGCCGCCGATTCTTCGTCGACCTCCTGCCGAACGTCGCGCGCGACAGCGCCATCGTGCTGCTGGCCTACAGCGCGGCGTTGCTGCTGCGCTTCGATTTCGATGTGCCCACCGCCTCGTGGAAGCTCTTCGGGGCGCTGAGCGGGCTCATCGTGCTGGCGTATGTGCTCGCGAACCTCGCGTTCGGCATCTACAGCACCGTCTGGCGATACGCGGCGTCGCGCGACGCCATCCGTCTCGGGCAGACAGCCCTGGGCGCGACGATACTGCTGTTCGGGCTCAACGCCATGCTGCCAGAGCGCGACATCCCGCTGTCGGTGGTCGTGGTGGGCGGCACGTTCACGTTCCTCGGCTTCTCCGGCGTCCGCATCTGGGGCCGGATCTGGGAGACGGGGCTGATCAAGCGGACAGGCACGGGCACGCGCGTCCTCATCGTGGGCGCCGGCAACACCGGCCAGCTTGTGGCGCGCGAGTTTCTGCACAACCGCTCGTGGAGCTACGTGCCCGTGCTCTTCGTCGATGACGACCCGCGGAAGCTCGGCGCGCGCATCCACGGCATCCCCGTGCTCGGCACACGCGGCGACATCCCCACCCTCGTTCGCAAGCATCAGATCGACATCGTCGCCATCGCCATGCCCTCCGCCGAGGGCCCCATCGTCCGCGAGCTCGTGAGCATGTGCCAACTGCTGCGCGTGCCGGTGCGCATGGTGCCGGGCCTGCCGGAGATCGTCGCCGGCAGCGCCAACGCCGCCGACCTCCGCGAAATCACGATCGAAGACCTGCTGAGCCGCGACCCGATCCACATCGACTACGCGGGCTGCGCCCAGTGCATTCGCGGCCGCATCGTCCTGATCACGGGCGCCGCCGGCTCGATCGGCTCGGAGCTGGCGCGCCAGGTCATGCAGTTCGAGCCGGCCGCCCTGCATCTGCTCGATAACAACGAGACGGGACTGCACGACCTGGCGACGGAGCTCATCGCGGCGCGGCCCGACAGCGAAATCCGCCCGTGGATCGTCGATGTCGCCGACGAAGCGAAGGTGCGGCGTGTGTTCGGCCGCACCAAGCCGCAGCTCGTCTTCCATGCCGCCGCGTACAAGCACGTGCCGCTCATGGAGGATCACGCCGACGAGGCGTTCCGCGTCAACGTGCTCGGCACGCTCAACGTCTGCCGCGCGGCGAACGAGCAGCGCGCCGATCGGCTGCTGTTCGTCTCGACCGACAAGGCCGTGAACCCCGTGAGCGTGATGGGCGCATCGAAGCGGGTCGGCGAGCTCATCGTGCAGGCGATGGCGGAGCGCAGCGACACCGTGTACTGCGCGGTGCGCTTCGGCAACGTCATCGGCAGCCGCGGCAGCGTCGTCCCGCTCTTCTGGAAGCAGATCGATCGGGGCGGGCCCGTCTCCGTGACGCATCCGGAGATGTCGCGCTACTTCCTCACGGTTCCCGAGGCCGTGACCCTGCTGATCCAGACGGCCGCCTTCGCGGGGCAGGGACAGATCTTCATGCTCGACATGGGCGAGGAGATCAAGATCGTCGAGCTCGCCGAGAAGATGATCCGGATGCGCGGGCTCGACCCCGGCCGCGATATCGAGATCGTGTTCACGGGGCTGCGCCCGGGCGAGCGGCTGCGCGAGGAGCTGCTGGGCGAGGGCGAGCACACCCTCCGCACGAGCCACGCGAAGGTGCTGCTCACCACATCGGGCACCACAGTAGCGTGGGAATCGCTGCTGGGGAGCATCAACAACATGCGGACGCTGCTCCCCGATCCGCCCGCCGACTTCGGCGCTCAGCTCCACGGCCTCGCCAGCGCCGGAGTGACCACGGCGCTGCCGCGGACATCGGTCGCCATCGAAGGGGTGGACACGCCGTGACATCGCACCCGGCGAAGAACGCCGCCCCCGCCGTCATCCACGCCACCGCCCACGTCCACGAGACCGCGACGATCGGCGCGGGCACCTCCATCTGGCACGAGGCGCAGGTGCGCGAGCGCGCCGTCATCGGCGAGGAGTGCATCCTCGGCAAGTCGGCGTATGTCGACCGCGATGTCCACGTGGGCAACCGCGTCAAGATTCAGAATCGGGCGTCGCTCTACCACGGCGTCACCATCGAGGACGGCGTGTTCATCGGGCCGCACGTGGTGTTCGCGAACGACCGGATGCCACGCGCCATCAACCCGGACGGCACACTCAAGGGCGAGGACGACTGGACGGCTTCGCCGACGACCGTGCACTATGGCGCCTCCATTGGCGCGGGCTCGGTGATTCTCCCCGGCCTGCGGATCGGACGGTACGCGCTCGTCGGCGCGGGCTCCACCGTCACGCACGATGTCCACGACCACGCGCTCGTCGCCGGCAATCCGGCGCGGCTCATGGGCTACGTCTGCGTCTGCGCCAACCGGCTCATCGACTCCGGCGAAGACCCGGCCAACCACCACTGGTCGTGCCCCGCCTGCGACCGCTCGTTCCGCGTCAGCGGGAGCGGTCTCGTCGAGGCATGATCCCGCTGGCACGGCCGAGCCTCGGCGCAGAGGAGCGCGCTGCGGTGCTCGATGTCCTCGATTCGGGACAGCTCGCGCAGGGCCAGCGCGTCGAAGCGTTCGAGCGCGCCTTCGCGGAGCGCATCGGCGTCCGCCACGCGGTCGCGGTCAACTCCGGAACGGCGGCGCTCTACGTCGCGCTCCAGGCGCACGGCATCGGGCCCGGCGACGAAGTGATTACGACACCGTTCACGTTCGGAGCCACCGCGAACACGGTGATGGCGCTCGGCGCCCGGCCCGTGTTCGTCGATATCGAGCCCGCCACCGCGAACCTCGACCCGGCGCTCGTCGCCGCCGCCATCACCCCGCGCACGAAGGCGCTGCTGCCGGTGCATCTGTACGGCCACCCGGCCGAGCTCGACCCGCTGGTCTCCATCGCCGGGCAGCGCGGCCTCGCCCTCATCGAGGACGCGTGCCAGGCGCTGGGCGCCGAGTACCGCGGGCGAGCCGCGGGCGCCTTCGGCACGGGCTGCTTCTCGTTCTACCCGACGAAGAACATCACGACCGGCGAGGGCGGCATGCTCACGACTGACAGCGACGAGATCGTCGCGCTCGCCCGCTCGCTCCGCAACCACGGCCAGGACGGCCGCTATCGTTACGAGCGTCTCGGCCTGAACTGGCGCATGACCGACATCGCCGCCGCGATCGGGCTCGCGCAGCTGCGGAAGCTCGACGGCTGGCAGCAGCGCCGCCGCGAGGTCGCGGCCCGCTACGACGCGGCGCTGCGCGGCGTCGTGCTGCCCACCGCGCGGCCACACGTGCGGCACGCCTGGCATCAGTACACGGTGCGCGTGCCGCGCGGCCAGCGCGACCTCTTCGCGTCGGAGCTGGCCATGGCGGGCGTGGGCTCGGCAATCTACTACCCGCAGCCGCTGAACGAGCAGCCGCTCTACCGGGCGCTCGGCCATAGTGCGGAGCACCTGCCGAACGCCACAGCCTGGGCGAAGGAGACGCTCTCGATACCGGTGCACCCCTCGCTCAGCGACGACGACATCGCGCACGTCATCGAGGCCATGAACCGGGCCGCCGGGAAGCTCGGCCTCGCCGAGGGCTCGCGAGCATGAGCGCGACGCCGCTCGCCCCGGTCACCATCGCCGTCATCGGGCTCGGCGGCATGGGGACGCACCACGTGCGCACGTATCGCGATCTCGAGGGCGCGCGTCTCGTCGGCCTCGCCGACCCGGATCCGGCGCGGCGCGAGGCGGCGGCGCTCCTCGCGCCGGGGGTGCCCGTCTTCGCGAGCTACGCGACGCTCCTCGCCGAGACGCAGCCCGCCGCCGTCAGCGTCGTCGTGCCGACGCTCCTCCACCGCGAGGCAGCGCTCGCGGCGCTCGCGGCCGGCGCGCACGTGCTCGTCGAGAAGCCGATCGCGGGCAACCTCGCCGACGGCGCGATGATCGTGCGCTCCGCCGCCGCCGCCGGGCGGCTGCTAATGGTGGGCCACGTGGAGCGCTTCAATCCGGCCGTGCGCGAGCTGAAGCGGCGGCTCGATGCCGGCGACCTCGGCCGCATCTACCAGATCCGGGCGCAGCGAGTGGGGCCATTCCCGGCGCGCATCCGCGATGTCGGCGTCGTTCACGACCTCGCGCCGCACGACATCGACGTCATGCGCTACCTGCTCGGCGACGAGGTGGAGCGCGTCTACGCCGAGACGGGCCAGCGGCTGCATACCGACCACGAAGACATGCTCGCCGGCACGCTCCGCTTCCGCAGCGGCGTCATCGGCATCCTCGAGGTGAACTGGCTGACGCCCGAGAAGGTGCGGCGGCTCCGCGTCCAGGGCGAACGCGGCGCGTACGAGCTCGACTACATCGCACAGACGCTCGACCTCCTGGCGAGCCGCGCCGACGCGTCGCCGTCGCCGCCGCAGCGCGTCTGGCCGCCGCCCGGCAGCCCGACGGAGGAGCCGCTGCGCGTCGAGCTGGCGACGTTCCTCGACGCCATCCGCACCGGCGCGCCCTCGCCCATGCCCGGCGCCGACGGCCTTGCCGCGCTCGACATCGCCGGGAAGCTCGTCGAGAGCGGGGCGGAGGGCCGCGCCATCACCGTCGCCCACCCCATCGAGGCGGGCTAGCATGCGCGTCTGCGTCGTCGGACTCGGGAAGATCGGCCTGCCGCTCGCCGTCCATGTCGCGACGCACGGGCACCAGGTCACCGGCTGCGATATCGACGCCGGCCTCGTCGCCGCCCTCAACGCGGGCCACTGCCCGATGCCGGACGAGGAGGGGCTGCCCCAGGCGCTGGCCAGCGTCCTCGCCGCGGGCACGTTCGGCGCCACCACCGATACCGCTGCCGCCGTCGCCGAGGCCGATGTCGTCACGATTATCGTGCCGCTGCTCATCGACGAGGAGAAGCAGCCGCGCTTCGAGGCGCTCGACGCGGCGACGGCGGCCGCCGGAGCGGGGCTGCGCAAGGGCACGCTCGTCATCTACGAAACGTCGGTACCCGTGGGGACGACGCGGACGCGATTCGGGCCAGCGCTGGAGCGCGCCTCCGGGCTCGTGGCCGGCGCCGATTTCGACCTCGCGTACAGCCCCGAGCGCGTCTTCTCGGGCCGCGTCCTCACCGACCTCCGCCGTTACCCAAAGGTCGCCGGCGGCACAACGAAGGCCGCGGGCGAACGCGCGGCGGCGTTCTACGCCGAGGCGCTGGGCTCGCCCACGACGCTCGTCGCCTGTGCCGAGACGGCGGAGTTCTCGAAGCTGGCGGAGACGACGTACCGCGACCTGAACATCGCCTACGCCAACGAACTGGCGCGCACCGCCGATGCGCTCGGCATCGACGTGACGGAGGCGATCGCCGCAGCCAACAGCCAGCCGTTCTCGCACATCCACCAGCCCGGCGTCGGCGTCGGCGGCCACTGCATCCCCGTCTACCCGCACCTGCTGATGCGCGCCCCAGGCGAGCATCGTCTGGCGCGCGCCGGGCGCGAGGTGAACGACGGCATGGCCGGCTACGCCGCCGGCCGGCTCGCCGGAGCGCTCGGCGGGCTCGGCGGGCGCAGCGTCATCGTGCTCGGGCTCGCCTATCGGCCGGACGTGAAGGAAGCGGCGTTCTCCTCGACCCTCGGGCTGGCGCATGCCCTGACGGAGCGCGGCGCGACCGTCGCCGTCCACGACCCGCTGTTCACGGCGGAGGAGATCGCCGCACTCGGGCTCGTGCCGCAGCCGAGCTGGCCGGCGCGCGCCGACGCGGTCATCGTGCAGGCGTGGCACCGGCAGTATCAGCAGATCGGGTACGAGGCCTTCCGTGAGTGCGGCATCGTCCTCGACGGACGCAACACGTTGCCTCCACATGCGATCGAGCGGCTCGGAGTACGCTACATGGGCATCGGGCGGTAAGAGCCGGGCCCACTTTGGCGCCCGGCAGCCATCGCCCCAGGGATGTCCTCGTTTGGGCGCCTCATATCGACAACGGCCCCCATCTTTCAAGGAGCAGAACGATGATCCAGCGCACGGCCTTTCTCGCCCTGCTGATGCTGATCGCCGCCCTTCCCGCGACCACGCTGGCGGGCGGCGACGACGACGCGAGCCCGCGCCTCGGTGTGGCGGTGGAAGAGGAGGCGGGCGGCCTCCGCGTCACCGGCGTCGAGGATGGGTCGGCGGCCGGGACGGGCGGCATCGAGCCCGGCGATCTGCTGCTCCTGGCCGGAGCGCGTCCGCTCCACTCGGTGGGCGACATCCGCGACGAGCTCGATGAGGCCCGCACGCTCGTTCTCGTGTTCGAGCGCGATGGCGCGCGGGGCGCCGCGTTCGCCGACCTCGCCAGCCCCGAGGACTCGCGGCTGCTGCTGCCGCCCGGAGGCGTATCCGCGGGCGAGGGGCCGCGCCACATGATGTTCGGCGACGGCGACAACGCGGCGGGCCGCACGCCGGGGGGCTGATGGGCGGGCAGGCCGACATCCGCGCGCTCGCCCCGCTGCTCGAGGGAGCGCTCGCCTCGGCGCGGGGGCTGTTCGAGCGGATGGGGCAGGCCGTGCCCGAACTGCGCGACGCGCGCGGCTTCATGGCCTTCGAAGCGTACCTTCTCGACAGCGACGGCCACGCGATGGCGCTGCGCGGCGTCCTCGGCGATGTCGTCCGGATCGAGGACGACCACGTCATCGTGCGGCCCAACGGCACGAGCGCCGAGCACACCTACCACGTCACCGCCACGACGCTCGTCGTGCGCGGGCTGGGCGAGGGGGCGGTCAGCGATCTGGCGCCGGGCACGCGCGTCTTCCTGCTGGTGGCGGGCGAGCAGGACGAGATCCGGGTGGCGGCGATCATGGGTGGCGACATGCCGGGCGGCCTCTCGCGACTCCTGCCGTTCCTCGCGGGCGAGAGCGGCCTCGGCGAGATGCGTCCGCACCGCTGACCGGCGGCGGCGGCGCTGTTCGCGACCGAATCAGCCGAGGGCGGCGACCGCCGTGCGCACCAGACGCGCGACAAGCGCGTCGTCGGGGGCGGGGACGGTGCGCGGATCGAGCAGCACGCGGCCGGCCTCGATCCGCGCCACGATCGGCGGGTCGCACGCACGCAGCGCCGCCGCCACGGTCTGCGGCGAGCGGCCGGCAACCGCGGGCAGCTCGACGACGGTCGTCGGCAGCCCCTCTTCCGGCAGGCTGCCGCCCCCGATCATCGAGCGCGACTCGCGCGTTGTCGCACCCTCGCCGATGGCGCGCGCCAGCCGGCGGGCGCGACGTCGCAGCGTGGCGGGCTCCGCCGCGATCATCCGCCAGACGGGGATGGCGGTGAGCGCTTCGCCGTGGGCGTAGTGGGCGAGCGTCGCGGCCAGCGCCGCTATCGTCGCCTTGCCGGGCCGCAGCGCCCGCACGAGCGGGTGGCGGCGGAGCGTCGCCAGGGGCGCCGCCTTGCCGGCGATGATGCCCGCCTGCGGCCCGCCGAGCAGCTTGTCGCCGGAGAAGAAGACGAGGTCGGCGCCGGCAGCGACGCTATCCTGAACGCGGGGCTCGGCCATCAGCCCGAATGCGGTGGTGTCGAGCAGGCACCCCGAACCGAGATCATCGAGCACCATCACACCCCGCCGCTGTCCGATCTCGACGAGCTCGGCGAGCGTTGGCTCAGCCGTGAAGCCGACGATGCGGAAGTTGCTGTGGTGCACGCGCAGCAGCGCCGCCGTCTCGGCAGTAATGGCGTCGTCGTAGTCGCGGCCGTACGTGCGGTTGGTCGTGCCGGCCTCGACGAGTCGCGCGCCGCTCTGGCGAAGCACATCGGGGATGCGGAAGCCGCCTCCGATCTCGATCGCCTGCCCGCGGGATACGATGACCTCGCGATCACGGGCGAAGGCGGTGAGCGCGAGCAGCACGGCGGCCGCGGCGTTGTTCACGACAATCGCCGCCTCCGCCCCGGTGACGCGGCGAAGCAGCGCCTCGACGTGCACGTGCCGCGAACCGCGTTCGCCCGACTCCAGATCGAACTCGAGGCCGGCGTAGTCGAACGCGGCGTCGCGCAACGCCGCGAGTGCGGCGCCGGACAGCGGGGCGCGCCCGAGGTTCGTGTGGATGACGACGCCCGTGGCGTTGATAACCCGCGCCGGGCCGATACGCGATCCGGCCGCGAGCGAGCGCGCGGCCTCCTCGGCGAGCGCATCGATGGCCGGCAGCGGCTCGCCCGCGGCGAACTGGCGGCGCGCATCATCGAGCACGGCGCGAACGGCATCGGCGGCGCCTGCCGGGTCGCGCTCGGCGTGGGGGCGCAGGAGCGGATGCGCAAGCAGCCGGTCGACGCTGGGCAGCGACCGCAGGGGGTGCTCGTTCACAGCGCCATGATAGCAGCGCCGGGCCGGGTGACGGCGGGCCCGATCCCTTGACACTGCACGGGGGCCGCTCCATACTTGAATTCGAGCCCCCACACGGAAAACGGGGGTCATTTGTATGGTGCCCACCGGCGACAGGCCCGAGTGGCGCAATGGCAGCGCAACCGATTTGTAATCGGTAGGTTGGTGGGTTCGAATCCCCTCTCGGGCTCCATTGCACACCACAGCTCCCTCGATGGAGGGGTGGGTGAGTGGTTAAAACCGACAGTCTGTAAAACTGTTGCCTCCGGGCTACGCAGGTTCGAATCCTGCCCCCTCCACCACTCGATCGAAAGAAAAAGGGCCCGCATAGCTCAGTTGGCAGAGCGCGTTCTTGGTAAGAACGAGGTCACCAGTTCGAATCTGGTTGTGGGCTCCATTCAGCAACGAAAGGATCGGCGATGGCGAAGCAGAAATTCGAGCGGACGAAGCCGCACGTCAACGTCGGGACGATCGGTCACGTCGACCACGGCAAGACGACGCTGACGGCGGCGATCACGAAGGTGCTGGCGCTGAAGGGCGAGGCCGAGTACCGCAGCTTCGACAGCATCGACAACGCCCCCGAGGAGCGGCGCGCGGCATCACGATCGCGATCGCGCACGTCGAGTACGAGACGGAAGCGCGGCACTACGCGCACGTCGACTGCCCGGGGCACGCCGACTACATCAAGAACATGATCACCGGCGCGGCCCAGATGGACGGCGCCATCCTCGTCGTGGCGGCGCCGGAAGGCCCGATGCCGCAGACGCGCGAGCACATCCTGCTGGCGCGGCAGGTGGAAGTGCCGAGCATGGTCGTCTTCCTCAACAAGTGCGACCTGATGGACGACCCGGAGCTCCTCGACCTCGTCGAGCTCGAGCTGCGCGAGCTGCTCACCAACTTCGAGTTTCCCGGCGACGACATCCCGATCATCCGGGGGTCGGCGCTCCAGGCGCTGCAGAGCACCAGCACCGACCCCGACGCGCCCGAGTACGCGCCCATCTGGGAGCTGATGAAGGCGGTCGACACCTACATCCCGACGCCGGAGCGGCCGCGCGACCAGCCGTTCCTGATGCCGATCGAGGACGTCTTCGGCATCAAGGGGCGGGGCACGGTGGTGACCGGGCGGATCGAGCGCGGCATCGTCAACGTCGGCGACGAGATCGAGATCGTCGGCATCAACCCCACCCGGAAGACCACGGTCACCGGCGTCGAGATGTTCAAGAAGCTGCTCGACCAGGGCGAGGCGGGCGACAACGTCGGCTGCCTGCTGCGCGGCATCGAGCGCGAGGACGTCGAGCGGGGCCAGGTGCTCTCGAAGAGCGCCTCCATCAACCCGCACACGAAGTTCGACGGCGAGGTCTACGTCCTCTCGAAAGAGGAGGGCGGACGGCACACGCCGTTCTTCACGGGCTACCGGCCCCAGTTCTACATCCGGACGACGGACGTGACCGGCAACGTCAAGCTGCCCGAAGGGGTGGAGATGGTGATGCCGGGCGACAACGTCAAGATGGCAGATCGAGCTCATCCAGCCCGTCGCCATCGAGGAAGGGCTGCGCTTCGCCATCCGCGAAGGCGGCCGCACCGTCGGCGCCGGCGTCGTCACAAAGATCACCGAGTAACGCCATGGCGAAGAAGAAGGAAGACCGGAGCTTCATCCACCTCGCCTGCACCGAGTGCCGGCAGCGCAACTACACATCGACCAAGAACCGCCGCAACGACCCGGAACGGATCGAACTGCGGAAGTTCTGCCCGCGCTGTCGCAACCACCAGCCGCATCGCGAGGCCCGCTAAGCGGCTGGGCCACCACCACCACACCCGAAAGCGAATCGATGAGTCGTAGAGCCGCCAAACGGCAGGGCCCCAAGCAGCCAGCGAAAGCCGGGCGCGCAGCGCGCCCCGCCGCCGCCGCCGCTACGACCGGCCGCCGCGGGGGCGGCTCGCGCGGCTTCCGCGGCCTGTTCTACCCAGACTGGGCACGCAATATCATCTCCGAGCTGCGCAAGGTCATCTGGCCATCGCGCGAAGAGACGCAGAATCTGACGCTCGTCGTCATCGTCGTCGCCGTCACCATCGGCATCTTCCTCGGTGTTATCGACTTCGCCTTCTCATGGATAGTCGAGCAGACACTCTTCTGACCTGCGAATGAAAGCGTAAGACGATGGCAACAAAACCCGTTCGCGATGAGACGAAGCCCGGCGCCCCCGGGTCCGGTCAGCAGATGCCGCCCGATCTCGCGGAGATGCTTGAGGACGAGCCCCAGGACGGACGCGAGTGGTTCGTCATTCACACGTACTCGGGCTACGAAAACAAAGTGAAGAAGAACCTCGAACATCGCATCGACACCATGGACGTCCGTGACAAAATCTTCCACGTCGTCATCCCGACCGAAGACGAGATCGAGATTCGCGATGGCCAGCGGCGCACCGTCGCACGCAAAGTCTTCCCCGGATACGTCCTCGTCCAGATGGTGATGAGCGACGAATCTTGGTACGTCGTGCGCAACACCCCCGGCGTCACGGGCTTCGTCGGCACCGGCAACCGCCCGACACCGCTCGACCGCGAAGAAGTGCGGCGCATCATCCGCCAGATGCGGCTCGAAGCGCCGAAGGTGAAGGTCGGGTTCGAGGTCGGACAGAGCGTCCGCATCATCGACGGGCCGTTCATCGACTTCGCCGGGCAGGTCGACGAGATCAACCTCCAGAAGGGCAAGGTCAAAGTGCTCGTCTCGTTCTTCGGACGCGAGACGCCGGTCGAACTGGATTTCCTGCAAGTAGAGAAGCTCACCTGAGATAGCCCGCAGCTTACGAGATGAGGTAGCCCAACGTGGCGAAGAAGATTCGTGCGGTCGTCAAGCTCCAGATCAAGGCAGGGGAAGCCACCCCGGCCCCGCCTGTGGGCACGGCGCTCGGCCAACACCAGATCAACATCATGGGCTTCGTGAAAGAGTACAACGAGCGCACGGCGGCGCGGCGCGGCACCATCGTTCCCGCCGAGATCATCATCTACGAAGACCGCTCGTTCACGTTCGAGCTGAAGGAGCCGCCCGCGTCCGAGCTGCTCCGCCAGGCCGCCGGCATCAGCAAGGGCTCGGCGACACAGACGCGCGTCAAGGCCGGCAGCATCTCGCGAGCGCAGCTCGAACAGATCGCAAAGCAGAAAATGCCCGACCTCAACGCGAACAACAGCGAGCAAGCGGCTCGCATCATCGAAGGCACCGCCCGGTCGATGGGCATCGAAATACAGGGCTAGCGAGGAACCGGCCATGCCCAAGCACGGCAAGAACTACCTCCAGGCGATCGCCAAGTACGATCCCGAACAGCAGTACAGCCCGGAAGAAGCGATCCGGCTGGCACGCGACGTCGCCTACGCGAAGTTCGACGAGACAATCGAACTCCACCTGCGCACGACGCTCGACCCGCGCCACGCCGATCAGCAGATCCGGGGTACGGCGCTCATGCCCCACGGGCTTGGCAAGACGATCCGCGTCCTCGTATTCGCCGAAGCCGATGGCGCGCGCCTGGCCATCGAGGCGGGCGCCGACGAGGTCGGCGGCGACGACCTCATCAAGAAGGTCGAAGGCGGCTACACCGACTTCGATGTCGCCCTCTCCCAGCGCGAGCTCATGGGCAAAGTCGGCCGGCTCGGACGCGTCCTCGGCCCGCGGGGGCTGATGCCCAACCCGCGCGCCGGCACCGTTGTCGACGCCGATGACCTGCCCCGGGCCATCCGCGACGCCCGTCAGGGCCGCGTCGAATTCCGGCTCGACCGCACCGCGCTCATCCATGTGCCGATCGGCAAGAAGAGCTTCGAAGAGAAATCCCTGCTCGAAAACATGGCCACACTCGTCGAAGCAATCGTAAAATCGAAGCCGGCCGGGGCGAAAGGGCAGTTCATCCGCACCGCCTTCCTGGCCAGCACCATGGGCCCCAGCATCCAGCTCGACCTGAGACCGACCTTGGCGATGGAGGCCATGGCCTAACATCGCACCAGGGACAACCGAATACGGCGCGTCCGCCGAAGACCGCAGGCGTCTCTCCACACGAGAGACCGAAGCGCAACCTGCCGAGGCCGGGACGTGGCGACCAGAAGGGCAATGCCCCACCATCGGGCGTGCCGCATCTGCGCCCCGTTGCCTCGGCGACGGGGCCATCGCATTTCTGGCGAATGTGCGGCGGCCCGGAAGGAGAAGCCTGTGCCAACAGCGAAGAAAATAGCGACGGTAGCCGAACTGCGAGAGCAGGTCGCGCGTGCCTCCGTCACCATCAGCACCGACTACAGCGGCATGAGCGTCGGCCAGCTGCAGGGGCTGCGCCGCGCCCTCCGCGAAACGGGCGCCGACCTCCGGGTCGTCAAGCTCACCCTCCTCCGCCGCGCCGCCGAGGAAGCGGGACGCGGCGAGATGCTGCAGGTCGTCCAAGGCCCAACGGCGCTTGCCATCGGCTACGACGACATCATCGCGCCCGCCAAAGCGCTCACCGAATACATCCGGACGGCGCGGCTGCCGATGACGATCCGCGGCGGCTGGGCCGAAGGGCAGGTGCTCAGCGCCAGCGACGTCACCGAGCTCGCGACGGTGCCGCCGCGCGAAGAGCTGCTCTCCCGCATCATCGGCGGGCTGCAATCCCCACTGGTCAACCTCGTGGGGCTGCTCAACGCAGCCACACGAGAGTTTGCGGGCCTCATCGACGCTCGCGCCACCCAGCTCGAAGGAACAGAGTCGTAGCGGACGAGCATCGCCCCATCCGCTGCCGAAGAGAAGGAGAAAGCCACCATGAGCAAAGTTGACGAAGCATTCGATGTCATCAAGGGGATGACCATTCTCGAGCTCCGCGACCTGAACAAGCGCATCGAGGAAGAGTTCGGCGTGACCGCCGCCGCGCCCGTCGCGATGGCCGTGGCCGCGCCGGCCGGGGGCGCCGCCGCGGCCGCTCCCGAGGATGAGCAGACGGAGTTCAACGTCGTCCTCAAGAGCTTCGGCGAGAACAAGATCAACGTCATCAAGGCAGTGCGCGAAGTCACCAGCCTTGGCCTCAAGGAAGCGAAGGACCTCGTCGAGGCTGCGCCGACCAACGTCAAGGAAGGCGTCGCGAAGGCCGAGGCCGACGAGGTCAAGGCGAAGCTCGACGCGGCGGGCGCGACGGTCGAGATCCAGTAGAACCGCCGGCGGCCGTGGGCATGCTAGAATGCCGGGGCCGTGCCACAAGCTGAACCGACCGCAACCTGCTTTCGCTGCAGCGTACAGACGACCATCATCTGTCCACGCTGCGGGCGGCCATACTGCCCGGAGCACGGCGCCGGCATCTGCGCTGGCTGCGCCGACCCGAGCGCCGCGCTCCCCAGCGCCGGATGGTATCGGGGGTCGGTGCTCGCGCTCGTGGTCGCCGCGGCGGCGGGCCTCTGGCTCGCGATCGCGCCGCCCGACCTCACGAGTTCGGACGGCAGCGGCGGGCCGGCGGGCGACGTTGGGCAGCCCGTGGCCACAGCGACGGCGGCCGAGCCCACCGCCGGCCCCGGCGCGACCGCATCGCCCACCGCGACGTCCACGCCCGCGGGCGAGACGTACATTGTGCAGCCGGGCGATACGCTCGCCGCGATCGCCGAGCTGTTCGGCACCAGTGTCGAAGAGCTGACGGCCGCCAACGGCATCGCACCCGACGCGGTGATTCAGCCGGGACAGGAACTGGTGATCCCCCAATGATCGAGCCGCTGCCCGGCTGGAGCCAGCCCGAAGGGAGCGCCCGCCGCGGCGTTGTCCGCTCGGCCATCTTCTTCACGCCGCTGTTCATCGCCGCGTTCGCCGGGTTCGCCGCGGCACTCGTCGCGGTCGCCGCCGGCGAGGGCGGCAACCTCATCATCGTGCTCGTCATCGCGGGCCTGCTCGCGCTGCTGCTCGGCTTTCAGGCGCTCGGGGCGTTGCTCGATACGAACGCGGAGCTGAAGGAGACGACGGGGCAGATTCGCCGCAAGTGGCGGCGCTCCGACTTCATCTTCTGGAAGAGCCACTACATCCGCGTCGGCGGCGGCATCTTCAAGGTCGACCCGGTGGCGTTCGAGCTGCTTCAGCCGGGACAGGAGATCGCGATCCTCCACCTGCCGCGCACCTGCTCCGTCGAGTCGCTGTCGCTGGTCGTGCCGCCGCCGGCCGCCGCACAGCCGGAGGACGGCGCCGCGACCACGGCCATCGCGGAAACGCCCGAGCCCGCCCCCGCTTCGTCGCCGCCCCGTCAGCGCACCGATGTGGTTCTCGGCGAGCTCTTTCGGGCGCGGCCGGGCGGCGACGAAGCGAGCGAGCCCCCGCCCGACGCGCCGTAATCCCCATTCCCGGAGGGTGCAGCATTCCCGGCTGGTGGCGCTGATGGATTACCGCCCGATGATCCGCGACCTGCCCACTTCGGAGCGCCCGCGCGAGCGCCTCCGCGATTACGGCCCGCAGGCGCTCTCCACCGCCGAGCTGCTGGCGATCGTGCTGCGAAGCGGCAGCTCCGGCGAGAACGTCGTCGCCCTGGCGACGCGGCTGCTCGTTCGCTTCGAGGGGCTCGCCGGCCTCGCCCGCGCCAGCTTCGCCGAGCTCCAGCAAGAGCGAGGCATCGGCGAAGCGAAGGCGGCCGAGGTGCGGGCAGCGCTCGAGCTCGGCGTCCGGCTCGCCGCCGCGCGCCCCGACGAGCGGCCGATCATCACCACGTCGGCCGATGTCGCCAATCTCCTCATGACAGAGATGGCGCTGCTCGAACAGGAGAGCCTCCGCACCCTGCTGCTGAGCACACGCAACGCGGTGATGGCCACCCACGAGGTGGTGCGCGGCTCGGTGAACGCGGCACAGGTGCGCGTGGCCGAGGTGCTCCGCGAGGCCGTGCGCCAGAACGCGGCGGCGATCATCGTCGTGCACAACCACCCCTCCGGCGACCCTGCGCCTTCCGCCGACGACATTGCCATCACCCGCGAGATTGTCGCCGCCGGGCGGCTGCTCGGCGTCGATGTGCTCGACCACGTCGTTCTGGGGCACGGACGCTTCGTCAGCATGCGCGACCAGCGGCTCGGCTTCACGCAATAGCGCCCGCGCGGCACCGTTCGGGCCTACGGCCCATCCGATTCGAGCCGAAAGGCCATCCCCCTGTGCGCGGCCGCGGCCCTACCGTGATGCGGGAGGTTTCCGCCATGCCAACGCCAACCGACGAGCTTCGCGACGAGCATCGCATCATCGAGCGCGTCCTCACCGTGCTCGAGACGAGCGCTGCCAGGCTGCACGCGGGAGAGGCCGTGGCGCCCGAGACGCTGGCGCGCGCCCGCCAGATCATCATCGGTTTCGGCGACAGCTGCCACCATGCGAAGGAAGAGCGCGCGCTGTTCCCCGTCATCGCGGCGAAGCGCGCCATCATCCGCCGGGGCCCGGTGCAGATACTGACGTCGGAGCACGCGGCGGGGCGCACGCTCATGGCCGACCTCGCGCGCGGCATCGACGAGATGGCCAATGGCGCCGGCGGCGCGACGGCGCTCAAGGCCATCACCTCGTACACCCGCATGCTGCGCCGTCATATCGAGAAGGAGGAGGGCATCCTCTTCCCGCTGGCCGACAGCCTCCTCACCGAGGCCGAGACGGCGAGCATGCGCGAGCAGTTCGAGGCGGTGGAGCGCGACATCGGCCCGGCGCACGAGCGCTACGCCGCGGAGGTGGCGGCGCTCGAGGCCACGCTCGTCTGACACCGGGCGGCGCCGCCGCCTTGTCGCGCGACACCCGGTCGTGCCAGAATGGCGTCACCCCACCAGCGCCGTCCGGGCGCCACGGAGTTGGACGACGCCATGAACCTGCGAAGCATCGCCTCCACGACCCTCGGCCTCAGCGTGGCCGCCGAAGCGCTGCGCTATACGCCGCAGCGCAATCGCCGTGTGCCCATCGTCGGCGCGCTCTGGGGGCTGCACCTGCTCGCGGCGCTCGGCCTCGCGGCGCGCTCGCGGCGCATCCCCGTGCCGAAGATGGCACGCCGGGCGGGGGTGGGGCTGATGGCGGCGGGCGCGGCGGCGGCCGCCTACAGCGCCGCTATCGAGCACACCAGCGAAGGGCGCCGAAGCGGCCCCGGCGACGGCCGCCCATCGCTTCGCGACCTCGCCCACCTCACACCGCCCGTGGTCGAGGCGCTCGAGCAGCCGCCGAGCGACGGCACGTATCGCGCCTCGCGGCACCCGGCGCTGCTGGGGTACGCCGCGTTCGTGGCCGGGCTCGCGCTCGTCAGCCGTTCCGTCCGGCTCATCGGCTCGCTGCCGCTCTGGATCGCGGCCGCCGCCGGATACGCGGCACTGCGCGAGGAGACGCTGCGGCGCGACCTCGACTGGTACGAGGACTACGCGAAGACGACGCCGATGCTCCTGCCCACGAAGGAGAGCGCTCGCGCCGCCTACGACGACCTCCGCGAGCGCTTCAGTGGCAGCGAGAGCGAGGCCCCGGCGACGCCCGCCTCCTAAATGCGGAAACGGCGCTCGGCCTCGGCCTGCGTCTCGGCGGCAAGGCGGCGGAACACCTCGATCAGCGGCAGCCCGCTGGCCTCGGCGAGCGCGCGGCACGAGTCGTGCTCCGGCGCCGCGGCGATGCCGCCCTCGGGCAACACGCGCGCCTTCGCCCGCACCTCGCCCAACGACGACACGAACGTGAAGCTTCGGCGTTCGGCCTCGTGCCGCCACACCTCGCGCGCCCGCACCCCGAGCGTCGATGTCTCCCGAAGGAAGGCCCGCGCGATCGCCGCTTCGGCCGCGGGCGGCGCGAGGGCCGACAGCATCGTCGCGGGGCGGTTCTTCTTCATTTGGATAGGCGCGAACCAGACATCGAGCGCGCCCGCCGCGAACAGCCGCTCCTGCACCCAGTCGTAGATCTCCGGACTCATGTCATCGATGTTCGCCTCGAACAGCAGGAGCCGCGGCGCGGGCGCGGCCATCGGCTCGCCCTCGGTCTCGCCCAGCCAGACCCGCAGCACGTTGGGCCGCCCCGGTGTGTCGCGCTGGCCTGCGCCGTACCCGATGTCGAGCAGCCGCATCGCGGGGCGCTCGAACGTCGCAAACGTCGTGAGCAGCGCCGCGCCGGTCGGCGTCAGCGCCTCGAATGCGGGCTCGTCGCGGGTGCTGGCGATCGGCGCGCCCGCCATTTCGATGAGCCGCAGCGTACCGGGCGCGGGCACCGGCAGCTCGCCGTGTGCCGCCCGCACGACGCCGTGCCCGACGACGAGCGGCGCGCTGAAGACCTGCTCGATGCCGAGCAGCCGCAGCCCGATGACCGTGCCCGCGATATCGACGATGGCGTCGACAGCGCCCACCTCGTGGAAGTGCACGTCCTCGATGCCCACGCCGTGGGCCGACGCCTCCGCCTCGGCGAGCCGCGCGAACACGCTGGCGGCGCGCGCGCGGTCTTCCGGCGGCAGCGCCGACGCGTCGAGCAGCGCCCGGATGCCGGCGAGGCGGCGGCGGGGAGTCTCGCCCTCCGCCGTCCGCACCGTCACCTTGGTGGCCGCGATGCCAGCACGCGACGTGCGCTGCGCGTGCAGCTCGTAGCCACCGAGCGGTATCTTGCGCAGCTCGTCGCGGAGCGCATCGAGCGGGAGCCCCGCGTCGACGAGCGCTCCCAGGATCATATCGCCGCTCGCGCCAGACATGCCGTCGAAGTATGCGATACGCATGCGATCAGCCGGGGGGGCAAGGCGCGGCGCTCGCGAGGCTGTTGATGCGCGCCGCGAGGTAGCCTGCGCCGAAGCCGTTGTCGATGTTTACCACAGCGACGCCCGTCGCGCAGCTGTTCAGCATCGTCAGGAGCGGCGCAAGGCCGCCAAAGTTCGCGCCGTATCCGACCGATGTCGGCACCGCGACGATCGGCGCACCGGTGAGCCCGCCAACAACGCTGGGCAGCGCGCCGTCCATGCCCGCGACAACGATGATCACCGTCGCCGCCTGCAGCACGGACGCGTGGTCGAGCAGCCGGTGGATTCCCGCCACACCAACATCGATGACGCGGGCCACGGCGTGGCCCATCAGCTCGGCGGTGACCGCCGCCTCCTCGGCCACGGGAAGATCGGCGGTGCCCGCGGCGACAAGCAGGATGCCCGTCGCGAGCGGCGCCGGCTCGCGGTTGAGCGTGATGCAGCGCGCCACCGGGTGGTGCACGGCGTCGGGCAAGAGAGCGGCGACGTGCTCGAACGCCTCGGGCGAGGCCCGGGTGACAAGCAGCTTGCCCGACCCTTCGACGAGCGCCGCGGCGATGGCCGCAATCTGGCCCGGCGACTTGCCCTCGCCGAGAATCACCTCCGGCACGCCGTCGCGCAGCGCACGGTGGTGATCGACCTTGGCGAAGCCCAGATCCTCGTAGGGAAGCAGCCGCAGCCGCTCCGCCGCGTCGTTCGGCGCGACGCGACCAGCAGCGACATCTTCGAGCAACCTGCGAACCTTGGCGGAATCCACGCAACCCCCTGCCCATCGCTGGTTTCGCTCGATTATACCGCGCGCCCCATAGACCCCGCGGCGGGCGGCATCCGACAATGGATGGGCGCAGAGCGCGCGCCGCGAGCGGAGCACCACGTGCCGCGACATCGAGACCGTATCTTCTGGGCCGTGTGGGCTGCGCTCGCCGCTATCGGCATCGCGATGGCGGTGCTCGCGACGCAGCGGGCGTACTTCCCCTACGACATCGCCATCACCCGCGAGTGGCAGGCCGCCGTTCCCGGCCCGCTCGGAACGGTGCTCGGCTGGATGAACGGGATCGACGCGCGAGAACGGCTCGCGGTGGCGATCGCGATCCTCGTCTACGGGCTCGTGCGGAGGCGATACTGGTTCGCCGCGTCGTTCGTGGTCGTGCCGCTGCTCGCGCAGCCGCTGAACGCGATGCTGAAGGCGGCGGTCGAGCGGCCTCGCCCCACAGCCAGCCTCGTCGAGGTCACGGAGCACGCCTCGGGCTCGGGCTTCCCGAGCGGCCACGTCATGAACTCCGTCATCTTCTTCGGCTTCGTCGCGGTGATCGCGAGCGACCTCATCGCGCTGCGTCCACTGCGCGTCGCGGCGCGGGCGGGCTGCCTGCTCATCATCGCCCTGATGGGGCCGGCGCGCGTCTGGTCGGGCGCCCACTGGCCCAGCGATGCCGCCGGGGGCTACGTGTACGGCGCGCTCGTGCTGATGCTCATCGCTTGGTCGTACTGGCGTCTGCGCGAGCGTACGGGCGCCCGCACGACCGGCGTCGCCGCCGATCGCGCCGGTGCGCCGTCGCCTGTGTGATACACTCCCGCTTCGACCGAGGAGGTTCACGCCGCCATGAGACGCCTCCACACTTCGCCGCAAGGCGAGTCCGCGCGCCGCAACGCCCGATGAGCTGGATCGACGGCGCGATCCTCGTGATCCTGGTGCTCGGCGCGCTGCACGGTCGTGCTCAGGGCCTGGTTCTCGCAATCGTGCCGCTGTTCGCCGTCGTCGCGGCGACGATCGCGGCGGGCGTGCTGTACGACACGTTCGCCGACAGCATCTCGACCATCGTGACGGACGACGGCGACGCGCTGAGGGTGGGCTTCCTCGCCATCTTCGGGGCCGTGTATCTGGGCGGCGAGCTGGTGGCGGCCATCTCCGGCGCGGTCGTCTCGCTGCTGTCCTTCGGCCAACTGACGCGCTCGAGCGGGATGGCGCTGGGCCTGCTGAAGGGCGCGCTGCTTGTCGATACGCTGCTGCTGTTTCTCGTGACTATGCCCTGGCTCGGCACGGGGGGTGCGCTGGCCGATTCGGCGCTCGCGCCGCTGTTCATCGATACGCTGCCCGTGATGCGGTTCCTGCTGCCGGTGGAGTTCGACGACGCCGCCGCCGCGTTCTGATGGCGGCCGCCGGGCGCTTCGTGACCAGGATTGCGAACGCTCGTATCGCCCTGCTATGATTTCGGCGGCCCGCGGCATCTGCCGAACGCGGGGGAATCCGGCTCTCAGGACGGTCGTCGATGCTGGGCAGCCTCGTCCTCGTGCTGAACCAGAACTACGAGCCGCTGAACGTCTGCAGCGTCCGCCGCGCCTTCGTGCTCATCGACAGGGGCAAGGCGGAGGTGCTGGAGCAGGGGCAGGGCTGGCTGCGCAGCGCCACGGCGGTGTTCCCGTCGCCGTCCGTCATCCGGCTCGTGCACCACATCCGGCGGCCGCGCCCGACCGTGCGGCTGAACCGGCGTGAGGTGTTCCAGCGCGATCGCTTCATGTGCCAGTACTGCGGCCAGCGCATGCGCGATCTGACGCTCGACCACGTGCTGCCGCGCCACCGCGGCGGCGGCCACACGTGGGAGAACATCGTCGCGGCCTGCAAGCGGTGCAATCACCGCAAGGCCGGGCGCACACCATCGGAGGCGCGGATGCGGCTGCTGCACGAGCCGGCCCCGCCGCGATTCGGGCTCTATTACTCGTTCGGGCCGCACCTGGAACGCGAAATCGAGTGGCGCAAGTTCGTTCCGGGATGGGAGTCGGTCACCATCAGCGTCGCCTGAGGCTCACACCCCCGGCGTAAGCCGCCCCTGGCCGTCGGCGCGAAAGAGCGCGATCAGCGGATACCCGCGCGCCGCGATCGCCTCCGCTCCGCCCTCCTGCCTGTCGACGATGGTCAGTGTCAGCACGACGCGAGCGCCGAGCTCTTCGACCACATCCGCAGCCTCGAGTATCGAGCCGGCGGTCGTGACGGCGTCATCGACAAGCGCCACGGCGCGCCCGGGCACGACAAGATCGCCGCCGCCAGCCGCCGCCGCCGCGGCGATCCGTCCGCCGGCGCCGTGACCCTTCGCCTCCTTGCGCACGATAAACGCCGGCAGCGCGCGGCCGCCGTCCATCGACGACACCAGCGCGATCGCCGTGACGATCGGGTCGGCGCCGAGCGTGAGCCCGCCGATGGCCTCGGCGCCACTGTCGCGCACCAGCGGCGCGAAAGCCCGGCCCACGAGATACGCGCCGCGCGGGCTCAGCGTGACGCGGCGGCCATCGAAGTAATAGCGGCTCTTGCGGCCGGAGCTGAGCGTGAAGTCGCCGAACGTGAGCGCATCACGCTCCAGCAGCGCACGCAGCTCCGTCAGTTCGTCGCCGCTCACCGTGCCTCTCCCTGCTCAGCGGCGCGGTAGCGCGGGTACGACCCGAAGATGTGCAATCGCTCCGTGTGCGCCCGCGCCCGCTCCAGCGCCTCGGCGACGAGCGCGTCGGTGCGGTGGCCCTCGATGTCGACGAGGAAGACGTAGGTGCCGAGGCTCTCCTTCGACGGACGCGACTCGATCTTCGTGAGGTTGATCCGGCGCTCGGCGAACTCGCGCAGCACGTCGACGAGCGCCCCCGGCCGATCGACCGTCTGGAACACGACCGATGTCTTGTCGTCGCCAGTAGGCGGCGCGTCGGCACGGGCAAGCAGGACAAACCGCGTCGTGTTCGAGGGGTCGTCCTGGATGTCGCGCGCCAACACCTCCGCGCCGTACAGCGCCGCGGCGCGCTCCGTGCCGATCGCCGCCGACCGCGGACGGGCGAGCATCTCGCGCACGGCGTTGGCGGTGGAAAGCGACGCCTCGGCTGCGGCGCCGGGCAGGTGCGCATCGAGGTAGCGGCGGCACTGCGCCAGCGCCTGCGGATGCGAGTAGATGACCTCGATCCCCTGCACGCCGGCGCCCTGAGCCGCGAGCAGGCAGTGGCGGATCGGGATCGCGATCTCGGCGCAAATGGCGACACGCGGCTCGCGGATGAGCGCGTCGAGCGTCTCGGGAACAGAGCCCTCGAGACTGTTCTCGATGGCGGCCACACCCTCGTCGCACTGCTCCCCCGGCCACCGCCGCGACGACCGCGGTGTGGCTGGCGAACGGCCGGAGCTCGGCCTCGGGGCGCAGGCGCAGCGCCGCCACCTCGCCGAAAGTGCCGGGCGGGCCCAGGAATGCGACGGCGGCTGGCATTGGGGTTAGTGGGCGCGCGCGACGACGGCGCCTGTGAGCGCGACGCGTAACGCATCCTCGTTCTCGCGCAGCGTCACGGCAACCAGCTCATCGCCGGCGCGGATCGTCGTTTCGGCCGACGGTACTTCGGGCTCCCCCCCGTCGTGCAGGACGAGCGTGACCAGCGATTGTGGCGGCAGCAGCACGTCACGAAGCCGCTGGCCCACCACCGCGGCGTCATCCGGCACCTGGAGCTCGACAATCTCCAGACCGCCGCCCCGAAACGTGAGCAGCTGGATGAGGGGGTGCGAGGGGAGCCGCTGCTCGATCTGCGCCAGCACGGCATCGGTGACATTCACGGTACTGTCGATACCGAGCGCGCGAAACACGGCCTCGTTCTTGGGGTTGTTGATCCGGGCGATCGCTCGCGGCACGCCAAACTTGTGCATCGCCACCTGACACGCCACGAGGTTGTCCTCGTCGTCGCCGGTGACCGCGATGAATATCTGCGCGCGGCTGGTGCCGGCGTCGCCCAGCAGCGACACCTCACAGGCGTCGCCGTGCACGACGATATCGCCGAGGTCATCGGCGATGCGCTCGCACTTCGCGGCGTCCTGCTCGATGACGAGCAGTTCGTGGCCCGAGTCCATGAGCGCCCGCGCGAGGTGGTATCCGACCTTGCCGCCGCCCGCAACGATGATATACATCGCGACCTACGCTCCCCCCTGCAGAATCCGGTTTTTGAAGAGCTCCGCCCCCACTTTTGTCGGGCTTATGGTCTCCAGGCCGAGCTCCGCGAAGATCTCCTGACGCACCGGGTCGTAGATCCGGCAGACGGCGCGCGGCACGCCCAGCAGGTGCTTCGCGATCTGGCACGACATCACGTTGCGATTGTCGCCCTGCGTCAGCGCGATGAACACGTCGGAGCCCTCGATGCCGGCGCGCCGCAGCACGTCCTCATCGATGCCATTGCCGACGTAGCGGCGACCGCCGAACTCGGAGCCCAGGCGGCGGAAGGCGCGCTCGTCACGGTCGAGCACGATCACGTCGTGGCCGTCCTTGTCCATCAGCGTCGCGAGCGCCGCGCCCACACGGCCACAGCCCATGACGAACACTCGCATGTCGCGCTACTCCCCTGCCGCCCGGCGGCACACCCAGACGTGGCACGGCGCCTGCTTCAGCACCTGCATGACGGTGCGCGGCATCTGGAACTCGCCGAAGGGGCGCTCGTACTCCATACCCATGATGATCGCGTCGACCTTGCGTTCCGCCGCCTCGGAGATGATTGCCTGGGCCCGGTCGCGGCATTGGAGCACGTCGGCGGTGACGTGGTAATCGCCGCGCTTGGCGACAGCCCGCGCCCAGCCGAGCACCGTCTCCGCCATCCCCGTCTCCGTAGCGAGCTCCGCATCGACGGGGAGCGAGCGGTCGACTTCGATGACGTACGTCGCGTACACGTTGCCCTTGCGGCGGCGTGCCAGCCTGCAGGCGAGCGCCAGCGCTTCGAGGCTGGCTTCCGTTCCGTCCAACGGGACAAGGATGTCCTTGGCCTCCGCCAGTGCGACCTGCATCGATATCCTCACCCGCCGCCGACACCGTCACGTCCGCAGCGCCGCGTGCAGTATAGTCGCGGCCGTGCGGAGCGGCAACCAGACAGGCCGGCCTTCGTTGACACCTCCCGGAAGCGCCGATACACTCCGAGAGTGAAGCTGATACGCCTCTCACCGCACCGCCGCCCACACGAGGGAGCCGCGCCAGATCGCGGCTCTCCTCCGTTTCGGCGGCTCCGCGACTGGCGGCCGGGGGAGTTGACGTGCACGAGACGTTGAGGCGCAGCGACCCGGAGGTCGCCGCCGCCATCGCACGCGAGGAGCAGCGCCAGCGGGTCACGCTCGAGCTCATCGCCTCGGAGAACTACGCCAGCGAAGCCGTGCTCGCCGCCGCGGGCACCGTCCTCACCAACAAGTACGCCGAGGGCTATCCCGGCAAGCGCTACTACGGCGGCTGCGAGTTCGTCGACGAGGTCGAGGAGCTCGCGCGCGACCGCGCCAAGGCGCTGTTTGGCGCCGAACACGCGAACGTCCAGCCTCACAGCGGCGCGCAGGCGAACCTCGCCGCCTACTTCGCCTTCCTCAAGCCCGGCGATGTCGTCATGGGGATGGAGCTGAGCCAGGGCGGCCACCTGACGCACGGCAGCCCCGTGAACTTCACCGGCCAGACGTACCACTTCGTGCCCTACGGCGTCGATCGCGAGACCGAGCTCATCGATTACGACGCGATGGCGAAGACGGCGCTCGACGTGCAGCCCAAGATCATCGTCGTGGGCGCGACGGCGTACCCCCGCATCATCGACTTCGCGCGCTGCCGCGAGATCGCCAGCGCGGCGGGCGCCCTGCTCATGGTCGACATGGCGCACATCGCCGGGCTCATCGCCGGCGGCGTCCACCCCTCGCCCGTGCCCTATGCCGACATCATCACCTCCACCACCCACAAGACGCTGCGCGGCCCCCGCTCCGGCTTCATCCTCTGCCCCGAGCGGCACGCCGCCGCGCTCGACCGCGCCGTCTTCCCCGGCACGCAGGGCGGGCCGCTGATGCACATCATCGCCGCCAAAGCCGTGGCGTTCGGCGAGGCGCAGCAGCCCCAGTTCCGCCACTACGCCGCCGCCATCGTCGACAACGCGCGGGCGCTGGCCGAGGCGCTGATGGCGCGCGGCGTCCGTCTCGTCTCCGGCGGCACCGACAACCACCTCCTCCTCGTCGATGTCGGCAGCAAGGGGATGAGCGGCAAGAAGGCGGAGCGCCTGCTGGAGGCGGCCGGCATCACCACCAACAAGAACACCATCCCCTACGACGAGCGCCGGCCCGCCATCACCAGCGGCGTCCGGCTGGGGACTGCGGCGCTGACGACGCGCGGGTTCGGCACGGGCGAGATGCGCCGGATCGGCGACTTCATCGCCGACATCCTGGAAGCGCCCGACGACGAAGCAGCCGCCGCGCGGATCGCCGGCGACGTGCGCGCCATGGCCGAGAGCTTCCCGGTGCCGGGCATCGCGGGCGGCGTCGCGCCGGCATCTTCGTAGCTGTCGCCGGCGGCCGCGTTTGACCGCGTGCCTCGCGATGGTATAATGGGCGACGGTCTCCGGCGTGCGATGTGTCGGCACGCTGCCTACGTGGAGGCGAACCGCCCACCGCAAGGCCGGGCGGTCTTTTTTCGACATCTCCCCCTTACCTCCTCGCGAGGGAAGGGCCCATGCTGAGGAGGTGCATCCGGCATGCGTGACTACGAACTTGTCCTTGTACTGCGGCCCGACGCCGAGGAAGAGCAGGTCCGCCGCACCGTCGAGCGGATCCACGGCGTCATCAGCGGCGGCGGCGGCGAGATCTCGAGTGTCGACGACTGGGGCAGGCGAAAGCTTGCGTACCCCATCGAGCGCCACCTCGAGGGCATCTACTCCCTGACCCACCTGCGGATGGAGCCGGAACATGCCACCGGGCTGGAAGGCGCGATCCGCCTTTCGGAAGACATCATGCGGCACCTGCTTGTCCGCAAGGACGAGCCCTAGGGCCGCGTCTGCCCGAAGGGCAGGCTCACCCTGCGGAGCGAAGGAGCGGGACGATGGCAAGCCTCAACAAGGTCATGATCATCGGCAACCTGGGCAAGGACCCGGAGATGCGGTTCACTGCCAGCGGCAGCGCCGTGACCACGTTCAGCATCGCCGCGAGCCGCAGCTACACCTCGGGCGATGGCGAGCGCCGCGAGGAGACCGAGTGGTTCACCGTCGTGGCGTGGAACAAGCTCGCCGAGACGTGCAGCCAGTACTTGCAGAAGGGGCGCCGCGCCTACGTCGAGGGCCGCCTTCAGACACGCTCATGGGAGGGGCAGGACGGCCAGCGCAAGTACCGCACCGAGGTCATCGCCAACACCGTCCTCTTCCTCGACCGCGCCGGCTCCGGCGGCGACGCACCCCTCGCCGACGACTTCGGCTACAGCCAGGGTGGCCCTGGCGCCGATGTCGACGCCGATGACCTGCCCTTTGAGTAATAGCCCCCTTCCCCGACGGAAGGGCGAAACGGAGGATGCCTCGTGACCGACGAGGAAGCTCGGAACGACACGAACGAAGAACCGGCCCAGGCAGCACCGCCTGCCACGCCGATCGCACCAGCCGAGACGCCCGCCGCCGAGCGCGCGCCAGAAGCACCCGCTTTCGCGCAGTCCGAAGGCGCGCCTCGCGAAGGCGGCCCCCCCGACCGTGGCCCCCGCCCCAGCGGCGGCCCGAGGCGCGCAGGTGGTGGTGGTGGCGGTGGCGGTGGCCGTCGCTTCGGCCGCCGCAAGGCCTGCGCCTTCTGCGTCGACAAGGTCGAGATCATCGACTACAAGGACGTAGGACGGCTGCGCCGCTACATCTCCGAACGTGGCCGCATCGAGCCCCGCCGCAAGACGGGCACCTGCGCCAAGCACCAGCGGCGGCTCTCCACGGCGCTGAAGCGCGCGCGCCACATCGCCCTGCTCCCGTACACGGCCGAGCACATCCGCATGTCGGGCCAATCGTTCGGGCCGCAGCGCTGATGGCGACGCCCCTGCCGGCCCTCCGCTGCCCACCGGATCGAGGAGCGCTCGCAGCCATGACGGCGCGGCGACCCCCTCCGCCCCGAGGCCGGCGCGGCTCTGGCGGGCGCCGCCTCTCGCCAAACGCCGTTGTGTGGCTCGGCGCCGCGGCGCTCTTCCTGCTCGTCGGGGCGCTGCTCGCAGGCGGCTACTACAGCGAGTATTACGTCCCGCCCCGGCGGACAGCGCTCGAAGTGGGCGACCGCGACTTCAAGATGTCGTATGTCGCCGATCGCATGCGCTACTTCCTGCTCGATCGCGCCGTCCAGGGCCAGTCGGCGTCGCCCACCGACTCGCCGCGCCAGACGGTGGAGCAGCTGGAACGCGAGGAGATCCTGCGCCAGCTCGGCCCGGCCGACGGGCTCGAAGCGACCGACACCGAGATCGACGACGCCCTCCGTACTCGCGTCGCCGAGCTCACCGGCCTCGGCACACCACCCCCAACACCTACCCCGTCGCCCACAGCAGACCCTTCCGCCACAGGCGAGCCGACGGCCAGCCCAACACCCAGCCCCGAAACCGCCGACTCCAGCACCGACTGCCACACCGCCGCCCTTCGCCGACGAACGCATCGTTGAGGCGGCGCTCAGCGAGCTGCTCGACCGCACGGAACTCTCGCGCGACGAGCTGCGCGACATCGTGAAGGCCGAAGTCCTGCTCGCCAAGCTCCGCGAACGGCTGCGGGGCGAGGTCGCGCCCACACGTCCGCAAGTGCAGGTACTTACCCTGCTGCTGCCAACGCAGCGCGACGCCGACGCGGCCGTGGCGAGGCTCGAGGCCGGCCAGCGATTCGAAGACATCCAGCGCGAGCTCGACCCGGACGCACCGCCAGCCCTCGCGGGGGACGCATCGGGGCCGCGCGATGACTTGCAGTGGCTCACTCGCGAGATGCTGCTCAGCCCCTTCGCCGAGCCGGTGTTCGCGACGCCCGTCGGCGAGGTAACGGGCATCCTCCCCAGCGATCGGGGCTTCGCAATCGTCAAGGTCGTCGCGCGCGATGAGGACCGCGCCCTCGACGAGACGCAGACCGGCCTCTACGTGGACACGCTCGTCGACGAATGGTTTACGGAGCAGCGCGCCAAGATCGAAGTCCAATCGCGGCTCGATGCCGACCGCATCGAGTGGGTGATCGACGAAGTCCTCGGCTAACGAGGTGAGTGTGAACACCATTGGCGTCGGGATGCTCGGCCTGGGCACTGTGGGCAGCGCCGTCGCCGTCGCACTCACCACCCGCGCCGGTCAGTACGCCGAGCGCACCGGCGTCGGGCTGACGCTCCGTGCCGCCGTCGTCCGCGATACGCTGCGGCCGCGACCCGGCGTGCCCCCGGGCGTCGCCATCAGCGCCGACGCCGCGACGGTGCTCGACGACCCCGCCATCAGGATCGTCATCGAGCTCATGGGCGGCGAGGAGCCCGCTCGCGGCTACATCGAGCGCGCACTCGCCTCGGGCCGGCACGTCGTCACCGCCAACAAGGAGGTGATGGCAAAGCACGGTGCGGAGCTGCTCGCCGTCGCGGCGGCGCACGGGGTCGAGCTGCGGTACGAAGCCAGCGCCGGCGGCGGTATCCCTCTGATCGGGCCGCTGCAGCGCGACCTCATCGCCAACGACATCACCTCGATAGCGGCGATCATCAACGGCACCACGAACTACATTCTGACCCAGATGGCCAGCGACCAGATCGACTTCGCCGAGGCGCTCGCGCAGGCGCAGGCGCTGGGCTACGCCGAAGCCGACCCGCGGAACGACATCGAGGGCATCGATGCCGCCTACAAGCTCGCGATCCTCGCGGGACTCGCGTTCCGCACCACCATCGCGCCGGAGAGCATCTACCACGAGGGGATCGGCCGGCTGCAGGCGCGCGACTTCGTCTACGCCGATGAGCTCGGCTACGCCATCAAGCTGCTCGCGCTCGCCGATCGGACAGCCTCCGGCATCCAGGCGCGCGTCCACCCGGCACTGATTCCGTACGACCGGCCACTGGCGAACGTCGACGGCGTCTTCAACGCCGTCCAGATCGAGGGCGACCTGCTCGGTGCGCTCACGCTTCAGGGCCGCGGCGCCGGGCCCGAGCCCACGGCCAGCGCCGTCCTCGCCGACGTGCTCGCTATCGCGCGCCACGCCGGAACGCCGGGCTCGGCACCAGCGCCCCCAACGCCCGCCGCCGAGCGCCTGCCGCTCGCACCCATGGACGAGCTGCACACGCGCTATTATCTTCGGATGAACGTGGCCGACCGCCCAGGCGTCCTCGCCCGCGTCGCGCAGGGCCTCGGCGATGAGAACATCAGCATCTCCTCCGTCATCCAGAAGGAGAGCGACGCCACCGCGGGCACGGCGGAGATTGTGGTGATGACCCACCACGCCGAGGAGCGGGCGATGCGGCGCGCGCTGCGGGCGCTCGATGGGCTCGCCGAAGTCGTAGGTGTGGGCAACTTCATCCGGGTAGTAGACTGAGGTCACGATGACCAACCAGCACCCATCGAAGCTGGTCCCGGAAGCGGTGCGCGACACCGTCATCTGGCTCCAGGAACAGATGACGGAGGCGCGCGACATGCTGACGCGCCTTCAGCAGGAGACCGTCGAGTCGCTCGGCCTCCTGGGCGCGCTCCAGGCCGGCCTCCAGGAGATGCGCGACCGCGTCGCACACCAGGATCGCGAGATCTCGACAGCAGTGCAGTTGCGCGCCGAAGTGCGCGACGCTCGCGAGACCACCGCCCAGCTCCAGGAGCGCTACAGCGAGTTCGGCCAGCGTTTCGACGAGGCGAGCCGGGCCCGGGAAACAGACTTCGAACGCGAACGGCAGGCGCGGTCGATGCTGAGCCACCGTATTGACGATCTCGCACGGCTGGTCGACACATGGGAGCAGCGGCTCAACGTCTTCGAGGAAGCACAAAAGCAGTACCACCAGAATCTGTTCGCGCTGCGCCAGCACGTCGACGAGCTCGATGCCGCGCACCGGGAGATCGATGGCCGCACGGCCACTCTCGGCGAATCGCTCCAGCGCCTCGATGCGCGCATGGCCCTCGCCGACGATGCGTCGGAGGGATTGCGCCGCGCCGCCGATGGCATCGCCGATCGGCTGCAGCTCACCGGCGACCAGCTGCGCCGGCTCGAGGTGCGCATCGACACCGAAATCGTGCCCGAGCTCGGGGGCATAAACTCCCTGCACGACGACCTCCGCGTGATCCGTGCGGAGCGCGAACGCTGGGAAACGCAAGTCCAGCGATTCGAGGGCCGCGTCAACGATTACGAGACGCTCTCGACCGACCAGATCGGCCAGTCCCAGCGCTTCCGCGTCCGGACAGACGGGCTCGACAATCGGCTGGCGCAGATGGAGGAGCAGCTCGCGGAGTTCCGCGAGCAGGTCGCCGCCCGGCTCCAGCAGCTCGGACAGACGCAGGAGCGCCAGAAGCGGCGGCAGATGGAAGACCTCGAACGAGAGATCCGCGAACTGAAGCAGTATGCGACGCGCCTTGTCGAGGAGTAACGGGCTCCTGCTTCGCTACGCCGATCGGCTGCCCCTCACCAGCGCGACGCCGGACCTGACGCTGGGCGAAGGCGCGACTCCGCTCGTCCGCTCGCGACACATCGTGGGGCACGCCGGATGCGCCGAGCTCTACTTCAAGCTCGAAAGCTGCAACCCCACAGGCTCGTTCAAAGATCGGGGCATGGTCGTCGCCGTGGCGAAGGCGGTCGAGGACGGCGCACGCTCGATCCTCTGCGCATCGACAGGCAACACCAGCGCCTCGGCCGCCGCCTATGCCGCCGCCTGCGGCCTGACGGCGCACGTGCTCGTGCCGGGCGGCCAGATTGCGCAGGGCAAGCTGGCGCAGGCCGTCGCCTACGGGGCGCGCATCCTCGCCGTTCGCGGCAACTTCGACGATGCCCTCACCATCGCTCGCAAGGTGAGCGACCGCCACCCGATCGCGCTCGTGAACTCGGTCAACCCGTTCCGGATCGCCGGCCAACGCACCGCCGCCTTCGAGATTGTCGATGAGCTCGGCGACGCGCCCGACATGCTCTGCATCCCGGTGGGCAACGCCGGCAACATCACCGCCTACTGGCGCGGCTTCGTCGAGTACGCGAACGACGGACTCGCGCAGCGCACCCCCCGGATGATGGGCTTCCAGGCCGCGGGCGCGGCGCCGATCGTCCTCGGCCACCCGATCGAGGAGCCGAAGACGATCGCCTCGGCGATCCGGATCGGCAACCCGGCGAGCTGGCAGCCAGCCGTGGCCGCGCGCGACGAATCGGGCGGCGTCATCGAAGCCGTCACCGACGACGAGATCATCGAGGCCTATCGCATGCTCGCTCGCGAGGAGGGCATCTTCTGCGAGCCGGCCTCCGCCGCGAGCGTGGCGGGCCTGCTGAAGCTGGCCCGCGAAGGCCGCCTGCCATCGAACGCCGTGGCCGTGTGCATCATCACCGGGAGCGGGCTCAAGGATCCGGAGACGGCCCTCGCCATCCCGCAGGACATCCGCGACGTTCCGCCCGACATGGCAGCCATCGAGCGGGCGCTAGAGCTTGTCTAGCACAAGGGATTGTCGTCCGGCATCCCTTGCCGCCCTTTCCGCACAGGCGTAGAATCGACGGGACGCGACCGCAGAGCGCGTCGTCGTTCCCCACACCATCGAGATTGCGGAGAGCGCATGACCCCCGAGACGCATTCCGAGGCGCGCCCCTTCGACCTCGACCGCATCCAGGAGGCGGTTCGGATGATTCTCGACGCCGTCGGCGAGGACGGCTCGCGCGAGGGGCTTGTCGAGACGCCGCGCCGGATCGCGCAGATGTACGCCGAGATACTGAGCGGCCTCCACACCGACCCCCGTGCCCACATGGAAGTGAGCTTCGCCGACGACGACCACGACGAGATGGTCGTGCTGAACGGCATCCCGTTCTACTCGCTGTGCGAGCACCACTTTCTGCCGTTCCACGGCGTCGCCCATGTCGGCTACCTGCCCGTCGGCCGGCTCGTGGGGATGAGCAAACTCGCCCGGGTCGTCGATACGTTCGCGCGACGGCCGCAGCTGCAGGAGCGGCTCACCAGCCAGATCGCCGACTGCATCATGGAGGCGCTCCAGCCGCTCGGCGTCGGCGTCATCATCGAGGCCGAGCACCTGTGCATGACGATGCGCGGCATCAAGAAGCCGGGCGGCCGCCTCAAGACGTCGGCCATGCGCGGCTACTTCCGCGAGCGCCCCGCGACCCGCGCCGAGTTCCTCGCCCTGGCCGGCGAGCGATAGCGCGAGCGGATCGCGATGGCGAACCCGGCTGTCCTCGCTATCACCGAGCCCTCGCTCGAAGACATCGCCCCCGAGTGGCGCGCCCTCCTCGATGACACGAGCATGTCGAGCCTCTTCCTCGGCCCGGCGTGGCTGCGGGCGTGGCTGCACGTGTTCGGCGATCCGCCGGCGCTGCGGCTGCTGGCCGTGCGCGAGGGCGAGCGCCTCGCCGGCGTCGCGGTGTTCCGCGCCGAGGGCGACCGCCTCCTGCTGGCCGGCGACCCCGCGACATGGGACTACGCCGGCATCGCCATCGCCAGCGGCCACGAACGCGCCGTGCTCCACACGCTGCTCGAGCGTCTGGCAGCGGAGCCGTGGCGCGAGGTCGTGCTCTGGGGGCTCGAGGACGGCAGTGCGACGTTGCGCGAGCTGCCCGCCGCGGCCGAAGCGCACGGCTATCGGATCGAGTTCGAGGACGAGGCCGTCTGCCCGACGCTCGAGCTCCCCGCGTCGTGGGACGAGTACATGGACTCGCTCCCCAAGAAGCACCGCCACGAACTCCGACGCAAGATGCGCCGGTTCGCCGAATCGGGCGATGACGGCGGCGAAGGCTCGGTTGTGGCGCTGACCTCGCCCGCCGATATCGCCGCCGCCCTGCCCGAGTTCATCCGCCTTCACGTCGAGAGCCGCGAGGACAAGGCCGAGTTCATGACGCCCCAAATGGAGCACTTCTTCCGCCACATCACGGATGCGCTGGCGACCGAAGGCGCGCTCCGGCTCTACTTCCTGGAGCGCGATGGCCACCGGCTCGCCTCCATCCTGTGCATCGACACCGGCGACGCGCTGCTGCTGTACAACAGCGGCTACGACCCGGCATATGCCCACGCCTCCGCGGGCCTCGTATCGAAGGCGCTCTGCCTGAAGGAAGCGATCGCTGCCGGCAAGCGCCGGATCAACTTTCTGCGGGGGACGGAGCGCTACAAGTACGAGCTCGGCGCGGAGGATCAGCGCGTCGTCCGCTGCCGCCTGACGCGAGCGCCCGCATGACGCCCGCACCGCTGCGCATCGCCGTGCTCTCGCTGCACACATCGCCGCTCGCGCCGCCCGGCGGTCACAAGACAGGCGGCATGAACGTGTACGTGCGCGAGCTCTCGCGGGAGCTGGGGCGCGGCGGCACGTACATCGACATCTTCACGCGCGGCGAACGCGGCGACGAGCCGCGCTGCGTCGAGCTCGGCGAGCGGGTGCGCGTCATCCACCTCCAGGCTGCGCCCGCGACCACCCCGGCCGACGGGCTCGCGGCCTACGCCGATGCCTTTTCCCTCGAGATCGCGCTCTGGGCGCGCGACGAGGGCGCCCGCTACGACATCGTCCACAGCCACTACTGGGCCTCGACGCCGACCGGCGCCGCGCTCAGCCGCCGCTGGCAGACATCGCACGTCGTGATGTTCCACACGCTCGGCGAGGTGAAGAACCGGGTCCGACCGGCCGAACGCGAGCCCGAAAGCCGGATCGCGATCGAGCGCGCCGCCGTGGCGAGCGCCGACCGGATCGTGTGCTCGGGCGAACACGAAGCGCACATGCTGGAACGCATCTACGGTGCGCGGCGCGACCAGCTGGCCCTCATTCCCTGCGGCGTCGATCTCGACCGCTTCGCGCCCGGCGACCGGACAGCGGCGCGCGCCGGCCTCGGTCTCGGCGACGAGCCGCTCGTGCTCTACGTCGGCCGGATCGAGCCGCTCAAGGGGATCGACCTGCTCATCAACGCGATGGCGCTGGTGGAGCTGCCGGACGGCACGCCGCCGCCCCGCCTCGTGGTGCTCGGCGGCGACGAGCGCTCGGCGGGCGATGTCGCGTCGCTGCGGCGGCTCGCGGACGGCTTCGGCATCGGCGAGCGGGTCGCGTTCCGGGGCTCGGCCGGCCGCGACGAGCTGCCGCGGTACTATCGCGCCGCCGACGTCTGCGTCGTACCGTCGTTCTACGAAAGCTTCGGGCTCGTCGCTGTCGAGGCGATGGCCTGCGGAACGCCCGTCGTCGCGTCACGCGTAGGCGGCCTGGCGACGACCGTGCGCGACGGAGTAACGGGCTACCTCGTGCCCTGGCGCTGCCCGGAGCCGTTCGCGGAGCGCATCGAGCTGGTGCTCGCGAACACGCATCTGCGCGACTCGCTGGGCCGCGCCGCCCACGAATCGGCGCGGGCGTTCCGATGGGACGCGGTGGCGAGCCAGGTTCGTTCGGTGTACGAGAGCCTGACAGCCGCGGCCGAGCGGAGCGCATCGTGAGCCCGCGCCGGGCCTTCCCGAAGGCCGACGTCCTCGTCATCGTGGCGCACCCCGACGACGCCGACTTCGTCTGTGGCGGCACCATCGCAAAGCTGACGCGGGAGCGGAAGCGGCTTTGGTACGTGCTCACGACGAGCGGCGACAAGGGCACGTCCGACCGCGGCATCCCGCCGCACGAGCTCGCCGTCCGGCGCGAGGTCGAGCAGCGCAACGCCGCCCGCGAGCTGGGCGCAAAAGGCTGCGTCTTCCTCGGCTACCCCGATGGCTTCGTCGAAAACACGGTCGAGCTGCGGCGCGACCTCGTTCGCGTCATTCGCGGCTTTCGCCCCGACCTCGTCATCACATGGGAGAGCATGCGGCGCACGTTCAATCATCGCGACCACCGCAAGACGGGCGAGGCCGCGCTCGACGCGATCTTCCCGCTGGCGCGCGATCACCTCGTCTTCCCCGAACTGCTGGAAGAGGAAGGGCTCGAGCCGCACAAAGTCGAGGAGGTGTGGCTTGCGGGCTCCGATGACCCCGATTACTATGTCGATGTTGGTGACTACTTTCACCAACGTCTGCGCGCGATCGCCTGCCACGTCTCGCAGGTAGGCGACCTGGCGGCGAACGAGGAGTTTGTCGAGCGGATGCGCGAGCGCCCCCGCGAGACGGGCCGCAAGGTCGGGATGGACTACGCCGAGGCGTTCCGTCGCGTCTCGTTCCGGCGCTGACCGCCGTTTCGGGAGGATCTGCCGTGGAACAGGCATCGGTCACGCTCTTCTGGATAGCGCTCGCCACGACGGGCGCCACCTCGGCGCTCTACCTGCTGTATGCCTTCGGGTCGCGGGTCGCGGTGGGCCGGATGGCGACCGACCTCGGCACGATGACCGTCGCCACACCCGCGCGGCTGCCCGAGGGGCTGAGCCGCATCGGCACGGCGGGCTCGTGGCTGACAGTGCTGCTGCTCACGGCCGCGCTCGGGTCGAGATGGATAGCGGCCGGCCGGCCGCCCTACACGAACATGTGGGAGTTCACGGTCGCGTTCGCCTGGGCCATCAGCCTCTGGTACGTGGTGTTCGAGCGCTGGTTCACCCAGCGCTCGCTCGGCGCATTCGTGCAGCCGGTGACGTTCGCGCTGCTGGCGGTCGCGACGCTGTTCCCTTCGGACATCTCGCCACTCATCCCCGCCCTCCAGAACGATAACGTCCTCGCGTACCACGTCGGCGCGATGATCCTGTCGTACGCGGCGTTCGCCGTCGCCTTCGCTGCCGCCGTCATGTACCTGATGCAGGGCGGCAAGCGGCGCTTCGCCCGCCTGCCCAAGCCCGCCACCCTCGACGAGATCGCGTATCGCGCCGTGCTCGCCGGCTTCCCGCTGCTCGCCGCGGGCCTCTTCCTGGGAGCGTACTGGGGCAACTCGGCCTGGGGGCGCTGGTGGGGCTGGGACCCGAAGGAGACGTCGGCGCTGGCGACATGGCTCATCTTCGCGGGCTACCTGCACGTGCGCAGCGTCAACGGCTGGCGCGGCACCCGGGCGGCGTGGCTGGTCATCATTGGATTCGTCGCCGTCGTCTTCACGTTCTACGGCGTGAACCTCTGGATCAGCGGCCTCCACTCCTACTCCGGCGTCTGAGCCGCCCTTCGCACGCGGCGAGCCGTGAGCTATACTGAATACGGACGCGGCCGGGCCCGGCGAACCTCGGATGTTTGCCCATCAGATGCTCCGGCCCGCGGAAAGGGTTCTCCAGCTTGAGTTTCACGGATAGAATGCTGACCTGCCGCGACTGCGGAAGTTCGTTCCCGTTCACGTCGGGCGAGCAGTCGTTTTACTCGACCAAAGGGCTGCTCAACGAGCCGACCCGCTGCGCCTCGTGCCGCTCCGCGCGCAAGTCGCGGACATCGGTGGAGGCGGAGTCGGGCTACGAGCGCTACGGCAACTTCGCCAGCTTCGGCGGTCGCACCCCGCGACAGATGCACCCCGCACAATGCGCCGAGTGCGGCGAGATGACCGAGGTGCCCTTCAAGCCGCGCGGCGACCGGCCCGTCTTCTGCAGCACGTGCTACAACAAGCAGCGCACCGCCGCCGAGAACCCGAACCCCACCCCGCCCACACCGTAACCCCGCCGATCGCGGCGCCCCAACGAGGCCCGGGCGCACTCTGCGCAAGGCTCGCCGGGGCACGCCCATTGCGGCCCGCCTTGCGCCATTGCTACAATCGATGGCGGAGGGATCGCATAGAGGTCTAGTGCGGCCGCCTGCTAAGCGGTTAGGGGGTCTTTTCCCCCTCATGGGTTCGAATCCCATTCCCTCCGCCACGTTCGACACCACATCCGCGCTCGCCGCCGCATCGCGAGCGGCTGCTCGCCGATGGAGAAGCGCATTATGGCCGGCGACAACGGCACGAAAGCGAACCCTTGGAAGCTGAAGACGCCGCCGGGCACGTCCGGGTACGAGATGTATCGCGACGAGAAGGACGGCGCCGCCATCATCGTCTGCACCGTTGGCAGCACCGTCCTCCACTACGACGCGCGCTGTATCGATGACCTCCACGCCATGCTGAAAGCGCACGGCGACTGGATGGAGCTGGGCGCAGCCGACGAGGGGAAGCCGGCCAAGGACGGCACCGTCGAGGCATGGGGCCGCTCGGCCGACAACCCCATCGGCGGGTGGTACGGCCTCAGGAAGGGCTTCCGCGGCCGGTTCGGCATGTACGTGCCACCCCTCCTGGAGGAGCTGGGCCTCGCCGAACTCGAACACAATCCGCGTAACAACCGCATGAGGGCGCTCTGAGCGCCGGGGGCGACAGCACACGAATGAAGCGCTACCACATCTGGACGGTGGGCTGCCAGATGAACGTTGCCGACTCGGCGAAGCTCGCCGCCGGCCTCGACAGGCTCGGCTACGCCCCCGTCGACGCGCCCGCCGACGCCGATGTCGTCGTGCTCAACACCTGCGCCGTGCGTCAGGGCGCCGAAGACAAGGCCTACGGTCTGCTCGGCCGCCTCAAGAGGCAGAAGCAGGAGCGCGGCGGCCAGCTTCGCATCGCGGTGATGGGCTGCATGGTGGGGCTGCGCACGGCTGAGCTGGAGAAGCGCTTCCCCTTCGTCGACGTGTTCGCGCGGCCCCAGGCCTTCGACGATGTCATCGTGGCGCTGGGCGAGGAGCCCGAGGATCTGGGCGGCGAGTTCTGGCCCGAGTCGATCGGCGAGCCCACCGGCCCGACCGCGTACGTGCCCGTCATCCACGGCTGCGACAAGTTCTGCACGTACTGCATCGTGCCGTACCGGCGCGGGCGGGAGAAGAGCCGCACCATCGACGATATTCAGCACGAAGTGCGCGCCCTCGTCGCGCGCGGCGTGCGCGAAGTGACGCTGCTGGGCCAGACGGTCGAGGCCTACGGCCTCGACCTGCCGGAGCGGCCCGACCTCAGCGACCTGATGGCCGAGCTCTCGTCGATAGCCGGGCTCGACCGGCTGCGCTTCCTGACGTCGTACCCGAAGGACATGACCGATCGCATCATCGAGGGGACAGCCAGCCTGCCCAAGGTGTGCGAGTACTTCAGCATCCCGGTGCAGTCGGGCGACGACGATGTGCTGCTCTCGATGCGGCGCGGCTACACCGTCGGCGAATTCACCGATCGGATCGCGAAGATCCGCTCCGTCATGCCCGAGGCGGGCATCACCACCGATGTCATCGTCGGCTACCCCGGCGAGACGGACGCGCAGTTCCAGAACACGCTCGACCTGCTGCGCCGGCTGCGGTTCGACAAGGTCCACGCCGCCATGTACTCGCCGCGGCCCGGCACCATCGCCTGGCGCACCATGCCCGACGACGTGCCGGACGAGGCCAAGCGCGAGCGCCACTACGCCATCGAGGCGCTGGAGAAAGACATCGCCCAGCAGATCAACGACACGCTCGTCGGCCGGACGCTGCCGGTGCTCGTCGAGAGCCTCGGCGAAGGGCGGGCGATGGGGCGCACCCGCAGCGGCAAGATCGTGCACCTCAGCGGCGCGCCGCATCCGGGCGAGACCGTCGGCGCGCAGATCGATGAGGCCACCGCGTGGTCGCTGCGCGGCACCGTCGCCGCGGCCGTCGCCACCCCCTGAAGCCTATGCCCCCGCCCCGCGATATCACATCCGCCGCCGCCGGGCCCGGCTCGACCGCCGTCGGCGTCATCGTCGTCATCTTCACCGTCGCGGGCGAGACACTCCAGGCGCTGCTCGTACGCCGCAGCGGGCCGCCGGAAGAGGGCAAGTGGGCGCTGCCGGGGGGTCTCCTGACGGCGGGCGAAGCGCCCGACGAAGCGGCAATCGCGAAGTTGCGGGTCGAGACAGGCGTCACCGACGTCTACCTCGAGCAGCTCTACACCTTCGGCAACCTCGATGACACCCGTGCCTCCATCGCCGTCACCTACTTCGCGCTCGTCGACGCCGCGAGCGTGCGACTGCGCCGCAGCGACGAGTGGCAGCCGGCGTGGCACGATGTCGCCGCGCCGCCGCCGCTCGCCTTCCACAACGATCGCGTCGTCGGATACGCGCTGGAGCGGCTTCGGGCGAAGCTCGGGTACACGAACGTCGCGTACAGCCTGATGCCGGATCAGTTCACGCTGAGCCAGCTCCAGCGCGTGTACGAGGCGATCGCGGGCCGGACGCTCGACAAGCGCAACTTCCGGCGCCGGATGCTCTCGCTCGATATTCTGAAGGCGACAGGCAGCACCATCCGCGAAGGCGCGCACCGGCCGGCGCAGCTCTACGAGTTCGCGTCGCGCGTGCCGATGCACACCTGAGGCAAGCCAGCATACGGACTTGCTCCAGAAACAGGCGCTATGCTAGCATCAAGGTTACGTCCGCATTTTCGGACGACGACGACAGCAGACCCATCGCACGTGCGGCGAATGCCGCACCACCCGGAGTGGCCCTTCGTACGTTTCCGCCAGGAAACCATCGAAAGGCCCCTTCTCCTGTTCCGGACCAGACGTATCTGATTGCGACCCATAAGAAAGGGGGCCACCGAGGATGCACGTCACCATCGATGGCTACGGCGGGGATCGGGCCAAGCTCGCCGACGAGGGACTCGTCGCCGAGCTCCTGGATCGCTACCCCACCGAGATCGGCATGACCAAGATCGCGCAGCCGCACGTCGTGCGCTACGTTGGCGCGAAACCGGAGGACTGGGGAGTTTCCGGCTTCGTCCTCATCGCCGAGAGCCATATTAGCGTGCATACGTTCCCCGAACGGGGCTATGTCTGGGTCGATATCTTCTCCTGCAAAGACTTCGACGCCGGCGTTTCCGTCGACTCGATTCGCGACGCCTTCGGGCTCGATCGCTTCGACACGCGGGTGCTCGATCGCGGCTTCCTCGATTACCCCCACGACGTCGGCGAAGCGGCGCCTGTCGCAGCCGCCGAGCGCGGGCTCGTGACCGAGGGCGTGTACGCCGCCAGCGGCGGGCCGGGGACGTGACTGACCATCCCGAGCAACGGCACGCGCTGTTCGCGAATGAAGTCACGCCGTTCCGGATTCCCGGCACGCCGGGCGCGGCCGACCTCATGCGCCGCTTCGGCGGCACCGCCTTTCAGGCGCGAGGCCTTGCCACGGCCGCCGACATCTGGCAGCGCGCCCTCGAAGACGAGGTAACCATCTTCTTCGGGCTCGCCGGGGCGATGGTGCCCGCGGGCATGCGCGAAGTTGTCGTCTACCTCATCGAGCAGCGGATGGTCGACTGCATCGTCAGCACCGGCGCCAACCTCTTCCACGACACCTACGAGACACTCGGCCACCCCCACTGGCAGCATCGCGCCGATACCGACGACGTCGCGCTCGGCAAGCTGCGCGTCAATCGCTTCTACGATGTGCTCGCGCCCGAGAACCGCTTCTTCGGGGCGGAGCAGTTCGTGACGGAGTTCGCGACGACGCTCGAATCGGATCGCCCGTACACGACGCGCGAGTACTGCCGCCTGCTGGGCGAGGCGCTCATCCCCATGGCCCACACCGAAGGCATCCTCACCGCGGCAGCGAAGCACGACGTGCCCATCTACTGCCCGGCGCTCGGCGACAGCGTCCACGGCATGGCCATCGCCTACGCGCGGACGCACAACGGCCAGCGGGTCATGTTCGACATCATCGGCGACGTGCTGGAGACGGCCGCCATCGCCGCCGCGTCGAAGGGCACCGCCGTCATCTACATCGGCGGCGGCACCCCGAAGAACTTCATCCAGCAAGCCGAAGTGGCGACGTATGTGCTCGACCGCGAGCTGCCGGGACATCGCTACGGTATCCAGATCACGATGGACCAGCCTCAATGGGGTGGGCTCTCCGGCTGCACGTTCGAAGAGGCGCAAAGCTGGCGCAAGATCGCGCCCAATGCGCAGACGGTGACGGTGAATGTCGAGGCCTCGGTGGCGCTGCCGCTCATCGTCAGCGCGCTCGCCGATGGCGCCTCCGACGCGATCCGCGACCGCCGCCGCCCCGTCATCCGGCCGGAGGGCGCGTCCGGCCGCTGATCGCCATCGGAGGGCCCGCGTGACTGAGGAGCGCTTCTTCCCGCCGCGATCGTTCGCGGCCGTGCCGCCGGAGCAGGCGGAGTACGCCGGGGCCCGCGTCGTCGTGCTGCCCGTACCCTACGACTCGACGACGAGCGCCCGCTCCGGAGCCCGCGAGGGGCCGCGCGCCATCATCGCCGCCTCGGAGGATCTGGAGCTGTACGATGTCGGGCTCGGCTTCGAGCCGTACCTGTGCGGCATCCACACGATGCCGGATGTCGCACCCGACACCGGCGACCCGGAACGGATGATGCGCCGCATCCAGGAGATCGTCGGCGAGCTGCTCGATGACGACAAGTTCGTCGTCACGCTGGGCGGCGAGCACACCGTCAGCGTCGGCGCCGTGAGCGCCCACGCGGAACGCTACCCCAACCTCTCCGTCCTCGCGCTCGACGCCCACGCCGACCTGCGCGAGGAGTATCTGGGGACACGCTTCAACCACGCCTGCAGCCTCCGCCGCCACCTGGAGCGCTGCCCCGTCGTGCAGGTCGGGCTGCGCAGCGCCAGCGCCGAAGAAGCGGCGCACATCCGCGCCGAGAGGCTGCCGTTCTACACACCGGAGGCGTACCGCGAGCTCGCCGACGGCGCGGGCGAGGTCGTCTCGCGGCTCACGAGCGATGTCTACATCAACATCGATATCGACGCCTTCGACCCGTCGCAGGTGACCGGCGTCGGCACGCCCGAGCCCGGCGGCCTGTTCTGGCACGAGGTCGACCCGCTGCTGCGCCGGGTGGCCGCGGAGCGCCGCATCGTCGGCTTCGACGTCACCGAGCTTGCGCCCATCTACGGCAGCGAGGCCGACGCGCATCTCGCGGCGAAGCTCGTGTACCGGCTCATCGGCCTCGCGATGGGGCCAACCGGCTAGGAGCACACGCCATGGCCGACGTCCGAACGATTCGCGATGACGAGATTGGCGCGCGCGTCGCGCTCAGCGCGGAGGCCTTCGGCTTCCCGGCCGCGCCCACCGCCGAGCAGCGCTTCCGCGAAACCCACGACCTGCGCTGGAGCTTCGCCTCGTTCGATGCGGACCGCATGGTCGCGGCGCTCGACATCGAGCCGATGGAGGTGGCGCTGAACGGTCGCTGGCTGCCGATGGGCGGCGTGCAGGGGGTCGGCGCGTATCCCGAAGTGCGCCGCCGCGGCCACATCGCCGCCCTCCTGCGCACGGCGCTCGAGCGGATGCACGAGGAAGGCCTCGCCATCTCGATGCTGTTCCCGACGTTCTACACCCTCTACCGGCGGTTCGGGTGGGAGCTGGGCGCGAGCGACCGCGCCTATCGCTTCGATAGCCACGAGCTCCGCGACGCGAACATCGCCGAGGCGGGGTCGTTCGAGCGGCTCTCCATCGACGACTGGGCAGCGCTCCACGAGCTCTACCGCGCCGCCGCGCCCAGCCGCAACGGCATGCTCGGCCGGACGGAACGCTGGTGGCGGCAGCGCGTGCTCGTGGGCCGCGACGACGCCCCGCGCGACATTGTGCTATGGCGCGACGAGAGCGGCCGGCCCGGCGGCTACATCATCTACAGCCGCGGCGGCCAGCAGATGCTGTTCGAGCTCGACCCGACGCGGCGGCAGCTCGCGGGCCACGAGCTCACCATCCGCGAGCTGATCGCGACAACCGATGCCGCCTACGCGCAACTGCTGCGCTTCGTCCGCAGCCACGACCTCGCGCGCCGCGTCGTGTGGACTGCGCCGCTCGACGACCCGCTGCTGCACATCGCCCCCGACCCGCGCTCCGTGTTCACCGAAGTGCGATCGTCGTTCATGATGCGCCTCGTCGACCTGCGGGCGGCGCTCGTGGCGCGGGGCGCGCCCGCGGCGATGCCGCCGTCGGCGTTCGCGCTGCGCGTCCGCGACGAGCGTTGCACGTGGAACGACGGTACCTGGCGCATCGAGACTGCGGCGGGCGGCGAGTGCGCCGTGTCGGCGGCCCAGGGCGATGGCGATCTCGCGATCGATGTCGGCGGGCTCGCGGCGCTGCTCACGGGCGCGCTCTCGGTGGCAGCGGCTCGCGCCACGGGCCGTCTCGTCGTACGCGACGAACGGGCCGCGACGGCGCTCGCCGCCTTTGTCGCCACAACGCACGCGCCCTTCTGCAGCGATTTCTTCTAACGGACTACGGAGCGGGCTCGACGAGCAGCGTCAGCTCGACCTCGACCGGCACGCCCGCCGGCAGCTCCGCCACGCCGACAGCCGACCGAGCGCCCGTGCCCGCGCCGTCACCAAAGACCTCGCGCAGCAGCTCCGACGCGCCGTTCGCGACCTGGGGCTGCGCCGTGAAGCCATCGGCGGAAGCGACGTAGACCGTCAGGCGCGCCACCCGGACGACGCGATCGAGCGAGCCAAGCGCGCCTTTCGCGGCCGCGAGGGCATTGATCGCCGCCAGACGCGCCGCCGCCCGGCCATCGTCGATGCTGATCGCCCCGCCGAGCTTGCCGAGATACGGCAGCTGCCCATCGCGCACCGGCACCTGCCCCGAGACGAACAGCAGCGTGCCCGCGACGACCGCCGGCACGTACAGCCCGGCTGGCAGCGGCGGTGGCGGCAGCGCGATGCCCAGCTCGCGCAGCCGTTCCTCGATCATACGCGGTCGGCGAGCGCGTCGATATTGCCGCTCAATATCTCGACCAACGCCTCGAGGTCGTCATCGGAGTAGTAATGGATCACCAGGCGGCCGCCCTTGCGGCCCTGGCGCAGCTGTACCTTCGTGCCGAGGATGTTGCGCAGGCTCTCCTCGATGGCGGCGATCGTCGCGTCGGGCCGGGGGGGCTCCTTCGCGCCCGCCGCCCGCTTCTCGCGGCTCTCCCACGTCCGCACCAGCTCCTCCGTACCGCGCACCGTGAGGCCGTCCTCGACCACGATGACGCAGGCGCGACGGCGGTCGTCGTCGGAGGGCAGGCCGAGCAGCGCGCGGGCGTGACCTTCGGTAATGTCGCCGCGGGCGAGCGCGTTCTTCACCTCGGTAGGCAGGCCGAGCAGCCGCAGCGCGTTCGTCACGGCGACGCGGCTGCGCCCGACACGCTCCGCCACCCCTTCCTGGGTGAGCGTAAACTCATCGATGAGCCGCCGGTAGGCGCTGGCTTCCTCGAGGGGGGTCAGGTCTTTGCGCTGGACGTTCTCGACGAGCGCCAGCTCGAGCTGATCGCGCGGCGCGGCCTCGCGCACGACAATCGGCACGCGACGCAGCCCCGCGATCCGCGCCGCCTGCAGCCGCCGCTCGCCCGCGATCAGCTGATAGACGCCGCTGCCCTCCGGCCTGCTGACGAGCAGCGGCTGGATGATGCCGTGCGTGCGGATGCTGTCCGCAAGCTCGTTGAGGGCACCCGTCTCCATGATGCTACGCGGCTGGTGCGGATTCGGCACGATAAGGTCGATATCGACCTCCTCGAGACCCGCCGAGCCCGTATCCGGGATGAGTGCGGAGAGCCCCCTGCCGAGGCCCCCCTTCTGCTTCAGGCTCATACCCCACCTCCAGGTTTGCGTCCGCGCTCGTGCGCCCGGCGTGCTTCCAGCTCCGTAGCCAGATCGCGATAGGCTCGCGCGCCGCGCGACGACGCATCGTACTCGAACACGGTTTTGCCGAAGCTCGGCGCCTCGCTGAGCCGCACGTTTCGCGGAATCATCGTCTCGAACGCCTGCGGGAAGTGGCGGCGCACCTCGTCGGCGACCTCCTGCGAGAGCCCCGTGCGGCGATCGAACATCGTGAGGAGGACACTGCTGATCCGCAACCGCTCGTTCAGGTTGCGCCGCACGAGCTCGACCGTGCCCGTAAGCTGCCCCAGCCCCTCGAGCGCGAGGTACTCGCACTGAACGGGCACCAGCACCTCGTCGGCGGCCGCCAGCGCGTTCACCGTCAGCAGGCCGAGCGATGGCGGGCAATCGATGAACACGTAGTCGTACTCGCCGGCCACCGGCTCCAGCGCCCGGCGCAGCCGCAGCTCCCGCGCGATCTGCGGGACGAGCTCCACGTCGGCGCCCGCGAGCTCGGCCGAGGCCGGCAGCAGCGCGAAGCCCCCGGGCATCGGCACGATGAGCTCGTCGATCGGCGTACCGTCGAAGAGCACGTCGTAGGTGCCGCGCTCCGCCGCATCGCGAAGCCCGACCGACGACGTTGCGTTGCGCTGCGGGTCGAGGTCGACGATGAGGACAGCACGGCCCGCGGCGGCGAGGGCGGCCGCGAGGTTGACGGTGGTTGTTGTCTTGCCGACGCCGCCCTTCTGATTCGCTACGGCGATGATGCGGGTATCGCGCTGCACACGGGCGGCCGCTGCGGCGCGCGGCGCGATGCCCGCGAGCCCTTCGCCTTCGACCGCCAGCGATGCGGCCCCCTCCGCGAGCCGCGCTGCCGCCCGGGGCGCCATCCCCTCGGCGAGCGCGAGCAGGTACGCCGTCGCGAAGACGTCGCCGGCGCCAGTCTCGTCGACGACGCGAGCGGGGGCAGCGGGCACGTAGCTCGCGGCGTCGCTGCCGACGAGCGATGCGCCACCGGCTCCGTGCGTGACCAGCACATATGTTTTGCCCGATGCCCATCCTGCTGCGACCCCGTCGGCGTCGGGCGTGGCGGCGAGATCCTCATCCGAAAGGAATATGGCGTCGGCGAGCGTCGCCATCGCCGGTATCACGGTTTGGCTCGCATCGACAACGCCGACTGTGCCGTCATCCGCGATCTGCCGCAGCCATCCCTGCGCCCCGATGCCGACGCAGGCGTGCGTCCCGGCCCGCGCCACGAAATCGGCCGCGACCTCGCCGGCGACAGGCGCCACGAACAGGATGCGGGCGCCGCGCCACGATTCCGGCAGCGCGTCCGCCGTCAGCTCGGCGGCGATGGAAGTGACACGCTGCCTGCGCGGCGGCCCGGGCGTATTGCGGAATGTCGTGCTGACACCGGAGGGGACGACGATGAGCTCCGTATTCGGCGGCAGGGCGGCGCGCGCTTCGGCCTCGGAGGCGGCCGACGTGAGGACGGCGGCCCGATAGCCCCAGCGGGCGGCGAGGTGCGCGCCGAACACGACGCTGCCTCCCGGCCTCCACCCGCCGCCGGCAAGGAGGTCTCGGGTCACGTGACCGACGAGTACGATATCCGGTGGGTTCACGTTCCCCCGGCTGTCAGGCGCGGCGCGGTTCGACCACGACCCTGCGATGCTCCCCGCCGCCCGTACTGCTTGTCACAACGCGCTCATCTTCGGCCAGTGCTATGTGGATGATTCGCCGCTCGGGCGCCGGCATGGCGTCGAGCACGACAGGCCGCCCATCGGTCGCCGCACGCTCGGCGGCGGTCTGCGCCAGGTCGAGGAGTGCCCGCTCGCGGCGGCGCCGGTAGCGCTCGACATCGACGCTAACGCTGAAGCCCGTGTCCGCGCCCCGATTCGCAAGCACGTTCACCATGTACTGCAGCGCCGACAGCGTCTCGCCGCCTCGCCCGATCAGCACGCCCAGATCCTCGCCGGACACATCGAGGACGGCCGATGCGTGCCCAAGGCCATCGCCCGGCGTCTCGGGCGCCCGCCGGAGCACAGCCCCGTCGACGTCCATCAGCCGGAGCAGCTCTCTCAGGATGTCTTCGGCGCGCCCGACCGCGTCGTCGTCGAGCGCTCGCGGCGGATTGGCCGCCGGCACGGCGCGCGTCCGGCGGGTGGCTGGCCGCCGCTCATCCCCGTTCCCATCGGCTGTCGCGTCCCCTTCACCATCGTGGGGCTCGCCACCACCCGCACTCTCACGCGCACGCACGATAACGCGCGCATCCTCACCTGCCCGGCCGAAGCGCCCACGACGCCCCTCGCTGACGACCTCAATCTCGACGTCGTCAGCGCTCAGGCCGAGTTGGTGGAGGGCCTGCTCAACGGCCTCGTCGACGGTTCTTCCGCTTGCTTCGACGCTGGCGTCCATCGGACGTCTCCTCGCTGGTTTTGACATCGTCCGGGGTGTCCGGCTCATCACCGGGAGTGATAGCCGCACTGGGCGGGCCGGCTTTGCGCTCCTTCGCAGGCGCGACGCTCGCGCCCGCAGAGGAGGGCATGGATAGCAGCTTTCTCGGGTGCAACGACGCGAATCCGAACACGAATCCATTGAGTACGATACCAATGACGTTCGTAGAGAACCAGTAGAGCGCCAGCCCGGCCGGCACCGTGAGGCTGAACCACGCGAACATGAGCGGCATCATCCACAACATCGTGTTGTTCATCTGCGCTTGCTGGGCGGTCTGTGTCGATGTGTTCCGCAGCATCGTCGAGCGCTGCTGCGCCCACATCGACACCCCCACGAGCACCGGCAGGACGAAGTCGGGCTGCCCCAGATCCATCCACAGGAAAGCGTTGTCGATGGGTACCGCGTGTTGCACATAGGAGACGGAGTACAGCTTCTGCGAGAGGTTGACGTAGCTCTCCGGCGTGCCCGCGAGAGTGAGCCGGATGACGCTGTAGAGCGCGATCCAGATGGGGAATTGGATGAGCATCGGGAAAATGCACCCGAGGGGGTTGACCCCGGCCTCCCGATACAGCTTCATCGTCTCCTCGTTGCGGCGTTTGGGGTCCTTGTGCTTCTTCTGAATCTCCTGAATGCGCGGTTGCAGCTCCGAGAGCGCCTTCGTGGACCGCAGCTGACGCATCGTCAGCGGGAACGTGGCGGCGCGGATGATGACGGTGAACGCGATGATGGCCAGGCCGAAGTTCGAGAAGAGGGTGCGGTCGAGTCCGACGAGCGCGTTCACCATCGGATCGATGAGCAGGTTGTCCCAAAGAAACGAGATCACGCGGCTCTCCCTCTCAAGGGACTCAGTTTAACTCGCGTCACGCAGCTGCACCAGCGCCCCGTTGGCGGGATCGACGCTCCACAATGCGCCGTTCTCCCCACGGACGTAGACAAGATCGCCGCGAATCGCCAGATTGGCGAGCAATGTCGTATCGAGATCGCTCGAAATCCACGCCCTCTGGCCGTTGTCGCGACCGACGCCGTGCGCGAAGCCGTTCTTGTCGGTCAGCACAACCGTATCCCCCGACACGATGACCGACGCCCGGATCGGCCCCTCCGCCTCGTATTCCCACGCTATCTCGCCACCCTCGAGCCGCATCGCGTAGAGCTTGCCATCGAGATTGCCCGCGAATACGAGATCGCCATCGACAACGGGGCGGGTATCGAACCAGTTGCCCCCTTCGGTGGCCCAGACGCGCTGCCCGGTCGCCGCGTCGATGGCGTGCATCTGCTTATCGAACGAGCCGGCGAGCACAAGGGCGCCGTTGCTGGCGACGGTGACAGCGGCGGGGAATCCGGCGTCGGCCCGATACGGCTCGTCCCACACGGGGCTGCCGTCGGCGCGGCCGAGCGCGTACAGCTCGCCCTCGAGCGTGCCGATGTAGACGACATCGCCTTCGACGACGGCCGCGGCCCAGATACGCCCGCCGAGCTCGCGGCTCCAGCGGACGCTGCCCGTCTCGAGGTCGAGCGCGCGCACCTGCTCGTCGTCCGACCCCACGATCACGAGGTCGCCCGCAATCACCGGCCCGCCCACGACAGGGCCGTCGGCTTCGGCCAACCACAGAATCGCGCCGTCTTCGGCGTTAAGGGCGTAGACGCTGCCGTCATAGCCGCCGACGATAACTCGATCGGCCGTCACGGCGACTTCGCCGTAGACTCCCTCGAGGTCGATGTCCTTCTCGTCGCCACGAGCATCGTCGGGAAAATGCCACCGCTCGCGGACGTCACCGGCGCTGAGCGCGACAAGTGTGTCGCCATCCAGATTCGCGTACAGCGTGTCGCCGCTCTCGTCGACCGTGACCCCGCCCCAGCCGTTCGGCCCCTTCACACCCTGGCAGCCAACGGCGGCCACCGCGAGCAGGAGCAGTCCGGTCAACATCGCGATGGCGGCCGGACGGCGGCGCTGCAATGTTTCACGTGAAACAGCGCTCATCGCCCGGCCCAGTGCGTCGCCGGAACGCCAGCTGTCGCGCGGAGATCCATCGTCACGTCGAGGGCTCCTCGATGACCGGCGCGGCGCCCCTCAGCGGCGAGCGCTCCATCACCTGGCGCAAGGCGGCGCAGAGGTCGCCGTAGCTGGCGGAGGCCGCCGCTACTCGCGCCACAATCACGACATCCCACCCGGGCCCGAACGCCGCCTCGCGGCACGCCTCCCGCAGGCGGCGCTTTACACGGTTCCGCGTAACCGCGTTCCCGATCTGCCTTGCCGCCGTGAAACCGAATCGAGATTCTGGGCCACCGTTCGGGTAAGCACGCACCACGAGGAGTCGCGATGGCCACGACTTCCCCTCCCGGAACGTTCGCGAGAAATCGGATCGGCCTCGCAGCCGGCTTTGCCGCCGCACGGTCGTCTGCCCTCAGACCGTGAGCTGCTTCCGCCCCTTTTGGCGGCGCGCCTGGAGCACCCGGCGACCGCCTGGCGAACTCATCCGCGCCCGGAACCCATGCTCGCGCTTCCGAGGAATGCGTTTTGGCTGATATGTACGCTTGGGCACGGCTCCTCCAAGTACTGCGAGTACCGTCAGCTAGTATACCCGCGCCCTTCCCCTCCTGTCAAAACACCGTGAGCTGCCCCGAGTGATTCTCGCGACAGCGTACTTCGATGCACACACTATACGTCCTCTCCGAATCTTGACCCCTTTCCAGTCGCGATGCTACACTCGTAGCTCACCCCCGGCACGACGCGGGAGGAACATCATGAACCCCATGCCCCTCGCCGTCGTCGACGCCAGCGGCACGGTCTCCTTCGTCACTGGCCCGGGTCGCGGTCACGCCACCGGGGACGGTGGTCCGGCCGGTCGCACCAGCCCGTATCCGCTGCCCCGCGCCTGCGCGGTCGCGCCATGACACTCGGTCACGCGCCCAACGAATGGCAGGGCCGCCCCCTCTGGGCCGAGATCGACCTCGATGCCCTCGCCGCCAATATCGGCGTGCTCCGCCAGCGCGCGGGTGGCGCGAGCCTGATGGCGATCGTCAAGGCGAACGCCTACGGCCACGGCGCCGTACCCATCGCCGAGGCCGCGCTCGAAGCGGGCGCTGGCTCACTCGGCGTCATCTGCGTCGACGAGGGCCGCCAGCTTCGTGCCGCCGGCATCCGCGCCCCGATTGTCGTCCTCGGCCACACTCCCGTGGCGCAGGCGGAGGAGATCGTGGCACACAGCCTCACGGCGACCGTCAACTCGCTGGAGCTCGGCCGCGCCATCGCGCGCCACGCCGCCGCCGCCGGTACGCGCGCGCCTGTGCACGTCAAGGTCGATACCGGCCTCTCGCGCTACGGCTCGCTGCCCGACGAGTGCGTTGCGCTTGCGGAAGCGCTGCGCGGGCTGGCGTCGATCGAGGTCGAGGGCATCTACACGCACTTCGCCAGCGCCGACGAGGGCGACCCCACCTTCACCCGGCAGCAGTTCGCCCGCTTCCTGGCCACCTGCGAGCGTGTACCGTGGATTGGGCTGCGGCACGCCTCGGCGAGCGGCGCGCTCCTCGCCCTCCCCGAGATGTCGCTCGATGTCGTGCGCACCGGCATCGCGATGTACGGCTACCCGCCGGGCGCGCTCCCGCCCGGCACGGTGCTGCGGCCCGTCCTCTCGCTCAGGAGCCGCCTCGCCCGCGTCACACAGCTCGCGGCGGGCGATACCGTCAGCTACGGGCGTACCTGGCGCGCCAGTGAGCCCACCACCGTGGGCCTCGTGATGGCGGGGTACGCCGATGGGCTGCCGCGCCTGGCATCGAACCGGGGCTCGATGCTCGTGCGCGGGCGGCGCGTGCCGATTCTCGGACGAGTGTGCATGGATCAGTGCGTCGTCGACCTGACATCCGTCCCCAACGCCGCCGTCGACGACGAGGTCACGATCATCGGCTCTCAGGGCGGCGAGCGGATCGGCGCGGACGAGCTGGCTGCCCTCTGCGGCACGATCAGCTACGAGGTGCTCACCGGCATCACGGCGCGCGTGCCGCGGCTGTTTCTGCGCGAGGGCCGCGTGGTTCGGGTACAGACGCTTCTGGGCGAGACGCTGGCGGCGCCGGCCGTCATCGGCTGAGCCGCGCGCCCCCTACTTCTTGCGGCGAATCTTCCGGAGAAGATCGAGCCCGTGCTCGATCTCGTCCTCAGTCACGCCCTTGAGCGCCTCAGCGGCCGATTCGCCCTTCGCCATGCGACCGTGCAGGGCTCGATAAGCGAGGATGACGGCGGTCGTCGAGACGACAGCGGTCGCCGTCGCGCCCCCGACGAAGCGCCGGTGCCGGCTCACGACACCGGGGAACTTGTTCACCGCCTTGAACGCCTGCGCCAGCCGTTGCGCGGTCTCCGGATCGACAACCTCGCCCTGCATCTCGTCGTCGTCGCCGAGCAGGGCGAGCGCCGCGACTGGCTCAGTCACAGCTGCTTCCTGATCCGGCGGAGGCCCCTCCTCCGTATCAGTCTCACGTCTGCGCAGAAGAGCCACTGTTCACCTCCGGGCGGGTTCACCGAACCCGCGAAATGGTACACTGTCGGCGGCCCACATTCGAACCGCGGAGGAACCTCGCCAATGTCGCTTCGCGTGCGTCTCGCAGCGCTGCCCATCACTGCCGCTCTCGTCGCTGCCGCCCTCACGGGCCCGGCCTACGCCTCCGGTCAGCCGCCCCGGGCCGCGCCGGACGGCGACGTTACCGCCGAGCGGCCCGAGAACGATGACCTCGTGCCGATGGTGCTCGGCACTGCCGGAGCGATGGCCGCCGCGGCCGCCGTCGCCGGCGTGGGCTACCTCTATCGGCGGCACACGGGCATCGCCGGCCACTACGAGGATGGCTTCACGCCGCGCGATCCTCGCGATCACGCCTCGCACTGACGCTCACGTCGCCGCGAGCCTGGCCTTCTCCAGCTCGTCGAGCCAGGCGCGATATTTCGCCAGCTTCTCATCGAGCATGTGCTCCATCTCGATGAGCTGAGCCACCTTTTGCCGGACAACGGCGAGCTGGCGCTCCGTCACTTCCGCGGCGCGCGAAGCTCGCAGCTTGTTCTGCTCGATGTCGTCCGTGTGGAGCCGCGCCGCCTCGCGCAGCTGCGTCTTCTCTTCCTCAGCCTCGACCATTTCTTTGATTTCGGCCAAGCTGAAGCCGAGGAGGCCCTGGAGCCGCCGTATCTGCTCCACGCGGCGAATGTCGTCCTCGGAGTAGAGACGGAAACCGCCCTCCAGGCGCGTCGGCGCGGGCAGCAGCCCCTTCTCTTCATAAAAGCGGAGCGTGCGCTGCGTCACGCCCGTGCGCTCGGCAACTTCACCTATCTGGAGGTACGCCGTCGTCGCGGAATGCACCACGTTGCGCAGGCCCCTGTCTTCGCGAACCCGTGTCTTCATCCCGGAGTCGGATGTTCGTGCGAGTATACCATCTCCCCGAACGTCAGCGTTGGGGCGACGGTTCGCCACTAGTGATCGTGGTCGTGCTCGTCGTCATCGTCGCGGCCCGCGCTCGCGACCGGCAGCATCGCGTCCTGACGCTCCTCGTTGCGCCGGCGGCGCGGCGGCAGCGCATCGATCCGTTCGCGCAGGCGGCCGGCGGCGGCGTGGGCGGTGCCCGCTACCACGATGCCAGCGACGCCCGCGTCGCGGAGCAGCGCCAGCGTGGCGCCGTCGAGCTCGACGCTCGTCTCGACGAGCAGCGGCCCGGCGAGGCTGTTGAGACGCCGCAACGCAAGCAGGCGGCCCAGCGAAGGCTGGCCCTCGAGCGTGACATAGAGAGCGTCGGGCGAAAGCATCTCGAGGGCGCGGACGACGGCGTCGCTCCAGGTTTCGTCGACGGCGATGACGATGCCACGATCATCGCGGTCGAGCGCGTCGATCGCCGTATCGGCGCGGGCGACGATGAAATCGGCGCCTGCCGCCTCGGCCGGCAGCGGCCCGCCCCCGCTGACGATGCCCCACAGCCCTTCGCCGTTGCCCGGCTTCGCGCCGGCCGCGAGGATAACGCCGTCGGCGCCCTGCGGCGGCGCGGCGGCGGCGTCTTCGACGAGCGCGAGCAGCAGACAGCTGCGGCGCGGTGACGACCTTCGTTTGTGCGAAGCCCATCGTTGTACCTTCGCGCCGGCCCAGCCGGCGGATTCGATCCCTGAGTTTGCTCATGTGGGGACGCTCCAAAAAGGGTGCGGGTGAGAATGATCTATCTTAGGGACGGCCCCGATCCCGTGTCAACGCGGGCGATCCCCCATGAGCTGGGCCCGGTACGCTAAGCTCTCTGGGTTATGGATGAAGCTCGCCTCGTGCGCCTGCCCCCGTATCGCGTCGTCCGCCTCCCCTACCGCGGGCCGCGGCCGCCTGCCGACGAGTTTTTCGCCCACTGGCGCGCGTTTCACAGATGGGCCGCGGAGCGGGGCGTCCGCAGCGTCCTGCCTGATGTCGAGATGATCGGGTACGAGCCGCCTGGCGGCGTCCCCACGCCGGGCCGATTCGAATACGAAGCGTGCTTGCCCATCGGCGAGGATACGGAGCCGCCGCCCCTCGACAGCGGAGTCAGTATCGGCTGGACGCCCGGCGGCGAGTACGTGCTCTGCACGGGCGAGCTGCGCGAGTTCCCGGAGCTGTACAAGGCGGCTCGCCGCTACGCCGTCGCGCACGGCCTCGCGATGGAGCGCGGCGGTATCGAGTTCTACCGCCCGCACCCTACCGACGAGAACAGCTTTCGGATGGACATCGGTGTGCATCTGCACGGGTGAGGTGTGGAGCCAGCGAAGGGATTCGAACCCTTGACCTACGGTTTACGAAACCGTTGCTCTACCACTGAGCTACGCTGGCGCGAACGCCGTTCATTATAGGCCCGCATCGCCTCAGCCTCAACGTACCGGGTTCCGCGCTTGCGCCAGAGGGCACAATCGTCCTACGCTACAGCATCGTCGAGGCTGGGGAAGCGAAGGGATGGCCCTTCCGTGGCACGCATCGTCATCCTCAGCAGCGCCGCTGCCGAGTATCGCCGCGTGCTCCAGGCCCTGGAGCGCGAGGGGGTCGCCGCCATCGTCGTCGCGCCCTCGCCCGAGGCCGCGGCCACCGTCGCGTCCGAGCCTCACGATGCGCTCATCCTCGACCTCGCCTCCCCCTGGCCGGCGGGTGAGCCGCAGGAGCTGCTCCGCCACATCGCCGATGGCGCGCGCTCGCTCGCGATCGTGCCGGAGGCCCGGCTCCCCGAGCTCGCGACCCTCGCCATCGATGACTTCGCCCTGTCGCCCCCGAACTCGGAGGAGGTGCTGGCACGCCTCCGGCGGCTGCTCGCCATCGACAGCGACGATTCGGGGCACCTCATCCGCTGCAGCGACATGGTCATCGACACCGCAAACTACAGCGTCACCCTCGGCGGCAAGCCTGTCGACCTGACTTACAAGGAATACGAACTGCTGAAGTTCCTCGCCACGAATCCCGGTCGCGTCTTCACCCGAGAAGCTCTGCTAAACCGGGTGTGGGGCTACGACTACTTCGGCGGCTCGCGCACGGTCGATGTCCACGTGCGGCGCCTGCGCAGCAAGATCGAGGATCGCAATCACACGTTCATCGACACCGTGCGCAACGTCGGCTACCGCTTCGCGATGAGCTGAGCGCCGCCCCGCCCCAGTCGGCACACGCACACGGGAGCCCGCCGTGGTGGCGGGCTCCCGTGTTGACGTGCGATGGCGTGGGGGCGGTCAGCCGCCGGCGTCGCCCTCCGCGGGCTCATCCTCGGGGCTGGCGGGCCGGTGCCGGATGCGCACCGGCTCCTCTGGCTCCGCAACGTAGGCCGAGGGCGCCACTGGCGCTACCTCGATCTCGTCCTCGGCCGCAACAATATCTTCGATGGTGAGCGCGCTCTCGGCGAGCTCGTCCTCGTCGAGCACATCTTCCTCGTCGAGGAACTCGCCTTCGGGGCCGAGCAGCGCTTCGAGGGCCGCCTGGTCGCCGTCGAAGTCGAAGAAGGCCATCGGCCGGGGCGGCGCAATCGGCCGGGGCGGCAGGTCGATCTCGGCACGCGCCGGGATGAGCTTGCCGATGATGACGTTCTCCTTCAGCCCCAGCAGGTGGTCGACCGCGCCGCTAATCGCGGCCTCGGTGAGCACACGCGTCGTCTCCTGGAAGGAGGCGGCGGCGAGGAAGCTCTCCGTGTTCAGCGACGCCTTCGTTACGCCGAGCAGCACCGTCTCCGCGGTCGCGGGCTCGCCGCCTTCGGCCAGCACGCGCGCGTTCATCTCCTCGTAGGCGAAGCGGTCGACAAGCTCGCCGGGCAGCATCGTCGTGTCGCCCGGGTTATCGATGCGCACCTTGCGCAGCATCTGCCGCGAGATGACCTCGATGTGCTTGTCGTTGATGTTGACGCCCTGGAGCTCGTACGTGCGCTGCACTTCCTGCACAAGGTAATGCTGCACCGCGTCGCGGCCCATCACCCGGAGGATGTCCTGCGGGTTGATCGAGCCCTCCGTGAGCTGCTGCCCGGCGCCGATGTAGTCGCCGTCGTTGATGTCGTTCCGAAGCCGCGAGGCGGCCGGGATCGAGTACTCGCGCACGTCGCTCTCCTCGTAGAGGATCGCGGCGCGGCCCGTGCCCTTCTCCAGGGCAACCGTGCCACTGACACGCGCGACGATGCCCGCCGGCGCGACGGCGCTGTCGCTCTTCTTCTTGCGCGGCTTGGCCACCTTCTTGGCCGCCGTCGCATCCGCTTCGTCGGCTCCTTCCGGCTCCTCGTCGCCGGGCTTGACGACTGGCGCAGTAGCGAGCAACTCGCCGCTGTCGATGACCTGACCGTTCTTGACGGCGAGCTTGTAATCGGCGGGAATCTCGTATTCGTCGCGATAGGTGTCGGTGCGCGTGACCGTGATGGATTGGCCGTCGCCATCCTGCCGGGCCTCGACGATGCCGTCGATCTCCGAGATGATGGCCTGCCCCTTCGGCACCCGGGCCTCGAACAGCTCCTCGACACGTGGCAGACCCGACGTGATGTCGAGCCCGGCGACACCGCCCGTGTGGAACGTCCGCATCGTCAGCTGCGTGCCCGGCTCGCCGATGCTCTGCGCGGCGATAATGCCGACCGCCTCGCCCAGTTTCACCAGCGTACCCCGCGCCAGATCCCGCCCGTAGCAGAGGCGGCAGACGCCGCGCCGCGCGTCGCAGGCCAGCGGCGAGCGCACGTACACCCGCTCGACGTTCGCATCGGTGATGAGGCTGATCCGAGCGTCGTCGAACTCCTCGTTGCGGTCGACCAGCACCTCGCCGGTCTCCGGGTGAGCGACCGGCTGCGCCGCATGGCGCCCGAAGATGCGCTCCTGCAGCGACTTCTGCACACCGCGCTCCGCCGCCTGCGTCATCCACGTTCCAGCCTCGGTGCCACAGTCCTCCAGAAGGACGATGACATCCTGCGCGACATCGATGAGCCTTCGCGTCAGATAGCCCGAGTCGGCGGTGCGGAGCGCCGTGTCGGCGAGCCCCTTGCGCGCCCCGTGGGTCGAGATAAAGTACTCGAGCACCGGCAGGCCTTCGCGGAAGCTGGCCCGAATCGGCAGGTCGATGATGCGGCCCGACGGGTCGGACATGAGCCCGCGCATGCCGGCCATCTGGCGGATCTGGGCGATGTTTCCCTTCGCGCCACTGTTCGCCATCATGTACACCGAGCCGTAGCGATCGAGCGTGTCGGAGATGGCCTGCTGTATCTGGTTCGTCGTCTCGGTCCACGTCTCGACGGCCTTGTCGTAGCGTTCCTGCTCCGTCATGAGGCCCGTAAGGTACTGGTCCTCGATCTCCGCGATCTGGGCGTCGGCAAGCGCCAGCAGGCCCGCCTTCGCTTCCGGCACCTTGATGTCGTGCATGGCGATGGTCGTGCCGGAGCGTGTGGCGTACTTGAAGCCAACATCCTTGATGCGGTCCACCATCTCCGCCGTGCGCTCGCTGCCAAACTTGCCGTAGCACTCGCCGACGGTCGCCTTCAGATTGCGCTTGTCCATCACCTCGTTGCGGAAGCCCAGCTCCGCCGGAAGCGCCTCGTTGAAGAAGATGCGCCCGACCGTCGTCTCGATAAGCTCGTTGTTCGTGAGCGGATCGCGCACGAGGATGCGGGCCTGCAGCTCGAGCAGCTCGAGGTCGTGCGCCAGAATCGCATCGCCAAACGAGCTGTAGACGTTCTGCGCGAGCTTGCCCTTCGCTGCGGGCTTGTACTCGCCGCGCGCCTTCTCCTTGATGATGGTGAGGTAATAGCAGCCGAGCACCATGTCGAGCGTCGGCGCCACCGTCGGCTCGCCGGAGCTCGGGGAGAGCAGGTTGTAGGTCGAGAGCATCACTTGGCGCGCTTCCGCCACCGCCTCGCGTGAGAGCGGCACGTGGACGGCCATCTGGTCGCCATCGAAGTCGGCGTTGAACGCGGTGCAGACGAGCGGGTGCAGCTGGATCGCGCTGCCTTCGATGAGGATGGGCTCGAACGCCTGGATGCCGAGCCGGTGGAGCGTAGGCGCGCGGTTCAGCAGCACGGGCCGATCCTTGATGACCTCGTCGAGCACATCCCACACCTCGGGGCGCGCCCGCTCCACGATCCGCTTCGCGCTCTTGATGTTGTGGGCCAGCCCTTTGGCGACCAGCGCGTGCATGACGAACGGCTTGAACAGCTCGAGCGCCATCCGCTTGGGCAGGCCGCACTGGTGCAGCTTCAGCTCCGGGCCCACGACGATGACCGAGCGGCCCGAGTAGTCGACCCGCTTGCCCAGCAGGTTCTGACGGAAGCGGCCCTGCTTGCCCTTCAGCATGTCGGACAGCGACTTCAGCTTGTGGTTGCCCTGCCCGGAGACAGCGCGACCGCGGCGGCCGTTATCGATGAGCGAATCGACGGCTTCCTGAAGCATCCGCTTCTCGTTGCGGATGATGATCTCGGGCGCGCCGAGGTCGAGCAGCCGCTTGAGCCGGTTGTTGCGGTTGATGACGCGCCGGTAGAGGTCGTTGAGGTCGCTCGTCGCGAAGCGGCCGCCGTCGAGCTGCACCATCGGGCGCAAATCGGGCGGCAGTACCGGCAGCACGGTGAAGATCATCCAGTCCGGGCGGTTCCCCGACTTTCGCAGCGCCTCGACGACGCGCAGCCGCTTCGTCGCCTTCTTGCGACGCTGCCCGCTCGATGAGTAGATCTCGGTCTGGAGCGACTCGCGCAGTGCGTCGAGGTCGACGCTCTGCAGGATCTCGAGGGTCGCCTCGGCGCCCATGCCCGCCTTGAACACGTGCCCGAAGCCGTCCTGCAGCTCGCGGTACTTGGCGTCGCTCAGCAGTTGCATGGGCTTCAGGTCTTCGAGCTCCTCGATCTTGCCCTGGAACTCCTCCCGCAGCGACTCGCGGACATCGCGCAGCTTCTCGCGCAGCGGCTCCGAGGCGCGTTCGAACTCGTGATTGTGCGCGCCGACGGCCGCATCGGCGAGGAGCTGGACATCGCCGCGCCGCGAGGCCGAAGCCGCGTCGAGCTCGGCGTTGGCGATTTTCGCCGCCTCGCGGAGCTTCTTCGCCGTGTCCCGGGCCGCGGGCTCGCCCGCCTCGATGACGATCGTGTCGCCGAAGACGATCGCCTCGGCCGAAGGCCTCGCCCTTGGCGAGCGCGGCGACCGCGGCGGCGACCGCCTCCACCTCCGCCTCGACGACGGCCTTCGCCTGCGCGAGGTCCTCCTCGATGGCGGCGAGCTCCGTTCGGCGGATACCCTCCGCCTTCGCCACTTCGGCGTCGCGGATGGCGCTCAGTGCGTCGACCTCGTCCTGCGTCGGCTTCTCGCGCTTCGCGGCCTCGCGATCGAGGTTCTCGCGCAGCTCTTCGAGCGCCATAGCGCGCGCCTTGTCGTCGACTGCGGTGACGACGTACTGGGCGAAATAGAGCACTTTCTCGAGGCTACGCGGCGAAAGATTCGAGCAGCAGCCCCATCCGGCTGGGCGTGCCCTTCACAAACCAGATGTGGCTCACGGGCGCGGCGAGCTCGATGTGGCCCATGCGCTCGCGGCGCACCTTGCTGCGCGCCACCTCGACCCCGCACTTGTCGCAGACGATGCCCTTGTATCGCACCCGCTTGTACTTGCCGCAGTAGCACTCGAAGTCCTTCGTTGGCCCGAAGATCTTCTCGCAGAACAGGCCGTCTTTCTCGGGCTTCAGCGTGCGGTAGTTGATCGTCTCAGGCTTCGTGACCTCGCCATACGACCACGACCGGATCTGCTCCGGCGACGCTAGCGAAATGCGGACGGCGTTGAAATCGTTGACCTCAAGCACTAAACGGATCCTCTCGCTCAAAGCCGGAAAGGTTGATGTCGAGCTCCGGTACCGCCGAGTCGTCGACGAAGGTCACCCGCTCCTCATCTTCGTTGAGCACCTCCACCGCGAGCCCCAGGCTCTGCAGCTCTTTGACGAGCACCTTGAACGACTCGGGCACGCCCGGCTCCATGACGTCCTCGCCCTTGACGATGGCCTCGTACGTCTTCACCCGGCCGACCACGTCGTCGCTCTTGACGGTGAGCAGCTCCTGCAGCACGTGCGCGGCGCCGTACGCTTCCAGCGCCCACACCTCCATCTCGCCGAAGCGCTGGCCACCGAACTGCGCCTTGCCACCGAGCGGCTGCTGGGTGATGAGCGAGTAGGGGCCGGTGGAGCGTGCGTGAATCTTGTCTTCGACAAGGTGGACGAGCTTCATCATGTAGATGTAGCCGACGGTGACCGGCTGGTCGAACGCCGCGCCCGTGCGGCCGTCGTACAGCACCTGTTTGCCGATGATGGGCGGCGCTTCGCCGACCCGCTGCAGTACGGCATCGGCGATCTGTTCGAGCTTGTCGCGCGACTGGCCGCGCACCTTCTTCTCGCCGTGCTGTTCGAGCCATATCTCGAAGCTGGCGACCGACGCCAACCCCGGCTTCGCGTCGTCCCAGAGCTCATCGGCGTCGTAGTCGCGCTCCGCGAGCCAGCTCCGGACAGTCTCCGATGGCCCGCCCTTACCGGAGCCACCGGACTGGGCGACGAACCAGGCGCGCGCCAGGGCGTCCTCGATCGACTCGCCCGTCGCGCCATCGAACACGGGGGTGATGGCGCGGAATCCGAGCTCGTGCGCGGCCCATCCGAGGTGCGTCTCGAGCACTTGCCCGACGTTCATGCGGCTCGGCACGCCGAGCGGGTTGAGGATGATGTCGACGGGAGTGCCGTCTTCGAGGTACGGCATGTCTTCGACGGGCAGGATGCGGGCGACCACACCCTTGTTGCCGTGGCGGCCCGCCATCTTGTCGCCTTCGGCGATCTTGCGCTTCTGCGCGATGGAGACGCGTACCAGCTGGTTGACGCCCGCCGGCAGCTCGTGATGATCCTGGCGCGAGAACACGCGCACGTCGATGACCTTGCCGCGCTCGCCGTGCGGAACGCGGAGCGACGTGTCCTTCACTTCGCGCGCCTTCTCGCCGAAGATCGCGCGCAGCAGCTTCTCTTCCGCCGTCAGCTCCGTCTCGCCCTTCGGCGTGATCTTGCCGACAAGGATGTCGCCGGCGCGCACTTCGGCGCCGATGCGGACGATGCCCATCTCATCGAGGTCGCGCAGCGATTCCTCGCCGACGTTCGGGATGTCGCGCGTAATCTCCTCCGGGCCGAGCTTCGTGTCGCGGGCTTCCGTCTCGTACTTCTCGATGTGGATCGAGGTGAACGTGTCGTCCTGCACCGTGCCTTCGGAGATGATGATCGCGTCCTCGAAGTTGTAGCCTTCCCAGCTCATGAAGGCGCAGAGCACGCTCTGGCCCAGCGCCAGCTCGCCGTGATCGGTCGAGGAGCTGTCGGCCATCGGCTGACCCACGACGACACGATCGCCGCGCGCCACGATCGGCCGCTGGTTGATGCAGGTGCCCTGGTTGGAGCGCATGAACTTCAGCAGGTCGTAGCGATCGGTCTCGCCGCCGTCGGCGCGAACCTCGATGCATCGTGCGGAGACCGCCTGCACTTCGCCGGGGCGCTTCGCGAGCACCACCTGGCCCGAGTCGCGCGCCGCCTGCCGCTCCATGCCCGTGCTGATGATCGGCACAGCGGGCCGGAGCAGCGGCACCGCCTGGCGCTGCATGTTCGAGCCCATCAGCGCCCGGTTGGCGTCGTCGTGCTCCAGGAACGGGATGAGCGATGTCGCCACCGAGACGATCTGCTTCGGCGACACGTCCATGTAGTCGACCCGTTCCGGCGACTCCATGAGGAACTTCTCGCCAAGACGCACCTCGACGCGCTCCTCGACGAGGTGATTCTGCGCATCGAGGAGCACGTTCGCCTGCGCCACAACGTAGCGATCCTCGCGGTCGGCGGTGAGGTACTCGAACGTCGTGGTGACGAACGGGCGCACGGGCACCGTGGTGACGCCCGCTTTCTTCAGCGTCTCGACAAGGGCCTTCGTGAGGACAGTGCCCGCGGCCGCCAGAACCTCGCCCTTGGGGCCAGTGATGTCGCCGCGCACGACGCGATCGATGAGCTCGCCGCTGTCGGTTTCCAGCTCGCGCAGAACCCGGCGGTAGGGCGTCTCGATGAAGCCGTAGTCGTTCATGACGCCGTAGGTCGCGAGCGACCCGATAAGGCCGATGTTCGGGCCTTCCGGCGTCTCGATCGGGCAGATGCGGCCGTAGTGGCTGTGGTGCACGTCGCGGACATCGAAGCCCGCGCGGTCGCGGCTCAGGCCGCCCGGCCCCAGCGCCGAGAGCCGCCGCTTGTGCGTGAGCTCGGCGAGCGGATTCGTCTGGTCCATGAACTGCGAGAGCTGCGACCCGCCGAAGAACTCCTTCAGCGCCGCCACAACCGGCCGGATGTTGATGAGCGCGCTCGGTGTCGCCTGATCCGGGTCGGTGATCGTCATCCGCTCGCGGACGACGCGCTCCATGCGCAGCAGGCCGACACGGAACTGATTCTGAATCAGCTCACCGACGGCGCGCACCCGGCGATTGCCGAGGTGGTCGATGTCGTCCGCGTGGCCCTTGCCGTTGTTGATGAGCACCTGCTGCCGGACGATGCCCACCAGGTCGATCGGCTCCAGCGTGCGTGTGGCGGTCTCGCGACCGTGCTCTAGGCGGCGGTTCAGCTTGTAGCGGCCCACCCGCCCCAGGTCGTAGCGGCGCGGATTGAAGAACAGCGACTGCAGCAGCCCGCGCGCGTTGTCGAGCGTCGGCGGATCGCCGGGGCGGAGCCGCCGGTAGAGCTCGATAACAGCGTCCTGCTTGTTCTGGCAGGGCTCCTTGTCGAGACTGCTGCGGATGTACTGGTGCGCCTCGTCGGTGTCGATATCGGCGAACATGGCGAGGACGCGCTCGGAGGTGCCGAGTTGGTCGTCGGGCACCCCCTCCTCTTCGTCGATGGCACGCAGCAGCACCGTCACCGGAATCTTGCGCTTGCGGTCGACCTTCACCGACAGCACGTTCTTGTTGCTCGTCTCGAACTCGAGCCATGCGCCCCGGTTGGGGATGAGCTTCGCGTAGCACAAGGGGCGGCCGCTCGCGGCGTCGCGCTCCAGCGTGAAGTAGACGCCGGGCGAGCGCACGAGCTGCGACACGACGACGCGCTCCGCGCCGTTGATGATGAACGTGCCGTTCTCGGTCATCAGGGGAAAGTCGCCGAGGAAGAGCTCCTGCTCCTTCACCTCGCCCGTTTCCTTCACCAGCAGTTCGACGTTGACACGCAGCGGCGCCGCAAACGTGATGTCGCGCTCGCGGCATTCGATCTGGTTGAACTTCGGCTCAGCGAACTGATAGTCGTTGAACCGGAGCTCCATCCGGGAGCCGGTGAAGTCCTGGATCGGCGATATCTCGTCGAACAGCTCCTTCAGGCCCTCTTCCTGGAACCAGCGGAACGACGACAGCTGGATCTCGATGAGGTTCGGCACGTCGAGCACGTGCGTGGTCTTGGCGTAGTGCTTGAGAATCGTGGGCACGCCGGAACGGCGCACCAAAGCAGGAGCCTCGGACATGTGACTTGTCCCTCCTCAGGAAGTAGGAGACACGCAAATCCGACGATGCGCCTATCTCGGGACGCACCGACACGTTGGACGAATACGGGGTTGTGTGATACAAAGGTGGTTCCGCTGCCTCACCGTTCGTCAGTTTACGCCTCGCTCAACCTCATGTCAACGCGCGAAGCTGGCCGCTCGCGCGCCTCCCCCAGCGGTTCATCGCACGACATCTGCATGCTATAGTTGATATTGCTACAAGCCACAGCGCGCGAGCGCGGGCGGGGCCGCAGGAGCGATTGTCCGCCCCCGTGCCCGGCCTCAGACGCTCCGGCCGCGCGGGGGAACTGGGCCGCGGTGTATCAGGATCTCCGAATCTTCACAGGCAACTCGCACCCCGCCCTGGCGCAGGATATCTGCGGCTACCTCGAGTGCTCGCTCGGCCAGAGCGAGGTCTTCCAGTTCAGCAACGAAAACACCTTCGCGCGCATCTGCGAGAACGTGCGCCAGCGCGATGTCTTCCTCATCCAGCCCATCGTCTCGCCGGTCAACGACCGGCTGATGGAGCTGCTGATCATGATCGACGCGTTCCGGCGCGCCTCCGCCGGGCGGATCACCGCCGTCATCCCCTACTACGCCTACGGGCGCTCCGACAAGAAGGATCAGCCGCGCGTGCCGATCACGGCGCGGCTCATCGCCAACCTCATCGAGACAGCCGGGGCCGACCGCGTGCTCACCATCGACCTGCACGCCGGCCAGATCCAGGGCTTCTTCAACATCCCGGTCGATGAGCTGACGGCGCTCTACCTCATGAGCCGCCATTTCGCCGAACAGAGCACCGACAACCTCGTCGTCGTCGCCACCGATGTCGGCGATGCGAAGCGCGCGCGCAATGTCGCCCGCGCGCTCGATGTGCCGCTCGCCATCATCGAGAAGCGGCGCGCCGGCAACACCGACGCGGTCGAAGCAGTGAACGTCATCGGCGACGTGGGCGGGCATGCGCGCCCTCCTCGTCGATGACGAGATCGATACAGCCGGCACGATCGTCGAGGCCGCGAACCTCCTCCTGCAGTTCGGGGTCACCGATGTCGCGGCCGCGTGCACCCACGCCGTCTTCAGCGGGCCAGCCGTGGAGCGGCTCGCCGCGGCGCCGTTCACCGAGATCGTCATCACCGACACCATTCCCCTTTCGGCGGAAAAGCGCGCCCGGCTTCCCAACATCCACGTTCTGCCCGTGGCGCCGCTCATCGGCGAAGCGATCCATCGCATCCACACGGGACAATCGGTAGGCGAGCTGTTCGCCTAGCGAGCGCTCTGCGGAGGTCAGCGGCATGGTCAGAGGGATTCTGAGCAGAATCATCGGCGATTCGAACGATCGCGAGCTGAAGCGCATCCAGCCGATCGTCATCGCCGTGAACGCCCTCGAACCTCAGATGGCCGCGCTCTCCGACGACGAGCTGCGCGCCCGCACCGCCGAGTTCCGCGCCCGTCTCGCCGACGGCGAAACGCTCGACGACATTCTCGTCGATGCCTTCGCGACCGCCCGCGAGATGGGGAAGCGCCGCGCTCAACATGCGTCACTTCGATGTCCAGCTCGTCGGCGGCGTCGTCCTCCACGAAGGCAAGATCGCCGAGATGAAGACGGGCGAAGGCAAGACGCTCGTCGCCACCCTGCCGATGTACCTCAACGCGCTCGAAGGCCGCGGCGCGCACCTCGTCACCGTCAACGACTACCTCGCCAAGCGCGACGCCCAGTGGATGGGCACGCTCTACGACGCGCTCGGCCTCAGCGTCGGCGTCATCCAGCACGACACCGCCTACCTCTACGATTCCACCTACGAAGTCGAGAATCCGAGCCTGAACCACCTCCGGCCCGTGACGCGCGCCGAAGCGTACGCCGCCGACATCACCTACGGCACCAACAACGAGTTCGGGTTCGATTACCTTCGCGACAACATGGTGACGGAGCTGGGCCGCATGGTGCAGCGCGAGCCCCGCTTCGCCATTGTCGACGAGGTCGACAACATCCTCATCGACGAATCGCGCACGCCCCTCATCATCAGCGGCCAGGCCGAAGAGAGCGCCGCCGTCTATCGCACGCTTCGCGCAGCTCGTCCCGCGCCTCCAGGCCGAGCTCGACTACACCTTCGAAGAGAAGTCCCGCAGCGTCATGCTCACCGAGGACGGCATCGACAAGATCGAACGCGAGCTCGGCATCGACAACATCTACGACCCGTCGAACTACCGCGTCACACGCTACATGGAGGCGGCGCTTCGGGCGCACATCCACTACCGCCGCGACCGCGAGTACGTGGTGCGCGACGGCGAGGTGGTGATCGTCGACGAGTTCACCGGCCGCCTCATGCCCGGTCGCCGCTACTCCGAAGGGCTGCACCAGGCGATCGAGGCGAAGGAAGGCGTGCCGATTCAGAACGAGTCGATAACGCTCGCCACCATCACCTTCCAGAACTACTTCCGCCTCTACGACAAGCTCGCCGGCATGACAGGCACCGCCGTCACCGAAGCCGAGGAGTTCGCGAAGATCTACCACCTCGAAGTCGTCGTCGTCCCCACCAATCGCGATATGGCGCGCGAAGATTACCCCGACCTCGTCTTTCGCTCCGAACGGGCGAAGTTCGACGCTGTCGCCGACGAGATCGCCGAGGCCCACGCCGACGGCCAGCCCGCGCTCGTCGGCACCGTCTCCATCGAGAAGTCGGAGTATCTGGCCGAGCTCCTGAAGCGGCGCGGCATCCCCCACGAGGTGCTCAACGCCAAGCACCACGAACGCGAAGCGCAGATCGTCTCGCGGGCGGGCGAGCGCGGCGCTGTCACCATCGCCACGAACATGGCGGGCCGCGGCACCGACATCAAGCTCGCCGAAGGCGTCGCCGAGCTCGGCGGCCTCCACGTCATCGGCACCGAGCGCCACGAGGCGCGCCGCATCGATAACCAGCTCCGCGGACGCGCCGGCCGTCAGGGCGACCCCGGCAGCTCGCGCTTCTACGTGTCGTTCGAAGACGACATCATGCGCAAGTTCGCGCCCGAGTGGCTGCCCGGCATGATGGCCCGCCTCGGCATGGAAGAAGACATGCCGCTCGAAAGCAGCTGGGTCAGCCGCGCCATCGAGTCGGCCCAGACCAAAGTCGAAGGCCACCACTTCGACACCCGCAAGCGGCTCGTCGACTACGACGACGTGATGACCGCCCAGCGCGAGCTCATCTACGGCGAACGCCGCAAGATCCTCCACGGCGCCGATGTCCGCGCCAACGTGCTCGGCATGGTGCACGACGAGATCGACGCGATGCTCGCCAACCACTTCGACGACATCGAGAGCGACGACGAGGCGCTCGCCCGCGAGTTCGGCGCGATCGTTCCGGTCGAGCCCGGCTTCGCCCAGGAGCTCGCCGGGCTCAGCGCAGGCGACATCGCCGAGACGCTGCACGCCTACGCCGACGAGCGCTACGCCGAGCGCGAGGCCCAGCTCGGCGACAGCCCTGATGCGCACGCTCGAACGTCTGACGATGCTCCGCACCATCGACCAGCTCTGGGTCCTGCACCTCACCGAGATGGATGAGATGCGCCAGGGCATCGGCCTGCGCGCCTACGGACAGGGCGATCCGCTTGTCCACTACAAGCGCGAAGCGCACGACATGTACCAGCAGCTCACCGATACCATCCGCAGCCAGACGGCGCGTTCCATCTACCACGTGCGTGTGCAGGAAGGGGCGCCCCCGCCCCCGCGCGAGGCCGTCGCCCCCGCCGCCGACACGGCCGGCGAGCGTACCGTGCCCCGTCGCGACGCCCGCAAGGCCGGACGCCAGCGCCAGCCGGCCGGGGCCGGACTCGCCGCCAGTGTCGGCGTGGGCAACGTGCGCACCAACCGCGACGACACGGCCGCCCCCGCGACGAAGGCGGCCCGGCGCTGGCGAAAGTCGGCCGCAACGACCCCTGCCCCTGCGGCAGCGGCGCGAAGTACAAGAAGTGCCACGGGGCCAACGGATGACCACCGAGGGAGGCGAACGTCCCTCCGAGGAGGAGATGCGCGCCTCCGACACGGCGGCCATCGCCCGCATGCTCGCGGCCATCGCCGACGCCGAGCCCTGGCATCGGGCCATGCTCACGGCCATCGCCGACTGGCGTTCGCCCGCCGAGACGCTCCCCGACGGGCGGCAGTTCCGCTACCTCACCGGCGGCGAGGCCTTCGACTGGGTGACGCTCGCCGGGCGGCTCGTCGAGGAGATGCCGGAAGCCGTCACGCCGGACGAGCTCGAAGCGCTCCTGTTCGGCGGCCGCCTGCCCGAGACGCTCAGCGAAGACGAGTTTCGCGCGCTCCTCGGCCCAGCGAAGTACCGCGCGCACCTCAACTATCTCTACGGCGTCCGCGTCGAGGAGGCGCTGCACCTCGCCATCGAGGAGGAGCTCCACAAGGAGATGCGGAGCAGCGCGCTCTCGATGGCGTCGACCATCGACGACGGCGTCTACCTGCGCGTCTACAACAAGACCTGCGCCGAGCTGCTCGAGGCGTACCGCGAGGAGACCGGCGCGGAGGCCTTCGAGGAAGGCATGTGCCTGACAGAGCTGCACGAGTTCCTGTACTGGCTGTTCAAGTTCCGCGTCCGGCGGGGCGAGCCCGCGCGCGTCGCCAGCGACACCCGCAAGGGGATCGCCCAGCTCAGCCGGCTCGAGCAGCTCAGCCGCTTCTCGCCCTCGCTCACCGAACCGCACGCGGGCGACGCGGCCGTCATCGAAGCGCTCGTCCGCACCTCCGCCTGACGCGCGTCAGTCGGCGGCTGCGTGAACGAAAGCAGATTGCCATCGGGGTCACGGAACCAGACGATCGCCGCGCCGCCCGGAGCCCGCCACACGCCAGCCGCATCCTGCTCCATGTGGGGAAGCGCTCGAACGCGACGCCCAGCCGCGAAGCCCCGTCGCCGCCGCCGCGATGTCGCCGATCTCCCAGCCGAGCACCGTGTGCGGCGCGGGCGTCAGTGCCCGCACCTTCGCGAGCCGCAGCGGCACGCCGTTCGCGTCGAACACGAGCCCGAACCAGTCCTCGTGCACCAGCGTCAGGCCGAGCACGTCGCGATAGAAGACGCGCGCCTCGTCCGCATCCGCCGTTGCGGCGAAAGCGACGAGCTTCCATGCGGCGTCCATCATCACTCCCTGCGCCGCCCCGCGGTTTGATTGGGGCGAGCCGCCCGGATAGAATCGGGAGTATCGCCGAAAGGATCGCCCCATGACAACGGCCGGCCAGCGGCAAGAGATGCCGAAAGCGTACGACCCGCACGAGGTCGAGGCGCGACTCTACCGCATGTGGGAGGAGAGCGGCGCCTTCGCGCCGCGCGCCTCGGCCGAGCCGGGACGCGAGCCGTTCACGATCATCATGCCGCCGCCCAACGTCACCGGCGACCTCCACCTCGGGCACGCGCTCACCGCGACGGTGGAGGACATCCTCGTCCGCTGGCACCGGATGCTCGGCGACCCCACGCTCTGGCTGCCGGGCGTCGACCACGCGGCGATCGCCGTCCAGAACGTCGTCGAGAAGGAGCTCGCGAAGCAGGGCCTCTCGCGCCACGACCTCGGCCGCGAGGCCTTCCTCGAACGCGTCTGGGAGTGGATCGCCGAGTACCGGCCGCGCATCACCAACCAGCACAAACGGCTCGGCGTGTCCTGCGACTGGTCGCGCGAGCGGTTCACGATGGATCCGGGGCCGCGGCTCGCCGTGCGCACCACGTTCGTCAACCTCTACCGCGACGGCCTCATCTACCGGGGGGCGCGCATCACGAACTGGTGCCCGCGCTGCCACACGGCGCTCTCCGACCTCGAGGTCGAGCACGAGCCCGTGCAGTCGAACCTCTGGCACGTGCGCTACCCCATCATCGAGGCCGGCGGACAGCCGGGCGAGCGCCACATCGTCATCGCGACGACCCGCCCCGAAACGATGGTCGCCGACGTCGCTGTCGCCGTGAACCCGGCCGATCCGCGGTACGCGGGCCTCGCCGGCGCGATGGTGCTGCTGCCGCTGATGAACCGCCCGATCCCGATCGTCGCCGACGACGCTGTCGCGATCGACTTCGGCACGGGCGCCCTCAAGATAACGCCGGGCCACGACCCGCTCGACTTCGAGATCGGCGAGCGCCACGGTCTGCCGTCGATCTCGGCCATCGGCCTCGATGGCCGGCTGAACGGCGAGGCCGGACCCTTCGCCGGGATGGAGCGCGACGCCGCCCGCGGCGCCATCGTCGAGCAGCTGCGGGCGGGCGGCTATCTGGAGCGGATCGACCCGCACGAGCACTCCGTCGGCCACTGCCAGCGCTGCCGTACCGTCGTCGAGCCGCTCGTCACCGAACAGTGGTGGGTGCGGATCGCGCCGCTCGCCGAGCCCGCGCTCCGGGCCGTGCGCGATGGCGAGATCGCGTTCGTGCCGGCGCGCTTCGAGCGTCAGTACAGCCACTGGATGGAGAACATCCGCGACTGGTGCGTCTCGCGACAGATATGGTGGGGCCACCGCATCCCCGTCTGGTACTGCGACGCCTGCCCCGAACTGACGGTGGCCATCGACGACCCGGCGGCGTGCGCCCACTGCGGCGCGGCCACGATCCGTCAGGACGAGGACACGTTCGACACGTGGTTCTCGTCGGGGCTGTGGCCGCACTCGACCCTCGGCTGGCCCGGCGACACCGACGACCTCCGCACCTTCTACCCGACATCGGTGATGGAGACGGGCTACGACATCATCTTCTTCTGGGTGGCGCGCATGATCATGCTGTCGCTCTACAACATGAAGGGCGCAGTCCCGTTCCGGACGGTCTACCTGCACGGCCTGGTTCGCGACGAGCAGGGCCGCAAGATGAGCAAGTCGATCGGCAACGTCATCGACCCGCTGCAGATCATCGACCGCTTCGGGGCCGACGCGCTCCGCTTCACGCTGGCGACGGGCGGCACGCCGGGCAACGACATGCGCCTCTCGGAGAGCCGCCTCGCCGACGGCCGCAACTTCGCCAACAAGCTCTGGAACGCCGCCCGCTTCGTCCTCACGTCGCTCGGCGAGGACTATCGCCACGAACCGCCACGCCCCGGCGATCCGGCGCTCGCCGTGGAGGATCGCTGGCTCCTGTCGCAGCTCGATACGCTCGTCGCCGGCACCGGCAAGCTGCTGCACGAGTTCCAGCTCGGAGAGGCGGGCCGCCAGACGTACGAGTTCCTCTGGGGCGACTACTGCGACTGGTACATCGAGATGGCGAAGGTGCGGCTCCGCGCCGGCGACCCCTCGCCGCTGCCCATCCTCGTCCACGTCCTCGAGACGGGACTGCGGCTGCTCCATCCGTTCATGCCGTTCGTCACCGAGGCCATCTGGCAGAACCTGCGCCCGGAGCTGGCCGGGGCCGAGGGCGACCTGCTGATGACACAGCCCTACCCCGCAGCCGACCCCCGCTGGCACGACGACGACGCCCAGCGCACGCTCGCACTCGCGATGGACGTGGTGCGGGCGATCCGCAACGCGAGGGCCGAGCACGGCGTCGAAGCGGCGCGATGGGTCGAGGCCTACGTCATCGCGGGCGACCGGCTCGCCAGCCTCGACCCGCTCACCGGGACGCTGGCCGCTCTCAGCCGCTCGCGCCCGCTGCGGCTGGTGCGCGAGCCCGGCGACGCCCCGCGCGAGGGCATCGTCGCGGGCGTGCTCAACGAAGCGCAGATTGTGCTGCCGCTCGCCGGGCTCTTCGACCCGGGCGCCGAACGCGCCCGGCTCGAGAAGCAGCGCGACGATGCGCAGGGCGAGATCGCCCGGATCGAGGCCAAGCTCGGCAACGAGAGCTTCCGCGCGAAGGCGCCGGGCGATGTCGTCGCGAAGGAAGAGGAACGGCTCGCCGCGGCCCGCACCCGGGTCGAAGGCATCGCCGCGCGGCTCGCCGAGCTCGCCTGACGGCGGAGGCCGCCGCGCGGTCATCCGGCTGCGATTGCCCTCTCTTTCACAATTGACACTCCCGAAATACGCGTGCTAGCATGAGCCGCCAGCCAACCCGAGCATCCGTGCGCCCGAATCGGCAGCGGCGCTCGTGTGCTGCAGAGCTATCTCGCCATCTTCGAGCGCCGAAACGGAGCAGAGAGGAAGACCGAGCTTGGATGCCCTGCTCGACGCATACGCGGCAGTCTTCATTGGCCTCATCGCTGGCTTCGTCCTCGTTTTCTCCGCACTCGCGGCCAACTTCGTGCTCGCGCCGAAATCGAAATCGCACGAGAAGTCGCTCTCCTACGAGTGCGGCATGGTGCCCATCAGCCGGGCGCAGACGCAGATCAGCCTCCGCTTCTACATCTTCGCCATCCTCTTTCTCATCTTCGATGTCGAGGCCGTGTTCCTCTTCCCGTGGGCCGTGAGCTTCGTGGCCATCGGCGAATTCGCGTTCTACGAGATGCTGGTGTTCATCGCCATCCTCGCCGCCGGGCTCGCCTACGCCTGGAAGAAGGGGGTACTCGAATGGAAGTAGAGACGACGACCGAAGGCGCGCCCGCCGTCGCCCCCGCCGCACCGGGCGCCCCCCCGATCGAGATTCCGGGCCGCATGCCGCTCCGCATCCCGTCGGAAGAGCCAGGTGGCGAGAAGCTGCGGCCAACGACGGAGCAGCCCGGCCAGGCGCTCTATCGCCACATCCTGCCCGGTGTCGTGCAGATGCCCGCCGACCTCGTGCTCGCCATGGGCCGCAAGTCGAGCCTGTGGCCGATGACGTTCGGGCTCGCGTGTTGCGCCATCGAGATGATCGGCACCTACATGGGGCGGCACGACCTCGACCGCTTCGGCATCGTCCCGTGGCCCTCGCCCCGGCAGTCCGACGTGATGATCGTGGCGGGCACCGTCACGAAAAAGATGGCCCCCGCCGTGCGGCTGCTCTACGAGCAGATGGCCAACCCCAAGTGGGTCATCTCCATGGGCGCCTGCGCCACGAACGGCGGCCCCTACACCCGCTACGATCGCGTGCTCCAGGGTGTCGACCAGATCATCCCCGTCGATGTGTACGTGCCCGGCTGCCCGCCGCGCCCCGAGTCGCTCATCGACGGCTTCATCGTCCTTCAGGAGAAGATCATGGAGGAGCGGAAGAACGTCGGATGAGCGAAGGGGAACACCAGCCAGAGGGCGAAACGCCCGCCGAGCCCACGCCCGCGGCGGCCGCCGATCGGCCCGCTCGCGCGGAGCGTCCGGCGGGCGAGCGACCGGCACGAGCTGCGCGCGAGGCGGCGCCAGCCGCTCCGGAGCCGCCGCCGCCCGGCTCGGTGTACGACATCATCCGCGACGTGCTGCCCGGCGTCCCCTTGCAGGCTGAGATGGGGAAGCTCGATGTCCTCGTCACGACACGGCCCCCCGAGCTGGCCCAGGTTCTCGACGCCGCGAAGCACCACCCGAAGCTCGCGTTCGATTACCTCCGCTGCTTCACCGCTGTCGACCACGAGGCCGATGGCGTCCAGCTCGTCTACCACCTGTACTCATTCCAGCACGGCCACAACGTCACCCTGAAGTCGCTTCTGCCGAACGACGCCCTCACGGCCGCCACGGCCACCCACCTGTGGAAGGCCGCCGACTGGTTCGAGCGCGAGGTCTGGGAGATGTTCGGCGTCGACTTCAGCGGGCACCCCGACCTGCGGCCCCTGCTCCTCGAAGAGGACACCTGCGAGCTGCACCCGCTGCGCAAGTCGCACGCGCTCGCCGGCATCGAACTGAAGCAGGGCGCCGGCATCGGCGGCAGCGAGGACGATGACGACGGTGAGTGACCTCGAGACCATCACGATGGACATCAACATGGGGCCGCAGCACCCCAGCACGCACGGCGTCTTCCGCATGGTGCTGACGGTCGATGGCGAGCGCGTCGTCGACCTCGATCCCGTTATCGGCTACATGCATCGCGGCGGCGAGAAGCTCTCCGAGAACATGGACTACCGCCAGGGGATCGGCTACCAGGATCGCACCGATTACCTGGCGGCGTTCAACAACGAGCAGACCTACGTCATGGCAGCCGAGAAGCTGGCCGGCATCGACGTGCCGGAGCGCGCCGAATACATCCGCGTCATCATGTGCGAACTGAACCGGATCGCCAGCCACTTCATGTTCATGGGCGCCTTCGGCGAAGACGCGGGCGTCTTCGGCACCACCTTCATGTTCGCCTGGCGCGAGCGCGAACGGCTGCTCGACCTCTTCGAGGAGGTCAGCGGCGACCGCATCATGTACAACTACTTCCGGGTGGGCGGCGTCGCGTGGGATCTGCCCGCGGGCTTCGCCGAGAAGTGCCGCGCCGTCCTGCAGGAGTGCCGGCGCGGCATCAGGGACGTCGACGGTCTGTTCACCGAGAACGAGGTCTTCCTGGCGCGCGCCCGCGGCATCGGCATCATCCCGCCCGAAGACGCGATCAGCTGGGGGCTCTCCGGCCCGCTGCTGCGCGCCAGCGGCATCGCCCACGACCTGCGCCGGGCCGAGCCCTACAGCATCTACGACCGCTTCGAGTTCGACATCCCGGTCGGCGAGACCGGCGACGTCTTCGACCGCTACTGGGTGCGCCTTCGCGAGATGCAGGAGTCGATCCGGATCGTCGAGCAGGCGCTCGACCAGATTGCCCGAAGGCCCCATCATGCCCGAGAAGATGCCCCGCATCCTGCGGCCGGCGCCGGGCGAAGTGTACATCCGCACCGAGAACCCGCGCGGCGAATACGGCATCTACGCCGTGTCGCGAGGCGGCGCCAAGCCGTGGCGGCTCAAGATGCGTTCCGCCTGCTTCTCGAACCTCGCCGCGATTCGGCAGATGACCATCGGCCATTACATCGCCGATGCCGTCATGATCCTGGGCTCGATCGACATCGTCCTCTGCGAGGTGGACCGCTGATGGGCACATCGATGGACTTCTGGTTCGACCAGCACTGGCTCGATGCGCTGTCGCGCGTCCTCATCGTCGTCGGCGTCATGACGCTCGTCGTCCTCGGCCTCACCTACCTCGAGCGCAAGTTCATCGGCCGCCTCCAGCAGCGGCTCGGGCCGACGCGCACCGGGCCCGCGGGGCTGCTGCAACCGCTCGCCGACGTCGTGAAGATGGTGGGCAAGGAAGACCTGCGCCCCGCCTCCGCCGACCGCTGGATCTTCGAGCTCGCGCCGTACGCCGTGTTCGTGCCCGCGTTCCTCGGGCTGATGGCGCTGCCGCTCGCCGGCGATGTCGTCGTCCGGCGGCTCGACCTGGCGCTGATCTACATCGTCGCCATCACCAGCCTCTCCACCGTCGGCTTCCTGATGGCGGGCTGGGGCTCCGACTCCAAGTACCCGCTGCTCGGCGCGGCGCGGACGGCGGCGCAGCTCATCGGCTACGAACTGCCGCTCGTCCTCGCGATCCTGTCGATCATCATGCTGCGCGGCACGGCCGACATCGTCACGATCGTCGATGCGCAGGACAAGGTGCCGTTCATCGTCTGGCAGCCGCTCGGGTTCACCATCTTCATGTTCGCCGCCATCGCCGAATCGCACCGGCAGCCGCTCGACACCCCGCTCGCCGATTCGGAGATCGTCGGCGGGCCGCTGGTGGAGTACAGCGGCATCCGCTGGGGCATGTTCATGCTGGCCGAGTACGTGTCGCTGGTGACGATCTCGGTCGTCGGCGCGACGATCTTCCTCGGCGGCTGGAACTGGCCGCTCGGCAACGAAGCGGGCGGCTGGCTGCAGGCGATCTGGATGCTGGTGAAGGTCGGCGCGTTCATCTCGTTCTTCTTCTGGATACGGGCGACGCTGCCGCGGCTGCGCATCGACCAGGTCATGTCGTTCTGCTGGAAGGTGCTGCTTGCCCTTCTCGTTCGTCCAGATTGTGATCAACGGCCTCGTCCTCGTGTACGATTGGCCCGACATCGTGATGTTGCTGCTCTCCGGACCGGCGGCCATCGCCATGTTCGCGATTATCGCGCGGCACGCCCCGCGGCCCTCCGCCGAGCAGCGAGCGATCCTTCGAAGGAGGCTGGCGACATGAGAGGCATGCTGCAAGAGCCTGGGAACGACGCTCTCGACACTTCAGCCGCAAGCCCATCACGGTGCAGTACCCGGAAGTGCACCGTGAGACTGCCCGAGCGCAATCGCGGCTTTCCCGTGCTGCTCTGGGACGCGAACGTGCCCGAGCCCTTCTGCACCGGCTGCCACGCCTGCGAGCGCGCCTGCCCCGTCGAATGCATGACGGTGACCATGAAGGACAACCCGAAGCACGCCGCCGGCGAGAGCAAGCGGCGCAAGATCGTCGACGAGTTCTACATCGATTACGCTCGCTGCATGCGGTGCAACATCTGCGTCGAAGTGTGCAACTTCGAGGCCATCGCCATGAACAACACGTGGAAGACCCATGAGCTGTCGGCGTACGACCGCTCGGATCTCGTGATGGACCTCGAGGACCTGCTGGCGCAGTCGAAGTCGGGCGGCATCACGCCGTTCACCGGCTGATCGGGAGCCGATGCAACAAGTCGTCTTCTACATCTTCGCGTCGCTGGCCGTGGGCGGCGGACTCGGTGTCGTTCTCTCGCAGAACGTCGTCCAGGCGGCGCTCTCGCTCATCCTGACGCTGGGCGCCGTCGCCGGGCTGTCTACATCCTGCTCTCCGCCGAGTTCCTGGCGCTCGTGCAGCTGCTCGTCTACGGCGGCGCCGTCGCGATTCTGATGCTGTTCGCGCTGATGCTGACGCGGGCGCGCGAGCTGCCGAAGGTCGGCTTCGGCGCACAGTGGCCGTTCGCCGTCATCGGCGCGGGCGGCTTCCTGGCGGCGATCGTCACCATGGTCGCCAAAACGGAGTGGCGCGCGCCCGACGAGCCAACGGCCATCCCGTTCGAGGAGCTGGGCGACACCCTGTTCCGCGTCTGGTCGGTGCCGTTCGAGATAGCGTCGCTCGTGCTGCTGGTCGCGCTCATCGGCGCGATCCTGCTGGCCAGCGGCGAGGATGAGCCCGAATGATACCGCTTGAGCAGTACCTCGTCGTCAGCGGCATCCTCTTCTCGCTCGGGGTCTTCGGCGTCCTCTCGCGGCGCAACGCCGTCCTCATCATCATGTCGGTCGAGCTGATGCTGAACGCCGTGGCGATCAACATGATCGCGTTCGCCGGCTACCTCGAGCCGGAGCGCTACACGGGGCTCATCTTCGCCATCTTCGTCATCACCATCGCGGCGGCCGAAGCGGGGCTCGCGCTTGGCCTCGTGATTCGCCTGTACCGGGAACGCAGATCCGTCAACGTCGACGAAGCCGATACCCTCCGATGGTAGGAAGGCCGCACCGCGCCGATGCTTGAACTCGAGCAAGCCTGGCTGATCCCCGCCCTGCCCGGCGGCGCGTTCCTCGCGCTGCTGCTGCTGCGCAATCTGCTGCCGCGCAAGGGCGACTTCGTCGCCATCGGCGCGATGCTCGCGGCGTGGGTGCTGGTGATGCTGCTCGTCGCCGAGTTCACCGACCTGCTCGCGCAGGGCAGCGGCATCCCCGGCCGCGAGGGGTTCGATTGGGTGAAGTTCAGCGACTTCAACCTGCGGGTCGGCTTCTACGTCGATTCCGTCACCATCGTCATGCTCGTCGTCATCACGACCGTCGCGCTCATGGTGCAGATCTACTCCATCGGCTACATGCGCGACGATCCGCGCTACGGCTGGTACTACGCCGTCCTCTCGCTGTTCACCTCCTCGATGCTGCTGCTGGTGCTCGCCGACAACTTCCTGCTGCTCTACGTCACCTGGGAGCTGGTGGGCCTCTGCTCGTACCTGCTCATCGGCTTCTGGTTCGAGAAGCGCAGCGCCGCCGAGGCCGCGAAGAAGGCGTTCGTCACGACACGCATCGGCGACGTCGGCCTGCTCATCGGCATCATCTTCTTCTGGCGCGAGACCGGCACGTTCGACATTCAGGAGATCATCCACGCCGCCGAGGCGGGCGGCATCGGCGACCCGATGCTGACCATCGCCACGCTGCTCGTGTTCGCGGGCGCCGTCGGCAAGAGCGCCCAAGTACCGCTCCACGTCTGGCTGCCCGACGCGATGGAAGGCCCGACGCCGGTGTCGGCGCTCATCCACGCCGCGACGATGGTCGTGGCGGGCGTCTACCTCGTGGCGCGAACGCTGCCGCTGTTCGAGGTCGCGCCCGGCGCATCCGAAGTCGTCACCGGCGTCGGGCTGACCACCGCGCTCATGGCCGCGTCGATGGGGCTGAAGGCGACCGACATCAAGCGGGTGCTCGCCTACTCGACCGTGAGCCAGCTCGGGTTCATGTTGGTGGCGCTCGGCGTCGGCGCGCTGGGCGCCGCCATGCTCCATCTGATGACCCACGCCTTCTTCAAGGCGCTGCTCTTCCTCGGGTCGGGCTCCGTCATCCACGCGACGGAGCGGCAGGAGGTGAGCGACCTCGGCGGCCTCTGGCGGAAGATGCCGGTTACCGCCGTCACGTTCGTGATCGCGACGCTCGCGCTCGCCGGCATCCCGCCGCTCGCGGGCTTCTTCTCGAAGGACGAGATACTGGCGGGCGTGAACCACGAGAGCAACATCGTCGTGTTCGGCCTGCTGATGTTCGCGGCGTTCCTCTCGGCCCTGTACATGGCGCGGCTCTACATCCTCACGTTCCTCGGCACGCCGAAGGATCGCCACGTCTACGACCACGCCCACGAATCGCCGCCTGTGATGACAGCGCCGCTCATCATCCTCGCGGTGCTCTCCGTGCTCTCGGGCTTCCTCGTCATCTCCAACGTCGGCGAGGCGCTCGGCTTCCCCGGCGGGTTCGGCGAGGTCGTCTTCGCGCACGAGGCCGAGAAGTACCACTTCGATGGCGCACTCGCCCTCACGGCGACGCTCGTCGCGGCGCTGGGGCTGCTCGGCGGCGTGTACTTCTGGTGGTGGGGCGCTGGCCGGCGGGCGCGCGCCGTCTCCGAATGGGCGCCGCAGATCGACCAGCTGCTCGCCAACCGCTACTACATCGATGACCTCTACCAGGCCGGCATCGACCGGCTGATGGTGGGCGGCGCAAAGATCGTCGCCTGGTTCGACCGCAACGTTGTGAACGACACCGGCGTCAATGGCACAGGCGGACTGACCGCCTACATCGGCGACCGGCTGAAGTATCTCGAGACCGGCAAGCTGCCAAATTACGCACTCGGCGTGGTGTTCGGAGTCGTGGCACTGGCGTTCATCGCCTTCGCCACCAAACCTGACGGCCGGGGCCGCCAGCTCCGCGAACGCTGACGAAGGGGAATGTTGTTGGACGAAGGCTACGTCCTGCTCGCGACCATCGCGATGCCGCTCGGCGCGGCGCTGATGCTGATGCTGATCCCGTCGCAATACGCGACGGCCATCCGCTCGCTCTCGCTGCTCGCGTCGGCGGCGATGTTCGCGCTGTCCGTCTACATCTTCGTCGCCTACGACTACGAAGCGGGCGGCCTGCAGATGGATCTGCGCTGGGAGTGGCTGGAGAACATCGCCTTCTTCGGCAAGGACGGCATCACGCTCTACCTCGCCGTCGATGGCATCGCCGCGCCGATGGTGCTGCTCACGGGCATCGTCATCTTCGCGGGCGCGATGGTCTCGTGGAAGATCACGACCCGCCCAAGGACTTCTTCATCCTGCTGTTCGTCCTGGTGGCCGGCGTCTTCGGCACGTTCGTGAGCCAGGACCTGTTCTTCTTCTTCTTCTTCTACGAGGTCGCCGTCCTGCCGATGTACATCCTCATCGGCGTGTGGGGCAGCACCCGCCGCGAATACGGCGCGATGAAGCTGACGCTGATGCTGGTCGGGGCGAGCGTGCTCATCTGGGTGGGCATCTTCGCGATGTTCCACGAGGCCGGCCGCGGCACGTTCGACATGACGGTGCTGCAGCAGGTGTCGTTCGACGAGAACTTCCAGAAGCTGTTCTTCCCGATCATCGTCATCGGATTCGGCGTGCTGGCGGGCCTCTGGCCCTTCCACACGTGGTCGCCCGACGGTCACGTCGCCGCGCCCACCGCCGTCTCGATGCTGCACGCCGGCGTGCTGATGAAGCTCGGCGCGTTCGGCATCCTGCGCGTCGGCATCCCGATGATGCCCGAAGGCGCCGAGTTCTGGATGCCGGGCCTCATGGTGCTCGGCACCATCAACGTGGTCTACGGCGCGATGTCCGCCTTGGCCCAGCGCGACCTCAAGTACGTCATCGGCTACTCGAGTGTGAGCCACATGGGCCTCGTGCTCATGGGGCTGGCGACACTGAACGACATCGGCATCACGGGCGCGGTGCTGCAGATGTTCGCCCACGGCGTGATGACCGCCCTCTTCTTCGCGATGGTCGGCGTCGTCTACGACCAGGCGCACACGCGCGAGATCGCCGCCTTCGGGGGGCTCGCCAAGCAGATGCCGCGATTCGCCGCCTTCTTCGCGATCGCCGGTCTGGCATCGCTCGGGCTGCCGGGGCTCTCGGGCTTCGTCGCCGAGTTCCACATCTTCGTCGGCGTGTTCGAGACGTACCCGCTGTTCGGCATCCTGGCGGTGGTCGCCGCGGGCATCACCGCCGCCTACATCCTGCGGCTGCTCGCGACGGCGTTCTTCGGGCCGTTCAACGAACGCTGGTCCGACCTCAAGGACGCGTCCCGAGCTGGAGACGGCGGGCGGCCTGCTGCTCATCGGGTTCATCCTGTTCATGGGCATCTGGCCCGACCCGTTCATCGATAGAATCTCGGCGACGGTGCCGAACATGCCGGGCATCACATGAATCTCGATTATTCGCTGCTAATCCCCGAGTACATCCTCGGCGGGTGGGCCGTCCTCATCGTGGCGCTCGGCCTGATGGCGCCGCGCAGCCGCGAGTGGCTCGGCTATCTCACGGCCCTCGGCGCCATCGCCGCGGGCGCCGCTTCCGTGTTCTACATCGATGTCGACAAGGGGTTCGGCTCGCTGCTTCAGGTCGATGACTACACGACCTTCTTCCGGGTGTTCTTCACGGCGACAACGGCCGTCGTGGCGATAGCGTCGGCGCAGTTCGCGAACGACCGCGTCGGCAACCGCCCCGAGTACTTCGGGCTGCTGCTGCTCTCGACCGTCGGCGCGATCTACATGGCCGGCGCCCGCGAGCTCATCACCGCCTACATCAGCCTCGAACTGCTGTCGTTCAGCCTCTACATGCTGACGGCGATCATGCGATCCGATCCGCGTTCGAGCGAGGGCGCGATCAAGTACATGCTGCTGGGCGCGTTCTCGTCGGCGATCTTCCTGTACGGGCTGAGCGTGCTCTACGGCATCACCGGCACGACGGAGTACCCGGCCATCGCCGAGGTGCTGAGCGGCGGCACCGCCGACTTCGACTTCGCGCTGCTCTTCGCGCTCGCGCTCATCGTCACGGGCCTCGGCTTCAAGGTGTCGGCGGTGCCGTTCCACTTCTGGGCGCCCGACGCCTACGAGGGCGCGCCGCTGCCGATCACGGCCTACCTCGCGACGACGTCGAAGGCGGCGGGCTTCGCGCTGATGCTGCGGCTGTTCTCGGAGGCGCTGGCGCCGGCCATCGACGAGTGGCAGTGGATGATCGCGCTCATCGCCACCATCACGATGTTCCTCGGCAACCTCGTCGCGATGCAGCAGCACAACATCAAGCGGCTGATGGCGTACTCGAGCATCGGCCAGGTCGGCTACATGCTCATCGCCATCACCGCGCTCTCGCCCGACTCCGGCAGCGCCCTTCTGCTCCACCTCACGGGCTACGTCATATCGTCGCTGGCGGCGTTCACCTGCATCATCGCCGTCTACAACCACACCCAGAAGGAGGAGATCGACGACTACGCGGGCCTCGCCGAGACGAACCCCTTCCTCGCGCTCGCCCTCACGGCGTCGCTCTTCTCGTTCGCCGGGATGCCGCTGTTCGCCGGCTTCTTCACGAAGTTCATCCTGTTCCAGGCCGCCACGAACGAGGGCTACCTCTGGCTCGCGGCCATCGGCATCCTCAACAGCTTCATCTCGATGTACTACTACCTGCTGATCATCCGCCAGATGTACATGGGCGTGCCCCGGACGCCGGGCCGCTTCCGCATCCCCGCGCCGATGTACGGGCTCGTGGGCGTGCTGCTCCTCGGCGTCATGGCCGTCGGCATCTACCCGCGACCGTTCCTCGAGGTGGCGGAGGACGCGACGCAGCAGATCTTCGCCAGCGTCGAGGCCGACGGCGCCGTCGCCCAACCTTAGCCAGCGCCCGGCAGCACCGGCGCGACAAGGGCGGCCCCCGTACCCGGAAGCCGCCCGTTCGAGGCGACCGTCATCCGGCGACGCCGCTCAGAGCAGGGCGAAGTAGCGCCGGAGCTCGTATTCCGACACGTGGGAGCGGTACGCTTCCCACTCCACCTTCTTGTTCTGGATGAGGCTCTCGAAGACGTGGTCGCCGAGCGTCTCGCGCAGGAAGGCGCTCTCCTCCGCCACCGAGATCGCCTCGTACAGGTTGTTCGGCAGCGTCTGGATGCCCCGCGCCTTGCGCTCGGCCTCGCCCAGCGAGAACACGTCCTCCGCGAGCGGGGCGGGCGCCTCGGCCTCCCGCTCGATGCCCGCCAGGCCCGCCGCGAGCATGGCCGCGAACACGAGGTAGGGGTTGCAGGCGGCGTCCGGCGCGCGGTACTCGATGCGGGTCGACGCCTCGTGGCCACGCTTGTACTCGGGCACACGTACGAGATCGGCGCGATTGCTGCGCCCCCACGTCACGTGGACCGGCGCTTCCGTGCCGGGCGAGAGCCGCGCGTACGAGTTCACCCACTGGTTGGTGACGAGCGCCATCTCGCGAGCATGCTCGAGCAGGCCCGCGATGTACGCGCGCGCGATGGGCGAGATGTTGTACGGATCGTCGGCGCCGAAGAACGCGTTCTGGTCGCCCTTGAACAGCGACTGATACGTGTGCATGCCGCTGCCGTTGTGGCCATCGAGCGGGCGCGGCATGAATGTGGCGTAGACGCCGTTGCTCATCGCCACTTCCTTGACGACGAGCCGGTACGTCATCACGTTGTCGGCCATGGTGAGCGCATCGGTGTAGCGCAGATCGATCTCGTGCTGGCTCGGCGCCACCTCGTGATGGCTGAACTCGACAGGCACGCCCATCTGCTCGAGGGTGAGCACCGTCTCGCGTCGCAGATCGCTGGCGACATCGAGCGGCGTCAGGTCGAAGTAGCCGCCGTAGTCGAGCGGCTGCGGCGACTCTGAACTCTTGAAGTAGAAGAACTCCATCTCCGTGCCGACGTAGAACGTGTACCCGAGCCCGGCGGCGCGCCGCAGCGTCCGCTGCAGGACACCGCGCGGGTCGGCGCTGCTCGGCGTGCCGTCGGAGTGGACGATGTCGCAGATCATGCGCGCCACGCCCTGCTCGGCCGGCCGCCACGGCAGCAGCTGGAACGTCGACGGGTCGGGCAGCGCCCGCATGTCGCTCTCGTCGACGCGGGCGTAGCCTTCGATGGCCGAGCCATCGAACCGCATCCCCTCCTCAAGCGCGCCCTCCAGCTCTTCCACCGTGATGGCGAAGCTCTTCAGCGTGCCGAGGATGTCGGTGAACCAGAGCCGGATGAACTTGACATCGTGCTCCTTCGCAGCCTGGAGCACGTACTGCTTTTGCTCCTCCATGGGGACCGTCCTTTGTTGACGCCAGCGCCGTCCGCGCGGGCGAGCTGCCGATTCGGCGTGGACATCGCTCGCGACGGCCCGCGGTGCGGCCGGGCGACGAAAGCACGCTTCCCCGATTATAGGGCCGCTCCCCATTCTGCGAACCCGATCCGCCCGTTACGATCGTGTTAACTCTGACCCGGCGCGCGCGCGGCAGACTTGCTTGCCGCTGCGACGCCGAGCGACTATCGTCATCCGACAGGTCGCGCCGAAACGAGGATGCTCTTCATGGTCGACTCGCCCGCCAAGCCCGCGCCGGCCGCCGGTTCCATCGCCCTCGACACCGCGATGCGACAGTTCGACGAAGCGGCCACCGCGCTCCGCCTCGACGACGGCATGCGCGCGATGCTGAGCCAGCCCAAGCGCGAGCTCACCACGCACTTCCCCGTGGAGATGGACGACGGCAGCGTGCGCGTGTTCACCGGCTACCGCGTGCAGCACAACATCGCGCGCGGCCCCGCGAAGGGCGGCATCCGCTTCCACGCCGATGTCACCGCCGACGACGTTCGCGCCCTCGCGATGTGGATGACGTGGAAGTGCGCCGTCGTCGGGCTGCCCTTCGGCGGCGCCAAGGGCGGCGTCACCGTCGACCCGCGACGCGCTCTCCGAAGGCGAGCTCGAGAACCTGACGCGACGGTACACCAGCGAGATCAGCATCATCATCGGCCCCGACAAGGACATCCCGGCGCCCGACGCGGGCACCGACGCGCGCGTGATGGCGTGGATGATGGACACGTACAGCCAGAGCGTCGGCCACGCCGTGCCCGCGGTCGTCACCGGCAAGCCCATCTCCGTGGGGGGCACCGCCGGACGCGAGCACGCGACGGGTCGCGGCCTGCTCTTCGTCGCGCGGGAGCACGCCCGCACTCACGGGCCGCTCGCTCGCGGGCATGACGGTGGCCGTCGAGGGCTTCGGCAACGTCGGGAGTGCCGCGGCCCGCTTCCTCGCCGAAGAGGGCTGCCGCGTCGTCGCCGTGAGCGATGTGGGTGGCGCTCGCTATCGCGATGCCGGGCTCGATATCGCGGCGATGTCGCGGGCGAAGGCGCAGGCGGTCGCGGTCAGCGATGCCCCTGTCGATGGCGACCGCATGACCGGCGCGGAGCTGCTCGCGCTCCCGGTCGATCTGCTCGTGCTCGCCGCAATGGAGGCGCGCGTCCACGCCGGGAACGCCGCAAGCGTGCGCGCGCCGCTCATCATCGAGGGCGCGAACGGCCCGATTACGGCCGAGGGCGACGCCATCCTGGCGGACGCGGGCGCCATCATCGTGCCCGATATTCTCGCGAATGCGGGCGGCGTCATCGTCTCGTACTTCGAGTGGGTGCAGGGGCGGCAGGCGCTCTGGTGGGACGCCGGCGACATCGACAGGCGGCTGGAGGCGATCCTCCTGCGCAGCTACGACGAAGTGGCGGCTCGCGCCGAGGCGCAGCGGACAACGCTGCGGCGAGCATCGGTGGCGCTGGGTGTGGAGCGTGTCGTCGAAGCGACACGGACGCTCGGCATCTACCCGTAGCGTCCGCGCGGGGGCCCGGGGAGAGCCGGCTGCCCCGACGCGCCTACTGGTGGCCGTTGTGGCCGTTCTCCGCCCCGCCCAGGTCGTCCTCGAGGTCATCTTCGGTGTAGACGCCGCCGTTGCGGCCGCGCCAGACGCTCACGACGAACTCCTCGCGATACGGATCGGCCGTCATGACGAGCCGCTCGTCGATGTCCGCGATCAGCCCCTCCAGGTCGTCTTCGCTGAGGCCGTCCTCAACGCAGAGCGTCGCGTGGACGATGCCGTTGGGGACGAAATGCAGGTCGACCCTGCCGACGAGCTCGCCCCCTTCGTCATCGATCGTGAAGCTGTCGGAGTAGGGCGTGCGCGTCTCTCGCTCGAACCGGTAATCTACCATCGTATCGCTTCATCCTGCCTGTACTGTGCTAGGGGCGTACCTGGCCCGAGCCGAGTACCACCCACTTGTAGCTGGTGAGCTCACGCAGCCCCATCGGCCCGCGTGCGTGCATCTTCTGCGTGGAGATGCCAATCTCGGCGCCCAGCCCGAACTGCGCCCCGTCGGTGAATTGCGTGCTGGCGTTGACGTACACGCACGCCGCGTCGACCTCGTCGGTGAAGCGCTCCGCGGCGCGGTAGCTCTCCGTGACGATCGCCTCCGAGTGCTTCGAGCTGTAGCGCTCGATGTGCGCCAGCGCCTCGTCCATGCTGTCGACGACGCGCACCGCCGCCGTGTGCGAGAGGAACTCGTGCCCATAATCGCTGCCGGTCACGGCGCGGATGCGCTCGCTCAGGGCGGTGCCGGCGAATGCGGCCGCCGCCCGTTCGTCGCAGCGCACCTCGATGCCGTGCTCGGCCCAGCGCGGCGCGAGCTCGCGGAGGAACGGCCCGGCGACGCCGGCGTGCACGAGCAGCGTGTCGAGGGCGTTGCAGATGCTGACGCGGCGGCACTTGGCGTTGGTGACAACCTCAACGGCCATCGCCAGCTCGGCCGTCGCGTCCACATACGTGTGCACGACGGCGTCGCCGTGGGCCACCACAGGCATGGTCGCGTTCTCCATGACGTAGCGGATGAGCTCGGCGCTGCCTCGCGGCACGACCAGGTCGATGTACTCGCGCATGCGCAACATCTCGCCGACGAGCGCGCGGTCGGTCGATTCGATGATCTGCACGGCCTCCGGGGTGAGCCCCGCCTCCGCCAACGCCGCGCGCACGAGGACGGCGAGCGCCCCGTTCGAGCGGATAGCCTCGCGTCCGCCGCGCAGGATGACGGCGTTCCCCGCCTTGAGGGCGAGCGCCGCGATATCGATGGTGACGTTGGGGCGGCTCTCGTAGATGGTCGCCATCACCCCGAGCGGCACCCGCCGCCGCCCGATGCGCAGCCCGTTGGGAAGCGTCCGCGCGTCGAATGTCTCGCCGACGGGGTCGGGAAGCGCGATGATGGCGCGCACATCGGCGGCGATGCCCGCGAGCCGCTCCGGCGTCAGCCGCAGCCGGTCGAGCATCGCCGCGTCGAGGCCGTCGCGCTCGGCCTGCCCGAAATCGGCGGCGTTGGCCTCGAGGATCGCCGCCTGCCGCTCGTCGAGCGCCCGCGCGAGGGCCTCGAGGGCGGCGTTCTTGGCGCCGGTCGGGGCGCGAGCGATCGCGCGGGCAGCGTCGCGGGCGGCGCGTCCCTTCTGGTCGAGCTCGGCGAATGTGGCCTGCACGGCATGCTCCCGGGTAAGGGGTGTGACTCTCAGCGTAGCATTCCGCCGGATCGGGTGTCCACACGCGGGCCGGAGTAGCGCATGCGGCGGCGCTTGCCTATACTTGGAAGCACATCCGCCGGGAAGCTGAGCTCTCGCCCCGGACCCACCCCGCCCCGTCGCATCATCGTCCAAACATCGGAGGTTGGAGCGTGAACCAGAGCCCTCGAACGAATCGGCGCGACCGTCGGACGGGCAGCACACCGCCGGGCCCGCGGGCGCCACGCGGCCCGGCTCCTGACGCGGGGCTGGCGCGACCGCCTTTCGCCGCTGCTCATCACGAGCGTCATCGGGGCGGTGGCCATCGTTGGCATGCTGACCTATGTCATCGTCGACCAGCTCAACGCGCCAGCCGCGCCCGAGGACGACGCGAGCACCAGCCTGCCGGGCGCCTACTTCCCCGAGCTGGGGCGCGCCCACTTCGATCCGGGCGAGGTCTACAACGACTACTCTTCGAACCCGCCGACCTCGGGGCCGCACGCCTCGTCGCCCGCGCCATGGGGGATCTCCGAGAGCCCGATTCCCAAAGAGACGCTCATCCACAACATGGAGCACGGCGGCGTCCTGGTGCTCTACAACTGCGCCGATGGCTGTCCCGACGCGGTCGCGAGCCTCGCCGACTACACGACTGAGCGGCTGAACGACGGCGACACCATCGTCATGGCGCCCTATCCCTCGATGGACGCCCAGTTCGCGCTCGTCTCGTGGACCCGGCTCGACACCTTCGACGAGCTCGACATGGATCGCGTCGACCGGTTCGTCGATGAGCACCTTTGCCGGTACGACCCCGAGAACGTTTGTGGATGACAGTGGAGGGGCGCGGTGCTGGCTAGCGGTCGTCCCGTCCTCGTGGTGCGCGCCCACCTGCAAGCGGGGGAGCTGGCGGAGTTCCGGCAGTGGCACCGCGCCGTCCACATGCCGAACATGCTGGCGATACCAGGCGTGATCGGCGGCCGCACCGTCGCTCGCGCGGCGGAGGCGCCCGCCAACTGGCTCGCCATCTTCGAGTTCGCCGCCAACGCCGAGATTCAGGCCGCGCTCCAGAGCTGGCAGGCGCAGCGCGCCCGCGAGGACTGGGCCCGGTGGTCGGACAGCGTCAGCAACCTGTCGATCGAAATCTACGCCGAACTCGCCGCGTTCCCCGCCTACCACCACTGGGACTGACGCCCGCGCCTGCGCCACCAGCACAGCAACAGTAATGGCCCCGCAGGTGCGGGGCCATTACGATGTCACGCCGGTGCGGGCGCCGGGCGTCAGCTCGCGCCCGGCGCCAGATGCTCGGCCGTCGCGGGGGCCTCGATCAGTGCGCGCCGCTCCCGAAAACGCGTGTACCAGATGGCGATACCGAGCCCGGCGAGCGAGACAATGCCCCCCGTGAACGCATCGAAGAAGAAGTGGTTGCCCGTGACGATAATCGCCGTGAGCTGCAGCGCCGGCAGCGCCACGCCGAAGGCGCGCACGAGCGGGTGGCGGAACATCCAGATCAGGACGATGCCGGTGACAAGCGCCCAGCCGAAGTGCAGGCTGGGCACAGCGGCGAACGGGTTCGCGAACGTGCCCACCGACTCGTTCTGATAAGACACGCTCGAGAAGCGCTCCATCGTATCGACGAAACCCAGATGCGGCATCATGCGCGGCGGCGCCACCGGGAACAGCACGTAGATGATGAGCCCCAGTGAGGCAGACGCCAGGAACGTGTTCCGGATCATCATGTAGACCGGGCGATGCCACGCGTACAGCACAAGCCCCGCCGTGATATACAGCGGGAAGTGGGCCCAGAAGTACACCCCGTTGAAGAAATCGATGAGCCACTGCTCGGGCAGGAACACCGCCTGGATATCGGCCTCGACGAAGATGCCAAGGCGGCGCTCCAAGTCGACGACGGCCGCCCCCCGGACGAACGCCTCGCCGGCGCGGTCGGCCACTGCCCCTCGCGTCAGGAAGTACAGGAAGAAGGGGATGTGGAGCCCGGCGATCTCGAGCGCAAGGCGCAGCCAAGCCCGCATCGGGGGAAGCGAGAACTCCCTGCGCTCCCCGACACTCGCCGATTCTGTCCCGTACGACGCCACGAAGCGCTTCATGACATGCACCCCACCCGTGCGAACCGCGTCCCTGCGCGGGTCGTGGATCAGCGTACCATCCGCCCCGAAGGCACGACACCGCCACACTCAATAGTCGGCAGTCGAGCCCGCTTCGCGGACGCCTCCCGATGAGCCGCACGCTAGTGGGGCCATTATACCGTCCCTTAGGGGTAATTTCTACCGCGCGGCTCGCGACGGGCGGCCCGCCAGCCGCGCCGGGCCCATTTCTTGCGGCCACGGGGGCTCCTCCATAGAATGATCGCATTGCGGGGCCCGCTGCCCCCACGACCGCACCCGCCGACGCGTTGTTCCGGCCCGGCACTGGCGCACCCGCGCGTCCGCCGCCCGGAGTGGGAGGAGCTTCCGGATGAAAATCGACGTCCAGCGCGGCGACATCATCGGTGCGAAGGCCGACGCGGTCGTCCTCACCATCGCCCAGGGCGAGCCCCCGAAGCTCGAGGGCGCGCTCAAGGCGGCCGACAAGGCGCTCGGCGGCACCATCGCGCAGATGCGGGAACGCGGCGAGGTGCGCGCCAAGGCCTCCGAGCTGACGCTCGTCCACTCGCTGGGCAAGCTCGCCGCCCCCCGCCTGATGCTCGCCGGCCTCGGCAAGCCCGAGAAGGTCACCGCCGATACCGTGCGAAACGCCGCCGCCGAGGCGATGCGGCGGCTCCGCGCCTCCGGCGCCCGCAGCGTCGCCTTCGCGGCTCCGGCCGGCGGCCCGGGGGCGCTCGACGCGGCGACGGCGGCGCAGGCAATCGCCGAAGGGGCCGTGCTCGGCCTCTACCGCTTCGATCGGCACAAGGCGAAGAAGAAGGACGACGACGACGAGCGCCGGATCGACCAGCTCACCATCTACGTCCGCGACAGCAAAGACCGTGCCGCCGCCCAGCAGGGCGCGACCCGCGGCCGCATCCTCGCGGAGGCGGCCAACTTCGCTCGCGACATGGCGAACGAGCCGGCGAATCACCTGAACCCGACCGATCTCGCGCAGCGGGCCCTCGACATGGCGCAGGAGCGCGGCATCGGCTGCCGCATTCTGGAGCGCGCCGACATGGAGCAGCTCGGCATGGGCTCGGCGCTCAGTGTCGCGCAGGGCAGCGTCCAGCCGCCGAAGTTCATCATCCTCGAGTACAAGGGCGGCAAGAAGGGCGGCCCCACGCTCGGGCTCATCGGCAAGGGGATCACGTTCGACACCGGCGGCATCTCGATCAAGCCGGCCGCCGGGATGGAGGAGATGAAGGGCGACATGTCGGGCGCGGCCGCCGTCATCGCCGCGATGTCCGCCATCGCGCAGCTGAAGCCGAAGGCGAACATTACCGCGCTCGCGCCGGCCACCGAGAACATGCCTTCGGGCAGCGCCACAAAGCCCGGCGATGTCGTGCGGGCGATGAACGGCACCACGATCGAGGTCATCAACACCGACGCCGAAGGGCGGCTCATTCTGGCCGACGCGCTCTGCTACGCGAACAAGCTCGGGCTCGCGCCGCTCGTCGACGTGGCGACGCTCACGGGCGCCTGCGTCATCGCCCTCGGCTCCATCACCACCGGCGCGATGACGAACAACGCGGCCCTGCTGCGGCAGGTGTTCGCGGCCGGCGATGCCGCAGGCGAAAAGTTCTGGGAGCTGCCGATGTTCGAGGAGTACGCCGAGCAGATCAAGAGCGATGTCGCCGACCTCAAGAACGTCGGCGGGCGCGAGGCCGGCACCATTACCGCCGCCAAGTTCCTCGAGCACTTCGTCGACAAGACCCCCTGGGTCCACCTCGATATGGCCGGCACCGACGGCTCCACTCGCGAACGCGGCGTCATGGTGAAGGGCGCGACGGGCATCCCCGTGCGCACGCTCGTCCACTTCGCGATGGCCTGGGCCGCGGACAGCGGCACATGACGCCGTCTCGTGCCTGACGAGCCCCCCGGCGACGTAAGCTGGCGGCGCAACCTCTGGGCCGTGTGGTTCGTGGTGTTCATCTCGATCTCCGGCGCCAACCTCATCTTCCCGTTCATGCCGCTCTACCTGAAGGAGGATATCGGCGTTCGCGGCGATGGCGCCGTCGCGCTCTGGTCGGGGGCGCTCGGCGCGTCGACCGGCGCGATGATGTTCATCTTCGCGCCGATATGGGGCTCGCTCGCCGATCGCTACGGCATGCGCACCATGCTGCTGCGCGCCGTCATCGGGGCGATGATCGTCATGTTCCTGCAGGGGCTGGCGCAGGAGGCGTGGCAGCTGCTGGTGCTGCGGGCGTTCCAGGGCGCGTTCGCGGGCACGGTCGGCGCGGCGACGGCGCTCGTCGCGGCGGGCACGCCCCGCCGTCATCTCGGCTACGCGATGGGGCTCGTGCAGACGGGCCAGTTCGCCGCGCAGATGTTCGGCCCGATCACCGGCGGCATTCTCGCCTCGACCATCGGCTTCCGCGAGACGTTCGTCGCCACGTCGATGCTCTATCTCGTGGGCGCGGCGCTCGTCTACTTCGTGGTCGAGGAGGTGGTGCCTCAGGAGCGGGCGCGGGAGCGGCCCGCGGGCGCGCGCGGGCCCATCGGCCTCATTCGCCAGAACCTGCGCGAGGTGGCGCAGCAGCCGGGACTGCTGTGGGTGATAGCGATCGTGTTTCTGCTCTTCCTCTCGACAACGCTCGTCCGGCCGATCCTCTCGCTCGTGGTGGAGGAGGCGACCGACGATCGGGTCGCGTTCAACGCCGGGCTGGTGTTCGCGTCGTTCGCGTTCACGAGCGCTCTCGCCGCGCTCATGGTAGGCCGCGCCACCCGCGCAGTCGGCTATCGCCGCTGGCTGATCTTTGCGACGTCGGGGGCGGCGCTGTTCTACCTGCCGGTGGCGTTCACGGATAGCGTCCTGGCGCTGGCGTTCTTCATGGCGCTCGTGGGGCTGTTCAGCGGGGCGATGATCCCGACGACGAACGCGCTCATCGGGGCGCTGGCGCCTGAGGGGAAGCAGGGCTCAGCCTTCGGCATGGCGACGAGCGCCCAGGCGCTGACGATGTCGATCGGGCCGCTCGCGGGGGGCGGCATCGCGGCGGCGCTGGGGCTGCACGCGGGCTTCTTCGCGGCGGCGGGGGTGCTGGTCGCGGCGTCGGCGGTGGCGTTTCTGTTCATCCGCAACCCGGAGGAGGAGCCTTCGGCCGCTCCGGGCCTCGCACCCCAGCGTTCCTAGGCCTACGGTCGGCTACGGCGCGATCAGCGGCAGCAGCCTGTCGAGCAGCTCGTGCCCTACCTCGTACTTCGTGAGCAGCGGCAGCGCCTCCGGCTCGCGGTCGGGGTAGACGAACGTCACGGCATTCGTGTCGGCGCCGAAGCCCGAGCCGGCCGCCGTCACGTCGTTGGCGACGATGAAGGCGCAGCCCTTCGCCCGCAGCTTCTCGGCGGCGTTCGCCAGCAGGTCGCGGCTCTCCGCCGCGAAGCCCACCCGCACGAGCGGCAGATCGCGCAGCGACGCGAGAATATCGTCGGTCTCGGCGAGCTCGATGCTGAAGCGGTCGCCCGCGTCGCGCTTCTTGATCTTGTGCCCGGCCACGTCCGCCGGCCGGTAATCGGCGACGGCCGCCGCCATCACCAGCGCATCGGCGCCGTCGCAGACGACACGGAGCTGCTCGAGCATCTCGCTCGCCGTGCCCACATCGACCCGGCGGACACCGTACGGCTCGGGGAGCGCGGCGACGGTCGTGACGAGCGCGACATCGGCGCCGCGGTCGCGCGCGGCCTCGGCGATGGCGTAGCCCATCTTGCCGGACGAGTGGTTGCCGAGAAACCGCACCGGGTCGAGGGGCTCGCGCGTGCCGCCCGCCGTCACGACGATCCGCCGCCCGGCGAGGTCGCCGCCGGCGCGGCCCAGCGTCATCTTCAGGGCCCCGACGATCGCCGCCGGCTCCGCCATCCGGCCTTCGCCCATGCGACCGCTCGCGAGCCGGCCCGCCACCGGACCCACGAAGCTCGCACCGCGCTCGCGCAGCAGGGCGACGTTGGCGGCGACCGCGGCGTTCTCCCACATCTGCGTGTCCATGGCCGGGGCGAGCAGCAGGGGCGCCCGCGTCGCGAGAGCCACGAGGCTCACCATCTCGTCGGCGAGGCCGTGCGCGAGCCGTCCGAGCATCGTGGCCGTGGCGGGCGCGATGACCATCGCGGCGGCGGCGCGGGCCATCTCGACGTGCGGCTCGGCGACACCGGTGCGAGCGTCGAACATATCGACATACACGGGCCGGCCCGTGAGGCTGTGGAAGGTGAGGGGCGTGATGAACCGCGCCGCCGAGGGCGTGAGCACGGCGTCGACCAGCGCGCCCTCGCGGACGAGCCTGCTGGCGAGCTCGGCGGCCTTGTACGCGGCGATGCTGCCGCCGACGCCGAGGACGATCTGCTTGCCGCGAAGCGGCGCTCGCATCCCCGTCATCCTTCGGCAGCGACGGGGGTGCGATTGAGCTCGAAGAGGAGGCGCAGCCCCGTGAGGGCGAGGTGGCGGTCGACGTGGTCGAAGACATCCGTCTGGCCCGAGATCATGGCCGACCAGCCGCCGGTGGCGACGACGGTCGCGTCGCCGCCGAGTTCCTCCTTGAAGCGCGCCACGAGCCCCTCGACGGTGGCGACAGCGCCCAGCACCAGCCCCGACTTCATCGCGTCGACGGTGTTCTTGCCGATGGCGAAGCGCGGCGGCTCCAGCTCGACGCGGTAGAGCTTCGCGGCGCGGTCGAAGAGCGCCTCGGAGGCGATCGACAGCCCCGCGGCGATGGCGCCGCCGACGTAATCGCCGGCTTCGTTGATGGCGTCGAGCACCGTCGCCGTGCCCATGTCGACGATGATGATCGGCGGCGGGCCGTAGAGCTTCAGCGCCGCCACGGCGTCGGCGACGCGGTCGGCCCCTACCTCTCGCGGGTTGTCGTACAGGATGCGCATGCCTGTGCGGATGCCCGACCCGACGACCATCGGTTCGGCATTGAAGTAGCGGCGGCTCAGCTCCTCGAACACGGGGGTCATCGTGGGGACGACGCTGGAGATGGCGCACTCGTGGATGGCGCTGCGATCGATATCGGCCGTGCCAAGCAGCGTCAGCAGCACCATCGCGTACTCGTCGGTTTGCTTACGCACGTCGGTGGCCATGCGCCAGGTGCCGCGCAGCAGCGGGCCATCGAACACGCCGGCTGTGGTGACGGTGTTGTTGACGTTGAACGCTAGCAGCATACCAATCGCGCCTTCCCTGCGGCCGGCTCCCGCGCGCCCGCAGCCTGCGCAGCGGCCGCGTCCGCGGCTTCGAGCGCGACGCTAGTATAGGGACGCTGACGGATCGGCCGCAACTTGCCCGGCCCGGCCAGAAATCTTTCAGAAGATCAGCCGAGTCGTCATAAGAGGCTTGCCGTGATCGGTGCCGCGGCCTATTCTCTGGGTCTTCGGGTTTGTCCCGGCCCAGGCATCGGGTCTGGGCACGAAGAGCACAGCCGCAAGTTCCCGGCCGGCGATCAATGCTCGTCGCCGCGTCGCTGAAGAGCGATGCCGGCGGCCTGGTATCACTTTGCCTCAAGAAAGGGTGCGCCTCCCGTGACCGACGCGAAACGCCTCTGGGATGCCGCCCTCGGTCACCTCCAGGTACAGGTCACCCGCGCGAACTACGAGACGTGGCTGCGCGGCACCGTCGGCCTCGATTACGATGGCTCCCGCCTCAAGGTCGGGGTACCCTCCGACTTCGCCCGCCAGTGGCTCGCCGACCGGCTGAGCCCGGCCATCCGGACAGCGCTCGCCCGGATCGAGGGCCGGCCCATCGACGTCGTCTTCGTCGTCGCGGGCGACCAGCCGGGCGCCGAGCTCTACGCGGCCCTCGATCGCCCGGGCCCCGACGGTGCGACCGCGCCGGCGCGCCCGCCGCTCGCACCGTCGCGCGCAAGCGGCCTCCTCAGCCGCTACACCTTCGATACGTTCGTCGCGGGCAACGCCAACATCCTCGCCTTCTCGGCCGCCCGCAGCGCCGCCGAAAATCCCGGTGCCGAGTACAACCCCCTCTACCTGTACGGCGGGGTCGGTCTCGGCAAGACTCACCTCCTCCACGCGATCGGCAACGCCATCCTCGCCCGCGGCGGCAGCGTCCTCTACGTGTCGGCGGAACGATTCACCAACGACTACATCCGCGCCATCGTCGATCGTACCTTCGATGACTTCCGCTCCCGCTACCGCAGCCCCGATGTGCTCCTCGTCGACGACATCCAGTTCCTTGCCGGCAAGGAGCAGATGCAAGAGGAGTTCTTCCACACGTTCAACGAGATGTACGCGGCGGGAAGGCAGATCGTGCTCACAAGCGACCTGCCGCCAGCGGCGATCTCGCTGCTCGAAGACCGTCTGCGGTCCAGGTTCGAGTGGGGGCTCACCGCCGACATCCAGCCCCCGGATCGCGAGATGCGGCTCGCGATTCTGCAGACGAAGGCGGCGCAGCTCGGCATCGAGCTGCCAGGCGAGATCGCCGAGATCATCGCCAACCGCCGGCAACGCAACATCCGCGAGCTCGAGGGCGCGCTCAATCAGGTGCTCGCCGTCGTCCGGCTCCACAACGAGCCGCTGACACGCGATCTCGTCGAGCGGGTCACCGCTTCGCTCGGGGCCGAGCGCCCCTCCGGGCCGCCGCTGACACCCGAGCGCGTCATCGCCGCGGTCGCCCTCTTCCACGGGCTCACTCCGGAGGACCTGCGCGGGCCCTCGCGCAGCAAACGGATCGCCGACGCGCGCCACGCCGCCATGTACCTGCTACGCGAGGACGTGCGCCTGTCGCTCGCCGAGATCGGCCACCACCTCGGCGGACGCGACCACACGACAGTCATGCACGGCGTCGGCAAGATCGCCAAGCAGATGCTCCGCGATCCGGCCAACCGCAGCGAGATCCTGTCGATCCGGGGATCGCTCGAACGCAACTCGCGCACAAGACCGCCTAGCGGCGGTCGCTTTCCCCCATCAATGGTGGATAACTGGGCCGATTCGGTGGATTACACGGCCTGACGGGGATAACTTACGTCACGCTCGCTTGCCCTACTCGCTGCCCCCGCCGCCGCTCCCACCACAGTGGCGGCCATCCACACCGGCCGCACCCATATCCCCCGACACCCCAAAGTCGCGCCGGAGTCTGACCGCGGTTGTACCCACCCTATACGGGGGATACGACGCGGTGGGAATCACGACGATAATTCGCGAATTGTTTGGTCCCGCTCGGTCTTCTTCTGACGGATACTTTCCATGAGACGGAGAACACGGAGGCCGCAGAGCTCGCAGGCTTCGACCGACGTGATTCGCCCGCGTTCCCGCAGAGGGGGGATCGAGAAGCAGCATCAGCGACGAGAGATCCGCGCTCTGAAGGAGTCTGTTCGGGCGTCGGCGGTATAATTGGCGAATGATTGATTCGGTACGGGCGAGAGTACGGGCCGGTGCGGGCGGCGATGGCATGGTGAGCTTCCGCCGGGAGAAGTTCGTTCCCCGCGGCGGCCCCGATGGCGGCGATGGCGGCAATGGCGGCAGCGTCATCTTCCGGGTGGGGGCGCAGGTGCATGGGCTCGCCGCGTTTCGCCGTCAGCAGGTGCTGAAGGCGGAGAGCGGTGTCAAGGGCGAGGGCGGGAAGCGCCACGGCCATCGGGGCGCCGATCTCGTCGTCGAGGTGCCGCTGGGAACGCAGGTCTACGTCGATGACGAGGCGGGCGAGGCGGAGCTGCTCGCCGATCTCGATACGCCGGGCGCGGCCTTCGTCGTGGCCCGAGGGGGCCTGGGCGGTCGCGGCAACGCCCGCTTCGCGTCGTCGACGAACCAGGCGCCGCGCATCGCGCAGCGGGGCGAGCCCGGCGAGCAGCGCGAGGTGCGTCTCGAACTGAAGCTGCTCGCCGATGTCGGGCTCATCGGCGCGCCGAACGCCGGCAAGTCGACGCTGCTCTCGGCCATCTCGGCGGCGCGCCCCAAGATAGCGCCGTACCCCTTCACGACGCTCGAGCCCGAGCTCGGGGTCGTCGAGGCGGGCTACGACACCTTCGTCGTCGCCGACCTTCCGGGCCTCATCGAAGGGGCGAGCCAGGGCATCGGCCTCGGTCACGAGTTCCTGCGCCACATCGAGCGCACACGGCTGCTGGTGCACATCGTCGCGGCCGACCAGCCGGAGCCGCTGCGCACGTTCGACATGATTCTCGGCGAGATCGCGGCCTTCGATCCGGTGGTCGCCGCCAAGCCCCAGATCGTCGCGCTCAACAAGCTCGACCTGCCCGATGCCGTCGCCCAGGCGGCCGCGCCTCCGAGCAGCGCTCGAAGGCGCGTGGCTACCCCGTGTTCGAGATATCGGCCGCCACCCGGCAGGGGCTCGATCCGCTCGTCCACCGCGCCCTCGCGATGCTCACCGAGATGCGGAAGGCGGAGGCCGTCGCGGCGGAGGACGAGACACAGGTGCCGGTGCTGCGGCCGTTGCCGCCCCCGCAGCGCTTCACCGTGACGCGCGAGGGCGAGGGCTTCGCCGTCCAGGGGCGGCGGCCGGTGCTGCTCGTCGGCACGATGGATCTGGCGAACCCCGAGGCGCGCGCCCTCGTCGTCGACCGGCTTACGAAGATGGGCGTCGCCGCCGCGCTGCGGCGGGCGGGCGCGCAGCCCGGCGATCGCGTCCGCTTCGGCGACCGCGAGATGCGGTGGGACGAGTGAGACGCGGCGTCCTCGGCGGCACCTTCGATCCGGTGCAGATGGACCACCTCCTCCTCGCCGAGGAGGCGCGGCTGCGGGTGCCGCTCGACGTGGTGACGTTCGTGCCGGCGGGTCAGCCGTGGCGCAAGGAGGGGCGCGACATCGCTCCCGCCGCCGACCGGCTCGCCATGGTGCGGCTCGCCATCGAGGGACACGACGCCTTCGAGGTGTCGACCATCGAGCTCGACCGCGAGGGGCCGTCGTACATCGTCGACACGCTGGAAGCGCTGGGCGCCGGTGGCGACGAGCTGTTCTTCATCATGGGCGCCGACGCCCTTGTCGACCTGCCGCAGTGGCACGAGCCCCAGCGCATCCCGGAGCTCGCGACCGTCGTCGTCGCGTCGCGACCGGGGGTCGATGAGGGCGAGATGATGGCGGCGGCGGCGGCGGTGCCGGGGCTCGCGGCCCGCATCGTGTGGCTGCCGATGCCGGGCAAGGGCATCAGTTCCAGCGATCTGCGGGCACGGGCGCGGGCGGGCGAGCCGCTGCGCTACCTCACCCCGCCCGCCGTCGCGGCGTACATCCGCGAGCACGGGCTCTATCCGGCGGGCTCTGCCGACGCCCCTCGGGCCCCTCGCCGCCCTTAGTTCGGGTCGTCGCGATACAGCCGCACCGACACGCGGGGGATCGGCGGCCACAGAAACGGCCCGAGGTCGAGGCGGCGCACGAACGCGAAGCCAACCTGCGTGGCCGCCGACGCCAGAATGTGGAAGCCGCGCAGCCGCACGTCCTTCACATCGCCCGCCGTGAGGACGGCCCGATTGAACTTGTTCAGCAGCCGCGAGCTGCGCGGCGCGAACTCCCAGCCAACGCAGCTGCCGCCCGGACGCAGCACCCGACGGACCTCGTGCAGGTTGAAGAGCAGCGCCCGGTCGCCGAGGTGCTTCCACGTGTGCGCGATGAGCACGAGGTCGAACGTCTCGTCCGGGAAGGGGAGGCAGGTCGCGTTCGAGGCGACGAGCGAGATGCTCGCGTCCGGGTCGTCGCGCTCGCGAGCCAGCCGCAGCATCGCCGTCGACACGTCGATGCCGACGGGCCGCGTCTCGAAGCCGACAGCGGCGTCGAGGTAGCGCAGCACCGATGCGCGGCCACAGCCGATATCGAGGACACGGGCGCCTGGCCCGATGCCGAGCTCGTTCGCCAGCGAGAGCGCCGGCGTGTTCACCAGCAGCGTCCCGGCGGGGCCCATGGCCCAGCGCATGTGCTGAGCCAGCGGGCCGTTGCGGGTCATCCAGCGGTTGTAGGCGCGCGCGACGCGGCGCTCTTCCCAAAGCATACCGGCAGTGTACCCCGCGTGTGGTCTAGAGCTCGTACGTCATCCGGATTTCGCAGCCGTGCGCGGCAGCGGCGTGTGCCATCGCTTCGAGTTCGGCGAGGAGGGGCGCGAGGTTGGCGAAGCCCTCCGTGTAGGCGGCGATCTGGCGGTCGGCGCCCCCCTCGATGACGGCGCGCACGCTGGCGGCCGCCTCGGCGAGCGGCGCGGGCGGCTGCCAGCTCCGCTCCAGCTCCTCGGCGTCGTCGTCGCCGGCGGCGGTGAAGCGCAGCAGCGCCCGCAGCCGGAGCTTGTGCTTGTGGCGCAGGAGCGTCGCCGCCAGCGAGAGCTCGTGCTGCGAGCCGTACTGCTCGACCGCGGCGAACGACAGGAACCAGACGAGGTCGCTGCTATCGCCCGAGAAGGCGAGCGGCAGCGGCTCCGGCCGTGTTTCGACGATCAGGCGTGCCATGTGGCGGCTCCCGGCGGGGCGAGTGTGGCGCTAGACGTCGAGGTTGCGGACGCGGCTCGCGTAGCTCTGGATGAAGGCCTTGCGCGGCGCGACATCGTCGCCCATGAGCTGCGAGAACACCTCTTCCGCTTCCATGGCGTTCTCGGCGTTGACGCGCAGCATGCTGCGCCGGTCGGGATCCATCGTGGTTTCCCAGAGCTGGTCGGCGTTCATCTCGCCCAGGCCCTTGTAGCGCTGGATGTGGACGTTCTTGCCCTCGTTCTTCTTGAGGTAGCGCGTCCTTCTCCTTGTCGCTGAAGATCCAGGTGTGCTGGCGGCCGTTCTGGATGCGGTAGAGCGGCGGCTGCGCGATGTAGAGGTGACCGTGGTGAATCAGCTCCTGCATGTGGCGGTAGAAGAACGTCAGCAGCAGCGTCCGGATGTGCGAGCCGTCGACGTCGGCGTCGGTCATGATGATGACGCGATGGTAGCGCAGCTTCGTGAGGTCGATGTTGTCGTCGACCCCCATCCCGAGCGCCGTGATCATCGAGCGGATGTCATCGTGCGCCAGAATCTTGTCGAGGCGCGCCTTCTCGACGTTCAGAATCTTGCCCCACAGCGGCAGGATGGCCTGGTAGCGCCGGTCGCGGCCCTGCTTCGCGGAGCCGCCCGCCGAGTCGCCCTCGACGAGGAAGAGCTCGGCGAGCTCGGGGTTGCGTTCGGAGCAGTCGGCGAGCTTGCCGGGCAGCATGCCGCCCTCGAGCGCGCCCTTGCGGATGACGAGGTCGCGGGCCTTGCGGGCGGCCTCGCGGGCGCGCGCCGCGGTCAGGCACTTGTCGATGATCCGCCGCCCCTCCTGGGGGTGGTTCTCGAGGTACTCGTTGAGCCCTTCCCCGAAGGCGGACTCGACGATCGCCTTGACCTCGCTGTTGCCGAGGCGCGTCTTCGTCTGGCCTTCGAACTGGGGCTCGGCGAGCTTGACGCTGATGACGGCGACGAGCCCCTCGCGGACATCGTCGCCGCTGAGGTTGGCGTCGTCGTCCTTGAGCAGCTTGTTGCGCCGCGCGTAGTCGTTGAGCACGCGGGTCAGCGCCGAACGGAAGCCCGTCAGGTGGGTGCCGCCATCGATGGTGTTGATGCAGTTCGCGAAGGCGAACATCGCCTCGCTGAAGCCGTCGTTGTACTGCATCGCGATCTCGACGGAGACGCCGTTGACCTCGCGATCGATGGCGAGCGGCAGCGTCTGCACGACGGTGCGGTCCTTGTTCAGGTGCCGCACGAACGAGGCGATGCCCCCCTCGAAGTAGAAGTTGCGTTCGCGGTCGTCGCGCTCGTCGATGAAGCTGATCCACACTCCGCGGGTGAGGTACGCCATCTCGCGGAAGCGCTGGGCCAGCGTCTCGTAATCGAGCGCCGATTCGCCGAACACCTCCGGGTCGGGGTGGAACCACGTCGTGGTGCCGGTCTCGCTGCCGGCGGCGGGCGACGACTTGAGCGGCCCTTGCGGCGCCCCGCGAGCGTACTCCTGCCGGTAGACCTTGCCGCCGCGGCGGACCTCGACCCACAGCTTGTCGGAGAGCGCATTGACGACCGAGGCGCCGACGCCGTGGAGGCCGCCCGACACCTTGTAGCCGCCGCCGCCGAACTTGCCGCCGGCGTGCAGCACCGTCATCACGGTTTCGAGCGCCGAGAGCCCCGTCTTCTCGTGCTTGTCGACGGGGATGCCGCGGCCGTTGTCGCGGACGGCGACGCTGCCGTCCTTGCCGATCGTGACGTCGATGCGGGTGCAATGCCCGGCCATCGCCTCGTCGGTGGAGTTATCGACGATCTCGTAGACGAGATGGTGGAGGCCGCGCTCGTCCGTCGTGCCGATGTACATGCCGGGGCGGCGGCGCACTGCCTCGAGGCCTTCGAGAACCTGGATATCGCGTGCGGTATAGTCGTTGGGTCGTGTAGCCATGTGCGTTCATTCTATCACGAAACAGGGCCTTCTCCAAGCTGAATGCCGACATAACGCCTACGCGATCTATCGGTTCCGGAGGGCTGAGTCATGGGATGGCTCGGACGCGACAAGCAGCCCGGGGCGGAGCCGCCGGCGTTCCGCGCCATCGGCCATGTCCGGCGTGCACCGACGCGGCCGCCGGCCGAAGGCTGGGCCCGCGTCGAGTCGGAGCTCGCGCTCGATCCGAAGCTCGCCGCCGCGCTCGCCGGACTCGAGGGCTACTCGCACGTGTGGGTGCTGTTCGCGCTGCACGCCGTCGGCGCGGACGGCCGCGAGGTGGTGACGCAGTACCCCGAGGGCGCGCCCGCTCCGGTGGGCGTGTTCGCGCTGCGCACGCAGGCGCGGCCCAACCCGATCGGGATGACGGCGGTCGAGCTGCTGCGCGTCGATGGCGGCACGCTGCGGGTGCGCGGCCTCGACGCGCTCGCCGGCACGCCCGTGCTCGACATCAAGCCCTACATTCCGTACTACGACTGCGTCGCGGACGCGCGCGTGCCCGCGTGGATCGGCCACCCCTGATGCTCGCGGCTGCGCCCTCCTCCGCCCAGGTGTACGCGCGGCTGCTCGCGGCGTATGGCCCGCAAGGGTGGTGGCCGGGCGGCGATGACCCGTTCGAGGTCGTCGCCGGGGCGATCCTGACGCAGAACACGGCATGGACGAACGTCGAGCGGGCGCTCGCGAACCTGCGCGCGGCGGACGCACTCTCCGTGCGGGCGATGCGGGAGCTCCCGCCCGCGGAGCTCGCGGCGCTGATCCGGCCGTCGGGCACGCACGGTGTCAAGGCGGCACGGTTGCGCGCGTTCATCGCGATGCTCGACGCCGGGTGCGGCGGCGACCTCGCGGTGCTGCTGGCGCTGCCGGCCGGCGAGCTGCGGGCACGGCTGCTCGCCACGCACGGCATCGGCCCGGAGACGGCGGACGTGATCGCGCTGTACGCGGCGGGCCAGGCCACGGTTCGTCGTCGATGGCTACGCCCGGCGGATCGCGGACAGGGTGGGGCTCGTCGCCGCAGCGCCGGGCTACGATGGCTACGCGGCCATGTTCGCCGCCGGTCTGCCGCGCGACGCGGCGCTCTGGGGCGAGTACCACGCGCTGCTCGTGGAGCACGGCAAGCGGCGTTGCACGAAGCGCGCGCCGCGCTGCGATGGCTGCCCGCTTGCGCCCGTCTGCCGGTACGCGGCGACCGCGGATGCTATTATCGGAGCATGCAACTCGGAATTATCGGACTCGAACGCGCCGGCAAAACGACGATCTTCAATGCGGTCACCCGGGGCGAAGCCTCGACCGGCTACGGCGGCGGCACGGAACCCAACATCGGCGTCGTAAAGGTGCCGGACGACCGGCTCGACCGGCTCTCGGCGATGTACCACCCCAAGAAGACGACGCCTGCCGACATCCGCTACGTCGATTTTCCCGGGGCGGGCACCGCCTTCGGGCCGGGCGGTGGCGGGCCGGGCGCCCGCTTCCTCGCCGAGCTCGGCCGTTGCGATGCGCTCATCCACGTGGCACGCGCCTTCGCCGACCCTTCGGTCGCTCATCCGAACATCACCGTCGACCCGCAACGCGACGTGGCGGCGATGGACCTCGAGCTCGCCTTCGCCGACCTCGCCCTCATCGAAAAGCGGGTGGAGCGCATCCGCGAATCGATGAAGTCGGTGAAGGCGACCGAACGCGACGCCGCCGAACGCGAACTGGCGCTGCTGCAGCGGATGCGCGACGGCATCGAGTCGGAGGTGCCGCTGCGCGCCCAGCAGTTCTCCGACGAGGAGCGCAAGATGCTCTCCGCGTACCAGTTCCTCACGTCGAAACCGCTGCTCGTCGTGCTCAATGTCGGCGAGGACGATGCGTCCCGCGCCGCCGAGATCGAGGCGGAGGCGCGCGCACGCATCACCGTGCCCGGCAGCGAAGTCGCCGCGCTCGCCGGCGAGCTCGAGGCGGAGCTGGCGCGATTGCCGGAGGACGAGGCGGCGCAGTTCCGCGAGGAGATGGGGCTCGCCGGGCAGGAGTCGTCGCTGGCGCGCATGGTGCGGCTTTCGTACCAGCTTGTCGGGCTCATCTCGTTCTTCACCGTCGGCGAGGACGAATGCCGGGCGTGGACCGTGCGCGCCGGAACAGCCGCGCCCCAGGCATCGGGCAAGATCCACAGCGATCTGGAGCGCGGCTTCATCCGTGCCGAAGTCGTGCGCTGGGACGACCTGCTCGAGTGCGGATCGATCGCCGAAGCGAAGAAGCGGGCGAAGCTCCGGCTCGAGGGCAAGCAGTACATCGTGCAGGATGGCGACATCATGAACGTGCTCTTCAACCTTTGATATGAGCACGGCACCCGACATTGCCGCCGAGGTCGCGCGCGAGACGCTTGCCGCGGTCGAAGGCGATGGCGCGCGCGTGGCCACGATCGTCGTTATCGCTGCGCCCGGTAACGCCGCCGTGGCCATCGGCACGAAGATGCTCGTTCGCGACGGCGGCGGCACGCTCGGGACGCTGGGCGGCGGCGCGCTCGAAGCGGCGGCGGTGCGGCTGGCGCTGGCGGCACTCGACCGCGCCGTCGTGGCCGAAACGCACAGGCTGGCTCCCGATGGCGAGCCCGCCCGCCGGGGCGCAGAAGGCGCGTACGATCTCCTCGTCGAGACGTACGCGCCGCCTGAGGCGCTGCTCGTCGTCGGCGGTGGCCACGTCGGCCTGTCGCTGGCGACGATCGGCGAGCACCTCGGGTTCGCCGTGACCGTGCTCGACGACCGGCCCGAGTATGCGAGCCGCGAACGGTTCCCGATGGCGGAGCAGGTCATCTGCGGCGACTTCGTCGAAGAGCTGCGCCGGTTCGCCATCACGCCCGCGACATCGGTGGTCGTCGTCACGCGCGGCCACAAGCAGGACGAGCTCAGCCTGCGCGAGGTCGTCGGGCGGGGCGCGGGCTATGTCGGGATGATCGGCAGCAGGCGGCGGGTCGGCGCAGTGCTCCAGCACCTGGCGGAGGACGGGCTTTTGGCCGCCGAGCTCGCAGCGGGTGCATACGCCGATCGGCATCGACATCGGCGCGGAGACACCGGCCGAGATCGCTGTCAGCATTCTGGCCCAGATCATCCAGGTGCGGCGCGGCGGCAGCGGCCTGTCGATGGCCGAGCGCCGCGCGCGTCTCTCGCGCGGACGCCGGCGGCCCCCGGCTCGTGACGAACGCGGAGCGCATCGAGATGCGGCCGATCGGCGTGGTGCGCAACGCCGCGCCCGCGCCCGCCGATCTGCCGCGCGGCGGCCTGCCCAGCGAGGTGCTCGTCGATGCGGAGTACGCCGCGGGGCTCGATGGCATCGCGCGGGCGTCGCACATCATCGTCCTGGCGTGGCTCGATCGCGCCGGCCGGCAGACGCTGCGAGCGCGGCCTCGCCGCGATGGCTCGCGGCCGGAGCGCGGCGTGTTCGCCACCCGCAGCCCCGCCCGCCCGAACCCCATCGGGCTGGCGACCGTACCGCTGCTCGGGCGCGATGGCCCGGCGCTCCGGGTCGGCCCGCTCGACTTCGCCGATGGCACGCCCGTGCTCGATATCAAGCCCTACTCCACCGGATTCGACGGCGCATTCTCGGCGCGCGGCGAGCACGACCTCACCCCGGTGCTGGGGCCCGCCGATGCGGAGCTGCCGCGCCTCATCCACGAGGCGGCGCTGTTCCACGGCGAGCGATGCGCCGCCGTTGTGACGGCCGCGCGGCTGCTCTATCATGTACGTGAGCGCTGGGGCGTCGCCGAGAAGGATGCGCAGCTGAGGCTCGACATCGGCGACGACGGCTGTCTCGCGGACGCGCTCCAGGCGCTGACGGGGGCGCGTTTCGGCGATGGGCGGCTTCGCTGCTCGGCGAGACGGCAGCTTCCGGCTTGCCGCCGCTGGCGCCGGGGCGATCGCGTTCCGGCCGAGGCCGTGGCCATCCGCCGAAGCGGCGATGACGCTGCCGCTCGAAACGCTCCTCGACCAGGAGGACGCATGAACAACGAAGTACATCGGGAAGTGGCGCGTGCCCTGCGCGATGGCGAGCGCATCGTTGTGGCGACCGTGGCGGCCACACGCGGCTCGACGCCTCGCCGGCCCGGCGCGAAGATGATCGTGCGCGCCGATGGCACGTTCTGCGGCACCATCGGCGGCGGCTGCGGCGAGGCCGAAGTGTGGAGCGAGGCGATGGAGGTGCTGCGCGGCGGTGCCGCCCGTGTCGTCACCGTCGACCTCACGAACCCCATCGATGGCGACGACAAGATCTGCGGCGGCGTCATGGACGTGTTCGTCGAGCCGGTCGGAGGTGTCGTCGCAGTGGACAATTCGCCGCGCTCGTGATACCGTCGAGTGGCCTGCACGATTCCAAGGGGGTTGGCATGCCGAATCTTGGCCCAATCGAGCTAGTTCTTATTCTGGCGGTCATCGTCATCATCTTCGGAGTGGGCCGGCTCCCCGAGGTTGGCGGCGCGCTCGGTCGCGGCATCCGCGAGTTCCGTCGCGCTTCGAAGGACGACGACAAGCTGGAGTCCGCCGACATGAAGGCGAAGGCCGAGGCGGCAGCAGCATCCGACACGAACCGCCCGACGCCGCCGCCCGCCGCCGAAGGCGGCTAGCGGGGGCGCCCCCCGAGGCGCTCGCCAGCATCTTGCCTCACGCGAGCAGCGGAGACCATGACGCGCCGGGTTGACGACAACTCGGCGCGTTGCGTTTCGGCGAATCGGCGAGGCCGCGCTCGCCGGGTCGCTCGCTGGCCGCGGCCCTGCTGCTGGCGGCTGCGGCCACAGCCTGCGGCGGCGGCGGGGACGGCCGGGTCACCGTGTTCGCCGCGGCGTCGCTGCGGGCATCGTTCGAAGAGATCGGCGACATGGCGACCACACGTTCCACACTCCACCCCCAGTTCAACTTCGCCGGCTCGCAACTGCTGCGGACGCAGCTCGAACAGGGCGCGCGCGCCGACGTGTTCGCCTCCGCCGACATCCGGCAGATGGACCTGGCGCGCGACGCCGGCCTTGTCGGCGACGCGGTCGTGTTCGCCACGAACCGGCTCGTCATCGTCGTGCCCGAATCGAACCCCGCCGGCGTGCTCGCCCCCGCCGATCTCGGGCGTGCGGGTCTTCGTCTCGTGATCGGCGGGCCGCAATCGCCGATCGGCGCCTACACGCAGGAGGCGCTCGACGCCCTCGGCGCGGACCTCGCCGCCGCCATCCGCGCCAACGTCGTCTCGGAGGAGCCCGACGTGGAGCGTGTGCTCACGAAAGTGCGGCTGGGCGAGGCCGACGCTGGCATCGTCTACGCATCCGACGTGACGGGCGCGGGCGCGGCGGGGGTGCGCTCGCTCGCGCTGCCCGGCGACGCCCAGCCCCGGATCGAGTACGTCATCGCGCCCGTGCGTGACGGCGACGAGGACGCCGCTCGCGCGTTCATCGCGCTGGTGCTGGGCGACGACGGGCGGGCGGTGCTGGCGAGCCGGGGCCTCGGCCCGGCGGTTCCGTGAGCGGCGATGGCGCGCCCGGCCGCGCTGCTGTGCCTGTCGCCGCGGTGACAGTGCTCGCCGCCGCCGTGACGTTCGCGTTTCTGCTGCTGCCGCTCGTCGCGCTTGTCTGGAAGGCTGTTCCCGCCGACCCCTTCGGGCACCTCGATTCGCCCGCCGTGCGCGACGCGCTGCGGCTGAGCCTGGTCACCACGGCCATCAGCCTCGTCGTGACGATCGCGTTCGGGACGCCCACGGCGTACCTGCTGGCGCGACGGCGCTTCCCGGGACACCAGCTCGCCCACACCCTCATCGACCTGCCGATGGTGCTGCCGCCGGCGGTCGCGGGCGTGGCGCTGCTCATGACATTCGGCCGCAACGGCATCCTCGGCGACCCGCTGGGCGCGCTGGGGCTCGACATCGCGTTCACGACGGCGGCGGTGGTGCTGGCGCAGGTCTTCGTGTCGGCGCCGTTCTATGTGCGCGCCGCGCACGCCGGCTTCCAGGCCGTCGACCCGGAGCTGGAGCGCGTCGCGCGGACGCTCGGCGTGTCGGATGCGGCGACGTTCTTCCGCGTGACGGCGCCGATCGCGCTGCCGGCGCTGGCGGGCGGCGCGGTGATGGCGTGGGCGCGGGCGCTCGGCGAGTTCGGCGCGACGATCATGTTCGCGGGCAGCTTCGGCGGCGTCACCGAGACGATGCCGCTGGCGATCTACAGCGCGTGGCAGTCCGATTTCGACGCGGCGCTCGCTCTGTCGCTGGTGCTTGTCGTCGTCTCGTTCACGCTCATCGTCGTCTTCCGGGCGCTGCTGGGGCGCGGGCCGATGGGAGCATGAGCGTGCTCGAGATCGATGTTCGCAAGACGCTGCGCGACTTCCGGCTCGACGTGCGATTTGAGGCTGGCCCCGAGATCGTCGTGCTCTTCGGGCCGTCGGGCGCGGGCAAGTCGCTGACGCTCGCGGCCATCGCCGGCATCGTTCGCCCCGACGCGGGCCGCATCGCGGTGGAGGGCGACGTGCTGTACGAGGCGGGCGCCATCGACCTGCCGCCGCAGCAGCGGGGCGTCGGCTATGTGCCCCAGCACGCGGCGCTCTTCCCGCACCTCAGCGTCGCGGCGAACATCGGATTCGGGGTGCGCGGCCCGGCGGACGAGCGAGCGGCTCGCGTCGGCCAGCTGATCGAGCGGCTCGGGCTCGCCGGGCTCGAGCGCCATCGGCCCGCCGAGCTTTCGGGGGGGCAGCGGCAGCGAGTGGCGCTGGCCCGCGCGCTCGCCATCCGCCCGCGCCTGCTCGCGCTCGACGAGCCCTTCGCCGCGCTCGACACGGGGCTTCGGTGGGCGCTGCGCGATGAGCTGCTGGCGTTGCACCGCGAGTGGGGCGGGCCGCTGCTCCTCGTCACACACGACCCGGACGAGGCCTACACGCTCGCCTCGCGTATGGTCGTGCTCGATGCCGGCCGTGTGCAGCAGCAGGGCAGCCGCGACGATGTCTTCGAGCGGCCGGCCACCCGGCGGGTGGCGCAGCTCGTGGGGGTGCGCAACATCCTGCGGGCGCGGGTCGTCGCGAGCGAGGGCGGAGCGGCGGTGCTCGATTGGGCCGGCCGCCGCCTCATCGTCGAGCGCGCCGCGCTTCGGGCGGGCGCGGTGGTCGACGTCTGCGTGCGAGCGGAGCGCGTCCTCATCGTCCGCGAGGATCGGCCTGCGCCGGAGGAGAACACGTTTCGCGGCCTCATCGTCGAGGAGCGGCCCCGGGCCGAGTCGCGGACGCTGCGGGTGCGGCTCGACGGTTCGCCGCAGCCGTGGGACGTGGAGATCGACGTTCCGTCGTACGTCTACCACCGGCTCGGGCTCGCGGCGGCGAAGGAGATCGCCCTCACCATGAAACGAGCCGATCTGCACGTCATCGAGGAGCCGCTTGTCGATTGAGTGGCGCCCGGGCGGGAGTATCATGGAGACTGAGGTACTGAACTCCATGACCACGACCGAGACGCGTCCGCCAGGCGAGCCCGCGACTGGGCCCGAGCGCGTCGACCTCGCGATCACGGGCATGACCTGCGCCTCCTGCGTGCGGCGGGTGGAGCGCGCCCTCGCGAAGGTGCCGGGCGTCGCGGAGGCGCGCGTGAACCTCGCGACGGAGCGCGCCACGGTGATGCTCGCGCCGGCTACCGCCGTACCGCTCGATTCGCTCGTCCACGCGGTCGTGGAGTACGGCTACGGCGCGCGCCCGCTGGCCGAGGCGGCGGCCGCCGCCGGGCGTGAGGCGAGCGAGCGCGAGCGCGAGGAGCGGGTCCTCCGGGCCAAGGTCATCGCGAGCGGCGTCGTGGCGGCGGTGGTGATGTCGCTGATGCAGTGGCACCGCATCCCCGCGCTCGACGGCATCCCGGCCCGCGTGATGCACCCGCTCTTCTTCGCCCTGGCGACGCCGATCCAGTTCTGGGCCGGGTGGCAGTTCTATCGGGGCGCCTGGGCAACGGCGAGGCACCGGACCACCGACATGAACACGCTGATCGCCGTCGGCACCAGTGCCGCCTATGGCTACAGCGTCGTCGCCACCTTCGCCCCGTCGTGGGTCGAGACGCACACGACGATGGCGGAGGTCTACTTCGAGACGAGCACGGCCATCATCGCCTTCATCCTGCTGGGCCGCTGGCTCGAGGCGCGCGTGAAGGGGCAGACATCGGCGGCGATCAGGCGGCTGCTCGGCCTGCAGGCAAAGACGGCCCGCGTGGTTCGGGACGGCGAGGAGCGCGACGTGCCAATCGAGGATGTCGTGCCCGGCGATGTCGTGCTCGTCCGGCCCGGCGAGAAGATCGCCGTCGACGGTGTCGTCGTCGCCGGGACGAGCGCCGTCGACGAATCGATGCTGACCGGCGAGAGCCTGCCTGTCGACAAGGCGGCGGGCGACGAGGTGTTCGGCGCGACGATGAACACGACGGGCGCGTTCCGCTTCCGGGCGACGAAGGTCGGCGCCGACAGCGCGCTGGCGCAGATCGTGCGGCTCGTCGAGGAGGCGCAGGGCTCGAAAGCGCCGCTCCAGGCCCTCGCCGATGTCGTCGCGAGCTACTTCGTGCCCGCCGTCATCGCCATCGCGGCGGCCGACTTCGCGATCTGGTGGGCGTTTGGGCCGGAGCCGGCGTTCACGTTCGCCGTGCTCAACGCGGTGGCGGTGCTCATCATCGCCTGCCCCTGCGCGCTCGGGCTCGCGACGCCGACGGCGATCATGGTCGGCACGGGCAAGGGGGCCGAGGCGGGCGTCCTCATCCGCGGCGGCGAGGCGCTGGAGCGGGCCCATCGGGTCACGGCGGTCGTGTTCGACAAGACCGGCACCATCACCGAAGGCCGCCCCAAGCTCACCGACCTCGTCCCGCTGAACGGCCACGATTCCGATGCGCTGCTCCGGTGGGCGGCCAGCGCCGAGTCGGGCTCGGAGCATCCGTTGGCCGCGGCCATCATCGAGGGAGCGCGGGAGCGGGCGCTGGCGCTCGCCGAGCCGGCCGCCTTCCGCGCGCTGCCGGGGCACGGCGTCGAGGCCGAGATCGAGGGCCATCGGGTTGCGCTCGGCAACCTGCGGCTGATGGAGACGATGGGCGTCGCGCTCGCGGCCGATGCGGCGGAGCTGGGAGCGGCGATCCAGGCGAAGGGCCGCACGGCCATGTTCGTCGCCGTCGACGGGCTCGCGGCGGGCATCGTCGGTGTCGCCGACACCGTGAAGCCGGGCGCTCGTGAGGCGGTCGCGCAGCTGCGGAAGATGGGCCTCTCCGTGACGATGCTCTCCGGCGACAACGAGCGCACGGCCCGCGCCATCGCCGAGGAGACCGGCGTCGATCGCGTTATCGCGGAGGTGCTGCCGGAGCAGAAGGTCGAAGAGATACGGCGGCTCCAGGCCGAGGGCCACGTCGTCGCCATGGTCGGCGACGGCATCAACGATGCGCCGGCCCTCGCGCAGGCCGATGTCGGCATCGCGATCGGCACGGGCACCGATGTCGCGATCGAGGCCTCGGACGTGACCCTCATCCGCGGCGATCTCGCGGGGGTGGCCACGGCGATGCGTCTGAGCCGGGCCACCATACGTACTATCCGGGAGAACCTGTTCTGGGCCTTCTTCTATAACGTGGCTCTCATTCCCGTGGCGGCGGGTGTGCTGTACCCCTTGTTCAGCGATGGAACCGTGCCCGAGACGTTCGATTGGGCGCTCGGCGACTACGGCTTCCTCAACCCGATCCTCGCGGCGGCCGCGATGGCTTCGAGCTCGGTGACGGTGATGGCGAACTCGCTTCGCTTGCGCCGCTTCCGAGCGGTGGGCTAGCATGGGAGGAGGCGGAAGAACCGCGGTGGGGCGCGGTAGGGAAGGCAGCAGTGTGGAGCTCGTACCGGCTCGGTAAGATCTTCGGTGTCCCGGTGGCGGTCAGCCCGTCGTGGTTCATCGCGTTTGGGCTGGTGATCGGGGTGCTGGCGCTGCGCGTCTACCCGGACGCCATCCCCGGCCGCAGCGATAACCTCTACTGGGCGATGGCCTTCATCTCGGGCCTCCTCTTCTTCGTCTCGATCCTCCTGCACGAACTGGCACACAGCGTCGTCGCGAAGGCCTTCGGCATTCCGGTGCACGGCATTACGCTGTTCATCCTCGGTGGCGTGTCGCATATCGCGCGCGAGGCGCCGAAGGCCAGCCAGGAGTTCCTGATGGCGTTCGCCGGCCCCGCGACGAGCCTCGCGCTCGGCATCGCCGGCTTCCTGCTGTGGCTGCCACTCGAAGGGAGCGGCGCGCCCATCGCCGTCGTCCTCGAGTGGCTGTGGCTGATGAACCTCGGTGTGGCGCTGTTCAACCTCGTGCCGGGCTTCCCGCTCGATGGCGGCCGCGTGCTCCGCGCCGCGCTCTGGGGCGTTTCCGGCCGTTACGAGGGCGCGACCCGCTGGTCGACCTACATCGGCCGCGGCATCGCGTGGACGATCGTCGCCTACGGCTCGGCGTCGCTGCTGTTCGGCGAGGACGAAGCGTGGGCCACCGACTCCGTCGGCGGCTTCTGGCTGATCATGATCGGGGCGTTCCTCGATTTCGCGGCGCGCGGCACGTGGGAGCGCACTCAACTGCTCCTGCGGATGAACGACTTCCGGGTCGGCGAGGCGGTGGAGCGCGACTGGCCCCGGGTCGCCATGCACACCCGGATCGCCGATGTGGAGCAGGAGGGGATGCTCGCCGAGCCGGGCGACCACATGCTCGTCGTGGAAAGCGACCGCGTCGTCGGGCTGATTACGGGCGATATCGCCCTCACCGCGCTCGATAACGATAACTTCGTTTGCGCCCGCGACCTCATGATCCCGGCGGCCCAGCTCCTGGCCATCGACTCCGGCCACACGGGCTTCGAGGCGTGGGAGCGGATGGAGACCACGGGCGTCGACCTGCTGCCCGTGGTCGAGGGGTCGCGCTTCCTCGGCGTCGTCCGGCGACAGAGCCTCATCCGGCGAATGGAGCAGCGCTCGCAGGGCGCCCTATGACGTTGTCCGCGGCACGCGGCGGCGCTGGGGTGCGAACCATGGCCGCGGTGCTCGCCGGCAAGTCGGTCGCGGTCATGAGCCGCCGGCTCGGGCGCGGCGGGGGGACAGCGCTGCCCGGCCTCGTGGCGGAGCGTATCGACCCGCGTCTTGTGGAGCACCTCGCCGGCCAGATACGCGGCGCGAAGACGATGGTCACCGGCACGAACGGCAAGACGACGACGGCGCGCATGCTCGGATCGATCCTGCGCGCTTACGGCGGCGAGCCCATCCGCAACAGCGCCGGCTCGAACCTCATGCGCGGGCTCGCCGCCACCCTCCTCGATCAAGCGGGCGCGGGCGGCCGGGTGCACCCCGATCGCAGCGCTGTGTTCGAGGTCGACGAGGCGACGCTCCTGCTCGCGGCCAACGCCGTGGGGCCCGATGTCATTGTGTTCACCAACCTCTTCCGCGACCAGCTCGACCGCTACGGCGAGATCGACTCCGTCGCCGCGGTCTGGCGCGAGGCCATCGGCCAGCTCCCCGCGACCGCGACGCTCGTGCTCAACGCCGACGATCCCCTGGTCGCGGGGCTCGCCCGCGGCGCACGGCCGCGTGCCCTCACGTACGGCATCGAGGATGCGAGCGTGGCGCTGGGGGCGGCCGAGCACGCCGCCGACTCGCGCTGGTGCGAGCGCTGCGATAGCGATTACGCCTACGATGCGCTGTTCTTCGGGCACCTTGGCTGGTGGCGCTGCCCGCGCTGCGGCGAGGGCCGGATCGCGCCCGATGTCGCCGCGCATGACATCGAGCTCCGCGGCGACGAGCGAGTCCGCTTCCGGCTCGCGGCCCTGGGCTCGAGCGAGCAGATCGAGCTGCCGCTGGGGGGGCTGTACAACGTCGAAAACGCGCTCGCGGCAGCGGCGGGTGCGGTCGTGCTCGGAGTGCCGCTGGGCGCGATCGCGCGCGGCCTCGCCGTGACCGACGCGGCCTTCGGACGGCAGGAGCGGCTGATGGCCGACGGGCGCGAGGTGCGGCTGCTGCTCGGCAAGAATCCCGCCGGGCTGAACCAGGCGCTACGGACGATCGCGGCGGCCGATGGCCCGAAAGACCTGCTGTTCGCGCTGAACGACGGCATCGCCGACGGCGCAGACGTCTCCTGGATATGGGACGTCGATTACGACATCCTCGCGGAGCAGGCCGCCTCGGTGACGGCCACGGGCCGTCGCGCCGGCGATATGGCGCTGCGCCTCAAGTACGCGGGCTTCACCGGCGTCCAGGTCGAGCGCGACATCGAGAAGGCCTTGCGCGCGGCGCTCGGCCGGGGCGGGGACGGCCCGCTCTACGTGCTGCCGACGTACACGGCGATGCTTGAGGCGCGGGAGCTGCTCGGCCGCTGGGCGGGCGAGGGGCACTTTTGGGAGCGCGCATCGTGAGCGGCTACGAAGTGCGGATCGCCCACCTCTACCCGAACCTCATGAACATCTACGGCGACCGGGGCAACATCATCTGCCTGCGCCGCCGCTGCGAGGAGCGCGGCATTGCCGTGCGGGTCGACGACATCGGCATCGGCGACGAATTCGACCCCGACGCCTACGACCTCATCGTCATCGGCGGCGGCCAGGATCGCGAGCAGCGCCGGATCGCGGGCGACCTCGCGGCGAAGGGCGCCGCCCTCCGCGAGGCCGTCGCGGCCAATGTGCCGATGCTCGCCGTCTGTGGCGGGTTCCAGCTCATGGGCCGCGACTACCGCACGGCCGATGGCGAGATGCTGGCGGGCGCGCGCATCTTCGACGCGACGACGGTGCACCCCGGCGAGGACGCTCGCCGTTGCATCGGCAACGTCGTGGCGCGCAGCGATGTCGCGGGCGGCTCGCTCGTCGGCTTCGAGAATCACGGCGGCCGGACGTATCTCGGGGCGGGCGCGCAGCCGCTGGCGTGGGTGCTGGAGGGATTCGGCAACAACGGCGAGGACGGCACCGAGGGCGCGGTGGAGCGGCGTGCCTACGGCACGTATCTGCACGGCTCACTGCTGCCGAAGAACCCGGCCTTCGCCGACAAGCTCATCGCCGAGGCGCTGGAGCGGCGCTACGGCGAGAACGCGCCCGCGCTGGCGACGCTCGACGATACGACCGAGCGCGCCGCTCACGCCGCTGCGGCCCGGCTTCGGGGCGGCGGTCGCGGGCGGCGGTAGCGGCATCTGGCAAGCTCGACGCAGACAGGAGTGGACGATGGAACGTGTAAAGCTCACCGCGCCCGACATCAGCTGCGACCACTGCATCCAGTCCATTGGCAAAGCGGTGGCGGCGCTTGGCGGCGCGCAGATGATCGAGGGTGACCCCGAAAGCAAGCAGGTCGTCGTCGAGTTCGACCCCGCCGCGACGACGCTGGAGCGCATCGAGGCGGCGCTCGCCGACGAAGGCTACCCAGTCCGGAAGTAGGCGGCGTACGTGCGAACGTGGTGGCCCTGGCTCGCCCTGGTGGTCGCGCTCTTCGGCGGGGCGGCGCTCGTTCGCGCCCGCGGCGACGACGGCCCGGTCGAGGGCGGGATGTCCGTGGTGCTGGCCCAGCCCGGCGGCGCCGCCGCCACTGCCACCCCGGCGACGGATGCCGCGGGGCCGGCGGTTATCGAGCTGACGGGCTTCGCGATGCCGATCGCCGCCGCCTGCCTGCCCGACATCGATTCCGTGATGCCGAACGCGCCGCGCGAGTATCGCAACGGCGTGCACGAAGGCGTCGATCTCTACCCCGAGCTCGCCTGCGCCAGCATCCGGCGCGGCACCGAGGTGCGGGCGATGGCCGACGGTGTTGTGGTGCGCATCGACCACGAATATCAGCCGATCACGCCTGCGGAGGCGGCCGTGCAAGACTCGTCGCCGGCTTCGCTCGATCGCTTCCGGGGGCGGCAGGTGTGGGTCGAGCACGGTGTGCTGGAGAGCGGCGAGGTCGTGGTGACGCGCTACGCTCATCTCGATAATGTGGCGGCCGATCTCGAAGTCGGCGACCAAGTTCGCGAGGGGCGGGTCGTGGGGTACGTCGGCAACAGCGGCACGCCGGAAGGCCTCGACGACCCGGACGCCGAGATCCACCTGCACTTCGAGGTGCGCATTGGCGAGGGGTTCCTCGGGCAGGGCGAGCCCCCCGATGTTGTTCGCCAGTCCTATATCGGGCTATTGTCGTAGCGTCGGCGCGGAGCTCGCGCCCAGCGCCCCAGCGGAGGCAACCCTCATGGCAGAGAACCGGATCGACGACCCGGACGCGCCCCTGACCACCCCCGACGAGGACGAGCTCGACGAGCGCCCCCAGCGACGCCGCGAGTGGTCGGGCGCGCTGCGCAGCGTCGTCCTGCCAATCGTGTCGGTGGCGGCCATCGTCGGCGTCATCTGGGCGATCGAGAGCCGCGACACGGGCGGCTCCAGCGTCGCCGTCGCCGGCACCGGCATTGTCGATCGTCCCGCCGATACGCGCCCGGCCGATGTCGGCGTCTCGGCCGAGAAGGGCAAGGTCGCGCCCGACTTCGTGCTCGAGACGCTCGACGGCGGGACGCTGCGGCTCAGCGACTACGCGGGCCAGCCCGTGTTCATCAACTTCTGGGCGACGTGGTGTACGCCGTGCCGCAAGGAGATGCCGGAAATCGTCGCCGCCCACGACCGCTACGGCGGCGAGGGCGGGCTCGTCGTGATCGCGGTAAACGTCGAGGAGAGCCCAGGCGCGGCCCGCGCCTTCGCCGAGCAGTTCGGCCTGGACTTCCCGACAGTGCTCGATCTCAACGGCGACGTCGCGTCGACGTACCGCGTGAACGCGCTGCCCATCAGCTACTTTGTCGATCGCGACGGCGTCATTCGCGACGTCTTCTACGGGCCACTTGGCGAGAGCGACATGGCGGAGCGCATCGAAGCAATCATGTAGTCCGGCTTGCGGGCGGATCAGGCCGGGACGGAGCGAACCATGGCGAGTGCGGGAGCGGCGCCGGTTGGCCGCGCGGGCGCGGGCCCGTGGTGGGAGCCGCCGTTTCGCGTGCTCTGGCGTGTGTTCACGTCGGTCCGATTCGCGCTGGCCCTCACCGGCTTTCTCGCCGTCGTGGGCTTCGCCGGCGTCCTCATTCCGCAGATACCGATCCCCATGCGGGGCAATCCCGCGGCCGTCGACGCCTGGCTCCAGCGCCAGGAGGGCCGCTACGGCTTCCTGACCGAGCCGATGCACTGGGCGGGGCTGTTCAACGTGTTCGGCACGCTGTGGTTCAAGTTCGGGCTCGGCGTGCTCGTCGTGGCAGTCACCGTCTGTACGGCGAACCGGCTGCCGCCGACGCTCCGGAACACGTTTCGCCCCCGCATGCGGGTGCCCGACGCCTACTTCGAGCGGGCGCGCTCGCGCACCGGCTTCGCCATCGAGGGCGATGCCACGACGGTAGAGCGCGCGCTGCGGCGACGCTGGTACAAGGTGCACCGCTTCGACGAAGGCGGCTCGACCTACCTTTTCGCCGACCGGTTCGCCTGGGCGCAGCTCTCGACGTTCGTCTCGCATCTTGGGCTGATTGTCGTGCTGGCGGGCGCGGTAACGTCGGTGCTGCTCACCGACGAGACCTCGATCTTCGTGGCCGAGGGCACGACGCGCGCCGTCGGTGGCCTCGGCGATGGCGATCTGATGCAGGTGCGGGTGTTCGACGCCATCGAGGGCCGCGACGCCGAGGGCAACATCATCGACTACCGCACCGTGTTCGCCGTCGACCGGCAGGGGCAGGAGGTGTGCCGCGGCTTCTCGACGGTGAACTCGCCGCTCTCCTGCGAAGGCTATCGCTTTCACCAGAGCCTCTTCGATTCGAACGGCGGGCAGCTCGTCGTCCGCGACGCAGCCACGGGCAACGCCCTGTACGACGAGACCCTGCCGCTGACGCAGACGATGCCGCTGCCCGAGGTTCTCGTGAAGGACGCGACGACGGGCGCGACGCTGTTTCACGATTACGTCGCCCTCACCGACATCGTCGAGGGCGCGTGGCTGGCGCCGCTCACCATCGGCGGCCGCAGCTTCGTCGTGGGGGCGCGCCCCGAAGATGACGATGCCTGGTCGCTGGTGGTATTCGAGGCGACGGCCGCGGCGAACGCCGGCGCCGGCAGCGAGCCGGTACGCCTCGTGGTGGCCGAAGGCCAATCGGGCGTCGCCGATGGCCTCGAGTTCGCCTTCCCGTTCCTCGGCGGCGCGCCCGCGGCCTTCCTCGATGATGTGCCGGGCGCCGAGCGCGCAATCCTGCAGGTGCCGTTCGATATCGAAGGCCAGCGATATGCTAGTCTTGTGGGCCTGCCGGACGGGCCCTTGCGGCTGGAGCCGGGCGCGAGCATCGTCGCCGGGGGCCGCGAGTACACGTTCGCGGGGACGCGCGACTTCACGGGGCTGACCATCCGCCGCGACCCGGGGACAAAGATCATCTGGATCGCGGGGGTGATGATCATCGCCGGGCTGCTGGGCACGTTCTATCTGCCGCGGCGGAGGCTGTGGGCGAAGATCAGCGGCGGCCACGTGTCTATGGCGGGTGTCGCCGAACGCACCGTAAACTTCCCCAAAGAGATGCGGGCCATCGGCAGAGCCGCCGGCGCGCATCTCGACCCCGAGCCCGACGACGACGACCGCTGACGAAACGGAGGCGACCCAGTGCCGCTATCGTTCCCCCTGCTGGTGATCAAGATTGGCATGGACCCGGAGCTGGGCGAAGTGCTCGGCTTCCTCATCACCTGGCACGGCGTGTTCACGGCGATCGCCATCGGCATCGGCGTGTGGGCCGGCCTGCGACTCGCCGAGCGCCGCCAGATCGACCCGGACGAGGCCTATACGGCAGCGCTGGTCGCTGTCGCGGGCGGCATCGCCGGAGCGAGGCTGCTGTTCGTCATCGAAGAATGGGATAGCTACAAGGACAACCTCGGCGACATCCTGGCGCTGAACGAAGGCGGCATCTCGATCTACGGGGCGATCGTGGGCGGGGTGCTCTGCGGGCTGGTGTACGCGGCGTTCCGGCGCAACGTGTTCTCGGCGCTCGCGGCCGCCGACGCCGGCGCTGTCGCGGCATCGCTGGGGCTCGGCGTTGGCCGCATCGGCGACATCATCAACGGCGAGCACGTGGCGAAGGCGAGCGATCTGCCGTGGGCGGTGGAGTACACGCACGCCAACAGCATCAGCGCCGGCCTCGGCGCGCAGCATCCGGCAGTGGCGTACGAGATGCTCGGCGACATCGCGATATTCGGCGTGCTGCTCTGGGTGTTCGTGCGCTTCAGCGGCTCGGGCTGGGCCTTCTTCGGCTGGATGCTGGCCTACGGGGCGATGCGCTTCGGGGTCAGCTTCTTTCGCGAGGATGAGCTTGTCCTGGCCGGTCTGCGGACGGCGCAGCTTGTCGCGATCGGCGGCATGATCTTCGGGGCGGGCGGGCTGGCGTGGCTCTGGTTCCGCGAGGAGCCGGCGGGGCCATCGCGCGCGGAGCGACGTCGCGAGGAGCGTGCGGCGGCGAGGGCGGCCGAGCCTCAGCCGTGAGCGCGCCCGTCGTCGTCCTCTACGAGCGCGCCGGATGCCATCTGTGCGAGGAGGCGGCGCTCCTGCTCCAGGCGCTCGCCGCGCCGCGCGGCTTCGAGCTTCGCCGTGTCGATATCGACAGCGACGACGCGCTGCTGCGGCGCTACGGCTTCGAGATACCGGTGGTGGCGCTCGCCGACGGCACGGAGCTCGCCCGCGCCCCCATCGACGCGACGGCCCTGCGCCGCGCCCTCGACGCGCTGACGGCGGAATCGCCCCGAAGTTAGGGCGGCCCCGCGTTGACGTAACCGCAAGCCGATGGCATAATTCCCGGTGTATCGCTTATCGAAAGGCAGCGAAGGGGAGCAGTAGGCTCGGCCTTCCGCATCAGCGAGCCGGGGCAACGGTGCAAGCCCGGCAGCGGAACCGAACCGAACTCGCCCCGGAGCCTCCGGTCCGAACCGTCGCCACGCGACACGTAGGGCCGGGCGGGAGCGCCCGTTATCGCGCGGAAGCGGGAACATTGCTGCATCTGCGAGGGCGGATCGGCGGTGGGCCAAGAAGGGTGGTACCGCGGGACAAATCGATGTCTCGTCCCTTTGGGGGCGAGGCTTTTTTGTTCTCCGGAACCTGGGCATCGGAGCATAACGGCATGAAGCAGGAGATGATATCGGCCTCGGCAAGCGCCTCCCACATCGGGCGGACGCTCCGCGGCCGCGCTGTACCCGCGTAGGCGAGCGCACACCGGATCCGCCGGGCGGCGGAAGCACACGGAGGCACACTACTATGCGGCTACAGGGCAAGAAAGCCATCGTCACCGGAGCGGCCTACGGCAACGGCCGGGGCATCGCCGTACGCTTCGCCGAAGAGGGCGCCGATGTCCTCATCGCCGACGTCAATGTCGAGCGCGCCAACGAAACGAAGGCCATGGTGGAGCGGCTCGGCCGCCGCGCCGTCGTCACCAAGACCGACGTGCGCGATCGCGCCCAGGTCGAGGCGATGGTCGAGACGTGCGTCCGCGAGCTCGGCGGCGTCGACATCGCCGTGGCGAACGCCGGCGTCGCCGGGCGCACCGGCGATGCCACCGGCCTCGGCGCAACCTTCCTCGACATCGACGACGAGACGTACCAGTTCATCATGGATGTGAACATGAAGGGTGTCTGGCTCACATGCCAGGCGGCGGGCCGCGCCATGGTCGCCGCGGGCAAGGGCGGCCGCCTCATCAACATCGCCTCCATCTACTCGGAGGTTGGCTCGGCCGGCGCGATGGCGTACTGCGCGAGCAAGGGCGGCGTTCGAATGATGACGAAGATCATGGCGATCGAGGGCGCCGCCCACCAGATCACCGTCAACGCCATCGGCCCCGGCTTCATTGAGACAGGGATGACGGAGCCAATGCTCACGAACGAGCAGATGCGGCAGGGCCTCATCGATCGCGTCCCCGCGGGCCGCATCGGCGTACCCCGCGACATCGCGAACGTCGCGCTCTTCCTCGCATCCGACGAGTCGGAGTACGTGACCGGCACCATCATCTTCGCGGACGGCGGCTACCTGACCCAGTAGCCCCGCGCGTGTCTGAACTGGAGCAATAAAAGGAGCATCCGCTATGCGGTTGACCGGAGGAGAGATCGTCCTCGAATGCCTGAAGGCGGAGGGCGTCGACATCATGTGGGGCTACCCCGGTGGGGTGGTGCTGCCGCTGTACGACAAGCTGCCGAAGTATCCCGAAATTCATCACGTGCTCGTGCGCCACGAACAGGCTGCCGCGCACGCCGCCGATGGCTACGCCCGCGTCTCGGGCAAGGTCGGCGTCTGCCTGGCGACATCGGGGCCGGGCGCAACGAACCTCGTGACAGGCATCGCCAACGCGATGATGGACTCGACCCCGATGGTCGTGATCACCGGCAACGTCGCCCGTTCGCTGCTGGGCAAGGACGGCTTTCAGGAAGCCGACATCACCGGCATCACGCTGCCCATCACCAAGCACAACTACCTCGTCATGCAGGCCTCCGACCTCGCCTACACGTTCAAGGAAGCCTTCCACATCGCGCGGACGGGGCGGCCCGGCCCGGTGCTCATCGACATACCGAAAGACGTGTTCGTCGAATCGGCGGAGTTCGAGTACCCCGAGGAGATATCGATCCGCGGCTACAAGCCGACGTACAAGGGCAACCCGTCGCAGATCAAGCGCGCCGCCAAGCTCATCAGCGAGTCGACCCGCCCCATCATCCTCGCGGGGCAGGGCGTCATCCAGTCGGACGGCGGCGCCGAGGCGCTCGTCAGGTTCGCCGAGAAGGCGCAGATACCCGTCATCACGACGCTCCTCGGCATCGGCGGCATGCCCGAAGACCACGTGCTCGCGTACGGCTTCATGGGCATGCACGGGATGTACTGGGCGAACATGGCCGCCCACGAGGCCGATGTCGTCATCGGCATCGGCATGCGGTTCGATGACCGCGCCATGGGCCGCTGGTCGGACTACAACCCCGACTGCAAGATCATCCACATCGACATCGACCCGGCTGAGATCGGCAAGAATCTGCCGACAGCCGTGCCCCTGGTCGGCGATGTCGCGCAGGTGCTCGAAGCGCTGACGCCCGAGGTGCCGCAGGCCACGCACGGCGAATGGCTGCGGTGGATCGATAACGTCCGCGAGGAGCACCCCAGCCTCAAGATTCCCGACACCCCGAAGATGCTCGCCCAGTACGTCATCCGCGAGATATGGGAGGCGACCGGGGGCGAGGCGATCATCGTCACCGGCGTCGGCCAGCACCAGATGTGGGCCGCGCAGCACTACCTGTTCCGCCACCCGCGGCGCTGGGTCTGCTCGGGCGGGCTCGGGACGATGGGCTTCGAAGTGCCCGCGGCGATGGGCGCTCAGGCGGCCGACCCCGGTCGCGAGGTGTGGTCGATCGCCGGCGATGGCGGCTTTCAGATGACGCTGCAGGAGCTGCAGACCATCGTCGACGAGCGCCAGCCGATCAAGTTCGCCCTCATGAACAACGGCTACCTCGGCATGGTGCGGCAGTGGCAGGAGCTGTTCTACGGCAAGAACCTCGTCGAGGTGAGGATCGGCCAGCCCGACTTCGTGAAGCTCGCCGACGCCTACGGCATCGCCGCGCTCCGCGTCGACGAGAAGGCCGATGTCGCCGCGGCGATCGCACAGGCGCGCGCCCACGACGGCCCCTTCCTGCTCGACTTCCGCGTCGAAGAGGAAGGCAACGTCTGGCCGATGGTGCCCGCGGGCGCCGCGCTCTACGAGACGATCGAGAGCGCGGCCGAGGTGAAGGTCTGATGGCCGGACGCAACGGGGCGGGCGCTCGTTCGCGAGCGAGCCTGCACACCATCGTGGCGCTTGTCGAAGACCAGCCGGGCGTGCTCAATCGCGTGTCGAGCCTCTTCCGCAGGCGCGGGTTCAACATCGAAAGCCTCGCTGTCGGGCAGACGGAGACGCCCGGCATCTCGCGCATGACCATCGTCGTCGATGGCGCCAAGATCGCCGTCGAGCAGGTCGAAAAGCAGCTGTACAAGCTCATCGACGTCGTCAAGGTGGCCGACATCACCAACGAGCCGATCGTCGCGCGCGAACTCGCGCTCGTGAAGGTGCGGTGCGGCCCCCAATCGCGCGCCGAGATCGTGCAGCTGGCACAGGTGTTCCGCGCCGATGTCGTCGATGTCGCGGAGAACGCCGTCATCCTCCAGGTCACCGGCGATGAGGAGAAGGTCGACGCGCTCGTGCGTGTCATGAAGCCGTACGGCATCCGCGAGATCGTCCGCACAGGGCGGGTCGCCCTGACCCGCGGAGCCGCGGGCGCGAGCGTCGAAGAGATCGAGCCCGAGGAGATACGCGAATTTCACGCGCGCGAAGGCAGGCGGCCCAAAGGCGTGCCGCTGCCCCACGCGAGCGACTAATCGAGGAGAGACGCCGATGGCCAAGATGTACTACGACAAGGACGCCGACCTCGGCCTGCTGAAGGGCAAGACGATCGGCATCGTCGGCTACGGCAGCCAGGGGCACGCGCACGCGCTGAACCTGCGCGATAGTGGCTGCGATGTCATCGTCGGGCTGTACCCCGGCTCGAAAAGCTGGAAGAAGGCCGAGGAGGATGGCCTGCGGGTCGCCTCTGTCCTCGACGTCGCCGACGCCGCGGACATGATCATGATCCTCGCGCCCGACCAGGTGCAGCGCGACCTCTACGAGCAGGCCATCGCGCCGCACATGCGGCCCGGCAAGATGCTGCTGTTCGCGCACGGCTTCAACATCCACTTCAACCAGATATTGCCGCCCGCCGGCGTCGACGTCACGATGGTCGCGCCCAAGGGCCCCGGCCACCTCGTACGCCGCGTCTACCAGGAAGGGGGTGGCGTACCGGCGCTGTTCGCCATCCAGCAGGACGCCAGCGAGTCGGCGCGACAGCTGACGATGGCCTACGCCAAGGGGATCGGCGCGCTGCGCGCCGGCGCCCTCGAAACGACGTTCCAGGAGGAGACGGAGACCGACCTCTTCGGCGAGCAGGCCGTCCTTTGCGGCGGCATCACCTCGCTCGTGAAGACAGCGTTCGAGACGCTGGTCGGGGCCGGCTACCAGCCGGAGCTCGCCTACTTCGAATGCATGCACGAGCTGAAGCTCATCGTCGACCTCATGTACGAGGGCGGCATGAGCTACATGCGCTACTCCATCAGCGACACAGCCGAGTACGGCGACTACACCAGCGGCCCCAAGGTCATCGACGAGCACGTCCGCGCGAGCATGCAGAAGGTGCTCCGCGAGATTCAGGACGGCAGCTTCGCGAGCCGCTGGATACTCGAGAATCAGGCGGGCCGGGCATCGTTCCTGGCGATGCGCCGCCGCGAAAGCGAGCACCCGATCGAGCAGGTCGGCGCGGAGCTGCGCGGGATGATGGCGTGGCTGAAGCAGAGCAAGGGCGGCTGATGATTGCCACCGGCGGGTCTTCGCGGCTCCGGTGCACCCCGCGCCTCGCGCTTCCCCGGCCCTTCGCCGTCCGCTAGCCGGACGGCGGAAGGGCCGCAGCGGACGAAGCGAGAGGCGGCGCGCCCACGATACGCGCGCCACGCACTGCGGAGGAACTGAACCATGGCTGAAGACCGCGTCTACATCTTCGATACGACATTGCGCGATGGCGAGCAGTCGCCCGGCGTCGCGCTCAACGCCAGCGACAAGCTGCAGATCGCGCGCCAGCTCGAGAAGCTCGGCGTCGACTACCTGGAAGCGGGCTTCCCGCACTCATCCCCGGGCGACTTCGAGGCCGTGACGGCTATCGCGAAGGAGATTCGCGGCTGCGCCATCGCCGGGCTCGCTCGCGCCAACCCGGCCGATATCGACGCCTGCTGGGACGCCGTGCGCCATGCCGCGCATCCGCGCATCCACGTGTTCATCTCCAGCTCCGACGTGCACATGATGCACCAGCTGAAGAAGAACCGCGAAGAGGTGCTGGAGATGGCGGGCGCGATGGTCGCGCGCGCCAAGAAGTACACCGACGATGTCGAGTTCAGCCCCATGGACGCGACCCGCTCCGGACGCGAGTACGTCTACCTCATGCTCGCGCGAGGTCATCGAGGCGGGCGCCACCACCGTGAACATCCCCGACACCGTCGGGTACGCCATCCCGAGCGAGTTCGCCGAGTTCATCCGCGGCGTCTACGAGAACGTGCCCAACATCCACAAGGCGCGCGTCTCCGTCCACTGCCACAACGACCTCGGGCTGGCGACGGCGAACTCGCTCGCCGCGGTGAAGGCGGGGGCGCGGCAGGTCGAGTGCACCATCAACGGTATCGGCGAGCGCGGCGGCAACGCCTCGCTCGAGGAGATCGTGATGGCGATCCGCACCCGCAAGGACTTCTTCGAGATGAGCACGGGCGTGGCGACGCGCGAGCTCTATCGCACGAGCCGCCTCGTCTCCGACCTCACGGGGATGGCCGTGCAGCCGAACAAGGCCATCGTCGGGGCGAACGCGTTCCGGCACCAGTCGGGCATCCACCAGGACGGCATCCTCAAGATGCGCGAGACGTACGAAATCATGGACGCCCACGAGATCGGCTGGCCATCGGGCGGCGCCGAAGTCGTGCTGGGCAAGCTCTCCGGCCGGCACGGCTTCAAGGCCCGCCTCGAAGAGCTGGGCTACGACCTGACCGACGAGGAGCTGTCGCGCGCCTTCATGGCGTTCAAGGAGCTCGCCGACAAAAAGGCGGAGATCGACGATCGCGACCTCGAAGCGCTCGTCGCCGACAAACTGCGCACCACCCAGGAGGTGTACCACCTCGATCAGGTGCAGGTGACCGCAGGCGACCACCTGACACCGACCGCGACCGTCCGGCTCGTCGGGCCCGATGGCCAGGTGCACTCCGATGCGGCGGTGGGCACGGGCCCCGTCGACGCCGTCTACCAGGCGATCAACCGGATCGTCGGCGTGGAGAATCAGCTCACCGAGTTCACGGTGAAGAGCGTGACAGAGGGAATCGACGCGCAGGGCGAGGTGACGATCCGGATTGCGCGCGGCGACGCGACCTATGTCGGGCGCGGCGCCGACACCGACATCATCGTCGCGTCGGCCAAGGCCTACATGAACGCGCTCAACCGGCTGCTCGCGGTCGCGCAGACCTCCGAATTCGACGTGCGCACCAACCCGTAACACCGGTCGAGCGGACGCACCGCGGTACCGCGGGCTCCGGATTCGCCGGGCCCGCCCGGCGCCTTCGCCGCCAGACCACGATATCGAGGATAGAGGGATACCATGCCCCCGAAGACCCTGTTCCAGAAGGTGTGGGACGCGCACGTCGTCCGGCAGGACGCGGGCCGCCCGGCACTGCTCTACATCGACCTGCACCTCGTGCACGAGGTGACCTCGCCGCAGGCGTTCGAGGGGCTGCGGCTTGCCGGACGCAAGGTGCGCCGCCCCGAGCTGACGCTCGCCACCGTCGACCACAACGTGCCGACGACCGACCGCTCGCTCCCGATCGAAGACGCGACATCGCGCCAGCAGATCGACGTGCTCGTGCGGAACGCCCGCGAGAACGGCATTACCGTGTTCGATTACCACTCGCAGTACCAGGGCATCGTCCATGTCATCGCTCCCGAGCAGGGGCGCAGCCAGCCCGGCATGACCATCGTCTGCGGCGATAGCCACACGTCGACGCACGGCGCGTTCGGCGCCTTCGCGATGGGGATCGGCACATCGGAAGTGGAGCACGTGCTCGCCACCCAGTGTCTCGTCGCCGACAGGCCGCGGACGATGGAGGTGCGCGTGACAGGCGCGCTGCCGCCCGCAGATCACGGCCAAGGACCTCATCCTCAGCATCATCCAGCAGATCGGCACCGAGGGCGGTGTCGGGCACGTCATCGAATACACCGGCGAGGCGATCCGCGACCTCTCGATGGAAGGCCGCATGACCGTGTGCAACATGTCGATCGAGGCCGGCGCCCGCGCCGGGATGATCGCGCCCGACGACACGACCTTCGACTACCTCCGCGGCCGCGAGCACGCGCCCCAGGGCGACGCCTTCGACCGCGCCGTCGACGATTGGCGCACGCTCGCCACCGACCCGGGCGCGACGTACGACCGGGTCGTCGAGATCGACGCAGCGGCCATCGAGCCGTTCGTCACCTGGGGCACGACCCCAGCCCAGAGCGTGCCCATCGGCGGCCGCGTGCCCGACCCGAAGTCGTTCGGAACCGCGGCCGACCGCGAGACGGCGGAGCGGGCGCTCGAGTACATGGGGCTGAAGGCGGGCACGCCGATGGAGCACGTCACGCTCGACCGCGTCTTCATCGGCTCGTGCACGAACTCGCGCATCGAAGACCTGCGCGCCGCGGCGGAGGTTGTGCGCGGCCGCAAGGTGGCGGCCACCATCCACGCGATGGTCGTGCCCGGCTCGATGCCGATCAAGGCGCAGGCCGAGGCCGAGGGGCTCGACCAGGTGTTTCGCGACGCCGGGTTCGAGTGGCGGGAGCCCGGCTGCTCCATGTGCCTCGGCATGAACCCCGATATCCTCGCCGAGGGCGAGCGCTGCGCCTCGACCTCGAACCGCAACTTCGAGGGGCGGCAGGGCAAGGGCGGCCGCACCCACCTGGTGAGCCCGCAGATGGCGGCGGCGGCGGCCATCGAGGGCCGCTTCGTCGACATCCGCGAGTGGAAGTAGAGGCACGAGTATGGAGCCGTTCACGACCGTCACCGGCATCGTCGCGCCGCTGGACCGCGCCAATGTCGATACCGACCAGATCATCCCGAAGCAGTTCCTCAAGCGGATCGAGCGCACGGGCTTCGGCGAATTCCTGTTCTTCGACTGGGCGCGCACAGCCGACGGCTCGCCCGATCCGGACTTCGTGCTGAACCGCGAGCCGTACACGCATGCGCGCATCCTCGTGACAGGGCCGAACTTCGGGTGCGGCTCCTCGCGCGAACACGCGCCGTGGGCCCTGTCGCAGGCCGGGATCAGCGTCGTCATCGCACCGAGCTTCGCCGACATCTTCAAGGGCAACTGCTACCAGAACGGCATGCTGCCGATCGAGCTATCGCAGGACACGATCGACCTCATCATGGCGCGCGCTGTCGAGCGGCCCGGCTATGAGCTGTCGGTCGACCTGGAGCGGCGCGAGATTCGCGACGGCGGCGGCGTGGTGACGTCGTTCGATGTCGACGAGTTCCGGCGTGGCTGCCTGCTGCAGGGGCTCGACGACATCGGCCTGACGATGCAGCGCGACGACGACATCGCCGCGTTCGAGCGTCGCCGCGAAGAAGCGAGCGCCGCGCGGTAGTCGCCGCTGCCGGGTTGCGCTATCATCCGGGCACAAGCGCATCCACCGCGGGAGGCCCCGCTGCAGTTTTCTGGCGTTGGCCAGACCTAGGAGCCGGCACGTGAGGAAGACGAACGGAAGCCTGACCCGTGTGGCGATGCTCGCGATGCTGATCGCTATCGCGGCGCTGGCGCTGGCGCTCGCCGGCTGCGGCGGCGGCGATGATGACGACGACAGCGACGACCCCACCTCGACCGCCGAGGCCAGCCCGACGGCGCTCGCCGGAAGCGGCGGAAATCGACCCGGAGGACATCCTGCCGCTGTACGAGAACAGCGCCGTGTTCATCCTGGCGGAGGGCTTCTACGGAGGCGCGGCGTCGGGCAGCGGCATCGTCCTCGACACGGAAGGCCACATCCTCACGAACAACCACGTCGTCGAGGGCGCTGGCTCTATCGCCGTGCGGAACGCCTCGAACAACCAGATGGTGCCGGCGCGCATCGTCGGCCGCAGCCAGTGCGATGACCTCGCCGTCATTCAGGTGCGCGACGCCGACGGCTTCGAGCCCGCCGATCTCGGCACGGTCGACGACCTGAAGCCCGGCTCGCAGGTGTACGCGGTCGGCTACCCGGGCTCGCCCTCGGAGGACTTCGAGGACACGCGTCTCTCGATCACGGGCGGGCTCGTGAGCAAGCTCAACGCCCAGTTCGACTACTACGGGCTGCAGAACATGATCCAGACCGACACGGCCCTGAATCACGGCAACTCGGGCGGGCCGCTTGTCGATGACCGCGGCCGTGTGGTGGGTATCAACACGCTCGGCTTCAGCGGCGCGGGGCTCGAGAACACGAACTACGCCATCGCCATCGACGAGGCCGAGCTCATCTACACGCAGCTGCTCGAGGGCAAGGACATCGACTGGCTCGGGCTGAACGTGGAGCCGAACGACCCGTCGTTCGAGTTCGACTACGGCGTCCCGTACGTCGAGGACACGCTCGTCATCTGGGGCGTCGACTCGAACAGCCCGCTGTTCGAGCAGAACTGGATCGCCGGCGACATCCTCGCGGCGGCCGACGGCAAGATCCTCACGACGCCGGGCGACCTCTGCTCCGTCATCCGCTCCAAGCGCCCCGGCGACGAGATACTCCTCGAGGGCTACGGCCAGTTCAACGACCCGGCCGGCGGCATCACGTACGATCTGTACTCGACGAAGGTGGCGCTGCCCGAGTAACCGGCTGGGGGACGCGCATGGCGCGAAGACCGAACTTGCGGGCCGCGCTCTCGAACATGCGCTACCCCGCGCCGTGGCACACGAAGGCGTGGATGCTGCTTCGGAACAACTGGCTGAAGCTGCGCCACCTCGATAACTGCTGCGGCAATGAAGGCCAGCCCGGCTGTTGACTGGCCGAGGAGGACGGGGCCGGTTCGGCCCCAGCGAACGAATGACGACGACGACCGCGGATGCCATCATCCGGGCGGCCACCGAAGCGGACGTGCCGGAGGTGCTCCGCATCACCCTCGCGGCCTTCGAGGACTACCGCGGCGAAGTGGCCGACTACGGCGCGCTCCACGAGGCCGAGACCGATGTCGCGGACTGGCTCGTGCGGGGCGCCGTCCTCGTCGCCGAGCGCGCGGGCATCGCGCTCGGCGCCGTGCGCGTGGCGCCGTGGGAAGAGGGCGACTGGTACATCGGCCGGCTCGCTGTCGTGCCCGGGACGCCGGGCAGCGTCGGCTCCCGCCTGATGGGCGAGGCCGAGCGTCTGGCGCGAGCGGCGGGTGCGAAGGGCGTACGACTCGGCGTCATCACGTCGCGCCCGAAGCTGCTGCGCTACTACGAGCGTCGCGGGTACGTCGTCCTCGCGACGCTGAAGGTCGACGAGCGGCCCGAGCATCCCGGCTACCACTGGTGCCGGAAGGAGATCGACGCTGGCGGTTAAGCGAATCATGGTGCTGCCCGGCGATGGCATCGGGCCCGAGGTCACGGCCGAAGGCGTGAAGGTGCTGCGGGCCGTCGCCGCCCGCTTCCGGCTCGACCTCGAGTTCGACGACGACATCGTCGGCGGCGCGGCCATCGATCGCTTCGGCGTCGCCCTCCGCCCGGAGACGCTGGCCCGCTGCCGGAAGACCGCGGCGATCCTCTTCGGCGCGGTGGGCGGCCCAAAGTGGGACGACCCCTCGGCCGCCGTTCGCCCCGAAGACGCGATTCTCGGCCTGCGCAAGGGGCTCGGCCTGTTCGCCAACATCCGCCCCGTGCGCGTCTACCCCTTCCTCATGAACTCCGGCCCGTTGAAGCCGGCGACGCTCGAAGGCGTCGACCTCATCGTCATTCGCGAGCTCACCGGCGGCATCTACTTCGGCAAGCCGAAGCGCCGGTGGCGCAGCGCTTCCGGCCGCCAGGCTGTCGATACGCTGCGCTACAACGAACACGAGATCGCGCGCGTCGTCAGGGTCGGCTTCGAGCTCGCGCGGGGGCGGCGGAAGAAGCTGACGAGCGTCGACAAGGCGAACGTGATGGAATCGGGCCGGCTCTGGCGCGAAGTGACGAACGAGGTCGCGCTCGACTATCCCGATGTCGCGCTCGAGCACGTGCTCGTCGATGCGGCGGCGATGCACCTCATCCGGCGGCCCGCCGCCTTCGACGTTATGGTGACTGAGAACCTGTTTGGCGATATCCTGACAGATGAAGCGAGCGTGCTCGCCGGCTCGATGGGGCTGCTGCCCTCGGCCAGCCTCGGACGGCAGCGGCGCGACGGTACGGGATTCGGGCTGTACGAGCCCATCCACGGCAGCGCGCCCGACATCGCGGGGCAGGGCAAGGCCAACCCGATCGCGATGGCACTGTCGGCGGCGATGCTGCTGCGCCACTCGCTCGGCCGTGACGACGCCGCCGACAGCGTCGAGGCGGCGGTCGACACCGTGCTCGCGGCGGGCTGTCGCACGCCCGACATCGCGGCCGGGGGCGACCGCATCGTCAGCACTTCGGTCATGGGCGACGAGATCGCCCGGGCCATCGGAGCGTGAACGCATGGTGACCCGCGAAAGGAGCTGCAACCTCCCCCGTCGGCAACGACGGCGGGGTGGTATTGGGGGCGACGTCGTCGGATAGTCCCGCACGGTCAGAACACGAGAGGATACGACGTTGCCACGAGAGATTCAGCTCTACGATACGACGCTCCGCGATGGCGTTGGCATGGAAGGCATCTCGCTTTCCGTCGAAGACAAGATCAAGATCGCCCGCAAGCTCGACGAGCTTGGCGTCCACTACATCGAGGGCGGCTACCCCGGCTCGAACCAGAAGGACGCCGAGTTCTTCGCGCGCGCCGCCGAGATCGGTCTGCGGAACGCGACGCTTGTCGCCTTCGGCAGCACCCGTCGCGCCGGTACCCGCCCCGAAGACGACGCCAACCTCAAGGCGCTGCTCGAGAGCGGCGCGCGGGCCGCCACCCTCGTCGGCAAGGCATGGGACCGCCAGGTCGTCGATGTGCTCGAAACGACGCACGAAGAGAACCTCGCGATGATCTCGGAGTCGGTCGCGTACCTCAAGGCCAAAGGGCTCACCGTCTTCTTCGACGCCGAGCACTTCTTCGATGGCTTTCGCTCCAACGCCAGCTACGCCATCCAGTGCGTGCGCGCCGCGGCCCGCGCTGGCGCCGAGGCGAGCGTCCTCTGCGACACCAACGGCGGCACCATGCCCGAGGCCATTGTCGAGGCGATCCGTGCCGCGAGCGAGGCGGCGCCGGGCCACGCGCTCGGCATCCACGTGCACAACGACACCGATATGGCGGTGGCGAACTCGCTGATAGCGGTGCAGGCGGGCGCGGTGCAGGTGCAGGGCTGCGCCAACGGCTACGGCGAACGCTGCGGCAACGCCAACATGTTCAGCATCATCGCGAACCTCAAGCTGAAGATGGGCATCGACTGCGTCAGCGACGAGCAGCTCTCGCGGCTCACGGAGGTCGCCCACTACGTGGCCGAGATCGCCAACATGCAGCCGAACCCGCATCAGCCGTATGTGGGGATGAGCGCCTTCGCGCACAAGGCCGGCCTCCACGTCGCGGCGATGACGAAGAGCGCCGACTCGTACCACCACGTGCCGCCCCAGAGCGTCGGCAACGAGAAGCGGGTGCTCGTCTCCGAGTTCTCCGGCCGCCGCAACATCCTCGTGAAGATGCGCGAGCAGGGGATAACGCTCGACGTAGCGGAGGGCTCCGACGAGGCCCGCGATCTGCTGGCGCGCGTCAAGCTGCTCGAATCGCGCGGCTTTCAGTACGACGGCGCCGAGGCCTCGTTCGAGCTGCTCGCGCGCCGGGCGCAGCGGGACTATCGGCCACCCTTCACCCTTGAGGACTTCATCCTCGTGGAGCGCCGCCGCCACCACGACGCGAAGGGCGAGCGCGAGCTGAACGAGATGCTGGCCGAGGCGATGGTGAAGGTGCGGATCGGCGACCGGCTCCTGCACACCGCGGCCGAGGGCAACGGCCCCGTCAACGCGCTCGACCAGGCAGTGCGCAAGGGGCTCGCCGAGGTGCACCCCGGCATCGAACACATCCGGCTCGTCGACTACAAGGTGCGCATTCTCGACGCGGCGGCGGGCACGGAAGCGGCGGTGCGGGTGCTGATCGAGTCGACGGATGGCGAGCACACGTGGCGCACCGTCGGCAGCTCGACCGACGTCATCGAGGCGAGCTGGCTGGCGCTGGCCGACAGCCTCGAGTACTGGCTCATCAAGCACGCCCCGCCCGTCTGACGCCGCGCCCGGCCGTTGTATGCTGAGTGCGGTGCGGAGCAGTTCCCTTCGCACCAGGGTTGAACGCGCCGTGGACGAGAAGACACTCCGTACCCTCGAGTACGACAAGATCGTCGTGCGGCTCGCCGCCCACGCCAGCTTCTCCGTCGGCCGCGAGCTGGCGCTTGCCCTGCGCCCCACCACCAGCATCGATGAGGTGCGCCGCCGCCAGCGGATGACGGCCGAAGCGCGGGCCTTGCGGGCGCAGCGCTCGACGTTCTCCGTGGGCGGAGCGCGCGATGTGCGGCCACTCGTCGCCAAGGCCGCCCGCGACGGCGCGCTCGAGACGACGGAACTGCTTGAGATCGCGGCCACGCTCGACGCGGCCGCCGCTGTGCAGTCGTTCATCGAGCGGCTGGAGAGCCGCGCCCCGCTCCTCGCCGAGCTCGCCGGCGAGATCGAGCCGCTGCCATCGATCGTCGCCGAGATCGGACGCTGCATCGACGAGCGGGCCGAGGTGACCGACGCCGCGAGCCCCGCGCTCGGGGCGCTTCGTCGCGACGTGCGCGTCTCCCACGATGCGCTGTTGGCCCGCGTCAACGACATCATGCGCTCGGCGATGGCCCGCGGGCTCGCGCAGGAGGCGCTGGTGACCCAGCGCGAGGGCCGCTACGTCGTGCCCCTCAAGGCCGACTTTCGGGGCCAGTTGCCCGGCGTCGTCCACGATGTCTCCCAGTCGGGCGCGACCCTGTTCGTCGAGCCGCTGGAGCTGGTGGAGGCGGGCAACCGGCTCCGAGAGCTCCGCGCCGAGGAGCAGCGCGAAGTCGAGCGCATCCTGCGCACGGCTCAGCGCCGACGCCGGCTCGGAGGCCGGGGCGATCGCTCGCGATGTCGAGCTGCTCGGCGAAGTCGACATGGCGCTCGCCAAGGCCCGGTACGCCGACACGCTCGATGCGGCGCTGCCGTCGGAGGGCGCGGCCCAGCCGTGGATCGTCGCCGCCCCGGCCGAGATGCGGCTCTTCGCCGCGCGCCATCCGCTGCTCTCCGGCGACGTGGTGCCGACGACGCTCACCGTCGGCAGCGACGAGGCGCACGCGCTGCTCATCACCGGGCCGAACACCGGCGGCAAGACCGTCGCCCTGAAGACGGTGGGCCTGCTGGCGTGCATGGCACAGGCGGGGCTGGCGCTGCCTGCCGAGGAGGGCTCGCGCCTCCCCGTGTTCTCGTCGGTGTACGCCGATATCGGCGACGAGCAGAGCATCGAGCAGTCGCTGTCGACGTTCTCCAGCCACATTACGAAGATCGTCGACATACTGCGCACGGCCGGCGACACAAGCCTCGTGCTGCTCGACGAGCTGGCGGCCGGCACCGACCCGGCGGAAGGCGCACCGCTCGCTCGCGCCATCCTGGAGGAGCTGCTGGCGCGGCGCGCCACCGTCGTCGCGACGACGCATCATGGCGAGCTGAAGGCGTTCGCGCACGAGACAGCGGGCATCGTCAACGCCTCGGTCGAGTTCGACCCGGAGACGCTGTCGCCCACGTATCGCCTCATCGTCGGGCTGCCCGGCGGCAGCAACGCCTTCGCCATCGCGCGGCGGCTCGGCATGGACGAGCGGCTGGTACGCCGCGCGGAGGAGGCGGTCGCACCGGCGCAGCTTCAGCTCGATGACATGCTGGCGCGGGCGCAGCGCGAACGCGACCAGCTCGGCGAAGAGCGCCGCGCCGAGCGGCTGGCCCGCGACGAGGCGGAGGCCATCCGCAGGGCGCTCGACGTGCGGCTCCGCAGCGTCGATGACGAGCGCGAGCGCGTCGTGCGGGAGGCTCGTGCCGAGCTCGATGCGGAACTGCGGGAGGCGCGCCTCTCGCTGCGCCGGGCCGAGCGCGATATCCGGCGCGCCTCTCGCGAGGGGGCGCTGCGACAGGCGGCGACGGAGCTTGCCCGCGCGGAGGAGCTCTCGGAAGGCATCGAGCGGCGGGCGGTGGCGCGCAGGCGCCCGCGTCGCGACGAGGGCGAATCGACGCCGATCGAGCGGATCGCGGCCGGCGATCGCGTCTGGCTCGCGGGTCTGCCGGAGCCCGGCGAGGCGATGGGCCCGCCCGACGAGCGCGGCGAGATCGAGGTGATGCTGGGCGTGCTGCGGACGCGGGTGCGCCGGGAGCAGGTGCTCCGCGTCGCCCGGGCCGGCCGCGCGCCGGTCGATATCGCGACGCTGCCGGCCGCGCCTCACACCCCCGGCGACGAGATCGAGGTGCGCGGCCAGACGCTCGACGAGGCGCTGCCCATCGTCGATGCGTTCATCGATCAGGCGTTTCGGGCGGGGCTGCCGCGGGTGCGCATCATCCACGGCAAGGGCACGGGCACGCTGCGCCGCGCCGTGCGCGACATGCTGGCGCGTCACCCGCTGGTGCGCTCGATGGCGACGCCGCCGCCGGAACGCGGGGGCGAGGGTGTCACGGAAGCGGTGTTCTCCGACTAGCCGCGCCGGTCGGGCGCCGTCCTCGCAGCGGGCAGCTGCTGTGCGAGGGATGGCGATTGCCGATAACAAAAGGTTGCCGACGCAATTCGAACCGCAACCACTCAGTCGATGCGGATGCGCACGACGATGCGAGCGCAGGTTATGCGATCGGTCCTGAGCACTGTCATCGCAGCTGCAGCAGGATGGCGCGGCCAGTTCGTGGCTGTCTGTCGGGGAACTTCGCGATAGCAAGCTGCGGCGATACGTTGGAGGAGTCGTTCTACTTCGCGATGCGAGCGACGCGGCGAATGGTCTGACGCACGCGATTCGCTTGACGACGACGCGGCGCACGCCATCGCAGAACTCGTTGTTGCGCGGAACGGCGCGAAGTATCACCTGTCGCGCAGGAGCGCGGCCATCGAATGGCGGCGAGTATTCGCGACAAGGTCGGCGGACAGCGGCGACGCATGAATACGTGTCGCCCTATGCTGTCCGCGCTACCAGCCGGCTCAGCGATTGCGTGACCGACTCTGCCGAGAGCGCGGTTCTGTCCAGAGGAGCTCGGCAGGTGGATCGGCGCGCATGAGGACCGGCGGGCTGTCGCGAAGTCCAGCGCACGATCGCGAGGTTCCCATCAGACCTTCGTCCGTGAAGACGCCGGACGCAGGTCGATCACCGTCGTCGTTCTCGGCAACGAAGCAGATACTCGCGCGGCACGCTCGACACCGCATTAGCCGAGCGGCATGGAGCTGAGCGCCGACGAATTCGCTGACGTATCCTGCGCTAGCCTCTTGGCAGGCCGAGGCCGCGCGTCGCGACGATGTTGCGGTTCACCTCGCTCGTGCCCGCCGCGATGGTGAGCGCCACCGAGCCGAGGTAGTAGCGCTGCAGCCGCCCCTGCAGCGGCGCCCACTCTGAGCCCGGCTCGAGCTGGCCCGCCAGCCCCAGGAGCCGGATGCCGAAGCCCGCGAGCCGCTGCTGCATCTCGGAGCCGAACGTCTTCGAGATCGACGCCTCGTAGTTCGGCACGAGCCCGCTGCTCTGCATCCAGGCGACGCGATAGGCGAGCAGCCGGCCGATCTCGAACTCGAGGTTCAGCTCGGCGAGGCCGTGGCGCGCCCACGATGGCAGCGCCGCCCGCTTCGCCTGCTCGCGGGCGAACTGCGTCACCATCGCGAGCGTGCGCGACGCGCCGGCGATCCGCCCGATGCCGGAGCGCTCGAAATCGAGCGTCGTCGTCGCGACGTACCAGCCGCGATTGAGCTCGCCTACGAGCCGGTCGCGCGGGATGCGGACGTTCTCGAAAAAGACCTCATTGAATCCGTGCGCGCCCGAGAGGTTGAGCAGCGGCCGCACGGTAACGCCGGGCGAGTGCATGTCGAGAATGAAGTAGCTGATCCCCTTGTGCTTGGGGACATCCTGATCCGTGCGGGCGAGCAGGATCATCCAGTCGGCGCGATGGGCGTTGCTCGTCCATATCTTCTGTCCGTTGATGATGAAGTCGTCGCCCTGCTCCTCGGCGCGCGTCTGCAGCGCCGCGAGGTCGGAGCCGGCGTTCGGTTCGGAGAAGCCCTGGCACCAGTTGGCTTCGCCGCGGACGATGGGCGGCAGGAACTCCTGCTTCTGCGCATCGGTGCCGTACATCATGATCGTCGGCCCGATCCGGTCGGCGGCCATGTCGATGGCGGGTGCCCCGTGCAGCGCCATCTCCTCGTTGTAGACGGCCTGCTCGATGTAGCCGGCGCCCGTGCCGCCCCACTCCGCCGGCCAGGCGAGCGTCAGCCAGCCGCGGCCGGCGAGCTTGCGGCGGAACGCCTGAAAGCGCTGCCAGCTCGCCTCGTCGCCGCCTTCGCCGAGCGCGCCCTCGCTGTCGCCCGTCCACTCGGTGGCGGCGAATGCGCCCACCTCGCGGCGGAAGCTCTCCTGTTCGGGCGTGAGGCGAAACTCCATCGCGGCGCCATCCTTTCCGATGACTGGTGTACGAGACGTCACGTTCGCGCAAAGCCCGGGGCCGGGTCGCGCGGCCAGCGCCAGTATAGCGGTTCCAGGGTGGCGCGCAGCTTGCCGGGCGCACTTCGTGAACGCGTAAACTAGCAGAAACACCACTCGTTGGCTGGAGGCCGGTTCGAGCAATGCCCGCGTATGATTACCAGTGTGCCAAGTGCGGCGTCGTGTACGAGCTCCGCGAGGGGTTCGACGCGCCATCGAAGCACAAGTGCCAGCAGTGCGGGAAGGGCGAGGCCCGCCGCCTGCTCGGGGTGCCGGCCGTCGTCTTCAAGGGGTCGGGCTTTTACAAGACGGACAATCGTGCGGCGGCCTCCTCGTCGTCGGCGCCCGCGGCGCCAGCAGGGGAATCGAGCGGCGAGATCGCCCCGTCGGGCGGCGGCGACGCGCCCGCGAGTACGGGCTCGGGCGATAGCGGCCACGCGCACGGCGGCGATAGCCACGAGCACTAGCGGCCGATGCGCCTCGTAATCCAGCGGGTAACCGAGGCGTCGGTGGTGGTGGACGCGAATGAGACCGGCCGAATCGGGGCCGGTTTTCTTGTGCTTGTGGGGATCGCGCGCGGCGATACCGCGGCCGACGCGCGCGCCCTCGCGGCGAAAACGGCGCATCTGCGGCTGTTCCCGAACGATGCGGGGCGGTTCGATCGCTCGCTGCTGGATGTGGGCGGGGCGGCGCTCGTCGTCTCGCAGTTCACGTTGATCGCCGACACGACGCGCGGGCGGCGGCCGTACTTCGGCGACGCGGCGGATCCGGCGGAGGCGGCGCCGCTGGTGCGCGCCTACGCCGATGCACTGCGCTCGCTGGGGGTCGTGGTGGCGGAGGGCGTGTTCGGTGCGAGCATGCGCGTCGCGCTGGTCAACGACGGCCCCGTGACGGTGGTGCTCGAGTGAGCGCGGCCCTACGGATGCGCCGCGTTGACATCCCCTCCACACATCTGCTAATCTAGGGCGCAGACGAGTTAGTGTAAGAGAGACACCTACTTCCGAAACCCGGCGTTTCGGTCGATACTCCTCTCACCAGCACTCGGAGGGGCCCCCTCATGACCACCGATCTTCGCGACGAGATACGCCGCGTCGGCAGGCGCATCGCCGCCGAGCGGCGCGCCGTCACTACGGGCGAGGTGCTTCTCCTGCCCGACATCGTCTGCGAGACGGACAAGGGGCTCGAGACCGTACCGCTCACCGAAGAGCGCTCGTTCGCGCGCTGGCAGCAGGACATCCCCCAGGAGTACTGGGCGCTCCCGGCCGAGGAGCTCGCGGCGCGCATCCGTGCGGCTCGCGCCCGGCTCGGCGACCGCGCCATCGTGCTCGGCCACCACTACCAGCGCGAGGACATCGTCCAGTTCGCCGACGTGAGGGGCGACTCGTTCAAGCTCGCGCAGCTCGCCACCGAACGCAAGGACGCCGAGTACATCGTCTTCTGCGGCGTGCACTTCATGGCGGAGGCCGCCGACATCCTCATCGGGCCCCGACCAGAAGGTCGTGCTGCCGAACATGGCCGCCGGCTGCTCGATGGCCGACATGGCCGACCCCGACGACGTCTATCAGGCATGGGACGAGCTCGCCGAGACGATCGGCACGAGCGACATCATTCCCGTCACGTACATGAACTCCGCCGCCTCGCTGAAGGCCTTCTGCGGGCGCAACGGCGGCATCGTCTGCACCTCGACCAACGCGACGAAGGTGCTGGAGTGGGCGCTCGAGCGCGGCAAGCGCGTCTTCTTCTTCCCCGACCAGCATCTCGGCCGCAACACCGGCGTCCGAGATGGGCTTCGGTCTCGACGAGATGCCGCTGTGGGACTTCAACCGCCCCTACGGCTCGCTCGGCGGCAACACCCTGGAGACGCTCGAACGGGCGCGCATCATCCTCTGGCAGGGGCACTGCTCGGTGCACCAGCGCTTCACCGTCGACCAGATTCGCGAGGCCCGCGAGCGCTACCCCGATGTGCACGTCGTCGTCCATCCGGAGTGCCGGCTGGAGGTGGTGCAGGCGGCCGACTGCGACGGCTCGACCGAGTTCATCCTGCGCACCGTCGCCGAGTCGCCTGCCGGGCTCCGTGTGGGGGATCGGCACCGAGATCAACCTCGTCAACCGGCTCGCGCACGAGAACCCCGACAAGACGGTGTTCTGCCTCGACCCGGTCGTCTGCCCGTGCTCGACGATGTACCGCGTGCACCCGGCGTACCTCGCGTGGGTGATCGACGAGCTCGCCGAGGGCCGCGTCGTCAACCAGATCAGCGTCGACGCCGAGACGGCGCGCTGGGCGAAGGTCGCCCTCGACCGCATGCTCGCGGTCAAGTAGCGCACGACCCTCGCTCAGGGGTTGCTGATTCTCGTCAAGGCACCGCTCGTGCCGGAGCTTCGGAGCAGCGTTGAGCACGTTCGACTACATCGTCGTCGGCTCCGGGATCGCCGGGCTGTACGCGGCCCTGCTCGCGCGTGAGCACGGCGACGTCCTGCTCGTCACCAAAGGCGCCATCGACGATACGAACACGAAGCTCGCGCAGGGCGGCATCGCCGCCGCCATCGGCGCGGGCGACTCGACCGCCGAGCATCTGCACGACACGATCGCCGCGGGCGCGGGCCTCGTCGACGAGCGCGCCGCCCGCATCCTCGTCGAGGAAGCGCCCGCCCGCATCGCCGACCTCGTCCGCCTCGGTGTCGCCTTCGACACGACGTACGGCGAGCTCGCGCTCGGTCGCGAGGCGGCGCACAGCCGCGCCCGCGTCCTCCACGCCGGCGGCGACCAGACCGGCGCGCACATCGAGCTGACACTGAGCGAGCTCGCCCGCCGCGACGTGCGCGTGCTCGAAAATCGGCTCGTCGAGCGCATCGTCACCGAGCGCGACCCCGCGACCGGCGGCGTCCGGGCGGCCGCCATCGAGACGCTCGCGACAGCCGGCGTGCCCGCGCGCGAGCGGTTCGACTGCCGCCATCTCATCCTCGCGACGGGGGGCGCCGGCCAGCTCTACGGCGTCACGACGAACACGGCGCTGGCGACCGGCGACGGCATGGCGCTCGCCTACGAGGCGGGGGCTGAGCTCGCCGACATGGAGTTCATCCAGTTCCACCCGACGGCCCTGCGCCTGCCCGGCGTGCCCCCGTTCCTCATCTCGGAGGCGGTGCGCGGCGAGGGCGCCGTGCTGCGCTCCGTCGATGGGCGCGCCTTCATGCGCGACGAGCACCCCTCGGCCGACCTCGCGCCGCGCGATATCGTGGCGCGCGCCATCGCCCGGGAGATGACCCGAACCGGCGCGCCGCACGTCCTGCTCGACACCACGCACCTCGACGCCGGGACGCTCGCGACACGCTTCCCGCAGATCTACCGCCGCTGCCTGGAGCACGGCCTCGACATCGCCCGCGACCCGATCCCGGTCGCGCCCGCCGCCCACTACGTCATGGGCGGCGTCCGCACCGACACCTGGGCGCGCACCAACATCCGCGATCTGTACGCGTGCGGCGAGGTGGCATGCACCGGCGTGCACGGCGCGAATCGGCTCGCCAGCAACTCGCTGCTCGAGACGGTCGTCTTCGCGCAACGCGCCATCGAGGCGACGCTCGGTCGCGGCGATGGTGATTGGCCCGCCCCCTTCGCCCAGGCCGTGGCCCTGCCGCCCGCCGGCCCCTCGCGGGCCGAGCCGCCGCGGCTCGATCTGCTGCAATCGATGATGTGGGAGCAGGTTGGCATCGAACGCGACGGCGATGGCCTCGCTGCCGCATGCCAGCGGCTCGCGAGCTTCGCCGCCGCCCTCCCCGAAACAGGCGACCGGGCGATGCTGGAGCTCACGAGCCTTGTGCGGACGGCGCGGCTCGTCGCACAGGCGGCGCTGCGCCGCACGGAGAGCCGCGGCGCGCACTATCGCCGCGATCACCCGCGGGCCAGAGACGAATGGGCGCGGCACATCGTCTTCCGTAGCGACGCGGGCGCGCTGTGAGCGAGCCAGCGCTGGCGCCGCCCCCGGCCGCGACGCTGCGAGCGCTTGTCGAGGCGGCCCTGCGCGAAGACGGCGCATGGGACGACATCACGACAGCCGCGCTCATCCCGGCGGAGCAGCGCGGAAGCTGCCGGATCGAGGCGCGTGAGGACGGCGTGCTCTGTGGCGAGCCGCTCGTCGAGGCGACGTACGCGCTGCTCGACCCGCGTGTCAGCGTCCGCGCCCTCGCCAGCGAAGGCGGCCGCTTTCGCGCGGGCGACGTGCTGATGCGGATCGAAGGCCCGCTGCGGGCGCTCCTGCAGGGCGAGCGTGTGGCGCTGAATTTCACGCAGCGGCTGTCGGGCATCGCGACGATGACAGCGCGCTTCGTCGAGGCGGTCGCAGGCACCGGCGCGACGATCCTCGACACGCGCAAGACGACGCCGGGGCTGCGGGCCGTCGAGAAGTACGCCGTGCGCGCCGGGGGCGGCCGGAATCATCGCTTCGGGCTGAGCGACGGTGTGCTTGTCAAGGACAACCACCTCGCGGTGGCGTACGCTCGCGGCCAGACGATGGCCGATGTGGTGCGGCTGATGCGCGCCGCCGCGCCGCCCGCGATGCCCGTCGAGATCGAGGCGGCAAGCTTCGACGAGGCGGCGGCGGCCATCGAGGCGGGGGCCGACATCGTCCTGCTCGACAACATGACCGACGCCGAGATGCGCCGCGTCGTGGCGATCGCTCGCGGCCGCGCCCAGCTCGAAGCATCGGGTGGCATGACGCTGGAGCGCGTTCGCGCCGTCGCCGAGACCGGCGTCGACACCATCTCCGTGGGTGCGCTCACGCACTCGGCGCGGGCGCTCGATCTGGCGCTGGAGATGGATGCGTGAGCTAGCCCGGGGCGCCTTCGCCGGGGCCGCCACCGTCGCCGCCAGTACCGCCGCCTCGCCTGCGCCGTCGCCGTCGCGGGGCCGCGCCCTCACCGCCGGCGACAGGAGTATCGCCGGCGGCGGCGGGGGGCGGGCCCGAGCGCGCCTCCGGTTGCGGCGCCGTGCGCGCCGCTTCGCCAGCGCTGCCGCCCCCGCCGCGACCTCCCCGTCGCCGCCGCGGCCTGCGATCGGTGGTGTCGGGGCCGCCGGGAGGACCGGCCGGAGGCGTGGCTCCGGGCGGGCCGGGCGGCCTGGCTGTGGATGGCCCCGGGGGCGAGATCGTCCGCCCGCGCGGCGGTGGGGCGGGTCTGGCGACTGGCGGCCGGGGCCGGGTGAGCTCGATCGTCGCGGAGGGGCCCGCGGGCGGCGGGGGACGGGACTCGTCCTCGCTGGCCAGCGCCTCGGCGTCGACATCGAGCGGGCGGACGAGCTTGCCGTACTGCAGCTGATCCTTCGTCACTTCGATGCGTGACCGATCCTCGAGGAGCAGCGTCACGGTCTGCTTCAGGGGGTCGACATTGATGACCTTGGCCTCGCCGGTCGGCGTCTCGACCCGCTGATTGAGACGCGGCAGCTGCTCGCGCAGGTCGCGGTACACTTCGTATTCGTACGTCAGGCAGCAGTAGAGCCTGCCGCATACGCCGGAGATCTTCGCCGGGTTCAGCGGCAGATTCTGGGTCTTCGCCATCTTGATGGAGACGCTGGGAAAGCTGGTGAGCCAGCTCGTGCAGCACAGCTCCTGCCCGCAGCGGTCGTAGCCGCCGATGAGCTTCGCCCGGTCGCGCGGGCCGACCCTCTCCACGACGACGTTCACCGCGAACTCCTGCGTTACATCGCGCACGACGGCGCGGTAATCGACGCTGTCCTCGGCCTCGTAGAACAGCGTCAGTGTCGTCAGGTCGAGGTTGAAGTCGGCGGAGGCGAGCAGCATGCCGGTGCGATGCTCGCCGGAGCGGAGGCGGGCGAACTCGAGCGCGACGATGGCGCGGCGGTGCGCCTCCTCCTTCGCTTCGCGGTCTTCGCCGGTGGCGACGCGCAGAATCCGCCGCTGGCCGCCCTCGGCGTCGCCGCCCAGCATCTGACCGGGCGCGATGACGACATGGGCGAGATCGGGGCCGGTCGACGTGTCCACGATCACGTAGTCGCCGGGATCGAGGTCGAACGCGGTCGCGTCGTAGGTGTAGATTTTGCCGGCCTTCCGGAAGCGGACGCCGGCGAGTTGTTTGGCGGGTGGGGCTGTGGTCATGAGCTAACGGCTCGCCGCCGGCGCCTCGACCGATGAGGGCGCGGGAGCGGCCGGGTTCCCCTTTCGAGCGCTTCGGCGCGGAACGCCGAGCATGAGGACATCGAAGGCGAGCCGCGCGTTCGCGTTCGCCTCCACGTGGCGGAGCGTCGCACGGACGCTCTCGATGAAGTCGAGGGCGTCGATCGTCTCGACCTCCGCCGCGACAATGCTGAGCTCCTCGGCCATCGGCTTGTGGATGGCGAGGTCGGGCCGCCCCGCACGAACGACGAGGACATCGCGCCACCACTCCTGCCAGATGTCGAGCTCGTCGCGAACGTCCTCGCGGTGGGCGGGCCAGCGGTTGGCGAGCTCCTCGGCGTAGGCGAGCCGCTCGTCCCGCGGCGCGTCCGACATCTCCTGCACCCGCCGCACGAGGGTCGCGCGCTCATCGAGCAGCCCCGCGTCGTCGAGGGCGGCGCGCGCCCAGCCGGGGCGGCCCAGAGCGAGCGCCGCGATCGGCGCCGCTTCTTCCTCCGAAGCGCCCCATCGCTCGATGAGCGCCGCGCGCAGTGCGGGCTCGGGCACGGTTTGCAGCGTCACGGTGCGGCAGCGCGACCGTATCGTCGGCAGCAGCGCCTCGGCCGAGGTGGCGACAAGCACGATCGTGGCGTTGGGCGGTGGCTCTTCGAGCGTTCTCAGAAAGGCGTTCGCGGCCTCGGTCGTCAGCGCATCCGCCGGGTCGACGATGATGACGCGCATGCGGCCCTCGTACGGGGCGAAGGACGAGCGTGTGGCCGACCCGGCGCACCTGGCAGATGCGGAGCGACGCCGTGGTGTCGCGGCCGTGGTCGTGGTCGGAGACTTCGCAGGGCGAACGCGGCGTCAGTGTTTCGACATCGGCGTGGCCGCCCGCGGCGATCCGCGTGCAGGCGTGACACTCGCCGCAAGGGGCGTCGGCCCGCGGCCCGCGCTCGCAGTTCAGCGCCTGCGCCAGCTCGCCGGCGAGCGTCGCCTTGCCGATGCCGGGCGGCCCCGCGAAGAGGTACGCGTGCGCGCTGCGGCCTTCGGCGAGGTCGCTGCGGAGCGCGGCGATGGCGCGGCTGTGGCCGATGGTGCGCCATGTCATCCGATCGCCTCCGCTGGCCCGTCGATGACATCGCGCGCCATGAGGTCGTCGTACGTCTCACGCCGCTGCACGAGCCGGGCGCGCCCTTCGCCGACGAGGACGACGGCCGGCCTCAGCGCGAGGTTGTAGTTGCTCGCCATCGCTGGCGCGTAGGCGCCGGCCGCCGGCATCGCCAGAATCTCGCCCTGGCGCAGCCGTGGCAGCGCGATGTCGCGGATGAGCACGTCGCCCGACTCGCAGTACTTGCCGGCGATGGTCACCGTCTCCTCGGGCTCGGCCAGCGGCCGGTCGGCGGAGATGGCCTCGTAGCGCGAGCCGTAGATCGCCGGCCGGATGTTGTCGGCCATGCCGCCATCGACGGAGACGTAGGTGCGGACGCCGGGGATGTCCTTGCGCACGCCGACGGTGTAGAGCGCGACGCCCGCCCGCGCGACGATCGAGCGGCCTGGCTCGATCCAGAGCTGCGGCAGCGGCAGGCCGTGCTCGCGGAAGGCGGCGTGCATGGCGGTGGTGATGGCTTCGGCGTAGACATCGGGCGCGGGCGCCGGCTCGTCGCGCACGTACTGCACCGCGAAGCCGCCGCCCGGGCTGAAGTCGCGGCAGACGAAGCCGTGGCGGTCGCGCATCTCGGCGAGGAAGCGGGCGAGGACGCCGATCGCCTCCACATACGGCTCCGTCTCGAACACGGGCGAGCCGATGTGCGCATGGATGCCGCGCAGCTCCAGGTGGGGCGCGGCCAGCGCGCGGCACAGCCCCTCCTCGGCTTGGCCGGTGAGGATGGGCAGCCCGAACTTGCTGTCGAGCAGGCCCGTCGTGGTGTGGCCGTGGGTGTGCGGGTCGACGTTCGGGCCGGCGCGGATGAGGGCGGGCTGCACGATGCCGTGGCGCGCGGCGGCGGCTTCCAGCAGGTCGATCTCGTCGAGGTTATCGATGACGACGCGGCCGATGCCCGCGCTCACCGCGGCGTCGAGCTCGGCGGGTGTCTTGTTGTTGCCGTGGAAGTCGATCCGGCCGGCGGGGAAGCCGTTGGCCAGCGCCACGGCGAGCTCGCCGCCCGAGACGACATCGAGCCGGAGCCCCTCCTCGGCGAACAGCCGGACGAACGGCCCATTGAGGTAGGCCTTCGCGGCGTAGACGACGTGCGTCTCCGGGTGGCGCTTCGTGAAGGCGCTCGTGAAGGCGCGGATCTGGCCGCGCAGCGTCGCCTCGTCGAAGACGTAGAGCGGCGTGCCGAAGCGCTCGACGAGGGCGCGCGCGTCGCAGCCGCCGATGGCCAGCCGTCCGGCGGGGGTGACGGTCGCAGTTTCGGGGAAGATCGGGGCTAGCGGCGAAGACAGTGTCGTCGCCGGGTCGGCATGCGTCATGTGCGGGCCTAACGCCGGATTACGCCGGGCCGGCTGCCTGTCGGGTCGGGGTTCGACAACCGCCGGGCGTAAGGCGGAAAAACTTCGATCTGTTGCGCTGAGTATACGTTCCGGCGCCGCGCGGCGTAAAGGACGGCGCTAGGCCAGCCGCCAGCGCTCGTCGTCGCCTTCGCCCTCGCGGACGGCGTGGCCCTCGGCCTCGAGCTTGGCCAGATGCGAGCGAATCTGCCCGCGGGCCATCCGGAAGAGCCGCTTGTCGAGCTCGGGGTAGATCGACTTCATGAGCTCGCCGATGGTGTGCTTGCCCTTGCGCAGCCCGCTCAGCACCTGCGCGTCGCGGTCGAGCCGATGCTGGATGAGCTCGGCGAGCTTCGCCTGGGGCTTCGTGATCGCCGGGCCGTGGCCGGGGATGAGCTGCTCGATGTCGAACGTCTGCAGGCGGCGCAGCGACTCGACGTACGCGCGCATGTCGCCATGCGGCGGCGGCGGCACGGCGCTGGTGCCGACGCCCAGGACGCAGTCGCCGGTGAACATCAGCCGCTCGTCGGGGAGGTAGAAGCAGAGATGGCCCCACGTGTGGCCCGGCGTGTGCACGGCGACGATCCGCTTGCCGCCGACGACGATCTCGCTGCCGTCGCTGAGCCGGATGTCGGGCGTGGCGCGGCGCGCCTCGGCCATCCAGGTGGCGTAGCGCTTGCGCTGCTCTTCGTCGATCTCCGTCTCGTCGAGGTCGATGTCCTGCGGCGCTTCCTCGCTCGGGTTGAGCAGGGGCTCGACATCGTCGCCGTGAATCGCGATCTTCGCGCCGGTGCGCTCGCGGTAGGTCGGCGCGCCGCTCGAGTGGTCGAAGTGATGGTGCGTGAGCGCGATGTGCGTGAGGCGCAGCTCGGGGTGCTCGTCGAGAAAGCCGAGCCGCACCTTGAGGGCATCCTCATCGGGGAAGCCGGAGTCGATGAACATCGCCTCGCCCCCATCGTGGATGACGTGCACGTTCGGCGGGAAGTGGCCGGTGTACACCTCGGTGTCGACATGGAGCGTGCGGACGGCGGGAGAAACGTCGACGGCGTCGGGCATGGCGCGCCTCCAGGGGCTACGCTCGCGTTCGCGAGCGGGCGGATGCTAGCAGCGTCGCCGCTCGCGCGTCAACCGATGCCGGGTCGCCTGTGCCGAAGGGGAGGCGCTCCTGGGCGCCGCCTCGCGCGACACGCGCGCTACGACCCCGGTAAGGCGCGCGTCGCGACGGCCTCTCGTGTCGCGTCGCGCGGCGGCCGCCCGAACCGCCCGAATCCACGCAGCCGTCCGCCACTGACCGCGGTTACTGCGACCGCCGACATCATTACGAGTGTCGTCGTGACGGCGGCGATCGTCCCTTCGGCCGCCTCGGAGGCGACAAGCGTGTTGAACGTGGCGTGCCAGAGAACCACGGCCAGAAGGCTGCCGCTCGTATTCAGGAACCATGTGAAGAAGAGCGCCCCGGCAAGCAGACCCACGCTCCAGCCGACGGTTCCGATGGGACCCAGATCGCGCAAGTCATCGTTCGAGATGAAGGTCGGCGTGTGCCAGAATCCCCAGAATATCCACAAGAAGAGCGTTGCCCGCAGGGCGGTGCGATCCGCCTGAAGCCTGGGGAGGGAGAATCCGCGCCAGCCCACCTCTTCCCCCATGCCGAACGTCACGAGGTGCACGGTGAATGTGAGCGGTAACGCCATCCCCGGGAGATTGCCCGTCTTCGCGATGCCGTCGTAGGTCACCCAAGAGCCATCAGCGAGCCGCCCAGCGACGACCCCGATTGCAAAGAACGCTATCGGCATGGCGAGGGCAAACGCGATCCAGCGGGCGCTCGCCTGGCGCGGCGAGAGTTGTCCCCAGAGGAGCCGCATTCCTGACGAGCCGCCGGCCAGCCCCGCCACGAGGGTGGCGGCCGCGGCCGGGCCCGCCGCCCCGGCGTAGTGCCACGATTCTGGAATATCCCAGCTCACCCACCCCAGTTGCCGGGCGACGAGCGGCGACCACGCGACCCATGAGATGGCGTACGCTGCGACGAAATACGCAACGAGCGGGTGGCGCCCCACCACATGGCGCATGGCCGTGCCTCCAACGCGAAGCGTGCCGCCGGGAAGTATCGCCGCGTAGGGGCGAAGGGACCGATTGACAGGGGCCGATGGTCATCCGTACACTACATGGCACAACTGAATAGCGCGCACTCTCATCAAGAGTGGTGGAGGGAGACGGCCCTACGAAGCCCGGCAACCGGGCTTTCGGATCCCGGTCGCTAGTCCGTAACGGCGGCCACGATGGGACTCGAAGGCAGCACGGTGCCAAATCCGGCGGATGGTCCGCAAGATGAGAGGCGCTGCGAGCGAACGTTCTGCGTTCGATCCTGCGCCTCTTCCGTTTGCCGGGAGTGGCGTCTTTTTTTGGGCGCCGGGCGTCACGCCGCTCCGCCGCCCGCGATGCGAACCGCGCGCTGAACCACGGTGTGAGGTAGATCAGCGATGAGCTTCATGAAGGCGCTGCGATGCCGCGAGTGTGCGCGGGAGTACCCGCTCGACGCTCGCTATGTCTGCGAGTTCTGCTTCGGCCCGCTCGAAGTCGGCTACGACTACGAGGGGATGCGCGGCGTCGTCACCCGGCAGCATCTGATGGAGGGCCCGCCGACCATCTGGCGCTACCGCGAGCTGCTGCCCGTGGCGGGCACGGTCGAGCCGGTCGATCTCGGCACCGGCTTCACGCCGCTGCTGCGCGCGCACAACCTCGCGCGCGAGCTCGGCCTGAGCCAGCTCTACATCAAGAACGACTGCATGAACCCGACCTGGTCGTTCAAGGACAGGGTCGTGTCGGTCGCGGCCACGCGCGCGCTGGAGCTGGGCTTCGATACGCTCGCCTGCGCCTCCACCGGCAATCTCGCCAACAGCGTCGCCGCGCACGCCGCGCGCGCCGGCCTCGATGCGTTCGTCTTCATTCCGCACGACCTCGAGCAGGCGAAGGTGATCGGCTCGGCGATCTACAACCCGAAGCTGGTGCGGGTGCAGGGCTCGTACGACGACGTCAACCGGCTCTGCAGCGAAGTCGCCGACCGCTACCCGTGGGCCTTCGTCAATATCAACGTGCGCCCCTACTACGCCGAAGGCTCGAAGACGCTGGGCTACGAAGTCGCCGAGCAGCTCGGCTGGCGCGCCCCCGATGTCGCCATCGTGCCGATGGGCAGCGGCTCGCTCTTCACCAAGATATGGAAGGGCTACAAGGACTTCCATCGCCTCGGCCTCATCGACGAGCCGGCGACGCGGATGATCGGGGCGCAGGCCACCGGCTGCTCGCCCATCGCCGAAGCGTGGGAGCACGGCACCACGAACATCCGCCCGCAGCTCCCGAAGACGATCGCCAAGTCGATCGCCATCGGCAATCCGGCCGACGGCTACTACGCGCTGACGACGATGACGGAGACAGGCGGCGGCGCGGCCCACGTCGACGACGACGAGATCGTCGAGGGGATGAAACTGCTCGCCCGCACGGAGGGCATCTTCGCCGAGACCGCGGGAGGTGTTACCATTGCGGCACTGAAGCGGCTCGTCGAGGCGGGCCGCATCGGCCCGGACGAAGTCACGGTGGTCTACATCACCGGCTCCGGCCTCAAGACGCAGGATCCGGTGATGGGGCGGCTCGCGGCGTCGCTCGATATCGAAGCGACGGTCGACTCGTTCGAGGCCGCGAAGCGCGCCGTCGAGGCACGTATGCGCCGGCCGCCGGGTCGCCGGCCGGACGGTAGCGCGAACGGCGCGCAGGGGGTAGGACATGGCTCGGAAGCGCGTGCGGTTCAGCTTCCCCGAGAACTTGGTCACCGAGCCCATCATCTACCTGCTGGGGCGCGAGTTCGAGGTCGTCACCAACATCCGGATGGCGGATGTCGAGGAGACGTTCGGCTGGGTGATCCTCGAACTCGATGGCGACCCCGGCGAGATCGACCGGGCGCTCGCCTGGGCCGAATCGCGCGGTGTGCGCATCGACCCGATAACAGCCGACATCGTCGAGGGCTAGCGTGCCCGCGCCTGAAGCACGGAGGTCTGACCCAAGGTGAGCGTATCGGTTCGCATTCCCACCGCACTCCGGGCGCTGACAGGCCAGCGCGATGTCGTCGCCGCGACGGCGGCTGACCTCGCGCAGTGCATCGACGCGCTCGAGCAGGAGTTCCCCGGCATGAGGGAGCGGCTCTGCGACGAGCTCGGCGAGCTGCGCCGGTTCGTCAACGTCTACGTCAACGGCGAGGACGTGCGCTTCCTCACCGGCCTGCAGACGCCGCTCAAGTCGGGCGACGAGGTCAGCATCGTACCCGCCGTCGCCGGAGGAGCGCGCTAGGCCTACTTTCGTCAGGCGTGACGCATGCAGCAGGCTCCGTCCACACGTGGCGGGGCCTTCTTCGCGTCGCGCGCACTCCGCGCTTGACACGGGCGTCACGAACTCCCGATAATCTTGACTTAATCACTCGACTTTCTTGACATTGGAGGCGCACCCCCATGCCCGAGATCATCCCGCCACACGGCGGCGCCCTCGTCGATCGCGTCGCGCCCGAGGCCGAGCGCGCCCAGCGGCTCGCCGCCGCCGAAGCGCTGCCCTCGGTACGGCTCGGGCCGCGCGCCCTCGCCGACCTCGAGCTCATCGCTGTCGGCGCCTACAGCCCGCTCGCCGGCTTCATGCGCTCCGCCGACTACATCGCCGTCGTGGAGACGGCCCGGCTCGCGAGCGGCGCGGCGTGGTCGCTGCCCGTGACGCTGCCGGCGACGAGCGAGGAGGCCGCCGCCGCGAAGGACGGCGCCGAGATCGCGCTGCGCGACGGCGAGGGCCGCGTCGTCGCGACGATGCTCGTCGAGGAGCACTACGGCTACGACAAGGCGAACGAGGCGACGAAGGTGTACCGCACCGCCGACGAGGCGCATCCCGGTGTCGCGGCGATGTACGCGCAGGGCGACGTGCTGCTCGGCGGCCCCGTGACGCTGCTGCGCAAGGCGGCGCGCGGCGCACCCTTCGCGCCCCACTGGCTCGAGCCTGCCGAGAGCCGCGCCGCCTTCGCCGAGCGTGGCTGGGCGACCGTCGTCGGCTTCCAGACGCGCAATCCCGTGCATCGCGCCCACGAGTACATCCAGAAGTGCGCGCTCGAGATCGTCGACGGGCTCTTCCTGCACCCGCTCGTCGGCGAGACGAAGGGCGACGACATCCCCGCCGACGTGCGCATGCGCTGCTACGAGGTGCTGCTCGAGGGCTATTACCCCGCCGACCGGACACTGCTCGGCGTGCTGCCCGCCGCGATGCGCTACGCCGGCCCCCGCGAGGCCATCTTCCACGCGATCGTGCGCAAGAACTACGGCTGCTCGCACTTCATCGTCGGGCGCGACCACGCCGGCGTCGGCAACTACTACGGCACGTACGACGCGCAGCACATCTTCCGCGACTACACGCCCGACGAGCTCGGCATCGTGCCGATGTTCTTCGAGCACACCTTCTACTGCAAAGCCTGCGAGGGGATGGCGAGCACGAAGACCTGCCCGCACGCCGCCGATGTCCGGATCGCGCTCTCCGGCACGCAGGTGCGCAACATGCTCGTCGAGGGCGTGACGCCGCCCGCCGAGTTCACCCGGCCCGAGGTCGCGGCGATCCTCATCGAGGCGCAGCGCGCGCCCGCGTCCGCCGAAGGCCCCCGCTGACGATGGACGACGGCGACGCGGCGATCCTCGCCGCCACGGGGGCGTCGCGCCCGGAAAGCGGCGCACGGCCGTCGTCGCCGTTGACGTGGCGCGGCGTGCTGCGCCCAGCCTTCGTGCGGCGAGCGGTGCTCGGCGTCGCGGCGTTGTGGCTGTTCGTCGTCGCCATCCGCACCCTCAGCCGCGGGGCGGGCGGCATCGAGCCGCTGCTCGACGCGCTCGGCGTGAGCAATCCGGTGAATGCGCTGGGCTTCGCCTGGTTCGGCGCCTACGCGGTGCTGAGCGGCTCGCCGATTGCGGCGATCACGATGACGCTGTTCGATGGCGACCTCATCTCGCGCACCGAGGCATTCGCCATGCTCAACGGCTCGCGCTTCGGGGCCAGCTTCATCGTGCTGGTCGTGGGCTTCTCGTCGTACGTGCTGGGGCGGCGGCAGCCCGATGGCATCTACATCGGTGTTATCGCCCTGCTCACCGCGTTTCTGATGAACGTGCCGGTGCTCCTGCTCGGGCTCCTCGTCCTGCGCTCGGGCGTCTTCGACGGCGCGCGCTTCGATATGCCGGCGTTGGTATCGGTCGTCGAGCGCTTCGCCGATCCGGCCGTCGGGCGCATCGACGACGCGCTGCCGGTGGGTGCGGTGTTTGCGGTGGGCGTCGGGATGCTGCTCGTCAGCTTCCAGATGTTCGACCGGACGCTGCCCCAGCTGGAGGCCGCCGACGAGCGCTTCGAGCGGCTGGTGGCGTTTCTGCACCGCCGGTGGGCGATGTTCGCCGTCGGGCTCCTGATGACGGCGATGACGCTGTCCGTCGCGGTGTCGCTGACGGTGCTGGTGCCGCTCTCGCTGAAGGGCTACATCCGCCGCGACGGCATCGTGCCGTACGTCATGGGCGCGAACATCGCGACCTGGATCGACACGCTCGTCGCGGCGCTGCTGCTCGGCAATTCCGAGGCGTTCACGATCGTCCTCACGGAGATGGTCGTCGGCTTCGCCGTGGCGCTCGTCATCCTCACGGTCGTGTATCACCCGTTCGAACGGTTCATCCTGACCGCGACGCGCCGGATTGTGGCGAGCAAGCGGAGCCTGGCGCTGTTTCTCGGGGCGATCTTCCTCGTTCCGCTCGTGCTGCTGGCGCTCGGCTGACGCGGCGCCCGATTGCCGCCTTCTCGCGCGGAGCAGCCGCCGGGAGCGGCGTTTCAGTTGCCGGGTAATACCCCACGGTGGTATCATTGTTGACAGACTTACTCTACTTTATCTCCGATAACGGACCGGACTCCAATGAAAGTCTCGACGAAGGTCGACTACGGCATTCGCGCCCTCATCGAGTTGGCGCAACACTATGGCGAGGGCCCGTTGCAGAGCAGCGAGATCGCGGCCAGACAGTCGATTCCGGAGCAGTATCTCGACCAGCTCCTCACGTCGCTCCGCCGCGCGGGCTTTATCCGCAGCGTGCGCGGCCCACAGGGCGGCCACGCGCTCATCCGCCAACCCGAGGAGCTGCCCGTGAGCGAGATTGTCCTGGCGCTGGAGGGCTCGCTCGACCCGATTGCCTGCCTCGAGGACGGCTCCCCATGCTCGCAGCAGGGCGGCTGCGCCCAGCGTTCGATGTGGGAGGACGTGCGGGCGGCGACGGCGCGCGTACTCGAAGGCACGTCCATCGCCGACCTGCGAGACCGCTCGCGCAGCCCCGTCGGCGGGCGGTATCAGATCTAGGAGGGCACCGTGTCGCCGGAGGGCGAAGTGAGCACATCCCAGCGGCCCCTCATCGCCGGCTCGGCGCTCGAGCTCATCGGGCGGACGCCGATGGTGCGGCTGCACCGGCTCGTGCCCGCGGGCGCGGCCGAAGTTGTGGCGAAGCTCGAATCGATGAACCCTGCCGGTTCGGTGAAGGACCGCATCGCTTTGGCGATGATCGAAGAAGCGGAGCGGACGGGGCTCATCAGCCCGGGGGCGACCATCGTCGAGCCGACCAGCGGCAACACGGGCATCGGCCTGGCCATGGTCGCCGCTGTGAAGGGGTACAAGCTGCTGCTGACGATGCCTGAGGACATGAGTGTCGAGCGGCGGCGGCTTCTGGCGCGCTACGGTGTCGAGTTCATGCTGACGCCCGCGATCGAGGGGATGAGCGGCGCCGTGTTCGCCGCCCAGGAGCTTGTCGAGAAGAACCCGAGCTACTTCATGCCGCAACAGTTCGAGAACCCGGCGAACCCGGATGTCCATCGCCGCACCACCGCCATCGAAATACTCGAGGCGACGGAGGGCCGCATCGACGCCTTCGTTGCGGGCGTTGGCACGGGCGGCACCATCACCGGGGTGGGCGGCGTGCTGAAGGAGCGGTTGCCCGGGGTGCTCGTTATCGCGGTCGAGCCCGATCGCTCGCCGGTGCTGCGCGGCGGTCGCGCCGGGAGGACGGCGATCCAGGGCATCGGGGCGAGCTTCGTGCCGGGCGTCTTCGACCGCTCGGTCTGCGACGAGATCGAGGGCGTGTCCGATGAGGATGCGCTCGACATGGCGACGCGGCTCGCCCGCGAGGAGGGGCTGCTCGTCGGCGTTTCCTCAGGGGCGAACGTCGTCGCCGCCATCCGGGTCGCGCAGCGGCTCGGCGCTGGCAAGCGTGTCGTCACGATCCTGCCGGATACGGGCGAGCGCTATCTGAGCATGCCTTCGTAGAGCGACGTGGCGGCGTGTGCCGCGCCAGCTTAGAATACGTAAGGAATTGGACTGACAGGGAGTTGTGCCGATGGCGGTCAGCGTCTACATACCGGCTCCGTTTCGCAGGCTCACGGGCAACCGCAGCCACGTCGCTGCCGAAGGCCCGGATGTCGCGGCGATACTGTTCGACCTCGACCGGCGCTATCCCGGCTTCCGGGCGATGGTGCTGAACGACGCGGGCGAAATTCCGACCCACATCAACGTGTACGTGAACAGCCGCGAGATCCACACGCTGCAGGGGCAGGCCACAGCGCTGGCCGATGGCGATGAGGTCGCTGTCATACCGGCGCTCGCGGGCGGCTCCGCGGAGGCGGACGCGACCGGCGGCGACGGCGTGGCGCCCGCATACCGCCCGTGGACGCCCGAGCAGGTGAGCCGCTACTCGCGGCACATCATCATGCCGCAGGTGGGCAGCGTCGGCCAGCGCAAGCTGCTCGACGCGAAGGTGCTGCTCATCGGCGCGGGCGGGCTCGGCTCGCCGGCGGCGCTCTATCTGGCGGCAGCCGGGGTCGGGACGCTGGGCATCGTCGATTTCGATGTCGTCGACCTCAGCAACCTCCAGCGGCAGATACTGCATCACACCGACAGCGTCGGCAAGCCGAAGGTCGAGTCGGCGCGCACCACGATCGCGGCGTACAATCCCGATGTAAAGGTCGTTCCCCATCAGGTGCCGCTTACGTCGGATAACGCCTTCGAGATATTCGAGCAGTACGACCTCATCCTCAACGGGGTCGACAACTTCCCGGCACGCTACTTGGCCAACGACGCCGCCTACATGCTCGGCAAGACGCTTGTCGACGGCAGCATCTTCCTGTTCGAGGGCCAGGCCTCGGTGTACCGGCCGGGCAGCGGCTGCTATCGCTGTCTGTTCCCGGCGCCGCCGCCGCCCGGCATGGTGCCGTCGTGCGCCGAGGCGGGCGTGCTGGGGGTGCTGCCCGGCATCATCGGTTCGGTGATGGCGGTGGAGGCTATCAAGCTCATCCTGGAGCTCGGCGAGCCGCTGGTCGGGCGGCTGCTGATCTTCGACGCGCTCTCGATGGAGTTCCGTACGGTGAAGACGCGCCGCCATCCGCAGTGCCCCCTGTGTGGCGATACCCCAACGGTGACGGCGCTGATCGATTACGAAGAGTTCTGTGGCTTCCCCGAGGAGGCTGTCGCCTCCGGGCGCTCGCGGATCGGATAGGGAGAGTCATTCCATGGCGATTGAGGTGCGTGTCACCTCGGTGTTGCAGCGCGTGACGGGCGGCAAGCGCGCCGTCACCGCCTCGGGCGCGACCGTGGCCGAGATCATCGAGGATCTGGAGCAGCACTATCCCGGCATGAAGGGCCAGGTGACCGAGGGAGAGGTCCTCCGGAGGTTCGTCAACATCTACCTCAACGACGAGGACATCCGCTACCTCGACCAGCTCTCGACGCCGGTCAAGGACGGCGATGTGCTGTCCATCCTGCCGGCGCTCGCTGGCGGGGGGCGCTAGCCCCGGCCATGATCGCGAGTACCCGCTACAGCAGCGTCCTCGACCTCATCGGCAACACGCCGCTGGTCGAGATCGCGCGCATGAGCCCCAAGCCCGCCGTCCGGCTCTACGCCAAGCTCGAGGGGCAAAACCCGTCGGGCAGCGTCAAGGATCGGATCGCCCTCGCGATGATCGAGCGGGCCGAGCGCGAAGGCCTGCTGGCCGGCGGCAAGACGATCCTGGAGCCGACGAGCGGCAACACCGGCATCTCGCTGGCGATGATCGCGAGGCGCAAGGGCTACCGCGTCACCGTCGTCATGCCCGACTCGGTGAGCGTCGAGCGGACGCAGCTGCTGCGCGCGTTCGGCGCCGAGATCATCTCCTCGCCGGGCGAGGGGGGCACGAACGGCTCGATCGAGCTCGCGCAGCAGGTGCTGGCGGAGCATCCGGACGAGTACGTGATGCTGTACCAGTACGGCAATCAGGCGAACCCGGACGCGCACTACCACACCACGGGCCCGGAGATACTGCGTGACCTGCCGGAGGTCGACGTCTTCGTCGCGGGCCTCGGCACGGGCGGCACCCTGACGGGCGCCGGCCGCTACCTGAAGGAGCACAAGCCGGGCGTCCGGATCGTCGCGGCGGCCCCGCACCCGGGCGACCTCGTGCAGGGGCTGCGCAGCCTCGACGATGGCTTCATTCCGCCGGTGTTCGACGAGCGGATTCTCGATGGCCGCATCGTCGTCGACTCGCGATCGTCGTTCGCGGCGACGAAGGAGCTGATGGATCGCGAGGGCATCTTCGCCGGCATCTCGTCGGGCGCGGCGGTGCGGACGGCGCAGAAGGTGGCGGAGCGGATGGAGAGCGGCAGCATCGTCTGCCTGCTGGCCGACGGCGGCTGGAAGTACCTCTCGACGGAGCTGTGGACGATGGACTACGACGACCTCGCGGAGCGTGTCGAGACGAAGATCTGGTGGTGATGGCGCTCGCAGCGGAGTGTCGATACAGGAATACGCCGGGCTCGCGATGACCCGGCTTTTTCGCGACCCGCTACGTCTTGGGGGCGCGGCGGGCGAGATCGCCGTACTTGCCCTGGTAGAACAGGAGCGGATCGGCGTCGGGCCGCACGATCTCCAGCTCCTCGACCTCGCCCACGAACAGGTCGTGGTCGCCGCCCGGCAGCACCCACCGCGTGCGGCACTCCAGATACGCGAGCGTCCCCTCGAGCACGGGCGAGCCGAGCCGCCCGGCCCGGAACTTCTGGCCCATGAGGTCGGGCGAGAGGTGACTCTCTTTGCTCGCGAACATGCGCGACACGTCCTCCTGGTCGCTGGCGAGGATGTTGACCACGAAGTGGCCGGCCTCGAGCAGGATCGGGTGCGTGTGCGCGGTGCGGTCGACGCAGACGAGCAGCAGCAGCGGCTCCAGCGATACGGACGTGACGGCGTTGGCCGTCATGCCCTTGAGGTGCGCGCCGTGCGCTGTCGTGATGACGGTGACGCCAGTGGCGAACGAGCCGATCGTCTGCCGGTAGTTGTCCTTCGACGCTACAGCCATGTGGGCGCTCTCCCCGGGCGCGTGCCTCGCGTCAGCGGCGACGGCGGCGCGCCAAAATCCGCGCGCATTGTAGCAGACCCGTCAGGCATTTCGTCGATGCGTGCGGAGCGGTTGCGTGGTCGCGCCATCGAACCAGCCGGGGAAGGCTCGAACCAGGTCGGCGGGGCCGCCGGCCTCAACCTCACCGGCCCCGAGCGCCGCGGCCATCGAGGACTGCTGCAGCCAAATCCGGTAGAGGGCGGATACATCGCCCCGGACCCATAGGTCGACCTCCAGGCCCGGAGGATCGAAGCACATCGACACGGCTTGCCCCTCGCAAACGAGCCATGCGCGGGCTTCGGTGGTCTCCCTCACCGCGACGACTTCGATCACGATCCGCCTGTCGGGGAGCTCGCCGGTTCGCATCCGGCTTTTCAGCATGCAAATCACGAGCACGGGGTCCAGATCCGGCGGGTCGGGATCCCGTGCCGCCCAGCGTAACCCCCACGCATTCATCGCGTCGATGAGCCCTTGCAGATCGCGCCCGGCGGGCGTCAGCGTGTACGACGTGACGTTCCTGCCCGTCCGATGGCATTCGACGATACCGCCGCGCTCAAGCGCCCGCAGCCTGTTCGCCAGGAGCGTGCGGGAGATGTTCGGCAGGTTGCGGACGAGCTGGTTGAACCGTCCCGTGCCGTGCAGGAGCTCGCGCACGATGAGCGGCGTCCAGTAGTCGCCGACGACGCTTGTCGTCGCGGCCACCGGGCAGTAGTTCGCGTATGTATACATGACAGCACCCCGGTACCTTCCCTGCGCAGTCCAGATGTTGCACTAGGCTCCGCCGTCTGCCCGCCGTAGCGTTCGACGAAACACGAGCTTTCCAGCGCCCACGGGTGGTGGGGAGACGACCACGAAAGGAGACGATGATGGAGCAGGCGGGAACGCGGTTGACGGGGCTCCCCGAGGGCAGCGAGGCGCTCGTCTGGATGGGCGAACTGACGCTGCTGAGGGTCACGGGTGAGCAGAGCGGTGGCCGGTATGCCCTCGCGGAACTGTTCGCCACACCGGAGGGACTGGTGCCGCTGCACGTCCATCACCGCGAGGACGAAGCCTTCTATGTGCTCGAGGGCGAGCTGACAGTGACGATCGGCGATGCGACTATTGAGGCGAGGCCGGGCTCCTTCGTCTTCGGCCCGAAGGACGTCCCGCACAAGTACGTGGTCGACTCGCCATCCGCGCGTCTGCTCATGATCTTTTCGCCGGCGGGGTTCGAGGGGTTCATCCGGGCGACGAGCGAGCCGGCCACCTCGCTGCAACCCACACATCCGGGCGATTACGTCGTCGATTTTGGGAGCGTGATTGGCCATGCGGGCGAGTACGGTTCCGAGGTTCTCGGGTGACCTGGCGGGGGCGAGGCCGTGCGCCGGTGACAAGCGAGAAGCGGCGAACCCAAAAGTGTCACCGCTTCGATGGTGCGGGATGGTGCGCTCGGCGGGACTCGAACCCACGACCTCAGCCTTCGCAGGGCTGCGCTCTATCCAACTGAGCTACGAACGCACGGGATGGTGCCGAAGGGGAGATTTGAACTCCCACGCCCGCAAGGGGCACTACGCCCTGAACGTAGCGCGTCTGCCGATTCCGCCACTTCGGCCGGTCACTGGTGGGCGGTACTGGGCTCGAACCAGTGACCTCTTGCGTGTGAAGCAAGCGCTCGTACCAACTGAGCTAACCGCCCGTTCCGGTACCCCCAAGTGTAGACCCCGTGCGCCGGGCCCGTCAACGCCGCGAAGTCGGCGCCTGAGGCGCGTCCTGCTACACTCACATCCGGGCGCACGCGCCTCGACACTCCACACAGGATGGGCGGTTCCATGATCGAACGGGCGGTTCGGGCGGCGTTTCTGCAGCCGCGGGCGTACGAGGAAGCGGAACGCGGCGGCTTCTGGCTGCTGATTCAAGCCAGCCTCATCGTCGCGATCGCGGGAGCGGCCGCGGGCGTCGGCGCCGGCCTCGATTCCGATGTCTTCGGCGAGGGATTCCTCGGCGGCGCAGTCGCCGAGATCGCCGGGTGGCTGCTCTGGTCGGCGGCCATCTACTGGGTGGGGACGCGTGTCTTCAGCTCCGCCACGACTGTGGGCGAGACGGCGCGCGCCGTCGGGTTCGCCTACGGGCCCGGCGTTCTGCTCCTGTTCACGTTTCTGCCGCAGGTGGGCGGCATCCTGGCGCTGGTCGTGACGATCTGGCGAGGACTCGCCGTGTTCGTCGCGCTCAACGTCTCGCTCGACATCAACCCGCTGTACACGCTGCTCACGTCCGTCGTCGCCATCCTGCCGCGGATCGCGCTCGGATGGGTGATCGGCGTCGTCCTTCTCGATATCGGCTACATCTAGCCCGGCGCCGCGTACACCTCGCGAAGAAAGCCGAGCACGACATCGTTGAAGGCGTCCGGCCGCTCGAAGTACGCCGAGTGGCCGCATCCGGCGATCTCGGCGTAGCGCGAGCCCGCCAGCTCCCCGTGCGCCAGCCGCAGCATCTCTGCCGGGACGACGGCGTCGTGCTCGCCGGCGAGGAAGAGCACCGGCACGCCGAGCTTCCGCAGATGTTCGGTGGTGGAATACGTGCCGCTGCGGCCGGGGGGCGGCGCGAGGAAATCGCTGGGACGCGGCGGGTTCATCGAGCCGATCTGGCGGTAGAGGAACGCCCGGAGCGGATCGGCTTCGGCGAAGCCCGGCCCGAGCGAACGGGCGCGAAGCGGGATGCCGTGCACCCGCTCCTTGTGCGCGGCGTGCACGCGTCGCGACTCGTCGTTCACCACACCGCCGTGCGTGCCCGCGAAGACGAGCGCCGCGACCCGCTCCGGGTGGCGGAAGCTGAGCCCGAACGCCGTGCGGCCGCCCATCGATTGCGCGACAACGGCCGCGCGCTCGATGCCGAGGTGGTCGAGGACGGCGACGAGATCGTCGACGAAAGCGGCGCGGCCACGGCCGTTCGCCGGGTGGTCGTGCGAGCGGCCGAAGGCGCGATGGTCGAACGTGACGCACCGGAACTCGCGCGAGAAGACGGGGATCTGCTGCCACCAACTGAGGTGATTGCCGCCCGCGCCGTGCGCGAACACGACCGGCGGCCCCTCGCCGTGCACCTCGTAGTAGATGTCGATGTCGCCCACGTGGAGCGTCGGCATGGTGAGGCTCCCCCTCGGCCGTGCATGGTATCATGGCCCCCCAATCCGGCCTCCCTCCGCTGGGATGCAGTCCTACCTACACGGGAGGTACCGCGCATGGCCCTCACCTTCGGCGCTCTCTACGGCTCGCAGGGCGACCCGGTCGCTGCTCTCGATAACCTCCCGAAGCTCGAGGACTGGGGCTACGACTCAGTCTGGACAAGCGAGCACATCCTGTTCCACGGCCCGACGCTCGAAGGGCTGACGGTGCTCTCGTTCTACGCGGCCCGCACGAAGAAGATCCGGATCGGCACGGCGATTTACCTGCTGCCGCTGCGTCACCCGACCGTTGTGGCGAAGACGGTGACGACGCTCGACATCATGTCGGGCGGGCGGATCACGCTCGGCATCGGTGTCGGCGGCGAGTACCCGAAGGAGTTCGAGGCGACAGGCGTGCCCGTGAACCAGCGCGGCTCACGCGCGAGCGAGAGCATGGAGGTGATGCGGCGGCTCTGGACGGAGTCGAATGTCACCCACCAGGGCAAGCACTACCAGTTCACCGACGTGACGATGGAGCCGCGCCCGATCCAACGGCCGCACCCGCCCGTCGTCGTGGCGGGCCGCTCCGAGGCGGCGCAGCGTCGCGCCGGACGGCTCGGCAACGGCTACATGCCGTATCTGTACAGCCCGGAGCGCTACGTGAAGGGCGCCGAGATTGTGCGCGGCGCGGCCGCCGAGGCGAACCGCGATCTCGACGCGGAGAACTTCGACTGGTCGATCTACCTGTTCGTCGCGGCGGCGAAGGACATGGAGTCGGCCCGCAAGACGGCCGCCGAGCAGCTCCAGATGCGCTACCGTCAGCCGTTCGAGAACCTCGTCGACAAGTACTGCGCCATGGGCCCCCCCGATGAGTGTGCGGCCCGCATCGTCGACTTCGCGAAGGCGGGCGCGCGCGAGTTCATCCTCGTGCCGCTGACCGGCGAGGGCGAGGACTCGCTCGATGCCATCCAGCACTACGCGGAGAACGTCGTGCCTCGCGTCAAGAAGGCCTTCGCCTAGCGTGGCCCGCTGGCCCCGGTCGCTGTTTCGTCGCGCGCCGGCCCAGACGGTGGAGCTGCGTCCCGACGAGCAGGTCGCGCTGGCGCACCTCTGCCGGTTCGGCGAGACGGGCGCCGATGAGTTGCGGCGCGCTATCGAGACGCAGCGCGGCTCGACGCCGGAGATGGCGCTCGAGGCGCTGACGGAGCTGCTGGGCAAGGGGCTGATGTCGGAGACGCTCCGGATCGCCGGCGGGCTGGAGGCGCGGGAGCGGCGTTATGCGCCGACGAAGCTCGGCCTGAAGCTGCGGACGCGGCTGCCGGAGTCGCCGCGCAGCACGATCGAGTTCATCCTCTGAAGCCCGCTCGCGGTTCGACAGGCTCACCGTGAGCGGGGTTTCGGCGGAGGGCGATGTTCGCCAGAGCGGGATTGTCGCGTGAGCGCGATCCGAAGTCCGCTCGCCCTGAGCTTGTCGAAGGGTGAAGGGCGCGCAAGAATGGAGCGTAGGCAGTCATGGTCAGCGACGACCGGCTCCGCGAGCAGACGATGGGCGGCGGCGCGCGCACCGTCGGCACGAGCGACTTCTTCTTCGGCGCGTGCCTCACCTACATCGAGGCGCACGGGCTCGACCCCGGGAAGATCGAGGCGTGGGAGGGCGTGACGTTTCACGCGCTCGACCCGTGGCTGCGCGTCGCCAACGAGCTGCCCGACGGCCAGGAGATCGACCTGCCGTGGCTGGCGGAGCTGGCGCGCATCTGCAACGAGGAGGCGACGTACCGCCGCTTCGCCGAGGGCGTCCGCGCGCAGGCAGAGGGCGCGGCGAACCGGGAACGTCAGAAGGTCGTCGTTGTGCTCGGAGCGGGCGCATCGTAGCGACGTTTGGAACGGGGCGGGACCGCGGAACGAAGAATGGCGTTTGCCTCTCGCAGCGGAGCTGTTCCGATACCGTCAGCAGTTCTGGACAATCCTCGAGGGCTACAAAGGGGCAAGCGCGCTTCAGGATGAGCTAGGCCCGTTGTCGGCCGGGGGCGGCATCGCATCGGAGTTGAAGCTTCGCGAGTACGCCGAGCATGATGACCTGCGCGTCCGCCAGTGTCTTCGCGATGTCCCACTCTACATTCGGGATGTGGTCTTTACGGCCTCTCGGGCCTATGTCCAATCGCCTGGCGTGTACAGTCAACTCGTCAAGAAGATGCTCCTCGACTATCAATACGAGGTTCTTTTCTTGACACTCAACTACGACTGACTTCCTCGAACAGGCGCTCGTCCACCGATCGGGACACGTGACCTCAGAATTACGACGATGGGCGACTAGCGTCGGACGGCAGGGACGGAGCCAGAGCACCATCGGTCGTCGACACCGCTCAGTCGTGGCTCATTCCGTGGAGCGGGCAACCCGGGGGACGCGTCGTGAGGTCACGGCACCGCTCGCAAGTCGCAGGAGACATGGTTGCCGTCCCACGAAGCCGAGCTACCTTCATGCGCGAGTGCCACAGTACCTCTTCGTCGGAGAGCGGTTACGATGAGCGTCGTTATCCTCCTAAAGAGTCGGATCCTCCCAGCTCGGATGCCGACGTTGGGAAGGAAGAGGTCCGCGAGTCTGCCAAGAGGGTTGTCAGTGCAGTACCGCAGCTCGGCCCAGCGGACATACTCGACGTGGGGCCAAGGCTGTACTCCGCTGGATTCAAAGAGTACGTGCTCAGCAGCGAATTCGATACGTTCCTGAGAAGTGGCTAGCCTAACCAGAGCGGAGCTAGCCGTCGCTGACGGACGGCGTGAGCGAGCAGCCAAGGGGACAGTGATGGAACCGCGGCATCCGGGAGTGAGGCTTAGCCCGCGTCCGCCGCTCGCCCCACGGCGTCCGGGTGTGGCTGGCGGCCGCCGGGAGTGTCGACCGACGCGATCGCGTCCGCGGTGTGAGCGAACACGTTCCTGCTGCAGCGCCACTGCGGTCGACGATCCCGACGCTGCAGCACCGGAGCGACGTCCGGAGCTGTTAGCGGCACTGCGACGGAAGAAGATCGGACGAGCCGCCGCGAAAGGCGGCGCTAGCCAACGGAACCTCGCGTCCGCCTCACCCCCCAGCTCCGCGTTCCCCCTCTCCATCGTTCGCGATGGAGAGGGGGCCAGGGGGTGAGGCGGCCCCCTTAGCTCGCGTCCGCCGCTGGCCCTGCGGCGTCCGGGTGTGGCTGCCGGCCGCCGGGCGTGTCGACCGACGCGATCGCGTCGGCGGTGTGGGCGAACACGTTCTCTCGCCCTATCCGGTCGATGATCCCGAATCGCTGCAGCACCGGAGCGACGTCCGGCTGAATGGCGGTGAGGATCATGCGCCCCCCATGCCGCTGCCGGTGCTCGATGATGCCCTCCAGCGTCAGCAGACCCGAGGTATCGATGTGGTGCACATCCTTCATCCGCAGGATCAGCGGGTTCCGGCCGCCATCGCTGATCTGGTACTCGAACGCGGCCACGCTGTGGAACGAGAGGATGCCCTGCGCGGTGAAGAAGGCGATGTCGGGCCGGCTCTGGATGAGCTCGCTGAGCCCCGGCGACACCTGCCGAATGCGGCCCGTCTCGTCCGGGAGCAGCTCCTGGGCCGCGGGCAGCCGGATGAGCCGCCGCACGAGGAGCACTGCCGAAGCCAGCACGCCGAAGCCGATGGCGTAGGTGAGGTTGAGGAAGAGCGTGATGAGGATCGTCGAGACGAGAACGGCGAGATCCTCGCGCGGCGCCCTGCGCAGCAGCCGCACCACCTCGGGCGCTTCCGCGATGTTCCACGCCACCATGATGAGGATAGCGGCGAGCACCGTCAGCGGGACGTGACCGGCGAGCCCTCCGAGGGCAAGGGTGGCGGCAAGCACGGTGAGCGCATGGAACACGCCCGTCAGCCGCGAGGTTGCGCCGCTCCGGATGCCCGCACCCGTTCGCGCGATGGCGGCGGTGGCGGGCATGCCTCCCATCACCGGCGATACGAGGTTCGCCACGCCCTGCCCGAAGATCTCGCGATCGGCATCGTGGCGCTCGCCCGTCGCGACCATGCCGTCGGCGACCACGGCGCTGAGCAGCGATTCGACCGCGCCGAGCACAGCGATAGCGAGCGCCGATGGCAGCAGGTCGATGGCGAGGCCGAAGTCGAAGAACGCCAGCGACGGCGAGGGGAACTCGCGCGGAATCTGGCCGTAGGTGCTTGCCAGCGTCGGCGTGTCGATCCCCGCGCTCCAGGTGATGGCGGTGATCACGATGACGGCGATCAACGCTCCCGGCACCCGGTTCAGGCGCGGGAACCGGCTCCACACCATGAGGACAACGAGTGACGCCAGTCCGAGGGCTGGCGTCGTGGCGTTGATCGTGTCGAGATGGCGTGCCGTGTCCCACACTTTTTCGTGGAACGCCTCCAGCTTGGGGTCGGTGCCCGAGACGGCGAGCAGGTTATTGAGCTGCCCGAACGCGATGGAGAGGGCGATGCCGGTGGTGAATCCGATGACGACCAGGCCCGGCATGTAGCGCATCAGCCGCCCGGCCTGGACGAAGCTCATCGCCAGCAGGATCAGGCCCGCCATGAAGCCGGCCATCGGCAGGGCGGCGACGCCATGCACCTGCACAAGGTGAGCGAGGATGGGGACGAGCGCCGCCGTGGGGCCGGTGATGTTGTAGTTCGAGCCGCCGAAGATGGCCGCTGCCGCACCGGCGAAGGCGGCCGTGTAGAGGCCGGCGACGGGGGGCGCCCCGACCGCGACGGCGAGCGCGATCGACAGCGGCAGCGCGATAATCCCCACCACGAGCCCCGCGATCGCGTTGCGACGGACGTCGGTGGTGAAGAGAGCCTTCGTGGTCAGCTTCGAGCGCATACCTCTGCTATCTTCTAATATACTGAAGGAACGATCAATGGCCGCGTGGGGTACACTACGGCATGGCTGGGCCGCTGCAGGACTTCAAAGCTGAGCTTTTTCGCGCGTTGGCGAACCCCATCCGTGTCCGGATACTGGAGACGCTACGCGCGGCTGGCAGTCTGGCGGTCAGCGACATTCAGCAGCGTCTCGGAATCGAATCCTCGAACGTGTCGCAGCACCTGAGTATCTTGAGGGCCCACGGACTGGTTACCGCGGAACGACACGGAACCAGCGTGGTCTACGCCGTCGCCGATCCGGAGCTGTACAGCCTGCTGGATGCGGCGCGGCGCATCTTCGAGACGCACTTGGCCGAGCAGACGCGCATGCTCGAACGCCCGGAGTAACGTAGCGCATGGAACCTCGCGTCAGCCTGATCACGCTCGGCGTCCGCGACCTCGACCGCGCGCGGCGGTTCTATCGCGATGGGCTCGGCCTGCCGCTGCGCCCCGAGAGCGTCGACAACGAGATCGCCTTCTTCGACATGGGCCGCACATGGCTGGCCCTCTGGGGCCGTGATAAGCTGGCGGCCGACGCGGGCGTGCCGTCCGAGGCCGGCGCCATGGCCCGCGTCGTCCTGGCGCACAACGTGGGCTCGCGCGAGGCCGTCGATGCGGTGCTCGCGGAGGCGGCAGCGGCGGGCGCGACAATTACGCGGCCAGCTCACGATGCGGAGTGGGGCGGGTACACGGGCCACTTCGCCGATCCCGACGGACACCTGTGGGAGGTCGCCTGGAACCCCGGGTTCGACCTGACGAGCTAGCGATGAGCGAGGTGACAGCGTCATGTGGTGGGAAGATCTTCTCTGGGGCGTCTGGAACGGGCTGAGCGCGTGGATTGTCCTGCTCGTTCACGTCTTCGGGGCGTGGGAACGGTACCCGTTCTACAACATCGCTCGCGGCGGCAACTGGTACGACTTCGGCTTCCTGGTGGGGGCGGGCTCGCCGCTCCTCGGCGCGTTCAGAGGGCGCGCGAGGCGGTAGCGCCCCGGCCCCGTCGGCCAGCCTTACGACGCGGCGCGCTGCTTCCGGGCGTTCACCGCTGTCACCAGGTCGTAGCGCGCCTGCAGATTCACCCAGATCGACGCCGCGACACCCAGCGCTTCCTCCAGGTCGAGGGCAGTGTCCGCGGTTACTCGCTTCTCTCCCGCGGACGATCTCGTTGACGGCAGGAATCGGCCGCTTCATCTGGCGGGCCAGTTCGCGCTGCGACATCCCCCGCTCCTCCAGGACCTCGAGGATGAGCTCGCCCGGGTGTGTGGGCGTTTCCGGCATCATGTCATTGGCCAGCCTAGTCGTCATAGTGATGAGAAACCTCCTCGACGCGCACAGCGCGCCCATCAGGCGAGACGGTGACGATGAGTCGCCAGCGGCCCGCGAGCGTCATGCGTACTGTCCGGCGCGATCACCCTTGAGCGGGTGCAGCCGAAGCGGCGGAACGCTGAACAGTAACGCGAAGGCATCCGCCCCGATCAGCAGGTCGATCCGCTGGCGAGTATCGCCGCGCGACATCAACTCCCCAAGTTCGCTCCGCCTCACGCGGGCTCTCGTAGCATCGCGCCAGTCGCCGTGAGGCGAACTCGACCTGCATAAGTTCACCCTATAGGATAATGCCAAGGGTCGTCAATCTCCAGACAGAACGGGTATGGTGCTCGCATGACCATCCCCATCTTCCAGGTCGATGCCTTCACGAGCGTGCCGTTCCGCGGCAATCCCGCTGCTGTCGTCATCCTCGCGCCGGGCCACGGGCGCAATGCCGCATGGATGCAGGATGTCGCGCTCGAGATGAATCTGTCGGAGACGGCGTTCGTCGAGCTGCGCCCCGATGGCCGCCCGGCCTGTGGATTGCGCTGGTTCACCCCCGCGACGGAAGTCGACCTCTGCGGGCACGCGACGCTGGCCGCCGCGCACGTGCTGTGGACGGAGGGCCGTGTCGACGCCGCGCTCCCCATCGAGTTCGCGACCCGCTCCGGCGTGCTCACGACGACGCGCGAGCCGGGCGGACGGATCGCCATGGACTTCCCGCCGGAGCCGCCGCTGCCCGTCGTCCAGCCGCCCGCCGGGCTCATCGAGGCGATGCGCGTCGCGCCCGTGTGGGTGGGCCGCAATCGCTGGGACTACATGCTCGAGCTGGCGAGCGAGGACGACGTCCGCGCGGCCACGCCCGACCTGCGAGCGCTGCGTGCCGTCGCGACGCGCGGCGTCATCATCACCGCGCTCGCCACGCGGGCGGCCGGCGCCGACTTCGTGTCGCGCTTCTTCGCGCCCGCCGCCGGCATCGACGAAGACCCGGTGACGGGCTCGTCGCACTGCTGCCTGGGGCCGTACTGGGGGCAGAAGCTCGGCAAGCTCGACCTGACGGGGGCGCAGCTCTCGGCACGCGGCGGCGCGGTCGGGGTGCGGCTGGAGCGCGGCCGGGTCGTCCTGCTCGGCGAAGCGGTCACGATGATGCGCGGCGAGCTGCTCTAGCGGTCGCTCGCGGTTCGCCAGTCTCACCGTGAGCGGGCGTGCTAGCTGTCGCCGGCGGGCTTCATCGCCGCTTCGAGCTTGTCGAGCCGGTCGCGCAGCTCGCGGTTGTCCTTCGCCGCCTTGTCGAGGTCGTCGCGGAGCTGCTTCGACGCATCGTCGCGGCTGCGGCCCTCGCGGATGCTGGCCATCGCCTCGCGCGCCATCCGCACGCCGCGCCCGTCGAGCTCGCGCGCCGCATAGGCGTCGAGCGGGCCGAGCGCTGTCGCGTCGCCCAGCTTGCCGAGCGCGTCGACCGCCGACAGCCGCGCCCGCAGCCACGGGTCGTCGAGCAGCTCGATGATGCGCTCGACGATGCCGCGCTTGCGATCGGGGAAGCGCTCGGCGAGCGTCGCCAGGGCGGCGATGGCGGCGGAGCGCACCTGCTGCGGCCGCCCGTAGGGTGTCCAGCCGAGGAGGAAGTCGAGCGCGCGTTCGTCGCGGAGCTCGGCGAGGCCCTGGCACGCCATGACGCGGATGACCTCGTTGTACGAGTCCTTCACGAACGCCTGGGCGATCGCGTCGTAGGCGCGCGCCGAGAGCGTGCGCCCCAGCGACTTTGCCGCTTGCGCCTCGACGAAGTAGCTCGCGTCGCGGTCGAGCAGCGCCAGCAGCGCATCGGCGGCGCGCTCGTCGTGGCGGAACTCGCCGAGTGCGCCCGCGACGGCGCGGCGCGCCTTCGGGTGCGCGACGCTCGTCAGCGTCACGAGCGCTGCGAGCGCCGCCTCCGCGCGTGTCGAGCCGAGTGCCGTCGCCGCCTCGGCCCGCACGCCCCAGAAGGCGCTGTCGTCGGCGGCGGCGCCCGCGAGCGCGGCGATGGCGGCTGGGCCGCCCTTCTTGCCGAGCGCCCGCGCCGCCTGGACGCGGCCCATGACGTCGGGGTCGTGGGCGAGCTGGTGCGCCAGCTCATCGACCGGCTTCTCGAAATCGAGCGTCTTGAGGATGTGGTTGCCCGGGTCGAACCGCACCAGCTCGGGGCGTGAGGGCAGCGGAAAGTGGAACGCCTGCTCCTGCCGGTCGACGGTCACCCGAAACTCGCGCCACTCGTCGCCGCAGCGGAAGTCGATGACCACGGGCATCGAGAACAGCGCTGTCGAGCCGTCGGTCTGCTGCTGCTGCGCGACGCTGAGGGTCGCGAGCTGCGCGGCCGCGTCCCAGCTCCACGACACCTTGTATTCGGGATGGCCGCCGCCGTAGACCCATTGGTCGAAGAAGCGGTCGACGTTGCGGCCGGTCGCCTCCTCGATCGCGCGCTGCAGATCGGGCGTGGTGACAGCGCCCTGCGCGTGCTTCGCCGTGTAGTGGTGGATGGCCTTCCACCACTGCTCGTCGCCGAGGATGTGGCGGAGCATGTGCAGCACCAGCGAGCCCTTCTCGTAGAGGTGCCGGTCGAAGATGTCGATGGGCTCGTGGTAGACGCGCTGCACGATGGGCCGCCGGTAGTGGCGCGGAGTCCTCGTCGAAGTACACCTCGGCGTTCTGGTGGCGCGCGTAGGCGAACTCGTCGGCGCCCTTGTTGTGCTCGCGGAAGAGCAGATCGAAGTACGTGGCGAAGCCCTCGTTGAGCCAGGCGTGCGACCAGTCGCGGCAGGTCAGCAGGTCGCCGAACCACTGGTGCGCGAGCTCGTGCGCGACGAGCGAGTCGCGGTCGGAATCGAGGGCGGCGCGCTCGTCGTAGAGGATGGCGTCGGTCAGCGTCGTCGCGGTGGTGTTCTCCATGCCGCCGAAGATGAAGTCGGCGACGACGATCTGGGCGTACTTCTCGTACGGATAACGCACGCCGATCTTCTCGTTGAAGAAGCGGATCATCGCTGGGGTGCGCCCGAAGGCGCGGCGGGCGTCGTCCTCGCGGCCGGGCTCGACGTAGTACGGCACGCGCAGGCCGTCGGCCGAGTCGGGCACCTCGGCGAATTCGCCGGCCACCAGCGTCATGAGATAGGTCACGTGCGGCACGGCCTGCCGCCAGTGGTACGTGCGCGTGCCATCGGCGTTCTCGCGCCGCTCCACGAGGCCGCCGTTGGAGAGCGCGAACCAGCCCGCGGGCACGGTCGCGAGCACCTCGGTCGTCGCCTTCTCGTTCGGGAAGTCGAAGCAGGGGAACCAGTGGCGCGCGTCCTCGTCCTGGCCCTGCGTCCAGACCTGGCGCGGGCGGTCCGGGTAGCCCTCGTCCGGCAGGATGAAGTAGAACCCGCGCCGCGGGTGGCCGCTGTACTCCATTCGCACGGTCACGGCCTCGCCCGCCCGCAGCGCCCGGCCGAACTCGATGTGGAGCGTGCCGCCGGACTGCTGGTGCGCGAGCGCCACGCCGTCCATCGTCACGGACGAGACATCGAGCTCGACGGCGTCGAAGTCGAGCGCGGCGAGGCCGTCGTGGATGGCCGCGAGCGTGTGCGAGGCCGCGCCGAAGATGCGGCGGTCGTCGAGGTCGAACCCGATCTCGAGGCGGATGTGGCGGATGTCGGCGGCGCGATCGCGGCCGTAGTGCGGCGTGTCGCCGGGCAGCGGGAACGGCTTGCGTCCGCCGTTGTCGAGGGCGGCGGCGTGGGCGCGGCAGCCGATCGTCATCGTCTCGTGGTCGAGGTTGGGCATAGGTGCGTTCCTCCGCCGGTGATGCTGGGCTCGGCGTTCAGTCTACCCGAACAGCGTCGCGTGACGAGCAGGGTATCGCGCCGCTCCCGTTCGCTGGTAGGATCGCCCAGATGTACCGGCGATTCGCGCTCTCTCTCGCCGCCCTCGCGCTCGCCGCGCTGCTGATCGCCGCGTGCGGCGGCGGCGGCGATAGCGATTCGCCCATCTCCATCGCGACCCGAACGGCCGGCGGAGCGTCCGCCACCCCCGCCGCGGGCGGCGGCGCGACGGGCACGCGGACCGCGACGCGCAGCCCCACGGGCACACCCACGCCGTCGCCGTTCGCCGCGACCTGCGGCAAGGGCGGGGTTGTCGCTGCCGCCCACACCGATGAGGGCCGGTTCATCAGCCCAGGGCCGCCGGCGCCGCCCGGCCCGCTGGGCACGGCCGCCTCGCAGCCCGACGCGCGATTGCTCGAGACGATCCGCGTGGCGCTGGGCGATGATGCCGACGCCTTCGGCGTCGTCGTCGTGAACCTGGCCGACGGGCGGTACGCCGAGCTGAACCCGGATCGCCCGTTCTACGCCGCCAGTCTGTTCAAGCTGACGGTGCTGTACGAGGTGTTCCGGCAGCGCGAGCTGGGGCGGCTCTCGTTCGACGAGAAGCTGCTGTACACGCCGTTCTACGAGCAGTACGACCTCGGTGTCGCGCCGATGGATGTCTGCGGCGAACCCGCCGTCGGCGACGCGGTGACGGCGATGATCACCATCAGCGAGAACGTGAGCGCCGTGCTGCTGCAGGATCGGGTCGGCGCAGCCGCCGTCAATCAGGACATGGCGGCCCTCGGCCTCCGGGCGACGACGCTCGCGCCGGAGGGAGTGAGCACGACGCCGCACGATATGGCGTTGCTGCTGGAGGGGATCGCGAGCGGGAGCGCCGTCAGCAGCGACGCGAGCGGCGAGATGCTCGACCTGCTGCTGCGGCAGTCGATCCGCGAGCGTCTGCCGGCGGGCGTGCCCGAGGGGGTGGCCGTCGGCAACAAGACAGGCGATTGGGCGGGCGCGACTCATGATGTCGCGATCGTGCTCGCGCCCTTCGGCACGTACGTCATCGCGGCGCTCTCGGAGCAGCCGTCGGCGGCCCCGTTCGTGGCGCTCTCGGCGGCGGTGTATCGCTACTTCGAGACGGGCGAGGCGCCGGTCGCGCCCTCGCCGGCGGCTACGCCGACGCCGTAGCCCGCTGCCGTACAATGCGCGACGGAGGTGGAGCGCCATGCCCGAGACCGTGCTCGTGGATCGCGACGAGGCCGTCGCCATCATCCGGCTGAATCGCCCTGAGGTTCATCACGCGATGAACGCGCAGCTTTCGGGCGAGCTGATGGCCGCCCTCGCCGAGCTGCGCGACGACGCGTCGGTGCGCGCCGTCGTCCTCACGGGCGCGGGCGAGCGCGCCTTTTGCGCCGGCCAAGACATGACGGAGGCGCCCGATGGTGTGGGCCGGATGCGGAGCGATGGCGAGGGTGCGACGGCGGGGCACGTCTTCGCCGAACTGGGGCGCTACCCGAAGCCGGTGATCGCGGCCGTCAACGGCCACTGCTACGGCGCGGGTGCCGTGCTCGCGGTGCTGTGCGACATCCGGCTCGCGGCCGAGCGCGCGACGTTCCGGCTGCCGGGCGCGGCGTACGGGCTCGTCGTCGGTGCGGCGCGATTGCCCGCCATCATCGGCGCGCCGAAGGCGAAGGAGCTCATCTACACGGCGCGGGTCGTCGGCGCGGCGGAGGCGCTGGCGATGGGCCTCGTCAATCACGTGTACGCCAACGATGCGCTGCTCGGCGAGGCTGTGGCGATGGCGAAGCAGATCGCGGCGAACTCGGCCGAGGCCGTGAAGCTCTCGAAAGCGGTCATCGACACGGCGACACTGAGCGGCCCGGCGGAGCGGGGCGAGGCCGCCGCCAACAAGAAGATGCGGGCGAGCGCCGAACATCGCGAGCGCTTCTCGGCGGCGGCGAAGCGGGTCACCAAGCGCGAGTGACGCCGCCGGATCGCGTTCCGGCCTCTGATATACTGGGCCACGCTGCTGCCGGAGGTGCGCGCGTGCTCTATCACCTCGGAGTGCTCGGGACTCTTGTCATCGCGCTCTGGTTTGGCGGGGCGATGGTCGATGAGCTGCTCGGCAGCAAAGCGGAGCGGGTCTTCGAGTTCACGCTCGTGGCGGGCTATCTGACGCTGGTGCTGCGTCTGGTGCCGTTCGCGCGTGATGGGCGGTAGCGCCCGCTGTCCGCTGCGCACCCGGGGGCGATTAGCTCAGATGGTTAGAGCGTCTCGCTTACACCGAGAAGGTCAGAGGTTCGAGTCCTCTATCGCCCACCACAACGCCCCGGACGCACGCGGCTCGCGGTTGCCCGTGCCCTCATGGGCCGCGGCGCTGTGTGTGCTGGGGCGACACACGTGAGCCGCCGCCCGGCACCCGCAGCCTCGTCGCCGCGAGTTGCGGTCATCGACGGCGGACCCGGTCGCCGACTTCCGATTCGTGTTGCTGAAGAACTGCGGCCATCAGCCATGGGTGGAGCGCGACGCGAAGGACGAGTTCTTCCGTGTTGTCGAGGACGAACTGCGAGGCATTCCGGAGAGCAGCGAGCGCTAGCCGTCGCCGCCCGGGTTATGAGCCTGCGGTTGGCGAAACCGGCGCCGGCTCGCGCGGGCGCGGATCGGTCATGTCGCCGGTGGCGACCGTGTCGGGGATGCCGAACACGAACACCGTCGTCAGGGCGGTGAGCACGGCGAGCCCAAGGAACGACAGCTCCAGCCCCTCCGCCGTCGAGCTCGCTCGCGACGTAACCAGCACGATCACCGATGTGCCGATGGCGCCCCCCAGCGAGCGGAACATTCCCCGCAGCCCCGTGATCGCCGCGAGCCTGTCGGGGGCGAGCTCGATCGCGGCGTTGTTGGAGGCGGGCCCCGCCGCGCCGAAGGCGAAGCCCGTGATGCTGACGATCGCCGTGAGATAGGCGAAGTTCGAGAAGTGGATCGGGCCGATGTCCGGCTCGTCCAGCCCCAGCGACATGACGAACAGCGTCGCCGACATCAGCAGCAGCCCGAAGAACAGCGGCTTTCGATAGCCCGTGCGCACGAGCAGCCACGCCGCGAGCGCCGACGTGCCGATCATCGCGAGGGCGCGCGGCGTGAGCAGTGCGCCGCTCTGTCCGGCCGAGAAGCCGTACGCCGACTCGGCGTAGAGCGGGATGAACGAGAACAGCCCGAAGATCGACACGCCATAGAAGAAGTTCAGCAGATTCATGTACGCAAACTCGCGCTGCCGCAACAGCGCGATGTCGACCACCGGCGCGTGGAACGTCGTCTCGCGGCGCAGGAAGGCCGCGCCGCCCACGATCGCCACCGCCAGCGAGAGGGCGAGCACCACTGGGTTCGGGTCGGCGTTACGCTGGCTGAGTTCGGTGAGCCCGTAGATCAGGCCGCCCACCGTCAGCGCCAGCAGCCCCGCGCCGGCGTAATCGATCGAGGTGCGCTGGCGCTTCTCGCTGCCACGCAACACGACGAGGATCGCGATGACGACGAGCCCGCCGATGGGGCCGTTGAGCCCGAAAGTCCACCGCCACCCGAAGTGCTCGACGATGATGCCGCCGATGTTGGGCCCGACGACCGAGCCGATGGGGAAGACGCTGGAGAGCAGCCCGAGCGCCCGCGCCCGGTCGTGCGCAAACGCGTCGCCGATGATGCCGTAGGCCGAGGGCATGAGGCTGCCGCCCGCAAGCCCCTGCACAGCGCGCGCCGCGATGAGCACGTAGACGTTCGGGGCAAGCGCGCACGCCACCGACGCCACCGAGAAGACGGCGAGCCCGCCCGCGAACACCGTCCGGCGGCCCAGCTCGTCGCTGAGCTTGCCCGCGACGGGCATCGCCACGGCCTGCGCCAGCGTGTAGATGGTGATGATCCAGCCCACCCAGCGGAGGGGCGCGTCGAGCCCGTCGATGATGTCGGGGATGCCCACGGAGACCATCGAGAACTGCATCGACGACGTGAGCATGGCCAGCGTCACGACACCGAAGATGAGATAGCGCTCGCCTCGCGTTGTCGTCGGCTCCACCGGCGGCTCCATCGTTGGCTGCGAAGCGAAGATTGCGGCGATCCCGCACGTCGTGCTGCAGAGGCGCGGCCCGCGCCCTGGCGGTGCGGCGCTAGTGAGGCCCCGGGGGCGCCGCTCCCATCGGGCGAAGCTCCGGCTCGTGGTCGGGCAGATGCGCCCCGCGCGTACGGATGCTGTGGACGACCTCGCGGCGCTGCCCGAACATCACGACGGCGGCCATCACCAGATAGGTGTACGCGTACACATAGCGAATCGTCGGGTCGGTGAAGAACAGCTGACTGAGGAACAGCGTCAGCAGCAGCATCCCTTCCCGGTTCGATATCCGGAGATTCGCCAGCAGTGAGATGGCGAAGATCGACTGCGCCGACGTCAGGAAAATCTCCTCAACCTGGCGCGAATCGAGGGGGAGCGGCTCGGTGAAGCCGCCCGAGATGGCGTAGGCGAGGGGGAGGCTGCCGACCAGCAGCGTCCACTGGTTCACCTTCGAGGAGATGAGCGTGGCCATCGCGACGTTGGCGCGGTAGCGCATCACCAGAATGCCGGCGATGATGAGCTCGGGCGCTTCCGACGCCAGCGGCGCAACCCACTGGACGAGCAGGAACTCGTCGATACCGACCGACTCGCCCGAGTGGATGAGCCCCTCGGCGAAGGGCTCCGCGACCAGCAGAATCATGCCCGCGGCGTAGACGAAGAGCGTCAGCAGCACGACGCGGCGGCGGGTCTGGGGCAGCGCCCCGATCGACTTCGCCGGCTCGACCAGCTCGAGCTCCTCGCCCTCGACATCGCCGCCCCGCGACGATATGAGGTAGGCGACGAACATCGAGATGAGGACGGCCGAATCGAGCAGCGACAGCTCGCGCCGGAGCGGAATGCTGAACGACCACGCCGTCGCGACCGTGAGGAAGAGGATCTCGCGGTAGTTGCGCTTGCCGAGCCGGAGCTGGCGATGGCCAGTCCGCGCCCACAGCAGCAGCACCACCATCGACCAGCCGATGCCGACGAGCAGCCGGTTGCCGCCTGTCATGTTCGCGGCGGCAAACGCCGCGTTCTCCGGGTTATCGACGGCCGACCACGCGAAGTAGATGTCGATCGCGTATTCGGGCAGCACGGCGATGAGCGCCAACAACGCGACCGCGATGCCTCGCGAGATCTCGGTTTCCGCCGCCTCCGCCGTCCACGTCAGCAGGAAGGCGACAGAGAGCACCGCGATGCCGAAGAAGATCGTCTCGACAGCTACAGGGAACCCGGGTTCGAGGATGCGAATCGCTGCGCCGGGAAGCGCGAGGGCGCCAACCAGGACAAGTGTGAGCCAGCTCTGCCGCAATGAACACTCCAAAGTTGGCCGCGTGGCTGCGGCAACGCTCCCCAGTATACCCGCTGCGGTCGATTGACACCATTCTCGAGGCTGGACTACACTCAAGCCCGCTTCGCGCGGGCCGCCCAGCGGCCGCGCCGCTCGATGACGCCTCCAGAAGGGAGAACCCCGTGCCCAGTAAGAGCAAGCGCGATTGGATGGAGGGCACGTACGGCAAGGCCGTCGCTCGCGTGGCCGAGCGTCGCGAGAAGTTCGTCACGAGCTCGGGCGCGGAGATGGAGCCCATCTACGGGCCGGAAGACCTTGGCGAATGGTCGGCCGAGGAGAAGCTCGGCTATCCGGGCGAGTTCCCCTTCACCCGCGGCGTCCAGCCCACGATGTACCGCGGCCGCTTCTGGACGATGCGCCAGTACGCCGGATTCGGCGACGCCGAAGAATCGAACCGCCGCTACCGCTACCTGCTCGAGCAGGGTCAGACGGGCCTTTCGGTCGCCTTCGACCTGCCCACGCAGATCGGCTACGACCCCGATGACCCGATGGCGGACGGCGAAGTCGGCAAAGTCGGCGTGTCCATCTGCAGCATCCGCGACATGGAGACGCTGTTCGAGGGCATCCCGCTGGAGCAGGTCACCACATCGATGACGATCAACGCGACAGCGCCGATCCTGCTGGCGCTGTACGTGGCGGTGGCCAAGCAGCAGGGGGCCGACCTCTCGAAGCTGGGCGGGACGATCCAGAACGACATTCTGAAGGAGTACATCGCGCGGGGCACGTACATCTTTCCGACGCAGCCCTCGCTGCGGCTCATCACCGACGTCTTCTCGTACTGCAAGGACGAGCTGCCGCAGTGGAACACCATCAGCATCAGCGGCTACCACATCCGCGAGGCGGGCTCGACCGCGGCGCAGGAGGTGGGCTTCACGCTCGCCGACGCCATCTCCTACGTCGACGCGGCGCTGGCGGCGGGCCTCTCGTTCGACGAGTTCGCGCGGACGGCTCTCGTTCTTCTTCGCCTGCCACAACAACTTCCTCGAAGAGGTCGCCAAGTTCCGCGCGGCCCGCAGGCTGTGGGCGTACATCGCCCGCGACCGCTTCGGCGCGACCGACGCCCGCTCGATGATGCTGCGCTTCCACACGCAGACGGGCGGCGCAACGCTGACAGCGCAGCAGGTCGACAACAACATCGTGCGGACGACGGTGCAGGCGCTCGCCGCCGTGCTCGGCGGAACGCAGTCGCTGCACACGAACTCGAAGGACGAGGCGCTGTCGCTGCCGAGCGAGCATGCCGTGCAGATTGCGCTGCGCACGCAGCAGGTGCTGGCGTACGAGAATGGCGTCGGCGATGTCGTCGACCCGCTCGCCGGCTCGTACTACATCGAGCACCTCACCGACGAGATCGAGCGCGAGGCGCGCGAGTACATCGAGCGCATCGACAAGGTGGGCGGCGCCGCGAACGCGATCGAGGCGGGCTTCCAGCAGCGCGAGATTCAGGAGAGCGCCTACCGGATGCAACGCGAGATCGAATCGAAAGACCGCATCGTCGTCGGCGTCAACCGCTTCCAGACGGAGGAGCCGCCGCACGAAGACCTGCTCCGTGTCGACCAGAGCGTCGGCGCCAAGCAGCGGGAGCGCGTCGCCAGGCTGCGGGCGGAGCGCGACAACGCCGCGGTCCAGGCTTCGCTCGCGAAGATCGAGGACGCGGCCAAGGGCACGCAGAACACGATGCCGCTGTTCGTCGAGGCAGTGGGCCACGGCGCGACGGTCGGCGAGATCTGCCGCGTCCTGCGCGGAGTCTGGGGCGAGTACCGGGAATCGCTCGTCATCTGACGGCGCGATGGAGGCAGCGGAAGCGCTCGCGGAGGCGGAGCCCGCCATCCGGCGAGCGGCGCTCCACGATAGCGACCACGCCCAACAGATACGAGCAACGCGGGAGCGTGTGGCGCCATGATCACGAAGATTCACCACATCGGCATCGTCGTTCGCAACCTCGAGGAGGCGTACGGCTTCTACCGCGACACGCTCGGTCTTTGCGTGTCCGTCGAGGACACGGTCGTCGATCAGGGTGTGAAGGCGGCGCTCATGCCCGTCGGCCACAGCGAGATCGAGCTGCTGGAGCCGATCCGCGAAGGTACGGGCATCGCCAAGTTCCTCGAGTCGCGCGGCGGCGGCATGCACCATCTCTGCTTCGAGACCGGCGATGTCGACGCGGAGCTGGCGCGGCTCAAGGGGATCGACACGCCCCTCATCGACGAGCAGTCGCGCAAGGGGCTCGCCGGGATGATCGCCTTCCTGCACCCGAAATGCACCCACCGCACGCTCGTCGAGCTGGCGACGCCGCCCGAGAGCGACCACGGCGCCCACAAGGTTCACGGCGAGGCGGGGCTGAAGGAGCTCGACTGGGTGACACTCGCCGTCGGCGACCTCGACGCCGCCGCGGCCGATTACGAGCGGCTGTTCGGGCTGCGGGGCGAGCGCTTCGACCTGGGGTCGATGGGCGGCCACGGCGCGATGCTGCCGATCGGCGACTCGCAGATCGAGCTGCTGGCCGCGACCAGCCCGGATTCGCACATCGGCACGATGATCGCGGCATCGGGCGAAGGCATGATGGCGCTCACACTCCAGGTCGAGAGCCTCGACGCGGCAGTGGCGCATCTGAAGACGAAGGGCGTGGCGATGGCGCAGCCGGCCGAAGGGCCGCTGCCGGGCACCCGCTCGGTGTGGATCGAGCCATCGGCGACGAACGGCGTGCGGCTGCGGCTCATCGAGCGCTGAACAGAATCGGGAACGGAGCGGACTGATGGTGACGGAACAGCGGAAGATACGGGTTCTCATCGCGAAGCCGGGCCTCGACGGCCACGACCGCGGCGCGAAAGTCGTGGCGCGGGCGCTGCGCGACGCCGGCATGGAGGTCATCTACACGGGCATCCGCCAGACACCGGACATGATCGCGGAGGCGGCCCTGCAGGAAGACGTCGATGCGGTCGGCCTTTCGATTCTGTCGGGCGCGCACAACGAGCTGTTCCCGCGTGTCGTCGCGGCCCTGAAGTCGCGCGGCGTCGATGACATCCTCCTGTTCGCGGGCGGCATCATCCCGCCGGAGGACGTGGAGGCGCTGCGAGGGGTCGGCTTCCAGGGAGTGTTCGGCCCGGGCGCGCCCACCACCGAGATCATCGAATTCGTGCGGGCGAACGTGGGGACGAAGGCGTGACCCAGGAGCTTGTCGAGCGGCTTCTCGCCGGCAACACGAGGGCGATCGCCCGCGCGCTGACCCACGTCGAAAACGGAACCCCTGCCGGCTACGAGATACTGCGCGACATCTACGCGCGCGCCGGCCGTGCCCAGATCATCGGCATCACCGGGCCCGCTGGCAGCGGCAAGAGCACGCTCGCCGGAGCCGTCGCCCGCGAGGAGCGCCGTCGCGGCCGCACCGTCGCCGTGCTCGCCGTCGACCCATCGAGCCCGTACACCCAGGGCGCGCTGCTCGGCGACCGCATCCGGATGCAGGACCTGACATCGGATCCCGGCGTGTTCGTGCGCAGCATGGCGACGCGCGGCTCGCTCGGCGGGCTCGCCGAGACGGCGGGCGACCTTTCGGTGGTGCTCGACGCGGCGGGCTACGATGTCATCATCCTGGAGACGGTCGGGGCGGGCCAGGACGAGGTCGAGGTGGCCGACGCCGCGCAGACGACGATCGTCGTCAACACGCCGGGCATGGGCGACAGCATCCAGGCGCTGAAGGCGGGCATCCTCGAGATCGCCAACATCCTCGTCGTCAACAAGGCTGACCGGCCGGGCGCCGATGCGCTGGAGGCGGAGCTCGGCACCATGCTCGGCCTCGCGCCCGACTCGTCGTATCGCCCGCCGATTCTGCGGACGGTCGCGTCGACGGAGGAGGGCGTCGTCGAGCTCGTCGACGCCATCGACGCGCACCGCGCGCAGCTCGACGAGACGGGCGCGCTCGAGCGCGGAGCGGCGGCACGGGCGAAGCGCGATGTCCTCGGCGCGGCGCGCGCGGCCCTCATGCGGACGCTCGTCGCGTCGGCGGGCGATTCGCTCGACGGCGTCGTGAGCCGCGTCGCCTCGCGCGAGACCGACCCGCACACGGCGGCGCGCGAGCTCATCGGCGCCGCGTTTCCCGGCTGCGCGCGATAGCCGCGGCGGCTCGCCGTCGCCGGGATCGCTTCCGCGACGCCCGTGTGGGCCGCATCGTGAACTTTCCGCAGTATGGCAAGCGCGCTATACTTCACGGCCAGAGGTAGCAGTTCATGTCGATGAAGCACGCCCTGCTCGGATTCCTCAGCTATAAGCCGATGACGGGGTACGAGCTCAAGCAGGCGTTCGACACCACCGTGCACTTCTTCTGGAACGCGGAGCTGAGCCAGATCTACCCCGCGCTGAAGTCGATGGAGCGCGAAGGTCTGCTGTCGATGCACGTCGAGCCGCAGCAGGACAGGCCGAATCGCAAAGTCTACGAGATGACGGAGCTGGGCCAGGAAGCTCTCGAAGAGTGGATGCAGGAGCCGACCGAGCTGCCGAGCACCAAGGACGCGTTCCTCATCAAGATATTCTTCGGGGCGGCGATCGACCCCGACATCACCCGCCGCAACCTCGAGGATCAGCTCCGCCAGCATCGCGCCCAGCTCCACTACTGGGAGACATCGACCTTCGAGTCGCTGCGCGATGTGATGGAGCGCAGCCCCCACCTCCGCGACCCCAACTACTGGGTGCTGACGCTGGAGTGGGCGATCCGTCACGAGCGCACCTGCATCGAATGGTGCGAGTGGGCGCTCGATCGCTTCGAGGTGATGGCTCGCGATGCGGGGAGCGCGCTCGAGGCCGCGGGCAGCCGCGCGCCGGCGTAGCCAGCATCGTGCGGCTCATCCTCATCCGTCACGCCGAAACCGCGCGCAACAAGGGCGGCCTCGCGCAGGGGCGCGCCGATGAGCCGCTCAACGAGAACGGCCTGGCGCAGGCCGAAGCGCTCGCCGCCGCGCTTGCCGGCCACCCGATTGTCGCCGTGTACCACAGCCCGCTGCGCCGCGCCCGGCAGACAGCGAGCGCCGTCGCGCAGCCGCATGGCGTGGCGCTTGCGGAGGTCGCGGGCCTCATCGAGATGGACGTCGGCGAGATGGACGGCCTCGACGGCGCGGAAATGCGCGAGCGCCATCCGGACTTCCTCCGGCAATGGATGGGCCCCGAAGCCGCGCGCGTGCCCATGCCCGGCGGCGAGAGTCTGGAGCAGGTTCAGGAGCGCGCCTGGGCCGCCATCGAAGCGCTCGCGCAGCAGCACCCCGGCGACACCGTCGCCGCCGTCACGCACAACTTCGTCATCCTCAGCCTGCTCTGCCGCGCCATGGATATCGACCTCGCGGCGTTCCGCGGTCTGCGGCAGGACGTGGCCGCGTACAGCGTGCTCGATCTCGGATCGCGCGGCGCGAAGGTACGCCGTCTCAACGACGTCTGCCATCTCGCGGAGGGACGGCTGCCCGCGCCCGGCGCCTTCTGGCGCCGCCGCCGCGACGCCTGACGGATTGCCGCGGAGTGGCCGTTATGTTAGCGTGATCGCCTGGCGCTGTGGCGCGGAGAGGGAGAGCGAGTGGTCGCACTGACGCCTATGCGCCTCGTGCTCGTCGTCACCGTGGCGCTCGTGGTCTACTTCGGGGTCACGGCCGCAAGCAACGCGATCGACGGCTACCGGCTCGACAGCGAACGTGCCTCCATCGAGCGCGAGATTGCGACGCTGGAGAGCCAGCACGGGCAGCTCCTCGCGCTTCGCGACTACCTCGAGTCGGATCAGTACGTCGAGACGGTCGCCCGCCGCGAGCTCGGCCTCGTGATGCCCGGCCAGTCCGCGGTGGTGGTCGTCTCGCCCGCCCGCACCACGCCGGCGAACCCCAGCGGCGACACCATGCGCTGGTGGGAGCGCCTCATCGCGCAGTAGCTCGCCGGATGACGAGTGCGGCGTGCGCCAGGCGAGCCGCGAGTATCACGCCCATGCCATCGCCCCCAACCACGCGCCGCACCCCACAGCAGCAGCGGGCCATCGCGGAGTTCGATCGCTCCGTTCGCATGGCGATGCGCGCCCACGCCCGTCCCGGCGAGGCGATCCTCGTGGCCGTCTCCGGCGGGCCCGACTCGACGGCGCTCCTCATCGCCCTCGCCCGTATCGCGCGGAGCCGCCCGCAGCTGAGCGTGGTCTACGTCGGCCACGGCACCGCGCCCGCCGGCGGAGCGCGACGCCGACGCCGCGTTCGTGCGGGCCCGCTGCGATGAGCTCGGCCTGACATTCGTCCGGCGGCACGCCGTCGCAGGCTGGCGAATCGGAGGACGCGCTGCGGCGCGCGCGCTATGCCGAGCTGCGGCAGGCCGCGAGCGATGCCGGGGCGACGGTCGTGGCGCTCGGCCACACCGCCGACGACCAGGCGGAGACGGTGCTGCTGCATCTCGTCCGGGGGGCCGGCCTCCGCGGCATCGGCGGCATGGCGCCGCGAGCGCCGTGGCCCTTCCCCGAGCTCGGCGAAGGGCCCGACCTGCTGCGGCCGATGCTGGCGCTGAGCCGGGCGAGTGCCGAGGCCTATGTCGTTGCGCACGGGACACGCGGCGCGGCGCGATCCTTCGAACACCGGGGACCGGTACACGCGCAACCGGCTGCGCGGCGAGCGTGCTCCCGGCGCTCCTCGCCGAGAACCCGCGCGCCATCGACGCCATCGCGCGGGCAGCCGCGAGCGCCCGGGCGGCGGCCGCCTTCATCGAGCAGGCGGCCGAGCTGGCGCTGGCCGATGTCCGGGCCGGGCCCGGCGAGCTGCGCGCCGCCGCCACCGCCGCCTTGCCGGAGGCTGTCCGCCACGCCGTCATCCTGCGCGAGCTGCGGGCCTGCGCGCCGGCCGATGCCGAGATGGGTGCGGAAGCGGCCACACGTGTCGATGATCTGCTAGGCGGCCCCGCCGGCCGCTCCGCCGATGTGGGGGGCGGCCTCTGCGCCACACGCACCGCCGGCGCCATCGTTGTGTCGGCGGGCCGGCTCGTGGCCGAGCCTCTGCCGAGGTCACGCTCGCGCCTACGGGCACGACAAGAGCCGGACCGTGGGAGGGCGAGCATCGAGCACGCGGCGGATGCGAAGGCGGCGGGCGACGGCAACGCGCTCGACGTGACGGACGAGTTCGCCGCCGGTCCGCTCACGGTGCGGTCGCGGCGCCCCGGCGATCGCATCCGGCTGGCCGCCGGCACCCGCAAGGTGCACGACGTGCTCGTCGATGCGAAAGTGCCGCGGACGGAGCGGGATACGATACCGCTCCTGTGCGACGCCGAAGGCCGCGTGCGCTGGATTGTCGGCGTGCGCGCCGATCCGGCGATCGTGCGGCGAGGCGGCCCAGGGCCGAGGGTGGTGTTCCGGCGCGCATCTTCGGAAAGCGCGGAAGAAAGTGGCGGCAGGCGTTGACACGGGTAGAGGGCCGCTGATATAGTGACACACGGTACACCACGGGCAACGTACGCAAAGCACGGGTCGGGCTCTTCTTGACAAGCAGGGGAGGGGCCGGATCGGTGCGTTGATGTGTCCCCGGTGGGCGGCAAGATCCGCCCGAAATCGCACCTTAACAACTGGATAGTGGATAGTGCAGCAAGACGGACCCGTCTAATTTGCCGGACGGACTCTTGTTGAAATCAACCATCGCAAGATGGTGCAATTACAACGGAGAGTTTGATCCTGGCTCAGGATAAACGCTGGCGGCGTGCCTTATGCATGCAAGTCGAACGAACCTTCGGGTGTAGTGGCGAACGGGTGAGTAACACGTAAGTGACCTGCCCGGAAGTGGGGGATAACCGGCCGAAAGGCTGGCTAATACCGCATGTAGCTCACCGATTCATTTCGGTGAGGAAAGCCGAAAGGCGCTTTCGGAGGGGCTTGCGTCCGATTAGCTAGTTGGTGGGGTAACGGCCTACCAAGGCGACGATCGGTAGCTGGTCTGAGAGGACGACCAGCCAGACTGGGACTGAGACACGGCCCAGACTCCTACGGGAGGCAGCAGCGAGGAATTTTGCGCAATGGGCGAAAGCCTGACCCAGCAACGCCGCGTGGGGGATGAAGGCCTTCGGGTTGTAAACCCCTTTTGCGGGGGAAGAATAATGACGGTACCCCGCGAATAAGCCACGGCTAACTACGTGCCAGCAGCCGCGGTAATACGTAGGTGGCAAGCGTTGTCCGGATTTACTGGGCGTAAAGCGCACGCAGGCGGTTTGTTAAGTCTGAGTGTGAAATCTCCCGGCTTAACTGGGAGGGGTCATCGGATACTGGCGGACTTGAGGAAGGTAGAGGAGAGTGGAATTCCCGGTGTAGTGGTGAAATGCGTAGATATCGGGAGGAACACCAGTGGCGAAGGCGGCTCTCTGGGCCTTTCCTGACGCTGAGGCGCGAAAGCGTGGGGAGCGAACCGGATTAGATACCCGGGTAGTCCACGCCGTAAACGATGGACACTAGGTGTGGGGGGTATCGACCCCCTCCGTGCCGAAGCTAACGCGATAAGTGTCCCGCCTGGGGAGTACGGCCGCAAGGCTAAAACTCAAAGGAATTGACGGGGGCCCGCACAAGCAGCGGAGCGTGTGGTTTAATTCGACGCAACGCGAAGAACCTTACCAGGGCTTGACATGCTACGTGGTACGAACCGGGAAAGCGCGAGTGACCCTTCGGGGAGCTGTGCACAGGTGCTGCATGGCTGTCGTCAGCTCGTGCCGTGAGGTGTTGGGTTAAGTCCCGCAACGAGCGCAACCCCTGTCGCCAGTTGTATTTCTCTGGCGAGACTGCCTGGGACAAACCCGGAGGAAGGCGGGGATGACGTCAAGTCAGCATGGCCCTTACGTCCTGGGCTACACACACGCTACAATGGCCGGTACAAGAGCGTTGCGAAGGCGCGAGCCGGAGCTAATCCCAGCAAAGCCGTCCTCAGTTCAGATTGCAGGCTGCAACTCGCCTGCATGAAGGCGGAGTTGCTAGTAACCGCAGGTCAGCACACTGCGGTGAATACGTTCCCGGGCCTTGTACACACCGCCCGTCACGTCATGAAAGTCGGCAACACCTGAAGTCGGTGGGCTAACCCGCAAGGGAGGCAGCCGCCGAGGGTGGGGCCGGTGATTGGGACGAAGTCGTAACAAGGTAGCCGTACGCGGAAGCGTGCGGCTGGATCACCTCCTTTCTAGGGAGCACCTCGGCGGAGCACGCCAGTGCCATCAGGAGGTACGCTCCAGGTCGATCCTCAGCGGTGGGGAGACGCGATCAACGGACCTCGGCGCCGGAGTGGCGACGTCGCACTCCCAAGGTCGATCGGTGGCATCTCTTCGGGACGTCATCGTTACTGACATCGAAGAGCATCTGGCAGACGATGGGTTCGTCACGGTTGCACTATCCGCTATCCAGGGGTTAAGGTGCTAGAAGGGCTCAACCGCGGGCCATTAGCTCAGCTGGTTAGAGCGCAGTCCTGATAAGACTGAGGTCTCTGGTTCGAGTCCAGAATGGCCCACCAGTGGCGCTCAGCGAAGTCACTGCGAACGGGGCCGTAGCTCAGTTGGGAGAGCGCCGCCTTTGCAAGGCGGAGGTCAGGAGTTCGAATCTCCTCGGCTCCACCACCAGCGCCGGTTGCGAGCACAGTGGCAGAAACGGACGCAGGGACGATGGCTGAGGCGATGGGCACGGACTGAGCGGGCACGGAGCTTGAGCACAGGACCGGCCCGCACGTAGGCCGATTTTTCTGCACCGCGACACCTGAGGCTTCTGCGGCAGCCCAGCCCGCTCGACCCCACTGGGGAATGAGCGTGCCGGGCCGGCGAAGAAGCCGGAAGCCCGCCTGAGACAGGAGGGCGCGCTCGCAGGGCGGGCGCAGGGCACGAGGCCAAGCCTCGAGCTCCGCACGTTCACAACTGCAAAGAAGAAGAGAGCTCACACAGAAGAGTGCTCAGTCGCGTGGGCCGCGTTGGATGCGGTCAAGCTACTAAGGGCGCACGGTGGATGCCTAGGCGTCATGGGCCGAAGAAGGGCGTGGCAAGGCTGCGAAAAGCCTCGGGGAGCTGTCAAGCAAGCTTAGCCGGGGATTTCCGAATGGGGCAACCCGGCGCCGAGTCATGTCGGCGTCACGGCGGACTGAACACATAGGTCCGGTGCGAGGGAACCGGGGGAACTGAAACATCTTAGTACCCCGAGGAAAAGAGAATATTCCCCTAGTAGTGGCGAGCGAACGGGGAGGAGCCCAAACCACCAGATGCTTGAGTGGCCGGCAGGCCTATGCATCCGGTGGGGTTGTAGGACCTGGGAGCGGGGCGCTGCCGAGCCCGCAGGGAGTTACCAACCATCGTGCTAGTCGAAGGCCCCTGGAACGGGCCGCCAGAGCGGGTGACAGCCCCGTAGGCGAAAGCGCAACGGCTCCTCCCGGTGATCCTGAGTACCACGGGACACGTGAAATCCCGTGGGAAGCTGGGGGGACCACTTTCCAAGGCTAAATACCCATGACGACCGATAGTGAACTAGTACCGTGAGGGAAAGGTGAAAAGCACCCCGGGAGGGGAGTGAAATAGATCCTGAAACCGTGTGCCTACAAGCAGTCGGAGCCTCGCTTGAGTGCGGGTGACGGCGTGCCTATTGAAGAATGAGCCGGCGAGTTACTCTGTCGTGGCAGGTTAAGCAAGGTGACATGCGGAGCCGGAGCGAAAGCGAGTCTGAATAGGGCGATTAAGTCGCACGGAGTAGACCCGAAACCAGGTGAGCTACCCATGGCCAGGGTGAAGCGTCGGTAATACCGGCGTGGAGGCCCGAACCTTTCAGGTTGCAAAACTGCTGGATGAGCTGTGGGTAGAGGTGAAATGCCAATCGAACCCGGAGATAGCTGGTTCTCCCCGAAATGCCTTTAGGGGCAGCCTCGGGAGATCTGCGTTGGAGGTAGAGCTCTGGATGGGCTAGGGGGCGAGAGCTTACCAAACCCAACCAAACTGCGAATGCCAACGTAGCTAACCCGGGAGTGAGACAGTGGGGGCTAAGCTTCATTGTCGAGAGGGAAACAACCCAGACCACCAGCTAAGGTCCCTAAATCCAGGCTAAGTGTTAAAGGATGTTGAGTTGCACAGACAACCAGGAGGTTGGCTTAGAAGCAGCCACCCTTTAAAGAGTGCGTAATAGCTCACTGGTCGAGTGATCTCTGCGCCGACAATGTCAACGGGGCTCAAGCCTGGTACCGAAGCTGTGGCTGTTGCTGACTTGTAGTCAGCGAGGCGGTAGGGGAGCGTTCCGTTCTGCGGTGAAGCCGCGCCGTGAGGACGTGGTGGAGCGGACGGAAGTGCGAATGCCGGCATGAGTAGCGTAAGACGACGTGAGAATCACGTCCACCGAATGCCTGAGGTTTCCTACGGAAGGTTAATCCGCGTAGGGTTAGTCGGGCCTAAGCCGAGGCCGAAAGGCGTAGGCGATGGACAGCTGGTTAATATTCCAGCACCACTGACGGGGCGTTTTAAGGCAAAGGGGTGACCCGGGAGGGTAGGTCGGAGCGCGCCCATTGGACATGGTGCGTCCCTGAGCCGTAGGCGTCTGGGGACAGGCAAATCCGTCCCGAGGTTAAGCGGAGGGCTCGGGGAAAGCAGCGACGTCAGTCAAAGCGATTCCGGTTGACCCTACGCCGGCAAGAAAAGCCTCGTTGCTAGCACCGTTGGTGCCCGTACCGCAAACCGACACAGGTGGGCGGGGGTAAGAGCCCTAAGGTGGACGAGATGAACCCTCGTTAAGGAACTCGGCAAATTAACTCCGTAACTTCGGGAGAAGGAGCGCCTCTGGCTGTGAACGGCGCTTGCGCCGTGGAGCGGCATGGGGTCGCAGTGAACCGGCCCAGGCGACTGTTTACCAAAAACACAGGTCTCTGCTAAGGCGTAAGGCGGATGTATAGGGGCTGACGCCTGCCCAGTGCCGGAAGGTTAAGGGGAGAGGTGTAACGCTCTGAACCGAAGCCCCGGTGAACGGCGGCCGTAACTATAACGGTCCTAAGGTAGCGAAATTCCTTGTCGGGTAAGTTCCGACCCGCACGAATGGCGTAACGATCTGGGCACTGTCTCAACGAGGGACTCGGCGAAATTGAAGTACCCGTGAAGATGCGGGTTACCCGCGGCAGGACAAAAAGACCCCGTGGAGCTTTACTGCAGCTTGACATTGGATGGTGGGCCAGTGATGCGTAGGATAGGTGGGAGGCTGTGAACCTGGGCTTCTGGGCTCGGGGGAGCCAACGTTGAAATACCACTCTTCGCTGGTTTACCTTCTAACCTCTGATCAAGCAGCGGGACAGTGTCTGGTGGGTAGTTTGACTGGGGCGGTCGCCTCCCAAAAGGTAACGGAGGCGCCCAAAGGTTCCCTCAGGGTGGATGGAAATCACCCGTCGCGTGCATTGGCATAAGGGAGCTTGACTGCGAGGCCTACAAGCCGAGCAGGGACGAAAGTCGGGCAAAGTGATCCTACGGCTCCGAGTGGAAGGGCCGTGGCTTAACGGATAAAAGCTACCCCGGGGATAACAGGCTTATCTTGCCCAAGAGTTCACATCGACGGCAAGGTTTGGCACCTCGATGTCGGCTCGTCGCATCCTGGGGCTGGAGCAGGTCCCAAGGGTTGGGCTGTTCGCCCATTAAAGCGGTACGCGAGCTGGGTTCAGAACGTCGTGAGACAGTTCGGTCTCTATCCGTTGTGGGCGCAGGAGATTTGAGAGGAGCTGTCCCTAGTACGAGAGGACCGGGATGGACGGACCTCTGGTGTACCGGTTGTCCCGCCAGGGGCATCGCCGGGTAGCCATGTCCGGACGGGATAAGCGCTGAAAGCATCTAAGTGCGAAGCCCACCTCAAGATGAGATCTCCCATCCGGGTTAACCGGAGTAAGACCACAGGAAGACTACCTGTTTGATAGGCGGCATGTGTAAGCGCAGCAATGTGTTCAGCTAAGCCGTACTAATGGTCGAGGGCTTGACCTACTCAAATCGCGGCTCCACAACGAGCGCCTATTCTTACTGTGAGCTCTCTCTTCTATGCAGCTGTGAACAACCGTCGCCCTGCGCGCAGGAGCACATCGCGGGATGGAGCAGTGGTAGCTCGTCGGGCTCATAACCCGAAGGTCGGGGGTTCGAATCCCTCTCCCGCTACCAATACCAGCATCGGGCTCGGGCGCTTGTCGCCCCGGCTCTCACAACTCGAGGAACCAACAGATCCTGGTGGCTAGAGCGAGGTGGAACCACCCGTTCCCATCCCGAACACGGAAGTGAAACGCCTTAGCGCTGACGATACTTGAGGGGCAACTCTCTGTGGAAAATAGGCCGCTGCCAGGTCATAGTTCATACGAAGGTCCGCACGGAAACGCGCGGGCCTTCGCCATTTCCGGGCGTGCCCCACCTGCGGCCATGTTTTTCTATGCACGGCGCATTCCCTGTGCTACAATCGACCGGCGTTTCGTCGTGGGCGGCTCCGGCTCCCCCGCCGTCCCCGAGCGGCGAGATGCTCATCCCACCTACCGGCGGCCAGCTCTCGCAGCACGATCCCAACGCCGGGCAAAGAGAACCTTGAGCGATCAATCCGACGACCAACTCCAGGAGATGGAGGCACTGTTCCTTGAAGAAGGCAGCAGCTTCCGCAGCCTCCAGCGCGGCGATGTTATCGAAGGGACCGTCATGGGTTCCGGACGCGACGGCATCCTCGTCGACATCGGCTCCAAGTCCGAAGGCATCATCCCGCTACCACGAGATGCACTCGCTCGGGAGCCAGGCCAACGAGCGGATGCCCGAGGGCGAAGACCGTCACCGTCTACGTCTTGCGCCTGAGACTGAGGACGGTCAGGTGCTGCTCTCGCTCGACCGCGCCCGCGGCGAGCAGGGCTGGCGCGTGCTGCAGACGCGCTTGGACGAAGGCGAGACGTTCGACGCCGAGGTGACCGGCTACAACAAGGGCGGCCTGCTCGTCAACGTCGAGGGCGTGAACGCCTTCGTGCCGCTGTCGCAGCTCGTTGGCGTGCGGCCCCGACGCACCGAAGGCGACGGCGAACGTGCCCTCTCGGAGAACGTCGGCACGCGAGCTGCGCCTCAAGGTCATCGAGCTCAATCGCCGCCGCAACCGCGTCATCCTCTCGGAGCGCGCCGCGCTGCAGGAGTGGCGCACGCAGCAGAAGGATCGCCTCCTCTCGGAGCTCGAGGAAGGCGAGATCCGCTCCGGCCGCATCACGAGCATCCGCAACTTCGGCGTCTTCGTCGACCTCGGCGGCGCCGACGGCCTCGCGCACCTCTCCGAGCTCTCGTGGGACCGCAACCGCGCGCCCGAGGAGCTGTTCCACGTCGGTGACGAAGTCGACGTCTACGTCATGAAGGTCGACTCCGAAAGCAAGAAGATCGCGCTCATCCATCCGCCGCGCCCAGCCGGAGCAGTGGGAAGAGATCGTCGACAAGTACCAGCGTCGGGCAGCTCGTGGCCGGCCAGGTCACCAAGCTCGTCACGTTCGGCGCCTTCGCGCGGATCGATGGGCCGGTCGAGGGCCTGATTCACGTCTCGGAGCTGGTCGACCGCCGCATCCAGCACCCGCGCGAGGTGGTGCGCGAGGGCGACATCGTGCCGTTGCGCATCGTGCGCATCGAGCGCGACCGTCACCGGCTCGGGCTGAGCCTCCGCGCAGGCACGCGAGGAAGCCGAACGCGAGGGCTGGATCTTCGCACCGGACGGCAGCGTCGTCGGTCCGCCCGCGGTCGTCGCAGAGCAGTTCGGCGGAATCTCGCAGGCGCAGCAGGAGGCCCGCGAGGCGTACGAGTCCGCGCCGCCACCCGCGGCGCCGTCCGTGGCGCAGCGGCAGGAGAGCGACTCCACCGCCGGCTGCGGCGCGCGGAGCGCGGCGCAGCGCGCGGACGAGCCCGAGCCCGCTACTGCCATGGGTGCGGCGCTCGCGGCCGCTCAGGCACAGGCCGAGAGCGAGGCGTCCGGCGGATCCGCCGCTGAAGCAAAGGTTGCCGAGCGAAGCGGAGGCCGTCGCTGAGCCGGAGCCGTCGCCGAGCCGGAAGCGGAAGCGTCGCCGAGCCGGAGGCCGTCGCCGAGCCGGAGATGCCGCGAGCAGCTGTTGCCGAGCCGGCCAGCTGGCTGTCGGCCGTCGCGAGGCTGACGGCGGCGCAGAGGCGGTCGCGGCGGACGGCGAGCCGGACGAAGCCAAGGGCTAACCCGAATCTTCCGCGCCGTACCCCTCACTCGCCCGCAGCTGAGTCTGCGCGGCCTTGCTCTGCACATTCGGCACAAGGTACACTTGAATCCGACGAACTCTCGTAGAGCGCGAGCTGTCTGAGAGGTACAACATGGCCGATCGCTTTGACAAGTTCACCGAACGAGCGCGCCGAGTGCTCACGCTGGCCCAGGAAGAGGCCCAGCGCTTCAACCACAACTACATCGGGACAGAGCACCTGCTGCTCGGCCTCGTGCGGGAGGGCGACGGCGTCGCCGCCAAGGTTCTCGGCAACCTCGGCGTCGAGCTCAACAAGGTCCGCTCCGCCGTCGAGTTCATCATCGGCCGCGGCGACCGTGCCGTTGTCGGCGAGATTGGCCTGACGCCGCGCGCGAAGAAGGTCATCGAGCTCGCCGTCGACGAGGCGCGCCGCCTCAATCACCACTACATCGGCACCGAGCACCTGCTGCTCGGCCTCGTGCGCGAGGGCGAGGGCATCGCCGCCGGCGTGCTGGAGAGCCTCGGCGTCAACCTCGAGAAGGTTCGCGCCGAGACGACGCGCATCCTCTCGCAGAGCATGCCCCAGGGCAGCGCCGCGAGCGCGCCCGCGCGCAGCTCCACACGCACCCCCACCGTCGACCAGCTCGGCATCGACCTCACGGCCGCCGCGCGAGCGGGCAAGCTCGACCCGGTGATCGGGCGCGACCGCGAGATCGAGCGCGTCGTCCAGATACTCTCGCGCCGCACCAAGAACAACCCGGTGCTCATCGGCGAGCCCGGCGTCGGCAAGACGGCAATCGTCGAAGGCGCTCGCGCAGCGGATCGTCTGCCGGCGACGTGCCGGAGACGCTGCAGGGCAAGCGGCTGCTCACGCTCGACATCGGCTCGCTCGTCGCCGGCACCAAGTACCGCGGCGAGTTCGAGGAGCGGCTGAAGAAGGTCATCGAAGAGATCAAGAACTCCGGCAACTGCGTGCTGTTCGTCGATGAGCTGCACATGCTCGTGGGCGCGGGCGCGGCCGAGGGCGCCGTCGACGCGGCGAACATCCTCAAGCCATCGCTCGCCCGCGGCGAACTGCAGTGCGTCGGCGCAACGACGCTCGACGAGTACCGCCGCACATCGAGCGCGACGCCGCGCTCGAGCGCCGCTTCCAGCCGGTGATGGTCGAAGAGCCGAGCGTCGACGAGACCATCCAGATACTGAAGGGCATCCGCGAGCGCTACGAGGAGCACCACCGGCTGACGATTAGCGACGAAGCGCTCGTGTCCGCCGCGGAGCTGGCGGCCCGCTACGTCTCCGATCGCTTCCTGCCCGACAAGGCCATCGACCTCGTCGATGAGGCCGCGTCCCGCGTGCGCATCAAGCGCTCCGCCACGCCGCCCTCGCTGAAGGAAGCGATGCGCGGGCTGGAGAGCCTCCGGCGCGAGAAAGAAGCGGCCATCTCGTCGCAGCAATACGAATACGCCGCCGAGCTCCGCGATCGCGAAGTGAAGCTGCAGGAGAAGATCGAGCAGATGGAAGAGGGCTGGGAGAGCGAACGTCAGGGCGCCCGCCCCGTCGTCGGCGAAGAGGACATCACCGAAATCGTCAGCATGTGGACGGGCATCCCGCTCGTCCGCATCGCCAGCGAGGAGTCGGCGCGGCTGCTCCACATGGAGGACGCGCTGCACGGCCGCGTCATCGCCCAGGACGAGGCGATCACGGCCATCGCGAAAGCTGTCCGGCGCGCTCGCGCCGGCCTGAAGGACCCGAAGCGCCCGATCGGCGTGTTCATCTTCCTCGGCCCCACAGGCGTCGGCAAGACGGAGCTGGCCGCGCGTCCTCGCCGAGTTCATGTTCGGCGCCGATGACGCGATGATCCGGCTCGACATGTCGGAGTTCATGGAGCGCCACAGCGTGGCGCGGCTCGTCGGCGCGCCTCCCGGGTACGTCGGCTACGAAGATGGCGGTCAGCTCACCGACACCGTCCGCCGCAAGTCGTACTGCCTCATCCTCCTCGACGAGATCGAGAAGGCCCACCCCGAAGTGTTCAACCTGCTGCTGCAGATCTTCGATGATGGCCACCTGACCGACGCGAAGGGCCGCAAGGTCGACTTCCGCAACACGATCATCATCATGACGAGCAACGTCGGCGCCGAACTCATCCGCCGCGATAGCCAATTCGGCTTCGCACTGAAGCAGGACGAAGCGAAGACATCCGAAGATCGCCACAAGAAGATGCGCGACAAGGTGATGGCGGAGCTGAAGACCATCTTCCGCCCGGAGTTCCTGAACCGTATCGACAACACGGTCGTGTTCCACTCGCTCCAGAAGGAGCACATCCGCACCATCGTCGACCTCATGCTGACCGAGGTTGGCAAGCAGGTGACGCTGAAGGGCATGTCGCTCGACGGTCACCGACGCGGCGAAGGACTGGCTCGGCGAGAAGGGGTACGACCCCGTGTTCGGGGCGCGACCGCTGCGCCGCGTCATCCAGAACGAGATCGAGGATCGGCTCTCCGAGGCTCTCCTCGAGGAGCGGTTCGGCGCCGGCGACGAGATGATCGTCGATATCGCCGATGGCGAGCCAGTGCTGCGGGGCACCGCGCCAATCGAGGCGCAGGCCGAGGCGGAGGCGGAAGCCGTCGGCTGAACGCCGCTGCGGGTATCGTCCGAAACCGAAGGGGGAGGCCGTCTGGCCTCCCCCTTCGTCGTCCTTCGTCCGCGTGCTCGCAGCAGCGTCAGAAATCGAGCGGGCGGTGTCGCACACGGATGCTCTGGATGACGCCGACGCCGATGAGCAGCGACACGAGCGAGCTTCCGCCCTGACTGATGAATGGTAGCGGTAAGCCCGTCACCGGCAGCATGCGCAGATTGACGCCGACGTTGATGAACACCTGCGCGAGCACCATCACGACAATGCCGAGCACGATCAGCTCGCCGAAGTTGTCTCGCGCGACACCGGCGGCGCGGAGCGCCCGGAACAGGAAGAGAATGAAGAGCGCGAACAGCGCAACGGCCCCGATGAAGCCCAGCTCTTCGCCGGCCACCGAGAAGATGTAGTCCGTTGTCTGGGTGCTCACAAGGTCGTTCTGAGTCTGCAGGCCGTCCGTCAGCCCCTTGCCGTAGAGGCGGCCGGAGCCGATCCCGATCTCGGCCTGGATGATGTTGAAGCCGCCGCCGAGCGGATCGCTCCCCGGATCGAAGAACAGCGCGATTCGCTCCTTCTGGTACTCGGTCACGCCGATGAGAAAGAAGAACGGCAGCGCCAGCAACGCCGCTGCCAGAAAGATGCCGATGTGGCGAGCGTTCGCCCCCGCGACTGTCGCCATGCCCAGCCAGATCGCGAGAAACACGATCGCCGACCCGAGATCGGGCTGCAGCAGCACAAGCATCGCCGGCGGCAGCACGATGGCAAGCGATGTCAGGAGGACGCGGGGGCTCTGCGCCAGCTGCTCGCGGCGCGCGGCGAAATAGGCCGCCAGCGCGAGCACCACCACCAGCTTCATCGCCTCCGATGGCTGCACTTCGATACCCGCGACGCTGATCCACCGGCGCGAGCCGAGCGTGTCCACGCCGATGACGGGAACCGCCGCGAGAAACAGCAGCCCAGCAGCATAGAGCGGGATGATGAACCGCTGGTACAGCCGGTAGTCGATCTGCGAGACGACAGCCATCGCTAGCGCCCCCACGAACGCGAACAAGAGCTGCCGCGCGACCGGGTGGCCGAGCCCGTGAATGCCGGGCTCCTCGTACTTCGGCAGCGACGCGCTGTAGATGAGCACGGCGCCGAACCCGATGAGCGCCGCGCAGGCCGCCAGCAGCAGATAATCGTAGTGGCGAAACGCCCGGGAGCTGATCACGGGTTGGCCCCCCCGTTCGTACCGCCGCTCTGGGTGCCCGGCCCGAGCTCGAAATCGGGGGGCCGTCGTTCGACGCTCGCGTCGGTGGGGCGGATGGGGACGGGCTTCTCGTCGGCTGGAGCCGTATCGTTAGCGCCGCGATGGAAGTAGTAGTCGAGGATCTCGCGGGCGACCGGTGCGGCGTCCTGATTGCCGCCCCCGTGCTCGACGAAGGTGACGATGGCAATCTCAGGGTTGTCGAACGGGGCGTAGCCGGTGAACCAGCCGTGCGTCGTCTCGTAGGTGCCATCGGCCGTCTGAACGCCGAACTCCGCCGTGCCCGTCTTACCGGCCACGGCAATACCGGGGACGGAGGCGGGGGTCGCTGTGCCTCGCGTGATCGCGGCGCGCATCGCCGTCTGCATGATGCGCAGGTTCTCGGCGGAGATGGGCAAGCGTCCCAGCGTCTGCCGGGCCGACGGCACGACAACGCGACCCTTGTCGTCGACGATCTGCGTCACGACATGGGGGCGGAGCAGCTCGCCGCCGTTGGCGATCGCGGTGGTGAGGTTCAGCATCTGCAGCGGCGTCGTGGTCAGATAGCCCTGGCCGATACCGAAGTTGTACGTATCGCCCAGCACCCAGGGTTCGCCCACCACCTTCTCCTTCCAGACGGCGTCCGGTACGATGCCGGCCTCCTCGCCCGGGAGGTCGATGCCGGTGGGCCGGCCGAGCCCGAAGGCACGCGCATACTGCGCCAGCCGCTCCTCGCCCAGACCCCGGAAGCCCGCCGGGCGATAGCCGCCCGCGAGGTAGTAGAAGTAGACATCGGACGACATCGCGACGCCGCCGTAAAAATCGAGCACGCCGAGCGCAGCCCAGTCGGGGAAGTAGCGAACGAACTCGTTCTGGTCGTTCAGCACTTCGAGGTACCCCTTGCTCTCGATGGTCGTGTCGGGCGTCGCCACGCCTTCCTGGAGGGCGGCGAGCCCCGTCACCTGCTTGAACGTGCTCCCTGGCGGGTAGGTCGCCGCGATCGTGTGGTCGAGCAGCGGGTTGCCGGGGTCGTCGAGCAGGGCCCGGATCTCGTCATCGTTGTCCTTCTCGCTGAAGACGTTGGCGTCGTAGGTCGGAAGCGAGACCATCGCCAGGATTTCGCCCGTGCGCACGTTCTGGACGATGGCGACCATGTTCTTCGACTCGCCCCGGTGCTTCTGGAGCAGGCGCGTCACCTCGCGCTGGAGGTCGAGATCGATGGAGAGCACGATGCCGCGGGCGGGCGTCGGCGACTCGTCATCGAGCCGGCGGATCTCGTTGCCGGCCGAGTCGACCTCGCTCTGGACGAAGCCGGCGTCTCCGCGCAGGAGCCCCTCGTACTGGGCCTCGACTCCCGCCTGGCCGAGCACATCCCGCAGGCCGTACCCCTGGTCGCGCAGGTCCTCGTATTCCTCGGCATCGATCGGCCCGACGTAGCCGGTGATGTGGCCGAGGAGGCTTCCCTCGGTGTAGCGGCGGCGGGAGCCGATGACGACCGTAACGCCCGGCGTGGACGAGCTCATCTGACTCAGCATCAGCGCCGTCTCGCGGTCGATGTTGGGTTTGATGGTGAGCGGATCGTAGCCGCTCGCCCCCTCGCGTCCGTCGTTGACGATGCGCTTGATGGTGGCGGCGGGCACGTTCAGGAGCCGCTCGAGCTCGGCGGCGAGCGCGACGTCATCGTCGGGGTCGATGTTCGCGGGGATGACCGCGGCGGCGAACGTCGGCTCGTTCTGGACGAGCAGCGTCCCGTCGCGGGCGTAAATGAGCCCCCGTTCCGGCAGCACGATCGTCGTGGAGATGTGGTTGCTGCGCGCCCGCTCGTCGTAGGCCGAGCCCTTCAGTATCTGCATGTGGAACAGCTGCGCCGTGAGCAGGCCGAACAGGACGATGATGACGACGCGCATCCGTGTCAGGATGCGGCCGCGCTGCCGCTCCTGCGTTTGCTCCTCGGGGGAGGAGCTGCGACTCCAGCGTCGCGGGTCTCGTGGATCGAACAGCATGTTCGGCTAGACCGTGGGCAACTGGCGACGCTCCGCACGGATATCGAAGCTGCCAAGCCAGATTGCGAGATGGATGATCGGAGCGAGCAGCGCGTTCGTCAGGCTCGCTGGCAACGCCTCCTCGCGCAGCGCCTCGCCGAGGGGCGGCCCGTTGCCCGCCGCTGTCAGCAGCGCCAGCAGGATGATGTGGTACGCGAGCGTCGCGCCGGCGGCGAGGATCATCGACGACACCCACTCGGTATCGAGCACCCGGGCGCTGCGGAGCCCGCCCACGAGCGCCGCGGGCAGCAGCGCCAGTACGGTGATGCCGAGCGGCTGGTCGCTGAGGAGGTCGGTGGCGAATCCGCCCACCAGTGCGATCGCGACAGCCTCCTCCGGCCTGCGCACGCACGCCCACACGAGCACGATGAGGAGCAGCGCGTCGGCGGAACCGCCGAAGAGCGCCGGCACCGGCAGCGCCGCCGAGTACCAGAGTACGGCCAGCAAGGCCCACGCGCCGCCTATCGCGATGCTCATCGCTGGGCCGCCGGCGCTTGCGCTTCGGGCGCGCGGTCGCTCGTCGCGGTCGCGCCCGGTGTGGGCGCGACGGGCTCCTGCGATTCGGCCGTCTGGAAATCGGTGATGCCGCCCGGCTTGAAGCTGGTGAGGATGAGGACATTCTCCAGGCTGCGGAGCGATGTCAGCGGCTCCACGAACACTGTCGGGAACAGATCCTGATCGCTGCCGCCGACATTCACCACCCGGCCCAGCGGCAGCCCCTTCGGCATCTGGCCGCCGAGCCCGGAGGTCACGATAATCTCGCCGGCCTCGATGGCCGCGCCCTGCGGCAGAAGTTCGAGCCGCATCTCGCCGTTCGCCCGGCCAACGAGAATGCCGTCGGTGCGGCCGTTCTGCACGATCGCGGGGATGCGGCTGGTGGAGTCGTTGATGAGCCGCACCCACGAGAAGCCGGGGAGCACCGACGACACCTGCCCGACGATGCTTCCGGCCGTCGAGACGACGACCATCCCCTCGACGATGCCGTCGTCCGAGCCGCGGTCCACGGCGATGGCGCTCTCGTAGCGGCCGGCGCTGCGGATGACGACGGAGGCGGCGGCGAACGTATCGTCGGGCCGGCTCGCCGTCACATCGAGCAGCCGCGAGAGGTCGGCGTAGGCGGCCTCGACTTCGCGAAGCCCGGCGATATCGGTGCTGAGCTGCTCGTTCTCGGCGCGCAGACGCTCGTTCTCACTCTGGAGATGTCCGAACTCGCCGAAGTGGTCGAAGAAGTCGTCGATGGGGTTGACGGTGGCGCTGAGGGCGGACTCGAAGGGCGAGAGCGCCGCGATCGCCGCGCTCTCGATGGGCGAGAACACCTTGAGCTGGGAGACGAGGATGCTGAAGATGGAGGCGACGACGGCGGCTACCAGCCACATGGCGGTGCGTGCGCCGAATGCCGTTCCGCTGCCGGGTCTGCGGCGAATCATCCGCTCGCTACCTGCCTTCTGGGTGACGCGGGAGCCCGCCGGCCCGGGGCCGTGGCCACACTCCGCGCCTGATGGGGCGGGCGCATTCGTCCGTAAACGCCTGGCTGCCGAGCGCCGAAGCGCACCGTCGCGGCCGATCCCACACCGGCCGCTGCCCTGTATCTTAGCGCGGCGGCTTCCTCGTTGCCAAGTTCGATTGCACCCGCCGCAGAATCGCCGCTTCCTCCAGCACCTCCCCGGTGCCGCGGACAACGCACGTTATCGGCTCCTCGGCCACGTAGACCGGGAAGCGGGTGTCCTGGCTCAGCCGCCGATCCAGCCCCTGCAGCAGCGCGCCGCCGCCCGCCAGCGCGATGCCCTGCGCCATCAGATCGGCCACGAGCTCGGGCGGCGTTATCTCGATCGTATTGCGCACGGCCTCGATGATGGCGCTGATCGAGCCGGAGAGCGCATCGCGAATCTCGACGCTGCTGACGTCGACCGACTTCGGCAGGCCGGTCGCGAGGTCGCGCCCCCGCAAGGTCACCGTAATCTCCTCATCGAGCGGTGCGGCCGAGCCTGCGTCGATCTTGATCTGCTCCGCCGTGCGCTCGCCGATGAGCATGTTATGCACCTGGCGCGCGTACGAGATGATGTCCTGATCCATCTCGTCGCCGGCCACCCGGATCGAGGTGCTGACGACGACGCCGCCCAGCGAGATGACCGCGACTTCCGTCGTGCCGCCGCCAATGTCGACCATCATGCAGCCACCGGGCTCCATCACCGGCAGCCCCGCGCCGATCGCGGCCGCCATCGGCTCCTCGATGAGGTAGGCGACGCGAGCGCCCGCCGAGATGGCGGCGTCGTGGACTGCGCGCTTCTCGACCTCGGTCACGCCGCTCGGGATGCCGACGACGACGCGCGGGCGCGGCAAACCGAGGCCGAAGCGCTCGTGCACGGAACGAATGAAGTAGTGCAGCATCTTCTCCGTTATCTCGAAATCGGAGATGACGCCATCGCGCAGCGGCCGCACGGCGATGATGTTGCCCGGGGTGCGACCCACCATCCGCTTCGCCTCGGCACCGATGGCCAGCACCTTCTTCGACTGGCGGTCGATGGCGACGACGGACGGCTCGTTCACGACGATGCCGCGGCCCTTCACCATGACGAGGGTATTGGCAGTGCCGAGGTCGATGCCGACATCGTGGGAGAACATCCCGAGCAGGGCAGTGAACGGGTTGAACCGCATGGAGCCCCTGTGTGTGTCGGGGGATGATAGCGACGCGGACGCGCCTGCGTCCGCTGCCACATCGAGTATACCGGATGCGGACGGGCGGGAGAAGCGCGCCGCATCGTGTGCGGGACAATCACGCCTCGGCGTCGGCGCCCCGGCGCTACCGCCCCCGGAATCGTGGCTCGCGCCGCTCGAAGAAGCTCATCCGCCCCTCGACAGCGTCGTCGCTCCCATGCGTGAGCCGCTGCAAGTATTCCTCGTACTCGACGTGCTGGTCGATCTCGGCATCGATCTGCCGGTAGACGAGCCGCTTCGTGAGCTCGACAGCGATCGAGGGGCCGCTTGCGATCGGCGCGGCGATGGCGCGCGCACGGGCCATGAGCTCGGCGTCGGGCACGAGCTCGCTCACCAGCCCCATGCGCAGCGCCTCTTCGGCATCGACCATGTCGCCGGTGTACAGCATCCGGAACGCGTTCGAGAGGCCGACCGTTCGGGGCAGCAGGTAGGTGCAGCCGAAGTCGCCGGTGAGCGCCCGCTTGACGAAGATCGCGGAGAATCGCGACGATGTGGCCGCGATCCGGATGTCGCAGGCGAGCGCGATCGATATCCCGGCCCCCGCGGCGACGCCGTTGACGACCGCAATCGTCGGCTTCGCGGCGTGCACGAGGCTGACCGCCGCGAGGTAGCCGCTGCGCAGCTTCTCGCGCCGCGTCCGCTCGCGCTCGTCCGCCGGGGCCGACAGGTCGGTACCGGAGCAGAAGCCGCGGCCGCTGCCCGTGACGAGGATGACCTTCGTCTCGTCATCGGCATCGCATTCGGCGACGGCCGCCTCCAGCTCCATCCACGTGCGCCACGACATCGCGTTCAGCTTGTCGGGCTTGTTCAGCGTGATGGTGCCGATACCATCGCTCCGGTCGAGCAGCAGGTCTTCGTAGGCCATGATCGTTCCCCCATTCGAAAGCGGGCCTTCCCGCGTCGACTCGTCATCACCGGGCCCGTCGACAGGCGCGGGGCGAGCGGGTTTCGCGGACTCCGCTCGTTGTGAGCCTGTCGAACCAGGGAGCGGTCAGCTTACTCGACGGGGCCGCTGCTCGCCACGCCGTGTTGGGCGAGCAGCGCCCGGAACGCCGCCTCGTCGAGCACCGCGATGCCGAGCGCCTGCGCACGCTCGAGCTTCGAGCCCGGCGCCTCCCCGGCGACGACGTAGCCCGTCTTCTTCGTCACGCTCGCCGTGACTGTGCCCCCGAGCCGCTCGATGAGGCTCGTCGCGGCGCTGCGAGTGTACGACGGCAGCGACCCCGTGAGCACGAAGGTCGTGCCCGCCAGCGGCCCCTCGCGTCGTGCCGGCTCCGCCGCCTCCATTCGTACCCCCGCCCGGCGTAGCGCCGCCACGAGCTCGCGATTGCGGGGCTCGTCGAAGAAGGCGCGCACGCTCCGCGCGATGATCGGCCCGATGCCGGCGACGGCCTCGATCTCGGCCTCGCCTGCGTCGAGCAGCGCGTCCATCGAGCCGAAGTGCGCCGCGAGCAGCTCCGCCACCTCGGAGCCCACGTGCCGGATGCCGAGCGCGAACAGCAGCCGCCCGAGCGGGCGCTCCTTGCTCGCCGCGATCGCGCCGACGATGTTGGCGGCGCTCTTCGCGCCCAGCCGATCGAGCGCGGCGAGCTGCTCGGCGGTGAGCGCGTAGAGGCCGGCCGCGTCGCCGACAAGCCCCGCCTCCAGCAGCACGCGCGTCAGCGCCTCGCCGACGCCGTCGATGTCCATCGCGCCCTTCGACGCGAAGTGCTCGAGCCCGCGATGCACCTGTGCCGGGCAGGCGGCCCGGTTCGGGCAGTACGACATCGCCTCGCCTTCGGGACGCACGACCGCGGTTCCGCACGACGGGCACTGCTGGGGCATCGTGAACGGGCGCTCGCCGCCGGTGCGCCTGCTCAGCACGGGCCCCACCACCTGCGGGATGACATCGCCCGCGCGCTGCACGATGACCGTGTCGCCTTCGCGGATGTCTTTGCGGCGGATGTCGTCTTCGTTGTGCAGCGTCGCCAGCTTCACGCGCGCCCCCCCGATGACGACCGGGTCGAGCATCGCGAACGGATTCAGCGAGCCGGTGCGCCCGACACTGATGGCGATCCGCTCGAGCGTCGTCGTCGCCTGGGTGGGCGGAAACTTGAAGGCGATGGCCCAGCGCGGCTCCCGCCCGACGACGCCGAGCTTGTCGTAGAGGCTCGCGTCGTCGACCTTCACGACGATGCCGTCGATGTCGTAGTCGAGCCGCTCGCGTTCGTGCTCCCAGCGGGCGCAGTGCTCGATGACCTCGTCGAGCGTGTCGTAGCGTGTCGTGTGCGGGTTGACGCGGAAGCCGGCCTCGGCAAGCCAGCGCATGCGCTCCCAGTGCGCCGGCGGCACATGGCCGTCCTCGGCCCACCCGATGCCGTACACAAACAGGTCGAGCGGCCGCGACGCCGTCACCTTGGGGTCGAGCTGGCGCAGCGAACCGGCGGCCGAGTTGCGCGGGTTGGCGAAGAGCGGCAGCCCGGCTTCGGCGCGCTCCCGGTTGATCTGCTCGAAGGCGGGCCACGAGAGATACACCTCGCCGCGCACCTCGAACCGCCGCGGATGCCCCTCGCCGGTGAGCCGCAGCGGCAGCGAGCGAAGCGTGCGCAGGTTCGCGGTGACGTTCTCGCCGCGACGGCCGTCGCCGCGGGTTGCGCCCTGCACGAAGCGGCCGTCCTCGTAGACAAGCGCGATCGCGAGGCCGTCGATCTTCGGCTCGCAGACCATCGCGAACGAATCGCGCTCGGCGAGGCCCTGCGCACGGCGGTGCCAGGCGCGCAGCTCGTCGGCCGAGAACGCGTTCGCGAGGCTGAGCAGCGGCTCGCGGTGCTCGACGATGCCGAACGCGGCGACGGGCTCGCCGCCGACGCGCTGGGTCGGCGATTCCGGTGTTATGAGCTCGGGGTGCGCTTCCTCGATGGCGCGCAGCTCGCGGATGAGGGCATCGTAGGCCGCGTCGTCAATCTCCGGCGCATCGAGGACGTAGTAGCGGTAATCGTGGTAGCTGATCTGGGCGCGAAGCTCTTCGGCCCGCTGCCGCGCCGCGTAGACGGAGGCCTCGCTCGTCGTCATATCGGCGCCAGTATACCAATCGCCATTGCCTGCGGCTCGGGCTGGAGCACTCTCGGTGCGCCCGCCTCACCCCCTGGCCCCCTCTCCATCGGCCGATGGAGAGGGGGAACGACATGACCTACCCCAGCGCGCTACTGCGATGCGCCGCCGCGAATGCGGTAGGTCGCGCGGCCCGTGGCCACGAGCTCGCCCGCGTCGTCGAAGACATCGGCTGTGCCGAACGCGATCGCACGGCCGCGCCGCAAGATGCGGCCCTCGGCCGTGAGCGTGCCTTCGCTGACCGCGCCCAGGAAGCTGACGTTGAGGTCGAGCGTCGCGGTCATCACGCCGGCCTCGGTATCGCCCGGCAGCAGCGTCGCCAGCGCCGACGCGATCGCGGCGTCGATGATCGTTGCGAATACGCCGCCGTGCAGCGGCGCGTTGGGCCCGTTCCGCAGTCCGACCGTCACAGGCAGGCGAAGCTGGGCCCAGCCTTCGCGAGCGCCGGTCGCCTCCATGCCGAGTGTCTGCCAGAAGGGGTTGGCCTCGCCTCGCTGCCGGACTCGCTCTGTCAGGGCATCCACCATTCGCCTCCCCCGGTTCGCCGCTCCGGCTGTTGTGATTGTGCGTACAAACATTGACGCCGCTGTTGCGCCGATGCTACCATGCGCCATCTTTGCGGCGGTGGACCTCACGTGAGCGATTCCGGCATTTCCGGACCCGAGCCCCACGACACAACGCGGTGGGCACAGGAGAACCGGCGCATGTTCTCCCGCATTGTGCCGCGCTACGATCTGGCGAACCGGCTCATCAGCCTCGGCCAGGATGACGCGTGGCGCAGGGACGCGGCCGTCGCGGCGGCCCCCGAGCCCTGCACGCTCGCCCTCGACCTGGCGACGGGCACCGGCGAGCTCGGGTTCCGGTTGCTCGACCGCAGCGATCGGGTGGTGGGAATCGACCTGACGCCGGAAATGGTGACGCAGGCGCACGCCAAGGCCGCAAGCCGTGGCGTCGACGACCGCTTCGCGCTCGCTGTCGGCGATGGGCTCCGGTTGCCGTTCCGCGACGACACGTTCGATTGCGCCACGAACGGCTTCGCGCTGCGCAACTTCGCCGATCTGCGAGCGGCGCTGCGCGAGATGCGGCGTGTCGTGCGCCCCGGCGGCCGTGTCGTGTCGCTGGAGCTGAGCCGCGCCCGGCCCCGCCCGCTCGAGTTCGCGCATCGCCTCTACATGGGCGGCGTTGTGCCGGTGCTCGGCACCATCGCCTCACGCGGCAATCTTCGGGCGTACTGGTATCTGCCGAACTCGGTGCACCGTGTGCCCACGGCGGAAGACCTTGCCCAGACGATGCGGCAGGTGGGCTTTCGCGATGTCTGGTACCGGCTGTACAACATGCGGTCGGTGGCGATGCACGTCGCGGTAGTATGATGCGAGGCGGCGAGCGTCGCTGAGCGAGAGGCCGGTGCACGGGTGCCCATCGAGATTCCTGAGGTCGTCATCGAACGCTTGCCGGTGTATGCGCGGGCGTTGGCTCTCCTCGCGGCCGATGGCAAGGAAGTAGTCAGCTCGCAGGATCTCGGCGCGCAGCTCGGCATTACCCCGGCGCAGATTCGCAAGGATCTGAGCTACTTCGGTCGCTTCGGCAAGCAGGGGCGCGGGTACAACGTCCGCAAGCTGCTCGATGAGCTGCACCACATTCTCGGGCTCGAGCGGGAGTGGTCGATGGCGCTCGTGGGTGTCGGTCAGCTGGGGCGAGCCATCCTCGGCTATCAGGGATTCGGGCCGCAGGGCTTTCGCTTCGTCGCTGCCTTCGACGCCTCGGCGGCGTATGTGGGGCAGGAGGTCGCGGGCGTGCTCGTGACGGACATCGCGGATCTGGCGAGAACGCTCGATGCGCAGCCGGTCGATATCGGCATCGTCGCGGTGCCGGCGGCGGAGGCGCAGGGCGTCATCGACAAGCTCGTGGCCGCCGGTGTGAAGGCGGTTCTGAACTACGCCCCCATCGCCGTCCGCACGCCGCCCGGCGTGCATATCCGGCAGATCGACCCGGTGCTGGCGCTGCAGAGCATGACCTACTACCTCAAGCGCCGCGGCCGCACCGGTTCTTCTACGTAAACTGCCCGTACGTGTTCACGAGCCGCTCTTCCTCCGTCGGGATGTTGCGCCGGATGATATCGAGGTGCTCGAGCGCGATCCCCGCGCCTACCGCCACGCACTCGAGCGGGTTGTCGGCGACGTGACAGGGGATGCCCGTTTCCTGCGAGATGAGGAGATCGAGGTTGCGCAGCAGCGCGCCGCCGCCCGTGAGCACCACGCCTCGATCGATGACGTCGCTCGCGAGCTCCGGCGGCGTCTGCTCGAGCACCGTGCGCACGGCGTTGAGGATGACATGCAGGTTATCCTGCAGCGCCGCGGCAATCTCGGTCGAGGTGATGGTCGTCGCTCGCGGCATGCCGGTGATGACGTCGCGGCCGCGAACCTCGAGCACGAGCTCCGGCTCGACCGCGATCGCGCAGCCGATCTCCCGCTTCACCTCTTCGGCCGTGCGCTCGCCGATAAGCAGGTTGTGCCGCCGCTTCACGTACGACACGATGGCGTCGTCGAGGCGGTCGCCCGCCATGCGCACCGACTCGACGGCGACGAGGCCGTACATCGAGATGACGGCCGCTTCGGTGCGCCCGCCGCCGATGTCGACGATCATGTTGCCGCTCGCCGTATCGATGGGCAGCCCTGCGCCGAGCGCGGCGGCGATCGGCTCCGGCACCAGGTGCGCCGGATGACGCGCGCCCGCCTGCTCCGCCGCGTCGCGGACAGCGCGCTGCTCGACCGATGTCACGCCGGCCGGGATGCACGCCATCACCTCCGGCTTCACCAGGTTGAAGCGCGGCACCGTCTTGCCGATGAAGTAGCGCAGCATCGCCTCGGTCACGAGGTAATCGGCGATCACCCCGTCGCGCATCGGACGCACCACGGAGACGCTGTCCGGTGTCCGGCCCAGCATCTCGCGCGCGGCGTTCCCGACCGCGACGATGGTGTTGTCGCGGATGGTGAGGGCGACGACGGCGGGCTCGTTGACGACGACGCCGCGTCCCTGCTCGTACACCAGCACGTTCGCCGTGCCCAGATCGATCCCGATCCGCTTCCCAAAACGTGGGGCCATACCTATGCTTGCCTTCCGCGCCGTGCTAGAGACGCTCGATTTGTGCCCCGAGGGCGCGCAGCTTCTCGTCGAGCGCCTCGTATCCCCGGTCGAGATGGTGGATGTCGCGGACAACCGTCGTGCCCCCGGCCACGAGCCCCGCAAGCACGAGCGCCGCGCCCGCCCGCACGTCGAGTGCGCGGATGGTGCGCCCCACCAGAGGCGTCGGCCCCTGGATTATCGCTGTCGTGCCGCCGCTGGTGATGATCTCGGCGCCGAGCTGCCGCAGCTCGTCGACGTAGAGCAGCCGGTTATCGAACACGCGCTCGTGGACGTAGCTCGTGCCCCCGGCTTGCGTCAGCAGCGCCGCGATCGGTGCCTGGAGGTCGGTGGCGAGCCCCGGGTACGGGAGCGCCTGCACGTGGATGGGGCGCAGCGCTCCCTCGCGCCGGACGCGAATGCCCTCGGGCAGCTCGTCGATCGTCGCCCCCGCCTCACGCAGCTTGGCGAGGATGGCGTCCATGTGCCGCGGCTCTGCCCCGCGGATGAGGATGTCGCCGCCTGTCATGGCTGCCGCCACCGCGAACGTGCCCGCTTCGATCCGGTCGGGCAGGACGCTGACGCGGCATCCGCTCAGCCGGGGCACGCCGTCGATCTCGATGGTGTGGGTGCCGGCGCCGCGGATGTTGGCGCCCATCGCGTTCAGCATCTGGGTGAGGAAGACGACCTCGGGCTCGGCGGCGGCGTTGACGATGGTGGAACGGCCTTCGGCGAGCGTCGCTGCCAGCAGGACGTTCTCGGTGCCGAGCACGCTGGGGTAGTCCATGAAGATGCGGGCTCCGCGCAGCCGCGCGCCCGGGGCGACGCTCGCCGTGAACAGCTCGCCCGCCCTGCCGACGCTGGCGCCGAGCGCTCCGAATCCGGCGAGGTGGGTATCGATGGGGCGCTGGCCAATGACATCGCCGCCGGGGAAGCAGCACGCCGCCTCGCCGAGCCGCCCCAGCAGCGCTCCCATCGAGAGGAAGCCCGCGCGGATGCTGACGGCGAGCTCGCTCGGCGGGCCGGCGCCCGCCACACGCTCCGCCCGCACGACGAGCGTGCCGGGGCTGTCTTCGCTGGCTTCGGCGCCGACGCTCTCGATGATCGCGCGCATCGACGCCACGTCATCGATGTCGGGGACGTTCTCGATGATGCAGGGCTCGGTCGTGAGGAGCGCGGCGGCCATGGCCGGCAGCACGCCGTTCTTCGCGCCGCTCACCCGGACTTCGCCGCTCAGGGACGTGCCCCCGTGGATGCGGAAGGCGGAGGTTGTTGGGTGGTGTGCGGTGGTCAGCATTGCATCTCAGGATAGCGTTCGCGCGGGCCGATGACAAATGAACGGAGCCTCCACGCCGGGAGGCTCCGTGCTGTCGAGCCGGTGGAGGGACTTTTTAGGGGGCGTTGCGGGGCACACCCGTGCTGCCGCCGCGACGGCGCCGTCTGTCGGCGACACGGAGGCGGGCGACGGAGCGCCGTAGCGCTGCCGCCGCGCGGTCGAGGTCGACCGCCGCTTCGCGCCGTTCGATGCGCTCGCGAGCGCGCCGCCGCGCCTCCTCGGCGCGCGCCATATCGATGTCCTCGGCGCGCTCCGCGGCGTCGGCGAGGATGGTGACGCGGTCGTCGTTCACTTCCATGAAGCCGCCGGTCACGACCATCGCGATCTCGTCGTTGCCGCGCAGGACGCGCAGCTCGCCCGCGTCGAGGCTGGTGATGAGGGCGGCGTGCTGCGGCAGAATGGCGAGCTCGCCCAGCGCCCCGGGCACGATGAGCTCGTCGACGCCCGACTCCGCGAGGATGCTGCGTTCAGCTGTGACGATAGTGACGTGAAGCGCCATGATGCGTGCTTCGCTCCTTAGGCCGTCGCCGCCATGTTCTGGGCGTTCTCGACCGCTTCTTCGATGCCGCCGACCATGTAGAACGCCTGCTCCGGCAGGTCGTCGTACTGGCCCTGGAGAATCTCCTTGAAGCCGCGCACCGTGTCGCGCACGTTGACGTAGCGGCCCGGCCGCCCCGTGAACTGCTCGCCGACGAAGAACGGCTGCGTCAGGAAGCGCTGGATGCGCCGCGCCCTGGCGACGGTGAGCTGGTCGTCGTCCGAAAGCTCGTCGACACCGAGGATGGCGATGATGTCCTGGAGGTCCTTGTAGCGCTGCAGCACCTGCTGCACCTGGCGCGCCACGTCGTAGTGCTCCTCGCCGACGATGCGCGGGTCGAGGATGTTCGACGACGACGACAGCGGGTCCATCGCCGGGTACAGCCCCTGCTCCGTGAGCGCCCGGTCGAGCGCGACCGTCGAGTCGAGGTGCCCGAACGTCGTCGAGACGCCGGGGTCGGTGTAGTCGTCGGCGGGCACGTAGATGGCCTGGAACGACGTAATCGACCCCTTGGTGGTGGACGTGATCCGCTCCTCGAGGTTGCCCATCTCGGTGGCGAGGGTCGGCTGGTAGCCGACGGCGCTGGGCATGCGCCCGAGCAGCGCCGACACTTCCATGCCGGCGAGGGTGTAGCGGTAGATGTTGTCGATGAAGAGCAGCACGTCGCGCCCTTCCTCATCGCGGAAGTACTCGGCCATGGTGAGGCCGCTGAGCGCCACCCGCAGGCGGACTCCGGGCGGCTCGTTCATCTGGCCGAAGACGAGCACGGTCTTGCTGAGCACGCCCGATTCGCGCATCTCGTGCCAGAGGTCGTTGCCCTCGCGGGAGCGCTCGCCGACCCCGGCGAAGACGGAGTAGCCGCCGTGCTCCTGCGCGATGTTGCGGATCAGCTCCTGGATGAGCACCGTCTTGCCGACGCCGGCGCCGCCGAAGAGGCCGACCTTGCCGCCACGGGCGAGCGGCGCGATGAGGTCGACGACCTTGATGCCCGTCTCCAGCACCTGTGCCTGCGTCGCCTGCTCCTCGAACGAGGGCGGCGAACGGTGGATGGGCCAGCGCGCCTCCGACGACAGGTCGCCGAGGCTGTCGAGCGGCTCGCCCAGCACGTTGAACAGCCGCCCGAGCGTCTTCGGGCCGACGGGGACGCTGATGGCGCCGCCCGTATCGGTGACGGTCGCGCCCCGCGCGAGGCCGTCGGTGGTCGACATCGCGAGGCAGCGCACCCAGTTGTTCCCGAGGTGCTGCTGCACTTCGGCGATGAGCTTCTCGCCGTGCATGTCGATCTCGACAGCATTGAAGAGGCTGGGCAGCTGATCGGGCGGGAACTCCGCGTCGATGACCGTGCCAATAACCTGTGTGACCTTACCCGTTGCCATGGGTCCCTCCCCGGCGGGGTCAGCCCCCGTCCGCGTTACCTTCGAAGAGCGAGAGATCGAACTCTTCGAGCGTGTTCACGAGTGCGTCGGCCGGCGCCAGCCCGGCCGGATCGGCGTAGTGCGTGCGCACCGCGACGACCCACATTCCTGCCGCCTTCGCGGCGCGAACGCCGGCCGGCGAATCCTCGATGGCGATGCAGCGTGCCGGCGAGAGGCCGAGCCGCCGCGAGGCTTCGAGGTAGATGTCGGGCGCGGGTTTGGCGCGCTCGACATCGTCTCCGGAGACGATGACCTCGAACGTATCGTCGAGCCCCAGCCCTCGCAGCGTCGCCGCGATCCAGTTCGCTTGCGACGACGACGCCAGTGCGAGGCGTCTCCCCCTGCTCCGTACTGCCTCGATGAGCCCAGTCACGCCTGGCAGGCGTTGCAGCGGCTCCTCGAGAACTGCGCTCACCGCCGCATCGTGGCGGCGCATGTACTCGTCGAGGCTCTCCCCGAGGCCGAACCTCGTCCGTAAGCCGGCCCATGTCACGATGGACGTGGTGCCGACGTATTCGGCGAAGACATCCCATGGCAGGTCTTCGCCCTCGCGGGCCAGCACGGCCTGCGCCGCTCGATAGTGCAGCGGCTCGCTATCGACGAGCACGCCATCCATATCGAAGATGACCGCGCCGAAACGCGACATCCGAGGCTCGCTACCCCCCCAGTGCCGCGGCCCCGCCGACGACATCGAGGAGCTCTCTCGTAATCTGATCCTGTCGCGCCTTGTTGTAGGTGAGCGTCAGGTCCTGGATCATCTCGTCGGCGGCGTCCGACGCGTTGCGCATGGCGACCATGCGCGCCGATTGCTCGCTCGCCGCCTTCTCGAGGATGGCGATGTAGAGCTCGGTCTCGACGTAGCGCGGCACGAGCGTCGCCAGCACTTCCTCCGGCGACGGCTCGAAGATGTAGTCGGCGTACTTCGCGGTCATCTCCACTGTGGCGGCGGGCGGCTCGACCGGGAGCAGCTGGAGCACTTCGGGCCGCTGCGTCGTCGTGTTCACGAATCGCGGATATACGACGTACACCCGATCGGCGCGGCCTTCGGTAAAGTCGGACACGGCGATGTGGGAGACGGCGAGTGTATCGCTCATCGACGGGTAGTCGGCGAGGGCGAGGAACTCGGCTTCGATGCGTGCGCCGCTGCGGCCGAAGAAGTCGCGTCCCTTGCGGCCCACGGCCACGACGGCGACATCGATGCCCTGATCGCGGAGCTCGACCGCGAGCTGGGCGGCGCGGCGGTTGAGGTTGGCGTTGAGCCCGCCGCAGAGGCCGCGGTCCGGCGTGATGTGGATGATGAGGGCGCGGCGAACGGGGTCGCGCTGCGCCAGCAGCGGATGGAGCGCCGCCTCCGCGCTCTCGCCGGCATCGCCGGCGGCGTCGGCCAGATGGCTGAGCACGGCGCGTAGCTGCTCGTCGTAGGGCCGCCCGGCGAGCGCGCGCTCCTGTGCGCGGCGCATCTTCGATGCGGCGACCAGTTCCATCGCTTTGGTGATTTTCGCGGTGCTCCGCACGGAGCGGATGCGACTGCGAATGGCCCGAATGTTCGCCAAGGCGGCGCTCCTTAGAAGGGCACGCTCTGCTTGAACTCGGCGAGTGCCGCGTTCAGCCGCCCCTTCAGCTCGTCGGAGAGGGTCTTCTGCTCGATGATGGCTTTGCCGATATCGGGGTGGTTGCTGCCCATGAACGACAGCAGCGCCTTCTCGAAGTCGCGCACTTTCTCGACAGCGACATCGTCGAGATAGCCGGCCGTCGCGGCGTGAATGATGATGACCTGGTTTTCGACGGGCATCGGCGAGTACTGGGGCTGCTTCAGCACTTCGGTGAGCCGGGCGCCGAGGTCGAGCTGGCGGCGGGTCGCGGCGTCGAGGTCGCTCGTGCCGAACTGCGTGAACGCCTGCAGTTCGCGGTACTGCGCGAGATTCAGCCGCAGCGGGCCGGCGACGTTGCGCATCGCCCGGATCTGGGCGGAGCCGCCGACGCGGGACACCGAGAGGCCGACGTTCATCGCCGGGCGGATGCCGGAGTTGAAGAGGTCCGCTTCCAGGTAAATCTGCCCGTCGGTGATGGAGATGACGTTCGTCGGGATGTACGCGGACACGTCGCCCGCCTGCGTCTCGATGATGGGCAGCGCCGTCAGCGAGCCGCCCCCGAGTTCGGCGGAGAGCCGGGCCGCCCGTTCGAGCAGGCGGCTGTGCAGGTAGAAGACATCGCCCGGGTAGGCCTCGCGGCCGGGCGGGCGGCGCAGCAGGAGCGAGAGCTCGCGATACGACCACGCGTGCTTCGAGAGGTCATCGTAGATGATGAGCGCGTCGCGGCCCTGCGACATGAACTCCTCGCCCATGGCGCACCCGGAGTACGGGGCCAGGAACTGGAGCGCCGCCGATTCGGCCGCCGATGCGCTCACGACGATCGTGTGCTCCATCGCGCCCGCCTCTTGCAGCGCGCCGACGACCTGCGCCACCTTTGCCGCCTTCTGGCCGATGGCGACGTAGATGCAGACGAGGTCGCCGCCCTTTTGGTTGATGATCGTGTCGATGGCGATCGCCGATTTGCCGGTGAAGCGGTCGCCGATGATGAGCTCGCGCTGGCCGCGGCCGATCGGAATCATGGCGTCGATCGCCTTCACGCCCGTCTGCACGGGCGTATCGACTGATTGCCGCGCGACCACGTTCGGCGCGATCTGCTCGACCGGGCGTGTCGCGGTTGTGGCGATCGGCCCTTTGCCGTCGATTGGCACGCCCAGGGCATCGACGACCCGCCCGATGAGGGCGTCGCCGACGGGCACCGAGGCGACACGGCCGGTGCTGCGCACCTCGTCGCCTTCTTTGATGTGGGTGGAGTCGCCTAGGATGATGGCGCCGACGCCCTCTTCCTCGAGGTTCATGGCCATGCCCATCACGCCGTTGGGGAACTCCAGCAGCTCGCTGGCCATCGCCCCGGCCAGGCCGTGGATGCGGGCGATGCCATCGCCCGTTTCGACGACGGTGCCCACGTTGGTCGCCTGGGTCTCGGCGCCGAACCGCTCGATCTGCTCGCGGATGAGAGAGGCGATCTCTTCGGGTCGAACTGCCATCGGGTCTACCTTCCGTCCGTGATTAGCCCGCGGCCTGCTGGAGGCGGCGGCGCAATTGGATGAGCTTGGTTCGGGTGCTGCCATCGAGCACGCGGTCGCCGATGCGTGCCACGATGCCGCCGATGAGCTCCGGGTCGACTTCCGTCCGGAGCACGACATTGGTCCCCGTCATCGCACTGAGGCGGTCGCGAACGGCCTCCTGCTCGCCGGCGGAGAGGGCTACGGCCGAGCGCACGAGGGCGTGGCTAATACCGCGCCTGGCGTCGTCCATCTCGCGGAACATCCGCGCGATGAGCGGCGCGAGCGCCGTGCGCTTCTTGCGCACGAGCAGCTTGGCGAGGTTTACGGCGAGCGTGTCCGAATCGGCGAGCGCGCGTTCGACGAGGGCGGCCTTGTCGTCGAAGGGCGCCTTGTCGCTCTCGAGCACCGCGACGGCGCCCGGTTCGCTCACGAACGCGACGATCGCGTCGAGGCCGATCAGCCACTGGTCGTGGCTGTTGCGCTCCTCGGCGATGTCGAACACTGCTTGCGCGTAACGTCGCGCGGCGGTTTGCTCTCCCGCCATACGGGGTCTCTCTCCTCGTTAGTTCTCGTGGAAGCTCGAGTCGGCCAGCGTCTGGTCGATGAGCCGTTGATGGGCCTGCTTGTCGAGCGATTGGCCGATGACCTTCTCGGCCGCGGCAATCGTCAGGTCGGCGAACTGCCGCCGGAGCTCGGCGATCGCCGTGTCGCGCTCCAGCGCGATCTCCGACCGCGCCCGCTCGATGAGGGCCTGGGCATCGGCGTCGGCCTGTGCCCGGCGCTCCGCCCCGAGCCGGTCGGCGATTCCCTGGGACTGGACGATGAGCGCCTGTCCCTCTTGGCGCGCCTGGTCGAGCAGACGCGCGACTTCGCGCTCGGCGTCGGCCGCCTTCTCCTGCGCCTGGTCGGCCGTCTGCAGGCTCTCCCGGACGCGGCTGGCGCGCTCGTCGAGCATGTTCAGGATGGGCCGATACAGCGTCAGGCGCAGAATCACCAGCAGAATGCTGAAGTTCACGATCTGCGCCACGAGACCCGGAACGTTGATCCCTAGTTGATCCACAAGGCACCCTTTCGCCCGGCCGCCGCAGGGTGCGGCGCCGCGTTCGTGGATGATGCTCCGGCGAGAGCCTTGCGGCCCGGCGCCGGTCTTAGAGGACGAAGCCGATGATCAGCGCGGTGACCAGGGCGTAAATCGCGATCGCTTCCGCGAATGCGACGCCCAGAATCATGTTCGTCTGAATTGCCGGCTGCGCCTCCGGGTTGCGTCCGAGCGCTTCCATCGCCTTGCTCACCAGCAGGCCGATGGCGAGCGCCGGAGCGATGGAGCCGACCCCGATTGCCAACGCGGCCGCCAGGAAACGGATTCCCTCGTCAGTCATGGTACCTCCTCTGTGTTCTCTTCAGTTGCCTGGAGGCCGCCCAGCGGCCGGACCAACCTTGCTGCGTTACGTGTGCTGCCCACCCGCGCCGGATGCGGCCATTGGGGTGTGCGGCACTTCTGACCCGTGTTCATCGTGCCCGTCGTGGTCGTCATGGTCGCCGTGGCCGATCGACCGCTACCGCTCCGAAGACGAGCGTCAGCATCGCGAACACGAAGGCCTGAATGAAGCCAACGAAAAGCTCCAGCCCGTAGAAGGGCAGGATAACCAGGAACGGCATGAGGAACGACATGATGACCAGCAGCACTTCGCCCGCGAAGACGTTGCCGAAGAGACGGAAGGTGAAGCTGATCATCCGCGCTATCTCCGAGACGATCTCGAGGAAGCCCACGAAGACGTCGATGCCGCCGTTCACCCAGTCGCCCTTGCGAAGCCTGCCGAAGTTGAAGAACTTGCTCATGTAGCTCCGGAACCCGAGCTCCTGCGCGCCCCAGACCTGCACGAAGACGATGGCGACGATGGCGATGGCGAGGGTGGCGTTGAGGTCGGTGGCGACGGGCCGCAGATACGGCACTACGACGCCGAGCTTCTCGTTGTCCTTCAGCTGGAGGAGGTCGCCCTCGTCCTCGAGGGTGGCCGCGGCCTCGTTGCCGGCGGCAGCGCCGTGTCCGGCTTCCTCGCTGGAGGGCGCTGTCTCTTCGCCCGGCGGAGCGGCCTCCGTCTCCTCGCCCTCCTCGTGCGGCGCCACGAGTGTGCCGTCGGCGGTGAGGTACGACTCGTCATCATCGACTTCGTCCGGGTTCGGCATGATGAGCGCGAGGCCGCCCGATTCCTTCGCGACGGCCCCGTGCGGCTCCTCGTGGAACTCGCCGATGGTGCCGACGCCCGGCAGTAGCCCGAACCAGTTGGAAATGAGCACGTAGATGAGGATGGTCGCGACCACAGGGAAGAACTTGCGGCCGTTCTTTTCGCCGGCCACCCGTTCGACGAGGCCGAGAAACATCTCCAGGCCCCACTCGAAGAAGTTCTGCAGCCCGGAGGGCTCGACCCGCATGGTGCGGGTGCCCCACCACGTCACGACGCTGATGAGGATGACGACGATCCAGGCGGTGATGATAGCGTTCGTGAGCTCGATGCCGCCGACGGTCACGATCTCTTCGGCGGCGAGCACGATCTCGGGAGTGGGTAGCCGGAAGAATAGCCCTGACCCGAGGAGGGCGAGGGCGAGGATAGCGATCACTGCTATCAGAAGCTTCCGCAACCTAGTGGCCCTTTCGGCTGTCGTGCCCAAGCGCGGTCTCGACGAGCATCCGGTACGCGCCGCCGAGACCGGCGGTGAGCCCCAGGAAGAGTCCGAGCAGCGTGAACAGGGGTTCGATCGAGGTCTGCGTGTCGAGCCAGACGCCCCCCGCGATTCCGAGTACGAGCGAGATCGCGATGTACCAGCCGATTCCGATGAGCCGGAAAACCGGCGACGACCAGCCCATACGACCCCCGGATTTCGCTTCGGGCGTCAGACTTTGCGCACTATATCACGACCCATTTTCGGGGGTCAACAGGTTGTTTCGCCGCGGTTACGACGATGAACTGCGCTTGTCGAAGTCGTCCAGGTCGAGGCTCTCGATGAAGTCGCGAAAGGCTGACAGCTTTTGCAGGTCCTCTTCGTTCACCGGCTCGACCGTCGGCTCCGTCTGCCCCCGCGCCGCCGTCGACGGCTCGATCTGCTCGGCGTCGTCGAGCAGGACGCCCGCCTTGTCGACGACCTGCTCCGCCGCGAAGATCGGCACCTTCACCCGCACGGCGAGCGCGATGGCGTCGCTGGGGCGGGCGTCGATCTCGAGCGGCTCGCCGTTGACGTCGAGGATGATGCGCGCGTAGAACGTGTCGTTCGAGAGGTCGCTGACGACGATCGACGTCACCTGGGCGCCCAGCGCCTCGATGATCGAGCGCAGGAGGTCGTGGGTGAGGGGGCGCGCGACGGCGACATCCTGCAGGCGCACGGCGATCGCATCCGCCTCCGCCGGGCCGATCCAGATCGGCAGGTAGCGCTCGGCAAACTTCTCTTTGAGGATGACCACGCGCTGGTAGTTCATGAGTGAGACGCGAATGCTGGCGATGTTCATCTCGATCAACGTCCACACCTCCGCCGTCCTGGGGAACCGATCCCAATTCTAGGCTCGGCGAAGGCTCGCGTCAACGCGACGACCGCCGCGACTGCTGCTCGCCCCGCACGGGGCCGCGGGCTATACTCCGACCCGAGGAGCTCGAATGCGCCGATTGGCCCGGCTCGCCGCCCGCGGCCCTGATCCGGCGGCACGATCCAGCGTCGCCTCCGCGGCGCTCATCGTGGCGGCGGGTGTCCTGGCGAGCCGCCTGCTGGGTGTCGTACGCACCGCGGTCATCGCGCGCGAGTTCGGAACGGAGTCCGACCTCGCCGCGTACTGGGTCGCCTTCCGGCTGCCCGACCTCATCTTCCAGCTCGTAGCGGGCGCGACGCTCGCGAGCGCCTTCATCCCCGCCTATACCGGCGTGATGAATCGCGAGGGGCCCGCCGCGGCGTGGCGGCTCGCCAGTTCCATACTCAACCTGGTGCTGCTCGCGACGGCGGTCATCGCCGCGATAGCGTTCGTGCTCGCGCCCGTGCTCGTGCCGGCGCTCGCGCCCGGCCTCGGCGACGGCACCGGCCGCGAGAGCGAGCTGCGCGACCTCGCCGTCGAGCTGACCCGGATCATGCTGCTGTCGGCGGTGCTGTTTTCGGTGAGCGGGATGATCATGGGCATCCTCAACGCGCGGCGGCACTTCATGGCCCCGGCGTTTGCGCCCGTCTTCTACAATCTCGCGATTATCTTCGGGGCGCTTGTGCTCGCCGAGCCCTACGGCGTGCACGGGCTGGCCTGTGGGCGTCGTCGCCGGGTCGGCGCTGCATCTGGTGGTGCAGCTTCCGGCGCTCATTCGTGTGGGGATGCGCTACGAGTTCGCTGCGCGCTGGCGCGATTCGCACGTGCGCGAGGTGTTCCGGCTCATGCTGCCGCGGATGGTGGGGCTGGCGGCGGGGCAGGTCAACTTCTTCGTGGTGACGGTGTTCTTCGCGTCGTTCATCGGCGACGACGCCATCTCCGGCCTCACGTTCGCGTGGCTCGTGATGACACTCCCCCTCGCGCTCTTCGGCATGGCCATCGGCACGGCCGTCTTTCCGGAGATGGCCGAGAGCTCCGCTCGCGGCGACCCTGGTGCGCTCAGCGACATGATCGGGCGCAGCCTGCGCATCATCCTCTACCTCATGCTGCCCGCCAGCATCGGGCTCGTGATGCTCGGCCGGCCGGTGGTCGGGCTGCTGCTGGAGCGCGGCGCATTCGAGCCGGGCGACACGGAGCTGACGGCGAATGCGCTCATGTTCTTCTCGTTCGGGCTCGCGGCGCACGGGGCGATCGAGATACTGGGCCGCGGCTTCTACGCGCTCTCCGATACGTCGACACCGATGCGCGCCGCGCTGCTCTCGATGATCGTGAACTTCGTGCTGGCACTCGCCTTCACCGGGCCGTTCGAGGCGGAGGGGGTCGCACTGGCGCTGACCGTCGCGACGACGATCGAGGCCGCCTATCTGTACGTCATGCTCCGCCCCCACATCTTCGCTCGCGACGAGGACGCTGTCGGCCGCTCGCTCCGCCGTACGCTGCTCGGCACGGTTCTGCTCGCGGAGGTGGTCGCCTTCTTCGTGCTCGCGTTCGACCTCGGTGAGCCCAGCTTCGGCACGCTCGTCGGCCTCACGTTCGCGACGGCGCTCGGGGGCGGCGCCTTCTTCGCGGCGACGCTCGCGATGGGCTCGCTCGAGGCGGAGATGCTGCGCGATCGCGGCCGCGACATGCTGGCGAGGGTGCGCCGCTAGCCCAACACCGCTACTGCGGCGACGGGCGACTCGAACGGGAAGAAGCTGAGCCCGGCGTCGACGCGCGGCATCGCGGGCACGAACGCCACCCATCGACCGTCGAACAGCGCCCAAAGCGCGAGCACGGGGCGGCCCGTCTGGCTCGGCGAGCTTCGACGCGACGAACGTCGCCGGGCCGCCGCCCTCGATGACGATGGCGTTCGCGCCCGGTGTCACGGGGCCGTTCGTGGCGATGGGCTCGACGCGGGCGAGCGCGTGGCCGTAGTCGGCGCCCTCGGGGTTTGGGCCGGTGAAGAACACCCGCCCGCTGAACGCCTCGGGCTCGCCGCCTTCACCGGGAGCGAGCCCGATGATGAGGTACGTGCCCACGGCTTCGCCGCCCAGCAGCAGACCGCAACTGGTCGGCTGATCGAGGAACTCGAGCGTCGCGCCGGGCGGAGTGCCCTTGAAGGTGCGGTCGACGGTCATGCGCACCCGGGCCGCCGACCCCCCGCCGGGCGGCAGTTCGATCCCGGCGATTCGTCCGCTGACGATGAGGTCGGACGTGCCCCAGGCGTCGAAGTCAGGCGTGAGGCTGCACGCATGTGCGGGCGCGGGGCCGGACGCCCCGGCGATCATCGCGCCGAGCAGGGTAAGGACAGCCAGTCGTCGTCGCATCGGGCGCCTCCTTGCGTCATCTCTGCTGTTACGACGCGCGTGCGGCGCCAGAGGTTCCCGTGCTACTCGCGGATGTGGCAGGCGTCGTTGAGGGTGACGATGACGGCGCGGGCGAGGCCGGGCGGCATCGCCTCCGCGGGCGCGACGTCGATGACCGTGATCGAGCAGTTGTCGAGCGTGATGAAGCCGAGCGGCCGTTCCGAACGCACACCCATGATCTGCTGGCAGATGAGCCCGATCACTGCCGAATGCGTGACGAGCGCGACGCGCTCATCGGGGTGCCGCTCCGCAATCTGCCAGAACGCGGCCATGACGCGCTCGCGGAAGCCGCTCCGCCCCTCCTCGCCGGGCAGGGGCGGCGGCTCGCGGCCCTCGCGCAGGGCCGTCGCCCACTGCGGATGGAGCGCGGCCACCTCGGTCATCGTCAGGCCGGACACGTCGCCGAAGTCGTACTCGCGCACGCCTTCGATGATGCCCAGCGGCAGCGCCGTCGCCTGCGCCACGAGCTCCGCCGTCTCGCGAGCGCGGGGCGCGGGGCTCGTGTACAGCACATCGGCGCCTTCGGCCGCGACGCGCGCCGCGAGGGCGCGCCCCTGCTGGCGGCCGAGCTCGGTGAGCGGGAAGGCGACGTTGCCCTGAAGCCGGCGCTCGGCATTGCCCTCGGATTCGCCGTGCCGGAGCACGAGGATGCGTGTCACGGAGCGACGCCCGCCGTCGCCATCATCCGAGAACCGCGACCGCGGCGATCGGATCGCTCGGGATCGTCGCGAGGCCGCCATCGATCTGCGGCGCGTCGGGAATCGAGAAGAGCCAGCGATTGCCATGCAGCGCCCAGAGCGCCCGCAGTTGCATGCCGCTCTCCTGCTCGATGGCGGCGACGGCATCGGCGCCGTCCTCGCAGCCCACGAGCACGATACCGTTGACGCCCGGCACGGGCGAACCGTTGATGGTGGCCGTGCACGTGGCGGTGCGCAGCTCGATCGCCGTCACGATCGCCGACCACGGGCAGAACTGGCCGACGACGTCGAGCCAGTAATCGAGGCGGCCATCGATGCCCGACGCGGTGCCATCGCACATCTCGATGGCGACATCGGCGAGCGTCACGTCCTCCATGTGCCAGGCGTGGCCCACGTTGATGACGCCGCTGCCGGGGGCGAGCCTGCCGATCGGGATGCCGGCTTTGCCGTCGAGCCGTAGCGCGTCCTGCACCCTCTGGATGTCGGCTGGACGGGTCAGCTCGACACGGAAGGTCGAGCCATCGGATGTCTTGAACGTGACGATCGCCGTCTGCGTCTCGGCGGCGACGGTGGCCGTCATCGCCACCATCGCGGCCGAGCAGGATCGTGAGCATCAGGGTTGCGGAGCGTGCGATCATCGGGCGGCCCTCCCTGCGTGGAGCTCGTCGATGCAGCCGGCATCGGCGAGCAGGTCGATGAACTGGCGCAGCATCAGCGCTGTCGCGCCATAGATGACGTGCCCGTTCCAGTGGTACGACCGCATGATGAACTGCCGTCCATCGACCTCGCGGGGCTCGTCGCGGGTATGGGCCGGGTCGAGCAGGTGAGCGAACGGCACCTCGAGAATCTCGGCGACTTCGATGCTGTCGAAGACGAAGTCGTACGGGGCCTTCTCGATCAGCCCGATGTACGGGCGGATGCGGAAGTTGCTGATCGTGAGGAAGTCGTCGATCTGGCCCAGCACCTCGATGTCGGCCGGATGGACGCCGATCTCCTCGTGCGTCTCGCGTAACGCCGTGAACCGCAGATCGGGGTCGGTCGCGTCCTCGGCGCCGCCGGGAAACGATATCTGCCCCTTGTGGTGCTCGACGTGCTCGCTGCGTTTGGTGAGCAGCACGCGCACGTGGCCCCCGGCGACGTAGAGCGGCACGAGCACGGCCGACGACATCTTCCCGCCATCGAGGGGGAGGATGCGCGGGGTGTACCCGGCGAGGACTTCGCGCGTGCGCTTCACGGGCGCATTCTCGCGCCGCGGGCGAGTCGTGGTCAAGGCGCATGCGCTATGATCGGGGGCATGGCTTACCCGCGCCGCATCGTGTGCCTGACAGCGGAGACGACCGAGATCGCGTTCGCGCTCGGCGCCGGCGATCGCGTGGCCGGCGTCTCCGGCTTTGCCCGCCGCCCGCCGGAGGCGCTGCTGCGGCCGCGCGTCGCCGCCTTCATCACCGCCGATGTCGATGCCATCCTCGCGCTCGCGCCCGACCTCGTCCTCGCGTTCTCCGATCTGCAGTCGGCCATCGTGGCGGAGCTGGTGCGCCGGGGCGCCACGGTGCTCGCGCTCAATCAGCGGACGCTGGCGGAGACCGGCGACGCCATCCGGCTCATCGGTCGCGCCATCGATTGTGCCGTTCGTGGTGAGGAGCTGGCCCAGCACCTCGAAGCGACGATCGAGCAGGCGAGGACGGAGGCAGCGCACCGGCCGCGTCGTCCACGGGTGTACTTCGAGGAGTGGGACGAGCCCGCCATCAGCGGCATCGCCTGGGTGAGCGAACTGATCGAAGCGGCGGGCGGCGATGACATCTTCGCCGAGCTGCGCGACCGGCCCGCCGCGCCGGATCGCATCGTCGATCTCGATGAGGTCGCCCGCCGCGACCCCGAGGTCATCCTCGCGTCCTGGTGCGGCAAGCGCTTCGACCGCGGCCGGATGCTGGCGCGGCCCGGGTGGGACGCCATTTCCGCCGTGCGGGCCGGGGCCGTGTTCGAGCTGCCGCCGGAGGATGTGCTGCAGCCGGGCCCGTCGCTGCTGCGGGGGCTGGCGGCGATGCAGCAATTGCTCGGCGGCCCCTCTCGGGGGTGATGACGCGATCGCGGCTTAGCCCGCCGCGCCCACCTCGGCGTAGCGGAAGCATTCGACGGCGTGGTCGTTGACCATCCCCACAGCCTGCATGAACGCATAGCAGATCGTCGGCCCAACGAAGCGGAAGCCGCGCTTCTTGAGGGCGCGGCTCATCGCGTCCGATGCGGGCGTGCTGGCGGGCAGCTCGGCCAGCGACCGGAACGCGTTGCGCACGGGCGCGCCGTCGACGAAGCCCCACAGGTACGTCGCCAGCGACCCGTGTTCGGCCCGGATGTCGAGCACGCACCGTGCGTTGCCGATCGCCGACGCGATCTTCTGGCGATTGCGGACGATGCTGGCATCGGCGAGGAGGCGCGCCGCGTCGTCGCCGGTGAAGCGGGCGACGGCGGCCGGGTCGAATTCCGCGAAGGCGCGGCGATAGCCTTCGCGCTTGCGGAGGATCGTGTCCCAGCTGAGGCCGGCCTGCGCCCCTTCGAGCGTCAGAAACTCGAACAGCACCCGATCGTCGTGGCTGGGCACGCCCCACTCGGTGTCGTGGTAGGCGAGCATCGCGTCGTTGCGCCCGAGGCCCATTCGCAGCGGTTCACTGGCGCGCCATCCGGTGGCCGCGGAGCAGCGCCAGCGGCAGCAGCGCCGTGTTGATGCCCGCGCCCGCGAGGCACCAGAAGCACCACACCCGCACCTTCGCCGCCTGCTCCCACAGCAGCAGCGCGCTCGCCACCCACGCCGCCAGCGCTGTCGCCGCGAGCGGGTACGACCGCACCTTTGCCGAGGGCACGGTCGCGCTGCTGAGCGCCGCGATCGCGATGTAGCCCGCCGCGCCCACGGCCGCGTTCGGCGCCCCGAGATGGCGCGCCTCCGGTGCGCGGGCCGCGGTCGCGCAGCCATCGCCACCCAGCGGGCGCCACATCCGGTCGATGAGGCGGCGGTGGCAGGCGAGCGGGTGGAGCCCGTTCGCGAGGCCGACGGCGCACAGCCCCAGCAGCGCCACGGCCGCCATCGTGCCGGAAGCGCGACTACGGGGCGTCATCGGCCCCCTCTTCGGCGAGGAACGCGAGCACGATCTGGTTGAAGAGCTCGGGCTCGTGCTCGTTCGCGCCGTGTCCCGCGTTGGCGATGACGACGCGCCGGCAATCGGCGATGCGCTGGGCCAGCCACAGCGACCGCTCGGGGAACTCGCGATCGCGCTCGCCGACGACGAGCAGGGTGGGGCAGCCGATCTCGTGGGCGCGCGCCAGCGACGACACGTCGGCGAGGACGCGCTCCGCCGTGTGCGCGAGCCCGATGGGCGAGAGCGCCGCGAACTCGCGCTCGCGTTCGGCGAGGAGGCCGGGGGGCAGCCGGTAGTTGATCATGCTCGCCGCCAGCGAGGCGACTCCGTCGGCGCGAAGCGAGCGCGCCATCTCCGGCAACCGCTCGCGCAGCATCGTCTGCCATTCGGGCGGGGCCGCACCCGAGTTCGAGTTGACGACGACGAGCCGCGCCGTGCGATCGGGGTGCGCGAGCGCGAACCGCATGGCGATGGCGCCGCCCAGCGAGTGGCCTATGATGTGCGCGCGGGGCTCGCCCAGGTGATCGAGCAGCGCCGCGATGTCGTCGACCAGCAGCTGGGGCGAGTAGCTATCGGCGTCGTCGGGCGCGTCGCTCGCGCCGTGGCCGCGCGCGTCGTACACGATGAAGCGGTGGTGCGCGGCGAAGGCGTCGCGCTGCATCTGCCACATCGACGATGTCTCGGTGAAGCCAGCGACCGCGACGACGGGGAAGCCCCGCCCCCATTCGTCGTAGTGCAGCTCGATGTCGTTGATGCGTGCGCGCGGCATGAGGGGGCCATTATCGGCGGCGGCGCACGGCTTGCCAAGGGCGCCCAGGTGGGGGCCCGCGCCTCACGCCGGCGCGAGCCCCCACCTCGACGTAGCCGCTGCCGCGACTACCCCCCGCGCGCTACCGCGATGACCTCGGCCGCGCCGATCCGTCCGCACACGTCGGCCAGCTTCTCGCCGTCGAGGCGGAGCGCGCGGAACGCCGCGAGGAGACTATCGAAGGCCGCGCGGCGTTCGTCGCGGTCAAGCCGCGCCACGTCGCGAGCGCTTGCGGGCGAAAGCATCGCTCGCAGAACCTGCTCGAGGGGGAGAGCTCGGGCTCCTGTCGCTGTGGCCATCGTGGTGTGCCTCCTCGCTGAGCGATGAGGCCATTCTCGCGGCCACGCGTTTCGGCGGCGTTGCGGCCATGCGACATCGGCGTGAACAACCGCGAACGACGGCGTTTCGCGCTTCGCCGGGGTTGAGCGCGGTGTTAGTAGCGCGAGACGTTCGTCTCTTCCATACGGCCTGTGACGAGGAAGATCACGCGCTCGCCGATGTTCGTGGCGCGATCGGCGACGCGTTCGAGGTTGTGGGCTGTCCAAAGCTGGTACGTCAGCGGCGTGACGAGCCCGGGGTAGCTGTGCACCATCCGCTCGACCTGCGCCGTGTAATGCTCGTCGTAGAGCCGGTCGACCTCGTCGTCCTGGAGGCAGACAGCTCTGGCCGCCTCGGCATCGTGGTTGACGAATGCCTGCAGTGCCCGCCCGAGCATCGCGACCGCCAGTTCCGACATGCGCCAGACGCGCTCGTCCTGCTCCGGCCGCGTGTCGAGCTCGGCCATCATGATGTTGAGCCGGGCGTTGCCCTCGGCGTGGTCGCCCATCCGTTCGAGGTCGGTGGCGATGTGGAGGGCGGCGATGATGGTCCGAAGGTCTTGCGCCATCGGCGCCTGCGTCGCGATAAGCTGGACGATGCCGTCCTCGATCTCGAACCGCTTGGCGTTGATGACCTCGTCATCTTTGATGATCTGGCGCGAAAGCTCGACGTCGTGGGTTCGCAACGACTCGGTGGCGCGCAGCAGGGCGCGCTCGACCATCGTGCCCAGGACAAGCACGTCGTCCTCGAGCTCCTGCAGCCGCTGCGTGTAGCGTCCCCGTGTCATGGGGTGGTCCTCCGCGCGAGAATCGGGCGTCGTTCGTTGCCCGCAGTGTAGGCACCGGCGCGTCACACCGCAAGCTTATGTCGATCCGGCGGGCTCATCGGGGGTGGCCGGCGCGCGCCGGGGGAACGACAGCCGGAATGTCGAGCCCTTCCCCATCTCGCTGGTGAGCTCCACGTCGCCGCCGTGCGCCTGCACGATGTGCTTCACGATGGCGAGCCCCAGCCCGCTGCCCTCGCTGCTTCGCGAGCGGTCGGCCTTGTAGAACCGCTCGAAGATGCGCTCCCGCTGCTCGTGAGCGATACCGGGGCCGGTGTCGCTCACGGCGATGAGCGCGCGCGTGTCGTCCGACGACGTGGCGACGAGCACCTCGCCGCCGCTGGATGTGAACTTGATCGCGTTGTGCACCAGACTCGCGACCGCCCGCGATATCTGCTCCGCGTCGCCGCTGATGATGGCGGCGCCCCCGCTCGTGTCGATGTTCAGCGCGATGCTGGCGCGTTCGGCCTGCGGCGTCATCCGGCGATGGACGGCGCGCGCCACGTCGCTCAGGTCGACGGGCTCGCCCGCCGCCGGCTCGAGTACCTGCGTCTCGACGCGGGAGAGCGTCAGCAGTTCGTCGACGAGATTCGTCAGCCGCTCGACCTCGTCGATCATGTGCTCGAAGAAGCGGGGCGCGGCCTCGCGATCATCGAACGCGCCGCCCTGCAGCGTCTCGATGGCGGCGCGCAGTGCGGCGAGCGGTGTCCGCAGCTCGTGCGAGACGTTGGTGACGAACTCGCGCCGCACCTGCTCGAGCCGGCGCACCTCCGTGAGGTCGACGAGAATGGCGACGAATGCCCAATCGCCCGCGTCGGCGAGCGGCAGCAGGAGCACGTGGACGTAGGCGTTCTGTGGGCCGAGGCGCGATACCACGAGCTGCTGCTGATGTGTCTGTCGCACCTCGACGAGCCGCTCGTGGACATCGGCGTCGTGAATCGCGTAGAGGAACGGCTTGCCGAGGGCGTCGTCCTCCTTCACGCCGAGGATGCGTTCCGCCGCCGGGTTGAGGTAGCGGTAGTGCAGGTCGCGATCGAGCGCGATTACCCCGTTCGTGCTGCTGTTCACCACGGCGACGAAGCGATGCCGGTCGGCCGCGAGCTCGGCGAAAGCCGTGCGCACGGAGCGCGACATCTCGTTGAAGCTGCTGGCGAGCGCGCCCACTTCGGAGCGATCGGCGTCGGCCACGCGCTGTTCGAGGGCGCCGCGCGCCATCGCGCCCGTCGCGTCCTTCATGTGGGCGATGGTGCGCAGCGGGGTACGGAGCACGCCCAGCAGCAGCATCGTCGCGCCGGCCACCGTCGCGGCGGCGGCAAGGCCGAGCGGCAGCGCCGTGTCGCTGGCGTCGACGCCACGCTCGCCCAGGGCGATGGCAGCGCCCCCGAATCCGAGGACGATGACCACCGCGACCCCGATAGTGGTACGGCCGCGCAGAGTTCGGCGCATGGCCCCCTCAGTCCCGCTCAGCGGCGCGCGCCGCCTATGAATCGAAGCGGTAGCCCGTCCCCCGCACCGTTGTGAGGTGAGAGGGGCTGCCCGGTTCGTCCTCGATCTTCTCGCGCAGCCAGCGGACATGCACATCGACCGTGCGGCTGCCGCCGGCGAAATCGTAGCCCCAGACTCTGTCGAGCAGCTCCTCGCGCCCGAAGACCCGGCCGGGGTGGCGCGCGAAGAATGAGAGCAGGTCGAACTCTTTCGGTGTCAGCGTCAGCGGGGTGGTACGCAGCCGCACCTCGCGACGGCCGAGGTCGATGACGAGATCGCCGCTGGTGATGACGGAGGGCGAGCCAATCTCGCTGCCCGTCTCCAGGGTCGAGCGGCGAAGGAGCGCGCGCATGCGGGCGGTGAGCTCGCGCATGGAGAAGGGCTTCGTCAGGTAATCGTCGGCGCCCGCGTCGAGCCCGTCGATCTTGTCGAGCTCCTCACGCCGCGCCGTCAGCATGAGGATGGGGACGTTCGAGCCGCGACGGATGCGCTTGCAGACATCCATGCCGCCCATGCCCGGCAGCATCAGGTCCAGCAGCACCAGCGAGGGCTCGCGCTCGCGAGCGGAGCGGAGGCCGTCGAGGCCATCGGCGACGGCGACCACGTCGTAGCCTTCGTGCGTGAGGGTGTAGCGGAGCGATTCACGCAGAGTTTCGTCATCTTCGATGATGAGGATGAGGCTGCGATCGTCGCTCGTGGTCATGTGATCATTATATAGCAGCGGCACGCTCATGTTGGCCGCGCTACGTGATGTACGGCAGCGGATCGGTGGCGACGCCGTTCACGCGTACCTCGTAGTGGACGTGCGGGCCCGTGCTGCGGCCGGTGCTGCCCACCGCCGCGATCACATCGCCCTCGCGGACGGTATCGCCCGGCCGCACGTAGATCGCGGACGCGTGCGCGTAGAGCGTCTCCATGCCGCCGCCGTGGTCGACGACGACGTTCCAGCCGTAGCCGTCGTCCCGGCGCTCGGCGCTGACGACGCGACCGGCGGCCGAAGCGCGAATCGCCGCGCCCGTGGGAGCGGCGATGTCGAGCGCCGGGTGGCCCGCATCGTAGTCGGTGGTCAGTTCGCCGGCCACGGGCGGACGCAGCCGCGCCGGTGCGGGCCCGCCCTCGACGCTGCCGCCAGTGAGTCGCGGGGTGCTGGAGCCGACTATCCTTTCGAGGTAGCCCTTCGTCTCGCTGGGCAGGTATGCCTCCCAGTTGCTGCCGTGCTCCTCGATGAGCCGCCCAACGCGGCCCGGCCCGGCGTTGTACGCCGCGAGCGCCTTGCGCACATCGCCATCGTAACGGCTGATGTACGTGGCCATCGTGTTCGCGGCGACGCCGAGCGCCTCCTGCGGGTTGAGCCGGTCGACGTTCGGATAGAACTCCGGCATCAGCTGCGCGATCCCCTCGGCGCCTGCGGAGGAGACCCGCCGGCCCAGGACGACATCGGGGTTGAAGCCCGACTCCTGGTCGATCTGCCGCTCGAAGAGCGCGCCGAAGCCCGCGCCCACGGCGCTCTCGCCGGCCGATCGCGCCAGCGCGCGCCAGCCATTGGGGTCGGGCTTGGCGACGGAGACGCCGTCGAACCCGCTGAGCCGCGCCGCGCCGCTGGCCGTCGGCGTGCCCAGCCCGAGCAGGTCGCGCTGCAGCGAATCGATCAGCGACGACAGGGCGCTGCCGCCCCGTGTGGCGGAGGCGTCGCCCGAGGCGCCGCCAGCGCCGTCGCCGCCGGTCGTGATGCCGAGCGCCTCCGCCTGGGCGGCGCGCAGCTCGGTGCGCAGCGTCCGCGCGAAGGACGCGGGGTCGCGTACGGCCGCGCCGTTCGTTGTGGCGAACGGGTTGTTGCTGACGGGGCCGGTGTCTTCGATGCGCTCGACGCGCATGCTGCCATCTCCCATCGCACAGGGGTCTGCTGTCCGCAGGGTAGCGCGCCCGTGTGTCGCCGGCACATCGGGATAGCGCTAATGTTGGCCGCGGCAGCGTGCCTATCTTGGTGACTAGCGCAACATTGACACGACGATATACGGTGTCAGTACGTTCGAGCGATGCGTCAAGGAGGCGTGCGGCATGTACCAAGAAGCGGTTTCGAGCTTGGTGAGTCCTCTGGACGATCCCACCTTCACCCGTGGTGGTCTCCGCACCGGTCTCGTAAGCAAGCTCACGGGCCTCCCGCTGGCGCGCCTCCGTTACTGGCATAAGACTGGTCTGCTTCTCGCCCAAGGCCGGTCGGGTCAGAGAGGAGTTCCGAGGATATACAGCTGGGTCGACTACCTTCGGCTCCGTATCGCGGCCGACCTCGTGGCAGATGGAATCCACACGACGAGGGTGCGGCGAGCTATCGACTTTCTGGACGAGAACTTACCTGACTGGTACAGGCTCCCGATTCGTGCCGAGGCGGGACACGTGATGGTGGAACAATCGGGGCCTCGGTCTGCGCTATTGGCTGATAAATCTGGTCAGAGGTTGCTCGCACTCGATGTCTTGAACCGCACAGTAGAGCAGCTGACGGAGATCGGGCCTCTTGGGAAGCTCCACCGGTTCGATGACGCCGTCACGATGAACCCTGCGGTAAACCTCGGCCTCCCCGTACTTCGTGGTACCTCGCTGGAGACGGAATTTGTTGCGCACGCAGCACGCGGGATGGGCGTCGAAGAATTCGCGAAGCTTTACGAGCTCAGAACAGATCTCGTCGCCCGCGCGTTGGAGTTTGAGGAAGCTGCTGCATAGTGAGATTCGTCCTTGACGAGCACATTCCTCCAGGAATGCGATTCGTCCTTCACGCGCTCGGACACGAGGCGTCGACTGCGCAGGAATTGAACCTGGCGGGACACGATGACGTGTCACTCGCCGCGTCGCTCATCGACATTGGCTACCACTGGGTTCTTACCTTGGATCAACACCGTAAGCCGGAGGTTTGGTCGGCGCTATACTTAAAGATTGCGGAGGGTCGAGGGCGTGTTCTCCGCATCCGGATCCGGAAGACGCAACGGCCAACCATCGAGGTGCTCACACGTTACCTTGTTGGCGCCTATGAGGAATGGTCGCCGTTGCTCCAAGAAAAGGTGCTCATCGATCTGGGGCGACGTAGCAACACCAGCTGGAAGGCGTATGGCCGGCAAGAAGTGGGGGCGATGACTCAGCAAGAGTTGACCCCGAACATGCAACCGCGCCTGCGAAAGGTCACCCCGTCCCGTCGCAGGAATCGCGAGTAACATAAGGGAGGTACGCTCTCGTTCGCTACCTTGGTGGGAGTCCGGACAGAGGGGTTCCGGATGCCGAGCCTCTCTGTCCGGTTCACGGTACGGCCCGATGGCCGGTGGCGACGCCTATCCCTGGCGCAGGAGGGTGCAGGCTTCGATATCGTCGAACTCGGCGATGAGGGTGTCCGGCGGGTCGGGGAGGGTGGGATTGGCGTTCGGGTTGGTGACGATGCCCTCGAATCCCTTGATCACCTGCTCGTGCCAGTCCTTCATTTCGCCGGGCGGGGTCACCCTGTTGAGGGTGCTCACGAAGTCCGCGGCCACCCCCTGCAGCTGCTGGAAGGCTTCCGTGTCGTTGTTCGCCTCCCGCGCGATGGCCGACAGATCGTCGGAGAACGTGGTGAATGCGCCGCAAAACGACTCCGCGTACTGGCTCAGCGTGAGCTGCGGGCCGGGAGTGCCGCCGGGGTCACTGCTGGCGTCGTCGTCGTCGTCGTCGCCGCCACCGCAGGCGATGGCGAACGCGAGCAGCGCCGTCAGCAGGGCGATGCCGAGCACGACGAACGCGCGGCGCTTCATTATCTCAGTCACGAATGCAGTCAAGAGGCCAGCCTCCTTTACGATGGCAGTAGAAGCGATGGCGCGCCTACGCGCAACGCTGGCTGCATCACCTCACCCCCCGCTTCGCGTCCCCCCTCTCCATCGGGATGGAGAGGGGGCCAGGGGGAGAGGCCCGCCGCGCCCCCGCTCCGCCCGTTGACAGCGGTTGGGGCGCGGACTATCGTCGTAGCTCATCCGGCATTCCGCACAGCACCCGCGCGGCCGCCGAGGATGGATGATGGAGGGAACCGATGGCTGACTACGCGAATCCCGACGCGCTCGTCTCGACCGACTGGGTGGCTCAGCACAGGGGCGATGCCAACGTGCGGCTCATCGAGGTCGATGTCGATACGTCCGCCTACGGCGAAGGTCACATCGAGGGCGCGGTGGCGCTCGACTGGACATCGCAGCTGCAGGATCAGATGCGGCGCGACATCGCGTCGAAGCACGAGGCGGAGCGGCTGCTTCAGGACGCGGGCGTGAACAACGGCGACACCGTCGTGCTCTACGGCGACAACAACAACTGGTTCGCTGCCTACGCCTATTGGATGTTCCGCATGTACGGGCTCAAGAACCTCAAGCTCATGAACGGCGGCCGCAAGAAGTGGCTCGAGGAAGCGCGGCCCACCACCAAGGACGTCCCCGCCCCCGCGAAGGGCAACGTCACGCTGAGCGAGCGCGACGAGCAGTCGCGGGCGCGGCGCGACGACGTGATGAAGGCGCTCGGTCAGGCAAGCAAGCACCTCGTCGATGTGCGCTCGCCCGCCGAGTTCAAGGGCGAGATCATCGCGCCGCCCGGCATGTCGGAGACGGCGCAGCGCGCGGGCCACATTCCGGGCGCGCAGAACGTGCCGTGGGCGCAGGCGGCCAACGACGACGGCACCTTCAAGACGGTCGAGGAGCTGCAGAAGCTCTACGCCGGCGTGGGCGTGGATGGTAGCGGCGATATCATCGCTTATTGCCGCATCGGCGAACGCTCGTCGCACACCTGGTTTGTGCTGCACGAGCTGCTCGGCTACAAGAACGTCCGCAACTACGACGGCTCGTGGACGGAGTGGGGCAGCCTCATCGACGTGCCGATCGAGAAGTAGCGTGGCCGGCCCTTCGGACGCAGACCCGGCTCTTGCGAGCTTCGTCCGGCTGCTGCTGCAGCGCGGCGATCCGGGCCTGACGCAGGTCTGGTTCGCGCTTAGCGTGCTCGATCAGTATCGCGACGCCGGCTTCGAGCTGGTTCGCACCGACACCATCGGCCGGGTGAAGAAGCCGGGCGGCTGGTCGCTCGATTTCGGCATCGCCGACGACGCCGGCCTGCTGCACGCGGCGGTGGGCGACGTGCTCGATCGGCTGCCCGAGGCCGAGCGCGGACATTGGTGCGGGCACATCGCCGCGCCACCGGTGAGCGCCAACTACCTCCGTGTGCGGCTCCACCCCGGCTCCTGCTTCGACGACGGCGATACCCGCAAGTTCTGAAGCCGCGACTGCCGCCGCGCCGTGCTACACTGCCCACGGCCGAGGCTGGAAAGCCTCGGCGATGCCATCTCGCGAGAATGCCGTGTTCGAGTTGCCCCGTTCGTTCTACGACGACATCGTCGCGCACGCCCGTGAGGACGCGCCGGACGAGTGCTGCGGCCTGCTCGCCGGCGATGGCGAACGCCGCGCCGTGCGGCTCTATCGGATGACCAACATCGAGCACAGCCCGTATCGGTACAACGTCGACCCCAGGGAGCTCCTCAAGGTCTATCGCGAGATTGAGGATCAGGGGTGGGAGCTGATCGGCATCTACCACTCGCACACCGCCACCGAAGCCTACCCATCGCCCACCGATGTCCGGCTCGCCTCCTGGCCCGGCGCGTGCTACATCATCATCTCGCTCGCCGATGAGGCGAACCCGGTGCTGCGCGGCTACTACATCACCGATGGCTCCATCGCCGAGGAGCCGATCTCCGTGATCGAGGGATGACGGTGAGCGCCCCGGGCACCAGTCTGCCGCCCGCGCCCACGCCACTGCGGGTGGGGCCGCGCGAGTTCGTCTGGGGCGCGCGCACGTATGTGATGGGCATCCTCAACATCACGACCGACTCGTTCTCCGGCGACGGGCTGGCGCACGGCGGCGCCGCGGCGGTGGTGGAGCGCGCCCGCCGGATGGCCGATGAGGGCGCCGACATGCTCGATATCGGCGGCGAATCGACCCGCCCCGGCGCCGCGCCTGTCTCCGCCGACGACGAGCGCGCCCGCGTGCTGCCCGTCATCGAGGCGCTCGCGGCGGCGCTGCCCGGCATGCCGCTGAGCATCGACACGATGAAGGCCGGCGTGGCAGCCGCCGCGCTCGATGCCGGCGCCCACTGGGTCAACGATGTCTCCGGGCTGCTCCACGATCCGGCCATGGCGGCGCTCATCGCGGAGCGCGGCGTCCCCTGCGTGCTGATGTTCAACGCGCGATACGTCGAGCGCGCCGGCACGCCGCTGGCCGATGCGCGGGCTGGTCTCTCGCGGGCGCTGGCCTCGGCGGGCGCAGCCGGCATCGCCGGGGAGCAGGTCGTGCTCGACCCCGGCTTCGGCTTCGGGCTGAAGGCCGATGAGAGCATCGCGCTCCTGCGCGGCATGGGCGAATTGCGGGCGCTCGGGCGGCCGCTGCTCGCGGGGACATCGCGAAAGTCGATGATCGGGGCGGTGCTCGACCTGCCGCCCGAGGAGCGGCTCGAAGGCACGGCGGCGACGGTCGCGCTCGCCATCGCCGCCGGCGCCGACATCGTGCGTGTCCACGACATCGCCGCGATGGTGCGGGTCGCGCGCATGGCCGACGCCGTCGTCCGCGGGTGGCCGCGATGACGGCGTCGTACCCGCCGCTTGCCGGTCGCCGGGCGGAGCTGAAGCGCGAGTGGGAGGCGATCGCCTTCTGGCGGCTGCTCGGCATGGAGGCGGCGGGCCTCGACGAAGGCCGCTGTTGGCTGCGCCTTCCCGTGCGCGACGAGCTTCTGGCGCCGGGCGCTGTCCTGCACGGCGGCTTCTACGGCTGTCTCATCGATACCGCGATCGGATCGGCGCTCAAGTGCTTCCCCGATCTCGACCGCCCCGAGGCGATGGTCAGCACCATCGACCTTAACGTGAGCTACTTGCGCCCCGCGCTCGCCGGCGTTGTCGAGGTCGACGCGTCTATCCTGCGGCGGACGCGGCGGCTCGCCTGGGGCGAGGCGGCCGTGACGGGCGCGGAGGGCGAGCTGCTGGCGAAGGGGCGGGCGACGTTCGCCATCAGCATACGGGAGGGCGAACGTGCCGGGTGACATCTATCTTGGGTTCGGGTCGAACATGGGCAATCGCGAGGCGAACGTGCGGGCGGCGCTTCAGCGGCTTGCGCCGCTCGTCCGGGTCGATGACGTGTCGTCGCTCTACGAGACGGCGCCGGTGGGTGTCGAAGACCAGCCGCCGTTCCTGAACGCGGTCGCGCGTGTGACGACGGGCCTCCAGCCGCGCGCGCTCCTGCGGCTCGCGAAGGGGCTCGAGAACGAGATGGGGCGGCGTGGGGGCGACGTGTGGGGGCCGCGACCGCTCGATATCGACATTCTGCTCATCGGCGAGCGCGTCGTCTCCGACGAGCTGCTGACGGTGCCGCATCCGCGGCTGTACGGGCGCGCCTTCGCGCTCGTGCCGCTCGCGGAGCTTGCGCCGGGGCTCGTCCCGCCTCAGATGACGGCGACGATCGCGGAGCTGCGCGACGCAGTGGGTGGCGCGGGCGTGCGCCGGGTGGCCGAGCGGGGCTGGGAGCAGGGCGGCCGCGGCTCGTGGCTAGGGTGGACCTAGCGGCGCGGCTCGCGCGATGCCGGGTGGACTACGTCTTGGCGTTGAAGCCGCCGGAAGCCGCGAACTCTTCCTCGAACTCCGGGCCTTCGAGGTCGGATTCGGTGGTGGCCATTGTCCAGCCGATCCAGAAGGCGAGCGCCGTGAGCCCGGCGAGTGCTGTGGCGACCGGCACGGCGATCGCGGCGTAGCTGCGGCGCAGCGTGCCCACTCCGAACAGCACTATCTGTCCGACGGCGACGGCCATGATCGCGACGCCCGCTAGCTTCGATCGGTCCATGAGTTCGCTCCTCGAGGCCCGCTGGCGCGGGTCAGTTTCTGAGATCCGGGGGCAGCAGATTGGGGATGGAGTCGGTGATCGGGTAACGCTCGTTGCACTTGGCGCAGAAGAGCGACCCGCGAAGGACTTCGCGCTCGTCCTCTTCGTCGACGGTCAGCGCGAGCTCCCCCTTGCAGAGGGGGCACGCGAGGATTTCCATGAGGTCGCGTCTCATCCCGTTCGCCTGCTCCCCTGGTGAGTGTGCGGGCATTGTAGGGGGCCGCCGGAATCGGTGTCAACGCGGCCCGGGGGCGCGGCGAGGCCCGGGCCATCGCTCGCGGCGGCGGCGTATCCCTATAATGGCCGCAGATATGTCCTTGCGCGCGAGGTGCCTGTGACCGCCGCCACTCCCGAACGCCGCCGCATTCTGCTCCACCGCCAGGCCGCGACGATCCGCCCCGGCCGTATCGACATCCGCCCGAGCCGCGAGGCGATTGTGGGGCCGGCCATCGGCGTCGCCTTCGGCGCGGGCACGTTCATCGCGATCGTGCTGCTGCGCGATGTGCTGTGGCTGTGGCTGCTCGCCGTGATGCTGCTGGTGGCGATTATGGTGCTGCCGTTCGCGGCGATGGGCTTCGTCTACTCGATCATCGGCTCGAACATCGTCGTCGATGTCGAGAAGAACTCGGTGCGCTTTCATCAGGGCATGGGCGGCCTCGGCCTCGGGACGCAGGAGCTCGTGCCGTTCGAGAAGATCGCGCAGTGGGTGGTGGAGGAGGCGGGCGAGGACGACGCCGACCCCCTGCCGACGGAGGAGTTCACGCAGTGGCAGGTGACGCTGGTGAAGGCGAGCGGCAAGCGGCTGCGGATGGGCGGCACGGTGACGCATCGCTCGTTCGAGCTGGCGGCGCTGCGCCCCGTGGTGGAGCTGGGGCGCGAGCTGGCGGCGCTCACCGGCAAGCCGCTCTCCGTGCCCGACATCGACGGCGTGTGACGCGCGCGCCGCGATTTCGTTGACCCGCCCGCTGGCCGTTGGTACACTGAGGGTGTCCAGTCGGTACAGCCGGAGGCGCGCCCAGCACACCCAGGGGGCGACGTGGCGGAAATCAGGGAAGCGTGCGGAGTCTTCGGGGTGTTCGCACCCGGCGAAGACGTAGCTCGCATCACGTTCTACGGCCTGTATGCGCTCCAGCATCGCGGCCAGGAGAGCGCCGGCATCGCGACGTACGACGGTCGCGAGTCTGCACGTCCGCACCTCGATGGGCCTCGTCTCGCAGGCGTTCGATGAGGATGACCTCGCCGGGCTGCGCGGGCACGTCGCCATCGGCCACACCCGCTACTCCACCACCGGCTCCAGCTGCATCGAGAACGCGCAGCCCTTCCGCGCGACCGGTCAATTCGGCACCGTCGCCGTGGCGCACAACGGCAACCTCGTCAACGCCGATCGCCTCCGCGAGACGCTGATCGAACGCGGGGCGAAGCTCGAAAGCACCACCGACTCCGAGATCATCGCACGCATGCTCGTCGAGACGCCGGGCGCGACGTGGTCGGAGCGGCTCGCCAGCCTCATGAAGCGGATCGAGGGCGCCTACTCGCTCGTCGTGCTCGCTGGCGACGAGATGCTCGCCGCTCGCGACAAGATGGGCGTCCGGCCGCTCTGCCTGGGCCGCCTCGACGGCGGCTGGGTGTTCGCATCCGAGTCGTGCGCGCTCGATCACCTCGGGGCGGCGCTGGTGCGCGATATCCAGCCGGGCGAGGTTGTCAGCATCAGCCACGACGGCGTGCGGACGACACAGGCGCTGGAGCGCCGCGACGCCGCCTGCATCTTCGAGCACATCTACTTCTCGCGGCCCGATAGCCGGCTCGGCGGCGAGCAGCTCTACCCCGTGCGGATGCGGATGGGCGCCGAGCTCGCCCGCCTCCATCCCGTCGACGCCGATGTCGTCATAGGCGTGCCCGATTCCGCGATCGCACCGGCCATCGGCTACGCGCACGAGTCGGGCATCCCCTTCGTCGAGGGGTTTGTCAAGAACCGCTACGTGGGCCGCACGTTCATCCAGCCCGACCAGCGCATCCGCGAGCAGGGCGCCGCCCTCAAGTACAACACGCTGCCGCACCTGCTCGAGGGCAAGCGGATCATCGTCGTCGACGACAGCATCGTACGCGGCACCACCACGCCGCGCGTGGTGCAGCTGCTGCGAAGCGCGGGCGCGGCCGAGGTGCACATGCGCATCTGCGCGCCGCCCATCACCGACCCCTGCTTCTTCGGGGTCGACCTCGCGACCCGCGGCGAGCTCATCGCCGCGCGGCTGACGGTCGAGGAGATACGCCAGCACATCAACGCCGACTCGCTCGGCTTTCTCACCACCGACGCGCTCGTCGCCGCCGTCGGCGCGCCCAAGGAGGGCTTTTGCCTCGCCTGCTTCACCGGCGATTACCCGACGCCCGTGCAGCTGGAGATGGACAAGCTCGTGTTCGAGCGCGAGGTCATCCCCCTCCAGGTGATCCGGGCCCGGGCCGAGCGCTCGACGTAGTGTCTCGATGAGCGTACCGCCGAAATCGCCGGTCGCAGCGCACTATGCCGACGCGGGCGTCGATCTCGACGCGGCCGAACGGCTGGTGGGCCGCATCCGCGAGGTCGCGGGCCGCGCCAGCCGCCCCGAAGTGCTCGCGGGTGTCGGGCCGTTCAGCGGCTCGTTCCGGCTCCAAGGCTATCGCGACCCGGTGCTCGTCGCCAGCGCCGACGGCGTCGGCACGAAGCTGAAGATCAGCGCCCTGCTCGATCGCTACGAAGACGCCGGCCGCGATATCGTGAACCACAGCGTCAACGATGTCCTCGCCTCGGGCGCCCGCCCGCTCTTCTTCCTCGATTACCTCGCGTCGGATGGCGTCGGCGATGACGTGCGCCTGCGCATCATCGCCGGCATTGCCGAAGCTTGCGCCGAAGCCGGCTGCGCCCTGCTCGGCGGCGAGACCGCCGACCTGCCCGGCATCTACATCCGCGGGTCGTTCGATGTCGCCGGCTTCCTCGTGGGCGCGGCCGAGCGCGACGAGCTCGTCGACGGCTCGCGCGTCCGGCCCGGCGATGCGCTGCTCGGCATCCCCTCGAACGGGCTGCACACCAGCGGCTACTCGCTCGCCCGCAAGCTCTTCGGTGTGGGGATGGACGGCGATGCCGCAGCCGAGCGCGCGGCGCTCGACACGTACCAGCCGGCGCTGGGCACGACGCTCGGCGAGGCGCTGGCCGTGCCGCACCGGTCGTATCTCGATGTCATCGGGCCGCACCTTGGCCGCATCAGCGGCATCGCCCACATCACCGGCGGCGGGCTGCCCGGCAACGTGCCCCGCATGCTACCGAAGGGGGTGGCGGCGCGGCTGCACTGGGGCACATGGGAGGTGCTGCCCATCTTCGAGATGATCCGCGCCCGCGGTGTCGACCTGGCGGAGATGCTGCACGTGTTCAACCTTGGCCTCGGCATGGTGATAGCCGTCGCCCCCGGCGACGCCGATCCGCTGCTCGCGGCGATCGACGGCGCGGTGCGTGTCGGCGAAGTCATCGGGCGGGCGGAGGGCGAGCCCGGCTTCGTGCTGGAGGGCGCACCGTGAGGGCGATCCTCAGCGTCTACGACAAGACTGGGCTGGCGGAGTTCGCCGGCGGCCTCGCCGAGCTGGGATGGGAGCTCATCAGCACCGGCGGCAGCAAGCGGACGCTCCAGGAGGCGGGCATCGCAGTGGCGGCGGTCGCCGACATCACCGGATCGCCCGAGATCCTCGATGGCCGGGTCAAGACGCTGCATCCGAAGGTGCACGGCGGCATTCTGGCGCGACGCGACCTGCCGGAGCACATGACTCAGCTGCGGGAGCACGGCATCGGCGCGATCGACCTTGTCGCCGTCAACCTGTACCCCTTCGTGGAGACGATCCGGAAGCCGGGCGTCACGCTTGAGGACGCGCTGGAGAACATCGATATCGGTGGCCCCACAATGATCCGTGCCGCCGCCAAGAACTTCCCTCACGTGCTCATCGTCGTCGACCCCGCCGACTACGACGGCGTGCTCGGCCAGCTGCGGACGGGCGGCGTCGGCCCGGACGAGCGCCGTCGTCTGGCGCGCAAAGCCTTCGCCCACGTGGCGGCGTACGACACGGCGATCAGCGGCTACCTGCTGGGCGAGGGCGAGCGCTTCCCCGAGCAGCGCACGATCGCCCTGAGCAAGGTCAGCGATCTGCGTTACGGCGAGAACCCGCATCAGGCCGCCGCGTTCTATCGCATCGACGATGCGGGGGTGGCGGCCGGCGGCATCGCGGCGGCGGAGCAGCTGCACGGCAAGGAGCTGTCGTACAACAACATCCTCGATGCCGATGCCGCCTGGTGCGCCGCCGCCGATTTCGCGCAGCCCGCGGTCGCCATCGTCAAGCACACCAACCCCTGCGGTCTGGCGACGCACGCCGACCAGGCGGAGGCCTACCGGCGGGCGCTCTCGGGCGATCCCGTGTCGGCGTACGGGGGGATCGTCGCCTTCAACCGGGCGCTGACGGCGGCGGCGGCGCGCGAGGTCGCGGGCACGTTCTACGAGATCGTCATCGCCCCCGAATTCGAGCCCGAAGCGCTCGCGACGCTGCGCAAGAAGCGCGACCTGCGCATCCTGAAGACCGCTCGCCCCGAGCCTGCCGAAGGACGCGCCGCCGAGAGCATCGTCTACCGGCAGGTCGGCGGCGGCATGCTCGCGCAGACGGCCGACGATCTGCCGGAGGAGGCGCTCGAACTACGAGTTGTGACGCGCCGCGCGCCTTCCGGCGACGAGCTGCGCGACCTGCGGTTCGCGTGGCGCTGTGTCAAGCACATCAAGTCGAACGCCATCGTCCTCGCGCGCGACGGCACGCTGCTCGGCATGGGGGCGGGTCAGCCGAACCGGGTGACGAGCGTGGGGCTGGCGCTGGCGCGCGCGGGCGAAGGCGCACGCGGCTCGGTGCTGGCTTCGGACGCGTTCTTCCCGTTCGCCGATGGGGTGGAGGCGGCGGCGAAGGGCGGCATCCGCGCGATCATCCAGCCCGGCGGGTCGATTCGGGACGAGGAGTCGATCCGCGCCGCCGACGAGCACGATGTCGCGATGGTGTTCACGGCCGTCCGCCACTTCCGCCACTAGCACACACGACGGGACGAAACGCAGTGAGCGAACCATCCGGCCCCGCCGCCGGCCCGGGACGGCGCATCGGCGATCTCGAGAGCATCGTCGCGGCGCTGCCCGACGCCGATCGCCGCGTGTTCGACCGCATCTTCCGCGTCGACGTCGCTGTCGGCGAGACGGCGCCGCCCGCATCGATGCTGCCCTGGCTCGAGCAGCAGTTCGGCGCCGTCGAGCCGGCGCTGCGGCAGAAGGTCGTGAAGGTCACGAACCGCGCGACCCTGGCGGGGACGCTCTTCAGCGGGCTGCGCTCATCGCGTCCGCAGAGCCGCGGCGCGCCCGTCGACATCGGCGCGGAGCTGCGGGCCGGCCCCGACCCGCTCGCCGATCCGGAATCGAGCACGCCCGCCGATCCGTTCGGACGCATCCGTGGCGAGCATTGCCTGACGGCGAGCAACATCGCGAAGTTCGACGGGCTCCACGGGCTCGTCGTGTTCGACGAGCCGCACCCGCTGCGGTTCGATCGCGTCGCGTGTCCGCGACTACTTCGCGACGGCGCGGCGGTGGCTGGAGCAGGCGCATGCGCATGAGCCGAGCGCCATCTTCCCCTTCGTCGCCTGGAATTGCCTGTGGCGCGCGGGCGCTTCGCTGACACACGGCCATCTTCAGGTGCTGCTCGGCGCGGGCGCCCACTACGCGGCGGTCGAGCGGCTTCGCGCCGACGCCCAGCGCTACGGCGGCGCGTACTTCGACGACCTGTTCCGTGCGCACACTGCTACCGGGGCGGGCTTCCGGGCGGGCGATGTGCGGGTGATGGCCAGCCTCACGCCGATAAAGGAGCGCGAGGTCGTGCTGCTCGCCGATGGCTGGGGGGCGGCGCTCTACGATAGAATCTTCGAGGTGCTGGCCCACCTCCGCGATGACCTCGGGGTGACATCGTTTAACGTGGGGATGGCAGCGCCGCCGCTGACCGCGGTTGAAGGCTGGGCGGGCTTCCCGATCGTCGTGCGTATCGTCGATCGCGGCCCGCTGACGGCGCGCACGGCCGATATCGCGGCGATGGAGCTCTTCGCGGCGAGCGTCGTGGGCGCCGACCCGTTCGAGCTCGCGGCGGGACTGAGCCGCGCCATGGGGGTGTCATTGTGAGCGAACTGCCGAAAGGCGAGTGGCTCGTACCCGGGGCCTACACCATCGGCGAAGGCATCCTCGTCGATGTCGTGCTGCCCGTCTACAACGAGGCGCACGTGCTGGCAGCGAGCGTCGCGCGTGTGCGGCGCTTTCTGCAGGAGCGCGCCGACTTTCGCTGGCGGATCGTCATCGCCGACAACGCGTCGACGGACGCGACGGCGACGCGGGCCGGCGAGCTGGCCTCGCGCTGGCTCGAAGTCGCCGTGCTCCATCTGCCCGAGAAGGGCCGCGGCCGCGCCCTGCGGCTGGCCTGGGCCGATACGCAGGCCGACATCCGCACGTACATGGATATCGACCTGAGCACGGGGCTCGATGCCTTCCCCGAGCTGGTGCGCGCCATCCGCGACGACGGCTACGACATCGCCGTGGGCACGCGGCTGCATCGGCGCGCGGCCGTGTCGCGGTCGACCCAGCGCGAAGTGCTGTCGCAGAGCTACAACATGGCGCTGAAGCTGGCGCTCGGCGCGCAGTTCAGCGATGCCCAATGCGGCTTCAAGGCTATCAGCGCGAGCGCCGCGGCGAAGCTGCTGCCGCTTGTGGAAGACGGCGAGTGGTTCTTCGATACGGAGCTGCTGGTGCTGGCGGAGCGCAACGGCATGCGCATCTGCGACGTGCCGGTCGTGTGGGTCGAAGACCCGGACACGCGTGTGAATGTGCGCCGCACGGCGATGCAGGACTTGCGCGGCATCGCGCGGCTTCGGCTTCGCGGCGTGCCGCGCGTCGCGCCCGGATGACGTGTCGCGCGGGTTGACACTAACGGGTGCCGGTGCTAGATTCTGGTCGGCTTGCGTGCAGCTTCACAAAGCACGCGAGCGCTGAGCAGTCGAGCCGCGCCGCGGCCCGGCGGTCGCTCCGGGCGAGGATGCGGCGGCGTCAGCCCTCAGCCGGGCCCCACGGCCGCACTCACGCCCCTCGGGGAGGAGCCTACGATGCTTGAATGGCCGGGAGAGACCCTGGAGCTGGTCTACGTCTTTATCACCGTCTTCGCATCGCTGGCAGTGATGGTCGCATTTGGCGCCTGGTGGCAGCGATAGCTCGCGGAGGATGACCTATGGCCGTGACCGAGCAGCCCGGCAAGAAGAGCTTCGCTGACAAGCTCTACGAGCGCCTGTTTCACAACTACGTCTGGCAATCGGTCTTCCGGTCCGGCTACCCGAACACGCCTCGGAACCAGATGCTTGTCGTGGCCACGAACGTCTTCCTTCACCTCCACCCGACGCGCATCCACCGCACCCACGTCAAGATTACGCACACCTACTGCCTCGGCGGGCTCAGCTTCTTCATGTTCCTGGGGCTGACCGTCACGGGCGTGCTGCTGATGTTCTACTACATCCCCTCGACGACTCAGGCCTACGCGAACATGCAGGCGCTGGAGACGGATGTGCAGTTCGGCCAGCTCATCCGCGGCATGCATCGCTGGATGGCGCACGCCATGGTCATCCTCGTCTTCCTGCACATGATGCGGGTGTTCTACACCGGCGCCTACAAGCCGCCGCGCGAGTTCAACTGGGTGGTCGGCGTTGTCCTGCTGGTGCTGACGCTGCTCCTCAGCTTCACCGGCTACCTTCTGCCGTGGGATCAGCTCTCCATCTGGGCCATCACGGTCGGCTCGAACATCGCCGGAGCGGCGCCAGTGCTGGGCGAAGATGTGAAGTTCACCCTGTTCGGCGGCTTCACCATCGGCCAGACGTCGCTGATCCGGTTCTACACGCTGCACGTCATCGCGCTGCCGCTGCTGGCCGCGGTGTTCATGGCGGTACACTTCTGGCGCATCCGCCGCGACGGCGGCATGGCGCGGCCGCTGTAGGTGGCATTGCGCGAGGCGGAGCCTGAGAGAGGGAGCCGTTAATGGCGGACAAGGCTGGCGAAAAGCCGGCGCGGTCGAGGCCACACCGCGAACGCGAGGAAGAAGTCCTCGTATGGCCCGACCTCGTCTTCGTCGAGTTCATCGCGGCGATGCTGTTCACGGTGACGCTGCTGATTATGACGGCGGTCATCAACACGCCGCTGCTCGACCGCGCGAATCCGGACGTCACGCCGAACCCCTCGAAGGCGCCGTGGTACCTGCTGAACCTCCAGGAGCTGCTGCTGCACATGGAGCCCGGACTCGCGGGCGTCGTCATCCCCACAGTCGCGCTCATCGGGATCGCCGCCATTCCCGTACATCGACCGCAGCGTCGAGGGGCAGGGCGTCTGGTTCGGGACGAAGAACGCGATCCGGCTGACGGCCTTCACCTGGATGTACACCATCGCCTTCATCGCCATCCTCATCATGTTCGATGCGGGCAAGTTCGAGAAGGCCACACGCTGGTTCCCCGGCCTGCCGGAAGGCGAAGGTCTGACGGGCACCCGCACGCTGCAGACATCGTGGACATGGAACATCGGCGGCACCGACTGGCCGAAGGACTTCGAGACGGTGCCCGCACCATTTGGCATCGATAACATCAATCTGCCCGGCGAACGCGTCACGTTCCTGTACTGGAACGACGGCGAGATCGATCTCGTGGCGCTTGTCGTCGAGCAGGTCATCCCGGTGAGCATCATCATCGGGCTGACGCTGACGCTGATCGCCATCCTCTGGGCGTTACGATGGCTGCAATCCGTGCGCGATCTGATGATCGTGCTGTTCAGCGGCTTCATGGCGACGTTCCTCGCGTTAACGATTGCGGGCACGGCCTTCCGTGGCGAAGGGCAAGACCTCGTGCCGCCGTGGGACGTGCCCACCCATCCGGAAGGCGCATAGCGCCCTCCGGGGCCTCGTGAATCGAAAGAAGGAACCGGCGAAGGTGATGCATCGTGGCTGACGAAGAGACCGAAGGCACAGGCGAAGCGGCGGCGGCGGACGCGGCCGAAGAGGCGGAGCAACCCGCCGCGCCCGCGACCCCGTTGGCGCGCGTCGACGACCGCATTCTGGCGCGCCGCACACGCGAGCGCACCGGCGCCCAGGCCGAAGTGGCTCGGCGCAGCGTGCTGCGTGCGGGCTTCTTCGGCGGGATGGGCCTGATGACGGCTGTCTCTGCCTTCGCGACCTGGAATCTGCTGTGGCCGCGTAAGCTCACCGGCTTCGGTGGCGTGTTCAACGTCCCGAAGGACAGGGTGCCCGCGGCGGGCGCCGACCCGCTTCGCGTGGTCGAGGGCAAGTTCTTTCTCGTGAACCTCGAGCCCGGCGCGGGCGTTCACGGCAGCTTCGGTGAGCCGGGCGATGGCGGTATCGTGGCGCTGTGGCAGCGCTGCCCTCACCTTGGGTGCACCGTCCCGTGGCGGTCCACCTTCGAGTTCGAGGGCGCGACCGGATGGTTCCGCTGCCCATGCCACGGCTCCACCTACACCCGGGCGGGCATCCGGGTATTCGGCCCCGCGCCGCGTCCGCTGGACACGATGGCTGTCACGGTGAACGGCGATGGCAGCGTCAGCGTCGATACAGGGGCCATCACCAACGGCGATGTTGACAACCCGAAGCGGGCCGTTGCCTACAACGCGTAGCGCGCGCCTCGTGGCGAGCAGCGTACCGGAGTACCGATGAACACGACGAAGCAGATCCAGATCATGATAGCGCTCGTGATGCTGCTCGTCGGCGGTCTCATCGCGTACACCGTCTGGGAGCCGACCCGCGCCGAAAACGCGGAGGAGCGGCTGCTTGAGGAGCAGGTGGAGCGCGGCGGCAAGCTCTTCGCGCGGAACTGCTCCTCCTGCCACGGCCTCAACGGCGAGGGCTTTGTCGGGCCCGCGCTCAATGTCCCGGAGAATCGCCCCACCGATGCCGCGTCGCTCGCTCGATTGCAGGATCAGTTCAGCAACACCATCGATTGCGGCCGCACCGGCACCTTCATGCCGGCATGGGCGCAGGATCAGGGGGGCCCGCTCAACGAGGTGCAGGTCGAGCAGCTCGTCCTGCTCATCACCAGCAACATCTCCGAGGAAGGCTGGGCCATCGCGCTGGAAGAAGCCGAGGCCACGCACGCCCAGACGATCCAGCCGACGCCCGACCAGATCAACCAGGGCGCATGCGGACAGGTGCTCCGTGCCCAGCCCACCGCCGGCCCGTCGGGCCCCGTCGAGGCGAAGACCCAGTGGGATGTCGTGATGGCCGACAACTCGTTCGACCCCAACGCCATCGGCGCGCCGGTGGGTCAGGATGTCACGGTCAACCTCACCAACGAGGGCAAAGCCATCCACAACATGCGGATCGCGGGCGCCGACGGCGAGTTCGACACGGATGACGACGTCGTCTCCGACCCCGACCTCGTCCGCAACGGCGGTACCGCCACGCTCGTCTTCAAGTTCGACGCCGCGGGCACAGTCGATTTCCGCTGCGACTTCCACGTAGTGGAGATGACTGGTACGATCATCGTCCAATAGGCCGCGCCCCGCCCGTGAGCCCTCGCGGGCGTTGTCACTGGTGACCACGCGCTGGTTCGGCACGCTCCACCGTGCCGGGCCGCGGGAAGAATGCATCGGTGGAGCAGCGTCCGGCGGTGTACGCCGGACATACGGCCCCATAAGAGGAGAGCACACTCATGAGGCGATTGTTTCAGCGCAGAGCCCATCTCGGGCTGTTCATGCTCATCGCCGTCCTCGGCCTGTCGCTTGTCGCGGCGGCGTGCGGCGACGACGATGATGACGACGACGACGACGACGCCACGGCGGTAGCGACATCGACGCGGGCCCCGGCGGCGACCGGAACGACAGCTCCGGCCGCGACCGGAACGACAGCCCCGGCGGCTGGCGGCGAAACCACGTTCGACATCGTCATGAAGGACAACACGTTCGACCCGGCCGAGATCGTCGTGGCGGCTGGTGAAGAGATCACCGTCAACCTCGTGAACGAGGGTCAGGCCATCCACGACATGCGGATCGCCGGCGTCGACGGCGACTACGACACGGACGACGACTTCGTCTCCGACCCCGACCTCATGCGTGGCGGCGAGGAGGGGACGCTCGTGTTCACCATCGACGAAGCGGGCGAATACGACTTCCGCTGCGACTTCCACCCGACGGAGATGACAGGCACCATCGAGGTCGAGTAGGGTCGCGTTCTCGCGAAGGGCGCACCACGAGGGAGAGGGCGGCAGACCAGCCGCCCTCTCCTCGCGTCCGCGCCTGTGCTTCGCGTCACACATTGACGGCGGCGGCCCTTCCCCGGTAGACTGAGCCCCGCTGGATTCACCATTCGACTGGGGCGAACCTGATACATGAAGGCGCGACCTTCGCGCCGCGAGGTGATGCTACGTGGCAGCTGTTGTAGGCAAGCGATACAAGGCGGCGTCCGGCGCCGAGTTCATCGTCACCAAAGGTGGCGCGGGTACACTGACCGATGGCACATCGGCCCTCGTCCTCAGCGACTCGGCCGAACCGCCGCAGCCCGGCCCCGCCGATGCCGAGCCCGTGCAGCTCGGCAAGCGCTACAAGAGCGAGGCTGGCGGCGTCGAAGTGCTCGTCATCAAGCCCGGCAAGGTCGACCTGCGCTGCGACGGCGAGCCCATGGAGCTGATGCAGCCCAAAGTGCTCCCCTCGGCCGACTAGGCCCACCGCCCGCCCGTCCGCGCCCTTGCCGAAGGCCGCTCGGCAGAGCGGCCTTTCGCCGCGCCCCCGCAGCGGGTAAGATCGACCGCATGGATAGCGCACCCTACGATGTCGTCGTCGTCGGCGCCGGTCACGCCGGATGCGAAGCGGCGCTCGCTTCCGCCCGCATCGGCGTGCGCACGCTGCTGCTGACGATGAACCTCGACACGATCGGGCTCATGCCGTGCAACCCATCGATCGGCGGGCCCGCGAAAGGGCACCTTGTCCGCGAGATCGACGCGCTCGGCGGCGAGATGGCGCGGATCACCGACCGCACCTTCATCCAGATCCGGCTGCTGAACGCGACGAAGGGCCCCGCCGTTCAGGCGCTGCGCGCCCAGTCGGACAAGCGGCTGTACGGCATGGCGATGAAACACACGCTCGAGCGCACGCCGAACCTCGATCTGCGCCAGGCGATGGTCGAGGCGATCGAACGCGTGCGCCGCAGGCGACGGCGATGCAGGCGGCCTCGACCTCGTCACGAACACGGGCCGCACCTACCGCACCCGGGCGCTCATCATCACCACCGGCACATCGCTCGCCGGGCGCGTCATCATGGGCGACATCGCCTACGAGGGCGGCCGGACGGGCGAGCAGGCGGCGAAGGGGCTGTCCGGCTCGCTGCGCCGCCTCGGCTTCGAGCTCGGCCGCCTCAAGACGGGCACGCCGCCCCGGATCGATGCCCGTGGCATCGACTTCGAGCGCGCCGTGCCGCAGCCGGGCAGCGACGTGCCGCTCGCCTTCTCGTACGATGGCCCGCCCAGCGACCCGTATCTGCTGCCGCCCAACCCCGTCTATCCGCGCCACGATGGCGAGCGCCCGTGGCGTCCGCAGATGTCGTGCTTCCAGGTGAGCACGACCCCGCGCACGCACGAGATCATCCGCGCCAACCTGCACCGCGCCCCGATGTTCAACGGCACGATTGACGCGCGTGGCCCGCGCTACTGCCCGTCCATCGAGGACAAGGTCGTGCGCTTCGCGGAGAAGGAGTCGCACGGCCTCTTCCTCGAGCCGGAGGGGTGGGAGACGAACGAGGTCTATCTGCAGGGGGCGAACACGAGCCTGCCGGAGGATGTGCAGTGGGCGATGGTGCGCTCCATCCCCGGCCTCGAGCGCGCCGGGATCATGCGGCTCGGCTACGCCATCGAATACGACTACGTCCGCACCCACCAGACGAGCGTTTCGCTCGAGTCGCGGCTCGTGCCGGGGCTGTTCTTCGCGGGCCAGATCAACGGCACCACGGGCTACGAGGAAGCGGCGGGACAGGGGCTGGTGGCCGGCATCAACGCCGCTCGCCTCGTGCGCGGCGAGCCGCCGCTCATCCTGCGTCGCGATCAGGCGTATCTCGGCGTCATGCTCGATGATCTCGTCACGCACGACCTCACCGAGCCTTACCGGCTGTTCACATCGCGCGCCGAGTACCGGCTGCTGCTGCGCCAGGACAACGCCGACCTGCGTCTGACGGCGCTCGGCCGCCAGGTGGGGCTCGTCGGTCGCGAACGGGCGGAGCGTGTCGAGACGAAGCGCGAGGCGATCGCCCGCGAGCTCGCGCGTGCCGGGCGGGCCCGCGTGTCGCCCAGCGATGAGCTGCGAGCGCGGGCGCAGGAGCTCGGCATCGGCGACGTCGCGCGCGCGCCCACCGAAGCGGAGCTGCTGCGACGGCCCGAGGCGGCATACGCGACGCTGCTCGCCCTCGGCCTCGGCGACCCGGCGCTCGCCGCCGATGTTGCTGAGCAGGTCGAGATCGAGACGAAGTACGCGGGCTACATCGAGAAGCAGGGCCGCGAAGTGGAGCGCGTCGCCCGCATGGAAGCGCGACTGCTGCCGCCCGCGCTCGACTACAGCGCCATCCGCGGCTTCCGGCACGAGGCGGCGGAGCAGCTGATGCGCTTCCGGCCGGCCACTCTTGGGCAAGCGGGGCGGCTCAACGGCGTCACGCCTGCCGACCTCGCGCTCCTGCTCGTGCAGATCGAGCGCGCCGCCGCGCCCGCGCTCCCGGCCTGACACGTAGCGCTGTAACGCCGATCGGCCTCACTCCCGGCTGCCGCGTTCCCCGTCATCGCGCCGCCCCTCGCTGCCGTATCATCATCGGAGCATGTCACTCCTCATCGAGAACGTCCGCATCCGCGCGCCAGAGCGCAGCAGCGCCCGCGCCCTCCTCATCGACGGCGCCCGCATTGTCGCGCTGCTGCCTGACGGTCGCGACGCTCCTGCGGATGCGACGCGCATCGATTGCGGCGGCGCGACGATCGTGCCGGGCTTCGTCGACGCCCACGGCCATCTCCTCGCGTTCGCCGCCTCGCTGCTCGCCGTCGATTGCCGGGGAGCGGGCGATATCGCCGCCATCGTCGCGCGCATCCGCGCCCGCGCCGCCGCGACGCCGCCCGGAGCCTGGATCCGCGCCTTCGGCTACGACGAGCACGACCTCGCGGAGCGCCGTCACCCGACGCGGCACGACCTCGATGCCGCTGCGCCCGCGCATCCGGTGCGGCTCACCCATCGCGGCGGTCACGCGCTCGTCCTCAATTCCGCGGCTCTCGCCGCCTGCGCCATCACGACCGCGACGGAGGAGCCCGAGGGCGGCAACCTCGACCGCGAGCTGCCGGGCGGCGAGCCCAGCGGCGTCCTCTTCGAGATGGACGCGCGCGTGGACCCGCACGTGCCCCCGCTCGGCGAGGAGCATCTCGCGCGCGGCGTCGCGGCCGCCGAGGAGATGCTGCTCGCGAGAGGCGTCACCGCGTTCCACGATGCCGGTGCCGCGAATGGCCCCGCCGAATGGCGCACGCTCGCTGCCCTCGTCCGCGAGGGGCGCTTTCGGCCGCGACTCGTCGCCATGGCAGGCTGGGACGCGTTCGAGCGCGGCGACGATGTCCGGCTCGCCGCGCCTGAGATTGGCGGCCGCCACGTGAAGCTCATGCTCAGCGAGCTCGACGCCGAGCCCCACCCGCCGGCCGCCGAGCTCGCGCGGCGGGTGCGCGCCATCCACGCCGCTGGTCTCGACGTCGCCGTTCACGCGGTGACGGTAGCGGGCGTGCAAGCTGCGGCCACGGCGATCGCGGGTGCGCTCGACGAGCGGCCTCGCCCCGGCCATCGCCACCGGATCGAGCACGCGTCGATCTGCCCGCCGGGGCTTGTGGCGAAGCTCGCCCGGCACAGCATCACGGTCGTGAGCCAGCCGTCGTTCATCGCCGTCAACGGCGACCGCTATCTCCGCACCGTCGGCGAGAGCGACCGGGCGGCGCTCTACCCGTTCGGGGAGTGGGAGCGCGCCGGCGTGCCGCTCGCATTCGGGTCGGATTGTCCGGTGGCCGAGCCCGGCCCGCTGGCCGGCATCCGCGCCGCCACGACGCGCATCACCGCGAATGGCGCGACACTGCCCGGCGCGCCGATGACGGCGGCCGCGGCGCTCGCGGCGGCGACATCGGGCGCGGCGCGTGCCGCCGGAATCGAAGGCGATACGGGCGCACTGCGGCCGGGCATGCGCGCCGACGCCGTCGTGCTCGCCGCCCCGGACGATATCGCTGAGGCGGCGCGGGTCGAGGCGACCTTCGTCGCGGGGCGGCTGCTGTACGCCAGCGACGCGTTCGCGGCGCGACACGGCGCGAGTTTGACACCCCAACTGTGACGAACCTACAATGGCTGTTACGTCACTTCGGGAGGAGGTGAGCTCGACTGACTGAAGTGGTCATTGGTTCCCACGAGAACTTCGAAACGGCCCTCAAGCGATTCAACAAGCGCGTCCAGCAGGATGGTATCCTCGCCGAAGCGCGCCGTCGCGAGCATTTCGAGAAGCCAAGCGTGAAGCGCCGCAAGAAGGAAGCCGCGAGAATCCGCAAAATCATGAAGGCCAAGAAGAAGGCTGCCGCGCAGCGGTACTAGACATCCATCCGGCCGCTCGAGTATTCGGGGGGCCGGATTGTTTTGCCCGGAAAGGGGCATTGCCGTGAGCTTCGAGGAGCAGATCGCCGCCGACCTTAAGGACGCGATGCGCGCCCGCGAGCCCCTGCGCCTGAGCACGCTGCGGATGCTCTCCGCCGCACTCCACAACGCCCACATCGCGGCCGGGCGCGCGCTGGAGGAGGGCGAGGCGCTGGCCATCGTGCAGCGCGAGGTGAAGCAGCGGCGCGAATCGATCGACCAGTTCGAGAAGGGTGCGCGCGAGGATCTCGCCGCGAAGGAGCGGGCGGAGCTCGGCATCCTTGCCGCCTACCTCCCCGAGCAGCTCGACCGCGAGGCCATCGAGGCCGCGGCGCGCCGGATCATGGCGTCGGCCGGCGCCTCGGGGCCCGGCGACAAGGGCAAGCTCATGGGCCCGCTGATGGCCGAGCTTCGCGGCCGCGCCGACGGACGGCTCGTCAACGAAGTCGTGACGGAGCTGCTCGGCAGCTGACCCGCCCCGATGTTGCGCCGCGGGCGTAGCTGGTACGCTAGGCTTCGGCGCGCGCGGCCGGTCGCGCCCCCACGCTCGGAGCCCACGCATGCACAGACGCTCGCCCGCCCTCGGCAGCGGCCGAATCGCGATCTTCACCGCGCTGCTCGCCGCGGCGCTCTTTGTTGCGCTCTTCCCCGTCGGCTCGACCGGCGTCGATGTCGGCGAAGGCCGGCTCGCCGCCGAGACGATTCGCGCACCGAAAGATGTCACCTACACCAGCGAAGTCCTGACGCAGCGGCGGCGCGATCAGGCGGCGGCCACGGTCGCGCCCATCCTCGTATTCGACGCCGGCGTGCGGACGCGCCAGCTCGGGCGGGCCGACGCCATCCTCGCAGAGATATCGCGCATCCGCACCGCCACGGACCTCGACGCCACCCAAAAGAGCGCTGCGCTCACGAACATCGATGGCGTCGAGCTGACGCCGCGCGCCGCCGTGCTCGCCCTCGCGCTCACCGACTTCGAATGGGAGGCGGTGCGCGTGCAGGCGCGCCTCTACCTTGGCGACGCGCTCAACGCGACGATCGGGCCGGAGCAGTCGACGGAGGCGCGCGCCGCACTCCAGGCGCGTGCCGCCGGCGAGCTCGGTGAGGGCGTCGGCGTGCTCGTCGTCGAGATCGCGGGCGCCCTCATCGAGCCCAACCAGATCGTCGATGAGGAGGCCACGCAGGCTGCCCGGGAGCGGGCGCGCGAGGCGATCCAGGCGGTGACGGTCGCCACGGAGCAGGGCGAAGTCGTGCTGCGGGCGGGCGAAATCGCCGACGCGGCGACCATCGAGAAGCTGCGGCGGCTCGGCCTGCTGCGCGACGACCTCGCGGCCGACGACATCGCGGGGGTGGCGCTGCTCGCCATCATCGCGGCGGCGGCGCTCGGGCTCTACCTCGCCGCGATGCGTCCCTTGGCCGCGGGCGGCGCCCGGCGGCTCACGCTGCTGGCGATTGTGATCGCGGTCGTCGTGGGCGCGGGCCGTATCGCGACGCCCGAATTGTTGCCCGATGACGACCGCCTCTACCTCATCCACATGGCGCCGTTCGCGGCAGCGGCCATGCTCGCGGTGACGCTCATCGATCTGCCGGTGGCGCTCGCGGTGGCGGCGCTCGTCGCGCTCCTGACAGCGTTCTCGGCGACGTTCCACACCGGCGAGCCCTCCGCGGCCGCCTTCCGTCCGATGGACGCGGTTGCGCTCGCCTCAGCCCTGTTCGCGGGCGGCGCACTGGGCGCAACCGCGACGATGGGCGCCGAGCGATTCCGAAGCTATGCCGTCGCGGGGGCGGCGGCTGCGGCGGGCTCGTTTATCGTGCTGCTCGCGTTCTGGCTGCTCGATCCCGCCCGCGAGACGGCCGACCTCCCCTGGATCGCGCTGGCGGCGACGGTGGGCGGGCTCGCTTCGGGATTGGTGACGCTCGGCGCACTGGCGCTGTTCGGCACGGTGCTGGGGCTAACGACGTCGCTCCGGCTGATGGAGCTGGCCCAGCTCGACCAGCCGCTGCTGCGGCGGCTGCGCGAGAGCGCGCCGGGCACGTTCCATCACTCGATCCTCGTCAGCAGCCTGGCGGAACGCGCCGCCGACGCGACGGGCGCGAACGCGCTCCTCGTCCGGGTCGGCAGCTACTACCACGACATCGGCAAGACACTGCAGCCGTCGTTCTACATCGAGAATCAGGGTACCGATGGCGAACCCGCACGAAGGGCTCGACCCGGAGGAGAGCGCGCGCGTCATCATGCAGCACGTGCGCGGCGGCGTGGAGCTGGCGCGGCGGCACCGGCTGCCCGAGGAGGTGCGCGCCTTCATCCCGGAGCATCACGGAACGCGCCTCGTCACGTTCTTCTTCCGGCGTGCCGCCGAGCGCTCCGGCGATGTCGACGCCGAGGCTTTCCGCTACCCGGGGCCGCGCCCGCAGAGCCGCGAGACAGCCATCGTCATGCTCGCCGACTCGTCGGAGGCGACGGTGCGGTCGAGCGTCGACCGCTCCCCGGAGCGCATCGACGCCATCGTCGAAGGCGTCATCGGCGAACGGCAGGCCGAAGGCGAGCTCGACGAGGCCAGCCTGACGCTGCGCGACCTCGCGGTCATCGCGCACGCGTTCAAGTCGACGCTGCGTGCCGTCTACCACCCGCGCGTCCCGTATCCCGAGCCATCGACCGCCGAGCAGCGGGCCGCCGCCGCCGCGCGCGGGCTGGGGGCGCCGGCCATGCCGGTCGATGGCGCGTCGCCGCCGGACGCGGAGCGCTAGCGCGCGACACCTCCGGGCGCCGCCCCTATAATGCGGGAGGAGGTGGCCCCCTCGTGCGATTCGGCATCGTCGTGTTCCCCGGCACCTGGAGCGATCGCGATTGCCATCGCGCCGTCACGGACGTGCTCGGCGAGGAGGCGGCGTACGTCTGGCACCGCGAACGCGACCTTCGGGGCTTCGACGCGGTCGTCCTGCCGGGCGGCTTTTCGTATGGCGACTACCTCCGGTGCGGCGCCATCGCCCGCTTCTCGCCGGTGATGGAGGCTGTCGCCGAGTTCGCGGCGGCGGGCAAGCCGGTGCTCGGCATCTGCAACGGCTTCCAGGTGCTCTGCGAGGCGGGCCTCCTGCCGGGCGCGCTGCTCCGCAACGCCGACCTCCAGTTCCACTGCGAGACGGTGCATCTGCGCACCGAGAACGCCGGCACACTGTTCACGAACGCTTGCGCCGCGGGCCAGGTGCTGCCGATGCCCATCTCCCACGGCGAGGGCAACTACTACGCCGACGACGCCACGCTCGACGAGCTCGAAGCGGCGGACCGCGTCGTCTTTCGCTACAGCGACGCCGCCGGCCTGCTGACGCCCGAATCGAACCCGAACGGATCGGCCCGGAGCATCGCCGGCATCGTGAACGAGCGGGGCAACGTGCTCGGCATGATGCCGCACCCGGAGCGCGCCGTCGAGTCGCTCGTGGGCGGCGACGACGGGCTCTTCGTGTTCCGGTCGATGGTGGCGAGCACGATCGGCGCGGCGGCGACGCGGCGGTGAAGCCGCTCCGCTTGACGCGACATGCGAGGAATCGCATGCGCTGGCGAAAGCTCACGGTCGATGAGATAGTCAGCTGCATTGAGGAGCCGGAGGCCCAGGAGGAACTGCCGCTGGGCGAGGTCTACAGCTGGAAAAGGATTCGAGACGAATGGGTGAGGGTCGTCCACGTGGAGGAAAGTGATGCCATCGCCGTGGTGACGGTGATCTGCCCCGCGCGCAGTCCCGAAAGGGGCGAGGGATGAAAATCGAGTACGACCAGGAAGCAAACGCGCTGTACATCACGCTCCGCGAAGCGCCGGTCGCAAAGACGAACGAGGTGACGGATAGCTTCATTGTCGACCTCGATGAGGAAGGACGTCCAATCGGCATCGAGATTCTCCATGTCCGACAGCTGTTAGATGCGGAAGACCTTGCGCGCGTAACAGTGGAGAATTTGCTTACAGAGCCAGCAGGCGCTTCAGGTCTGGGCTGAGGTGGTGCTGCGTTGTCCCCGCGGAGGGAGAGCTGTGACGATCGCGTACGACTCCGACGGGGGACGTTCTCTACCTCCAGCTTCGCGGGGGATACCGTGCGATAGCCTTGACGACGGGAATCCGCTGCTGACGGCGGCGCAAGGGCCATGCAGGCCTGGCGTGAAACTCCGGCTCATGCCGGCGAAGCGAGGGGAGGCACCCGTGGTAGATACCTCGTCAGTGGAATATGACCAGAAGGCCCAGTTGGATCAGGTCGTGCCGTGGCTCCTTGATGACGAGAAGCTGTGGGTGGTCTTTGACTGTAAGGGCGCTGGGACCGGATTTATAGCTGTCACGAACAAGCGGCTAATGTTCTACGACAAAGCATTTCTGAGGAAGAGGAAGGCACTAACGAGCGTTCCGTTCAGCAAGATCACGGCTGTAAGCACTGTTGATGAAGGTCGCGGTCTCTTCGGTACTACTAGCGAACTCGTCGTTAGGACGGGTTTGAGGAGTTTGAGTTCGAGTTCCGCGGCGGGGAAAAGGCCCAACGGGCATACAAGCTCATCATGAGCGAGCTTCTGCAGGGCGAGCTGCCCTAGGACATCGGTGGACTGCCGAACAGCGCAAGGGGGAAGCGCGTGGCGTATCCAGTCGAGCTGACGATCGATTACCCGGAGCGGCTTTCGCGGTGGAAGTGGCTCATCAAGTGGCTGCTGGCCATTCCGCATCTGATCATCGTCGCGGCGTACCAGTACCTCGTGGCGGCGCTGGTGCTCGTCTCCGTCATCGCAATCCTGTTCACGGGGCGCTACCCCAAGGGGCTGTTCGACCTCGTGACTGGCTTCCAGCGATGGCAGGCCAGAGTGTTTGCCTACGTGCTCCTGCGCGATGAATATCCGCCGTTCACAAACGGCGCTGCGCCGGACTACCCGGCCCGGCTCACCATCGAGTACCCCGAGGGCGTCTCGCGATGGAAGTGGCTCGTCAAGTGGCTGCTCGCCATCCCGCACCTGGTCGTGCTGTACGTCTACGCGCTCGCGGCGGCGGTCGCGATACTGATCGCCATCGTCGTGCTCGTGTTCACGGGGCGCATCCCGCGCGGCCTGTTCGACTTCATCGTCGGACTGCAACGCTGGCAGTATCGCGTCTACGCCTACGCGATCTTCATGCAGACCGACGAGTACCCGCCGTTCTCGAACCGCGGCGCAGCGTAGGCCGCGGCGAGCGGATGACCGCTGAACCGGCACGAATGAACCTCGGAGGTGACCGTGGCCTACCCAGTGCGAATCGAGATCGACTACCCGGAGACGCTGGACCGGCTCTCCACCGCGTTCCGGGCCATCTGGGCCATCCCCATCGCGATCGTGCTCGCGGCCATCGACGGGCGGCTGGGGGAGCTTCGCCGCGGACGACGCGGGCTGGGAGGCGGGCGGGGGCACCGCCGGCGTGCTGTTCCTGCCGGTGCTCCTGATGATCGTGTTCCGGCAGAAGTACCCGCGCTGGTGGTTCGACTGGAACCTCGAGTTCACGCGCTTTTCGACGAGGGTGATCGCCTACTTCGCCTTGCTCACCGACCGCTACCCCTCGACCGATGAGGAGCAGTCCGTCCACATCGAGATCGACTACCCGGATGCCGGCCGCGAGCTGAATCGCTGGTTGCCGCTCGTGAAGTGGCTGCTCGCCGTCCCGCACTTCATCGTGCTGTTCGTCCTGGCGTGGCGGCGATCTTCGCCGTGATCATCGCCTGGTTCGCGATCCTGTTCACGGGGCGCTATCCGCGTCCGCTGTTCGATTTTGTCGCCGGCGTCCTGCGATGGGGGCTTCGGGTTCAGGGCTACGCGTTCCTGCTCGTGACGGACGCGTACCCGCCTTTCTCCGTCGAGTCCGCTGCTGGCGAAGGGGCTGGAGCGGCCGATTGACCGTTGACCAGCGCGACCTCGACGAAGTCGCCCTTTCCCGCGAGGAGTACGACCGCATCGTCGCGCTCCTCGACCGCGAGCCGAACGCCTGTCGAGCTCGGCATGTTCGGCGCGCTCTGGAGCGAGCACTGCGGCTACAAGAACAGCCGCCCGCTGCTGCGTCGCTTCCCCTCGCAGGGCGCCCGCGTCCTGACATCGGTGGGCGCGGAGAACGCGGGCGCGGTCGACATCGGCGACGGGCTGTGCATCGTCATGAAGGTCGAGTCGCACAACCACCCGTCGGCGTCGAGCCGTACCAGGGCGCGGCGACGGGCGTCGGCGGCATCGTGCGCGACATCTTCGCGATGGGCGCGCGGCCGATCGCGCTGCTCGATTCGCTGCGCTTCGGCAGCCTCGACGATGCGCGCCAGCGCTATCTGTTCGAGCACGTCGTCGCCGGCATCGGCGGCTACGGCAACTGCCTCGGCATCCCGACCGTCGGCGGCGAAGTGCAGTTCGACGACGCTTACGCCGGCAACCCGCTGGTCAACGCGATGTGTGTCGGGCTCGCCCGCACCGACGCGCTGCTCTCGGCGCGCGCGCCCGAGGCCGGCGCAATCATCCTCCTCGCCGGCTCCGATACCGGCCGCGACGGCATCCACGGCGCGTCGGGGCTCGCCTCGCGCAACGAACCCGGCGGCCAGGTTCGAGGAGCTGCGTCCCGCGGTGCAGGTGGGCAATCCGTTCCTCGAGAAGCTGCTGATGGAGGCCTGCCTCGAGCTGGCGCAGCATCCGCAGTGGATCATCGCGCTGCAAGACCTGGGCGCGGCCGGGCTCACCTCGTCGGCGATCGAATGCGTGCACAAGGGCGGCACCGGGCTCGATATCGACGTGGCGCTCGTGCCCCGGCGCGAAACCGGCATGACACCTTACGAGGTGATGCTCTCCGAATCGCAGGAACGGATGCTCATCTTCGCGCGACCGGAGCACGTCGCCGATGTCACCGCCCTGTTCGAGCGCTGGGAGCTGACCTGCACGCCCATCGGCCACACGACAAGCGACCGGATGGCGACCATCCGGAACGGCGATACCGTCGTCGCGCGGGCGCTCGTCGAGCACCTGGCGGAAGCGCCGGTGTACACGCGCGAGCCGCGTCGCTCCGACGAGATGCTCCGCCGCCAGCGGCTCGACATCGCGGCCCTCCCCGATACGGCCGACCCCAACGGCGATCTGCTCCGGCTGCTGCGCTCGCCGAACGTGACGAGCCGCCGCTGGATCTACCGTCAGTACGACCACCAGGTCGGCACGAACACCGTGGTGCTGCCGGGCCAGGGCGACGCCGCCGTGCTGCGCCTGCCTGGCACCGAGCGCGCCATCGCGCTGGCGATCGACGGCAACGGGCGGCTCGCCTTCCTCGACCCGTACGTTGGCGGCATGATCGCCGTGGCCGAGGCGGCGCGCAACGTCGTCTGCGCGGGCGGCGAGCCGGTCGCCTGCACCGACTGTCTCAACTTCGGCGACCCGACCCGGCCCGAGGTCTACTACCAGCTCGCCCGCGCCATCGACGGCATGGCGGAGGCGGCGCGAACGCTGGGCACGCCCGTCGTCTCGGGCAACGTCAGTCTGTACAACGAGAGCGCCGGCGCGGACGGGGCGCAGGCCGTGCATCCGACGCCCGTCGTCGGCATGCTCGGCATCGTCGATGACATCGCGCACCACCGGACGATGGCGTTCCGCGCTGCCGGCGATGTTGTCGTGCTGCTGGGCGAGCCCCCCTCGGGCGACGCGGCGACGCTCGCGGGCAGCGAGCACCTGATGCTCGCGCACGGCGAGTTCGGCGGCATGCCGCGGCTCGACCTCGCGCTGGAGGCACGGCTGCAGCGCTGCGTGCTCGCGGGCATCCGCGCCGGCGTCATTACCGCGGCGCACGATTGCAGCGAAGGCGGCCTCGCCGTGGCGCTCGCCGAGTGCTGCGTCGCGGGCGATATCGGGCTCGACGCTCGCGGCGTCGCTGCTGCCGGCCGCGCCGACGCGCTGCTCTTCGGCGAGGCGCAGTCGCGCATCGTCGTGACCGTCGCGGCGGACGACGCGGCGCGGCTCGAGGCGCTGGCGGCCGGGCACGACGTCCCGGCGACCCGCATCGGCACGGTGGGCGGCGACAGGCTGCGGCTCGGCCGTCACGTCGATGCTCGGGGTGGCGGCGCTGCGGGAGGCCTACGAGGGCGGCCTTCCGGAGGCGCTGGACGCGCTCGCCGGTATCGGTGCTTGACGTAAGAACGCATGTACGTCTACACTTGTTCGTCGACCGCGCGAAAAAAGGCCGCGAGGTCACCATAAAAGCCTATCCACGCAACATTCGCCGTCGGATAATTCCGCGGCCAGGAGATGAGGAGCAGCCATGAAGGTCGTGTTTCTGGAGCAGGTCGAGGGCACCGCGTACCCGGGCGACGTCAAGGTGGTCGCCGATGGGTTCGCGCGCAACTTCCTGCTGCCGCGGGGGCTCGCCGTCCCGGCGACGAAGCCGGCGCTGGAGCGCGCCGAGGCGCTCGCCAAGCGCGAGGAGAAGCGCCAGGCGAAGCTCGATGAGGGAGCGTCCGGCGTCCGGGCACGGCTCGAGGGCATCGTGCTCTCGTTCGAGGAGCGTGTGGGCGAGCAGGGCCGGCTCTACGGCTCGGTGACGGTGTCGAACATCGCCGAGAAGCTCGCCGAGACGCTGCGCGAGGACTTCGATCGCCACAAGGTGCTCCTTTCGGAGCCCCTGCGGACGCTCGGTCGGCACGAAGTGCGGCTGCGGCTGAGCCGCAACGTCGACTACATGCTGCCCGTCGATGTCATCGGCATCGGCATCGCGCCCGAAGACCAGCCCGTGCAGGAGGCGGTCGCGGCCCCGGCGAGCGCTCCGGCCGCGGTCGCGCCCCAGCCCGCCCCGGACGAGACCGTCGCGGCCGAGGACGAAGCGCCGGACTGAGCGCGCAGGGATAAGCTGATCCGCATGGAGGCGGGCACCCGGCCATGGTCGTAGAGAAGCTCCCCCCGCACAGCATCGAGGCGGAGGAGGCGGTGTTAGCCTCCATCCTCGTCGATACGGAGGCCATCGCCCGCCTCGCACCGACGCTACGCCCGTCCGACTTCTTCCGCGATCGCAACGGCTGGATCTACGAGGCCTCGCTCGCGCTCTGGGAGCGCAACGAGGTCATCAACGAGGTCACGGTCGCGCACGAGCTCGCCCGTCGCGGCCGGCTCGACGAAGCGGGCGGCCTCGGCTTCCTCTCGCGCATCATCGGCGACCTGCCGACACCGGTCGGTGTCGAGCACTACGCCGGCATCGTCGAGCGCGACGCCGTCTATCGCCGGCTGATCAGCGCCGCCGGCCAGATCACGCAGATCGCGTACGAGGGCGGCCCCAACCTCGGCGAGGTGCTGACCCGCGCCGATACGCTGCTCATGGCGCTGCGCGGCGGCGAGCGTCAGCGCGACTTCATCCACATCCGCCAGCTCATCGACACCTTCCTCGAGGAGCCCGACGAGAGCGTCGCCGCCCTGCAATCGATCCCGGTCGTGCGCACCGGCTTCATCGACCTCGATACGCTCCTCGGCGGCCTCAAGCGCGCCGACCTCGTCATCCTGGCGGCGCGCCCCAGCCTCGGCAAGACAAGCCTCGCGCTGAACTTCGCGCGCAACGCCGCCGTCTCGCAGCATGCGCGCGTCGCCGTGTTCTCGCTCGAGATGGCGGCCGAGCAGCTCGCGCAGCGGATGCTCGCCAGCGAGGCCGGGGTCGATTCGACCCGGCTGCGGCTCGGACAGCACACCGAGGCCGAGGAACGCCGCATGATGCACGCGCACGGCACCCTCGCCGAATGCGAGATCTATATCGACGACTCGCCCATCGTCACCGTGCCCGAGATGCGCGCCAAGCTGCGCCGGCTCAGCACCGAACGCGGGCTCGACCTCGTCATCGTCGACTACCTCCAGCTCATGCACGGCGCGTCGCGCAACGAGAACCGCGTTCAGGAGATCAGCCTCATCTCGCGTTCGCTGAAGGAGCTGGCGCGGGAGATGAACGTGCCCGTGGTGGCCGTATCGCAGCTCTCGCGCGCGGTGGAGTCGCGGCCGAGCCACATCCCGATGCTCTCCGACCTGCGTGAGAGCGGCTCCATCGAGCAGGACGCCGATGTCGTCATGTTCATCTATCGCGAAGACGTGTACGTGCGCCGCGAGGAATGGCAGGACGCGCACCCCGAGATGCCGGGCGGCGCCTATCCGGCGGGCATCGCCCAGGTGATCATCGCCAAGCACCGCAACGGGCCCGTCGGCAACGTCAGCCTGCGCTTCCGGCAGCAGTTCACCCGCTTCGAGGACCTGCTGCTTCGCGAGGAGGACGGCTACGCCTGACGCACGACGACGCGCAACGGCGAGCGTCCGCGGGACGAGCGCCTTCGGCGGCTACGCGGCCGATGCGGCTCGCACGGCGCTGCCGAACGAGTTCTTCGCGCAGCTGCTGCCGCGGCTCGCCGCGCGGCCCATCGATGTCATCGTCGCGACGTACGCGTTCTTCGCCATCGGCCGCCGCCGCGGGTCGCCGCGCTACGCGACGCGAGCCGATCTGCACGCCGAGGAGCCGCTGCGCTCGGCGCTCGCCGCCGCGCTGCGCGTCCCGCCTTCCGACTCGTCGGCCATCGACCGCGCTCTCGACGGCTCGCTCGATGCGCTGACGGAGCTTGGTGCGCTGCTGCGGCTCGATATCGATGCCGGCGCCGCGTACTTCCTGCCGTCGCCCGCCGATCGCCGCGCGATGGCTCGCATGGGCGTCGGCGGCGTGCTGGCGCGGCCGGGCGCCCGCCCTCGCGGCGAGCCCGCCGAACGGCCGCCGCCGCGCACGGGCGACATCATCGCGCTGTACGAGAGCAACATCGGCACCGTGCCGCCGCTGCTCATCGAGGAGCTGCGCGAGGCGGAGGACGTGTACTCGCCGGAGTGGATCGAGGACGCGTTCCGGCGCGCCATGGCACGGAACGTGCGACACTGGAACTACGTGCGAGCGATACTGGAATCGTGGGCCGAGCACGGCCGGGATGACGATGCGCAAACTGAACGAGATCCTATCGAAGAGCAGCGACAGCGCTACCTCGGAGGACGCTGGCACGACCTCGCCCGCTAGCGCCGAGCCCGAGGCCGAGCCCCGCTGCCCCCATTGCGACGACACGGGCTTCGTGCGCCGCGCCGTCGGCCTGGGCCATCCCGATTTCGGGAAGGCGCTGCCCTGCGACTGCGTCGGCGCGGAGTCGCAGGCGCAGCGGGCCGCGCGTCTCACCCGCTACAGCAATCTCGGCGACCTCGCCCGGCACCGGTTCGAGACCATCATCCGGCGGGGCAGCAGCGCCGTCGCCGAGCACCAGGCGCGGTACGCGAGCGCTGTCGAGCAGGCGGAGGCCTATGCCGAAGCGCCGCAGGGCTGGCTCGTGCTCAGCGGCCCGAGCGGCTGCGGCAAGACCCACCTCGCGGCCGCCATCGCGAACCGGATCATCGAGCGCGGCGACCCCGTGCTGTTCATGATCGTCCCCGACCTGCTCGATCACCTCCGCGCGGCGTACGCGCCGGGCGCCAGCCTTTCGTACGACCAGCTCTTCGAGCAGGTGCGCAGCGCCCCCGTCCTCATCCTCGATGGCCTCGGCGTGCAGAGCCCCACGCCCTGGGCCGACGAGAAGCTCTTCCAGCTCATCAACCATCGCTACAACACGGGCGCGGCCACCGTCGTCACCACGACCCACGCCCCGGAGCAGCTCGAGGAGCGGCTGCGGACGCGTCTGTGCGACGAGCGGATGTCGCGCATGGTGGTGCTCGAAGGGCGCTCGGCCAGTCCGGGCTGGTCCGACGACGGGCTCAATCAGCCGCTGCTCCGGGCGATGACGTTCGATTCGTTCGAGCGCCGCGACCTGAGCCTGCCCAAGGAGGTGCAGGATCTGCGCGAGAACGCCCACCGGCAGGCGCTCGCATTCGCGCAGGATCCCGAAGGGTGGCTCATCTTCTACGGCGGGCATGGCGGCGGGAAGACCCACCTGGCGGCCGCGATCGCCAACCACCGTCGCGCCGCGGGGAACCCGGTGCTGTTCCAGGTGGTGCCCGACCTGCTCGATCATCTCCGGTCGAGCTTCCGCCCGGACAGCCCCGTCGCTTACGACGAGCTGTTCGATCGGGTGCGGACGGTACCCCTGCTCATCCTCGACGACTTCGGCGCGTACGCGGGCAGTCCCTGGGCGCAGGAGAAGCTGTACCAGATCGTGAACTATCGCTACAACGCGCAGCTGCCCACCGTGTTTACCATGAGCGAATCGATCGATTCGATGGATGAGCGCTTCTCCGCCCGGCTCGAGGATCACCGGATCGCGACACGGCTCTGGCTCATCGCGCCGCATCGGCCCGGTCGCGCCGCGGCGGAGGCGCAGCCGCCCAAGGCGAAGCGCGGCCGCCCCCCGGCACGGCGCTAGCGCCGCGTCCTCGCCCCATGCGGGCGCGGGGGCGCGGGGGCCTCGTCCGTTGCGGCTGGCCGTGTTGGGTTGCGTTTCCCGAACATCTAGCCTATACTCCCGCCCGTTGGCCCGCTGGAGGCTAGACCCATCGTGAGGAGGACGGGGTGCAGGAATTTGAGGACAAGACCCTCGCATGCAGGGATTGCCAGGCAGATTTCATTTTCACCGCGGGCGAACAGGGCTACTATCTCGAAAAGGGACTCCTCAACGATCCCCAACGTTGTCCGGATTGCCGGACGGCGCGCCGCCGCGCCCGCTCCTCGGGCGCTCGCGAGATGACCGAGGTCACCTGCGCGTCGTGCGGTCTCGCGGCATCCGTACCGTTCGTGCCACGCCTCGACCGCCCCGTCTACTGCAACACCTGCTTCGAGGAGTCGCGCGCCGGCGTCCCCACGCCGACCTGACTCGCGCCCGCTCGCTGAGAGACGGACATACCGAAAGGGGCTCGCATCGCGAGCCCCTTCTTGCGTGGCGCCGCGCCGTTAGCCGGCACTCTCCGGCTGCGGCAGGAGGCTGCCCTCGATCCACTCCTCGCCGTTGTCCCACACTTCCTTCTTCCAGATGGGCACCGTCTGCTTGAGCCGGTCGATGGCGTAGTGGCAGGCCTCGATCGCCTCCTTGCGGTGCGGCGACGACACCGCGATGCCGACGCTCGCCTCGCCGATCTCGAGCCGGCCCACACGGTGCAGCATCGCGACGGCGCTCACGGGCCAGCGCTCGGCGATCTCGGCGGCGATGGCGGCCATCTGACGCTCGGCCATCTCCGGGTAGGCGTCGTACTCGAGGTGGCCGACCCTGCGGCCCAGGTTGTTGTCGCGCACGACCCCGAGGAAGACGGCGATCCCGCCCGCTTCGGGCCGGGCGACGGCGGCCGACAGCTCCTCGGCGTCGATGCGGTCATTCGTGATCCGGAACATCAGCAGCCTCCACTGACCGGCGGGATGAGGGCGACTTCGTCGCCGTCGCGCAGCGGCTGCTCCGCGTCGGCATACTCCGCGTTGACCGCGAAGGCGATGTTCGCGCACAGCGGCCCGAGCTTCGGATAGCGCTCGGACAGGAGCGCCGGCAGCCGTCCGACGGGCTCGCCCTCGGCGAGATCGATCTCGGTGCGGCGCTCGCCCGCCGCTTCGGCCAGCGCCGCGAACAACAGTACCCGGATACGCGCCATCGCCAAGCCGGCTCTCCCTTCGGTGGCTTGTCAGTATACCGAAGCGCGCGCGAGCCGTGGCGGCCGCGCGCGGGGGCGGCCGTATACTCCGGCCATGACAATCTTCGAACACGCGCTCCGGACGGGATCGCATCTGCGTCGCGGCGCGCTCGACCTCGTGTTTCCGCCCGTGTGCGCCGGATGTGAGCGCATCGGCACGTTCCTCTGCGAACCCTGCATCGCCGCGATGCCGCCCGCCGCCGGCCGGCGCTGCGGCCGATGCTGGCAGTCGCAGCCGGAGGGCGATTGCGCCGCGTGCCGCCTCTCGCCGCCCCAGTTCGAGGCGCTGCGCGCGCCGTTCGTGCTGGCGGGCCCCGTGCGAGAGGCCGTGCACCGGCTCAAGTACGGTGGTCTTGCCGCAGCCGGCGATGCGCTTGCCGCTCGCCTGGCGCCAGCGTGGGGCTCGTGGTCGCTGCCGGCCGATATCGTCGTGCCGGTGCCGCTCCACCCCCGGCGCGAGCGGCTGCGCGGCTACAACCAGGCGGCGCGGCTCGCCCGGCCGTTCGCCGGGCGGATCGGCCTGCCGTACGAGGAGCGGGCGCTCCGCCGCGTCCGCAGCACGCCGGCGCTCGCGGCGGGCGCACTGGGCCGCGATGCACGCCGATTGGCGGTGCACGGCGCGTTCGGGGCCGGTGTGCGAGCCGGTGCCGTCCGTGGCCGCACGGTCGCGCTCGTCGACGATGTCGCGACAACGGGCGCGACGCTCTCGGCGGCGGCGGAGGCGCTGTTGGCGGCAGGGGCGACCAGCGTCGTCGCCGTGGCGCTGGCGCGCGACGCCGCACCGGGGGATGCGTGATCGGCCCCGGCGTTCCCGACCTGGTCGTCTTCGCAGGCGGGCTTGGCCCCAGCCCGCAGGAGCGCATGGTCGCCGGAGCGCGGCTCGCGGCGGCGCTCGATGCGCTGGAAGCGGCGCTGGCGAGCGAGGCCTACAACACCGCCACCCTCCTCACCGACGAGCCGCCGCCGCCATCGCTGGACGTGCCCCAGCGCGTCCGCGTCATCGCCGACAAGGGCCCGTTTCACTTCGGCGAGCGACTTCGCGAGATGGCGCGGCTGCGGCAGAATCGCCCGCTCGTCTACTTCGGCGCGGGCAGCATGGCGCTGCTCGATAGCGCCTCCTTCCGCCAGATCGCCGCTCTGCTGGAGGAGGACGGCGTTGTCACGAACAACTTCTATTCGGCCGACCTCGTCGGCGTGCGGCCCGCGCTGGCGCTGGCGCTGCTCGACGCGGCGTTCGACTCCGACAACCCGCTGCCGCGGCTGCTGCGCGACGCGACGGAGCTGCCCGTACATACGCTCGATCGCACCTGCGAGACGCAGTTCGACGTCGATTCGCCCGCCGACCTTGTCGTGCTTGCGGCGACAGGGCTGGGCGGGCCGCGGTTGCGCCGTTACGTCGCCGGCCTGCCGCTCGATGCAGGGCCGCTGCGCCGCGCCATGCCGCTGTTCACCGACAAGCGAGCGGAGGTGTTCGTCGCGGGGCGGGTCGGCAGCCACGTCTGGCAGCAGATCGAGCGCGACACAGCGTGCCGCGTCCGGCTACTGGCGGAGGAGCGCGGGATGCAGGCCGACGGGCGTGAGGCGGCGGGCGGCGTCCGCAGCGTACTCGGCATGTACCTGGCGAGCGTGGGCGAGGAGCGGTTCTTCGGGTCGCTGGCCGAGCTTGGCGACGCGACGTTCCTCGACTATCGGGTGCTGATGGCGCACATCTGCGGCGACGGCCCCCCGCCGTCGCGCGCCGATCGCTTCGCCGCCGATCTCGGCGCGGCGAGCGCTATCGGGCATCCGCTGCTGCGGCGCTTCGTCGAGGCGGCGGCGCGCGCCCCCAGGCCCGTCATCCTCGGCGGCCACTCGCTCGTTTCGGGCGGGCTCATGGCGGTCATCCGCGCCGCCTGGGAGGAGCACGACCGCCGCGCCTGACCGCCCCATTTCGTTGCGAGCGCTCCGCGCACGGGCGTACAATAGAGCAGGCGGCGTACCCTGCGCCGCCACGGACGAGGAGCGGGATCGGCGATTATGACCCACGATAACGGCACTTCGCAGGCAACGGCGACGGTGAAGCGCGGGCTCGCGCAGATGCTCAAGGGCGGCGTCATCATGGACGTGGTCACGCCGGAGCACGCGAGGATCGCCGAGGAGGCGGGCGCCTGTGCCGTCATGGCGCTCGAGCGCGTCCCCGCCGACATCCGCGCCGCCGGCGGCGTCGCCCGCATGTCCGACCCCGATGTCATCACCCGCATCATCGAATGCCGTCTCGATCCCCGTCATGGCGAAGTGCCGCATCGGCCACTTCGTCGAGGCGCAGATACTCGAAGCGCTCGGCGTCGACTACATCGACGAGTCGGAGGTGCTGACGCCGGCCGACGAGCGGCACCACGTCGACAAGCACCGCTTCAACGTGCCGTTCGTGTGCGGCTGCCGCGACCTGGGCGAGGCGCTGCGCCGCATCTCCGAGGGGGCGGCGATGATCCGCACCAAGGGCGAGGCGGGCACCGGCAACATCGTCGAGGCCGTCCGCCACATGCGCACGGTGTGGGACGACGTCCGCCGTCTCCAGAACACGCCCGACGACGAGCTGGCCACCGAGGCGAAGGAGCTGGGCGCGCCGGTCGAGCTCGTGCGCGAGGTGAAGAAGCTCGGGCGGCTGCCCGTCGTCAACTTCGCCGCGGGCGGCATCGCCACCCCGGCCGACGCCGCGCTCATGATGCAGCTCGGCGCCGACGGCGTCTTCGTCGGGTCGGGCATCTTCAAAGCGGAGAACCCGGAGGCGCGGGCGCGGGCCATCGTCAAGGCAGTCGACGCACTACCAGGACGCGGCGATTCTGGCCGAGGTCTCCCGCGGTCTCGGGGACGCGATGCGCGGCATCGAGATCGGTACGTTGCCCAAGGAGGAGCTTCTCGCGACGCGCGGCTGGTAGGCCGGACGCGGCGCTCGTAACGACATGACCCAGATCGGCGTACTCGCACTGCAGGGCGACTTCGAGGAGCATCTCGCGATGCTCCGGCGGCTGGGCGTGCAGACGCGCCAGGTACGCCTCCCCCACGACCTCGATGGCCTCGACGGGCTCATCATCCCCGGCGGCGAGAGCACGACCATCAGCCGCCTCGCCGAGGCGTACGGTCTCGTGCAGCCGCTCCGCGATTTCGCGCGCGCCGGCCGGGCGGTGTGGGGCACGTGCGCGGGCGCCATCTACCTGGCGCGCTCGGCGCCCGATCTCGACCGGCCGACGCTCGGCCTGCTCGACATCGTCATCCGGCGCAACGCCTTCGGGCGGCAGATCGACAGCTTCGAGGCCGAGCTCGACGTCGCCGGGATACAGGGCGGCCCGTTTCACGCCATCTTCATCCGTGCGCCGCTCATCGAGTCGGCCGGCGCCGGCGTCGAGACGCTGGCGCGGCTCCCGGATGGCGGCATTGTCGCGGTACGCGAGGGGGCGCTGCTGGCGACGGCGTTTCACCCGGAGCTGACGAGCGACGCGCGGCTGCACCGGCTGTTCGTGGGCATGGCCGCCGCCGCCCGCAGCGAGGGGGCGATTCGATGAGCGGATCGGCGCGCGGCGTTCGCCCAACCGACCTGCTGGCGCTCGTCTCGTTCGATGGGCGGGTGTTCCGCGACGAGGCGATCACCTGGGATCGGCTCTGCCGTGCCCACGAGCCGCACAGCGCCTTCGAGAGCGCGCTCGAGGGCATGCTCTCGTTCGCGACCGGCCGTCATACGTGGATCAGCGTCGATGGCCAGCGCATTCGCGCACTCGTGGCTGGGCGGAAGCGCGGCGGCCCCCTCGTGTGGGAGGTCGACACGCTCCTCGCCACCGACGAGCAGCCTTTGGTCGCGTCCGGACTTCTGCAGCAGCTCGCGCGGGCGGCCAGGGCGGCCGGCGCCGTGCGCGTCGTCCTCCGGCTCGCAGCCGATAGCTCCGCGCTCCCCATCGCCGAGGCGGCGGGGTTCGCCGTCTACCGCCGCGAATGCCGCTACGTCCGCGGGGGAGCGCCGCTCGCGGGCGGCGGGCCATGGGCCGACGGGAGTGCGTCCGCGCCGCGACGCCGATTCGCTGGCGCTCTTCCGGCTGTACACCAGCCACGGTACCGCAGGCGGTGCGCGTCCACGAAGCGGCGACGCTGGCCGAATGGCGGGCTCTCCGCGAACGCAGCGGCGCTCGCGACCATCGCGAGCTCGTGCTCGAAGGCAGCGACGGCGCGCTCTCGGCATGGCTGCGGGTGGCGCGCGATGGCGGCGATGTCCGGCTGATGCCGGTGCTGTTCGACGCGGAGTGCGGCACGCCGGCCGCGGCGCTCGTGCAGGCGGCGCTGCGCCCGTACATCAGCCGCCGCCAGCCGGATTCGATCGTGGCGCTCGTGCCCGACGACATGCCCGGTTTTGGGCCGGCGCTCGAAGCGCTCGGGTTCGAGATGGAATGCGACTACGTTGTGCTCGCCCGCAAGCTCGCGCAGACTGAGGATCTCGCCGTTCGGCGCCGCGCCTTCTCGCGCGCAGCGCGCACTGCCGCGATCCCGGCCGGACAGGCGCTTGCTGTGGCGGCGAAGAAAGGACACTCGTGACGAATCGGGCCGAAGTCCAGCACGGAATCGTTGCCGACGACCTCGACCTCCTGCTCGGCGTCCTGCCGGGGTACATCGCCGGGCCGATCCGCCAGACGAACGAGAACACGCATCTGCTCGAGATCGTCATGGACCTCGGGCGGTTGCCGCAGGCGCGCTACACCGGCCACGAGATCGAGCTCGCCGAGACGGAAGTCACCGCCGAGGACATCGACTACGTCGTCGCCCACATCGGCGACTTCGGCGAGGACAATCGCGCCGGAATCGAGCGGACGCTGCACCGCATCTCGTGCCTGCGCAACAGGCGCGGCCGCATTGTCGGGCTCACGTGCCGGGTCGGGCGCGCCGTGTTCGGCACGATTCAGACCATCGACGACATGGTGCGCAGCGGCCGCAGCATCCTGCTGCTCGGCCGCCCCGGCGTCGGCAAGACCACGATGCTGCGTGAGGTGGCGCGCGTGCTGGCCGACGACGTGGGCAAGCGCGTCGTCATCGTCGACACGTCGAACGAGATCGCGGGCGATGGCGACATCCCGCATCCCGCCATCGGCCGCGCCCGCCGGATGCAGGTGGCGAGACCGGACCTGCAGCACGCCGTCATGATCGAGGCCGTCGAGAACCACATGCCCGAGGTCATCGTCATCGACGAGATCGGGACGGAGCTCGAGGCGATCGCCGCGCGCACCATCGCCGAGCGCGGCGTGCAGCTCGTCGGCACCGCGCACGGCAACCACGCTCGAGAACCTCATGCTCAACCCGACGCTGGCCGACCTCATCGGCGGCATCCAGTCGGTGACGCTCTCCGACGAAGAAGCGCGCCGCCGCGGGACGCAGAAGTCGGTTCTGGAGCGAAAGGCGCCGCCGACGTTCGACGTCGTCGTCGAGATCCAGAGCTGGTCGCGTGTCGCGCTCCACGACGACGTCGCCGAGACGGTCGATGCGCTGCTTGCGCGGCTATCGCGTCAGCGCCGCCATTCGCGAGCTCGATGAGGGCGGCCAGGTGCGGCAGGTGAGCGCGCGGGAGCAGCAGGGCAGCGATCGGCTCGATATGGGCGCCGCACGCCGGGGCGGACCCGGCCCCGGGGGCGCCCGCGGCCGCGAGCGCCGCGACCAGCGCGGCCAGCCCGCGTGGGGCGCGGCGCCCGAGCCGCCCGAACGCGAGTACCGGCGGCCGCCCGTCATCGAGGAGCCCGCCGGCCCCTCGACCCGCATCTACCCGTACGGGGTGTCGCGGAACCGGCTTTCGCAGGCCGTGCGCGAGACACGGACGTCGGCGGTCGTCGTCGACCACATGGACGACGCCGACGCGCTCCTGACGCTGCGCAGCTACTTCCGGCGCAAGCCGCAGGCGCTCCGCGACGCCGAAGCCCGCGGCGTCCCCATCTATGTGCTGAAGAACAACACCATCGCGCAGATGGAGCAGTCGCTGCTCTCGATGCGCGAGGTGCCGCCGATCGATGCCGTGAACACGGCGCTGCAGGAGACGGAGGACGCCATCATGAGGGTCATGGCCGACGACCGCGCCCTCGAGCTCGCGCCCCAGAACGCGTACGTCCGGCGGCTCCAGCATCAGATGGCGCAGCGCTACAACCTCGCTTCGACGCAGCCGGGGGCGCGAGCCGCTGCGCCGCGTCCGCCTGTTCCCGGGGGAGGCCGACGACGCCAGCGCCTGAACAGGCCCGGCTCGTCGCCATCGAAGGCGGCGAAGGCGCGGGCAAGACGACGCTCGCCGCCGCCCTGGCCGGGCGGCTCGCGGCGCTCGGGCTCGATGTCGTCGCCACGCGCGAGCCGGGCGGTACCGCCCTGGGCGATGTTGTCTCGCGGCTCGTGCGGGGCGCCAGCCTCGACCCGCGCGCCGAGCTGCTGCTGTTCGCGGCGGCGCGCGCCCAGAGCGTGCGCGATGTGCTGCGGCCGGCGCTGGAGCGGGGCGCACTGGTGCTGTGCGATCGATTCGTCGCCTCGACGCTGGCGTATCAGGGGTACGGTCGCGGGCTGCCGCTCGATGAGGTGGCGGCGGCGAACCGGATCGCCACGGGCGGACTCGAGCCCGGCCTGACGCTGCTGCTCGACCTGCCGCCGCAATCGGGGCTGGCGCGCGCCACCACCGACCCCGCGGGCGATCGCCTCCGGGGCGAATCGCTGGCGTTCCACGAGCGCGTCCGCGCCGGATACCGTGCGCTCGCGGCCGCCGATCGCGGCTCGCTGGGTGACCATCGATGCGACACGCCCGCCCGCCGAGGTGCTCGCGATCGCCGTCGCCACCCTTACGGAACGCTTCCCGGCCGTCCCGTAGGGCATTTCGCCGGCCGCACAAACTTCCTAGGTGAGCACCCTTAAGACGGAGCTCCTTCCTGCCGACTATGGATGTGTACGTTCGCGTTCACGCCCGGGAGGTGGCTCCATGTTCAGACGCTTCATATCGGCTCGGTCGCGACCAACGAGGGCAGGCGCTCATCATGGTGGCCGGCGGCATGGTAGGGCTCATCGCCCTGCTGGCGCTGGTTGTCGATGGCGGCATGTTCATGCACGAGCGCCAGAGCGTGCAGAACGCGGTCGACTCAGCGGCGCTCGCGGGCGCGCAGGAGCTGCCCGATGACACGGCGGGCGCGTCGGCCTCGGCGCTCGCGTATGCGGCCTCGAACGACTCCGACCTCGTAGGGGCGCAGGCCCAGGTCACCTTCCGCTGCGTCGTCGGCGACCGCAATGGCAACGGCGCTCCCGACCCGGAGGACATTCCGGCCGCCTGCGATCCGGGCGGCGGCGCCGCGTGGGTGTGCAGCAACGGCATCTGTTCGGCGGTGTGCGTGCCGGCACAGGGCGATAGCTGCAACACGATCGTGGTCGAGGGCAACAAGGACGTCGTCTTCTCGTTCTCGCCCGTGCTCGAAGTCATCGACGCGGAGACCTGCTTCACCAGCCAGTGCAACACAGGGCAGCTGCGAGCGGCCGCATGTCGCGGATCGTGCGGCAGTGAGCCATCGGTGCCGGTCGATGTCATCATCGTCATCGACCGCTCCGGCAGTATGAGCACCGCCGACCTGAATAACGCCAAGAACGCCGCCCGCTCCGTGATGGAGCTGTACAACCCGGAGCTGCAGCACATCGGTCTGGCCGTGCTCGGCCCGTCGCGGCTCACGAACCTCTGCCAGTCGCCGTCGAGCGGCGGAACGTGGCTGCCGGTGCAGCTGAGCAGCAACTACAAGAATGCGGACGGGACGCTGAACGCATCGAGTTCGCTCGTCTCCGTTACCAACTGTCTCACTACGTCGAGCGTCGGCACGAACCTGACGAACCCGACGCAGGCTGCGGTCGCCGAGCTCACCGGGCCCCGCGCACGGCCGGGCGTGGCCAAGGGCATCATCTTCATGACCGACGGTGAGGCCAATGTGCCCGGCAGCAACCCGTGTCTGTCCGCAGCCAACGCTGCCACAGCGGCGAAGGCGGCGGGCATCGAGATATTCACCGTCGGCTTCGGTATCGCGGGCGCCCGCTGCTCCAGCGATTCGACCTCCTCGCCGTGGCGCAACGACCCGGCGACACAGCTGCTCGCCGCCATGGCCACCAGCTCCGTCGACGAATCGGGCTGCACGAGCGCCGCGAACACCGCTGTCGAGAATGCCGATGGCGATCACTTCCTCTGCGAGGCGAGGACAGGCGATCTGGAGCCGATCTTCCGGCAGGCCGCGGAAGCGCTGGCGGGCGGCGCGAGGCTCATTCAGCTGCCGGAGTGGGGCTAGCGGAAGAACAGGTCGGCTACCAGCGCGCCGGCCCCGGCGACGTACATCGACTTCACCGTCTTGCCGGCGAGCACGGCGATGAAGAAGCGTGGCAGCGGCATCCGCAGGGCGCCCGCTGCCACGCCCGCCAGGTCGAACAGGGGGTTGGGGATGGCGGCCAGCGCGAACATCGCCGCCGCGCCGCGCCGCTGCATCCAGCCGTGGACGATGCGGTAGGCGCGGCGCTGCTCGATGGCCGGGGTGCCGCCGTAGCCCATCGCATAGCCGCTGAACTCGCCGAGCGCCTCCGCCAGCCCCGCGACAAGCCCGACCACGATCGGCGCGGGCACGCCGAGCACCGGGTCGAGGATCGCCCCGCCTCCCGCGACGGCCGCGAAGCCGGGCATCGGCACCACGACCGACGCCGCCCCGATGAAGGTGATGGCGAACAGCCCCGGATAGCCGAGGTTCTCCAGCTCCGTGATGTCGATGCCCACCACGTACACCACGACCGCCGACGCCACGATGAACAGCGCCACGCTCGCCAGCGCCAGTGTCTCCAGCGCGACCCCCAGCACCCGCACGCTCGCGCGCGGCGGCGGCGCTTCGCTGCTGTCCGGCCCGATCGGCGTTGTGCCGGGCGTGTCGCTCAATGGCCGTGCCCGTGGCCGTGGCCGCGATCGCGCGGTCTGTCGTCGCCGAGCGTCGGTGGCGCGTGGGCGCCGTCCGGTGGCGTCAGCGGGCGGCCGTCGTCGGGCTCCGGATGGATGATGACGTAGCTGCGGGGAAAGCGCTCCTCGATCTGCCGCTCGATCCGGTCGCAGGTGTCGTGGACATCGGCCAGCGTCGCGGCGGGGGCCAGCACCAGGTGCATGTCGATCTCGCGATACGGCCCGGCGCGTCGCGTGCGCAAGCTGTGGTAGCCGCGCACCGAGGGCTCGTGCCCGCGCACGAACGCCGCGATGATGCGCTCCTCGTGCTCCGGCAGGCGGGCATCGACGATGTCGCGCATCGCCCCGCGCAGGATCGCCGACGCGATCCACACGAGGTACGCGGCCAGCCCGAGGGCGACGAGCGGGTCGATCCACCACTGCCCGGTCGCGCGCACCAGCACGAGCCCCGCGAGCACGCCCGCCGCCTGCACCGCGTTGGTGAACAGATGCGACGCGTCGGCCTTCAGGGCGGGCGAGTCGTGCTCGCGGCCGACGCTGCGCACAAACACGCCGAGGCCGATGTTCACCGCCGCGACGGCGAGCATCACCCAGATGGCGAGGCCCGTCTCGATATCGCGCTCATCGCCGAGGAGCGCATCGATGGCGCGATAGGTGATGAACACGGCCCCAATGGTGATGAAGCCCGCCTCGATGCCCGCGGCGATGCTCTCCACCTTGCCGTAGCCGTACGGATGATTGCGATCGGCGGGGCGCGCCGAGTAGCGCACGCTGACAAGCGCGACGGACGCCGCGATCAGGTCTTCGCCGCTGTCGATGGCGTCCGAGAGCACGGCGACGCTGCCCGTCAGCAGCCCGACCGTGAGCTTGATGACGAACAGCATGCTGTTGGTGACGACTGCCGTCGCCGCGGCGAACGTGGGTGTGCGCACCGCTCGCTCCGTTCTGCTCCTCGATTATAGCGTCGCCCACGGTCGCGCTTCGTTGACCGCCGCTCCCGGGCGAACCTAGACTGAGGCTCGGGCAGCGCCGCCCGGGAAAGCGATCGATTCGTGACGAAGGCCGCCGCACGCCCCGCGCTATGGACACGCGATTACACGCTCGCGCTCGTCGCCATGCACATCTACTTTCTCTCGTTCTACGGCCTGTTCGGGGCGCTGCCGCTGTACCTGGAGGACTCCTCCGACGCCGCGATCGGGCTCAACGTCGGGGCCATGTCGATCTCGGCGATGGCCGCGCGGCCGTTCGCGGGCGTCATCATCGACCGTACCGGCAGGCGGCGTTCCATGCTCGGGGGGGCGGCGCTGACGGCCGTGGCCGTCGCGGCGCTCGTCGTCAGCGACGACCCCTACGTGCTGCTGCCGGCGCGGCTGCTCCACGGCGTCGCGATGGCCTTCTTTACCACGGCCATGCTGGCGCTGGTCGCCGATGTCGTGCCGATGGAACGCCGCGGTCAGGGGATCGCCTTCTTCGGCGTGCTGAACAACGGAGCGTCGATCTACGCGCCGTTCGCGGGCATCGCGATCGCGAAGGCGGCCGGATTCGGTACGGTGTTCATCGGGCTCGGCGTCGCGGCCGTCGTCGCGATGGCGCTGACGCGGCTCCTCGACGAGCCGCCGGTGGCCGCGCTGCGCGACGGCGAGCGGCGGAGCCGCCTCATCAGCCGGACAGCGCTGCCGCCCGCCACGGTGTTCATGGGCGTGACGGTCGCCTTCGGCGCGGTGCAGGCCTTCGCGGCGCTCTTCTCCGAGGAGCACGATCTGGGCAGCGCCGGGCTCTTCTTCGCGCTGCTCGGCGTTAGCCAGACGCTCGGGCGGCTGCCGATGGGCTCGCTCATCGACCGCCACGGCCGCGGGCCGGTCATCGTGCCGGGCATGGTGCTGGCTTCGGCGGGCATGCTGATGCTGGCGACGGCCCATCCGGCGACGTACCTCGCGGCCGCTGTCATGTTCGGCCTCGCTGTCGCGGCGGTGCACACGGGACTGATGGCGCAGACGATCGACCAGGCCGGGCCGGCGGAACGCGGGGCGGCGCTCGCCACCTTCACGGCATCGTGGGATGTGGGCGCGGTGCTCGGCGCGACGGCGCTCGGGGTCGTCGCCGACGCGGCGGGCTACCCGCTTGTCTTCGTGATGGCGGGCGGGCTCGCCGCCGTGATGACCGCGGCGTACCCGGTCGCCGTTCGCCGCGGGCCGCCGCCGTTGCCCGCTGCGCTCGCGCGGTAGCGGCGGCCGCTCATTTCGCCTCGGCGGCGAGCGTGGCGCGATAGACACTCGGCGACCTCGCTGGCGAAGCAGACGATGGTGACGCGCTCCAGTCTGCGGTTCGCGGCGAGCGCCTCGCGTATCTCCCGGACGGCGATGGCGGCCGCGCGCTCGAGCGGAAAGCCGTAGGCGCCGGTGCTGATCGATGGCGCGGCCACTGTCCTGAACCCGCGCTCCACGACGATGCCGAACACGGCACGGTAGCAGGCCGCGAGGAGCGCATCCTCGCCGTGCGTGCCGCCGTGCCACACCGGCCCCGCCGTGTGGATGACGTACTTCGCCGGCAGGTTGTGGCCGAGCGTGAGCTTGGCGGCGCCGGTGTCGCAGCCGCCAAGGGCGCGGCAATCGGCCAGGAGCTGCGGCCCGGCGGCGCGATGGATCGCGCCATCGACACCGCCGCCGCCGAGCAGCGTGTTGTTGGCGGCGTTCACGATCGCGTCGACGCGCAGCATCGTGATGTCGCCTTCGACGATCTCGATACGGGCGTCTGTTGGCCGAGGCGTCGTCATCGCGATCCTCCTGGCGCCGACGGGGCCATGCTCAGTACCCCCGCTCCGGGTCGCAGAGATTGCGCAGCCGTTCGCCCGCGCGGAAGCGGCGCAGGTTCTCGACGAAGATGTCGACGGCGCCGCCGTAGTAATCGGGCGTGTTGCCGGAGACGTGCGGGCTCACGAGCACGTTCGCCATCTCCCACAGCGGCGATTCCGCGGGCAGAGGCTCCGTCTCGAACACGTCGAGCGCCGCCCCGGCGATCCGCCCCTCGCGCAGCGCCTCGATGAGCGCCGCTTCGTCGACGACCGGCCCCCGGGCGACGTTCACCAGCACCGCTGCCGGCTTCATGCGCGCGAGCTCGCCCGCCCCGATGAGCCCCGCTGTGCCGGGAGTGAGCGGTGTGGCGATGACGACGTAGTCGCTCGCTTCGAGCAGCCGCGGCAGTTGCGCTGCGGGCAGCAGTGTCAGGCCGCCGGCCTCGGTGGGCTCGGCGACCGAGCGGCGAGTCGCGAGCACCCGCATGCCGTTGGCCTGCGCGAGCCTCGCCGCCTCGCCGCCGATCGCGCCCATGCCCACGACGCCGCATGTCTGGCCGGCGAGCACCGCGGGCATGATTCGCGTCCACCGACGCTGCTGCTGGGCGCGCGCGAGCTGCGGGAACCCCTTGGCGAACGCGAATATCGCCGCCATCACCCATTCGCCCATCGTCAGGGCCGAGACGCCGCTGTTGTTCGTGATGAGGAAGCGGTCGGTGAGCTGGCCGCGCTCCAGCAGCCGGTCGATGCCGGCGTTCGCGACCATCAGCCAGCGCAGGTTGGGCGCGCGCTCGTTCAGGTCGATGGCGAAGTTCGTCGTTGCGAACACGACATCGGCGGCGGCGAGCAGCTCCGCCACCGCGGTCCCGGCGCGGGCACGCGCCTCCGCGTCGTCGATGGGCGCGCCGTAGAACAGCCGCCGTCCTTCGCGGTCGAGCAGATCGATGTGCGCGCCGCCCGCCGCCTCGCGGATGCGGCCGAGCGCGTCGTCGTCGAGGTTCAGGGTGACAAGCACGCGTCGCGGTTGCGGCACGATCATCTCCCCCGGGCGAGCCGCTCGATGAGCGGGCGCGGCAGGCCGGCGTGCTCCATCGCCCGCTGCGTGGCGACGATATCGTACGGGACGCGATGGAACGTGACGACGCCCGCTTCGTTGTCGAACAGCGCGTAGGCCGCGCGCGGATCGCCGTCGCGCGGCTGCCCCACGCCGCCCGGATTGATGACGGCGCGCACGAGCCCCCGCGTCGCGAGCGACTCGCCGTCGGCCATGAAGCGGAAGCCGGCAGCGGTCGCGTCGAGCTCCGCGAGCACGGCCGTCGCCGGGACGTGCGTGTGGCCGACGAAGCCGAGCGCCGTCTTCTGCAGCCGCAGATGCGCGAGGGCGACATCGGGCGTGTAGAGGTACTCGATAACGGGGTCGCGGAGCGTGCCGTGCACGAGCGTGTGGGCGTCGGCCTCGATGACCTCGGGCATCGCTTCGAGGTAGGCGCGGGATACGTCGTCGAGTGCGCGCGCTGTCCACGCGGCCGCCTCCCGGGCGACGGTGTTGAAGTCCGAAGGGTCGAGCCGCCCCAGCGCCGCCAGGTCGTGGTTGCCGGCGACCGCCTCCTGCGGGTAGCGGCGCAGGAGCGCGATGCACTCGTTCGGCTGCGGCCCGTAGCCCACCGTGTCGCCGAGCAGCCAGATGCGGTCGATGGCGCGCTCGGCCTCCGCGTGGTCGAGCACGGCGCGCAGTGCCGCCAGGTTCGAGTGGACATCGGCGAAGAGAGCGATTCGCACGTCTGCATGATAGCAGCGCTGCCGTGCTAGAATCGCGCTCGCCCTGTAGCCACAATCCGCAATCGAGGTGCCCGCGATGACCACGCCGAAGTTCGACAGCACGCGCGCCGAAGCCTTCGCCCATCGGATGCTCGACGTGCTCAACGGCGCGTTCCTCGCGATGATGACGAGCGTCGGCCATCGCACCGGCCTGTTCGACACGATGGCGTCGCTGCCGCCCGCCACGAGCGAGCGCATCGCGAGCGCCGCCGGGCTGCACGAACGCTACGTCCGCGAGTGGCTCGCCTCGATGGTCAGCGGCGGGTTCATCGACTACGAAGGCGCCGGCCGCACGTATCGTCTGCCGCCCGAGCACGCGGCGTCGCTGACGCGCGGGGCTGGCCTGAGCAACATGGCCTCGTTCGCGCAGTTCGTGCCGCAGTTCGGACGGATCGAGGACCAGCTCGTCGAGAGCTTCCGCGGCGGCGGTGGCGTGCCGTACTCCGAGTACCCCCGCTTTCAGGAGATCGCCGCGGAGGGCAGCACGCCCTTCTTCGACGCGACGCTGCTCGATACGACGCTGCCGCTCGTGCCGGGGCTGGTTGGGCGGCTGGAGCAGGGGATCGACGTCGCCGACTTCGGATGCGGGCAGGGCCACGCCATCAATCTTATGGCGCGGGCGTTCCCCGACAGCCGGTTCGCCGGGTACGACTTCTCCGAGCAGGGGATCGCCGCCGGGCGGGCCGAGGCGGCGGCCTGGGGGCTGACGAACGTCCGGTTCGAGCTGCAGGATGTCGCAGAACTGAACACGCCCGCGAGCTTCGATTTCATCGCCGCGTTCGACGCGATCCACGACCAGGCGCGCCCGCGTCAGGTGCTGCGGTCGATTCACGATGCGCTGCGCCCCGGCGGCGTCTTCGTCATGGTCGATATCGCGGCGTCGAGCGAGCTTGGCGAGAACGCGGAGCATCCGCTTGCGCCGCTGCTCTACGCCTTCTCCTGCATGCACTGCATGACGGTGGCGATGGCGCTGGGCGGCGAGGGCATCGGCACGATGTGGGGCGAGGCCCAGGCGCGGGCGCTGCTCGCGGAGGCGGGGTTCGACGGCGTGACGGTCAGCCATGTGCCGGGCACGATCAACAGCGCCGCCTACATCGCCCAGCGGTCGTAGTTGGGCGACCCTTGCCACGCGGCGCTATAATCGCCGCGAGCGGAGGAACGGATCGTGCCCCAATCGACTCCGGACCGCGCGTACGCCGAGCATCTCGCGGGCGGCCGCGCCGCATTCGCGCGCTACGACTGGGCGGCGGCCCGGCGCGAGTTCGATGCTGCCGTCGCGCGGGAGGCGACGGGCGAGGCGCTCGAGTGCCTGGCCGACGCCGCCTGGTGGCTCGATGACGAGGGCGCGACGTTCTCCGCCCGCGAGGCCGCGTACCGCGCGTACCGGAGCGGCGGCGACCGCCACAGCGCCGCTCGAATGGCCATCTGGCTTGCCAACGACTCGCTCGACTTTCGTGGCGCGCCCGCCGTCGCCAGCGGCTGGATCCGGAGGGCGCACCGGCTGCTGGACGGCCTCGACGACACACCCGAATACGCGGCGCTCGTGGCGTGGGAGGCGCACATGGCGCTGATGCTGCGCAACGACGCGGCCGAGACGCTGCAGCTGACCGCCGCGGCCATCGAAGCGGCGCGGTCGCTCGGCCTCACCGATGTCGAGATGCTGGCGCTGGTTATCGAAGGGCTGGCGCTCGTGACCGCGGGCAGGGTGCAGGAAGGGGTGGCCCGTGTCGATGAGGCCGCCACCGCGGTTATGGCTGGTGATATCGATGACCTTGTCATCGCCGGCACGATCCTGTGCTACACCATGGACGCCTGCGGACGTGTTCGCGACTACGACCGGGCTCAGCAGTGGTGCGATCGCGTCAAGCGATGGGCGGAGGAACAGCGCTTCCCGGTGATCTTCGCCGCGTGCCGTCCGCACTATGCGGCGGTGCTCGTGTGGCGGGGTGCGTGGGCGGAAGCGGAGACGGAACTGCTGGCCGCGAGGCGCGGGCTGGAGCAGTCGCGCCCGCCCATGGCGGTGGAGTCGATCGTGCGGCTGGCGGAACTGCGCTGGCGGCAGGGGCGCTGGGACGAGGCGAAGGCGCTGTTCGACCAGGTCGAGCACGAGGGGCTGGCGCAGCTGGGTCGCGCCGAACTCGCCCTCGACGAAGGCGACACGGGGCCGCGAGCGACCTCGCGCAGCGCTTCCTTCGCCGGATCCCCGAGAACAATCGCGTTGAGCGGGCGGTGGGCCTCGACCTGGCGGCACGAGTCCTCGTGGCGGGCGGCCGCATCGCCGAAGCCCGCGCGATGGCGGATGAACTGCAGTCGATCGCCCGCGATGTCGGTACCGGCGCGCTCCTTGCCGAGGCGGCGCGCGCGAGCGCGCTCATCGCTGCTGCTGGCGGCGACCACGAAGCGGCGCGCACAGGCTTCGAGGACGCCGTCGACCTGTATCAGCAGTGTGGCGCGCTCTTCGAGGCGGCGCGGACGCGGCTGATGCTGGCGGGCACGCTGCGGGCGTTGGGGCGCGACGCGGCGGCGAGCGGAGCCGCTATCATGGCGCGGCAGGCGCTCGAGGCAGTCGGCGCGACGATGCAGGCGCAGCGCGCCGCCGCCCTTGTCGCGGAGATCGAGGGCCGCGCGCCCGCCGCCGCAAGCGCCGCCGCGTATGCGGATGGGCTGACGCGGCGCGAGGTCGAGCTGCTGCGGCTGCTCGCCGCCGGTCGCAGCAACAGGGAGATCGCCGGCGCGCTCGTCCTCAGCGTGCGCACGGTGGAGCGCCACATCTCGAACATCTACGACAAGATCGGTGCGAGCGGCACGGTGGCGCGCGCGACAGCCACCGCTTACGCCTACAGCCATGGCCTCGCCTCCAGTCCGCCCTCCTGACCTACGTGTTCGCCGCCAACGGTCGCGTGTTCTGAAGATGGGTGCGGGCGCGGATGGCGGCGCAGCTGGCCGCATCTATGCTTCGTCAGTCCGGTAGCTCGCCGGACGCGCTCGAAGCAGCGCTCCGGCCGCCCGGCGGGCGCCGGCAATCGTAACGGGAAGGACAGGAGGGGCATCATGACAACGCAGCAACTTGATCCGGCGAAAGTGGAGGCCTTTGGCGAGCAGATGGTGGGCATTCTGCGGGGCGCGGCCCTGAACGCGCTCATCAGCGTCGGCCACCAGACGGAGCTGTTCGACAAGCTGGCCACGCTGCCGCCCTCGACGAGCGACGGCATCGCCCGGGCGGCGGGGCTGAACGAACGCTACGTGCGCGAATGGCTCGGCGGCCTCGTCGTCGGCGGCGTCATCGAATACGACCCGGCGGCCCGCACCTACCGCCTGCCGCCGGAGCACGCCGCGATGCTGACGCGCGCGGCCGGAGTCGATAACTTCGCGCTCTTCGGGGCCGAGATGGCGCAGATGGCCACGGTCGAGGAGCAGCTCATCGAGTGCTTCCGCAACGGCGGCGGCGTGCCGTACTCGGCGTTCCCGCGCTTCCAGCAGATGCAGGCCGAGGAGACGGGGCCGATCTACGACGCGACGCTTGTCGACGTGACGCTGCCGCTCGTGCCGGGGCTCGCCGGGCGGCTGACAGCGGGCATCGACGTCGCCGATATCGGCTGTGGGCAGGGGCACGCCGTCAACGTGATGGCGCGCGCCTTCCCGAACAGCCGCTTCACCGGCTTCGATCTGTCCGAGACGGGCCTCGCGGCGGCCCGCGCCGAGGCCGCGGCGTGGGGGCTGACGAACGCGCAGTTCGTGGCGTGCGATGTCGCGAGCCCCGTCGGCGACGAGCGCTACGACCTCGTGACGGCGTTCGACGCCATCCACGATCAGGTGCAGCCGCGGCGCGTGCTCGCCAACATCCGCGAGGCGCTGCGACCCGGCGGCGACTTCCTCATGGTCGATATCGCGGGGTCGAGCAACCTGGAGGAGAACATCGAGCACCCGCTCGCGCCGGTGTTGTACTTCTTCTCCACGTTCCACTGCATGACCGTCTCGCTGGCGCACGGCGGCGAGGGGCTGGGGACGATGTGGGGCGAGCAGAAGGCGCTGGAGCTGCTGCGCGAGGCCGGCTTCCCCGATGTGACAGTGTCGCGCGTCGAGGGCGACATCATGAACAACTATTACATCACCAAGCGGGCGTAACGCGCCCATGCCGCACGCGTTGGACGCGAGCCGGAGATCGCATCTCCGGCTCGCGCTATAATCGCCGCGTGCCATCGTTCGATATCGCCACCCACTCGCCCCAGCAGACAGCGGCGCTCGCCGAGCGGCTCGGCGGCGCACTGCGGCCGGGCGCCGTCGTCCTGCTCTTCGGCGAGCTCGGCGCCGGCAAGACGACGTTCGTGCAGGGGATGGCGCGCGGCCTCGGCCTCGCCGACCACGCCCGCAGTCCGACGTTCGTCATCGTCCACCACTACACGCAGGGCCCGGTGCCGCTCATTCACGCCGACTTCTACCGGCTCGCCGGCCCGGAGGAGGCGCTCGACCTCGGCCTCGACGAACTGAGCGAGGGCGGTGTCCTCGTCATCGAGTGGCCCGATCGCGCCGCCGCCGCCCTGCCCGAGGAAGCGCTGCGTGTCTGGCTCAGCCAGGGCGACGGCGCCGACGACCGGCTCGTGCGCTTCGAGGCGACGGGCGAGCGGGCGACGGCCGCGCTCCAGGCGCTCGCCGCGGCCGGGCGGCCGGTCTGATATGGAGCTGGCCATCGATACGGCGGGCGATATGGCGGCGGCCGGCCTCTCGGAGGAGGGCGTGGCGCGCTCGGAGCTGCGCTGGTGGTGTCATCGCCGCCACAACGCCGAGCTGATGCCCGCCGTCGACGAGCTGCTGCGCCGCGCCGGCGTCTCGGCGCAGCGCTCTCGGCCGTGTTCGTGTGCACCGGCCCCGGCAGCTACATGGGCATCCGCGTCGGCGTGGCGACGGCGAAGGCGCTCGCAGAGGCGCTCGACATCCCGCTGACGGGCGTCGGACGGCTCGCGCTCGATGCATGGCCCCACCGCGGCTACGATGGCCCGGTGGTCGCGGTGCACCGCGCCGGGCGCAGCGACTGGGCCTGGGCGGCGTACCGGCTGGAGGGCGACGGCTGGCGCGAGCTCATCGCGCCCCGGCTCGGCCCCGCCGCGGCGGTGGCGGCCGAAGCGCCCGCCGGGGCGCTGTTCTGCGGCGAGCCCAGCGACGAGCTTGCCGCGATGGTGCGGCCCGCGAGGGTCGTGACGGGTGAGTCGGCGTCGCGCCGGCCCGCCGGGCTGAGCGAGCTTGGTTGGGCGCGACTCCGCAGCGCTGGCCCCGACGACCGGGCAGCGCTTGCGCCGCTCTATCTGCGGGAGCCGGCCATCGGCCCGCAATCGTAAGACGAGGGGGAGGCGATGGGATCGGACATACGCTGCTCGGCGAGCCTCGGCGATCGCACATCGGAAGGCCGGGCGTTGCTGGAAACGGACGAAGTCGTCTTTCGGGGCGACTTCAAGGTGCGCATCCCGTTCCGCGGAATGCGGTCGGTCGAGGCCACGGATGGCGTGCTCCGGATCGCGTTTGACGAGGGGATGCTCGCGCTCGAGCTTGGGCCGCAGGCCGCCAGGTGGGCGCACAAGATCGCCAATCCGCCGTCGCGGCTCGATAAGCTCGGCATCAAGCCGGGGCAGCGGGTGTCGGTGCTCGGTGTTGGCGACGCCGTCTTCGCGGGCGAGCTGCTGGAGCGCGATGTCGAAGTGATCGACGGCCGGCCGGCCCCGGATTCGGACGCGATCGTGCTGGGGGCGGAGACGCGCGATGCGCTCGTGCGACTCGTCGAGCTGCAGGACTACCTGAAGCGCGACGGCGCGATCTGGGTGATCCGGCCGCGCGGCGCGAAGGACATCACCGAGAGCGATGTCATGGCGGCGGGCAAGGCGGCCGGCCTCGTCGACACCAAGGTGGCGCGCTTCTCCGAGACTCACACGGCCGAGAAGCTCGTCATCCCAAAGCACCGGCGCTAACCTCGCGCCGGGTTGAGTACGCGGAAGGACGGATCACTACGTGGAGCAGACCCTGATTCTGGTAAAGCCCGATGCGATGCAGCGCGGCCTCGGCGGCGAGATTATCGCCCGCTTCGAGCGCCGTGGCCTGCGCATCGTCGCGCTCAAGCTCATGCAGGTCGATGACGGCCTCGCGCGGCGTCACTATGCCGAGCACGAGGGAAAGCCCTTCTTCGCCGGGCTCGTCAGCTACATCTGCTCGTCGCCGATTCTGGCGGGGGTGCTGGAGGGGACGAACGCGATCGAGGCCGTGGGGCAGACGGTGGGCGCGACGAACCCCGTGAACGCCGCCCCCGGCACCATCCGGGCCGACTTCGGCATCGAGATCGGGCGGAACCTCGTGCATCGATCCGACTCGCCGGCGAGCGCCGCGCGCGAGATCGAGCTCTTCTTCGGAAGCGAGGGTGTGCTGTCGTGGAAGCGCTCGGTCGACCCGTGGGTGTTCGAGTAGCGGTCGCTACTGCACGCGCACCAGGGGCACGCCCGCACTCCACAGCTCCTCGAGGTCGTAGTAGGCGCGGTCTTCCGGCGAGAACAGGTGCACGACGACATCGCCGTAGTCGATGAGCACCCAGCCCGAGTCGGGCGTGCCCTCGCTCCGCCGGGGGCGGACGCCGCGCGGCCCCAGAGCGCGATGGAGCGCGTCGATGATGGCGTCGGCCTGGCGCGTGCTGCCGACGGTGCCGATGACGAAGTGGTCGGCAAACGACGACACGGCGCTGATATCGAGGAGCACGATATCTTCGGCCTGACGTTCGGAGAGGATGTCCACAATCTCGCGGGCGAGTTCGGCGCTCTGCAGCTGGGGTGCCTCCATCGTCCGTCGCGGTGCTTCCGGCTGGGATGATGGCAGTATACCATTGACGGGTATGGCAGATTCGGCAGGCTCCGGCCCCCGCGTCGTCGTCGCCATGAGCGGCGGCGTCGATTCCTCCGTCACGGCGGGGCTCCTGAAGGAGCGCGGCTACGACGTGGTCGGCGTCACGCTGCGGCTCTGGGCCCCCGAGCTCACCGATGTGCCCGCGGGCAACCGCCACTGCTGCACCATCGAAGACCTCGATGACGCGCGCGCCGCCGCCCACACGCTCGGCATCCCCCACTACGTGCTGAACATGGAGCAGCGCTTTCGCGAGGACGTCGTCGACTACTTCGTCGATGAGTACCGTCGCGGCCGCACGCCGAATCCGTGCATCGCCTGCAACGACCAGATCAAGTTCGGCGAGCTTCTTCGCAAGGCCGACGAGCTGGGCGCGCCCTATCTGGCGACGGGCCACTACGCCCGCATCGCCCTGCGCGATGGCGCCCACCGGCTGCTGCGCGCCCGCCACGAGGACAAGGATCAGTCGTACGTGCTGTACCGGCTCGGCCAGAAGGTGCTGGCGCGGGTGCTGTTTCCGCTCGGCGAGCTCGAATCGAAGGCCGACACCCGGGCGATGGCGCGCGCCTTCGGGCTCCACCTCGCCGGCAAGGCGGAGAGCGCCGACGTCTGCTTCGTGCCCGACGGCGACACGCGCGGCTTCGTCGCGGAACATCTCGTGCGCGAGACCGGCGATGTCGTCGACACGGCGGGGCGCGTGCTCGGCCACCACGACGGGGCCGCCGGCTACACCATCGGGCAGCGCCGCGGCGTCGGCGTGGCGACGGGCGAGCGTGCCTACGTGGTGGGCGTCGATGTCGCGGCGAACATCGTCACCATCGGGCCGGAGGACGCGCTGCTGTGCGACTGGCTGGAGGCGGAGGACACGCGCTTCGTCGCCGGCGCGCCGCCAGCCGGCGGTACGTTCGCGTGCGAGGTGCGGGTGCGCTATCGGGCGGCGGGCGTTGCAGCGACGGTGGAGCCGCGGAGCGACGGTTCGGCGCTCGTCCGGTTCGGTCGGCCGGTGCGCGCCGTTGCGCCCGGGCAGGCCGCCGTGTTCTACTGTGACGGCGAAGTGCTCGGCGGCGGCGTCATCCGTGCCGCGGGGCGCGCCGCAACGCTATTGCCCGCGAAAGATGCCAGCGCGAGCCGTTGACATACTGGCCTCCGCGAACCTAGACTAGACCCTTGTCTGCATAAACGGACGACCTGCATGTGTGGGTCGATCGCCGAGCATGAACACCGCCGGAATACGCGGTCCGCTGGTGAGAGCCGGATGGATCGCGCCGGAGCGGCTCAGGCAGAGGCCTTCGACCTTTCATCGCGTCTGGCAGACAGAGGATGGACGACCGTGCCGACGATTAATCAGCTGGTGAGAAAGGCGCGCAAGTCGCCCGGAACGAAATCCGGCGCGCCCGCGCTCCACTTCCGCTACAACGCGATCACCGGCCGCACCATCCGCGATAACCGTGGTTCGCCCCAGAAGCGGGGCGTCTGCACGCAAGTACGCACGATGACTCCGAAGAAGCCGAACTCGGCGCTTCGGAAGATCGCGCGTGTCCGGCTGACGAACGGCATCGAAGTGACGGCGTACATCCCCGGCGAGGGCCACACCCTGCAGGAGCACTCCGTTGTGCTCATCCGCGGTGGAAGGGTGAAGGACCTGCCCGGCGTGCGCTACCACATCATTCGCGGCGCGCTCGACTCGCAGGGTGTCAGCGGACGGAAGCGTGGCCGCAGCAAGTACGGAACCCGGAAAGAGTAGCCACGGCGGCATCGCTCATTCCGGAGCGGAAGCGACGCGCCCGTGTGCTTGTGAACATCGCCCAGCCGCAGAGGGCCGGGGCACGCTGCTCGTCGAAAGGGTAGAGGAACATGCCGAGGCGCCGTGCCGCGGAACGACGTGAGATTGCTCCTGATGCGAAGTATCAGAGCAAGCAGCTCGCGTCGTTCATCAACAAGATCATGTACAGCGGCAAGAAGAGCACGGCTGAGCGCGTGGTCTACACCGCGCTCGACAAGATCGAAGAGGACGCGCGCCGTCCCGCCCTCGAGACATTCGAGCAGGCGCTCCGGAACGCCACCCCCATCATCGAAGTGAAGCCCCGCCGGGTGGGCGGGGCGACGTACCAGGTGCCGGTCGATATCCGCGCGGAGCGGCGTAACGCGCTCGCCATGCGCTGGCTCATCCGATCGGCGCGGGCGCGCGGCGGCCGTTCGATGGCCGAAAAGCTCGCGGGCGAGCTGCTCGACGCGGCGAATGGCCAGGGCGCGACGATCCGCCGCAAAGAAGAGACGCATCGGATGGCGGAGGCGAACCGCGCCTTCGTCCATTACCGCTGGTAACGAGAAGCGAACATCCGGGGGCCCGCGAATTGCGGCCCTCGCTGCTGTTGACTGGCCCGCGGCCTGGGCCCGGAAGAGGAACCCCGGAATGCCACGAACCGTCCCGCTGGAGCGGATACGCAACATCGGCATCATCGCGCACATCGACGCGGGCAAAACCACCGTCACCGAGCGCGTGCTGTACTTCACCGGCCGAACCTACAAGATCGGCGAGGTGCACGAAGGCACGGCTGTCATGGACTGGATGGAGCAGGAGCGCGAGCGCGGTATCACCATCACGGCGGCGGCAACGACCGCCCAGTGGGCCGATCACGTCATCAACATCATCGACACACCGGGCCACGTCGACTTCACGGTCGAGGTGGAGCGCAGCCTGCGCGTGCTCGATGGCGGCGTCGTCGTCTTCGACGCGGTCGCCGGCGTCGAGCCCCAGTCGGAGACGGTGTGGCGTCAGGCCGACCGCTACGGCGTGCCGCGCATCTGCTTCGTGAACAAGATGGATCGGGTCGGCGCCGACTTCTGGCGCACCGTCGACATGATCCGCGAGCGTCTCGACGCCAAGCCCGTGCCGCTCCAGATTCCGCTGGGCGTCGAGGGCGACCACCGCGGCATCATCGACCTGGTCGACGATGCAGGCGTGGACGTACGACGAAGATCGCGACAAGCCGCCCGTCATCGGCGACATCCCGGAGGCGTTCGCCGCCGACGCGAAGAAGTATCACGACCAGATGATCGAGCTCGTGGCGGACGGCGACGAGCAGATGATGATCAACTACCTCGAGGGTCACGAAATCACCCTCATCGAGCTGAAAAAGGCGATCCGCCGCGCGACCCTCGCGAGCGCGTTCACGCCCGTCCTTTGCGGCGCCGCCCTGCGCAACAAGGGCGTCCAGCCGCTGCTCGACGCCATCATCGATTACCTCCCGGCGCCCGATGACATCGCGGCGGTGCAGGGCACCGACCCGAAGACGGGCGAGCCGCGCGAGCGACACGCCCGCGACGACGAGCCCTTCACCGCCATCGCCTTCAAGATTGTGTCCGACCCCTACGTCGGCCGCCTCGCGTACTTTCGCGTGTACTCCGGCAAGATATCGACCGGCGACACCGTTCTGAACACGACGCGGAACGAGCGCGAGCGGTTCGGCCGCATCCTGCTGATGCACGCCAACCACCGCGAGGACGCGACCGAGGTCTACGCCGGGGGAATCGCGGCGGCCATCGGACTGAAGCGCACCTTCACGGGCGACACCCTCAGCGACGTGAGCCAGCCCATCCTGCTGGAGGCGACGAAGTTCCCGGAGCCGGTCATCTCCATCGCCATCGAGCCGAAGACGAAGGAAGACCAGGATCGGATGGGCGAGGCGCTCGCCCGGCTCTCTGAGGAAGACCCGACATTCCAGGCGCGAACCGACCAGGAGACCGGCCAGACGATCATCGCCGGCATGGGCGAGCTTCACCTCGACGTCGTCGTCGACCGGATGAGGCGCGAGTTCCGGGTCGAGGCGACCGTCGGCCGCCCGCAGGTCGCGTACCGCGAGACGATAACCAAGCCCGTCAAGGTCGAGGGCCGCTTCGTTCGTCAGACAGGCGGACGCGGCCAGTACGGCCACGTCTGGCTCGAGCTGCATCCGCGTGACCGCGGCGCCGGCTTCGAGTTCGAGAACGCGACGGTCGGCGGCACGGTGCCGAAGGAGTACGTGGGGCCCACGCAGGCGGGCGTCCGCGAAGCTATGGAAAACGGTACGATTGGCGGGTATCCTGTCGTCGATGTGAAAGTGCTGCTGGTCGACGGCAGCTATCACCAGGTCGACTCGTCGGAGATGGCGTTCAAGACCGCCGGCTCGATGGCGGCGAAGGAAGGCCTTCGCAAGGGCCAGCCGGTGCTCCTCGAGCCCATGATGAAGATGGAAGTGCGGACGCCGGATCAGTTCTTCGGTGATATCGTGGGCGATCTGAACGCACGCCGTGGCCAGGTGCAGGGTGTCGAGCAGATGGGCAGCACCCAGGTGCTGCGCGCGCTCGTGCCGCTGGCCGAGACGTTCGGCTACGCGACGACCCTCCGGTCGCTGTCGCAAGGGCGGGCCACGTCGAGCCTGGAGTTCGACCACTACGCGGAAGTTCCCTCATCGGTCGCAAACGCGGTAGCCAGCCGCCGATAGAGAGCCGCCCGCTTCGGCGGGCTTGTACAGAGGAGCACTAGGGACGATGGCGAAGCAGAAATTCGAGCGGACGAAGCCGCACGTCAACGTCGGGACGATCGGTCACGTCGACCACGGCAAGACGACGCTGACGGCGGCGATCACGAAAGTGCTGGCGCTGAAGGGCGAGGCCGAGTACCGCAGCTTCGACAGCATCGACAACGCCCCCGAGGAGCGGCAGCGGGGCATCACGATCGCGATTGCGCACGTCGAGTACGAGACGGAAGCGCGGCACTACGCGCACGTCGACTGCCCGGGGCACGCCGACTACATCAAGAACATGATCACCGGGGCGGCCCAGATGGACGGCGCCATCCTCGTCGTGGCGGCGCCGGAAGGCCCGATGCCGCAGACGCGCGAGCACATCCTGCTGGCGCGCCAGGTGGAAGTGCCGAGCATGGTCGTCTTCCTCAACAAGTGCGACATGATGGACGACCCGGAGCTCCTCGACCTCGTCGAGCTCGAGCTGCGCGAGCTGCTCACCAACTTCGAGTTTCCCGGCGACGACATCCCGATCATCCGGGGGTCGGCGCTCCAGGCGCTGCAGAGCACCAGCACCGACCCGGACGCGCCCGAGTACGCGCCCATCTGGGAGCTGATGAAGGCGGTCGACACCTACATCCCGACGCCGGAGCGGCCGCGTGACCAGCCGTTCCTGATGCCGATCGAGGACGTCTTCGGCATCAAGGGGCGGGGCACGGTGGTGACCGGGCGGATCGAGCGCGGCATCGTCCACGTCGGCGACGAGATCGAGATCGTCGGCATCAACCCCACCCGGAAGACGACCGTCACCGGCGTCGAGATGTTCAAGAAGCTGCTCGACCAGGGCGAGGCGGGCGACAACGTCGGCTGCCTGCTGCGCGGCATCGAGCGCGAGGACGTCGAGCGGGGCCAGGTGCTCTCGAAGACCGCCTCGATCAACCCGCACACGAAGTTCGACGGCGAGGTCTACGTCCTCTCGAAAGAGGAGGGCGGACGGCACACGCCGTTCTTCACGGGCTACCGGCCCCAGTTCTACATCCGGACGACGGACGTGACCGGCAACGTCAAGCTGCCCGAAGGGGTGGAGATGGTGATGCCGGGCGACAACGTCAAGATGGCAGATCGAGCTCATCCAGCCCGTCGCCATCGAGGAAGGGCTGCGCTTCGCCATCCGCGAAGGCGGCCGCACCGTCGGCGCCGGCGTCGTCACAAAGATCACCGAGTAAACACAGGCCCACAGAGAACGAGGATAGCGGTAACGGTATGGCGCGACGCAAGATACGGATCAGGCTCAAGGCCTACGATCATCGCATCCTCGACCAATCGGCCGAGCAGATAGTCGAGGCAGCAGAACGCACGGGCGCGGCCGTGGCCGGGCCAATCCCGCTGCCGACGCGCATCCGCAAGTACTGCGTGAACCGCTCGCCCTTCATCGACAAGGACTCGCGGGAGCAGTTCGAGATTCGGACGCACAAGCGGCTCATCGACATTATCGAGCCGACATCGAAGACCGTAGACACGCTGATGCGGCTCCAACTGCCGTCCGGCGTCGATATCGAGATTAAGCTGTAATGACGTTCGATGGACTTCTGGGACGCAAGCTGGGCATGACCCAGGTCTTCCGGAGCGACGGCACCGTCACCGGAGCGACCGTCATTCAGGCCGGGCCGTGCGTCGTGACGCAGCTGCGCACCGTCGCTCGCGATGGCTACGAGGCCGTGCAGATAGGCTTCGGCGAGGCGAAGCGGCTCAACAAGCCCGAGCGCGGTCACCTCAAGGACAACGGCGACCTCCGTCACCTCCAGGAGTTCCGCGGCCCCGTCGGCGAGATGACCGTCGGCCAGCGGATCGGTCCGGAGATCTTCGAAGAAGGCACGCTCATCGATGTCGCCGGCACCAGCATCGGCCGGGGCTTCGCGGGCACCGTCAAGCGCCACCACTTCAGCGGCGGCCCAAAAACGCATGGCCAGTCCGACCGGCACCGCGCACCCGGCTCCATCGGCGCCGGCACCACACCGGGCCGCGTCTTCAAGGGCACGAAAATGTCGGGCCACATGGGTGCGGAGACGGTCACAACGCAGGGCCTCGAAGTGTTGCGGGTCGATACGGCGCGCAATCTTCTGTTCGTCAAGGGCAGCGTGCCCGGCTTCAGGAACGGACTCGTGAGAATTCGGCGCTCGCGCAAGAACGCGGCCGGGTAAGAGGAACGCATGGAACTTCCCCTTCGCGATCGCACAGGGAAGGAAATCGGCACCATCACGGTTGCGGATGAAGTCTTCGGGCTGCGTCCGCACCTGACATCGCTGCACCAGGTGTTCGTCTCGCAGATGGCGAATCGCCGCCAGGGCACGTCGAAGACGAAGACACGCGGCGAAGTGCGCGGCTCCACCCGCAAGCTCGCCAAGCAGAAGGGGCTCGGTCGCGCGCGCGTGGGCTCCGCACGCTCGCCGGTACGCACCGGCGGTGGCGTCGCCTTCGGGCCGCGCCCCCGCGATTACACGCAGACCATCCCCAAGCGATTCCGCCGGCTCGCGCTGCGCTCGGCGCTGTCGTCGAAGGCGCGCGACGCCGAGCTCCTCATTCTCAACGAGCTCGACCTGGCCACACCGAAGACGAAGGAAATCGCCACGATGATGGAGGCGCTCGGCGTCAAGGGCTCCGCCATCATCGTCACGGCCGACCCGAACCCGAACGTGAAGATGAGCGCGGCGAACCTGCCGCGCGTGATGACGCTGCCGGCCGCGTACCTGAACGTGGCCGACCTCATGAACCACCGCAGTCTGATAATGACCGAGGGCGCCGTCCGCAAGGCCGAGGCGCTCTGGGGCGGCGAACGGGCAACGAAGCGACGCGCGGCGATGCCCGAAGGCGCACGGTAGGACGGAGCGAGACGATGCCGAAGGCAATCCACCCGTACAACGTGGTCCTCCGCCCGCTCATCACGGAGAAGAGCACACGCCTGGCCGAGGAAGGCAAGTACGTGTTCGCCATCGCGACCGGCGCCAACAAGCTCCAGGTGAAGGAAGCCGTCGAGCTCGCCTTCAACGTCTCAGTGCTCGCGGTGAACGTCATGAACGTGCCCGGCAAGTCGCGCCGGGTCGGCCGCCGCCAGGCCAAAGCGCCGGATTGGCGCAAGGCGATCGTCACGCTCGGCGCGGGCGACCGCATCGAACTGTTCGAGGGGGTGTAGGCAATGCCGACACGTCAGTTCAAGCCAACGTCCCCCGGTCGCCGCGGCGCCTCCGGCTACACCTTCGACGAAATCACGAAGAAGAAGCCCGAGAAGTCGCTGCTGGGGCCGAAGCACAAGCGTCGCGCCGGCCGCAACGACCAGGGGCGGCTCACCGTGCGCCACCGGGGCGGCGGCCACAAGCGGCTGCTCCGCATCATCGACTTCAAGCGCGACAAGTACGGCGTGCCCGGTCGCGTCTCCGCCATCGAGTACGACCCGAACCGCTCGGCACGCATCGCGCTCATCTTCTATCGCGATGGCGAGAAGCGTTACATCCTGGCGCCGAACGGGCTGAAGGTGAACGACACGATCATGTCGGGGCCCGAGGCCGAAGTGCGTACGGGCAGCTCGCTGCCGCTGCGCAACATCCCGACAGGCACGCTCGTGCACAACATCGAGCTGCAGATAGGCCGGGGCGGGCAGATGGTGCGCAGCGCCGGAGCATCGGCCCAGCTGATGGCCAAGGAAGGCGACTACTGCCTCCTGCGGCTGCCATCCGGCGAGATGCGGCGCGTCCGCTCCGAATGCCAGGCGACCGTCGGCCAGGTCGGGAACTCGGAGCACAACAACATCAAGCTCGGCAAGGCCGGGCGGACGCGGCACCGCGGCCGCCGCCCGCAAGTGCGCGGCTCGGCGATGAACCCCCGCGACCACCCGCACGGCGGTGGCGAAGGCAAGGCGCCCATCGGGCTGCCCGGCCCGAAATCGCCGTGGGGCAAGCCCACACTCGGGTATCGAACCCGGAACAACAAGGCTACGGACAAGAATATCGTCCGCAGCCGGCACAAGCGTTAGGCGAAGGGTACAACGTGTCTCGTTCGACGAAAAAGGGCCCATTTGTCGCGGAAAAGCTGCTTCGCAAAGTCGACGCTGTGCAGCGCTCCGGGCAAAAGCAGGTGATCCGCACATGGGCGCGCGCGTCCACCATCGTGCCGCAGATGGTCGGCATCACCATCGCCGTGCACGACGGGCGGCGTCACGTCCCCGTCTTCGTCACCGAGAACATGGTGGGGCACAAGCTCGGCGAGTTCGCCCCCACCCGGACGTTCCGCGGACATGTCAGCAAGTCGGAGCGCACGGCGCAGCTGCGCCGCCGCTAACGACAGGAGAAACGAATCGTGCAGGTGCGCGCAACCGCCAAGCACATCCGGGTCTCGCCCCGCAAGGCGCGACTCGTATTACGGGAGCTTCCCGGCCTCAAGGTCGAGGACGCGATGACGAAGCTGCGCTTCACGCAGATGCCGATCGCGCGGGAAATTGCGAAAGTCGTGAACTCGGCCGCCGCCAACGCGGAGAACAACTACGGTCTTTCGATGGACGAGTTGCGCATCGTCAAGGCGACAGCCAACGAAGCGCCGCGGCTCAAGCGATTCAAGGCACGGGCGCGCGGGCGTGCGGCGCCCCGCATCAAGCGGGCGAGCCACATCACCGTCATCGTCGCGGACACGGAGGCGTAATGGGCCAGAAGGTACATCCCACCGGGTTCCGGCTCGGCGTCATCTACGATTGGCAGAGCAAGTGGTACGGCGGTCGCGCCTACCCCGAGCAGCTGCACGAAGATCTGAAGATTCGCGACTTCGTGCTACGATCCATGGGCGAGGCCGGCGTCGCCAAGGTCGAGATCGACCGCAGCGCCAACCTGGCGACCGTGGCGATTCACACCGCGCGGCCCGGCATCGTCATCGGGCGCGGCGGCCAGCGCGTCGACGAACTGCGGACGCAGCTCGAGAAGTTCACCGGGCACCGGGTCCGGGTCAACATCAACGAGATCACGGTGCCCGAGCTCAATTCGTTCCTCGTGGCGAGGAGCGTCGCCGAGCAGCTGCAGCGTCGCGTTGCCTTCCGGCGCGCGATCAAGCAATCGGCGCAGCGGACGATGGGGCGTGGGGCGCTCGGCGTGAAGATTCGGGTCGCCGGCCGGCTCGGCGGCTCCGAGATGTCGCGCGAAGAGACGGAGCGCCAGGGGCGGGTGCCCCTGCACACGCTGCGCGCCGACATCGACTACGGCTTTACGGAAGCACACACCACCTTCGGCCGGATCGGCGTGAAGGTATGGATCTACAAGGGCGATATTCTGCCGGAGCGCAAGAGCCCCCCGACCGCGTCGGAAGGCGCACTCGGGGAAGCCGCGCCCTCGGCCGCGGAATAGAGGACAAGAGTCGTGCTGCAACCACGCAGGGTTCGCTATCGAAGATCGCATCGCGGCAGGCGCACCGGTCCGGCGACGTCCGGCAACGAGGTGTCGTTCGGCGAATTCGGTCTGCAGGCCATGGACAATGCCTGGGTCGACGCACGGCAGATTGAGGCGGCGCGGCGCGCCATCACGCACTACATGCGCCGCGGGGGCAAGGTCTGGATCCGGATCTTCCCCGACAAGCCCGTCTCGAAAAAGCCCGCCGAAACGCGGATGGGCTCCGGCAAGGGGCCGCCCGACCACTGGGTGGCGGTCGTGAGGCGCGGACGGATGATCTTCGAGGTCTCCGGCGTGCGCGAAGAAGTAGCCCGCGAGGCGATGCGTCGCGCCAGCCACAAGCTGCCGATTCAGACGCGATTCGTCAGCCGCGAGGCGGAGGCGCGAGGATGACGAACCGCAAGGCCGACGAGCTGCGGGCGCTCTCCGACGAGGACTTGGCGAAGAACCTGGAAGAGGTGCATCGCCAGGTATTCACGCTGAGGCTGCAGGTGGCCACACGACAGGCATCGAACCACCGCGCGCTCAGGTGGGCAAAGCGCCGCATCATCCGCATCAAGACAATCCAGCGTGAACGCGAGATCGCCGCGATGCTCGGGGCACAGGAAGGCTAGCATGCAGTCCAACCGGAAGATTCGCCAGGGCAAGGTGATGAGCGTCAAGATGGACAAGACCGTCGTGGTCGCCATCGAGACGATGAAGCCTCACCCGCTCTACCGCAAGCGCATCCGCCGCACCAACCGGCTGAACGCGCACGACGAGACGAACGCGTGCAATCTCGGCGACGTCGTGACCATCCGCGAGACGCGGCCGCTCTCGAAAACGAAGCGATGGGAAGTGCTCGAAATCCTGCGCCGCGGCGATGTCGCCGAGGTGCAGCCGCGCGTCATCGGACGCGAGCTCGAGCAGCCCGTGGCGGCCGAAGGGGACGGATCGTGATCCAGCAGGAGACCCGTCTCAAGGTGGCCGACAACTCCGGCGCGCGCGAACTGCTCTGCATCCGCGTCCTCGGCGGCACAGGCCGCCGCTACGCTCGCGTCGGCGACATCATCGTCGCCACCGTGAAGGTGGCGCAGCCGAACGCCGCGGTGAAGAAGGGCGAGGTCGTCAAGGCCGTCATCGTACGGACGACGAAGCCCTACAGCCGCCCCGACGGCAGCACCATCCGCTTCGACGATAACGCCGCGGTCGTGCTCTCCGACAAGCTCAACCCTCGTGGCACGCGCATCTTCGGGCCGGTGGGCCGCGAACTCCGCGACCGCGACTTCATGAAGATCGTCTCACTCGCCCCGGAGGTTGTCTGACCATGCGGAAGGTGAAGCGCAACGACACCGTGCAGGTCATGACAGGCCGCGACCGCGGCAAGCGCGGGCAGGTGCGTCAGGCCACCGCCGGCGAGGGCGATCGGATCGTCGTGCACGGCGTCAACATCGTGAAGCGCCACATGCGGGCGCGATCGATGACGCAGCCGGCGGGCATCATCGAGCTCGAAGCGCCGATCCACATCAGCAACGTCCGCGTTGTCTGCCCACAGTGCAGTCAGCCGGCACGGGTGGGCTTCCGGCTCCAGACCAGCGGCGCGAAGGTGCGCTACTGTCGCAAGTGCGACGCCGATATCGATTAGCGAGGATGGCGATGGCGAACGGCTCTGTGCCGCGTATGAAGCAGCGATACCGCGACGAGATCGTCCCGGAGCTGCTGCGCGAGTTCGGCTACACCAACATCATGCGAGTGCCACGCCTCACGAAGGTTGTGCTCAACATCGGCATGGGCGAAGCGCTCACGAACGCGCGGGCGCTCGACGCCGCATCGGAAGACCTGTCGATCATCACCGGCCAGAAGCCGATCATCACCCGCGCGAAGACATCGATCGCCAACTTCAAGATTCGCGAGGGCAACCCCATCGGTGTCGCCGTGACGCTGCGGGGCGACCGCATGTACGAGTTCGTCGATCGGCTCCTGAGCATAGCCCTGCCCCGCATCCGCGACTTCCAGGGGGTGCCGCTCGACGCCTTCGACGGGCGGGGGAACTATAGCCTGGGTGTGAAGGAGCAGTTGATCTTTCCGGAGATCGACTACGACAAGATCGACCGCATCCGCGGGCTCCAGATCACTATCGTGACCACGGCTGAGACGGACGAAGAAGGCCGGAAGCTGTTGCAGCTGTTCGGCATGCCGTTCAGCAGAAACTAAGGGAGAAGCCGAGTGGCGAAGACATCGCAGATCGCCAAATCGAAGAGGACGCCGAAGTTCTCGACGCGGAGCAAGAACCGCTGCCGGCTCTGCGGGCGGCCGCGAGCCTACATGCGCCAGTTCGCGATGTGCCGCATCTGCTTCCGGGAGCATGCCCTCAGGGGCCAGCTGCCCGGTGTCCAAAAGTCGAGCTGGTAGGCGAGGAGCAGAACGATGTCCATGAGCGACCCGATCGCTGACATGCTCACTCGGCTGCGCAACGCCATCGCGTCGCGGCACGAGAGCGTCGTCATGCCATCGTCGAAGCTGAAGGTAGCGATCGCCGAGGTTCTCACCGAGGAGGGCTTTCTCCGCGAGTACGATGTGCAGGAGGAGGGCAATCGCCGCAACCTGCGCGTCCGGCTGAACTACACGGGCAAGAAAGACCCCATCCTGCACGGCCTCCAGCGCGTCTCCAAGCCGGGACTGCGGGTGTACGTGCAGAAGGGCGAGATTCCCCGCGTGTACGGCGGGCTCGGCATCGCGATCATGTCCACACCCAAGGGTGTGATGACGGGGCGCCGCGCCTGGAACGAGCACGTCGGAGGCGAAGTGCTATGCTACGTCTGGTAGCGGAGAACCACCATGTCGCGTATCGGTAGGCTCCCGATTGAGGTGCCCAGCGGCGTCGAGATCGAGCTTGGCGAGGGCAATCACCTGCGCGTTCGCGGGCCGCGGGGCGAACTTGCGCGCGACCTGCATCGCGATATGCGGATCGAGGTCGACGGCGGCACCATCCGCGTCACGCGGCCCAACGATCAGCCGAAGAACCGCGCCCTCCATGGTCTGACCCGCACGCTCATCTCCAACATGGTGGTGGGGGTGGCGACCGGATTCACGAAGTCGCTCGAGATTCAGGGCGTCGGCTATCGCGTGCAACAGCAGGGCGAAGCGCTGGCGTTCCAGGTCGGACTGTCGCACCCCGTCTCGGTCGAGCCGCCCGAGGGCATCTCGTTCGTGGTCGAGGGCAACCGGATCGACGTCATGGGTTACGACAAGCAGCTCGTGGGCCAGGTGGCCGCCAACGTGCGGAAGATCCGCCCGCCGGCGACGTATACCGGCAAGGGCATCCGATACCAGGGCGAGCGCGTGCGCCGCAAGGCCGGCAAGGCTGGCAAGGGCGCCGCGCGCTAGGAGCGAACAGGACATGAAGAACACCCGCACACGAAGGGCCGCGCGCATCCGGCGACACATTCGCGTGCGCAAGACGGTTTCGGGGACGCCGACGCAGCCGCGGCTGGCCGTGTTTCGCAGCGTCACCCACATCTACGTCCAGCTTATCGACGATGTCGCCCAGCACACACTGGCGGCAGCATCGGACATGGAGCCCGCGCTGCGAAACGCGAAGCAGCGCAAGACGGATCGGGCCGCGGCGGTCGGCAAGCTCATCGCCGAACGCGCGAAGGCCGCAGGCGTCAGCAATGTTGTGTTCGACAGAGGCGGCTTCCGTTACCACGGACGCGTGAAGGCGCTGGCAGAGGCCGCTCGCGAGGGCGGACTCAAATTCTAGAAAAGGCGTAACGCCATGGTTACATCTGGCCGGGGCAGAGATGGCCGCCCGGGCGATCGCGACAGGGATTCGCGCGACGCCGACATGCAGGAAAAGGTTGTCTACATCAACCGGGTCGCCAAAGTCGTGAAGGGCGGCCGCCGGTTCAACTTCAGCGCGCTCGTCGTCGTCGGCGATGGCCGTGGCGGCGTGGGGGCCGGTCTCGGCAAGGCCAACGAAGTGCCGGAGGCCATCCGCAAGGGCGCGACCATCGCCAAGCGCAACTTCGTTCGCATCCCGATGGTCGAGCACACGCTGCCGCATCCCGTCATCGCCGACTTCGGCGCCGCGAAGGTGATGATGAAGCCGGCCTCCCCGGGCACGGGCGTCATCGCGGGCGGCGGAGTGCGCGCCGTGATGGAGATGGCGGGCATCCGCGACGTGCTCGCGAAGTCGCTGGGCAGCGACAACCCCGTCAATGTCGTGCGCGCCACCATGAAGGGGCTCGCCGAGATGAAGAACCCCAAGGCGGAGCTCGCCCGGCGCAGGGGCGCCATTCGCGGCGGCGAGGGCGCGCGGCGCGCGGCGCCCGCCATGCCCGCGCCTCCGGAGACGACCGATGGCAGCGAATAGGATCAGGGTTACGTGGAAGCGTAGCGCCATCGGCCAGCGCGAAGAACACAAGCGCACGGTGCGTGCGCTGGGCCTGCGCAGGCTCGGCCACACCGTCGAGCACAACGACACGCCCGACGTTCGCGGGATGATTCACAAAGTTCGCCACCTCGTACAGGTGGAGGGCGAGCCCGGCGCCTAACCGCGCCGCGCCAAACGAGGAGAGGCCATGCAGGCGCATCAGCTCCGTCCGCCGAGAGGCGCGAAGCACGCACGCAAGCGTATCGGTCGCGGCAACGCATCGGGTCAGGGCACGTACGCGGGCAAAGGGCTGAAAGGCCAAAAAGCCCGCAGCGGCAACGACATCCGGATCGGCTTCGAGGGTGGCCAGCTTCCGCTCGTGCAGCGGATGGGCCGCAAGCGCGGCTTCACGAACATCTTCCGGGTGGAGTACCAGCCCGTGAACCTGGATCGAATCGCCGGGCGCTTCGAAGCGAACGCCGTCGTGACGCCCGAGGCGCTTCGCGACGCCGGCATTCTCAAGCACCTCAATCAGCCGGTGAAGCTGCTGGGCACAGGCGAGCTCGACCGCCCGCTGAAGGTCAGCCTCCACAAGTTCTCCGCGGAAGCGCGCCGCAAGATCGAGGCGGCGGGTGGTACGGTGGAGGAGGTTGCGCATGCAGGCGGGCGCTAAGAGCGGAGGCAAGGCGGGAGCGCCGCGGCTGCTGACCGCTGTCGTCGACGCGTTCCAGCAGGCCGACGTTCGCTCCAAGCTCCTGTTCACGCTGGCGATGCTCGCCGTGTTCCGCTTCGTCGCGCACGTGCCCGTTCCGAACGTCGAACCCGATACGCTCGACCAGGTGTTCGACGACAACGCCGCGCTCGGCTTTCTCGATATCTTCAGTGGCGGGGCGCTGCGCAACCTCAGCATCGCCGCGCTCGGCGTGTACCCGTACATCAGCGCATCGATCATCATGCAGCTGATGACGCCCGTCATTCCGCGACTGCAGGCGCTCTCCGAGGAGGGCGAAGCGGGGCGCAACCGGGTGCAGGTGTACACGTACTGGCTCACCGTGCCGCTGGCTGTCGTGCAGGGGTACGCGCAGCTCATCATCCTGGAACGGGCGGGCGCGATTCAGAACATCGGATTCTCCGGAGGCGACGCGCTGCCCACGATGGCGACGCTCGCGGCAATGGCCGCGGGCACGATGTTCCTCGTGTGGATGGGCGAGCTCATCACGGAGCGCGGCATCGGCAACGGCCTCTCGATCATCATCTTCGGCGGCATCGTCGCCGGCTTCCCGACGCTGCTGGGGCGGGTCATCGACTCCAGCGTCAGCTTCGGCGGCATCGCGATCATCGCCGTGCTCGCCGTGTTCATCATCGCGTCGATCATCTTCGTCCAGGAGGCGCAGCGGCGCATCCCGGTGCAATACGCGCGCAGCATGTTCCGGGGAGGGCGGATGTATCGCCAGTCCGGGCAGAGCCATATCCCGTTGCGGGTGAACTCGGCGGGCATGATCCCGCTGATCTTCGCGTACTCGATCATGATCTTCCCGTCGACGGCGGCGCAGTACTTCGAGGCGTCGGAAACGGGCTGGCTCGCCAATACGGCCGAGTTTATCGGCAACGTCTTCGACCCGACGAACGGGGTGTACTGGGCCTTCGTGTTCCTGCTTGTGATGGGGTTCACCTTCTTTTACACCGTGATCGTCTTCCAGCAACAGAACATCGCCGAGAACCTGCAGCGGCAGGGCGGATTCGTGCCGGGCATCCGGCCGGGCAAGCCGACGCAGGAGTACATCACCCGCGTGCTCACGCGCATCACCTGGGGGGGCGCGATCTTCCTCGCGGCGATGGCTGTCGTGCCATACCTTGCGACGCGGCTCACCGACGTCAATGCCCTCACGATCAGCACCACCGGCCTGCTTATCGTCGTGGGCGTGGTGCTCGATACGATGCGGCAGCTCGAAGCGCAGCTGCTGATGCGAAACTACGAAGGGTTCATCCGCTGAGGCGGAGAGGAAACGCGTGGACATTATTCTGCTGGGCCCGCCGGGCGCCGGAAAAGGCACCCAGGCCGAACGTATCACGCGCGAGTTCGGCGTGACCCATCTGGCGACGGGCGACATGTTCCGCGAGGAGGCAGCCCAAGGCACGGAACTCGGCCGCGAGGCGAAGGGCTACATGGATCGCGGCGAACTGGTGCCCGATAGCGTCACGATCGGCATGCTGCTCGGGCGGCTGTTCGCGCCGGGGCTGGAACGCGGCGTGATGCTCGACGGGTTTCCGCGGACGCTCGAGCAGGCCCGCGCTCTCGACGCAGCGCTCGAGGAACGGGGCGGCCGGATCGACCGGGTGCTCTACATCCACGTATCGGACGAAGAGGTGCTCGCGCGGCTGTCCGGGCGCTGGCTCTGCCGGGGCTGCGGCGCCGTCTATCACGAGAAGAACAGCCCGCCGAAGAGCACGGGGCGCTGCGACAGGTGCAAGGGCGAGCTCTACCAGCGCGACGATGACTCGCTGGAGACGGCGAAGCGGCGGCTCGAGCGCCAGAAGCCGCCAGCCGAGCTGCTCGCGCACTATCGGGCCCAGGGCAAGCTCACCGAGATCGACGGCGAACGGCCCGTCGAGGCTGTCGGCGACGACCTTGTGGAGGCGCTGCGAGCGGGGGCTGCGCGCTAGCCCGAATTTGGTATACTAGGAGATCGCCGAACACCATGGCGGTAGAGCTGAAGTCGGCGGACGAGATTGCCGTGATGCGCGAGGCGGGCCGAATCGTCGGCCAGGTGCTCGCCATACTGGTGGAGGCGGCTCGCCCGGGGGTTGTCGAGCGGGAACTCGACGCGATCGTCCGCAGGGAGTACAAGGCGCGAGGCGCACTCCCCACGTTCCTGGGATACGGCGGAGATCGCGCCTATCCCGCAACGGTGTGCATCTCGATTAACGACGAGATCGTCCACGGCATCCCCGGCGACCGGGTGATACGCGAGGGCGATATCGTCAGCATCGATCTGGGCGCGACGTACAGGGGCTTCGTCGGCGATTCGGCCGTGACCATCGCCGTGGGGCAGGTCAGCCCGGAGGCCGAGCAGCTCATTCGGGTGACCGAGGAGAGCCTCTGGAAGGGAATCGCGGCGGCGCGGCCGGGCAACCGGCTCGGCGATATCTCCGCCGCCATCCAGGCGCACGCCGAGCCATTCGGGTTCGGCATCGTTCGCGAATACGGCGGTCACGGTATCGGCCGCGAAATGCACGAAGAGCCGTACGTGATGAACTACGGCGTAGCGAACAGGGGCATGGAGCTCCGAGAGGGAATGGTGCTGGCACTGGAGCCGATGCTCACCCTCGGCGACTGGCGCACGAAATGCGATGACGACAGGTGGACCGTGCGCACCGCCGATGGCAGCCTCTCGGCCCACTTCGAGCACACCGTGGCCGTCACGAAAGACGGCCCTGTCGTGCTGACGCTGCCCTAAGCGGGCGCGCCGGCACACCGAGGAGTTATGGTAAAAAAGGGACGGGCGACCACAGCAGCCGAGACGCGCGGGCCGCGCATGCCCAAGAAGGATGTCATCGAGGTCGAAGGCATCGTCAAGGAGCCGCTCCCGAACGCGATGTTCCGCGTCGAGCTGGCCAACGGGCACGAAGTGCTGGCACACATCTCGGGGAAGATACGGATGCACTTCATCAAGATTCTTCCCGGCGACCGGGTGCTCGTCGAACTCTCGCCCTACGACCTTACGCGAGGCCGGATCACGTTCCGGTTCCGCTAAAAGAAGGGACGAACATCCGATGAAGGTTTCGGCATCGGTGCGGCCACGGTGTGAAAAGTGCAAGGTCATCCGGCGACACGGCCGGGTGATGGTCATTTGCGAGATCCCGAAGCACAAGCAGCGGCAAGGCTAACGGGAAACGAACGGAGGCGGCGATGGCGCGAATCGCGGGCGTGGACATCCCAAGGGAGAAACGCGTCGAAATATCGCTCAGCTACATCTACGGCATCGGGAACAAGTCCGCCAAAGACATCGTCGCGGCGGCACGTGTGAATCCCGATACGCGCGTGCGCGACCTCACTGAAGAAGAGGTCGTGCGCATCCGCGAGATCATCGACCGCACCTACACCGTCGAGGGCGACCTCAGGCGCGAGGTGCGGCAGAACGTGCAGCGGCTGATCGAGATCGGCAGCTATCGCGGGCTGCGGCACCGCCGGGGGCTGCCGGCCCGCGGACAGCGCACCCGCACCAACGCCCGCACCAAGCGGGGCGCCCGCCGAACCGTCGCCGGCAAGCGCAAGGCAACGAAGAAGTAGTAGGGGTTCAGAGCAATGGCCGAACGCGGATCACGAGGGCGCAAGCGCGAGAAGAAGTCGGTTCCCAGGGGACGGGCCTACATCCGCTCCACCTTCAACAACACGATTGTCACCCTCACCGACCCGAATGGGAATGTGGTGGCGTGGAGCAGCTGCGGCGGCTCCGGCTTCAAAGGCTCCCGCAAAGGGACGCCCTACGCCGCCCAGCTCGCGGGCGAGACGGCCGCGCGCAAGGCGATGGATCACGGCATGCGCGAGGTCGAGGTGCTGGTACGCGGCCCCGGCGCCGGCCGCGAAGCGGCGATCCGCTCGCTCCAGGCCAGCGGCCTCACCGTACTCAGCATCCGCGACGTGACACCGGTTCCTCACAACGGCTGCCGCCCTAGCAAGCGGCGACGCGTGTAGCGACCAGGAGGACAACGACATCTATGGCTCGATACACGGGACCCGCCTGCCGGCTTTGCCGCCGGCACGGCGAAAAGCTGATGCTGAAGGGCGACAAGTGCGTCACGAACTGCACGTTCGACAAGCGGCCCACGCCGCCCGGACAGCGCAGCGCGCGACGCCGCAAGGTGTCGGACCGCGGATTGCAGCTGCGTGAGAAGCAGCGGGCACGCGCCGTCTACGGCGTGCTCGAGCGGCAGTTCCGCAGCTACTACGAAGAAGCGCTCCGGCAGACCGGCGCCACCACCGACAACCTGCTCAAGCTGCTCGAATCGCGGCTCGATAACGTCGTCTACCGGCTCGGATGGGCCGACTCGCGAAACCAGGCCCGCCAGATCGTGAGGCACGGACACATCGGCCTCAACGGACGTAAGACGGACATCCCCTCGGCGCGTGTCCGCGTCGGCGATGCGCTGGCGTGGACCCCCCGCGGGCAGAAATCGGAATACTTCGCCATCCAGAAGGAGAAGGTGGGCGGCAAGCAGCAGGTAGGCTGGCTGACGATGGATCCGGCGGCCATGACGGGACGGATCGTCGCCGACATCGACCCGGCCGAAGCCGAAGCGCTGTTCGACCCCGCCGTCATCATCGAGTACTACTCGCGCTGACCTTTCGCGCTCGTGCTCCGGCGGCACCCGAAGGTGTCGCCAGCCGCGATCGCTCCGCCTCGTCTGGCGATGGGGCTCACCCAAGGAGGGTGATTTCGTTGACACTGCAAGAAATCCCCGAGATCACCATCGAGGATAGCGACGACACGTACGCGCGCGTCATCGCCGAACCCCTCGAAGAAGGCTTTGGCACCACACTCGGGAACGCCCTGCGCAGGGTGCTGCTCGGAGCGCTGCCGGGCGCGGCCGTCACCTCGGTGCGCGTCGAGGAAGTCGCAGCACGAGTTCTCGACCATCCCCCACATGATGGAGGACACCACGGAGTTCCTCCTCAACGTCAAGGACTTGCGGCTGCGCGGCCTGTCCGACCGGCCGGGCAAGCTGTACCTGGAGGCGCAGGGGCCGGGCAACATCACCGCGGCGGCCATCCAGACCACGGCCGACTACGAGATTATCAACCCCGACCTCCACCTGGCGACGCTCGATTCCGCGGACGCACGCCTCACGGTCGAGTTCAACGTCGATCGCGGGCGCGGCTACGTGCCCGCCGAGCACGTCAACGGGCTGCCGATCGGGGTCATCCCCGTCGACGCCGTCTTCACGCCGGTGCGGCGCGCCAACTACAAGGTCACCCGCACCCGTGTCGGCCAGATGACGAACTACGATCGCCTCGTGCTCGAAGTGTGGACCGACGGCACCCTCACCGGGACAGAGGCTGTCAGCCGCAGTGCCGACATCCTCATGGGCCACCTCGCGCGATTCGTGCAGATCGGCCGCCCGGAGCTCATCGGCACGGTCGCCGGCGTGGGCAGCGGCTCCGCCCTTTCCGGCGAGCGCTACAGCACGCCCATCGAGGAGCTGAACCTCTCCGTTCGGGCCTACAACTGCCTCAAGCGCAGCGGCCTCATGCTCGTCGGCCAGGTGCTGGAGAAGACCGAGGACGAGCTGCTGACGCTCCGCAACTTCGGCCGCAAGTCGTACGACGAGATGCTGGCCAAGCTCATCGAGTACGGCTTCCTGCGCGACGACACGCTGGAGGCCATCGAGCCGGGCCTGCCCCTGATGACGCTGGTCGAGACGGGCTCCGGCGCTCGTCCGGCCGCCCGCATCGCCGCGCCGGCGGTCGAAGCCGATGCGGCAGGCGACGACGCTGCTGACGACGACGCTGCTGACGAAGACCTCGGGCCGATGGCGGCGAAACTCGCCAAGGCACTGCGCGAAGTCGGTGAGGGCGCCGCCCTCGTGACCGACGATGAGTAACGTCACGAAGTACGCCCCCAGGGCTCGCGGAGGAACGATCCGGTGAGACATCACAAGAGCGGCCGCAAGCTGAGCCGGCCCACAGGCCACCGGTTGTCGCTGTATCGCAATCAGGTGCGTGACCTCATTACGTACGAGCAGATCGTCACGACCGAGGCGAAGGCGAAGGAAGTGCGCCGATTCGCCGAGCGCATGATCACGCTGGGCAAGGCAGGCGACCTCCATTCGCGACGGCTCGCATTGCGCTTCATCACCGACCATAAGGTAATCAAGAAGGTGTTCGACGACCTGGGGCCGCACTACAAGGCGCGGCAGGGCGGCTATACCCGGATCATCCGGCTGGGCCCGCGTCATGGCGACGGCGCGAAGTTGGCACAGCTGGAGTTCGTCGACCGGGCGTAGCAGAATGACGGGCCGGCGCATTGCGCTGCTCCTGGAGTACGAGGGTACGGCCTATCACGGCTCGCAGCAGCAGCCACACCTCGACACCATCGAGGCGCGGATGCGGGCAGCGATGACGGAGCTTACCGGCGAAGATGCGCGGCTCTGGTTTCAGGGGCGCACCGACGCCGGCGCGCATGCGAAGGGACAGGTGATGGCATTCGAGACGGAGGCGATGCTGCCCGAACGCGCCTTCGTGCACGAGCTGAACCATCGCTTGCCTGCCGACATCGCGGTGAAGGCGGCGCGAGAGCTGCCTGAGGGGTTCGACGTACGAAGGAGGGCGCGGTCACGTGTCTACCGCTACCTCCTTCGCACGCCGGAGTCGAAGTCGCCGTTGTGGCGGCGGATGGCCTGGACGTGTGAAGAGGCGCCCGACATCGGGCTGATGCGCCAGGCGGCGCGAGAGCTTGTCGGCGAGCACGACTTCGCGGCATTCGCCGGGAAGCCGGACCGCGAGACGAACACGGTGCGGCGGATGTTCCGCGCCACCGTGCACGGCTGGCGCGGCCTCATCGGCTTCACGTTCGAGGGCACGGCCTTCCTGCCGCACCAAGTGCGGCGGACGGTCGGGGCGCTCGTCCAGGTGGGGTTGCGGCGATTGGATATCGCGACGTTCCGCGGCTACTTGCGGAGCGGCGTGTACGCACAGGCAGAACCCGCGGCGCCGCCGCAGGGCCTGTACCTCTGGCGGGTACGTTACGACCCGCCGCTATTCGAAGGTGCGCGATGAAAACGTACAGCCTGCGGGCCGGCGATATCGACCGAAGGTGGCATGTTCTCGATGCCACGGGTATACCAATGGGCAGGCTCGCGAGCCGCGCCGCCGTGCTCCTGCGGGGCAAGCACAAGCCCACATTCTCGCCGCATCTCGACATGGGCGACTTCGTCGTCATCATCAATGCGGAGAAGGTGCACTTCAGCGGCAACGAAGATGACAAGGTCTATGCTCGTCACTCCGGCTACCCGGGCGGCCTGAAGACACGTACCCTGCGCCAGATGCGCGAGACCCGCCCCAATCGGCTCGTCGAAGGGGCCGTGAAGGGCATGCTGCCGCACAACCGTCTCGGCGCCGCGCAGCTCCGCCACCTGAAGGTCTACGCAGGGCCGCAGCACCCCCACGGGGCACAGATCGCAGCCGGCACCGGCGCTCGCGCCAAGAAGCGGGCCGCCGCCGCCGTCGCTGCGGCTGCCGCCCCGGTACGTCGCGCCCCGGTCGCCGCTGCCCCCCCGACGGAGCCCGCCGCCAGCGCCCCGCCCATCGAGGAGGCGGTCGCGGCCGCGCCCAAGCCCACTCGCGCTGCGCCACGCACGAAGGCCGCCGCCGAAGGCAAGCCGGCCGCCGCCGAAGCAGCTGCGCCCAAGCGGCGAAGCCCCGCGAAAGCGGCGTCCGACCCCGCCGCCGAAGCCAAGCCCGCCACGCGACGGCGCACGAAGGCCACCACCGAGCCCGCCGAGGGCGGCGACGAAGGAAGCGCGTCATGACACAACAGCACTACTATTACGGTCGCGGCCGCCGCAAAACCGCCGTCGCCAAAGTGCGGCTCTCGCCGGGCACCGGCACCATCATCGTCAACGGCAAGCCGATGGAGGACGTCTTCTCGCGCGTCACGCACCGTCGCGAGATCGAGCGGCCGCTGCGCGCCACCGAGACGTTCGGTCGATACAACGCCCAGATCGTCGTTCGCGGCGGCGGCATCACCGGCTGGGCCGGGGCGATGTCGCACGGCATTGCGCGGGCGCTGCTCGTCGCCAACGAGGGGTATCGGCTGCCACTGCGACGCGAAGGCCTGCTCACCCGCGACGCCCGGATGAAGGAGCGCAAGAAGTACGGCCTGAAGCGTGCCCGCAAGGCTCCGCAGTACACCAAGCGCTGAGTCGCGGCTTTCGTATCGAGCGCTCCGCGAGCCGCCGCTATCCCGTGGCGGCTCGCTGCGTTACACTCGGCGTATGAAGGCCGTGGCGCTCATCGGCGGTGAGGGGACGCGGCTCCGGCCCCTCACGTACTCGCGGCCGAAGGCGCTCGTCCCCATCGCCGGGCGGCCCTTCCTCGCGCACTTCATCGACCACCTGCGCGCCCATGGCATCGGCGAGCTCATCCTGGCGGGCGCTCGCGGCGCGCGCGAGATCGCACAGACATTCGGCGACGGCGACGACATCGGCGTGCGGCTGGCGTATGTCGACGAGCCCGTACCGCTCGGCTCGGGCGGCGCCATCCTCAATTGCGCCGCGCTGCTCGGCGACTCGACGTTCCTCGTCGCCAACGGCGATGTGCTCACCGGGATCGACCTGACGGCGATGCTCGACCACCACCGTCGCACCGGCGCGTTCGTGAGCATCGCGCTCACCCATGTCGACGACACCGCCGGGTTCGGCGTGGTCGAGCTCGACCCCAGCGACCGCATCCTGCGATTCGTCGAGAAGCCGCCCACCCATGAAGCTCCGAGCCACTGGGCGAATGCGGGGCTGTGGCTCTTCGAGCCGGGCGCGCTGCGCCGGATCGCACCCGGCCACTCGATGGTGGAGACGGCGCTGTTTCCGGAGCTCATCGCCGCGGGCGAGCGTGTCTTCGGGTATCGCTCCTCGGCCTACTGGCTCGATATCGGCACGATGGCGCGCTACCTGCAGGCGCAGGGCGACCGGATGGCGCTGACGGACGGCGTTCGCGGCGAGGGCGCGCACATCGATGCGGGCGCGCACATCGAGCCGCCGGTCGTCGCGGGCCGCGGCGCGGTCGTGCGGGCGGGCGCGCGCGTGCTCGGGCCGGCGACGCTCGGTGAAGGCTGCGATATCGCCGCCGGGGCGGAGGTCGTGGCGAGCGTGCTCTGGGATCGCGTCCAGGTGGAGCACGGCGCTCTCGTGCGGCGCAGCGCCCTCGCCGATGATGTAGTTATCGGAGCGGGCGCGATCGTCGAGGACGCGGCGCTCGGCCAAGGCGCAACCGTCGCGCCTGGCGCCCGCCCGCCGCGCGGCCTCCGGCTCGATCCCGGCGAGATGTTCCCCCACGGCGGCGGCTAACGGCGGCCCCGATTCGGCAGGAGACGACATGAGCCCTTCGGTCATCAAGTTCGGCACCGACGGCTGGCGCGCCATCATCGCCGAGGAGTTCACGTTCGCGAACGTTCGCATCTGCATGGAGAGCGTGTGCCGCTATCTCGAAGGCCGCGGCCTCGCCGGGCGCGGCATCGTCATCGGCTGGGACACCCGCTTCGAATCGCGGGCCTTCGCCGAAGCGTGCGCGGAGGTGGCGGCCGGTCACGGCATTGTCGCCTACCTGACCGACAGGCCGGCGGCGACCCCCGTCGTGAGCTACTCGCTGCTCGACAAGGGCGCGGGCGGGGCCGTCATCATCACATCGAGCCACAACCCGGCTCGCTGGAACGGATTCAAGTACAAGCCCGAATACGCGGGCAGCGCCTCGCCCGAGGTCGTCGCGGCCATCGAGGCGCCGCTCGACGAGATCGAGGCGCGGGGCGACGTCCGCCGGATGCCGCTCGCGGAGGCGGAGCCCGCTGGCCTCGTACGCCGCTTCGACCCCGAGCCGGCCTATCGTGCCCAGATCGAGCGGCTCGTCGACCTCGGTGCGCTGCGGGCGGCGGGGCTCAATGTCGCCGTCGATTCGATGTACGGCGCGGGACAGGGGTGGTTCGCGTCGCTGTTAGGGGGTGGCCGCACCCGGGTGCGCGAACTGCACGCCGAGATCAACCCCGCGTTCCCCGGCATCCATGCCCCCGAGCCCATCGCCAGGAACCTCGGTGCGCTGACCGACGACATCCGCCGGAACGGCGCCGATGCCGGTATCGCCACGGACGGCGACGCCGACCGGCTCGGGGTGATGGACGAGCGCGGCGAGTTCGTCAATCAGCTGCAGGTGTTCGCCCTGCTCTGCTACTACATGCTCGAGGTGCGCGGCGAGCGCGGCCCCATCGTACGGTCGGTGACGACGACGGGCATGGCCAACCGGCTCGGCGAGCTCTACAACGTGCCTGTCTACGAGTCGGCGGTCGGATTCAAGTACCTCGGCCCGAAGATGATGGAGACCGACGCGCTCATCGGCGGCGAGGAGAGCGGCGGCTACGGCTTCCGCGGGCACCTGCCGGAGCGCGACGGCATTCTGGCGGGGCTCTACTTTCTCGATCTGATGGCGCGCACCGGGCGAAAGCCGTCCGAGCTGCTGTCGGATCTGTTCGCGAAGGTCGGCCCGCACTTCTACGATCGGGTCGATGTCGAGCTCGATGCCGCCCGTCGCGACGCGATCCGTCAGCGTGTCGACGCCGCCGATCCGCGCGAGCTCGGCGGCGTCAAGGTCATCGGGCGGGACACGGTCGATGGCTATCGCTATCTGCTGGAGGGCGGCGGCTGGCTGCTGATCCGCTTCTCGGGCACCGAGCCGCTCCTGCGCGTGTACACGGAGGTGCGCGACGAAGCGCTCGTGGCCAAACTGTTGCAGGCTGGTCGCGAGCTGGCCGGCGCGGAGTGATGGCGAGCATGTGGGGCCATAAGCGCGCCGTTCCCCGGAGGACGCGATGACTTCGGCGCTCGACCGGCTCGACGACGCGGCGGCGCTGGCTGCGGCCGACCCCGGCGATATGGGCGGCCACATCCGCGATCTGCCCGAGGAGATGGCGGCGGCGTGGGCGCAGGCCCGCCGTCTGGTGCTGCCCGCAGCGTACGTGTCGCCAGCGCGCATCGTCGTCTGCGCGATGGGCGGCTCTGCCATCGCCGCCGACCTGCTGCGCGGCCTTATCGCCGGCGAGAGCAGCGTGCCGTTGCACATCGTGCGCGGCTACAGCACGCCCGCGTTCGTCGATAGCCGCACGATCGCGGTCGCCTCGAGCTACAGCGGCGGCACGGAGGAGACGCTTGCGTCGTTCGCCGCTGCGCTGGAGCGCGGCGCGATGCCGTTCGTGCTCACCTCGGGCGGCGCGCTCGGCGAGATGGCGATCGAGCGCGGCTACCCGCACCACCGGATCGCGTACGATGCGCCGCCACGCGCGGCCATCGCCCACTCGTTCATGCCGATGCTGGCGCTGCTGGAGCGGGCGGGAGCCATCGGGGCGCCCGATCGCGATATCGAGGAAGCGCTTGGCGTGCTGGCGGCGCTCCGCGACGAGCTCGATGTCGGCGTGCCCGCGTCCGCGAACCCGGCGAAGCGGCTGGCGAGGGCGCTGTATGGGCGGGTGCCGGTGGTGTACGGCGCGGAGCATCTGGCGGCGGTGGCGCAGCGCTGGCGAACGCAGATAGCGGAGAACGCCGAGGGCTGGGCTTTCGCCGATGAGCTGCCGGAGCTGAATCACAACACGATCGCCGGGTACGCGCACCCTGCCGGCGCCACAGAGATAGTCGCGGTGGTGATGCTGCGCGCGGCCTCGCTGCACGAGCGCGTGCTCCTGCGCTTCGACGCGACGCGCGAGCTCCTCGCCGACGCCGGTGTCGCGGCGCACGTCGTCGAGGCGAGGGGGAGCTCGCGGCTCGCGCAGCTGCTGATGACGATGCTGTTCGGCGACTACGTCAGCTTCTACCTGGCGCTGCTCAACGCCGCCGACCCGAGCGATATCCGTGCCCTCGATGCGATGAAGCAGCGCCTGGCGGACGCCTAGCGCGAACCGCCGCCCAGAGCCTGCTCGATCTGGTCGACGTGCTCCGCGCGGTGGCGGTGGCGGCGAACGCGCCACGGCTCGCCGCGAGCGATGGCCTCGCCGGCGATGCGCGCGTCGAGACTGGCGACGCGCCCGTTGACGGCGGCGGCGGCGGCGAGGGCGAGGCGGGCGGCCTCGCGCGGGGGCAGCGCGGCCCACTCGTCCATCAGCCCAACGTTGAGCAGATCGCTGTACACCTCGTCCTCCAGGGGCTGCACGTGGCCGCGCTCCCAGTTGTCGAGCACAAGCTTCGCGTGGCGATCCCAGAACGCGAGGTGGGCGAGCGCCGTGGCGACAGTCCAGCCGCCGCCCAGCGGACGCCCAAGGTCAGCGTCGCTGAGCCGCGCGACGAGCGCCTCGAGCCGGGCACGCTGGGCTTCGTTGTCGGCGATAATCGCTGGATCCATGCTGGAGTCTCCGTGTGCTTCGGCTCGCGGCGACGCCTAGGTGCGGCTCGCCGCCGCGCCCTCCGCGAGGCCGGCGTCGTTGCGCAGGGCCGCCGCGCGGTCGGTGCGCTCCCACGGCACGTCGATGTCGGTGCGGCCGAAGTGGCCGTAGGCCGCCGTCTGCCGGTAGATGGGGCGGCGCAGATCGAGGTCGCGGATGATGGCGGCGGGCCGCAGGTCGAAGTGCTTGCGGATGAGCCGCAGGATGTCCTCCTCGGCGATCTTGTGGGTGCCGAACGTCTCGACGGCGAGCGATGTCGGGCGGGCGACGCCGATGGCGTACGACACCTGCACTTCGCAGCGCTCCGCGAGGCCCGCGGCGACGATGTTCTTCGCTACCCAGCGCGCCGCGTAGGCGCCCGAACGGTCGACCTTCGTCGGGTCTTTGCCCGAGAACGCGCCGCCGCCGTGCCGGGCGATGCCGCCGTACGTATCGACGATGATCTTGCGGCCGGTGAGCCCGGCATCGCCGACGGGGCCGCCGATGACGAAGCGGCCGGTCGGGTTGATGTAGATCTTCGTGTCGGCATCGAGCAGGTTCGACCCGGATGACGTGGCGGATGACGTGCTGCTCGATGTCGCGCTGCAGCACCTCCTGGCCGACGTAGGCGTCGTGCTGCGTCGAGATGACGACCGTGTCGACCCGCTTCGGGCGGCCCATGGCGTACTCGACCGTCACCTGCGATTTGCCGTCGGGGCGCAGGTAGGGCAGCGTGCCGTCCTTGCGCACCTCGGCGAGCCGCCGGCAGAGGCGGTGGGCGAGCGCGATGGTCATCGGCATGTACTCGGGCGTCTCGTCGCAGGCGAAGCCGATCATCATGCCCTGGTCGCCGGCGCCCCGCTCCAGGTCCTCGTCCTCGCTTGCGCCGAGCCGAAGCTCGAGCGAGCGGTCGACGCCCTGGGCGATGTCGGGCGACTGCTGCTCGATGGCCGTGAGCACACCGCACGTCTCGCAATCGAAGCCGTACTCGGCGCTGGTGTAGCCGATCTCGCGGATCGTGTCGCGCACGATCTTCGGAATGTCGACGTACGTGCTCGTCGTGATCTCGCCGATCACGAGGACGAAGCCCGTCTGTCACGGCGGTCTCGCAGGCGACGCGCCCCTTCGGGTCCTGCGCAAGGATGGCGTCGAGGACCGCGTCCGAGATCTGGTCGCAGATCTTGTCCGGGTGGCCTTCGGTCACGGACTCCGAGGTGAGGAAGAGCGAGGGTGATCGCTCGAAGGTGGTGGTCATCCTGGTCCCTTTCCTGCGGGCGGCCTAGGTGCCGCTCTCCCAGCTCGTCAGGTACGTGCGCTGCTCGTCGGTGAGCACGTCGATGGCGACGCCCATCGAGGCGAGCTTGAGGCGCGCGACTTCCTCGTCGATGTCGCGCGGGCACGGCGTACACGCCGATGCCGAGCTCTTGCGCGTTGGCCACCATGTACTCGGCGGCGAGCGCCTGGTTGGCGAAGCTCATGTCCATGACGCTCGCGGGGTGGCCTTCGGCGGCGGCGAGGTTGATCAGCCGGCCCTCGCCGAGCAGGAAGATCTTGCGGCCGTCGCCCATGCGTGTACTCCTCGACGAAGGGCGCGCACCGTCGCGCCGCGCCTCGGAGCAGCGCCTCGAGCGCTTCGATGTTGATCTCGACGTTGAAGTGGCCGCAGTTGGCGACGATCGCGCCGTCCTTCATCGCCTCGAAGTGCTGGCCGTCGATGACGTTGACGTCGCCGGTGACGGTGATGAAGATGTCGCCGATCTGGCGCCGCTTCGGCCATCGGCATCACGCGGAAGCCGTCCATCACGGCCTCGAGCGCGCGGAGCGGGTCGATCTCGGTGACGATGACCTGCGCGCCCATGCCGCGCGCCCGCGATGGCGACGCCGCGGCCGCACCAGCCGTAGCCGGCGACGACGACGTTCTTGCCGGCCCAGAGGATGTTGGTGGCGCGGATGATGCCGTCGAGCGTGCTCTGGCCGGTGCCGTAGCGGTTGTCGAAGATGTGCTTGGTCTCGGCGTCGTTGACGGCGATGATCGGGAACTTGAGCGCGCCGTCCTCCGCCATCGCCCGCAGGCGGATGACGCCGGTGGTCGTCTCTTCGGTGCCGCCGATGATGTTGGCGAGCAGGTCGGTGCGGCTCTTGTGGATGGTGCGCGACGAGGTCGGCGCCGTCGTCCATCGTCATCTGCGGCTGCGTGTCGAGCGCTGCGTCGATGTGCTGGTAGTAGGTGTCGTTGTCCTCGCCCTTGATGGCGTAGGTGGGGATGCCGTACTCGGCGACGAGCGCCGCCGCGACGTCGTCCTGCGTGGACAGCGGGTTGCTGGCGCACAGCGCCAGCTCCGCGCCGCCGTCCTTCAGCGCCAGCGCCAGGTTCGCCGTCTCGGTCGTGACGTGCAGGCAGGCGGCGAGACGGATGCCCGCCAGCGGCCGTTCGCGCTTGAAGCGCTCGCGAATGCTGACGAGGACGGGCATCTCGCGAGCGGCCCATTCGATCCGGCGGACGCCGTCGGCGGCCTGCGACAGATCGCGAACGTCGCCCTGCGCGGCCTGTGTCGTTGCCAAGAGTAGTCTCCCTTCGGGGTTGCTGGCGCGCGGCACGCGACGGCGCGCCCGCATTCGGTGATGGCTGTGGTGATGAGCCCGCCAGGGCTCAGGCGTACACGAGCTCGCCGCCGTAACGGCGTCCGCGCCAGCCCGCCAGCCTGCGCCGCATCCAGCTCGCGACCCCGATGGGGTCTTTGCGGACGGCGGCGCCCTCCATGATGTAGCACCAGTGCTCGTAGCCGAGCTTGCGATAGGCGCGCACCGCCGGGCCGTTGGAGGGGTCGACGGTGAGCACCACATCGCGGCAATGTTGCAGAAGCGATTGCGTCACGATCGAAGTCGCAGCCTCCGCGTAACCCTTGCCACGGTGGTCCGGATGGGTGAAGACGTTGCCGACGACGGCGATGCCCTGGGCCGGGCCGACCACGTGGGTGCCCGCAGCCGCAATCAGCCGATCGCCCACAAACACGCCGTAGTATACGCCCTCTCTCACGTGAGCGGTACTGTAGTACGTTGGGCTGCCGTCCGTGGCGTAGAGCCGGTTCAGCACCTTGGTGTCGCGATCGATCAGGCGGCGCATGGTGACGCCCTCGGGCTGGGGCACGGCCCGGAACGTCGCCGCGGTGACAGCCATGCGCGACATCGCGGTCTCCGACACAAGGATGAAGCGCCGCTTTATTGCCGCCAGGTGCTCCGGCTGGAACGTCGCATACGTGACGCGCGGCCCCTGGTGGAGCCGCAGGATCGCGTCGACGGCTTCCGCCTCGCCCATGCAGAACAGTGCGTCGCCAAGACCGCCCTTCGCGAACAGTGCGAGCCCGCGACCGTGGTCGCCCTTCGCCGTCCACCATGACGTGAGCTCGACAAGGCCCGGTTCGAGCTGGCCGAGCGCGTACGCGGCGAAGATGCGGCGTTCCTCGAGCGCCCGTTGCGTCGTCTCGAGGTCGTGCTCGGGCTCCACGAGGTACGCGTGCCGTCGTGTGGTGGTTATCGGACTGCGGCTGCTCAGTTCCGCCAAAGCCGGCTCCCGCGAGGTACGAGCTACAAGGGTTCGAACTGCGTGAAGCTTCGGAACTCCTGATATCGCCGGTCGATCTCGCCACGGGTGACGGTGCGCAAACGGCGGACGCCAAAGTCTTCGACACAGTAGCTGGCGACAGCGCTGCCATGGACGACGGCGCGTTTCATGATGTCGTCGTTGATCTGCCCGGCCTCGGCGATGTAGCCCAGAAAGCCCCCCGCGAACGAATCGCCGGCGCCCGTGGGGTCGCGCACTTCTTCGAGCGGGTATGCCGGCGCGGCGAAGTACTGGCCGTTGCGTGTGAACATGAGCACGCCGTTCTCGCCCTTCTTGATGAGGACTGCCCGCGGCCCCAGGTCGAGAATCTGGCGGGCGCCCGCGATGATGCTGTTTGTGCCGCCGAACATCCGCACTTCGGAGTCGTTCATCGTCACCATGTCGACGAGACCGATCGTCCGGACAAGCTCCTCGCGCCGCGTCTCGATCCAGAGGTCCATGGTGTCGAGCAGCGTCAGTTGCGGGTTCTCGACCTGCTCCAGTACGAAACGCTGCTGCTCCGGGTCCATGTTGGCGAGAAAGACGTGCCGGCTCGACCGGAAGTCGGGCGGGATGACGGGGTGAAAGTCGGCGAAGACGTTGAGCTGCGTCTCGAGCGTCTCGCGTGAGTTGAGGTCGTAGTGGTAGCGCCCCGACCAGCGGAACGTGCGGCCCTCGGTCACCTGCAGCCCGCTCATGTCGACGCCGCGGTGCTCGAGGAATTCGAGCTCCTGGCGGTCGAGATCGGCGCCGATGACGGAGACGAAGTTCACGGGCGCATAGCGGCTCGCGGCCGCCGCGAAGTGGGTGGCCGAGCCGCCGAGCGTGTCGGCTATCGACCCGAACGGGGTCTCGATCGTATCGATACCGATGGTTCCGACAACGAGCACACTCACGTAGGCTGCCTCCTCTGGTGCATTCTACCGCACGTACCGCCCGATTATCGGCGCGAGCTCGCGCTTCGTCGCTTCCGGCACGCGCGCGAACGGCGTCGCGAATGCGCCCGCGAGCGCATCGCCGCAGCCGCAGGCATCCGTGGCCGGCAACGCGCCCGCGAGTCCGGCGAGCGCGGCCTTCGTGGTGGCGGCGTTCGCCTGGAGGTGCTGCGCGATGAGGGCGGCGCTCACCGTCTCCGCCTCCTCGTGCCAGGTGTCGTAATCGGTGACGGCCATGAGCGCGGCGTAGCACATCTCCGCTTCGCGGGCGAGCTGCGCCTCCGGCACGGCTGTCATGCCGATGATGTCGGCGTCCCACGTGCGGTAGAGGTTCGATTCGGCGCGCGTCGAGAAGCGTGGCCCCTCGATGACGATGCACGTACCGCCGCGATGCACATTCGCGCCCGCCGCCTGCGCGGCGCTGGCCGCGGCCTCGCTCAGCACCGGGCAGAACGGCTCGGCGAACGAGATGTGCGCGACGAGGCCGCGCCCGAAGAAGCTGGCGACGCGGCCGCTTGTCCGGTCGATGAGCTGGCTGGGGACGACGATATGCCGGGGCTGGATGTAGGTGCGCAGGCTGCCGACGGCGCTCACTGAAAGCACCTGCCGCACGCCGAGCGACTTCAGCGCCCAGATGTTGGCGCGCGACGGCACTTCGCCCGGCAGGATGCCGTGGTCGCCGCCATGCCGCGGTACGAACGCGAGCCGCACGCCATCGAGCGTGCCGACCCGGATCGTGTCGCTCGGGTCGCCGAACGGCGTCGCGATCTCGACAAGCTCCGCGCCGGCGAGCCCCTCGATGTCGTAGACGCCCGTGCCGCCGATAACCGCGAAGCGGATATCGGCCCGTCATCGCGCCGCCCCCGGGCAGTGGCGGCTAGACAATGGAGTCGCTCTTGAGCCGATTGCAATCGCCGCAGAGTATCTGGACGTTCTCGGGCGCGTTGCTGCCGCCTTTGGCCACGGGGATGATGTGGTCGAACTGCAGGTCGTCCTCCGCCTGGCAGCGGACGCAGCGGCCGTCGTCGCGCGCCCAGACGTGCGCACGCACGTCATCGGCGATGCGGGCGCGTCGCGAAGCCTCCGCGTCCTCCTCGCGGGCGCGAATCTTGCGCAAGCGGTCGAGCCGCGAATCGTGGCGGCGGTGCTTGTCCCATACGAGCAGGCCGATATCCTCGGCGGCGAGGCTATCGGTGTCCCAGTAGAACTCGTTGCCCACGCGCCACAGCCGCCGGTCGCCGTCCACGGCGATGAGGCCCGGACCTGTGCCGGAGAAGGCGGCGGCGTAGGCCGAGCGTCCCAGCTCGAACTGGTCGCGCGAGCCGGCCGAGACACGGTAGCGCTTGAACACCCAGAACCCGGATGCCTCGACACGGACGTTGATCGCTTTCGAGAGCCCCATAGCTCCTGCCGCCTGATCGTGTGCCCGGCGATGCCGCCGGTGCGCCCGAATCATAGCACAAGGGTTCGCCTGAGGCGCGGCGTCAGAGTGTGAGCAGCGCGTGCACATCGTACCCGCCGAGACGGGCGCGCCCGCCAAGGTCGCCGAGCTCGATGAGGAAGGCGAGCGCCGTCACGGCGCCGCCGGCGAGCTCGACGAGCTTCGCCGCCGCGTGCGCCGTCCCGCCCGTCGCGAGCAGGTCATCGACAATGAGCGCGCGCTGGCCGCCCTGCAGCGCGTCGGCGTGGATGTCGAGCTGGCTCGTGCCGTATTCGAGGGTGTACTCCATGCTCATCCGCTTGGCCGGAAGCTTGCCCGGCTTGCGGATTGGCACCAGCGGCAGCCCGAGCCTATCGGCGAGGGGCGCACCGAAGAGAAAGCCGCGCGATTCGATCGCCACGATGGCGTCGATGCGGGCGCCGCGATAGCGCGTCTCGTACTGGTCGATGACGTGCCGCATGACGGCGGGCGCCCGCAGCAGCGGCGTGATGTCGCGGAACAGCACGCCCGGCTGCGGGAAGTCGGGTACGTCGCGTATGTACGGTCGCAGGTCCATGGATGCCTCCCCGGGCACAACGCGCGCCCGCCGTCATGGTACGCGCTCGGCCCCGCCGCGCCCAAGCGTCCGCAAGGCGGGGTGAGGTAGATCGGCGGGCGTCGGCGGCGGGGGAACGCGGCAGCCCTGGGGGTGGGCGCACCGCCGCGTGTCATGCTGAGCGAAGCGAAGCATCTCGTCGGGCGCAGGCAGCGGGCCTCACCCCCTGACCCCCTCTCCATCAGCGGATGGAGACGGGGAACGCGACAGCTGGGAGGTGAGGTAGATCGGCGGGCGTCGGCAGCGGGGGAAGGCGGCAGCCCTGAGGGTTGAGGCGCACTGCCGCGTGTCATGTTGAGCGAAGCGAAGCATCCCGTCCGGCGCAGGCAGCGCCCAGCGTCCGCGAAGCTGCCGCATGGTACGATCGCCGCGCGATTCGCGAGGGAGGGACGCTATGAAGTCCGTTACCGTGCAGTACTTGCCCGACTATCAGTACGCCCAGCTGCTCACGGCCGATGGCCACGCCTTTATCGCCGATGAGCCGATCGACAAGGGCGGCGACGGGCTTGGCCCCGATCCGTACGACCTGCTGCTCTGGGCACTTGGGGCGTGCACGGCGATGACGCTGCTGATGTATGCCCGGCGCAGCGGCCTCGATCTGGCGGACGTGGCTGTTACGGTCGAGCACGACCGCACCCACGCCGCCGACGGCGAGTCAGCGGCGGGCCGGGTCGAGGTGCTGCGGCGGAAAATCAGCGTGCGCGGCAATCTGACGGTGGAGGAGCAGGCGAAGCTCCTGCAGATTGCGCGGCGCTGCCCGGTGCATCGCACGCTGGAAGCGCCGCCCGAAGTCGTCGACTCGCTAACGGTCGGGCCGTAGGGCCGCTACCAGATGCGCGTCGCGGGCCCGAGGTCGACCTCAGATTCGTCCACAGCCGCGCGGAGCGACTCGCTGTAGCGCTTGAGGACGCGAAGGCTCCCCAGATAGTTCGGCAGCTCGTCGCGGCGCACCTCGACGTTATGGTGCTGTCCGGCGCCGCTAAACCAGGTGGTGACGCGGATCGGTTCGTTGCTGCTGGTCATGGTCGGGCCTCCCCGGATTGCTGAAACCAGTCTCGTTGATGACAGTATCGGCAGAGCGACGGCCACCTTGAACTGGGGCAAACCCGCACGAATAGCTGCCGAACGCTCCACTTTCGCACCACCGGCGGGAAGTACCATCGCGATGCTGCTACACATAACAACGACTGCCGCCAGCGGGGGATACGGCCCCGCGCTGCGCGATTGGAGTCTGGACGGGCCGATGAACCGAGAGCACTTCGACGAGGGCCGCGACCCGGTCATTCGCCGCGCGGGCGAACTGCTCGGCGACGCCCACGACGACGCTGATGCGTTGCTTCGCGCCGCCGAGCTTCGCGCCGCCGAGCTCCTCAGCGCCGCTCAGGCCGCTCCTCCGGAGCGCGCGGACGAGGCGCTGCGCGCCCTCGCGATTCAACTGACGCACGTCGTGTCGTCGGCCGAGGAGGATCGCCGGCTGCTACGCACGCAGACGGAGACGCTCCGCGGGCTGCTCGAAGGGCTGCGCGACGACGTCGACGAGATGCGCGAAGACATCGCCCGTCTGCTGGAGCGGGCGAGCCCCGAGCCACCCTTGTCCATCGTTCGCGAGCGCGAGGAGCCCATCGGGATTCGCACCCCGCCGGCCGAGGCCGAACCGGAGCCGGCTGCCGCTTCGCAACCGCGCGAGGTCGTGTTCGAGCCCGTGGGCGGGCAGGTCCACGTGTTTCTGGACAACGTGCGCACGTTCGGCCAACTGACAGAGCTCTACCAGGCGCTCGTGGCGCTTCCGGCGTTGCGCGGCGTGTCCATCGGCCGATACCAGGCGGCGCAGGCTCATCTGCTGCTCGACCTCGATGCGCCGCTGACGGCGAACGCCGTCGTGGCTGCGCTCGCCGCGACGCCGCATGCCGTCGCCGTCGACAGCATCGATGAGGGCCAGCGCACCGTCCGTATAAGCGTCGGCTAACGCCGCGCCCGCCCCTGCCTCCGTATAATCGACCGCATGTGGCTGCGCAATCTGAGCCTGACGCATCTTCGCACGTTCAGCGACGTGCGGCTGGAGCTGCGTCCGGGCGTCTCGGTATTTCTGGGCGAGAACGCGCAGGGCAAGACGAACCTGCTCGAGGCCGTGTACCTGCTCGCAGTGGCACGCGCGGCTCGCGCCGAGCACGATGGCGAGCTCATCGCCTGGGGTGCGCCCGATGTGCCGCCCTTCGCCCGGGTCGCCGCCGAAGTGGCGCGCGGCCGCGGCGATGTCCGGCTCGACGCGCTGGTGGTGGCGTACGAGGGCGCGGCGCACGGCCCGGCGCAGGTGCCGCGCGCCAGCAAGCGCCTCCGCGTGAACAGCGTGGCGCGGAAAGCGACCGACTTCGTGGGGCAGCTCACGGCGACGCTGTTCTCCGTCGATGACCTCGCGCTCGTCGGCGGGCCGCCTTCGGGGCGCCGGCGCTATCTCGACCTCACGCTCTCGCAGGTCGACCCCGCCTACGCGCGGGCGCTTTCGACGTACGGACGGGTGCTTCAGCAGCGCAACTCGCTGCTGAAGCGGATCGGCGAGGGGCAGGCGCGCGCCGGCGAGCTCGAGTTCTGGGACGAGCGCCTCGTCGAACACGGCTCGGTGGTGATGGCGGCGCGCGCTTCGGCCATGGCGCCGCTCGCGCGTGAGGCGCGGGCCGCGCACGCGATGCTGACGGAGGAGCGCGAGGAGCTGACGCTGACGTATCTGCCGAAGATGCCCGGCGCGGAGGGCGGGCTGCCGCGGGCGGCGGAGGAGCTCGCGCCGGTGTTCCGGGCGGCGCTGCGGGCGTCGGCGCGGCGCGAGGTGGGCGCGGGCATGACGCTCGCCGGGCCGCATCGCGATGACCTGCTGTTCGCCATCGACGGCGCGGCGGCGAGCGCCTTCGGCAGCCGCGCCCAGCAGCGGACGGCGGCGCTGGCGCTGCGGCTGGCGGAGGCGCGCTACCTGCGCTCGCGGGCCGGCGACGACCCGGTGCTGCTGCTCGATGACGTGCTCTCGGAGCTCGACGCGCGCCGCCGCGCCACGGTGCTCGCCGCGGCGTGCGAGTTCGAGCAGTCGCTCGTGACTTCGACGGACGCGGATCGGTTCGCGGACGGCTTTCTGCGGGGGCGCGCCGTGTTCCGGGTGGGGGGCGGCGACATCAGGCCCGAAGCAGCTCCGTGAGCGAGGGCCCGGCGTCGCCGCGATAGAGCGGGTTGGGGCCAGGCGGAACGATGACACGCACCGCGCCCGCCAGCGTCGTCAGCCGCACCGGCGTTTCGCCGGCGACTTCGCCATCGAGCTGCAGCGGCGACGGCGTGTCCGTCTCGATCGAGACGCTCGCGGCGCGGAAGCTCCGCACCCGGCGGTGGCCGCGGGGGTCGCGCAGGAGCCGCGGCAGCAGCGTCAGCCCGCCCGGCAGCAGCCGGTCGAGGTCGAGCAGCGTGATGTCGAGCAGTCCGTCATCGACGAGCGCTTCGGGCGCGGGCCGGGCGAATCCGCCGTAGAGGCGGGCGTTCGACGCGATGAGCAGCGCCAGCTTGCCCTCGTACGTCTCGTGATCGAACCGCAGGACGACGTTCGGCGAGCGGTAGGGCCGCGCGGCGGCGACGGCGGCGCGGGCGTAGGCGAGCGTCCCCGCGAGCCGCTTCTCGCGGCCGCCGACGGCGCGGGCGACGACGGCATCGAAGCCGAGGCCGGCCATGAGCAGGAAGGCGCGCTCGCTGCCGAGCCACTCGGCGTGACCGGCGTCGGCGATGCGGGTCGCGCCTGTGGCGAGCAGCCGGATGGCCTCGGCGGGGCGCGACGGGAGGCTGTGCTCGCGCGCCCAGATGTTGACGGTGCCCGCCGGGATGAAGCCGAGCGCCGGTCGCACCGCGGCCTTCACGATGCCGTTGAGCACTTCGTTGAGGGTGCCATCGCCGCCGCAGGCGAAGACGCAGCTCGCGCCGCTTTCGCCCGCCTGCCGCGCGAGCGCCGTCGCCTCGCCGGGGGCGGTGGTCGTGGCGATGTCGATGCGCCAGCCGATGCGTTCGCCCTCGCGCCGGGCTTCGGCGAGCGCGTCGCGATTGGGGGCGCGGCGGGCGGCGGGGTTGACGACGATGACGGCGTGTGGCGCGCTCATGGCTGCGGCGAGTATAGCAGCGTAGGGCCTCACCCCCCAGCTGTCGCGTTCCCCCTCTCCATCCGCCGATGGAGAGGGGGCCAGGGGGTGAGGCCCGCCGTGCTATCCTCACCCGCCAGCCCACCGAAATTGAGGAGGGCGGGGGGAGACCGTGCCACGACGGAGCATTGAGCATTCGCGTTTCATGCGGGGCCAGCCGACGGATGCGGAGGCTATTCTGTGGGAAGCGCTGCGCGGCCGGCGGCTGGATGGGCACAAGTTCCGCCGTCAGCATCCGATTGGCGGCTTCATCGCGCGACTTCTGCTGTCCCACGGCCCGTCTCGTCGTTGAGGTTGACGGCGGCGTCCACCTCGCGCGGCGCGAGGCGGATGCTGCCCGCGACGAACGGCTGCGCGCCCTCGGCTACCGTGTCGTGCGGATCGCGAACCGCGACGTGATCGAGGATCTGGATGGAGCGCTGGCGGCCATCCGGCATGCGCTGCGCCGGTGAGGCCCGCCTGCCGCATCGCCGCCCGCCTCACCCCCCGCTTCGCGTTCCCCCTCTCCATCCGCCGATGGAGAGGGGGCCAGGGGGTGAGGCCCGCCGCCGAATCGCCGCAGCCTCACCCCCCAGCTTCGCGTTCCCCCTCTCCATCCGCCGATGGAGAGGGGGCCAGGGGGTGAGGCCCGCCTGCCGCATCAGCCTCACCCCCCAGCTTCGCGTTCCCCCTCTCCATCCGGAGATGGAGAGGGGGCCAGGGGGTGAGGCCCGCCCTCGCCGCATCACCTCACCCCCCGCTTCGCGTTCCCCCTCTCCATCCGCCGATGGAGAGGGGGCCAGGGGGTGAGGCCCGCCGCAATTCCTCGCGCACCGCGAATCTAACGGACACCTACGTCGTTCTTATGTGTGCAGAAGAGTTGACACTGGAGCGGCTCGCTGGTATCACGGTAGGTGACGTAACGGAGCGCGACGACGCTTGGCGGGGTCGGCGGCGCGATGTAGAGGAGACGTGAACTGATGCACGTTGGCAGATTGACCAACCCCGCCAAAACCCTGTCCACGGCGCTCGCCTGCGCCATCGCCATCTTCGCCCTCGTCGCCGTCTGGCAGCCGGGCGGCGTCCGCGTCGCCGAAGCGGCGATTACCGGCGGTCGACCGTGACCTGCGCGACCGCCTCAGACTCGTGCCCAGCGCGACGAACGCGGACTACAACGTCGTGTTCGACACCGACATCGTCGGCCCTGCGACCATCCATCGACGGTGACGCTTCCCGGCGGGCTACGTGATCATCGACGGTGCCCTGGGACCGGCGGCCGTTCAATCGGGAGCGCTGGCGACTGCCCAAGCCGTCATGTGGGAGCGGCGGCACGTCCGGTCACGGTGTCCGTGGCGTCGACAGCGCGTTGCGGACGATTACCATCACACTCGGCGCTGCGACCGACCTGAGCGCGGTGCAGGCGTGAGCTTCCGGATCCTGACCGGCATTACGGATCCTGCGGCTGGTCGGGCTAACGGCAACGTTCAGTATCGATTCAGACGCTGCGGGCGAGGCTCTCGGCCAACGTCGGCGTGGTGTCACTATTGGCAGCGCCCTGAACAACTTCCTCGTGACGGCCGTCGGCGGCGGCGCCATCCCCACGCAGACCACCGGCATCGCCTTCAACATCAAGATCACGGCGCGGGACAGCGGGAACGGGACGCATCGCCGGCCTTCACCGGCGCTGGCAACACCGTGAACGTCACCTCGAACTGTCACGTTACGACGGGCTCGCGGTACCACCGCGGCATTCACCAACGGCGTGCTCACGCATTCGGTGACCATCAACGTCAGCGAACCCCTACCGTGCATGCATCACGGTGACGGACACGGTATCGCCGGACCTCGGCAACGGCACTGAGACGGGCGCATCCGTGCCGTTCACGGTCAACTCGGCGCTGACGGCGCCCGGTACGCCCACGAACCTCGTCGTCACGCCGGGCGACAAGACGCTCGGCCTCACCTGGACGGCGCCTTCCGGCACCGTCACGAAGTACCAGGTCAACTGGTCGCCGGGCGGCACCCTCACCGATGTCACCGGCACGTCGCACACCATCTCCGGCCTCACCAACGGCACCAGCTACACCGTCACCGTTGTCGCCTGCAACGTCACGGCCTGCAGCGGCGCCGTCTCCGGCTCGGGGACGCCGAAGGCGCCCGCTCCGGCGGTCACCGCGCCCGGCGCGCCCACGAACGTCGAGGCGACAGCGGGCCCCGGCGAGATCGAGGTGACGTGGGACGCGCCCACCAGCAACGGCGGCGCGACCATCACGTCGTACATCATCACCTGCAACCCGGGCGGCCACACCGAAGTGGTCGACGGCTCGGAGCGCAGCGTCGTCGTCACGGGCCTCGAGCCCGGCACGACGTACACGTGCACCGTCGAGGCCGAGAACTCGGCCGGCGATGGCCCCGGCACGACATCGAACTCCGTGACCCCGACAGGCGGCACGCCGGGCGGCGGCAGCCAGTCGGTGACCGTCAACGGCGGCGCATGGATCAGCGGCCAGAACGGCGTCGTCCTCGAGGGCGGCGGCCAGGCGAGCGGCATGGCGGCTCATCATCCAGCAGGTCAGCGGCCGTGTGCGTGCTCGCCATCTGGGTGCTGACAGGCGGCCTCTACCAGTTCTTCCTGCCGGCGACGCCGGGCGTCAGCACCCTGCTGAGCCTGCCGGGCCTGCTCGTCGCGGCGATAGCGGTGTTGGCGTGAGGAAGAGACGATAACGGGAGCGAGCATACGAGGGGCGGACCACTTTCTGGTTCGCCCCTCTCCGTAAGGACGGCGGCGCGGCCGCCCCGATGAGCAGGGAGACGTAGCACATGCAGGTTCGATGGAAGGCGCACAACTCCGTGAAGGCGATCTCCGCCGCGCTCGCGGGCGCTGTCGCCGTGGCCGCCGTCGCGGCGGTCTGGCAGGCGGCGTCACCCGCGTCGGCCGCCGCCGTGCCCGTGACCGCGCCCGGGCTTCGCGGGCAGCATCGGCACCGTCGTGCCCGCCGCGACCGTGCTCGCCACCATCGACAACAGCTCGGGGACGGCGCTCACGGCGGGCAGCGCCATCACCATCCACTTCCCGGCGGGCACGACGCTGAACGCGGCGAGCATCAACGGCGTCGACTTCATCGTCCAGCAGGCCGCAAGCTGCGCCGGCGATGTCGCCGGCGTGCCCGCATCGCCCGGCGCGAGCGCCACCGGCACCATCCTCACCCTGAGCGTCGCCGGAAGCTCGCTGAGCGCGGCGGGCGGCGCGCAGCCCGATTGCGCCGGCAAGGGGCTCATCACGATCAGCACCAGCAGCAGCAGCGAACGTCGGCGGTAACGACATCACCCGGCCGGCAACGGCGGGCACGTACACCGTCGCCGTCTCGACAGCGAACGACAGCGGCGCCACCGATGTCGTCATCAGCCCCGGCGTGTCGTCGACGGGCATCGTGCCCGACAAGGGCCCGATCACGGGCGGCACGCCGTTCACGCTCACGGGCACGGGCTTCGTCGCCCCGACGACCGTCATGTTCGGGACGGCCGCGGCGACGGATGTCGTCGTCGTCAGCCCCACGAGCATCACCGGCAAGACACCGTCCGTCGCCGCGGTGGGGGTCGTGACCGTCTCCGTCTCGAACGCCAACGGCCAGACAGCCATCCTCAGCTACAACTACACGGCCGCCGGCCCCGCTGCGATCACCGTGCCCGCCGCCCCCACCGATGTCCGCGCGACCGGGGGCGACGGCTGGGCCGTGGTGAGCTGGACAGCGCCCGCAAGCAACGGCGGCAGCGCCCTCACCGGGTACGTCGTCACCTGCAACCCCGGCGGCCACACCGTCACCGTCCTCGTGAGCACGACGAGCACCATCGTCTATGGCCTGACGAACGGCGAAGCGTACCTCTGCAGTGTCGCGGCGAAGAACGCCATCGGCAGCAGCACCAGCGCTGCGGCGACGGGCGTCGTCGTTCCACTGGCGGGCGCTGCTCCGGTGGCGACGCCCGGCCCCAACGCGCCGCCAGCGCCGGGCCAGTCGAACACGTCCGCGCAGACGGTGGACGTCAACGGCGACCGGTGGGTGAGGGGCATCAACGGTGTCGTGATGAGCGGCGGCGGCGATATCGGCGCGTTCGTGGCGCTCATCGAGTCGGAGAGCGGGTTCGACGTGCTCGCCGTCTGGGTGCCGGTGGAGGGCCTGTACGAGTTCTATCTGCCACAGACGCCCGGGGTGAGCACGCTCCGCACCCTGCCGGGGGCGGTTATCGCGGCGCTCGGCGTGCTCGTCTGACGACGCCGGCCGGGGAGACCGCCGCCGCTTACGCCAGGACGGCGAGGATGCTGGCCGCGCCCGTGAATGAGCCAAGGCCGCCATCGATGCCCGGCACGTCCGGCAGGAAGAAGCGCCACTGCCCTTCGATGCGCGCCCAGAGCGCCTGCACGCCGTAACCCGAATCGGCGGCGATGCGAGCGGCGACAGCGCTCGCCGGCCCCGAGCCCTGCACTACGACGCCGTTCAGTCCCGCCACGTACGGGCTGTTCGGCGTCACTGTGAGCGTCCCGGGCGAGGGCAGCGGCCCTGGCGGCAGCGCGCCGGATGTCGCCGTCCACGAACTGAGGCCGCCCTGGCAACCCCGCCGCCGGCAGTGACGGCGGCTGCACCCCTACCGACCCGAACGCTGTCCCCGCATCGACGAACGAGCCCGTGATGGTGAGCGGCGTCCCGAAGCTCGTCGTGTAGGAGAACGTGTGCCCCTGGATGGGGATGGCGCCGCCCTGCACGTCGACGGCGATGGTGCACCCGCCCGATGTGTAGCGCAGCGTCAGCCGGCTAATCGACCCGCCATCGGGCGATACCGTCAGCGAGATGTCGGCGCCCGTCGACGTGCGGCCCCCGTACGTCGCCCCGCCGATGTGCGAGGCGTACGAGGGCGGCGTCCACAGCGCGCCGGCGAGCGCGGCGACGGCGGCGGCGAGGGCGAAGCGGCGAGGGATGAACGAGCGCACGAGCGGAGTCCCGCCTTTCGGGCGAAGTGGGGCTGCCGGGCGCGAGCGTACGCCGCCGATGGGCGGCGGTCAAGCGCGGCGCTACGATGGAGCGTGGCAGGCGGAATGGGCTGCGTCGCGGCCCGGGCCGAAATACTTCGGACGTTCTTACTGCGCGCTTATGCAATTCATACTTCCGAGTCCGTACTCTTCGATGCGGAGCCGCGAATAAGTCGCAGCAAAAGAACAATCTCGAAAGAAAGGAGAACAACGCATGAGCATGCTTCGAAACGAGAGCCTGGCCGCCCTGCCGGCGCGCTACGAGCTCGTCAACTTCGCCATCGTGCTGCAGCCGATCGTCCAGGGCAACTTCGTCGGCAACGTCAGCCTTGGCGGCGGGTTCGGTTCGCTCAACGCGCAGCTCGCCAGCAACGGCGCCGCTGTCAGCCAGTTCAACGGCTGCATCGCCTTCTGCTAAGCCCCCGGGGGACGAGCAGTCCTCCTCCATGGAGCCGCACTCAGGAAAGAGAGAGAACTTCGATGACACTTCGCACCGAGAGCCTTGCGGCGCTTCCCGCCCGCTACGAGCTCGTCAACTTCGCCATCGTCCTTCAGCCGATCGTCCAGGGCAACTTTGTCGGCAACCTCAGCCTCGGCGGCGGCGCGCTCTCGACGAACGTCCAGCTCGCCCAGAACGGCGCTCTGGTCAACCAGGGCAACATCTGCGTCGCCTTCTGCTAGTGCCGCAAGGCACACCAGCCTCACGAACACAAAAGGAGAACACCATGCTTCGAACCGAGACCCTGTCGGCGCTGCCGGCCCGCTACGAGCTCGTCAACTTCGCCATCGTCCTGCAGCCGATTATCCAGGGCAACTTCGTCGGCAACGGCAGCATTTTCGGTGGCGCTGGCTCGACGAACATCCAGCTCGCCTCGAACACGGCGATCGTCAACCAGGCCAACATCTGCGGCTTCTTCTGCTAACAGGCCGGCCGGCTGCATCAGGCAGCCGGATCGACTCGCACCAGCTCTGCAGGCCGGGAACCGTGGCTCCTCCCGGCCTGCAGGCACTTCCGCCCCGTTCGCTCTATTGGGGAGGACGCCCGCGCCTCAGGAGCCTGAGACGGCTGCGGAGGCCCGGGCGTTTTGTGTGAACGCGGTGGATGTGCCCAAGCGGAGGCACGCGCGGCCCGCCTCCTACCGTCGCTCAACCCGTACGCAACCGCTATTGCATAGCCTGCGTACGCATCCCTCGCGGGGACGGGTGTGCCGGCGGAGAAATTGGGCCGGCGAAGACGGTTGACGCGACCAGTGCCAGCCGATAGTAACGAAGAGAGGCCCTACGTGACTCTGAGAAACGAAAGCTTGCAGGCGCTGCCCGCCCGGTTGGAGACGGCGCCCTTCATCGGGCTCAACATTGCCGTCATCGTTCAGCCCATCGTCCAGATCGCCATCGTGAACGTGATCGGGTCGCCGGGTGCTGTGGTCAATGTCGGCCAGTTCGCCCAGAACATTGCCGGCGCTGCCCAGTGGAACTGGCTGTTCACGTAACTTGCCAATGCGCGGAACGGGATCTCGGCAGGGCAGGCGTGCGACCCTGCCGGCCCTGCCGAGAATCTCGACCCGAGGTGACTTGTCGAATCTCCGATGACTGAGGCCCCGGTGATGCAGGACACTGTGCCGGACTGGCTGATGCGTCCGAAGCTTGCGGACGGCGTCGAGCTGGCCGGCCGGATGCAGGACACCGCGTTCGAGACCGAGACGTGGCTGGTGTACCGGGCCGATGGCCAGTACTTCCAGGCGACGCCCGTGCTCTACCGGGTGCTCGAGCTCATGGACGGGGAACGCTCGCTCGGCGACATGGCGGCGGCGCTCTCCGAGCCCGGCGAGGAGCCTGTGCCCGAGGACGATGTCCTCTGGCTCATGAAGACGCAGATCGGCCCGATGGGGCTGATCGAGATACCCGGCCGCCGTACGCGCGGAGGCGGGCGGCTCGCCCGCCGCCGAGCAGCGAGCGGTGGCGACGCCCTTCGCTGGGCTCCACTGGCGCTTCCCGCTCATTTCGTACCGCAAGGCCGAGCGCGTCAGCAACGTGCTCCAGCACATGTACTCGCCGACGGCGGCCGTCGCGCTCCTGACCCTCGTGGTGCTGGGGCACATGTGGTTCTACGGCATCCACGGTCTCGGGTCGTCGGTGTCGACGGTGACGAGCGAGCCGTACGCCATCCTCTTCCTGACGGCGTACCTCGTGACGTCGAGCCTCTTTCACGAATTCGGCCATGCATCGGCGTGTAATCGGGCGGGCATCACTCACGGCCCAATAGGCGCCGGTCTGTATGTCGTGTTCCCGGTGTTCTATGCCGACGTGACACATGCGTATCGCCTGAACCGCAGAGAACGGCTGCGCGTCGATGTTGGGGGCATGTACTTCGACTCGGTCGCGACGCTCCTCCTGTTCGCGGGGTACTTCATCACCGGCTGGGAAGGGATGCTGCTGGCGGTCTTCGTTCAGAACCTGAATCTGATCTTCCAGTTCAACCCGTTCCTGCGCTTCGACGGCTACTACGTCTTCGCCGATGCCATCGGTGTGCCGGACCCGTTCAGCTATGCCATGACGTACATCGGCAGCTTCATCCCCAAGGTTCGCAACCGGGTGCCGAAGCTGCGGCTGAAGCGGACGGCGCGCGGCCTGTTCGGGCTGTATCTCATCACGATCGTCATCGGGCTCGTCTATCCGATCGTCACTGGCGCGATGTTCGTGCCCGACATCCTGAGCTCGACTGTCGACCAGTACGACGAGCTGTTCGCCCAGTTCGGCGAATCGCGCGAGGCCGGCTCCGTGGTGCGGATGATCAACGATGTGACCCAGATGCTGCTGCTTGCGGCGTTCCCCGTGGGGATGACGCTGACGTTCGGCCTGCTCGCGCTCCGGCTGTCGCGTGGCCTGCGGTCGCTGTCTCCGCTACATCGCGAGACGAGTCTTCTCGCCGCGGCGACCGGTGCAGGCCGGCTAGCTCCGGCGTCTGCGGGCGGCTCCACCACTCCCACAATCCATCTCGTCCCAGGCTTCGCTGGTGCGCCCACCTGCCCGCGCGGAACGGAGGCGCGATAGCCGCGCCGCATCCGGCGATCGGTCCGCACGACGCGCCACCGCGGCGGCGCAGCGCGTCCGGCAGGACGGGACGCGCGTGCGATCTGCGCGCGTGTCCGCTCGCGCCGGGCTGGTGCAGCTTCGTTTGGAGGGGTGGGGTTCGAGTGGGTGAGTGGCGGCGAGGAGGTGCTACGCCGACTCGACGACTTCGGCGGCCTCGCCCGGGCCCTGCCACGGTGTCGCCTGGACAGCGCCGATGCGGTAGCCGCGGCCACGATCGGTGATGATGTACGTGGGCGTGCGTGGGTTGTCTTCGAGCTTCGCCCGCAGGTAGCCGATGTACAGCCGGAGGTAGTGCCGGTGTGTCACCGCTTCGGCTCCCCAGACGCGTGTCAGCAGCGTTCGATGCGCCACCACCCGGCCACGATATTCCATCAGCACCGCGAGCAGGCCGAACTCGAGTGGCGTGAGCCGGATGACCTGACCCCGTTTCGTGACCCGGTGGCCGTCGAGGTCGATGACCAGGTCGCCCAGCCGGACCGTGGAGGGCTGCGTTCGCATTTGGCTTTCGCGAGCGTAGCGCAGCAGCGCCAGCGCACGGACGGTCACCTCGGGGGCCGTGAACGGCTCGGTGATGAACTCGTCGACGCCGTTCTCGAGGGCGTGAATGAGCTCGCGGCGGCGATGGCTGGGCCCGATCGCGATGATGGGCGCGCTCGTCATCTCGCTGAGCAGGCGGTGGAGCTCGATACCCACGCCGGCGACGTCGAGACTCACCAGGAGGAGGTCGGGGCGCTGCTCGTAGGTCATCCGCAGAGCGGAGAAGGCGTCGCCCGCGCTCAGCACCTCGAGGCCAGCCTCCTCGAGGCAGGCAAGCGCACGCACGGTGTCCGCGTTCGCGGAGATGACCAACGCGCGCTCAGCTAGCATCGGGCCGCGCACCTCTACTTCGACTCCGCTGGTGTGGCGGGTTGTGATGGATAGAACCTACGACGACCCGCATATGAACCCCATAGAAAAGAGCAAGATACGCATCAGAAGCCTTCTTATGCCAAGTTGTGCAAAGAGCGAAGCGTCTAGCCCGACTTCGCGACCGTGGCCGCGTGGCCGGCCGGTGTCGTATCCACGAAGTAGCCGACGCCACGTTCCGTCAGGATGATCCGCGGCCGCTCCGGGTTCGACTCCAGCTTCTCCCGCAGCGAGCGCACGTACGTCCGCAGATACTGCGTGTCGTTGACGTATTCCGGCCCCCACACCTCGGTGAGGAGCCGCCGATGCGACATCACCTTCCCGGCGTGGTTGAGAAGAAGCGCGAGCAGCCGAAACTCGGTCGGCGAGACGTTGACGGCGCGGCCGCCCTTGCGTACCTCGCGACTCGCGAGACTGATCTCGAGTTCGCCCACGGATACGGTGTCGATCGACGGCCGCCGCCCCTTGGGCGCCCGTGCGCGGCGGAGTATCGCCTTCATCCGGGCGAGGAGCTCGGCGTCGTCGAGGGGCGCCGTCAGGAGTACGGCGGCGCCCGCGTCGAGCACACGCGATAGCTCGCCGGGCGCACCGGTTCGCGGCAGCACGATCAGCGGTGCGCCGATCGCTTCGTGGAGCTGCTCGCAGGTGACGAGGCACTCGGGTGTCACGCAGGAGAGGTGCAGCAGAATGGCGTCGGGCGGATCGGCGAGAGCGCGATCGAAGCCTTCGCCAACGGACAGCGCCACCCTCACGCGGTGACCGGCACCGCGCAGGAGGTTCGCGGTGGCGTCGAGCCAGGCGAGCCGTTGGCGCGCGTCGATCAGCGGCGGATCGGGGTCGATGATGAGGATGTCTCCGATGAGGTCGGCGGCGGTCAATCGGTGCCCCCCAGCGAGTGGCGGTAGTCGTCCATCCCGCTTCGCACCCAGTGTCGGGCACTGGGGATGAGGAGATGTAAAGCACGCGTGCGACGGCCGTTCCCCGCGAACGCAGCGCGGGGCCGGGGATGAATCCCCGGCCCCGCCGGCAACGGCCCGAGCTACGCTCAGGCGAGGACGGTGAACATCGCTGCTACACGGGCCGAAATCGGTGCCATGGTGCTGAGGCCGGGGTTCTCTGTGAAGTAGAAGCTCCACAGGCCGGCACGCAGGTACCAGACAATCCGCACGGAGCGTCCACTGGTCGACGCGAGTGCTTCGGCGACCTGCGCGCCCGTCATCTCGCCCCCGGCCGACGCCGAGAAGCCGTTGGCGCTGCCGATGACGCAGTTCTGCGCCACGAACGCATTCAGGCTGGACTGCCACGCGGAGTTCGGAGTCACGATGACGCCGTTCTTCGCGCCGCATGGCCCGTCGGGTTCGGTGTCGGGCGCCTGCGGCTGGCCGCTGGGGGTCGAAGGTGCCGCCGGTCCCGGGTTCGGGATGACGGCGCTGGGGATGATCGGCGGCACTGTCGGGATGACCGGCGGCGCCGGGAGCGTGCCCCCGTGTGCCACCACCGCCAGCCGGCTGACGGTCGCTACCGGCGTCGGTGCGGGCGCGGCCGCGATCGTCACCTTGTCGACGTTGCAGACGTTGTTGACCGGGCTATCGCCCGCGGGGGCGTCGTTGTTGGGGAACAGGCCGCAGAAGCCGCCCTGACGCGGGTTCTGGAGCTCGCCGGCCGCAGCCGGGATGACGTTGAGCGTCACGACGAACGAGCTGCCGGGCGGCATCACGAGGTCGCCATCGGCGATGCAGCCGATGGTGTCGGCGTCGATGCCGCCGCAAGCGAGATCGCCGCTGGTGACGCCGGTGGCGGTGTAATCGCCGCTGGGGTACGAAGCGCCCGCGGGCACGTCGTCGGCGAGCACCACGGTGCCGTCGGGGATTGTCGCCGTGGCAGCGCCGGCGTTGGTGACGGCGAGCCGCCATTCGAATGCAGTGCCCTGCTTCAGGGTGCCGGCGTGGGTCTTCTGGATGGCGAGGTCGCCGGCGCCGATGTTGGTGAACACGCAGTTCACGGTGTCGCCATCGGCGAGGGCGATGAGCACGCCTTGTTCGATTGGCGTGATGTTCGCTGCGTCGGTGCCGGTGCACTCGATGCTATCGAGCACGTAGCCGGGCGCGCCGCCCTCGACGAGGGCGTACTCGCTGCCCGCGGCCAGCTCCACCGGATCCGACGTCTCGCCATCGCCGAGCATGAGCTGCGCGACGGGGATGAAGCCGAGCCCGAGCTGGAACGCGGCTTGCGCTTCGGGGCTCGCCGGCGCCGGATCGAACACCTTCGTGACCGAGATGGTGCCCGTCGGCCCGATGACCTTGATTGCGCCCGGCACGACGACCGGCGGGAAGAACGAGTCGAGGATGACGCCGTTGAGGAAGTCGAGCGCCTGGCAGTTCGGCCGGAGCCGGATCGTCAGGTCGTAGGTGCCCGGCATCATCGGCGCGGTGATGTTGAATGTTTCCGAAGGCTGGCCGGGGCCCGCGTGCGACGCGTGATCCTGGCAGCCGATGGTGGTCGCGCCGAAGTTGTTGATACGCCAGCGGGTCGCGCCCCAGTAGTCCCAGTCGCCGAGCTGGCCCGGTAGTAGCGCGGCCTGCACGGTGACACTGATGGTGTCGCCGGGGTTTACGGCTGCCTGGCTGCCGCCCGCCGCGGGCAGGCCCGGCTGCGACGAGACCCACGGTGTGCCGCCGTCGAGCGTCACCGAGTACGGCGCGCCGGCGGCGTCGGCAGTGCCGGGCGCGGGGAACGCCGGCACGAGCGCAGCGGACGCGACGACCGCGGCCAGCGCCAGCGCGAGAAGCGCCGGTCCGGCCCGTCCTATCTTGATGAATCCGAATGTAGGCATGGTGGCTCCCTTCCGTCCTCCTGTGAACCCGCCGTTGCCGGGCGGGTCGCTTGGGCCGGCCCCGGCGTACGCTCGCCTGGGCGGCGATGGACGCAACTCCGCGCGTCCTTCGGAGGAGTGTCGGGGCCGGTGGTGCTCCGCTGGTTGAGATGTTGTCGCCCACCCGTGCAGGCGCGGCACACGAACGAAAGGGCGGGCCCCGTTGAGGCCCGCCCTTTGATGTGGCGGTCGCGGTGGGTCGGGGTGGCTAGAGGGGCGGGCTCGGGTTCGCGGGCGGCGGCGCCGGCGTCGTCGCCGGCGGCTTCGGCGCATCGGTGGCCTTCGGTGTGCCCTTGATGGCGGCGACGGACGAGCGATCGGTATCGGTGAGGCTGATGCCGCCGATTCCGACGACCTGGTTGCCGCCCGCGCCGTTATCGCCGGTGGTGATGAGCCCCTTCGCCTTCAGCATCTCGAAGAGTTTGCCCATCGGCGTCCCCGCGAGCTCCTTGTCGGATGCGGTGCCGACACTGATACCGCTGCCCGGCACGCGCGACGCGATCGCCGACATCGCCGTCTCGATGAGGCTGCCCTGCATCCGGTTCCAGTCGAAGCTGCCCTTCTCGCCGTAGACCTTCGGGAATTCGGACATGACCCCGTGCACGAGATCGCGCATGTCGGAGAAGACGCGGTAGGCGCTGGCGTTCTCGGGCAGGTTGCCGGAGGCGAGGCGGCGCGTCGACTGCACCTCCGGTGTCAGCGTGACGCCGGAAAGCTCCGTGCTGGCGTTCGCCGCGACGGCCTGCGCGACGGGGCTCGTGGCCGACGACGCCAGCCGCCGCGTGGCTACGACATCGCCCGCGAACGGGTTGGCGGGATCGACGGCCGTGTCGAGCCGGGCCGCGAACACGTTGGTGCGCTCGGGCCCTTCGAACGGATTGGCGGCCTGCAGCATCGCCTCGAAGTCGCCGGCGGCGGTGGTGGCGGGCGGCGTGGCGGGCCGCTGCGCGTCGCGAACCGGATTCGATCCGCTCGTTCCGGGAACTGTCAGACCCATGGTGTGGACCTCCGGTTGGCTGCTTGTCCGCAAGCAGGGATGCGCCTATGCTAGGGTGCAGGCTCAAGGCAGCCCATCGGCACTCTCCGTACTTCGCAGCGGCGAACCCCGCGGGCTCGCGCGACGTACCCCTACTAGCACATCTTCATGGAGGCAACGCGCCATGTTTCAGATCCGAAAAGCCCGGGGGGCGATGCTCGCCGCGCTCATCCTCGTCGCGCTGACAGCGCTCGTCGCGGCGGCGTGCGGCGGCGACGACGACGACGATGATGATGATGACGCTGGCGACGGCACGGCTGTCGCCACGGCGGCGGCGTATGGGCCGGTGACCATCGAGTCGGTGGCGACGCAGCTGGATTCGACGCAGGCCTTCATCTGGGCCGACGTGACGTTCGCCGAGAAGGGGCTGAAGCCCGACCGGCTCTGGTGCCAGGGCTTCGCGCCGGATGGTACGCACACCCGCATCTCGACCACGTACGCGGTGCTGGAGCCGGGCCTCAGCCGCCATGGCGTGCCGCTCGACGACCGCGCGGACGGCCCCCTGGAGGTGCGATGTCAGTCGCTGAACGAGGTCAAGGCGAACATCGAGCTCGTGCGCGACCCGGAGAAGGTGGTCGTGAGCCAGGAAGGCCACAATTACGAGATTCCGAACGTGAGCCTTGTCATCGATGGGCCGGTGGTGATTGAGGGGACGCGCATCGTGCCGGTGGTGCTCACCACATTCCGCAGCGGCGCTGTCGACTGGCTCACGGGCGAGGGACCTGTGCAGCGGCTGGTGCCGGACGCCGCGGGCAACCTCACCATCACGATCAAGCCCTCCGACCAGCTGACGGAGACGTTCACGCTGCGGGTCGATGGCCCGGACATCATCGTTGTGCGCAAGGTCGACTGGGGTAACGGCAAGGTCTTCGAGAACGAGGAGCGCTGGGTGCGCCAGCCCGACCCGACGCCGCAGCCGGGGCTGACCGCGACGCCGGCCGCCGCCAGCGGCGAGACGTCATCACCGCCGCCGTCGGCGAGCCGCGACCGCCGCGCCCTAGCGTCCGCGCCGCCTGAATAGGGCGATTCCCTATTTCCGTGCCGCCGCGCCATCGCTTTACATATTCTCGACGAGATGTGGGTGCGGTGGCGCGTCCGCGTGCCGACACTCTAAGGAGAGGCGTTGGCGACGCGGGTCGCCGGGCCGCGGCACGGAGCGGCGTTAGCGCCGCAGCGGAGGGAACCAGCCATGATGCTTCGGATGACACGAATGAGGCTTGTCGCGATGACGGCGCTCGCGCTTGGCATGTTCGGCACGGCGGGCACGGCGGCGGCGGCGTTCGAGTGGTCGTACGACGCCGGGACGGGCATCGTCACCACGAACAACGATGGTGTGGCGCTGTCGTCGATCACCCCGGCGGTGGGCGCGGGCAATGGCGCGTTCGGCGCGGTGCAGTACACCGCGGGCGGCGCGCCGATGGGCGCCATCGTCGGATTTGCGCCGGGCGCGGCGGGCGGCCCGCTGGCGTTCGGCTCGTTCGGTGGCGGCGAGGCGTTCCTGTTCACCTACGTCCCGTAACCCGCGACCACGTGCGGGCGGCGTCGCCGTCCGGCTTGCGCCCTGGCTCCCCGTGTAGTACACATGACGGGAGCCGGGGCGCTTGTGTGCGCCGCGCCGGCGTTTCGCGTGTGCGACTATAAGGGAAGGAACCCATCGTGAGCGTACGGAAATCTCGGACACGGATCGTCCAGCTCGCCATCGCGATGGTCGCACTGGCGGCGATGACGCTCGGCGGCTCATTCACGGCACAGGCGGGTACCCCTGGGGCGTTAGCGTTCGCCACCTCGAACGGGTTCGTGAGCTGGGATAACGGAGTATGCACGAGCAATAACCCGGCGACGGATCCCTTTGTGGAGGAGACGGCGATACCGGCGGGCAACGGGGCCTGGGCGGCCGTTCTGTTCTGCACGGACGGCACGCTGGGGTCAGCGATCCTCTTTCCGGCGGATGGCCCCGCCAACGGCGTCGTCGCCATCAATGGCTCGACGGCGGTTGTTCCTGTCGACGCCGTCCCGTAGCCTCCGGCGAGGAAGCGGCGCGTCCACGTCGCGCCCACCCGTACCGCTCGCGCCTGTTGTGCGTTAGTATTGGCGAACCGGAGTCACGTTCCCTCCTTGGCGCCACTGCCTGCACCCTCCACGGAGGTGCGCCTATCCCCAACAAGAGCTTTCGCAAGACAGCCGCAAATAACAGAGGGAGGACTCTAACTTGACATTGCTGAAATCACGGACACGGATCGTCCAGCTCGCCATCGCGATGGTCGCGCTGGCGGCGATGACGCTCGGCGGCTCGTTCACGGCACACGCGGGCGCCGTGCCGTTCGTCACCTTCAACCCCGCGACGGGCGCCGCCACGTACGACAACGACAACGGCGACGACCGCGGACGACTGTTCGACCGCTGGCACCGGCCCGCTGGTTCCCGCGGGCAACGGCGCATGGGGCGGTATCCTGACGTGCCCCGATGGCAGCCTCTTGGCTGTCCTCGTGCACCCAGGGTTCGATATCGCGATCGTCGCGCCCGGCGGCAACCCGGTGATCGTCGCGCTCACCTAGCCTTTAGGCAGGCCACTCCAGCTTTGGCGGAATGGCTGAAATCGGGCGCGACCCGTACCGATCGCGCGGTTTCTTCGTTAGTATTCCCGAATGGGAGACGATTCCCTCAGCGGCATGAGGATCTGCACCAGCGAAGGAGGTTCGCTCTCCGACAAGCGTTCACAGCGAAAATCCCATAGCAACATTGATCCCCTCACACGAGGGGGATCAGGTTCCGAAGGAGGGAACTGATCTTGAGTTTTCTGAAAACACGGACGCGGATCGTCCAGCTCGCCATCGCGATGGTCGCGCTGGCGGCGATGACGTTCGGCGCGGTTTCGGTACAGGCGAACACGCAGGCGCGTGCCGGCACGTTCACCTCACCGCGACCGGCGCCTGGCACGCTACGACAGCGACGCGAACGGCGACGTCGCATCCTGCGGTCGCAGGCGCCCGACGGCCCGGCAGTCCGCTGGTTCCGGCAGGCAACGGCGCATGGGGCGGCATCATGACGTGCACCGATGGCAGCCTCATGGCCGTCATTGCGGGCAGGGTTCGGCGTCGCGGTCGTCGCGCCCGGCGGCAACCCGGTGGTCGTTGAGCTCAACCCCGTCGGACGACCGCCTAGTACGGGGCGACGTCAACGCAGCTTTGACCTAAGCAAGGAAAGCACATTCAGGAGGACAGGGTTTTGAATATTCATGCGCTACGGGGACGCCGCATGCAGCTCGCCGCCGGTCTGGCGGGGGCGCTGGCGCTCCTTATGAGCATCATGGCTCCCCTGGTTCCGACGCGGGTCAGCGCGGCGCCGCAGGAGCCCGGTAACATCATCCCGAACACGTTCGCGCTCTGCTGGACGCCGTCGAACGGCGGCATCACGCCGGGCTCGAACTTCTGGGCCGCGTTCTTCGGCACCAGCTTCGTGACCGTCGGCTTCTCCGGCGCTCCGATCGGCGTTGTGCCGATCGACGTTCCGGGCACGCCCGACTGTGACCCGTTCGTTCTCGGCGCACAGCCGCCGACGGCGATGGGCCCCTCGGTCGTCATTCCGGCGGGCGCCGTCGGTACGTTCACGACGAACCCGAACCGGCTCGATCGCGGGCGCCGACGACATCGTCGACGGCTCGAACATCAACTACAACGCCACGGGCGGCGGCACGTTCATCGAGACGGGCGTCAACACCGTCGATGTGTCGTGTGGCACCCCGGGCCAGATGGAGATCATCAACCCGCTCCTCGAGATCGGGGAGTGCCTGAGCCAGGCGGCTACGGGTACCCGCAACGGTAGCCCGCTGCCTGTCACCAACATGTCGGGCCCGGGCGCGGGCGGCAATGTCAACGTTGTCGTCACGGTCGACAACCAGGCTGCGCCGGGCAACCCGTTCTCGTTCCCGCCGATCCAGGTGAAGTTCTCGGGCGGCGCCGGCGGCGCGGCCAGCACCATCGCCATGATCAACACGGACACCTTCGACCCGATCTCGAACAGCCTCGCGGCGCCTCGCGCCGTACGGTAGCGAGCGATCGACGACGGAGACCGTGTTCGTCCGCGACCCCTCGGGCGCAGGCGTCCCGGGAGTCGCCGTGAAGGCGACGACGACCTTCGGTCACATCGTTCTTCCGGTCACCCCCGGCACGGGCACCCCGGCCGCGTGCACGGGTTCTGAGGACCGCGCGGTTACCCTTTCGACCTTCGGCCCCGGCACCCCGGCAGTCCCGGGTCTGCCTTCGGGTCTGCCCACGGGCGCGACCGCGTTCACGCTCTGTGGCAACGAGAACACGGCTGGCCTCGCCACGGTGCAGGTCCAGGTGATCTCGAACTCCGCCATCCAGGCCACGGGCACCGTCCAGATTTCGGGGACGGTGGCCACGATGGAGCTGGCGGCCGACCCGGCGTCGATTGACGAGGACAGTGGCGCCACTGTCGTCACCGCGACGCTCAAGGACGGCTCGGGCAACATCGTCGGCGACAACACCCCGGTGGTGTTCTCGGCCGGTGGCACCGACGATGTCAGCGTCGTCGGGCAACGGCGGTCCGTTCTGTGCCGGCACCGGCGTCACCACGGCCTGCTCGTCGACGGACGTGGGCAAGGCCATCGCTCAGGTGACGGTGTCACTGGCGACGTCCGAGCTCAGCGCTTCGGGCGGTCGATCAACGTCTCGGCAATCGTGCCCGGCACGACCGTCGCGGCGACGATCAACATCCCGGTGACCGGCGGCGGCGAGCGGCGGCGGTACGCCTCCTCCGACCGACGGCTGCACGGTGACCCCGAACAGCCCGTTCATCTCCGGCCTTAACGGCGCGGTGGTGTCGGGCACCTGCCCGGCTGCTGAGGCCTCCGCGGCCATCACTGCCGACAGCGGCAAGACCGTTCAGGCGCTCTGGGCGCTGAGCGGCGGTCTGTACAAGTACTACCTGCCGGCGAACCCTGGTATCGACGGTGGGCTGAACAGCTTCCCCGGCCCGGTGGCCGCCATCACGGCGGTTCTCGGCTAAGCTGACCTGAACTCCGTGGTCCGCCCCTCCGCGAGGAGGGGCGGACCACCGGAGAGCACGAAAGCGGAAGTACGGAAGATCATCTCAGCCCGTCGCAAGGCGGGCCTCGAGAGGGAGAACTACATGAATTTCAGTTCCGTTGGACGGAAGGCAAGCGGCGCGGTCCTCGTGGCCTCGCTCGCCGGCGGCGCGCTTCTGGGCGCTGCCAGTGTCGGCGCGCAAGCCCCGACGCTGCCGTCGTTGTTCATCATCAACAGCATTGCCGGCGCCGATGGCGCGGCGATCACCAGCGGCACCGTCGCGGCGTCGATCGGCGGCACCCAGTGTGTGTCGAAGTCGTTCGTCCCCGGCCAGACGGCGCTTGACGTTGGTCAGCCGAACCAGCCCGCGGCCTGCCAGGTCTCGAGCGGTACGGTGAGCTTCACGGTCGACGGCAAGCCCGCTGGCCCGGACGGAAGCATGAACCCCGGTGTGCCGCAGAACGTGTCGCTGAAGATCACGACTGCTGCACCGCCGGCGGCGCCGAAGCCCGCAGCCACCGGTAACGGCGGCCTGCTGGATGTCGACGGCGCCACGGCTGGCGCTGGTGCGCTCGCCGGCATGCTCGCGCTCGCCGCCCTCGGCGGCACCGTGGCTGTCCGCCGCGTGCGCAGCTAGTCTCGCCCCCAGGCCGGCGGTCGCTCGCGGCAACCGGCATGTCAGGCGAAACCAGAATGGGCGGTTCCCCTCGGGGAGCCGCCCATTTCGTTTGCCCGACGGGCGTCCGGCGCCGCCACGACCCCGGACAGCCGCGGTTCACCTCACCCCCAGCTTCGCGTTCCCCCTCTCCATCGGGAGATGGAGAGGGGGCCAGGGGGTGAGGCCCGGCCGACGTCGGGCGCTGGGCGCTGCTTTCGTCGGACGAAATGCTTCGCTCCGCTCCGCATGACACGGGCCTTCGCCCGGCACGACACGGAGCTTGTCCGGCACGAGTAGGGGGTGAGGCCCGCGCAGGGAACCGCCGAAGGGCGGCGAGCGTTATACTGACAGCAACGATGTCAATCAGCGACCGGCTCGTCCGGGCCGCGCGGAGTCTGTAATGCCGAGCCTACGCAGTCGTCAGGCCATCCCCCTCATCGCGACGCTCGTGCTGCTCGCGGTGGCCGCTGTCACCGTGGTGCGCGACAGCGTATTCGAGGGCGGTGACGCCTCCCCGGTGGCTGTCGCCACGGACAGCGACGGGCGGCTCGCGCTCCGCGACCTGCGCGATCGCGTCGTCGGCGCCCGCAGCGTCGAGCCCACCGACAGCCAGCTGCCGCGCAGCAGCGGCGCGCCCGTGGAGCGCGTCGTCGTGCGCGCGGCCGGCATCGACGCAAGCGTTGTCACCGGCTACGTCGACGGCAACAACCAGATGATCGCCCCCGACGGCGCTGAGAACGTGGCGTGGTACGAATACAGCGCGCTCCCCGGCCAGGGCGGGAACGCCGTCCTCTCCGCCCACGTCGATTACATCGACTACGGGCCCGCGGTGTTCTACAACCTCCGCTCGCTCGCTGAGGGCGACCTCATCGAACTGCACCTCGCCGATGGCACAGTGCTCGAATATCGTGTCGAGCTGAACGAGGTGTACGGAGCGGGGCAGGGCCCCTGGGACGAGCTGTTCAGCCCGGCCACCGACGACGAAGTCATCACCATGTACACATGCGACGGCTCGTGGGACGGGTCGGACTACAGCGATCGCCGCGTTGTGCGGGCGGAACGGATCGCGTAGCAAGGGGGTAGCGGCCCATGCCTCGCTTCGCGGTAGGGCGCCTGCTCACGCGTGGGCCACGGACGCTAGCCGGCGTTAGCCTGATGGCGCTGGGCGGCGTGTTGCTCCTCTGGGCGCTGCTGCTGACACGTGGCGACGGCGGCGCGCCCCCCGTGCGCCTGTCGAGCGAGCCCGCGCCCCGCATCGAGGCGCAGCGGGACACGCCGGCCGTCGCTGCGGGCACAGCCGCAGCCCAACCGCCGTCGTCCGTGACGCTGCTCGTCATACCGCGCATTGGGGTCGCGGCGCCTGTCACCACGCGCTCCGTCGATGCCGATGGCGTCATGCAGAACCCGAAGGGAGCGGGAGACGTCGCCTGGTACGACTTCTCGGCGCTGCCCCACCAGGGCACGAATATCGTGCTGGCCGGCCACTTCGACCATAGAGACACCGGTCCGGCCGTCTTCTGGAAGCTCCACGAACTCGTCGCTGGCGATACGGTGCAGCTCGTCCTTGCCGACGGGCGGACCACCGCGTACACGGTCGTCGAATCGACCGCCTACGACATCGACGACGCGCCCGTGGCCACGATTGTCGGCCCCACAGCCAGCGAGCAGGTGACGCTCATCACGTGCGACGGCAGGTTCGATGACGCCCGGAACACCTATGCCCAGCGGCTCGTCGTGCGCGCCGTCCCGGCATAGCGCGACGCGGGCCCGTAGCCGATCGCTCTGCTATACTTGGCGGCGGAGAGGTGGCCGAGCGGTTGAAGGCGCCGCTCTCGAAAAGCGGTAGGGGTCCCCCCCTCGTGGGTTCGAATCCCACCCTCTCCGCCACCTGGCCGATGATGACCCGGCTGGCTCGCCCGTGACGTGGGCTTCCCGGCCGTGCTTTGGGGGAAATTGCGGAATGGAACTGGGTGCGTTTTCGGTAAGCCTGAGCGTTCAGGACATTCACGCCTCCCGATCGTTTTATGAGGCTCTTGGCTTCGACGCCATGGGGGGTGTCCCGGATGAGGACTGGCTCATCCTGAAAAACGGCAACTGCGTCATTGGACTGTTTCAGGGAATGTTCGAAAAGAACATGCTGACCTTCAATCCAGGCTGGGATGAAAATGCCACCGAGATCGGATCATTCACAGACGTGAGGGATCTCCAGCGGCAGCTGAAGGCGAAGGGCATCGAAATACAGGTGCCAGCAGATCAGAATACCTCTGGGCCCGCGAGTTTTACCGTAGTCGATCCGGACGGAAATGTGATCCTTGTTGATCAGCACGTGTAGAGTTTCGACCGCCGATCCCAGTCAGCTCCGTCCGGATATTGGAAACAGACGCCGCCACAACGCCCGGCTATCGGTTTCGCTCGCGCCCTTATGTCCTGCCGATACATCCTGGCACGAGCGCGGACTCGGTGCAGCTCATGATCCTGTGCGGCTGTTTCTGGAGAGGTGCTGGAGTGGCCGAACAGGCACGCCTGGAAAGCGTGTAGGGGAGCAATCCCCTCGTGGGTTCGAATCCCACCCTCTCCGCCACTCGCTCGCCGCAGCGATTCGTCCCCGGCGTACATAAGGAACGGCCTGCCCCTGAATGGGAGCAGGCCGTTTGCGTGGTGCTGGCGGCGGCGGTCGCGAGGGGCGGCGCTAGTCGCCGTTCTTCTGGGTCGCGTCGAGGCGCTCGCGCAGCTCCTGCTCCGTGGCGCGCGCCTCCTCCTTGCCCTCGTCGATGGAGTCGCGGAAGCGGCCGCGGATCGAGCGGGGCAGCGACGTCAGGCTCGAGAGAATGCCGCCGTTCTCGCTCTCCGCACCTTCGCCCGCGCCTTCCTCGCCGTGGCCGCCGATGGAGCGGGCGCGGGTTGTCGCCGAGCCCGCAAGGTCGCGGGCGTGGTGCACCGCCGATTCGGCGATGTCGCGGGTACGGCCGGGGGCCTGCTTCGCGGCGTCGGGCGCGCTGCGGATGCGCTCGCCCACATCGGCGCGGCGACGGGCGGCGGCCACAGCGGCGGCGCCGGCCGCGGCGACCCCGGCGATGCCGAGGAACGTGCGGAAGCGCCGCCTGCGTGGCGGTTCGCGCCGTTTGCGGACGGGCGGGAGGCTATCGATGCGCTGGCGAGCGGCGGCGGTCGCGTCGCGGCCCGCATTGGCGGCTGCCTTGCCGGCACGACGCAGCGTCGAGATCGCGTCGTCGCGGTGCTCCCAGGCCGCTGCGCCTGCGTCGAACGCGCGGGCGCCGGCGCGCTGGGCGGGCGCCTGCAGCAGACGGGCGGCGTCGCGAGCGTCGAGCGTGGCCTTGCGGGCCGCCTCGCGCGCCTGCTTCGCGTAGTCCTGCGCGCCGGCGAGCACGCTCGTCGGCCTCCTTGGCCCGCCTGTCGTTGCTGGAACGGAACGGAAGTCTCACGGAGCGCCTCCTTCTTTGGGGCCGGAACTACTGCCGCGCCGTCGCAGCCCGCTGAAGACCGCGACCCCGCGCCTTACCCCAGAAACGAAGCTGTACACCCGGATCACCGGGGCGGTGGTTACCTCGAAGACGAACGAAGCGCCGTTCTGCACGGAATGTGCCGTGTCCTGAACCGCTCCCATAGCCGGATTCACCCGCTCCTCGATGGTGCCGCGGACGACACCGACGAGCTTGATGACGACGTAGCCTATCGCCGCGACGACGACGGTTATCGTCAGGAAGGTGATGATACCAAATATTCCATAGATGATGATCACCCAGTCGCGCACGGTCTCGATGTCCATGCTACCTCCCGCGGGTCGCGTCGCTGGGTTCGCTATCCGATGCGAAGTCTCGCCGCAGCAGCCGCAGCCGCCGCAGGACGGAAAAATTCGTTGCCAACGCCAGGATGAGCAGCGTTGTGTGAACCCGGCCGGCCATGCTCCCGAGAGCCGCGACGAGCAGACGCACGTCGCGGGTGGCGTAGCCGAGGAAGCCGGCTTCGGCCGGTTTGCCCGTCTCCGCCTCGGTGCGGGCTCGGGAATAGCTTACCATGAGGCTCCCCACGAGCGCACCAAGGCCGATGAGCGCCGTTCCGGGGCGGCGCTCGTGTTTGCGCGACCATGCCGTCATGCCGGCGAGAATCGCGGCGTCGGCGTAGCGATCGGAAACGGCGTCGAGCACCGCGCCGAAGCGTGTCGCGCTGTCCGTCAGCCGCGCCAGGTCGCCATCGATGCCATCGGCCACCGATGCGGCCTGGATGGCGATGCCGGCGAGCCGCGGCCGGTTCGCGGCGAACAGCAGCGGCGCTGTTAGGGCGAAGGCGGTGCTGAGCGCGGTGACCTGATTTGGTGTCAGGCCGCATCGCGCCGCGCCGCGCGCCAGTGGCCGCGAGAGCCTACGGTTCAGGTATCGCGAGATGAGGCCGTCGGCCATGATGCTCCGTTTCGTGCTCGCGCAGCCGTCGTTCGGCGCGGGTGAGGTCGTGCTGCGTATCGATGTCGGCCCACCACCCGCGCCCGATGTCGATGGCGCGAAGGCTGCCTTCGGCGATGAGCGCCGGCCAGGCGTCGTTGAGCTCGGCGCTGAGGGGCAGGGCGCGCAGATGCCGTGTCGCGTCGGTGCGCAGCCGGAACAGCCCCGTGTCGACGGCGTTCCACGTCGTGAGCTGCTTGCCGATGGCGTGCACGACACCGTGCTCGCCGACGAGCACCTGTGTCGCCTCTTCCGCGACACGGGGGTCGGGCGCGCCGTCGACGAAGACGCAGCTGTGGTCGCCCTCGGTGCCCAGCGCCAGCGTCGCGTTGGCGGCGCTCTGCAGGTGGTCGCCCATCGCCAAAACGAAGTGCTCGCCGCGGAGCGCGGGCTCGGCGGCCAGGAGCGAGCGCGCGTTGCCCGCGTCGTAGTCGGCGTTCCAGACGAAGCGGATGCTCGCGTCGCGGCGACGGGCGAGGTGCGCTTCGAGCTGCGCCGCCTCGTAGCCGAGCACGACGATGAACTCGACGGCGCCCGCGGCGACGAAGCCATCGAGGATACGGTCGATGAGGGGGGTGCCCGCGACATCGATGAGCGCCTTGGGGCGGGCGTCGGTGAGGGGCCGCAGGCGGCCGCCGTCGCCCGCGGCGAGAATCACAACCTGCATGTCGCTCCCCGGGAGATCGCGCGACGCCGCAAGCCGGATCGCTCGCAGCGTCTGCGGAGAAGGATAGGGCCCGCGATTCGGGCGTGTCAACGCGCGGGCGCGTGCCCCCGCGTTCGGTTGACGCTGCTCGCGGGGCGTCCGTACAATTCCGCTGAGGCGCGCTCCACGGGCCGGGAGCGCGCGCAACCATCGGAATCGAGGGCCGACACTCCTTGGCGACTTCAACGGCCCTCAAGGGGCTCATCCTCTCCGGGGGCAAGGGCAGCCGCCTCCGCCCGTTCACGTACACGGGCGCGAAGCAGCTTGTGCCCATCGCGAACAAGCCGGTGCTGTTCTACGCCATCGAGCAGCTCGTCGCGGCGGGCATCGACGAGATCGGCATCGTCGTCGGCGAGACGGGCGATCAGGTGCGCGCCGCTGTCGGCGACGGCTCGGCGTTCGGGGCGCGCGTCACGTACATCGAGCAGCCGCAGCCGCTGGGCATCGCGCACGGCATCATCGTCGCGCGCGACTTCCTCGCCGGCGACCCGTTCGTGCTCTTCCTCGGCGATAACTTCCTCCGCGGCGGCATCGGCCCGCTCGTGGAGCGCTTCCGCGCCGATGACGCCGCCTCGTACGTGCTGCTCTGCCCCGTGCCGAACCCGAGCGACTTCGGCATCGCGGAACTCGATAGCGAGGGGCGGCTCGTGCGCGTGTCCGAGAAGCCGCGCGATCCCGCGACGAACCTCGCTGTCATCGGCATCTACCTCTTCGACGAGCGGGTGCACGAGGCCGTCCACGCTATCGAGCCTTCGGCCCGCGGCGAGCTCGAGATTACGGACACGATCCAGTACCTCGTCGACAAGGGCTGGCCCGTGCGGGCGCAGCTCGTCGAGGGCTCGTGGATCGACACCGGCAAGATGGACGACATCCTCGAGGCCAACCGGCTCATGCTCGAAGACATCGAGCCTCGCGTCGAAGGCGCCGTCGATGCGGCGTCGAGCCTGCACGGCAAGGTTGTCGTGGAGCGCGGCGCGGAGATCGTGAACTCGGTGGTGCGGGGCCCGGCGGCGATCGGCGCGGACACGCGCATCGTGAACAGCTACGTCGGCCCGTTCACGGCCATCGACCACGACTGCGTCATCGAGGACAGCGAGATCAGCGGCAGCGTGGTGCTGGAGCGCACCCACATCCGCCACGTCGGCCACCGGATCGAGGACAGCCTCATCGGGCGGTTCGTGGAGCTGACGGGACGGCGGCGCAAGCCGCAGGGCTATCGCCTCGTCCTGGGCGACCACTCGAAGATCGACGCGCCGTAACGGCAACAGGCCGCGGGCGATGACGCGACGCCGCACATGGCCGCCGGCCGTCGCCAGCACTTCCGGCGGGCGGACGCGACTCGCTATACTCATCGAACCATGTCGTACACGCCGAATCACGTCCTCGTCACCGGTGGCGCAGGCTTCATCGGCTCCGCCTTCGTGCGGATGCTGCTCGCCGCGCCCAGCGGCCCGCGCGTCACGGTGCTCGACAAGCTCACCTACGCGGGCAATCCGGCGAACCTCGACCCGTGCCGCGATGACCCGCGCTTCGCCTTCGTCCGCGGCGATATCGCCGAGCCGGCCGATGTCCGCGCCGCCCTCGCCGATGCCGACGCCGTCGTCAACTTCGCCGCCGAATCGCACGTCGACCGCTCGCTGATGGACGCGCTCGACTTCATCACGACCGACGTGCGGGGGACGGCGGTGCTCCTCGAGGCATCGCGGGAGGCGGGCGTGCGACGGTTCGTGCAGGTCTCGACCGACGAAGTGTACGGCGACATCCCCGCCGGCCAGCGTGTCGCCGAAGACGCGGCGCTGCGGCCGCGCAGCCCATACGCGGCGAGCAAGGCGGGCGGCGATCTCCAATGCTTCGCCTTCTTCACGAGCTACGGCTTCCCCGTGCTCGTCACGCGCGGCGGCAACACCTACGGCCCGCGCCAGTACCCGGAGAAGGTGATTCCGCTGTTTACGGTGAACGCCATCGAAGGCGAGCCGCTGCCGCTCTACGGCGATGGCAAGCAGGTGCGCGAGTGGCTGCACGTCGATGACCACTGCGCCGCCATTCTGCTGGCGCTGACGGAAGGCGAGCCGGGCATGGCCTACAACATCGGCTCCGACGACGAGCGCGAGAACTGGCAGGTGGCGGAGGCGATCGTCGACGCGCTCGGCGCGAGCCGCGACCTCATCCGTTACGTGCCCGATCGCCCCGGCCACGACCGTCGCTATAGCATGACGACAGCGCGCATCCGGGCGCTCGGCTGGTCGCCGCGCCGTCGCTTCGACGAGGGGCTCGCCGAGACGGTGCGATGGTATCGCGAGAACGGCGACTGGTGGCGGCCGCTCCGCGACGAAGGCTACCGCGAGTACTACCGGAAGCAGTACGCGGAGCGACTCGCCGCCTCGGTCGCGTACGCGCCACCGGGCGGATCGCCCACGCCCGGCACGAGCGGCTGAGCGGCGGTATGGATGCGCCGCGCGTCGCCATCGTGACGGTGAACTACAACGGCGCCGAGTTCATCGAGGACTTCGCCCGTTCCGTGGCCGCCGTCGATTACCCCGCGTATCGCCTGTTCGCCGTCGACTGCGGCTCGCGCGATGGCTCCGCCGAGCTGCTGGAGCGCGCCTACCCCGGCGCCGAAGTCATCCGCGCCGGAGCGAACCTCGGCTTCACCGGCGGCAACAACCTCGCCATCGAGCATGCGCTGACCTGGAGGCCGGATTACGTGCTGTTTCTGAACAACGACACCGTCGTCGAGCCGGGCTTTCTGCGGGCGCTCGTCGCCCAGGCCGATGATCGGACGATGGTCGTGCCGAAGATCCGCTATCTCTTCGATCCGGCGCTCATCAGCACCCACGCCGGCGACTTCGACTGGACGCGCGGCGTCTTCCGCGACACGCATCACGGCCAGCCCGATGGCCCCGCGACGAGCGTCCGGCGCGAACTGCGGACGGCGAGCATGTGCTGTATGCTCGTGCCGGCCGCTGTGTTCGACCGTGTGGGGATGATGGACGACACGTACTTCATGTACTACGACGACACCGACTATCTCGTGCGCGCCCGCAGCCACGGCTATCGGCTGGTATACGAGCCCTCGGCCGTCATCGACCATCGCGAGAGCGGGTCTTCGGGAGGCGGCTGGTACACGCCGTTCAAGAGCTACTACGCGACGCGTAACCGGCTCTACCTGATGAAGAAGCACGTGTCGCGGCCGCGATTCTGGCTGTTCACGGCCTACTTCTGGCTGACGCGGCCTCCGGTGGCGCTGCGCTTCCTGCTCACCGGGCAGCGGCGTCAGCTCCGCGCGATGATGCTCGGCATCCGCGACTACTATCGCGGCCGCATGGGGCGCACCCTCGAGGTGGGCGACTTTTGAGCGGCGAGCCGCTCCGCATCGCCATCGACGCCACCGCAATGCCCGAGCAGCGCGCGGGAGCCGGCATCTACACGCACGAGCTCATCCGTGCCCTGGCGCGGGTCGACCGCGAGAATCGCTACACGATCCTGACGCGGCCCGGCACGTTCGAGGACATCGCCCGGCGCGGATTCCGGATCGTTGCGCGCAAGCCGGGCCCGCGTCTGCTGCGCGCCATCTGGGAGCAGACGTCGCTGCCCGCGCGCCTCCTCGGCGAGGACACCGATGTCTTTCATTCGCCGCACCACACGCTGCCGGTGCTCCGTCCGGGCCACGCGGCGCGCGTCGTCACGTTCCACGATGTGACCTTCTTCCTGATGCCGGAGCGTTACCCGGCGGCGCGCAGGTACTACATGCAGCTCGGCACCAGGGCGGCGGCGATGGTCGCCACGCGCATCATCGCGCCCTCGCACAGCACCGCCGCCGACATCGCGCGCGTGTTCCCGCGATTGCGCACGCCGGTCGATGTTGTGCACGAGGCGGCCGCTCCGCGATTCTACGAGCCCCCCACGGAGGCGGAGCTGGCGGAAGCGCGCAGCGCCCACCGGCTGCCGGAGCGGTTCATCCTCACGGTCGGCACACTCGAGCCCGGCAAGAATCACGCCGCCGCCGTCCGCGCCCTCGCCCTGCTCCGCGACCGCGATGTCGCGCAGCACCTCGTGATCGCCGGGCAGCCGGGGTGGCTCTACGGCGACCTGCTGCGGCTCGTCGATGAGCTGGGCCTGCGCGAGCGCGTCCGCTTCCTGGGCTACGTCCCCGACGAGCGGCTGCGGGCGCTGTATCACCTCGCCGACGTGTTCGTCTTCCCCTCGATGCACGAGGGCTTCGGGCTGCCGCCGCTGGAGGCGATGGCCTGCGGCACGCCCGTCGTCGTCTCCGATCGTTCGGCGATGCTGGAGGTCGTGGGCGAGGCGGGGCTGCTCGTCGACCCGGAGGACGACGCGGCTATCGCCGATGCGATCGGCCGGCTGCTGGCCGATTCCGATCTGCGCGACGCCTACGCGAGCCGGGGCCGGCTGCGGGCGATGGCGTTCTCGTGGGACGAGGCGGCGCGGCGTACGGTCGAGGTGTACGAGCGCGCCGTGCAGGATATGCGCTCATGACGCCGCCCGGCGAGCCGCACATCGACCTGAGCTACGTCATCGTCAGCTACAACGCGCGCGCGTTCCTGCGCCGCTGCCTGGCGTCGATCGAGGCGCACCCGTCGGAGGCGGCAACGACGGAGGTCATCGTTGTCGACAACGCATCGACCGACGGCAGCGCCGAGGAGGCGGTCGCGCTGCCGTCGGTGCGGCTGTTGCGGCGGCGGCGTAACGACGGCTTCGCCGTGGCCGCGAACGAGGGCATCGCGATGGCTCGCGGCGATGTCATCTTTCTGGTGAACCCCGATGCGGAGCTCCTCACCGAGGCGGCCGCGCCCCTCGCCCGCTACTTCGCGGCCCATCCCGATACGGGCATCGCCGGGGTGCGTCTCCTCGATGAGGATGGCGGTGTGCAGCTCTCGGCGCGGTCGTTCCCCGGATACGCCTCGGCGCTGTTCAACCGGCACTCGCTGGCGACGCGGCTGTTGCCGCGCAATCGCTTCTCGCGCCGCTATCTCCTTTCCGACTGGGCTCACGACGAGGAGCGCGAGGTCGATTGGGTCTCGGGCGCGGGGATGGCGCTGTCGCGGCGGGCGGTGGAGGAGCTGGGGGGCTTCGATCCGGGCTACTTCATGTACATCGAGGACGTCGACCTCTGCCGCCGGGCCCAGGCGGCCGGCCTGCGGGTGGTGTTCTTGCCCGATGTCGTGCTGCGCCACGCCATCGGTGGCAGTACGCGCACGGCGACCTTCCGGATGATCCGCGCCCGCCACGTCTCCATGTGGCGCTACTATCGCAAGCACCTGCGGCCGCAGAACGCGCTGGCGCGGCTGTTCGCCGACGCCGCGACGCTGGCGGGTATCGGTGGGCGGATGGCGCTGCAGCTTGCCGTGGCGACGGCTCGCCGTGCGCTGGGTCGCGCCCACCGCCCCTGAGCCGGCGGTGCGGCGTTTGGCGACGGAGGACGAGGCGATGGTGAGTTGGGCACAGTTCGAAGCGGCCGCTCCCGACGGCGCGGCACATGGCCGGCGCCTCCTCGTCGGGCCGGACGGGGTCGCGATCGCCTTCTTGGCGACCGTGAGCAGGCAGGGCTTGCCCCGGCTCTCGCCCGTGTGTCCCATCTTCTGCGGCGTCCACCTGTACGTGAGCGCCGGGCGCCGCACGCCCAAAGTGGCAGACCTCCGCGCTACGGGCGCCTACGTTCTGCACGCGTTTCTCGGGCCCGACGATGCGGAATTCCAAATCGCGGGGCACGCCACGGAAGTCGACGACGTCACCGAACGGTCGGAGGTGCACCGGGCGATCGCATTCGCGGCCTTCGGCCGGGAGGATCCGATCTTCAGCCTCTCCATCGACCGGGCGCTCTGGGTGCACTGGGAGCGGGTGGGCCGGCCTGACACTGCGGCGGTTCGGCGGCGCTGGCCGTCGAAGGATCACGCGGGCTAGTCGAGTTCGGAGCGTCGCGTGCGTGCCCATTGGGCTCCTGAGGCGCTGGGGGACGCTAGGGTGCGCCGGAGATGTCGCTGGCCGCAGCCGGGTCGTCGCTGGCGGCGGGCGCGGGTACGGCCCATCCGAGGCGGCGGCGCAGGGCGATGGCGGCGGCGCTCTCCCAGAACGACTGCGGGTAGCCGAGCCATGTCAGCAGCGATGCTGTCGTCGTGCCGACCAGCCCGATGACGAGCGGCAGCCCGATGATGTTCGGCACGAAGTGCAGGATGATCGCCGCGGCGGCAAACAGCGCCGTCAGCCCGTACGTCGCCACAGCGAGGCTGCGCGGCCCGAGCCCTGCGGATGTCGCGAGGCGGTGGTGGATGTGGTCCTCGTCGCCCAGAAGGGGGTGGCGGCCATCGGCGAGCCGCCGCGACGCGGCCAGGAGGGTGTCGAGGATCGGGAATCCGAGCGCTACGACCGGTATGCCGAGGAAGACGTCGCCCGCGATGTTGACCGAGCCCTTGATCGAGAGCGCCGCGATGGCGAAGCCCAGGAAGAGCGCCCCGGAATCGCCCAGGTAGCGGGTGGCGGGCGGGAAGTTCGCCGGGAGGAACCCGGCGACGCTGCCGGCCAGCGTCGCGAGCAACAGCGCCGCCATCGGGTTGTCCATGTGCCACGCCGTCAGCGCGAGGGTACCCGCGACGATGCCCGCTACCCCGCCAGCGACGCCGTCTTTGCCGTCGATGAGGTTGATGGCGTTGCTGACGCCCACGATCCAGACGATCGTGACGACGGGGCTCACCCATGTGAGGTCGATGGCAATGCCGCCCGGGAATGCGAGGTCGTCGATGCGGTAGCCCGCCACGAACAGCATCGAGGCGGCGAGCAGCTGCACGATGAGCTTCTGGCGGAAGTCGGCGATGAACAGGTCATCGATGATGCCGAGCAGCAGCACCAGTGCGCCGCAGGCGGCGAGCCCGGCGAACTCGGTCCAGCTCTCCGAGAGCACGGTCGAGACTTCGTCGGAGACGGCGGCGGCGAGCACTGGCGTCGCCACGAACGCGATGTAGATGATGATGCCGCCGATCCGCGGCTTGTCGTGGATGCGGCGGCTCGGGAACGAGAGGATGCCGCCCGGCGTCTCCGGTGTGCGGACGCGGAGCACGGCCGTGAGGCCGAATGCCGCGACCAGAGCGATACCGAAGGCGAGCAGTTCGGTCATGGGGCGTGCGCGTCCTCCGCCAGAGGGGCTGTCAATGCAGACGCGGCCCGCAGCGGGAGGCTGGGCCGGGGCGCCATTGTAGCACGCGGCACCGGCGCGTCGCGGGCGCAAACGAATCCCGGAGGCCAGACCGGCCCCCGGGATTGCGTATCGCTCGTCGCTGCGGCTAGTTGTAGCTGGTGTTCGATCTTCGCCGAGGCGTTGAAGTAGTCCTGGAAGGTCTGGTTGAAGCGGTAGAAGAGGTCGCGGCGGTACTCGTCCTTCGCCTGCGCCAGCTGCTCGGGTCGCGCCATGTCCAGCGTGTTCAGGGTGTGGTCGAGGTCGGCGCCGCCGTGCATCTTGATGTTGTCGAGCATCTCCTGCCAACCGGCCTTGTCCATCTCAAGGTAGAAGTCCGACTGGTCGAGGTCGGCCTGTGTGGCCGGCCGCGCGCCGATGCACTCGAACGCCTCAAAGGTGAGCAGGAACATCTTGCCCGTGTCCGATACCTTGACGCCCATCTCGGCGTCGCAGGTGCCGAGCTTCTTGAACTCGGGGTCGACGTTGACAATCTTGTTGATGGATTCGAACCACTCGACGGACGGGAATGCTACAGCCATGTTCAGGTCCCCCTTACTTTGCGGAGCCCGGTGCTCCGTTGTTTCGATGGCTCCCACTGCGGGAGTGATGGTCCCCGGTGAGGCGCCGGTACGACAGCGCCGGCGCTAGTCTCGCCCTGCGCGCTCCGGAGGATGATGCGCCGTGGCCCGCATCTCCCGAAAGCCGCGCTTGATTGTGCCCGGCTCGCGCCGATTCGTCAAGCCCGGCGACGTTGGCACCGCCGCTGCCACCAATCTCCCGGTGCGTGTACCGGTGGACGGTGTGCCGCGGACGCGGAAATCCGCAGCGAGCATATAAGGACTGATATAGGCCTGTCAAGAGCAACCCTACTGTCGCGGCGCGTCTGATGGGGCGCGTCGCGCTGGTGAGCGCGGGACGCGGCGCCGCGCGATAGAATGGGGCGATGTTCCTGTTCCGGAGGCTCACGGAGCTGCCGCTGCTGGCAATGAGCGTCGCCTTCCTCGCGGGCGGAGTCGTTGCGCTCGATGGCGCCGATGCCGAGCTGCCTGCCAACGTGCGGGCGATGCCGTGGGTGTTTGCTGCTGTCTTCCTTGTGCTCCACTTCGTCGTGAACGCATTCCAGCCGCGCGCCGACCAGCTGCTGTTGCCCCTCGCCGCGATGCTTTCGGCGGTCGGGCTCGTGTTCGTGCTCCGTCTGCGCCCCGACCTGGCGATGGATCAGCTGCGGTGGGTGGTGTTGGGCGGAGCGCTCACGGCTGTCGCTGTGCCGTTTCTGCGCTGGTACCCGCTGATGGCGCAGTACCAGTATCTCGCCGCCACGGCCGCCATCGGGCTTCTGGCGATAACGGCGCTGTTCGGCACCGAAGTCAACGGTGCACGTCTGTGGCTCACGGTGGGGGGCTTCCAGTTCCAGAGCACCGAGCTGCTGAAGGTGCTGCTCATCGTGTTCCTCGCGGGCTATCTGGCGGAGCGCTCGCAGCTGCTGTCGGGGGCGAGTGGACGCGAATGGTCGTTCCAGCGGCTGCCGATGCGGGTGCCATCGCTGCCCTATCTTGCGCCACTCGCCATCATCTGGGGGATGACGCTGCTGATGCTCATCTGGCAGAAGGATGTCGGTGCCGTGGCGATCCTCGTCGGGGTGACGCTGGGCCTGCTGTACGCGGCGACAGGGCGCATCTCGTTCGTGATAACCGGCGTCGTGTTGCTGCTCATCAACATCGCGCTCACCTACCAGATGTTCGATTACGTGCGCGTACGGGTCGATACGTGGCTCGATCCGTGGGGCGAATCGCAGGGTGCAGGCTATCAGGTGGCGCAGTCGCTGTTCGCGTTCTCGTCGGGCGGATTCACCGGCACGGGCCTGGGCGAAGGCTCGCCCGAGTACATCCCCGCCGTGCACACCGATTTCGTGTTCGCGGCGATGGGCGAGGAGCTGGGCCTGCTGGGGGCGTTCGGCGTGCTCCTCATCTACCTGTTGTTCGCATTTCGGGGATACCGCGCCGCAGCCGTGCAGGCCAATCCCTTCGGGCAGCTGCTGGCGCTGGGATGCGCGAGCGTGATCGCGCTGCAGGCCGTCGTCATCATGGCGGGCAATCTGGCGCTGATTCCGGTGACGGGCGTGACGCTGCCGTTCATCTCGTATGGCGGGTCGTCGATCGTCGTGAACTTCGTGATGCTGGCGCTTCTGCTGGCGCTCTCGGCCCCGCCCGATACGGCGGAGGTCCGCCGATGAGCCGCGCCGCTTCGCTGCTCGCCGCGCTGGCGCTGTCGCTAGCTCGCCGCTGTTTGGGCGGCCCGTGGCGGCGACAGCGGCCCCGGTCGTGACGCCGAACGCGCCCTACGTCGCGGGCGCAAACGGAGTTGTGGTGGAGGGCGGCGGTGCGGCGAGCGATGTCGCCACGGCGATTGGTGACGCCAGCGGCAGGCGTGTCGACGCGCTCTGGATGCTGGCCGAGGGTCGCTGGCGTTTCTTCCTGCCGCAGCAGTCCGGCATCGATGGCGGCCTCGCGCTCTTTCCGCCCACGCCCGTCGCTATTGTGGCGATGCTGGGCCCGGCGGCCGGGGCGTCGGGCATCGAGGGCGTGGTGACGATCGGGCCGCAATGCCCCGTCGTGCGGAAGGGCGTGCCCTGCCCCGACCTGCCGTACGCGGCGACGCTGGCCGTGCTCGACGACGCGGGCCGCGAGGTGGCGGTAGTGATGTCGGACGGTGACGGCCGCTATCGTGTCGCGCTGCCGCCGGGCCGCTACACGATTGTGCCGCGCTCGCCCGGCGATTCGCAGCTTCCGTTCGCGAGCCCGATCGAGGTGACGGTGGTGGCGGGCGCGTTCACGACGGCGAACGTCGCGTACGACTCTGGCATTCGCTAGCGCGCGACCCGCGCTATGTCCGCGGCCGGGGCGCTCCACCTCCCGTGTCGGGCGCGTACGCGAGCGGCACCTCGACCGCGAACTGGAACGCGACCCGGCCCACATGCACGACATCCGACGGGCGCAGCTCCGTCGTGCCCACGAGGCGGCGCTGGTTCAGATACGTGCCGTTCGTCGAATCGAGGTCGTGCACCCACCAGCGGCCGTCGCGGTACTCGATGGCGGCGTGCCGCGCCGAGATCGTCTCGTCCTGCACGACAAGCGTGTTCGTCGCGCTCCGTCCGATCGATGTCAGCGGCTGCAGGTCGATGACCTCGCCCGCGCGAAACGTGCTCTCGCCGGGCTCGACGACGTGCAGGCGCGGCATCCCGGCGAGGGCGTAGCTCGCTGGGGTGCGCTGGGGCGCGCGGCGGATGTCGCGCCAGACAGCGGCGATGACGGCCCAGAGGAACAGGTACAGAATCGCCAGCAGCAGCAGCCGGATGATGAGGAGCATCTCATCTTCCATGGGACGGCCCCTTGCCGGGCTGCCGCCGCTCGAATCGGAATCGGGGGCCGCCCAGCGCCACCTCCGCGCCGTCGCGGAGCGGGGCGCTCTCGACGCGTGCGCCGTCGACCCACGTGCCGTTGGCGCTGCCCGCGTCCTCGATGACGAGCACATCGCCGTCGCCGGTGATGCGGGCGTGCTGCCGCGACACGCGGAGGTCGGCGAGGACGATATCGCAGGCGGGCGAGCGGCCGATGGTGCAGGGCAGTGCCTCGATGCCGTAGCTGGCCGCGGGCCGGCCATCCTCGCCGAGGCGGGTGAGCACGGCGAGCGCGTTCGCCGATGGCTCGCTGGCCCGGCCGATCGCCGCGAGCAGTTCGCGCCGATCGATCGGCATGGTCGCGCCGGGGGGCGCATCGCCTGTCGCCTGTGAGGCGAAGCCCGGGCCGCGGGCCGCCGGGCGCTCCTCCACGAACGTCGCGTCCACTTCGGCGCTGCCGCGAGCGACGCCGCTGTCGGCCCGGAGGGTGACATCGATGCCCGCGCGGCGGCCGTAGCCCTCGGAACGCATCACGTCGTCGAGATGCTCGGCGAGGCCGAGCTCCACACGCTCCCTCAGGTCGCCGAACCGCTGGAGGTCGGCGGCATGGAGCAGGAGCACGTAGCGTTCGGGCACGTACGTCCCGCCCGCGAGGCCGACGCGCCCGCGGCGCATGGCGTCTTCGAGGAGGCTGGCGAGCTGCGCCGGGTGGAGCCGCTGGCCGCCGAGCGCCCACACGGGCAGTTCGAACGCCTCGCGCAACATCGCTTCGAGCCGCTGGAGTGGGTGCATGCGGCGATTATATCGCCCGGCGCTCATCGGAGGCCGAGCGCGGCCCGCATGATGTCGCCCGCGACCGGCCCGGCGACCGAGCCGCCGAAGCCGCCGTTCTCGATGATGACGGCGACCGCTATCACCGGATCGCTGGCGGGCGCGAAGCCGATGAACCACGCATGCGGCTCCTCGCCGGGCACGCCCGTCTCCGCGGTGCCGGTCTTGCCGGCGACGGTAATGCCCGCGATCGCGGCGGGCGCGCCCGCCGCTTCGCCCACGTTTCGCACCATGAGGTCGCGCAAGGTGCGCGCCGCCTCGCGACTGATGGCGCGCCCTCGCGGGCCGGGGTCACGCTCCTCGAGCACGCGGCCGCCGTCCGGCTTCTGGATGCGCTTGACGAGATGGGGCTGCGGCACCTCGCCCTCGTTCGCAACGGTCGCCGCGACGAGCGCCATCTGCAGGGGCGTGGCGTGGAGCTCGCCCTGCCCGAACGCCGTCGTCGCGAGTTGCACCTGGGAGCCGGGATCGGCGGCGAGCGTGCTTTCGCTTGTGTCGATCTCAAGTCCGAGACCCGTCTCGAAGCCGAAGCGGGCGGCGTACTCGCTGAGCGTGCCCCAGCCCAGGTCGACGCCTGTCTGCGCGAACACGGCGTTGATCGAGTGCACGAATCCGAACCCCCAGTCGTACTCGCCCTCGCCCTCCGGCACGTTGGCGCAGGCGATGGGGAAGCCATCGATGACGAGCTCGTCGTGGCAGGCGAACCGCGTGTCCGGCTTGTACAGGCCCGTATCGAGCGCCGCGGCCGCGGTCACCGTCTTGAAGGTGGAGCCGGGCGGGTAGAGGCCCTGCGTGGCGCGATTGAGCAGCGGCCGTCCGGGGTCGTCGCGGATGGCGTCGCCCAGCGTTTCGATCGTGTTGGGGTCGAACGCCGGGTTGCTGACGATCGCGAGGATCTCGCCGGTGCGCGGATCGATGGCGACGGCTGCGCCGGTGCGGCCGGCCATCGCGTCGACGGCGGCGTCCTGCAGGCGGCCGTCGATGGTGAGCACGACATCGTCGCCCTTGGCGTGCTGGTTCAGCAGCTCGTTCCAGACGAACTCGAACAGGTCATCGGACTTGACGCCGCTCAGCCGCTCGTGCTCGGCGAGCTCGATGCCTGTCTGCCCGAACCGGATGCTCGTGTAGCCGATGACGTGCGCCAGCGAGGGGCGCGTGTAGACGCGGGGCTGCGCGGCGGCCGGGTCGGTGAACGCGAGCACCTCGCCGTTGCGGTCGAGGATGCGGCCCCGGTCTTCGCTGTGCGCCTCCTGGGCGACGCGCGGATTATCGCCGCGCGACCCGAGATCGGAGGCGCGCAGTATCTGCCAGTAGGCAAGCCCGCCGGACAGCACAACGAAGGCGACGATGGTGAGGATGGCGATCGGCGCGAGCCGGCCGCCGATCGGGTTGGTGCGCCTCATCGCCCCCAGTATAGGCCGATGCCGCCCGGCGTACGAACGTGGCCGCCGCGCAGTACAATGCCGGGCATGGGCCGGCGAACCTTCTTGGGCGCATTGGCGGGCGTTGTGACGCTGGGGGCGGTGGCCGTGGCCTTCGGCATCGCCGCGCTCATCGATGACGGCGGCGACGATGCTGCCGAGCGCCCTGCCTTTTATCTGGAGGCACGCATCGTCGTGCAAGGCAGCGATTCAGCGCTCGGCGAGGACGCCGTCTCGCTCCTGCGTCAATGGAGCGACGGCTCGCGGGTGCGCTACGAAATCGAGCGGATCGAGCCGCCGATGCAGGCCAACCTCCTGCTCTCCGTATCCGATGGCACGCGGGTCACGTACTTCGATAGCTCCCGCATGGCGTACTCGACGGCGGATATCCCGGGCGGGCGCGGCCCCATCCCGTCGGGCGTGTCCGCGCTCGTGGGCCCGACGTTCGCGCGCGACCTCGATGAGCTGCTCGCCTCGCTGCCGGACGCGCGCGTCGCCGGCGAGGAGCGCGTCCTCGGCCGCGACACGACGGTGGTCGCGCTCGGCGAAAGCGATCGTGTCTGGATCGACAACGAAACGAACTTCGCGCTCCGCCACGCCAGCGAAGACGGCGGCTTCAGTGCCGAAGTCACGACGCTCAACCTCGATCCGCCGCCGTTCGGCGACGAGCTGTTCCGCTTCGACCCGCCGCCGGGCTCCGTCGAGCAGCGCCCGGACGGCTCGGGAAGCTGCTCGGTGAGCGCCTTCACGACCGGGCCGGGCACCGTCGAGTTCGAACCGGGCTTCTTCGAGCCGGGCTATATCCCGCCGGGATATGTCGTCGTTCAGCGGGGTAGCGAAGGCGGCAGCTCCGGGTGCGAGACGGTCGCTGTCGAGGCGATGCTGCGCGAGGGCGGCGATGACGGCGCACCGTACCTCTACGTGGAGCAGCGACGCCGCGCTGGTGGCGTCCCGGAGGCGCTACGCAGCGGCAATCCCGTCACGATTCGCGGCGGCATCGAGGCGTACAGCTCGACGGTCGCGGACGTGCGCCGTCTCGTGTGGGCCGAGGGCGACGTTGTTGCCTCCGTGCGCGCCGATGCGCTCCCGGCCAGCGAGCTCGTCCGGGTCGCCGAGTCGATGACGCCGTCCTGATCCGGCGCTGTCCGCGGTGGCGTCAGCGACCGAACGGCAGCCGTCGCCGCCAACCGGTGCGCCGTCCCAGGTGAGCCCGCAGGCGGCGATGCTGCTGGCTGAAGTACACCCACAACAGCGGCTTCATCAGAACGGTATCCAGCAGCCCCCCGGCCGGTCCGCCGAAGTAGCGGAAATCGACGATGTCGACGAGCATCGACTCCTGCTCGCCCCGTGGCTCCACGACGTGCTGGTGCCGCCAGAAGCGAAACGGCCCATCGACCTGGATGTCGACCACCCGCCGGGGGGGCGACACCTCGTCGATGCGCATGCGCATGGCGTAACGCCGCCGCCAGAGACGCAGGTGCAGTATCTGCTCGTCGCCGGCCTCCGCCGGCCGTGACGGCGCGTGGATGTCGATGCGCGGAAAGCGCGGCGACATCCGCGCCACGTTCCACGGATTCTGGCGGAATCGGAACAGCGCTTCCGCGGGCACCGGGATGCGGCAGGCGCGCACGACGCGTGACATAGGAGCTACCTCCCCTGCGCGGCCAACTCGGGCGGCGCTGTGACGTGTGGGGCGACGAGCTCGATGATGGTCATCAGTGTATCCTGCCACGTCTCGCCGAGCGTGCGCAGGTCGAAGCGGATGCGGGTCGGGCCGATCCGGACGCCATCGGGGGCGGCGCGGTCGATCTGGCGGCGGCGCTCGTGGAGCCGCGCGACCGCCTCGTCGCTCAGCTTCGCTACGAGCGTCGCCGATTCTCGCGCGATCGATTCGACGCCGGCGTTCTGCGCCGCGGCCCGCAGCGCCGCCACCCACACGAGCTGACGCGCGGGCAGCGGCAGCGGTCCGAACCGCTCGCGCAGCTCGCGCGCGAGCTCGGTCGCTTCGTCGACGGTGCGCACCTCGCTCATCCGCTGGTACAGCGCCAGGCGCAGCGACAGGCCGGCGATGTAGCGCTCCGGCAAGAACGCCGCGAGCGGCAGATCGAAGCTGATCTCGACCGAAGGCTTGGGCCGCGGAGGCGGCTCGCCGCGCTGCAGGGCGCGCAGCCCCGTCGACCGCCTCGGCCAGCATCCGCGTGTACAGATCGAAGCCGACCGCGCCGATGTGGCCGCTCTGCTCGCCGCCCAGCAGGTTGCCCGCGCCGCGGATCTCGAGGTCGCGCATGGCGATGCCGAGCCCGGCGCTCAGCTCCGTCGCCTCGAAGATGGCCTGCATGCGGCGTCTGCGCGACCTCGGTCAGCACGCGGCCCTTCTCGTACAGCAGATACGCGTACGCGCGAGCGGCGCTCCGCCCGACGCGGCCCCGCAGCTGATACAGCTGTGCCAGCCCGAACTTGTCGGCGTTGTGGACGATGATCGTGTTCACGTTCGGAATGTCGAGCCCCGACTCGATGATCGTCGTGCAGACGAGCACGTCGGCTTCGCCCGCGGCGAACGTCATCATCACCTGTTCGAGCTGATCCTCGTGCATCTGTCCGTGCCCGACGACGATGTTGGCCTCCGGCACGAGGTCGCGCAGACGCGCGGCGAGCTGCTCGATGTTGCGGACGCGGTTGTGGACGAAGTAGACCTGACCGCCGCGCTCCAGTCTCGCGCCGGATCGCGTCGCGCACGAGCCTGTCGTCGAACTCCGCGACGTAGGTGCGGATCGGCAGCCGCAGTCCTCCGGCGGCGTCTCGATCGTCGACATGTCGCGGATGCCGACGAGCGCCATGTGGAGCGTGCGCGGTATCGGCGTGGCGGTGAGGGTGAGGACATCGACCTCGCGCCGCATCTCCTTCAGCCGCTCCTTGTGGCCGACGCCGAACCGCTGCTCCTCATCGATGATGACGAGGCCGAGGTTCTTGAACGACACGTCCTTCTGGAGGAGCCGGTGGGTGCCGATGACGATATCGACGTCGCCGGAGCGCAGCGCCTCGACGGTCGCCCGCTGCTCCTTCTCGGAGCGGAAGCGCGAGAGCATCTCGATCCGCATGGGGAAGCCGGCGAGCCGCTCGCGGAAGGTGTGGAAGTGCTGCTGCGCCAGCACGGTCGTCGGGACGAGCACGGCGACCTGCTTGCCATCGATCACGGCCTTGAACGCCGCCCGGATGGCGACCTCCGTCTTGCCGTAGCCGACATCGCCGCAGATGAGCCGGTCCATCGGCCGTTCGAGCTCCATGTCGGCCTTCGTCGCCCGGATCGCGGCGAGCTGGTCGGGCGTCTCGATGTAGGGGAAGCTCGCCTCCAGCTCCTGCTGCCAGGGCTCGTCGGGCGGGAACGCGTGGCCCACCGCGACCTCGCGCGCCGCGTACAGATCGAGCAGGTCGTGCGCCAGCCCCGCGACGGCGCGACGGACGCGCGCTTTCGCCCGCCCCCACTCGCCGCTGCCGAGCCGCGTGAGCGACGGCTGCTGATCGCTCGGGCCGACGTAGCGCGAGACGCGATCGATCTGGTCGACGGGCACGCAGAGCTTGTCGCCCTCGGCGTAGTGCAGCTCGAGGTAGTCGCGCCCGATGCCATCGGCTTCGCGCTGCACCAGCCCCGCGAACCGCGCGATGCCGTGCTCGATGTGGACGATGTAGTCGCCGGCCGCAAGCTCCGCGAGGAGCGCCCCCGAGGCGCGGCGCTCCTGCCGGGGCAGCGAGCGTCGCTGCTTGCGAAACCCGAACGCTTCCGTATCGGTGAGGAGGATGAAGCGGCTGCCGTCGACGCCGTGCGTCCACCCACCGGCCAGCACCCCCGCCGCCACGATGATGCGGCCCGCCGCGGGCGCAGCGCCATCGTCGCTGACGGCGACGGCGGCCTCCTCGAAGAGCTCGCGCAGCCGGGCCGCCTGCTGTGTCGCGACGACAACCGTCGCTCCTTCGCCGGCCAGCCGCGCCGCTTCGGCGACGAGCGCTCGCAGCTGGCCCCCGAACGCGGGCACCGCGCCGAATGCGATGCGCGCGGCCCCTTCGGTCTCGCCGGTGGCCCAGCGTACCGAGCTCGATCTGGCGGCGCGGCGGTTCGCTCGCCGAAAGCTCGTCCCAGGTCGCGAACGGAAGCGGCAGCCCCCGCGGCAGCTCGCCTGCGCGCTCGAGTTCGTCGCGCGCCGTCGCGGCTGCCGTCGCGGCTTCGCGCAGCGCCCCTGCGATGTCGGCGGGCTCGTCGAGAACGAGAACAGCGTTCGCCGGCAGATGCCGCAGGAGCGTCGCGCCCACGACAAACGGTGCGTAGAAGGCGTCGTGCTCCAGCCCCTCGCCGAGCGACGCCATCTCCTCCGCGAAGCGGCCGGCGGCGTCGCCGCGCTAGGGCCGAGCCGTCGGCCAGCTCGCGCAGCCGCTGCCCGGCGCCCTGCTCGAACGCGGCGTACATCTCGCTCGCGGGCCCGAATGAGGCGCGATCGACCGTGCGGCCAGAGCGCTGCGTCACCGGGTCGAACTGGCGCAGGCTCTCGATCTCGTCGCCGAACCACTCGATCCGGATCGGCGTATCGGCCTCCGGCGCGAACACATCGATGATGCCGCCGCGTCGCGCCACCGTCCCCGCGCTGTCGGCGAGCGGCGTCACCACGTAGCCCAGCGTCAGCAGCTCGCGCACGAGCGTATCGGGCGAGAGGCGGCTCGACCGCTCGATCTCGACCGCACGCAGCCGTTCGGGCGCGAGCGTGCGCTGGGCCGCGGAGCGCGCCGAGGCGACGACGACAGCGGGCGCGTCTGCCGCGAGCGCCGACAGCGCCCGCAGCCGCTCGCGCACGACGGACGCCGGCGGCGCTTGCCGTTCGTAGGGCAGGGTGCCGTGCTCGGGGAAGGCGAGCACGGCACGCCCGGGCCCGAGCCAGGCGGGCAGCTCCTCGAGGAGTGTCGTCGCAGCGGCGGCATTGGGGGCGATGACGACCGTGGGCCCGGAGGTGAGCGCGATCGCGGCGATCGTCGCGGCCTTCGCCGGGTCGGGCACGCCGAGGGCATGCGACTGCGACCCCGGCGGCGGCGCAAGGGCTGCCCGGAACTGGGGCTCGTCGAGCAGCGCCAGCGTCAGCTGGTGCAGCCGCATATCGCACCGTAACGCCGAAAAGGGGACTGGCCTCCGTGGGCCAATCCCCGACGGGGCTTCCGCCCTTACCGGCCTCTCTCGATCTTACCCGGCGGGCCGCTGTCGCTCAACCGGCGGCGGTGCGATACAATTCGACGAAACCCACGAGGCCGCCGATGTCGCCCCCCCACGTCACTGTTCGCGTGCCAGCCACGAGCGCCAATCTCGGGCCTGGCTTCGATGCGCTCGGTATGGCGCTGGAGCTGAGCGCCGGCATATCGCTGTCCGTCATCGACGCGCCGCGCGCGGGCCGCGATTCGATGGAGCGCATGGTGCTGAGCGCCGCACAGGCGGTCGCCCGCCACGCCGGGGCGCAGCCGCTGTTGCTGCGCGCGAATGTCGAACGCTCGATTCCCGTCGGGCGCGGGCTCGGCGCGAGCGCTGTCGCGCGGGCCGCCGGCATCGTCGGGGCGAACGCGCTCATGGGCTCGCCCCTCGGCGACGACGAACTGCTGCGTATCGGGGCGGAACTCGAAGGCCACGCCGACAACATCGCCCCGGCGCTGTTCGGCGGCCTGCGTGTCGTCGTCGACGATGGCGCCGCCATCCACCATGTCGAGGTGGCGGTACCCGATGATCTCCGCATCGTGCTGTTCGTGCCCGCGTTCTCGATGCCCACGCACGAGAGCCGCAAGGCGCTGCCCCGCCGCGTCAGCCGCGAGGATGCGGTGTACAACCTGGGACGGGCGGCGCTGCTCGTCGCCGCGGTGACGGCCGGCCGCTACGACGCGCTGCGTGCGGCGACCCAAGACCGGCTGCATCAGCCCGCCCGCACCCGCTTCTTCCCGGCGATGCCGGCGCTGTTTCAGGCGGCGCTCGATGCGGGCGCGCACGCCGCGTATCTTTCGGGCGGCGGCTCGACTATCGCCGCCTTGGTCACGGATCGCGAGGATGCCGTGGCGGCCGCTCTCGAAAGCGCCGCTGCCGCGAACGGCGTCGCCGGCGAGATCATGCGTACGCGGCCTTCCCGCGAGGGCGCGCGCATCATCGGGGAGGCGTAGCCGGCGATGGCGCTCGCTCAACCGCAACCGGCGCTCGCTGTCTGCAAGTACGGCGGCTCCTCGGTGGCCGACACGGAGCGCATTCGCCGGATCGCGACAGCGCTCGCCGCCCGGCGCGCCCGCGGCGATGCGCTGGTGGTCGTCGTGTCGGCGATGGGCGACACGACCGACCACCTGCTGGCGCTGGCGCATGAGGTGACAGAGCGAGCCGGAGCATCGCGAGCTCGACCTGCTGCTTTCGACGGGCGAGCTTGTCACCAGCACGCTGCTGACGATGGCGCTGCGGCATCTCGGCGAGCCCGCCGTCAGCCTTTCGGGCGCGCAGGCAGGCATTCGCACGGACGCGCGCCACCGCCGCGCCCGGATCGAGGCGATCGATACGGGGCGGCTGCAGCGCGAGCTCGATCGGGGGCGGATCGTCGTCGTGGCCGGCTTTCAGGGCGTGACCGAAGGCGCCGATGTGACGACGCTGGGCCGCGGCGGCTCCGATACGACGGCCGTCGCGCTGGCGGCGGCGCTCGGTGCGGCGCGCTGCGAGATCTACACCGACGTCGATGGCGTCTACACCGCCGACCCGCGCATCGAGCCGCTGGCCGTGCCGCTGGCCGAGGTCGGCTACGAGGAGATGCTGGAGCTGGCGAGCCAGGGTGCGAAGGTGCTGCATCCGCGCGCCGTCGAGCTGGGACTGCTGTACGACATGCCGATTCTCGTCGCCTCAACGTTCGGCGACGGGCCCGGCACATTGGTGCGGAAGGGGGCCGATGTGGAGGCGCGAAACAGGGTGCGCGGCATCGCGCACGACTTCGATGTGGCGAAGGTGACCGTGCGCGGCGTGCCCGACCAGCCCGGCATCGCCGCCCGGCTCTTCGCGCCGCTGGCCGACGCGGGCGTGTCGGTCGATACGATCGTGCAGAACTCGAGCCTCGATGGGCTGACGGACCTGTCGTTCACGGTGGGGCGCGACGACGTGGCGGCGGCGACGGATGCCGTGCGCGACGTGGTGGCGGCGATCGGCGCGGCGGGCATCGTCGCCGACCCGACACTGGGGAAGGTGAGCATCGTCGGCACGGGCATGCAGAGCGGGCCCGGCTACGCGGCGCGGATGTTCCGGGCGCTGTTCGAGGCGGGCGTGAACATCGAGCTGATCAGCACGAGCGAGATCCGGATCACGTGCATCGTGCGCGAGGATCGGGTCGCCGATGCCGTGCGGGCGCTCCACGCCGCGTTCGAGCTCGACGCGCCGTAAGCTACGGCTGCGCCCCTTCTGCCAGCTCGCGCAGCCGCTCCGAAGGCATGTAGTAGCTCGCGACTTCTCTCGACGAGACCGTCGATGGCGAGCAGCGATTGATCGATCCCCATCGAGAAAGTGAAGCGACCTGGGAGGCTGAGGTCATCGGGCATAAATCTACCCATTGCCGAATATCAGCAGATAATGACGCTGCTGCGGCATGTATCGGCATATGGTTCGCGGCGAGCGCAGTAATTGCCGATAAGGGCTTCCTATTTTCAGTCATTCCGATTATCGGCAACGCTACTCGTCGCCGGTCGCCCGCGCTTTGCCTCCGCGCCGCCATCCGGGTAGGCTGGATCGTGGCGGGAACGGAGGCTCCCCATGCTCGCTCTCAAGTTCGCGCGCCCGGCGCTCGCTGCCCTCGCGGCGGCGGCCGTGCTCGCTGCGCTCGTCGCGCCCGCGTGGCGGTCGCCCGTCGCCGCCGATCGTGGCCACACCACGGCGACGCTCGTTCCCGCGCCTCGCGCGGCCGCACCCCTGCCGCTCAACCCATTCGGCGGCGGCGGGCCCGCCATCGGCGCGCGGGCCGCGGTTGTGCTCGACGATGCTTCGGGGGCCGTGCTCTACGAACGCAATCCGCACCTGGCGCTGCCGCCCGCGAGCCTCACGAAGATCGCGACCGCCGTCCTCGCCATCGAGCGCGGGCGGCTCGGCGAGAGCATCGACATCCGGATCGACCATCGCGACCTCGGCGATAGCACGGTGATGGGGCTGCTGCCCGGCGACCGCTTCACGATGCGCGACCTGCTGTATGGGCTGATGCTCCCCTCCGGCAACGACGCCGCTCTCGCCATCAGCCGCGCCATCGCGGCCACGCCCCTCGCCTTCTCGGTGCAGATGATCGACCTGGCGAAGCGGCTCGGCCTGCAGCACACGAGCTTCGTCAACCCGCACGGCCTCGACGAGCCCGCCCATCTGTCGTCGGCCTACGACCTCGCGATCCTCTCGCGCTACGCGATGACGCTGCCCGAATTCGCCCGCATCGTCCGCGCCCGGACGTGGACGGCGACGGGCGAGCGGACGATCGAGCTGCGCAACGTGAACCGCTTTCTCGACGCATATCCCGGCGCCGACGGCATCAAGACCGGCTTCACGGAGGGCGCGGGGCGCTCGCTTGTCGCGACGGCGACGCGCGATGGCCACCGGCTCTACGTCGTCATCCTCAATTCGCCCACGCGCGACGGGGACGCGGCGGCGCTGCTCGACTGGGCGTTCGCCAACCACGTCTGGAGGTAGCGCGGTGATCGTCGCAGCTTGACGTAACGCCACTTGAGGCACCGTCGCCGCAGGCGCATACTGGGCGGGCGGAGCCCAACGTTCATGTTTACGCACCTACACCTGCATACCGAATTCAGCCTGCTCGACGGGCTGGCCCGCATCCCCGAGGTGCTGGACGCGGTCGTCGCCGACGGGCAGCGGGCCTGTGCCATCACCGACCACGGCGTGCTCTACGGCGCCATCGACTTCTACCGCGAAGCGAAGGCGCGCGGCGTCAACCCGATCATCGGGGTCGAGGCGTACGTCGCTCCCGGCTCCCGGCTCGCGCGCGACTCCGAATCGAAGAACCCGTACCACCTGACGCTGCTCGCCAAGAACCGGCAGGGGTACGGCAATCTGCTGAAGCTCGTGTCGGCAGCGAACCTCGAGGGCTACTACTACAAGCCGCGCATCGACCGCGACCTGCTGGAGCGGCACCACGAGGGCATCATCGTGCTCTCCGGATGCCCGAGCAGCGAGCTCCATCGCGCCGCGCAGGACGGTCGCGACGCCGACATGCGCTCGCGTCGCCGGGTGGTATCGCGAGCTGTTCGGCGACGACTACTTCATCGAGATGCAGCTCCACGAGAATCTGCCGGATAACGATCGCGCCAACCCGCGCCTGGTCGAGATGGCGCGCGCCATGGGCATCCCGCTCGTCGCCACGAACGACTCGCACTACACCCACGCCAGCCAGCACGAGCTGCACGATGTGCTCCTCTGCATCGGCACGAACGCGACCATCGATCAGACGCAGCGGATGCGCTTCTCCGACCACTCGTACTACGTGAAGACCGAAGCCGAGATGAGGGCGCTGTTCGCCGAGCTCCCGGAGGCCATCGACAACACGCAGCTCGTCGCCGAGCGCTGCGACATCGAGCTCGAGTTCGATCGGCTGCACCTGCCGCTGCCCGAGATCCCGGCCGGGCTCACCCCCGACGAGTTCCTCACGAAGCTCGCCTGGGAAGGGCTGCATCGGCGCTACCCGAGCCCCGATGACGCCGTGCGCCAACGCCTCGAGTACGAGCTCGACGTCGTGCGCCAGACGGGGTTCGGCGCCTACTTCCTCGTCGTCCACGACTTCGCCCGTTTCGCCCGGTCGCGCGGCATCCCGATGGGGGTGCGCGGCAGCGCCGCGGCGAGCATCATCCTCTACTGCCTCGACATCACGGATATCGACCCGATCCGGCACCGGCTCGTCTTCGAGCGCTTCCTCAACCTCGAGCGCCGCGAGATGCCCGACATCGACATGGACTTCGCCGATGACCGTCGCGACGAGATACTGCGCTACGTCGCCGAAAAGTACGGCCGCGATCGCGTCGCCCAGATCATCACGTTCGGCACGCTCGGCGCGAAGGCGGCGCTGCGCGACACCGGTCGCGCCCTCGGCATGTCGTACGCCGATACCGACCGGATCGCCCGCCTCGTGCCCGCGGCGATCAACATGACCCTCGACCGCGCCCTCGACGAGAGCGCCCAGCTGAAGGAGGCGTACGAGACTCGACCCGCTCGTCCGGCGGCTCGTCGATACGGCGCAGGGGCTCGAGGGCGTCGCGCGGCACGCCAGCACGCACGCGGCGGGCGTCGTCATCTCGAAGGATCCGCTCGTCGAGCACGTCCCGCTCCAGCGCCCCGCCCGCGGCGACGATCCGGAGGCGCTACCGACGACCCAGTACGCGATGGAGCAGGTCGCCCAGATCGGGCTGCTCAAGATGGACTTCCTGGGGCTGGCCAACCTGACGATCCTCGGGCGAGCCGTCGACCTCATCGCCAAGCATCGCGGCGATGTCATCGACCTCGCAGCAGATGCCCGAGGGCGACCCCGCCACCTACGACATGCTCGCCCAGGGCGAGACGTTCGGCGTGTTCCAGCTCGAATCGGCGGGCATGCGCCGCGCCATCCAGGAGCTGCGCCCCGAATCGATCGCCGAGCTCGCGGCGCATGGTCGCGCTCTATCGCCCCGGCCCGATGCAGCACATCGGCACGTTCTGCCGCGCGAAGCACGGCGAGGAAGCGATCCGCTACCCGCACGCCGACCTCGCCGAGATTCTCGACGAGACCTACGGCGTCATCGTCTACCAGGACCAGGTGCTGCTCATCGCCCAGAAGTTCGCCGGCTACACGCTCGGCGAGGCCGACATCATGCGCAAGGCGATGGGCAAGAAGATCGCCGAGAAGATGCGCGCCGAGCGGGAGCGGTTCATCGGCGGCGCGCGCGAGAAGGGCTACTCGCACGAGGACGCCGAGGCCATCTTCGACCTCATCGAGCCCTTCGCCGGCTACGCCTTCAACAAGGCGCACGCTGTCTGCTACGCCACGATCGCCTACCAGACGGCGTACCTCAAGGCGAACTACCCCGCCGAGTACATGACGGCCGTGCTCATGCTCGCCGGCAGCCACCCATCGGGCGCGTCGGACCGGATCGCCGCCGCCGTCGCCGAATGCGTGCGGCTCGGCGTGCCGGTGCTGCCGCCCGACCTCAACCGCTCGCAGACGACGTTTGCGCTCGAAGCCGACGGACGATGGGCGCGACGGCATCCGCTTCGGGCTGGGGATGATCAAGAACGTCGGTCAGGGCGCGGCCGAGGAGCTCATCGATGCCCGCGCCGCGGGCGGGCCGTTCGTGTCGATCGAGGACTTCGCCCGCCGGGTCGCGATGAAGCAGGCGAACAAGCGCGCCGTCGAGTCGATGGTCAAGGCCGGCGCCTTCGACGCCCTCGGCGGCCGCGCCACGCTCCTCGGCGGGCTCGACCGGATCGCCTCGCTCGCCCAGCGCGAGCAGCGCCTCCGCGAGACGGGCCAGTCGACGATGTTCGACATGTTCGGCGACCAGCAGGCGATGCCGCTACCGGGGCTCGACCTGGCAGTCGTCGAGACGCCGCGCTCCGAGGCGCTGGCGTGGGAGCGCGAGCTTCTCGGCGTGTACGTGTCGGAGCATCCGATGAGCCGCGCGGCGGCGGCGCTCGCCCCCTACGTCACGGCCACGGTGACGGAGCTCGGCCCGGAGATGGTGGGCCGCGACGCCGTCGTCGCCGGGTCGGTGAAGGCGCTGCGGCATCTCACCACGAAGCAGGGGCGCGCCTTCCTCGCCGTCGAAATGGAGGACCTCACCGGCCTCGCCGAGGTCACCGTGTGGCCCGACATCTACGAGGCGACTCCCGAGCACTGGACGCACGGCAAGATTCTGATGCTGTACGTACGCGTCCGGGAGCGGGGCGACCGCGTGACGGTCGCCGTCCAGCGTGTCGCGCACTACGTGCCCGAGAGCGAGGTCGCGCAGGGCGAGCTGTTCGGCTACGACCCCGACGAGTGGGCCATCCCCGAAGGCGCACCCCGCGCGCCCCGGCGTGCCGTCGCGAGGCCGCCCGCCGCCAACGGCGGATCGGCGACGCGCGAGCCGGAGCCGCCCCGAATCGCCGGCGGCGCTGTCGACGCGCCGGTCGCCGTCGAGTCGCCGATCGCCGCGCCCGCGCCCGCGCCGGAGCCGCGGCTGCTCATCGTCACTCTGCAGGAGACCGATGATGAGGCGGCCGACCGCGAGCGGCTGCACGCGGTGGTCGCGGCGCTCCAGGGAGTGCCCGGCGCCGACCCCGTCCGGCTGCGCATCGTCAGCGGCGGCGAGCCCGTCGATCTCGAGCTGCCGCCGGTGATTGCCGACGAGCTGATGCTGACGCGACTGGCGTCGCTGCTGGGCGCGGCGGGCGACGCGCGCATCGAGGAACCGCTCACAGCTGCCCGGCGCTAATCCTTCTCTTGTCGACGCAATCGCCGTGTGGTAGAACAGGGAGCGCACGCAACCGCGTTCGTTACGCCATCGGCGCGCATCACACCGCGACCACCGGCCCAGCACGGGCACAGGGAAGGAGCAGCACTATGGGAGATCGACTCAAGGGCAAAGTTGCCGCCGTGACCGGAGGCGGACGGGGCATTGGGAGGGCGCACTGCCTGGCGCTCGCGTCGGAAGGCGCGGCCGTCGTCGTCAACGACCTTGGCGGCGAAGTCGCCGGGGCGGGCGCGTCGCAGTCGCCGGCGCAGGAAGTCGTCGACGAAATCAAGAAGAAGGGCGGACAGGCCGTCGCCAACTACGCCAGCGTCGCGAGCATGGAGGGCGGCGAGAGCATCATCAAGTCGGCGCTCGACACCTTCGGCCGCTTCGACATTCTCGTCAACAACGCCGGCATTCTGCGCGACCGGATGGTGTTCAACATGACCGAGGAGGAGTGGGACCTCGTTATCGATGTCCACCTCAAGGGTCACTTCACTACCACGAAGGCGGCCAGCGTCATCTTCCGCCAGCAGCGCAGCGGGCGAATCATCAACACGTCGTCGGAGGCGGGGCTCGGCAACATGGGCCAGGCGAACTACAGCGCCGCGAAAGAGGGCATCGTCGGGCTCACGCGCACCGTCGCCCGCGACCTCGGGCGCTATGGTGTCACGTGCAACGCCATCCGGCCGCGCGCCGCGACCCGCATGACGATGAGCGACGAGCTGCGCGAGGCGATGGAGCGCTCGCGGGCCAGCGGCGCGGCGGCCCCGCCGCCCAGCATGGCCGACAGCCCGATGGCAGGCATGGCCGAGCTCGACCCGGCGCTCATCTCACCGCTGATCGTGTGGCTTGCCAGCGACGAGTCCGGCAACGTCAACGGCCGCACCTTCGTCGCGGGCGGGCTGCAGTATGGCCGCTTCTCGGAGCCGGTCGTCGAGGCCTCGCTGTTCTCGCCGACGCCGTGGACCATCGATCAGGTGTTCGACCTCATGCCGAAGACGCTGGCCGCCGGCCTCGTCAACCCGGCGCCCCCGAAGGACGCCTAACGGCCGCCTTCCCCAGCGCACCTACGCGAGCGGGGCTGCCTTCGGGGAGCCCCGCTCGCTTGCCCGCCGCATTCCGCCTGGGCTAGACTGACTGAAGCTGTGGCAGGAGGCGACGTGTCGGTCGACATCACCCAGGTCAACGAGCGAGTTCAGCAGCAGAGCGCGTTCATTCGCGCCGTCAAGAGTGAGGTCGCCAAGGTCATCGTCGGGCAGGAAGCCCTCATCGACAGGCTCCTCATCGGGATGCTTTGCGGCGGCCACGTCCTGATCGAAGGCGTCCCCGGCCTCGCCAAGACCCTCGCCGTCAAGACACTCTCCGACGCCATCGACGCGACCTTCGTGCGCGTCCAGTTCACCCCCGACCTGCTGCCGGCCGACCTTGTCGGCACGACGATCTTCAACACGCGCGAGGCCGAGTTCTCCGTCCGCAAGGGCCCCATCTTCGCCAACATCATCCTTGCCGACGAGGTGAACCGCGCCCCCGCCAAGGTGCAGTCGGCGCTGCTGGAGGCGATGCAGGAGCGGCAGGTGAGCATCGGCGGCACGACATTCCTGCTGCCACAGCCGTTCATGGTGCTCGCCACCCAGAACCCGATCGAGCACGAGGGCACGTACCCGCTGCCGGAGGCCCAGCTCGACCGCTTCATGCTGAAGGTGATCGTCGGGTACCCGGGCCCGCGGGAGGAGCGCGCCATTCTCGATCGTGGCCTGCTCGGCGCGGCGCCCGCCGTGCAGCGCGTCGTCCGGGTCGGCGCTATCGTCGAGGCGCGCGAAGCGGTGCGCGACGTGCATCTCGAAGAGGCGCTGAAGAACTACGTGCTCCAGATCGTCTTCGCCACGAGGGAGCCCGCGCGCTACGGTCTGGAGGCGCTGAGCGCGCTCGTCGCCTTCGGCGCGTCGCCGCGAGCGACTGTCTTCCTGGCACAGGCGGCACAGGCGCACGCCTTCATCCAGGGCCGGGGGTACGTCGTGCCCGACGACGTGAAGGCCGTCGCGCCCGATATCCTCCGCCATCGCGTCATCACCACCTACGAGGCTGAGGCGGAGGAGGTGTCGGCGGACGAGATCGTCGAGCACATCCTGGAGCGTGTGGAGGTGCCGTAGATGCGCCTTCCATTCCGCCGGCGTCCGCCGCCGCCGCCCGGCCCGGTTCGGAACGGTGCCCAGCGAGGTGCTTCGCACCGTTCGCCGCATCCAGATTCGCAGCGATCGGATGATCTCCGGTCGATTCCTCGGCGAGTACCACAGCGTCTTCCACGGGCACGGCATCGAGTTCGACGAGGTTCGCGAGTACCAGCCGGGCGATGACGAGCGCGCCATCGACTGGAACGTCACGGCACGCACGGGCGTCCCCCATGTGAAGAAGTACAGCGAGGAGCGCGACCTCACGGTGCTGCTGCTCGTCGATGTCAGCGCCAGCACCGCGTTCGGCGCGGAGGGGCGGAGCAAGCGCGACGTCGCGGCCGAAGTGGCCGCCGTGCTCGGCTTCGCGGCCACGCGCAACAACGACCGTGTCGGGCTGCTGGCGTTCTCCGATCGGATCGAGATGTTCGTGCCGCCGCGCAAGGGCAACCGTCACGTGCTGCGGGTCATCCGCGAGCTGCTGCTGCTCCAGCCCAGCGGCCGCCGCACCGACCTCGGACTGGCGCTGCGCTACCTCAGCCACGTGCAGAAGCGCCGCGCCGTCGTCTTCGTGCTCTCCGACTTCATGACCTCGGGCTACGAGGAGGCGCTGCGCATCGCCGCGCTTCGCCACGATATCACCGCGCTCTCGCTCGTCGACCCGCGGGAGCTCGAGCTCCCGGCCGTCGGCCTCATGGAGATCGAGGATCCCGAGAGCGGCGAGCGCGCCCTCGTCGACACGTCGGACGGCGAGACGCGCCGCCGCTACCAGCTCGCCGCGCTCGGCGCCTTCGAGGAGCGGCAGCGCGCCTTCCGTGCGGTCGGCGTCGACGAGGTGGCGCTGCGCACCGATCGTCCGTACGTGCAGCCGCTCCTGCGCTACTTCACCCTGCGGTCGAAGCGGTACTAGGGTGCTGGCCCGAAGCTACGTCCGGCTCGCCGCGCTCGCCACCGCGCTCGCCTGCGCGCTCGGGCTCGCGCTCGCGATGGCGCAGGCGCCCGCGGGCGACGTGCGTGTCGATGCCCGGCTCACCCATACCGAAGCGACGGTCGGCGATCGCGTCGGATTCGAGCTCGTCGTGAGCGCGCCGCCCGGATGGCAGGTGAGCGTGCCCGACCTGCCGCTCCGTGTCGGCAACCTCGACCTCATCGAGCGGCTCGGCGAGAGCACGTCGGCCGATGGCGTCGAGCGGCACTATCGCTGGGTGCTGTCGCCCTTCGTCACCGGCGATCTCTTCGTGCCGCCCGTCGAGATCGTGGCGCGCTCGCCGCAGGGCGACGAGGTCATCGCGGTGTCGCCCGCGCTGGCGATCCGGGTGAACAGCGTCATCCCGCCGGGCGACCAGCTCGCCGCCGTGAAGGACTTGCGGCCGCAGGCCGAGCTGGCGGAGAAGGGCGTGACGATCCCCTGGCCGATAGTCGGCGCTGCGGCGGGCGGCCTCGTGGGGCTGCTCGTGCTGGTGTGGCTGCTGCGCCGGCTCGTGCGCGCCATCGCGGGCCGGGCGCGGGCCGTGAGTGTGCCTGTCTACCTCACGTCCGAGGATGCCGCGCGGGCGGCCCTCGATGAGCTGGCGGCCATCAAGCTGAGCCGCCGCACGCTGAAGCGCTACTACGCCACGCTGTCGCAGATCACGCGGCGTTACCTGGCCGACCGCTACGCCTTCCCCGCCCACGCGCTGACGACGAGCGAGATGGCGGGGCGGATGGGGGCGGAGGGCATCGACGTGTGGCAGGCGCGGCTCGTGGCGGGCCTCCTCGCGGAGTGCGATGCCGTGCACTTCGCGCAGTACGTCCCGGCGCAACAACGCGCCGAGCACGACCTGTCGCTCGCCTACGAGATCGTCGAGCTCGGCCGCCCGCGTACCATCGCCGAGGACGCCGCGGCGGCCCCCGTCCCTGAGCCGGAGGGGGAGCCGCCCCGGCCGGACGGGGCGGAGCCGGCCGGGACGGCCGCGGGCGCCGGGGAGGAGTAGCGCGCGATGAACGGGCTCGATCTCGGCAATGTCACGTGGGGCGACTATCGCTTCGAAGACCCGTGGCTGCTGCTGCTCGGCCTCATCGTGCCGCTGCTCGTGCTCCTGAAGGCGACCCGTCGCGCCGAGCCCGCCGGCATCGGCTTTTCGCGGGTCGCCGCGATCGCGCGCGCGGGCGGCGTCCGCCGCGCCTTCCGATGGCTCCCGTTCGGGGCGCGAATGCTGGCGGCGCTGCTCCTCGTCGTTGCCATCGCCCGGCCGCAGCGCGGCAGCGCCAGCGCGACCGTCGTCGCCGAGGGGATCGATATCGTGCTGGTGCTCGATGTGTCGTCGAGCATGGACCAGCGCGATTTCGAGCAACGCTCGCGGCTCGAGGTCGCGCAGGAGGTGCTGCGCGACTTCATCGAAGCGCAACCCGACGACCGTATCGGCGTCATCGCGTTCGAGTCGGCGGCGCGGGTGCTGAGCCCCCTCACACTCGATCACGAGCCGCTGCTGCGCATCATCAGCACCGCGGGCGAGAGCGAGCTCGAGGACGGCACGGCGATCGGGCTGGCGACGGCGGAGGCCGTCGACCTGCTCCGCGAATCGCGGGCGGCGAGCCGCATCATCGTGCTGCTCACCGATGGCGAGAACAATGCCGGCGCCATCGAGCCCATCGAGGCGGCGCGGCTGGCGGAGGCGCTCGGTGTGCGCGTGTATACGATCGGCGTGCTCGGCGTGGGGCAGGAGGAGCTCGACGAGGCGACCTTGCGCGAGATGGCCGACATCGGCGACGGCACGTACGATCGTGCCTCCGACGCTGCGGCGCTCGCCGCCATCTACGAGCGCGTCCGCGACCTCGAGAAGTCCCGTGTCGAACGCGATCGTTTCCTTCAGTACGACGACCTCGCGCCGTTCCTGCTGGCCGCCGCCGCGATGACGCTCGTGTTCGAGGTGCTGCTGCGGGCGACGGCGTTCCGAAGGATTCCCTGAGGAGGGAGCATGGAGCCGATCGAGCTGGGTGGCCTGATTATCGCCGAGCCGGAGTGGCTGGCCGTGGCGGCCGCCGCGCCGCTCGCCTTACTCGCCTTCATGCTCGGCGTCTGGAGCCGGAGGCGTGCCGTCCGCCGGCTCGGCGTCGCGGGGACGCGGCTGCGCAACGGCCGCCGCCTGCTCGCGCTCGCGCCGATGCTGGTGGCGCTGGGCGCGATTGCGTTCGCGGCGGCGCGGCCGCAGTGGGGCGAGGAGCCATCGACGCTGCGCCGGCAGGGCGTCGACCTCGTGGTTGCGCTCGATGTCTCCCTCTCGATGCTCTCGCCCGATGTCGAGCCGAGCAGGCTGGAACGGGCCAAGGACGAGGCCGACGCGCTCTTCGGCGACCTTCGCGGCGACCGTGTCGGGCTCGTGACGTTCGCCGGCGACGCCGTCATCCGCTTCCCGCTGACGACCGACATCGAGGCGGCGCGCCAGCTCGTGCGCACGACGACCGCCGACACGACACTGGGGCCGGGCTCGAATCCGGCCAGCGCCATCAACGCGGCGCGCGCCGCCTTCGCCGGTGATTCGTCGACCACGAAGGTGGTGCTGCTCATCACCGATGGCGAGCAGCTGACCTCGGGCACCGAGGAAGGCAGTGACACGGCGCTGGAGGTGGCTCGCGCACGCGAGGAGGGCATCGAGTTCATCGTGGCGGGCATCGGGACGGCGGAAGGCGGCCTCATCCCCGTGCGCGACATGGCGACGGGCGAAGTCACGGTCCGGATCGATGCCGCCACGGGTCAGCCCGCAGTCACCCGGCTCGACGAGGAAGCGCTCCGCCAGATCGCGGACGATGCCGGTGGCGAGTACATCGCCATCGCCGATGAGGGTGAGCTCGGCGCCGTCGCCGAGCGGATCGCCGCGCTCCAGGCGTCCGCCTTTTTCGAGGAGAGCCAGACGAGCTTCGTCGAACGCTACCAGATGTTCGCGGGGGCGGCGCTCGCGCTCATTGTGCTGCACCCGCTGCTCGCGCGGCTCTTCGCGACGGGCAATTCGCGGCGTCGCGCCGCCGCGATGACCGGCGCGCTCCTCATGGGCGCCGTCGTGGCCGCCGGGTGCAAGAGCGACGGCATCGCGGGGCTGAACGCCGACGGCAACGAGCGCTACCAGGCGGAGCAGTACGCCGATGCGCTCGCAAGGTATCGCGAGGCGCAGGTCGAGCGGCCGGATCTGCCGGAGCTGAACTACAACGCCGCGAACGCGCTCTTCCGGGCGCAGGATCTGGAGCGGGCTATCGAGGAGGCGCAGCGGGCGCTCACGACATCGGACCCCGCCGTGCTCGCGAGCGCGTACTACAGCCTCGGCAACATCTACGCCTCGCTGGAGCGATGGCAGGAGGCGCGCGCCGCCTATCGCAACTCGCTCATCTACAACCCGCTCGACGCCGATACCAAGTACAACCTCGAGCTGGCGAATCGGCGGATCGCGCAGTCGGCGCCGCCGCCGGCTGTCAGCCCAACGCCGCCGCCCGGCGCGACGCCGCCGCCGGAGGCGACGCCGGGCGCGGAGGGCACGCCGCCACCGGAGGCGACGCCGGGCGCGGAAGGCACGCCCGCGGCATCGCCGACGCCCGGCGGCAGCGGCGACCCCACGGGCGATGCGACGACGGGCAGACGGCAGCGAGAACCCGAGCGCCATCAGCAGCGCCGAGGAAGAGGCGCTGCGCGAGGCGCTGGGTGCGGTCGACGCGGGCCAGCCGTATGACATCGAGGAGGCGTTGCGCATCCTCGACATGCTGCGCCGCGCGAGCGAGGGACGGGCTTCGGAGCTACCGGTATTGCCGGCGACGGGCAGCCGCGACTGGTGACGCCGGCGCTCCGGCCGCGATCGTGACGCCCTCGGCCCGCAGCAGCGCGCGCTTCGCATCGAGGCCGCCGCCGTAGCCGCCGATGCCGCCGCCCGACGCGATGACACGATGGCAGGGCACCATCAGCGGTATCGGATTCGTGCCCACCGCCCGCCCGACGGCGCGCGCCGCGCCGGGACGTCCGATGCTTGCCGCGATCCAGCCGTAGCTCCGCGTCTCGCCCCGGCGGATGCCGCTCACCGCAGCCCAAACGGCGAGCTGGAACGGCGTGCCCACGAGATCGAGCGGCACGCCGATGTCGCTCGCGGCGCCCGCCAGATACGCCCGAACGGCGCCGGCGAGGCTGCTCGCGATATCGTCCGGGCAGCGGCGGTTCGGGTCTCGGGGGCGAGCCCTCGCAGCTTCAGCAGCGCTGTCGCGGGCGATGGCCACGGCGTCGTGGCGGCGCGGACGCCGCGGGAGCCGAGCGCCACCCCGACCCAGCCGAAGTCCGTCTCGATGAGGGTGTGGCCGGTCGCCGTCATTGGCCGTCGCTCCGGTCGCGGGGCTGCGAGCGCCAGCGCAGCGCCTTGCGGATGAGCTTGCCGCGCACCCGGCGATAGTCCGCGCGCAAGCGCGTCGAGCTCGCCCTCCGCTGGCTCGCGCCGGCCGAAGCGCGCGCCTTCGTAGGCGCCCGCAAGCTTCGCCACACCGGGGTCGCCGTCGAGGCGCGCGGCCAGCTCGCGAGCGAACTCGCGCGGTGTCTGCTGCGCGCGCGGCCCCCCGCCGGCGAGGGCCGACAGCCGGATCGTCTTCTCCCAGAGCTTCGCCGGGCCGGGCAGGCCCGCGACGCTGCGCTCCCAGGCGAACCGCGCCCCACCCGCGAAGAGCGCCGTCCCGGCCGCACCGATGGCCAGCCACAGCCAGAGGAGCGATCGTCCGCCGCCCGTCTCGTCGATGGCGAGCGCCTCGGCGGGACTGGCCGCCGCCAAATCGCCCAGGTTCAGCTCGTCGAGAGCGGTGATGTCGAGTGCGCCCAGGCCGAACTCGTTGCCGCGCCCGGCGGGGTCGATCTCGGGCTCGACGAAGCCTCCCTCGCCGAGGCGGCCGACGGTCGGCAGATTGGGCGTGGGGTTGAACTGCACCCAGCCGGCGCCGGGGAAGAAGACCTCAGGCCAGCTGTACGTATGGCGCTCGCGCAGCACGTAGCGGCCGTCCTCGCCGGTCTCGTCGACGTAGTAGCCGGTGGCCAGACGCGTGGGCACACCGACGGCGCGCAGCATCACGGCCATCGCCGAGGCGTGGTAATCGAAGTAGCCCCGCTGGGTCACGAACAGGAACTGCTCGACCCTGTCGACCCCCGCCGGCGGCCGCGGGATCGTCTCGTCGTAGGGAAAGCTGCGCAGGTACTGCTCGATGGCGACGGCCTGGTCGTACGGCGTCGCGGCCCCGGCGGTCACCTCCGCGGCGAGTTGGGCCACGTCCGGGCGAGAGGTCGTCGGGCAGTTGCAGGAAGTGGTCGATAATCTCCGCCGGATAGCTGACGCCCGCGCTCCGCAGCGCCTCCGGTGAGGCGTTGGCCACCTGCCCCGCGATCCGGTACCGATCGCCGCGTTCGAGTTCGGCCTGCGGCTCCAGCGCGAGCGCGCCGGCGATGCCCGTGTCGCGCTCGACGATGAGCTGCGGCGGGTCGTGTTCGAGCGCCCGCGGCAGATAGCCCGGCGGCAGCGAGTCGCGCATGTCGCTGAAGCCGGCGGCGCTGCCCGGGCCGGGCGGTACGTAGCTGCGCTGGAGCTCGGGCAGCACAGCCAGCAGTTCCGGCGGTACGCCATCGGGCTGCGCGGCCCCTTCCCGCAGCGGCAGCGCGAAGCTCTGCGGACGGGGTCACGCCCGCATCGAAGCCGCGGTCGGCGCCGATGGGGTCGCCGGGAACGGCGAGCCAGCGGTGCGGCCGCCGCACTTCGATTTCGGCGACGACGAGCCCCGGCGGCCGCTCCGCCGCGTCCACAGCGGCGAGTTCGCCGGGCGCGGGCACTCCGGCGCTGGGCGCGCTGACGCGACGGCGATCCCCGGCGAGCCAGCCGGTGCCGTCGTACTGCTCGTAGGCGACGAGCCGCAGGAACGGCACGCTCTCGCTGAGCTCGACCCGAAGCTGCTGCCGGTTGCGAAGGTCGATCGAGCCGCCGAGCGGCAGCACTTCGCCGAAGTCGCGGAACGGATCGCCGCGCGTCCCCTGCACGGCCGCGAAGAAGCGGCCGGAGTCGAACACCCGCTCGTCGATCGTATCGCCGACGTTCTGCCACACGCCGCCGAAGGCCTGATCGCCGCTGTTCGAGGGCAGCATCCATGCGGCCAGCAGCAGCAGCGCGGCGACCCACGTCGAGCGCCAGAACGATTGCAGACCGATGAACTCCGGGTACTCGGTGTCGTCGGCGAGCCAGCGCTCCCGCTGCCGCTCGGAGGCGGCGCGAGCGATGAGCACGAGCGCCGCGAACAGGAAGACGACCACGCCCCAATCGAAGCTGAGCTCGCGGTAGGCGCTGTTGAAGACGATGACGAGCGTGAGCGGAATCAGCGCGAGCCAGGCGTTGCGCAGCGCGAACAGGCTCCACGCCATCGCGAAGCTGGCCAGCCATGTCACGGCCACCACGAGCAGGATGAACGGAATCTGGTCGTCGCTGATGCCGCCGTGGAGCACGACGTCCCACCAGATGTCCATCCGGTCGCGAAACGCGTTCCATCGCTCCCACGGATTGCCGCCCGTCTCGATCGCCGAGATCGTCGTGGCGACGACGACGACGCTGCCCGCGCCCAGCATCGCGCCGGCCGCGACCCACGCCCGCCGCCGCGCCGTGCCCCCCACGCGGGCGCTCACGAAGCCCGCCAGCAGACCGAGCGCCGCGACCAGACGGCAGCGCCGGCATCGAATCGACCCAGCCCGACGACTGGATCGAGGCCGCGACGGCGACGACCGCCAGCAGCCCCGCCGCCAGCGTCAGGAGCGGATCGAGGCCGAACAGCCGTCGCGCCAGCGTGTCGCGTACGGGCGAAGGCGGCGGTGTCGCGAGGACGCGGCCCCATTCGAGGTTGGCGTTCATCGGCGCTCGCCCCGCGGCCCGAAGATCGTCTCGTGACGGTCGAGGTTCGACTCCTGGCCCGTCGGGCTCAGCGCCACGATGAGGTCGTCGCCACTGCGGATGAAGTACGCGGGCAGCCCCGACGCCGTGAGCGCGCCGAAGACGAGCAGCGAGCTCTCGTCGCTCCCGAACGTCTCCGGCTCGAGGTAGACGGCGGCCACCTTCACGCCGCGCTGCGCGAGGCTCTGCATCGCCGTGACCCAGTCCTCGTCGACCGACGAGGTGATCGCCACCAGCGTCGTGTGGCGGCCGAAGCGCCGTCCTTCTTCGTACAGCAGGCCGGCGAGCGGCACGTCGCCCGTCGCGCGGGCAACGGCGAGCGTCTCGAGGATGCGTGTCAGCTGCTGCTGCCCGCGATCCGCATCGACGACATCGAGCCGCTGGCCGAACGCGAGAAAGCCCGCCGCTCGTTGCGCCAGCAGGAACGCCCGCGCGATCGACGCGGCGATCTTCACGCCGCACTTCCTCTGTGCCCGCGACGCCGGAGCCGGCCTGCACCGCCTCGTCGAGGTCGAGCGCGATCCAGACATCGCTGGCGGGGTCGAGCTCGAACAGCTTCACCATGAGCTCGCCGAGCCGCGCCGACGACGGCCAGTGGATGCGATTGAAGCTGTCGCCGGTCTCGTAGTGGCGGACGCCGCCCGCGTTCGGTGTCACGTAGTGCGTTCGCCGCCGGAAGCGGCCATCGCCCGGCAGGTTCGCGGCGGGCACCTGGAAGTTGCTGCAGTTCGAGCGGCCGCGGATAGACCAGCACCCGCTCGGCCTCGCCGAAGTAGCGTCGTCGCCTCGAAGAAGCCGAAGGGATCGCCCGCACGAACCCGTGCCGGCCCCATGCTGTACACGCCGCGGCGCTCGCACACCGTCGCCAGCCGCCGCGTGCGGTGCCGGCGCGCGCCGAGCGACACGACGAAGCTCGAGCTGTGGCCCGGCAGGTCGGCCGGGTCGTCGACCTGGAGCCACACCTTGGGCCAGGCGCTCGCGTTCCGGATTCGCAGCTCGCCCGCGATCGAGTCGCCCTCCTGGACACGGTCGGTGTGGCGGTCGATCTCGACCTCGAGGCCGCGGAGGCTGAGCCGCGCGAGCAGGTACGACGCCGCCAGCGCCAGCATCAGCGCGTAGCCGAGGCGGTAGCCCAGCCACGATCCGGAGAACGCGGCGAGCGTGATCGCGGTGACGGCGAACAGCAGCGCCACCCAGAACGCGGGCCGTGGCCGAATCAGCAGCTTCGTTCGGTACATCAGCTCCCCGCCCGTCCGGACTGCGACGCTACGATTGTGCCGGCTGGAATCCGCCCCGCGCCCGTGTTCCGGGCACCGGCAGCCGCTCGATGCACTCGTCGATGACGACGCCGGCGGTGACGTTCTTGACGCGGGCCGAGGGGTTGACGATGATCCGGTGCTCGAGCGCCGAGTGCGCCAGCGCCTTCACGTCGTCGGGCAGCACGTAAGTCGCGGCCGTCGAGCATCGCCAGCGCCTGGCACGAGCGATAGAGCGCGAGCGAGCCTCGCGGCGATGCGCCGAGGTACACGGCGGCGTGCTGGCGGGTCGCGTCGACCACCGACACGATGTACTGCTTGATCAGCGGGTCGACATACACAGCCTTGACGGCCGCCTGCAGCCGCAGAATCTCCTCGGCGTCCGTCACCTGGTCGAGGTCATCGATCGGGTGAACGTGCTGCTGCCGATCCATGATCAGCACCTCGTCGGTGACGGAGGGATAGCCGAGCCGCAGCCGCAGCAGAAAGCGGTCGAGCTGCGCCTCGGGCAGCGGGAACGTGCCCTCGTACTCGATGGGGTTCTGCGTCGCCATCACCATGAACGGCTGCGGCATCGCCCGCGTCACGCCGTCGACGGTGACCTGGCGCTCCTCCATCGCCTCGAGGAGGGCCGACTGCGTCTTCGGCGTGGCGCGATTGATCTCGTCGGCGAGCACGATCTGCGCGAAGATCGGCCCGGGGCGGAACTCGAAGTCGCGCTCACGCTGGTTGAAGATCGAGACGCCGGTCACGTCGCTGGGCAGCAGATCGGGCGTGAACTGGATGCGGCGGAAGGTGCAGCCGATGGAGCGGGCGAGCGAGCGCGCCAGCATCGTCTTGCCGACGCCGGGCACGTCCTCGAGCAGCAGATGGCCGTCGCAGAGCAGCGCCGTCAGCGCCAGCCGCACCTCGTGGCTCTTGCCGACGATGACGCGCTCGACGTTGTCGGCAATCCGTTCCGCTATTCGCCGCGGATCTTCCACGTCTGCACCTCCGACTCCGTTCCCAACGGGAACGTCTGCGCCGCCCGCGCGGATTGCACAGTATAGCAGCGGCGAAGGGCGGCCGTGGCGTCAGCGATCGGCTATGTGGGCGGCCGAAGCCGGGAAGCGCGCCAGCGCCGCGTAGCGCGCGCCTCCGGCTCCCAGCTCGCTGCGGATGAGCGCCACCGAGGTGATGGCGAACTCGACGCCGGCAAGCGTCGTGGCCGCCGCCAGCTCGCCGATGCGCCGTCGCTCCGCCGCACTCGCGTCCGGCGGTACGCGTGCAAGCGTCAGGTGCGGCCGGAAGGGGCGCTCGTCCGCGGCGACGGCGCCCGTGCCGGCGAGGGCGCTCTGTACTCGCGAGTGGAGCGCCTGAAGCGCATCGAGCTCGCCCGCGAGGCCGGCCCACACGACCCGGGCGTGGCCGCCGCCGAACGTCCCGATGCCGGACGTGCGCAGCGCGACCGGCGCGAACGCGCCGAGCGTCTCCGAGAGGGCACGCTCGATCGTCGCGGCGAAAGCCGGCGGCACGTTGCCGATGAATCGCAGCGTGAGGTGGATGCCCTCCGGCCGAACGAAGCGGAGCGGCGGCGCGCTCGCGCGCAGTTCACGCTGCGCCTGATCGAGGGCTGCGAGTACGGTGGGCGGGAGCTCGGCCGCGACGAAGAGGCGCAGCGGGCGCTCGCTCGTCACGGCGCGCGGTCGATGCCGAACAGCCTCGCCGCGTTGTCGCCGAGGATGGCCGCGGCGCCGGCGGGAGCGAGGCCGGGGGCGCAGCGCACCCGATCCATCTGCGCGCGCTGGCCGAGCAGCGGGAAGTCGCTGCCGAACAGCACCCGATCGCCGCCGGCCAGCGCCGCGCCCGTCGCGTACACGCGATCGTCGTAGAGCAGCGATGTCGCGGCGGTGTCGAACCACGTCGAGCGCAGCGCCTCGCGAACTTCGGGCATGAGCGCGTAGAACGGCAGGCCGCCGCCCCAGTGCGCCGCGATGACGCGCACATCCGGGTAGCGCCCCACGAACGCCAGCAGCTCCGCGAGCGGCCCGCCCTCCTTGCCGGGGTAGGCGTGCCCGAAGGGTTCGCTGGCGTGGAACATGAGCGTCAGGTCGAAGTCGCGCGCCGCTGCCGCGAGCGCTTCCGCGGCGGGCCCGCCGTCGAGCCCGTACGCTCGACGCCGTCCGCCCGCGCTCCGGCCGGACGGAGCTCGCCGAGGCCGCGCGCGCCCGCTCTCGCGCAGCGCTCCGCTTCGCGATAGGCGGTGTCGGCGTCGCCGGGCCAGACGGTGGCGAAGGCGATGATGCGCGCCGGATCGCGGGCCGCGGCTTCGAGGAGTGCGTCGTTGTGGCGCGCGCAGAGCGCGGCATCGCCCCAGCCGAACCCGAGTGCGACGCTCGTGTCGACGCCGGCCTCGTCCATCTCGCGGAGGAGGCTGGCGGCCGTGGCGATGCGGGCCCGCGGACTGGCGTAGATCGCCCCGAACGCGGTGTCGGCGCGAACGTAGCGGTCGCGCTCGTCGGCGACATCCTGGGCAAAGATGTGGGTATGCGCGTCGATCAGCATGAGGTCACGTTTGATTGTAGGGACGAGCGGTTCCTATAATCTAGAGGTGAGTGTGGAAGCGGGCTATCCCGAGGGTGGCGGTTACCGATCCGTGCGCCGCCGCAACATCGTCGTGATTGCGGCGCTGTTCGCGTTCGCGCTCAGTTCGGCCTACGCCGCATTCGCGCTCGTCACGCAGGTCGACCAGCTCTTTCTGCCGGGCAACGAGATTCGGGTGAACCTGCCGTTCAGCGCGCCGGGTCTCGATGTGCAGGCGCCCGATGCCATCACCGCGAACGACGAGCGCATCAATGTCCTGCTCATCGGCATCGACCGGCGGCCGGGCGAGCAGCGGGGCGAGGCCTATCGCTCCGACTCGATCATCATCCTCACCATCCACCCGGAGGCGCGACAGGCGTCGATGATCAGTCTGCCGCGCGACCTCTGGGTGCAGATTCCGCTCAGCGACGACAACATCTACGAGGGGCGGATCAACGAGGCCTACGCGCAGGGCATCCTCACCGGCTACAGCGGCGGCGGGCCCGCCCTGCTGAAGGACACGCTGCAGCTCAACTTCGGTATCGACATCGACAAGTACGTCGTGCTCGATTTCGAGGCGTTCGTCGAGATTGTCGACGCGCTCGGCGGCATCGATATCGATATCCCCGATCACGTCGCGTATCTGTACTCGACCGACGAGCAGCCCGGCTCCGAACGCTGGTTCGAGCTGACGCCCGGCAACTATCACCTCGACGGCGACGACGCCCTCGCGTATTCGCGCTACCGTCTCGATTCCGACCTCTACCGGATGGAGCGCCAGCAGCGCGTCATCCTGGCGGCCGTCGATCGGGCGCTCAGCCTCGGGGCGCTGAGCCGCGCGCCCGACCTCTGGGATCGCTACCACGAGGCTGTGCAGACCGACGTCAGTGCGTTCCAGGTGCCGGGGCTGGCGGCGCTGCTGCGCGACATCCCCTCCGACCACATCTATTCGTACACGCTGAACGACGCCGTCGTCGGCTTCCAGACGGCGGGCGGCGCGTCGGTGCTGAGGCTGCTCCCCGAGCTCGCCGCGCCGATCATCGGGACGGCGTTCCGGCCGCCGGAGGTGTCGGAGGAGAACGCGCGCGTCGCCGTGCTCAACGCCAGCGGCCGCGCCGGATTCGCCCACGACTTCGAGCTGTTCCTGGGGCTGAAGGGCATCTGGACGGAGAACCTCGTGTTCGGCAACGCGCCCAGCGCCGACGAGTCGGTCATCCTCTACCTGCCGCAGGCGAAGATCACGGCACGCTTCCTCGGCCGCTGGCTCGACCTCGAGGACAACGTGCGGCAGGCCACGCCCGCGGAGGCGAGCGAGTACCTGACCGATGCGCAGGTTGCCGTTATCGTTGCGGGCGATGTCGAGTCGCCGCAGGTGCGGCTCCCCGGCTCCGAGTCGGGCGCGGCTTCCGCTTCGGGCTTCGGTTCGGGTGGGCCGGCGCAGTTCGACCCGCTGAGCCCGCCGCCCGAGTACTTCGAAGAGGACGACACCGCGCCCACACCGGTCGCCGATGAGCCGGACTTCGTTCCCACCGAAGACCCGGCGAACCCGTTCGATGACACGCCGGTTCCGGACGAGACGGCCCAGCCCAACCCGTTCGATGACACCCCGACGCCCACCGTCGACAATCCATTCGACGACGACACGTAAGCAGCAGCCCCCTGATGTGCATGCGGCGGCGACGCTGCTCGCGACCGGCCGGGCGCGCGATGTCAGAGGCTGTCGAGCGACTCGGGCCGCAGCCGCACCACCCGCCGCCCCAGCGCTGTCAGCGATTCGTAGTCGCCGAGCGCCTGCGCCGCCTGCAGCTCGCCAAACGTATACGGACGGCCCGGGATCGGCAGGTCGGCCGCCACGTCGCCCACCACCTGCAGGAAGACGCCCGTGTCCGGGCCGCCCTTGTGCAGCTGACCCGTCGAATGCAGGAAGCGCGGCCCGTAGCCGGATGTCGTCGCCACGCGCAGCCGCGCCCGCAGCGCCAGGCGGGCGCGCCGCAGACGCGCGTCGTTGGCGGCAGTGCGCGGCAGGAACGCGAGGATGGCGACGTAATCGCCGGGGCGCAGCGACCGGAGCGCGTCGCCGGGGTCGCCGGATGCGGGCGGCGGCGTCGCGGCGGCAGCGAGGATACGGCTCGTCGCGTCCTTCGTCGCCTGCACATCGGGCTGATCGAACGGCTGCACGCCGAGCACGTGCGCGGCGATGGCCGTCGCGAACTCCCAGCGGAAGAACTCGGCTCCGAGCGACATCGCGCCGTCGTACGGCAGCCGCACGACTGGGTGCCCGGCCGCCGCGAGCGCGTCGAGGCCGGCGTGCTCGCCGATCGGCGACGAACAGCCGATCGTCGCCGTACGCGCCGGGCGGGCCCAGCGGTTCGCCGTCGATGGGGACGATGCCCCGCCCTTCCTTGCCCGTCGATTCGGCGACGAGCTGCTCGATCCAGCCGCCGAGCGTCGCCCACTGGGGCGGGAGCAGCAGCGTCAGCTTGTCGCGACCGGCGAGCGCGGCCTCGCCCATGACCGCGCCGAGCCACGCGCCCGGGTTCGCCGCGCCCGCCTCGGCGCGGCATGCCTGCGCCATCTCGATGGCGTGCGCCAGGAGCGCCGCGATGTCGATGCCGAGCAGCGCCGCGGGCACGAGCCCGAAGTACGACAGCGCCGAGTAGCGCCCGCCGATCCGCGGCGGGCTGGCGAAGACGCGACGAAAGCGCCGCTCCCGGGCGAGCGCTTCGAGCGGCGTCGCCGGGTCGGTGATGGCGATGTAGTGCTCGCCGCGAGGGGCCTTGCCCCAGAAGTAGTCGAGCTGCGACAGCGTCTCGATGGTGGCGCCCGACTTGCTGGCCACGATGAACAGCGTCCGGCGCAGGTCGAGCTCGCGTTCGACGCTGGCGATCTGCTCCGGGTCCGTCGTATCCAGAACCGTGAGGTCGAGCATGCCCGCCGCGACGCCGAAGGTCGCGCTCAGCACCTCGGGGGCGAGGCTCGATCCGCCCATGCCCAGCACGACGGCGCGCTGGTAGCCCTCGGCCGCGACGCCACGAGCGAACTCGGCCAGCGCCGCTGCTTCGGCGGCCATCTCGTCCGCGATGGTGAGCCAGCCGAGGCGATCGGCGAGCTCGGCAGGGTCCGGCTTCCAGACGGTGTGGTCGCCCGCCCAGATGCGCCCGGCGATGTCGCTGTCGCGGAGCGCGGCAAGGCGGCGCTCCACGGCGGGGGCTAGCGGGCCGAGCTGCCGGGCGGGGTCAGCCATTCGCGGTGCTCCTCCGTGGGTGGCGGCGCGCGCCGGGGCGGGTCAGTCGCGATCGATTATACGGAGCCGGGGCCGCCGTACGCGACGATGACGGGCGCAGGCAGCGCCGGGTCGTGGACGACGAGCACCTCCGTGCCGTAGGCCTCGGCGATCCGGGCCGCCGTCAGCACCTCCCGCGGCGGGCCGCTGGCCGCGATGACCCCGCGGCTGAGCAGGTCGATCCGATCGCAGTGCAGCGAGGCGAGCGTGAGGTCGTGGACGACCGCGAGCACGGCGTAGCCGCCCTCGCGCGCGAGCGTGCGGATGAGCCGCAGAAACTCGACCTGATGGCCGATATCGAGGTGCGCCGTCGGCTCGTCGAGCAGCAGCAGCGGGGCGCGCTGGGCGAGCGCCCGCGCGAGCACGACGATCTGCCGCTCGCCGCCGGAGAGCGTGTCGATCCGCCGCTCCGCGAGATGCGCCGCGCCCACGGTGGCGAGCGCCTCATGCGCGATCCGGTGGTCGCCGGGGCTTTCGTGCTGGAGGAAGCCGAGGTGCGGCGTGCGGCCCATCAGCACGATATCGGCGACGCTGTAGCCCTCCGGCAGGGGCGGCGCCTGCGGCACGACGGCGATCCGCTTCGCGAGGTCGCGGCGGGCCATCGTGGCGGCGGGTTCGCCACTGAGGTGCACGTCGCCGGCCTGCGCGGGCACGACGCGGGTGATGGCGCGGAGCAGCGTCGTCTTGCCGCAGCCGTTCGGCCCCACGAGCCCCACAACCTCGCCCGCGCCCACCCGCAGATCGACGCCGCGCAGCACGATGCGCTCGCCGTACGCGACCGTGAGGCCGCGCACATCGAGCGGCGCAGCCTCAGCGCTGGCCACGGGCGTGACTCCGCAGGAGGAGCAGGAACAGCGGCGCGCCCGCTATCGACGTGATGACGCCGAGCGGCAGCTCGCTCGGGCGCACGAGCGTTCGCGCGCCGAGGTCGGCGACGATGAGGAACGTCGCGCCGAGGAGCGTCGAGAGCGGCAGCAGCCGGCGATAGTCCGGCCCGACGGTGAGCCGGATCGCGTGCGGGGCGATCAGCCCCACAAAGCCGATGATGCCGGCTATCGACACGGCGGAGGCCGCCGCGAGCGACGCGCTCACGAGCACGATGAGCTTCGTCCGCTCCACGTTGAGGCCGAGCTGCTGGGCCTGGTAGTCGTCGAGCTGGAGCACGTTGAGCAGCCGCCCGTGCAGGAAGATGACCGCCGCCGCCGGAATCGTGTACGGCAGGATGAACCACATCCGGCCCCAGCCGCTGTCGTTGAAGCCGCCCAGCAGCCAGCGGAGCACCGAGACCGTGCTCTCGTCGTTCACCAGCATCAGATACGAGATCATCGCGGTGGCGATCGAGGAGACGGCGACGCCCGCCAGGATGAGCGTCAGGATCGGGGTGCCGCCGCCCGCGCGCGCCAGCGTGTACGTCAGCATCACGGCCGCGAGCGCGCCCCCGAACGCCGCGAGCGTCACCAGGCTCACGTTTCCGTACGACGCGTCCAGCGGGCTGATGATGACGAGCGTCGCGCCCAGCCCCGCGCCCGCCGCCACACCGAGCAGATACGGGTCGGCGAGCGGGTTGCGGAACACGCCCTGATACGCCGCTCCGCTGTAGGCGAGCGTTCCGCCGACGAGCCCCGCCAGCAGCACACGGGGCAGCCGCACGTCCCACACGATCGTATCGGCGAGCGACGGCGCGGCGATGTCGCCCGGCAGGAGGTGACGCGCCAGCACGCGGAGCACGTCGAGCGGCGCGATGCCGACCGGCCCCACCGCAACGCCGGTGACGATCGCGATGGCGAGCGCCGTCAGCAGCGCCGGATACGCCGCGACGCGGGCCACGCGCCAGCGCAGCGCGGGGCGCAGCAGCGGCTCGGCATCGGCGCGCGCCGCCTCGTTCACGGCCTGGCCCCGCCCGCCGCGCATCAGAAGCGATCCGGGTAGAGGCACTCCGCCAGCTGTTCGAGCGCGTCGACGATGTTGGGCGCGGGCTGGCTCACGACGTCCGGGTCGATGACGCAGATGCGGCCTTCGCGGACGGCGCTGATGCCCGACCAGCCCGGCCGCGCGCCGATGCTCTCCGGCGTCACGCCGGAGTCCTCGTCGGCGAGGATGATGACCTCCGGGTCGCGCTCGATGATCACTTCGGCCGTGAGCTGCGGGTACTCCTCGACGGCGCCCGCCGCGATGTTCTCGGCCCGCAGAATCGTGTACAGGTCGCCGATGAAGCTCTCCGGTGCGGCGGTGTAGAACAGCGGGTCGAGCTCGTGGTAGATGCGGGGCGCCTCCGCGACGTCGCTGACCTCGTCCTCCACCGCGCCGATGCGAGTCCGCATGTCGTCGATGACGGCGGCCGCCTCGTCGCCGTGACCCGTGATCTGCCCGAACATCTCGATCTGCCCGTAGATGCCGTCGATGTCGGCCGGCAGGTCGAGGAAGAGGACAGGCGTGCCGGTGCGGCGCAGCGCCTCGACGAGCCCGTCGACGTCGTTGGAGACGAGCACGAGATCCGGCTCGTAGCCGACGATCGCCTCGACGTTCGGCTGATACGCATCGAGCGCGGGCTTGTCGTCGCTGCCGGCGGGGCAGTTCGCGTATTGCTCGACGGCGATGAGGCTATCGCCGGCGCCGATGGTGCAGGCGATCTGGGTGGCGTGCGCCGAGAGCGTGATGACGCGCGTCGGCGCGGCGTCGAGCGTCAGCGGCTCGCCGTCCGACCCTTCGATGGTCAGCGGAAAGGCCGCCTCGGTGGCGGCGGCGGTGCTGCTGGCGGACGGCGAAGCGGCGGGGCTCGCGTCGCCGCTGTCGTCATCGTCGCCGCAGGCGGTCGTGGCGATCGCGACGAAGGCGAGCATCAGGGCGGCGAGTGCGGTGATTCTGCGGGGCATGGCTGTCTCCTCTCGGTGCTGGGCGGTCGCCTTCGAGGAGCGGGACAGGGGCGCAAAGCAAAACCCCGGGCTCGCGGGGAGGCCGGGGTACACGTGATCCGTTTTGGGGACGGTGCAAGTGTCCACGCCCTTCCTCGAAGGCGTTATCGAGACACTCGCAGGGGCTGGCGGCCTGGCTCCCCATCGCGCGGTGGCGATGGGCTACAGTTGCGGGACAGCGCCGGACTTCGACCGGCTTCGCATTCAACCCATGTCCGCGGGCGGACTCGGGCACCCCTGCGTGTCACTCTTCGGTTGTGGCGCCGTGAATCCGGCGCGAACTCATACTATGGCGACATCGCGGGCAGCGTCAAGCGCGCCGGCGGCGGGACGCGCGCCACTGCACGAACGTCGCGGCGGCCAGCACCGCTGTCACGACGCCGGACGCGAACACGGCGACGCGGGCGACGCTCGTGCCGCCGTCGTCGTCCGCGATGACCAGCACGACCGATGTTGGCTCGGCGGCGCCCCCTGCTTCGGCGGCAGCGTCGTCCTCCGCCTCGGTCGCCCCGCCTGCCGCTGTTCCGGGCGCGATGGCGAGTGCGGTCGGCGCGGGCGCGGCGTTTTCGGCCGGGGCGGCGGCATCGCCTGTGGGGGCGCCAGCGGCCGAGCGCTCGGCGCTGGGCGCTCCCTGCTCGACGATAACGGCGCGTGGCGCGCTCTCGTTCGCATCGATGGTGACGGCGATGGCGAACGCGACCGTCATCGCCACGGTTCCGCCGCGCAGCGCCCACTCGAAGGAGCGCCACCTGGGGGCGCGCGCCGGGGCTGCCGCGAGCGCGAACGATCGCGGGGCGCGGACATCGCGCAGCGTTGCGAGCCCGTCGCGCACCCGGCGCATGCCGTCGAGCGCCGCCGCGAGCTCCGGCGCGCGCGCCACTTCCGCCTCCAGCTCCGCTGCGGACGTGGGCGTGAGGTCGCCATCGAGATACGCCGAGAGGCGCTCGTCGCGGAGGTCGCCCGGCGAGGGCGCGGCGTCCGATGCGGGCTTTCGCCACCAGAGGATGTTCATAGCGCTCCCCCTGTGTGACGCTCCGCCCTCGCGGGCGGTTCCGCCTGCTCCCGCAGCATGTCGCGGAGGCGGGCGCGGGCGCGGCTGAGCCGCGACTTGACGGTGCCGATGGGCACGGCCGCGATCCGCGCGATCTCCTCGTGCGAGTGGCCCTGGATATCGGAGAGCACGACGATGAGCCGCCATTCATCGGGCAGCCTCTCGAGCGCCGATTGCAGCGCCCGGCGCAGCTCCGCGTTCTCGGCGCGCGCCTCGGGCGAGGGCGCGCTGTCGGGCGGGTCGAGCGACGCGTTCGCCGGGTCGTCGTGGAGGGCGCGGTCGAGCGAGCGCTCCGGGCGGCGTCCGCGGCGGCGGAGCTCGTCGCGCGCGACGTTGGCGACGATGGTCAGCAGCCACGAGCGGAACTTGCCGCCCCGGTAGTCGCCGATGGCGCGGTAGGCGCGGACGAACGCCTCCTGGGTGGCGTCCTCCGCTGCCTCGGGCGAGCCGAGGTAGCGGAGCGCAAGCCCATAGGCGGCGTCCTGGTGGCGGAGGACAAGCTGATTGAAGGCGTCGAGCGCGCCGGCGGCGGCGCGCCGGGCGAGCTCGGCGTCCTCGCGGCCGGGTGCTTCGGGCAGATGCTCGATCGTCAGTGCCCCGTCCCCCCGTCCGGGCGAGCGTAGCATCTTCGCGGCGCTGGGCCAACGCGCCCGGGAACCGCGCTCGCGCTTCGGGCGTCATAGGCCACAACGACCCTCGAAGGCATCGCGGGTGAGAAGGAGCAGACATGCGGAACAGATGGAACGGACGGATGGGCCACGGCCGGTGGGTGCTCGCGGTAGCGCTGGCGGTTGCCGTGGCCGGAGGAGCGGCGCTCGACGCTGCGTGGCGGTGACGACGGCCGCGCGGTGCTGCAGGACGAGCTTGCCCGGCCGTCAGGCGTGGGCGGCGGCACGGCCGAGCGCTCCGTGGCGACGGATGACGCGACCACATCGGAGCAGTACGCTCCGGCGTCCGGCGTTGCCCCCGCCGCCCCTGGCGAGGGTGGCCGGCGGGCGACCGCGGCCCTCACGGACACGCGCAAGATCGTGCGGACGGCGTCGGTCGACCTTCGTGTCGAGGACGTGGGCAACGCGTTTCAGCAGGTCGACCGGATCGCGTCGGGCGCGGGCGGCTTCGTCGCGGACTCAAGCTTCTCGTCGCACGATGCGGAGCATCAGTCGGCGACGGTGACCGTGCGCGTGCCCGCCGACCGCTACGCCGCGGTGCTGGCCGAGCTGCGCGAGCTCGGCGTCCGGGTCGAGGCGGAGTCGTCGAGCGCCAACGACGTCACGGCGGACTTCACCGACCTCGAGGCGCGGCTGCGGGCGCTGGAGGCCGCCGAGACGCAGCTGCTCGGCTTCATGGCGCGGGCCGCGAACATCGACGAGGTGCTGCAGGTGCAGGATCGGCTGAATGCCGTGCGTGTCGAGATCGAACAGGTGCAGGGCCAGATGAACCTGCTCGAGCGCCTCTCGGACCTGGCGACGATTACGGTCGGCCTGCAGCCGGTGACCGCCGCCCGCGTCGACCCGCCGAGCGGCGACACGACCATCGGCGAGGCCGTCGCCGACGCGTGGGAATCGAGCCTCGATTTCCTCGAGGAGGGCGCGGTCGGTGTGCTGACGGTCGTCGTGTTCTCGTGGTGGCTGCTGCCGCTGGCCGTTGCGGGGGGGCTGGCGCTCAGGCGGTTCGGTCGCGGCCGGCCGGCGACGGCTGCGCCGGAGGCCTAACGAAACGCTGGGATGACCTCCTCGGCGAAGGCCCGGAGCGCATCCCAATCGACCGGCGGCCGGATGGCGATGTTGACGCCGCTCGCCCCCGCCTCGGCGTACGGCCCGATCTGCTCGATGGCCTGGCGTGGTGTGCCCGACACCGCGCCGGGCCACGGCCGTTCTTTGGCGATCCGGTCGGCGTCGGCCTGGGTCGCGCCCATCAGGAAGTGCAGGTTCACGGTGCGCTCGATGGTCGCCGGGTCGCGGCTCTCCTTCTCGCACCACATGTCGAGGACGCCGCTGAGCCGGGTGTACTCCTCGATGGTCGTGTACGGCACGTTCCAGCCGTCGGCGTGGCGGGCCGCGATGCGCAGCGTCCGCTTCTCGCCGCGACCGCCGACGATGAGCGGCAGCCGCGTTTGCACCGGGCGCGGGTAGAGGCGGGCGTCGCTGAGCCGATAGAACTTGCCATCGAAGTCGGAGCGCTCCTGCGTGAGGAGCATGCGCAGCGCCCGGACGCCTTCCTCGAGCCGGTTCATGCGGACGCCGATCGGCTCGAAGTCGTAGCCGTAGGCACGATGCTCCGGCTCGTGCCAGCCCGCGCCGACGCCGGCCGAGAGGCGGCCGTGGCTGAGGTGATCGATGGTGGTGAGGGCGTTGGCGAGGAGGCCGGGGTTGCGATAGCCCATGCAGAACACGAGGCAGCCGATCCGCACGTTCGTCGTCTCGACGGCGAGCGCGCCGAGCGCGGCGATGGCCTCGAATGCGGGCGAGTTGCCATCGATGGGCGGCGCTTCGTAGAAGTGGTCCCATGTCGAGATCCAGCCGAAGCCGGCGCCGTCGATATAGCGCCAGAGCTCGCGCAGCTCGTCCATCGAGATGTCCTGCTGACCAGCGTGCACGCCGAGCCGTAGCGCCATCATCGCCCCCTCCGCCCACGTGTGGGCACGGCCGATGCTCGGGCATCAGCAGGGGCGATGTCAACAGGAGTGCGGTGCCGCTGGTGGGGAGTTGAACGCTCAGCAGCAAACGACTCCCCGATGCTCATAGGTGAATGCGTCAGCGCCACGGAGTGTCAACAATCAGTTTGCAACATGGGATGTATTCTGCTACCGTCCCTTTCCGCCTACAATGGGGATGTGAGAACGGAGGGCGGTCAGGTGGCTGACTCACTTAAAGACGAGTTTGAATACTATTTGGAACATCAGGACGAGATCGTCGAAAAGTACGATGGCAAGTATGTTGCCATCAAGGATGGGATCGTGCTGGGAGCGTATGACGACGAGATCACGGCCATTAATGACACACAAAAGTCTCATAGGCTGGGTTCATTCTTGATCCAGAAGGTCTCTAGGGGTACCAGTGCGTACACCCAGACGTTCCATTCGAGGGTGGTGATCCCGTAGACCGTGACTTTCGCGCTTTCACCACCACATCGTCCGGCGGCCTACTGAATGTGCTGAAGAATCGGTGTGGGGTTTCGGCCGCCTGGATTCCCGACAACAACACTCCCGAGCCACACGTCGTTGAATTTGATGCAATCTGGGATACTGGAGCAACGGGCTCTGTAATCACCCAAGCGTGCATCGACGGTTGTGGTCTCGTAGCTACTGGCAGGGCGCGCGTGCAGGGTGTGCATGGGGTTCAGGATACGGATACGTACTTGGTCAACATAGCGCTCCCCAACCGTGTGACCTTCACGAGCGTGAGAGTAACTAAGGGCGAGTTGCCAAGTGACGCTGATGTGCTTATAGGCATGGACATTATCAGGCAGGGCGACTTCTCCGTGACAAACGCCGATGGCCGTACGAAGTTCTCTTATAGAACGCCTTCTCTAGCGCACATCGACTACGTCGAGCAAGGGAATGCGAGGCGACAGAATCGAAATCAGCCGCCTGGCCGTGCTGAACGACGGAGAGCCATGTTTGATCGTCAATGACCGTAGAGATCGCCGCCTGCGCTGATAGTTCCGGGTATCGCGATGTCTAGCCTTCGTTGAGGCTTTTCTCGTACGCTCACTCGCTGCTCCGCCGTCGTTCTCGCCGCTCGGATATTCCACTTATGCGTAGTTAGCGGCCGAGACGCGCGAGCACCGCCGCCGCTCCGCCATCGATGAGCGGCGACGCCACGACGCCGCGCTCCGCCAGAAACGACGCCGCCATCGTCGCGCGGACGCCGCTGCCGCAGACGACGAACACGGGCCCCAGCACATCGCCGAGCCACTCCGGCAGCCGATCGATCGGCAGGTGCCGCGCCCCCGGCAGCGGCGCGTCGTCGCGCTCGTAGTCGAATCGCACGTCGAGCACGGTCGACGGCCGCTCGCGCAGCGCCGTCACGATGTCGTCGACAGCCGCCACGGCGAGGCTGTCGCTGGGACGGCCCGCGGCGCGCCACGCGGCGTAGGGGAGGTAGCCGCGCACATGCTCGTAGCCAATCCGGAACAGATCGGTTGTGGAGCGCTCCGCCTGGGCCGCGTCCTCGACGATGAGCGCGAGCGGCGCATCGAACGGCAGCGTCCATCCGGTGTAGGCGAGCGTCGACTCCCCTTCGTCGATGAGCACCGAGCCGGGCACATGGGCAAGCACGTAATCGTGGCGATCGCGCGGATCGACCACGGCGACGCCCGCCGCCAGCGCCGCGTCGATATCGTCGGGCAGGAGCAGCTTCGCCATCGGCGGCTCACCGTAGACCGGCGCGCCCGCGCGGTTGATCGGCGCCATATGTGCGTAATATGCCGGCGCGGGCGCCAGCGACGCCAGATGGACCTCGCGGAAGCGCTCGAGGGTCGGGCTCAGGAGCAGCCGGTTGCCCTCGCGCTCATGGGCGAGCGTCGCGCGGCGCTCGCTCGTGCCGCCGGAGCTGCAGAACGAACCGCTGCCGTGCGTCGGCAGAAGCTCCGCGGCTGCCGGCAGCATCGACGCGATCCGTCGCCCCGACTCCCACTGCAGGCGTGTCAGTTCGGCGGTGTGCTCCGCGCCCAGCAGGTCGGTGCGGCCCGCGCCGCCGATGATGAGCGAGCCGCCCGTGAATGCCGCGCGCACCTCGCCGGCCTCATCGATGGCGAGGTACGCCGTGTGCTCGAACGTGTGGCCGGGGGCCGCGACGGCACGCAGCGTCACGGCTCCGAGCGCGACTTCGTCGCCGTCGCGCACCGCGCGGTGGGCGAAGAGCAGGCCCGCCGTCTCCGGCGCAACAAGCGTGGCCCCGAGCGCGACGAGCTCCGGCCCGCCCGAGATGTAGTCGTTGTGCACGTGCGTCTCGAAGGCGAGCGTGATGCGTGCGCCGCGTTGCGCGGCGGCCTCGACGTAGGGCCGCACGTCGCGCTGAGGATCGACAACGGCGGCGACATCGCCCGCAACGATGAGGTACGAGCTATCGCCAAGCGATTCCGTCACGAACGGCACGATTTCCATTGGTCTGTCTCCTACGTGATGAGGTTCGCTGCTTCGCGGGAGGTCAGGAGCAGCGCCACGGCGACCAGAATGAGAGCGAACGCCTCGCGGAGGCGAGTGTCGCCAACTCGCTGCCCGATGGTCGCGCCGAGTATTGTACCGAGCGCGCCCCCGGCGATGAAGAGCGCCGCCACGTCGAAATCGACATGCCCGGCGATGACGAACGATGTCGCGCCCGCCGCGGAGTTGAACGCGATGACGAGCAGCGATGTGCCGATGGCATAGGGCATGGTCAGCCCGAGAACCAGCACGAGCGCCGGCACGATGACAAACCCGCCGCCCACACCGAAGAACCCCGTGAGCAGCCCCACGCCGATGCCCGTGCCCGCCACGGCGGGCCATGGGCGCGAGCCTCCGGCCAACCTGTGATCGCCGGGTCGGGCGCTGCGCCACATCTGGAGCGCGGCGGCCAGCATGAGCGCGGCGATCCCCCCGAGGATGACCAAGTCGGGCATAAGGGGGTTGAGCTGCGAGCCGAGCACGGCGCCGCCGATGCCTAGCAGGCCGAACAGGGCGCCGTCGCGCCATCGCACCATGCCCTTGCGGGCGTGGGCGGCGACGCCGACGACCGAGTTCGCTCCGACGATGAGTAGCGCGGTGCCCGTCGCTTCGTGCACGCTGAGGCCGAGCAGGTAGACCAGCATCGGGATGGTGAGCACGGATCCGCCGCCGCCGACCGCGCCCAGCATCATCCCGCTGATCGCGCCGAGGGCAAGAGCGAGCGCCATGTCGCGCCTCCTACACCCCGCCGAGGGCGGCAGCGTCGGCCAGGGCCTGGTCGCGCAGCCGGTCGCAAACGATGTCGCAGATGCTCTCGATGGTGGGGTCATCGATGGCGTAGTAGGCGCTCGTCCCCGTCTGGCGGCGGCGGACGACGCGCGCCTCGTGGAGCTGGCGCAGGTGCTTGCTGACGTTGGCCTGGCCCATGCCGGTCGCGCGCACGAGCTCGCCGACGTTCATCTCGCCGTTGAGCATGAGGGTGCGAACGATGGTGAGGCGGCTTTCGTCGCCGAGAACACGGAAGCGGCGAGCGGCGTGGGCCAGGAGCTGCTTGGGGATCATGGGCGCTTCTCCCATCAGTAACTACATGCCCATATTACCAGATAGCAGTCTATCGAGCCAGCGCCGAGGCTCGATCTGGCGTGCGGCCTGGGGGTGGTGAGCCTCGCAATCGGGCGCGGGCTTTCCGCCCCGCGCCCGCTCCGCTATCCTGAGTGCAGCGGACGAAGGAGCAGCTCGGTGCGAATCGCGATCCTCGATTACGGTGCGGGCAACCTCAGGAGCGTCGAGCGCGCCGTTGCGCACGTCGGCTTCGATGCGCGCGTCACCGCGCGCCCCTCCGACGCGCTCGCCGCCGATGCCGTCATCCTGCCCGGCGTCGGCGCTGCTGCCGATACCATGCGCAACCTCACGGAGCGCCGCCTCGTTGAGCCCGTGCTCGAGGTGATCGCGCGCGACACCCCGTTCCTCGGCGTCTGCATGGGGCTGCAGGCGCTGCTCACCATCAGCGAGGAGGGCGGCGCGCACCCATGCCTCGATGTCATCGCCGGCCGCGTCCGCCGGATCGAGGGCGCGGCGAAGGTGCCGCACATGGGCTGGAACACCGTCCGCCAGCTGCGCGAGCACACCATCTTCGACGGTATCCCCGATGGCGCGTTCTTCTACTTCGTGCACAGCTACGTCGTCGACCCGGAAGACCGCTCGATCGTCATCGGCGAGACGGAGTATGGCGAGCCGTTCCCCAGCGTCGTGGCGCGCGGCGAGCTCGTCGCGACCCAGTTCCACCCGGAGAAGAGCGGCGAGCACGGCCTGCGCGTCTACGCCAACTTCCTGCGGCACGCCGCGTCGCGCCTCGCCGGGCAAGCGTCCGCGCGAACCGAAGGCTAGGCGGCGATGGACATCATCCCGGCGGTCGACATCCGCGGCGGACGCTGCGTGCGGCTGGAGCAGGGCGATTACGCCCGCGAGACGGTGTTCGGCGACGACCCCGCGGCGATGGCGCTGCACTGGCAGGCGCTTGGCGCCCGCCGGCTGCACGTTATCGACCTCGATGGGGCGCGCTCGGGGCACACGGAGAACCGCGACGCCATCGAGGCCATCGTGCGGGCGGCGAGCGTGCCGGTGCAGGTGGGCGGCGGCATTCGCAGCGCCGGGGCGATCGGCGGGTACGTACGTGCGGGCGCGGCGCGCGTCATCATCGGCACGTCGGCGGTGCGCGATGAGGCGATGCTGGGCGAGGCGACGCGCGACTGGCCGGAGAGCATCGTCGTGTCGGTGGACGCGCGTGACGGGGTCGTCACCACGGACGGATGGACGCAGGACGCGAGCGAGCGCGCCGAGGTGCTCATCGCGCGGATGCTCGACGCCGGTGTGCGCCGTTTCATCTATACCGACGTCACGCGCGACGGCACGCTCACGGAGCCCAATTACGCCGCGATCGAGGCGCTCGTGCGGGCCGCGGGTGCGCCGATCATCGCCGCGGGAGGGATCGCGAAGGTGGAGCACCTGCTGCGGCTGGCGGCACTCGGCGTGGAGGGCGCGATCGTCGGCAAGGCGCTCTACACCGGCGACATCGACCTGGCGCAAGCGCTGGAGGCGTGGGGCCTCAAGCGCCGCGTGAGCCTAAAGCGTGCTGGAGATCGCGCCGAGCTATGACGCGCTCGATGAGAGCGCCAATGTCGTCGAAGCCCGGCGACGCTTTGGAGGCGACGCTCGTAATGCTGACGAAGCGCATCATCCCCTGCTTCGATGTCGATAACGGGCGGGTCGTGAAGGGCGTCTCGTTCGTCGGGCTGCGCGATGCCGGCGACCCGGTCGAGCTCGCCCGCCTCTACGATGCGCAGGGCGCCGACGAGCTCGTCTTCCTCGATATCACCGCCTCTAGCGACGCGCGCGCGACCGTCGTCGACATGGTGCGGCGCGTCGCCAACGAGGTGTTCATCCCGTTCACCGTCGGCGGCGGCATTCGCACCGAGCACGACGTGCGCCGCATGCTCGAGAACGGCGCCGACAAGGTCTCGATCAACACCGCCGCCATCGACGACCCGGAGCTGGTGGCGCGCGCCGCGCGGCGATTTGGCTCGCAGTGCATCGTCGTCGCCATCGACGCCAAGGGCCGCGGCGACGGCACGTTCGAGGTCTACACGCATGGCGGCCGCCGCCCGGCCGGGCTCGACGCCGTCGAGTGGGCGCGGCGGGCCGTCGAGCTGGGCGCGGGCGAGCTGCTCCTAACGAGCATGGACGCCGATGGCCACCTCACCGGCTACGACCTGCCGATGCTGCGCGCCATCACCGCCGCCGTGGGTGTGCCGGTGATAGCGAGCGGCGGTGCGGGCGAGCCCGAGCATCTGCGGGCGGCGCTCACCGAAGGCGGCGCCGACGCCGCGCTGGCGGCGAGCATCTTCCACTTTGGCACGCACCCGATCCCGGAAGTGAAGCTCTATCTGGCGAGGCACGGCGTTGCGATCCGGCCCGTTGCTCCCCGTGTGGGCGAAAGGAACTGATGTTGGACGCGCTGCAGTACAAGGACAACGGCCTCATCCCCGCGATTGTGCAGGACGACGCCTCGGGCGACGTGCTGATGCTGGGGTACATGAACGAGGAGTCGATCCGGCGGACGCTGGAGTCGGGCGAAGTGTGGTTCTACAGCCGCTCGCGACAGGAGCTGTGGCACAAGGGCGGAACATCGGGCAATGTCCTGCGGCTGCGCAGCATCCGCACCGACTGCGACACCGACGCCATCCTCGTGCGCGCCGTGCCCGCCGGGCCAACGTGCCACACCGGCGAGCGCTCGTGCTTCTTTCAGGAGCTGCCAGCGGAGCTCCACGTCCGCGCCTGAGCCGCTGGCAGCCGCTGCCGGGGGTCGTGCTGGCCCCGATCTTTTGCCTGCCCCCGAACCGAAAGGAGGCCATCATGGCCGCGCACACGTACAAGGTCGTCCGGCTCGTAGGATCGTCGAGCGAGAGCATCCAGGATGCGGTGGATGGCGCGCTCGCTCGCGCAGCGCAGACGCTCCGCAATCTCGACTGGTTCGAGGTCAAGGAGATACGGGGCGCATTCAACGACGGCAAGCCGGGCTGGTACCAGGTTGGCGTCGATGTCGGCTTCCGGGTGGAGGACGACTCGGACATGAACCGGGGCTGACCCCGGGTCAGCCTTCGAGTTGGGCCAGCAGCCGCTTTGGCGCCGTCATCCGGTACGACTCGCCGGCGAGGGCCGCGACGAGCGCCCAATCGACATCGCCCTCCAGCAGCAGCCCCACCCATCCCTGACGCGCCGACGTACGGCGGCCGGTAGAATCGCGCCGGGTCGCCGTCGATCATCGCCTGCTGCGCTCCGGGCGGCGCTTTGCACCAGAGCCCGGTGCGGCGGGCGCGGTGCTGACCGTGCTCGTACAGCGCGAATATCTTGTCGCGGACGCGAAACGTCGGGGTGGCGTCCCACGTCAGCTTCTCGGTCGCCTCGGGAAACGCGAGGCAGATGGCGCGAAGCCGCGCCAGCGGGTCAGCGGAAGTCATCGCGCGACCTCAGATACTGTAGCCGTCGCCGCGCAACTGGCGCGCGATCTGCTCCGCCGTGGCAAAGCCGTAGTTGATGCCGCGCGCCTCGCCCCCGGCGAACACGACGGTGCTCGGCACCGTGAGGATGCCGTAGCGCTTCGCGAGGTCGGCGCGATCGATCGCGTCGACGTGCTCGATGACGAGCGGGCTCGGGCCAGGCGCTGCGCAGCCGCTCGAGTGCCGGCGCCTGCATCTCGCGGCACTGCACACACGTTCGCGTCGAAAAGAACAGCACCCGATCGGTGCCGCCGGCGGGCGAGCCGGCGTTGGCAGCGGCGAGCAGGCGGCGCTTGCGTGCGGCGACCAGCACCCTGCCGATGACGAGCGCCGCGCCGATCGCGGCGAAGAGCGCGAGCGCGAGCAGCAGCCGTTCCATCGCTACGCCCGCTCGCCGGATGTGCGGATGATGCCGAGCCGCTCGAGCTGGAAGTAGACGAAGCAGCCCGCGCAGAAGTTCACCGTGAGGTTGATGGTGGCGAGGACCGTCACGATCCAGGAGAGCGTCCAGCCGGCGGCGGAAGCGTCGGCCAGCAGGAACGCGGTCGCGCCCAGCAGGAACGCCGCGCCGATGCCTTGCGCGAATCGCGGCGCCATCGGGTCTTCGGCAACGATGCTCGGCCGCAGGATGCGGGCCGGCTTCAGCACCCGGTGGTACAGCTGCTGAAACAGCGCCAGCGAGGGGACGGCCGCGCCGAGCGCCATCACGATCGCGAGCGCCAGCAGCAGCCATGTGCCGGCGCTTTCGCCTAGCACGAACGCGAGCACCGTCAGCACGACGATGAACAGCTGATTGACACGAATGGCGGATTGGTCGACGCGCACCGGAAGCCTCGCCTGCGAAGAAAAGTGGACTTTGATTATAGCCTAAGTCAACTTATGGCGAGGGGGCGCGCCGGGCAGGCGATGGAAGCTACGCCGATGCGGGGGCAAACACCCAGCGGCCCGACTCGGCGCGCACGGCGCCATCGGAGGCGAGGACAGCGGCGAGCGCCATCACGGCCACCTCGAGCTGCTCGTCATCGGGGTTGCGGGTGGTGAACGCCTGCAGCGCCAGGCTGGGCGCGAACACAACGCGGACGATGCGGAAGCGCCAGTACGTCGCCGAGAAGCGCACGATCTCGTAGGCTATCGCCGCGATCACGGGGATGAGCGCGATCCGCGAGATGACGAGCCCCCACCACGGCAGGTCGCCGACAGCGGCGAACACGGCGATGGCGACGACCATCACCACCAGCAGGAAGCCCGTGCCGCAGCGCGGGTGCGCGTTCGGGTACCGCCGCACTTCCTCGACGGTGAGCGGCCCGCCCGCCTCGTAGGCGTGGATCGCCTTGTGCTCCGCGCCGTGGTAGGCGAACGTGCGCCGGATGTCGGGCAGGAAGCCTATCGCCCAGACGTAGCCGAGGAACATGCCGAGCCGAAGCGCTCCCTCGATCGCGATGGTGACGACGCCGTTGCTGTCGATGAGGCGCTCGATGAGGCCGGAGACGAGCAGCGGCGCGATAAAGAAGAGCCCCGCGATGAACACGAGCGAGAACGCGAGCGTCGTCGCGACGGCCGTGGAGCCGAGCGGCTCCTCGTCCTCTTCTTCGAGCTGGACGTTGGTGGAGAAGATGAGGGCGCGCATGCCGAGCGTCAGCGTTTCGGCGAGCACGAACACGCCCCGCAGCACCGGGAAGTTGCGGACGCGGCCGACATAGATGGAGCTGAGCTTGTCTTCGCGGACGATGATCTCGCCGTTGGGCTTGCGTACGGCCACGGCCATGCTCGCCAGGCCGCGCATCATCACGCCTTCGATGACGGCCTGTCCGCCGTAGAAGTAGGGCTTGGCGAGTGCCTGCAGGAGGATGCGTACCATGGCGGAACAGCCGCTAGTCTGTCATGCCGTAGCGCTTCTTGAAGCGGTCGACCCGGCCTTGCGTGTCGATGATGCGCTGCTCGCCGGTGAAGAACGGGTGGCACTTGCTACAGAGCTCGACGCGAATCTCGGCGCGGGTGGCGCGTGTTTCGAACGTGGTGCCGCAGGCGCAGTGCACATTGGCGTCGACGTACTCGGGGTGGATGCCGGCTTTCATCTGGGCGGTCTCTCTTTCGAAGCGCTAGCTGGAGGCGGCGGCGGGGGCGAGCACGCTGACCTTCTTGCGGCGGCCCTTGGCGTACGGCCCGAACTTGATGTGGCCATCGGCGAGCGCGAACAGGGTGTGGTCGCGGCCGACCCCGACGTTGTCGCCGGCGTGGATGCGGGTGCCGCGCTGGCGCACGATGATGCCGCCCGCGCGCACTGTCTGCCCATCGAAGAGCTTGACGCCGAGCCGCTGCGATTGGCTATCGCGGCCGTTTCGCGAGCTTCCGCCCGCCTTCTTGTGAGCCATTGTTCCGCTCCTTCGACGCCCCTACGCGGGAGCGCCGGCGCTCGCCTTCGTCGCCGCCGGGCTCCCGGCGCCGCCGCCCACGATCTCGCGGATGGCGAGCCTCGTCAGGTGCTGGCGGTGGCCGTTGCGGCGGCGATACCGCACCTTCGGCTTGTACTTGAATACGATGATCTTGGGGTGGCGTCCGTGTGCGAGGACTTCGGCGACGACCCTGGCGCCATCGATGGTCGGCGAGCCGACCGTGAGCGCGCCGTCCTGCTCGATGAGCAGGACATCGGTGAGGTCGATGGTGGATCCGGCTTCGACGGCAAGGCGCTCCACCTCGACCACCGTTCCCGGCTCGACACGGTACTGCTTCCCGCCCGTCCTGATGACGGCGTACATGCGTTGTCCTCGATTCTCGTCGGGTGGAATAACCCACCTAGCTTACCGACGAGCCCGAATCAGTGTCAAGCTCGGAGGCTTGACCGGGCCGGAACGGGCGGACTATCACCCGGGCGGTAGCGCCGGGCGAAGAGGCGACGTGGCTACTGCAGGATCTGGAGGCCCGGCCGTTACGGCCACGCCTGCTTCATCTCCGACGAGGCGGAGGGTGCCGCGCCGTTCGAGGGCACGCCGCACGCGCTCAAGGGGATGTACGGCGAGTTCACGGTCGAGTAGCGGCGAAGGGCGCATCTCGCGGGCACACCACGAGGCCCGGGCACTCCGCCCGGGCCTCGTTCATTTTCGCTTGCGATGGCGGCGCTACGTGTCGCTGGTCGCGTCGTCGTTGGCCAGCCGGATGGTGGCGGGCCCGCCGCCCCACGCGAGCTCCGGCGAGCCGCCCGACTTCGGCCGGGGCCGCTCGTCGGAGGAGTCGTCGGCGGTGGTGGAGTCGTCGCCCGATGTGGGGGTTGCGGAAGCGGCCTCGGCCTTGCGCGCGGCAGCGTCCTCGCGAAGCGCGTCGAGCGGCTCCTTGAAGAAGCGCTGGAGGCGCGGCCCCTCGATGCTCTCCTCGTCGATGAGCACCCGGGCGAGCAGGTCGAGACGGTCGCGATTCTCGCGCAGCGCCTTGCGCGCGGTCTCGTGCGCCTCTTCGATGATGCGCCGCACCTCTTCGTCGATCTGCTCGGCGATCTTCTCCGAGTAGTCGCGCTGCTCCGATATCTCGCGGCCGAGGAAGATCAGCTCCTCCTTGCGGCCGAACGTGCGTGGCCCGAGCTTGTCGCTCATGCCCCACTGCGTCACCATCTGCCGCGCCAGTTTCGTGGCCCGGCTGATGTCGTCCGATGGGCCGGTCGTCTTCTCGTCGAAGACGAGCTCCTCGGCCGCCTGACCGCCGAGGAGGGAGGCGAGCATCGCCTCGTACTGGCGGCGGGTGCCGAGGTGGCGCTCCTCCTCGGGGAGGAAGCGGGTGTAGCCGCCCGCCATGCCGCGGGAGACGATCGTGATCTTGTGGACGGGGTCGGCATTCTCCAGCGTCGACGCGACGAGGGCGTGCCCGGCCTCGTGGTAGGCGATGACTTCCTTCTCCTTGGGGCTGATGACGCGGCTCTTGCGCTCGGGCCCGGCGATGACGCGGTCGATCGCCTCATCGAACTCGGACATGTGGATCTTCTTCTTGTTGCGCCGTGCGGCCAGAATCGCCGCCTCGTTCACCAGGTTGGCCAGGTCGGCGCCGGAGAAGCCCGGCGTCTGCTTGGCGATGATGTCGGAGTCGACATCCTTGTCGAGCGGCTTGCCCTTCGAGTGCACGGCGAGAATGGCGTGCCGGCCACGCAGGTCGGGGCGGTCGAGCACCACCTGGCGGTCGAAGCGGCCGGGCCGCAGCAGCGCCGGGTCGAGGATGTCGGGGCGGTTCGTGGCAGCGATGACGATGACGTTGGTGTTCGTGCCGAAGCCGTCCATCTCGACGAGAATCTGGTTCAGCGTCTGCTCGCGCTCGTCGTGGGAGCCGCCGAGGCCCGCGCCACGCTGGCGGCCGACAGCGTCGATCTCGTCGACGAAGACGATGCAGGGGGCGTTGCGCTTCGCCTGGTCGAAGAGGTCGCGCACGCGCGACGCGCCGACGCCGACGAACATCTCGACGAACTCGGAGCCGGAGATCGAGAAGAACGGCACCCCGGCCTCGCCGGCGACGGCGCGCGACAGCAGTGTCTTGCCGGTGCCGGGAGGGCCGACCAGCAAGACGCCGCGCGGGATGCGGGCGCCGAGCGCGGCGAACTTCTCGGGGAACTTCAGGAACTCGACGACTTCCTGCAGCTCTTCCTTCGATTCGTCGACCCCGGCGACATCGTTGAACGTCACGGTGGGCTTGTTGCCGACGAACATGCGGGCCTTGCTCTTGCCGAAGCTCATCGCCTGCGAATTCGAGCCCTGGGCCTGGCGCATGAAGAAGAAGATGATGCCGATGAAGAGCAGCAGCGGCAGGAAGTTGAACAGCAGCCCCAAGATGTTGCCGAACCGGCTCGGCTCCGATACCTCGATCTGCACGCCGTTCGGGCCTGTCGCGACGCCCTCGTTCTGCAGAATCTCGGTGACGGTCGAGCCGTCCTCCTTGCGGGAGTCGAACTCGCGGCCGTCGGCGTAGCGCACCTCGAGCGAGTTACCGTTGACCTTGATCCGCTCGACACGGCCCTCTTTCGCGTCTTCGATCACGGTGCCGAAAGGCTTGTTTTCGTTGCCACCGCCCGACGACATGAACGAGAACACGACCGCGACGACCGCGACCAGGATCAGCAGGTAGATGAAGCTATTCCGTACCCAACGAGATGACATGCAAGCTCCGTTCCGCCGCCGTCCGCCGCTGGATAGGCCCCAGCTGCGACATCGAGCGCACGGCTCTCTAGAGTATACGTCGCACTCCGCGAGACTGGCAACGCGAGGGCGGCCCGATCACGCGCTTCCCTTCCACGTGATCAACGGCGGGCGGGCGCGGACGGTTCGCTACTCGTCGCCGGCCAGCTTGCCGTTCTCCGCCCAGTCGTCGCGGTCGATGTCGCTGAAGATGATGATCGTGCTCTCGGGCGTCGTGTGCGCGATGCTCACCATCGCGTCCGTGATCGCCCGCGCCAGCTCCGCCTTCTGCGACTTCGTGCGCCCCTCCCACATCTCCACACGGATAATCGGCATGGTGGCTCCCCCCTTTTTCCCAGCGTGATGTCCGCGCAGCATAGCATCGAGTCCGCGCGTCTGGGGGGGGCGCTAGGCGGGGCGGCGCGTTCTCCTGTAGTATCGGCTGCGAAGGCAGCCGCCAGCATCAGGGATTCGGAGATGACCGCCGTGGCCGGCGGAATGGAGCGCATGTCCTCCAGGTGCCTCGCCGTGGCTCCCGCCGCTCCCGCCCCCACACCGACGCTCGATGCCGAGCGTTCGCTCTGGCGGGCCGGGCATCGCCTCGTCGCGGGCGTCGATGAGGTGGGCATGGGTGCGCTCGCCGGGCCCGTGATCGCGGCGGCCGTGGTGCTGCCGCCCGGCGCCGATTGGCCGTGGCTGGCGGAGCTGCGCGATTCGAAGCAGCTGACAGCGCAGGCGCGCGCTCGGCTCGCCCCGCTCATCCGCGCCGGTGCGCTTGCCTTCGGCATTGGCGTGGCGTCGCCCGCCGTCGTCGACACCCTCAACGTGCTCCGCGCGAGCCAGCTGGCAATGGAACGCGCCGTGTCGGCGCTGGGCTGCCGGCCCACGGCCGCGCTCGTCGATGGCAACCGCCCGCCCGCTCTGGGGTGCGACACGCGCGGCGTCATCGATGGCGATGCCAGCGTCTGCTCGATAGCCGCGGCGTCGATCGTCGCGAAAGTGGTGCGCGACCGGCTGATGGTGACGTTCGGCGCGCTCTACCCGGGCTACGGGTTCGCCGCGCACAAGGGCTACAGCGCCCCCACGCATCTGCGGGCGATCCACGACCTCGGCGTCAGCCCGATCCACCGCCGCAGCTTCGCCCCGGTACGTTCGCGGCTCACCGGCGATGGTCACCTCGAACGGTTGCTGGAAGGCATCGCCGCGCGCGCCCTGGCGGCAGGCCCAGGGGCGTCCCGCTGACGGCGCGGGCACGGCTGGGCCGTGCGGGCGAGGGGATCGCGGCGGCGCACCTGGAGGCGAAGGGCTACGACATCATCGCCCGCAACGTCCGGCTGCCCGAAGGCGAGATCGACCTCGTGGCGACGAGCGCCCGCACCACGGTCATCGTCGAGGTGCGGACGCGCCGGGGCAGCGCCCTCGGCGATGGCCTCGATTCGATCGACGAGCGCAAGGCGGAACGGCTGCGGCGGCTCGCCCTCTCGTACGCGGCCGCGCACGGCCTGGAAGGCGACCTCCGTATCGACGTGATCGCGGTCGACCTGAGCCCGGAGGGGCGAATGCTCGGCGTTCGCCATATCGAGAACGCTGTCGAAGGGGACTGAGGCGAGGATGGCGAGCCAGTTCCGTCTGTCGCCGTTTCGGCTCGGCACCTTCACACGGTGCCGCCGCCAGTACAAGTACCGCTACGTCGAACGGCTGCCATCGGCGGCGAACCCATACGATACGATGGGCCAGCACGTGCACTCGGCGCTGCGCGACCTGATGACGCGCCCTCCGGCCGAGCGGACGGCGGCCCGCGCCGCTGATCTGCTCCGGCGCCACTGGGCGACCAATCGCGCCGGCTTCCGTGGCCTGGCCGAGGAAGCACGCTGGCGCGCCCGCGCCCTCGAGCAGCTGGAGCGCTTCGTGACGATGCCCGAGGCGGGGGGCCAGCCCCTCGCGCTGGAGCGCTACATCGAGGCCGGCCTCAGCGACGACGTCCGCGCTGTCGGCCGCATCGACCGGATCGACGACGATGGTGAGGGCCTGCACATCATCGACTACAAGACGAGCCGCCACCCGCCGGGCGACGATGTCGACCCGGCCCAGCTTCGTGTCTATGCTATGATGGTGCGTCGTAACGCCGACCGGCCCGTCTCGCGCACGACATACCTGTATCTCGAGGATGGCGCGAGCTGGAGCGAGCAGCCCACGGCCGCCGCCATCGAGGAGGCCGCGAGCGACGCGCTCCGGGCAGTCGGCGAGATGACGCGGGAACGCGATTACGAGCCGAACGTCGGCCGCCACTGCGCCTTCTGCGACTTCCAGCGCATCTGCCCGAAACGCGACGAAATCGTCGGGCGGCGGATCGCCGAAGGCTGGTAGCAGCGGACGGCGGGAGTCGAAACCAACCTTCGAGCGAGTGCGATGCCGATCTACGAGTACCGCTGCCGCGAGTGCGGCGCCATCAGTTCCGTCTTCTTCCGCACCATCGCCGCTTCGGAGGCGGCGACACCTTCGTGCGAGCGCTGTCGGAGCGCCCACACGGAGCGGCTCATTTCGCGCAGCTTCATCGTCAAAGGTACAGCTCGCCGCATCGACGACTTCGATGCCGGCCACGCGCTCGGCGGGCTGCAGGGCTCCGACCCCGGCAGCTTCGCGCGCTGGGCTCGCCGCATGAGCGACGACCTCGGCGAAAGTGGCGGCGATCGCTTCCGCGACCTCGCCGAACGCGCCGAAGCCGGCGACGACCCGATCGAGCGCATCGACCCTGGACACACCTTGCGCTACGAGCTCTCGCAGCAGCGCGAATCGGCGAGCAGCGGCGAGAGCGCGGGCGACACCGCGGGCGGCGCGGACTTCCTCTAGCAGGCGCGCCGCCGGAAGCGAGGCCTTCCCGATGCCGATCTACGAGTACCGCTGCAACGACTGCCGCAAGCTCACGAACGTGTTCGTGCGCAGCGCCAACACCCCGCCGCAGCCCGTCTGCGACCATTGCCAGGGGACATCGCTGGAGCGCGCGATGTCGCGTTTCGCGTATCACCGCTCCGAGCAGACGATCATCGATGACTACGGCTCGCCCGGCCTCGACGCCCGTCCGGAGGACTACAAGGATCCGCGCCAGATCGGCCGATGGGTCGAGCAGCGCTTCGACGACTATGGCATGGAGCTGCCCCAGGAGGCGCGCGACATGATCGACGCCGCGCGCGAGGGCGAGTTCCCCGAACCCGTTCGAGACCTCTGATGCCCGACGAGCCGGGCAGCCCCTCGCCCGCCGCCCACGACATCGATGCGCTCGTCGCGCCCGCGCGCGCCGAGCTGGCGGCGAAGCATGAGGCGCGCGAGGGGGCGCTGCCCCGCTGCCGCGAGGTCATCCGGCACGCGGCGAACGCTATCCGGGCAGTACACCGTCTCGAGTTCGAGCGCGGCAGTGAGCTGCTCCTGCGTGGGCGGACGCTGCTCGACGAGATCGACAGCCTGCTCGCCGGCCACGCCGACATCTACCACGCGGGGTTTGTGCACGATGCCCAGAAGGAGTACGCCGAGGGGGCGCTGACGCTCGCGTTCGTCGCGGAACGCGATGTGCCCGGCGCGGCGGAGCTCGGCGTCGGCGCGGCCGCGTACCTCAATGGCCTCGCGGAAGCCGCGAGCGAGCTGCGCCGCCATCTGCTCGATACGCTGCGGCGGGGCGACGTGGCGCGCTGCGAGCGGCTGCTGACGACGATGGACGACGTCTACGCCGTGCTCGTCACGATCGATTATCCGGATGCGATCACGGGTGGTCTGCGGCGCACGACCGACCAGGTGCGCGGCGTGCTGGAGAAGACGCGCGGCGATCTGACCGTGGCGGTGCGGCAGGACGAACTGGAGCGGCGGCTCGACGCGCTGCGCGAGCGGCTCTGACCCTTGCCTGGCGGCCTCCTGGCCGTCGTGGATGCTGGGTGTGCGGGAAAGGGGCACCTGCTGGTACCCCTTTCGCTCGCGCTTGTGCTCTAGCCCTTGCCGATGCGGAACATGGTGGTGCTGCACACCGGGCAGGCACCCTGCGTCGCAGGCTTCCCATTTTTCATGGTGATCTGCTTCGCATCCTTCATTTCACGCTTGGTCCGGCACTTCAGGCAGTAAGCTTCCATGCAGCGCCCTCTGCTTTCAACTCCGCGGCGACCTCGCCGGATTCCCCGCAATCATAGCCCTTCGACCCCGCCTGTCAAGTCGAGGGTTCGGGTGTGACGTGGCCCGCGGGTTGGGCGACGAACACTTTGTGCGGCTTCCAATCGGCCTCCGTGGCCCGATACTGCAGCAGTGCGATGAACCGGCCACGCCAATCGTAGGCGCGGCTCAACGTCCCCTCGCGCCGTTCGCGGATGAGGCCAGCCGGCCGCACCGGCCGCCCGTTGAGGACAGCGGCCGTCTCCGTCTGGCTCAGCATCGCCTTTGGCGCCGAGGGGACGAGCGCATCGGGCGGCAGCATCATGGCGTGCCAATCGCCGCGCTCCGCCGCCTCCGCCACCTGCTCGATGGTGACCGCGTCCTCGAGCAGCAGCGGCCCGACGGCCGTCCGGGTGATGTCGGTGACGTGCGCGCCGCACCCCAGCGCCCGCCCGATGTCGTGCGCCAGCGAGCGGACGTAGGTGCCGCTGCCGCAGCGCACGACGAAGCTGGCATCGGGCGGCTCGTAGCGCTCCAGCTCGAACTCGCGGACGACCACCGTGCGCGGCTCAACCTCCATCGGTTGCTGGGCGCGCGCGTAGGCATAGAGCGGGCGCCCGCCGCGCTTCACGGCGCTGTACGGGGGCGGCGTCTGAAGGATCGTGCCGCGGAACGCGACCATCGCCGCTTCGATGTCGGCGCGAGTCACGGCCGATGCGTCGCCTTCCGCCGTCACGGCGCCGTCGGCGTCGTACGTGTCGGTGGCGATGCCGAGCCGCATCGTGAAGCGGTAGCCCTTCTCCCAATCGAGCAGATACTCGGCGAGCCGGGTGGCCTGGCCGATGAGGAGCGGCAGCACGCCGCGCGCCATCGGGTCGAGCGTGCCCGCATGGCCGATGCGGCGGATGCCGAGGATGCGGCGCAGCTTCGCCACCACATCGTGCGATGTCATGCCGGGCGGCTTGGCGATGATGAGCAGTCCCGAGGGTTCGGCCACCTACGGCTCCCCGGCCCGGGTGGCGCTGTGGATCATCTCGGTGAGCTCGGCGGCGCGCTGGATCGAATCGTCGCGCTTGAACGTCAGCGAGGGCACCGTGCGCACGCGCAGCCGGCGCAGCAGCTCGTGGCGCAGAAATGGCGCCGCCGACCGGAGCGCGGCGAGCACCGTGTCCTGCTCGCCTTCCTCGCCGAGGAAGCTGACGTGGACGCGCGCGTGCGCCAGGTCGGGCGAGACCTCGACGTGCGTGACGGTGACGAGCCCCGTGACACGCGGATCCTTCACATCGCGCAGCAGGAGATCGCTGATCTCCTCGCGCAGCTGCGCGTTGATGCGTTCCGTCCTTCGGCTCATGGAGGCCTGCTTTCTCGCTCGCTCGGGCGAGGGTTACGCTTGGGTGACGAGCTCGCGGCGGTAGGTCTCGATGACATCGCCCTCCTGGAACTCCTCGAAGCCCTCCACGCCGATGCCGCACTCGAAGCCCTGCAACACCTCGCGCGCGTCCTCCTGGAATCGCTTGAGGCTGTTGATCCGGCTGTCGATGAGCTGCTCGCCGTTGCGGATGACGCGTGCCTGCGCGTTCCGGCGCATCGCTCCATCGCGGACGATCGACCCGGCGATGTTGCCCTTGCGGCCGATCTTGAACACCTGCCGCACTTCGGCGTGACCATCGATGACATCCTGGTACTCGGGCTCCAGCAGCCCTTGAGCGCCTTCTCGATGTCTTCGATGAGGTTGTAGATGATGGTGTAGTGGCGCATGTCGACGCCTTCGTTGTCGGCGACACGGCGGGCGGCGCTATCGGGGCGGCTGTTGAACCCGATGATGATGCCGTCCGATGCGAAGCGAGCAGCACGTCCGATTCCGTGATCGGCCCCGAGCCCGCGTGCAGCACCTTCACGTGCACCTGTGGTGTCGTGAGGCGCTCGAGCGAGTGGCGGATGGGCTCGATGCTGCCCTGAACATCGGTCTTGAGCACGATGTTCAGCTCCTTCACCTTGCCGGCGCTGATCTCGCCGAACAGGGTGTCGAGCGAGATGGAGCGCTGCTCGCGGAAGGCGTCGGCCTCGCGCAGGCGGCGCGAAACGCTGGCCTGCGTGCGCGCGTCCTTCTCGCTGGTGACGACGACGACGCGGTCGCCCGCGGCCGGCACTTCCTGCAGCCCCATGATCTCGACCGGCGTCGAGGGCCCCGCGCTGTCGAGCCGCTCGCCGCGGTGGTCGAACATCGCCTTCACTTTGCCGTAGGTCTCGCCGACGATGACGGCGTCGCCCGCGCGCAGCGTGCCCGTCTGGATGAGGACGGTGGCCACGGGGCCCCGGCGGGTGTCGAGCTCGGCCTCGATGACGATGCCGACGGCGTCGCGGCCGGGGTTCGCCTTCAGCTCCATCACTTCGGCCGCCACGAGCACCGCGTCGAGCAGCGCTTCGAGGCCGTCGCCCGTCTTCGCGGAGACGAGGACGGATTGCACATCGCCGCCGTAGTCCTCGATGACGACGCCGTGCTCGGTGAGCTGCTGCTTCACGCGGTCGGGGTTGGCGTTGGGCACGTCGATCTTGTTGATGGCGACGACGATCGGCACGCCGGCGGCGCGGACGTGGTTGATCGCCTCCGCGGTCTGCGGCATGACGCCGTCGTCGGCGGCGACGACGAGGATGGCGATGTCGGTGACCTGGGCGCCGCGGGCACGCATCGCCGTGAAGGCTTCGTGGCCCGGCGTGTCGATGAAGGTGACGAGCTGGCCGCGCACGTCGACCTGGTACGCGCCGATGTGCTGGGTGATGCCGCCGGCTTCGCCCGCGGTGACGTTCGCGCTGCGGATCGCATCGAGGAGGCTTGTCTTGCCGTGGTCGACGTGGCCGAGCATGGTGATAACGGGCGGCCTGGGCGTGGTGGCCGTCTCATCGACGAAGCGGGCGCTCGGCGCGACCGCCGACTCCTCTTCGTCTTCGCGCGCCTCTGCGGGGTCGAACCCGAAGTCGGTGGCGACGATGGCAGCCGTCTCGAAGTCGATGACCTGGTTGATGCCGGCCATGACGCCGTTCTTCATCAGTTCCTTGATGACTTCGATCGGCGAGATGGCGAGGATGTCGCCCAGTTCCTTCACGGTGAGCGTGCGCGGAATCTCGACGCGGGCCTCGGCGGCTTCGGCCTCGGCTTCGGCGGGCGGTGTTCCTGTGGGGGGCGGCGTTGTGGTGGCCATCTGGCGATTCCTCGTCTTTCGGCCTCCGTCGCCCGCTGGGGTTCGGGGGGCCGGCTCTAGCCGGAGCGTGTGCGGTTCATGACCGTTCGGTCGGAGCGGGCTGCTCCGGCAGCGCCGCCGCGTGAGCCTGGAGGGCGACCCGGTCGCCGCCGGCGAGCGATGTCTTCAGCGCTCGCCCGAGCGTGTCTTTGGCGAGGGCGCTGCGCCAGCAGGATGCGTCCTCGTGCACGTAGGCCCCTCTGCCGTTGGCGCGGCCTGTCGGGTCGAGCGCGACGCCGCCCGCGGGCGTCCGCACGACGCGAACGAGCTGCCGTTTCGCCGTCACGTCGCGGCAGCCGACGCACGTGCGCTGCGGCGCCGGGCGCAGCTTCGGGCTCTGGGTTGCGGACGCGGCCATGGCGGCGATGCTCCCCCGGGCGCGCCCGTTAGCGGCGCAGCCCCGGATACTCGAGGTTCTCCAGCTCGTCGAGCTCGTCCTCGTCTTCGATGACGACCCGGCGCTTCTTCTTCTTCAGGGCGGGCTTGCCCGCCACGGGCTCGTCGAGCTCGGGGCCCCGGCGCGCCCGTGCCGCGGCAGCGGCGCCTCCGCCGGAGCGGTCGCTGAGGATGTCCTCGGCGAACCGGATCTGGGGGCGGCCGTCGTCGCCGGCGGGCGCTTCGGGTGCGGTCGCGACGAACTCCGAAGCGCCGTCTTCGCCCGCGGCGAGCTCGTCGTCCTCGGCGAATTCGAGTGCGGCTTCCTCCGCCGGAGAGAGCACGATGGCGGGCTCGGCCACGGCTGTCCCGGCGCCGGCGGCCGCTACGGCGGCGAGCGGCTCGGCGGCGGCTACCATCGCGGCGGGCTCGGGCACCGGCGGCGCGACTTCGACAGGGCGCACGGGCTGCGGCGGCTCGAGCGACGGCCCGTACAGCTCCTCGGCCATCGTCTCGCTCTTGATGTCGATGCGGCGGCCGGTGAGGCGCGCGGCGAGGCGGGCGTTCTGCCCTTCCTTGCCGATGGCGAGCGAGAGCTGCTTGTCGGGCACGACGACATAGGCGGTGTTGGTGGCGGCGTCGATCCGGACGGCGAGCACCTGCGCCGGGCTGAGGGCGTTGGCCACCTCACGCGTCGGCTCCGGATCCCACTGGATGATGTCGATGCGCTCGCCCTGGAGCTCGTTGACGACGTTCTGGATGCGGACGCCGCGCATGCCGACGCAGGCGCCGACGGGGTCGATGCCCTCTTGCCGCGAGTAGACCGCGACTTTGGTGCGCGACCCGGCCTCGCGCGCGATGGCGCGGATCTCGACGGCGCCCTTGAAGATCTCCGGAACTTCGAGCTCCATCAGGCGCTTCACGAGGTCCTTGTGGGTGCGGGAGACGATGACCTGCGGGCCCTTGGCCGCGCGGAACACCTCGAGCACGTAGAACTTGATCCGCTGGCCCGGCCGGTAGTGCTCGCTGCGAACCTGCTCCGCGGCCGGCAGGATGGCCTCGGTCTTGCCGAGGTCGACGAGGGCCTGGCGCGATTCGACGCGCTGGATGACGCCGGAGACGATGTCGCCCTCGCGTTGCGCGAACTCCTCGAACACGACCTCGCGCTCGGCCTCGCGGAGCCGCTGCAGCACGACCTGCTTCGCTGTCTGCGCGGCGATGCGGCCGGCGTTGCGGGGCGTGACCTCGTACTCGATCATCACGTCGATCTGGGCCGCGGGGTCGAGCTTGCGAGCCTCGTCGAGCTCGATCTGCTCGCGATCGTCCTCGATGTCGTCTTCCGTCTCGACGACCATCTTTTGGGCGAAGACGCGGAGGTCGCCTGTGTTCGGGTCGATCCGCACGAAGACGTTGTTGGCGTGAACCTCGTCCTTCTTGTAGGCGGACGCGAGCGCCGTCTCCACCGCTTCGAGCACAACCTCAGTTGGGAGGTTTTTCTCCGTGGAGAGCTGTTTGATCGCTACGAGAAAATCGCTCTTCATGTACCAGTCCGGTGCGGGTTAGGGAAGCGGCCCTGTCGGTGGCGGCTCCCAGAGCCAAACAAAAAAGTGGGAGTTTCCGCCCACTTTCTCTCACTCTCCGCCACGCCCCGAGTATACCATCGCCGCCTTCGCCCGCGCAAGGTCGTGATGCACAGCATGGCGGGTGGGGGCAGGACTTGTGCGAGCGACTACATCGGTATACTATCTATGGAGTGGGAGACGCTGACCCGGGAGGAGCGCTGACTGTGAGCGATGACACAACGAAGCCGCGCCTGGCGACTGTGCAACGGGCGGCAAGCTCGACCGCGGATCGTCGCCGCTTTCTGCGGGGCAGCTTCTTCGCCGGGCTCGGCCTGACCAGTCTCCTCGCGGGCGTGGAGGGGTGGAACTTCCTCTGGCCGCGCAAGATCGGGGGCTTCGGCGGGCCGATCGACATTCCGCCGGAGAAGGTGCCGCGCCCCGGCGACGCCCCGGTGCGGTTCGTGCAGGGCAAGTTCTGGCTCGTGCACCTGCGGCCGGGCGAGGGCGCGTTCCAGCAGTTCGGCCTGCCGGGCGAAGGCGGTCTGCTGGCGCTGTGGCAACGCTGCCCGCATCTCGGATGCACCGTGCCGTGGCAGCCGGCGTACGAGTACAAAGGGGTGACGTCGTGGTTCCGCTGCCCATGCCACGGCTCCACGTACACACCGGCGGGAATACGGGTGCACGGCCCCGCCACCCGTTCCATGGACACGATGCGGATCGACGTTCGTGACGACGGCTGGATCACGGTGCAGACGGGCGAAATCACGAACGGCGACGTCGATAACGCCGTGCGCGCCGTCCCCTACGGGGCGGGGGCGGGCTGATTGCATTGTGCGGGGCAAGGGAGTAGCTTCCGCCCACGGATACAGGAGCGCGGTCACGATCCGCGGAGCAGCGCGAGGTTTCGATGAAGGAACGGTTCGACCGCGAATTGCTGAAGGGCAATACGCTCGCCATGGTGCTGGCGGCGCTGGCCGATGGGCCGCTGCACGGCTACCAGATCGCGAAGGAGATCGTGCGCCGCAGCGACGACGCGCTCTCGCTGGGCCAGGGGGTGCTGTACCCCATCCTCCACCGGATGGAGCGCGACGGCCTCATCGAAGGCACCTGGGAGGCGCAGCTTGGGCGTCCCAACCGGCGCCGCTACCAGCTCACTGCCAAGGGAGAGCGGGCGCTGCACGAGAAGGCGCGCGAATGGCAGGCGTTCACCACAGCGATGGGACGGCTGCTGACGCCGGTGCTGGAGAACAGCGATGGCTTATCGGCGTGACCCGCGCGTAGAGCGCTATGTCGAGGCTGCCTGCGTCACGCTGCGCGGCGACCGGGCGCCGGCGCACGTACGCGCGGAGCTGTACGGCCACGCCGACGCGATGATCGAGGATGCACTGCTCGCGGGCGTCGCGCCCGACCGCGCCATCGCCGAGACGATCGCCGCGATGGGCGAGCCGGCGACGCTCGCTCGCGCCTTTCGGCAGTCGTACGGGCTGCCGGGGCTCGTGCCCGCGCCCGTCGGCTACACGCAGCGTCCGGCGCGCCGTGCCCGGCATCGCTTTCGGCGGCTGCTGGTGTCCGCAGCGCTCGTGACGCTGGCGGCGCAGATACAGGTCGTGGCGCTGCTCTACATGTGGCCGGGCTGACGGCGCTCGCGGCCACTGCGGTGACACCGGAGCGCAGATGCGCCAGCCCCTCGATGGTGTAGACTCACCCGCACCACCGACCCCCGGCACCGCGACCACGGAGGCTCCGCATGCCCGCTCCCGCCCGCAGGCACGGCGTCGTCGCCATCCACGGCGTCGGCGTCCGGCGCGCCCGCGGCTCCTTCCTCGCCGGCATCATGAACAGCGTCGCGGGCTTCCTTGAGCAGGCGGGCGGCGCTGTCGAGCGCGAGTTCGATTCGGCGGCGCGCCCCGCGCACGGCTCGCTTGTCGTGACGCCGCCCGGCGGCGCGGCCGCGGAGGAGATCGTCGCGACCGAGGTGTTCTGGGACGACATCGCTCCCGGCACGCAGCCGCGCGTCGTGTTCCGCCGGCTGCTCGCCATCGGCCCGCGGCAGATACGCGACATCGCACGCGGGCTGTGGCGCGACCCCGCGAACGACCGCCCCTCGCCCGAAGACGAGCCCGCCCTCGGCGACGGTGGCTATCTCGCCGGGCCGGCGGTGCGCTGGATGTATCGGGCCGAGCTGACGCTGCTCATCGGGGCGCTGTTCGCGGCCTGGGCCGTGTCGCTGATGGTGTGGCCGCTGCTGTGGCTGCTGTACACCATGGCCGACACGCCCGGCCTCCGCGCCTACGGCCTCACAAGATGCTGGCGAGCGGCATCCACAGCCTCGACCCCCTCATGGGCGCGGCCCTGAGCGACGCGCAGCGCATCATCGAGGATGGCATGCGCTCGGCCGACGTGCAGCGCGTCGCCCACGACGCCATTGCCGCGTATGTCCGCGACCCCGGCATCGCCGATGTCACCATCGTCGCGCACTCGGAGGGCGCTGTTGTGGCCTACGACGCGCTGCGCGAGGGCGGGCCGCTCGCCGCCGCGTTCGCGGCGCTGGCCGAGCCCAAGCGGCTCACGCTCGTGACCCTGGGGAGCGGCGTGAATCGCAACTACGGCTGGTCGGCGGCGCTCCCGAGAAGCTCGTTCGGCGGCAGGCTGCCGCGGCAGCCCTTCGACGCGCGCATCACCGGGCACGGGACAGCCGCCGCGGCATCGCCCGAGGATGAGACGCGGCTGCTGCGCGGCCACTTCTATTGGCTCGACATCTACGCGCGGATGGACCCTGTGCCCGCGGGCGGGCTGCAGGAGAAGGTTCGCGAGGCGGCGCGCGTCGATGCGCGGCAGCTCAAGCGGCGGCAGGTCATCAACAGCGATAACCCGCTGAGCGACCACACCACCTACTTCGGCAATCGGGAGCTGGTGACGCCGCGCCTGGTACGGGCGATCTACGGCGGCGAGTATCCGTGGTCGCGCCCGGCCGGGTCGTCGGCGGGCCCGACGACCGAGGTCACGCCGGAGGGCGTCCGCCGTCGCATTCGCCGGGTCGCGTGGCTCCAGCTGATGCGGCTCGTGCTCGCCGGCAGCACTATCGCCAACGCCGCGGCGCTCGTGCTGAGCGATGCCTGGCGCGGTTTCGCGACGGGCTGGCTCGAGCCCGTGCTGGAGGAAGCGCCCGCCCTCAAGAGCCTCTACGACGACGGCCACGGCGACTTCGGCGAGGCGCTGCCTTCGGTGCTGATCGCGATCGCGGGCGCGCTCGTGGTGCTGGGCATCCTGCGCTCGCTGCGCGACTGGTTTTTCGCCGAGGAGTAGCGGCAGGGCGCCGTGGGGCTTATTCGGCGGCGATCCGCGCCAGGATGGTCTCCGCGACGAGCTCGCCGTGGCTTTCCGGCAGGAAGTGCCCCGCCCCTTCGATGAGGTCGAGCGTCGAGCCCGGAATCAGCCCCGACCAACGGCGCGCCCACTCGGGCGTGAAGATGGCGTCCCGCTCCCCGAAGATGAAGTGGGCGGGCTTGGCCCAGCGGGTCAGCGCCTCGAAGCAGCGTGCCTGATCGGCGGCGTTCCCCTCGATGGGCTGCGCGAACGGCAGCAACCACGGGAATCGCCGCGCACCCGCTTTCGTCGCGGGGCCGGTGAACGGCGCCGCGTAGGCCGCGCGTACGGCCTCGACATCCCGTCCGCCGAATACTTGTGCGTAGCCGGCGAGCATATCCCCGGTCGGCATGTCGCCGCCGAGCTGCGCGGGGTTCTGCGACGCCTCACGCCAGCGGCGGATGGCCTCCGTGTACTCGTGACCGTCATGGTGCAGCCACGTGTTCATGATGACCAGGCGGGCGAATCGCTCCGGCATGTCGACCGCCTGGCGCAGACCGATCGGCCCGCCCCAGTCATGGCAGACGAGCGTCACGTTGGTCAGGCCGAGCGCCGTAATCAGCGCGCGGAGGTTCATCTCGTGCCGCTCGATGGTGTACCAGTCCTCATCGATGACCTTGTCGCTGCGTCCGAACCCGATGTGGTCGGGCGCCACGCAGCGATAGCCCGCCTCGACGAGCGGCGGGATCATCCGGCGATAGATGTAGCTCCATGAAGGCTCGCCGTGCACCATGAGCATCACCGGCGCGGCCCGCGGCCCTTCGTCGACGTAGTGCATACGCAGGCCCTCGACCTCGTGCCAGTGCGGCGGGAACGGGTATCCCGCGAGCTCCTCGAAGACCGAATCGGGTGTCCGCACCATGCTCGGCGCCGCCATCGCTGTCCCCCTCACCATCATCGACGTGTGTGGAGTGGATGCTATCATGGCGATCGCGCTTGCCCGGGGCGTCGCACTTCGGCTATAACCCGGAATGGCGCGTCCGCCCATTCCCTTTTCGGAGGCCAGCTTGAAGATTCATGAGTACCAGGCGAAGGATCTGTTCCGGCAGTTCAATATCCCCGTGCCGCATGGCAGCGTCGCCGCCACCCCGCAGGAGGCGAAGCTCATCGCGATGGATCTCGGCGGCAAGGTCGTCGTGAAGGCGCAGATTCACGCCGGTGGCCGTGGCAAGGGCGGCGGTGTGAAGCTGGCGAACTCGCCGGACGAGGCCGAGCAGGTCGCGAGCCAGATTCTCGGGATGCAGCTCGTCACGCACCAGACGGGGCCGGCGGGCCAGCTCGTCAAGACGGTGCTCGTCGAGGAGCAGATGGAGATAACGAAGGAATACTACGTCTCCATCGTGCTCGACAACGCGCTCGGCCGCCTCGTGCTCATGGGCTCGTCGGAAGGCGGCATGGACATCGAGGAGGTGGCCGCGAAGACGCCGGAGAAGATCACGCGCGTCGCCATCGACCCGGCGATGGGCTATCAGCAATTCCACGGGCGCGAGCTCGCCTTCGCCATGGGGCTGCGCGGCGACATGCTGCGCCCCGCGGTCGCGCTGTTCGGCGGCCTCTACCGGGTGAACGAGGCGAACGACTGCTCGCTGGTCGAGGTCAACCCGCTGGTGACGACGGCCGACGGCCGGCTGCTGGCGCTCGACGGCAAGATCAACTTCGATGACAATGCCGACTTCCGGCACAAGTCGTACGAGCAGCTGCGCGACAAGGACGAGGAAGACCCGCTCGAGGTGCAGGCGCAGGAGCTGGGCATCAACAACTACGTGAAGCTCGACGGCAACATCGGCTGCGTCGTGAATGGCGCCGGGCTGGCGATGGCGACGATGGACAGCATCAAGCTTGCCGGCGGCGAGCCCGCGAACTTCCTCGATATCGGCACCGTGAACGATCCCAGCCGTGTCGTGAACGCGTTCCGTCTGCTGACGGGCGACCCTTCGGTGCAGGCGATCCTCATCAACATCTTCGGCGGCATGGCCCGCGTCGATGTCATCGCGCAGGGCGTCATCGATGCGCACCGCGAGATGAAGGTCGCGGTGCCGGTGGTGGTACGTCTGGCGGGCACGAACGTCGAGCTCGGCGAGAAGATACTGACCGAAGCGACGGATGTCGCCGTGCAGCGCGCCCCCGACCTCGGCGAGGCGGCCCGTCTCGCGGTGGCGGCCGCCGGGTAGCGGTACAATAGCGTCGTATGGTTGCGCTACGTGAGCCGTCGCTCGATCCGTGAGGTCGCCGCCGCCGCCAGGCGGCCGGCCGCTGCCGAAACGCGCCCTTCGGCACTTCCAGCGCGGCAACGCCTTCTACGACGCGGGCGACTACGAACAGGCGCTGCGCGAATACGACGCCTGTCCTCGAGATGCACCCCGGCGTCCCGGAGGCCCTCAACAACCGGGGTGTTACCCGAACACTGCTGGGCGATCTTGGCGGGGCGCTCGCCGACTACGAAGCAGCGTTGCGGCTGCGCCCGCAGTTTCCGGAGGCCCTCGTCAACAGGGGCGTCGTCCGCTGGCTGAGGGGCGACCTCGCCGGGGCGCTCGCCGACTACGAAGCAGCGCTGCGGCTGCGCCCGGAGTATCCGGAGGCCCTCGCCAACAGGGGAGCGGTCCGCAGGGAGAGGGGCGAACTCGACCTCGCGCTAGCCGACTTCAACGAGGCGTTGCGGATCGACCCAAACTCGCCCGAGGCCCTCGCCAACAGGGGAGCGGTCTGCTTGGCGAGGGGCGAACTCGACCTGGCGCTCGCCGACTACGAAGCAGCGTTGCGGCTGCGCCCGCAATATCCGGAGGCCCTCTTCAACAGGGGAGCGGTCCGGCGGGCGAGGGGCGAACTCGACCTGGCGCTAGCCGACTTCAACGAGGCGTTGCGGCTGCGCCCGCAGTTTCCGGAGGCCCTCGTCAACAGGGGCAACGTCCGCAGGAGAGGGGCGATCTTGACGGGGCCCTGGCGGATTATGACGAAGCATTGCGATTGCGCCCGCAGTTTCCGGAGGCCCTCGTCCACAGGGGCGTCGTGCGCGGAGAGAGGGGCGATCTTGACGGGGCGCTGGCCGACTTCGGCGAGGCGTTGCGGCTGGATCCGGACGATCCAGGCACCTACTCCAATCGGGGTGTTAGCCGAACACTGATGGGCGATCTTGACGGGGCGCTGGCCGACTATGAAGCAGCGCTGAGATCGCAGCCCGACTTCCCGGAAGCCCTTGCCAGCAGGGCTGCGGTGCTTGGTGAACTGGGACGGTACAACGAGGCGCTCGCCGGCATCAATCGCTATCTCGCGCTGCGGCCAGACGATGCGAGGGCGGAGGTGCTGCACGAGGAGATGCTCAAGGCGCGGATAATGGAGCTCGTCGACGAAGGCTTTCTTGATGGGGTTGGCGGAAAGCTGGAAGGGTCACCACATCCGCTTCAACTAACGCCCGGACCGCCGATAAGCGATTACATCGTGGATGAGCGGGAGCGTCTCCGTGGCTGAGCCTGCCACGTGATCCTGTATTTGGACTCCTCCAGCATCGTGAAGCTCCACGTCGCTGAAGATGGCAGTGATGTGACGAGAGCAGCCATCGAGAGGGCGGAGCGCCACGCTACCTCATGGGTAGCTTACGCCGAGGTGCGGGCGGCTCTGGCACGTGCCCGCAGGGGAGAGCGCATCCGTACCAAGCGCGACTACCAGCGCGAGATTCGGGACTTTGAGAGCCGATGGGTCGACCCGTTGAGCTACCTCAAGGTCGGTGTATCGTCCGGGTTGGTTCACATTGCCGGCAACCTCGCTGAGAAGCACTCGTTGACCGGATTCGACGCTGTCCATCTGGCGAGTGCCATCGCCCTTCGCGACAGTATTGCGGAGCCCGTGGAATTCTCAGCGTGGGACAAGGATCTGAAAAGGGCAGCCAAGAAGGAAGGCTTCGCGTTGGCACATTCGCCGGTGCAGCCGTGACCACCGACCCCCGTCAGCAGTTCGGGCCGGCGGCCGAGCGCTACGTCGGCAGCGCTTACCACGCCGCCGGCCCCGACCTCGCGAAGGTCGTCGCGGCCGCACGCCTGTCGGCCGCCTCGCGGCTGCTCGATGTCGCCACGGGCGGCGGGCACACGGCGCTGCGCTGTGCGCCGTTCGCCGGGCGCGTCGTCGCCTACGACCTTACGCGCGACATGCTCAACGCCGCGCGCCGCCACCTGAGCGCGAACGGCGCCGCCAACATCGAGTACTGCGAGGGCGCCGCCGCCGCACTCCCCTTCGCCGGCGGCTCGTTCGATGCGCTCACCTGCCGTCAGGCCGCGCACCACTTCCCCGATGTCGCCGCGTTCTGTCGCGAGGCCGTCCGTGTGGTGCGGCCGGGCGGCCGCGTCGTCATCGTCGATACGGTGGTCCCCGGCGAAGCGCTCCACGACGCGTTCTTCAATGGGATCGAGGTGCGGCGCGACCCATCGCACGCGCGCGACCTGTCGATCGAGGAGTGGGCCGCGAACCTTCGCGCGGGCGGGGCCGAGGTCATCGGCTCCGAGCCGTTTCGCCTGGAGCTCGACTACGACGACTGGACGGAGCGGATGCGCGTGCCGCTGCCGGAGCGGGTGGCGCTGGCGCGCGACATGCTCGCTGCCTCCGCGGCGCTGCGCGAGCACTACGCCATCCGCGCGGGCGGCAGCCACGGCGTCGCCACTTTCGAGATCGATTGCGCTATCATCACAGCCGAGCGCCCCGTCTGAGACTGTTGGGCGAGGGACGCGCGGCACAAGGAGAGACTTCGCCATGAGCATCCTGGTCGGCAATCAGACCCGTCTGCTGGTGCAAGGCATCACGGGCAAAGAGGGCAGCTTCCAGACGGAGCGCTGCGTCCAGTACGGCACGAACGTCGTCGGCGGCGTCACGCCGGGGCGCGGCGGCGAGACGGTGCTCGACAAGCCCGTCTTCGACACCGTCGAGGAGTGCGTGCGCGCCACCGGCGCCAACACCAGCCTCATCTTCGTGCCGGCGGCGGGCGCGGCCGATGCCGTGCTCGAGGCGGCGGCGGCCGGCGTGCCGCTCATCATCTGCATTACGGAAGGCATCCCGACGCTCGATATGGTGCGAGCGAAGCGCGCCCTCCAGGGCAGCGGCATCGTCCTCATCGGGCCGAACTGCCCCGGCGTCATCACGCCCGGCGAGGCGCGCGTTGGCATCATGCCCGGCGACGTGTTCAAGCCCGGCAAGGTCGGCGTCATCTCGCGATCGGGGACGCTCGTTTACGAAGCGGTCGACCAGCTGACGCGAGCGGGCATTGGCCAGAGCACCTGCGTCGGCGTCGGCGGCGACCCGGTTATCGGGACGAATCAGGCCGAAGTGGCGCGCATGTTCAACGAAGACCCCGGCACCGAAGCCGTCGTCCTCATCGGCGAGATCGGCGGAGCGGCGGAGCAGGAAGCGGCGGCCTACATCAAGGCCCACATGACGAAGCCCGTCGTCGCGTTCATCGCGGGCGCCTCGGCGCCGCCCGGACGGCGGATGGGCCACGCCGGCGCCATCATCTCCGGCGACGCGGGCACGGCTGCCGCGAAGACCGCGGCGCTCGCGGCCGCGGGCGCGACGATCTGCGCCAGCCCCGCCGAGATCGGCGCGACGATGGCACGAGTGCTCGGCCGCTAACGCTGGTCTTTCCGGATGCGCGGGGCCGGCGGCGGTTCGCCCTCCAGCCCTCACGTAGACGTAAAGGTTGGGGACGGCGTACACTGGCGGAACCTGTCTCGAATCCTCGCATCGACTCGACGTAAGGACCGTATGGCCACGAACCCGCGCACGCTGCCCGCCAGCCCTCCGCCCGCGGGCGATCACGCCGCCGCGCACCGGTCCGCTTCGATCGCGCGGACGGGCTGGCGGCGGACGTTCGCCACGCTCGAGATTCCCGAGTACCGCACGATGTGGTGGGGGATGATCGCGTCGTTCATCGCGATGCAGATGAACATGGTGGCGCGCGGCTTCCTCGCGTTCGACCTCACGGGTTCTGCGGCCGCGCTCGGCGTCGTCTCGCTGGCGTGGGGGGTGCCCATGCTCGCGTTCTCGCTCGTGGGCGGCGCCGTCGCCGACCGGATGCGCAAGCGCGACATCCTGCTCCAATCGCAGGCGTCGATGGCCGTGCTGTCGCTGATCACGGCGGTGCTCATCCACCTGGGCATCATCCAGATATGGCATCTCGTCGTGCTCGGGCTGTTCCAGGGCACCGTGTTCGCGTTCAACATGCCCGCGCGCTCGGCCATCATCCCGGAACTGGTAGGGCCGGAGCGGCTGCAGAACGCGTTCGCGCTCAACAACGCCGGCATGAACCTGAGCCGCATCATCGGCCCGGCGATGGCGGGCGGCATGATCAGCGTGCCGTTCATCGGCATGACCGGCACGTTCTACTTCATGACAGCGCTCTACGGCATCGTGCTCTGGTCGCTTCTGCTGCTGCCGAAGGGCAAGGAGCCGAAGGCCATCCGCGCTCCGATGCTCGAGGACATCGTGGGCGGCTTCGCGCACATCCGCAACAGCAAGATACTGCTGACGCTGATGGGGATGGCGTTCATCCCGATCATGCTGGGCATGCCGTATCAGATGCTCATGCCCGTGTTCCAGGAGGAGGTCCTCCACGTCGGGTCGCTCGGCCTTGGGCTGCTGCTCGGCGCGACAGGCGTCGGCGCGCTCGCGGGCTCGCTCTTCGTGGCGTCGATGGAAGATGGGCGCACGCGCGGCTTCATTCAGATGACACTGGGCATCGGCTTCGGCATCACCCTGTTCGTCTTCGCCCTGATGACGAGCTTCCCGCTGGCGCTGGTGGCGATCGCCGTCGTGGGGTTCGTGAGCTCGGCCTACATGTCGCTGAACCAGACCATGATCATGGGCTACACCGACGAGGAGTACTACGGCCGGGTGATGAGCGTCTACATGATGACATTCTCCGTCATGCCGCTCGCGGCGCTGCCCATGGGGCTGATGGCCGACGCCTTCGGGGTGCAGGTCACGGTTGCGGTCGCGGCGGCGATCATGGTGGTGTTCATGACGGTCATTGGCGTGTTCATGCCGAGTTACCGCGCCATCAAGTAGTTCGCCCGCGCCGCGCTGTGCGCTGTGCTATACTCCGCTCGCCTCCGGACCAGAAGCGCCCCCGCGGTGACGTGCTGATCGCGGCGGGAGCCTCGCCGGATGAATCACACACGATGGCGGTTCTATGATTCGGGCGCTCGACGAGCGGGTTCCGCGTATCCACCCCACCGCCTTCATCAGCGAGGCGGCGTACATCATCGGCGATGTCTCCATTGGCGAGCGCGCGACGGTGTGGCCGGGCGTCGTCATCCGGGCCGACTTCCAGCGCATCACCATCGGCGCGGGCACCCACATCGAAGACAACAGCGTCTTGCACGCCGTCGCCTCGCCCCTGGAGATTGGCGAAGGCTGCACCATCGGACACGGCGTCGTGCTCCACGCGGAGCGGATCGGCGACCACTGCATGATCGCGAACGGGTCGACGGTGCTCGATGGCGTCGTCGTCGGCGACTGGTGCATGATCGGCGCCGGCTCGCTGGTGACGCCGCGCATGCAGCTCGCGCCGCGTTCGCTTGTGTACGGTAATCCGGCGGAGGTGCGCGGCGAGATAGCCCCGCACCACGAGGAGCGGCTGCGTCGCGCGGGCGAAGTCCACGTCCAGATGGCCCAGCGCTACATCGCCGCGGGCCTCGCCGACCGGCTGGGGTAAGACCACCGAGCCAGTACGTCACGGAGGGGGAAGATGGGCCAAGGCTACGACCTCGAGAAGGTTCGCAAGGAATGGATCGGCAAGGAAACGGATCGCGCCCCGGGCCGCTACCCCGTAGAGTACGACCCGATCCGCCGCCACTGCCACATGGTCGATGACACGAATCCGCTGTTCCTCGACCCCGCCTACGCCAGGGCGCAAGGCTATCGCGACGTCATCTGCCCGCCGACGCTTGTCAGCTATTTCGCCAGCGACGGCATCTGGCCGCCCGCGGGCGAGGCCGGCGAGGCCGGCCCGCGCTTTATGCCGCCGACGCCGGGCAACCGCTTCATCAACATGGGCAACGAGGTCGAGTATCTGAAGCCCGTATGTGTGGGCGATACGCTCGCCGTGCGCCAGCGCATCGCCGACGTGTTCCAGAAGGGCATCCGGCTCGACCCCGAAGCCACCTGGATCGTGACGGAGCGGATCGTCAGCAACCAGGCGAACGAAGACGTCGTCATCGAGCGGAACACCCTGCTCACCCACCGCAGCCCCGAAGAGGTTGCGGCGAGCGCGAAGGCGTAAGGAGGCCGGCATGGGACGGACACAACTCTACTGGGAAGATGTCGCCGAGGGGCAGGAGCTGAAGGGCTACGACCTCGAGATCAACCAGACCCGGGTCGTGCAACAGGTCAGCGGCTCGCAAGACTTCTACGCCGTGCATCACGATGTGGCGTTCGCGCAGGCGGGCGGTCACCCCGACATCTTCCTGAACACGGGTTTTACCCGCGCAGCACTCTCTCGCATGCTCACCGACTGGGCCGGCGACGGCGGATGGCTCCGCCGGCTCCGGATCGAGATGCGAAGGATGAACCGCCCCGGCGACACCATGCGCATGCGTGGCCGTGTTGTCGGCAAGGAGGTCCGCGACGGCGAACACTGCGTCGACCTGGAAGTCTGGGTCGAGAACGACCGTGAGGGGATCACGACACCGTCGCAAGCGACGGTCATCCTCCCATCGCGGAACTGACGCATAGCGAAAGGAGCCCATGTTGGAAGACGGATACACACTGAAGGACCGCGTTTGCATCGTCGGCATCGGGGAGACGGAGTACACGAAGCGCGGGCAGATAACGCGGCCCGAGTTTCAGCTCGCGCTCGAGGCGATTCTCCACGCCTGCGAGGACGCCGGTCTCGACCCGAAGGAGATCGACGGTTTCGCCTCGTACTCCGGCGACCGCAACGAGCCGACGGCGCTGGCGACGGCGCTCGGCGTCAAGGAGTTCGGCTTCTCGAACATGTTCTGGGGCGGCGGCGGCGGCGGCGGCGCGGGCGCTGTCGGCAACGCTGCGGCGGCGATCAACTCCGGTCTGGCGAACTACGTTGTCGCCTACCGGGCGCTGGCGCAGGGCCAGTTCGGCCGCTTCGGCCAGGCGCGCGCCGCAGGCCGCATTCCCGGCGCGATGGCGCACGGCGCGGCCTTCGGGCTGATGACGCCGGCGCAGATGTTCGGCATGCAGACGCGCCGCCACATGATCGAGTACGGCACCAAGCAGGAGCACTTGGCGAACATCTCGCTCGCCAGCTACAAGCACGCCCAGCGCAACCCCCGCGCCGTCATGTACGGCCGTCCGCTGACCATGGAAGACTACATGAACTCGCGGATGATCGCCGATCCGTTCCACCTCTACGACTGCTGCCTGGAGACGGACGGCGCCGCCGCCGCCATCCTCACCACGCCCGAGCGGGCGAAGGCGCTGAAGAAGAGGCCCATCTACCTCATGGCGGCAGCCCAGGGGAGCGGCCACCGGCAGGGCGCGAGCGGGCACAACAAGCCCGAGTACGCCAGCGCCAACTTCGGCGAGGTGGCGAAGCGGCTGTACGCGACGGCGGGCATCACTCCCAAGGACATCGATGTCGCCCAGGTGTACGAGAACTTCACCGGCATGGTCATCATGTCGATCGAGGATCACGGCTTCTGCAAGAAGGGCGAGGGCGGCCCCTTCACCGAGAACGGTAACGTCGAGTGGCCGGATGGCGGGCTGCCGATCAACACGAGCGGCGGCAACCTGGCCGAGGCGTACTGCCACGGCTTCGAGCTGATTAACGAGACGGTGCGCCAGCTGCGCGGCGATTCGACGTGTCAGGTCAAGGACGCGGAGATCGGCCTCGTCGCCAGCGGCCCGGGCGTGTCGCCGGTGAGCGACCTGATCCTGCGGCGATAGCACGCAGCGTAGTCGAGGAGAACGCAACGATGGCATTCTTGCCGGAGGGCATGCCCCTCCCCATGATCGATGAGCCCGGAGTCGACGGCGACTTCTGGCGCGCCTGCGCCGAAAAGCGCCTCATAGTCCAAAAGTGCAGCAAGTGCGGCACCCTGCGCCACGGGCCCGATGTCATCTGCTTCAAGTGTCACTCGTTCGATTACGAGTGGAAGCCGGTGTCGGGCAAGGGCAAGGTGTGGAGCTACATCAACTGCGTCTACCCGGCGCACCCTGCCCTGAAGGATCACGGCCCGTACAACGTCGTCCTCGTCGAGCTCGACGACGCCGACGGCATACGGATGGTGGGCAACCTCGTGAACACGCCGTTCGAGGACATCAAGGCGGGCATGCCCGTCGAGGTGCACTGGGATCAGGCGGCCGACGATGTCGTGCTGCCGCTCTGGAAGCGCGCCGGCTCCTAGCCGCCGCCAGGAGGTTCGGCCCCACATGGCGATGCGCGCCCGAACCCTCGGCTGGCTCGACATGCAGGGCTATTGCCTGACCGGCGAGGAAAAGCGCCGGCTCGCGATTCCGCTGAAGTTCGCGCCGGCGCTCTGCTGGGGCATCGGCACGGCCGGCCTCGCGCTGCAATCGTGGCCGATCCTCGCGACGCTCACCGTGATCGCGTTCGTCGGAGGGGTGCTGCCGCGGCACCCCTTCGACTACGCGTACGCGATGACGCTCGAGCGTGTGTTGCGGACGGGGATGCCGCCGGCCAACACACCGCAGCGCCGCTTCGCGTGCCTCATGGCGGCTTCGATGCTGGGGCTCGCCGCGTGGGGATTCGGGGCGAATGTCGATGCCGTTGGCTGGGTGTTTGGCGGAATGTTCAGCGCGGCATCGTTCGTGGTGTGGACGACGAACTGGTGCATGCCGTCGTTCATCTACAACACGGCGCTGTCGCTCGCGGGCCGGGAGCCGCTCCCCGCCCGCCGTTAGCTATGGCCGCCGAGCGTGCGCGTCCGGGCGTCATCCGTTATCTGTACGGTCCTTCTGGGTGGCGTCGGCCGCGAGGAACTCGTCGCGGAGCGCCTCCATCACCACGAAATCGAAGCCGTCGCGACGGTCGCGGCCGGTGGCCCGGAAGCCCGCCTTCGCGAACGCGGCCTGCGCGCGCTCGTTCCAGCGCAGCGTGTTGAGCACGATCCGCGTCAGGTCTGTGGCCGCGAACACGTGGCGGAGCAGCGCCCGGACGGCGTCGGAGCCGTAGCCGCGGCTCCAGCAATCGCGCACGCCGATTGTGATGCCGAGTTCCGCCTGTTTGCGGCGGTGGTCGACGTTGTAGTACATGACGTTGCCGATATGCCGCCCGTGCTCGTCCTCGATGCCGTAGCTCTGCCGCAGCGGGCTCGGGTGGAGCAGGTCTTCGCCATAGATCAGCAGGAAATCGCGAAAGTCGATCCGGAGCGGCTGCGCTGCGTCGTAGCGGGCGAGCTCCGGGTCGCTGCGCCAGGCATAGTCGTTGGCGGCGTCGGCCAGCCGCTTCTCGCGCAGCCGGACGCGCGCGCCCCGAATCAGGGTGTCGTCGCCGGGCGGGCGTAGCGGCTCGTCGCCGGCGATCATCGTCCCTCCGGCGGGATGAGGTCGAGCGCCCGGCGTAGCACCGTCTCCTCGTTGGCGTGGCTGAGCGCCCGCAGCGCTTCTTCGGCGGGTGCCCAACGGACGATGTCGTACTCGTGGTCGTGGTCTGCGGTGTCGCCGCCGGCGGCGCGCATGAGGTAGTGGTGAACGAACTTGTGGTAGCGCACATCGCCGCGCACGAACCAGTATTCGATGGTCGTGATCAGCTCGCCCAGCTCCGGCTGTAGGCCCGTCTCCTCCGCGACCTCGCGCAGCGCCGTCTGCTCCAGCGATTCGCCGGGGTCCGGCGTGCCTTTCGGCAGGCCCCAGAGCTGATGGTTCTCGAGATTGCGCCCGCAGATGACGACCTCGATGCCGCCGTCCCCCCCGTAGCGCCAGACAACGCCGCCCGCCGACACCGCCTCTTCGGTGCGCAGCTTGCGGTTCATAGGGTGGCCTCCTGCTCGGGCACTTCGTCGAGCGCCAGCGCCTGGTCGAGCGCGGAGCGGGCGGCTGCGGCGACGCCACGGTCTTCGGCCGTCGTCAACTCCTCGAGGGCGCGCTGGGCGGGACCGTCGACGCTCAGCGTCGCGATGGCGCCGAGTGCGCCGACCGCGGCGAGTCGCAGCTCGGCGTCGGCGTCCTCGGCGAGCGCGAGGAGGTGGGGCGTCGCCTGCTCGTCGCCGATCTCGCCGAGCGCTGTCGCCGCCTCGACCCGAATCTCGTCGTCGTCATCGGCGAGGTCTTCGAGGAGCGGCGCAATCCAGATGTCGTCGCAGGTGCGTCCCATGGCCCGAATCGCGCCCAGACGCAGGCGCGGGTTGCCGCCGCGGTACGCGCCGTCGATGATGGCCGCGACCCACGGCTCGCTGCGCGCGCCCACCGCTTCGATGGCGCGCGCCCGTACTTCGAGCGGCGTGGAAGCGCCGGTGGCGGCGTCGCGCAGCGCCTCGTCGGCGCGGCTGGCGTCGGCCGGGCGGAGCTTGCCGTGCTCCGCGAGCAGCGCGAAGCGGCCCAGCGCTTCCGCCGCGGCGGCGCGAACGCCGATCTCGTCGTCGGTCGCGAGGAGCGTGGCGAGCGTCGCGATGATGTCGCGGCCCTCGTACTCCCAGAGCGACTGGATGGCGGCTGCCCGGACGCCGGGGGCTTCGTCTTCGAGCGCGTGCAGGAACACGGGCGTAAAGTCGAGATCGACGGCGCTGTCGTTGAGCAGCCGGAGCTGTTCGACGATCGCCTGGCGTCGCGCCGCGGCAATGCCCGGCCAGGCCGCATGCAGCTCGTCGCGTTCGCCTGGGGTGAGCTTCGAGAGCGCGCGCAGGTTCGCCTTGGACAGCGGGATGCCTTCGTTGGCTAGCTCGCGCAGGAAGGGTTCGATGGCCATCGCACTTCTATTGTAAGGCACCTCCGGCCATCCGGGCCTAGCCGGCCGCCGCCGCGTCGAGCGCGTCGAACTCGCTGCGGAGCACGCCCATGATGACGGCGTCGTGATACGCGCCGTCGGCGAACCACGCGTCGCGCCGCCGTCCCTCTTCCGCGAAGCCGCATTTGACGTACGATGCCCGGCCGCGCTCGTTGAAGGCGAGCACCTCGAGCTGCACGCGATGGAGGTTCATCTCGCGGAAGGCGAAGCGGAGCATGGTGCGCATGGCATCGGTGCCGTAGCCCTTGCCCCAGCAATCCTTCTCGCCGATGAGGATGCCGACGGTGGCGGCGCGGTTCTCCCACGACACGCTCTCGATGCCGCAGTTGCCGATGTGCCGCCCCTCGCGCGTTTCGATGGCGAACGCGACGTGGTCGCGATGGAGCGCACCGCCCGTCGATACGCTCTCGAGCCACGCCGTCTCGGACTGGCGTGACATCGGGTAGCGAGCGGCGAGCGTCCGCGTCACCTCCGTGTCGTTGATCCAGCGCAGCGACGCGTCGATGTCGGTCGCGGCGTGGGCGCGGAGCCGGACGAGCTTGCCCTCGAGCATCGGACTTCTCCCTCATAAGACGGGAGGCCCGCCCCGGCGTTCCGGCAGGCGGGCCTCGCGTCTCTCGTGATGTCGGCCGCGGCTCACCCCGTGACCGAGACGCTCAGTCCGCTGAAGGCGATCGGCGGGACGAAGAGCGAGCCCCCGAGCCAGCGCCCCTCCGAGCCCACAGCCATCACCTCGGCGAGGGCAGTGTGGGCGTTGCCGGCGACCATCGTGTTCTTCACCCGCCCCGTTATCTTGCCGCCCTCGATCTTGTAGCCGAGGAGGACGTTGCCGGAGAAGTCGCCGCCCTGCACGTTGCCCTGGGTCGCCCCCATGAGCAGCTCGACAACGACGCCCTCGTCGATGCCGCGCACCATCTCGTCGAAGGTCGTGTCGCCCGCCTCGACGACCAGCGTCGCGGGCGAGATGGCGGGCTGCGTCGTCAGCGAGCGCTCGCCGTGGCCGGTGCTCTCCGCCCCGGCGAGCCCCGCCGTCTGCAGGTCGTAGAGGAAGCTCCGCACGACGCCGCGCTCGACGAGCGGCACGCGCCGGCTCGCCACGCCCTCGTCGTCGACGATCCGGCTGCTGGGCCGAAATGCGAGCGTCGCGTCGTCGATCACGGTGATGCGCTCGTCGTAGACGCGCTCGCCCCGCCGCTCGCCGATGGGCGACGAGCCCTGGTGCACGGAGCGCCCCGAGAAGGCGGATGCGAGTGGCGCGATGAAGGTGCTGGCGAAGCCCTGCGGCGTGAAGATGACGGGCAGCCTGGCGGTGCGGTTCGGCGACGCGTTCTCGCGGGCCCAGGCGAGCTGCTGCAGCACCGACCGCTCGACCTCGCTGGTGTCGGTGATGGGGTGACACGAGCCGTCGCCGTCGCCGACGAAGAGCATGTCGGTGCCGCGGACGAGCGTGCCCTCGACGTGCAGGCCGAAGCTCGTTCGGCGATACTCGGCGTCGGCGCCCGCGCTCGTGAGCAGACGGACGTGCTGCACGGTGTGCCGGACGGAGCCCTCGCACTGCAAGTCCGGCGCCTCGGCGCGGATGCGGTCGATGAGCGATTGGCCGAGCTGCGCCATCGTGTCGGCGGAGACGGCGAGCACCGCCTCGTCGTAGACGGGCACATCGGGGTACGGGGTGGCCCCCGGGAACGCGAAGCGCGCCTCCGCGCCGAAGGGGGCGACGTCGAGCGCCATCGCCACGAGCCCCTCGACATCGCCGGGGGCGGTGGTGGCCGCGAACCCGATTCGGCCGTCCTTGATGATGCGGAGCGCGATGCCCTGCGTCTGGCGGGTGCTCAGTTGTTTCAGGTGGTTGGCCTCGAAGCGCACGGGCGTGTCCTCGGAGGCGATGAGGAACACTTCCGCCTGTTCGGCGGAGCGCTTCGCGTGCTCGAGGACGCGTTCGGCGAGGGCGGTCGCAGATACGGGCGCGTTACTCCGTGTCATCCCTGGCTCCCGATGAGGCACTTGCGAATGCGGATGTGGGGCGAGCCGTTGGAGACGGGCAGCGGCATCTGGCCCATCTTGCCGCAGCCGCCGCCCTGGTTCATGTCAAGATCGTCGCCGATGGCGTCGAGATTCTCAAGCGTGGTGAAGAGGTTGCCGGTGAGCATTACGGGACGCACCAGCTCCTCGACCTTGCCCTTGCGGATGCGGTAGGCCTCGCCTGCGGAGAAGGTGAACATCTCCATGCTGGTGGTGCCGCCGTACCAGTTCTTCACGTAGAGGCCGTCGTCGATCTCGGCGAGCATGGCGTCGAGCGGCACGTCGCCGGGCTCGATGAGGGTGTTCGTCATCCGGACGATCGGCGGGAAGCGATAGTCGAGGGCGCGGGCGTTGCCGGTGGGCTGCTCGCCCATCTTGGCGGCGGTCTCGCGCGAGTGCAGCCGCCCGACGAGCACCCCTTCGCGGACGAGGTTGGTGCGATGCGCGGGCGTGCCTTCGTCGTCGTAGGCGTAGCTGCCGCGGAGGCCGGGCACGGCTGCGCCATCGACGATGTTGAGGTGCTTGCCGCCGAACTTGCGGCCCAGCGTCATGATCTCGCGCATGCGCTCGTCCTCGTAGATGTGGTCCGACTCGCTGAGGTGGCCGAACGCCTCGTGGACGAAGACGCCGGCGAGCACGGGGTCGAGGACGACCGTGTACTCGCCGCCGGCGACGGCGGGCGCGTCGAGGAAGGCGACGGCGCGCTGCGCTGTCTCGCGGACATCGTCGTGCTGCTGGCGGACGAATGCGAAGTCGTTGAGCGCGCCCTTGCTGAAGCCGGCCTGCTGCACATCGCCGTTGCGCCGCGCCATGACGGTGAGGCCGAGCGTCACATCCATGCGTGTCTGGCGGATGTAGGAGCCCTGGGTGTTGGCGAAGGTGATGGTGCGGCGCATGTCGCCGTAGCGAATGCTCGATGTCGCGATGCTGGGCGTGCTCCAGACGATGTCGTTGTACTCGTCGAGCAGCCGCTTCTTGTCGGCGAGGGGGACGCGCGTGGGGTCGTCGCCGATCACCGGCTCGACATCGGCGACGACGGGCGCGACATCGGCGAACTGGCTCGGCTCGCGGCCGGCGGCAAGCCTCGCCTGGGCGACGGCGGCCTCGACGCGGGTGCGCAGCGCGGTGAGGTCGTTGAAGGAGGCGAAGCCCCAGCCGCCGCGGACGAGGGCGCGGACGCAGCCGCCGTAGCCGGTGTGCGAGCGGCTGATGTCGTCGAGGTCGCGGCCGCGGTAGGAGACGCGTGTGGCTTCGCCGTCGTCGACGCGCAGGTCGATGTAGTCGGCGTTATGGCCGCGCAGTGCGGCCTCGATGATGTCGCGCATCGGCGGCTCCGATCGTGGGGGATGTGCTGTCGCCAGTGTACACGAGCGTCGCGCTGGCCTCACCCCCTGGCCCCCTCTCCATCGGCGGATGGAAGGGGGGAGCGCGACAGCTGGGGGGTGAGGCCGAGCGCGGCAGTCGTGGTCGGAGCGGCGGCGTATGCCCGCGGGCCTCACCCCCTGGCCCCCTCTCCATCGGCGGCTGGAGAGGGGGAACGCGACAGCTGGGGGGTGAGGCCAGCCACGGACCGCCCCCTCATCGCGACGGCCGATCGAGCGCCGCTCCCGCCCGTTGCGGGGCTCCGATGCGCGTGCTATACTCGCGCCGCTGCGGACGAAATTCACAATCGCCCACCCGATGGGCTACACCCACGCACCCGCGCCCGGAAGGGGGACTCCCATGCTCGAACAGTTCGGGCACGCCTCGTTCCTCCTCATCCTCGGCATCATCTTCCCCCTCGGCGCCATCGTCACATCGTGGGCCTTCAGCTTCGTGCGCATCCGGCCCGATGTCCCCAACGCCGTCAAGTCCGAGACGTACGAATGCGGCGTCCCCGCCGAGGGCACCGCCTGGGTGCAGTTCAACTCCCGCTACTACCTGTTCGCCCTCCTCTTCCTCGTCTTCGATGTCGAAGTGCTCTTCCTCTTCCCGTGGGCGGCCGCCTTCGAGACGCTCGGTACCAAGGGCTTCGTCGCCGCCATGATCTTCATCGGCATCCTCGTCATCGGCTTCGTCTACGACTGGTCGAAGGGCGCGCTGGAGTGGGTGAAGTGACCCGCCACGTCACGGGCGACGAGCTCGGCGAGGCCGTGGCGCGCGCGTTCCCCGGCGCCGTCGTCGCCGCCACCGAAGGCTGGCTCGAAATCACGCCACAGCGCGGCCTCGAGGTCGCGCGCTGGCTGCACGACTCCGCCGATTTCGACTTCCGCCAGCTCACATCGCTCACCGCCGCCGACTACCTGACACGATTCGAGGTCGTCTACCACTTGCTGTCGCTGCACCGCAACCAGAGCGGCGTCCTCAAGATCGCCGTCTCCGAGCGCGACGAGCCCACCGTCGACTCCGTCGTGCCCGTCTGGCAGGGCGCCGATCTGCAGGAGCGCGAAGTCTACGACCTGTTCGGCATCCGCTTCCGCGGCCACCCCGGCCTCCGCCGCCTCTTCCTCTGGGAGGGGTACGCGGGGCACCCCCTGCGCAAAGACTTCCTCCAGATTCCGGGCAAGCACCCCGGCCTGGCCGGCTTCCCCCACGAGGTTCCGGGCAAGGAGCTCGACCTGTCGCCGCGCGGCACCATCTAGCGCACGCGAGCCGATGAGCATGGAGGACACGTCCCCGCGATGACCCTGCAGACCGAGCCCTTCATCGTCAACATCGGGCCGCAGCACCCGAGCACGCACGGCGTCTTCCGGCTGCGCGTCAAGGTCGACGGCGAGGTCATCACCGAAGCGGAAATGGTGATGGGCTACCTGCATCGCTCCATGGAGAAGCTCGCCGAAGAGCGCACCTACACGCAGAACATCCCCTTCACCGACCGGATCGATTACCTCGCCGCCATGTCGAACAACCTCGCCTACGTGCTCGCCGCCGAGAAGCTGGCGGGCGTCGAGGTGCCCGAGCGCGGCCAGTACCTGCGCGTCATCATGGCCGAGCTTCAGCGGCTCGCGAGCCACTGCATGGCGGCGGGCACCTTCGTCAACGACTGCGGCGCCTGGCAGACGCCGCTGATGTACATGTTCCGCGAGCGCGAACGCATCCTCGACCTGTTCGAGATGACCTGCGGCGCGCGCCTCACCTGCAACTACGTCCGCATCGGCGGCGTGTCGTACGACATCCCGGACGAGTTCCTGCCGGGCGCCTGGCAGCTCGTCAATGACCTGCCGCACGTGCTCGACGAGTACGAGAATCTGCTCGTCAACAACGAGATTCTGCTCGCCCGCTCCAAGGGCATCGGGGTGCTGACGGCCGCCGAGGCGATCAACTACTCCTGCACCGGCCCCATGCTGCGCGGCAGCGGCGTCGCCTGGGACGTGCGCAAGGCCGACCCCTACTGCGTCTACGACCGCTTCGAGTTCGACATCCCCGTCGGCAAGAACGGCGACTGCTACGACCGCTTCCGCGTCCGCCTCGAGGAGATGCGCCAGAGCGTGCGCATTCTGAAGCAGGCGCTGGAGCAGCTTCCCGGCGGTCAGGCGACGAACCCCGTGCCGCTCGCGCTGCGACCGCCCGTGGGCGAGGTCTATCGCGGCATCGAGGGGCCGCGCGGCGAGCTCGGCTTCTACCTCGTCAGCGATGGCGGCCCCGCGCCGTATCGCTTCCACGTGCGCGCCCCTTCGCTCATCAACCTCACGGCGCTGCCGAAGATGACCGTCGGCTCGACGGTGGCCGACTCCGTCGTCATTCTCGGCAGCGTCGATATCGTCGTCGGCGAGGTGGACCGCTAACATGCCGACGCCACCGATGGTCACCGACAACTGGTACGACCTCCGCGATCTCTCCAACATCTCCCGCGAGATCGTCGAGTGGGTCGATGGCTGGGGCGGCAACGAAGCCGCCTACATCGCCGCCGGCCTCATCGGCCTCGTCGCCACCATGGCGTTCCTGCTGCCGAGCCAGCTCGGCGTCATCTGGATCGAGCGGCGGCTCATCGGCCGCTTCCAGATTCGCCGCGGCCCGAATCGGGTCGGGCCATTCGGGCTGCTGCAGCCCCTCGCCGATGCGCTGAAGGTGCTGGCGAAGGAAGCGCTGACGCCGCCCGCCGGCGACAAGTGGGTGTTCTGGCTGGCGCCGATTGTGCTCTTCATCCCGGCGATCGGCGTCTACGCCGTCATCCCGTGGGGCGAGAACATGGCGATGGCCGACCTCAACGTCGGGCTCGTCTACTTCGTGGCGCTCAGCTCGCTGGCCACCGTCGCCGTGTTCATGGCGGGCTGGTCCTCGAACAACAAGTACTCGCTGCTGGGCGCGATGCGTGTCGTGGCGATGATGATCAGCTACGAAGTGCCGCTCGTCATCGCCCTGCTCGGCATTGCGCTGTTCACGAACAGCCTCTCGCTCAGCGGCATCGTCGAGTGGCAGAAGGAACATAACGTCTGGCTCGTCGCCCTCCAGCCGATGACCTTCCTCGTCTACTACATCGCCTCGACGGCCGAGCTCAACCGGACGCCCGCCGACATCGCGGAAGCGGAGTCGGAGATTGTCGCCGGCTACCACACCGAGTACTCGGGCATGAAGTTCTCGCTGTTCTACGCGGCGGAGTACACGAACGCGCTCGCCATCTCGGCGCTCGTCTCCGTCACCTATTTCGGCGGATGGTGGGCGTGGGGTCTCGAAGAGTGGGTGCCGGGCTGGCTCATCTTTACCGGCAAGATCTACTTCTTCTTCCTCGTGCTCGTCTGGCTGCGGGGGACGCTGCCGCGGTTGCGGATCGACCAGCTCATGGCGTTCGCCTGGAAGTTCCTGCTGCCGATCTCGCTCATCAACGTCTTCGCGGTCGGCCTCGAAGTGCTGCTGTGGCGCGAGAACGACTGGTCGGCGGGGGTGGTGTTGCCCATCTACGCCGCGATCAACCTCGTGTCCGCCGTCGCGCTCATCATCGCCTACAGCAAGGCTTTCGGGCTGGATCGCGACGCGACGGACGATGTCGTGCTCATGCGCGAGCTCGGCTTCGCGGAAGGCTCCGCGACACAGGGGCTCGCGGGCCCTGGCGGGGCGGCGCTCGCATTGCGCATCCCGGAGTGAGCGCGAAGGACGAGCGCGGGCATGGTGGCCGACTGATTCCCGGGGCGGGCCCCGGCATGCGGATCGAGGCTGCGGGGTTCTGAACCGCGGCGCAGGGTTGTAAGGAGAGGACGTTGGACGAGCCCGGGATCGTCATCGCCTTCTGGGTGTTCTCCATCGCCACAGTCGGCTCGGCGCTGGCTGTTGTTGTGCTGCGCAACCTGCTGCACGCCGTGCTGGCGCTGATCGCGTCGTTCGCGGGCATGGCGGGGCTTTTCGTGACGCTCTCCGCCGACTTCCTCGCCGTGGGCCAGGTGCTCATCTACGTCGGCGCCATCGCCGTGCTCATGATTTTCGCGCTCATGCTCACCCCGGCGGGCGGGCGCCGCAACGACGAGGGCAGGTACGTCGTGCCCGCTGGCCTCGGCGCCGTGGGGCTGGCGGCCGTCGTCATCTACGCCGTGCTCGACGCCGACTGGGGGCTGACGGACCGCGAGGGCTTCGCCGAGACGGCGTCGCTGCTCGGCGAGGCGCTCCTCGACAAGTGGGTGCTTCCGTTCGAGATCGCGAGCGTGGTGCTGCTGGCGGCGATGATCGGCGCGATCGTCCTCGTCCGGGACGAGGGGGAGTAGCGTGGCGATCGAGCTCGAACACTACCTCATCGTCGGAGCGCTGCTCTTCGCCATCGGGCTGTTCATCGCGCTCTCGAAGCGCAACGCCGTCAGCGTGCTCATGGGCGTCGAGCTGATGCTGAACGCCGTGAACCTCACGTTCATCGCCTTCTCCCGCTTCGGCGATTCCGCCGAGCCCATCACGGGCCAGGTATTCGCCGTGTTCGTGATTACGATCGCGGCGGGCGAAGCGGCGCTCGCACTCGCGCTCGCCTTCGCCGTGTACCGGCAGCGCCGCAGCATCGATGTCCAGGAAGCCGACCTGCTGAGATGGTGATCTGATGTGGACGAAGCTCTTCGACGCAAGGAACGCGTACGTCGCCGAGACGTGGCGGCAGCTCTTCTGGAGCGAGGCCATCTCGATTCGGGTCGTGCCCGCGCTCGACGACCCGAACCGCGGGGCGATGGACGCGCGCACCATCTACATTCCGGATAGCAAGACACACGTCGCGCAAGAGATTCTGCGGAAGATTTAAGGAAAGCAAGGGCGGATGTTCGACACGATCTCCGAGGGCTGGGTCTGGGCCATCTTCTTCCTGCCGCTGGCGTCGCTGGTGGTCACGGGGATGATGTGGGCCCTGCGCGTCGACGATCGCTACGCGCCCGTGCCGGTGATCGCCGCGCTCGCCGCCTCCTTCGCCCTCTCGCTGTGGGCGCTCGATAGCGCCATCGATGGCGATGGCCACGTGCTTGGCTTTGGCACGCACGAATGGGTGGCGATCCCCGGGCTCGTCGTCAACATGGGCATCCGGCTCGATGGGCTGACGGCCGTCATGCTCGTCGTCGTCACGTCCGTCTCGTTGCTCGTGCAGGTGTACTCGATCGGCTACATGCACGGCGACCCCGGCTACAAACGCTACTTCGGGGTGATGTCGCTGTTCACGGCCGCCATGCTCGGGCTGGTGCTCGCCGATAATCTCGTGATGCTCTTCGCCTTCTGGGAGCTGGTCGGCGTGTCGTCGTACCTGCTCATCGGATTCTGGTTCCGGCGGCCATCGGCGGCGGCGGCGGCCAAGAAGGCGTTCATCGTCACGCGGCTCGGCGACCTCGGCCTGCTCATCGCGATCCTGCTCATCTACGCCCGCGCCGACACGTTCGACATCGCCGAGATCCAGGAGATCGCGCTGGCCGGGGCGCTCTCGGGCACCGTGCTCACGTGGTTCGCGCTCGGCGTCTTCGCCGGCGCCGTCGGCAAGAGCGCGCAGTTCCCGTTGCACGTGTGGCTGCCCGACGCGATGGAAGGCCCGACGCCAGTCTCCGCGCTCATCCACGCCGCGACGATGGTGGTGGCGGGCGTCTACCTCGTGGCGCGGCTCTTCCCGGTGTTCGAGGTGTCGGACGACGCGATGACGACCGTCGCCGTGCTCGGCGTCGATAACGGCGCTCGGGGCGGCGCTCCTCGGCGTGGTGATGACGGACATCAAGCGGGTGCTCGCCTACTCGACCATCAGCCAGCTCGGCTACATGATGGTCGCGCTCGGCGTGGGCGCCTACACGGCCGCGGTCTTCCACCTGATGACCCACGCCTTCTTCAAGGCGATGCTCTTCCTCGGCTCGGGCTCGGTGAACCACGCGACGAACACGTTCGACATGCGCAAGATGGGCGGCCTCGCGAAGGCGATGCCGATCACCGCATCGACGTTCATCATCGGGGCGCTGAGCCTTTCGGGCGTGCCGCCGTTCGCGGGCTTCTGGAGCAAGGACGAGGTCATCGCCGGGGCCTGGGACGAGCACTGGCTCTACTTCTGGGTGCTGCTGAGCTCGGCGTTCTTCACGGCGTTCTACATGTTCCGGGCCATCTTCCTCACGTTCTTCGGCGAGTACCGCGGAGGAGCGCCGGCGGAGCCGCACAGCGGACACACCGGCGACCACGCGGAGCCCGAGCACGCCGGGGCGCCGCACGAGAGCCCCTGGACGATGGTGCTGCCGCTCCTGGTGCTCGCCGTGCCGGCCATGCTCATCGGGTTCTGGAACATCGACCACGACTTCACCCACCTCGTGGAAGGGGCGCTGCCCGCCGAGGTGGAGCCACACGAGTTTACGTTCGAGCTGCCGATCGCCACCGCCTCGACGGGCGCGGCGCTGCTCGGCATCTTCGTGGCGGCCATCTCGTACTACGAGCGGCTGCGCATCGTGAACCCGGAGCGGGTGCGCGAGGCCGTTGCGCCGCTGCACGCGCTGCTCGCGAACAAGTTCTACATGGACGAGCTGTACGAGAAGGTCGTCGTGCGGTGGGTGTTTTATGGCGGCGTCGTGCGCGGCGCCGATGCGTTCGACCACCACGTCGTCGATGGCATCGTCAACGGAGTCGCGGAGGCCACCGATGTCGCTGGCGACCGCCTCCGCCGGGTCGAGACGGGTCAGCTTCAGGCGTACGGAGCGACCTTCCTCGTGGGCGCCGTCGTGGTGGCGGCAAGCATCATGATCGCGAATCCATAGCATGCTGACGCTGATCGTCCTCTTCCCGCTCCTCGGCGCACTCGCGGTCATGCTTGTGCCCCAGAACGACCGCGTGCGTCCGCGCGAGATCGCCGCCGTCACGACATTCGTCGTGTTCGTGGCGACAGTCGCGCTGTTCGTGATGTTCGACCGCGACGACGGCGGCTTCCAGTGGCGCGAGGACGCCGACTGGATCGACGTAGGCAACTTCCACGTGCAGTATCTGCTCGCCGTCGACGGCATCAGCGTTGTCATGCTCATGCTCACCGGCCTGCTGACGTTCCTGTCGGTGCTCATCTCGTGGAAGATCGACCTGCGGCCCCGGGAGTACTTCGCGTGGCTGCTCGTCCTCGAGACGGGCGTCCTCGGCGTGTTCACGGCGCTCGATCTGGTGCTGTTCTTCCTGTTCTGGGAGCTGGAGCTCGTGCCGATGTTCCTGCTCATCTCCATCTGGGGGTCGGGCCGCAAGGAATACTCGGCGATGAAGTTCCTGCTCTATACGTTGACGGGGTCGGGCTTCATGCTCGCCGCGATTCTGGCGCTCGGCTTCTCGCAGGGCACGTTCGACTACACCGTACTCAGCACCATGGAGATCGCCGGGACAGGCGTGCCAGTCGAGCTCATCTTCTTCGGGTTCCTCGCGGCGTTCGCGGTGAAGCTGCCGGTGTTCCCGCTGCATACGTGGCTGCCCGATGCCCACACGGACGCGCCAACCGCCGTCTCGATGATGCTGGCCGGGCGTGCTGCTGAAGATGGGCGGCTACGGCATCATCCGCTTCTGCATCGGCATGTTCCCCGACGTCGCGCGCGACTACGACGTGCTGCTGGCGGTGGTCGCGGCCGTGAGCGTGGTGTACGGCGCGATCGTGACGCTGCGGCAGACCGACCTGAAGCGGCTCGTGGCGTATTCGTCGGTCAGCCACATGGGCTTCGTGCTGCTCGGCATCGCGGCGCTCGGCGAGACGAGCCTCAGCGGCGCGGCGCTGCAGATGTTCACGCACGGCACCATCACCGGCCTCATGTTCCTGATGGTGGGCCTCGTCTACGACCGCACCCATACGCGCCAGATCCCCGAGATGACGGGGCTGGCCTCGCGCATGCCGATCGCCGCGTCCGTGATGCTCATCGCGGGGCTCGCCTCGCTCGGGCTGCCCGCGCTGTCGGGCTTCGCCGCCGAGCTCACCGTATTCCTGGGCTCGTTCGAGCGCCACGAGGCGGCGACGATAGCCTCGGCGACGGGCGTCGTGCTCGCGGCGGGCTACGTGTTGTGGATGATCGAGCGCGTGTTCCACGGCCCCCCCGATGAAAAGTGGGCCGGCCTGACCGACGCTGACCAGTGGTGGGAGCGGCTGCCGATGGCGGCGCTCGTGGTGTCGATTGTCGTCGTGGGCGTGTACCCGGCGGTGCTGCTCGACGTTTTGGAGCTCGGCGTGGCGCCGATCGCGGGGAGGCTGTAGAGCGTGGCCGACGACCTCAACCTCCTGGCGCCCATCATCATCGTGCTGGCGACGGCCGGCGTCATCATCGTCGCCGACCTGTTCGTGCGCGAGAAGCGATGGCTCGCGGTGCTCTCGCTGGCCGGCATGGCGGGTGCGGCGGTTTACGCCGCGACGTTCCTCATCCGCGATACGCGCGCCTCCGGCTTCGAGCGGATGCTCATCGTCGATGACTTCTCGCTGTTCTTCACATTCCTCTTCCTCGGCATAGGCGGGCTCGTCACACTCGCGTCCGTCGATTACGTGCGGCGGATGGAGGATCGGCAGGGCGAGTACTACGCGCTATCGCTGCTGTCGCTGGGCGGCATGATCCTGCTCGCATCGACGCGCGACCTCATCGCCATCTACGTCTCGCTCGAGCTGGTGAGCATCCCGCTGTACGCGCTCGCGGCGTTCCTGAAGGACGACCGCTCGAGCGAGGCCGGGCTCAAGTATCTGCTGCTGGGCGCCATCAGCTCGGCGACGCTGCTCTACGGATTCGCGTTCCTCTACGGCATCAGCGGAACGACGTCGCTCGACGGGATCGCCGACGCCGTCGCGCAGGCCGACGAGGGCACACGGTCGGCGCTGATTCTGGCGACGGCGTTCGTGGCGGCGGGCTTCGGTTTCAAGATGGCGGTCGTGCCCTTCCAGATGTGGGCGCCGGACGTGTACGAGGGCGCGCCGACGCCCGTGACCGCGTTCCTGTCGGTCGGCAGCAAGGCGGCGGGCTTCGCGATCGTGCTCCGCGTGTTCTACGAGGGGCTCGGCGACGAGTTCATCAGCGACGACTGGTCGATGGCGTTCGCCGTGATCGCGGCCGCGTCGATGATCGTGGGCAACGTCGTCGCCATCCAGCAGACGAACATCAAGCGGATGCTCGGATACAGCTCCATCGCGCAGGCCGGGTACTTCCTCGTCGGCGTCGCCGCGATTACGGCCGATCAGGATCAGACGCTGGGCGCGTCCGGGGTGCTGTTCTTCCTCGCAGCCTACGCGTTCACGAACCTCGCGGCGTTCATCGCCATCATCGCCATATCGAGCCGGATCGGCTCCGACAAGATCGGCGACTTTGCGGGCATGGGCCGCCGTTCGCCGTGGCTGGCGATACCGCTCGCCATCGGCATGATGTCGCTCACGGGCGTGCCGCCGACGGCGGGGTTCATCGCCAAGATCTACATCTTCTACGCGGCGGTGCAGGCCGACCTGGAGTGGCTCGTCGTCATCGCGGTGGTGAACACCGTGTTCTCGGCGTTCTACTACATCGGCGTGGTGCGCGCCATGTTCGTGACGCCGGCCGCGTCGGAGGAGCGAGTGGGCGCGGGCCTGCCGATTGGGGCGGCGCTCGGCATCGCGACGGTGGGCGTGCTCGTGTTCGGGTTCATCCCGGCCCCCCTCATCGACATGGCGGAGCAGGCCGCGGGCGTCCTTCGCGTCGCGTGAACGGGCGCATTCGCGCTATGCTGCGTCCGTAGGTCGCACGTATGCCGGTCGTCTCCGCACTCATCTTCGATCTCGATAACACGCTCATCGCCGATGACGCCGCCACCGACGCCGCCTTTCGCGAGGCGTGCGCGCTCGCCGCGGAGCACGGCGTCGACGCCGATGCGCTTGGCCGCGCCGTCCGCGACCACGCGGGCCGCCTCTGGCAGGACGGGCCCGCCATCGAGTACGCCCGCGCCATGGGCATCGCCTCGTGGGAGGCGCTCTCCGCGACCTTCGAGGGCGACAGGCCCGAACCTCGCCCGCCTCCGCGAGTGGACGCCCGCCTTTCGCCACCGGGCCTGGGCCGGCGCCCTCGCCGGCTACGGCATCGACGACGACGGGCTCGCTCGCCGCCTCGCGTCCGCCTTCTGCGAAGCGCGCGGGCGCAGTCACGTGGCGTACGACGACACCGTGCCCGTGCTCGCGGGCCTGGCGCGCGACTATCGGCTGGCGCTGCTCACGAACGGCGCGCCCGACCTCCAGCGCCAGAAGATCGCTGTCGCCGGGCTCGATGGCCGCTTCGAGGTGACGGTCGTGTCGGGCGAGCTGGGCATCGGCAAGCCCGACCCGCGTATCTTCGCGCACACGCTTGCGGCGCTGGGCGTGGGAGCGCCGGAGGCCGCGATGATCGGCGATAGCGTCGAGCGCGACATCGAGGGCGCGAAGGCGTGCGGCATCCGCGCCATCCGGATCGTGCGGCCGGGCGTGTACACGAGCGAGGAGGGCGCGACGGAGCCGGACGCGCGCATCACCAGCCTCACCGAACTGCGCGGGGTACTGTGAGCGCGGGCGACGACATCACCATCGAGGTCGCGCCCGCGTTCGCTGCCATTGTCGACACCGCCAGCCTGCTCGCGACGGCGCGGGCCACCCTCGCCGCCGAAGGCGTCGCCGCAGCGTCGCTCTCGCTGCTCGTCACCGGCGACGAGACCGTGCGCGCGCTCAATCGCCAGTATCGCGGCATCGACGAGCCGACCGACGTGCTCTCGTTCGGCGAGGGCGACGCCGAGGCCGGCGAGGGCGAGCCGTGGGTGGTGGGCGAGGACAGCGGCGAGCGGGCGTATCTCGGCGATATCGTCATCGCGATGCCCTACACCGAGCGACAGGCGCAGCGCGCGCAGCGTCCGCTCGCCGATGAGCTGGCGCACCTGGTGACGCACGGCATCCTGCACCTGCTCGGCCACGACCACGAGGAGCCCGGCGACGAGCGCGCGATGCGGGCCCGCGAACGGGCGATCCTCGGCGACCGGTATCGGGAGGTGACCTAGCGCCGCCCGCCAGCGCCCGGGCCGCGTCACCCCGCCTTTGACAGGCCTTACCCCTGCCGTATAATGAGCCCGTCCACTCAGCACAGGAGTTCCCCTCTTGGCCGAAGTTCTCTATCGGAAGTGGCGTCCGCGTTCCTTCGGCGACCTCGCCGGCCAGGAGCCGGTGAGCCGTACCCTGCGGAACGCCGTCGGTCAGGACGCGCTCGCACACGCGTATCTGCTGTGCGGGCCGCGCGGCACCGGCAAGACGAGCACCGGGCGCATTCTCGCGAAAGCGGCGAACTGCGCCGCCCCGGCCGATGGCGAACCCTGCGGCGAGTGCGCATCGTGCCGCGCCTTCGATGAGGGTGCGAACCTCGACCTCGTCGAGATCGACGCCGCCAGCAACCGTGGCATCGACGAGATACGCGCGCTTCGCGAGGCGGCCGCGTTCCATCCGACCGGCAAGCGCAAGGTCTACCTCATCGACGAAGTGCACATGCTGACGGAGCCGGCGTTCAACGCACTGCTGAAGACGCTGGAAGAGCCGCCGCCGCATGTCATCTTCATCCTCGCGACGACGGAGCCGCACCGTGTGCCCGCCACTATCCTGTCGCGCTGCCAGCGCTACAACTTCCGCCGTATCCCGATGGGCGCCGTCGCCGACCGGCTACGGCAGATCGCCGCCGCGGAGCGGATCAGCATCGACCAGCCCGCGCTGGAGACGCTGGCGCGCGCCTCGACCGGCTCGCTGCGCGACGCCATCAACCTGCTCGAGCAGGCCGTCGCGTATCACGGCCGCGACCTTACGGCCGACCACGTCCGCGACGCGCTCGGGCTTAGCGGCGACGCGCGTGCCGCCGAAGCGGCGCGGGCGGCGCTCGGCCGCGATCTGGCGGCCGGGCTCGGTACCATCGCCTCCGTCCGCGACGATGGCGCCGACCTGCGTCAGTTCACCAACGAGGTCATCCAGTATCTGAGGTCGCTGCTGCTGATCCGGGCGGAGGCGGTTGTCGAGCTGCCGTTCTCGGCGGAGCAGCTCAGCGACATGCGCGACGCCGTCGCCGGCATCGACTCGGCCGATATCGTCCGGGCGCTGCGAGCCTTCGGCGCGACGGACTTTCGGGCCGACCCACTGTCGTCGCTGCCGCTGGAGCTGGCGATGGCGGAGTGTGTCCTGGCCACGGAGCGGCCGGCGCCCGCGGCTGCCGTCGCGCCCGCCCCTGCACCACGGGCCGCGCCCGCCGCCGCAACGGAGCGCCGCGCTCCGGCGCCGCCCGCCGCCGATCGGCGGCCTGCGCCACCGCGCCCGCGCCCGGAGGCGTCGCGCGGCCCCGAGCTGCGCCCAGTACCGCCCTTCGAGGACGACGCGGCCTCAGTCGCGCCTGGGCCGCCACCGGAGCAGCGCCAGCCGCCGCCGCCCGTCGATGACGACGCGTCGCCCGTGGTGCGACAGGCGCGCGAGCGCTGGCAGGAGCTGTTCAACCTCACACGCACGGTCGACAAGCGGGCCGGGGCGCTGCTGAACAGCACGTGCGATATCATCGACATCGACGAGGAGGCGGCGCGCATCACCTTCGGGTTCCGCTACACCACCCACGCCGATCGGGCCGCCACCGGCGATGACGGTGCGAATCTGCGGGCTCTGACACAGGCGGTGCAGCAGATATTCGGAAAGCCGTACACCGTCATCTGTCGCCACGAGCCGAACGTCATCGATCGGCAGAGGGCGGCATCGGCCCCGCGAGCACCGCTGGTGCGCGAGGCGCTCGATCTGGGCGCGCGGATTGTCGGCGAACGCTGATTCTAGCAGGAGGAACGCACATCATGGGGATGAACCGCGACGCAATGGCGCGTCTTCAGCAGATGCAGGGCCAGTTGATGAAGTCGCAGGCCGATCTCGCCGAGCACCGCGTCTCGGCGACATCCGGCGGCGGCGCCGTCGCCGTGACGGTGACGGGCGGACTGAAGGTCGAGGCGCTCACCATCCAGCCGGAGGTCATCGACGCGGACGACGCCGAGATGCTGCAGGATCTGGTGATCGCGGCGCTCAACGAGGCGCTGGAGAAGGTGAACGGCCTCCAGATGCAGACGCTCATCGGGCTCGCAGGCCAGCTCGGGCTCGGCGGCTGATCGGCGCGAGGGCGCGAGGCGACGCGAGCATAGCGCGGCGCCCCAGTTCGCCGTGTCCTCAACGACATCGCCGCGTTGGGTTACGTACGTGAGCGAATACACCTCGATGGCGGAGCCCGTCGCCCGGCTCATCGACGCGTTCCACCGGCTCCCGGGCATCGGCCCGAAGAGCGCGCAGCGGCTCGCCTACTACCTGCTGCGCGCGCCGTCGGAGGAGGCGCGGGAGCTCGCGAGCGCCATCGTCGACGTGAAGGAACGCATTGTCCTCTGCTCCATCTGCCAGAACCTCACCGACATCGAGCCGTGCGCCATCTGCCGCGACCCTTCGCGTGACCGCGGCATCGTCTGCGTGGTCGAGGAGGCGCTCGATATTCTGGCGCTCGAGCGCGCCGGCGGGTTTCGGGGGCTGTACCACGTGCTGCACGGCGTTATCTCCCCGCAGGAGGGGATCGGCCCCGACGAACTGAAGCTGCGCTCGCTGCTCGACCGGCTGAAGGAGGGCGATGTTCGTGAGGTCGTGCTCGCCACGAACCCTAGTCTGGAGGGCGAGGCCACGGCCATGTACGTGGGACGGCTTGTCGCGCCGCTGGGGCCGCGCGTGACGCGGCTGGCGCGCGGCCTGCCGATGGGCGCCGACATCGAGTACGCCGACGCGGTGACGCTGTCGCGCGCGCTCGAAAATCGCCAGGACCTCTGAGGCGCCGATCATGCCGGCTCCGCGCGTCTACAAGACCGAAGCCATCGTCCTCCGCCAGCGGCCGCTTGGCGACGCCGATCGGATCGTCTCGCTCTACACACCGCTCGCTGGCCGCATCGAGGCTGTGGCAAAGGGCGTCCGCCGCCCGAAGAGCCGCATCGGCGGGCACGTGGAGCCGCTGGCGCACTGCTCGCTGATGCTCGCCCGCGGCCGCAGCCTCGATGTCGTGACCCAGGCGCAGACGATCGAGGGGTTCGGGAAGGTGCGCGACGACCTCGGCCTGCTGACCGCGGGACTGTACCTGGCGGAGATGGTCGACCGTTTCACAGAGGTCGGCCCGGGGCACGACCCGGACGGTCGCGCCTATGCGCTGCTGCTGTGGGCGCTGCGCGCGCTCGATGGCGGCGATGACGCGGCGCTGGTCTGCCGCTTTTTCGAGATGCGGCTGCTCGATGCGCTCGGGTATCGCCCGCAACTGAGCGAGTGCGTCGCCTGCGACCAGCCGCTACAGCCGCGCGATCAGTACTTCGCCCCGCACTCGGGCGGTGCGCTCTGCCACGACTGCACGGCGGCGGAAGCGGGCCCCGTGCGGCCGCTGTCGCTGCGCGCGCTCAAGGTGCTGCGGCTGCTGCAGTCGAAGCCGTACCCGGAGGCGGCGCGCGTGCGGATCTCGGGCGAACTCGCGAGCGAGCTCGAAGCGCACCTGCGCGACCTCGTGCACGCGGCGCTCGACCGCGACGTGCGCTCGGAGGCGTTCCTCGATCACCTCCGGCGGACATCGCCGCCACCGGCCGCCGAGCTTGCCGCCCCGCGACCCAATATGGTACGGTGACGCCCCGCACCCTCACCTGATGGGAGAGCCGCTCGTGCCGATCTACGAGTTCTACTGTGAGCCCTGCAACGGCGTGTTCGAGGTGCTTCGCCCCATGCGCGAGGCGGCCGACCCGGTGCCGTGCCCGGTCTGCTATCGCGATGGCCGGCGGATGATGCCGTCGTCGTTCGCGGCGTTCACCTTCCGCGATGGCTACCCTCGCCGCATCCCCGATGACGGCTCGTACTACCACCTCGGCACGAAGGTGTCGAAGCCGGTGACGGGCGGCGTTCGCCCGAACGAGCATCCCGAGGTCAACAAGCCCGCGCCCGTGGCCAAGCTCACCAAGGCGCAGAAGGCCGATCGCAAGGAGCTGCGCCAGCTCGAGAAGCGGGTTACCGCCGAAGCCGGGAATGCGACGCCGCCACCCGTGAAGGCGAAAGAGAAGCCCCGCATCTTCACGCCGCTCGACTGAGCGCCGCGCGCCGGGCGTCAGCTCGTGCGGATGAGCACGTACGTCGTCAGGTCTTCCAGCGTTTCCTTCGCGTCGTCGCCGGGCAGCGGCGCGAGCGCCGCGCGCGCCTGACGGGCGAAGTCGCGCGCCACGTCGTACGACTCCTCGATCACACCCGATTCGCGGACCATCGCGAGCGCCGCCTCAAGGTGCTGAGGGCGCTTGGCGGGGCTGGCCGCGAACAGCTTCGGAATCGGGTTGTCCTTCGGATTGCGCTCCATGAGCAGCAGCGAGGGCAAGGTCAGCGTGCCCTGCATCAGATCGCTGCCGACGGGCTTGCCCATGAGCTCCTCGTCGCCGGTGAAGTCGAGGATGTCGTCGACAACCTGGAACGCCATGCCGAGGTTGTAGCCGTAGTCGCGCAGCGCCGCCACGTGCTCCTCGGGCGCAAGCGAGAGCATCGCCCCGCACTCGCCCGCCGTGCGGAAGAGCGCCGCTGTCTTGCCGGCGATGCGCTGCATGTAGGCGCGAATGTCCTGGCGGGTATCGAAGGTCGACAGATCCTGGCCGAGCTCGCCGGTAGCGATGGCCATCAGCGAGCGCGAGAAGTTCTCGATCACCTTGACGTGCTCCGTCAGCGAGATGAGGACAGCGGCATTGGCGAACATGTAGTCGCCGAGCATGACGGTCGCGGCGTTCTTGAACTTCGAGTTGACGGTCGCGCGGCCGCGGCGGGTGCTGGCTTCGTCGATGACGTCGTCGTGGACGAGCGTCGCCGTGTGCAGCAGCTCCAGCGCCGCCGCCAACGTCACGAGCCGGGGCACATCGTATGTGTGGAAGCGGCCGGAGAGCAGCGCGACGGCGGGGCGCAATCGCTTGCCGCCGCGGGCCAGCGCCATGTCGAGCATCTGGGCCAGGAAGGGGTGCTCGACGGCTTTGACCTCGTCGAGGCAATCTTCCACCTTCGCCATGTCTTCCTGTACCGGTCCGTAGAGCGCGGCAACGGTCACGTTCGCTCCTCCGTTGATGTGGCGCTGGCGATGGCGGCGAGTGGCAGCCGGAACAGCCGTGCCGCGTTCTCCGTCGTCGCGCGGGCGACCCGCTCGGGCGTCTCGCCGCGCAGCTCCGCGATGGAGCGCACCGTCTCGACGAGATACGCGGGCTCGTTGCGGCGGCCCCGCTGGCTCTGCGGAGCAAGATACGGGCAGTCCGTCTCCACGACAAGTGCCTCCAGCGGCACCTGCCGCGCGACGTCGCGACGCTGCCCGGCCTTCGGGTACGACACGGGCCCAGGGATCGATATCACGAAGCCTAACGCGACATAACGAAGAGCGAGCGCCGCGTCACCGTCGAAGCAGTGCATGACGCCCAGAATACGGCCGTCGCGCTCCTCCCGTCCCAGGCCGCTTGCCCATTCCGCAAGCACCGCCCACGTATCGTCAGCGGCCTCGCGCGAATGTACCACGACCGGCAGGCCGAGGTCGGCGGCGATGATGAGGTGGGCGCGGAAGACGGCGATCTGCGCTTCGCGCGACGACAGCATCCGGTGATAATCGAGCCCCGTCTCGCCCAGCGCCACCGTGCGGCTGTGCATCGCGTACGCCCGCAGCAGATACGGATCGCTGCGGTGGAGGCTCTCGGCATCGTGGGGGTGGACGCCGGCGGTGGCGTAGAGCCAGTCGTGGCGCTCGGCGAGGTCGATGGCCGCGGCGCTCGATTCGAGGTCGGTGCCGACGTTGACGATGGCGAGCAGGCCGGCCTCGCGGGCGCGTGCAGCGTCGCGTCGCGGTCGTCGTCGAACGCGTCGAACTGGAGATGGGCGTGCGTGTCGACGAGCGGGAGCGGCGCTGTCATTGGCCCAACCGCGCTTCCTCTTCCTCGACGATCGATGGGTCGAGCTTGCGGAACAGCGGCTCGGGCTCGGCGAGCGCGGCCCCCGCCACCGGCAGCTCGAACCGCCAGCCCGCGCTGGCGACATCGCCCGGCAGCCCGAGGTAGCCGTGCAGCCGCTCCGACGAGAACGGCAGGAACGGCGCCAGCGCTGTCTTCAGGGCGCCGATGACGCCGATGCTGGTGTAGAGCGACTGTGCGGCGGCGGCGCGGTCGACCTTGATCGCCTTCCATGGCGCACGCTCATCGAGGTAGCGATTCGCCTCCTGCGCCAGCGCCATCGCGCGGCCGAGCGCGCTCCGAAAGTGGCACGCCGCGAGGTCGTCGCCGATGGCCGCGAGCGCCGCCTCGGCCGAGGCGAGGATGGCGCGACTGCCGGCATCGAGCTCGCCCGGCTCCGGCACGCGATAGTCGAAGTTGCGGACGGTGAAGGTCAGCACCCGATTCGCGAGGTTGCCCCATGTCGCGACAAGCTCGTCGTTGTTGCGGCGCAGAAACTCGCCCCAACTGAAGTCGGAGTCCGACGACTCGGGCATGGCGGCGGCGAGCGTGTAGCGGATGGGGTCGGGGTCGTAGCGCGCGAGCGCCTCGGGCAGCCACACGGCCCAGTTGCGGCTGGTCGAGGCTTTGCTGCCCGACATCGTCAGGTACTGGTTCGCGGGGACATCGTGGGGCAGCGTCAGGCCGCCGTACGCCATGAGCACGGCCGGCCACCAGATCGTGTGGAAGAAGATGTTGTCTTTGCCGATGAAGTAGTACGACTTTCGTGTCGTCGTTCTGCCAGAAGTCGCGCCAGCGTTCGGGCTCGCCCCGGCGCTGCGCCCACTCCTGCGCCGCCGAGAGATAGCCGATGAACGCCTCGAACCAGACGTAGATGCGCTTCTCCTCGTAGCCGGGCAGCGGCACCGCGACGCCCCACTCGAGGTCGCGGGTGATGGCGCGATCGCGCAGCCCTTCGCGGAGCACGCCCATGGTGGAGTTGAACACGTTCTTGCGCCAGTGCGATTCGTGCGGGGCGAGCCATTCGCGCACACGCTCGGTGAACGCGGACAGCCGCATGAAGAAGTGCTCCGATTCGCGCCGCTCGGGCTCGGTGCCGCAGAAGCGGCAGCGGGCGTCGCGCAGCTCGAGCGCGTCGAGGGGGCGGCCGCAGGCGTCACACTGGTCGCCGCGGGCGTTGGGGTCGCCGCAGTGGGGGCACGTCCCCTCGACATAACGATCGAGCAGGAAGCGACGATCCTTGGGGCAGTAGGGCAGCGCCATCGTGGCGGCATAGATGTCGCCGCTCGCGTGGAGCCGCAGGAAGACCTCCTGCACGACTTTGGCGTGATGCTCTGTGCCGGTGGTGGTGAACAGATCCCACGAGATGCCGAGCCGGGGCCAGTTGTCGAGGAACTCGGCGTGGAATTGGGCCGCGACCTCGCCCGGCGAACGCTGCTCCTTCTCGGCGCGCACGGTGATGGGGGTGCCGTGCTGGTCGCTGCCGGACACCATGAGGACGTCGTTGCCGGCAAGGCGATGGTAGCGCGCGAAGATGTCGGCGGGGAGGTACGCGCCCGCGATCTGGCCGAGGTGAAGCGAGCCGTTCGCGTATGGCCAGGCGACACCGACGTAAATCCGCTGCGGCACAGTTATCCCCGGTTCGTTGAAGACGTGGCCAGAGGGTCGATTGTAGCATAAGGACGGGCCGTGTTTGTGCGCTCAGGCGCAAGCCGCGAAGCTATCCGAGCTGCAGCCAGAGCCGGTAGAGCGTCCGCCGCTGAATGCCGCGGGTGAGCGCGAGCTCGGCGATGGCCTGCTTCGCCGAATGGCCCTCGTCGCGCAGCCGACGCAGCTCATCGAGCACGCGCGCTTCGTCGACAACGCCGTCTTCGGCGGCGGGCGCACCCTCGATGACGAGCGTGACCTCGCCGCGCGGCGCCTCGAAGTGCGGCAGCGCCTCGCGGAGCGTGCCCCGACACACCTCTTCGTGCAGCTTCGTCATCTCCCGGCAGACGGCGACGCGGCGGTCGCCGAGGACGGAGAGCGCGTCTTCGAGCGCGTCGCGCAGCCGTTGAGGCGTCTCGAACGCGACGAGCGTATCGGGCCGGCCGGAGAGCGAGCGGAGCAGCTCGCGGCGCTCCTTTGCGCGGCGCGGCAGGAAGCCTGTGTACGTGACACGTTGCATCGGCAGCCCCGATACGGCGAGCGCCGCCGTCAGCGCCGAAGGGCCGGGCAGCGGCGACACGTCGTGGCCCGCTTCGATCACCGCCCGGACGAGCGCCTCGCCGGGGTCGCTGATGGCGGGCGTCCCCGCTTCGGAGACGAGCGCCACATCGCCCGTTTCGAGCACCGCGAGGATGCGTGGCGTCCGTTGGCGGTGGTTGTGTTCGTTGTAGGCGAGCGTGGGGGTGTGAATGTCGTAGTGCGCGAGGAGCTTGCGTGTTGTGCGGGTGTCCTCGCAGGCGACGAGGTGAACCTCGCGGAGGATGCGAAGCGCCCGAAGGGTGATGTCTTCGAGATTGCCGATAGGGGTCGCGACGAGGTACAGCGTGGCCACGCGCCAAGTATAGGCGAAGCCCGCGCAATGAGGGTCGCGCCGTTGACGTCAAACGCGCACGTGGGCTATAGTCCTAGCAATAACATCTCCGAAGTTCGGGAGGTTCGCGGAGTGCCATTCGTACCCGCTCCCACACCGGAGAGTGCGGCCTACCGCCCGTCGAGCCACATTCCAAGTGCCTGCCACACGGCAGGCATTTGTGCTTTGTTCCAGTCCGGCCGGAACGCGCGAGCGTCCGGACCAGTTGACCCGTGGCGCCGCCAGGCCCACGAGTAGGAGGATACGATGTCGGCTCCGCATTCCAAGCAGCTGCGTCACGCGTACGGGTTCGATGACGTCGCCATAGTCCCGGGGCAGGTCACTGTCAATCCTGACCTCGTCGACGTCTCGTTCGAGCTCGCCGGGATGAAGTTCGAGCTGCCGATTATCGCCTCCGCCATGGATGCCGTCGTCGATGTCGGCTTCGCCGTGCAGTACTCCGCCTTCGGCGGGCTCGCCGCGCTCAACCTCGAAGGGCTGCAGACGCGCTACGATGACCCCGGCGCCATCCTCGCCGAGATCGCGGCTGCCCCGCCCGAGCAGGCGACCGCGCTGATGCAGAAGGCCTATCGCGCGCCCATCCGCCCCGAGCTCGCGGGCGAGCGGATCGCGGCGATCAAGGCCGCGGGCGGCACTGCCGTCGTCGCCTGCGCGCCCGCGTTCACGAAGCAGCTCGCGCCCGCTGTCGCCGAGGCCGGCGCCGACATGTTCATCGTGCAGAGCACCGTCACCACGGCTCGCCACATCTCGCGCAGCGAACGCGGGCTCCGCCTCGACGAGCTCGTCCGCCAGATGCCGATGCCGGTCGTCGTGGGCAACACCGTTGGCTACGGGGCCACGCGCGAGCTCATGGACACAGGCGTCGCGGCCGTCCTCATCGGCGTCGGGCCGGGCGCGGCCTGCACGAGCCGCGAGGTGCTCGGCATCGGCGTCCCCCAGGTGACGGCGACCATCGACTGCGCGGCGGCGCGCGACCACTTCTACAGCGAGACCGGCCGCTACGTGCCCATCATCACCGATGGCGGCATGAGGACGGGCGGCGACGTGTGCAAGGCCTTCGCCGCCGGCGCCGACGCTGTCATGATCGCATCGCCGCTCGCCTCGACGGCGGAAGCGCCGGGGCGCGGCTGGCACTGGGGCATGGCCACGCCGAACGCGACGCTGCCGCGGGGCACGCGCGTCGGGGTGGGCGTGCGCACGACGCTCGAACGGCTGCTGTTCGGGCCGACATCGCGCACCGACGGCACCGAGAACCTCGTTGGTGCCCTGCGCACGGCGATGGGGATGTGCGGCGCGCGCGACATCCGCGAGTTCCACACGGCCGAGATGGTGATCGCACCCTCGATCAAGACCGAGGGCAAGATCTACCAGTTCGCGCAGCAGGGGTAAGACCGGAGCGCACGGGAGCGTACTCCGCAGGTCCGCGATCGGGATCGCGATAAGTGTGAGGGGACGATCGCCATGCAAGAGTACATCGACAAGCTTCGGGAACGGTACGTCGACAAGCCGGTGAAGTGGGCGACGGTGGGTGGCCTGGTGCTGCTGCTCATCGGCGCGTTTGGCCCCTGGGTCGAGGCCGAAGTCGGGCCCTTCTCGGCCTCATCCGGCGGCTTCGACGAGAACGGCGTCTTCACCTTCATCCTGGCGCTCGCGGGCATCGCCGCCATCGGGGCGTACGTCTACGGCAACATCAGCATGGAACAGACCGCGCTGCTGTGGGCGCTCGTCATCGGGGCTGTCGTCGTCGACATCCTCGTCCTCATCGACTTCCTCGATGTGATGACCGAGGACGAGCCCGAAGGCGTGAACATCAGCGTCGGCTGGGGGCTGTGGGCCTCGGTCATCGGCGCGATAGCGCTGAGCGTCGGCGCCATCCTGCCCATGTGGGGCGAGATACGCAAGCGCGCCGACGACATGCGCAGCAGCGGCGGCGGCACGGCCTAGCGGCGCCGGACGGCGGCGTTCAGGACAGCTGCACCGCCAGCACCCGATCGCGCCCCGCGAGGTCGGGGCGTACGCCACAGTGCGCGAACGGCATCAGCGAGCGGGCGGAGGCGAGAGCCTCCGCTCCTTCGTCCGCGCCGATCTCGATGTAGAGCGCCGCTCCCCGCGCCACGAACGGCGCCGCCTGCTCCAGCAGCCGCCGCACGACGCCGAGCCCGTCGGCGCCGCCATCGAGGGCGAGCCGCGGCTCGTGCTCGCGGATCTCCGGGTCGAGCCGCTGCCAATCGGTGGTGCGCACGTACGGCGGGTTCGCGACGATGACATCGATGTGGCCGCGGACTGCGGCGAGCAGGTCGGTGCGGACGAGCTGCAAGCGCCCCGCGACGCCGTGGCGCTGCGCATTCTGGGCGGCGAGCGCCAGCGCATCGGCGGAGACATCGGTCGCCACGATCCGCGCCGTCGGGTGGTGGACGGCGATCGCTATCGCGATCGCGCCGGAGCCGGCGCCAACATCGACGACCTCGGGGTACTCGCTGCCGCCGATGCGCGCCAGCGCCGCCTCGACGAGCATCTCCGTCTCCGGGCGGGGGATGAGCGCCGCGGGCGTCACCCGCAGATCGAGCCCGTAGAACTCGCGATGGCCGACGATGTACGCCGTCGGTTCGTGCGCGAGCCGCCGTGCCAGGAGCCGCTCGAAGGCGGCGGCGGCGTCCTCCGGCAGCGCATCGTCGAGGTGCGCGAGCAGGTGAGCGCGGTCGATGTCGCCGAGCGCGTGGCGAAGCAGAACGTCGGCGTCGAGTTCAGCTTCGTCGAGCCCGCCGCCGGCGAGCCGCGTCGCGGCGGTGCGCCTCGCCTGCCCGAGGTTCATCCGCTGTCCCCATCGCCGGCCTCCTCGAGCCGGCGCGCCTGCTCGTCGGTGGCGACGGCGTCGATGATGGGGTCGAGGCTGCCATCGAGCACGCCCGGCAGGTTGTGCACGGTCAGCCCAATCCGGTGGTCGGTGATCCGATCCTGCGGGAAGTTGTAGGTGCGTATCTTCTCGGAGCGCTCGCCGGTGCCCACCTGCGACTTGCGCGATGCGGCGAGCTCGCTCATCTGCTTCTGCTGCTCCAGATCGAACACACGCGCGCGCAGCACGTTCATCGCCTTCGTGCGGTTCTTCAGCTGCGAGCGCTCGTCCTGGCAGACGACGACGATGCCGGTGGGCAGATGCGTCAGCCGCACGGCGGTGGCCACCTTGTTCACGTTCTGGCCGCCCGCGCCGCCCGAGTGGAAGATGTCGATCCGGAGGTCCGCGTCGGTAATGTTGACGTCGACATCATCGACCTCCGGCAGCACGGCGACCGTCGCCGTCGACGTGTGGATGCGCCCCTGCGCCTCGGTGTCGGGCACGCGCTGCACCCGATGGACGCCCGACTCGTACTTGAGACGCGAGTAGGCGCCGCCGCCGCGCACCTCGAAGATGATCTCGCGGAAGCCGCCCGTCGGGCTCTCGCTGGCGGAGATGACCTCCGTCTTCCAGCTCTGGCGGTCGGCGTAGCGGCTGTACATGCGATACAGGTCGCCCGCGAAGATCGCGGCCTCGTCGCCGCCCGCCGCCGCCCGAATCTCGACGATAACGTCGCGTCCGTCGCGCGGATCGGCCGGCAGCAGCGCCAGCTTCAGCGCCGCCGCTATCCGCTCGAGCTCCGGTTCGAGCGCGTCGAGCTCTTCGCGGGCGAGGGCGGCGAAGTCGGCGTCGCCGCCCTCGTGGAGCACGGTGCGCGCCTCCGCGATCCGCGCTTCGGCCGCGCGGTGCCGCCGATAGAGCGTGACGATGTTCTCCAGCGACGAGCGCTCCTTCGCGAGCTCCTGGATGCGCTGGTAGTCGGACGCGACTTCGGGGCGGCCCATCTCGGCGGCGAGCTCGTCGTAGCGCGCCTCGATCGCGTGGAGCCGGTCGAACATGCTCATGGCGCGCCCCCGGCCGACCCGTCGCTGCCGCTCGACGCCGCTGCTTCGGCGTCCGCGGCCATCAGCGCCGCCAGCGCTTCTGCGATGCCCGCCTGTGCCACGTGCCGCTCGCCGCCGCCGGCCATCTGCTTCACCTGTGCCGTGCCGTCGGCGAGCTCGCGCTGCCCGACGATGACCGTGTACGCGACGCCGAGCGTGTTCGCCTGACGCAGCTGCGCCTTCAGACTGCGGCCCGCTCCGGCGATGGCGCCCGTGCCGCCGCGCCTCAGCTCGGCGGCCACGCGCATCACCGTCGCCCGGGCTTCGCCGGCGGCGTACGCCACGTACACCGCGGGGCGCGGGATATCCGGTGGCGCGACGCCCCGCTCCTTGAGGTTGAGGATGAGCCGCTCGAGCCCCAGCGCGAATCCGGTGCCGGGCGTTGGCCTGCCGCCGAGCGACTCCATCAGGCCGTCGTAGCGGCCACCGGCGGCGATGGTGCTCTGCTGGCCGCCGCCCGGCGGCACGAACTCGAAGACGGTGCGCGTGTAGTAGTCGAGCCCGCGCACCAGCCGCGGTTCGATCGTGTAGGCGATGCCGAGCGCATCGAGGAAGCGGCGCGTCTCGGCGAAGTGGCTCGCGCACGGCTCGCAGAGGTGGTCGGCGATGTGGGGCGCGGCCGCGATGAGCGGCTGGCAGCGCTCGTTCTTGCAGTCGAGCAGCCGCAGCGCGTTGCGCTCGTAGCGGCCGCGACAGTCGGCGCAGGCGGCATCGAGCAGGGGCTCGTAGTAGGCGCGGAGGAGCCCGATGTACGCCGGGCGGCAGGCGGCGTCGCCGATGCTGTTGAGCAGCAGAACGACATCGCCGAGCCCGAGCGCGCCCAGCAGCGCCGCCACGAGCTCGATCTGCTCGGCGTCGATCGCGGCATCGGCCTCGCCGATGGCCTCGCATCCGAACTGCCAGAACTGACGGTATCGGCCCGCCTGCGGCCGCTCGTAGCGGAACGACGGCGCCCAGTAGTAGAGCCGCACCGGCTGCGAGCGGCTCGCCATGCCGTGCTGGGCGTAGGCCCGCAGCGTGTTCGGGGTGCCCTCGGGACGGAGCGCCATCAGATCGCCGCTACGGTCGGTGAAGGTGTACATCTCCTTCTCGACGATATCGGTGCTCTGGCCGGTGCCGTGCACGAAGAGCGCCGCGTCTTCGAACATCGGCGTGTCGATCCGCTCGTAACCGAAGCGGGCCGACCACAGCTCGATCTGTTCGCGGACGAAGCGCCAGTGGGGCTGCTCTTCGGGCAGCACATCGGTGGTGCCGCGCGGCGCCTGAAACACGGGTGTCCTTTCGGGCGGGAGTGCCACCAGTATAGCGAACGGCGGGATCGGGGGCGAGCGCCGCCGCGCGAATGTCCGCATGGTTGAGCAAACGGGGCTCCGGCGTATACTGAATGGATAGCGTGGTGCACCAAGAACCGGTTTCGCACCGCGTACGGGGGCGGCTGCGCGCGATGAGGGTCGAAGAGCTTCTCGAGAAGTGCCGGGAGTATATGCCGGAGGAACGCGTCGAGACGATCGAGCGGGCCTACGAGTTCGCGTCGCAGGCGCACGATGGCCAGCTCCGCATCTCCGGCGACCCGTACATCGAGCACCCGCTTCACGCCGCGCACACCATCGCGACGCTGCACCTCGACGCATCGACCGTCTCCGCGGCGCTCATGCACGACGTCGTCGAGGACTGCGGCGTCACGGTGGAGGATGTCGCCGAGCGCTTCGGCGCCGAGGTCGCGCGTCTCGTCGAGGGCGCGACGAAGCTCTCGCGCCTCCACTGGGTTGCGCCCGAGGAGCGCCCCGGCGACGCGGCGATCCAGGCCGAGAACCTCCGCAAGATGTTTCTGGCGATGGCCGAGGACGTGCGCGTCGTCATCGTCAAGCTCGCCGACCGCCTCCACAACATGCGCACCCTCGATGCGCTCGATCCCGAGAAGCGGCTTCGGATTGCGCGCGAGACGATGGAGATCTACGCGCCGCTCGCGAGCCGGCTCGGCATCTGGCAGATCAAGTGGGAGCTCGAAGACCTCGCGTTTCGCCACCTCGACCCGGAGCGCTATCGGCAGATATCGCGGCTCGTGGCGAGCCGGCGAGCCGAGCGCGAGCGCTACGTGGCGCGCATCGAGGCGGAGCTGCAGCAGGAGCTGGCACGCCAGGGCATCGTCGCCGAGGTGCAGGGCCGCGCCAAGAACATCTACTCGATCCACAAGAAGATGCTGCGCTACGAGGAGCAGGGCAAGAGCTTCGACGACATCTACGACCTCGTCGCGATCCGCGTCCTCGTGGAACGGCCCGATCAGTGCTACCAGACGCTGGGCATCGTCCACGGCATGTGGCGTCCGGTACCGGGCCAGTTCGACGACTACATCGCGCACCCCAAGGAGAGCATGTACCAGTCGCTCCACACCACGCTGATGGGGCCCGACGCGCGCCCGCTCGAAGTGCAGATTCGCACGCACGAGATGCACTACGTCGCGGAGTACGGCGTCGCGAGCCACTGGCGCTACGAAGATTCGGCGACAGCCCAGGTCGTGCGGCAGCACGATGAGCGGATGGCGTGGCTGCGGCAACTGCTCGAATGGCAGCGCGAACTCGCGGGCGCCGAGGACTTCGTCGAGTCCGTAAAGACGGACATCTTCGGGGACCAGGTCTTCGTGTACACGCCCAAGGGCGAGGTGAAGGACCTGCCAGCCGGGGCCACACCGCTCGACTTCGCGTACCGGGTGCACACCGACCTCGGTCATCGCTGCGTGGGCGCGAAGGTGAACGGCAGGCTCGTGCCGCTGAACTACCATCTGCGCAACGGCGACGTCGTCGAAATCGTGTCGAGCCGGACTTCGCGCGGCCCCTCGCGCGACTGGCTGAACCCGAATCTGGGCTATCTCACGACGCACAATGCGCGCACGAAGGTGCGCACCTGGTTCAAGAAGCAGCAGCGTTCCGAGAACATCACGCGGGGCCGCGAGATCCTGGAGCGCGAGCTGCGCCGTCTCGGCATCCCCCAGAACCGGCTGCAGGGCGGCGATGTGCTGAAGCAGCTGAAGCTCGAGACGCTCGATGATCTGCTGACAGCGGTCGGCTGCGGCGAGATCAGCGCCCAGAACGTCTCGATGCGGCTCGCGAACGCGATCCTGCAGGAGGAGCGCGCCGCCGCTCCCCCTCGCCGCCGAGCTGCCGCTGCTCCCAGGCCAGCCCCGAATCACCACCAACATTCAGGTGCTGGGCGCGGGCGATGTGCTGACGGCGCTCGCTCGCTGCTGCAATCCGTTGCCCGGCGACGAGATCATCGGCTACGTCACGCGGCTGCGCGGGGTCACCGTGCATCGCCGCGACTGCATCAACGTGGTGCGCGCCAGCGAGCCGGAGCGGCTGATCGCGGTCGAGTGGGGCCGCGATCAGAACCTGTACCCCGTCTCGGTGCGGCTGGAGGCGTGGGACCGGGTCGGGCTGCTGCGCGACATCAGCACCATCGTCGCCGAGGAGAAGATCAACATGATCGGCGTGCGCACGCAGGAGCACAACGATCGCACGACGACGGTGTTTCTCACGCTCGAAACGACGGGCATCTCGCAGCTGAGCCGGGTGCTGAGCAAGCTCGAGGGCGTCCGCGGCACCGTCTCCGTCGCTCGCCATTCCGATGGCGTCGCCGTGAACTAGCGGTCGCGCCACATCCGCGCGCCGCCGCGCCGCGCGCCCGATTGCCGGGCAATGCCCGCTGCCGCTATCATCCCCGGGCTGGGGGAGAACGAGATGCTCGCCAAGGTGCTGAGTTGCGCGCTCGCCGGGCTCGATGGCGAGCTGGTGGAGGTCGAGGTCGACACGGCCCCCGGGTTGCCCGTGTTCACGATCGTCGGGCTGCCCGATACGGCGGTGCAGGAATCGCGCGAGCGCGTGCGCGCCGCCATCCGCAACTCCGGCCTCCTCTTCCCGCAGAAGCGGATCACCGTGAACCTCGCGCCCGCCGACCTCCGCAAGGAGGGGCCCTCGTACGACCTGGCGATCGCCGTCGGCGTGCTGATGGCATCGGAGCAGCTGACCGCTGACGGCGACGGCGCCGTCTTCCTCGGCGAGCTCGCCCTCGACGGCGGTGTCCGCCACATCCACGGCATTCTGCCGATGGTGGCGCTCGCGCGCGATCGCGGCATCAGCCAGCGTCTATGTGGCCGCGACCGACGCTGCGGAGGCGGCGCTCGTCGAGGGCATCGATGTCTACGCCGTGCGCCATCTGAAGGCGCTGGCCGAGCACCTGACGGGCGGCCACGCGCTGCTGCCCGTTGTGCCGCCGCCGAACGGCGAGCGCGGCGCGCGCATCTGGGAGGGCGCCGACTTCGCCGATGTGCGGGGGCAGGAGCACGTGAAGCGCGCGCTCGAGGTGGCGGCCGCGGGCGGACATAACGTGCTGCTCTCCGGCCCGCCCGGCTCCGGCAAGACGCTGCTCGCCCGGGCGTTGCCGTCGATCATGCCGGGCATGACGATCGCGGAGGCGCTCGACGTCACGAAGGTGTACAGCATCGCCGGGCGGCTGCCGCCGGAGACGCCGCTGGTGACGCAGCGCCCGTTTCGCGCGCCGCACCACACCATCTCGCACGCGGGGCTTGTCGGGGGCGGCAGCAGTCCGCGACCCGGCGAAGTGAGCCTCGCCCATCATGGCGTGCTCTTCCTCGACGAGCTGCCCGAGTTCGGGCAGTCGGCGCTCGAAGTGCTGCGCCAGCCGATCGAGGATCGCACCGTCACCATCTCGCGGGCACACTCGACAGCGTCGTTCCCGGCGAGCTTCACGCTTGTCGGCGCGATGAACCCGTGCCCGTGCGGCTACTACGGCGACACGAAACGCGCCTGCACCTGCCACCCCGGCGTCGTCCAGCGCTACCAGCGGCGCATCTCCGGCCCGATGCTCGACCGGATCGACATCTTCGTCGAGGTGCCGCGCGTCGAGTACGACAAGCTCGCCGGCGACGCCTCCGCCGAGACGTCGGCGGCGATTCGCGAGCGCGTCGAGGCGGCACGGGCGCGGCAGCGGGCGCGGGCGGCGATCGCCGGGTCGGCGGCGCAGACGAACGCGCAGATGTCGTCGGTGGAGGTGCGCGAGCAGTGTCAGGCGAAGCTGGAGGACGGCGCCGGCGCGCTCCTCCGGATGGCGATGACGCAGCTCTCGCTGTCGGCGCGGGCGTTCCATCGCACCCTGAAGATCGCGCGCACCATCGCCGACCTCGCGGGCAGCGACGCCATCGCCACGGAGCATCTGGCGGAAGCGATCCAGTACCGCCGGCGGGAGATGGGCGCGTGAGCGACCCGGCGATGCCGCACCGATTTCGTCGAGCTCCGCGGCGAGGCGGAGCTGCGGCTCGCGTGGCCCGTCATGCGCGAGCTGCGCGACCGGATCGACGAGCAGACGTACCTCGAGCGCGCCGCCATCGCCGTGGCGCGCGGCTATCGGCTGCTGGCGCTGCGGGCGGGCGGCCGGATCGTGTCGCTGGCCGGCTTCGACGTGCTGACGACGCTGTCGCAGGGCCGCCATCTCTACGTGTGGGACCTGGTGACGGCGGCGGCCGAGCGCTCCCGCGGGCACGGCGCGGCGATGATCGAGCGGCTCGTCGCGATTGCGCGTGACGAGGGCTGCGCCACGATCGCCCTCGACTCGGCGCTGTGGCGGGTCGACGCGCACCGCTTCTACGAGGAGCGCGCCGGGTTCGAGAAGACCGGGTACACGTTCCTTCGCCGCATCGATGGCGAGGGGCGCGCATGACCCTCCGTCGCCGCGTCGCCGCGCTGCTCGCGCTTGCGGCGTTCACGGCGTTCGCGGCGTGCGGCGACGACGGGACCACGCCCGCGCCGTCGCCGTCGCCGGACCGCTGCCGCCGCCAGCACGACGCCCAGCGTCGCGGACGCCGCACCGGGCACGTGGGCACGCCTCCCCGATATCCCGACGGCGCGCTCCGAGGTGGCGGCGGCGGCCGTCGACGGGCGCATCTACGTCATCGGCGGGTTCGGGCCGGAGGGCGTCAGCGACGTGGTGGAGGCGTACGACCCGGCTTCGAACGCGTGGCTCGCCGCCGCGCCCGTCACGATCGGCGTCCATCATCCGGCGGCGGCAGCGGCCGATGGCATCCTCTACGTCGCCGGCGGGTTCGTGAGCGAGGGCTTCGAGGCGGCGAGCGCCGACGCGTGGCGCTTCAACCCGCGCGCCAACAACTGGTCGGCGATCGCGCCGATGCCCCGGGCCGCCGGGTCGCCGGTGGCGGTCGCGATCGATGGCGCGATCTACGTCGCGGGCGGGCTGCGCGGCGGCCGCTCCGCCGGCGACCTCCTGCGTTACGACCCGCGCTCCGATACGTGGGCCGCGCTCGCCCCGATGCCGACGGCGCGCAATCACGCGATGGCGGCGAGCTGTCGACGGCGAGCTCTACGTCATCGGCGGCCGGATCGACACGGGGCCGAGCGTCAACGTCGACACTGTCGAGATCTACGACCCGGCCAGCGACACGTGGCGGGCGGGCCCGCCGCTGCCGACGGCGCGTTCGGGTGGCGGAGCGGCGGCCATCGGCGGCGTCATCTACGTGGCGGGCGGCGAGAGCACGGAGGGTGTCTTCGCGGAGCTCGAGGCGCTCGACACGGCGACCGGCACGTGGCGGACGCTCGCGCCGATGCCGTCGCCGCGTCACGGTATCGGGGTAGCGGCGCTGGGCGGACGGCTGTTCGCCATGACAGGCGCGCCCCGCCCCGGCGGTTCGAGCACCGCTCTCAGCGAGGTGTATGTGCCGTGAGCGAGCTGCGCGCCGTGTTCTTCGACCTCGACGATACGCTGTGCGACACGACCGGCTCGCGCCTGCCGCGAGCGCGGCGGGCCGTATCGCGGCTGTGCGCCGACCATCCGCACCTCGATGCGGCGGCCCTCATCGCGCGGGCGCTGGAGCAGCCGCCGGGCGAGCGATGGGTGCGCGGCGTGCCGCGCGTTGTCGAGGAGCTCGGTCTGGCCGCGACGGACGCGGGCCGCGACGCCATCGACCTGTGGTTCTTCATCGGGTGCGGCGAGCTCGTCCGGCCCGTGTCCGGAGCGGCGGCGGTCGTGGAGGCGCTGAGCCGCGAGTACACGCTCGGGGTCATCACGAACGGGCTGGAGCGCATCCAGCGGGGCAAGGTCGAGAACCTGCCGTTTCTGCGCGACGTGCCGCATCTGGTCATCAGCGAGTGCGCCGGATTCGAGAAGCCCGATCCCCGCATCTTCGCCCTCGCCCTCGCGATGGCCGGCGTCGAGCCGCGCGAGGCGGCGTTCGTCGGCGACCGGCTCGACGCCGACATCGCGGGCGCGGCGTCGGCGGGGATGCGGTCGGTCTGGATGAACTGGCGCGGCGCTGCCGGCGACGGATCGGTGCGGCCCGACGCCATCATCCGGACGCTGGGCGAGCTGCCGGCGGCGCTGCGCGAGCTGGGCGGGCGCTGACCGCGCGCGGAATCGCACGTCATGGCCCGTACACCTTCAGATCGGGGATGACCCTGACGATTGTGGTATCGTGGTTATTGAACATGTCCCCGCAAACCCGCTCAACCATCGTCGCTACGGAAGGCATCGCGTCGTGACGGCACGCCCGCTCGACGAGAACGCCGGGCCCGTCGTCGCGCTCCTTTCGCACCGGCCGTTCGCCTGGTTCACCGACGTTGATGGCACCCTGAGCCCCATCGTCGACCGTCCGGAAGACGCGGTCGTGCCGGCGCGGATGCGCGCGCTCGCCGAGAAGCTCGCCCGCCGGATCGATCGCTTCGCCGTCGTCTCGGGCCGGACGCCGGAGCAGGCGGCGGCGATGGTCGGCGTGAGCCGCGCGACGTACTTCGGCAATCACGGGCTCGCTTCGCTGGAGAACGGCGTCGCGACGCTGGTGCCCGAGGCGCTGCCGTACGTGGCGATCATCGCGGAGGTGGAGGCGGCGGCCGCCCGCCTGCCCGTCGAGGGGCTCGTGCTCGAGAACAAGGGCCCGATTCTGGCGCTGCACTATCGGCTGTCGCCGGAGCCGCAGCTCGCGCGCGAGGCGATTCTCGCGGCGGCGCGCGGCTTCGCCCACGCGCACGGCCTCGCTGTTCACGAAGGGCGCAAGGTTATCGAGCTGCGGCCGCCGCTGAGCCGCGACAAGGGGCAGGCGGTGCGCGAGATCATGCGGCGCGACGGCATTCATGGCGCGGTCTATATCGGCGACGACATCACCGATATCGACGCGTTTCGTGTGCTCCGCGCCCTGCGCGACACGGGTGCGGCTCGCACGGTGACCATCGCCGTCGCCGCGCCCGAAGTCGACGAACGGGTGCTGGCGGAGGCCGACTTCCGTGTCGAGGGCTGCGCCGGCGTCGAGCGGCTCATGGATGCGGTCGTCGACGTGCTCGTTTCCGGCGAGGTGCGCTAGCTCCCCGTACGGCACGTATCGGACGAGACGCGACGAGGGAGCCGGCATTGCCGGCTCCCTCGCGTTGTGCTTTCGGACAGAACTGGGGCTAGATCGCGAGCGACTCCGCGACCCGCTCGCGGTGGAAGTCGCCGTCGCCCCACATGAGCTCGCCCTTCTTCTGGCGGCGGAAGAACAGCTGGATTCGGTAGTCCTTCGTGAAGCCGATGCCGCCGTGGATCTGCTGGCCGTGCGCCACCACGCGGCGGGTGGCGTCGGAGCACCACGCCTTCGCCATGTGGACGGAGAGCGCCGCGTCGGGCTCGCCCTCCTGCACCGACCACGCCGCCTTGTACATGATGAACCGCGCGCCATCGACGTCGGTCACCATGTCGGCGGCCTTGTGCTGGATGGCCTGGAAGCTGCCGATGGGGCGGCCGAACTGGACGCGCTCCTTGGCGTAGTTGACGCTGATCTCGAAGTCCATCTGCGCGAGACCGACGAGGTACGCGCACTCGACGATGGTCGCGCGCTGCTGGACGGCGTCGAGCAGGTCGGCGCCCTTGCCCTCGGCGCCGATGACCGCGGCCGCCTTCACGTCCTTGAACACGACCTCGCACTGCTTGTCCGACGGCGATCGTCTTCAGCGGCGTGATGCTGACGCCCGGCGCCTTCGCGTCGACGATGAACAGCGTGATGCCGTCGCGGCCCTTGCCGCCGGTTCGCGCCACCACGACCATGATGTCGGCGACATTGGCGTTCTCGACGAAGAGCTTCGTGCCGTTGAGGGTGTAGCTATCGCCGCTCTTCTTCGCTTCGAGCGTCACCGACTCCGGCGTGAACTGCGCCGAGGGCTCCGTGTACGCCATGCAGCCGATGAGCTCGCCGCTGGCGATCTCGCGGCAGGTACTGCTTCTTCACGGCGTCGCTGCCGCCCAGGACGAGCGGGTACGCCGTGTGCACGACGGTCGAGACGAACGGGCCCGGCACCAGCGCCCGGCCGAACTCCTCGATGAGGACGACGAGGTCGAGGAAGTCGAGCCCCGCGCCGCCGTGCTCCTCGGGGATGATGAGGCCCTGCCAGCCCTGCGCGGCCATCTTCTTCCAGAGGTCGGGCGAGTAGCCCTTGTCGTCCTCTTCCATCTGGCGGACGAGCGTCTCGGGGCATTCCTTCTCCAGGAAGTCCCGCGCGAACGTCTTGAGCATCTCCTGCTGTTCGTTGAGCCCCAGATCCATTGCTGTTCTCTCCTTCACCCCCGCGAGACGGGGACTATCCGCTGGGATTCCCCTCCCGGCTTAGCGCGGCATCCCAAGGCCGCGCTGCGCGATGATGTTCCGCTGGACTTCGCTGGTGCCGCCGGCGATTGTCGACGCGACGGACCCCAGGTACGAGCGCTGGAGCCGTGCCCATGAGCGGCGCCCACTTGGAGGTGGGGGCGAGCTGCCCGTACAGGCCGAGCATGTGCATGCCTGTCGTGGCGACGCGCTGGCCGAGCTCGCTGCTGTAGAGCTTGGCCACCGATGCCTCGTGGTTCGGGATGAGCCCGCGATCCTGCATCGAGACGATGCGGTAGCTCATCATCGTGGCGACCTGCGCCTCGATGAAGCGCTCCGTCAGCTGGTCGCGCAGGCCCGGGTTGGCGTCGAGCAGGCTCTGTCCGTCGCCGCGGTGCTCCTTCGCGAAGGCGATCAGATCCTCGACGGCGCGCTGCATGCCGACGTTGCCGCCGATGGCCGAGCGCTCGAAGTCGAGGGTGGTGACGGCCATGTACCAGCCGCGGTTCTCCTCGCCGATCATGTTGCGCTTCGGGACGCGCACGTCCTCGAAGAAGACCTCGTTGAACGAGTGGTTATCGGCCAGGTTGACGAGCGGCCGGATGGTGACGCCGGGCGACTTCATGTCGAACAGGAAGTAGCTGATGCCCTTGTGCTTCGGCGAGTCGGGGTCGGTGCGCGCCAGCAGGATGCCCCAGTCGGCCACGTGCGCGCCCGATGTCCAGATCTTCTGCCCGTTGACGATGTAGTCGTCGCCGTCGCGGACGGCACGCGTCTGCAGCGACGCGAGGTCGGAGCCCGAGCCCGGCTCGCTGTAGAGCTGGCACCACATGACGTCGCCGCCGAGGATGCCGCCGAGGTGCTGGGCCTTCTGCTCGTCGTTGCCGTAGACGATGAGCGTGGGGCCGACCATGCCGATGCCGATCATGTCGCTCGGGCGGCGCTTCGGCTTTCGCCATCTCCTCGTTGAAGATGAACTGCTCCATGATGCTCATGCTCGCGCCGCCGTATTCCTTCGGCCACGCGGGCGCGATCCATCCCTTGGCGGAGAGCTTCTTGCGCCACTGCTGATACTTCTCGCGTCCGCCCCCGAACATCGCGGCTTCGGGGTCGCCGCCGGTCTGGAACTCGGCGGTGAGCTCGTTTTTCAGGAACGTTTGTACTTCGGTTCGCCACTTCGCCTGTTCAGGCGTGTCTCGGAAGTCCATGTCTGCTCCTACTCTCGATGGTGTTCGCGTCGTTAGCCGCGCGGCATGCCGAGGCCGCGCGTGGCGATGATGTTCCGCTGAATCTCGCTGGTGCCGCCGCCGATGGTCGACGCGACGGTGTACAGGTACATGCGCTCGAGCCGGCCTCGCAGCGGCGCGTGCTTCGACCCCGCGTCGAGCTGGCCGTACATGCCGAGCATGTTGAGCCCCGTGCGCGCGATCCGCTGGTTGAGCTCGCTGCTGAAGAGCTTCGCCACCGACGCTTCGTGGTTGGGGATGAGCCCCTTCTTCTGCATGGTGACGACGCGGTAGCTCATGAGCATCGCCACCTGCACCTCGATCGCGCGTTCCGCGAACTGACGCCGCAGCCCCGGGTTCTGCGCGAGCGTCGTCGTGTCGCTGGCGCGATGCTCGCGCGCGAACTCGACCACGTCTTCGAGCGTCTGCTCCAGCCCCACCGCGGAGCCGATGGACGAGCGTTCGAAGTCGAGCGTCGTCGTCGCCTGGTACCAGCCCCGGTTCTCCTCGCCCAGCAGGTCGCCCTTGGGCACGCGCACGTTATCGAAGAAGACTTCGTTGAACTCGTGCGTGCCCGCCAGGTTGACGAGCGGCCGGACGGTGATGCCCGGCGTCTTCATGTCGAGCAGGAAGTAGCTGATGCCCTTGTGCTTGGGCGCGTCCGGGTCGGTGCGGGCGATGAGGATGCCGCGCTGCGCGAGGTGCGCGCCCGATGTCCAGATCTTCTGGCCGTTGACGACGTAGTCGTCGCCGTCGGTGACGGCGCGTGTCTGCAGGCCGGCGAGGTCGGAGCCCGCGCCCGGCTCGCTGTAGAGCTGGCACCACGTGACTTCGCCGGAGACGATGCCTGGCAGATGCTCGGCCTTCTGGGCATCGGTGCCGTAGACGATGATGGTGGGCCCGGCCCAGCCCGCGCCGATGCCGCCGAGCCGCGGCGCGCGGACTCGGGCCATCTCCTCGTTGAAGATGAACTGCTCCATGACGCTGAGGCCGCCGCCGCCGTACTCCTTCGGCCATGCGGGCGTTATCCAGCCGCGCGAGGCGAGCTTCCGCGTCCACTCGCGGATGGGGCCGCGATCGTCCTCGGGGGCGGACATGCGCATGTCGCTCTGGCCCAGCAGCGAGGGCGGCAGCTCCGCCTCGATGAAGGCGCGCACTTCCGTGCGGAAGGTGGCCTCGACGGGGGTATCGCGAAAGTTCATGCTGCTTCCTCGCGCGTTCTGCTAGCCCCTCGGCAAGCCGAGGCCGCGCATCGCGATGATGTTCCGCTGAATCTCGCTCGTGCCGCCCGCGACGGTCGACGAGACGGAGCGCAGGTACGACCGCGCGTAGCGGCCGCGGAGCGGCGCCTGCGGCGACTCGCGCTCCAGCAGGCCGTACATCCCGACGATCTTCATCGCGGTGCGGGCGATGCGCTGGGTCAGCTCCGTGGTGAACAGCTTCGCGACCGAGGCCTCGTGGTTCGGGATGAGCCCGTGCGCCTGCATCGTGATGATGCGGTAGCTCATCATCATCGCCACCTCGGCCTCGATCGTGCGGTCGGCCATCTCGCGGTTGATCGACGACATGGCGGCGCTGTTCACGACCGGCGTCGAGCGGTGCTCGCGGAGGAAGTTCACCACGTCCTCGACGCTCTGCTGCATGCCCACGGCGTTGCCGATGGACGAGCGCTCGAAGTCGAGCGTCGTTGTCGCCATGTACCAGCCGCGGTTCTCTTCGCCGAGGAGGTTCTTCTTGGGCACGCGCACGTCCTCGAAGAAGACCTCGTTGAACTCGTGCGTGCCCGCCAGGTTGACGAGCGGCCGGATGGTGATGCCCGGCGTCTTCATGTCGAGCAGGAAGTAGCTGATGCCCTTGTGCTTCGGCGCGTCCGGGTCGGTGCGGGCCAGCAGGATGCACGCGCTGCGCCATGTGCGCGCCCGATGTCCAGATCTTCTGGCCGTTGACGACGTAGTCGTCGCCGTCCTTCGTGGCGCGCGTCTGCAGCGACGCGAGGTCGGAGCCGGCGCCCGGCTCGCTGTAGCGCTGACACCACGTCACCTCGCCGGAGAGGATGCCCGGCAGGTGCTCCGCCTTCTGCTCGTCGGAGCCGTGCACGATGAGCGTCGGCCCGGCCATCATGGTGCCGATGCCGCCGGCGCGGGGCGCGCGGGCGCGGGCCATCTCCTCGTTGAAGACGAACTGCTCCATGACGGTCAGGCCGGCGCCGCCGTATTCCTTCGGCCATGCGGGCGCGACCCAGCCCCGCGAAGCGAGGGTCTTGATCCACTGGTCGTACTGCTCGCGGCGGCTCGACTGCATGTCGCGGGGGTCGTCGCCGCCGTCCGACTTCCACTGGTTCTGTTCGAGGAAGGCGCGCACCTCGGTGCGGAAGACGGCTTCTTCTGGTGAATCGCGAAAGTCCACTGGCGTTATCCTTATCGTCGAACGCGGCCCGGCGGGGCGGCGATCGCTGAACGGGCTTGGGCGACGGTCCTTGGTGCGCGGGGCTGGTTCGGCCCATCGACGGATCGGGCGAGCCACCGTGCATTATAGACGGGGTGTATCGAAAGTCAAATGCGCGCCGCCCGCGCTTGCCCGACCGCCGGCCGCTGGCTACACTGGCTATGCTACGTCGATACAGCGATGATGGAGCCGCGTGAACCCGGCCCCCAAGTGAGAGGGGCGGCCCAGCGAGTCCGGCATGGTGGAAGCGGACGCCGCGAACGCCGGGTGCACATCCCTCCGGAGCTGCCGGCCGAACGGTCCGCCGCAAGCGGACGCCAGTAGGCACGGCCGGAGCGCCCACCGTTATCAGGGGCAGGGGCAGCTCGCCGATGCGCGTGCGTGCTCCGATCCGAGCGTCTCCCCCACGGGGGAGAAAGCAGGGTGGTACCGCGGACCAACGTCCGTCCCTGAGAGGGGCGGGCGTTTTTTTGCGTTCCGCGAAGGCGCGGCGGGCGCGGTGCGAGTGGAGGCCGTGATGTTTGAGCCGGTGTCGGGCAAGGTCGATTTTCCGGAGCTGGAGGAGCGCACGCTCGCCTTCTGGAAGGCGCGCGACATCTTCCGGCGCAGCGTCGAGCAGCGCCCCCACGAGCGCTCGTTCGTGTTCTACGAGGGGCCGCCCACGGCGAACGGACGCCCCGGCGTCCACCACGTGCTGGCGCGCGCCTTCAAGGATGTCGTCAACCGCTACCAGGCGATGCGCGGGTTCCGGGTGCGCCGCAAGGGCGGCTGGGACACGCACGGTCTGCCTGTCGAGCTGGAGGTGGAGCGCGAGCTGCAGCTCAGCACCAAGGCCGGCATCGAGCAGTTCGGCATCGAGGAGTTCAACCGCCGCTGCCGCGACTCCGTGTTCCGCTATGTCCAGGAGTGGCGGCAGATGACGGAGCGCATCGCCTTCTGGGTCGACATGGACGAGCCCTACGTCACGTACTCGAACAGCTACATCGAGAGCAGTTGGTGGATATTCAGCACCCTCTGGGAGGCCGGCCTCATCTACGAGGACTATCGCGTGACGCCGCACTGCCCCCGCTGCGAGGCGTCGCTCTCCGACCACGAGGTCGCGCAGGGGTATCGCGACGGCACCGAAGACCCGTCGGTGTTCGTGAAGTTCCGCATTCCGGCCGACGCCGCCGCTCCCGCCGCGCTGCGCCTCGCCGATGGCGTGCCCACGTTCTTCGTGGCATGGACGACGACGCCGTGGACGCTGCCCGGCAACACGGCGCTCGCCGTCGCGCCGGAGGCCACGTACGCCGTCGTCGAGCACGAGACGGAGGACGGCGCGACCGAGCGGCTCGTGCTGGCGGAGTCGCTCGTCGAGGCGGCGGCGCCCGCCGAGGGCGCATCGGTAGGCCAGCTTCGCGGCGATGCGCTTGCGGGCGTTGCGTACGAGCCGCTGTTCCGCCCCGAGACGTGGGGGGTCGAGCCGCGCGCCTTCCGCGATGGCCGTCTCGTGGCGCTTGGGCGCGACGACGGCGCGCTCGGCCTGCGGCGGGTGTTAGCGGCGCAGTTCGTCTCGCTCGGCGATGGCTCGGGCATCGTGCACCTCGCGCCGGCGTTCGGCAGCGAGGACTTCGAGCTCGGCCGCGAGCACGGCCTCCTCTTCCTGCAGCCCATCGATGGCCGAGGCGAGTTCGGGGCGGGGTCGCCGTACGCGGGCATGTTCGCGAAGGACGCCGACAAGCGCATCCTCCGCGACCTGCGCGAGCGGGGCCTCCTGCTGCGCGCCACGACGATGAAGCACACCTACCCCTTCTGCTGGCGCTGCGCGACGCCGCTGCTCTACTACGCCAAGCCTTCGTGGTACATCCGCACGACCGCCGTGCGCGAGGCGATGCTCCGGGCAACGAGCGCATCAACTGGTACCCGGCGCACATCCAGCACGGGCGGTTCGGCAACTGGCTCGAGAACAACGTCGACTGGGCGTTCTCGCGCGAACGTTACTGGGGCACGCCGCTGCCGTTCTGGCGCTGCGAGGGCTGCTCGCGCGTTACGTGCGTCGGGCAGCGTCGCTGACCTGCGCCGCCGCGCGACCGACCCGGCAGCGGTCGATGCGCTCGACGACCTGCATCGCCCGTACATCGACCGGATCGTGCTGCGCTGCGACGAATGCGGCGGCCGCTGCGACCCGGCGTGCCCGAGGTGGCCGACGCCTGGTTCGATTCGGGCGCGATGCCCTACGCGCAGGATCACTTCCCGTTCGAGGAGGCCGCGACGTTCGGCGAGCGCTTCCCGGCCGACTTCATCTGCGAGGCCATCGACCAGACGCGGGGGTGGTTCTACACGCTGCACGCCGAAGCGACGCTGTTGCACCACGCCGGCGCTGTGCCGGAAGGCATCGCCTATCGCAACGTCATCTGCCTGGGGCACATCCTCGACGCCAAGGGCGAGAAGATGTCGAAGTCGCGCGGCAACGTCGTCGAGCCGATGCCTGTCATCGAGCAGCACGGCTCCGACGCGCTGCGCTGGTACCTGTACACGGCGTCGCCAGCCGGCAGCCCGCGGCGATTCTCGTCCGACCTCGTGGGCGAGGCGCTGCGGCGCTTTCTGCTGACGCTCTGGAACACGTACTCATTCTTCGTGACGTACGCCAATATCGACGGCTTCGACCCGGCCGCGCCGCCGCCCGCCGATGACGAGCTCGCCGAGCTCGATCGATGGGCGCGCTCCGAGCTGGCGACGCTCGTGGGGCGTGTCACGGCGGAGATGGAGGCGTACGACCCGACGACGGCGGGGCGGGCGATCCAGGAGTTCGTCGAAGACCTCTCGAACTGGTACGTCCGGCGCAGCCGACGGCGCTTCTGGAAGAGCGAGGACGACGGCGACAAGCGCGCCGCATACCACACGCTGTACACCTGCCTGGTGACGCTCTCGAAGCTGCTCGCCCCGTTCACGCCGTTCGTCGCCGACGCGCTCTACCGTAACCTCGTCGCGAGCGTCGACCCGGCCGCGCCCGAGAGCGTCCACCTCGCCGACTGGCCCGCGCCCGACACGGCGCGCGTCGACGAGCAGCTCGCCCGCGAGACGCGGCTGGTGATGCGGCTCGCGAGCCTTGGCCGCGCCGCTCGCGCCCGCGCGGGCGTCAAGGTGCGCCAGCCGCTGGCGAGCGCCATGTTCGGGCTGCGCGGCCCCGACGAGCTCGCCGGGGCGCGCCGTCTCGCCGGCCAGCTCGCCGAGGAGCTGAACGTGAAGGAGATCGCGTTTCTGGGCGAGGCGGGTACCGGCGACGAGGCCGACTACCTCGGCTACGAGATCAAGCCCAATCTGCCACTGCTCGGTCCGAAGTACGGCAAGGAGATCGGCGCTATTCGCGGCGCTCTCGCCGCCGCCGATGCCGCCGCGGTCGCGCGCGCCGTCCGCCTGGGCCACGATATCGAGGCCGGCGCGTTCACGCTGGCGGCCGGCGAGGTGCTCGTCGAGCCGCGCGAGCGCGAGGGCTACGCCGCGGCGCAGGACGGCGGCTACACGGCCATCGTTGCGACAGCTGTGACGGCGGAGCTGGCCGCGGAGGGGATGGCGCGCGAGGTCGTGCATCGGGTGCAGGGGATGCGCCGCGACGCCGGCCTCGACATCGCCGACCGGATCGTGCTCGGCTACCGCGCGTCAGCCGAGATCGCGGCCGTCATGGGCCGCTGGGACGCGTATGTCCGGCAGGAGACGCTGGCCGAGCGCATCGAGCCCGCCGGGGACGCGACGGCGGACGTCTGGGTGGAGACGCATGACATCGAGGGGCACGAGGTGACGTTGTCGGTGCGGCGCGTCTAGCGTAGTATGCTCCGTGCCGGGCGGGAACCGGAACAAGTCCGGGGTTCGCCGCTCGCGGTACGGCACGGCTCACCGTACGCGGTATCGGGAACCCGCTCGCCCTGAGCTTGTCGAAGGGCGGGACAGGAATTTCAGCAACCGGATCGGGGCGGCCGCCGTCCCGTTGCAGTAGTCGAGAGGAGACTCGTAATGGCGAAATTCATGGCGACCTTGAGAGCCACGCCTGAGGGGCTGCAGGGGTTGGTGAAAGAGGGCTTCGCCGCGCGTGAGGCGTATGCGAGGGGGCTCATCGAATCCGTCGGCGCCAAGGTCGAGGCGTTCTACTGGACCTACGGCGAAGATGACCTGCTTGTCGTCATGGACGCCGATTCCGCGGGCGCCATAGCGCTATCGCTGGCGGTGACCAGCAGCGGCGCGTACGAATGCATCACGGCGCCGCTGATGACCTCGGCCGAGATGGACGAGGGCCGCGCCAGGTTGCCGCAGTACCGGTCGCCGGGGGCCTGACCGGCCACCGGAGGGCACGACACGAGGCGACGTCGCTGGTGCGGGCCCGTGGAGCGCCGCGTCAGACGGGGCGGAGCGGCTCGTGCGGCGTTGCGGGCAGCTCGACACGGATGGCGTCGCCGGGGCTGACGTCGCCGCCGGTGACGACGATGCCCATCACGCCCGCCTTGCGGACGAGCTCGCCGCGCTCATCCGTATCGAGCACGGCCTTCAGCAGGCCGGGGCGCACACCATCGAGCTGAGCGCAGGGGTTGCGCAAGCCTGTCACCTCGACCACCGCCTCGTCGCCGAGACGAAGCCGCGCGCCGGCCGGTAGCGCCAGCAGCTCGACGCCCCGGGTCGTGACGTTCTCGCCTATCTCGCCCGGGCCGATGTCGAATCCGCGGGCGCGCAGCTCGTCGTGCAGTTCGCCGTGGATGAGGTGCACCTGCCGGAGGTTCGGTTGGGCCGGGTCGCGCTGCACCCGCGACCGGTGGCGGACAGTCGCGCCCGCATGCGCGTCGCCTTCGACGCCCAATCCCGCGAGCAGCCGGATGCGCCCGGCTTTCGTCTTCGACATCGTGTGGCCGGCGCTGGCGCTCACAGCTTCGACCCGACCTTGCATCGTCAGACCTCCTGCGGGTGGTGTGTGGCCCCGCTGGCGCACCCCATCCGTGCGGTCACGCGGGGTCACGCCTGCTGGCGGGCCTTCGCGTCGTACGCGATCGTGATCAGGATCGCCGAGTCCTCGAGCGCGATGACGTCGTGGCTGACGTGCGCGTCGAACGCCACGAGCCCGCCGGGGCCCGCTTCGGTGACCCGGTCGCCGATGTGCATTCGGACCCGGCCCTCGACGACGAGAATCGTCGCCGGGCCCGGCGCTGCGTGGTTGCCGAGAGCAGCGCCGTGGCGCATCGCGGTGAGCACGACGTTGAGCGCGCCCTCCTTCACCAGCGTCTGGCCGGCGCGCTCGTGATCCTCCGAAAGGTGCGATTTCAGCCAGTTCACTTCGGCGGACAGGTCGTAGTCGAGCTCCTGGCCGCGTGTCGGGTGCGACTCTACATACGAAGGCAGCGATTGTCGTGGCACTGGATCCTCCATTCGTGTCGGCAGGCCACGGCCAGTGTACCGCGAGCGGCCCGTCGCGCGACGTGCCGAACGTCACGGAAGCGCGCGTCCGAATGGCGAGCGCCCGTCAGCCGCCGGCTGCTCCGGGCGAGCGGCGCGCCGGTGCGTTGTGCCGGCTCCTCCCGTAGGCGGCCGAGAGCTCCGCCCCGAGCAGCACGATAACGGCGAGCAGCCACGCCCAGAACAGGAAGACGACCACGGCGCTCAGCGTCCCGTAGACCTCGTTGTAGCGGCCGAAGTTCTCGACGTAGATGGCGAAGCCGAACTTCAGCGCCTCGAAGCCAACGGCGCCGACGATCGCGCCCGGCCAGATGGTGCCCCAGGCACGGATCGTCGGTGTCCGGCACGAAGCGGAACATCACCATGAGCGCCGCGAACGTCAGCCCGAACGTGATCGCGGTGCCCGCGATCTGCCAGAGCGCCGCCAGCTCCGGCGGCAGGCCGGCGACGTTCCGCACGATCGCGACGAGCGTCGTGAGCGCGAACGACGCGAGCAGCAGCAGCCCGATGCCGGCGATCATCGCCACATCGACGAGCTTGTTGTGCACGATGCCGCGGCTCGCCTCCTCGACCCCCCACGCAATGTCGAGCGCGCGGCGGATCGTCGCGAACAGGCCGCTCGCCGCCCACACCGTGCCCGCCAGGCCCAGCAGACCGACAGCGCTGAAGCCGTTGACGCCATCGACCGCATCGCGGACGTTGCGCTCGAGCTCGGTAGTGGCGCCCTCCGCGCCGGCGCCCGCGTCGCTTTCCACCGCCTCGAACGGCAGGGCGGAGATGATGTCGTCGGTGAACTCGCGGCGGCGGGCATCGTCCTGCATGACAACGCCGAGCACGCTGACCGCGAAGATGAGGAGCGGGAAGAGCGACAGGAGGGTGTAGTACGCGACGCCGGCCGCGAGCGCGCTGCTGTTGTGCCGCTGGAAGCTCGCCAAGGTCGTCCGCAGCATCGCGTACGCGGAGCGCGGCCTCGCCAGAAATCCCGGCGTTCGTGGCTCGCTGCGTGCCTCGCTCACTCGCACCCTCCGTTCAACCGTAAGATGCCCTTCTGACTGTGTCAAACACCCGTAGCCTCCTCACGACCATAGCCGGCTATCGCTGCTATAGTGAGCGTACGACCCCCATGAGCAAACGATCGACCCAAGGCAAGCTCCCCGCGCTCCGCTACCGGCGGATTGTCGCCAAGCTCGGCACGAATCTGCTGACAGCGGGCGCCGACGAGATCGATCGCGACGTGATGGCGTCGCTGGTGCGGCAGGTCGCGACGCTGCGGCGGGCGGGCGCCGAGGTGCTCATCGTCTCGTCGGGCGCGATCGCGGCGGGCCGTCACCGGCTCGGCATGCCGCGCCCCCGTCGCGATATCCCCGCCCGCCAGGTCTTCGCCGCGGTCGGCCAGAGCCGTCTGATGCAGCTTTACGACGAGCTGTTCCAGGAACATGGCATCGTCGTTGCGCAGACGCTGCTCACCCGCCGCGACCTTGCCGATCGGCAGGGTTATCTGAATACGCGGAACACGCTGCTGGGGCTGCTCGAATTCGGCGTCACGCCCATCATCAACGAGAACGATGTCGTCGCCGTCGACGAGATCCGCGATGCGACCATCGGCGACAACGACACGCTGTCGGCGCTCGTCGCCAATCTCGTCGAAGCGGATCTCCTCGTCATGCTCACCGACATCGATGGGCTGCATTCCGGCGATCCCCGCCACGACCCCACGGCCACGCGCATCGATCGTGTCGAACGGATCGACGCCGATATCGAGCGGATCGCGGGCTCGGCGGGCAGCCGCCGTGGCGTCGGCGGCATGCTGACGAAGGTGCGGGCGGCGGCGCTCGCCACCGCTTCGGGCGCCGATGTCGTCATCTGCGAAGGACACGCGCCCGATGTGCTGATCGCCGTCGCACGGGGCGAGCCGCGCGGCACGCTGTTCCCGAGCGCGGCCGATCGCCGCGAAGGGCGGCGGCGCTACCTGCTCTCCGGGCTCTCGGCGCGTGGCTCCGTCATCATCGACGCGGGCGCGGGCGAGGCGCTGCGCTCGAAGGGGCGCAGTTTGCTGGCCGCCGGTGTTCGCGGCGTGACGGGCGGCTTCGAGCGCGGCGATGCTGTCGAGATCGTGACGGAGGCCGGCGAGCGCATCGGCCGCGGCATCACGAACTACGCCGCCGCCGATATCGAGCGCATCCGCGGCATGGCGTCGAGCCGTATCGCACCCGAGCTCGGCTACGAGTACGGCAGCGAAGTCGTGCATCGCAACAACCTCGTGATATTCGATCGATGATCGCCCGGACGGGGATCGGGGTGCTCGCGAAGCTCGGCCATGAGATACTGTCTAGGCCGCAGGAAAGATCGCTGTGTGCCTGCAAGGACGAACGGTTGAACACCCCCACCCGGCGAAGAGTGTGTCGATGAGGCGCGTGCCCCGGCCTTCGCGGAATCGCGGCGCATGGAGTGTGCTGGCGGCGGCGCTGCTCGTCGCGGTGGCCGTGGCGTCGCCCTTCGCCGCGCCCGGTCGCGCGCCAGGACTGCGCCCGGTCGCTGCAGCCCCAGCCAATGACGCGGCCGCTGTCGTTCCCGGCGAGGTCATCGTCGTCTACGAGGATGGGCTGCGGGCGAGCGGCGCTGCCGAGGCCGTCGGCGGGCGGACGCTCGCCCGCTCGGAGACGCTGGGCGCGGAGCGGGTGGCGCTGCCCGCGGGCGTGGCCATCGACGACGCGATCGCGGAGCTTCGCAAGCAGCCCGGCGTCGCCTACGTCGAGCCAAATGTCCGGCTGACGACATCGGCGCTGCCCAACGATCCGCAGTTTGCCGACCAGCAGTGGTACATGAAGCTGATCGGCGCCATCCCGGCGTGGAATCGGCAGGTCGGGCAATCCGCAGATCGTGGTCGCGGTCATCGACACCGGCGTCGACATGAAGCACGAAGACCTGGCGTCGCGCCTGTGGGTGAACACCGGCGAGACGCCGAAGGATGGCATCGACAACGACCTCAACGGCTGCGTCGACGACGTCAGCGGCTGCAACTTCGTGCGAGCCGGCGCCGGCCGATGATTGCGGCTACACCGCTGCCGTGCCCAACGCCATCATCGCGGACGACGCCGGTCACGGCACGCAGGTCGCGGGCGTGCTCGCCGCCGCGGGCGACAACGGCACGGGCATCGCGGGCATGGCGTGGAACGTCCGGATCATGATGGTGAAGGGGATGGATTGCCACCAGGGCGGCACCGCCTTCGATGTGGCGGCGGCGGTCGATTACGCCGTGGCGAACGGGGCGCGGATCATCAATCTCAGCCTCGGCGGGTCGCGCGAAGCGCAGTTCCTGACGGACGCGCTCAATCGCGCGACACAGAGCGGCGTGCTGGTCGTGGCGGCCGCCGGAAACGGCGCCGACGCCACAGTCAACTACCCGGCACGTCTCCCGAACGTCCTGGGCGTCAGCGCTTCCGACGGCGAGGACGCGCCGGATGGCGCTGCCGGGTTCACCAACTGGGGGGAAGGCATCGACGTCACAGCGCCCGGCGTCCAGCTCGCCAGCACGCAGCCCGAGAGCAGCTACGGCACGAGCACCGGCAGCTCGTTCTCGACACCGCTCGTCGCGGGGCTGGCGGCCCTCATACTCGCGCAGAACCCGACGCTGACAGGCGAAGAGGTGCGCGCGATGATCCGCGAATCGGCGCAGGACCTGCCCGACGGCGCTCGCCCCAATTGGGACGGCCGGGGGCAGATCCGTGCCGACGCCGCGCTCGATCGGGTACCCTCGACGTTCCGGGGCGTGGTGACGGCGAATAGCGCCCAGCTCGCGCCGGGCACCACTATCGAAGCGCTCATCGGGCCGCAGTTGTGCGGCATGGCGCAGACGTTTCTTGGGGCGGGCGGCCAACTGCAGTACGAGATCCGGGTCGTGTCGCATGCGGTGCAGCCCGGCTGCGGCGCGCCGGGGGCTGTCGTCCGCTTCCGCACCACCGGCCAGGATGGGATCGCGACCGCCGCCTGGACGGGCACCCTCCAACAGCTCGACCTGCAGTTGCGGCTGACGGCGATTGCCCTGCTCCCGGGGTGGAATCTTGTGGCGCTCCCTGTCGTTCCCGTCTCGGCGACGCCGTCGATCGTGCTCCAGCCGATCCTCCCGCTCGTGGAGGTCGCGTTCGCGTTCGATGCCGCGCAGCAGCAGTTCCTGTTCCTGCTCCCCGGCGACACGGGCGCTTCGACGCTGCTGACGCTCGATCCGAGAGCCGGCCTCCTGCTGCGGATGAAGGCTGCCGCGCAATTGCCGCTCGATGGGACGCCGCGTCCTCCGGGCGAGCCTCTGTCGCTGGTGGCGGGCCTCAATCTCATCGCGCCGGCACTGACGGTAGCCGTACCGGTCTCCGAGGCGCTGGCGTCGATCGAGGGGGCCTACATCGCGATGTTCGGATTCGTCGACGGCCCCGACGGCCGGTACGTCCCGTACGTGCCCGAGGGGCCCGACAGCCTGCGCGAGCTGACGACGCTCGAGCCCGGCAAGGGGTACTGGCTCGTGATGTCGGAACCGGCGACGCTCGTTCCCGGAGCGCCGGCGACGCCACCCCCCACGGCGACGCCGGAGCCGCCCACGGCATCGCCGACGCCCGCCGCGTCGCCAACGCCTGCCGCATCGCCGTCGCCCGCTGCGTCGCCGTTGCCGACGAGCACGCCGTAGGGTATGCTGGTTCGGCACAAACGCAGCATCTAGGAGCATCATGGCGAACATCGAATCCGCGAAGAAGCGCTGGCGTCAGAACGAGAAGCGAAACGCCCGTAACAAGCCCATCCGTACCCGCGCCCGCCGTCAGATGAAGGAAGCGCAGCTCGCCATTGTGGCCGGCGAAGGCGTCGACGATGCCGTGCGGAGCGCCGTACGGGCCGTCGACAACGCAGTGCAGAAGGGCATCATGCACCGCAACACGGCCGCCCGCCGCAAGTCGCGCCTGATGCGCCGCGCCAACGCCGCCGCGGCCGCTGCGGGCTAGCCGCCGCACCCCATCGGCACGACACCCCGAGGCCCGCGACATCGCGGGCTTCCTCACGTCCCGGACACGCCGCCCGTGCCCGCGTGCTAGAATCCGGGGCCACGCCCCCAGAGAGGAGCACGCGATGCCCACATACGTTGTTCTCTATCGGCTCACCCCAGCGGGCCACAAGAACGTGAAGAACACCATTCGCCGCGCCGATGAGATTCGCGAGCTCACCGAAACAGCCGGATTCAAGCTCATCGCCCACTATTGGACGCAGGGGCAGTACGACCTCGTGACGATCGTCGAGGCGCCGAGCGAAGAAGCTATGGTCGCGGGCCTGTTCAACATCGCGGAGTCCGGCAACGTCACCAGCGAGACGATGCGCGCCTTCTCCGACGACGAGGTGCAGCGAATCATCGGCCCGTCGTAATCGGCGCGCACGCAGCGGGCTCGCCTGCGGAACGGATCCCGGCGCGCCGATAATCTCGGTGTGATGCGTGCCGTCGAACGGAGCGAAGCGTACCATCGCCGCACTCGCGATCGCGGGCGTGGCCGCTGCCGGCATCGCGCCGGGCGGCGAGGCGCATGCTCAAGCGCGCGGCCTCCCCTTCCCCGCCCCCGCCGGCACCGAATGGGAAGTCGTAGCGGGCTACAACACCGTCCCGCACAGCGGCGAAGATCCGTACGCGCTCGATCTCGTTCGCGCCAACGGCCCGACGGAAGGCACCGCGGTGCTCGCGCCGGTCGCGGGCGAGGTGTGGGCGATAACCTCGGACTCGGGCTGCGTCATCATCCGCGACGCCCGCGAGATGCTCATCCTCATGTGTCACCTCGACCCTGCGCCCGGCCTCGCCGAAGGCGACCTCGTCGTCACCGGCGAGACCATCGCCACCGTGGCCCCGGCGGGCGCTGCGGAGAACGGCGGGCTCGCGCACATCCACCTGGCCGTCCACCGCAACTTCAACGCCGGCGAGCAGCAGACCGTCCCCTTCACGGGCGACTACGCGCTCGAAGACCGTGACCTCTACCCCACGGGCGACGAGAACGGCTACTTCGGCGAGCGCTTCCGGTCGACGATTGGCTCCGGATCGGGCGACGCACCAGCGAACCCGTACGCTGGGCCGCCACGGCCGGACTTGCCGGCCGCCGCGCCCGCGCCCGTCGCCCCGACGCCGCAGCCCTCCGTGCCGCCCGCTCCGACGCCGGCGCCGAGCGCGCCCGTGAGCCGGCTGCGGGTGACATCGACGGGGCCGTACTCGGAGGGGCCGAACAGCATCGTGGTGCAGGGGGGCGGCGCTGCCGGGGCGGTCGCGGCGGTCATCGCCGCCGAGAGCGGCCTCGAAGTGGAAGCGCTCTGGCTGCTGGCGAACGGCGACTGGTCGTACTTCCTGCCCAGCGTTCCGGATGCTGGCGGCGGACTCGACAGCTTCCCCGATCGCAACCTCGCCGTCGTCGCCATCCTCAGCTGATCCCGCGCCCCGTCGCGACCGCGCCTCCAGACGAGCACGTCCGGGCGGCCGGAACGGGTTTCGGGCTGCGATGTCGCGCGGCCCGCTGAACCATGGGCGCAGATTCACGATCGTTGGAACAAAAGTAGGGCGATAAGGGCGGCACGGCCTCAGACGGTGCGAAGCGCCGCGCAGCCGGCGCCCGTCAGGCGGCGGCGGTGAACTCGGGCGTGGCGACCGGGGACTGCGTCGCCGGGCTGCTGGGGGCGGTGGCGGGCTGCGAACCGCGCTCGAGCGCGAACAGCGATACGACGCCGAGCGCCCCGATGACCGCGAAGATCGCGCGGGAGCCGAGCATCTCGGTGCCGACGCCGGCCAGCAGCAGCGGCACAAGCACCACTAGGTCGTTCAGAACCGACTGCGTCGCGAAGACGCGGGAGTGGTGTCGCGGCGGCGCTGTCTCTGTGAGCACGGATCGAGCGCCGATGAGCGAGATGCTGACGGCGGCGCCCAGCGCCAGCCCCAGCGGGAACGCGATGACGAGCGTCGGGTCGAACGTGACACCGCCGCCGCTTACGGCGAACGAGCCCGCATCGGCCGCGCCGGCCATCATCGAGCCCAGCATCGCCAGGGCGAGCAGCGACGCGCTCATGACGACGAGCGTCATTCGCATGGCCGCCGGCGCCCGCTCGATGGTGAGCGAACGCCCGCACCAGACGAGGCCGATGAGCGTGCCCACCGCCGCCACGGCGACAACGCCGCCGAGCTGGACGGCGTTCATCGTCAGCTCCTCGCGAAGGTACGAAGGGAGCGCCACCGTCAGCCCCTTCAGCGAAATCTCGGTGAAGGCGAGCAGCGTCGCGGCGTACAGCGCGCGCCGCTCCGTTCGGTAGAAGCGGAACGTCATAGAGATATCGAACGCTTGGCGCACTGGCACCTGGTAATCGACACGGCTGCGGCGCAGACCGAAGGCGATGATTACCGTCATCGCCACGACCGCGATATAGATCGCGAACGCTGCGGCGAGCATCGCGCCCGTGCCCCAGCGCAGGTACAGCGCGGGCGCCAGCGCCGCCATGCTCAGCCCTTGCCCGGCGAACTGGAGCACCACCAGCTTCGCGTGAGCTCGCCCGGCATGGGCCGGTGCTATCGCGGGAACGAGCGCGAGCTCCGACGGCGAAAACATCTGCGAGGCCGCCGAGTACGTAAAGGCGATGAACCACACTTGCTCGCCCTGGCCCATGAGCGCCAGCGCGAGCCCGATCGCGGTCAGCCGGAGCACGGCGCCGACGACAAGGGCGCGACTCGGGCCGATCCTGTCGGCCAGAGCGCCGCCGGGCAGCCCCAGCAGCAGCGCGCCCGCAAGCATGGCGAGCATGACGCCGCTCAGGTCGGTGGCGGCCGAATCGCCCGTGCCCGCGATCAGAAACAGGGCGGCCAGAAACAGACCCTGGCCGGCCTGGCTCAGCAGGCGCGATGCGAAGTAGGTGCTGCGGACGGTGGCGACTGCGCGGATTCGGGTAACGATGATGAACTCCTGCGGCGCCGCCCTGTCCGCGCCCTCGGCAGGTGACGGCGAGTTCGTGCGGCGGTCGTACGTTCTCTCCCTAAGAGACTCGGACGATCGCCGGGGTTCTGAAGCGCTGCGGCGGCTCTTTGCGAGATTGAGGAGGCCGGCGGATCCGCTGGGAGCGGCGGCCCGGAGGCAGCGCCCACGCGCCCGCACCCGGCTGATTGTGCAATTCGTCGCAAGTGCCTCTACTCTACCACGCTCCGCCGTCCGCCTCCATCGGGGACACGAGTACCTGCGGCCTTGCACGCGCTCACACAATCGACTTCCCACGTTGGGCCGCGGCGTCCTGCGCTTGACACCGCTCCCTAGGCCTGCTACACCCCCTCCACGCGCTGCTGCGCTGTTGGGGGCATGGACTGTGGCCGGGAATTCTGGCATCGAAGCCGATGTCATCGTCATTGGTGGCGGGCCCGGGGGCAGCACGGCCGCCTCGATGATGGCCGCGAAAGACCTGCGTGTGCTCCTGCTGGAGCGCGAGCACTTCCCGCGCGACCACATCGGTGAGTCGCTGCTGCCGGCCAGCATCGCGATTCTCGACAGGCTGGGCGTCGTTCCGGCGATGCAGGAGGCGGGCTTCCTGCGCAAGTGGGGCGCGACGATGGTCTGGGGCACCGACCCGGCCCCCTGGAGCTGGTACTTCCGCGAGACGAATCAGCGCTACCCGCACTCGTATCAGGTGTGGCGGCCCCAGTTCGACAAGATTCTGCTCGATAACACCCGCTCGCTCGGCGTCGACGTGCGCGAGGGGCATCAGGTCACCGAAGTGCTCTTCGAGGAGGGGCGTGCGGTGGGCGTCCGCTTCGTCGATGAGGCGGGCGCCGAGCAGGTCGCCCGCGCCCGCCACATCGTCGATGCCAGCGGCCAGAACGCGCTGCTCGGGCACCGGCTGCAGCTGCGGCAATGGGACTCGTTCTTCCAGAACCTCGCGGTGTTCGGCTACTTCGAGGGCGCCGAGCGGCTGCCGGAGCCCGACAATACCAACATCTTCATCGAGTCGTACCCAGCGGGCTGGTTCTGGCACATCCCGCTGCACACGGGATGGACGAGCGTCGGCGCGGTCGTCGATAGCCGCGAGGGGCAGGAGGGAATCCGCCGCACGGGCGGCCTCGAGCCCTTCCTGCGCGAGCAGATGGCGCTTGCGCCGAACACCTCGAGGATGCTGCGCGACGCCCGGCTCGTCTCCGGGCCGACCATCGTGAAGGACTGGTCGTACATCTCCGACGAGGTTGTCGGCGAGGGCTTTACGCTTGTCGGCGACGCGGCCTGCTTTGTCGACCCGCTGTTCTCGTCGGGCGTGCATCTGGCGCTGACGTCGGGGCTGCTCGCCGCCGCGTACGTCGTCACGGTGCTGAAGGACCCGGCGATGGCCGGGCCTGCCGGGCAGGTGTACAAGCAGCAATACTACCGCCAGTACTACTACTATCACGAAGCGGCGAAGCTCTTCTATGCCAGCAATCGCTCGACGGAGTCGTACTTCTGGGAAGCGCGCCGCATCATCGGCGACGACGACCGCTACACGCCGCGCGAGTCGTTCATCCGCACCGTCGCCGGCCAGCCGCCGCAGGGCTACGAGCGGGCCGTGCTGGAACACGGCGAAGCGCCGGTCGCCTTCCGGGAGAGCGTCGACGACGCGCGCGCCTTCGCGATCGAGCGTCGCGCCCGGTTCGAGGCGCTGGCCCGCCCGGACGCCGGCGGCCGCCCGGCGGTGCTGGGCGCGACCCCGCGGCTCGAGGCGGATGTCTCGCTGGTGCGGCAGCCCGTGCTCGCCGGCGGCGAGTTCGTGTGGGGCAACGTCATCGTCGCGCCGCACGATCCGGATGGCACGCCAGTCATCGAGCCGATCGCCCGCGTCTTCGGCATGATCGACGGCAAGGCGAGCGTCGGCGACATCGTCCGGCGGATGAGCGCGACGGTGCCCAAGGAGGGCCGCGCCAACACCGAGCAGAGCATCGTCGCCACCATGGCCGACTTCTTCGTGCAAGGGGTCATCTCGTTCGATGGCGCCTGACGCGGCGCGGGCGGCGACGCTTGCCGGGGAGCGCGACGCGCGGTAGGCTGCGGCGGCATGAGGCGCGCCCGCAGCCGGGGTAACGCCCGAGAGCCCGACGGAGGGGAACGATGGCCGCGGCGCTGTCACACCTGCGCATCTGCGACTTCAGCGGGCAGTTGGCGGGCGCGGGCGCGACCCGCTTTCTCGCCGCGTTCGGGGCGCAGGTAATCCGGATCGAGGACCCGTCGAACCAGGGCCGGTGGGACATCCTGCGCGGGGGGCCGCCGTTCGTCGATGAGCGCCGCGGGGTCGACCTCGGCGGCGCGTTCAACAACCACAACGCCGGCAAGCTCGGCATCACCCTCAATCTCAAGACGGAGCGCGGCCGCGAACTGCTGCGCCAGCTCATCGCCACCTCCGACGTCGTCACCGAGAACTTCGCGGCGGGCGTGCTCGCCCGTCTCGGCTTCGGCTACGAAGAGATGTGCGCCATCCGGCCGGGCATCATCTACGTCTCGAACTGCGGCTTCGGGCACACCGGCCCGTACGCCAGCTTCAAGACATGGGGGCCGAGCGTCCAGGCGGTCTCCGGCCTCACGTTCAGCTCCGGCCTGCCCGGCATGGAGCCCGCTGGCTGGGGCTACTCGTACATGGACCACACGGGCGGCTCGTTCATGGCGATCGCCATCCTCATGGCGCTCCACCACCGCGCCGTCACCGGCGAAGGGCAGTGGGTCGACCTCGCCACGACCGAGGCGGCGATCGGCCTCAATGGCCCCGCTCTCCTCGATGCCACCGTCAACGGACGCTCGCTTCGCCGCGAGGGCATGCCCGACAGCAATCACAGCCAGTCGCCGCCGATGGCCCCGCACTCCATCTACCCCGCGGCGGGCGATGATGCGTGGGTGGCCATCGCCTGCCGCAATGACGGCGACTGGCGCTCGCTTGCCGCCGTTGTCGGCGAAGCCTGGACGCACGATGCCCGCTTCGCCACGACGGCGGGCCGTCTCGCCCACGAGGCGGAGCTCGATGGCCAGATGGCGGCGTGGACGCGCGCACGCACTCCCCACGAGACGCAGCGGCTGCTGCAGGAAGCGGGCGTGCCCGCCGCCGCCGTCCAGACGCCGGAGCAGCGGATCGACCTCGACCCGAACACGGCGGCGTGGGGGCTGTGGCCCGAGGTCGAGCACCTGCAGATGGGCCGCGTCCGGGTCGATGGCGTTCCCGTGCACCTCTCCGGGACGGACTGGCGGATCGAGCGGGCCGCACCGTGTCTGGGTCAGGACAACGACTACGTCTTCGGCGAGATCCTCGGCCTCGCGCCCGCCGAGATCGCGGCACTGCGGGACGAGGGGGTGCTATGACCACGAACACCGCCGCGGGCCCGCTCGCCGGACTCCGCGTCATCGAGCTCAGCGACGAAAAGGGCGAGTTCGCGGGCAAGCTCCTCGCCGACGCGGGCGCCGATGTCGTCAAGGTCGAGCCGCCGGGCGGCGCGCTCACGCGGACGTACGCCCCCTTCCTCAACGACGAGCCCGGCGCCGATCGCTCGCTCTGGTTCTGGCACTACAACACGAGCAAGCGCGGCGTCACGCTCGACATCGAGACGGCGGAAGGCCGCGCGCTCGCTGCGGCGGCTCGCCGCCAGCGCCGACATCATCATCGAGAGCGAGGCGCCGGGGCGGATGGCGGCGCTCGGCCTCGACTACGCCGACCTCGCGGCCGCGAACCCGGGCCTCATCTACGTCTCGATCACGCCGTTCGGGCGGAACGGGCCGCGCGCCGAGGAGCAGGCCACCGACCTCACGATCCTCGCGGGCGCTGGCCCGGCGTGGAGCTGCGGCTACGACGACCACACGATTCCGCCCGTGCGCGGCGGCGGCAATCAGGGCTACCAGACGGGCTGCCACTTCGCCGTGATGGCCGCGCTCGTGGCTGTCGTGAGCCGCCATCAGACGGGCCGCGGCCAGCATGTCGACGTCAACATGCATGCCGCCTCGAACGTCACGACCGAGGCGGGCAGCTACGAGTGGCTCGTCGCGCGCGGCACGGTGCAGCGTCAGACGGGGCGGCACGCCGGCGTCCGCCCCTCGATGCCGATCCAGGTGCGCTGTGCCGACGGGCGCTACGTCAACACGAGCATCCCGCCGCGCACGCCGGAGCAGTTCGGCCGCATCGTCGACTGGCTGCGGACGGCGGGGCTGCTCGACCAGTTCGACCAGACGCCGATTCTTGAGGCGGGCATGGAGGGCGAGCCGCTCGATCTGGCGCAGATCATGGAGAACCCGGAAGTGCTGGCGAAGTTCTCCGCGGGCCGCGACGCGCTCGTGTTTCTCGCGGCCCACCTCTCCGCCTACGATTTTTTCGTCGGCGGGCAGGAGCGCGGGTTCCAGGTCGCCATCATCTACGCGCCCGACGAGGCGCTGAACGACCGTCATTACATCGAGCGCGGCTTCCGGGTCGAGGTCGAGCACCCGGAGCTGGGGCGCTCGTTCCACTACCCGGGCCATCCGTATCGCTTCACGACAACGCCGTGGTCGATCCGCCGCCGCGCGCCGCTGCTCGGCGAAGATAACGCCGCCGTGTACGGCGAGCTCGGGCTGACCGCGGCCGATATCGCGCGGCTGCGAGCGGGCGGTGTCATCTGAGGAGCGGGCGGCCATGATCGAGCGAGCGGACGCGACCAGCATCGACCCGATCGTGCCGGCGCTCGTCGTCGTGCCGGGCGGCGCGTTCCTTATGGGCAGCGAGCGCGGCGCGAAGGACGAGCGCCCGCGCCACCGCGTCCGTGTCGGCGCTTTCCGCGCCGCCATCGCGCCGGTCACGAACGCGGAGTACGCGCGCTTCGTCGCCGCGACAGGCGCGGAGCCGCCGCGCTTCGCCGATGATCCGCGCTTCGACCCGCCCGGCCAGCCCGTCGTCGGGGTCAGCTGGTTCGACGCTGTCGCCTACTGCGAATGGCTCGCCGAGCGCACCGGCGTCGCCTTCCGGCTGCCCTCGGAGGCCGAGCGCGAGCGCGCCGCTCTCGGCGGCCTCACGGGCGTCGACTGGCCATGGGACGGCGACCAGCATCCGCTCGCGGCGGAGCTGGCGAAGCTGGAGCGCCCGCACGTGCCGCGGGAGGAGTGCGCGAACGGGTACGGTCTGCGCTGCGTAGCCGAGAACGTGCACGAATGGTGCGCCGACTGGTACGACGCGAACGCCTACGCGGCGTCGCCGTTCGCCTCGCCGGGCGGGCCCGCGGCCGGACGGCGGCGGGTGAGCCGCGGCGGGAGCTGGCGGCATCAGGTCAAGTTCACGCGGCTGACGGCGCGCGCCAGTCTCGACCCGGCGTTCCGCTACAACGACTTCGGGTTTCGCGTCTACGCCGGAGCCTGAGCGGCCGTCGCGGCGTCGCTCCAGCGCAGCGATTCGTCGAGCTGGCCGCTTGCTCGCAGTTCGAGCAGGCGGCGCACACGGTGGAAGCGGCCGCCCTCAAAGTCGGCGAGCGTCAGCCCTTCGGCCAAGTACGCGTCGAGCAGCTGTTCGACGCCGCGGCGCACCGTCCACAGCGGGCGGTAGGCGGGCAGCGCCTGTCGCAGCTTGCGGAAGTCGACGCGATAGTCGCGGCCGTCCGCGTCCGGCTCGCGCGTCGAGAGCACCCGGCAGCCGGGCATGGTGCTCGCCACCATGTTCGCGACATCGATGATGCGGTAGTTCTCGTTCGTCGCACCGATGTTGAAGACTTCGTCATGGATCGCCGATCGCGGTGCTTCGAGCACAGCCACGAACGCGCGCGCGATGTCCTCGACATGCGCGAGCGGCCGCCACGCAGCGCCGTCGCCGGGCACCGTGACCCGGCGATCGGTCAACGCCTGGCCGGCGAGGTTGTTGACGATGAGGTCGGCGCGCAGCCGGGGCGACACACCGTACGCGGTGGCGCTTCGCAGGTAGACCGGACTGAACTCGGCGCTGGCCATCGCGGCGAGGTCGCGCTCCACGACAAGCTTCGCTTCCCCGTAGGGAGTGATGGGCCGCGGCGGCCTGCTTTCGTCGCAGGGCTCGTCATCCTGCACCCCGTAGACGCTGCACGACGACGCGAACAGGAATCGTGTCACGCCCGCCATCTTCGCCATGCGGGCGAGGTGCATCGTTGCGCCGTGATTGGCCTCGTACGTGAGTGTGGGATGGAGGTCACCGTTCGGGTCGTTCGCGATGCCGGCCATGTGGACGATAGCGTCGAAGCCCTCGAGGCCGGCGGCGGTGACATCGCGCACGTCCCGGCGGATTTCGGTGACGGGGATGGTGGTGCCGGGGCCGAAGTCGCAGCCATCGTACAGCCGGCTATCGAGCCCGGTAACGCTGTGGCCGGCCTCGCGCAGTATGGGTGCCATCACCGATCCGATATAGCCCCGGTGTCCGGTGATGAGCACGCGCAAACTCATAGAGAAGTGTCCTCCCGGGCGGTCGCGGGCGTAAGGCGTGAGCCGTCGTTCGTTCCGCGCCGGTGCCACCATACGGGCGGCGAGTTGAGCTTCGGTGTACGGCTCGTATATCCGCACAAGGCCGCGCTGGCTCCCCATCGCCGCGTCGCGACGCCGGCTTGCGGCAGCGCTCGCCGCTGTTGACATCCGGTGAGCGAGCGCGGGAGAATCGCACCGCGCCGCTCCCTGGCGGCGGCCCTCGCCTTACCCTGGAATGAGCATCGCGAATGGACGACGCCAGCCCCCAGGCCCGCCCCCTCGGCCACTATCGCGTGGTCGAGCTGCCGGGCCTCGCGCCGCTCATCGCTGGCAAGACCTTCGCCGATCTCGGCGCCGATGTGATCAAGCTCGAGCCGCCGGAGGGCGACGCCGCTCGCGCGCTGCCGCCGTTCGTGGCCCGCGGCGATGACGCCGGCGCAAGTCTGCTCTGGGCCGCGTATTCGCTGGGCAAGCGCGGCGTCACGGCGGCGCTCGACACCGCTGAGGGGCGCGACATCGCACGGCGGCTCATCGCCACGGCCGACGTCGTCATCGAAGCCGGGGAGCCGGGGGCGCTCGAGCGGCTGGGCCTCGGCTTCGAGACGCTTCGCGCCGCCAATCCTGGTCTCGTGCTCACGTCGCTCACCCCCTTCGGGCAGACAGGCCCCCATGCCGGGTGGCGCGGCTCGGATCTTGTGCAGGCGGCCAAGGGCGGCTACATGAACATGACCGGCCCCGGCGATGGGCCGCCGCTCAAGCCGTCGGCGCCCTACCAGACGCAGTTTCACGGCGGCATGCACGCTGTCGCCGCGACGCTGCTCGCGCTGCGCCAGCGTCGCCGCACCGGACGCGGAGCGCACGTCGATGTCGCGATCCGCGACACGGGCGTCTGGATGCTGACGCACACGTACCAGTTCTGGGACATGCTTCGCATCAACCTCAGGCGGCAGGGGTCGGCGCGCGACATGGGCGGCGGCGCGGTACGCCTGCGCTCCGTGTATCCGACGCTCGACGGCTATCTCGTCTGGATGTTCATTCCCGGGCATATCGGCGGCCAGAGCATCGCCGACATCGTAACGTGGATGGCGAGCCACGACGCCGCGCCCGGCTGGCTTCGCGAGATCGACTGGATGAATCTCGATGTGCTTCGCGGCGACCCCGCGCTGTTGCCCCGCCTCCAGGATGCGTTCGCGGCGTTCTTCGCCACCCGCACCAAGGCCGAGCTGCTCGAGTTCGCGCTCGCCCACCGGGTGATGATGGCGCCCGTACAGACGCTGCGCGACCTCATCGACGACCCGCAGCTCGCCGCACGCGGCACCTGGCGCGAGACGAGCATCGCCGGAGCGGCGGTGCGCGTACCGGGCCCGCCCGCGCACCTCAGCGGCGCGACGTGGGAGCCGCGGGGCCCTGCGCACGGCCTCGGCGAGCACAACAGCGACGTCTACGGCGAGCTCGGCGTCGATGACGCCACGCTCGAGGCGCTCCGGCGCGCGGGCGCCATCTAAGGGGGACGGACGTGGCGCTGCCCGAAGCCGGAGCCGGCCTGCCGCTCGCCGGACTGCGCGTGCTCGACTTCGGCACGACGGTCGCGGGGCCGACGGCGGCGCGCCACCTCGCCGATTTTGGGGCGCAGGTCATCAAGATCGAGTCGCAGGTTCACCCCGACACCCTTCGTGTCAGCACGCCGTATCGCGAGGGGCAGGCCGGCCTTAATCGCTCGGGCTACTTCGGCGCGTACAACGCGGGCAAGCTTTCGATGGCGCTGAATCTGCAGAAGGCGGAGTCGCGCGATGTCGTGCGGCAGCTGGTGGAGCGCGCCGATATCGTCGTCGAGACATTCGTGCCCGGCGTCATGGAGCGCTGGGGCCTGGACTACGAGCGTCTGAGCGAGTGGAACCCCCGCCTCATCATGGCCAGCCACTGCCTTCAGGGCCAGACGGGCCCGCACGCGAAGCATCGCGGCTACGGGCAGATCGCGTCGGCCATGAGCGGCTGGTACGACCTCACCGGCCTCGAAGATGATGAGCCGCTCGGCCCCTACTCGGCCTACACCGACTTCGTGGCCTGGCCGTTTCTGCTCACGGCGATCCTCGTCGCGCTGGAGGTGCGCGACATCACCGGGCGTGGCCAGCACATCGATCACGCGCAGCTCGAGACGTCGATCCACTTCCTCGCTGCGCCGCTGCTCGATCTGCAGGTCAACGATCGGCTGCTCACCCGCCACGGCAATCGCGAGGACTACGCCGCTCCGAACGATGTCTACCCCTGCGCCGGCGACGACCGCTGGATCGCGATCACCGTTGCCAGCGACAGCGAGTGGCGCGCCCTCCGCGACACGCTCGGCCTCGGCGATGACCCGCGCTTCGCCACGCACGCCGGCCGCGAGGCGAACCGCCGCGAGCTCGACGACATGCTGGCACGGCGCACCGCCGACGAGGAGCCGTTCGCGCTCGAACAGCGGCTTCAGCATGCCGGCGTGGCGGCGGGCGTTGTCGCGCGGGCCCAGGATCTGTTCGACGATCCGCAGCTCACCCATCGCCAGTTCTTCCGCCGCCTCGACCATCCCGATCTCGGCGACCACGCCGTCCTGCGCCAGTCGTTCCGGATCGAGGGGGTGGACGCGGGGCCGTGGCGCGCCGCGCCGCTGCTGGGCGAGCATACGTATGACATCTGCCGCGACATCCTCGGGATGACGGGCGACGAGATCGGCGACCTCGCGGAGAAGGGCGTGTTTCAGTAGGCGCGCGTTAGCCGGATGCCGCCCGGCGCACCAGATCCGGCGTCACGGCGGCCAGCGACGGGCAGCCGCAGAGCGCCATCGCCAGGTCGAGCTCGTCGCGGAGCATCTCGAGCACGCGGCGCACGCCGTCCTCGCCCGCCGCGGCGAGCCCCCAGAGGATAGGCCGGCCGAGGAGCACGGCGTCGGCGCCCAGCGCGAGCGCCTTCACGATGTCGGTGCCGCGGCGGATGCCGCCATCGACAAGCACGGCCGCCCGCCCCGCGACGGCCGCCGCGACTTCGGGCAGCGCCTCGATCGTCGGGAGCGATGTGTCGAGCTGACGCCCGCCGTGGTTCGACACAACGATGCCCGCCGCGCCGTGGTCGAGAGCTCGCAGCGCATCGTCGTCGCGCACGACGCCCTTCACGAGCACCGGCAGCGGCGAGATCGACGCCAGCCAGTCGAGGTCGGGCCACGAAAGCGACTGATCCAGCATCGACGCGAAGTAGGCGGAGAGCCCCGAATCGCGCGTCTCGGGCGGCAGCCCGTCCATCCCGGCGCTCGCCAGATTCGCCGCCGTCATGCCCTCGGGCAGCCGGAAGCGATTGCGCACGTCGCGCTCGCGCCGCCCCAGAAGGGGCGCATCGACGGTGAGCAGCAGCGCCTCGTAGCCGGCGGCGGCGGCGCGCGCGACGAGCGCCCGTGTCGCCTCGCGGTCCTTGTACACGTAGAGCTGAAACCAGCGCGGCGCGACCGCGGCGGCGGCCACATCCTCGATCGAGCGGCTCGCCAGCGTGCTCAGCGTCATCGTCACGCCCACGGCGGCGGCGGCGCGCGCGACGGCGAGCTCGCCCTCGGGGTGAGCCATGGCGGCGAACGCTGTCGGGGCCGTGATGATGGGCAGCGCATGACGCCGCCCGAGCACGGTTGTCGAGAGGTCGCGGCTGCTCACATCGACGAGCACGCGGTAGCGCAGCGCGATCCGGTCGTAGGCGGCCCGATTCTGATGCAGCGTCACCTCGTCGCCGGCGCCGCTGCGGAAGTAGTCGTACGCCATCGGGTCGAGGCGGGCCATTGCGACGCGCTCGTAGTCGAGCAGGTTCAGTGGCTCCGGCAGGCTCGCGCTGGTCATGGTGTGGCGTCCAGAGCGCGGTAGCGGTCGAGCGCGGCCTCGACCGCGCCGCTCGCGGCGATGCCCCGGCGGCGGAGCGCCGCTTCGAGCGCTGCGAGCAGGAGCACGACGTAGTTGCGCTGGCTCGACGCGCCCATCAGCCCGATGCGCCAGGCGCGGCCCTTGAGCGGGCCGAGCCCTCCGCCGATCTCGATGCCGTGCTCGCGGAGCAGCTCGCGCCGAACCTCGGCCTCGTCGACGCCGTCCGGTACGCCGACGGCGTGCAGCATCGGCAGCCGATGCCCTTCCTGCGTCACGAGGCCCAGCCCCATCGCGCCGAGCCCCGCCACCAGCGCCTCGTGATTGCGCGCGTGCCGGGCGAAGCGCGCCGCCAGCCCCTCCTCGAACACGGCCCGAAGCGCCTCGTAGAGGCCGTACACCATCGAGATGGGCGCCGTGTGGTGGTAGACGCGGTCGCCCTCGCCCCAGTACTGCGAGAGCAGCGTGAAGTCGAAGTACCAGCTCTGCACCGGCGTCCGCCGCGCCCGGACGCGCTCCAGCGCCCGCTCGCTGACCGTCACCGGCGATAGCCCCGGCGGGCAGCTCAGGCACTTCTGCGTGCCCGAGTACGCGACGTCGACACCCCACGCGTCGATCTCGACCGGGATGCCGCCTAGCGATGTCACGCAATCGAGCACGAGCAGCGCATCGGCGGCGCGGGCGGCCCGCGCGATCGCCGGCACCGGCTGCCATGCGCCCGTCGACGTCTCCGCGTGGACGAGCGCGACGACGCGCGGCCGTTCGCGCGCGACGGCCTCGGCCATCCGCTCCGGCGGCACGATCTCGCCCCAGGGCGCCTCGACCCGAACGACGGTCGCCCCGCAGCGCGCGGCGACCTCGGCCATCCGCGTGCCGAACACGCCGTTGACGCCGATGACGGCGCTGTCGCCCGGCTCGATGACGTTGACGAGGCACGCCTCCATCCCGGCGCTGCCCGTGCCCGAGATGGGCAGCGTCAGCGCGTTCGCCGTGCCGAAGAGCGCCCGCAGCATCGCCTGCGTGCGATCCATGATCACCACGAACTCCGGATCGAGGTGCCCGATGACGGGAGTGGCGAGCGCCCGCAGGACGCGCGGCGGCACTTCGCTGGGCCCCGGCCCCAGGAGGATGCGCGCCCCGGGAGCGAGCTCGGGCGCATCGAACGAGGGCATCGTCATCTCCCGCCTCCCGCGATCGGTATCGCGATCGTGCTCATCTCGGGGCGGACGCGCGCCACGATCGACTTGAACGCGGGCGTCTTCGAGCGCTCGTCGAGGCGGCGCGGCACGAGCGCGTTCGCCTCCGGATAGTACATCGCCAGATTGCCCGCCGGAATGTCGACGATGGCCACCGACACGCCCATGCGGCCCGCCGCCGTCTCGACCGCCACACGGTCGCCCTCGCCCACGCCGAGCGCCGCCGCGTCGGCCGCCGCCATCATCACGACATCGCGTCGCTTGTTGCCGCGATACACGTCCTCTTCCTCATAGACGACCGTATTGAACTGGCCCTCCGAGCGCAGCGTCATCAGCCGGAACTCGCCCGGCCCGGGCGCGAACTCCGGCAGCGGCGTCGGCACGAAGCGGGCGCGGCCGTCGGGAGTCGCGAACCGGGGCTCGTGCGCCGCGCGCCCTTCGACGCGAAACTCGGCGCCGGTGGCGTCGATCTCGCCGATGGCCGCGTAGCCCGGCACGACCCGCGCGATCTCGGCGCGGAGGGCGCGGTGCGATCGCAACGCCGCCCAATCGAACCGTCCCGCCGGCAGCACCCGTTCGGCGATCGCGGCGATGACATCGGTTTCGGGCCGGAGCTCGCCGCGCACCGCGGGCGTGCCGCCGTCGGACATGCGGACGTAGCTGAACATCGACTCCTGGGTCGTGGGCTGTCGCTCCTCGTCGCGGGCGAGCACCGGCAGGATGAGTGACGTCGTGCCGCGACCCCGGGCGTGGCCCTCGTTCAGCTTCGTCGTCAGCGATATCGTCGTGCCGATCTTGCGCAGCGCCGCCTCCGCCCAGTCGCGGTCGGGGTTGCTCGCGAAGAGGTTGCCGCCCAGCAGCACCGCCGTCCGAATCTCGCCGCGCTCCGCCGCCAGCATCGATGCGTACGTGTCCTGGCCGGGCTCGCGCGGCACGGTGATGCCGTAGGCCTGCTCCAGCGCCGCCGCGAACCCCTCGCGCAGCGCCGGCGTCATCCCCATCGAGCCCGCGCCCTGCACGTTGGAGTGGCCGCGGATCGGCAGCAGGCCCGCGCCCGGGCGCCCGAGCCATCCCCGCGCCAGCGCCAGATTGGAGAGCGCCAGGATGTTGTCGACGCCGTTCGCGTGGTGGGTGAGGCCCATCGCCCAGAGCATGATGCCGCGTTCCGCGCCCAGCAGCAGCGCCACCGCCTCATCGATGCTTGCCCGCGACACGCCGCACGCCGCCGTCAGCTCGTCCCACGGCGTCCGGGCGATGTCGTCGCGCACGTCGGCCCAGCCGGAGGTGTGCGCGGCCACAAACGGCTCGTCGACGCCGTTGGCCTCGACCACGCCCTTCAGCAGCGCCTTGAGCAGCGCGACATCCGACCCGGCGTGCGGTTGCAGGTAGATATCGGACACGCCGGAGCCGAACAGCAGGCTGCGCAGGCTCGAAGGGATGCGAAAGCGCACGAGCCCGAGCTCGCGCATCGGATTGACGACGAGCACCCGCCCGCCCCGCTTCCGCAGCGCCACGAGCTGCGTGATGAGTCGCGGGTGATTGCTGGCCGGGTTCGCGCCGATGACGACGGCGAGATCCGGCCGCGGCGAGGTCGTCGAGCGTGACGGAGCCCGTGCCCGACCCGTAGACGTCGTTGAGCGCGACACTCGATGCGTTGTGGCAGTAGAACGAGCAGTTGTGGATGTTGGCCGAGCCGTAGGCGCGCGCCACCAGCTGCAGCAGGAACGCCGCCTCGTTGCTGGAGCGCCCCGACGAATAGAAGAACGCCTGTGGCGGCGGCGCGTCCCGCAGCGCCGCCCCAGCGATGTCGAGCGCCTCGTCCCAGCCGATCCGCCGGTAGTGCGATTCGCCCGCGCCGGCCACGACGGGAAAGACGAGCCGGCCGAGCCGCTCGAACTGGGCCGAGCTCATCAGCCGCATCTGCGCGATGGGGGTGGCCGCGAAGAAGTCCTCGCCGATGGTCGCGCCCATGTCGGCGGCCTGTGCCTGCACCGACTTCTTGCAGAACTCGGGGAAGTGGCCGGCTTCGTTGCGCAGGCCGCCGAGCTGGCCGCCCATGCCGACAGCGCATGTCTTGCAGGCGTTGCGCGAGCGCATCCGCCGCGCGAACCCGATGGGATTGCCCGAGGCGAACGCCTTGCGCACCGTGTAGAAGATGGCGGGGAATCCGCCGGCCGCCGAGACACCAGGCTTCGCCATGGGCCAAGCGTACTCAGCAATGGCGAGCGCCGCAACCTAGGGCGGCGGGTCGTTCGCGGGGTCGCGAGCCGCGAGCCGCGCCGCCGCCTCGAGATCGCCGGGCGTGTTGACGTTGAAGAAGCTGTCGAGCGAGGGATCGGCCTCACGCAGCTCATCCGGCTCGACATAACGCACCCGCACCGACGTCAGCGCCGCCGCCACCCGCCGTTCGCCTTCGGCCAGCCGCGCGGCGAACGGCGCGGCGCAGCGCTGGTGGTAGGCGGCGAGCAGCACCTGCCGTGTGCCATCGAAGACCGGCACGACGGCGTCGGCATCGTCGCCGGCCGCCGCCGCGAGCGCCAGCAGGCGGGCCGCCATCGCCGGAGCGAGCAGCGGCAGGTCGCACGACGCCACGAGCGACCACGGTGTCGTCGCGGCCCCCAGTGCCGTCACCAGCGCCGCGAGCGGCCCCTCGCCGGGGGCATCGTCGAAGACGAGCCGGTGCGCGATGGCGAGCGCCGGTGGCGGACGGTCGCCGCGCGCGACGACGAGCAGGTCATCGCAGCAGCCGCTCAGCGCTTCGGCGACGCGCGCCAGCATCGCAACGCCGCCCACCTCGGCGAATCGCTTGTCGGCGCCGAAGCGGCGGCCCTCGCCGCCCGCCAGCACGATGCCCGTCGCCTTCATGCTGCCATCGTAGGCTATCGCCGGGCGTTGCGCGACGCTGGCGCGGGTCGCGCAGGAAACGCCCCGCACAGGCGGGGCGTCAGCGGCGGGCGCGGCGCGGCGGTCAGGGGCGAGCGGCGACCCGCGTTCGGCCGGCGGACGATGGCTCGCTCTGCGGTCGCAGACGGTAGGTGCAGCAGTCGTCGCTGCGCAGCAGGCTCGTCGTCAGACGTGCGTCGCAGCCCGTGAGCTTGGCGATGAAGTGGACATCCATGGCGCAGACGGCGCTGTTGCGCTGCGCGACGGCCGGGAACGGGCAGGTGTACTGCCGCACGACGACGTCATCGCCATCGACTTCGCACTCGGCCTCGAACCCCTGGTCGCGGAGCACCTGCGCCGCGAACTCGGCGCGGTCGCGCCAGGGCAGGCTCTCGGCCCGCGGCAGATGCGTCTCCGCCATCCGCGCCGAGACCCGCTCCAGCAGCGGCAGCAAGCTGCTCCCCGACTGCGAGTCGCGAACCTCCTCGATGAGCAGGTTCGCCAGGAGCGCGTAGTTCTTCGGATAGAGGTTGTGGGCCTTCTCGGTGAGGCTGTAGACGAGCGCCGGGCGGCCAACGCGGCCGCGCTCCTCCTCGGCCCGGATGAGGCCGTCGCGCTCAAGGATGTTGAGGTGCTGGCGGACGCCCGTCGAAGTGAGGCCGAGGACGCTGCCGAGCTGCTTCACGGGCGCGCGGCCGTGACGCCGGAGGTAATCGAGGATGTCCTGTCGTGTCGCCTGCATCGTCGCCGGAGCCTCCGCAGGGGACGCCGTTCCCCTGTGATCGAGTGTAGCACGGTGGACAAAGGTTTACAAACGGAATAGTTGACATATGTCGCACCAGCACCAACGCGGTGGCGGGCGCACGTCCGCTATACTGCTGCACATTCCCTGCTGTGGAGAAGATGTCGACCATGATGGACAAAGATCCCCTCGCCCGCAAAGCCTACGCCGACGCCATCGTCGAGCGCACCGCCGATCAGCTCCACGGTCTGCTCAAGGAGGCCGCGACGGCGCTGCGCCCCTTCCCGTCGTTCCCCGGCGCGTTCTTCACGTGCGCTGTCGAGTGCGAGCCCGGCGATGCCGCGTCGCCGCTGGGCTGCGTGGTCGTGAAGGAAGACGGGGAGCTGTACGAGCTGAAGATGGGGGTCGATCTCTCGGCGGGCGAGTTCGCCGATCCGGTGCAGATGCGCAACGAGGAAGCGAAGCCGCTGAGCCTCCACCCGCGCGACTACATCGCGTATGCGTACAACGGGCTCATCGCGGTCACGGAGCTGCTGCTCGAGGCGCAGGATCGGGAGCTGCGCGGCGCGACCTAGCGATCGGCCCCGGCGACGAAGTCGCCGCTCTTGCCGCCCGACTTCCGTACCAGCCGGATGGCGTCGATCCGCATGGCGCGGTCGGCGGCCTTGCACATGTCGTACACGGTGAGCGCCGCCACCGACACCGCCGTCAGCGCCTCCATCTCGACGCCGGTTTTGCCCGTTGTCCGCACTGTCGCCGCGACTTCGACACACGACTCCGCTTCGTTGGGCGTGAGCCGCACGTCGATGCTTGTCAGCAGGAGCGGGTGGCACATCGGGATGAGCTCGCCCGTGCGCTTGGCCGCCATGATGCCGGCGAGCTGGGCCACGGCGAGCACGTCGCCCTTGGCCACACCGCCGCTCTGGATGAGGGCGAGCGTCGCGGGTAGCATCACGATCCGGCCCGCCGCCTCGGCGACGCGCTCGGTGTCGGCCTTGGCCGATACGTCGACCATCCGCGCGCGGCCGTGTTCGTCGAGGTGCGAGAGCCTGGGTGCGCCGTCGCTCATGACACCCTCCGCGATCGACGCCTGCCCTGCACAGCGTCGTAGTCCGCCACATACTTCTCAAGCGGAATCCGGGCGACCGCCTCGCTGACAAGGTCGAGCGGCAGGTCATCGAGATTCTTGAATCGAAGGCAGGACTTGCCCATGCTCAGGTTCTTCCCGCTGTTGGCGTAGCTTCTCCCGAAACCACTCGGCGGTTGCCGGGTCGCCGTAAACCCCCATGAGGTACAGCGAGATGTATCGCCGCTGTACGGCGAGCGCGACGTAGATGAGGGGCTTGCCATTGTAGGTGCGCGGCAAGCGCTCCGGCGGCACTTCGTAGGTAATCATTCCGCTGCTCATCGACTCGCGATAGCCATCCGGAAGGCTACGCAGAAGAACGTCGCGGACGGCACGAACGGTTGACCCGCGGTCGTCGGGAAGCGACTCGATATAGGTGTCGACGCTCTCGTTCATCGAGCTGCCCTTCCGTCGATGAAATGCTCGTACATCGGCGGGGTCGCCGCCCTACCCGCCGATGTACGACATCTCGACCTTCGGGAGGCCGGCTGTCGCCTCCGACCGTAGCTCGGAGTAGCGGTCGGTGCGCCCGCCCCAGACGGTCGCCAGAAACGCCGAGATGCCCTCGTCGCCGGCATCGGACCGCAGGAGCGCGCGAAAGTCGTGGCCCGTCGTCCCGAACAGGCAGGTGTAGAGCACGCCCTCCGGCGAGAGCCGCGCCCGCGTGCAGTCGCCGCAGAAGGGCTGCGTCACCGACGCGATGACGCCAATTTCGCCCGCGCCATCGAGGTAACGATACCGGTTCGCCACCTCGCCCCGATAGTTCGCCGCGACCGGCTCCAGCGGGAACACGTCGTGGATCGTCTGCACGATCTCGGCGGCGGGGACGACATCCGTCATCCGCCAGCCGTTGCTGTGGCCGACATCCATGTATTCGATGAACCGCAGCACGTGGCCACTGCCCCGGAAGTGGCGCGCCATCTCCAGAATCGAGCCGTCGTTGACGCCGCGCTTCACCACCATGTTCACCTTTATCGGACGCAGCCCCGCCGCCGCCGCCGCCTCGATGCCAGCGAGCACCGCGGCGACCCCGAAGCCGACGTCGTTCATCGCCCGGAACACGGTGTCGTCGAGCGAATCGAGGCTGACGGTGATGCGCTGCAGCCCTGCATCGGCGAGGGGCTGCGCCTGCGCCGCGAGCAGCGAGCCGTTCGTCGTCAGCGTCAGGTCATCGATGCCGGGCACGTCGCGGAGCATGGCGATGAGCTTCGGCAGGTCGCGGCGCACCAGGGGCTCGCCGCCGGTGATCCGGAGCTTGCCGACGCCGTGCTCCGCGAAGACGCGCGCCAATCGCGCGATCTCCTCGAAGGTCAGGAGCTGCGCCGAAGGGAGGAACGCGTAGTCGCGCCCGAAGGCCTCCTTCGGCATGCAGTAGGTGCAGCGGAAGTTGCAGCGATCGGTGACCGAGATGCGCAGATCGCGCAGCGGCCGCTCCATGCTGTCGAGAATCGTGATGCCCATCCCGATACCCCCGCTGGGCCGCGCCCCTCAGCCCCTGCTCGCGAGCTCGCGCAGCAGGCTGCTCGCGGCACGCGCGGCCTTCGCGCGGTGGCTGATCTCGTTCTTCGTGTGCTGCGGCAGCTCCGCCATCGTCTTGCCCAGCTCCGGCACGAGGAAGATCGGGTCGTAGCCGAACCCTCCCTCGCCGCGCTCCTCCGTGGCGATCGCCCCGGCGCACTCGCCCTCGGCGAACAGCACTTCCCCTGCCGGCATGGCGATCGCGATGACGGCGCGAAACGCCGCTCCGCGACGCCCCTCGGGGACGCCGGTCATCGCCTCGAGCAGCCGCTGCCGCCGGCCGGCGTCCGTCGCGCCCTCGCCAGCATAACGGGCCGAGAGCACACCGGGGGCGCCGTTCAGGGCGTCGACCTCGATGCCGGAGTCATCGGCGAGGGCTGGCAGCCGCGAGAGCCGTGCCGCCGCCAGCGCCTTGATCTTAGCATTTTCGGCGTAGGTTTGCCCGGTCTCCGCGGTGTCGAGCGCGAGCCCGAGCTCCTGGGGAAGCACGAGCTCCCAGCCGCATCCGGCCAGGAGCTCGCGTAATTCCCGTTGCTTGCCGGGATTGCCCGTTGCCAGCAGGAGCCGGTGCACGTTGTGGCGTGCTACTTCGCGGCGTCGTGACGGATGACGAACTCGGGCTCGAGCGCCTTGTAGCGTTCCACGATGCCGGTGTACTCCATCTCGGTCACCGAGGCCATGGCCGCGCCGAAGAAGCCCTGCTTCCGCATTTCGAGCGCCTTCACCTCGGAGCGGCGGCGTGCCTCGTTCCAGACGGGGCTGTCGAAGGCGTCGACGACGGCGTGGCTGAAGCGGCCCTTGGCGTCCATCGACACGGCGATACAGGTGACGAGCGGGTGGCAGTAGGGGCCCGTCACCGGCGAGTTGATCGGCATCGGGAACAGCGGCATCGTGTGCGAGCCGCGCGCGTCGCCCGTGACGTAGTGGGCGATGAGGTAGGGCTCCGTCACCTCTTCCGGCGCCGGGAAGATGCCCTGCGTCCGCACGATCGCGATCGGGTCGTCTTTGCCCGTGTACTTGCCCGCGATGTTGTGCAGCCGGGTCGCCGCCACCGAGACGACCTGCTCGTCGGGGCGGAAGCGCGAGTGGATGGCCTCCACGGCGTAGCGATCCATGTTCTGCAGCAGGGCCGCGACGTCCCAGCTGCGTTCGGGCACGTCGAGCTTGATGACGCGGTCGTGGCCGTCACCAGTGTGGTCCATGTCGATAACGGTGATGGTGTAGCCCATGTTCATGCGCGGGTTGAGCAGCAGCCCGCCGTTGTGCATCGGGTCGCAGAACGCCAGGTACAGCGGCAGGTTATATGCCCCCGGCGCGCACTTGTCGGCGGCGAAGATCATGAACGACTCGGCGGGCCGGTGCTCGCTCGCGGGGTCGCGCTCGAACTCGATCTCGGCGACGCCGGGGCCCGCGCCGCGCACGTTGCCGGAGGGTGCGTCGACGAGCAGATCCTGACCCGCGCCGTAGAGCCCCTCCTCCCGCGCGATCTCCGTCGCGGCGAGGAAGCAGCGCCAGGCGAACTGGTGCACTTCGGTGGCGCCGGCGCCGTGCGTGTGCGACATCAGCAGGGCGATGTCGTCGCCGGTGTAGGTGACCATGCAGTCGATGAGGAGCTTGCCCTTCTGCTCCGCGAGCATCGCCCTTACCCGATCGATCATCCTCTCGCTGGGCATCGTGTGGCCGCCGATGCTGCCAACGTCCGCCTTGATGGCGCTCATGGTGACTTTCATGGAACCTCCTGGCGCGAAAATTATGCCTTTGTCCGGCGCGCGGCGCCCGGGGAAAAGACGGTGCTGAGAATCGAAGGTGCGTGTGGTGGAGCGCGCGGGCCCGTTCGCCCGAGGCCTTCGCCACAGGCAGTGCGGCCGCACCGATATTAGGCGGCGGCAATCGGCGGTGTCAAGGAACGGGAGCGGCCGCGCCTCGCCGCGGCGACCTTTGGTATACTCGCCCGACACCCCATTCGCGAAGTCGCCGGACGGCCCACTATGCGGTATCCCGCCGCCATCGAGTACCTCCTCTCCTTCGCCGACCTCGAGCGCGCGGGCGGCATCGGGCGTGCCGGGCACAGCTTCGATCTGTCGCGCATGCGCCGTCTCCTCGAGCTGCTGGGCCACCCCGAGGCCGGTCGCCGCACCGTCCACATCGCCGGGTCCAAGGGGAAGAGCTCGACCGCGATCATGGTCGACGCCATCCTTCGCGCTCACGGCCTGCGCACCGGCCGCTACACCAGCCCCGACCTGCACTCGAAGCGCGAGCGCGTCGCCGTAGGTGGCGTGCCGCTCACGGAAGAGGGCTTCGCGGCGCTGGTCGAGGGGCTCATGCCGGTCGCGGCAGCGCTCGAAGCCGAGGGTCAGCGCCCCACCACGTTCGAACTGATGACGGCGCTCGCCTTCGTCGCCTATCGCGAAGCCGCGGTCGACGTGCAGGTTCTCGAGGTGGGGCTCGGCGGCCGGCTCGACGCCACGAACGTGCTCGACGAGAAGGATGTCGCCATCATCACGCCGCTGGAGCTGGAGCACACCGACATTCTCGGCGACGACTTGCGCCTCATCGCGGCCGAGAAGGCGGCGATTGCTCGCCCTGGGGTGCCCGTAGTCATGGCGCTCCAGCCCGAGACTGCCGCCGATGCCGTTCGCGCGGCCTGCGAGCGGATCGGCGCGCCGCTGCACGAGGTCGCGCTCGAATGCGCCGCGCGGCGGGGGCAGAGCGGCGAACAGCAGCAGTTCCGGCTGCGCACATCGCCCCCGGGCGGCGCCGCGAACGACTACGACATCACCCTGCCGCTCGCCGGCGCCCACCAGATGGAGAACGCGATCGTCGCGATCCGCGCCGCCGAGCTCTTCGCCGAACGGGCGGGGCTGGCGCTCTCGCCGCAGGCCGTACGTCAGGCGCTCGCCGAGGTACGGCTGCCGGGCCGCGTCGAGGTCGTCGGCCGAAGGCCCCGCGTCATCTTCGACGCCGCGCATACGCCCGGCTCGATGCGCCGCCTCGTGCAGACGCTGCGCGAAGACCTCGGGGTGCGCTCGGCCGTTGTCGTCATCGGCGTGTCGTCCGACAAAGACCCGGCGGCGCTGGCCCGCATCCTCGCGCCGGTCGCGAGCATCGTCATCGCGACAAGCGCCGGCACACCGCGCTCGCTCGATCCGGCGGTGCTGGCGCAGGCGTTCGCCGGCGAGGGGTGCGATGTGCAGAGCGCCACCAGTGCCGAGGATGCATTCGATACGGCGCGCGCCATTGCCGGCGAGGCCGGGGTTGTGGTGGTAACGGGTTCCTTCTTCCTTGTGGCGGAGCTTCGGGCGATACTGTTGGGGCTCGGACTGCCGGTGTCGTAAGCCTGCTGCGGGAGCATCACCTTGAGCGAGGGGGGAAGCATGAGCACCATCGGTCCTGAGCAGCGCGTCGTGATTACCGGGATGGGCGTCATCAGCTCGCTCGGGCTCAACGTCGACGACCATTGGGGGGCGCTCCTCGCAGGGCGCTCCGGTATCGATTACCTCAAGCAGGTGGACGCCACCGCCTACCCCTGCAAGCTCGGCTCCGAGGCGACGGACTTCGAGCCTGAGGAGTACATCGAGCGCAAGGACGCGCGTCGGATGGCGCGCTTTTCGCAGTTCGCTGTCGCCACCGCGCGGCAGGCCGTCGAGGATGCCGGCCTCGATCTGAACGCGGTCGATCGCTCGCGCGTGGGTGTGTTGTTTGGCAACGGCAACGGCGGCCTGCCGGTCATCGACGCCGGTGTCCGCACCATCATCGAGAAGGGCGGCATGCGGCTCGACCCGCTCTTTCTGCCGAAGGAGCTGCCGAACATGGCCGCGGCGCAGGTGTCCATGCAGCTCGGCGTGGGCGGCTACAACAACACCGTCGTCACCGCATGCGCCGCCTCGACGCAGGCCATCGGCGACGCGCGCGACGTCATTCTCCTTGGCCGCGCCGACACGATGATCGCGGGCGGCACCGAGGCCGGCATGACAGAGCTCGGCCTGGCCGGCTTTGCGGTGATGCGCGCCATGAGCCAGCGCCAGGATGACCCGAAGCTGGCCTCACGCCCGTTCGACCTCGGCCGCGATGGCTTCGTCCCGGCCGAAGGCGGCGCCTGCTTCGTGCTGGAGCGGCTCGACCGGGCGCTGGCGCGCGGCGCGACCGTTCTCGCCGAGGTCGCGGGGTTCGCCTCGACAGCCGACGCGTACCACATCGTTGCGCCCGACCCCACCGGCGATGGCGCGGCCCGTGCCATCCGGGCGGCGCTCGCCGACGCGGGCATTGGGCCGGAGGACATCGACTACATCAACGCGCACGGCACCAGCACGCCGCTCAACGACGCATCGGAGACGACGGCGATCAAGGTGGCGCTGGGCGAAGTGGCGTACAGCGTGCCGATCAGCTCGACGAAGTCGATGCTCGGGCACGCGTTCGGCGGGGCGGGCGCGATGGAGACGATCGGCTGCGTGCAGACGCTGCGGACGGGCGTCATCCACCCCACCATCAACTACGAGACGCCCGACCCTGAGTGCGACCTGGACTACGTGCCGAACAAGGCTCGCCGGGCGGCCGTGCGCTATGTGCTCAAGAACAGCTTCGGCTTCGGCGGCCAGAACGCCTGCCTCGTGTTCCGGCGCTGGGACGGCGAGTAGCCTGTTGAGGGGGACGGCGTTCGTCGCCCCCTGCCTGCCGTCACTAGCGAAGCGAAGAATCCGGCCGGACATCGACGCCTGAAACGGCGGTCTGAAACCTCTGCCCGCCGTCATTCTGAGCGAAGCGAAGAATCTCTCCGGCTGGTGCAGGTTAGACCACGACCGGCAGATCGATGACGTGGCGCTCCAGCTCCCGCTCGATCGCCGCCGCCTCCGCCGCTGTCGCGCCCACGAGCGGCAGCCGCGTGCCGCCGACGGCGAATCCGCGCGCGTTGAGCGCGTGCTTCACGGGCACCGGATTCGTCGTGATGAACAGCGCCTTGTACAGCGGCAGCAGCCCCCGGTGGATGCGCGCCGCCTCCGCTGTGTCGCCGGCGGCGTGGCGCTCGATCATCCGCGCGATCTGCCGCCCCACGAGGTGGCTCGCCACGCTCACCACCCCGTACCCGCCGATGCCGAGGATGGGCAGCGTCGATTCGTCGTCGCCCGACCATACGAGGAAGCCCGGCTCGGCATCGCTGATGATCTGCGCGATCTGATCGAACCGCCCGCTCGCCTCCTTCGTGCCGATGATGTTCGGGATGCGCGAGAGCGCGATCTGCGTCTCCGCCGTCATGTTCACCGATGTCCGCGAAGGGACGTTGTACAGCATCAGCGGCAGCGACGTCGATTCGGCGATGGCGGTGAAGTGCGCCACCAGCCCCGCCTGGCTCGGCCGGTTGTAGTACGGCGTCACCTGCAGCGAGCCGTCGACCCCGGCGCGCTCGGCCTCGCGGGTGAGGTGGATGACCTCGGCGGTGTTGTGGCCGCCCGTACCCGCGAGCACCGTCGCGTCGGAGCCAACCTCGTCCTTGATGGCGGCGAACAGACGCAGCTTCTCGTCCGGCGAGAGTGTGGGCGACTCGCCCGTTGTGCCGCAGATGGCGAGCCCCTGCGAGCCAGAGGCGACGAGCGCTCGCGCCAGACGCTTCGCCTGCGCGTAGTCGACCTCGCCCGAGGCATCCATCGGTGTCACCATGGCGGTGATGAGCCGGCCGAACTGCATCATGACCCCACTCCTATACGAGGTTGCGCGCGATCATCGCCTCCGCGATCTGGATCGCGTTCAGCGCCGCACCCTTCCGCAGATTGTCCGACACCACCCACAGCGCCAGTCCGTTCGGGTGCGACGCGTCCTGGCGCAGACGCCCGACGTACACCGGGTCGCGTCCAGCCGCTGTCAGTGGCTGCGGGTACAGCGCCCGCGCCACGTCGTCCTGGAGCTCGATGCCGGGTGCCGCGGCGAGCGCCGCCCGTGCCGCCGCGACATCGACGGGCGATTCGAACTCGACGTGAACCGCGGCGCTGTGGCCGACGAACACGGGCACGCGCACGCATGTCGCCGAAAGCGGCAGTTCGGGCAGGTGCAGTATCTTGCGCGACTCCTGCACCATCTTCCACTCTTCCTTCGTGTAACCGTTCTCGAGGAAGGCGTCGACCTGCGGCAGCGCGTTGAACGCGATCGGGTGGGCGTAGACGCCGGCCTGGGGCTCGCCGCCGCCGAGCGCTGCCAGCGACGCTTCGCGCAGCTCGGCGACGGCCGCGGTGCCGGTGCCCGACACCGCCTGATACGTATCGGCGACCACGCGGCGCAGCGGCGAGAGCCGCTGGAGGACATCGAGCGCCATCACGAGCGGCGTTGTGGAGCAGTTCGGGATGGCGACAATGCCCTGGTGCGCGGCGAGATCGCCGGCGTTGACCTCGGGCACGACAAGCGGCACGTGCGGCTCCATCCGGAACGCGGAGCTGTCGTCGATGACGACGGCGCCTGCCTTCGCGGCGATCTCGCCGTAGTGTCGGGAGGCCTCCGTCGTCGCCGAGATGAAGGCGAAGTCGGCGCCGGCGAAGCTGTCGTCGCGCGTCTCCGCGATGACGCGATCTGCGCCCAGCGCCCGGATCGATGACCCGGCGGAGCGGGCGCTCGCCAGCAGGCGCAGATCGCCGAGCGGGAAGCCCCGGCCTTCGAGGATGTCGAGGAACACGCGTCCGACGGCGCCGGTCGCGCCCACGACGGCGATGTTATAGCTCTGCTTGCGTCCCACGCTCCGCTCCTGGCGCTCCCGCGATCGTTCGGGGAGCGCGCTTCATCTTATGACTCGTAGGGCCTCAGTTCAACTCGCGCCGAGCCCCATCAGCTCATCGAGCCCGCGCGCGACCCCGCTGCGGTCCATCACGGCGCGCGCCGCCAACAGGACGCCGGGCATGAACGACTCGCGGCTGGTGCTGTCGTGGCGGATGGTCAGCGTCTGGCCCAGCGCCCCGAAGATGACCTCCTGGTGCGCGACATAGCCCGGCAGCCGCACGCTGTGGATGGCGATGCCCTCGTGGTCGCCGCCGCGCGCGCCCTCGAGCGTGAACTGTTCCGTGCGGCCGTGGTCGAAGGGGCGCCCGCGAGCGTCGATCATGCCGCGCGCGGTCTGGAGCGCGGTGCCCGAGGGTGCGTCGGCCTTCTGGTCGTGGTGCATCTCGATGATCTCGGCATGGTCGAAGAAGCGCGACGCCACCCGCGCCAGGTGCATCATCATCACCGCGCCGAGTGCGAAGTTGGCCGATACGACCGCCCCGATGCCGCGCGCCCGGCACGCCGCGTCGAGCTCATCGACGAACGCCGGCGTCAGCCCCGTGGTGCCGATAACCGGCCGCACGCCCGCGGCGATCGCCTGCGGCGCGATCTCCTGCGTCCACGCCGCGTTCGTGAAGTCGATGAGCACGTCGGGCCGCGTCTGGTTCAGTAGAGCGCCGGTGTCGGCCGAGAGCGGGATGCTGGCGGAGCCACCCGGAAGCTCGATGGCGGCCCTATCGGCGAACTTTTCGAGCACGCCTACCGCTTCCATGTCCGGGGCTCCGGCGACGGCGCGCAGCACTTCGGCGCCCATCTTGCCTGTGCCGCAGACGACGATACGGAGCTGTGTCATCGCATGCCTCCCCTGCGCGGGGGCGGAGGTGCGAAAGGGCCCGTTCGGTAACGGGCCCTTTCGTGATGTCCGCCGGTGTACGGCGCTTAGTCGCCCGCGCGCCGTCGTTGACGGCGGCGGGGCTCGCCGCCATCGCCGCCTTCTTGCGGCCTCGGCGACGAGAACTGGCCCGGCCTGCCGCCGCCGGGGCCGCCCCTGCCGTTGGGGGGGCCGCCGGGGCCACGTCCGCCCGGGCCGCCGGGCCCGCCCGGCCCGCGCCCGCTCGGACGAGAGCGGCTGGCGGCCTCCGCAGGCGATTCGCCGGCGAGCACTGCCCGTATCGATGCGTTCACGCGGCCCATGCCGTCGATCTCGGTAATCATCACCGTCACTTCGTCGCCGACTTCGACCGCGTCCTCGACGGAGGGCACGCGCTCCATCGAGAGCTCGGAGATGTGGACGAGGGCGTCCTTGCCCGGGAGCACTTCGACGAACGCGCCGAAGTTCATGAGCCGGGTGACGCGGCCGCTGTAGATCTGCCCGACCTCGACCTCGCGCGTCAGCCCCTCGATCATGGCGATGGCGCGCTGCGCCGACTCGTCGTTCGGGGCGCCGATGTAGACGGAGCCGTCGTCTTCGATGTCGATGGCGCAGCCCGTCTCCTCGACCATGGCGCGGATAACGCGGCCGCCCGGCCCGATGACGGCGCCGATCTTCGACGCGTCGATGTTGATGCGGAAGATGCGCGGCGCGTACGGCGAGAGCGTGTCGCGCGGCTCGCTGATGGCCTGCAGCATCTGACCAAGGATGATGGCGCGAGCCTCGTTGGCCTGCGCCAGCGCCTCGCGCATGATGGCGATGGTGACGCCCTTGACCTTGATGTCCATCTGCAGGGCGTTGATGCCCTCGGCTGTGCCGGCCACCTTGAAGTCCATGTCACCGAGGTGGTCTTCGATGCCGGCAATGTCGGTCAGCACCTTGTACTCGCCGTTCTCGCCGAGCACCAGCCCCATGGCGACGCCGGAGACGGGCGCCAGAATCGGCACACCCGCGTCCATCAGCGCCAGCGTGCTGGCACAGACGCTCGCCATCGAGGAGCTGCCGTTGCTAGAGAGCACTTCGGAGACGAGACGGATGGTGTAGGGGAACTCGTCCTCGTCCGGGATGATGGGCTCGAGCGCCCGCTCCGCGAGCGCGCCGTGGCCGAGCTCGCGCCGTTTTGGCGTCCCGACCCGGCCCGTCTCTCCGGTGGAGAACGGCGGGAAGTTGTAGTGATGCATCAGCCGCTTGCTCGGGGAGGGCTCCAGCGTATCGAGCCGCTGGGCATCGCCCTTGGAGCCGAGCGTTGCCACGGTCAGCACCTGCGTCTCGCCGCGCGAGAACAGGCCAGAGCCGTGCGTACGGGGCAGCACTCCGGCGTCGGACTGGATGGCGCGAATCGCCTTCACGTCGCGGCCGTCGGGGCGGAGCCCCTCGCGGAGGATCGCGCCGCGGACGCAACGCTTGAGTTCGGCCTCGAAGGCGTCGACAACGGCGTCGGGGTACTGCTCGGCGAACTTCGTGCGCGTTTCCTGCCGGAGCGTGTCGATGGCGGCGGCGCGTTCGTGCTTGGTGCCGGAGACGCGCACGGCGCGCTCCAGCCGGTCGCCGAGGAAGCTCGAGACGGAGGCGATGGCCGCGGGGTCGGTCTTGCGAAACGCGAGCTCGCGCTTCGGCCGGCCGACACGGCCGGCGAACTGTGTCTGGTTCGCGACAATCTCGCGGATGGCGCGCGTCGCCACCTCGATGCCTTCGAGGATGGTGCGCTCGTCGACCTGGTCGGCGCCCGCTTCCACCATGAGGATGGCCTCGGCGGTGCCCGCGACGACGAGGTCGAGGTCGCTTTCGTCGCGCTCAGCGTACGTGGGGTTCACGATGAAGCGTTCGCCGATGCGGCCGATGCGGACACCGGCGACGGGGCCATCGAACGGGATGTCGGAGATGGAGAGGGCGGCCGACGCGCCGATGATGGCGAGCACGTCGGGGTCGTTCTCCTGGTCGACCGCCAGCACCGTGATGATGACCTGCACTTCGTTGCGTACGCCCTTCGGGAAGAGCGGGCGAATCGGCCGGTCGACGAGCCGCGCCGTCAGCACGGCGTCGGTGGTGGGGCGTCCTTCGCGGCGAAAGAAGCTGCCGGGGATGCGTCCCGCGGCGTAGTGGCGCTCCTCGTAGTCGACCGTGAGCGGGAAGAAGTCGATGTTCTCGCGAAGCTGGTGGCTGCACACGGCGGTGACGAGAATCACCGCGTCGCCGAGCCGCACGGTGACGGCGCCATCGGCTTGTCCGGCGAGCAGGCCGGTCTCGATCGTCAGCGTTTTGCCGTCGATCTCGATAACTTGGCTGTCAAGCATGAAAGATTATCCCCATCTCCCTCGATCTGTTCCTGGTCCACCGATCGTCAGGGAAACGCCGGGACCGGGCCATCAGATGCGAAATGGCCCCCGCTGTTATCGACGGAGGCCGAGTTGCCCGATGACGGCGCGGTATCGGCCGACATCGTTGCGATTGAGGTACGCCAAGAGGCGGCGTCGCCTGCCCACCATCATCAGCAGCCCGCGCCGCGAGTGGTGATCGTGCTTGTGGGCGCGCAGGTGCTCGGTGAGCTCGGTGATCCGCTCCGTGAGCAGCGCGATCTGCACCTCGGGCGAGCCGGTGTCCGTCTCGCCGCGGCGGTAGGTTTCGATGATGGCCGTTTTACGTTCGGGAACCAAGCGTAGACTCCGCGATTGTGGTGTGAATGTCTTGGCAGTTTAGCATGCGCCCGCGTGCGGGCGCAATCGGACGCGCCGCCGCGGCCTCGTCGAACTCAGACGTCCTGCTTGCTCAGTGTTGCCAGGAACTCGGCGTTGGCGGTCGTTTTCGAGAGCCGCTCGATCAGCCGTTCGGAGGGCTCGGTCGGGTTCTGCGAATTGGTGGCGATCATCGAGAGCATCCGGCGCAGCAGATAGACCTGTCGCAGCGTCTGCTCGTCGAGGAGCAGCTCCTCGCGCCGGGTGCCGGAGCGCGGTACGTCGATGGCGGGGAAGAAGCGGCGTTCGGCCAGGCGGCGCTCCAGGTGGAGCTCCATGTTGCCGGTGCCCTTGAACTCCTCGTAGATGACCTCGTCCATCCGGCTGCCGGTATCGACGAGGCAGGTGGCGATGATGGTGAGGCTGCCGCCCTCCTCCGTGTTCCGCGCCGCTCCGAAGAACCGCTTCGGCGGGTAGAGCGCGATCGGGTCCATGCCGCCGGAGAGGGTGCGCCCGCTCGATGGCATCGCGAGGTTGTAGGCGCGCGAGAGCCGCGTGATCGAGTCCATGAGGATGACGACATCGGTGCCGCTTTCGACGAGGCGCTTGGCGCGCTCGAGCCCCATCTCGCTGACGCGGGTGTGGTCTTCGATCGGCTCGTCGAAGTTCGACGCTATGACTTCGGCGGTCGTCGAGCGCTGCATGTCGGTCACTTCTTCGGGGCGCTCGCCGATGAGCATGATCATCAGGTGGATGTCGGGGTAGTTCGTCGAGACGCCGTTGGCGATGTTCTTGAGCAGCATCGTCTTGCCCGCTTTCGGCGGCGAGACGATGAGCCCGCGTTGGCCGCGGCCGATGGGCGCGACGAGGTCGATGATCCGGTTGGAGAGGTTTTCGGGCGTCGTCTCCAGCTTCAGCATCCGGTTCGGGAAGATGGGCGTGAGGCGGTCGAAGTGGGGTCGCGCTTTCGCGATCTCGGGCTCGATGCCGTTCACCGACTCGACGCGGAGGAGGCCGTAGTAGCGTTCGCCGTCGCGCGGCGTGCGCACCTGGCCCGTCACGAAGTCGCCGGTGCGGAGCCCGAACCGCCGAATCTGCGATTGCGACACGTACACGTCGTTCATGCTGGGCAGCAGGCCTTCGCCCCGCAGGAAGCCGTAGCCGTCGTCGACTATCTCAAGGACGCCGCTGCTGAACAGATCGCCCTTCTGCGCCGGTTGCTGCTCGACCTGCACCTGCAGGAGCCGCTGGATCAGGTCTTGCTTGGAGAGCGACGAGAATCCGGCGATGCCCAGCCCCTTGGCGATGCCGAGCAGCTCCTCGCGCGGCTTCGTTTCCAGATCGGCGATGTTCGAGGGGTTGGGCGAGCCGTCGTCCTCGGCGTCCTCATCGCGGTAGCGTTCGCGCTCCACAATGGGCGGCGGCGTCGGCTCGCTGCTGCGGCGGCGGCGTGGCCGCGATGAGCGGCCCTGGCTGGAATCGGGGTGATTGGGTGAGAAGGGCTGTTGTCGTCCGCGCGGTTCGCCTGGCATTCGGGTGCTTCCCCCTTGAGGTGTCGGTCGGTGTTAGCGGGACTCTGCGGGGGTGGCGAGCGCAGCCATCGCCGTCGCGTAGTCGGCGAGAAAGCGGTCGATCCCCACATCGGTCAACGGATGCTTGAGCATCCCCAGCAGTACGGAAAACGGGAGCGTCGCTACGTGGGCGCCGGCCAGCGCCGCCTCCGTGACGTGTCGCGGATGGCGCAAGCTTGCGGCCAGCACCTGTGTCGGCAGGCCGTACGTCTCGAACACGTCGACCATCTCGCGGACGAGCGCCATCCCGTCCTCGCCCACGTCGTCGAGCCGGCCGACAAACGGGCTGACGAACGTCGCGCCCGCCATCGCGGCCAGCAGCGCCTGATTCGTCGAGAAGATGAGGGTGGTGTTCACGCGGATGCCTTCGCTGGAGAGAAGCCGGATCGCCTTCAGCCCCTCTTCGTCGATAGGCACCTTCACCACGACATTCGGGTGCCACGAGGCGATGTCGCGGCCCTCGGCCACCATCTCGGCGGCGGTGCGGGTCACGCATTCGGCGGAGACGGGCCCATCGACTGCCTCGGCGATCTCGATGACCCGCGCCTTGTACGGGACGCCGCGCTCCTTCGCGATGAGCGACGGATTCGTCGTCACGCCGGAGATGACGCCGAGGCCGACGCCCCGTCGCACTTCATCGATGCTGGCTGTATCAAGGAACAGGCGCACCTTCGGTCCCCTTTGTGTGCGGGCCTTTGCCCGAATCGTAGCCGTTGGCGGAAGGAACGGGGTGGCAGCCTAGAACGGCTTGAAGATGGGCAGCCACGCCATGATAGGAATAGTGAGGAGGATGACCAGGCCGAATACGAGAGGGACGTTGTCGGCCAGCGCGTCCTGGAGCTCCGGTGTGCGCTGACCTCGCTTCTGCGACTGCAAGGCCAAGAGCTGCACCCGCCGTAATCCGAAGTTCAGCAGCGGCAGGCAGATGACGACAGCGAAGAGGTAGGTGAGGAGCAGGGCAAGAAGCCATCCAGTGGTGACCAGATCATACTCCTGTTCGAGCGCCCACACAAATCCGGTGATTCCCGTAAGTATTGACCCGGGGATGAGCAGCACGATCTTGGCGACGTCGGCTTCGTCGAAGGCCAACATCTGCAGCTCCACATCTTCCGATGCCCATGCCCGCAGCAGGGGCAGGAGCACCGCGAGCAGCCCGCCGACCATCATCATCAGCGAGAGCATGTGCAGCAGCCGCATCACATTGTCGGCGCTCATGGAGGGGCAATACCGCTGCTGCTCCGCTGAGCGGCTTCGATGTTGCCCTGGTCGCGCCCCGCCTTCGCCGAGCGCTCCACCGCCGCCATCACGAAATCGCGGAACAACGGATGGGGGCGATTCGGCCTCGACGCGAACTCCGGGTGGAACTGCGTTCCGACCATCCACGGGTGTCCGGCGCGCTCGCATATCTCGACGAGCTGGCCATCGGGCGAGAGACCGCTCGTCACCAGCCCCACCTCGGCCAGCGGCTCGCGATAGGCGTTGTTGAACTCGTACCGGTGCCGGTGGCGCTCCTGGATCGCGTCGGTGCCGTACGCGGCGTGCGCTCGCGACCCCGGCTGCAGGACGCATGGGTACACGCCGAGCCGCATGGTGCCGCCTTTGTCGTCGATGCCCTCCTGCTCCGAGAGCAGGCTGATGACGGGGTGTGGTGTCGCCGGACGAACCTCGGTCGAATGCGCCTGGCCGGCGCCGAAGCGCTCGCGCGCCGCCGCGACCACCATCATCTGCATGCCGAGGCACAGCCCCAGATACGGCACGCCCGCCTCGTAGGCGTACTGAGCGGCCGCGATTTTGCCCTCGATGCCGCGCTCACCGAAGCCGCCCGGCACGACGATGCCATCGACATCGCGGATGCGATCGATCCCGTTCGGCGTCTCCAGGTCTTCCGAGTGCACCCAGCGGATGCTGACGGAGGTGGCGCTGGCCACGCCGGCGTGGGTGAGCGCCTCTCTCACGGAGAGGTAGGCATCGGGCAGCTCGACGTACTTGCCCACGACCGCGATCTCGATGCGGTGCTCGGGGTGGCGCAGCCGCTCGACCATCGCCGCCCATTCGTCGAGATGCGCCACGGCCGGCCCCAGTTCGAGCCGCTCGACGATGAACTCGCCAAGCCCTGCCGTCTCGAGGACGAGCGGCACTTCGTAGATGCTGCGCATGGTGAGCAGCGGCACGACGGCGCGCGGCTCCACGTCGCAGAACAGTGCGATCTTGTCGCAGATCTCGCGCGACACGGGATAGTCGCTGCGCGCGACGACGACATCGGGCTGAATGCCGATCGAGCGAAGGTCGCGGACGCTGTGCTGTGTGGGCTTCGTCTTCAGCTCCTGCGCGGCTGCCACATAGGGCAGGAAGGTGACGTGGATCGAGAGCGTGCCGGAGCGCGGCTCCTCGTGGCGTATCTGACGGATGGCCTCGAGGAAGGGCTGCCCTTCGATGTCGCCGACGGTGCCGCCCACTTCGATGATGATGACGTCGGCGCCGCTCGACGCGGCCAGCCCACGGACGCGGCCCTTAATCTCGTCGGTGACGTGCGGGATAGTCTGAATCGTTCGCCCCAGATAGTCGCCGCGCCGTTCGCGGCCGATGACCGACTGATGGATCTGGCCTGCCGTGATGGAGCTCGCCCGGGTCAGCTCGACATCGATGAAGCGCTCGTAGTGTCCGAGATCGAGGTCCGTCTCCGCGCCGTCCACCGTCACGAACACTTCGCCATGCTGGTACGGCGACATGGTGCCGGGGTCGACATTGAGGTACGGATCGAGCTTTTGAATGGAGACAGAAAGATTGCGGCTCTTGAGTATCCGCCCGAGGGCTGCTGTGGCAATGCCTTTGCCGACGGAGCTGACCACCCCGCCGGTCACGAAGATGTACTTCGGCATGGACCTCTTTAGCGGTGGGTTGTGGCGACAGCGGGTGTGTCGCCCCACGTATCGTACGAGTATCGGGCAAACCGTGTCAACGGTTGAGCGGAGAGACTTTGCCCGGAACAGGCGCCGCGGCGCGCTCCCGCTCGAACGCCGCCCATTGCTCCGCGACGAGCGCCTTCGCCGAGCGGTACGCGAGCACGTCGCCGAGCCACCCGCCGAGTATGGCGGCGAGGCCGCGCGTCCCGAGCAGCAGCATCGCGAGCGCCGCGAGCCGCCACCACCCGGGGAACGCGAGGAGCATCGCTATCGAGATGGCGGTGCCCAGAAACAGGCCCGTGAACGCCAGCGTGTGCACGATCCAGCTCTCGCGGCTGCGTTTCGCCCGCACCATCTCGATCACGGCGAGCGGGATGGTGACGACCGGCGGCGACGCCGCGACCGCTGCCTCGCAGTACAGGCACTGCTGACGCTCGGCGGCGAGCGGCGTGTAGCAGTTGCCGCAGAAGCGGCCCGAGTTCGGAAGCTCGCCCTTGCGCACCTGCACGGCGATCTCTTCCAGCCGCGGCGAGAGCGGCATGGCCGCGAACCCCTCGTGCAGACGCTCCTCGGCGGTTGCGGTTGGCATGCCCTATACCTTCGCGAAGGCGAATTCGAAGTTCTGCATCAGCGTCACGAGATAGACGATGGCGAGCACCATGAGCAGTCCGATGCCGCTCACCGACATCGACACGCGCCGCATCGCCGAAAGCCGCGCTTCCTGCTCGGCGGTTGGGTGCTCGCCCGCGGCGCGCTGATCGGCGAGCATCCTCGGCCCGATGACGAAGCTGTGCCACGCCGTCAGCAGCACGACGGCCGCTGTCAGCACGAGCTTCGCGGTGAGCAGCCAGGCGTAGCGATAGTCGAAGTCGAGCACGCCCACCGGATCGTACTCGTCCTGGCGGTCGGCGATGTTGCCGAACCCCGTCAGAATCAGCAGGAGCAGCGCGCCCCAGCCCAGGTAGCCGAAACGGCGGGTCACCGCCTCCATCACGTCGGTACGCAGCGTCGCGCTCTGGAGGGTGCGCACGCCGGGCACGACGACCATCGCCAGCATGAACTGCGAGCCGACGAAGATCGCCATCGCGATGAGGTGGATCCAGAAGGGGATGGCCGACATCGCTTCGGACATGGCGCCTGCTCCTTACGTTCCGGCCGGCCGCTCGGCCTCGTCCATGAAGATAGCCTGGTCGCGCTCCGGCCCCACCGAGATGATGCGCACGGGCGCGCCCAGGAGTGACTCGATCCGCCGCACGTAGGCCTGTGCCGCAGGGGGCAGGTCGTCCCACGTGCGCACGCCTGCCGTGCTCGATTGCCAGCCCGCCATTTCCTCGAACATGGGCTTGGCGCGGGCCAGCGCCGCCGAGCTCGCGGGCAGCGTCGTCACGCGCGTACCATCGATGTCGTAGCTGGTGCAGATCGGTATCGATTCGAAGCGGTCGAGCACGTCGAGCCGCGTCAGCGCCGCTTTCGTCACGGCGTTCACCATCGCCGAGTGCCGCGACACGACGGCATCGAACCAGCCGCAGCGCCGCGGGCGGCCCGTCGTCGTGCCGATCTCGGGTCGCGGACCTTCGAGCCGGAGCATGTCGCCCGCTTCATCGTGCAGCTCCGTCGGCATTGGCCCGTTGCCGACGCGCGTGACGTACGCCTTGTACACGCCGAGGACTTCGGCGATCTCCGTGGGGCCGATGGCCGCGCCGATGGCGGCGCCGCCGGCCGTCGATGACGGCACCGACGACGTGACATAATCGTACGTGCCGGAGTCGAGGTCGAGGAGGCTGCCCTGCGCCCCTTCGAGCAGGACATCGCCGCCCGCCGCGAGAATCTCGTGGAGCAGCACACCGGTGTCGCGCACGTACGGCGCGAGCCGTGCGCCGTAGCCTGCGTAGAGGCTGTAGACATCGTCGAACGCCAGGGGCGCCGCGCCGTAGAGCCGCTCCAGCACGGCATTCTTGTACTGCAGCACGAGGGTCAGCCGCTCGCGCAGCTGCGCCGGGTCGACGAGATCGGCGATCCGGATGCCGAGACGGCCCACCTTGTCGACAAACGCCGGCCCCACGCCGCGGCCCGTCGTGCCGATGGCCGCGGGCCCGCGCAGCTCCTCGTCGAGCCGGTCGATGATGACGTGGTACGGCATGATCGACGTGAGCCCTGTCCGACACCACGAGCTGCGCCGTGCTGACGCCGCGCGACTCCAGCGTCGCGATCTCGTCGAGCAGCACGACCGGGTCGATGGCGACGCCGTTGGAGATGACGCAGATCTTGCCGGGGTAGAAGATGCCCGCCGGAATGAGGTGGAGCGCGAATTCGCCGCGCTCGTTAATCACCGTATGGCCGGCATTGTTGCCCGCCGAATAGCGCACGATGGCGCGCGCGTCGCGCGCGAGCAGATCGACGATGCGGCCCTTGCCCTCGTCGCCCCACTGGCCGCCGATAATCACCCGAGCGGGCACGCCCGCCTCCTTGCGTCGCCGCGCCGGGCACGCCGGCACGAAAGGGCCCCCCGACGGTTGGGGGGCACATCCCGTCGCGCAGTATACCAGAGCCCGACTGCGGACGAACGGCGCATGGGTTGCGCCCGGCGGCGCTCAATCTCGCGCAGACCCGCGGCGCTTTGACACCCCGCTGGCGGCTCTGCTATTCTCAGCCACCCGCAGCGGATGGAGGTATGCCCATGGAACGGCTCTACGCCGCCGATGACCTCGAACTCCACCGCCTCCGGCTCGGCCCTTTCGACAACAACGCCTACATCTTCGTCGAGCCGTCATCACGGCGGGCGCTTGTAGTCGACGCCCCGATCGATGGCGAGCGCATCCTCGAGGCGACGGGCGATCTTCAGGTCGAGCAGATCGTCATCACGCACGGCCACGGCGACCACATCGCGACGCTGGCGCTGCTGCGAGAGGCGACGGGTGCGCGCGTGCTCGCCCATCGCGATGAAGTATCGGTGCCCGGCGAGCACGTCGACGAGCGCATCGGCAATGGCCACGTCATCGCGCTCGGCGCCCACCGGATCGATGTCATCCACACGCCCGGCCACACGCCGGGCAGCATCTGCCTGCTGATCGATGGTCAGCTCATATCGGGCGACACGCTGTTCCCGGGCGGCCCCGGCCTCTCGGGCTCGCCCGAGGCGCTGCAGCAGGAGATTCGCTCCATCGTCGAGCGGCTGCTCGTGCTGCCGCAGCCGACCGCGGTGCACCCCGGCCACGGCGACGGCACGACCATCGGTGCGTCGCAGCAGGAGTACGCCGTGTTCGCGGCGAAGCAGCATCCGCCCGGCCTGCACGGCTCCGTCACCTGGGCCGAGTCGTGACGCCGGCGCCGGCCGCGGCGCTCACCGATGCGGGCCGGGCGGCGGTCGCCGCTGTCGACAAGCTCGGCCCTGCCCTCATCGAGCTGAGCCATCGGATCCACGCGCACCCGGAACTGGCTTTCGAGGAGCGGCAGGCGTCGGGCTGGGTGGCCGGCTTCCTCCGCGACCGGGGCCACCGCGTGGAGCAGCCGTACCTGGCGCTCGATACGGCGCTGCGGGCGGAAGCTGGCACCGCACGCCCCGCCATCGCCATCATCGCCGAATACGATGCGCTGCCCGGCCTCGGACACGCCTGCGGACACAACATCATCGCGACGGCCGCCGCCGGTGCGGCGCTGGCTGTCGCTGAGGCGATCGCGAGCGGCGCGCCCGGCAGGGTCGTCCTTATCGGCGCGCCCGCGGAGGAAGTGGGCGGCGGCAAGGCGCTCCTGCTCCAGCGCGGCGCTTTCGACGACATCGATGCCGCGATGATGGTGCATCCGGCGCATCACGATCTCGTCCTCTCCCGCACGCTCGGGATGATGCACTTCGAAGTGCGCTACAGCGGCCGGTCGTCGCACGCCGCCGCCGCGCCGCACCTGGGCCGAAACGCGCTCGACGCCATGATCATCGCCTACAACGCCATCTCGGTGCTGCGGCAGCAGCTGCGCGATGATGCGCGCGTGCACGGCGTCATCACCGAGGGGGGCTACGCCGCGAACATCATCCCGGAGCGCGTCACCGGCTCGTTCATGGTCCGCGCCGCGAAGAACGATTACCTGTACGAGCTTCAGGAGAAGGTCATCAACTGCTTCCGCGCGGGCGCGCTCGCGACCGGATGCGAGGTCGACATCAAGGCCGCCGAAGCGCCGTACCTCGCGATGAACTCGAACCCGGCTCTCGGCGGCGCGTATCTGGCGAACTTGCGGGCCATCGGCCGCGCCGCGCCGCAGCCCGACGCCGGGCGCATCGCGGCGATGGGCAGCACCGATATGGGCAACGTCAGTTGGGCCGTGCCCGCGATCCATCCATGGCTCGCTGTGTCGCCGGCCGGCGTCTCCATCCACACGTCCGAGTTCGAGGCGCTCGCGGCGGCGCCGGAGGGCGATCGCGCCGTCATCGATGGGGCGAAGGCGCTGGCGCTGACGGCGATCGACGTTCTGACACGTCCGGCGCTGCTCGCCGAGGCGCGGCGTCAGTTCGAGGAGAGCGGGGCGGGGCGATGATCGCCGCGCCCGATCCCTACGCGCTGCTCGCGCCCTTCTACGACCTCGATATCGGCGATTTCGGCGACGATCTCGACATGTATCGCAACTTCGCCCGTCGCGCCGAAGGGCCGGTGCTCGAACTCGGCGCGGGCACGGGCCGGGTGGCGCTGGCGCTCGCCGCCGCCGGGCACGAGGTCGTCGGCGTCGACACGTCGGAGGCGATGCTCGCCATCGCGCGGGAGCGTGCTCGCGAGCGCGGTCTCGCGGCCGACTTCCGCCCCGGCGACATGCGCGCGCTCGATCTTGGCCGCCGCTTCGAGCTCATCATCTGTCCGCTCGGCGGGCTGCGGCATCTGCTGTCGCCGGAGGAGCGCCTCGCGGCGCTGGCGGCCGTGGCGCGGCACCTCGCGCCGGGCGGCACGTTCGTCGCCGACCTGCCGTCGTGGCACAGCGTCTCGTGGGAGCCGGCGCCCCCGGCTGTCCTCTACGACTGGACGGCGGAGCGCGCCGATACGGGCGCGACGGTGACGAAGTTCAACATCGTGCAGCCCGACCCCGCGGAGCAGCTTCAGCACCTGACGATGATCTTCGATGAGCACGGCGACGGCGCGTTCCGGCGCACGGTCGTGGAGGTGCCGCTGTACACGTACACCCGCGCCGAGCTCGACCTGCTGCTGCGGGCGGCGGGCCTGCGCTCGCTGGCGTGGTACGGCTCGTGGGAGCTCGACCACTACGACGCGTCGAGCCGCGAGCTGGTCGTCGTCGCGGGCCTCGGAGAAGGCTGACCATGCGCATCGCGCTCGACGCCATGGGCGGCGACGACGCCCCCGCGGTCACGGTCGCGGGTGCGATTCTCGCCGCGCGCGAGTACGGCCTCGCGGTCGCGCTCACCGGCCGCGAGGAGGCGCTGCGGGCGGAGCTTGCGAAGCATAACGACGTGCCTGCCGGGATCGACATCGTGCCCGCCTCCGAGGTCATCGAGATGGACGAGCACCCGGCGAGCGCCGTCCGCGCCAAGCGCGACGCGTCGATCGTCGTGGCGATGAGGCTCGTTCGCCACGGCGAGGCGGCCGCGTGTGTCGCCGCCGGCAACACCGGCGCCGCGATGGCCGCCGGTCTGCTCGTGCTCGGCCGGATCAGGGGCGTCGAGCGGCCCGCCATCGGTGCGCTCGTGCCCCGGCCCGAGGGCGGCGTCACACTCGCGCTCGATGTCGGCGCCAACGCCGAGTGCCGCCCGTCGCACATGCTGCAGTTCGCCCACATGGGGTCGGCCTATCTGGAGCACGCGCTCGGCATCCGCGAGCCCCGGATCGGGCTGCTGAGCATCGGCGAGGAGGCGACGAAGGGGAGCCCGCTCGTCCAGGAGGTTCACGGCCTGCTGCTGCAATCCGGACTCAACTTTACCGGCAACGTCGAGGGCCGCGATCTGTTCAAGGGGGTCGTCGATGTCATCGTCACCGACGGCTTTACCGGCAACGTTGTACTGAAGACAGCGGAAGGCGTGCTCGAAGTGTTCCAGGGCGAGCTGCGCTCCACCCTGACGAAGTGGCACAACCTGCCGGCCGCTGCGTGGCTCTACCCGTCGCTCAACGCCATGCGCAAGCGGTTCGACTATAGCGAGCACGGCGGCGCACCGCTGCTCGGCGTGAAGGGCGTCGTCATCATCGGGCACGGCCGCAGCGATGCGCGGGCGATCGCGAGCTCGCTGCGTGTCGCGGCCGAAGGGGTGCGCTCGGGCATGATCGAGGCGCTCGCCGGCGTATTCGCCGGTGCGCCCGCTGTGGCGTGGGGCGACGCGGAGGATGACGAGGGGGCGGACGGCGAGGCGTAAGCCATCCGTCGCGGCCGCGCGCGTCAGCCGGAGGGGGGGCCTTCGTCGGCCGCGGCGAACCGCATCCCGAGGCGCAGCACCTTTTTCACCTCATCGAGCCGCGCCGCATCGACGGCGGATCCGGCGAGCAGGCAGCGCTCGAGGTGGCGATCGAGCAGGATGCGGCCCACCTGCTCGACACCGCTGCGTACAGCCATGATCTGGGTCACGAGATCGTCGCACTCGCGGTCTTCCTCGACCATGCGCTGGATGCCGCGGATCTGGCCCTCGATCCGGCGGAGCCGGTTGAGCAGGGCAGTGGCGTCGTCGGGAGTGTCGGTGCGTGCCATTGGCCTTCCCCATCGCTGTCGTCGTTGACATACCCCCAGAGGGTATGCTAGCATCCTACGGTCAGCCGAATGACATGTCAATGTCCCGCAAGGGGCCGTGCTCAAGGAGGGTGCAGATGGCGAAGCCAGCCGACGTCACCGACGTCACATTCGATACCGAAGTTCTGAAGTCGGAGTTGCCGGTGCTGGTCGACTTCTGGGCGCCGTGGTGCGGCCCCTGCCGTATGGTCGCCCCGATCGTCGAGGAACTCGCCGAGGAGTACGACGGCAAGGTCGGCTTCGTGAAGCTGAACACCGACGATAACCCCGTCGTCGCCGGGCGCTACGGCATCCGCAGCATCCCGACGCTGCTCGTCTTCAAGGGCGGCGAGCCCGTGGGGCAGATTGTCGGCTTCCGGCCGAAGAGCGACCTGAAGAAGCGGCTCGACGAGGCGCTCTCCTAGCCGAGCGCGGCACTCAGGAAAGCACAGCGCGGGGTCGCCTGACAGGGCGGCCCCGCTCGCGTATCATCCGCAGCGACAACGCGGCACAACCCATCGGAGGCGCTCCGCCCATGCCAGACAAGGACTACCAGGTCGCGATCGTCGGAGGGGGCCCGGCGGGGCTCGCAGCCGGCCTCTATGCCGCGCGCGCGCGGCGCTCCACCGTGCTCATCGAACGCAAGGGCGCCGGCGGCCAGATTTCGACGACCGACGTTGTCGAGAACTATCCGGGCTTCCCGGAGGGCGTCGACGGCTTCGAGCTGGGCGTGAAGATGCACGAGCAGGCGACGAAGTACGGCCTGGTGACCGAGTACGTCGAGCTCAACGCCATCGAGCGGGAGCCGGGCGGCCGCTACCTGCTGCACACGTCCGAGGGCGATATCCTTGCGACGGCCGTCATCCTCACGGCGGGCGCCGACTACAACCACCTCGGCATTCCGAACGAGGAGCGGCTCACGGGCAAGGGCGTGTCGTACTGCGCCACCTGCGACGCGGCGTTCTTCCGCGATCAGGTGGTGGCGGTGGTGGGCGGCGGCGACTCGGCGATGGAGGAGGCGCTGTTTCTGACGCGCTACGCGACGAAGGTGTACGTAGTGCATCGCCGCGACGAGCTGCGCGCCAGCAAGATCATGCAGGAGCGCGCCTTCGCCTCGCCGAAGCTCGAGTTCATCTGGAACACTGCTGCCGAGGAGGTGCTGGGCGACGACAAGGTGACGGGCGCGCGGCTCCGCAATCTGCAGACGGACGCAATCACGGAGCTGCCGCTCGACGGCTTCTTCGTCGCCATCGGTCAGACGCCGAACAACGACTTCATCGATGGCCTGCTGAAGCTCGACGAGGGCGGTCACGTGCCGGTCAATGAGTGGATGGAGACGGAGCTGCCCGGCATGTTCGCGGCGGGCGACCTGCGCTGGCGCTCGGCGCGGCAGGTGGTGAGCGCTGCGGGCGATGGCGCGACGGCGGCGATCGCCGCTGACCGCTACATCACCGACCACTTCGAGTAAGGGAGATACGCCACGAGCCGCCGTGCCCAACGCGAACGCAAGGCTGCCGAGCCGCCACGTCCGTGGACGCAGCGGCTCGGCTTCGCGCGCTGGATGCCGCTGGCGGCGATCGTCGCACCTGTGGCGTTCGGCGTGTACCGCGCCTTCGCCGGCGATGACGGCGCGCTGGCGGAGTTTGGCCGCGGCGTCGCGTGGCCGGGGGCGGCGATCTATATTGTGACGCTGCTCGTGCTCTGGGGCGGCTGGACGCTGAACCTCGACGAGTGATCGCGGCCTCGACGACGGCGCGAGGCGAGGGACAACGGGAGTGGATCGGTCCCGGTGGGTCGTGCGGTCTTCAAAACCGTTGCGGGGCCGCCTGCGCGGTCCCGGGTGGGTTCGACTCCCACGCACTCCCGCCACAACGAAGTTGCCCTCATCCCCCATATCTGGCGACGCCGCGACGCGCGTTTCGGCTACCCCACGACGGCGACCACGTCGCCGACGGCGACATCGCCCGCCCGTGCTACCCGCGCGTACACCCCCAGATGCTGCCCCGTCTCCCGCACCAGCGTGCGGACGATGTCGCGATTCTCGGGCAGCTCCGCCTGCGCCCGCATCGGCATCGCGCAGCGCACCGTGGTCGCGATGATGCTCGCTTCCGCGCCGCCGATGCGCACCGTCTTCCCCGGCCATCCGAACTCGACGAGACCCTCGATGCCGGCGTCCGTCTCGATGAGCACGTTGGGGCGAAAGCGGCGCACGTCGAAGTCGGCGCCCGGCGCGAGACGGCGCATCTCCCGCAGCGATGCCGTCGTCATCAGGTGCAGGGGGTAGGCGTCGAAGTACGTGCCGGGCGGCGTCGAGAACCCGGCCATGCCCGGCGGCAGCCCCGAGAAGTCGGGGAGCGGATCGCCCTCTTCCATGCCCATGATCGTCCGAATCGTCGCCATCATGTCGGCGCCAGGCTCGGGCGGGGCGCTCCGGTAATGCTGGGTGTCAGACGCAGGACGCAGCGGCCACAGCGATACGTCGCGCCCCAGCGCCGCGGAGAGCGCTGCTGCGGCGCCCTCGTCGTCGCTGCGGAGGCGCGAGCCGTCGCCCAGCGTTATCTCGATGGGCGGCGAGCCGCCCTCGCCGGGCTCCTCGATGTAGCGCGCCTGCCATTGCAGCAGCATCGGCAGCTTCTTGGCGCCACGAATCTCGCCGGCGGCATCGTCGCGCACGGCCCAGCCACGGTCGCCGGGAAGCCCGCCTTCGCCGATGCGGGCGCGCTGCACACGTTCGCCGCCCATCGACTTGCAGGGGTAGCGCCAGATCTCGGAGACGACGCCGATGCGCATGGTTCTCCCAGCCTTTGTGTCAGCGCGCCGACGGCGCCTCGGCCATCGCCGCCTTCGGATCGAACCGGATCTGCATGTGCTTGATGCCCGACACGAAGTTCGAGCGCAGCCTCTCCGGCGGGGAGACCATCTCGGCCGTGGGCAGCAAACGGCGCCGCACTTCCTCGAACATCACCCGCAGCTCCAGCCGCGCCACGTTCTGGCCCAGGCAGAAGTGCGTGCCGTACGAGAACGAGAGATGCTCGTTCGGCGTGCGGCCGACATCGAAGCGGTAGGGGTCGTCGAACACATCCTCGTCGCGGTTGCAGGAGGCGATCCACAGCGCGACGTAGTCGCCCTGCTTCATCTCGTGTCCGTTGAGCACGTAATCGCGCGTCAGGGTGCGGCGCACGTGCGTGATGGGCGAGGCCCAGCGGAGCGCTTCGTCCATCCACGTTGGCACGAGCGACGGGGCGGCGAGCAGCCGCTCGCGCTCCGCCGGATGCTCCAGCACGGCCGCGAGGCCCGCTGTCGTCGCGTTCCGTGTCGTCTCCTGGCCGCCGAGGATGAACAGCACGCAATCGGCGTACAGGTCGATGTCGGAGAGGCGCTCGCCATCGATCTCGCCGTGGATGAGCGCGCTGAGCAGATCGTCGCCGGGCGCCGCCTTGCGCTCCTCGATGAGCTTCGCGAAGTACATCACCATCTGCATCGCGGCCTCGCGGCCGGTCTGCTGTATGGCGTTGTCTTGCTGGTACTCCGGGTCCTGCGCGCCGATGAGCTGGTTGCCCAGGTCGAACATCAGATCCCAGTCCTGCTTGGGGATGCCCATCATCTCGCAGATGACGGCCGTCGGCAGTTTGGCCGCGACCTCCGTCACGAAATCGCACTCGCCCTTCACCGCGACGGTATCGATGATGTCGTTTACGATCTCGCGAATGTGGGGCTCGAGCTCCTCGACCGGCCTCGGCGTGAACCGTTTGTTCACGAGCTGGCGGTGCTTGGTGTGGCGGGGCGGGTCCGTCATGATCAGCGATTGCCCCTGGCCCATCGCGGCCATGTCGTCCGGCGTCACATCCATCTCGCCGAGGGGGAGGTTGATCCCCTGCTCCGAGCTGAAGACGTTCGGCTCGTTGTACACGTTGAGCGCGTCGGCGTGCTTTGTCAGGCACCAGAACTCGCGCGGCCCGTGACCTTGCGGGTGCCGGAAGATCGGCGCGTTCTGGCGAAGGAAGCGCCACACGGGATGCGGATCGCCGTGCACGAACAACTCAAGGTTCGTGAGGTCGATGTCCTCCAGCCGAAGCGGTCGTTCCGCCGTTGTCATTAGTCCCCTCCCGAGGCCGCACGGTCGTGCGATAGTGCGCGACGGAGCCCGCGTCCGTCCGCTGTCGCGGGTAGCATCGGCTACGGGGCAAACCTCGTCAAGATTGGTGGCCCACCTCCCGGGTTCGGGTTCGGGCCGGGGCGGCACTTGAAAAGCGCGCCGTCCGGCGCTAGACTCGCGGCGACGGGAAACAGTTCGTCCCGATTCCAGCGCCGGGAGGCGAGTAGCCATGGCCGAGAGCGACCGCGCGGGCAAGCCGCCCCTTCAGGAGGCGGTGAAGCCCTACCTCAACTCATGGGGCCCGTATCGGCTCAGCCGCGACGAGATTACCGAGACGAAGATCCGCTACTTCTGCGAGGTGGTGGAGGACGGCAACCCCGTGTACTGGGACGCCGATTTCGCCAAAGGCACCCGCTTCGGGCGGCTCATCGCGCCGCCCCAATCGCTGTTCAGCATGAACTTCCCGGCGTGGTGGACGCCGGACTCGGTGCAGCGCCAGACCGATGCCGAAGCGAAGGCGCTGAGCGAGGCCACGACTGTCGAGGGCTTCGAGATCCATCGCATCACCGACGAGTACGGCTACATCGTCAACACCGTCGCCGGCCAGGAGGCGGAGTATGTCGCCCCGTTCGGGCCGGGCGACGGCCGCGTCAAGAGCCGCTCGATGACCGTGAGCGTCTCCGATGAGAAGCAGACGCGGCCGGGCAAGGGCGTCTTCATCACGAGCGTCACCGAGTATCGCACCGAAGTGGGCGACAGGCTCATTGGCCGCTCGACCATGACACTGCTGAAGTACGACGGCTCGACGCCGCGCAAGGACTAGCGCCCGCCAAGCGAGTGCGGGAACGAGGAGCAGCCATGAGCAGCACCGTCAAGACCATCGCCTGGGAGAGCCTGAACGAGGGCGACCAGCTCACACAGCTGAGCTTCCCGCTCGACATGCGCAAGCTGATGATCGACGTCTCGGGCACGCGCGACCTCTACGCCATCCACCACGACCGCGATTTCGCGAAGGCGAACGGCGCCCGCGACATCTTCGTGAACACGATGTTCTACGAGGGGTTCTTCGGCCGCATCGTCACCGACTGGGCGGGGCCGGAGGCGTTTCTGCGGAAGCTTCGCTTCGACATGCGCGCCCCCAACTGCCCCGGCGACGTGCTGACATCGCGCGCCTGGATCACGAAGAAGTACATGGGCGACGGCGAGAAGCTCATCGATGTCGAGGCGCACATCGATAACCAGCTCCAGCCCAGCGCCACCGTCGCCACGATGACGGTGCAGTTGCCCTAGTCGCGGCTGCGGCGTCGCCCATCGCGTTGCGCCTCACCCCCTGACCCCCTCTCCATCCGGCGATGGAGAGGGGGTCAGGGGGTGAGGCCCCCCTAGCGGCGGCGGGTCGCAGCGTCGATCGCCGCCAGCTCCTCCGCCGTCATCGCCCAGCCGGTCGCGGCCGCGTTCTGCTCGACCTGCTCCGGGCTCGTCGCGCCCGCGATGACGCTCGCGACGCCGGGCTGCGACGCCAGCCACGACATCGCGAGGCGGGTCATCGAGTGGCCCGCCCCCTGCGCGATGCCCTCCAGCTTCTCCAGCAGATCGAAGTTCGCGTCCGTGAGGTAGCGCGCCGACATCGAGCCCGCCGAGAGGCGCGTCCCCGCGGGCGGCGTCTCGCCGCGGCGATACTTGCCGGTGAGGAAGCCGCTCGCCAGCGGGAAGTAGGGGATGACGCCGAGCCCGAACTGACGGCACGCCGGCACAAGCTCCGTCTCGATGCCGCGCTCCAGCAGGCTGTACTGATTCTGTGCCGAGATGAACGGCGTCAGATGGGCGGAGCGGGCGATCCAGGCGGCGTCGGCCACCTGCCACCCGGCGAAGTTCGAGCAGCCGATGTAGCGCACCTTGCCCGAGCGCACGAGGTCGTCGAGCGCGCGGAGCGTCTCCGTCCAGCGGCGTGCGCGCGTCGGGGAAGTGCACCTGGTACAGGTCGATGTAGTCGGTGCCCAGACGGCGCAGGCTCGCCTCCACCGCATCCATGATGTAGCGCCGCGAACCGCCGGACCAGTGCGGGCCTTCGCCCATCGGCGCGGCGAACTTCGTGGCGAGCACCATCTCGCGCCGCCGCGCGCGCACCACCTCCGACATGCACTCCTCGGAGAGGCCGCCCGGCCCGTAGACATCGGCCGTGTCGAGGAACGTCACACCGATGTCGAGCGCGTGATTGACGATCGCGGTCGTCGCCTTCTGGTCGCAGCGCCGCCCGAAGTTGTTGCAGCCCAGCCCCACAACCGAGACCTGCAGACCCGAGTTCCCGAGATACCGGTACTCCACCGTCGAACCCCTCCTTCTGCACTCCGCGGGAGCGCCGTCATCGAGCCTTCGGACGGCCGCAACTGGGCCGGTTCCCCCATTGACGCACCGCCGCCCCTCGCCTACCGTGGTCGCATTATGCAACAACTACTTCGCCGCTCCGGATTCCTCCTCCTGGTGCTCATGGCCACTGTCGCGCTCGGGTTCGCCGCCTGTGGTGGCGACGATGACGACGATGACGACGGCGGCGGCGAACCCTCGGCGACCGTGGCGAGCAGCGAGACGGCGGAGCCTCGCGAGACGACCGAACCCGACAGCACGCGCACGCCGCGCGCGACATCGACGGCGCGGTCGGGCGACGGCGTGCCCTCGCCGCTCGATCTCGACAGCTACCGCTTCGAGGTGGACATCGAGATCGGCGATCCGGCGACACCGGACGAAACCCTCATCAGGGGCTCGGTCAGCGGCGAGTTCGAAGGACCCGACAAGCACTACATCCTGAACGAGTTCGAGGTCGCGGGCATCTCCGGCCGCAACGAGACCATCCTCATCGGCGACCAGGCGTGGTACCGCGACGAGGGCGAGGAGTGGGCCGAGACGACGCTCACCGACTCCGATGTCGAGAGCGCGATCCAGCTGTCGTCCGCCGACCCGGAGGGCTTCTTCGCGCCGGACGACGAGTTCCTCGACGACATCTCGCAGCTGCAGGGCGAGAGCGAGAGTCACAACGGACTCGACACGACCAAATACACCATCACGAATGAAGACTTCGAGCTGCTCACACGGCTCCTCGGCGAAGAGTTCCTCTCGCCGGACGAGATGGAAGGCATCGAATCGCTCGAGATGACGGTGTGGGTGGCCGAGGAGGGCGACTACGTCGTCGGGACGGAGATTACGATCGTCGGCGACGCCACCGCGCTTGGCGAGGATGTCCCCGCGCCCACTGCCGGCGAGTCGACGATCCGCATCCGGATCGCGTACGAGATCACCGATATCGACGACTCGAGCATCAAGGTCGAGCCACCGATCTAGCCGGGGGCGCGGCTGACGGCAGCTCCCCGCGCCGCGCTATACTCGCGGTGTGATCCGCATTCTCTACGGGGCCGATACGTACTCGCGTGCCCGCGCGCTCGACCGGCTGCGCGGCGAGTTCGGCGAGGACGCCGATATCGTGCGGTTCGATGCCGGCGTCGCGATGGATGAGCTGCTGGCGGCGCTCCACACCCTGCCGTTCCTCGCGCCCAGCCGTCTCGTCATCGTCGATGGCCTCCTGTCGCGCGTGCAGCCGCCCCGCCGGGGAGGCGGCGGAGGCAAGCGCCGCAGCGGAGGCGGCCGCCGCACGGCCGATGGCCCGCCCTTCTGGGCGGCCCTCGCCGATGCTGCGCCGTCGCTGCCGCCCTCGACCGAGCTCGTTCTCATCGACGAGGCGGTGGACGCCGACAATCCGTTGCTGCGCGCCCTCACGCCCGTCGCCGAGACTCGCGAGTTTCGCTCGCTGGGCCCTCGCGACGTGCCGGGCTGGGTCATCGCGCATGCGCGCGAGGCCGGCCTGCGCATGCCGCAGGATGCCGCTCGCCTTGTCGCCGACCTCTGCGGGCCGAATCTGTGGGCCGCCGCCGCCGAGATTGAGAAGCTGCGCCTCTACGCCGGCGATCGCGCCGTGACGACGGACGATGTGCGAGCGCTCGCTGCATCGATTCGCGAGGAAAGCGTCTTCGCCATGGTCGACGCGGTCATCGAGGGGCGTTCCGCCGACGCGCTCCGGCGTCTGGCGGAGCTGCGAGAGGAGGGCCACGCCGCGCCCTACATCATCACGATGCTCGCCCGTCAGTACCGCCTCCTCATTCTCGCGCGCGAGCTGGCGGCGGCGGCGCTGCCGCAGCAGGAGATCGGCCGGCGCATCGGCCTGACGAACGAGTTCGCGCTTCGCAAGGCCATCCAGCAGGCCTCGCGCGCCGACATGGCTGGCCTGGAGGCGGCGATGCGGCGGCTGCTCGAAGCGGACATCGCCTTCAAGAGCGGCGAGATGAGCGAAGACCTGGCGATCGAGCTGCTCGTCGCCGACCTCGCGGGTGTCGCCGAGCGGGGCGCCTAGCACATTGCGCGCGGTTCGGTGCGGTGAGGCCGCCATTAGCGCAGCGATTGGTGAAAAAAGCCGCAATCATCGCCCGCAGACCTTGACTCAGCATCGCGCCCGCTACGATAATGGCCCCGCTTCCGCATGGGGAATCTGCCCCATAGCGCCATGGGAATCGCTCCAGCCTCGGCGGCGGCCGAGTACCGATCTAACCGGAGTTCGCATGAGGAACGCCTTCCGCCGCCCCGGCCGGACATCAGTCTTGGCCGTACTCCTCATCGCCGTCGTCCTCGCCACCGCCTGCTCGGGCGACCCGCAGAACACCTTCGCCGGCGACGGCGACGTCTCGTCGCAGATCAACGACCTCTTCTTTCCCATCGGCATCTTGGCGCTGGTCATCTTCGTCCTCGTCGAAGGCCTGATCATCTACATCGTGATCCGCTTCCGGCGGCGCGCGGGCGACGCCTTTCCCAAGCAATCGCACGGCAACATGCGGCTCGAGATCGCGTGGACCATCGCGCCGACGTTGCTGATGGTGGGCATCGGCGTCCCGACGGTCTTCACCATCTTCGATCTGGCCGACGAGCCCGACAACGTCATGGAAGTGCGTGTCGTCGCCAATCAGTGGTGGTGGTCGTTCGAATACACCGACTACGGCATCACGACGGCGAACGAGCTGCACATCCCTGTCGACCGGCCGGTGAAGGTCATCCTCGAATCGAACGACGTCATCCATTCGTTCTGGGTGCCGCGTCTTGCCGGCAAGACGGACGTGGTGCCCGGCCGCACCAACACCATGTGGTTCAATGCCAACGAGCCCGATACGTACTCGGCCCAGTGCGCCGAGTTCTGCGGGCTCTCCCACGCCCTGATGCGCTTCCTCGTCATCGCCGATACGCAGGAGGACTTCGATACCTGGGTCGCGGGCCAGCAATCTGAGGCGGTAACCCCCACGGATGCCGATGCGCTCCAAGGCATGGAGTTTTTCGGCACAACCTGCGGAGTGTGCCACACCGTCACGGGCACCAGCGCCCAGGGCCGGGTGGGGCCGAACCTCACCCACTTCGCCAGCCGCACCAGCCTGGCCGCGAACACGCTCGCACGGACGCCGGAGAACATCGGCGCATGGCTGCGCAACCCGCAGGCCGTGAAGCCCGGCGCGAAGATGCCGAACCTTGGCCTGAGCGAGGACGAGATCCGGATCGCGACGGCGTACCTCCAGACGCTGAAGTAACGCGGGCCGAAACCCGCCGGACCGAGCGCAGCAGCAGACGCACGCCGAAAGAGGAGCTCGACCCATGGCCACCGCCACACGTTCGGCGCCGCTCATCGTTCGCAGACCCACGTCGACCGCAGGGGTGTGGGGGTGGATCACGACGGTCGACCACAAGCGGATCGGCATCCTGTACGGGGTCACGTCGTTCTTCTTCCTCCTGGTGGGCGGATTCGAAGCGCTGCTCATCCGGCTGCAGCTCGCGACGCCGGACGGCGATGTCCTCTCGGCGGACACCTACAATCAGCTGTTCACGATGCACGGCACGACGATGGTGTTCCTCGTCGTCATGCCGCTCAGCGCCGCCTTTTTCAACTTCCTGATCCCGCTGATGATCGGCGCGCGCGACGTGGCGTTTCCGCGGCTCAACGCGCTCAGCTACTGGATCTTTCTGTTCGGCGGCATCTTCATCAATCTCGGCTTCCTCTATGGTGAGGCGCCCGATGGTGGCTGGTTCGGCTACGCCAACCTCACGAGCAAGGCCTTCTCGCCGGGCGACGGCATCGATTACTGGATATTCGGACTGCAGATTCTGGGCATCGCGTCGCTGATCTCGGCGTTCAACTTCGCGACGACGATCATCAATCTGCGCGCGCCCGGCATGACGATGATGCGGATGCCCATCTTCGTGTGGATGACACTCGTCGTGTCGTTCCTGCTCATCACGGCCATGCCCGTCATCACCGTCGCCCTCTTCCAGCTGATGCTCGATCGCTCGTACGACACGAACTTCTACAACACGGCGGCGGGCGGCGATCCGGTGCTGTGGCAGCACCTGTTCTGGCTCTTCGGCCACCCCGAGGTCTACATCCTCATTCTGCCCGCCATGGGCATCGTGTCGGAGGTGCTGCCGACGTTCGCGCGCAAGCCGCTGTTCGGCTACCCGTTCGTCGTCTTCTCCGGCATCGCGATCGGCTTCATGGGCTGGGGCGTGTGGGCGCACCACATGCTCACGGTCGGCCTCGGGTCGGTCGCGGTTTCCGCCTTCGGCATCTCGACGATGCTGATTGCCGTTCCCACCGGTGTGAAGATCTTCAACTGGCTCGGGACGCTCTGGGGCGGCTCGATTCAGTTCACGACGCCGCTGCTGTTCTCGCTCGGCTTCATCGCACTGTTCACCACGGGCGGTCTGACGGGCGTGACGCACGCGATCGTGCCCGCCGATAGCCAGCAGCAGGACTCGTACTACATCGTCGCCCACTTCCACCAGGTGCTGTTCGGCGGCGCGATCTTCGCGCTGTTCTCGGGCTTCTACTTCTGGTGGCCGAAGGTCTTCGCGAGGCAACTGAACGAGAAGCTCGGCAAGTGGCACTTCTGGCTGATGTTCATCGGCTTCAACCTCACCTTCCAGCCGATGATGATCCTGGGGCTCAACGGTCAGCCGCGGCGCACCTTCACGTACCCCGAGGGGATGGGCTGGGACATCTGGAACATGGTGGCGACCATCGGCGCCTTCACGATCGCCGTCTCCATCCTCGTCTTCATCTGGAACGTCATCGTCACCTCCCGCAGCGACGAGGTGGCGCCCGCCGACCCGTGGGACGGGCGCACGCTCGAGTGGTCGCTCCCGTCGCCAGTTCCGGCGTACAACTTCGCCGAGATACCGCACGTCCACGCGCGCGACGACTTCTGGCATCGCAAGTACATCGAGGACTCGGAGGGCCGCGCGATACCCGTGCCCGCGGGCGCGGCTATCGATACGGCAACCCACGACGGCGATGGCCACGACCCAGGGCACGGCATCCATCTGCCCGACCCGTCGTACTTCCCGATCATCATCGCGGCGGGCATGCCGCTGCTCGGCGCGGGCGTGATGTTCAACATCTCGATAGCGATCGTCGGAGGCCTCATCATGGCGCTCGGCGTGTTCGGCATGGCCCTCGAGCCGGCGAACGACTGAGCGAGGAGATTACGCATGGCCCATGAGATGACCGCGGCTCACGACGAGCACGCCACGTCGACCGGCCTCGACAACCGCAAACTGGCGATGTGGCTGTTCCTCGGCTCGGAGTGCCTCTTCTTCGGGGCGCTCATCTCCACGTACTTCCTGTATCGCGGGCGGAGCCTCACCGGGCCGTTCAGCGAGGATCTCTACGACATCCCGTTCACCTCGGTGAGCTCGTTCGTGCTGCTCATGAGCAGCCTCACGATGGTGCTGGCGCTCAACGCCATCCAGAAGGGCGATCTCGTACGGCATGCGCACCTGGCTCGTGGCCACGGCGATGCTCGGCCTCGTGTTTCTCGGCGGCCAGGTGTACGAGTTCACGACCTTCTACAACGAGGGCCTGTCGCTCGACCAGAACCTGTTCGGCACGACGTTCTTCGTGCTGACGGGCTTCCACGGGGTGCACGTGGGCGTTGGCGTGCTCATGCTGCTGTCGATCGTGGGCTGGTCGATACGCAACCCGCTGACCGAAGAGGACTCGCTCAACGTCGAGCTCGCCGGACTGTACTGGCACTTCGTCGATGTCGTCTGGATCGTCATCTTCACGCTCGTGTACCTGCTGCCCGAGTAGCGGCACCACGGAGGACACCCCAATGCTCATGCGACATCGATGGCAAACGCCGGCCGAACAGGCACGGGCACACGCCGAGGCGCCCCACGGCGGGCATCCGGAGGTGCGGACGTATCTCGTCGTCGCCGTGATCCTCGCCGTCCTCACAGCGATCGAGGTCGCCGCGACGTACATCGACGCCCTCGAGGATGTGCTGACGCCGCTGCTGATCTCGCTCGCCGCCGTCAAGTTCGCGGGCGTGGCTGGCTGGTTCATGCACCTGCGGTTCGATAACGCGCTGTTCACGGGCTTCTTCGCGGGGGGCATCGCGCTCGCGTTCACCGTCTTCATTGTCGTGCTCACGGTATTCCGGGTGCTCTTCGTCTAGGCGCTTCCAGACGGGCCTCGCCCGCACAGAACAAGGCTCATAATCGATGATGACCCCCAACATCGCGGCGCCGAACTCGCTCCCCCTCCACGGAGTCCCCGCGGCAGGCGATACGTTTTCGTGGGCGGAGTGGCAGTTCCACCCCGATGTCTACCTCACGATGGCGGCGTTCATCGGCCTGTACGTCTTTGCGTGGCGCAGGTACGGCGGCCCGTCCAACCCCCAGAACATCCTCCGGCGGCGGCACGTCGTGCTCTTCGGCAGCGGCGTGGCAGTGCTGTTCGCCTTCAGCGGAACGCCGCTGCACCAGCTCTCCGACTACCTCTTCTCGGTGCACATGTCGGAGCACATGGTGTACATGATGGTCGCGCCGCCGCTCCTCATCGGCGGGACACCCGCGTGGATGCTGCGGCCCCTCATCGAAGACCCGCTGATCATGCGGGCGGCGCGCGTGCTCACGAACCCCGTGTTCGCGCTGGTCGCGTTCAACGCTGTACTCATCGGCACACACATGCCCATCTCCATCGACGTGATGCAGAACCACGCGTGGGCGCACTTCCTGCTGCACGCGCTGGAGCTCGCGGCAGGGCTCGTGATGTGGTGGCTCGTCGTGAGCCCGATGCCCGAACTGCCGCCCCTCGCCGAGCCGTGGCGGATGGGGTACCTCTTCCTGCACTCGATCCTGCCGACGGTGCCCGCGTCGTTCCTCACGTTCGGCGATGGCGTGCTCAACGATGTGTACAACGACATCCCGCGCGTCTGGGGCACCACCGCGATCGGCGACCAGCGGATCGCGGGCCTCATCATGAAGCTCGTCGTCGGCGGCTACATGTGGGTATTCATCACCGTCCTCTTCTTCCGCTGGTCGGCGGAGGAGGACAGAGGACGCCCGCGGTCTCCCGACCTGGCGTGAGGCCGAACACGAACTCGAACGGATGGGCATTACATAATATGAAACGACCTCTGCTCGACCGCCTGATTCTGCCGCTCTTCCTGCCGCTCGGCATCCTCGCGGTGATCGCGGCGTTCCTCTACCTCATGTCGCGCATCCTGCTGGGCTCCAGTACCGATGCCGCGGTCGCTATCGCCGGCGTCATCGCGACCGCCATCTTCCTGGGGGCGGCCGTCGTCGCGACAGCGCGACCCCGAGGCCAGCAGCTCGTGTCGCTGTTCGCCGTCTCGGCGATAGCGCTGCTTGGCGGCGGCATCGCGGGCGAAATGTCGTACGACGGTGCGGAGCATGAGGAGGCCGAGGGCGGCGGTGGCGTGCTCGTGGGGGCCATCGGCGTCACCATGGGCGACAACTTCTTCGAGCCGGAGGGCGTGGCTGCCGGCGAGCTGCGGGTCGCGGCCAACGCCGAGATCGTGTTCGAGCTCACCAACAGCGGCGCCGCTGTCCACAACATGCGGATTGCCGGCGCCGACGGAGAGTACGACACCGGCGACGACCTCGTGAGCGTGCCGGACCTCATCCGGCCAGCCGATGGCGGCGAGCTCGCCGTCACGTTCGCCGAGACGGGCGCGTTCGCCTTCCGCTGCGATTTCCACCCGGTCGAGATGATCGGCACCATCACGGTGGTCGAAGAGGGCGCGGGCGGCGGCGCGAGCGAGACGCACGTCGAGCTCGGAGATAACGTCTTCGTGCCCGACGCGACGACGGTCGCGGCTGGCTCGTCCGTGACGTTCGACCTCGAGAACACGGGCGCGGCCGTCCACAACATGCGGATCGCGGGCGCCGACGGCGAGTACGACACTCACCGACGACGCTGTCAGCGTGCCCGACCTGATGCGGCCCGGCGACACGGGGACGCTCGTCTACGAGTTCGCGACCGCGGGCGACTACGCCTTCCGGTGCGACTTCCATCCGGTCCAGATGGTCGGCGTCATCACCGCCGAATGAGCGGCCGCGGGCGCCTGACGTGCGTCAGCCCCACGCGACCTTCGACTCGGGGCGCGGCGGCGGGCTGAGCAGCATCCGGCTGGCTACGACGAGCCCGGCGGCCTCCGCGAACTCCAGCGCACCCTCCGCCTCGGCCATCAGATGCTCGGCCGACTCGGCGTCGCCGGGGTATTCCGCGAGACCGGCGCGGAGCGATGCGCCGAGCCGCTGTTCCGCGGCCTCGCACATCCGCTCGGCGACGATGTGCGCCCCTTCGAGCGGCGTCTCCGGCAGGAGGATGGCGATCACGTCGTCGGCGAAGCGCACGACGTAGTCGATGTCGCGGACGCCGTCGCGAACAAGCGACGATATTTCGACGAACTGCTCGACGGCATGCGCGGCGCCACCAGTGCGCTGCCCGAAAGCTGGCGCACCATCGGGTCGCACGAGCACGAGCGTCAGCGTCCGGTCGTAGCGCCTGGCGCGCGACACCTCCGCAATCACGACCTGCCGCCCGATCTCGCTCGAGTTACTCGTGGCCGTGACGAGGAGGTCGGCGGACGGCGCCGCGCCCGCGCCACCCCTCGCGGTCTTCGCCGTCGCGCCCCGATCGCGGGACGCGAGGTGGCCCAGCATGCCCGCGAGCAGATAGCCCGCCCCCGCGACACCGGCGCGCACGAACCACTCGGGGTCTGTCGTAATGGCATCGGCGGACGATTCGCGGGCGTACTGTGCGCCGCTATACGCGGCGGCGGCGGCGATGACGGCGAGCGCCCCGGCGAATCGGAACGGGCGAAGGAGCGCAACCGCGGCGACCGCCCCGAAGAGCGCCCATCCGAGGGGCAGCGTCTGGCCGTCATCGAGCAGCGCAAGCGACACCACGCCACCGGCGATGGCGAGGATGAGCAGCACCGTCCAGAGCCGCTGCGGCCAGCTCATACGAGGCCCACTCCTACTGCGCGAGCGCCAGCGGCTCGCCCTCGGCGCTCGCGTCGGCGAGCTCGAGCTCGATCCACTCGTTGCCTATTTCGACGACCCGGAACGTAACGCCGAGCTGCTCCAGCCGCTCGGTGAACGGTGTGGCGTCGTGATAATCGACGAGCAGATGGAGCGTCCCCTTGAAGAAGCGGCTCACCTTCGCGTCGATGACGCCCGGCAGCCCCTTGAGGCTGCGCTGGAATGCGTTCAGTGGCTGGAAGCCCCGGAAGGGGTAGGCGATGACGGTAAATCGATCCGATGTCAGCGTGCCGGTCGCCGTCGAGGGGCCGGGACGGGGCGCGGGCATCGTCCACACCACGCCCTCTTCCTCGGGCGGCGCGGCAGGTGCGCTCTCGAACCGGGGCTCGAGGGCTGGGGGAGCGGGCTCCTCGTGGTGGGCGACGGGCGCGGGCGGCGCGACAGGCGTGCTCTCGAACCGTGGCTCGAAGGCTGGGGGAGCGGGCTCGTCGTGGTGGGCGACGGGCGTGGGCGGCGCGACAGGCGTGCTCTCGAACCGTGGCTCGAAGGCTGGGGGAGCGGGCTCCTCGTGGTGGGCGACGGGCGCGGGCGGCGCGACAGGCGCGCTCTCGAACCGTGGCTCGAAGGCTGGGGGAGCGGCCTCGTCGTGGTGGGCGACGGGCGCGGGCGGCGCGACAGGCGTGCTCTCGAACCGTGGCTCGAAGGCTGGGGGAACGGGCTCCTCGTGGTGGGCGACGGGCGCGGGCGGCGCGACAGATGCGCTCTCGAACCGGGGCTCGAAGGCTGGGGGCGACGGCGGCGACGCTACCTGGTACGGAGCCTCCGGGTCGGGGATGGGCTCATCCCCGGGCGGCGAGGAGTACCAACCGTCGTTACCGGCGGCATCGAACTGCGCCGCGCTGAGATCCGCGACATCTTGGGCGAGGAGGGCGACATCGGCCCGGAGCCGGGCCACGTCCGCGCGAAGGGCGGCGATCTCGGCAGCCGCCGCGCCGGCGATTGGCTGCCACTCGGGCGCTGCGGGCTCCCGCGCGGCCTCGGTGCGATGCCGGGCGACAGCGTCCGGCTCGATCGGCTGCTGCCACTCAGGTGGTGCGGGCTCCGGTGCGGCCTCGGGCGCCGCTACGGCTGCTGGCTCGACGGCCGGTGCAGCCTCTGCGACCATCGGCAGCGGCTCGGCGTAGGACGGTGCGACAGGGGTAGGCTCGGCCGTGGCCGCGAACTCGACAGCGGGCGGTGGTGATACGGCAGCCTCCGGCTCCGTGCCAATCCGTTCCACTTCGAGCTCGATCCGGTCGGCTTCGACGCGGGTAATCGTGGGGAGGAAGCCCGGCAGGCGGCGAAGCTGCTGCAGAAGCTCTGCTATCGAAGGCGTCTCGACGTGGAACACGGCGCGCTCGCCGGATGTCGACACCAGGGCGGGCGAATAGACGCCCGGCACGCGTTCGATCGCCGAGCCGAAGGTCAGCGCATCCTCAGAGCGGGTGAAGGGCTGCACGACGAGCGTGAGCGCGTCCATCGGGCGGGGCTGCGGCGCTTCGACGGCGCTTGGCGTCCGCCACCGGCTCGGGGGCGGCGAGGGGCTCGGCCTCGGTGTAGGTGCAGCGGCACGGTCCGCCGTTGGCGCAACCTTCGCAGCAGAACCGGGCGGTGTCGACCGACACGCCCCTCCACGCGAAGGCGATGCCGCAGTTGGCGCAGCCGCTCGCGGATGCTCCCTCTTTGTTCGACGATGACCTCCACCACATGTGTTCCGTCCTCCTCCTGGCAGCTCGTCCTTGCTGTGGACGATCGACTCATGATCGATCCTACGGGCACGGCGCGTTGCGGTACGAGCCATCACAGATACGGCCTGGTTGCGGCTCGGTAAAGAATGCGTAACGATTCCCGCCGCAAGACACAGCGCGAGCGCCGCCGTACACTGATCATCGACATGCGCAACGTCCGCCCGCAGTCTCGAAACTCCCGACGCCGGCGCCGCGCCGTATCTGGGCGGCGGCCCCGATGACCGTGGGCGCCGCCATCGTCGCGGCCGGCGGCGGCGAGCGGATGGGTGGTATCGACAAGATATTCGCGCCCCTCGCCGGAAAGCCCGTGCTCGCCTACGCCATCGACGCCTTTCTGCGCGCGCCGCGGGTGGAGCGGATCGCCGTGGTCGTGGCGGCCGCGAGCATCGGGCGGGCGCGCGACGTGGTGCGGGCGCTCGCGCCGGGTGTGCCTGTCGACGTGGTGGCGGGCGGCGAGCGTCGTCGCGATTCCGTTCGTGCCGGCATCGATGCGCTCCCTGGCTGCGAATGGCTGCTCATCCACGATGGCGCGCGCCCGCTCGTCACACCGGCGCTCATCGAAGCGGCGCTTCGAGTGCGCGCGGCTGTGCGGCGCGGCCGTGCCGGGCGTGCCACCGTCCGATACCATCAAGCAGGTCGATGCGAAGGGACGGGTCATCGCGACGCCCGATCGCGCTTCGCTGCGGGCGATCCAGACGCCGCAGGCCTTTCGTCGCGAGCTGCTTGCGCGCGCGCACGAGGGCGCCGACGCCGGCGCCGGCGTGACCGACGACGCCATGCTCGTCGAGCTGCTGGGAGCGGAGGTGCGCGTCTTCGCGGGCGACCCGCGCAACATCAAGATCACGCGGCCCGGCGATCTCGCCATCGCGGCCGCGCTCCTTCGGCGAGGGGGCCGGTTGAACGTGCGCATCGGCGTGGGTTATGATCTGCACCGGCTGGAAGCTGGGCGGCCCCTCCGGTTGGGTGGCGTCGACATCGCGCATGCGCGCGGCCTCGCCGGTCATAGCGACGGCGATGTCGTGCTCCACGCGGTCGCCGACGCCCTTCTCGGCGCGGCGGGCCTCGACGATATCGGCGTCCGGTTCCCGCCCGGCGATCCGCGGTTCGCGGGCATCGACAGCGCCGAGCTGGTGGCCGATGTCGTCGGCGATCTGACGGAGCGCCAGTGGCGCGTCGTGAACGTCGACATCACGGTTATCGCCGAGGCGCCGAAGCTCGGGCCGCACCGGCAGCGCATTCGCGAGAGGGTCGCGGCGCTCCTGCGGGTCGAGTCTGGCGACATCGGCGTGAAGGCGAAGACGAACGAAGGGCTCGACGCCATCGGACGCGGCGAAGCGATCGCCGCGATCGCGGTGGCGCTGATCATGAGGGAGCAGGCGTGACCATCGGAGCGGCCCAGCCCCAACCTCAGGACGATCGCGCAGCGGCGGCATTGCCCGCCGGAGGGCCGGCTCGCGCGATCGGCCGCGACACCTGCGTCTGTTGATTGGGGCGCGTCTCCCCGGAGAGCGCCCCGCAGCAGCAGCCGCAGCGCTCGAAGCAGGAAGGCCCACCCAATGTCACTCATCGCCAACATTCGCCGCGACATCCGCGTCGCCCAGGAGCGCGACCCCGCCGCGACGACGGCGCTCGTCGTGGTCGCTGACGTATCCCGGCTTCCACGCCCGTCAGCTCCACAGGCTCGCGCACACGGCGAACCGCGCCCGCGTGCCGCTGCTGCCGCGCCTCATCGCGTACGTCTCGCGCTTCGCCACCGGCATCGAGATTCACCCCGCCGCCCGCATCGGCGAGGGCCTCTTCATCGACCACGGCATGGGCGTCGTTATCGGCGAAACGACGGTTATCGGCGAGAACTGCACGCTGACGCAGGGCGTCACCCTCGGCGGTACGAGCACCCTGCGCACGAAGCGTCATCCGACGCTCGGCAACAACGTCACCGTCGGCGCTGGGGCGAAGGTTCTCGGCGCCATCGAGATCGGCGACAACGCCCGCATCGGCGCGGGCTCCGTTGTCGTGACGAACGTGCCCGCGAACGCGACCGTCGTCGGCGTGCCGGGGCACGTCATCGCCTACAGCGACCCCGGCAACGACACGATCGTCCGGCTGCCCGACCCCGAGTGGGATCGCATCGAAGCGCTGGAGCAGCGGATCGCGGAGCTGGAGGCGCGGCTCGCCGGGCTCGATGGCGCCGCCCCGCGTCCCGAATCCGCCGCCCGTGGCGAAGATCCCGCCCGGAGCACGATATGAGGCTTTCCGATACGCTGACCGGCCAGACCACCGAGTTCGTGCCGCATGCGGGCGAGGTGCGCCTCTATGTCTGCGGCGTCACACCGTACTCCGATGCGCACCTGGGCCATGCGATGAGCTACATCATCTTCGATGTCCTTCGCCGCTACCTCGAGTATCGCGGCACGCCTGTCCGCCACGTGCAGAACTTCACCGACATCGACGACCGGATCATCGAGCGCGCCAACGCCAACGGCGAAGCGCCCGCCGGGCTCGCGCAGCGCTTCATCGACGACTTCTTCCGTGACATCGACTCGCTCAACATCGTTCGTGCGCACGAGTATCCGCTCGCCACGCGTGAAGTGCCGGAGATTATCGCGATCACGAGCGATCTCGTCGCCAAGGGCTTCGCCTACGCGACGCCCAGCGGCGATGTCTACTTTCGGGTGCGCCGCTTCCCCGAGTACGGCAAGCTCTCGCATCGCAATCTCGACGATCTTGCGCGCCGGCGCCCGTGTCGAGCCGGGCGTCGAGAAGGAAGACCCCGCCGACTTCGCTCTGTGGAAGGCGGCCAAGCCCGGCGAGCCTTCGTGGGAGAGCCCCTGGGGCGCGGGACGGCCAGGCTGGCACATCGAGTGCACGGCGATGGCGCTCAAGTACCTCGGCGACCCGATCGACATTCATGGCGGCGGCCACGACCTCGTCTTCCCGCATCACGAGAACGAGCTCGCCCAGAGCGAGGCCCACACCGGACGCCCCTTCGTGCGCTACTGGCTGCACAACGGCTGGCTGCAGATGGGCGGCGAGAAGATGAGCAAGTCGCTCGGCAACATCGTCAGCATCCGCGAGGGCGTCGAGCGCTACGGCGCCGATGGTCTGCGCGCGTTCGTTCTCGGCTCGCACTACCGCACGCCGCTCACCTACAGCGAGGAGATCATCGAGGGGGCGGTGCGCGGCGTCGAGCGGCTCGTGGGCGCCGCCCATGCCGAGGGTGCGGAAGGCGCGGGCACGGATATCGATGCCGAGCCGCACCGGGCGAGCTTTCTCGCCGCGATGGACGACGACCTCAACACGCCCCGCGCCCTCGCGGCGCTCCACGAGCTCGCCCGCGACATCAACCGGGGGCGGGCCGAGGGGCAGGGGATCGCCGCGGCCCAGGGGGTGCTGCGCGAGCTGGCGGGCGTCCTCGGCCTGCGGCTGGAGCCGCGCGGCCTCAACGAGGCGATGGCGGCTGCGCCCTTCATCGAGCTGCTCATGCGGCTGCGCGGCGAGCTTCGTGCGGCCAAGCAGTACGCGCTCGCCGACCTCGTGCGCGACGGCCTCGCGGAGCTCGGCATCGAGCTTCGCGACGGGGCCGAGGGCACCGGCTGGGTCGCCCGCCGTTAGCCTTTCGCGAACCTGTTGACGGGGCGGACGTAGCTGGCGTATCGTTGGCGCGCACGTCAACCAGACGGTCATTCACACATCAGGGGGGAGGGCATCCGCATGCCAAACAAGGACGCCGCCATCGTCGGCATCCACGAGTACCCGCTCCGCAAGGCGCCCGGCACCAGCGCCCTGCAGATCAAGGCCGCGAGCGCGAAACGGGCCCTCGATGACGCCGGCCTCAAGTGGCAGGATGTCGACGCGATCTACGACCCGGGCGACGCGGGCGGCGGCATCGGCGGGCTCACCATCGCCGAGTACTTCGGCATGAAGCCGAACGTCATCGACACGACGGCCGTAGGCGGCAGCTCGTTCGAGTTCCACGCCGCCCACGCGCTGCGCGACATCGCCGCGGGCAAGGCCAAGGTCGCGCTCATCACCTACGGCTCGACCTCGGCCAGCGACATGCGCGCCATCGGCACGGGCGGCATGGGCTTCGGGGGCAGCTCGCCCTCGGGCAACATGGAGGACTCGTGGGGCTCGACGCTCATCGCCAACTACGCGCTCGTGGCGCATCGCCACATGCACGAGTACGGCACGACGACTGAGCAGCTCGCCGAGATCTCCGTCGCCACCCGCTCGCACGCGATGCGCAACCCCGAGGCCGTGAAGGCGATGAAGGATCTCCGCTTCCAGAACATCGGCGAGATCACGGTGCAGGACGTGCTCGATTCGCGCGTCATCGCCGACCCGCTGCACCTGCTCGAGTGCTGCATGATCTCCGATGGCGGCGGCGCCGTCGTCATCGCATCGGCCGACATCGCCAAGAAGAGCAAGAAGACGCCCGTCTGGCTGCTCGGCGGCGGCGAGGCGACGAAGTACCGCGAGAACAAGGGCGACATCACGAGGAGCGCCGCGGTGCAATCGGGCGCGGCGGCGTTCAAGGAGGCCGGCGTCACGCCGAGCGACATCGACATCGCCATGATCTACGACTCGTTCACCATCACCGTGATGACGATGCTCGAGGACCTCGGCTTCTGCAAGAAGGGCGAGGGCGGCGCGTTCGTGCAGGGCGGCCGGCTCCGCTGGGACTCGAAGGACAAGCCCGCCCTCAACACCGATGGCGGCGGTCTCTCGTCGAACCACCCGGGCATGCGCGGCATCTTCCTGCTCATCGAGGCGGCGCGCCAGCTCCGCGGGGAGTCGACCTCGCAGGTCAAGGACGCGAAGCTCGCCGTCGCCCACGGCAACGGCGGCATGCTCGGCTCCCGCCACGCAGGCGGCACCGTCATCCTCGGGAGGGACTAACCAATGGCCATGCGACCACTGCCGAACTTCCCCGAAGTCGACACGCAGCCCTTCTGGGAGGCGACGAAGGAGCACAAGCTCACCTATCAGGTGTGTCAGGATTGCAAGGGCATCGTCTTCTACCCGCGCGGCCACTGCACCACGTGCGGCGGGCCGAATCTGGAGTGGCGCGAATCGAAGGGCGAGGGCGTCATCTACACGTACAGCGTCGTGCGCCAGAACCGGCACCCCGCATTCGTGGAGCTGGGCCCGTACGCGGTCGCGTTCGTCGACCTCGACGAGGGCTTCCGCATGATGACGAACATCGTCGGCGTCGCGGATCCGACGAAGGACATCAAGATCGGCGCGCGTGTCCGCGTCGAGTGGCAGGATCAGGGCGACAGCGGCATCTCGCTGCCCATGTTCCGTCCCGTCTGACGCGCAGCCTCAGCGAATCGCACGAGCGGCGGCCGCTCCTCCGGGGAGGCCGCCGCTTTGCGCGCCGGTCGCCTTGACACATGTTCGGAGGCGCCACTACCCTCAGAACTTGTGGCTCGGCCCGGACAAAGACTCCACGACGCTCGCGTCGCCCTGGATATTACCCTCGACGACGCTGAACGCGACACGCGCATCGCCCGTCGCTACCTCGACGCGCTTGAGCGCGATGACCTCGACGAGCTGCCCGCCGCGCCGTACGCTCGCGGCTTCGCGCGCAGTTACGCCCGCTACCTGAAGCTCGACCCCGAAGCGGTGGTCCACGCCCTCTTCGGCGACGGCGCTGTGCCGCCGGCGCCGAGCCCCTGGGCGTCGCCTGTGGGCGAGCCAACCGGGCACGCGCCGAACCCTGTTGCCGCGCTCATCGTGCTTGGCGTCGTCGCGCTCATCTTTGTCGTCGGCATCAGTGTCGGCATCGCGGCGCTGCGCGACGGCGGCGGTTCGGGCTCGGCGGCCCCGTGCCCGGCGCGAGTGACGGCGGCGGCAGGTCGCTGCCGATCACGGCGCCGGAGAGCGATACGGAGCCGCGCACCGTCGATGCACCGACGGCCGTCCCGAGCTCCGGAGAGATGCCCGACTTCCGCGACCGCGACATCACGAGCGCGCTGCCGGTGCTCGACGAGATTGGCGTTCCGTACGTCATCATCGACACGTACAGCGACCGTGTGGAGCCGGGCCGCGTGCTCCAGCAGACGCCTGCGCCCGGCGCGAGCATAGGCGAACGCACCTCGATCACGCTCGTTGTGAGCCGCGGCCCGGCCCCTTCCACTCCCCAACCGTAGGCGAACCCCCTCAAGCCGGGCCCGTTCCTGCCGATGATGGATGGGACGGACACGCATATTGAGAAAAAAAGTGCAAATGTGTCGTCTATCGGTTGATCGTCGTCGCATCGATGTGTTACGGTTATCACGAGTCGAGAATCCGTCAGCCGGACGGGTCACGACCGGGGCCACCAGGAGTGGCAGAACAGGGATAGGGACACAATGACCTTCGCGAACTACTACCAGGGCCTGATGCGAGATGCGCGCGGCTCAGCGCTGCCCTCGGCGCAGGATGCCCGGAGCGACTACCGTCGCGCCGTCGATTGGCAGAATCGTCTGCTCTTCTAAGTCTGTCCGCGCCTGGCGTGGACGGCGCCGTGCGCTTCCCCCTCAAGCGGGTGCCGGGTCCTTCGGGGCCCGGCATTCGGCGTTTTACGGCCTGGCGCGCCGGCCGCGTCAGAACGGCCGCACGAACTCCGTTTCGCACGCCACGACCTCGGCATCGGGGCGCTCGCCCTCGATGAACGCCACGACCTTCGCCAACATCGCCTCGACGTGCGCGCGGTCGTTGGAGACGCAGCAGAAGCCCAGCGACGCGACCTGCCAGCGCTCGAGGTCGTCGACCTCCGCCATCGATACGTTGAAGCGATGGCGTACCCGCTCGACGACCGACCGCACCACCTGACGTTTGTCCTTGAGCGAGCGGCTGCCCGGCAGGCGCAGCGACATCCGGCAGATGCCGACGGTCACGAGACGGGCTCCTCCCACGGGGCGGGAGCGGCGGCCGCCGGCTCTTCGGCGATGATGGCGTCGATGGGCGGCAGATCCTCGGGGCGCTCCAGACCGAAGTGCTCGAGGAATCGCGGCGTCGTCGCCCACAACGCCGAGCGGCCGACGCCCGGCGCGCGCCCCGCCTCCTCGACGAGGCCGCGCATCCGGAGCGTGGCCAGCGATCGGTCGGAGTTGACGCCGCGAATGGCGTCGATCTCCGCGCGGGTTATCGGCTGCCGGTAGGCGATGATGGCGAGCGTTTCGAGAGCGGCGTGCGACAGCCGCTGGGGGCCGTCGGTGCCGAGGAAGCGCTCGACATACGCGGCGGCTTCCGGCGCTGTCACCAGCTGCACCTTGTCGCCGATGCGCTGCACCCGGATGCCCCGCGGCCGGCACGATTCGCCGAGCTCATCGAGCGCCGCCTCGACGAGCCGCTTGCGGACGCCGAGCGCCTGCGCGAGATCCTCGGTGGTGGCCGGGCCGTCGGCGACGAAGAGGAGGCTCTCCAGCAGGGACGGCAGCGCTGCCCGCTCGGCGTTCGGTTTGCTGGTATCGCCCATGTGCACCTCCGGCGGCGGATCGCGGTCGCGTCGCGACGACCCGGACGCGGCCTAGTTCTGCCCCGCGACGACCGAGACCGCCGCGGTGACGAGCGGCTCGCCCTCGACGAGCAGGGTCACCGAGTACGTTCCGGGCTCGAACGTCGCCACGTCGGGCGGCTGCAGCGCGACCCACCAGTCGTTGCCGGCGGGCCCGCCCCGCCAGATGCGACGCCCGCTCTCCAGAATGGGCTCGCCGTCATGATACCAAACGTATTCCCACATCGAGCCCGGCGTCAGCCCCTGGTAGTCGAAGAAGGCGAACAGCGATTGCGGCGCGGCAAGCTCCGCCGCCTGGCCCAGCGGCTGCCCATCGTCGCCCTTCTCCGGGGCGATGCGCAGCCGCTCGAAGCTGGCGACGTCCGACTCCTGGCCGACCGTCGTCACGACGCGCGCCGCCTCGATGCCGCGCACGAGAATGCGCAGCTCGTAGACGCCGTCCGGCAGGCTGTTCGGGTCGGATATCGACGAGACGAGCGTGCCGCTCGATCCGCGCTCCCAGCCTGGCCGCGCCGGGCTGAGCTGGGGGTCGACCACGCCGTTGACACGCCACTCGTCGAGCCACGGCGTGCCGGGGTGCATCCCCTCGAAGTCGAACGCGTACACGATCCGGGACGTGCCCGAAGCGAAGCTCGTCACAGCATCGACCGGCTGCCCGTCGCGCACGTCCGCGTACAGCGTGACGTTGCTGATGAGCAGGTCGGCGGGCAGGTCGACGGCGCGGCGGGCCGGCGGCGGCAGCCGTTCGCGACCGCTGAGCAGCAGCGTGTCGCCGGCGAGCGTGGCTTCGATGAACGGCAGCGCCTGGCCGATGCGGCGAATGTAGGTGCGGTCGTCGCCCGGCTCCGGGAGCGCGACGACCCCGACAATGCGTCCCTGCTCGTCGAGCACTGGTGCTCCGGCGAAGCCGGCTGTGAGCACGACATCGGCCTCGAGCCAGCCGGTGCCGGATTCGAGTCCGGCGCTGAAGGTGAGCCTGGTGGGGATGGGCGATCCCGCGTCCGCGGTCGCGAAGCCGACGGCGGTGCCGGAGGCGGGTGTGTCGCCGGGCGCGGGTGCGAGCGCCGTCACGTCGAGGCTGGTGGCGTCGACCTCGCGCCCTTGGGGGTCGGCGGCCACCCGCAGCACGGCGACATCGAGCAGCGGCTCGATCGCGACGATGTCGGCCTGGTACGCGATCGACATGGGCTGGCCGACGGCGTCCGCGGTCGTGATCGCGATGGTGTCCCAGCCGCCGTCGGCATCGAGCAGCCGGGCGCTTGTGAGTACGAGGCCGGGCCCGATGAACGCGCCGGCGCCCCGATATCGCACGGTCGCCGACGAACCATCGGTGACGAGCAGCTCGACGCCGACTATCGCCGCCATCGCGTCGGCCGTCGACGCGACGGTGACGGCCGACGGCGGCCCCCCGTTAGCGGGATTGTCGCCGGCGGTGCGGCCGGAATCGTTGCCGCCGCACGCCGCGAGCACGCTCGCCGCGAACGCGCATGCGAGCAGCGATACCCGGCCTCGTCGTCGGATCACCAGCGCCTCCCACATTCGTCTGCTCGAACGTGCGGAAACGCCCGGTCGGGCCGAGCGTTTCGCTACCCATCATAGCAGCGCGTGGTGCTGGCTCCAAGGTGGGTTCTACGATGCGCGCCGTTGTGCCTGCGGCTGACCGTGGGCGCGCAACCGGGCGATGCGCGCGTCCTGCAGGGCGGCCTCGGCCTCGCGCCGCGTCGCTGCGATGCGCTCGTACTGGCCGCGGCGCCAGTGGTGCAGCGCGAGCTCGACGAGCGCCACCCAGACGCCCATCATCATCAGATAGAGCAGCAGACTCATCATCGTCTCCTTACGCGCAGTTGCTGAAGCCGCAGACCGGACACATCGTGCACCCTTCGCCGCGGACGAGCGGTCCGCCGCAGTCGGGGCACCCGGCGCCAGCGGCCGCGCGGCGCTGCATGGTGAGAATGTACTTGCGGGGGTCGAATCCCCGCGCTACCGTGTCGGGGGCTGGTGCGTGGACAGTCATGGCTCGTTCCCCTTGCGCTACACGAACTAGTGTTCGGTGAGAATAGCGAACGAGTGTGCTAATGTCAAGCCCGCAGCGCGAAAGAATGTTCTGGATAGCGGCGACAGGAGAGGTGGCGTCCCATGGATATCGGACTGAACGGTCGGGTGGCGCTTGTCGGGGGCGGCAGCAAGGGCATCGGGCGGGCGATTGCCGCGACGCTGGCGGCGGAGGGGTGCGGCGTCGCGATCGGGGCTCGCCACGACGAGACGCTGCGGCAGGCGGCCGCGGAGCTGCGCCGGGACACGAACGCCGACGTCATCCCGATGGTGTGCGACATGGCGAACCGCGACGACATCCGCGCGTTCGTGGCGGAGACGGTGCGCCACTTTGGGCGGCTCGACATCGTCGTTAGCAACGCCGGGGGGCCGCCGCCCGGCCGCTTCGACGACCACAGCGACGAGGCGTGGCAGCACGCGCTCGACCAGAATCTCATGTCGGCGGTGTGGACAGTGCGCGAGGCGTTGCCGCATCTGAGGGTGTCGCCGGCGGGCCGCATCGTCACCATCACGTCGGTATCGGTGAAGCAGCCGCTCGACAACCTCATTCTGTCGAACGTCGCGCGCCTCGGGGTGACGGGGCTGGTGAAGAGCCTGTCGAAGGAGCTCGCCGCCGATCGCATCACCGTGAACAACGTGCTGCCCGGCAACATCCTCACCGATCGCATCCGCTCGTTCTTCGGCGGCAACGATGACGCGCTCGCGCAGAGCGGGACGGCGCTGCCGCTCGGCGAATGGGGCCGCCCGGAGGATGTGGCGGCCCTCGTGGCGTTCCTCTGCTCCGATGGGGCTCGCTACATCACGGGCACGTCGATCCAGGTCGATGGCGGCACCACCGCCGCCACCATGTAGACGAGTGACAGGCCGGCTCCACTCCAAAGCCGGCCTGTCCGCCGAACGCCCGCGCCGGCGCTCGCCTCAGGTGCGCTGCGGCGCGTCGGCGCTGTACCACCATTCGTCGAAGTGCCGGGGCAGCTCGATGTTGTTCAGGTACATCGGGGTGTAGTTCTGCAGCCACGGCTGCTTCGCCGTGACGGTGTTCGGCCCGAGCAGATAGGCGACCGGCACCTCTTCGAGCAGCAGCTTCTGCACGTCCTTAATCTGCTCGATACGTGCTTCGGTATTGAGCTCGCCACGCTGCTTCTCCAGCAGCGCGTCGAGCTCTGGCGAGCTGAAGTGCGTGTTGTTCGCCACGCCTTTGCTGTGGAAGTAGCGGTAGAACGTGTTGTCGGGGTCGTCGAAGTTCCAGTCGCCATGCGTCGCGCCCATGTACTGGCCGCCACCGTAGTACACCGTGCTGAACCAGTCGGCCAGATCCAGCACCTTCAGCGTCGCGTTGATGTTCACCGCTCCGCCGGTCTGATCCTTGAGCGCCCCGAAGATGCCAACGAGCGCCTCACCCAGCTCCTTGCCCCCGTAGAAGTTGCTGATGCTGAAGTCGAGCGGTATCTCTGTTCCGGCCGGGTAGCCCGCCGCGTCCAGCATCTTGACGGCCTCGCCGATCTGGGTCGGCAGATCGAGCCCGTACGCCGGAAGCTCACTTTCCGCGAGCGCCCACGGCTTCTGGTGCAGCGGCAGCGGACCGCTGCGGCAGCAGTCCACGCCAAGGGCGCCAAGGATGATGTCGTAGGGCATCAGGTAGTACAGGGCCTGGCGCAGCCGTTTGTCCTTCGCCCACGGCGAGTCGGGATGCGTCATGTCCCAGTACACTTTGTATACGCCGAACCCCGGCAGCTCGGTAATGACGATATCAGGCCGGGAGTCCTTCAGCGACAGCGTCTGTGACGCGTCGATGGCGAAGCTCGTATCGAGCTCGTCCTTGAGAAACTTCGCCTGTACCGTTTCGGCGGCGACGATGATGGGAATGTCGAGCTTGTCGAAGAAGGGCTGCCCCGGCTTCCAGTACGCCGGATTGCGTACGTACCGGAGTGTGCCGCCGTCGGCGAGGGTGTCGTACCCGTCCAGATATCCACGGGCCGGTGCCTGCCGCCCATCGCAGGACGTTGCGATCGCCTTTCGACTCCACCATCTCGCGGGGAATCATCTGCACCCACGAGAATGACAGGTTGTTCAGCAGCGGCGCGAACGGCTGCGAGGTGCGCAGCGTTATGGTGTTCCCCTGCACCTCCATCCGGTCGATGGGCGAGAACATGTCGCGCATGCGGAACTCGGCCGCTATCTGATTCGCTGCCGGATGTTCGCCCCGGGTGCGCTCGAGGTTGTACTTCACGTCCTCGGCGGTAAAGTCGCGCCCGTTCAGCGGGTCGGTGTCCTGCCACTTCACGCCCTCGCGCACCTTGAGGACGATCGTGTCGTCCTGCTGGCTGCTCCCAGCTCTCCACCAGCTCCGGCGCGAGATGCGAGAATGTTCCGGGCGGGTCCTCGATCCGGTACATGAGGCCGTTGTAGGCCGGCTGTGCGGCCCAATGGCCGCCCGGCGAGTCGTGCGTGTGAAAATCGAGCGAGACCGGCGTGTCGAACGTGATCGCCGCGATCAGCTTTGGGCTCGTCCGCGCCTCGGGGAATGCCGCCGAGCCCTGCCCGCCCCCGGAGGGCGAGCCGCCGCCTGCCGCGGGCGTGCCGCCGTCGTCATCGTCGTCGCCGCAGCCGACCGTCGCGGCCAGCGCGGCCCCGGCGGCGCCCATCGCGCCGGTCGCGAGCACGCGGCGGCGCCCGACGCGGCGCTTCCGCATCTTGTCCCAGTATTCCGAAGCCATGCTCCCCCCCTGTGCATCCCACGAACCCGCCCACTCGCGGGCGTGTCACGCGAGGCACGGTACCATACTTGGGCAAGAGATATGTATGCTGTGCGAAGCATGCCATATCTGGCCCCGAGGCGCTCAGGCCCGGTTCGGCGCCTTCTCGTTGTACCAGATCTCGTCGTAGTGCCGCAGATACTCAATGTTGTTCAGGAACATGAGCCGGGCATTCTCGACCCACGGCTGCACGGCGCCGAAGTTGTTGGGCGAGACGATGAAGATCACGGGCGCTTCATCGATTATCAGCCGCTGGATGTCGGCGACGATCGCCGCCCGCTTCTCCACGTCGAACTCGCGCCGCTGCTGCTCGATCATCCGATCCGCTTCCGCATTGCTGAAGTGCGTGTTGTTCGCCACGCCCTTGGTGTGGAAGTAGCGATAGAAGCCGTTATCAGGGTCGTCCCAGCCCCAGTCGGCGTGGGTCGTGGCCATGTAGCGGCTGCCGCCACGGTACACGCCCGATATCCACTCGCCGAGCTCGAGCACCTTCAGCTTCGTGTTGATGTTGACCGCGCCGACTGTCGCGTTCTTGACCGAGCCCAGGATGCCCGCGAGCGCTTCGCCGAGCAGCGTGCCGCCGTAGAACTCCGAGATGCTGAGCTCGAGCGGCACCTCGGCTCCCGCAAGGATAGCCCGCCTCGGCCAGCAGCCGCTGCGCCTTCTGCCAGCGACGCGCCGAAGTCGAGGCCCGCCGCCGGCAGTTCACTCTCGTCGAGCGACCACGGCGGCCGGTTCAGCGGCATCGGGCCCGTGCGGCAGCAGTCGACGCCGAGACCCTGCAGCAGAATGTCGTAGGGCAGCAGGTGGTAGAACGCCTGTCGCAGCCGCTTCTCCTTCGCCCACGGCGAATCCGGGTTGTTCATGTCGAAGTACACCTTGAAGCCGCCGCGAAGCCGGGGATGTCGATGAGGGTGATGTCGGGCTTGTTCTCGCGCAGCGAGAGCGTTGTCGTCGCGTCGATGGAGTAGCTGAGGTCCGTTTCGTCATTCAGGAACATCGCCTGAATCGTCTCACGGGCGGTGACGATCGGGAGATCGAACGTGTCGAAGAATGGCTGACCCGGCTTCCAGTAGTCGGGGTTGATGACGTAGCGAACCTTGCCGCCATCGCCCAGCGTGTCGTACCCGTCGAGAATCCACGGCCCGGTGCCCGCGGCCCATGTGAGCACGTTCCGATCGCCCTTCGCCTCCACCAGTTCCCTCGGGATCATCTGTACCCACGAGAACGACAGGTCATTGATGAGCGGCGCGAACGGAAACGATGTCGTGAGCCGCAGCGTGTTCTGATCCATCACCTCCATCTTCTCGATGGGCGCGAACATGTCGCGCATCCGGAATTCGCCGCTCACCTGGCTGCCGACGGGATGCTCGCCGCGCATCCGTTCGATGTTGTACTTCACATCCTCCGCGCCGAACTCGCGCCCGTTCACGGGGTCGACGTTCTGGAACCGGACGCCCTTGCGGAGGTGGAGGATGAGCGTGAGGTCGTCGACCTGTTCCCATTCCTCGGCGAGTTCCGGCTCGAGATGGGAGAAGTGTCCCGGGCTGTCCTCGATCCGGTAGATGAGGCCGTTGTAGGCCTGCGCCGCCGCCTGATGCGACCCCGGCGTCTCGGTGGAGTGGAAGTCCAGCGTCTGCGGCGGATCGTTGATGACCGAGATCAGCTTCGGCGAGCGCCGCGCGTTCGGAAACCTCTCCGACGCTGTGCCCCCGGAGGGCGAGCCGCCGCCTGCCGCGGGCGTGCCGCCGCTGTCGTCATCGTCGTCGTCGCCGCAGCCGACCGTCGCGGCGAGCGCTGCCCCGGCGGCGCCCATCGCGCCGGTCGCGAGCACGCGGCGTCGCCCGACGCGGCGCTTCCGCATCTTGTCCCAGTACTCCGAAGCCATCCTCTTCCCCCTCTCGCGCTTGCCGCGAACGGGGCTGACGGCGCCGGGGCGGAGCCCCTCGGCAAACATCGCCTTACATATGCATCAGATGGTGAAGCTTGTCAAATGGCATGCCGCGCTGGTGTCGTGGATGGCGCTGGCGCGGCCGCGACGTGTCGCCGCCGCGACGGCATGCGACGGTCGCGAAAGGGCCGCACATCCGGAGAGGTGCGGCCCTCTGCTCGCTGGCGGATGCTTGTGGGCGCGGGCTACGTTCGCTTCTGGCGCGCCCTCGCCGTGCCACCACTCGTCGAAGTGGCGGGGCTGCTCGATGTTGTTCAGCACCATCGCCTGATACCCCTTGAGGTACGGCTGCGCCCCGAGGAAGAAGTTCGGCGCGGCGATGTAGACGGTCGGCGCCTCGTCGATGAGCAGCCGCTGCACATCCTTCACGATGGCGACGCGCTTCTCGGTGTCGAGCTCGCGCCGCTGCTGATCGAGCAGCTGGTCGAGCGCCGCGATGTTGGTGTGCGTGTTGTTGGCGACGCCGGTGCTGTGGTAGTAGCGGTAGAACGTGTTGTCGGGGTCGTCGAAGTTCCAGTCGGCGTGTGTGGTCGCCATGTACGGGGCGCCGCCGCGGTAGATGTTGGGCTGCCACTCGCCCAGCTCCATCACCTTCAGCTTCACGTTGATGTTGAGCTGGCCGCCCGTCGCCTGCTTCAGCGAACCGAAGATGCCGGCAAGCGCCTCGCCCAGAACATTGCCGCCGTAGAAGTTCGCGATGCTGAACTCGAGCGGAATCTCGGTGCCCGGCGGGAACCCGGCCTCCGCCATCAGCTTGAGGCCCTCCGGAATCGCGTCCTGAATCGCAAGTCCGAAGGCGGGCAGCTCGCTATCGGGCAGCGCCCACGGTGTCTGGTTGGGCGGGATGGGGCCGCTGCGGCAGCATGTGACCCCGATGGCGCCGAGGATGATGTCGTAGGGCATGAAGTAGTACAGCGCCCGGCGCAGCCGCTTGTCCGTCGCCCACGGCGACGCCGTGTTGCTCATGTCGAAGTAGAGCTTGAACACGGCGAATCCGGGCGCTTCCAGCAGCTGCATGCCGGGCTTCGAGTCGCCCAGCGCCTTCGTTTGCGACTGGTCGATGGCCGCGCTCGTGTCGAGGTCGTCGCTCAGGAACTTGGCCTGGCTCGTCTCGGAGGCGGTGATGATGGAGAACCGGATGCCATCGAAGAAGGGCTGGCCTGGCTTCCAGTAGTTCGGGTTCTTCGTGTAGCGGATGGTGCCGCCGTCGCCGAAGGTGTCGTAGCCTTCGAGGATGAACGGCCCGGTGCCGGCGGCCCACGTCAGGATGTTGCGGTCGCCCTTCGCCTCGACGAGCTCGCGCGGCTGCATCTGCGCCCACGAGAACGACAGGTTGTTCAGCAGGGGGGCGAAGGGCTCGCCGGTCTTCAGGGTGACGGTGTTGCCGGTGACGTCGATGGTCTCGATGGGCGAGAACATGTCGCGCATGCGGAACTCGCCGCCGACCTGGTTGCCGGCGGGATGCTCGCCGCGCATCCGCTCGATGTTGTACTTGACGTCGTCGCCGGTGAAGTCGCGGCCGTTGATCGGGTCGACGTCCTGCCACTTCACGCCTTCGCGCAGCTTCAGCACGATGGTCGTCTCGTCGGGCTGCTCCCAGCTCTCGGCCAGTTCCGATCGCAGCTCGCTGAAGTGACCGGGCTTGTCCTCGATCCGGTAGATGAGGCCGTTGTATGCGCCATGGGCGGCGTAGTGCGAGCCGGGCGTCTCTTGCGTGTGGAAGTCGAGGCTGATCGGCGGGTCGTTGAGCCCGTAGGCCAGAAGGCCGCCGTAGCGGGCGTTCTCGAAACCCTTGGGGAGCGAGGCGCTGCTGGTACCGCTGGCTGCCGGTGTGCCGCCGCTGTCGTCATCGTCGTCGTCGCCGCAGCCCACCGCCGCGTACGCGCCGACGCCGATGGCGCCGACTGCGCCCGCGCGAAGTACGGAGCGTCGCGAGGCACGCCGTCGCGTCGCTCGTTGCCAGTAGCTTTGCTCTTCCATGACTCGGCTCTCCCCCTCAGGTGAACGCGCGTCGCAGCGGGTAGGTGATTGTTGGGCGGCTAGGAGCCCCGCAGCCGCGGGTCGAGCACGTCGCGAAGACCGTCGCCCAGCAGGTTGAAGCCGAGCACGGTGAGCGTGATGGCCGCCCCCGGGAACACCGCGATCGACCACGCGCCGGCGACCATGTACTGACGTCCCTCGCCGGAGAGCATCCGCCCCCACGAGGGGTCGGGCGGCGGGGAGCCGAAGCCGAGGAACGCGAGCGACGCCTCGATGAGGATGGCCGAGCCGACGAGCGCTGTCGCGATGATGATGATCGGTGCGGTGATGTTCGGCAGCACATGGCGGAACATCACCCGGATGTGGCCGGCGCCGATCGCCTTCGCGGCCTCGACGTACTGGTTGTGCTTCGCCGCGAGCACCGAGCCGCGCACGATGCGGGCGATGGCCGGGAACGTGATGATGCCGACGACGATAATGAGGTTGCGCAGCTCCGGGCCGAGCATGCCCACGAGCGCGAGGGCGAGAACGAGCGGCGGGAACGCGAGCATCGCATCGACGAGCCGCTGAATCAGCGTGTCCGTCCACCCGCCGAAGTAGCCCGACACCAGCCCGACGACGGTGCCCATGATCACGGCGATGGCCACGGCGAAGAAACCGACCTGCAGCGAGATCTGCGAGCCATAGGCGACGCGCGCCCACACATCACGGCCCTTGTCGTCGGTACCCATGAGGTACTCGCCACTGGGGCCGGCGAGGCGCTGCTGGTCGAAGATGGGCACATTGACGGGGCTATGCCACGTCACGAGCGACGAGAAGAAGGCGATGAAGAGCACCGATAGCACTATCAGCCCGCCGAATGCGCCGAGTGGCTTCTTGCGGATGAATCGCAATGTCCAAGTCACGACCGGAATGTCGTGCCGCTCGCGAAGCAGCCAGTCGTCGCGCTCCGACACCGTTGTCTGTACCGCCATGGCCGTCCTCCCCCCAAATGCCCCGACGAAGCGTCTCGCGGCTACCCGTACCGGATTCGCGGATCCAGGTAGCCGTATGTAAGGTCTACAAGCAGATTCACGACCACGTAGATCATGGTGATGATCAGAATCGCGGCCTGCAGCACCGGATAGTCGCGCAGGGCGATGGCGTTCAGCAGGTAGGCGCCGATGCCCGGCAGCAGGAATATCTGCTCTTCGATGACCGTGCCGCCGAGGAGCACCGCCAGCTGAATGCCCATCACCGTAACCACGGGGATCATGGCGTTCTGCAGACCGTGCCGCAGCACCACGACCCGCTCGCGCAGCCCCTTCGACCACGCCGTCCGGATGTAGTCCTGCCGGAGCACGTCGACGAGCCCGGAGCGTGTCAGCCGCATGATGAGCGCGCCTTGGGCCAGCCCGAGAATGAGGGAAGGCGCAAGGTACGTCTTGATGTTGAGGATCGGGTCTTCGAAAAAGTCGACGTGACCCAGGGGCGGCCCTGTATGCCACCAGATGGCCGGCAGCGTGATGACGAGCGATGCGATCCAGAAGCCCGGCACGGCGAGCCCCATGATGCTCGTGACCCGCACGATGTAATCGAGTGGCGTGTCCTGCCGGATCGCGGCGATGATGCCCGCCGGCACACCGAACAGGATGGAGAACATCACGGCCATCAGGGCCATCTCGGCGGTGATGGGGAACCGCTCGCGGATCTCCTCATTGATGGGCTGTGTCGTCACCAGCGACTCGCCGGCGTCGAGCCGGGCGATGTCGCCGATCCACTTCAGGTATTGCACGGGAACCGGGTCGTCGAGGCCGAGCTTGGAGCGAAGCTCCGCGCGATCCTCCTCAGTGCAGGTGTTGCCACACTTGAAGTCGACAACGTCGCCTGGGACGATCCGGACGATGGCGAACGTCGCGATGCTGACGAGAATGACCACCGGAACCATCAAGAGCAGCCGCTGAGTCAAGTACCGACGCATCCCGCTTCCCCCTGAGGCCACGGTTACTGAGGCCCGCCCGGGCCACAGCGCGCGGCCCGCACGCTCTCGTCCGCCATATCGCGAATCCGATATAGCGACCAAACGCTGACGGAATCTAGCATCGGGCTCATCCCTTGTCAAGACGCCGCCCCCGCGGCCGATTGGGGACCGCGTGTCCGCGTCGTGTGGGAGCTACGATTCTGCTCCCGTGCGGCGGATTGGCACGGGAGGGACGCCGTAACGGGTCAACATCGCGCATTTTTTCACGAATGGGGTTGACAGGCGGCGTCATGTCTCCTACGGTAATAGCACTTTCACACATCCGCCGGGCGAGCCCGTATCTGGCAGGCCCAGCCGTCGTTGTTGAAAGCAGTGGGAATAAAGGCTCGGCCAATACTGGAGTACGAGCGCAAGACAGATCACTGTAGGAGTTACGACCAACTACAGAGGAAAACGCCGAATCCGAATCCGGACCGGGGGACCCAGGCGAACTTGGGGTGAATCTCGCGTAGTGCGAGTAGGGTTATCCCTTTTGACCCGAACCCGACAGCTAACCCCGGAGGCGTAGAGGGGGGCGCGCATCAGCCCAGCAGGGGAGCTGGGTGGTGCTTGCGGTCCTCTTTTTTGTTGGCCTCGAAAGGGAGGTTCGCAATCATGACTACCGACGCTCCGCCCCGCGTGTGTCCTCGATGCCGCGGCTCAATGATTATGGAGAAGGACTGGTACGGCTCGTACGGTTCGTGCATCGCCTGTGGCTATGTCCACGAGGTGCTGAGCGCGCCGCCGATCGACCTCCGTGCTGAGGTCGAAGGCTCGCCGCGCCAGCGACGGCGCCAGCCGTCGCACGGCAAGCTCCGCCTCTAGCAGCCGAGCCGCGTCGCAGCCCACGTCCGAGGGAGCGCCTGCCAGTGCGGGGGCTCCCTCGTCGCGTGGCGGGCGTCCGGCATTGACATCGCTGCGGCTTCTGGTACGATAGCGCCCGTCGATCCGGGCCGCGCCCGCATGTCTCCCGGGGAGAGCTACCGATGGCCTACATCCGCATCTCCATCCTGCGTCCCCACGACCACGACCGTGCGGAGGTTCTGCGTCTCGTCGAAGCCCTGAACACCCACGTGCAGGGCCAGCCCGGCTTCATCCAGGGCCATGTGCTGCGCCCCGATGACGACACGGGCGAGATATGGCGCTACTCCTACTGGCAATCGGAGAAGGACGCCGACCGCGCCGCGCAGGACACGCACAACATGGCGCTGCGATCGCAGATCATGCAGTTGCTCAACAACGACGACGAGCTCCACATCGAGCGGGGCTTCTTCGAAGACTAGCGCCGTTGCCACATGTCGCCGGCCCCACCCGCGCACCGCTCCGGCGACCGTGCGCCGCCTTCGTTCGTGCTAGCGTTCACGGGTGTGCGCCGCTATACTTGCGGCGAGGCCGTCCCTGGGGCGACCGAACGTTCACCCCGCGAACAACCTGCACTGGCCGAAAGGTGCGCCATTCCCGATGCGATTCCTCGACCTGGATCACGAGCTTCTCCGTCCGCCGCGCCAACGTGGTGCTCCTCATCACCTTCGGAGTCATCCTCTTCGGCATCTACTCCGTGACCCGCGTCAAGACCGAACTCATTCCCAGCATCGACTTCCCCGCCGTATCGGTCATCACCCGCTACCCGGACGTTGGCTCGACCGAGGTCGTTGACCAGGTCACGATCCCGATCGAGCAGCGACTGGGCACACTCGGCGGGCTCGAGAACCTGCGCTCGTTCACCGGCGAAGGCGTCTCGGTGGTCGTGGCCGAGTTCGCGTTCGGCGAGGACATGGACAAGCGCGAGGCGGAAGCCATCGGCGAGATGCAGAGTCTGCTGCTGCCGGAGGGCGCCGGACGGCCGCAGGTCGTGCGGGCCAGCTTCAACCAGGTGCCCATCGTCCAGTTCAGCGTCAGCTCCGACACGATGGCGGCCGAAGACCTCGAGCGTCTGATCCGCGGCGGGCTCGTGCCGGAGCTCGCGACCGTCAACGATGTCGCCTCGGTCGAGCTGTTCGGCGGGCAGGAGCGGCAGGTCACCGTCGCGCTCGACCCGGATCTGCTCGCCGAGGCCGGTATCACGGCCGCCACCGTCGCCGATTACATCGCCAACACGAACGTCTCGCAGCCAAGCGGCGTGGTCGCGACCGAAGGCACGGTCGTGCCCGTGCGCACCGAGTTCACGATCGACTCCGTCGAAGTGCTCGCCTCGATCCGCATCCCGACGCCGGACGGCGCCGACATCGCCCTCGCCGACCTCGGTACGGTCGAGATCGGGAATGCGCCGACGGCGGGCCTCGTTCTGACGAACGGACAGCGCGCTCTCGGCATCAACGTCATCAAGTCCGAGAACGGCAACACCGTGCGCGTCGCGAACGAGATCGTGCGCATCGCCGAGCGGTTCGAACGCGGCCACCCGGGCGTCTCGGTGGAGCCGATTGTCGACCAGTCGGACTTCATCGAGCAGTCGATCGGCGGGCTGCTGCGCGAGGGCGGCATCGGCGGCTTCTTCGCCGTGCTCATCGTGCTCGTCTTCCTGCGCAGCGTCCGCGCCACGCTCATCACGGCCATCTCGATTCCGCTGTCGATCCTCATCGCGCTCATCGTGATGAACATGCAGGGCCTCACGGTCAACGTGTTCACCCTCGGCGGCCTCACCATCGCCGTCGGCCGCGTCATCGACGACAGCATCGTGGTGCTGGAGAACATCGTCCGGCACGTGCATATGGGCGAACGTCCGCTCACCGCGATCAAGAACGGCACGCGCGAGGTCGCGAACGCGATCACGTCGTCGACGCTGACGACGGTGGCCGTCTTCCTGCCGATCGGGCTCGTGGGCGGCATCGTCGGACAGCTCTTCTTCGCGTTCGCGGTGGCCGTCTCCGTCGCGCTGCTGGCGTCGCTCCTGGTGGCCGTCACGATTATCCCGGTGCTCGCCCGATACTTCGTGCCGCGCGAGCCGCGCGAAGTTGCGCACGACGAGGCATCGGGCTTCCTTCAGCGCATGTACACGCCCGTTCTCGAGTGGGCGCTCGCGCATCGCTGGGTGACGCTCGGCGTCGCGGGCGCGCTCTTCGCGGCCAGCATGGCTGCCGTTCCGTTCCTGCCGACGACGTTCCTGCCTGCGGGCGGCGAGGCCCAGTTCCAGGTGTCGGTGACGCCGCCGCCTGGCGCCGATCCCGAGACCGTGGAGCAGATCGTGCTCGAGGCGGGTGCCATCGTCGAGGGGCTCGATGGCTTCGAGGTGTATCAGGCCAACATTGGCGGCGTCGGCGGTACGTTCGAGACGCTTGGGGCGGCCTTCAGCGGCCGCGGCGCGGGCGGCGCTCGCATGGTCGTGCGCATGAAAGACGGCACGGATGTCGACAAGGTCACGAAGGAGCTTCGCGTCCTGCTGCAGCCGCTTCAGGATCGAACGCAGAGCCTGGTCACCGTCGACTCAGGCGGTGGCGCCGGGCCGCCCGGCCTCAATCGGGTGCAGATCGTGCTCAAGGGGGCCGACCCGGTGGCGATCGGCGAGGCCAGCGACGCTCGTCACTTCGACGCTGGCGGCTTCGGGGATCTCGCCAACCTCACGAGCGATGTCCGCCGGGCCGGCGCCGAGGTCGCGGTGCACGTCGACCCGGCTCGCGCGAACGCGGCGGGGCTATCGGTGGCCGGCGTCGCGAGGGAAGTGCAGCTGCTGACATCGGGGCGCGATATCGCCCGCATCAACGCCGATGGCGCGCCGCTTGTCGTGCACATGCAGATCGGCGATGGCAGCCGGCTCGAGGTCGACGCCATCGCCGGGCTCCGCGTCGGGCCGCCGGGCAGCGATGTGGTGCTCAGCGATGTCGCGACCATCGACGAGCAGCAGGCCCCGGTGCAGGTGTCGCGCTTCGACCAGACGCGCGCCGCTACCGTCAGCGCCGACATCACCGCCGACGATACGGGCGGCATCTCCGGCGACGTGAAGACGGCTGTCGACGCGCTCGACCTGCCGGAGGGCGTCGAGATCGAGTACACGGGCTTCTTCAGCCAGTTCTCGGAGGGCACGACCGGCCTGTTCCTGGCGATCGCGGTGTCGATGCTGCTGGTGTACATCATCATGGTGGCGTTCTTCTCGTCGCTGCTCGATCCGTTCGTGATTCTGTTCTCGGTGCCGCTGGCGCTCGTCGGCGCGGTCGCGGCGCTGTTCATCACGCAGCGCGCGCTCGGCGTGCCCGCGCTCGTCGGCGTCCTGATGCTCGTGGGCGTCGTTGTCACGAACGCGATCGTATTCCTCGACTTCGTGCGGCAGCTGCGGGAGAAGGGCGTGCCCGTGCACGAGTCGCTCGTGCGCGCCGGCCAGACACGCGTGCGCCCGATTCTGATGACGGCGCTGGCGACGATGCTCGGGCTCTTCCCGCTCGCGCTCGGGGCGTCGGAAGGCGCGATTGTCGCGGGCGAGCTGGCGACGGTGGTTATCGGCGGGATGCTGACATCGACGGTCCTAACGCTGCTCGTCATCCCCGTCGTCTACAGCATCAAGGAGAGCCTGGTAGTGCGCTTCCGCGGCGACGAGACCGCCTCCACCTAACGTCGCGACCTTACGATCGCGCGGCGGCACTTGCGACCCGGCGTCGATGCGATCTACAATTTACGAATGCTCATGAATACCAAGGCCACCGAGCAGCGCCTCTACGAGCTCCACGCCGAACTCTGCAAGGCGCTCAGCCATCCCGTCCGGCTCATGGTCGTGAACGCGCTCCGCGACAGCGAGTCGTCCGTATCGCGTCTGGCCGAGACGATCGGTGTGGCAGTGCCGTCCCTGTCGCAGCACCTCGCCGTCATGCGGCAGCGAGGGATCGTGCTCACCCGCCGGCGTGGGAACGAGGTGCATTACCGCATCGCGAACCCAAAGATGCTGACCGCCTTCGATTCGCTGCGCGAGGCGCTTCGGGAACAGTTGCTCGCGACCCAGGGACTCGCGGAAATGCTGGAAGGGGAGGGCTTTCGCCGATGATCCGCTCCCTGTTCTCCCGCCGCCGCGACGAGCGCCGCACCATCCTCGTCGTCCTCAGCCATCCTCCGTACGACGGCACAGACGTCGCTTGGAACGCCCTTCGCTTCATCGATGTCGCGCTCGACCACGGCCACCGCGTCCACACTTTCGTCATGAACGACGCCATCGACATCGTGCGGGAGGGAGGCGGGCCTGAGGGCGCCGAGTTCGACCTTCTGGCCATGCTGCGCAAGGCTGTCGCGAAGGGCGCGCGCGTCAAGGTCTGCACCACGTGTGTGAACCGGTGCGGTCTCTCTCGCGCCGCCGTCGCCAGAGACGCGCCCCTCGCCACCATGGGCGATCTCGTCCAATGGGTGGCGGAGGCCGATCGCGTCGTCACCTTCTGAGGAGGCTGCACCCATGGCCGGCAAGACTATCCTCGTGCTCGGCGGCGGCATCGGCGGTCAGGTGGTCGCCCGGAGGCTGGCCGCCGCGCTCGGCGAAGCGGATCGCGTCGTCGTGGTCGATCGGGAGCAGCGGTACGCCTTCCCGCCGTCGCTGCTGTGGGCGATGGTCGGCGATCGCCGGCCGGAGCAGTTCACGCGCGATCTTGGGCGGCTTCGCGCCAAGGGCGTCGAGGTTGTGCACGGTGAGGTCACGGCTATCGACCCCGAGGCCCACGCTGTCCGGGTGGGCGACGACACCCTCTCGTACGACTACCTCGTCGTCGCCCTCGGCGCCCAGATGAACCCCGATGCTGTCCCCGGGCTGCGCGAGGCCGCGCTGCACCCGTACGATACCGAGACGGCCCTCCGTCTCCACGAGGCGCTGCTCGGCTTCCGCGGCGGACGCATCGTCGTGAGCATCGCGGGGCTGCCCTACCGCTGCCCGGCCGCGCCCCACGAGACGGCGCTCCTCATCGATGCCTTCCTCCGCAAACGCGGCGTTCGCGGCGCCACGGCGATCGACCTCTACTCGCCGGAGCCGCTGCCGATGCCCGTCGCCGGCAAGGCGATCGGCCACGCCGTCGCTCGCGAGCTCGCCGCCCGCGACATCGGGCTCCACTTCGGGCAGACGGTCGAGCACGCCGATGCCGCCGGTCAGCGACTCCACTTCCGCGAGGGCGACCCGGCTCCCTTCGATCTGCTCGTCGCGATCCCGCCGCACCGTCCGCCCCCCGTCGTCGCGGAGTCGCCGCTCGCCGGGCCGTCCGGCTGGATACCGGTCGACCGCAACACGCTTGTCACGCACTACCGCGATGTCTACGCCATCGGCGACGTCACGGCCATCCCGCTCGCGAACGGCATGATGCTGCCGAAGGCGGGCGTCTTCGCCCACGCCGAGGCCGAGGCTGTGGCCAAGAACATCGTCCGGGCGATTCGCGGCGAGCGCGGCGAGGACACGTTCGATGGCCACGGGTCGTGCTTCCTCGAGGTCGGCGGCGGGAAGGCCGGCTTCGCGACCGGCGACTTCTTCGCCAACCCGGCCCCGGCGGTGACGATGAAGGGGCCGAGCCGCTACCGTCACCTGAGCAAGGTCGCCTTCGAGAAGTGGTGGCTCCGCCGCTGGCTCTGACGGGCGCGCGCCAGCCCGTCGCCATCGCGCCCGCGAGCCGCACCGCGCGCTCCGCCGATGCCGCCGGATCCGCGCCCGCGCCGATCGGCCGTACCAGCAGCTCGCCGAACTCCATCGCGAGCCGCCCCTCCAGCCCGCCCGCACCGCGCTCCACCGACATCGCCGAATCGCCGCCTGCGCCACGAGGCGATGCGCGCCCGCCCGTCAATCGCGCCACCGCTGCCTGTGACCTCGATGTAACACAGACGGTCATCAGCGGAAACGTCTGTGAAATCCCGCACACGTAACCTCGGAACATCGAGCACGAACGAGAACGACCACCTCCGAAGGGGGCGAAACGCCAGTGCCTACAGATCGACGTTCCTTCCTCAAGCTCCTCGGCGCTTCCGGCCTGCTGGTCGCCGCGCCCGGCATCCTCACCGCCTGCGGCGACGATGACGACAGCGGCGACGGCACGCCTTCGGGCACGGCCGCGGCGGGCGCGTCGCCCCTGGCGGGCGGGCTGCGGGGCAGCGGCGAGAAGATACGCGTCGGCTTCATCGCGCTCACCGACTGCGCCTCGCTGGTCATGGCCGAAGCGCTGGGGCTCTACAAGCAGTACGGCCTCAATGTCGAGATCCAGAAGCAGGCGTCGTGGGCCAACGTCCGCGATGGGCTGCTCACCGGCGAGCTCGACGCCGCCCACTGCCTCTTCGGCATGCCGTTCTCCGTCTACACGGGCGTTGGCGGCGAGGCCGGCAAGGAGATGCAGATCGCGATGGTGCTCAGCACCAACGGCCAGGCGATTACGCTCGCCGGCGACGAGTTCGGAGGCAAGGTCGGCTTCCGCGAGGTCGACAAGGTCGCTGCCGCCGTCGACGAGCTGAAGCAGGACAAGGAGGTCACGTTCGCGATGACCTTCCCCGGCGGCACGCACGACATGTGGCTGCGGTACTGGCTGGCAGCGGCGGGCGTCGATCAGCAGACCGTGAAGATCATCACGATTCCGCCGCCCCAGATGGTCGCCAACATGAAGGTCGGCAACATGGACGGATTCTGCGTCGGAGAGCCCTGGAACGGTATCGCCGTGAGCGAGGGCGTCGGATTCACGCACCTGGCGATCGCAGGACATCTGGAAGCACCACCCCGAGAAGGCGCTCGTCGTGAACACGGGGTTCGCGAGCAACCGCCGCGACGACCTCAAGCTGCTGATGCGGGCGACGATCGAGGCCTCGATCTGGCTCGATGACCTCGCCAATCGCCCGGCCGCGGCGAAGGAGCTCGCGAAAGCGTCGTGGGTGAACGCGGAGGAGGCGGTCATCGCCGGCCGCCTCGAAGGGGCGTACGACCTGGGCGGCGGTCTCGGTGAGCATCGTTACACCGACGACACCATGCTCTTCCACAACGGCGGCCTCGTGAACAAGCCGCGGGCCGGGCACGCCATCTGGTTCATGACCCAGTACGTCCGCTTCGGCTACCTCGACGCGCTGCCCGATGCGAAGGCCATCGCCGACAGGCTCATCATCCCCGGGCTGTACGAGGAGGTGGCGGCCGATCTGAGCATCGCCGTGCCCGACGACGACATGACGCCGTTCACGATGACGATCGACGATGCGCCGTTCGATCCCGCCGACCCGGAGGCGTATCTCAAGGCCTACGGAGGTGTCGCGTGATTACGAAGCGGTTGACGAGCGCGGCCGCGTTGCCCAGCATCGATGTCTGGGGGGCCGCACGCTCGATTGCCGCCACCGTGGCTTCGTTCGCGGTGGCGGCGGCACTGCTCGCGGCGTTCTGGGCGATAATCGCCGCGTATGTGGCGGAAGACCTGCCGGGGCCTATCGCCACGATGACCGTGTTCCGCGATCTGCTCAGCGATCCGTTCTACGACAACGGGCCGAACGACAAGGGCATCGGCCTGCAGCTCATCGCCTCGCTGAAGCGGGTGGTCATGGGCTTCGCCATCGGTTCTGTCGTGGCCGTGCCGATGGGGGTCGTTCTGGGTGCGAGCCCGGTGGCGAGGCGGGTCATCGACCCGATCGTGCAGGTGCTGCGGCCGGTCTCGCCGCTGGCGTGGTTCCCGATCGGGCTGGTGGTGTTCCAGTCGGCCGGCGACGCGACCGTCTTCATCATCGCCATCACATCGCTGTGGCCGACGGTGGTGAACACGGCGTTCGGGGTGAGCACCATTCCGGAATCGCATCGCAACGTGGCGCGGGTGTTCCGGTTCTCCCGGGCGAAGTACCTCACCCGGGTCGTGTTCCCGTACAGCCTGCCGCACATCCTGACGGGAATGCGGCTGAGCATGGGCATCGCCTGGATGGTGATCGTCGCCGGCGAGATGCTCTCGGGCGGCACCGGCATCGGCTTCTTCGTGTGGGACAGCTGGAACGCGCTGAGCCTGGAGCGCGTCATCTCGGCGATCATCCTCATCGGCGCTGTCGGGCTCATTCTGGATCGCGGGTTCGATTACATCGCGCGGCGGTGCGCGTACGGGGAGGCGGACTGATGGGCGAGGTTGCACTCACCGGTGTGACGAAGGTGTTCGGGCGCGGCCAACGGGCGTACCACGCGCTCGCCGAGGTCGACCTGACCGTCCGCAGACGGGCGAGTTCGTGAGCCTCATCGGGCATTCGGGCTGCGGCAAGTCGACGCTGCTCAACATCATCGGCGGGCTCGAGCGCCCGTCGTCGGGCACCGTCACGCTCAACGGCGAGCCCATCACCGAGCCGGGCCCCGACAGGGGGATGGTGTTCCAGCATCACGCGCTGCTGCCCTGGCTCTCGGTGCGGGACAACGTCTACCAGGCCGTCGACGCCGTGTTCCGCAAGAACTCGAATCTCGCCAAGGCGGAGCACGTCGAGCGCTTCCTCCGGATCGTCGGCCTCTGGAAGCATCGCGACAAGAAGCCGCATGAGATATCGGGCGGGATGAAGCAGCGCGTCTCCATCGCGCGGGCGCTGGCCGCACGTCCGAAGGTGCTGCTGCTCGACGAGCCCTTCGGCGCGCTCGACGCGCTCACGAAAGCGTCGATGCACGAGGAGCTGCTGCGCCTGTGGGCGCTCGACAGCGGCACGGAGACGGTCATCATGGTCACCCACGACATCGACGAGGCGATCTTCCTCTCCGATCGCATCGTCGTGATGACGAACGGGCCGCACGCGACGATCGGCGAGATTATCGACGTGCCTGTGCCGCGCCCCCGCGACAAGCGGGCGATGGTGAACATGCCCGAGTACGCGGCGGTGAAGGACCGGCTGCTGTATCTGCTGACGAGCGCCTTCGCCGATCCGCCCGACGAATCGGCCGCCTGACCGCCCTCTTCGCGTGGTACGATTGCCTTCGGCCACAGGCCGCGCGCCTGAGCCGAAGGAGCGACGCCCGTGCGCGCAATCAACCGTTACGCCGCCGCCGAAGTCCTGTTCATCCACTGGCTGACGGGGCTGCTGTTCGCGGCCATCTCCGCACTCATCGTGTCCGGCGTCGGGGCGAAGGCGCCGTGGGCGCTGCTCGTCGTCGTGCCGGTGCTGCTTGTCTCGTGGGCCGGATGGGCCGCGCAGGCGCGCGCCGCGGCCGCTGTCGCTCGCTCGATCCGCGAAGCCGGCCGCGAGCGCCGGCAGTGAGTCCACTGCCGCCCGCTCTGCCTTGGCACGACCTCGACACGCTCGCCGCGGCCTGGCGCGCCATGATCGCCGTCCGAGAGGCGCAGGCCGAGCGCGTGTCCGGCCTCGCGCCCCAGTCGACGTCCGACTTCTGGACAGCGCGCGCGCCGATGTGGCGCTCGATGGCCGATCTTCCGCCCGATCCGTTCCTCCTCCGCACGCGCACGCTCGTCGACCGCGACACGACCGTCCTCGATGTGGGGGCGGGCGGTGGCCGGTACGCGCTGCGCCTCGCGCCCGATGTCCGCTCCGTCACCTGCGTCGAGCCCGCGGAGGGGATGCGGGCGATCCTCGAGGAGCTGATCGCCGAGCGCGGCGTCGCCAACGTGCGCAGCCTGCCCGGCGACTGGGAAACGGTCGCGGTCGAGCCGGAGGATGTCGTCATCTGCTCGCACGTCATCTACTCTGTCGGCGATATAGCCGGCTTCGTTCGCAAGCTCCACGCACACGCGCGGCGCACGGTCGTTATGGCCGTCCGCATCGACCAGTTCGACTCGCACGTGCGCGACCTCTGGGCGGAGCTGCACGGCGAGCCTCGCGCGCCCGAGCCGACGTTCGTCGACCTGCATCCGATACTGCACGCGCTCGGCATCGCGCCGAACGTCGAAGTGACGACGTTTTCGGCCAGCACGAACCGGCGCTTCGAGACGCGTGAGGCCGCCGAACGCAGCGTCGCCGACCTCGCGATCGCCGGCGACCGTCTCGATGCCGTCGCCCGATACGTCGGCGACCGCATGCGCGAGACGCCCGACGGCTGGGAGTGGACGAGCCCGCCCGTTCGCTCGGCCATCCTCTGGTGGGACGCGACCGATCCCCGCGCCCGCTAGCGCCGTCGCGCGCCCGCGACAGATCGCCCGCACAGACGCCGCCGCGATTGACGCGCGACCGCTGCCTCCGCTAGCCTCGCACTATGGACATCCCCGAGCCGCCCCCCGCCGCCGGACCTCGATCGCGCCGGCCGCGCCCTCGCCGCGGAGCTGGTGGCGGCGCTGCGGCAGCTTCGGCGCACCGTCGCCCTCGCGGAGTCGTGCACGGGCGGGCTCGGCGGCCATTGGCTCACCGAAGTCCCCGGGTCGTCGCGGGCGTTCGCGGGCAGTGTCGTCGCGTACCACAACGCGCCCAAGGTGCGGCTGCTCGGTGTGCCGGAAGCGCTCCTCGCCGAGCACGGAGCCGTGTCGGCGGAGTGCGCGACGGCGATGGCACGGGGCGCCCGCTCCGTCATGGGCACCGACATCGCTGTCGCGTCGACCGGCGTCGCGGGGCCGGAGGGCTCGCCCGGTAAGCCCGCCGGGCTCGTGTACATCGCGGTCGCGCACGCGGGCGGCGAGTCGGTCATCGAGCGGCGCTGGAACACGTCCGATCGCTCCGCCAACAAGCTCCGCACGGCGTGGGCCGAGCTCCGGCTGGCGCAGGCGTGCCTCCAGCAGGAGGTTCTGCCGGAGTGATCATCGACCTCCACAACCACACGCAGGTCCACTCCCGCTGCTCGCACCTCGATCCCGTCGATCTCGTCATCCGCGCCAGGCGCGCCGGCCTCGACGGCCTCGTCATCACCGAGCACGACGCGCTCTGGCCGCGCGACGATGTCGATCGGCTGGCCGCCGACCACGGTCTGCTGCTGCTGCGCGGCATCGAGGTCACCACCGACATCGGGCACGTGCTCGCCTTCGGATTCGACCGCTGGCACGAGGAGATGAAGTCGGTCGAGCAGCTGTGGACTTATGGCGGAGCGCGAGGGGGCGATGGTGTATCTCGCGCATCCGATGCGCGGCTGGGGCGGCCATCGCCCGCCCGACGATGAGCTGCCCGATGTCTTCGCGTCGGTCGAGACGCTCAACGGCCAGGAGCCCGAGCATCGCAACGCCGCCTCCAGCGACATGGCGGACGCGTTCGGCCTGCCGGGCATCGGCGGCAGCGACGCCCACTACATCACCTGGATCGCGACCGCCGCCACGGAGTTCGAGGCCGAGATCGCGACTGAGGACGACTTCCTGCGCGAGCTGAAGGCGGGCCGCTACCGCCCGGTCGACTTCCGCGCATCGGCCCAGCGCCGCGACCCCATCACCGGCAGGTAGCGCCCCGCCCTGCCACGATCTGCGCCGTCGCCACGAGCCGAGCCCGGTCGATTCCGAGCGCCGCGACGAATGGCCGCGCCGTCGAGTCTGGCTGAGCGCAGCGAAGAATCTGGCTCGGCTCGACCATCATCGGCCCGCGGGCGCGCTATACTGCATCCGACCTGCCCGCCCCCAACCTCACCACGGGAGGCCACAATCCATGGAAAAGGACCTTCAGGGCAAGGTTGCCCTCGTCACCGGCGCGACCTCGTACATCGGCAAGGCCACCGCGCAGCTTCTCGCGGCCCACGGCGCGCTCGTCGTCGTCAACGGGCGCAACGCGGGCCGACGGCGAGGCCGCCGTCCGCGAGATAACGGCGGCGGGCGGCACGGCCCACTTCGAGCAGGCCGATCTCCTCGACCCGGAGCAGGTGCGCCAGATGGCCGATCGCGTCGCCGCGCAGCTTGGCCGGATCGACATTCTCGTCGCCAGCGGCGCGGGCGCGTCGGCCGATTCGCCGTCGTTCAAGCTCTTTCACGAGATGGAGCCCGCCGATTACGACGCCTACATCCGCGCCCACTGGCTGACGCGCGCCTACGCGATCCGCGCCGTCTACCCCCACATGCGCAACGCCGGCGGCGGCAAGATGATCATGCTGGCGACCGACGCCGGACGCGTGGCGACCGTCGGCGAGTCGTTCATCGGCGGCTCGACCGCCGGGATGATGCAGATGTGCCGCTCGCTGGCGCGCGAGTTCGGCCGCGACCATATCCGGGTGAACGCCGTATCGCTCAGCTTCGTCACCGACGCCGTTCCGCGCTGGGCGCAGGCGTCGCCGTCGCTGCAGCCGAAGGAGGGCGGCGGCGTCGGCTCGAAGCTGCGCGACCGCATGCTCTTCGAGGTGACGCAGCACGATATCGCCGCCGCGGTGGCGTTTCTCGCGGGCCCCGGCGGCGACGCCATCACCGGCCAGACCCTCAGCGTCAACGGCGGCATCTCGACCCCAGGCTAGCCACGCCCGAGAAGGGAGCGCGCCCCATGCCCTCCCGGCTCTCCGCCGAGCAGCCCCTGCTCGAACCGCTTCGCGTCCTCGACCTCACGAACGAACGCGGCCACCTCTGCGGCAAGGTGCTCGGCGACCTCGGCGCCGACGTCATCAAGGTCGAGCCGCCCGGCGGCGACCCCGACCGCATGCACCCCCCGTACTATCACGATGAGCCCCACCCCGAGCGCAGCCTCCGGTGGTGGTCGGCCAACGCCAGCAAGCGCAGCGTCACGCTCGATATCGCCCGGCCCGAAGGCCGCGCGCTGTTCCTGCGCATGGTCGAGGGCGCCGACTTCGTGCTCGAGTCGTTCGACCCCGGCCACCTCGCGTCGCTCGGCCTCGGGTGGGATGACCTCCGTGCCGTCAATCCGCGCGTCATCCTCGTCTCGATGACACCGTACGGGCAGCACGGCCCCCGCATTCACGAGAAGACATCGGACCTCGTGCTCATGTCGACCGGCGGCATGACGTATCTCTGCGGCGACCCGGGCAGTCCGCCTGTGGCGATCGCCGTGCCGCAGGCGTGGTACCACCTCGGAGCGCAGGCCGCCGAGGCCGCGCTGCTCGCCCACTTCGCCCGCAAGCGCAGCGGCCGCGGCGAGCACGTCGATGTCAGCGGGCAGGCGTGCGTCGTGTGGACGCTGCTGAGCGAGACACCGATGGCCGACGAGGGCTTCCACAACGCCTCGACCCGCCGCTCCGGCGCAGCCCGGCAGCGGGGCGCGCTGACGAGCCACGCCGTCTTTCCCTGCAAGGATGGCTACGTCTCGTTCATCGCGTCGGGCGGCTCGGCCTTCGCCGGCACCATCCGCCACCTCATCAGCTGGATGGACGACGAGGGCGAGGCCCCCGACCTGCTGAAGGAGATCGACTGGCTGAGCTGGAGCGTCGAGGCCTTCTTCTTCCTCAAGCCCGAATCGGAGCACGCCGCGCTGCAGAAGGAGATCGACGCCGTCGAGGCCGCGTTCGGCGCGTTCTTCCTGACCCGCACCAAGGAGCAGCTTCTCGCGGGCGCGGCCAAGTACGAGATCATGCTCGGCCCGATGATGACCATCGACGACCTGATGAGGACGGAGCAGCTGAACTGGAGTGGCTACTGGGTGCCGGTGGAGCACGAGGAGCTCGGCGTGACGCTGCGCTACCCCGGCGTCATGGCGCGCTCGACAGCGGGCGGCGCGATGGTGCGGCGGCGGCCGCCGCTCATCGGCGAGCACAATCGCGAGGTGTTCGCGGAGCTGGGCCTCGCGCCCGCACGTATCGATGAGCTCGCCGCCGCGGGCGTTATCGGGGAGGGGGCGCGATGACGATGTTCGCCGATCTGAAGGTGCTCGACTTCTCGTGGGGGGCGGCGCTGCCGCTCGCCACCAAGGCCCTCGCGCACTACGGCGCGACCGTCGTCAGCGTCGAGTCGCTGCGCCGCCCGACGCTGACGCGGCTGCTGCCGCCGTACCACGGCGGCATGCCCGGCGTCGACCAGAGTGCGATGTTCGCCAACTTCGGCACGAGCAAGCTGAGCATCTCGCTCGACATGGGCAATCCCGAGGGCCGAGACATCGCGCGGCGGCTCGCCACCGAGTGGGCCGATGTCGTCGCCGAAAGCTTCGGGCCGGGCATCATGCGCCGTTGGGGCATGACGTACGACGACCTCCGCGCCGCCAGGCCCGGACCTGGTGATGGTGAGCAGCTCGATGTTCGGGCAAGAAGGCCCGTACTCCGGATTCCGTGGCTACGGCGCGCACGGCGCGGCTGTCGCCGGATTCTCGGCCATCACCACATGGCCCGGCGATGTTCCCGCGGGCCCCTACGGCGCCTACACCGACTTCATCTCGCCGCGGCTCACGGGGGCGGCGCTGCTCGCGGCGCTCGACTATCGCGAGCGTACGGGCGAGGGCATCTACCTCGACTACTCGCAGGTGGAGGGCGGTGATCCAGTTCCTCGGCGCGGCCGCGCTCGACTATCAGGTCAACGGCCGCGTGCTCGGCCCCTGCCGTAACCGCACGGACGATGGCGCTCCTCACGGCGTCTACGCGTGTGCGGGCGACGACCGCTGGGTGGCCATCACCGTGTTCGGCGACGACGAATGGCGCGCGTTCTGCGCCGCGATCGGCCGTGCCGCGCTCGCCGATGACGCGCGCTTCGCCACGCACGCCGCCCGCAAGGCGAACGAGGACGCGCTCGACGACGAGGTCGCCGCGTGGACGCGCCCGCTCGCGCCGGCCGATGCCGCCCGCATCTTGCAGGAGGCGGGCATCTCGGCGGGGGTGCTGCAGGATTGCGGCGAGGTGCGCCGCGACCCGCAGCTGGCGGCGTGGGGCTTCTTCGAGCGCCGCAATCACCCCGTGTTCGGCGACTTCGATTACGACGGGCTCGAGTTCCGGCTCAGCGAGACGCCGTACAGCTTCGAGCGCTCGGCCCTCCTCGGCGAGCACACCCATCAGGTGATGCGCGACTGTCTCGGCCTCAGCGACGACGAGATCGCGGCGCTCGTCGCGAACGAAGTGCTGGTGTAGCGCCGGAGGCGGAGCCGCTCTGGCAGACAAGCCGAAGGGCCGCCCTCTCGACGAGGGCGGCCCTTGCGATATCCGTACGCGGTTGCTGGCGTCCGGCTAGTAGTCCATCGGGGGCATGCCGCCGCCGGCTGGCGCCGCACTCGGCGCTTCCGGCAGGTCTGTGACCAGCGTCTCCGTGGTCAGCACCATCGAGGCGATGGAGGCGGCGTTTTCGAGCGCGGCGCGCGTCACCTTCGCCGGGTCGATGATGCCCCACTCGAAGAGGCTGCCGAAGCGCTCGTTGCGAGCGTCGTAGCCGTAGTCCAGCGTCTTGCCGTTGCGGACTTGCTCGACGACGACCGAGCCCTCCTGGCCGCCGTTCTCGGCGATGATGCGCAGCGGGTCCTCGAGCGCCTTTCGCAGCATCGCCAGTCCGGTGCGCTCGTCGCCCGTCAGCGCCTTCTCGGCCTTGTCGAGCGATGTCTGCACGCGGATGAGCGCGACGCCGCCGCCGGGCACGATGCCCTCTTCGACCGCGGCGCGCGTCGCGGAGAGCGCGTCCTCGACGCGGAGCTTCTTCTCCTTCAGCTCCACCTCGGTGGCCGCGCCGACCTTGATGACGGCCACGCCGCCCGCGAGCTTGGCGAGCCGCTCCTGCAGCTTCTCGCGGTCGAAGTCGCTCGACGCCTCGTCGACCTGGGCCTTGATCTGCTTGATGCGCGCCTGAATCGCCTCGTCGGAGCCCATGCCCTCGATGACGGTCGTGTCGTCCTTGTTGGAGACGATGCGGCGCGCCCGGCCGAGGTCGGCAATCTGCACGGTGTCGAGCTTGCGGCCCATGTCCTCGGTGACGAACGTGCCGCCCGTGAGGATGGCGATGTCTTCGAGCATCGCCTTGCGGCGGTCGCCGAAGCCGGGCGCCTTCACGACGAGCACGTTAATCGTGCCGCGGAGCTTGTTCACCACGAGTGTCGCCAGCGCCTCGCCGTCGCAGTCCTCGCAGATGATGACGAAGTTCTTCGTCACCTGGAGGACGCGCTCCGAGCACGGGGAGCATGTCGTTGATGGCGGAGATGCTTCTTGTCGGTGATGAGGATGTAGCGCGTCGTCGATCGACGCCTCCATCCGCTCCGAGTTCGTGACGAAGTAGGGCGAGACGTAGCCGCGGTCGAGCTGCATGCCATCGACGATACTCGGTCTCGAACTTGAGGCCCTTCGACTCTTCGACGGTGATGACGCCGTCCTTGCCGACCTTCTCCATCACCTCGGCGATCATCTCGCCGATGAGGTCGTCGCCCGCGGAGATGGTGGCGATCTGCGCGATCTGCTGCTTGCCCTGGACGGGCTGTGCCATCTCGCGGATGGCGGCGACGACGGCGGCGGTGCCCTGCTCGATGCCGCGCTTCAGCGCCATCGGGTTCGCGCCCGCCGCGACGTTCTTCATGCCCTCGCGCACGATCGCCTGGGCGAGCACGGTCGCGGTGGTGGTGCCGTCGCCGGCGACGTCGTTGGTGCTGGTGGCGACTTCCTTCGCGAGCTGCGCGCCCATGTTCTCGAACGGGTTCGCGAGCTCGATCTCCTTGGCGATCGAGACGCCGTCGTCGACGACGGCGGGGGAGCCGTACTTCCTGTCGAGCACGACGTTGCGGCCGCGGGGGCCGAGGGTGACCTTGAGGGCATCGGCGAGGGCGTCGACTCCGTTGCGCAGCGCGCGCCGGGCCTCCTCGTCGAAGATCAGTTGTTTGGCCATGTCGGTCGTCCTTTCAGAGGCCGGTCGTTGTTACTGGAGCTTCGCGAGCACGTCCGCCTCTTTGAGGACGAGGTACTCCTCGTGTCCGACCTTGATCTCCTGCCCGGCGTACTTCGAGAAGAGAACGCGGTCGCCCGCCTTGAGGTCGATGGCGATGCGCTTGCCTTCCTCGACGCGGCCCGGGCCGACCGCGATGACCTCGCCCTGCTGCGGCTTCTCCTGGGCGGTGTCGGGGATGACGATGCCGGACGTGAGGACTTCTTCCTGACGAACCTGCTGCACGACCAGACGGTCGCCGTAGGGCACGATCATCATCTTCTTCGTCGCGGGCGCCTTGGCTGGGGTCTTCTTTGCTGGCGTGGTTGCCACGGGAGCCTCCTTGAAGCCTATGTTGCGGTCTGATTAGCACTCTCATAGGGAGAGTGCCAGCAATCTTAGCGGATGCGTGGCGGCGGCGCAAGGGGAGCGGCTCGATTCGTCCGGGACGGCGCTGCCGCGGGCCGCGTCGGGCTCGCTTGATCGGATGCTCACAACACGCTAGGCTAGAGGGCACTGCCGCGCGCCCAGAGCGTCCCGGCGATCTGAGGAGCGGCATACGCCATGGACCTGAGCCAAACGACAAGCTTTCTCGCGCTGGAGCCCAACCCCGATATCCCCGAGTTCGGCTCGGGCGATACGGTGCGCGTCCACGTCAAGGTCGTCGAGGGCGAGCGCGAGCGGACGCAGGTGTTCGAGGGCGTGGTCATCCGGGTGCGCAAGGCTGGCGTCAGCTCGAACTTCACGGTGCGCCGCCTCACCCACAGCGTCGGTGTGGAGCGGACATTCCTCATCCATTCGCCCCGCGTCGAGAAGGTCGAAGTGACCCGGCGCGGCAAGGTGCGTCGCAACGCCCTGTACTACCTCCGCGGGCGCACCGGCAAAGCGGCGCGCATCAAGGAAGCCCGCCGCCGCTAACCCCACTGCCTGGCACTGTTCTGTGGGACGCGCCCGCCAGCGTGCGCTATCATCGCCGCATGGCCTACGCCGAGGTCGCGGTCAACGCATACTTCCCGCATCGCGATACGTTCACGTACGAGATACCGCCCGGACTCGATGTGCGGCCCGGCCATGCCGTGTTCGTGCCCTTCGGACGCCGCCGCCTCCAGGGGGTCGTGCTCGCCGTCAGCGAGACGTCGCGCTTCGAGGTGGAGCGCGTCGTCGCGATCGAGGGCATCATCGAGAGCGGCCCGATGCTCAGCGCAGCCCATATCGAGCTGACGCGCTGGCTCTCGTGGGAGTACGTCGCGCCGCCGTTCCCCTGCGCCCGTCTGATGCTGCCGCCGGGGTTCGAGCAGCGCCCCCTCACCTTCTATAGCGCCCTGCCCACCGATGTCGCCGGCGTCGAGCCGACGGAGCGGCAGCTCGCCGCGTGGCACTACCTCCGCGAGAACGGCCCCGTCGAGGCGGCCATCGCCGCCGATGTCCTTCGCGAGGCGTCGCTGCGGACGCTCGACGCGCTCGTGAAGCGGGGACTGGCCGTGCGGACGTACGGACTCGCGCCCGCCCGCGGCCGCCATCGCACGGTGGGCCACGTGCGGCTCGTGGCGGCGCGCGCCGACGCGCAGCGATGGCTCGAGCATCCGCGCGGCGAGAAGCCCTCGAAAGCGGCCGCCCTGCTGGAGCGGCTCGCGGAGGAGGGCACGCTCGACCCGCGCGAGGCGCGGCCCCATCTGGCGCGTCGCCGGCCCGCTCGCCGGACCGCGGCCTCGTCAGCGTCGGTGCGGACGGTGCGATCACGCTCGCCGTCTCCTCCGGGCAGGCCCACGACATCGCCGTCGACCTGCGGCTCTCGGCCGCGCAGCGCGCCCAGGCGGAGACGCTGCGGCTGCTGCTCGAAGAGGGGCCGGTGCTGACGCGCTCCGTCGTGCGGGCGCGCACCGGCATCGCGATGCCCGCGCTGCGCGAGCTGGCGGAGCAGCGGCTCATCGCGCTCGATGAGGACGTGCTCGATCGCGACCCGCTCGCCGGCGCCGACATCCCGCCGCGCGCCGCCCCGACGCTGACACGCGATCAGGCCGGGCGCGCTCCGCCCCATCCTCGAGGCGCTTGCCCGCCGCGAGCCGGCGACGTTCCTGCTCCACGGCGTCACGGGCAGCGGCAAGACCGAGGTGTACCTCAGCGCGCTGGAACGCGCGGTGGCGGCCGGGCGCCGCGGCATCGCGCTCGTTCCGGAGATCGCGCTGACCCCGCAGACGGTGCGCCGCTTCGCCGAGCGCTTCCCCGGCCGGGTCGCCATCCTCCACTCCGGACTGTCGCTCGGGCAGCGATTCGACCAGTGGGCGCGCATCGCGCGCGGCGACTACGACGTCGTCGTTGGCGCGCGGCAGGCGCTGTTCGCGCCGCAGCCCGCCCTCGGCCTCATCATCATCGATGAGGAGCACGAGTGGACGTACAAGCAGAACGACGCGATGCCGCGCTACCACGCTCGCGAGACAGCGGAGCGGCTCGCCGAGCTCACGGGCGCGACGCTCGTGCTGGGCAGCGCCACCCCCGATGTCGTCAGCTACCGGCGGGCCGTGTCCGGGCGCTACCGCCTGCTGGAGCTGCCCGAGCGCGTGGCGGCCCACGAGGACGACACGGGCCCCGCAGCGGAGCGGCCCCGCGTGCGCGCGCTGCCTCCGGTCGAGGTCGTCGACATGCGCGAGGAGCTGCGGGCGGGCGAACGCGGCGTCTTCAGCCGCTCGCTGCGCGCCGGCATCGAGACGGCGCTTGACCGCAACGAGCAGGTCATCCTCTTCCTCAACCGGCGCGGCAGCTCCGCCTTCCTGCTGTGCCGCGATTGCGGGCAATCGCCCGCGTGCTCATCGTGCGGGCCCGCGTATTCGCTGCACGACGACATCGGCAAGCTCGTGTGTCACGTCTGCGGGCGGAGGCGCAACCTCCCCGAGGTCTGCCCGAAGTGCGAGAGCCCCCGCATCCGGGGCGTCGGTCTCGGCACGCAGCGGCTGGAGGAGGAGACGGCGCACGCGTTCCCGAAGGCGCGCATTCTGCGCTGGGATCGCGACGCGACCCGGCTGCGTGGCGCGCACGAACGCATCCTCGCGCAGTTCCTGGCGCGTCAGGCCGACATCCTCATCGGCACGCAGATGGTGGCGAAGGGGCTCGACCTGCCGCACGTGACGCTCGTCGGCGTCGTCGCGGCCGATATCGGCCTGCACGTGCCCGACTACCGCGCCGCCGAACGGACGTATCAGCTGCTGGCGCAGGTCAGCGGCCGCGCCGGACGGGGCCCGCTGGGCGGCAGCGTCGTCATCCAGACGTATCAGCCCGACCACTACGCCATCCAGGCGGCGGCCGCTCACGACTATCACGCGATGTACGCGAGCGAGGTCGAGGGCCGTCGCGAGCTCGGCTATCCGCCGTTCGGGCGGCTGGCGCTGCTGTCGTACACCGGGCCGGGCAGCAGCCGCTCGCTGGCGGAGGCGGAACGGCTGACCACGAAGCTCCAGACGGAGCTGCGCCGCCGCGGCGAGCCCGGCGCGTGGGTGCGGGGACCGGCGCCCGCGTACGTGCCGCTTCGGCGCGGTCAGTGGCGGTGGCTGGTGTTGTTGCGGGTCGCGGCCGATGGCGATCCGTCCGCCATCGTGCGCGATCTGACGCTGGGCGAAGGCTGGGAGATCGACATCGACCCCGCGACCTTGGCGTAGCGGCCTCCGCCTGCCTACAATACGGAGGTCGATTCGCCGCGGCCCCGCCCGTTTTCGCGGTCTCACCCAGGAGGTGATCCGATGGCCATTCTGCCGATCCGGATTGTTCCCGACCCAGTTCTGCGACAGCGGGCGAAGCGTGTGCCGCAGATCGACGGGTCGATCCAGCAGCTCATCGACGACATGATCGATACGATGCGCGACGCCCCGGGCGTAGGGCTCGCCGCGCCCCAGGTCGGCATCTCGCTGCGGATCGTCGTCATCGAGGTGCCGGGCATGGAAGAGCCGCTGGCGCTCGTCAACCCCGAGATCGTCAAGGTCGCGGGCGAACGGCTCGTCGAGGAGGGCTGCCTTTCGGTGCCCGGCTACAAGGCCGACATCACCCGCTCGATCGATGTGCTCGTGAAGGGGAAGGCTCGCGACGGGCGCGCGATCCGGGTGAAGGCGAGCAACGACCTCTTCGCGCAGGCCATCGAGCACGAGCTCGACCACATCGATGGCATTCTTTACACCGACTACCTCACGAGCCCCGATCAGTTGAAGAAGCTGGAGCCCGCCGGCCCGGACGACGACGAGGAGTAGCGCCCCGCCCGATGGGGATACGATGACGACTGTCGCTCACGACCCGCTGGTCACGCAGCTCCGGGCCCGCTTCGCGCAGATGGGCTGGCCCGATGCTGTCGTGCGGTCGCTCGCGGGCAGCGGCGTGCGCGCGTGGGCAGTGGGCGGGCTCGTTCGCGATCTGGCGTTCGGCTGCGACTCCGGCGACCTCGACATCGTCGTCGAGGGCGACGCGCTCGTGGCCGGGCGGCGGCTGGCGATGGAGCTCGGTGGTACGTTCGTGCTGCTCGATGAGGCGCGCGGTGTCGCGCGCGTGGTGCTGGCCGGCGGCGCGACGCTCGATATCGCGACGCTGCGGGGCGGCTCCATCGAAGCCGACCTCGGGGAGCGCGACTTCACCATCGATGCGATCGCGATCGGCGTCAGCGGCGCTGGTGCGGGCGACCTCACCGATGTCTACGGCGGCCGCGCCGATGTCGCCGCGCGCATCCTCCGTCTCGTCTCCGGCAGCGGCTTTCGCGACGACGGCGCCCGGCTGGTGCGGGCGGCCCGGCTCGGCGTCGAGCTCGGCCTCACGTTCGCACCGGCGCTGCTCGCGCAGGCCCGCCGCGACGCCCGCCGGGTGCTCGACGCCGCGGCCGAGCGCACGAACGACGAGCTGATGCGCATCTTCGCGTCGAACCACGCGGCGCGCGGCATCCGCACCCTCGAGAAGATGGGCGTGCTCGAGCATCTGCTGCCCGAGCTGGCGGCCGGCCGGGGCGTGGCGCAGCCGCCGGAGCACTACTACGACGTGTTCGAGCACAATCTCGAAGCGGTTGCCGCCATCGAGGCGCTCATTTCGCCCGTCGCGCCCACCGGGAGCGCGCTCCTGCGGCCGCGTCTCGAGTACTGGCGCTGGCTCGATCAGTTCGTGGATGTGCACGCCTACTTCGACGAGGAGGTCGCGGCCGGGCACAGTCGCGGCGCGCTCACGAAGTTCGCGGCGCTGCTGCACGACATCGCCAAGCCGCAGACGAAGGCTCCCGACGCGACCGGACGCATCCGCTTCCTCGGTCACGCGGAGCAGGGCGCGGCCCAGGCCGAGGCGATTCTGCGACGGCTGCGCTTCAGCAATCGCGAGATCGCGTTCGTGCGGACGCTCGTGCTGCACCACCTCCGCCCCACGCAGATGAGCGACGGCGGCCCCCCGACCGATCGGGCGGTGGCGCGGTTCTTCCGCGATCTGGGCGACGCCGCGGTCGCGCTGTTCACACTCAGCATCGCCGACCACATGGCGGCGCGCGGCCCGCGGCTTGACGCACGCGACTACGGCCGCCACGTTGTGTACGTGAGTTACGTGCTCGACCGCCACCGCGCGATGCGCGCGACGACGCCACGGGCACCGCTCGTCACCGGCGATGACCTGATGCGGGAGCTCGGCCTCACTCCCGGCCCCGAGGTCGGGCGGGTGCTGCGCCTGCGTCGAAGAGGCGCAGCTTGCCGGCGACATCCGGACACCGAGAGCAGGCGCTGGCGCTCGCCCGCGAATCGCTGCCGCCGAGCCGCTGACCGCGGAAGGAGGAGGACCGGCCATGGAAATCATGCTCATCATCATCGGCCTCTTCGCCGCGTTCTACTTCATGCTGGTACGGCCGGTGCTGCAGCAGCAGAAGGCCCAGCGCCGCGAGCTCGCCGACCTGCTCGTCGGCGACGAGGTGCTGACAACGGGCGGCATCTTCGGGACGGTGGTCGCGATCGACATCCCGGAGGAGGGCTCGCCCCGAATTACGCTGCGGATCGCGCCGGGTGTCGACATTCAGGCCGTGCCCAATGCGATACTCTCTCGCGTGAGCGAGCGCGAGCCCGATGCGCAGGAACTGCCGGGACTCGTCACCGAAGCCTCGCAGGACTGACGCCGAGAACCGGCCGCGAGAACTGACCGAAGGAGGGCCCGTGCGCCGTCGTAGCAATCAGCTGATGCTCATCCTCGTGGCCATCGTCACCACGCTCGGCGTCATCACCATCTGGCCCGACGAGCCCGATCGCTATCTCCCCGACTTCCTGCCGCTGCCGAGCGGCACCGGCGTCCACATCGGCGACTTCGATCGCGATGGCATGCGCCTCGGCCTCGACCTGAAGGGCGGCACGCGGCTCGTCATGGAGGCCGACCCGAACTACGAGGGCGACCTCGACGCGGCGCTCGACGGCGCCAAGTCTGTCATCGAGAATCGCGTCAACGCCTTCGGTGTCAGCGAATCCGAGGTGAACCGGCTCGGCGGCACCCGTCTCGAAGTGCAGCTGCCCGATGTCGACCCCGAGGAGGCGCGCTCGCTTGTCGGCGAGACTGCGACGCTCGACTTCCGCATTCTCGAGCAATCGCCGGGCGGCGGCGTCGCCACGGACGCCAATGGCGAGCCCGTCTGGGTGCCGGCGACCGGCACGCACAACGGCGAGCAATTGGCGCTGACCGGCGAGTACGTGAAGCCGAACTCGTTCCTTGGCAGCGACGGGCTCGGACGCCCGGCCGTGACGATCGAGTTCGATGGCACCGGCTCCGACCTGTTCGAGCAGGTGACGAATCAGCTCGCGGGGCGGCCCAACGACCAGCTGCGGCTGCTCGGCATCTTCCTCGACGACCAGCTCATCAGCGCGCCGGCCGTGAGCCAGCGCATCTCCGGCGGCAATGCCCAGATCACGGGCGTCGGGCGCGATGAGGGCCGGCGGCTCTCGATTCAGCTGAACGCGGGCGCGCTGCCCGTGGCGCTCACGGTCGTCGCCCAGGAGGACGTCGACGCGACCCTCGGCGACGACACCGTCGTAAACACGGTGCGTGCGGGCGAGGTCGCGCTGCTCGCCGTCGCCATCTTCATGGTGCTGTCGTACCGGCTGCCCGGCGTGCTCGCCGTGGGAGCGCTGTTCGTCTACACGGTGGTGCTGCTCAGCATCTTCAAGCTGTGGCCGGTGACGATCACCCTCTCGGGTATCGCGGCGTTCGTGCTGTCCGTGGGCATGGCCGTCGATGCGAACATCCTCATCTTCGAGCGGATGAAGGAGGAGTTGCGCGCTGGGCGCAGTCTGCAGTCGGCGATCGATTCCGGCTTCTCGCGCGCCTGGGCTTCGATCCGCGACAGCAATGTCTCGACGCTGATCACGTGCGGCATTCTGTACTGGTTCGGCGATCAGTTCGCCGCCACGCTGGTGAAGGGCTTCGCGATTACGCTCGCCATCGGCGTTGTCGTGAGTATGGTGACGGCGATTCTGGTGACGCGAACGTTCCTGAACGCTGTTATCGGTACGCCTCTGGCCCGGCGTCTCGGCCTGTTCGCTTCGGAGCTGCATACGACGCCGCGCAGGGGCGGCCCCGCACCTCGGACGGTGCCCTCCGGGGAGGAAGGCTGATGTACGACTTCGCTGGCAAGCGCTGGTGGTTCTTCCTCTTCTCGTTCCTCATGGTGGTGCCCGGCACGATCTCGCTCATGATTCCGCCCTCGCTCAAGGCGGGCATCGACTTCACCAGTGGCACGCAGTTCACGGTCGAGTTCGAGTCGCCTGTCGACGCGGCCGACCTGCGCAGCGCGCTCAACGAGCTGGGGCAGACGGACTCGCGCGTGCAGCAGACGGACTCGGGCCGCTTCGTCGTCCGCACCGACGATCTCGAGGCCGGCGCCGATCCCGCACCGCCGGCGACGGCCGTCCTCGGCCCGCAACCAGCGCCCGAGCCGGCCGGCTCGCCCCGCGCCCAGCTCGAGGCTGACCTCCGCGAGCGGTTCGGCCCGATGGTGAACACGGATGGCATCGCGGCCGACCCAGAGAGCGGGAACCCCGTCGGTTTCCAGGACTTCTCGTCGGTCTCCGAATCGATCTCGCGCGATATCGGCCGGAACGCCGCGATCGCCGTCGCCGCGGCGGCGGTCGCGATCCTGCTCTACATCAGCTGGGTCTTCCGCCAGGTGCCGAAGCCGGTGCGCTACGGCGTCGCGGCGGTGGTCGCGCTGCTGCACGATGCCCTGTTCGTGCTCGGCGCGTTCTCGATCTTCGGCAAGCTGTTCGATACCGACATCAACGCGATGTTCATCACCGGCATCCTCACCGTCATCGGCTTCAGCGTTCACGACACGATCGTCGTCTTCGACCGGGTGCGCGAGAAGCTCACGGAGGATCCGGGTCTCGATATCGAGGTCGCGGTCAACTCGAGCCTGACGGAGACGCTCGCCCGCTCGATCACGACGTCGCTGACGTTGCTGTTCACGGTGGCGGCGCTGTTGCTGCTGGGCGGCGAGGGCATCCGCTCGTTCCTGATCGTGCTGCTCATCGGTGTGACGGCCGGGACGTACAGCTCGATCGCCATCGCGAGCCAGGTGCTGGTGGCATGGGAGAAGGGCGATATCCCGCGCTTCTACCGTCGCATCCGCGGCGGCGGGGGCGAGCTGCCCGTCGAGGCGGCGTAGCAGCGGCGATTAGCGGGCCGCACCACGCGCAAGTGTGCATCCCCCGGGGGGCGGAGGACGAGGCGCGCCGGTTCTACTGCGGCGTCCTCGGCCTGGCGGAGATCGCCAAGCCGGATGCGCTCGCCGGCCGGGGCGGCCTCTGGCTTGCGGCGGGCGACCGGCAGGTGCACCTCGGCACGGAGGACGGAGTCGACCGGCTCGCGTCGAAGGCGCACCTCGCGGACAAGGTCGATGACCTCGCGGCGTGGCGGCGGCATCTCGAAGGCGCGGGCTTCGCCACGGCCGCCGATGTCGACCTGCCGGATTACGTCCGCTTCTTCGTCCGCGACCCGTTCGGCAACCGGATCGAGTTCACGCAGCGGCGCTAGCGCGGGCCGCGTTCGCTAGCTCAGGCGGCGTTGCACCGCTTCGCTACGCAGCTCGCGCAGAGCGTCGGAGGCGACCCACTGCGCGGCCTTCGTCTCCTGCGCAGCTATCCGCTCCGCTGTGGTGATGGCCGCCATGTTCAGCAGCCGGTTCCGCTTCCCGATCTGCCGTAGCGCCCAATTGACCGCTTTGCGCACGAAGTTGCGGTCGTCGCCCGCCTCCCGCTCGATGATGGTCAGCAGTGGGAGAAAGGCGTCGTCGGTCGCACGCTTGTCGTGTACTGCCAGCCAGGCCATCAGCGCGAAGCCGGCGCGCTTTTCAAATTCCCGGTGTCGCGCGCTCCACTCCGCCGCCTTCGCGAACGCAAACGGCGTACGATCGAACAAGTTGCCGCAGCACCCATCGCACACGTCCCACGAATCGAGGTCCGCCACCCAGCGCTCCATCTGGGCCTCTGTCACCAGGTTCGGGTCATCGACGACGGACGCGAGGATGCGCGCTTCGTGCACGCCCGTGTCCCACAGGGCGAGTGCGAGGGCGTGGTCGCGCCGGTAGGGCCGGGCGAGCTTCCGCAGCGTCGTGACGCTGACGCCCAGCACCTGAGCGCCCGCGATGCCGAAGCGGCGCATCCCGGCCGCGTGGTCGGGATTGGCGTGGTCGCGGAGCAGAGTCATCACCTCGTCGAGGCGAGACTCGTCGCTCGTCACTACCAGCTCTCCTCGCCGTCCTTCAGCCGCTCGAGGAGCGAGCGGCCGTCGTCCGGGGCGCCGGTGAGCCGCGCGTAGGTCGCGGGGCCGTACTCCTCCGTCCGCACGACGACCGGCATCGGCACGGCGTGGCCGAAGATGAGCGCCTGCTGCCGTGTCTCGAGCCGCGCCAGCACCGACCGCAGCTCGGAGCGCCCCGAGATGCCGGAGAGTACGGCATCGACGTCCTTGTCGTTATCGAGCAGGCAGGCGATCTTCGTGCCGATCTGCGACAGTATCTCTTCCTCGATGCCGCTCGGACGCTGATCGACGACGAGCAGCGTCACGTTGTACTTGCGCATCTCCCGCGCGATCTCGCCGAAGATGGTCTGGCTGGCGACGCTTGGGCTCAGGAACTTGTGCGCCTCCTCGATCGTGATGAGGAGCCGGTTCGGCTTCAGCGACTCGTCGCCGATGGCGCTCTCGGTGCGGACACGATACTGCGCGTGGATGCGGCGTGTCAGGACGTTGGCGACGAGCATGTAAGCGGCGAGGTTGTCGCCGTGACGCCCGAACTCGAGCACGACGTTCTGCCCGCCCAGCAGGTGCTGCAGCACCCGTTCCACCGAGTTCGCTTTCGTCTCCTCGCACACGAAGGGCAGCCGCTTGAGGCGGCCGAGCGCGCGGCGGAGGTTCGTGAACGTGCCCGGGGCGATGTTCAGCTCCTGCAGCACTTTCCGTCTGTCGCTGGTGGCGCCATCGAGCTCCTCGTCGCCGTCGTCGGAGGTGGCGTCGAGCGCCATCGTCTCGCGCAGCCAGTGCTTCTGGCCGTACTTGTCCCGCAGGCTGTGCGTCGCCTCGACGGCAAGCTCCGACAGGTTCAGCGTCTCGCGCAGAACCGCGAGGTCGTCGGGCTGGATGTCGGCGTAGCCGATCTCGATGGGCCCGTCGAAGCTTGTCTTGCGGCGGGTCGAGCTCTCCGGGTCGACCGTGTACACGACGACACGGCCAGGGAACAGCTGCTTCAGCCCCTTCACCTTGCCGCCGCCCTCGCTTTCGCTCTGCCACCCGTACTCGTTGTGCATGTCGAACACGAGATTGACGGAGCGGCGGCGGGGGTCGCGCTGCGCCTCCGACTTCGCGATGACGCTGCCCAGCAGCAGACGTGTCAGGAACGTCTTGCCCGTGCCCGTCTTGCCGAAGATGCCGTTCGAGCGCTCGATGAAGCGCTCGTAGTTCAGGCAGACGGCGATGTCCATGTCGAGCGGCTGGCCGATGTGGAAGTGATGCTCGCCGTCGGCGCCGAAGATGCGGGCGACGTCGTCCGCGGCGGCGTCGCCGACCGCCGCGTAGTGCGGCGGGATCGTCTTCACGGGGCGGGGCTCGCCGTCGGGGCCGAGGCTGAGCAGCGGCATGACATCGAGCTTGCCATAGGCCGCGGTTCCCGCCAGCACGTCGCGCACAAACGCGTCCTCGGCGTCGGCCGAAGCGCCCGCGATGCCGGGATGCGCCACGTCGAGCACCACGTTCGTGATCATGCCGAAGAAGCGCTGCTGCTGCCCCTGCACGACGACGTAGCGCCCGACGGCCATCTCCTCGACGGAACGGCCGTCATCGAGCCGAACCTCGATCCCCTTCGTCAGCGACCCGCCGACGACGACTCCGAGCCGCCTGCCCTCACTATCGCCGCTCATTGTCGATCCTCCGCAGCAGCGCCACGAGCCGGGGCGGGTCGCCGGTAAGCAGATGCGTCAGCGCCTTGCCGGCCGAGAGCCGATAGGCGGCCGGGTCGCCGGACTCGGCGGCGAGCGATCGCACGAGCGCTGCTGTCGCGTCGTCGTAGCCGGGGCCGCCCGCGACGAGCGGCCGCAGCACGTCGGCGTTCGCGGCGAGCGCGGCCCGATCGCCGGGCGAGCAGGGTGCGGCCGGCTCCCAGATGCGCGGCGGCGACGGCGGCAGATACGCCGTGATCGCGCCGTCGCGACGATGGGCCACCACGAGCGCGCAGCAGGTGGTGCGGAGCAGATACGCCAGATGCGGATTGGCTCGCACGACGCGGTCGTGGCCCTCCTCGTCGCGACTGCGGGCGCGCGGGCGGCGGCTGTCGTCGGCGGCCCCGGTGGCGATGTCGACGACGACGCCGAACGTCTCCTCGCCCGGCTGTCCGGCGACCAGCAGCTCGCCGAGACCGGGTGGCCGCTCGACCTCGGGGTAGACCTCGATGACGAAGTCGCGGATGGTCGTCTCCACCACCTGGCCCACGGTTCCGGTCGCATCAGTTGTCATAACGATCGTGCTCGCTTGCTCATCTGCTTGCCCGCGCCTGGCGGTGCGACGCCGCGCTGATCCATTTCCCGTTCGACAAGCGACTCGAACACGCGGCGATCCTCGCCGGTGAGCACGGCGCGCTCGTGCGCCTCCTGCAACGCGATCGGGTAGCCCCAGCCGCGCTCGCACTGGTCGAGGACGGCCGCGTGGAGCAAGTCGAGCGCGCCCGGCTTCTCGTGCAGCCATCGCGGAAACTCGATCCGGGCGATCTCGCCGTTGCCCGCGGCGATGTAGCAGAAGGCGGGGTAGTGCCCGCGCGGCTCGTACGCCGTCGCCTGGACCGAGCGCTTGTTGGTCGCGATGCTGAGGAACGTGGCGCTGCGCTCGCCCGGCTCGAGCACCGTCGCGAACAGCGCCCGGTCGGTCGTCGCCACGCTGTCGCAGGGACGAGCGCCGCTCGGGGCGCGCTGTTCGCATCCCGCGCCGCTGTTCGATTGCGGCCCCTCGTCGCGGCGGCCGCAGTCGACCTGCTCGCCGCTGCCACGATAGCAGGCGCCCGGCTGCAGGCGGAGCATGTTCACAACTTCGGTCGCGCCGGGCTGGCTGATGTAACCGCCGAATGCGAACTCGGCGCGGTTCGCTATCTGCCGCAGCTCATCGAGCGCCGCGAGGATGCCCTCGTCGAGGATGAGCCGCCGGGCCGCGCTGGTGGCGGCGGTGAGGCTCCAGAGCACGAGATTGCCGTCGAGCAGCCCCACGACCGGGTGGTTCGCCGGGTCGGCGAGCGCGTCGTTCGCGGCCTCGGTCAGAAAGCGGAGCTCGTGCATCTGCCGCAGCGCTCCGAGCAGCGCTCCGCGCATCCCGTCGACGGCGCTCGCGTCGTTGCCCGCGCCGGGCTCCTCCTCCGGGGCGAGCTCATCGCCGGTGAGGACGTGGAGACCGGCGAGCGGTTCGGCCTCGGGTGTGTCGCCGTAGCGGATGCGCCAGCCGCCAAGATTGACGATGGCGCACGAGGTCGCGGCGAAGCGATCGAGCTCGTGGTGCGAGCCATCGACCGCGACGATGGTGTAGGGGCGCGGCTCGGGCCGCGGGTGGCGCGTGGCGGGCGGCTCCAGGGGCGAGGCGAGCAGCCAGCTCGTCCGTGCTTCGCGGACGCGTGCGTCGACGGCGGCGATGTCCGAGGCCGCGACCAGCGCCGCACGCGCCTGCGCCAGCCGCTGGCCGGAGCGGACGCGCGTGGCCGCGGCCTCCTCGCCGATGCGCGGCAGATGCACCGCCAGGCGCTCGAGCTCCAGCGTCACGAGCGCACCTCCGGCGCGACCGTTGCGGCGACGAGGGTGCGGGTATCGCCGTCGCGCCGGGTGAGGGCACGGCGATCCATCTCTTCGAGCACCGCCTGCGCGTAGCGGCGGCTCGTCGCGAACTCGTCGCGCACGTCAGCGAGCGTGATGCTGTGGCGCTCACGGAGCATCGCCGTGATGCGTGCCAGCATGCTGGCGAGCGAGGCGGAGTCGAACGCGATGCCGTCCTTGCCATCGGCCACCACGACGATGTCGCCTCGGGCCTCGAGCAGCGCCATCACATCCGGCTCGGGCCGCTCGCCGGCGGGCGGCGCGAAGGGATGGGCGCGCAGCGACTCGATGAAGGCGCGCGCCTCCTCCTCCTGCCCGGGGGTGAGGCGCGGCGAGAACGACGCCAGAGCGACGGCGCGCCCCTCCTCGCGGATGACGTCGCGCGCCGCCAGCAATGCGAGCAGTGCGACGAACGGCCGCGATTCGAGCCGCAGCCGCGTCCGCAGCTCCTCTTTGGGGATGCCGGCCCGCAAGGGATGCGCGTCGTGGTAATCGGCGACCGCCGTCGTGATCCGGCCGATCCACGCTTCGACGGTCTCGGCCGGCAGCAGCATCGATGCGGCGTCGACGGCAGCCGTGTGCGGCAGCGCGACCGCGCGTCCCTGCGCCGCCAGCGTCCGCGCCGCCTCGAGCACGGCCTCGCCCGAAAGATCGAGGCGGGTGGCGAGCTCGGAGAGCGGCGCGAACGGCTGCGTCATCGCCGCCCCGAGCAGCGCCTCCTCGGGGCCGCCCAGCGCGGCTTCGAGCGCCGCGAGCGCCGGGGGATGCTGCCGCCGCCGCCGCGGGGCGTACGCCTCGACGATGATGCCGCCGCCAGCCGTCTCGCCCGCGACCCGGAGCACGCATCGATCGCCCCGCACGACGGCGATCTCGCGATCGAGCCGCACCTGCGCCCACCCGTCCTCCGCCGGCCCGAGGGCGTCGGCATCGAGGAGGCGGAGCGTGCCCGGCGCTTCCGCCGAGCCGCTGTGCAGCGTGACGCGCGTGCCATGACGCAGCGGGTGGCGGAGCTCGCGCACGGTGCGCAGCCGCAGGTCGATGGCGGTGGTCGGGCGCAGCCAGCCCGGCGTCGTCAGGGTCATGCCGCGCTCGACTTCGGCGGGCGAGATGCCGGCGAGGTTCGCTGCGACCCGCCGGCCCGGCGATGCGTGCTCGACCTTGGTTCGATGCGTCTGCAGGCCGCGGATCCGTGCCCGGAGGCCGCCCGGCACGAGCTCGACCGTGTCGCCGACGGACAGCTCGCCATCGATGAGGGTGCCCGTGACGACGGTGCCGAAGCCCGCCATGGTGAAGGCGCGATCGATCGGCATGCGCGGCCGCCCGAGGTTGCGGCGGCGGGGAGTGGCCTCGAGCGCGCGTGCCAGTGACGCCACGAGGTCATCGAGCCCGGCGCGTGTCACCGACGAGCACGCGACGATAGGCGCGCCGGCCAGCGTTGTGCCATCGAGCGTCTCGCGCACCTCCAACTCCACGAGCAGCGCCATCTCCTCATCGACAAGGTCGCGCTTCGTCAGCGCCACGACGCCGTGGGCCACACCCAGCAGATCGAGGATCGCCAGGTGCTCGCGCGTCTGCGGCATCACGCCTTCGTCGGCAGCGACGACGAGCAGCGCGAGGTCGATGCCGCCCGCGCCGGCGAGCATGTTGCGGACGAAGCGCTCGTGGCCGGGCACATCGACGATGCTGATCTCGATTGCGCTCCGCCCCGGGCCTGTTGGCGGTTCGGCGAGCGTGAGCCACGCGAAGCCGAGGTCGATGGTGAGGCCGCGTTCCTTCTCCTCGCGCAGGCGGTCGGGGTCGATGCCGGTGAGCGCCCGCACGAGCGCCGACTTGCCGTGATCGACGTGGCCTGCCGTGCCGATGACGTACATGTGTGCTACAGTAGCACGCAAGAACGACTTCGACAACTCGCGCCGGCGCGATGGGGCCGGGCGATGGCGTGCACGGTTGAGGAATCCTTCAGGCGCCTATATACTTTACCCCATTCTCGGGAGGCTTCGAATGTGGTCTGAGAGCCGAATTGCGGCCGCTTACGACTCTGACGCTCATTTTTCGTTCCACTTGGGCGACTGCCTCGACCTCCTGGCTGCAATCCCCTCGAAGTCGGCGCGCCTCGTCGTCACCTCGCCCCCGTACAACATCGGGAAGGTGTATGAGCAGAGAAACAGTCTCGACGAGTATGTGGCCTTCCAGCAGCGCGTGATCGAAGAGTGCTACCGCATTCTGGCGGATGACGGCTCGATCTGCTGGCAAGTCGGCAACTACGTCGCGAACGGTGAGATCATTCCGCTCGACGTCCTGCTGTTTCCCATCTTCGGCAGGTTGGGATGAAGATGCGCAATCGCATCGTTTGGCATTTCGAGCACGGCCTTCACTGTAACAAACGATTTTCCGGTCGCTACGAGACCATCAACTGGTACACCAAGTCCGACAACTATGTGTTCAACTGGATCCAGTTCGAGTCCCGCAGAAGTACCCCAACAAGAGGCACTTCCGGGGTCCCCGGATCGGCGAGCTCTCCGGTAACCCGCTCGGCAAGAACCCTGGCGACCTGTGGATATTCCCGAACGTCAAGAACAACCATGTGGAAAAAACGATCCACCCGTGCCAGTTCCCGGTCGAGCTGGTTGAGCGGCTCGTGTTGAGCATGACCAATCCCGGTGACCTCATCGTCGACCCCTTCATGGGAGCGGGGACGACGGCGGTGGCGGCGCTTCGGCATGGGAGGCGGGCGGCTGGAGCGGAGATCGTGCCGGAGTACCATCACCTGGGGCTGGAACGAGCGCGGATGGCGCTTGACGGCTCGCTGCGGACGAGGCCGATGGATCGGCCAGTGTATGAGCCTCCGCTGATGCGGGGCCGGCCACTGCCGGGGGATGGCATTCTGCAGTGAGGGCTGTGTTCGAATACTCGCATCTTGGCGGTGCTGAGATACTGCGCTCCAAGTACCCCGAGATTGACGCCGACATCAGTCGCGTGATCGAGGAGATTGGCAGCGACTTCCAGCACTTCGCGAGCAAGGAGCCGTCGAAGCGGAAAGAGCTCCTCTTCGCGCCCAAGCTCATGAACGAGGCGTTCAAGAGCGCGTTTCAGCGGCGAGGCTTCGCTGAGGTGAAGCGTCAGTTCGAGATCGATGTGCCCGGATGGAAAAACTTGGGCGAGCGCGGCTACAAGCAAGTCGACTTCGCGCGCGATCGGGTGCTGGTGGAGGTTCAGCTTGGCAAGTACTTTGCAATGTTCTATGACATGGCGAAGCTCGAATACTTCTACCGGCAGAACCTCGCGGACGTAGGAGTCGAGATTTTGCCCTCGCACGCTCTCCAGGCGAAGATGTCGTCGGGGGTCGGACGCGGGGAAATGCTGATCGTCGATATCATTGGCCTCCAGCGCCAGTTTCCGACGTTCCCGGTCAAGATCATTCTCATAGAACCGTAGCCATCCGTGAGCACCGGCTTCGTCTCCGACCCGCTGTACGCGCTCCACGATGCTGGTCGCGGCCACCCGGAGCGGCCCGATCGCGTCCTCGCGCCGCTCGCGTTCCTCGACGAGTGCGGCCTCCTCGCCGAGCTGACGCCGGTCGCCGCCCGCGACGCCGATGCGAGCGACCTGACGCGTGCACCAGGGCTCGCTCGTGATGACGGTGATCTGGCGTCGCGCAACGGCGATACGTGGCTCGATGGGCCGCACGCCGGAGCGCGCTGGCGCCCAGCGCGTGGGCGGCGAGCCCGCCGGCGAAGGCGGTCGCGGGCGCCGAGGCTCTGGGCGCCAGCGCGGCTCCGCACAGTCCGTGAGTCACCGCCATCACTGGGCGCCGCCCCCTGCCTTCGGCTCGATCGCGCGTCGCCGTGCCTCGGAAAGCAGACGGCCCACGTCCGCGTCGGGGGTCGGATCGAAGTGCTCGTAGTGCAGGCCTACGGCGAAAAATGGCTCCGGCGACGCCAAACAGACCAGATCGTCGACTTCGGGGCGGATGGCATCGCATGTCTCGCGGGCGCCCACCGGCACGGCCACGACGAGCGTGGCCGGCTCCCGCCGGCGTACGCTGCGGATGGCGGCTCGCATCGTCGCTCCGGTCGCCAGGCCGTCATCGACAATGATGACGACGCGTCCGCGCACCTCCATCGTGTGGTTCGGGCCGCGGAACTGTCGCTCGCGCTGGTGCGCCTCCTCGGATGCGCGCGCCGTCACGGCCTCGAGGTACGCCTGGCGACACCCTCAGGTCGCGGATGATGTCCTCGTTGAGGAACCGCTCGCCGTCGGCCGCGACGGCGCCGATGGCCAGCTCCGGAGCGCCGGGCGCGCCGAGCTTGCGGGCCACCACGACATCGAGGTCGGCGTCGATGCGCCGGGCCACTTCTGCCGCGACGGGGACGCCCCCGCGTGGAATGCCAAGCACGAGCGCGCCGCGCCCACGGTACGCCGAGAGTGCGTCGCCGAGCCTCGCGCCCGCATGCTCGCGATCCTCGAAGACGCCGGTGTCGCCGCCTCCGTCGTAACGGGCCATGGGCCGCCCTCCGTTCTCAGCTATCAGCGACGCGGGTGGCCGCCCTCTCGCTTCTGGCCCTCGAGAGCCGGGTCGACATGCCGGCCCTCGCCGACTTCGGGCGGCTGCGCGGGGTTGTCCTCCGCGTCCAGGCGGCGTATCGGCTCGGTCGGCGGGCCGCTGTCGCGCCCGAACCACGATCGGGGCAGCACGCGGGTCATGGCCAGGAGCATCCGGCGAAGGCCTGAAAGCATCTCGCACCTCTCGACATCCACGTTACGCGTGGGAGCCGGCGGAGCACGAGTGCCACACGCCCCTGCATCGGGGTGACCGATGGCCCCTTGCCGAAGCGGCTCCGGATGCGGCACGCTTGTCATGCCGCTGCGGGCGTTGCGACCAGACGGTCGCCCGGAGGGAGAGGATCATCCATGGGTGTCGCCGAACTCATCGTTACACTGTCGGGGCTCGCGTTTGCCGCCGCGCTCGCGTGGTTCTTCTTCGGACCGCGCCAGGCCCGGAGAGCGGAGTTGCGCGGCGATGTCCAGGAGATCGAGATCGTCGTGCGGGGCGGCTACTCGCCCGACCATATCGAGGTGCGCGAAGGCGTTCCGCTGCGGCTCATCTTTGATCGGCGGGAAGGGAGCGACTGCACGTCGCGGGTGCTCTTTCCCGATTTCAAGGTGAGCAAGTCCCTCGCCGCCTTCGGCAAGACGACCGTCGAATTTGTGCCCGACAGGCCAGGTCAGTTCAGCTTCACCTGCGGCATGAACATGGTGCACGGCGCCCTCATCGTCGAGCCCGCGGCGGCCAGTGACGCCGCCGGGCAGCGGCCGCCTGCCGCCGATTCCGCCGCGAGCGGGGCGCACGTGCACGAGACCGCACGGGCGGTCGGCGTCGGCCCGGTGGCGCCCGCTGGGGAGCGGCTGGAGCGCGTCGAGTTCGCGCTCATCGGCGGCGGCGTCACCTGCCCCACCTGCGTCACGAACATCGAGGCGTTCCTCGACGCGCTGCCCGGCGTCGACAAGGTCGAAGTGAACTTCGGGCGCGAGCGGGTGACCGCGGAGTTCGACCCCGGCCAGGTGACCGTCGAGGAGATGGAGCGCGTGATCGAGTCGGCGGGGTACCGCGTGCTGCGGCGGGCCGAGCCCGGAACCGCCGCGACAGAGGATGAAGAAGCGGCGGCACGCCAGGCTGAGATCCGCGATCTGACGCTGCGCGTGGTGATGGGGGCGATTCTCACGGCTCCGGTGCTCTTCGCGGTCATGGCCAGCGATATCTTCGATGCCGGCTGGATGCCGGAGCTGCTTATGGAACGCTGGTTCCAGCTGGCGCTCATCCTGCCGGTCATGCTCTACACCGGCTGGCCGATTCACCGCACCGGCTGGCTAACGCTCACTCACCGTACCGCCGACATGAACACGCTGGTCACGCTCGGGACGACGGCGGCCTTCGCCTACAGCCTGTTCGTCACCATCGCACCCGACGCGCTACCTGATGATCTTCGCGACGTGTACTACGAGGCGACCGGTGTCATCCTGACGCTGATTCTGTTTGGACGGCTGCTGGAGGCCCGCGCCAAGGCGGCCACCGGCGCGGCGATTCGCAAGCTCATCGGCCTCCAGGCCCGGACGGCGCGCGTGGTGCGCGATGGTGAGGAGCGCGAGCTGCCGATCGAGGAGCTGGCGCCGGGCGATATCGTCATTGTGCGGCCCGGCGAGAAGGTGCCCGTCGACGGCGAGATTGTCGAGGGCCGGTCGACGCTCGATGAGTCGATGGTGACGGGGGAGTCGCTCCCGGTGACCAAGGCCGCGGGCGACATCGTTATCGGCGCCACGATTAACCAGACAGGCGCCTTCCGCATGCGCGCCACGAAGGTCGGCGCGGACACCATGCTGGCGCAGATAATCCGGCTCGTGGAGCAGGCGCAGGGGTCGAAGGCGCCCATTCAGCGGCTCGCCGACCAAGTGTCGAGCTACTTCGTGCCTGCTGTCATCTTCATCGCGATCGGCACCTTCGTGGTGTGGTTCGATTTCGGGCCCGACCCGGAACTGAGCTTCGCGCTGGTTGCGGCTGTGTCCGTGCTGATCATCGCCTGCCCGTGCGCGTTGGGCCTCGCGACGCCGCTCTCCATCATGGTCGGAACCGGGAAAGGCGCGGAGGCGGGCATCCTCATCCGCTCCGCGGAAGCGCTGGAGACGGCGCACAAACTCGACACTATCGTGCTCGACAAGACGGGGACGCTGACGAAGGGCGAGCCGGCGCTGACCGATATCGTCGATGTGGGTGGATACGGCGAGGACGAGCTGCTCCGCCTCGTCGCTTCGGCCGAACGCACATCGGAGCATCCGCTGGGGCAGGCCATCGTCAGGGGCGCGCAGGAGCGCGCGCTCGCCCTCGCGGAGCCGGCCGACTTCGAATCGGTGACGGGCAAGGGCATCCGTGTCAGCGTCGATGGCCGCGCGCTGCTTGCCGGCAACCGGCGGCTCCTCGACGACGCGGGCATCGACGCCTCGTCCCTGACGGAGCATGCGGAGCGGCTCGCCGACGAGGGCAAGACGCCGATGTACGTCGCGATCGATGGTGCGGCGGCGGGCCTGGTGGCCGTGGCCGACACGGTGAAGGAGGACTCCGCCCGAGCCGTGTGGGCGCTTCGCAACCTCGGATTGGAAGTCGCGATGATCACGGGCGACAACCGCCGCACCGCGGCGGCGATCGCCCGGCAGGTCGGCATCGAGCGCGTGCTCGCCGAGGTGCTTCCCGAAGACAAGGCGCTCGAGGTGCGGCGGCTCCAGGACGAGGGGAAGCTCGTCGCGATGGTCGGCGACGGCATCAATGACGCGCCGGCGCTTGCGCAGGCGGATGTGGGCATCGCGATCGGCACCGGCACCGATGTCGCAATCGAGGCGGCGGATGTGACGCTGATCTCCGGCGATCTCAAGGGCATCGTCACGGCGATCACGTTGAGTCGGGCGACGATGCGAAACATCCGCGAGAATCTCTTCTTCGCCTTCGTGTACAACGCTGTCGGGGTGCCCGTGGCGATGGGCCTGCTCTACCCCTTCGTCGGGGCGCTGCTGAGCCCCATCATCGCGTCGGCCGCGATGGCGGTGAGCTCGCTCTCGGTGGTGGCCAACGCCAACCGGCTGCGCACGTACACGGCGAAGCCCCTGCCGCAGCTGGCCGCGTCCCCCGTCGTCCAGCTGCGGGTCGAGGCGAACACGGACGGGGCCAGGCAGCTCTCGAATCCGGTGCGCGACCCGGTGTGCGGAATGGAGATCGACGCTGGCGCCGCGGCGGCGACGATGACTTACGCCGGGCAGACGTATTACTTCTGCTCGCACGACTGTCACAGCAAGTTCGAGAAGGAGCCGGAGCGCTACGCCGGGCGCGCGCCAACCATCGCCGGCTAGAGCCAGGGCACGTGCCGTCAGATCGGGGCGCTGTCTACGCGGCGGCAGCCTCGATCCGGACGGCGGGCCGATCGGCGAGCGCCACGTCGCGCGGGCCGAACGGCTTCCGTGCCCCGTCTTCGTAGACGCGGACGATGGGACGCGTAACGCCGCCTTCGGGCACCCGCACGACCAGGGCACGATGCTGCTCGAAGCCGCCGCCTGTCAGCACCACATCGCTGCCCGAGGGGAACGGCGGCGTCACGCTCAGCAGCTTCTCGACGAGCTCCGCATTGAGCTGATTGCCGGCCATCTGCTGGAGCGTGGCCAGGGCTTGCGCTGTCGGCATCACCGGCCGATAGGGTCGCGCGATGAGGAGCGACGCGTGCACCTCCGCCACCGCCGCGATCTCGGCGCTCAGCAGCATGTACTGGCCGTCCATCGCTTCGTGCGGAGTGCGGTACACCCGGTTCAGCCCCCGGAGGCCGCGCGGATAGCCGAAGCCGTCCTGCCGCTCGTGGTGCTGGTAGATGATGTGGCTCGTGATCGGGTCGAGCTCGAGCGTCCGCGCCAGCTGGTAGCCCCACGCCGGGTGCGTCTCCAGAATGTCGCGCTCATCGGCGCTTAGCGGTCGCGCTTCGGCGAGCGCGGCGGCATCGAGAAAGAGCTGCCCGACATTCGCGAGCAGCACGCCGAACGACAGCCGCTCGAGCTCGACCCGGCCCAGACGGGCGAGCCTGCCGAGAAAGATGGCCATCGCGGCGCGATCGACCGTCGGGCCATGCGCCCGCTGATGTCGTGGCTGAGGTGAGCCGCCAGGCACTCCGCGACACGCACAAGCCCGGGCCGCAGCATCACCTCGTGGGCCAGCTTCGCGGCCTCCTCGCGGAGCTCGTCGAACAGCGTCGTCCGTTCGAGCGCGTCGAGAAACGGGGGCGATGCCATGCCGTCGCGGATGCGCTCCGGATCGCTGCCGCGGAAGCTTGCGGAGGCCGAAAGCAGCAGCTCGTCGATGGCGCTGAGCTTCGCGGCGAGCACGCTCCGTGTGCGCTCCGACACCGCCTCGTCAATCTCGATGTCGTGGCTGAGGGCATCCCTCGCGTACACCGACTCGAGGCCGATCCGCCGCAGCGCCTCGACGACCTGCGGAGTCAGATCCGCGCCCGCCGCCAGCAACTGCTGCCCGCGCGCGTTGTGGATCGCCCGCGCCAGGCTCATCCCCGGCCCCACGTTGCCCAGAGCCACCCTACGAAACGCCATGCCTGCTCCACCTCGTGCCTGATGCGGAGATCATCGGCGCGATGCGAGGTGGATGATTATCGGGGAAGCACCTAAGCCGGCGGTGGCGGCTCCGGGCCGGGGCTCATGTTCGGCGACGATACCTCGCTGCGGAGCTGGATGAGGCGCAGGATGTCGGCGCGCGAGACGAGCCCAAGCAGCTCTCGATGCGGGCCCACCACCGGCAGCTGATTGACGTCGTGTTGCGCCATCAGCCCCAGCGATTCCTGGAGCGATGTGTCCGGCGCGACCGTGTGGAGTTCGTCGATGGGGCGCATGGCGCGGTACACGCTCTTCGAGGGCCATTCGGGCTGCGGCACAGCTTTGATGTCGGTCAGCGTCACGAGCCCGAGAATGTGTTCGGCGACGACCACCGGGAATGCGCGCTGATGGCGGCGCATCACGTACTCGCGCACCAACTCGTCGAGCATCATGTCGGGCGGCACGACATCGTAGTTGCGTGTCGCGACATCGCCCGCGGTCAGCCCCTGCAGCACGTCTTCGACAACCGACTGCGCGTAGCTCGCTTCCGACGCGTTGCGCAGGAACCAGCCGATGAGGATGAACCAGATGCCCGATACGAGGCTGTAGGCGAACGTGACGATGACGCCCGCCGCGATGAGCAGCCACGCCAGCCAGACGCCCGCACGCGAGGCGATCTCCGTGGCGCGCAGGTGATTGCGGTTGTTCCACCACAGGACGGCGCGCAGCACGCGCCCGCCATCGAGCGGGAAGCCGGGCATCATGTTGAACACGAACAGCGACAGGTTGATGAGCCCCAGCCATCCCAGCGGCCCGGACGCCACGTCGAACGCCTGCCCCACGGTCGCCCAGAGCAGCAGGAAGATCGCACCAAGGACGAGGCTCATCAGCGGGCCGACGATGGCGACGAGGAACTCGTCCTTCGCCGTCTCCGCATCCTTCTCCAAATTCGACACGCCGCCGAAGACGAACAGCGTGATGCTGCCCACGGGCAACCCGCGCCGTTGCGCCACGAGCGAATGCGTCAGCTCGTGCAACAGCACGGAGGCGAAGAATACGAGGCTCGTCGCGGTGCCGGCGATCCAGCGGGTGGTGTCGCCCATGGCTTCCTCGTCGAACACGGCGGTCGAGAGCGACCACGTGAGCAGGAAGAAGATGAAGAACCAGCTCCAGTGGACACCGATGTCGATGCCGGCGACGCGGCCAATGCGTATCGAGCTGCCTATCGGGCACCTGTCCTGTCTCGCGAGCGGACGCGTCCGCTCGGCGGCGATCATCCGGTGAGCGGCGTGAGCTTCTCGATGAGCTCGGCGACGGCGGCGTGCTGCCAGTCGCGCCAGGCCGGGCCTTGCTGGAACTTCTCGTAGTCGGGCGCAGCCTCTTCGCGGGTGCGCCCCTCGAAGATCTTCCGCATCTCCACCATGCCCTCGTTGGCGACCGCGGAGCGCTCGCTCCAGTGCATGAGGTAGCGGTGATCCTTTGTGTAGAAGACGAACGTCGGAATCGACTGAAACTCGCCGTCGCGCAGGAACTCGTTCATGATGTCGAGGTTGAGGTCGCGCGGGAAGACCCGCAGCTCCATGCCGGCAGCCTCCGCCATCTGGACGGCGACGGGCACCTCGCGGAAGCAGTCGGGGCACCACCCCTCGGTGAGCACGAGCACGCGCGCGGGCGCATTCGGGCGCGCCATCAGTTCCCGGAGCGCCGCCTGCTCGCTGTCGGTGAGCTTGAATGCGGCGTAATTGCGCTCGTACCGGTCGCGATACTTCTCGTCGTGACGAAGGTAGTCGTCCCATGTCAGCCCCTGCCCGAATCGCGCAGGGGTGACGACCGACTCCTGTTGCTTGACCATGCGTGGCGCTCCCTCGTGAATCGCGGCCGAACTGCGACCGTACGCTAAAGTTTACCGCGCCCGCTCGTGGCCCGGCAATGTGGCAGACGGCTGCCGTCGCTTCGCCTCCGCCCAGAGCGCGAGCAGCGCTTCCGGGGCCAGCGCCCGCAGATCGACGCCTTGCTCGCGGCTCATCGCCTCGACGGCGCGAAAGCGGCCCGCGAACTTCGCTGCCGCGCGCCGCGCCGCCTCCTCCGCGTCGATGTCGAGCCGCCGCGCCAGCGAGACGAGCGCGAACAGCAGGTCGCCCATCTCCTCGAAGGCGCTCGCCGCATCGCTCGCGGCGGCGAGCTCGGCCGCCTCCTCCGCCACTTTGGCGAGGATATCGCTGGTGGAGGGCCACGCGAAGCCCGCCCGCTCGGCGCGGCCCAGGATCGCGTGGCTGTAGGCGAGCGCGGGCATCGCGATGGGGACGCCGCCGAGGGCGGAGCTCGCATCGTCGCCACTGCGCGGCCTTTTCGCGGCGCTTCAGCTCCTCCCAGTTGCGCTCGACCTCCTCCGGCGTATCGGCGAGCGTGCCGGCGAAGACATGGGGGTGGCGCCGGACGAGCTTCGCCGACAGCCCCTCGATGACGTCGGCCGTCTCGAATTCGCCCGCCTGCTCGGCGATACGGGCGTGCAGCACGATCTGAAGCAGCAGATCGCCAAGCTCCTCGCGCAGGGCGGCGGGGTCGCCTTCGTCGAGCGCCTGCAGCGTCTCGTACGCCTCCTCGATGAGGTGGGACTTGAGCGACTCGTGCGTCTGCGCGTTATCCCAGGGGCAGCCTTCGACGGGGTCGCGCAGCCGCCGGATGATCGCGATGAGGCCGCGGAAGTCGCGGACATCCGCCTCGGCCGCGAGCGCCGCGACGTGGATGACGGCTCCCGGCGCGATGTCGCTCGCCTTCAGTCCGGCCACTGTCGTGTCGATAACCGAGGCATCGGCCTGGGCGATGTGGAGGCGATGGTCGCCGGGATAGCGGCGCGACAGGATGTCGCGGAGCGGGGCGGCGTCGGCCGGGCCCGCGCCCGCGATGAGCGTCGCCGACGCGGCGTCGAGGTGGGGCGCGGCGGCGGGCGTCAGGTGGAGCGTCCCGGCCTGCGGGTCGAGTCCGAGCGCCGCGCAGGCCGCGCTCAGCTCCGCGAAGGCGGTCATCGGCGCGCTCCTTTCGGTGGCCGCGGCGGCTCGCTTGACGCGTTCGCGAGCCCTCCGCTACGGTACAGTGCCCCGTGGCCGCCCGGGAGGGACGGTGTCGCGGGACGGAGGTTGTGGTGGCCAGTGTACGCGCAATCGCGGCGGCGCTCTTCCTGCTCGCGCTGCCTGTCCTCGTCGTGACGACGAACGTGCGCGTCGCGGCGACGGAGACGCGGCTGTGGGAGTGGGGCTTCGAGCGCCACGATGTCGCCGCCACCACCGGCATCGACCGGGCACAGCTCGACCGCGCCGCCGCCGAGATGGCCGCCTACTTCACGAACGACGATCCGTATCTGCGGACGCGCGTCGTCGTCGATGGCCGGATCGAGCCGCTGTTCAACCCGCGCGAGACGATTCATATGGCCGACGTGAAGGACATGATGCAGCTCGTGTTCTTCGCCCAGTACGTGTCGCTGGCGTACGTGCTGACGTACGTCGTTGGCGTGTTCGTGTGGGCCGGCGAAGATTCGGTGCGGATGCTGGCGCGCCGCATCCTGGGCTCGACGGCGGTGCTGGCGGGCGTCGCCATCGCGGCGGGAGGCGTGGCGCTCATCGGCTTCGACGCGTTCTGGCAACGATTCCATGTGCTCGGCTTCAGCAACGATCTGTGGCAGCTCAACCCGCGCACCGATCGGCTGATCCAGATGTTTCCCGAGGACTTCTTCTTCGAGATGGCGCTGCTGGTCGCGGCCGCGACGCTCGTGCAGGTGGCTGCGCTCGCCGGAGCGGCGTGGTGGTACCTGCGCCGCGCTCCCGGCGATGCGGAAGCGCCCGCGGCGCTCCCGCATCTGACGCCGTTCGGACGCTAGCCGCCCTCGCTCGCGGGCGGCTCGAGCGTGATGAGGTCGGCCCCCTGTTCGATGCGGTCGCCCGCGAGGACGTGGATCTTGCGGACACGGCTGGCGCGGACGGCGCGGAGTTCGTTGTTCATCTTCATCGCTTCGAGGACGAGCAGCACATCGTTGGGCCCGACCTCCTGTCCCTCCTTCACTTCGATGGAGAGCACGAGGCCGGTCATCGGCGAGAGCAGCGTCCAGCCGCCGCCCTCGCCGTCGCGCCGCTCTGTCTGCGATTCGGCCCGGCCGCCGGGCCCGCGCCGCTGCCCCTCGCGGTAGACGCCGACGGTGTGGCGGCGTCCGTCGACGAGCACGCGCAGGTCGCGCTGACGGCGCTCGATCGCGATCTCCTGGCGGGTACCGGAGACCAGCAGGAGGTAGACGGCGGGCGGCCCCTCGGGCAGCAGCCGCACCCGGTGCACTGCGCCGTCGAGCTCGATGTCGAGGCCGCCGCCGCGCCGCGTTACCGTGGCGCGGTGCTCCTCATCGCCGAGGGCTACGATAAACCGCTGCGCCATCCTCTGCCCATTTCTCCGCCGCCCGCGCCGGGCGCCCGCCGTGTACGCCACCCGGATGCGGCCCGATGGGGCTCGGGCTCGGCCGGGCCCGCCCGCTGCTCGGACTCCTGAAAGCGATACGCCAGCGCCGAGAGCATCGCCAGCAGCTCGCCGTGAGGGTCGCGCTCGTCCCGAAACTGGAAGCGGTCGAGGAAGCCCGTGTCGAGCCGCCCCGCGATGAAGTCGGGATCGTCCATGATCTGCTCGTGGAAGGGGATGTTCATCGCCGCGCCGACCACCACGAACTCGCGCAGCGCGCGTCGCATCCGCTGCAGCGCTTCGGTGCGGTCGCGCCCCCAGGTGATGACCTTCGCCACCATCGAATCGTAGTACTCCGGGATGTCGAGCCCGTCGAAGAGACAGCTGTCGACCCGGATGCCGGGCCCGCCCGGCTCGCGCACCGACTGAACCCGCCCGAGCGACGGCAGGAAGTTGTTGTACGGGTCCTCGGCGGCGATCCGGCACTCCAGCGACCAGCCGATCGGCTCCACCAGACCCTCGTAGTTGAGCGCGTGGCCCGCCGCCAGGTGCAGCTGCTCCGTCACGAGGTCGTGCCCGGTGACAAGCTCAGTCACCGGATGCTCCACCTGGATGCGCGTGTTCATCTCGAGGAAGTAGAAGTCGCCCTTCTCGTCGAGCAGAAACTCCAGCGTGCCCAGCGAGCTGTAGCCGACGGCGCGCGCCGCCGCGATCGACGCATCGGCCATGGCGCGGCGCAGCTCCGGCCCCACCGCGGTCGAGGGCGCTTCCTCGATCATCTTCTGGTGACGCCGCTGGATGGAGCACTCGCGTTCGCTGAGCGCGGCGTAGCGGCCGTAGTTGTCGCCGATGATCTGGATCTCGATGTGGCGCGCGGGCGCGAGGTAGCGCTCGAGATAGAGCGAGCCGTCGCCGAAGGCGCTCGCTGCCTCGCTCTGGGCGGAGCGAAACGCCGTCTCCATCTCGTCCGGGCTGTTGACGCGGCGCATGCCGCGTCCGCCACCGCCCGCCGCCGCCTTCACCAGCAGCGGATAGCCGACGCTCTCGGCTGCGGCCAGCGCCTCCTCGGGCGACGCCACGGTATCGGAGCCGGGCACCACCGGGACGCCCGCATCGATCATGCGGCGACGGGCGGCGCGCTTGTCGCCCATCGCGGCGATAGCCTGCGGTGACGGCCCGATGAACGTGAGCCCGGCATCGATGACGGCCTGCGCGAACTCGGCGCTCTCGGCCAGAAAGCCGTAGCCGGGATGGACGGCGTCGGCCTGCGACTGCTTCGCCGCGTCGAGGATGCGTTCGATGTTGAGGTAGCTTTCGGAAGCCGGGGGCGGGCCGAGGTACTGCGCCTCGTCGGCGACGCGGGTGTGGAGCGCGTAGCGGTCGGCCTCGGAGAAGACGGCGACGCTGCCCGCCTCGACATCGCGGCAGGCGCGCGCGATGCGCACCGCAATCTCGCCGCGGTTCGCGATGAGCACCTTGCGGAACATCGGCCGGCGCTGCTCTGGCTGCGTCATAGCCGCCGCTCCCGCGCCTCGGCGACGAGCCGTTCGATGCAGCCGGCCAGCGGCACTCCCTTTTCCTCCTCGCCCGAGCGGGCCCGTATCGAGACGGTGTTCGCCTCGGCCTCGCGGTCGCCGGCTATCAGCATGTAGGGGATTTTTTGCAGCTGTGCGTCGCGAATCTTCGCGTTCATCCGCTCGTTGCGGGAATCGACCTCCACGCGCTCGATCCCCGCCATACGGAGCTCGGCGGCGACCCGCCCGGCGTACTCGACATGGCGGTCGGCGATGGGCACGATGGTCGCCTGCACAGGCGCGAGCCACAGCGGGAACGCGCCCGCGTAGTGCTCGATGAGGTAGGCCATCATCCGCTCCATCGTGCCGATGACGCCGCGGTGGAGGATGACGGGCCGGTGTTCCACGCCGTCCTCCCCGATGTAGCCGAGATCGAACTTTTCCGGGAAATGGAGGTCGACCTGAATCGTCGACATCGTTTCCTCGCGCCCGAGCATGTCGCGAATCTGGATGTCGAGCTTCGGGCCGTAGAACGCCGCCTCGCCGACGGCCTCGTAGAAGGGCAACCCTGTTTCTGCCAGCGCTTGGCGCAAGACGCGCTCGCCCAGCGCCCACATGGCGTCGTCCTGCACGTACTTCACCGTGTCGGCCGGGTCGCGGAGGGAGAGGCGGTACGCGTAATCGGTGATTCCCAGCGTGGCGTAGGCCTGCTCGACGAGCCGCAGCACTCCGGTGATCTCGGCGGTGACCTGCTCCGGCGTGCAGAAGATGTGCGCGTCGTTCAGCGCCATGGCCCGTACCCGGCTGAGCCCGCCGACGACGCCGGAGCGCTCGTAGCGGTACATTGTGCCGATCTCCGCGATCCGCAACGGCAGCTCGCGATAGCTGTGCATCCGGCTGGCGTACACGAGGATGTGGTGCGGGCAGTTCATCGGGCGCAGCACCAGATCCTCATGCTCCAGCGACATGAGGGGGAACATGTTCTCCTTGTAGTGCTCCCAGTGGCCGGATGTCTTGTACAGGTCGACCTTGGCGAGCGCCGGCGAGTAGACGTGCTGGTACCCGGCCCGGCGCTCCATCTCGAGCACGAACTCCTCCAGCAGGCGGCGGATGACTGCACCTTTGGGCAGCAGCATGGGCAGGCCGTGACCCACCATTTCGTGGGAGAAGAACAGGTCGAGCTCGCGGCCCAGCTTGCGATGGTCGCGGCGCTGCGCCTCCTCCAGCCGGTGGAGGTAGTCGTCGAGCCCCTCCTGCGTCGGCCACGACGTGCCGTAGATGCGCTGGAGCTGCCGATTGCGCTCGTCGCCGCGCCAGTACGCCCCCGCGACGCTTGTCAGCTTGAAGGCGCCGATGGCGGCGGCGCTGGGCACGTGCGGCCCCCGGCAGAGGTCGAGCCAGTCGTCGCCTGTCTTGTAGAACGAGACGGTGTCGTCGGCGATGCCCTCGAGCACCTCGACCTTGAGCGGATTAGGGTCGACGGTGGTGTAGTGGCCGATGGCGCCGGCGCGCGACATCTCGGTGCGCTCGAAGCGCTCGTCCGCGGCGACGATGCGGGCCATCTCCGCCTCGATGCGCGCCAGGTCGTCCTCGGAGATGGGGTCCGCTGAGTCGAAGTCGTAGTAGAAGCCGTTGTCGATCGTCGGCCCGATCGCCAGCTTCGACGTGGGGAAGATCCGCTGCACGGCCTTCGCCATGACGTGGGCGGCGCTGTGCCGGATCACGTCGAGGTGCTCATGTCCGAGGGTCGACATCGGTGCGTCCTCCGCGAAAATGGTAAAGCCTCTCTCCCCGAGGGGCGAGAGGCTTGCGCTCGCGGTTCCACCCTGCTTCGTCCGGCTCCGCCATGGACGGCGGCGCCGAACCTTGTTCGCGGCCTGTATCGGGGCCTCCCGGTCGGGTTAGCGCCGCCTCGTGGGACGGGTTGGCCCGGCGGCTCACAGGGGGTATTCGCGGCGGTCCTTCCGGCGGGGCTTGCAGCCGGGCCCTCGTGGGGGGCGCGGGCTCCGCTCTCTGTTCGTGGTGCCGCCGCTACTCGTCCTGATCAGCGCCACTGTGCGATTGTTGGCCTCATGGTACAAAGGCGGCGCATGGGCGTCAACTGATGCGCCGCGCGAACGTGCTAGGCTGCGCGAGCGCGGCGGCCCACGGCGATGGGCCGCGGTGCATCGCGTGCCGGAGGAGGCCTGAGGTGGATCTGGAATTGGTGGGGAAGGCGGCGATTGTCACGGGGGGCAGCCGCGGTATCGGCAAGGCGATAGCGCTGGGACTCGCGGCCGAGGGCGCGAGCGTCGCCATCTGCGCGCGCAACGGCGAGGCCCTGCGTGAGGCGGAGGCGGAGCTGCGGGCCTGCGGCGTCGACGCGCTCGGCGTGGTGGCCGATGTGACGAAGGCCGGCGATGCCGCCGCCCTCGTTCGCGCCGCGGCGGAGCGCTTCGGCCGGATCGATGTGTTGGTGAACAACGTCGGCGGCGCCGACGCGGCCGACACCGACGAGGCGTGGATCGGCGCGTTCGAACGTAACCTGCTCGCCGCCGTCCGCTGCTGCCGCGAGGCCGTGCCCGAGATGCGGAAGGAGGGCGGCGGCAGCATCATCCACGTCGCGTCCATCTGGGGGCGCGAAGCGGGCGGGTCGCTGACGTACAACGCGGCGAAGGCGGCGGTCATCAGCCACGCCAAGAACCTCGCCCTCCAGCTCGCGCCCGAGGGCATCCGGGTCAACTCGATAGCTCCCGGGTCGATTCGATTCCCGGGCGGGAGCTGGGATCGCCGTGCCCAGGCCGACCCGGCCGCCATGGACGACTTCGTCGCCCGCAATATCGCGTCGCGGCGCTTCGGCCGCGTCGATGAAGTGGCGAACGTCGCCGTGTTCCTCGCCAGCGCCCGCGCGAGCTGGGTGACCGGCGCCTGCATCAACATCGACGGCGGCCAAACCCACTCCAACATCTGACGGTGCGGGTCTGCCGCGAAGGCCGATCGTCTGCTATACTGCCGCCTGTTCCGAACCTGCATGGGAGGGTCGAGCATGGCGCAACCTCCGGGCGCCAATCGCGAAGACATCGCCGGGCGCGAGCCCATGGCCACCACCGTCGCCTGGGCCGAGGTGCCGCGCGGACTCGCGCCGTACACCGCGCGCGGCCTGCTGACGGGCTTCGTCGTCGGAGCCAGTCTCGTGCTGCTCGTGCTGATGGGCACCGACAGGTGGGAGGAGCCCGGCGGCGGCAACCCGCTCGTGGCGATGGCGGCGTCGGGCGCCGGCGTCGCGGGGCTGCTGGCGGCGATGATCGCGGATCGGCTGCGGGGCTGGGCGATCGCGATCGCGCTCTACGTGCTGCTCGTGGCGGGATTCCTGTGGCTGATTCTCGACGACGAGAACGACGGCGATATCGACAACGCCGTGAAGATAGGCATGGGATTCGCCGGAGCGGGGCTCGCGGCGTGGGTGCTGCCCCAGGGCATCGCGATGCTCGTCGCGCTCCGCGATCGCCTCATGCCGCGCGAAGCCTCGTAGCGAGCCCTTTTGCCCGCTGAACTCTCGTTCATCATCATCGCCGCACTCGGCGGATTGCTCGCGGGCACCCTCGCCGATCCGTTCGTCGATTCGATGTACGCCGATCCGCTGCACTACAGCCCGTTCGGGCGATGCGTCCGCTGCGATACGCACCTGCTGCCGGCCGGGGCGCTCGCTATCGTGGGTTACGTGCGGTGGCGGCGGCGATGCCCTCACTGTGGCGCGCCTTTCCCCGCACGGTCGATACTCCTGCCGCTCGCGATGGCAGTGCTGTTCGCGCTGACGGTCGTCGCGTACCAGGACGACGAGCGCCGGATCGCGATGACGATGGTGTTCGGCGCGGCGGCGCTCGTGCTGCTGTGGACCGACGCCGAGCGCCGCGTGGCGCCGAACCGGTTCATCTACCCGGCGCTCGCCCTCGCCGCCGTGGCTGCGCCCTTCTGGCCACAGCACGACTGGTGGCAGCCGTACCTCACGGCGGCGGCGCTGGTGGCAGCGACCGCAGCGGCGCGGCGGTGGCTTGGTGTCGGTGTCGGCGTGGGCGTGGGCGATGTCAAGTTCGCGGCACTGCTGGGGCTGACGCTGGCCTGGCCGGGCGCGCTCGTGGCGATCGCGGTGGCGGGCACCGCGGCGTCGGGCGCGCTGATGGTCGTGCTGACGCCCGTCTCGTATCCCGCGCGTCAGCTCCCGTACTCGTCGATGCTTGCCTTCGGGATGCTCGTCGCGCTGCTCTGGGAGGAGCCGCTGCTCAGCTCGGTCGAGCTCTAGACAGCGGCGGCCAGCGCCACCACCAGAATGCCCTCGACGAACACGCCGCCGCCGATGATCGTCTGCGCGAGGGCCCGTTGCCGCCGGTGGAGGACGATGCCGAGCGCGAGGTTCAGCGCGAGCACAGCGAGCCCCGTCAGCGGAATCGCGAACAGATCGCCGCGCTCGATCAGGTGGGCGGAATCGCGGCCCGTGGGGTAGTCCACAGCCAGCGTCGTGGGGAGATCGCCGTAGCGCGCGAACAGAATCGCGAACGCGGCTGCGACAAGCGCGCCGCTGACGATCGCGAGCCCTAGCGCGGCCCCGTCCGAAAGGATCGAGCCGAGCTCGATAGCGCTCGTTCGCGGCGCGGCAGTGTATGACGGTGCACCGCGGCGACGGCCATCGACCTCCGCCACGAAGGCACCGGCATCGGCGGGGGTGAGCGCCAGGATGACTGTGCCCGCCCGGACGTAGATGGCGTCGCCCTCGCCGAACGTCGTCGCGAAGACGTGGACGGGGGTCGTTTCCTCGATCCGCGCCTCGCCGATGTGGTGCCCGGGCCAGTTGAGTCCGCGCACTCGCCCCGGCTGCGGCGCGGCAGCGACGACATCGATGCTGGCGAGCGGGATGATGATCCGCCGCACGCCCCACCTCACCCGCAGCGCCGTCTCATCGACTTCGTACGATAGTGACGCGCAGCCCCACGTCCAGTAGCCGAATCGTGCCGCCAGCAGCGCCAGCGCCCCGCCGACGAGGTACAGCAGGAACGCCCCGAACGTGACATCAGCGCCAGCGGCGCGAATCAGCAGCGTCGCGCCGAGGGCTGCCGCCAATCCGGATATCGCTCCGCCAACGAGCACGCCGCGACCGGCCGCAGGCGCGAACCTCACGGCGCCGCGCCGTCGAACACGATGACGTACACCGTACCTTTCGCATCGGCGATGTACAGCGCGCCGTCGGCGCCGACAGCGACGTCGACCGGGGCGGCGAAGCCGGACGCGAACGTATTGGGCACGAGCACCGTACCCGTCTCTTCGACGGTGAGGATGTCGATCAGCGGCACATAGTCGAGCGTCCCGCGGTCATCCGCGCCCAGGCGTGCAATGAACGCGCCGCCCCAGTACCCTTTCGGGAAGTGCTCGGCGTCGTACACGGCGAGTCCGCGCGACTGGCCCGCGCTCTCGAACTCGACGTTGGCGATCTTCGTCCCGTCACATGCCGGTTGCTCGAGCGATACCGCGCCGGCGCAACCAGGCCAGCCGTAGCTCTCGCCATCGACGATCCGGTTCAGTTCGTCGCGCCCGTTGATGTCGTCGGTGGCGTACAGGTTGCCATCGGGAGCGAACGCGATGCCGAAGGGCGCGCGAATACCCGTGGCGAAGACGCGCAGCCCCGTGCCGTTGTTTCTTGCGGTCATGATGGTGGCGGAGGTCTCGTCGGGGCCGGGACCTCCGAAGTAGAGCCTGCCGTCGCGCCCCACGGCGAGCATCTCGTTGCCGGGCGAACCGGCCGCGAGCCCCGTGACGACGTGGGTGAGGGTGTCGGCGACGCCGTCGCCGTTCTCGTCGCTGACCACGCTGATCCGCCCGCGGCTGGAGACGAACATCTCGCCGTCTTCCTCGTCGAAGGCGAGGCCGCGGACATCGGCGAGGCCGAGGTTCGTGCCGTAGGCGCGTTTCGTGGCGATGCGGTCGCGATCGCTGTCGTCGAGGGCGATGATATCGCCGTCACGTTCGGCCACCCAGAGCACGCCTTCCGGGTCGATAGCGATAGCCGCCGGATCGCGGAGCCCCTCAGCGAAGCGGTACGCCGAGAATCCCGGCGGCACGACAAGCTCCTTCGCGGGCGAGGCGTGCGCGGGCGGCGGCGTGGCGTCGTCGGCGTCGTCATCACTGTCGCAGGCGGCCGTCGCCACGGCGAGCGCGGCGAAGGCGGCGGCCATCCAGAGTGCTCGTATCACGATGCCTCGCTGCTCCCCATGCCGGGCGTCCAGCGTACCACCGGACGTCGCGCCGCCGTCGCTTCGTCGAGGCGGCAAAGCTCCGTCGTGTGCGGTGCGGAGCGCACGAGCTCCGGATCTTCCGCCGCCTCGCGGGCGATGGCGAGCATCGCATCGCAGAACGCGTCGAGCCCCTCGCGCGATTCCGATTCGGTCGGCTCGATCATCAGCGCTTCGTCGACGATGAGCGGGAAGTACGTGGTCGGCGGGTGATAGCCGTAGTCGATGAGCCGCTTGGCGATGTCGATCGTCCGCACCCCGTGGCGCGCCTTCTGGCGGGAGGCCGAGAACACGACCTCGTGCATGCAGCGACGGTCGTACGGCAGCCGGTACTCGTCTTGCAGCCGCACCCGGACGTAGTTGGCGTTGATGACGGCGTTCTCGCTCACGGCGCGCAGCCCCTCGAGGCCGAGCGCCCGGATGTAGGCGTAGGCCCGCAGCAGCACCCCCGTGTTGCCCGCGAACGCGCCCAGCCGGCCGATCGAGCGGTCGGGCGCGTGCAGCTCGTAGTTGCCGTCGCGCTCGCGCACGATCGGTGTCGGAAGGAACGGCGCGAGGTGCGCCTTCGCCGTGACGGGGCCCGCGCCGGGGCCGCCGCCGCCGTGGGGGGTGCTGAACGTCTTGTGCAGGTTGAGGTGCGCCACGTCGAAGCCGAGGTCGCCGAACCGGGCGCGCCCGGCGATCGCGTTCAGGTTCGCGCCGTCGCCGTAGAGCTGAATGCCGCGTTCGTGGAGGATCGTCGCGATCCGCTCGATGTTGGGGTCGAAGAGGCCGAGTGTCGTGGGCATGGTGAGCATCAGCGCCGCCACGGTCGCATCGGCCTCGGCGGCGAGCCGCGCGAGATCCATATTGCCGTCGCTGTCGGAGGGCACCGATGTGACATCGTAGCCGCACATCGCGGCGGTCGCCGGGTTCGTGCCGTGGGCGGAGTCGGGCACGAGGATGCGCCGCCTGCTCGCGCCCTCGCCGCGCGCTTCGTGGTAGGCCTTCACCATCAGGATGCCGGCGAACTCGCCCTGCGCCCCCGCGAACGGCGCGAGGCATGCCGCCTCCATGCCGGTCAGCTCCCGCAGGCAATCCTGGAGCGCGTGGAGCGCGGCGAGCACCCCCTGCGCTGTCTCGGCCGGTTGCAGCGGATGCGTCTCGGCGAAGCCGGGCAGCGAGGCGATGTCGTCGTTGACCTTCGGGTTGTACTTCATCGTGCAGCTGCCCAGCGGGTAGAAGCCGCTATCGACGCCGTAGTTCAGCCGCGAGAGGGCGTGGAAGTAGCGCACCACCTCGACCTGCGACAGCTCCGGGAGGCGCAGCGGGCGGCTGCGGAGAAGCGCGCCCGGCGGCGGCTCCGCGGGCGGCACGTCGCTTTCGCGCAGTCGGACGGCGCGGCGGCCGGGCGCTCCCAGGTCGAACGAGAGCGTCGCGCCCGCCTCCCGTTGCGAGGGGCCGTTCATCGCCGCTCGCCCAGCTCGGCGAGCGCATCGACGAGCCGATCGATGGCGGCGCGATCGTGGAGCTCGGTGAAGCAGAGCAGCATCGCGTGGCGCCGCCCGTGGCTCACGTCGAGGCCGCCGATGATGCCGCGCTCGCGAAGGGCGGCGTTGAGCTGGGCGGGTGGCGCAGGGCACTGGGCGACGAACTCGTGGAAGAAGGGCGCGCCCGAGCCTGCTCCGTAGCCCGGCAGGGCGGCGATCCTCGCCGCGGCGTAATGGGCGTTGTCGTAGCAGCGCGCCGCTACTTCGCGGAGCCCCTGCGGCCCGAGCGTCGCGAGATAAACCGTGATGGCCAGCGCCACCAGCTGCTCCGATGTGCAGATGTTGCTGGTGGCGCGCTCGCGCCGGATGTGCTGCTCGCGCGTCTGCAGCGTCAGGACGTAGCCAATACGGCCATCGAGGTCGCGCGTTCGTCCCGCGATGCGGCCCGGCATCTGGCGGACGAAGCGCTCGCGGCAGCCGAACAGTCCCGCGTAGGGGCCGCCATAGCCGACGGGCACGCCCAACGGCTGCCCTTCGGCCACGGCGATGTCGGCGCCGTAGGCGCCCGGCGCTTCGAGCATGCCGAGCGAGATTGCGCCCGCCGCGACGACGTAGAGCGCGCCGGCCTCGTGCGCCGCCGTGCCGAGCGCGTGCACATCCTCGAGCGTGCCGAAGAAGCTCGGCTGCTGCACCGCCAGAGACGCGTGCGCCTCTGTGAGCTGGGGGCTCGCCGCGGCGACGACATCGACCGGAAGCCCTCGCCCCGATGCGTAGGTGCGGATGGTATCGATGTAGTGAGGGTGAACCGAATCGAGAACCGCGAGGCGGGGCCGCCCTGTGATGGCGTGCGCCATCAGGCAGGCCTCGGCGAGTGCGCTCGCGCCGTCGTACATGCCGGTGTTGGCGACGTCCATCCCCAGCAGTTCGCACGTCATGCTCTGGAACTCGAACGCGGTCTGGAGCGTGCCCTGGCTGATTTCGGGCTGGTAGGGCGTGTAGGCCGTCGCGAACTCCGAGCGGGCGGTCACGTGACGCACCACGCTCGGCACGAAGTGACGCTCCGCGCCCGCGCCCAGGAAGCTCAGCATCCGGCCGCCGTGCTCGTTGCGCTCGGCGAGCGCCGTCATTTCGGCGACGAGATCGGCCTCCTCCAGCACGGGCGGCAGCGCGATCGGCGGGTCGAGATGGGCGCGGGGGATGTCGGCGAAGAGCGCGGCGGCGTCGCTCACCCCGATGCGGGCCAGCATCGCGGCGCGATCGGCGTCGGTGTTCGGGATGTAGGGGTGCTGCGCCGTCGCGCGCCCTGTCGTACTACTCACCGGTCTCCTCGCGCACGACCTGCTCGTACTGGGCGGCTGTCAGCAGTTGGTCCAGCTCCTTGGCGTCCGCCATCTCGATCTTCACCATCCAGCCCTCGCCGTAGGGCGAGCCATTGACGAGCTCGGGCTCGTCCTCCAGCCGCGGATTCGTCTCGGCGACGCGGCCGGAGACCGGCGCGAAGAGGTCGGACACCGCTTTCACGGACTCGATCTCGCCGAGCTTTTCGAACTGGCTGAGCGCGCTGTCCTCATCGGGCAGCTCGACGAAGACGATGTCGCCCAGCTGGTCCTGCGCGTGGGCGGTGATGCCCACGACGGCGAGCGTATCCTCGATGCGCACCCACTCGTGCTCGCGGGTGTATCGCAGGCCGGGCGGTACGTTCATTCGCTCCTCCGCGCCCTCAGACGCGCAGTCCGCCGCAGCGGGCGGCGACGCCCCTCGGCGGGGCGCATCGAAGTGCGGTCGTCGATGGAGATATCGTCCGGATATATCGTCCGAAGGATAGCGCTCCAGTGCCGCCCGGCGCAATCGCCGCCGTAGCGGCGACCGCTCGTTCACGGCGTCAGTCCACCGCCGGGCGGCGATAGAACGGCCGCCGCACGACCTTCGCGTCGAGCGGGCGGCCGCGCACGTCGATGGTGAGCGCCGTTCCCGGCTCCGCCGCCGCCGGCGCGACGTACGCCATCGCGATGCCCGTGGCCAGCGATGGCGAGAATGTGCCGCTCGTCACCACACCCACAGGCGCGCCCCCAAGGTGCACCGCATGCCCGTGGCGAGGGACGCCGCGACCTTCGGCCCGCAGGCAGACGAGCGTGCGCGCCCGAGGCCGGTCGCGCAGCGTCAGCAGCGCGTCGCGGCCGATGAAGGGCGCGCGGTCATCGAGGTCGACGACCCAGCCCAGGCCCGCTTCGTAGGGATGGGTCGAGCGGTCGATGTCGTTGCCGTAGAGGACGAGCGCCGCTTCGAGCCGCAGCGTGTCGCGCGCGCCCAGTCCGCACGGGGTCGCGCCGCCGCTGATGAGCGCCCGCCAGAGGGGCGTCGCATCGGCGGCCGCCACGACTATCTCGAAGCCATCCTCGCCCGTGTAGCCCGTGCGGGCGACGAACGCGGGCCGCCCGCCGAGCTCGGCCCCGGCACAGGCGCGCGCCCGCAGCGTGCCCGCGTCCGCCCACAGACGCGCGAGCATCGCCGTCGACGCTGGCCCCTGCAGCGCCAGCATCGCCGTGTCGTCGTGTCGCGACACGACGTCGCGGCCGGGCCCGGCGTGCTCGCGCAGCCGTTCGAGGTCGCTCGCGGCGTTCGACGCGTTGCCGACGAAGAGGTACTCGTGGTCGGCCGTGCGGTACAGGAAGACGTCGTCGCGAATGCCGCCGTCGTCCTCGCAGAGCAGCGCGTAGTGCGCCCGCCCGATGGCGAGCTTGCGCGGATCGTACGTCGAGACTTCGGCGAGGAGCGCCGTTGCGCCGGGGCCGCGGACGTCCGCGCGCAGCATGTGCGACACGTCGAACAGCCCGGCGCGCTCACGGACGGCGCGGTGCTCCTCGATGATGCCGGTGTACTGGATTGGCATCTCCCAGCCGGCGAAGGGCGCCATCTTCGCGCCGAGCGCGCGATGTTCGGCGTGCAGCGGCGTGTCGGCGGAGCGCCGTGGCGGGCACGGTCATCCGTCTCCGGCGGAGGTCGCGGGTTCGGGAGTGGCCTCGCGCCAGCGCCGTCGCTTGCCGTCGGACTCGATGTAGCCGGCGCCGGGGAACGCGATGTGCGTGGCGATGATCATCCGGCGCTGCTCGATCGCGTCCTCCACGAGCCGCTTCTTCGTCTCGAGCGAGAGCAGCGGCAGGACATCGAACGCCGATATCCAGGCGTAGCGTTCGAGGTGCGCGGGGTGCTGCGCCATGTCGCCGATGTAGACGGCGCTCTCGCCGCCCGAGGCGATGACGACGGCGGCGTGGCTGGCGGTGTGGCCCGGCGTATCGACGATGCCGTACCTCGCTCGTGATCGCGTGCTCGCCATCGACGAGCTCGAGCTGCCCGCTTGCGGCGAGCGGCGCGAAGTTTTCGGCGAAGTATGTGCCGCGGGTGCGCTCGTTGGGGTGGGTGGCCGCCTCGTACTCGCCGCGGCGGATGACGTAGCGAGCGCGGGGGAACGCGGGCACGGCGGCTCTCGTCACCGGCGCGGACGGTGTTGCCGCCGCAGTGGTCGAAGTGGAGGTGCGTGTTCACGACGATGTCGACGTCCTCCGGACGCACGCCGAGCCGCGCCAGCCCCGGCAGCAGCAGACCGCCGCCCGAGCCTGGCTGCTTGTCGCCGGCGCCCGTCTCGATCACGATCGTCTTGCCCCCGGAGCGCAGGAGGAGGCAGTTGAGCGCGGCGGGGATGGTGTGCTGCTCGTCGAGCGTGTCGCCGGTGAGCGGCTCCCACATGGTGCGGGGCACGAGGCCGAAGGTCGCGCCCGCGTCGAACCGGATCGTGCCGTCGCTGACGACGGCGAGCTCGAGCGCGCCAATCCGGAATCGGGCGGGTTCTTCGGGGAGGCGGGACATGGCAGCGCCTTCCGTGCGGGAGCGACGGGTGGAGTTCGGGCTCAGGATAGCTTTGGCGTCGGGGGCCGTCAATGAGCGCCGCCGGCGTGGACGCCGTCCACGAGGATCCGCTCCCGGCGGAACTCGCGCGTCGTGGTTGCGGAACATCCGCCGCTTGCTATAATCGCAGCACCCCGTCGCGGACTGCGCGGCGGCAGATTGCCGATGAGGAGCGCCCGATCGATGGCTACGCCACACGCCTACTTCCAGAAGCAGATCGTCCCCCTGGAGCAGGCGAAGATCGGCGTCATGACGCACGCCTTCAACTACGGCACCGCCGTGTTCGAGGGCATCCGCGGCAATTGGAACGCCGATGACGGCGCTCTCTACCTGTTCCGGGTGCCGGAGCACTTCGATCGGCTTCGCAAGAGCTGCCGCATCCTCAAAATCGACTTCCCGTACACGAACGACGAGCTGGTCGCGATCACGAAGCAGATGACGGCGCTCTCCGGCTACCGTGAGGACGTGTACCTGCGCCCGCTCGCGTACAAGTCGGGCGAGATCGTCGGAGTGCGGCTCCACGATATCGGCGATGACTTCCTCATCTTCGTGACCCCGTTCGGGGCGTACCTCGATGTCGAGAAGGGCATCCGCTGCGGCACGTCGTCGTGGCGGCGGGTCGACGACACGGGCATCCCCGCGCGCGCGAAGGTGACCGGCATCTACGTCAACTCGGCGCTGGCGAAGACGGAGGCGATGGAGAACGGCTTCGACGAGGCGATCATGCTCAACGCCGATGGTCATGTCTCGGAGGGCAGCGGCGAGAACATCTTCATGGTGGACGGCGGCAAGCTCATCACGCCGCCCGTTTCCGACAACATCCTCGTCGGCATCACGCGCGACACCGTCGTGCAGCTGGCGCGCGACGAGCTCGGCATGGATCTCGTCGAGCGCTCGATCGATCGCTCCGAGCTGTACATCGTCGACGAGTGCTTCATGACGGGCACCGCGGCCCACGTGTCGCCGGTACTCGAGGTCGACCATCGGCCCGTGGGCGACGGCGGCATCGGCCCGGCGACGGCGCAGTTCCAGAAGCTCTACTTCGCCGCCATCCAGGGCCGGCTGCCGAAGTACCGCGATTGGGTGACGCGCGTCGATATCGCGGTGGCCGAAGGGGCGCCGTCGCGATAGGCGGCGCTGTGCGGGACGCGGGGGCCGGGCCCGATGATCACGAAGGCGGCACCTTGAGCGCGACAGGATGAGCCTCGTTCAGGCGATCGTGCTCGGCATCGTGCAGGGGCTAACGGAGTTCCTCCCGGTCTCGTCGTCGGGGCACCTCATCCTCGTGCCGTACTTCTTCGACTGGGATCCGCAGGCCCTTACGTTCGATGTCGCGCTCCATGTGGGCACGCTGGTCGCCGTCGTCGCCTACTTTCGCCGCGACTGGTGGAGGATGTCGTTCGCGTTCTTTCGCGACATCCGCCGCGCCCGCAGCTTCGGCGCACTGTCGCGCCGACGCGCGCATGCTGGTGCTGCTCGCGATCGGGTCGGTGCCCGCGGCCGTCGCTGGGGCGGCGCTGAACAGCGTCGAGGACTCGCTTCGCGAGCCGGCGGTCGTCGCGCCGATGCTCGTCGTCGTGGGGCTGGTGATGCTGCGGGCGGAGGCTATCGGGCGGCAGGAGCGCGGCCTCGAGTCGCTCACCCGCGCCGACGCGCTGTTTGCGGGCGCCGCGCAGGCGATGGCGCTCGTGCCGGGCGTGTCGCGCTCCGGCATCACGATCTCGGCGGGGCTGTTCCGTGGCTTCGATCGGGCCGCCGCTACACGCTTCTCGTTTCTGCTGGCGACACCGGTCGTCTTCGGGGCGGCGCTCTTCGCCTTCGCCGGCGTCCTGTTCGGTTCGAGTGACGAGTCGTTCGAGGTGGGGCCGTTTGTGGCGGGCGCCGTGACGGCGGGCGTCGTCGGCTTCATCGCCATCCACTACCTGCTGCGGTACCTGCGATTCAACACGCTGCGCATCTTCGTCTGGTATAGAATCGCCCTGGCGGTGGTGGTGGTCGTCGTCGCGCTCGTGCGATAGACGGACGCGGGCCGCGCCGCCGATTGCACTCGACAGGACATCCGGATGAGCGGGCGCACACTGCAGGGCCAGGCCGCGATCGTGCTCGGCGCGGAGACGCCGGCCGGGCAGGCCGCCGCCATCGCGCTGGCCGAGGCGGGAGCGCGCGTCGCCGTCATCGCCGCGACGGCGGAGGGCGCGGCGGCGTTCGCCCTGCGCTCGCTTGCCCGCCGGGTGGCGGAGGCGAGCGGCATCGCCGCGCCGTCGCAGGCCATCGACGCCTCGATCGGGACGGCGGTGCGGGTGGCGATGAAGCAGATCACGAAGGAGCTCGGCCCGCCCGCCATCTTCGTCTGCGCGACGGACGCCCCGTTCGAGGGCGGCGCAGCGCGCGTCAGCGATGCGCAATGGGCGCGAGTCGTCGGCGCGAACCTGAACAGCGTCTTCTTCGGGCTGCGCTCAGCGATGGCCGAGCTCGCGGCGGAGGGCGTCGCCCTCGTCGTCGCGCATCAGGCGGAGCACGCGGCGCGAGCCGCGCCCGAGTACGACGCCACGAAGGCCGCCGTGGTGGCGCTCGTGAGCGGCCTCGCTCGCGAGCCCGGCGCGAAGCGGATGTATGCGCTCACAGCAGCCGCCGGCGCGCCGGAGACGGTGGGCGAGCTCGTCGTGCGGCTCGCGAGGGGCGACGCCAGCGGAGCCGGCGGGGACGGTGTTCGGCATGCGTCCCATCCAGTAGCATGCGCCCGGACGAGATCGAGGGTGCCGTGCGGGGGATCGCGGCCGCCATCGTGCCGCTCTTCCTGACGGAGGAGGTGCCGTGGGCCGTCACCGGCGACGCGGCGCTCGTGCTCGCGACGTTGCCGGCGGACGCGGCGGATGTGGCGATCATCACGACAGGCAGGGGGCTGCGTTTCATGGCGTCGCTGCTGGAGCTGATGGCGGAGGAGCGGGAGCCGGGGGTGCTGCGGATCGACGCTCGCGGCGTGCCCGCGGTCATGTACGGCGACGCTGTCGTCGCGGGGCCCGCCGATGTCGTGCGGCTCGACGAGCGGTCGCCGCTGTGGGGGCACGTCCGCAGCACCGTCGTCGATGGCCAGCGCGCGTTCGTGACGCCGCTGGCGTGGGAGGCGGTGCGGGCGGCCATCGTTGGCGGATGGCGCGCGGCTCGCGTCGGTCGCGCCGCATCTGACGGCCGCGGATCGCGACGAAGCGCGCCTGCTGGCGGCGGAGCTGGGGCTGAGCGCGGCGGCCCGGCGGGTGTTGTTGGGGGCCATGGGGGAGGGACAGCCGTGATTCTGGACAAGTTCGACCTGAGCGGCCGCTCGGCGATAGTGACGGGCGGCGGTCGCGGCATCGGGCGGGCGATTGCGCTGGCGCTGGCGGATGCGGGCGCCGATCTGCTGATAACGGCGCGGTCGCTCGATCAGCTCGAGGAGACGGCGCGGCTCATCGAGGGGCGGGGGCGGCGCGCCGTTGTGGTGCAGACGGACGTCACCGATTCGGCGCAGGTCAACGAGATGGCGGCGCGCGCCTTCGCCGAGTTCGGGCAGGTCGACATTCTCGTCAACAACGCCGGTGGCGGCAGCGCCGGCTTCGGGATGGAGCTGCAGGACTTGCCGGACGACATCTGGCGCGGCGGCATCGATAACAACCTGAGCAGCGTCTTCTACTGCTCGCGAGCTATTGTGCCGCGGATGGCGGATCGCGGCAGCGGCGTCGTCATCAACAACGCTTCGGGGTACGGGCTGCGCGGCGGCCGCAACAACTTCATCTACGCTGCGGCCAAGGGCGGCGTCATCCAGTTCACCCGCTCGCTCTGCCTCACGTACGCAGCGCGTGGCATCCGCGCCAATGCGCTGCTGCCGGGCGCGGTGCCGCACAACGAAGCGATGGCGGCAGGCTTCCACCACGGCAAGTTCATCCCGATCGGGCGGCCGGGCACTGTGGAGGACATGGCGATGCTCGCCGTGTTCCTGGCATCGGACGCCTCGGCGCACATGAACGGCGAGGTGGTCATCAGCGACGGCGGCGCGCTGGCGGCGGGCATTGCCCCGACGGGGATGGCGCCCCTCTGGGACGCGTAGGAGGCGACGCATGGGTGTGCGAGAGATGTTCGGGCTCGACGGGCAGAAGGCGCTCGTGCTGGGCGGCGCGGGCGCCGTGGGCCGGGCGATCGCCACGGCGCTGGCGGAGGCGGGCGCGGCCGTCAGCGTCGCGTCGCTGACGAGGGCGCGCGACGAGGAGTTCGCCCTCAACTCGGTCGCCAACGAGATCTGGGCGCTCGATCGCAAGGGCGCGCCGCTCGCCATCGACGCCGCCGACCCGGCGCAGGTGCGCGATGCGGTGCGCGCGGCGGCGGAGGCCATGGGCGGCCTGACGGTGCTGGTGAACAACACGGATCGTCCGCTGCACAAGCCAGCGCTCGACATAACGTACGACGAGTGGCAGCGGACGCTCGCGATCAACGCCGGGGCGGCGTTCGTGGCCGCGCAGGAGGCGGCGCGGCTGATGATCGCGGCGGCGGGCGGCTCGAACGAGGCGGCGCGCGCCGGGCACATCATCAATGTCACGTCGATTCTGGGCGAGCGCGGCGTCCACAACGATGCGGCGTATGGCGCGTCGAAGGCGGCGCTGGTCAGCCTCACACGGTCGCTCGGCATCGAGTGGGCGCGTTCCGGCGTGCGGGTGAACGCGATCGGGCTGGGGTGGCTGGAGGGCGCGCCCGGCGCGGCGTCGGACGAGGGGATGCGGGCGCAGTTGCTGAAGTACCTGCCGTCGAAGCAGCTCGTCCGGGCGGAGGACATCGGCGGCACGGTCGTGTTTCTGGCGTCGCCCGCGTCCGATTTCGTTGTGGGCGAGGTCATCTTCGTCGATGGCGGCGCGCTGACGCACGCCTAGCCGTCGGTCGCGGCCTCGGCGACCAGCGGCGCGCGGCCAGCGGCGGCAGTGGCCACGGCGGCGGCTCGCGCCATCGGTAGCGGCGCCAGAACGCGAGCGCGAACAACGCCGCGCCCGCGACCTCGGCGCTCTCCTCGACGTACACCTGCGGCCCCTCCACCGGAGCGAATCCGTCGATAGCCACCGAAGTCGCCAGCATCGCGAGCGCTGCCGCGAACGGCGGGAGGATGCGGCGGCTCCGCCACAGCTCGCGCCAGTACCAGAGCGATACGGCGATCCCGGCGAGCCCGTAGAGCATCACGAAGAAGTCGTCGAGGTGGTTGAATCCCGGAGGCGTTGGCGCGCCTGCTTCCCACAGCTCCCGGCCCAGAGTTTCGTGGAGCCCCGCCGCTTCATCGACGGCGAGGTAGATGAGTCCCAGCCCTGCGAGCAGCCAGTAGGTCGCCCCGGGCGCTTCGCTCCCCATGATGCGCCACGTGCGGAGGGCCGCGATTCCCGCGATAACGAGCGCCACCGCGACCCCGCCCGCACCAATCATGGCTGAGCCGCCGGCCTCCCGGCGAAGCGCTCGCGGATGAGCGCGGTGTGCTCGCCGGGCGCGGGCGCGGGCGTCCGCGTGTGGGGGCTCGTGCCGCCGATGGTCCACGGCGACGCCGCGATCTCGTCGTCGCCCGCCTGCTCCCAGAAGCCGCGCGCCCGCAGATGCGCGTTCTGGCGCGGGTCGGAGGGCGTGGGTGCGGCTCCGCCCGGCTCGCTGCCGCCCAGGGCCAGCAGCGCCCGGATCGCGGCGGCGTCGACGGTCACGGCGACGCCCTCGCCGGTCATCCGGCGTTGGAAGAGCGCCGCGCAGGTCGCGCCAGCCGCCATCGCCGCGACGAGTGTAGGCTCGTCGGTCGATTCGTCGAGGCCGCTGGGGATGGCGACGCGTACCGCGCCCGGCGCTTCGCCGGCGGCGAGCGGCCCGTCGTGGAGCACGACATCCGCCGCGGCAAGGAGGCCGCTTCGCGCCGCGGGGTCGGGCGGTGTCGTCGAGAAGGTGTTCCGCAGGAGCGACGCGCGATTGCGCCCCGGGCGGCGCGCCCGCCGCCTCGATGACGGCGACTTCGGCCCCCAGATCGGCGAGATGCCGCGCCGCCAGCAGCCCCGCCAGCGATGTCACGCCGGCGACCACACGGAACGCGGAGAGCGGCGCCCGTTCCATCAGACGATGCCCTCCGCCCTTAGCCGCGCCATCTCGGCGGCGTCGAGGCCAAGCTCCGATAGGAGTACATGGGCGGTGTGCTCGCCGATGGCGGGCGATGGCCGGGGTGGCGCGCTCGCAGCGCCGAGCGTGAACGGCGGGGGCAGCGCATCGCCGGCCGCTGCTGCTCCCGCCGGGGTGACGCTGGCGCCCGCGGGCAGCGTCGACGCGAGCGCCTCGAGGGTGGCAACCTCGACCTGATGGCCCGTCTCCATGACGTGCGATGTGAGCATGGCCGCCGATGCCGCGGCGAACGCGTGGATGCCCGCCCGCAGCCGCGCCGCGTACGGGCCCGCGCCCGTGGCGTCGAGCCCGGCAAGCGCCAGCAGCTCGATGTCCGTCGCGTCGCGCCCCGCGTCCGGCCCGTGGAGCCCGAACGGCGTCACGGAGACATGCACGAGGCGCGGCTTGATCTCGGCGAGCGTTTCGTAGCCGAGCCCGAGGCGTTCCATCTCGCCCGCCGGCATGTCCTCGATGAGGACATCGAAATCGAGCACGAGGTCGCGCAGCAGCGCCGCGCCCTCCGGCCGGGTGATATCGATGGTGAGGGAGCGTTTGCCGCCGTTCAGCGCCCGCCCGATCTCGGTCTCGCCCGGTCGTCGCCGGCGGGGGCTCGACCCGGACGACGTCGGCGCCCATGCCGGCGAAGAGCGTGGCCGCGTACTGCCCGGCGACATCGCGCGCGCAATCGAGGACACGGATATTGTGGAGTGCGGTGGCGCTGATCACCCTGACGAAGGCTCCTTCGGGGTCGTAGCTGCGAACAGCAGCCCCATCGTACCAGCACCATCGGCGCGGGGCCACCGCTGCTGGCAGAGCGCGGCCCCGGAGGTTATCATGGGTTCGCGGCAACGGCGGCGGGGAGGTGGCGGATGAGTTGCGAGACAGAGACGGTTCAGGCGCTACGCGATGCCGGGCATCGGCTGACCCCCCAGCGGATGATGATCATCGGCATTCTCCGCCACGCGCGCGAGCATCTGACCGCGCAGGAGATGCACCAACGCCTTCGCGACGAGTTCCCGTACGTCGATATCTCGACGGTCTACCGTACCCTCGCCGCGTTGCGCGACATGCGGCTCATCACCGAGATCGACATGGGGCTGGGCGACCTCCGGTACGAGTGGGCGGCGGCCGAGCGCCACCATCACCTCATCTGCAGGGGATGCGGCAGTACGGAGTCGGTCGAGCACGAGTATCTCGAGAACTTGGGCGCGGAGGTGTTCGCCGATCGCGGTTTCCGTGTCGACCTCGACCACATCGCGCTCTTCGGGCTCTGCTCCGGCTGCGTGCATGCGAGCGACCCGGCCCAGGCAGCCGCATCCGCCAACTAGCGTTCCGCCCTCGACGCATCGTTACGGCGGCGGCGGCCTGCCCGCCTCCGGGAACGGCGTCGGCGTGCCCTGGAACGGATTGTCCGGCGTCGGCGTCGCGGGCGGCTCCGTGGGCGCCGGTGTTGGCGATGCCGTCGGCGTGGCTGTCGGCGTTGCCGTTGGCGTGACGCTCGCCGTCGCGGTCGCCGTGGGCGACTCGCCGGCGGGCGGCGACGGTTGCGCCGTGGGCGATGGCGTCGGCGAGCCGTCGTCGTTCTGCAGGCTATCGATGATCGATGGGGCCGCGGCCGCGCCGATCGCCAGTGCCAGCAGCAGGAACGCCACGACGAGGAAGCGCGCCACCCAGTTCGGTCCCTCGCGAGCATCGTCGCTGTAGAACGGGCGTGGCGGCACGCCGGAGGGCGGGATGGCCGCGAGCGCTGTTGTCAGCGAAGGGTCGGAGTCGCGGGCGGCGTCGAGCGCCGCACCCAAGTCCCACGCCGTCGCGAACCGATCGGCGGGCTCGCGCGCGATGCAGCGCATGACAATGGCCTCGAGGCCGCGCGACACCTCCGGGGCGCGGACGCGCAGCGGCACGGGCTCGCGCACGAGCCGTTGGGCGGCGAGCGCGGCGGGATTATCGGCCTCGAACGGCAGCGAGCCGGAGAGCATCTCGTACAGCACGAGCCCCAGCGAGTAGATGTCGGAGCGCGGGTCGGCGCGACCGCCCTGAAGCTGCTCCGGCGCAAGGTACGCGGCCGAGCCCATCACCGTCGTCGCCAGCGACCATGATTGCGCCGCGGCGCGCGCGATGCCGAAGTCGACGAGCTTCGCGCGGCCGGCGTTATCGAGCAGGATGTTGTGCGGCTTCACATCGGAGTGGACGAGGCCGAGCCGGTGCGCGTAGTCGAGCGCGTCGGCGATGTCGTACGAGATGCCGATGGCGCGCGCCGCGTCGATGCTGCCGCCGGAGCTGTCGAGCACCTCGCGGATGCTGCCGCCGCCCACGTACTCCATCACGATGTAGCGGCGGCCGCCCTCGTCGAACGTGTCGTACACGGTCGCGATGTGCGGATGCGAGAGGGCCGCCGCGGCGCGCGCCTCGTCGACGAGCTGCTGGCTGCGGCGCTGGTCGGAGAGCGGCTCGATCAGCTCCTTGATGGCGACCGTGCGGCCGAGCAGCGTATCCTCGGCACGGTACACCGTGGCCATGCCGCCGCGCCCGACGACCTGTTCCACGCGATAGCGTCCCGCGAACAGCGTGCCGCTGCCGCGCGTTGCCCCCGGCTGGTCATCAGGCGCCATGTCCACGGTCCATCGCACGCATCTTATCGCGAGCGTCCGTTACCGTCACGGATGGGTGACGGGCGGTCTCGCCCGGCGCTACAGTGTGCGGCATGAGACGACCCACGATCGTCGCCCACCGCGGCGGCGCGGCTATCGCTCCGGAGAATACGCTCGCCTCCGTCCGTGCCGCGCTCGGTCACGGCGCTGGCGGCATCGAGATCGACGTGCGAGCCACGGCCGATGGCGTCGCCGTGCTGATGCACGACGACACCGTCGAGCGCACCACCGGCGGCCGGGGCCGTGTCGATGCGATGCCGCTCGCGGCGCTCCGGCGGCTCGACGCGGCGTCGCTGTGGCGTTCGCGCGCGGTCGCGCCGGAGCCGCCGCCGACGCTGTTCGAGGTGCTGCGCGCCGTCGATGGCCGCGCGACGGTGTTCGTCGAGGTGAAGCCGCCCGGCATCGAGAGGGCGGTGGCGGCGGCCATCGTGGAGGCGGGCGCGCTCGGCTGGGCGGAGGTGCACTCGTTTCTCGACGAGGTCATCGCCGAAGCGAAGCGGACTCGAGCCGCGCCTCACGACGGCGCTCGTCTGCGCCGAACGCCCGGGCGACCCGATCGCCGCCGCGTCGGCGCTGGGGGCGTCGGCCGTGGCGCTGTGGCGCGGCCTCGTCGTGCGCGACCCGGCGATTCTCGATCGCGCCGCCGCCGCCGGTCTGCGCCGCTACGTCTGGACGGTGAACGACAGCGCGGAGGCGCAGGTGCTGGCGCGGCTCGGCGTCGATGCGCTCATCACCGATCGCCCGAGCCTGCTCGATGGCTGACCAGCGTTTTCAGACGATGGCCTGCTCGCGGTACTCGCCCCACACCTCGCGCATCACCCCGCAGATCTCGCCCAGGGTGCAGTAGGCGCGGACGGCGTCGAGCAGGGCCGGCATGAGGTTGGCCGAGCCGCGGCATGCCGCCTCGACAGCGCGCAGCGAGCGGGTCGCCTCGGTACTGTCGCGCGTCCGGCGGACCTCGGTGGCGCGGTCGCGACTGGCGTCGCTCGCCGTCCGGGTCCATCTGCAGGATCGGGATCGCGAGCGGCTCGTCGGTGACGTAGTCGTTGACGCCGACGATGATGCGCTCGTGGCTGTCGATCTCGCGCTGGTAGCGGTACGCCGCGTCGGCGATCTCGCGCTGGAAGAAGCCCTCCTCGATCGCCGGGATCACGCCGCCCATCGCCGTCGATCCTGCGCGAAGTAGTCGTAGCGCTCGCTGCTCCATCTCGGTCGGTCAGCGCCTCGACGAAGAAGGAGCCGCCCAGCGGGTCGACCGTGTTCGTCGACGCCGATCTCGTGCGCGATGATCTGCTGCGTGCGCAGCGCGAGCGTCGACCGCCTTCTCGCTGGGCAGCGCCAGCGCTTCGTCCATGCTGTTGGTGTGCAGGCTCTGCGTGCCGCCCAGCACCGCGGCCAGCGCCTGGATCGCCACGCGCACGATGTTGATCTCCGGCTGCTGCGCGGTCAGGCTGAGCACCCGGCCGTCTGCGTGTGGAAGCGCAGCAGCCACGAGCGCGGATTCTTCGCGCCGAACGTCTCGCGCATCTCGCGCGCCCAGATGCGGCGCGCGGCGCGGTACTTGGCGATCTCCTCGAAGAAGTCGTTGTGGCGTTGAAGAAGAAGCAGAGGCGCGGCGCGAAGTCGTCGATGTCCAGGCCGCGCGCGAGCGCCCAGCGCACGTACTCCAGCCCGTCGGCCAGCGTGAAGGCCAGCTCCTGCGCCGCCGTCGAGCCCGCCTCGCGGATGTGGTAGCCGCTGATGCTGATGCGTGTTCCACTGCGGCATGTGCTGCGTCGCCGAACTCGATCGTGTCGATGACCAGCCGCATCGACGGCTCCGGCGGGAAGATGAACTCCTTCTGCGCGATGTACTCCTTGAGGATGTCGTTCTGCAGCGTGCCGCGCGAGCTTCGCGGGCGGCACGCCCTGCTTCTCCGCCGCGGCGATGTACATCGCCCAGATGATGGCGGCGGGCGAGTTGATCGTCATGCGACGTGGTGATCTCGTCCGAGCGGGATGCCGTCGAGCAGGATCTCCATGTCGCGCAGCGATGTGACGCGCCACGCCGCACTTGCCGAATTCGCCCATGCGCCTCCGGCGCGTCGGTGTCGTAGCCCATACAGCGTGCGGCAGGTCGAAGGCGATCGAGAGGCCGGTCTGCCCGTGCTCCAGCAGGTACTTGAAGCGGGCGTTCGTCTCCTCGGCGGTGCCGAAGCCGGCGAACATGCGCATCGTCCACAGCTTGCCGCGGTAGCCTGTGGGGTGGACGCCGCGCGTGAACGGGTATTCGCCCGGCAAGCCGAGGTCGCGCTCGTAGTCGAGGTCGGCGATGTCGGTCGGGTCGTAGACGCGGGCGATGGGCGTGCCCGATGTGGTGATGAATGGGCCGGGGCGCTCCTGACCGGTGTCGTCGAGCTGGCGTTCCCACGTCGCGCGTCGCTCGGCCAGCTTCTTCAGGGCGTCGTGGTCGTACATGTGGTGGCCCTCTGCCGCGCCGGGGGCGAGTTGGGCGGCGAGCAGCCTCGCCGGATGGCTCGAACTGTAGCGCCCGAATCGCGGCATCGTCAATGTTGTGCGCTGCTGCTGCCGGTGGGGCCGCGGTCATTCACAGTGCTGGATCGACGTTGCGCAAGTACTGTCGCTCGAGTGCGACCGGGCGGAAGCCCATCGCCGCGTACATCCGCTTCGGCGTGTCCGTGGCGTCGGCTGCGATCACGATTGGGCCTGCGCCCATGCGCCGGCAATCGGCGACGCAGTGGTGGATGAGCGCCGTGGCGAGCCCCTGGTGACGATAGTCGGGATGGGTGAACAGGTTTTCGACCTGACCCATGTCGCCGAGGCCGCGCCATGAGGCGAAGTAGGCACGTGGCGCGCCATCGACCCACGCGAGCCAGTAGCGGAAGGGCGGGGTCTGGCCCCGCTTCGCTGCGACCATCTCCAGCGTAGAGGTCCTCGGCGGACGCGCGCCCGCCGCGCCGAGCATGCTCCTCCCAGTCGAGCCGGATCAGCTCCTCCCGGGCGCGCCTGTCGCTCGCGCTCTTCGGCGGGACGGATGTCGCACGGAGCGGGCGTGCCGATGAGGTCGCCATCCAGCAGAAGCACGAGCGTGTCACTGCGTTCGTAGCCGTCGAGTATGAGCCGGGCCTCGAACTCCGGAGGTGTGCGGAAGTCGACATCGAACCGCCGATGCGGAACGCTCCCGTACTCGTGCTCCGCGCGGTCGAAGAGGCGAGCGATCGCAGCAGGGGTGCGAGCGCGTATCCGCGTGACACGATTGGCGTCGCGCCGGAGCGGGAATCGGGCGTCGCGCACGAAGACGGCGTCCTCGGCCTCGAACTGGGGATGCCCCAGGCTGATGCTCGCGGCGTCCACGTCGAGCGCCAGGCCCGCCAGATCAGCTGCGCCGTTCTGGTCCATGCCAACACTAACGCGGGTTTCGCGCGTGAGTTTCGCCCAGATCGCAGGATCGTCGATGGCGGCTGCCACTGGAGGCGGCGCCCCTACGTGTCGATGATCAAGGATGACGCAGTGCTTCACGCTGCGCGTCGTTCCGAGGGGAGAGTGCGCGTGCCTTCAACGATCCGTATCTGGCTTACAGCGGCCGTGGTCACTGCGGTGGCCGGCGTCATCGTGGCGGGCATCGCCGTGCAGCGCGAGGTCGATAGCGGCCTGGCGTCGGCGCGGGCAACGAATGCGCTGGCCTACGACAGCGTCAGCCGTGCGCTGCGGGAGCCCGGCGTCGATCTTCGCACGCTCAGCGCGGCCGGCTTCGCCGATGCTGTCGGCCTGGCGGCCGGGGATATCGAGATCGCGCAGGTGTACCTGCCGGACGGCACGGAGGTGTTCGCGTCCGACCCCGCTGCGCCTTCGCCGCTCACGCCGCTCGCCATGCCGGAGGCGGTGCTGGCTGGCGAACGGCTGTCGCGCGTGGTGGAGCTGGGCGAGCCCGGCGAGCCGGGTGTCGATGTTGGCGGCAGGTTCATCGATGTTCTGCGTGCTGGCCCGGCGAGCGGCGAGGAGTGGGGCCCGTTCACAGCGGCCAATGGTGAGGTGATCGGCGTCATCCGTGTCGTCACGAGCATGTCCGGTGTCCGCGACGACGCGATCTCCGCGTCGATCCTGTTCTCGCTGAGCGCTGCTCGTGGCGACGGCCGCTGTCGCGATCCTGACGGGCTGGGCGGCGACGGCGGCGTTGCGCCGCCGCGAGGGAGACGCCGCGACAGGCAACGGAATGTCGGTCAGCGGTACGCATCCGTCGCTGGTCGCCGGCGCCAGCGGCTGGATTGACCCGGCCGCAGCGGCGACCGCGCCGCCCCCCATGGATCCGCTCACGGGCCTGCTGACGCACTCGGCGCTCTACGCCGCGCTGGAGCGCGAGGTCGAGCGCGCGAACGAGCACGAGTTGCCGCTCTCGGTCGTCATGGCCGACATCACCGACTTCCGCACCCTCAACAGTGTCTGTGGCGACGACGTCGGCGATTTTGTGCTGAGGATGGTGGCCGACGCCATCCGGTCGCTCGCGGTCGCTCACGGCGGGCTGGTGTCGCGCTTCGGGAGCGACGAATTCGTGGCGGTGCTGCCCAAGGCCGGCCCCGCGGCCGCCGACGACTTCGTTCGCGGCGCGGAGGCCCGTATCCGAACGCTGAAGGTGCCGACCGAGTCGATGTTCCGTCTCGGCATCCACGTCTCGTTCGGCGCCGCCAGCCTCAGCGACGATATCGAGTCGCCGCAGGAGCTTCTGGCGTTCGCCCAGTCGGCGATGCGCACGGCCCACGCCAAGCACGAGGCCGAGATGGAGCGAGCGCAGGAGCTGCGTCCGGCCGCCGGCGGCCACCTCGCCGCGCCTGCCGCGCTGCCTGCGCCGCCCAATGCCGCGACGCCGCGAGCGCCGCGTCCCGACGGTCGCGTGCTGGCGATCGCGGCGGCGCGCGCACCCGTCACGACTGCCCCCCGGCCAGCGCTCGAGCCGCTTGCGCCCCCCGCGGCACCCGAGGCGAAGCCGGAGCTGCCGCCGCCGCCCATCGCCGCGAGGTTGCCTGCGCCTCCTGTCGCCGCGCCCGAGTCGCACGCGGAGCCCGCTGATGGCGATGGGCCGCGCGACATCGATGGCGAAGCGGCGAATGCGCTCGACGGCGTCGTCGCTGTCGACGAGTTTGATGGCGATGAATTCGCCGGCGACGATGACTTCGACGAATTTCCGCCCCCGGCCGACCGGGCCGATCGGCCTGCCCGGCTCGACTGGTAGCGCGCCGCCCGCGGCCGGGGTGTGTCCGTGGCGGCGCGCCCGTATCTCTCCAGCGCCGGCTGGGCTACGCTGTATGGGAGAAGGCTCGCGCCCGGCCCCCAAACCTCACTTCCACGAACGCGCGTGCCCCGAGGATATGCATGCAATCAACGCACCACGCGCCGAAGGACGGCGGACGTACGGCTACGCGCGACGATCTGCGCAACATCGCGATCATCGCGCACGTCGACCACGGCAAAACGACGCTCGTCGACGCCATGCTCTGGCAGAGCGGCGTCTTTCGCGAGAACCAGGAAGTCGCCGAGCGGGTCATGGATTCGAACGACCTTGAACGCGAGAAGGGGATCACCATTCTCGCGAAGAACACGTCGGTGCGCTTCGGCGATTGCAAGATCAACATCGTCGATACGCCCGGCCACGCCGACTTTGGCGGCGAGGTGGAGCGCACGCTCAATATGGTCGATGGTGTGCTCTTGCTCGTCGACGCCGCCGAGGGGCCGTTGCCGCAGACGCGCTTCGTGCTCAAGAAGGCGCTCGAACTGAACTTGCAGCCGCTTGTCGTCATCAACAAGATCGATCGGAAGGACGCGGAGCCCCAGCAGGCGCTGAGCGATGTCTTCGACCTGTTCATCGATCTCGACGCCACGGAGGAGCAGCTGAACTTCCCCGTGCTGTACACCATCGCGAGGCGCGGCATCTGCCGGCTCACCCCCGACGGCGAGGATCATCAGCTCGCGCCGCTGTTTGAGGAGATCATCCGCACCATTCCGCCGCCGCACTTCGATCCGGCCATGCCGCTGCAGATGCTCGTGCTCAACCTCGACTACTCCGAGTACCTTGGCCGCGTCGCGATCGGCCGGGTCGTGAACGGCACCGTCCGCGCCCGTACCGAGGTCGGCCTTGTGCGCCAGGACGGGAGTGTCGCCCGGACGCGTGTCAGCTCGCTGTACGTGTTCGAGGGGCTGGATCAGGTGGCGGTCGAGGAGGCGGGCCCCGGCGAGATCGTGGCGCTCGCCGGCTTCACCGAGGTCAGCATCGGCGACACCATCACCGATATCGACAACCCGCGCCCGCTCCGGCGCGTTACCGTCGACGAGCCGACCGTGAGCATGGTGTTCGGCCTCAACGATTCGCCGTTCTCCGGCCAGGATGGCCAGTTCCTCACCGCACGCATGCTCAAGGAGCGCCTCGACAAGGAGACGCTGACCAACGTCAGCCTCAAGGTCGAGCCGGACGAGGGGTCGACCGGCTTCCGCGTGTCGGGTCGCGGCGAGCTGCAGATGGCGATCCTCATCGAGATGATGCGCCGGGAGGGTCACGAGCTTACCGTCAGCAACCCGAGCGTCATCACCCGCACGGTCGATGGCACACGCCAGGAGCCGATGGAGAAGCTCGTCATCGATTGCCCGGAGGACTTCGTTGGTGTGGCCACCGAGAAGCTCTCGATGCGCAAGGGGCGGATGACGAACATGGTCAACCACGGCAGCGGCCGCGTGCGGATGGAGTTCCGCATCCCCTCGCGGGGGCTCATCGGCTTCCGGGGGCAGTTCCTCACGGATACGCGCGGCACGGGGCTGCTCAATCACCTGTTCGACGGCTACGAGCCGTGGCAGGGCGACATCCCCAGCCGGATATCGGGCGCGCTTGTCGCCGACAGGCCGGGCCGGGCGACGGCGTACGCCATCGAGGGGGCGCAGGCGCGCGGCGAGCTGTTCGTCGAGCCGGGCGAGACGGTCTACGAGGGGATGATCGTGGGCGAGAACTCCCGCGAAGAAGACATCGACATCAACATCACCAAAGAGAAGAAGCTGACGAACATGCGCGCCTCGAACTCGGAGGAGAGCGTGCACCTGCTGCCCGCGCGAAAGCTCTCGCTCGAGCAGGCGCTCGAATGGCTGCGCGATGACGAGGCGCTCGAGGTCACGCCAACGCGGCTGCGGCTGCGCAAGCGGGTGCTCGCGGCGGGCCAGCGTCCGCAGTACCGGCGCGGCAGCAAGAAGAGCTGATCGCCCGCGATCGCTCGCTCCGCGGCGTCACTCCTCGTGAACGCTGTCACCCCCTCGTCGTGGGCTGTCACCCCGATGACTGATTGCGCTCCGAGGCCGTCCGCCCCGACGACGCTGGCGGTGACGGTGTAGCTTCCGATCACCGGGAAGTTGAGGACGACACTGTACGACCCCGCCGTCGGCGGAGTGAAGGAGAAGTTGGTCTGCACACCGTGCCCCGCCAACTCGAACGCGGAGGGAGTACGGCGAGAGGCCGTCCGCTGATCGTGGCCGTGTACGTGGCGCTCGTTCCGTGCGCGAGCGTAGCCGGGCCCGCGAGGGTGATGGTGATCGGGTCGCTGGCTACGTCGACAATGGTACTCGCCCGCGCCTGCTTCCCGTTCTTGTCGGTCACGGTGACTGCGATGGTGCGCGGACCCTCCGTCGTGAATGTCACCTGACCCGCGCTCGCATGCCCGACGAGGGCGCCATCGGCGAACACGTCGAAGGTGTACGGCGGCGTGCCGCCTTTCGCCTCGGCGGTGTAGCCGACGGCCACCCCCGGTTTCGCTTTCGCCGCCGAGGCGCCGACCGTGACGGTGAGCGGCGCGACGTTGGCCTTCACTGGCACGACGGTAACGTTCAGGGGCGTCGACGACGGCGCGATCTGACCTGCCGAGCTCGCCATTGCCAGCGGAATCACGAAGATGTGAGTGGTCGGATCCTCGGTGTCATACCAGCCCCCGGGGCCGGGGACGATATCCGAGGCGGTCAGCGACGGACCCAACTTCACCTGGAGAGGCTTGGTCGTGGCCGCCGTCGTCGTGACCTTGAACGCCGGGCCGGTGGCCGTCCACTCCGGTGGCAGCGGCGGCAGCGCCGCCGGCGAGAGGGTGACCTTCGCCCCGAGCGGCATGGCCCCGGGGGGCACCGTGACCGTGACGTTCCCGAGTTTGACGGTGGCGCCGGTGGCGCTCATCGTCGCCGTCAGGGTGTCGCCGGCGGGGGGCGTGGCGGCGGGTGGCGGCGGAAGACCGCCGCCGCTGCCGGGCGAGAGCACGGCCACCGCCGCCGCCGGGTCGGGGACGATGCTGAGGCCGCCATCGACGCCGGGGACGGCGGGCAGGAAGAAGAGCCACGCTGCCGCCCTTCAGCAGCCAGAGGGCGTCGACCTTCATGCCGCTGTCGGCCGCGATATCGGCCGCGACTTCCGCCGCGGTGCCGCCGCCGATGATGGCGACGCTGTTCGGCCCCGCCTGGTAGGGGCTGTTCGGCACGATGGTCGCGGCGCTGGCAAGCGCCACGCCAAGCGCGAGCACTGTCAGGAGGGCGCTGGCGGCGAGCCGCCGGAGGGGCTGGGGCATGGTCGTGGTCCCTTCGCCGCAGTGTGCGCGGGTGTCGCCGCACCGCGATTCCGTCGGATTCTAGGCGACGCTCTCGCGGTCGTCAAGCGAGGTGCGGCAGCGCGCGGCGGCGCTCGCTAACACACGCAGCCCCCACCCCCACCCCCGCTTTCCTCATGTACTGTCACCGCTATTGGCGCGCTGGAAGTCTGGCCATCCGCCGACGTTACGGTGGCCGTCACCGTATAGCTGCCGGCAAGGGTGAACGTGAATGTCGCCGGGTACGACCCGGCCACCGGCGCGGGGACGGTCTGGGGGGCGACGGCTCCCGGCCCTGTCACGGTGAAGGTGAGGGTGTATGCCGCAACGCCGCCTGTGATCGTTGCGGTGTAGGTGCCGCCTGCGCCGTGTTCGAGCGTCGCCGGGCCGGTCAGCGTTACGGCCAGCGGGGCGGCCACATCGACGTCGACGTGCGCGGACTTCGGCGTGCCGTTCTTGTCGGTCACCTTGACATCGATGACGTGGAGGCCCGGGGTCTGGAACGTCACCGTACCCGCGCTCGAAGTCCCCACAACGGCGCCATCCGCCTTCACCTCGTAGACGTAGGGCCCCTTGCCGCCCGTCGCTGTGACGCTGTAGGTGACGGGCTGGCCGACCTTGGCGGGTCTCGGCGTGGCGGCCAGAGTGACGTTCAGCGGCGCGGTCGGCGGTGCTGCGCTTCTCGCTATCGTGACCGTCGTGTCGACTGGAGCCGGGCTCGACGGCAGGTCGGCCTGCAACACTCCGAGGATGAGGATCAGGCTGATAAGGATGCATCCAGCTAACTCCTCGTCGGGCGCGTCCTCACAGAAGCCCCATGCCAGTAAAAATAGACCGCCGAGGCCATCGTTCCCTTGGCTGGTCAGCGCTGCGTCCGCCGGCGCTGGTATTGAGAGGGTGGCGCCCGCGCCGAGCGGCGCGCTGGTTCGCAGGCGGTACGCCTGGCCGGTCGCGGTGTAGCCTGTCGGCAGCGGCGAAGGGCTCGCAGACGAAAGGCTGACGGTCGCGCCGGGCGGCATCGCGCCCACGGGTACCTTCACGGTGACGTCGCCGCGCTTGACGGTGGCGCCGTTCGGGCCCATCGTCGCCGTGGTGACTGCGCTCGGCGGAACTGCGCCTCCGGGCGCGGGCGGGAGACCGCCCCCTCCGCCGGCCGAGAGCACGGCGACCGCCGCCGCCGGATCGGGGACGATGCTGAGGCCGCCATCGACGCCGGGGACGGCGGGCAGGAAGAAGAGCCACCTGCCGCCCTTCAGCAGCCAGAGGGCATCGACCTTCATGCCGCTGTCCGCCGCGATGCCGGCCGCGACCTCCGCCGCGGTACCGCCGCCGATGATGGCGACGCTGTTCGGCCCCGCCTGGTAGGGGCTGTTCGGCACGATGGTCGCGGCGCTGGCAAGCGCGACGCCAAGCGCGAGCACTGTCAGGAGGGCGCTGGCGGCGAGCCGCCGGAGGGGCTGGGGCATGGTCGTGTCCCTCTCGCCGCAGTGTGCGCGGGTGTCGCCGCACCGCGATTCCGTCGGATTCTAGGCGGCGCTCCTGCGGTCGTCAAGGGAGGCGAGCGCGTCATCACCTCCGTCTCCTTGAGGCGCGCGAGGGGCCGGCCCTTGAAAATAGTACACGTGTTCTGATATGCTCTCCTCCCATGGCTCACCCACGACCTCGCCTCGCCGGCTGTCTCTTCGTCCCCCGCTTCCCGCTCGCCTGCGAGCTGGAGGAGCGGCCGGAGCTGCGCGGACGCGCCGTCGTCATCGGCGGCGGCGCTTCCGGCCCACGCGTCGTCGAGGCCAGCCCCGAGGCGATCCGCTACGGCGTCGACCCCGGCATATCGCTGCGCGAGGCCATCGCCCTTTGTCCAGCGGTGGCTGTCATCGAGCCCCGGCCGGTGCTGTACGAGCGAGTATGGGAGGCCGTCGTTCGGTCGCTGCAGCGGGTCAGCCCCGCTGCCGAGGACGCCGGCCCCGGCACGGCCTACCTTGATCTGACAGGCCTGCTGCGGCTCCACGGCGACCAGCTCATCCCGCTGCTCCTCGATTGTGCGCCCGCCGGGCTGGGGCCGCGGGCCGGCATCGCGAAAGGCAAGTTCATCGCCCTTGCCGCGGCCGCGGCCGCCGCTCCGGGCGAGGCCATGGTCATTGAGCCTGGCGACGGGAGAGTCCTTCCTGCGCGACCGTCCCATTGGCCTCCTCCCCCTGGAGCCGGAGGCGCTGCGGCGGCTGCGGCTCCTCGGCATCCGCACGATGGGCGGCCTTGCGGCGCTCCCCCGGCACGCCGTGCAGGCGCAGTTCGGCACGGCAGGTGTCTTCGCCTGGGAGCTCGCGAACGGACACGACGACCGTCCGGTGATGCCGGCGCCGTACATCGAGCGAGTGGCCGAGGTGATGGACTTCGGGACGCCGCTCGTAAGCCGCGAGGCCATCCTCGCCGCGCTGGAGCCGATGCTCGCCAGCGCGCTGCGTCAGCCGCTGCGCGGGCAGCGGTTCGTGCGCGCCATCGAGGTGACCCTGACGACCGAGCGCGGACAGCGCTGGCGACGGAAGCAGCTGCTGAAGGAGCCGAGCAGCGACCGCGACCGCCTCTGGCGGGTGCTCCGGACGCTCGTCGAATACGCCGGCATGCCGGGGGCCGCCGCCCAGCTCCGGCTCGAACTGGCCGGGCTCACCCACGAAAGCGGCCGGCAGCCGTCGCTCTTCCGTGAAGCGGCGCGGCGGCGCGAGGAGCTCGAGGAGACGCTACGTCAGCTGAAAGCCCGCTACGGGCATTGCCCGGTGGGCCATGTGGTGGAGGTAGAGCCATGGAGCCGCGTGCCCGAACGTCGCATGGCGCTGGCCGAATTCGATCCCTGAACGAGCCGCGTCCGGCCGGCGTGACCAGCGGCGAGGACGGCGCGCCGCTCTCCTTCGGCGGCACGCCCGTCGCCAGCATCGAGGAGACGTGGCGGGTCGACGAAGGCTGGTGGCGCGACGATGCCCTCTCACGCTGCTACTGGCGGGTGCAGCTCGCCGGCGGTCGCATCGTCACCGTGTGTCAGGACATGGCGAGCGGGCAATGGTACGAGCAGCGCTATTGACGGAAGAGGTCGCCGGCCAGCACGTCGCGGCTTAGCCCCCGCGGCTCATCCCCATGGAGGTGGCGACATCGGTAAGGATACCGTGCAAGGTACCAACCCGGAGGGGAACAGACATGCAGCTCGCTACTGAGGTGTCGAGAGCCATTCGACGGCGACGCGGCCCTCGAAACGGCGGAAATCGGGGTCGCCGGTGACGACAACAGCGCCCAGCCGCTCGGCGAGCGCCACCGCGTAACAGTCAGCAAGGGAGACGGGATGAACGGCCTTGAAGCGGGCAGCGCGGACGCTCAGGTCAAGATTGGCCTCGACCACGCGCACGGGAAGCTCCTGCGTCAGCCGCGCCAGCACGGTGTCCGCCGCCGCCTCTCCGTCGTCGCGCTCGATCCGGTAGAGCACCTCGGCGAGGTTCACGGTGGTCAGGGAAAGCTCGACTGCATCAGTGGCGTGCAGGAGTTCGCGGACGCGCTCGGCGCCGGGCTCCGCATGGATGAACGCCATCAGCGCGAAGGCGTCCAGGACGTAGCGGGCTCTCTCAGGGCTGCGGCCAGGCGCTCCTCGGCTCGCGGTGCTTGCGCTCCTCCATCTCGGCCTCCTCGCGCCAATCTCGAAGAAGCGCCTCGGTGGCCGAAGATCCGCCGGCCGCCGAAGCATGCCGTAGGCCGCCTCGACGGGGTCACCTTTGGATGCGGGGACGATGATGATGCGGCCGGCTACATCGAGGACGTGCACCTTGTCGCCCTTCCTGATGCCGTGGCGGTCGCGGATATCCTTCGGGATAACGACCCAACCTTTTTCGGATACGGTTACGGTCGACATAGCACCTACCTCCACATTCAGTAGAACCACTGTCGATGGCCATGACCACGGATAGCGCCCCTTACGTCGAGCTGCACCTCCACTCCTGCTGGTCGCTGCTCGAAGGCGCGTCGTCGGTGGAGGAGCATGGTCGGCGGCGGCGGCGGCGATGGGCTACCCCGCCCTCGCCCTCACCGACCACGACGGCCTCTACGGCGCGATGGAGTTCGCCCAGGCGGCCCGCGCCGCCGGCATCCGCCCCATCACCGGCGCCGAGCTGACGATGGAGGACGGCTCCCATCTCACCCTGCTCGCCGAGACGCGAGCCGGCTACGGCAACCTCTGCCGCCTCATCAGCATCGCGCAGGGCCACGGCCACGACGACCCGAAAGCTCGCGACCGGCTCCGGCGCGAGCCACGGCTCCCGTTCGCCGCGCTCGAGGGCCGCACCAGCGGTCTCATCTGCCTGACGGGCTGCCGGCGGGGACGTGTCCCGTCGCTCGTGCGGGAGCGCGATGCCGACGGGGCCAGGCGGGAGCTGGCGCAGCTCATCGAGTGGTTCGGCCGCGACAGCGTCTTCGTCGAGCTGCAGGACAACCTCGTCTACGGCGACGAGCCGCGCTGCCGCGCCCTGACCGAGCTCGCGGCAGACGGCCGGCGTCGGCACGGTCGCCACGGGCAACGTCCACTACCACGTCCGCGAGCGCCACCGCCTCAGGACGTGCTCGTCGCCATCAAGCACCGTACAACGCTCGACGAAAGCCACCGCGAGCGCCGCCCCAACAGCGAATTCTTCCTGCGGCCGCCCGGGGAGCAGGCGCGCCGCTTCGCCGCCTACCCGGAGGCTATCGCCGCCACGCTCCGGATCGCCGGGCGCTGTGCCCGCTTCGACCTGACCGATGACCTCGGCTACGAGCTGCCATCGCCGCCCGTGCCCGAAGGCCACACGCCCGACACCTGGCTGGAGCGCCTCTGTCGCGAGGCCATCGCTCGGCCAAGTACGGCAGGCCGGAGCGGCCGGAGGCGGAGCGGCGGCTCGGCGAGGAGCTGGCGCTGGTACGCAAGCACGGCCTCGCCGGCTTCTTCCTCGTGTACCACGAGGTGCTGGAGCTGGCCCGCGAGGTGGCGAAGGAGGTGCGGGGCACCAGCGCCCGCGGGAAGTTCGACCTGCCGCCGGGGCGGGGCCGCGGCTCATCGGTCGGGTCGATCATCTGCTACCTCATCGGCCTCAGCCACATCGACCCGGTGAAGAACAATCTCTTCCTCGGCCGCTTCCTCAACGAGGAGATGTCGAGCCTGCCCGACATCGACCTCGACTTCCCTCGCGATATCCGCGCCCGGCTCATCGAGCGCGTCTACGAGCACTGGGGCGCCGAGCACGCGGCGCTTGTCGCCAGCTTCCCCACCTACCGCATCCGCAGCGCCATCCGCGACGTGGGCAAGGCGCTCGGCCTGCCGCCCGCCGAGCTCGATCGGCTCGCCAAGCTGGCCGAGGGCTACGGCCGCGCCGATGGCCTCGCCGGGGAGATGGCCCGCTACCCCGAGTACGCCGGCCGCGTCGATGCTCCCGGCTGGCGCGACCTCATCGACCTGGCGGCGCAGCTTTCGGGCTTCCCGCGTCACCTCAGCGAGCACGTCGGCGGCATGGTCATCGCCAGCACGCCGCTCGTCGAGCAGGTGCCCGATCGCCCCCGCCGCCTGGCCGGGGCGCTACCTCTGCCACTGGGACAAGGACAGCGTCGACGACGCCCGCATGGTGAAGATCGATTTCCTCGGTCTGGGCATGCTGTCGCTCGTCGAGGAGTGCCTCGACCTCATCGCCGAGCATCGCGGCGTCTGGGTCGACCTCTCCCGCATCGATTTCGCCGACGAGCGTGTCTACGACAGCATCTGCGCGGGCGACACGGTGGGCGTCTTCCAGATCGAGTCGCGCGCCCAGATCCAGATGCTGCCGCGCACCCAGCCGCGCACGCTCGAAGACCTGGCGGTGCAGGTGGCCATCGTCCGGCCCGGCCCGATCGTGGGCGGCGCCGTCAACCCGTATGTGCGGCGGCGCGAGGCGCAGCGCCGGGGCGAGCCGATGCCCGAGGTGTTCGTCCACCCCTCCGTTCACGATGTGCTCGCCGAGACGCTCGGTGTCGTGCTGTTCCAGGAGCAGGTGCTGCAGGTGGCGATGGCGATGGGCGGCTTCACATCGGGCGAGGCCGACCGCTTCCGCCGCGCCATGAGCCGCAAGCGTTCGCACGCGGCCATGGAGTCGTTCCGCGAGCAGTTCATGGCCGGAGCGGCCGGGCGCGGCGTCGCCAGGGAGACGATGGAGCGTGTCTTCGACAATCTGCTCGGGTTCGCCGAGTTCGGCTTCCCCAAGAGCCATGCCGCGGCGTTCGCGCTGCTGGCGTACCAGTCGGCGTGGCTGAAGGAGTACTACGCGCCGGAGTTCACCTGCGCGCTCTTCAACAACTGGCCGATGGGCTTCTATCCGCCGCACGTGCTCACCAACGACGCGAAGCGCCACGGCGTGCCCGTGCTGCGCCCCGGCGTCAATGCGCAGCGCCGCGCCATGCACGGTCGAGGGCGATGCGGTGCGCATCGGGCTGGGCTACGTGAAGGGCGTCGGGGCGCCGGGTGGGCGCGCCATCGAGCGGGCGCGGTCCGCGGGCGGCGAGTTCCGCTCGCTGTTCGATTTCGCGCAGCGGACGGGCCTCGGCCGGGAGGCGATCGAGAACCTGATCCGGGCCGGCGCGTTCGATGCGTTCGGGCTGAACCGGCGTGAGCTGCTCTGGCAGTCGGGGTTGTTCGGCGGTGGCCTGCGGGCGGGCAGGCTATCGGCGCCACGGCAGCGGCAGCTGCACCTGGAACTGCCGACGGTGCAGGATGAGGTGCCGCTGCCCGACTTCACGTCGTACGAGCGGATGGCGGCCGATTACGCGCTGCTGTCGCTCAGCCCCGATCAGCACCCGATGCAGCACCTGCGCGCCGCCCTCGGCGAGGGCGTCCGCTCGACGCGGCACCTGGCGCTGACGCGGCCGGGGACGCTGGTCGATGTCGCGGGGCTCGTCGTCTGCCGTCAGCGGCCGGCGACGGCGAAGGGCGTCGTCTTCCTGCTGCTGGAGGACGAGTACGGGATGACGAACGTGCTCGGTGCAGTCCGATGTCTACGAGCGCCGCCGGGCGGTGGTGCGGACAGCGCCGTTTGTGGTCGTACGGGGGCGGGTGCAGAGCCGCGATGGGCTGATGCGGCTCGTGGTGGCGGAGGACGTGCGGCGAGCTGCTGCCGCGCGAGGTCGTCGCCATGCCGGAGGGCAAGAGCTGGGGGTGAACGGGATTGGCTCCCCGACTAGGACTCGAACCTAGAACCTAGCGGTTAACAGCCGCTCGCTCTACCATTGAGCTATCGGGGAAGGAGCCGTTCGCGAGCTGGCTGGCGAGCCAGGGCTCGAACCTGAACTAAGGGCTTCAAAGGCCCCTGTGCTACCATTACACCACTCGCCACCGTGGCGGCCGCCCGGTCTGACGACGCCCCTCGCGCCCCCGCCGGTGTATATGCGTGCCCTGGTGCCGAAGGCCGGGCTCGAACCGGCACGAGGGTTGCCCCCCAACAGTTTTTGAGACTGTCGCGTCTGCCTATTCCGCCACTTCGGCAGGCTGGAGCGGAAGAAGGGATTCGAACCCTCGACCCCCTCCTTGGCAAGGAGGTGCTCTACCGCTGAGCTACTTCCGCGCGGCAACAGACACCGAGCGAACGACCGGCGCCCGCGCCCGCCGCTCACTGCCGATCATCGTAGCAATCGGCATCTCCATGGTCAAGGACGTACGTGCGGTCAGCTCGCCTCGAGCGACGTCAGCAGATGCGTCACGATCCGGACGATCGCGTCCCGGTCGGGCGCAGGCAGCTGCTCGATGAGCGCCCGCGTCTCGTGAACCTCGCGGTCGATGAGCTGCCGCAGCCGCTCGCGCCCGGCCGAGGTCAGCCGCACGCGTGTCACGCGGCGATCATTCGGGTCTTCGGAGCGGCTCAGCAGGTCGACACGCACCAGCCGCTCGACAAGCGCCGTCGCCGAAGGCAGGCCGATCCGGAATTCGGCCGCCAGACTGCTCATGCTGCAACTCTCGCGTTCGCGGATGAAGATCAGCGCCTGAAGTTGGAGCATACTGAGATGCGGGTCGCTGTCGTCCGTCTGGCGCCGGCGCGTGAACGCTCGACCGAGCCGGAAGAGCAGGTTCAGCACCTCCTCTTCCGTAGCTGGGCGGTTCTCGGTCGAAGTCATGGCGCGCTCCCCGCTGTACGTCCCGGCCCGGGCGACCCTGTATACTTGCTTTGAGTGGAGAGTATCACAACACGAAGCACCGTGATTCGCCACCGCTGGGAGGTGACTCCGGCGGAGGCGCGCGCAATCCAGGCAGAGCTCGCGCCGGGCGTCATCACCAGCGGCTGCCCCCGTCGATGTTCGCACCATCATCGGGGTCGATGTCAGCGCCGGGCGCCGCGGGAGCATCGGGCGGGCCGCGGCCGTCGCCATGTCGTGGCCGTCGCTCGAGGTTCTCGAGCAGCGCACACACGAGGCGACGGTGGCCTTCCCATACGTGCCGGGCCTCCTCTCCTTTCGCGAGGCTCCGCTGATCCTCGCCGCGCTCGACGGCATGCGCGTCGCGCCCCGACCTGCTGATGGTCGACGGGCAGGGGTACGCGCATCCCCGGCGGATCGGGATCGCCTCGCACCTCGGCCTCCTGCTCGATGTGCCGTCCATCGGATGCGCGAAGTCGCGGCTCGTGGGAGAATACGAGCCTGTGGGCGCGGAGCCCGGTTCGACGCAGCCGCTGTTCGCGGGCGGCGAGCTGGTGGGCACGGTCGTACGCACCCGCGCGGGCGCGGGCCCGCTCTTCATCTCGCCCGGCCACCGGATCGGGTTCGAGGAGGCGGTCACCTGGACGCTCGCCTGCTGTCGCGGCTACCGGCTGCCGGAGCCGGTTCGCCTCGCCGACCGGGCCAGCAAGATGCGCGAAGAACCGGCCACCTTGGAAGGGGACCCTTCATGCGAGACCTGACATCCGACCTGCAGGCGCTGGCCGAGCGCATCCGCGACATCATGGTGCGACTTTGACCTCGGGACACAGGCCCGCGAAGCGGCGGAGCTGGAGCGCGGCTCAGCCGAACCCGGCTTCTGGGATGACCCGGCTCGCGCCCGCGCCCACATGCAGCGGATGGCGCAGCTCCGCCGCGCCGTCGAGACATGGGAATCGCTGCTGGCCCGCGCCCAAGACCTGACGACGCTCCTGGAGCTCGCTCAGGAAGAGGCCGACGACGAGGCTGCCGCCGAAGCCCAGCGCGAGTATGCCGCGCTCCTGCGCGAGGTCGACGATATCGAGTTCGCCCTCTCGTTCTCCGGGCCTTACGACGCCCGCTCCGCCATTCTCGCCATCCACGCCGGCGCGGGCGGCACGGAATCGCAGGACTGGGCGGAGATGCTGCTTCGCATGTACCTGCGGTGGGGCGAGCGGCGGGGCTACCAGGTCGACGTGCTCGACACGGCGCAGGGCGAGGAGGCGGGCATCAAGAGCGCCACCATCGAGGTCGCCGGCGACAACGCCTACGGCTATCTTCGTGCCGAGCGCGGCGTCCACCGGCTCGTCCGTCTCTCGCCCTTCGATGCGTCGCACTCACGGCACACGTCGTTCGCGCTGGTCGAGGTGCATGCCCGAGGCCGATGAGGCCTCGGAGGTGGCGATCGACCCCGACGACCTGCGGATCGACGTGTTCCGCGCCAGCGGCCACGGCGGCCAGAACGTGCAGAAGAACTCGACCGCGATCCGGGTCACGCACCTGCCGACGGGCATCGTCGTCACGTGCCAGAACGAGCGGTCGCAGCATCGCAATCGCGAGAGCGCGATGAAGGTGCTGACGGCGCGCCTGCTCGAGGTGGAGCTGACGCGCCGCGCCGACGAGCAGGCGAAGCTGAAGGGCGACCACATCTCGGCGGGGTGGGGCAACCAGATTCGCAGCTACGTCCTCCACCCGTACAAGATGATCAAGGATCACCGCACCGGCTTCGAGACGAGCGACCCGGTGGCCGTGCTCGAAGGCGATCTCGATCCGTTCCTCGAGGCGTATCACAAGGCACAACTGGGTGAATCGCAGGAGGTGCCGCAGTGAACGTCGTCGGCTTGCGGACTCGTGGGGCGCTCGTCGCGCTGCTCACGCTCGCCGCGTTCGCGGCCGCGGTGGCGCTGCCAGCGAGGGACGGCGGCGCGCAGGCCGCGGTCAACGTCATCTCGCAGAGTGCGGAGAATCGATTTCCCGACGACGTGCTGTTCCGGATCGATGCCGAGGCCGCGGGCGGCATCGCGCAGGTCGAGCTGCGTTACACCATCCTGCCCGATGGCGTCGCCACGCGTGCGCCCGCGAGCTGCACGCCCGACGAGGGCGCCCGTGTCGCGTGCAACGCGTCGCTCGAGGGCAACGATCCGCCGCGCGTCTACCTGCCGCCGTTTACCGAAGTCCGGTACTCGTGGCTCATCACCGGCACCGGCGGCGAGGTCAGCGAGACGCCGGAAGCGACCATCGTCTACGAGGACACGCGCTTCGAGTGGGAGCGCATCGAACGCGGCGGGCTCGTCGTCTACACCTACGGCAGTACCGACGGCCGGGCGCTCGCCGCCGCCGGTCGCGTCTCGCTCGACCGCACGATTGCGCTGCTGGCGACGGAAGTCGCCTTCCCCGTGAAAGTCGTCGCGTACGAGACGCGCGACGACATGCAGCCAGCGCTGGAGCGGCGGAGCGAATCGTTCTCGGAGCGGATCATCACGCTCGGCGTGCGCGTGTCGTCCGATACGGTGCTCGTGCTTAACGACGAGGGGGTCGAGTCGACGCTCCAGCACGAGCTGGCGCATGTCGTCACGAAGCAGGCGGGCGAGGGCGGGCTCGGCTTCATCCCGGCGTGGCTCGATGAGGGGACGGCCGTGCTCGCGCAGGATGAGCCGGGCGACGGCTACGAATCGGCGTTCCGCGCCGCCGCGTCGGACGACAGCCTGCTCTCGCTGAAGTCGACATCGTCGTCGCCGGGCGACCCGGACGACGTCGATCTCTTCTACGGCCAGTCGTGGGCGTTCGTGAAGTATCTGGCCGACACGTACGGCGAGACGAAGTACGCCGAGCTCTTCGCCATCTTCAAGCGGGGCGCGACGGTCGACGATGCGCTGACGGGCGCCTTTGGCAAAGACCTGCGCACGCTCGAGAACGACTGGCGCGAGACGCTGGGCCTCGATCCGCGCGCGCCCGGCGAATCGCGCAACGAGACGACGATCGAGGGCACACTGACCCCGTTCGGTGTCGGGGGCATCGCCACGCCGAACGGGGCGACGCCGAGGCCCGGCACGAGCGATGCCGCCCCGCCCGCCAGCGACGATGGCGGCGGTTCCGATGGCGCGGTCATCGTCGTCATCGCGGCGGCGGGCGTGGTCGCGGCGCTCGGGCTCGCGGGCGGCGGCTTCGTGCTGGCGCGCCGCCGGCGTTCGTAGACGCCGCTGCCAGCGCCGGGTGCGGCTCTCAGGCGGCGGCCCGGGCGACGCCGAGGATGTGCGGGATGGGGCCGCCGCCGCGCTCGATCTCGACGATGTCGAAGCCGGCGGCGTGGATCGCGTCTTCGAGCCGCCGGTTCGGGTGGCAGCCCGCGCCCGTCCATCGCCACACCGGCGTGATGAAGTCGTGGATGGGGCCCGCGAAGCGCCCGCCGCGCACGTGCTCGACGAACCGGAACTCGCCGCCGGGCTTCAGCACCCGGCGCACTTCCGCCAGCGACGCGGCGACATCGGGAATCGTGCAGTACACGAGATTCGAGACGACGGTGTCGATCGACGCGTCGTCGATGGGCAGGCGCTCGCCGCTGACGGGCAGGACGCGGACGGGGAACGGAGCGGCGGCGGCGCGCGGCTCGAGGTAGCGCCGCATCGCACCGTCGGGCTCGACGCCGATCAGCTCATCGATGTCGTGGTAGAAGGGGATGGTCATGCCGTTCCCGATCCCGATCTCGAGCACACGGCCCCTGGCGTGGCCCGCCGTCGCCTCGCGCCAGGCGCGCATACGGCCGCTGCCGCTCATCACCCGCTCCCACATCCACGCGAACCAGCGATGCTCCTTGGGCGGGGGCGGGGAGGCGCCGGGGCTATCGGTCATGGTGGCCTCCGGTGAGCTCGGTGTGGCGGCGATCCTGCAGGGTCGCAAGGTCGGCGAGCTGCCGCGTAATCCAGTCGATGATGTCCTCGCGCCGCACGGCCTCACGCATGACTGCCGCTCTGCGGCGGCGCTCGCCGAGCGGCATCTCGAGGGCCTCGCGCAGGGCGCGCACCGTGCCTTCGATATCGGCCGGGGCGACCGGGACGCAGCCTTCGCTGAGCTGCTCGAACGAGCCTGCCGTCTCGGAGAGGACGAGCACGCCGTCGCGCCGGTTCACGAGCACCCCTTCCTTGGAGACGAGGTTCATGCCGTCGATGACGGGGTTCACCATCAGCACATCGTAGTCGCGCATGGCGGCAATGGCCTGCACATAATTGTTCTCGTAGAAGACCTGAATGGGCGTCCAGTCGACATCGCCCCACTCGTCGTTGATGGCGCCAACCGTCTCGAACACCTCCTCGGTGTACGTCTGATAGAAGGGCAGCTTCGAGCGCGATGGCACCAGGAATGCCAGCATTCGCGTATTGCCGCGCAGCTCGGGCTGCCGCTGCAGGAGCAGCTCGAACGCGCGGAGCCCTCGCAGGATGTTCTTGCTCGGCTCCAGCCGGTCGACCCGGACGATGGTGCGGCCCTCGAAGTACGGCGCGAGCCGGGCGCTGTGGCGGGTGGCCTCCGGCGAGCTCGCCAGCTCCTCGAGCCCGGCGGCGTCGACGGAGATAGGGTAGGCGACGACGCGGGTCGTGCGTGTTCCGGTCGTCACCTCGTTGAGCCGATAGTCGACGGTCGCGTCGAGAAACGCCTCGCAGCAGAAGAGGAAGTTGCGCACGTCGCGCCGCGTCTGAAAGCCGACGATATTGGACTCGCACATCTGCTCGTGAATCGCGCTTCGCATGAAGGCCGGCAGCAGTTGCCAGTAGCGCGGGTCGGGCCAGGGGATGTGGGTGAAATGGTGGATCGAGGCGCGGGGCAGCCTCTGGCGCACCTGGCCGGGCGTCAGGTAGAGGTGGTAGTCGTGCACCATGACATAACATTCGTCGTCGCCAGCCGCGGCCGCTTCCTCGACGATGGCATCGGCGAACATCTGGTTGACGGCGACATAGCCGTGCTCCCACGCGTCGTAGACAGCGCGGCCGACGTTCGGCATCCGGGGCGTGTTCCACATGTAGTGCTGGATGAACCACAGCAGCGGGTTGCAGAACACGTTGTAGTGACGCTCGTACATCTGGCGGGGGGGCGCGACGAGGCGGAGCCGCATCTGAGTATCGAGCGCCGGCGACTCGAAGCTCTGCCCGCGCTCGGCCATCGCGTGCGCGAGGTGGTCGGCCTCGGTCATCGCGGCCGAAACCCAGGTGAGCGGCACGTGATTGGCGACAGCGCTCAGCGCCGTGACAACGCCGCCGCTGCCGCGATGCCCTCGCAGCATGCCGTCGTCGCCGACCTCGTACTCCACCGGGCCGCGGTTGCTGGCGATGATGAGCCGATGGTCGCGAAATAGCCGGTCACCGAGCGCGTGAAGCCGCGCAGCGCGCTCGCTGTACGTGGCCTGCGGTGTCGCTGGGTCGGACACACGGGCCTCCTACACGAGGCCAACGCTAGCATCCGCTCCTTGAGGCTGTCAATTCCGCGGGCCGCCGCCAGATTCGCCCCGGCCCCGTCCCGGCGATTGCCACAAGGCAGGGACGCCCCTATACTGACGCTCGGACGGCTGGTAGCATTCGCAATGGCTTCTGAGTCGGCGAACGACGAATATCGCGACGCCTATGAAACGTGGCTGCGTCACCTGGGTGAGCTGCATCGCGTTCTGCTCGAAGGCGAGAGGCTCGACCCGCCCCGGCTGAAAGGACTCCTGAATCGGGAGGCGCGCGCCAAGATCCGCTACGATACGGCACGCCGCCGATTGCTCGGCATTCCGGATGACGAACCGGAATCCGCGCCGGAGGAGCTAGAATGAGCCGTAATTCTACCCTGACCGAACCGATCCGGCCCTTCCCGCGTTCTTATGTTCGTGGGAGCATCGACCGAGAGCATCGTCTTGCCTGAGCTGCGCAGCCTTCGACAGGGCGATGTCGTCGAGCGCGCAACGGCGGCCTCATCGGCCGCCGAGGTCGACCTCATCGCGCGTGCGCAGCGCTACGATGCTGAGGCGCTCTCGGAGATCTACCAGGCGTACTTTCCCCGCATCTACCAATACTGCTACCTGCAGCTGAGCAACGCCCATGTCGCCGAGGATGTCGCCTCGGACGTGATGCTGCACGTCCTCGAGGCCATCGACCGCTACAGCTACCGCGGCACGCCGTTCGCCGCATGGGTGTTTCGCATCGCGCGCAACCGTGTCATCGATCACCACCGCCGCTCGAGCCGGCGGCCGCAGGCCGAGCTTACCGATACGCTGCCATCGGCCGCCGAAGGGCCGCTGCAGCTCGTGGAGCGTGGCCAGGAGTACAGCGCCGTCCGCGCCGCCATCGACAAGCTCACCGAGGAGCAGCGGCAGGTCATCGTCCTCAAGTTCATCGAAGAGCTCGATAACAACGCGATTGCGGTCGTGCTTGGGCGCAGCCTGGGCGCGGTCAAGTCGCTCCAGCACCGGGCGCTCGTCGCCATGCGCAAGACACTCCAGCGCGATGGTGTCGGGACGTGATCGACAACGACATCCGGGCGGCGCTCGACGAATGTCTGCGGGCCCTCCACGAAGGGGCCTCGCTCGATGCCGCCCTCGCCCGCTATCCCGACTTCGCTTCGGAGCTGCGGCCCCTCCTCGCCGAGGCCCAGCGGCTGCGCACGCTGCCGCGCCCGCCCGCGCTCGACCCGGCGCGCTCCGACGCCGTTCGCATGCGCTATCTGCGCCGGGCTTCGGAGCTGCGCCGCGAGCGCACCCACCGCCGGGGGCACGAGCGCATCGCCGAGTGGCTGCGGCGGGCGCTGACTCCCACCCCCGCCCGTCTGACGCAAGGATTCGCCTCGTTCGCGGCCGTCTTCGTCGTGCTGGCCGGTGTCACTACCTGGACAGCGGGGAGCGCGGGCGCCGATAGCCCGCTCTACGGCGTCAAGCTGCTGCGCGAGGATCTCCGCCAGAACTTCACTTCGGGCGACACTGCCCGCGCCCGGCTCGCGCTCGACTATCTCGACAATCGCGAAAGCGAAGTGCGTGCGCTCCTCGCCGACGGCAAGGCGCCGGGCGATCGCGTGCTTGGCCGCCTCAGCAGTAACGCCGAAGACGCCGTCGAGCACGCGGTCCGCTCCGGCGACAGGCAGCTCCTCGCCGATGTTCAGTCGGAGCTGGAAGCACAGGCACGCCTGCTCCTGTTCGCCGCTCCCCACCTGGAGGGCGACGCGGCGCGGCGTGTCAGTGTCCTCCTCGACGACCTCGGCGCCCAGAAGGCGATGGTCGCCCGGCAGCTCGTGCCGAACTCCGATGTCGAAGTGCGAAACAGCGCGCCGCGGGCGTCGGGACTGCAGTTCGAGACAGCGCGCCGCGTCGATAGCGGCGGCGGCGTTGTGGAGCAGACCGGCGACGCGCAGGTGCTTCGTGTCGGCGGGCAGAGCTACCGCGATCGCGCCCGGCGTCGACGTCACGGGCGGCGCCGACGAGCGGCTCGTCGTCGTCGACGGCGCCGACGGCGAGGCCTACATCGTCGCGTCCGCACCAGAGGTCGATGACCCCGCCCAGACCACGAGCATCACCGGCGCCGTGACCGAGGCGACGAGCGCCGACTTCCGGATCGGCGACACGCGCATCCTCATCGATGACGAGACACTCATCGTCTCGGGCAGCATCGCTGCCGGCGCCAGGGTCGCCGTCGAAGGCGTTCGCGACGAGAACGGCAACATCCGCGCCCTCGAGATCCGCGTCCTCGCCGCCGAAGAGCAAGAGGCGATGGTGTTCGAGGGTGTCGTCGAGGACTGGGACGGGCGGCGCTGGGTCATCGATGGCCGCGTCTTCGTCGAGAGCGGCGGCGCACGCGTCGACCTGCACGCCCTTGGCGCCGACGACAGCCCCATCGGCACCGTAGTTCGCGTCGAGTCTGTGGCTGCGGGAGACGGCACGTACACCATCCGCCGGCTCTGGACGGGCATCGCCACGGAGCCCGCGCCGCCCGCCGCCTCCGCCACGCCAGAGCCGGAGGCGACCCCTGCCGCCGCAACACCCGACACCACTGCTACCCCCGCCCCCGAGGGCGACGCTACGGCGGAAGCGGTCGCTGCCGCGTGGGAGATCGAAGGGACGGTCGTGAGCATCGAGGACGCCGTCATCGAACTGGGCAGCGGCAACCGCGTGCTCATCGGCTCGCTGACCGAGGTCTTCGGCACGCTCGCGCCCGGAGCCCGCGTCGTCATGGAAGTACGTCGCGACGAGAACGGCACCACTGCCGCCATCACCGTCCGCGTCATCGAGGACACACTGTCGGCGCCGGAGGCCGAGCCCACCGCCGCGCCGCAGGCGTCCCCGACCGCCACGCCGAAGCCGCCAGCGCCGTAACCCGGCGCCATCCCCTGCCGCCGGCGTTGCGAGCGCCCCGAGCGCCGCCTATAGTGAACACAGGTGCGCGGCGCGAATCGCGCCGTACGACCGCGTGGTGGCTGTAGCGAACATGGATATCTCAAGCCCGCTCGGACCGCTCGTCGCCTTCTGGGCCGGGTTACTCTCGGTGCTTTCGCCGTGCGTCCTGCCGCTCGTGCCCGTCTACATCACCCATCTCACCGGCCAAACGGCGCTGACGGTCGCGGCGGGAGGCGTCGCCGCCGACACCGGCGGCCCGGCGCGCGTGTTCGCCATCCGCAACAACGCGGCCTTTCCGCACGCGCTCGCGTTCGTCGGCGGCTTCTCCGTCGTGTTCGTCGTGCTCGGCGCTTCCGTCGGGGTCATCGGCTTCGCGCTGCAGGATCAGCAGGGGCTGATGGAGCGCGTCGCGGGCGTGCTGGTGATAACGATGGGGCTGCACATCGCGGGCATCATCAACCTGCCGTTCCTGGAGCGCACCTACGAGGTCGATGTCGGAAGGGGCGCGCCCGGCCTCAGCCGCTCGTTCACCCTCGGCTCCGCCTTCGCCGTGGGCTGGACGCCGTGCATCGGCCCCATTCTCGGCAGCATCCTTGGCCTCGCCGCGACGACCGCGACTGTCTGGCAGGGCGCGGGGCTGCTCGTGTTCTACGCGGCCGGGCTGAGCATCCCGTTCCTGGTGGCGGGCGCGGCGCTGGGCACGGCCACGCGCCTGATGCGGGCCGCATCGCGCTACATGCCGGTGATCACGGCGGCGAGCGGCCTGACACTGATCGTGGTGGGCATCATCATCTTCACCGGGGAGATGACGGCCATGAACAGCTACTTCGACTTCTTCGGCACCAGCGTCAGCGTGTAGGGCGACAGCCGCCACCAGCGCTCTTGACGCGCGCCGCCCCTGCGCGTAACGTGCGCGCACCATGCTCCAACTTCGCACTATCGCGCTGTTGGTGCTCCTCGGGTGCGGCGCGCTCGCCTTCACCTCGCCGATGACCGTGCGCGCTCATCCGGGCGGCGTCAACGCCGACGGTTGCCACGTTTGCCGCAACGGTTGCCCCGAGTACGGTCTCGAGCCCGGCGAGTACCACTGCCACGGCGGCGAGGACGCGTCGACGCCCGCACGGGCGGCGGCGGGCGCTTCGCCCCCGCAGGAGGCAGCGGCGGCGCCGACCGCCGCGATTGCCCCGGTCGCGGCGGCGCCGGCGCTACGTCTGCCGGTTGTGGGCGAGGATGCCGGCGGCGGCGATCGGCTCATCGAGGGCGCGCGGATCGCGGCGTTCGTGACGTGGGGGGTGTTCGGCGCGATGCTTGTGGGCGCAGCCGGCCGCCGGATCACGCGCCGCCGTTCGCCTTGACCGCCGGATCGCGCGTGCTATGCTGACGCCAGTGTGACGAAGCGCCGCGTCGATCTACTGCTCGTGGAACGCGGGCTCGCGGAGAGCCGCGAGAAGGCGCGCGCCATCGTGCTCGCGGGCTCGGTCACCACCGGCGGTCGCCGTGTCGATAAGCCGGGCTCGCTCCTCCCCGATTCGGCCAGCCTCGAGCTCGCTCAGCGGCCCCTGTACGTTGGGCGTGGCGGCGAGAAGCTCGCGGCGGCCCTCGATGCGTTTGGCATCGACCCGGGCGGCGTTGTTGCCGCCGATATCGGCGCATCCACTGGTGGCTTCACCGATTGTCTGCTGCAGCGTGGCGCGACCCGCGTCTACGCCGTCGACGCCGGCTACGGGCAGCTCGACTACCGCCTGCGCACCAACCCGAGTGTCGTCGTGATGGAGCGCGTCAACGCGCGCTACCTCGAGACGCTGCCGGAGCCCGTCGGCCTCGTGGTCGTCGACGTGTCGTTCATCTCGCTGCGCAAGGTGCTCCCGGCGATCGCACGCGTGGCGCGACCGGGCGCAACCGTGCTCGCGCTCGTGAAGCCGCAGTTCGAGGCGGAACGCGGCGAAGTGGGCCGCGGCGGCATCGTGCGGGACACGAGCGTGCATGCGCGCGTCATCGGCCGGGTCGCCGGTTGGGCGGCTGCGGAGGGCTGGCGGGTGCGCGGCCCGGCGACATCGCCGCTGCTCGGGCAGGCGGGCAATCGCGAGTTCTTCCTCTGTCTGACGACGCCTTCGGCCGGAGCGGCCCATGCGTAAGATCGGCATCTACTTTCACGCCCAGCAGCCGCAGGGACGCGCGCTCGCCGGGGAACTCGCGGCGGAGATCGCCGCGGAGGGCCGCGAGGTCTGGAGCTGCTCCGCCTGGGACGACGAGGGCCGCCACCACGTGCCCGGCACCGATCTCGTCATCTGCATCGGCGGCGACGGCACGATGCTCCGCGCGGCGCGCGTGGCGGCGAGCGATGGTGTGCCGCTGCTTGGCGTCAACACCGGCCGTCTCGGCTTCCTGACCGAGCTCGACCCTGGCGAGCTGCGGGCGCGGCTGCCCGCCATCTTCGGGGGCGCGGGCCACATCGAGGAGCGCGCCATGCTTGCCATCGAGGTCGAGTCGGGCGGCAAGGTCATCGGCACGTACGAGGCGCTGAACGACGCCGTCGTTGGGCGGCGCGCCATCGGCCGGCCGGTGTACGTGGAGATCGCGGTCGACGACCTGCCGTTTACCACCTATCGCTCCGACGCCGTCATCGTGGCGAGCGCGACAGGCAGCACCGGCTACAACCTCTCGGCACATGGCCCCGTGCTCCACCCGGAGATGCGGGCGATGGTGCTGACGCCGGTGGCGCCGCATCTGGCGCTGGCCCGCTCGACGGTGCTCCCCGGCGACAGCCGCGTCGCGCTCACGGTGCGCAGCGACGGCGTCACGGCGCTCTCCGTCGATGGCCAGGAGGACATCTCGCTGGAAGATGGCGACACCGTGCGCGTACGGCTGGCGCAGCATTCCGCACGCTTCCTGCGTCTCGGGCCGCCGGAGCGCTTCTGGTCGATGGTTGGATTGCAGTTCGCCTCCGCCACTGTCGCCCGCTCCGAATCCGCCGGGGAGGGGCCGGGTGCTCCTTGAACTCGATATCGAGAACTTCGCGGTAGCTCGCCACGTCCGCCTGCGGCTCGGCGCGGGGCTGACGGCCATTACGGGCGAAACCGGCGCCGGCAAGAGCATCCTCCTCGATGCGCTTTCGCTGCTGCTCGGCGCGCGAGCCGAGAGCGACTTCGTGCGCTACGGTGCGGGCGCGGCGCGGGTCGAGGGCGTCTTCGAGCTGGGCGAGCGCGAGGATGCCGTGCGGGCGCTGCTCGATGAGCACGGTCTCGCGGCCGCCGGGGCCGAGGGGGCGCTCGTCATCTCGCGCGAAGTGCCGGCCTCAGGACGCAGCGTCGCCCGTGTCGGCGGTCGGGCCGCGTCGCAGACGGTGCTCGCCGCGCTCGGCCAGCTGCTCGTCGACCTCCATGGCCAGACAGGCCACCTGGCGCTGCTGCGCCCGCCGGAGCAGCTGGCGGTGCTCGATCGTTACGCGGAGCTCGGCGGCATGCGCGAGGAGTTCGGCGGGCTCGTCGCCCGGCTGCGGGCGGTACGCCACGAGCTTCGCCCCGGCGGCCTCGATGAGCGCGAACGCGCACGCACCCGCGATCGGCTGGCATACGAAATCGACGAGATCGCGGCGGTCGCGCCGTTGCCCGGCGAGGACGAGGCGCTCGGCGAGGAGCGTCGCGTGCTCGGTGCGGCGGAGGAGCTGGCCCGGCTTGCCGGCGAGGCGCACGAGGCGCTCTCCGAGGCGGCGGCGGATGCGGCGGGTGTCGCCGCGTCGGCCGCCGCGGCCATCGCCCGCATCGACTCGCGCTTCGCGGGCCGCGCCCGCGATATCGCCGCGCTCCAGGATGCGATCGCCGAGGCGTCGCGCGCCGCCCGCGACTATCGTGACGCTGTCGACCTCGACCCGGAGCGGCTGCGGAACATCGAAGCGCGGCTCATCGCGCTGAAGGAGCTGGCCCGCAAGTACGGGCCCACCATCGCCGATGTTCTGGCGTACGCAGAGCGCGCGGCGGCGGAGCGGGCGGCGCTGGCGGGGGCCGAGGAGCGGCTGGCCGGGCTGGCGGCGGAGGAGGAGCGCCTCCTCGGCGAGTGCGCGACGCTGGCGCTCGCCATCACGGAGCGCCGCCGTGCCGCCGCGCCGCGCGCTCTGCCGGGGGGTCGAGGCCGAGCTCGCCAGCCTCGGGCTGCCTGGCGCCCGCTTTGGTGTGCGTCTGACCCGCCGCGCCGCCGCAGGCGGTCTCGCCACCGGGCTGCCCCTCTCGGAGACGGCCGGGGCGGACGGCGGCGTCGAGCGCGGCGAGGAGGCGGGCACGGTCGCGTTTACCGCGAGCGGTGTCGACGAGGTCGAGTTTGTCGTCGCCATGAACCGCGGCGAGCCACTGCGGCCCGTCGCGAGGGTGGCGAGCGGCGGCGAGACATCGCGCCTCATCCTAGCGCTGAAGTCGGTGCTGCGCGAGCAAGACCCGGTGGCGACGCTCGTTTTCGACGAAGTCGAGGCCGGGCTGGGGGCGCGCACCGGCGGCGTTGTGGGGCAGAAGCTCGCCGCGATCGCGAAGGCTCGGCAGGTGTTGTGCATCACCCACCTGCCGCAGGTCGCTGCCTGGGCCGATACCCACCTCGTTGTCCGCAAATCGGCCGAGGATGGGCGGGCAAGCGTCGAGGTGCGCGCGATCGATGGCGAGGAGCGCATCATCGAGCTCGCCGATATGCTCGGGGGTAACACGCCGGAGAATCGCGAGAGCGCTCGGGCGCTGCTTGCCGCGCGCGCATCGGCGACGGTGAGGGGGCCGCGCTGATGGCGGAACGCCGCACCGGCGGCCGCCGCATCTATGAGGGGCGCGTCATCAGCCTGCGTGTCGACGACGTCGTGCTCGATACGGGACACGCGGCGATCCGCGAGGTTGTCGAGCACCGCGGCGCGGCGGCGATCATCGCGCCCGGCCCCGACGGACGGATCGCCTTCGTCCGCCAGCATCGCTACGCTACCGGCGAGGAGCTGCTCGAGCTGCCAGCGGGCACCATCGATGCCGGCGAGCCCCCCGAGGCGACAGCGCTGCGCGAGCTGACGGAGGAGACGGGGCTCGTCGCGGCGAGCGTGACGCTGCTGGCGCGGTTCTACCTCGCGCCCGGCTACTCGAACGAGGAGATGTTCGTCTACGTCGCCACGGGCGCGACCGAGGGCGTGGCGGTGCCCGAGGACGACGAAGATCTGACCATTGAGCGCTATGCCCTGGACGAGGCGCTGGCGATGCTCGATCGCGGCGTCTTCCGCGACGCGAAGACCATCGCCGCGCTGCTCACCTACGCCCGCAGCGTCCGCACCGGCTGACCGCCGCCGCCGTCGACGCCGTTACTTCTGGGCGGACGCGGCGTAGTCCACCATGCCCTGCCAGTCCGCAACCACAACCGGTTCGTCGCCGACGACCCAGGCGTCGTGACCAGATGGAAACAGCGAGACATCGCCCGGCGTGCAGTCGAACTCCGAGCCATCGTCCATCCGCACCCGCAGGACGCCCGAAATGTGGTACTGGAAGTGCGGCGCTTCGCAGCTCCTGGTGTTGGCGAGCGGCTGAACCGATGTGGACCATCGCCAGCCCGGCTCGAAGATGCCTCTGCCAATGACCGCGCCGCCGATGTTCACCAGCTCCAGCCTTCCCTTGGGGAACTCCCTCACCTCATCGGGCGTCCGGAAAGTCTTGACCTCCGCCTTGTCCATGATCCCACCTCCTTGTGCTACCATCCGATTCTGATGAGGCGGAATCGGTTTCGCAAGTACGCACCGAAAAGTAGCGTAGTAACCGAAAGGGAACCTCGTGATTACGCTGAATGGTGAGCAGTACAACTGCCCGATCGAGGTGACGGTCGGGGTTATCGGCGGAAAGTGGAAGATGCTCCTGCTGTGGCATCTGCGCGAGGACGTCCGCCGGTTCAGCGAACTGAGACGGCTCATTCCCGGCAGCACGCAGAAGATGCTGACCTCCCAGCTCCGCGATCTGGAACGCGACGGCATCGTGCGGCGAACGGTCTACGCGCAGGTGCCGCCGAAGGTGGAGTACTCGCTCACGGCCCATGGCCAGAGCTTGCGGCCGTTGATCGAGTTCGCCTGCGCATGGGGGCAAGCCCACGTCGCGCAGGTGGCACCCCAGTTCGCTGCCGAAATGCCCGCCACCACTGGCACGCCGCCGCCGGAGCTCGTAGCCGCCGGCACGCGCTGACCCGTCGGGGTGGCGGCGTCCTCCGCGAAGCGAAGACGTCGCCGCGCCGCTCACGTACGCCCGCGGCCTCGCCGCGTCCGGACGGCGGCGGCACCTTGCTTGCCGATCGGCGGCCTCTGCCGTGCTGTTCGGCACGTGTCCCTGCCCGCAGAGCGCCGTAGATTGAGGATGTGCAGCGTCGCACCACCTGGCCGGCGCGCCGCTCTCTGGAGGTTCTCGTGGAGGTAGCAGGCCCGATTGTCATGTTCCTCATCCTCGGGGGGCTCGTGGCCGCCGCCGTGTACGCGTTCGCGCGAGCGCGTGCGGGCCAGCAGCTTACCTTCGGCACGTTCGTCGCTGGATACGCTGTCCTCATGATCGCGGTATCGACGATTGTCCTCGCCGGCGGGGCGGCGGCGCTGCTCAAGGCGGGATTCTCGGAGGTGGGGGGTCGCGATTTCAGTTACACGACCAGCGAGCTGCGGTACATCCCGATCGCGACGGACGTCAAGGGCGAGCCCGTCCCGGCGGCGGTTCCCACAGAAGAGAACTACTACGACCCGTCCGAGGATGACCTGCGCGAAGACCTCGCGCTCGGCATCACGCTCTCGATCGTTGGCGGCGTGATGCTCGGCCTGCATCTCTTGGTGCGCGGCGCCGTACGGTCGCGCGTGCCCGAAACCGACCGCCGCAACCTCGATCGGGCGCTCGTGCTGATTCTGACGCTGATCGCGGGCATCGGTACCCTTGTCGCGGCGGGCCTGGGTCTCGCCGACGGGCTGCGGCGTACCGTGCTCGAGACCGATCTGGAGCCGTTCGAGTCGCCACCGCATCCCGGCAACGAGCTCGCGTGGGCCACGGTCTTCCTGGCGCTGTGGATCGTGTTCGGGTCGCTGGTCTGGCGGCAGTTCCGCGAGCAGCCCCGCGAGCGCGCCGCCGGCTGACCGCCGCCGCCCGCGTATCGCGATAGCGCCGCTCGGGCCTACTTCGTACCGCTGGCGCAGAGCGGCACGGCGGCCAGCCGCACCACACCGCCCGTCGTGTGCGGACGCAGACCCTCGAACACTGCTTCCTTGAGCTTGGCCGCGTCGCCGGGAGACAGGCCGGCGAGGGCCGCCTGGAGCGGCGCGACGAGGTCGGTCTGGATCGCCCAGTACTCGTCCGCGGAGGCGTACTCCCAGACCATCGGCCGCGCCTCGACGGCCGGGTTGGCGAAGCCGGCGGCGCGGAGGATGGCCTCCAGCTCGGAAGTCTGCGCCAAGCGGAACATACCGGGCGCTTTCGGATCGGGTGGGCTCGCCGGCGGCGGTCCAATCTTGGCCAGCGGCCCCGCGATCGCGGTGAAGAAGTCGTTCTTCGCCACGTCGTCCCAGACGGATAACGCGAACCGGCCGCCCGGCTTGAGGACGCGGTGGATTTCGCCGGCCGCCTTCACGGGGTCGGGGCAGAACATGAGCCCGAAACGGCAGGTGACCGCGTCGAAGCTCTCATCCGGAAAGCCGAGGTTCTCCGCGTCCATCTCCTGCGTCTCGAGGTTCGTCAGGCCGGCCGCCCTGGCCTTCGCGGCGGCGACGGCGAGCATCTGGGGCGAGATGTCGGTCGCGACGACGTGGCCGGCCGGCCCGGCGAGCGCCGCCGCGGACAACGCCGGCTGCCCGGCGCCGCAGGCAATGTCGAGGACGCGGGAGCCGGGCGCTACCCCGGCGGCGGTGCACAGCCACTCTGTGAGGGGCCCCGTCTGGCGCTGGAACCACTCGTCGTGGCGGCCCCACCCTTCGGCCGCCGCGCCCCACTGGTTCTTCTGCTGCACCTTGATGTCATCCGCGGTTGGCATCTCAATCTCCCTCAGCGAGGTAGCGTTCCCTTCGTGGGCACGGCGCGGCGGTGTATCGGATGCCGGAGCGCGCTGCCAGAGTATCACCGCCGTCCAGTCGGGTGGTGCGGGCCCTGCCGATTGACCCTCGCCGCCGCCGACCGCTAAGCTCGACGCACATCTCCCACCGAAGTGAGGTCCACGTGAGCGAATCCCGCATGCGGACGGAGTCCGACAGTCTGGGCACCGTCGAGGTGCCGGCGAACGTCTACTGGGGCGCGCAGACGCAGCGCTCGCTCGAGAACTTCCGGATTGGCGGCGAACGGATGCCGTTGCCGCTCGTGCGCGCGCTCGGCATCGTCAAGCACACCTCCGCGACCGTGAACGAGGCGCTGGGCAAGCTCGACGCGCGCCGCGCCGGCGCGATCCGCCAGGCCGCACAGGAGGTCATCGACGGCAAGCTCGACGACCACTTCCCGCTCGTCGTCTGGCAGACAGGCTCCGGCACGCAGACGAACATGAACGCGAACGAGGTCATCTCCAATCGCGCCATCGAGCTGCTCGGCGGGACGCTCGGCTCGAAGGATCCCGTGCACCCGAACGACCACGTCAACATGTCGCAGTCGTCGAACGACGTCTTCCCTGGGGCGATGTCGATCGCGACGGGAGAGCAGGTCGTGCGGCTGCTGCTTCCGGCGCTGCGGCACTTGCACGGCGCACTGGCGGCGAAGTCGGCCGAGTTCGGCTCCATCGTCAAGATCGGCCGCACCCACCTCATGGACGCGACGCCGCTGACGCTGGGGCAGGAGTTCTCGGGCTACGTCGCGCAGGTGGAGTACGGCCTCGCGCGGGTCGAGGGAACGCTGCCGCGCATCTACGAGCTGGCGCTGGGCGGCACCGCCGTCGGCACGGGGCTGAACGCGCATCCCGAGTACGGGCCGCGGGTCGCGGCGGAGATAGCGAAGCTCACGGGGCTGCCGTTCGTGACCGCGCCCAACAAGTTCGAGTCGCTCGCCGCGCACGATGCCCAGGTCGAGCTTTCGGGCCAGCTCAAGACCATCGCCGTGTCGCTGATGAAGATCGCGAGCGACATCCGGCTGCTGGGCTCGGGGCCGCGCGCCGGCATCGGCGAGCTGCTGCTGCCGGAGAACGAGCCCGGCTCGTCGATTATGCCGGGCAAGGTGAACCCGACGCAGGCCGAGGCGCTGACAATGGTCTGCGCGCAGGTGATGGGCAACGATGTCGCCGTGAACATTGGCGGCGCGACTGGCCACTTCGAGCTCAACGTGTTCAAGCCCGTCATCATCTACAACACGCTGCAGAGCATCCGGCTGCTGGGCGACGCGTCGCGCTCGTTTGCCGACAACATGGTCGCCGGCATCCGCCCCAACACGAAGCGGATCGGCGAGCTGATGCAGTCGTCGCTGATGCTCGTGACGGCGCTCAGTCCGCACATCGGCTACGACAAGGCGGCACAGGTCGCCCACCACGCGCACCACGAGGGCACGACGCTGCGCGAAGCGGCGCTGGCGCTGGGCTACGTCACGGGCGAGCAGTTCGACGCCTGGGTGCGGCCCGAGGACATGACCCACCCCTGAGCGACGGGCGCATACATGCGGCGTCGCCGGTCGCCCCGTGCGCCAAACGGGCCATTCGGCCCGTGACGCGCTCGTGCGCCACATGCTACGATCGCACGCAATGAACACGCATCGTCCGGCCGCACGCACGGCGCTGACGTGGCGCGGCGCGCTCCTCGCGCTCCTGGCCGCGGCGCTCCTGCTCGTGGTGCTGTCGCCGCGTCCGGTGCAGGCGCTGGGCGGGCGCTGTGTCGTCGTCGAAGTCCCGATCATCGCCGAGACGGAGGCGCAGGGGCACGGCGAGGCGCAGTGCCAGCTCGCGCCAACGGAGCAGACGGCGGCCGCGTTCGCGGCGTTCCATCTGCTCGACCCGCTGCTGCCCGCCGCTCCGAGCGTGGCGCTCGCGGTCGCGTCGATCCCCGCCCCCGTGGCCGATGAACTCGCGCCGGCATCGTTCAGCGCGGCCCCCACGAGCCCGCCTCCACAGCTCTCCTCGATCTAGGACACACCCAGATCGCGCGGAACCTCACGTTCCGTGAAGCGCGCGTCCGCATACCCGGGCGCGCGAAAGGAGGAGCATCCCATGGTTACGAAGAAGGGGCCGCGCCGCGTGGGCGGGTCTCTGCCCGCAGGCCGCACTGGCGGCGTCCGCCGGTGGCACGTGGCGGGCGTGATGGCGGCCGCCGCCGTGGCGGTGGTGGCGCTGATCGCGCTCAACAACGGCGGCGGCGATGAGCCCGCGCTCATCGTGCGGCCCGCGGCGGCGTACGACGGCATCGCGCAGCAGGGGAAAACGCTGGGCGCGGCGGATGCGCCCGTGACGCTCGTCGTCTACTCCGACTTCCTCTGCCCGCACTGCGGCGAGTTCGTTGCGGGAGCGGAGCGGCGCGTCATCGATGAGTACGTCGCCGATGGCCGCGTGCGGATCGAGTACCGTCACTTCCCCGTGTTCGGCGAGCCCGCCGTCGAGGCGGCGGCCGCCAGCGAGTGCGCGGCGCGGCAGGGGCGATTCTGGCAGTACCACGATGTGCTGTTCGCCAATGAGGGGACCGCGGGGGCCGACGGATTCAGGCGCGCCCGCCTGATCGAGTTTGGGGCGGCGGCGGGCCTCGACGATGGCGCATTCAGCGCCTGCGTCGGCGATCCGGCCCTCGCCGGCGCGGTCGCCGCCGACCAGGAGCGTGGCGTGGCGCAGGGTGTTCGCGGCACGCCGGCGCTGTTCATCGACGGCGCACCGGTGGCGGCGGACGAGGCGGCGGTCGTGGGGGCTATCGAAGATGCGCTCCGCGGCTAGCGTCATGCGGCGGGGGGCCGCGTCATGGCCGATGCCCCTCGTGGGCGCGCTCAGCCTCGCGGGCATCGGCGTCGCGCTCTACCTGACGCAGCTGCACTACGACGGAAGCGACGCGCTCTGTACGGGTGTCGGTAGCTGCGCGGAGGTCAACGACAGCGCCTATGCCACGATCGGCCCGATGCCGGTGGCACTGCTGGGGCTGGGCGCATACGCGACGCTGCTACTGCTGGCGGTCGTGACGCATGCGCGCCCGGCGAGTGCGACGATGGCATCGCTCGGCGCGTTCGGCATCGCGCTGGCGGGGTTCGCGTATAGCGGCTATCTCACATATGTGGAGCTGTTCGTCATCGATGCGATTTGCCCGTGGTGCGTCGTGTCGGCAGCGCTGATGGGGGCGATTGTCATCGCCGCCGCGATCGAGCTGTCGCGGCCCCCGCCGAACGGGTGAGCAGCGGGCACGAAGGGGGCCGCCCATGCCGGGCGGCCCCCTTCGGCGTTTCGTCATCGGCGGGGGTTAGCCGCGGCGGAAGAGCTTGCGCCCGAGCCAGCGCACCGGGTCGTAGTACCGATCGGCCACGCGTTCCTTCAGCGGAATGATGGCGTTGTCGGTGATGTGAATCTCCTCCGGGCAGACCTCGGTGCAGCACTTCGTGATGTTGCACAGCGAGATCGTCGCGTCGTCCTTCAGGTACTGCATCCGGTCGGCGCCGTCCATCGGATGCATCTCGAGGCCCGCGACGCGGACGAAGAAGCGCGGCCCGGCGAAGCGCTCCTGGTTCTCGTGGGTGCGGAGCACGTGACAGACATCCTGGCAGAGGAAGCACTCGATGCACTTCCGGAACTCCTGGACGCGGTCCATGTCTTCCTGGTGGATGATGAAGCTGGCGTCCTTCTTCGGGGTGAAGGGCGTGATCCGCTTGTTGACTTCGTAGTTCCAGCTCACATCGGTCACGAGATCCTTGATGTGCGGGAACGTCTTCATCGGGTAGACGTACATTGGCTCCGACAGGTCGTAATCGTCGAGCCGTGTCTTGCACATCAGCTTCGGGCGGCCGTTGACCTCGGCGCTGCACGACCCGCATTTCGCTGCCTTGCAGTTCCAGCGCACGGCGAGATCGGGGGCGTGATGCGCCTGGAGGTAGTGGATGGCATCGAGCACCACCCAGCCCGCGCCGACGGGGATGGTGTACTCCTCCACCGTCGTCTGGCCACGCTCGCCGCGCGGGATGCGCAGCGTCACGGTCTGGCCGGCGACTGCCTGGGGGCCCGTGCCGGTGGCGTGCTGCTGATCCGTCGTCATATCGGCGCTCCCGCTACTCGTCGAACAGCTGCTTCAGCTCGTCCGGCATGACTGGCTTGGGCATGGTGGTCACCTCCATCGCGCCGCCGCTCTTGCGGACGATCGAGTTGACCGATTCCCAGTGGCCGTGGTCGGACTCGGGGTAATCGCTTCGCGTGTGGCCGCCGCGGCTCTCCTGTCGCTGGAGGGCGCTGCGGGCGACGGCTTCGGCGATGGTCACCATGTGGTGCATGTCGGCCGCGAGGTGCCAGCCGGGGTTGAACAGCCGTGTCCCCTCGACCCACATGCCGGGGAGGCGTGCCCTGACCGCGGCAACACCTTCGACGGCCTTCCGCAGCCCGGCCTCGTCGCGGACGATGCCGGCGCCCTGCTGCATGACCTCCTGGAGCGCCGCTTGCAGGTCGTACGGCGTGTCGCCGCGCGGCCGCTCGTACGGCGCGACGAGCTCGGCGGCGGAGGCGTCGGCGGCGGCCTGATCGATGCTGCCCTGCGAGTGCTCCTTCGCGAACTGGCCGGCGTGGAGCCCGGCTCGCTGGCCGAAAACAAGCAGGTCGGAGAGCGAGTTGCCCCCGAGCCGGTTGCCGCCGTGCATGCCGCCCGAGCATTCGCCGCACGCGAACAGCCCCGGGACGGTTGTCTCCTGCGTTTCGGGATGGACGCGGATGCCGCCCATCATGTAGTGCATCGTCGGCCCGACCTCCATCGGCTCCTTGGTGATGTCGACGTCGGCCAAGTCCTTGAACTGGTGGTACATGCTCGGCAGTTTGCGGATGATGTAGTCGGCGGGGCGGACGGAGGCGATGTCGAGGAAGACGCCGCCGTGCGGGCTGCCCCGTCCTTCGCCCACTTCGGTGTTGATGGCCTTGGCGACGATGTCGCGCGTGGAGAGCTCCATGCGCGCGGGGTCGTAGCGCTCCATGAAGCGCTCGCCCTTCGAGTTGGTGAGGAGCCCGCCTTCGCCGCGCACCGCCTCGGTGACGAGGATGCCGCGAACGCCGGGCGGCCACACCATGCCCGTCGGATGGAACTGCGTGAACTCCATGTCGATGAGGTCGGCCCCGGCCTCATACGCCATCGCCATGCCGTCGGCTGTGTACTCCCACGAGTTCGATGTCACCTGGTACATCTTGCCGATGCCGCCGGTGGCCATGATGATCGCCTTCGCTCGGAACACCACGAGGCGGCCCGTCTCGCGCCAGTAGGCGAGGCAGCCCGAGACGCGGCCCTCGTCGGTGAACAGCCGGGTGACGGTGCACTCCATGAACACATCGATGCCCTGGTGGACACCGCGATCCTGCAGCGTGCGGATCATCTCGAGGCCGGTGCGGTCGCCGACGTGCGCGAGGCGGCGGTTTGTGTGGCCGCCGAACGCTCGCTGCAGAATGCGCCCGTCTTCCGTGCGGTCGAAGGCTGCGCCCCAGCGTTCGAGTTCGAGGACGCGCTCGGGCGCTTCCTGCGCGTGGAGCTGCGCCATCCGCCAGTTGTTCATGAACTTGCCGCCGTGGATGGTATCGCGGAAGTGCGTCTGCCACGTGTCCTGGCCATCGACGTTGCCGAGCGCCGCGGCGACGCCGCCCTCGGCCATGACGGTGTGCGCCTTGCCCAGCAGCGATTTGCAGATGAGCGCCGTCGTTACGCCTTGCCCCGCCGCCTCGATCGCGGCGCGCAGCCCGGCACCGCCCGCGCCGATGACGACGACGTCGTAGTCGTGTGTCTCGAATTCGGCCATGCTAGAAGCCCCACGTGTTCGGGTCGTTGATGGTGCCCGTGGCCACCAGCCGGATGTACAGATCGGTGCAGCCGACGAAGATGAGGCTCGACCACGCCCAGAGGCGATGGTGCTCGTTGAACGACGTCACGATATCCCACGAGCGTTTCCGCACCTTCGTGTACGACGTGCAGCTGAAGCAGTCGAGCCCGCCTCCGATGAAGTGGCGCAGCGAGTGGCACGAGAACGTGTACATCATGAGCAGAAAGGCGTTCACCGTCAGCACAATCGACCCGAGCCCGACGCCAACTTCGCCATCGTGCCAGTACGAGCGCACCGCGCCCACCCACAGCATCACGTTGAACACGAGCGCCACGTACATGAAGAAGCGGTGCGCGTTCTGGATGAGCAGGAGGCCGCGTTCGCCGGTGTACTTGCCCGGGGCGATGCCCTGCACGGCGCAGGCGGGCGGTGTCAGGAAGAACGAGCGGTAGTACGCCCGGCGATAGTAGTAGCAGGTCGCGCGAAAGCCCAGCGGCGCCGGCAGGATGAAGATCGCCGGCGAGAACCAGTCCGGCCGCCAGCCCGGGTTGATCTCGGGCTCATAGAGCGGCGAGAGGTACGGCCCGACTTTGAAATCCTCGCCGATGAGCGCGAAGATCGTCGAGTAGATAATGAAGGCGCCGAGCCCGGCGATAACGAGCGCCGGCTCGATCCACCATCGGTCGTTTCGCTGCGTCGCGCCGAGGCCAGGCTGGGGTGAGGGCGGCGCTGTCGCTTCCATCTGGGCCATGCGTGTGCCTTTCTCGGGGCGAGATGGTGTGTCGTCGAAGATTCAGGGGGAGCCCGGCGGAAACGATAGCATAGCCTCGCGCTAGCAACAAGCTTGTGTCAGCGCCTACGCAGTTCCCTCCGGCGGCCACGGGTACGGCTGCTCCCACCGGTCGAGATACGTCACCTCGTCGATCGGGCGGCGGCGGTTCGCCCCGAAACGATCGTCCGCCGGGTAGCCCATCGGGATGAGCGCCGCAGTCTCGACATCGGCGGGCACCCCCAGTATCTCGCGTATCTCCGCCTGGTAGCGGCGATGCATGGTCGTGAGCACGCTGCCGACGCCGAGCGCCCGCGCCGCAAGCATGAGGTTCTGGACAGCGGGGTAGATCGACGCCGCGGACGTGTAGCCCATCCGCGCGCCGCCGCTCCGGTGGCACGGGACGACGATGACGGGCGTCTCGGCGAAGCTGGTGCGGGTCATGCGGGCCGCCGCCTCGCCGTACGTGTCGCGCTGGGCCTTGGTGTACCACTCCCAGATGCGCTCCTTCACGGCGCGGTCCTTTACCACCAGAAAGGCCCACGGCTGCGAGTTCGATGCGCTGGGCGCGCGCGTGGCGGCCCGCAGGATGCGCCGCAGCACCGCGTCCGGAATCGGATCGGGCTTCAGCATCCGGATGGCGCGCTGCGTCCGGAACACTTCCCAGATGTCGCTCGTTTCGATGGCCATGGCTTCGTATCCTCCGTTGCTTGCGCTACTTGCCGATGCAGAACTCGCTGAAGATCGCGTCGAGCAGGTCTTCGGTCACCGTGTCGCCGGTGATCTCGCCGAGGGCGACGACGGCCTCGCGCACACCGGCGCCGATCATGTCCTCGGGCGCGGCGCCGGAGGCCGTGGCGAGCGCGTCGTCGACGCCCGCGAGCGCCCGCCGCAGCGCATCGACCTGACGCGAGGTCGCCGTCACGGCGTGGTCGATGGCGAGCGCGAGCCCGTCGTCGCTGAGGCACGCCAGTATCGCCGCGACCAGCGCCTCCGTGCCCTCGCCTGTGCGCGCCGAGACGTGGACGGTGGGCAGCGGCAGCGTCCCGGCGCCGGCCGCTGGCGGCAGGTCGCTCTTGTTGACGACGGCGATGGCGCGGCGGGCGCGAGCCGCCTCCACGAGCGCGAGGTCGTCGCTGGTGAGCGGGACGGAGCCGTCGAGCACGAGCAGCACGAGGTCGGCCTGCGCGAGCGCCGCGCGGCTGCGTTCGATGCCGAGCCGCTCGACGGGGTCGGTCGTCTCGTTGATGCCGGCGGTGTCGATGAGCACGAGCGGCACGCCGTCGATGCTCACCGTCTCCTCGATGACATCGCGCGTCGTGCCCGGAATGTCGGTGACGATGGCGCGCTCGCGACGGACGAGCCGGTTCAGCAGGCTCGACTTGCCGACGTTGGGCCGCCCGATGATCGCCGTCCGTACCCCTTCGCGATAGACGGCGCCGGTCGCGGCGCCGGCGGCGAGCTGCGCCAGCGCCTGCCGTACCGCCGCGAGCCGCGGGCGCAGGTCTTCGGCGGGCACGTCTTCGTCGGGGAAGTCGGCGCGGGCCGAGATGTACGCGAGGATGCGCACCAGCGCCGCTCTGGGCTCCCTCAGCCGCCGCGACAGGTCGCCCTCGAGTCCGGCGGCGGCGAGCCGCTGCGCGGCGTCTGTCTGCGCGGAGATGGTCGCCGCCACCGCCTCGGCCTGAGCGAGGTCGAGCCTTCCGCTGAGGAACGCCCGCAGCGTGAACTCGCCGGGCTCGGCGGAGCGCGCGCCCAGCGCCAGAGCGGCGGCGAGCACCCGCCTGAGCACGATGGGGCCGCCGTGGCACTGGAGCTCGACGACATCCTCGCGCGTGTAGGTGCGCGGCGCGCGCATCAGCACGGCGAGCGCCTGGTCGATGAGCGAGCCATCGGCCGGGTCGATGATGCGGCCGTGGACGAGGCGGCGGTCGCGCAGCGGCCTGTCGAACAGGCGCGCGCCGATCTCGCCCGCCTCGGCGCCGGAGAGCCGGACGATGCCGACGCCGCCGCGTCCGAGCGGGGTGGCGATGGCCGCGATCGTGTCGTCGCGCATGATGCTCGTATGCTGGCACGTCGCGAGCCGGCGCGGCAAGCGCGGCGGCGGCGACTCCGCTACGCGCCCGGCGATTCGACGCGGAGGCCGAGGCTGCGCGCTCCCGCCGCCATCCGGGCGTCGTACGTCACGATTCCAGCCAGATCGGCGCCAACGCTGAGGGCCGAGGCCAGGTGAATGGCATCCAGCGACCGCAGGGAGGGCGGGTCGAGTGCGGCGGCTGTCTCGTAGATGGCGTCGTCCAGCCGGATCAGGATGAGGGTGTCGATCGCCTGTCGCAAGCGGGGCACGGCGGCCGGAACTGAGGCTCGTATGGCCCTTGCGGCTTCGACTCGCACAAGGTCGCAGGCGGCGAGCCGATCCCTGCCGTCGAGCCAATCGACGAGCGCGTCCGATTCGGCCTCCCGGAGCACCGTTTTGACGAGGGCGGAGCTGTCGATGTACCAGACCTCACCGTTCATCGCGGCGCAGTCGCTCCAGTACCTCCGAGGGGGTGGGCGCGCCCGTCGGCAGCGGCAGCGGCGGCGGCAGATCGCGCAGGCGGCCCGTCGCCGGCCTCGCCCGACCGACCGCGATGAGCGCGTCGAGGCCGGTCTGTTCGGGGACGGGCACGAGCAGCGCCACGGGGCGGCCGCGGTCGGTGACCTCGAACGACTCGCCGGCTCGCACGCGACGCAGCCATTGGCTCGCATCTTGCCGCAGTTCGCGTACGCCGATCCGTTTCATGTGCTACAGGATAGCACATGAAACGGAGGCGTGGCCGCGAGATGGGCGCGGCTCAGCGCGAGGGCATGTCGGGGTCGTTCCAGGGCGCGTCGTCCTCGATGGCGCCCGCCGAGACGAGCACCTCGCGCGATGCGCCGCCTTCCGATGTGCCGACGACGCCCTCCTCCTCGAGCTCGTCCATGAGCCGGGCGGCGCGCGGATAGCCGATTCGCAGCCGCCGCTGCAGCATCGATGTCGAGATGCGGGTGTGCTCGAGCGCGAGGTCGCGGGCGCGTTCGAACAGCGGATCGCGCTGCTCGTCTTCGGTGGCCTGCTCCTGCTGCACCCGCGCCTCTTCGAGGAGGTGGTCGAACGTCTCCGTCGTGCGCTCCAGCTTCTGACGCCGCCAGAACTCGACGAGCGAGTCGATCTCGTGGTCCGACACGAACACGCCTTGCAGCCGCTTCGGCTTGTGCCGCGTCCGTCGCCATGTACAGCATGTCGCCGCGGCCGAGCAGCTTGTCGGCGCCCGTCGCGTCGAGGATGGTGCGCGAGTCGACCTGCGAGCTCACGGCGAACGCGATCCGCGTCGGAAAGTTGGCCTTGATGAGCCCCGTCACGACATCGACCGAGGGTCGCTGGGTGGCCACGATGAGGTGAATGCCGGTGGCGCGAGCCAGCTGCGCGAGCCGGCAGATCTGCCGCTCCACGTCGTACGCCGACGACATCATGAGGTCGGCGAGCTCGTCGATAACGACGACCCAGTAGGGCATCCGCTCGACGACCTTCGGGTGCTTGTTGTACGCGTCGATGTTGCGGGCGCCGAGCGCGGCGAACTTGCGATAGCGCGCCTCCATCTCGCTGATGACCGCCTGCAGCGCGCCCGGCACCTCGTCGACATCGACGATGATGCGCGAGAACGCCAGGTGCGGCGTCGCGGCGAACTGCGCCAGCTCGACCCGCTTCGGGTCGATCATCACGAAGCGGATGTCCTCGGGCGAGCCGTTCATCAGCAGGCTCGCGATGATCGCGTTCATGCAGACGCTCTTGCCCGAGCCTGTCGCGCCCGCGATGAGCAGATGCGGCATCCGCGCGAGGTCGGCCACTACCGGTTCGCCCGAGACGCCCTGGCCGAGCGCGATGGCGAGCTTGCTGCGGTTCGCCATCCGCTGGAACTGCGGGCTCTCCAGCACGGAACGCATGTTGACGACGGTCGCGTCGTGATTCGGCACCTCGATGCCGACGACGGGCTTGCCGGGCACCGGCGCTTCGATCCGCAGCGAGGGCGCGGCGAGCGCCAGGGCGAGGTCGTTGGCCAGCGACGTTATCTGGTTGACGCGGACGCGGGTGCGCGACACCTCTTCGGTGCGCACACGCGGGCGACCGTCGCGGTCGAGGATGGGGCGGCCATCCTTGTCGCGCTCCTGGACGGTACGGGTCTTTACTTCCCACCCGGGCTCGACGCCGAACTGGGTGACGGTGGGGCCTTCGTTCACCTGCACGACCGTCGCGTCGACACCGAAGCTCGCCAGTGTCGACACGATGAGCCGGGCGCGCAGCTGATTGTCGACGGCTGCGGAGCCGCGATCGCCAGCGGGCTTCATCAGGTCGAGCGGAGGCAGCAGCCACCCGCTCGATATCTCGCGGCGCTTCGGCCCGGCGGCCTCGGCCGTCTCGCGGCCGATCAGCGGGTGTTCCGTGGTGGCGACGCTCGTGTGGAGCGCCGCTTCGTCGAGCGGCAATTGGGTGGCCTCGTGGTCGCGCATGGCCAGAATGCGATCGAAGGCGGCGCTGCCCTCGCCCGCTTCGGAGTGGGCTTCGGGCATGGTGTCGACACGCTGGTGAAACGGGTTGCGGCCGCCGATCCGGCCCATCTCGTCGATATCGGTGTCGGGGTTGCGGCGGAAGAGCCAGCGTGTGCCGCGTGCGGTCGCGCTCGCGCCCGCCCAGAGGCGCGCCGGGATGCGTGCCGCCACGATGAGCCGCCAGATGCCGGGGGTGCGGGCCAGCAGATAGCGTGCCCATCGCGGCCAGACCAGCGCGAACCCCGCCGCGCCCAGGCCGAGCCACGCCAGCACTTCGAGCGGGCCGCCGGTGAGCCGCTTGCCCAGCGAGCCGCCCGCGCTGGCGTCGTCGAGGGGGACGCTGGCGAGCGACCAGCCGGGCTCGAAGAACGACGCGAGCCCGAGGGCGAACAGGGCGAAGGCGCCAGCACCGAGCCACGTACGGCCCGCTGTTCGCGTGCGCGGCCACGTGCGGCGGTACAGCATCCAGCCGGTGGCGGCGAGCGCCAGCGCGACGAGCGCTACGCCGAGGCCGAGGCTCTCAGCGACATCGGCACGGGGGCCGGGGGCGCCATCGGCGAGGGGCGACATCCAGACGGCCACGGCAAGCGCCGCGAGGACGAGCGCGATCCCGGCGATATCGATGCGGAAGAGGGCGACGACGCTCTCGCCGAGACGCGGCCCAGAGCGGGCGGTCGTAGCGGAGCGCTTCGGAGCGCCGCGGCGGGGTGATTGACGTGCTCGTGCCATGGGAAGAACCCCTCCCCGTGAATCCCTGACGGCGCCGGCCCCCGCCACAGTTGCCGACTCCTCTGGATCGTATCACGGCTGGTGGCTGGTTACACCTCCACCGCCACCGGCAGCACCATCGGCCGCCGATGCGTTTCGTCGTACAGGAAGCGCGCGACATCGTCCTTGAGCTGCGTGTGCACGACGCTCCAGTCGATGCGCTGGGCGCCGCCCTTGCCGTTGAGCGAGGTGAGCACGGCCTGTCGCGTGCGCTGCAGCAGCTCCTCCGATTCCTCGACATCGACGAAGCCGCGCGAGACCACCTCCGGCGTGCCGACGACCTGCTGCGTGCGCTTGTCCATCGTCACGATGACGACGACCATGCCATCGGTCGCCAGGTGCTTGCGGTCGCGCAGCACGAGGTGGTCGACGTCGCCGACGCCGAGGCCGTCGACGTAGACGTAGCTCGCGGGCACGCGCTCCTCGCTGACGCGCGCGTTCTCGCCGTCGATCTCCAGCACGTCGCCGTCCTCCATGACGAAGGCGCGCTCCTTGGCGACGATGCCCATGTCGACGGCGAGGGCGGCGTGGTGCACGAGGTGGCGATACTCGCCGTGGACCGGCATGAAGTAGCGGGGCCGCGCCAGGCTCAGGATGAGCTTCAGCTCCTCCTGAGCGGCGTGACCGCGCACGTGCACGCTGGCGACACGGCTGTAGAGCACCTTCGCTCCGAGCTTGAAGAGGTTATCGACGACGCGGTCGACAAGCCCGTCGTTGCCGGGAATCGGTGTCGACGACATGACGACGGTGTCGCCGGGCACGATCTCGATGTGCTGGTGATCCTGCCGGGCCATCCGCACCAGCGCCGACGTCGGCTCGCCCTGGCTGCCGGTCGATACGACGACAAGCTTCTCGGGCGGAGTCTTGCGCATCTGCTCGACGTTGAGCAGCGTGCCCGGCTTCGCCTTCAGATAGCCCAGCTCCTGCGCCATCGCGACGTTGTCGATCATGCTGCGCCCGGTGACGAACACCTTGCGATCGTGCGCTTCCGCGGAGTCGATGACCTGCTGAATGCGCGCGATCAGCGACGCGAATGTCGAGATGATGACCCGCCCCGGCGCCCGATCGATGATGGAATCGAGCGCGCCGCGCACCACCTGCTCCGAGGGTGTGTAGCCGGCCACCTCGGCATAGGTCGAGTCGGAGCAGAGCAGCAGCACGCCCATGTCGCCGAGCTCCGCGATGCGCGCGAGGTCGGTGTGCTGGCCCATCACAGGGGTGTGGTCGATCTTGAAGTCGCCCGTGTGGACGATGGTGCCGACCGGCGTGTGGACGGCGATGGCCGCCGCGTCGGGGATGCTGTGCGCGACACGGATGAACTCCACCGCCATGCAGCCGGCCTCGATCTCCTCGCCCGGCTCCACGATCTCCATCCGCGTCTGCTTCAGGAGGCGCGCCTCCTTGAGCTTGACGCTGATGAGGCCGTGCGCGAGCCGAAGCGAGTAGATGGGCGCGTTGAACTGCCGCAGCAGGTATGGCAGCGCGCCGATGTGGTCTTCGTGGCCGTGGGTGATGAAGATGCCCCGTAGCTTGTGCGCGTTCTCGACGACGTACGTCACGTCGGGGATGACGAGGTCGACGCCGAGCATCTCCTCTTCCGGGAACATGAGCCCGGCGTCGATCATCACCATGTCGTCGCCGTACTCGATAATCATGCAGTTCCGGCCGATTTCGCCGAGACCGCCCAGCGGGATAACTCGAAGCTTACCGTCGGTCATGTCGTTGGTACATCACTCTCATCTGCCGTCCTCAGACGACATAATACTACTCCAGGAGGCGAAGTTGTTCGTGGGGCGGCGCAGCGGGCGTCGGCTCGGTGTCGATCTGTCCTTCTGATTGTCGCACGATTTCGCCCAAGGTGCGGAAGTCGGCGGCGAGCGTCTCGCGCAGCGCGTTTTGGCGGAGCGCGGCGGCGGGGTGATACATCGGCATGTAGGTCACGTTTGCCACCGTCTTCGGGCGGCCGTGGATCTTGCTGATGGTCTGGCCGGCGAAGAAGCGCTGCATCGAGTAGCGCCCCAGCGTTACGACGAAGCGCGGCCGGATTATCGCCAACTGCTCATCGAGGTAGAGACTGGTGCACGTGTCGATCTCGACGGGCAGCGGGTCGCGGTTGGCGGGCGGGCGGCACTTCACGATGTTCGTGATGTACACATCCTCGCGGCGGAGCCCGGCGAGCGCGATCATCTCGTCGAGCAGCTTGCCCGCCTGCCCGATGAACGGGCGGCCCTGCTGGTCCTCGTTATAGCCCGGCCCTTCGCCGATGAACACGACAGCGGCGTCCTCTGGGCCTTCGCCCGGAACGGAGCGCGTCCGCCCGCGGTGGAGCTCGCAGGCGGTGCATTGCGCGACCTGGCTGTTTAGGCTGGCGAGTTGCGACACGCGGCCCCTCGCTTTCTCACGGCGCCGGCTCGCCGGGCTGCGAGCTCCACGCCTGCACCATCATCCGGACAGCGATGGCCGCGAGGACGATGGCGAAGATGCGGCGCAGCGCTTCTTCGGGCATCTGCGTGGCGGCGGCGGCGGCGAGAAAGCCCGCGACCGTCGCGGTCGGGATGACCCACCGCGCGATCGCCACGTCGACGTTGCCCTGCCGTCGGTGCACGATCGTCGCGGCCGTCGCTGTCGCGATGATGACGGTGAGCGAGATGCCCTGCGCCTCGTGCTGGGTCTTGTCGAGCAGCAACGCGAGGGCCGGCACGAAGATGAAGCCGCCGCCGACGCCGAGCATGCCGGCCATGAGCCCGCCTGCCGCGCCGATCGCTAACCCGACCAGTATCTCGGCCACGAGGCACTCCTACGCGAACATCATGCGGGCGGCGGTGACGAGCAGGAACACCGCGAAGAGCCGCCGGAGCCACACTTCCGGCACCATCGTCATCGCGCGCGCGCCCAACATGGCGGCGCTGACGCTGCCGACGCCGAGCCCCAGCACGAGCCTCCATTCCACATCGCCGTTGATGATGTACGGGATGGCGCCCGCGATGGCGATGAAGATGATGACGGCGAGCGATGTGCCGTGCGCGCGGTGCTGCGGCATCTTCAGGATGCCCGTAAGCAGCGGCACCATGATCGCGCCGCCGCCGACGCCGGTGAGCCCGCCGACAACCCCACCCGCGACGCCGGTGAGGGCTGCCCGGAGGCTGCGCTGCCGCTCATTCACGTCGCATACTCGCTGCGGATGCTAGCACCAACGGGGTGAGCCGCGCAACCGCGTAGACTGGTGAGCATACTCAGAGCGCCGGCGCTCGCTTGCGCCCGAACATCCGCGCCAGCACGATGCCGAGGCCGTAGAGGATGATGATCGGCCCCGCCACGAGTATCTGTGTCACCGGGTCGATTGTCGGCGTGATGACGGCGGCGGCCACGAACGCGAGGACGATGGCGTAGCGCCACCATCCCAGCAGCTGCCCTGCCGACACGAGGCCGATGCGCGACAGGTACATGATGACGATCGGCGTCTCGAACGAGAGCCCGACGGCGAGCAGCAGCCGTGTCACGAAGTCGATGTACGGGCCGATCTCGAGGAACGGCTCCGCCGTGCCCTCACCGAATGTCAGCAGGAAGTTCATCGCCGGCGGCAGAATGACCCAGTAGGCGAACGAGACGCCGCCGAGGAACATGGCGACGGCGCCGAGCACCGTGGGGAACACCCAGCGCTTCTCCGATGCCGTCAGCGCGGGCGAGACGAACATGAGCACTTCGTAGACGATGACGGGCATGCTGAGTGTGACGCCGCCCAGCATGCCGACGCGGAAGTACGACGACACGTATCCGAACGGCTTGGTGTAGATGAGCCGGAACTCCTCGTCGTCGAGGCTGTCCTTCGCGGGCTGGATCAGGAAGTCGATGATGCGCTCGGCGAAGAAGATGGTGATGATTGTGGTGATGACGACGGCGATCGCTGCCACGACGACACGGTTCCGCAGCTCGATCAGGTGCTCGAGTATCGTCATCTCGCCGCGGGTGGGCGGATGTTCGGCGGCTTCCCCGGCGGGGTGCGGGTCGCGGACGGTCATGGTGGTGGCACGTCGGAGCGTTAGTGCCGCTGCAGTCGCGGCGGCGTGGCGTCAGATGGCGCAGCCTTGGCGGCCGCTTCCGGCGCTGGCTCGGCGGGGGCGTCGGCCGGACGTCGCGTCGCCGCCTCGCCGATGGCGATGACGTTGGCGGGCGGTTCGATCGCCTTGAGGCGCGCGGTCGCGTCGATGGGCTGACCGCGAAGGGCGGCGTTCACCTCGCTGGTGGCGCGAGCGACATCCTGATTGACGCCGCCCGTGGTCGCGCGGACATCGCTCGATGCTTCGCTGACTTCGCGCACGACCTCGCGATACTCCTTCTGCGACATCTCCCAATCGGCGCGGAGGTCGCCGAACTCGTCGACAAACTCGCGGCGGAACTCGTTGGCGTAACGACGGAGCGTCCGAACCATGCCGCCCAGGTGTGCCGCGGTCTCGGGCAGCCGCTGCGGCCCGATGACGATGAGGGCGAGCACGAGGACAACGAGAATCTCGAGGGTGCCGACGCCGAAGATGCTGAAGTTTGGCATGGTGCCTGCTTCCCCCGGCCGGGTTACGTCGCCCGAAAAACGAAGCCGCGCCCCGACGCCCAAGGCATCGATGCGCGGCGTTGCGAGAGGCCGGCGGCGGGGCGCCTAGTCCTCGACGCCCGATTCCTTAAGGTAGTCAACCGCATCCTGCACCGTGGCGATCTTCTCCGCGTCCTCATCCGATATTTCGATGGAGCCCGTATCGCTGGAGAACTCCTCTTCGAGCGACATGATCAGCTCGACGAGGTCGAGCGAGTCCGCATTGAGGTCTTCCACGAACGATGTCGCCGGCGCAACCTGATCTGGCTCGACGCCGAGCTGCTCTACGATGATCTTGCGGACGCGCTCGAAGACCGTTGCCAACTGTTGCGCTCCTTCGTTGCTCTCACTTCAGTCGCGCCCCGCGCGTGTCCGGCTCGATGATGGTATAGCCGCGCGCCTGCGCCCGGCCTTGTTCGCGGGAGGCTTACGCCGCGCTTGCGCTAATCGTGCGCAGAACGCCGTTGAGGAACGGCGCCGAACTTTCGCTGCCAAACTTCTTCGCCAGCTCCACGGCCTCGTTGATAACCGCTCCCGCTGGCGCCCTATTATCAAATAGCAGTTCGTAGATTGCAACCCTGAGGATGTTCCGGTCGATTGCCGCCAGCTCATCGAGCGGGCGGAGCGGCGCCGCCTCCGTGATCCGGCGGTCGATCTCGGCCTGGTGCTGCTGGACGCCGCGCACGAGCTCGGTCGCGAACTCCGCGGTGGAGGGAGCGGCGTTCGTCGCCGCGGCGAGCCGCCCGACGCTGATCTCGGCGGGATGATCGACGGTGTCGGCCTCGTACAACGCCTGCATGGCGAGGGTGCGCGCGGAGCGTTTGCCGGGCGCGCCGGGCGTCTTCGCCGCCGTCATAGCGTGATGCCCCCATCGACGGCGATCGCCTGGCCCGTGATGTAGCTCGCGGCATCCGATGCCAGGAAGGCGACCATCTCGGAGACGTCGTCGACGGTGCCGAAGCGGGAGATGGGCGCGATGCTCATCGCCTGGGCGCGCAGCTCCGCCGAGAGCCCGCGCGTCATGTCGGTATCGACGAAGCCGGGCGCGACCGCGTTCGCCGTGATGCCGCGCGACCCCATCTCCTTCGCGACTGCCTTCACGAAGCCAATGGTGCCCGCCTTGGCGGCGGAGTAGTTCGCCTGGCCCGCGTTGCCGATGATGCCGGCTGCGCTGGAGATGGCGATGATCCGCCCCCAGCGGGCGCGCATCATGCCGCGCAGTACGGCGCGTGTGCAATAGAACGTGCCCTTGAGGTTGGTGTCGATGACGCGATCCCAGGCGTCGTCCGACATGCGGATGAGCAGGTCATCGGCGGTGAGCCCGGCGTTGGCGACGAGGATGTCGGGCGGGCCGAGCGCTGCCACAACCTGCTTCACCATGCTCTCGACCTGATCGCGCTGACGGACATCGGCGGCGATGGCGATGGCGCGGCCTCCGAATCCCGCTATCTCGTCGACGACCTCGCTTGCGGCCTGGGGGCTAGCGTTGTAGTTGACGGCGACGGCCGCGCCGCGCTGCGCCATCAGGACGGCGCAGGCGCGCCCGATGCCGCGCGACCCGCCGGTAACGAGCACGGTGCGGCCCGAAAGGTCGAGGCGGCTGCTCATGACGCGCTCCCCGCGCTGGCGGCGAGATCGCTGAAGTTCTGGGTCGTGGCGTCGGGCGCGATCCGGCGGATGAGCCCCGTCAGCACCCGGCCCGGCCCGATCTCGTAGAACAGGGTGACGCCGTTGGCGGCCATCCGCTCGATGCTCCTCTGCCAGAGCACGCGGTGGTTCACCTGATACACGAGCTCGGTGCGGATGGCCGGGACGGAGAGGAGCGGCGCGCCGGTGCCGTTGGCCATGACGGGTATCTGCGGCTCGGCGATCTGTGCGGCGGCGACGGCGGCCGCGAGCCCCTCGGCGGCAGGCGTCATCAGCGACGAGTGAAACGCGCCGCTCACGACCAGCGGTGCGACCCGTTTCGCGCCGCGAGCCGTCGCCTCGGCCATCGCGCGCTCCATGATGCCGGGCGGGCCGCCGATGACGGTCTGTTCGGCGGAGTTGCGGTTGCAGATTTCGGCGCCGGTGGCCTGGCACAGCTCTTCGACCGCGCCCTCGTCGAGCCCGACGATGGCGGCCAGCGTGCCGGGGTTGCGTTCGCCGGCTTCCTGCATGAGGCGGCCACGCTCCCGTACGAGGCGTACTCCTTCGGGCAGCGAGAGTGCGCCCGCCGCGACGAGGGCCGTGTATTCGCCGAGGCTGTGGCCGGCCATGGACGCGGGGCGCTCCGCGAGCGCGCCGGACTCGATCGCCGCGGCGAGACAGGCGAGGGAGACGGTCATGATCGCGGGCTGGGCGTTGATAGTGCGGGTGAGCTCGCCGGCGGGGCCTTCGAAGCACAGCTTCGAGAGCGCGAAGCCCAGCGCGTCATCCGCCTGCTCGAAGACGGAGCGCGCGGCGGCGGAGCCATCGTACAGGTCGCGGCCCATGCCCGGCTCCTGTGTGCCCTGCCCTGGGAAAACCCACGCGAGGTCGCGCCGAGGCGTACCCTCGGGGAGCAGTCGTAGCGACAAGAAGCCACCTCCGTCGTCGCGCCGTCGTCGCGGGCATGGGCGGGCGTTCGTGGCCGCAGTATACCAAGCGGCGGAACCTTGCGGCCACGCGACGCGAAAGCTGGCGGCTGCTTACTGGGAGCCGGGGAGCTTCGGTGCCTCGAGGGCGATCGCTTCGCGGCCCTTGTACCAGCCGCACGTGGGGCAGGCGTGGTGGGCGAGCCGCGGGTTGTGGCAATGCGGACAGTCGACGACGTTCGCCTTGGGCGCGCGCAGATGGCTGCGGCGAGCGCCCTGGCGGGCCTTGGGGTATTTTCGTTTCGGTAGTGGTGTCACGGGCGGGCCTACCTCCGTCTCGGGTTCTTCGGGGTGCTGGCCAGCTCGGAGAGAGCCACCCAGCGTGAATCGACTGTCGTGTCGCAGCCACAGGGCTGCTCGTTCCGGTTCGCCCCGCACGTGGGGCAGATGCCAGCGCAATCCTCGCGGCAGAGCGGGTGCATCGACTCTTCGATGACCCAGTATTGCCGCACTGCCTCCAGTACGTCGAGCGTGTGGCGCGCATCGATGGTCAGCGCCTCGGGTTCGAGTTCGTTCACGACCCTCGTGCCCGAGGTCAGATCGACCGCCTGCAGGTACTCATCGCTGAAGCGGAGCGGGCGCTGCGCCGTGAACGGCACGAGGCACCGGCGGCATTCGAGCTCTGCTTCGGCGCGCAAGTCTGCCCGGACGAGCACGCCGCGGTCGGTCCGCACGAACTCGACGGAGCCGGTTACGCGATGGGGCGCTCCCTCGATCGGCGCGACTTCGTCGATCTCGTACTCGCGCGTGGCGCCGATGGGCTCGCTGAGCAGCGTGGCGACATTGAACTGCATCGGAAACGCCCTCGAGTATTGTAGTGACCCGCGAGTTGAGGGGTCAAGCTGGCGCGAATCGCGGGCTAGCGGCAGTCAGCACGATATATAATCAGCAAGAGCGTGTTGCCGCCGAATGCGCCTCTAGCGGACTTCGGGCATGCCCAAAGTTCGTGACGCCATTCGTGTAATTGAAGAAGACGGCTGGCGACTCACACGTACGCGAGGGAGTCACCGGCAATACAAGCATCCGGAAAAGCGGGGCACGGTGACCATTGCCGGGAACGAAGCCCGCGACCCTGCCCCGGGGACGTGGAACAGCATCCTCAGGCAGGCGGGGCTGAAGCGGGAAGAATCGCGATGAAGTACGTCGTTGTCTACGAGCAGACGCCAACCGGATGGTCGGCCTATGTGCCGGATCTGCCGGGCTGCGTGGCGGCCGGGGAAACCCGGGAGGAAACCGCACGCCTCATGCGCGAAGCGATGAAGCTGCATGTTGCGGCGCTGCGGGAGGACGACGAACCGGTGCCCGCGCCCGGAACGTGGACGGCCACCGTCGAGGTGTGAGGCGGCGGGCGCTGTTCCTGGGGCGGCGCGGGCCTACGCTGGCGACGGCGCGAGCCGCAGTATCGCCACGCACTCGATGTGGTACGTCTGCGGGAACATGTCGACGGGCTGCACCGACACGAGCTCGTACCCCGCCCCCACGAGGATGGCCAGGTCGCGCGCCAGCGTCGCCGGCTCGCACGAGACGTATGCGACTCGCGGCGGCTGCGTTGCGATGATCGCGTCGAGGACGGCGCGGTGACACCCGGCGCGTGGCGGGTCGAGCAGGACGGCGCTGGCGCGCTCCAGCCGTGGCAGCACAACCTCGACGGTGCCGAGCTCGACCTCGACGTTCGTGAGCCCGCCGAGGTTCGCCCGCATGTCATCGACCGCCGACGCGGACTCCTCGATCGCGATGACGCGCGCCACATCGGGCGCGAGCAGCCTCGCGAACGTGCCGACGCCCGCGTAGGCGTCGATGAACACGTCGTCCGGGCCCAGCGCCAGCCCCTCGCCGACGAGCCGGATCAGGGTCTCGGCCTGCGGCGTGTTCACCTGAAAGAACGACGACGCCGCGACGCTGAACTCCGCGTCCATCAGCTTCTCGCGGAAGCGCTTCTGGCCGCTGGGCAGCGCGACATCGTCGTACTGCGCCAGCGACGGCTGCAGGAGGATGTCGCCGGTGCGCGTGCCCACCCGCATCATCACCTGCTTGGCGCCGGGCACCCGATCCTGCAGCTGCGGAATGAGCTCGTTGACCTTCGGATCGGCGATCAGGCACTCGTCGATTCGCACGAAGCGGCGATTCGCCCCGCCGACGAAGCCGAGCGCACCCCACCACACCGTGAAGCGCACCTGATTGCGGTATCCCCACGGCGGGTCGGAGGCGATGGCGGGCAGAACGGTCGCGTCGGGCAGCTTGCCGATGCGGCGCAGGTTCTCGCGCACGATCCGTTCCTTGATGCGAAGCTGCTCCGCATACTCGACGTGCTGCCACTGGCAGCCGCCGCAGCGCTCGTAGTACTGGCACGGCGCATCGACGCGTGTGGGCGCGGCGGTGAGCACGTCGACGACACGGCCCACGAGATAGCGCTCGTGGCGCTCCGTCACCTCGACGATGACCTCCTCGCCGGGGATGCCGAACGCCGCAAGCACGACGCGGCCGTCGTCGCAGCGGCCGAGCGCGTAGCCACGATGCGCGACGTCGGTCAGCGTCACGCGGATGTACTCGCGCGGCAGCGGCAGGCGCGGCCCGCGCTTGCGCCGGGGGCGCTTCCGCTGGGGCACATCGGGGACGAGGATGGGGTCGAGGGGTGAGGTCATCGCCCCTCATTGTGGCGGACGCGCGCCGCCTCCGGCAAGGCTGCTCGTCAGTCGTGCCAGAACGACCAGAGCGCGTCGGCTACGGCCCGGTGTTGCTCGGGCGTCAGACGACGGCCAAACTCGCGTTCCACATCCGCCTGATGCCGGACGATCGCCTCCTCGTAGACCCGCTTGCCTTCCGGCGCAATCACCACGTAGACGCCCCGCCGGTCATGTGGCACCCGTTCGCGCCGGATGAGCCCGGCGCGTTCGATCCGGTCGGCGAGGCGCGTCATACCGCTGCGGGTGAACAGCGAGCGTTCCTGCAGTTCCTGCATACGCAGGCGGTGCCCGGGCGCGTCGAGGAGCCGGCCGAGCACATCGAGGAAGGCCAGCGGAATGCCAGAGTGCTCCTGCAGGTCGCGCTCGGTAGTGTAGAACACTTTCGCATTGGTGAAGATCAGGCCTCGCCACGCATCCCACCAGGCAGGGTCGCGCGACTGCTCGTGTGTCGTCATGACCTCAGTGTAACGGTGAAAGCCATCATCGGCAATCTCTGTAGCGGCAGTAGTTGACAAAGCAAGGACATTGAGAGCATCATCGCACTGCAGGCCGACACCCACGCTCGGCCCGCTCATCACGAAAGGGGAGAGCTCAGGCAATGGCAACGATGATAGTTCGGCACAAGGTGAATGACTTCGCGAAGTGGAAGCGGGTTTACGACGACTTCCAACCGACGGCCAAGAGCATGGGCGCTACGGCCTCGGCTGTCTATTGCGACGTCGACGACCCGAACGATGTGACGGTGACCCACGAATTCGCGACCCTCGCGGCGGCGCAGGCGCTCGCTGCGAGTGCCGAGCTTCGTGCGGCGATGGAGACCGCCGGTGTCGCTGGCCCGCCGGACATCCGGTTCGCGAACAAGGCCTGAGGCTCGCCGCCACGGCATGCCCGCGGCCCGCGCTCGCCGCAGGCATGCCGTGGCCGCCGCGCGGCCCCGATGCTGGCGTGCGGCGATGCTACAATGACGCCGCGGGAGGCGGATCGTGGTCGCAGTGCCGATGCTCGAAGACGAGGCGACGGCCGAGCTGCGGCCCCTCTTCGCCGATGTCCGCGCCACGATGCGGGCGCCCTTCACTCCGGCGCTCTTCCGCACCCTCGCCCGCTGGCCCGCGTACCTCCAGCTCGTGTGGCCGCAGCTTCGGCCCGGCGTCGCGACCGCGGGCTTCCGGGGCAGCGCCCTCTACCTCTCGGCGATGGCCCACGAGGCGACGCAGCAGTTCTACGAGCCCGAGTACGGTCGCGCCACGCTTCGCGATGACGGCATGACGGACACCGGGATCGACGAGCTCGCCGGCGCGCTCGAGGTGCTGCACCTCACGAATCCGCAGACGCTGCTGATCGCGGCGGCGCTCTCCGAGGCGTTCGAGCGGCCGCGCGTCGGCGGGCAGGGCCGCCCGGAGCCGCGCGACACCACCGATGAGGAGGCGCGCGTCCTCGCCTACGACTGGCGAATGCCGGAGGAGGCCGCGCTGCCCGACGATGTCCGCGCCATGGCCGCCGACATCCGCGAGATACTGCGGCTGCCGTTCCTCACCGACGACTTCCGCGCCTTCGCCCGCTGGCCCGTCTTTCTGAAGCGGGCGTGGCCCGAGCTGCGCGAGCTGCGCGTGTACAAGCTCTTCCGCCAGCGCGGGCGCGGGCTGTACTACTACTCGCGCTCGTCCAGCCGCTTCCTCGCGGAGCCGATCGAGGCGGGCCCGGATGCGATGCGCGCCGCCGGCCTCGACGATGCGGAGTGCGACGCCATCGCCGATGTGCTGCGGATGTTCTGCGGCATCCTGCCGAACCACATCATGAACACGGCCGCCATGCCAGCAGGCGCTCGGCATCCGGCCGGAGCTGCCGCCGCCGCCCGCGCCGCGGCCCGTGTAACGCCGTCCGGATCCCGATTCCGCGGCGAGGGGCCGCGTGTATACTACGACCGTCAGGCCCGGCCTGACCGGAGTCCGCGACAGTGATGTGAGGGGCGATGAGTCATCGTGTAGTCGTGACGGGGATGGGGGCGGTGACGCCGCTCGGGCTCGATGCGGAGCAGACCTGGGAGGGGATGGTCGCTGGCCGCTCGGGCATCGCCGGCATCACCCACTTCGATACCACCGGGTTCGACGTCACGTTCGCCGCTGAGGTGAAGGGCTTCGACCCGGAGCAGACGCTCGACCGCAAGGACGCCCGTCGCACCGACCGCTTCATCCAGTTCGCCGTCGCCGCCACCGCCGAGGCGCTCCAGCGCGCCGGGCTCGCCATCACCGATGACATCGCGCCCGACATCGGCACGCTCATCGGCAGCGGCATCGGGGGCATCGGCACACTATCGGAGCAGTACGACGTGTTCCGCACGAAGGGCCCGGGCCGGGTCAGCCCCTTCCTCGTGCCGATGATGATTCCGGACATGGCCTCGGGGCAGGTGAGCATCCGCTTCGGCATGAAGGGCCCGAATTACGCGACCGTCTCCGCCTGCTCCTCGGGCGCCGACGCCATCGGCAACGCGTTCGAGACGATCCGTCGCGGCGAGTGCGTCGCGATGATCGCGGGCGGCGCCGAGGCGGCGATCGTGCCGATCGGGATCGCCGGATTCATCTCGGCGCGGGCGCTCTCGAAGCGCAACGACGAGCCCCAGCGCGCCTCGCGACCCTTCGACGCTGAGCGCGACGGCTTCGTCATGGGCGAGGGCGCCGGCATTCTCGTGCTCGAGCGGCTCGACTTCGCCCTCGCTCGCGGCGCGAACATCGTCGCCGAAGTCGCCGGCTACGGCTCGACGGCCGATGCCTTCCACCTCACACATCCGCCTGAGGGCGGCGAGGGCGCGGCCCGGGCGATGCGCAAGGCGCTCGGATCGAGCGGGCTCGCCCCCGGCGACATTCAGTACGTGAACGCGCACGGCACCTCGACCCAGCTCAACGACGCCGCCGAGACGCTGGCCCTCAAGGCCGTGTTCGGCGAGTACGCGTATCAGCTGGCCATCAGCTCGACGAAATCGATGACGGGCCACCTGCTGGGGGCGGCGGGCGCGATCGAGGCGGTGGCGTCGCTCCAGGCGATCCGCGACGGCATTGTGCCGCCGACCGTGAACTACGAGCACCCCGACCCGGACTGCGATCTCGATTACACGCCGAACGAGGCGCGCCGGATGGCGATCGACGCCGCGATCTCGAACTCGTTCGGGTTTGGCGGGCACAACGCCTCGCTCGTCTTCCGGCGCTACCGGGGCGACGGCGCGTCCTGACGATGACGGACGCCATTGTCGCGGAAGCTCGCGGCCCATTCGCCAGGACGGAGCAGGGCGGCCGCTATCGCTGGCGCATCCGTGCTGGCGACCGCGCGGCGGCGGCGCTGGGCGCGGGGGCGTATCCGCCGCTCATCCGCCATCTCCTGTGGGGGCGGGGCATCCGCACCGACGACGCGGCGATGCGCTTCCTCGATGAGGTCGCGGGGCCTTCGGTGGCGGTGAGCCACGACCCGTTCCTGCTGCCGGACATGGATCACGCCGTGGCGCGGCTGCTGGCGGCGCTGCGCGGCGGCGAGCGCATCGCGGCGTACGGCGATTTCGATGTCGACGGCGTCACGTCGTGCGCGCTGCTGTACCAGGGGCTGTCGGCGCTCGGCTTCGACATCGTCACCTACATCCCCGATCGCTTTCGCGAGGGGTACGGGCTCAACAACGGCGCGCTCGCCGAGCTGGCGGCCCTCGGGATAACGCTCGTCATCACCGCCGATTGTGGCACGAGCAACGTCGCGGAGGTGGCGTACGCGAAGGAGCGCGGCGTCGATGTCATCGTCGCCGACCACCACACGGTGCCGCCGGAGCTGCCCGACGCGGTGGCCGTCGTCAACCCGAAGCGGCCGGATACGCCGTACCCGTACACGGAGCTGGCGGCGTGCGGCGTGGTGTACAAGCTGCTGCACGCGACGTACGAGGCGCTTGGCCGGACGTTCCCCTACGAGGACTACATCGATCTCGTCGCACTGGGCACGGTCGTCGACATGGCGCCCCTCACCGGCGAGAATCGCGAGATCGTGCGCTCCGGCCTCCGGGTGCTCGCCCGCACAAAGCGGCCCGGCCTGCTGGCGCTGATGCGCGTGTCGGGCGCGGAGCCGCAGACGCTCGACGCTCGTGACCTCGGCTTCGGGCTGGGGCCGCGGCTGAACGCGGCCGGCCGCCTCACGCATGCGCGTCAGGCGCTCGAGCTCGTGCTCGAGCAGGACGAGGTCCGCGCCGGGCAGCTTGCGGCCGCACTGCACGAGCTGAACGCCGAGCGCCGCCGCCAGACGGACGAGGCGCTGGCGCTGGCCCGCGAGCTCGCCGGCCGCCGCAGCGACAACCCGCCGATCACCTTCGTTGGGCATGAGTCGATCTCGGCGGGCATCGTGGGGCTGGTCGCGGGCCGTCTCGCGGAGGAGCGCCACCGGCCGGCGATCGTCTATCAGGAGATGGGCGCCGAGTGCCGCGCGAGCGCCCGCAGCATCCCGGCGTTCGATATCGTCGCGGCGCTGCGCGAGCACGCGCCTCTGATGGAGCGCTTCGGCGGGCACCGGCAGGCGGCGGGCTTCACGGTTGCGACGGCGCGTCGCGACCAGCTCCGTGAGGCGCTCGAGCGGACGGCGGCCGAGCGCCTGACTGCGGCCGACCTGGAGCCGTCGCTCGATATCGACGCGGCGATTCCGCTGTCGCGGCTCCTCGGCGATGAGGTGCGGTGGATATCGCGATTTGGCCCCTTCGGGATCGGCAATCCGGAGCTGACGCTGCTGAGCCGCGGCGTCCGTGTCGCGGACTGCAAGACGGTGGGCGAGGGCGGCGAGCATCTGCGGCTGACGCTGCGCGACGGCGCCGTGATGTGGCCGGCGATCGCGTTTCGCCAGGGCGAGGCGCCGATCGAGCGCGGCATGCTCGCCGATGTCGTGTACACGCTGACGCCCGATCGATTCGCGGGCGGGGCGATGCTGCAGATGCAGGTGAAGGACATTGCGCCGGCAAGCGGGACGCCGGCGGCGCTGCCCTGACGAAACGCGGGCTCGGGCGCGGACGCACGAAGGGCGACCCACGATGGGTCGCCCTTCGACGTTGGTTCGGGGACAGGGCCGGCTTACGCGGGAGCGCCCGCCCCTTCGAGGATCTCGCGGAACGCCGGGTTCAGCCCGGTGTTGTGCCACGTGCGCATGCCGATCCAGTTCATCCGCTTGAGGTACGACTCGAACCTGACGCCGTCGCATGTGGTCGAACATCTCCTTGCCGGCACGGAGGCTGCCTGCCTTGTGGCCGAAGAGGATGATGTAGGCCTCGCGGAGGTCGCGGCTTTCGCGCATCTCCAGCGCCATGTGCGCTTCCATGAGGCCGAAGTACTGGCTCAGTTCGCCGATGCGATCCGGCTCCTTGTGGAGCAGGAGGCGGAGCGATTCGCCGCCATAGAGTGCATGGCGGCCCGAGATCCTGCGGATGAGCCGGCACAGCTTCTTCTCAGCGGCGTGAGGCATCGTCGCCTCAAGCATCGCGAACTCGACGAGCGAGAAGCTCGCTCCGAGGAGGTGGACGGCGATGTTGGCGGTGGTCCACACGGGCGCGTCGAATGCCGCCTTCAGGAACATGCCCCGTACCCTGGATGCCCAGGCCGCCACCGTTCGCGAGGCTGCGCTTGCGGAGCCCCTCGAAGTGGATGGCGAGCTCGTAGATCTCCTGGCCCAGAGGCGAGCTTGACTTCGTGGAAGCCATAGCTCATCTCCTTCACCCACCGGGCGACGATGCGGCTCTTGGTAAGGGCCTGCTCGCCGAGGTCGGTGCAGATCTGGCAGATGGCGTGCTCCACTTCGTTCGGGAGCGGCTGCAGGCTCGCCCAGTCGATGTCGAGCGCCGGCACCCAGCGCCGCTGGATGCCTTCCTCGTACATGTTCGGGGCGCTGTCGGACCAGAGGCCGGCCTTGTCGAACAGGGTGTACCCGAGCCCGGGGAGTGACGACATCGGCGGGGTCGCGCCGCGCGGCAGCAGGCTCTGGTACGGCCAGTGGTCGGGGATGTCGGCATAGGTGCCGATGTTGAGGTCGCCCAGGCGGAGGCCGTGCTTGCCGGCCTTGATGCGGTGGCGCTCGACGGCCACATCCATCCACTTCAGGCCCGGTGTGAACGATGGGATTGCTGGGGCTTCTGCCTCTTGCTCTTGTACCACGTTATCCTCCCGGTGTGGTGCATTCGGGGCAGCAATGACCCCTCGCCAGCTGGTCGTTCCGGCGAGGGGTCATTCTTGGTCGATAGCGGAGGCCTAGTTGTCGGCTGCGATCGCCGCCATGGCCGGATCCATGCGACCGATGCGGTCGTCGAGGCCGCACACCTTCAGGCGGTGCACGTACTCCTGAACCTGGCGCTTGCGGATGCCCATGAGCAGCTTGACGCCTTCGTCGAACTTGTCGAGGCCGCCGCCCAGCAGGATGGCGAGCGACTCCATCGTCGACGCGTTGAACGTGACGCCAGCCTGCGAGTTCAGGAGGCCAGCCTCGGAGCGGTCGAGGTAGTGGTGAATCTCCTCACGCCGCTCGGGCGCCGTGGCCAGAAGGTGCTTGAGGTGCATGACGCCGAAGGCGACATGGCGGGACTCGTCCTCCGCGGCGCGGCGGAAGATGCGCTTCTCCGCTTCGTTCTGGGCAATGTACTCGCCCATGCGGAACATGCTCTGGACGAAGCCTTCGCCCACGATGTGGAGGAAGACCGACGCTTCGGTGAAGTCGCTCGACCCGATGCTGCCCACGGCCGCGAAGCCGAGGCCTTCCATCAGACCGCCGCCGTTGGCGAGCGCGCGCTTGCGGAACACGTCGAGGTGGCGTCCCTCGTCCATGATCTGGGTGCCGAGGAAGAGCTGAACCTCGAAGAACTCGGGGCTGATCGAGGGGTACCAGCGCGCCGGGATGTCGCCGGCAACGAACTCGACCTCAGTCAGGAACGTGGCCAGCTGGCACATCGCGAGCTCGAGGTCGTCGGACAGGGGCTCCATCGTCTCCCACGGAATGTCCGTGGCCGAGCTCCACTGCCTGGCGAGCGCCTCTTCGTACAGCATCATGATGCTGTCGGCCCACATGTCGGCGCGGTCGGGGTACGGCTGGCCGAAGCGCGGTGCGCCCGGCCGGGCCGCGACGCCGCGGGGCCGGCTGCTGTAGTTGGAGGTGTGCTTCGGAATGACACCGAGCTCGCCCTCGGCGATGTGCTCGAGCGTCAGGCCCTTGCGGCCCGGCTGTGCCTTCCAACCCCAGTTGGCGGCCAACTCCATCCACCCGAGGTCGAGGTCGAGATCCGGCTCCGCACGGAGCATCTCCATCGTCTTGACGTCAATTGCCACAGCGCTTCCCCTTTCCGGTCTGAGCTTTTTGTTCGTGCAGCGATCAATATCCTGCTTCGATTATCGACAGCGTAGGGCTGCCAGATAGCTTTGTCAAGGGTATATATTACCTAATTGCTATTTGCCCCCATGAGCGTCCCGTGCGCCCGAATCCCGTCTTGCGGGCACGACCGGAAGCTGCGCTACAATCGCCGCCTTCTGGTGTGAAATGCAGCGATATGGGGGTCGTTCGATGCGAGAGTACGGAACCGATGCGATCCGTAACGTGGCGATTATCGGGCATGGCGGCACCGGGAAGACATCGCTGGCCGAAGCCCTCCTGTTCAAGAGCGGGGCGCTCGCCCGGCTCGGCCGTGTCGATGACGGCACGTCCGCCGGCGACTTCGACGCCGATGAGCACAAGCGCACGATGACCATCAATCTCGCGCTGCTGCCGTTCGAGTGGCACGACACGAAGGTCAACCTCATCGACACCCCGGGCTATCCCGACTTCGCTGGCGAGCTGTACTGCGGCCTGCACGCCGCCGACGCCGCGCTGGTGGTCGTCGACGCGTCGGCGGGCGTGCAGGTGGGCACGACGCAGATGTGGAGCATCGCCGACGAGCGCGACCTGCCCCGCGTCGTCTTCGTCAACCGGATGGACCGCGAGAACGCCGACTTCGGCGCCACGCTCGCGGCGCTTCGCCGGGCCTTCGGCTCGCGGTGCGCGCCCCTGCAGATGCCCATCGGCTCGCATGAGAGCTTTCAGGGTGTCATCGACCTGGTCCGGATGCGGGCGTTCGTCGGCCCCGACGGTGACGAGATGCCCGTCCCCGACCCGCTGATGGCGGAGGCGGCCGCGTTTCGCGACCAGCTCATCGAGGCGGTGGCCGAGAACGACGAGGCGCTGCTGACCAAGTACCTGGAGGGCGACGACATCGGGGAAGCGGAGCTGATGGCGGCGCTGACGGTGAGCGCTCGCGCCGGCGCCGTCGTGCCGGTGCTCGCCGGCTCCGCCGCCCGCCTCATGGGCATCGAACCGCTCGCGACCGCGCTCGCCAGCCTCCTGCCGTCGCCCGCCCAGGCGCGACCGGTCGAGGCGGGGGGCGCGACCATCGCGGCCGATCCGGATGCCGCCGCCGTGGCGCACGTCTTCAAGACGACCGCCGACCCCTATGTCGGCAAGCTCACCTACTTCCGTGTCGTCGCCGGAACGGTGGCCTCCGACTCGCACCTGATGAACGCGAACAAGGACAAGGACGAGCGGCTGGCGCAGCTCTTCGTCGTGCGGGGCAAGGCGCACGAGCCGGTGGCGCGCCTCGTCGCGGGCGACATCGGCGCCGTCGCCAAGCTCAGCGATACGACGACGGGCGACGCGCTCTGCGCCAGGGAGCGGCTCGTGAAGCTGCCCGCGGTCGCGCTGCCGAAGCCGGTGTACGAGGTCGCGATCGTGCCGAAGACGAAGGCCGACCTCGACAAGCTCGGCACGGCGCTCGCCCGCATCGTCGAGGAGGATCCGACCCTCTCGGTGCGCCGCGACAACGACACCCACGAGACGATCCTCGCGGGCATGGGCGAGGCGCACGTCGAGGTGGCGGCCGAGCGGATGCATCGCAAGTTCGGCGTCGAGGTCGAGATTCACACGCCGAAGGTCGCCTACAAGGAGACGGTGCGCACCAAGGCGCGGAGCGAGTACAAGCACAAGAAGCAGACGGGCGGCCACGGCCAGTACGGCCACGTCTTCCTGGAGATCGAGCCGCTTCCGCGCGGCGCGGGCTTCGAGTTCGTCGAGCGTGTCGTCGGCGGCTCCGTGCCCAAGAACTTCATCCCGGCTGTCGAGAAGGGCGTGAACGAGACGCTGGCCGAGGGCGCAGTCTCGAACTGCCCGCTCGTCGACCTGCGCGTCACGCTCTACGACGGCAGCTCGCACCCGGTCGACTCATCGGAGATGGCGTTCAAGATCGCCGCGGCGCAAGCCCTCAAAAAGGGCGTGCACGATGCGGGCGCCGTTCTGCTCGAGCCCGTGATGAAGATGAGCGTGCGCGTGCCCGATGACCACGTCGGCGATGTCATCAGCGATCTGAACACGAAGCGGGCCCATGTGCTGGGCATGACCCCCGACGGCGGCTCTACCATCATCGAGGCGACGGCGCCGCGGGCCGAGGTGCAGCGTTATGCCACCGACCTGCGTTCGCTGACGCAGGCGCGCGGCAGCTTCTCGATGGCCTTCGACCACTACGCCGAGCTGCCCGCGCATCTGACGGGCAAGGTTGTGGGAGCGGCGGCTGTCGCGGTGTAGGCGGCGCGCCACCGGCTAGCCGGGCAGGATGAGGCCGCCGGCAGTCCGTCGCTCGCCGCCGGGGCCACGGTGCGATTCCGGGGTATGCGGCTTCGGCAGTGGCGTCAGGTACTCCGTGCGAACGCCGCCGCCAGCTTTGCCGTGGCCCTGCGCCGCTCGCACGATGTGGGCGAGCATATCCGCCTCGTTCACCGCGCCCGTGACGACGACGTCGTTGTTGAGGATGGTGGTCGGCGTTGCCGCGAGCCGGAGCCGTGAGGCAAGGCGCGGGTATTCGCCGATCTCGACAACTTCCACCTTGATCCGGTGGCTCTCGAGCCCGAGCGCGAAGGCGAGCAGCGCCATCTGCGGCGAGTAGCCGCACTGCGGCTCGACGAACACCGTCATCCGGACATCGTCCTTCAGCCGCTTCAGCCGCTGCTTCGTCGTCAGGTCGAGCGAGACGCCGTTGCGCTGCTCATCGAAGCCGCCATGCGCGGCCGCGACGAGCGTCTCCACGAAGATCGGGAACGTGCGGCCGCCGGGGAGCCCGTAGAACTTGAGGGCGCGGTTGTTGGGCCCGCGCACGACCGTCGCCGGCACCTGCTCGATGCCGAACTTCTCCGTTGCGCCGCCCTCGGCCAGCAGATGCTCCTCGAGCCGGATGTTGCCGGAGAGTGCGGCGAGCTCGCGCATCACGGCGACGGCGTCGTCGCAGGTCGGGCAGGGTTCGCGGCCCGGCGCGATGATCTCGACATTGGGCTGCGTGAAGTGATCGATCCGCACCGTGTGGATGAGGTGCGTGGCGAACCGCTTCCGGATCACATCCTGATCGGCGAGCGATATCATCGGCGAGACCTCCGGGCGACGCGGCACGGGCGTCAGGGCAGGCGCAGGCTCCGTCGCGCGCTGTTGAGACGAAGGGTGGCGGTCAGCCATGTGCCCGCGGCGAGCAGCCACAGCGCCGGCGTGACGAAGCCGAGGATGAGCGCCGCTCCCAGCACAATAACGCGCTCCACCCGCGTAAACCAGCCTTCGCGGCTCTTCTCGGCCGGCATGCCTTCGGCATCGGCGCGCGCCTTGACGTAGCTTACCAGCAGCGACCCCGTGACCGCCGCGAACACGAGCAGCGACTCCGTGCGCTCGCCTTTGTCGGTGTAGTGCCAGAGCAGCCCGAACAGCACCGCCGCCTCGGAAACGCGGTCGAAGGTCGCGTCGAGCACGGCCCCGAACGGCGTCGCGCGGCCGGTCGCGCGCGCGACCGCGCCATCGAGGAGGTCGACCGTGCTGAAGACGAGCATGACGACGCCAGCAAGGGCGAACTCGCCGCCGGCCGCGAGCGCGCCCGCGGTCACGTTGCCGAGCAGCCCGATGATGCTGATCATGTTCGGGGTGAGGCCCGTCCGCGCGATCGTCTTGCCCACGGGGTCCATGAGGTCGCGCGAGAGGCGGTGCGGGATGGGATTGCGCAGCGAGACGCGCCGCATCGGCGGCTACCCTGGCATTCGGGGCGACCCGGCGAGCACCGCCGCGCCAGCATCGCCCGTCGCGGCGGTCCGCGCCCCCCGCTCCTCGATGAGCGAGGCGTAGTAGGCGAGGATGCGCCGCGAGACGCTCGCCCAGTCGAACTCGCGCACGCGCACCTGGGCGCGCGCGGCCATCTCGTCGCGAAGGGCGGGGTTGTCGATGAGGCGGGCGAGCGCCTTCTGCAGCGCGCGCTCGTCGCGCGGCCGCACGAGCAGCCCCTCGCGTTCGTGGCGGACGACGCTGGCGTAGCCCTCAAGGTCGGTCGCCACGATGGGCGTGCCCGCCGCCATCGCCTCCGCCAGCACGATGCCGAAGCTCTCGTTCGCCGTCGCCGGCGCGCAGAAGATGTCGGCGGTGTGGAGAAGGCGCACCTTCTCCTCCTCGCTGACATAGCCCGTGAACACGACATCGGCGAGGCCGGCGCGCCTCACCGACGCCTCGTAGTGACGCCGTACGGAGCCCTCGCCCGCGACGATGAGCCGGATGTTGGGGTACTCGCTCTTGAGCCGCGCGAAGGCGCGCAGCAGGTACTTCAGCCCCTTGCGCTTCTCGAGCCGGCCGAGGAAGAGGATGTTGGTCTTGCCATCGTCGTACTCGGCGATGGGCTCGGCGGGGCCGGCGAACTGGGCGACATCGATCCCGTTCGGAATGATCTCGCAGCGAACCGGAAAGTATCGCTCCACGAGGCTGGCGGCCGCGGGCGACACCGCGATCCGGCCATCGAGCCGCGCGAACCAGCGCCACAGGATGCGCCGTCCGTACGAGTAGAACCGATTCCCGCCCTCTTTCGCGGCGTGGAACGTGCCGACGGTGACCGCGGGCGAATGGCGCATCGCCTGGAAGGGCAGCCACGGCATGAACGGCTCGTGGATGTGGACAACATCGAAGCCCTCGGCGTCGAACACCTCATCGAGGCGCGGCCCCACCCACGGATTGCGCGAGACGCGGGCCACCGAGCCGCTCAGGGGCAGCGGCACTGGCCGGCCGACGACGAGCACGTTGTGGCCGCCGCCCAGCAGATTTTGGCAATCGGACGCGGGCGCGAGGATGCGGACGGTGTGGCCCTCGCGCTCGAAGTGCCCCGCGAGCTGCAGGATGTGGCCGTTGACGCCGCCCGGAACCGAAAAGTCGTATGGCGAGACAAGGGCGATCTTCACGATGCGCGGCTCCCGCGGACGCGCCGGGCCAGCGGCCGGACAATGGTGTTGCGCGGCGTCACCATCAGCCCGCGGCTCTGCTGCCGCACGATCTGGCCGAGGCCGAGCTCGCGCATCGTGGGATGTGTGCCGCTGACGGCGCGCGTCTGGTGCTGGCGAAGCGCGAGCCGCAGCTCCGCTATTGTGTGGCCGGGGAACGTCGTGTAGGCGCTGCCGATGGCTTGCGGGAAGTGAGCGTCGCTGCCGCCGGTCTCGGGCAGGTGCCAGCGAGCGTCGTTGGTGCGGCGGGCCTTGCCACGCATCACGCGTGCGGCGAGCGTCTCGTTCTCCACTTCGATACCGTCGAAGTAGACGCTCGCGTCCGCGCTGCGCAGCACCCGCTCGATGCTGCGGTGGCCGACGCTGCGCGTGAGCCAGCTCATCGGGTGGGGCACGATGGCGATACCGCCAGCCTCGTGGACGAGCGTCAGGGTCTCGGCGAGTGAGCGGAACGGTGGGATCGGCCGGTCGATATCGAGTGCGAGCAGGTGGCCTTCGCGCGTCGACACCTCGATGCCGGCGATCACCTCGAAGCTGTAGCTTCGCCGCGCCCAAGCCTCGCGTGTCTGTAGCGCCCCGTCGATGTCGTCGTGATCCGTGATAGCGATGATGCTGAGGTCGGTGTGCTCCTCGACGCGGTCGAGCAGCTCGCGGCCGCCCGCCATGCCGTCGCCGTGCGACGTGTGGACTTGCAGGTCGGCCTGCCCGAATGCGTGGCCTCGTCCGGCTAGCGGCGTCATCGGCTCCCCTTCGGCGCTAGTATAGATCATCGCCGGAGGAATCGCGGGTCTCGTCGATATCCCACAGCCGCTCCAGCACCAGCCACTGGCCGGGCTCGGCGCGGAGGTACGGCTCGAGGCGGGCGAAGGCGGCGGTGACCCCCGCGCGCACATCGGCATCGCGATCGCCGGTGCGGGGCATCTCGATCGGCGGCTCGATGACGGCGTCGGTGCGGTTATCGATGCGCCTCCGCGTGAACACCGGCACGACCTCGGCGCCGGTGCGGTGCGCCAGGTCGAAGGCGCCCGTCGGCACCCTCATCGGCGCGCCGCAGACATCGATGACGATGGATCGCCCCTGGATGTCGCGGTCGAACATCACGGCGATGGCGCCGCCGGCGCGCAGCGTCCGGAACGCCTCCTTGAGGTTGTCGTACGTCGCGGGCAGAAAGCGGTGCCCCGCCGCCGAGCGCCCCTCATCGATGAAACGGGAGAGCGCGGGCGGCTCCAGCGGCTCCGTGAGCACGAGCACCGGCAGGCCGCGGTGCACCATCACCTGAATCGCGAGCTCGGGATTGCCGATGTGCGCCGACACGATGACGACGCCCCGTCCGCGTGCATGCGCCTCGGCCAGGTGGTGGTAGCCGCGATCGATGAGGCGCTCGCGGTCGATGGTGGCGGAATCGAATCCGGCGGAGCGAAGCAAGTCGACATAATACTTCGCGACGTTCGCGAACACGGCGCGCACGCTGGCCTCGATGTCGCGGTCGCTCGTGCCCGGCGCGCTGGCGTGGCGCACGTTATCGCGCACGTTCGCCGCGAGCCGCCGCTGGCTGCGGTACGCCATCCGGGCGAGGACTGTGGCGAGGAGGTAGGCTGCGCCCAGCGGCAGCCTGCGGACGATGAATGCGGCCACGCGAAAGAAGACGTACTTCAGCACTGGTGCGTGGCTCCCGCCGCGGCGCTCGCGGAGGCAATTCCCCGATTGTCCTCGCCGCTGCCGATATGGTAGCATCGGCGGCAGAAAAGGGGGTGATGTCTATGGTTGATGATAGTACCTGCGGCCAAGGTCGGACCGGTAGCATCTCTTCGGAGGTTGGCCCGCGTTAGACCGCGGCCATAGCAGAAGTGCGAGGCCGTCCTTCCTTCGGGAGGACGGCCTCGTCGCGTCCGGGAGGGATCGCCGCCTCTCCCGTCGCGCCGCTTGCGGCGCGGCAGTACTATGGCGGCGATCCGATTCGACGGGAAGGAGGCGCTGCATGCGCGCTGTCATCTATCGTGGCCCGGGGGAGATGGTGGTCGAGGAACGGCCGAAGCCGGAGATCGCCGCTCCCGGCGATGCGCTTGTCCGCATCACCATGACGACCATCTGCGGAACAGACCTGCGCATCTTCTGGGGGATGTTCCCGTTTCCGCCGGGCACGGCTGTCGGTCACGAATTCGTGGGGGTGGTGGAGGCGGTGGGGACGGGCGTCCGCCGGCTCCACGTCGGCCAACGGGTCGTCGCGCCGTTCCTGCTTTCGTGCGGCACCTGCCACTACTGCCGGCTGGGCATCCTCAACGAATGCGCCGAGCGCCAGATCTTCGGATTCGGCGGCCTCGGTGGCGGTCAGGCCGACTACGTCGTCGTGCCGGATGCCGATCGCGGCCTCGAGCCGATTCCGGATGGCGTCTCCGACGAGCAGGCGGCCTTCCTCTCCGATGTCTTGCCCGGCACCTGTGCGGGGATGGAGTACGCGGGCATCCGCACGGGCGACACGGTCGCGGTTGTCGGGTGCGGCCCGACGGGGCTGTGCGCCCAGATGTTCGCCCGCCACTTCGGCGCGGCCACGGTGTTCGCCATCGACCACCACCCGGAGCGCCTCGCGATGGCGAAGCGGCTCGGCAGCGTGCCGATAGCGCCCGGCGAGGACGCCGGCGCGCGTGTGCGCGCCGCCACGGCGGGCCGCGGCGCCGATGTCGCGGTCGAGGCGACAGGCACGACGAGCGGGCTGCTCGATGCGCTGGCGCTCGTGCGGGTTCGGGGCGCGTTCGTGACGCTGGGCATCCACCTGGAGCCGGCGATCGAGTTTCCGATAGCGTCGTTCAACGGCCGTCAGGTGACGTGGACGGCCGCGCCCGTGCCTCCGGTGCAGCTGTACGTCCCCAGGCTGTTGCGGCTCATCGAGGCGGGTGGGCTCGACCCGTCGCCGATCGCGACGCACGTGCTCTCGCTCGACGACGCCGCGAAGGGCTACGCGATGATGGCGAACCGCACGGACGGCGCGCTCAAGGTACTCTTGCGGACATAACGGCGTAGACGTTCAGGACGGGCCGAACCCGCCGATAATTCCTAGGGGAACCCCTTAGCCGGGGCCCAGGGAGTTGGCGTGCGCAAGGTACCGATAGACCGTCTCGTTCCCGGCATGATCCTCGCGCGTGCGATGTACGGCGACCGCGGCGAGACGCTGCTCGCCGCCGGTGTCGAGCTGACGCCGGCCATCATCCGGTCGCTGGGCGCCCGCGGCTACGGCAGCGTCCTCGTGGAGGACGAGCTTTCGGAGGGGATGCAGCTGAACGAGCTTGTCTCCGAACGTGTTCGCAGCGCCGGGGTCGAGCGCCTTCACGATGCTTACGAGCGGCTCACGGCGGCGACGGTCACGTTGCGCGGCGCGTCGCCACGCAACGTCAGCGAGGGCATCCAGTCGGTGGAGATGAAGCGGGCGCTGCAGCGCCACAAGATCGCCGATTCGCTCTGGCGCACGGTCGATGCCATCGTGGACGACGTTATTGCGCTCCAGGACACGGCGGGACTCGCGGTGCTGCGCCAATGCGGCGAATCGGCCGTTGCGCAATCGGTCGACATGGCGGCGATGGCGGTACTTATTGGCAAGCTCGCCGGTCTCGACGAGCGCAGCCTCACCCAGGTGGCGCTCGGTGCGTTGCTGCACGAAGTGGGCAACGTCTTTATCGACGACGCCGTGCTCCATAAGGCCGGCCCCCACACCGACGCCGAGCGCGAGCAGCTTCGGCAGCACCCGCTGTGGGGCTACGAACTGATGAAGGCCGAGGACTGGGGCGATATCCTCTCGCGACACGTGGTGTATCAGCACCACGAGCGTCAGGATGGCAGCGGCTACCCTCGCGGGCTCACTGGCTCGAATCGGCTGGGCCGCGAGGTTCATGAGCAGTTCGATGGCGGCCGCATCCTGCTGCTGGCGGAGGTGGCCTCGCTCGCCGATGTCTACGATGCGCTCTCGGGCGATCATCCCTCGCGCCCGGCGCTGGCCCACGACCAGGTTATCGCGACGCTGCGGGACTCGGCTGGCGCGCACCTCAACGCCGCCCTCGTCGATTCATTCCTCAACGTGACGCCGGTGCATCCGCCGGGCACCGAGGTGCGGATAACGTCGGGCGAGCTTGCCGGCTGCACCGCGCTGGTGCTGCGTGTCGAGGGCGACGATCTGGCGCGGCCGATCATCCGTGTCTTCACCGACCCGCGGCAGCAGCCGGTACGCCCGTACGACATCGACCTCCGGCAGGAGCGGGAGATCGATGTCGCCGGTGCGAGCGATGCCATCGTTGCCGGGGGCCCCGGCTTCACCTGCGCCGCCTAGTGCTGGCCGCCGGGCGCTACTCCTCGACGATGAGAGCCGTCACCATGCCCCACATCCCGGCGTTCGTCGTGTCGACATGGGTGAGCACGTGGCAGTGGAAGGCCCACGCTCCGGGCAGGTCGCAGAGGACGAGGACGTCGTAGCGATTGCCGGGCGCGATGTCGAGCGTATCGCACCGGTAGGGCTGCGGCAGCGGATAGCCGTCGACCGCAATCACTTCCATGCTGAGCCCGTGTAGGTGCATCGGGTGGTGGGCGATACCTTCGTTGAGGTAGCGGATGAGCACCGTCTCGCCGAGCTTCGCCGTCAGCGGGGCCGTGGCCGGGAAGCCCTTGCCGTTGATGGTGAACCCGAGCGCGCCATCGTTGAGGACGAGGGTGTACTCCTTATCGAACGACGGCCGGGCGCTCGCGTCCGCCGGCTCGACGATGATCGCGCCGAGGAGCCCGCGCTGCACCTGCATCAGTGCATGCAGGTGCGAGTGGTACATGTGCGTGCCGGAAGGGCTCGCGATCCACTCGTACGTGAACGTCTCGCCGGGGAGGATGGGCGGCTGCGTCAGGAAGGCGACGCCGTCCATCGCATTGGGCACGCGCTGACCGTGCCAGTGCACCGATGTGCTCTCCGCCATGTTGTTCGTGACGATGACACGCACCGGATCGCCTTCGTTGACCCGGATCTCGGGGCCGGGCAGGACGCCGTTGTAGCCCATCGCCTTCACGCGCGTCCCCGGCTCCACCTCCCATTCGATTTCCTCGCAGGTGAGCCGGAAGACTTTCGTCTGGCCGTCCATCTCGAAGGCGAGCGGCTGGCCGCCGAGCCCCTCGGTGGCGGCGGGGAAGGCCTTAATCTTCGCTTCCTCGGCCGCGTCGGCATCGGCGGCGCTCTGCGTGTCGGGCGGGGGCGACGCGCCCGTCGTGGCGGCGCCGTGCTCCGCGGTGGCCGAGGCGGCGGCGCCGTTGTCGTCGTCGTCCCCGCAGGCGATGGCCGTGGCTGCGCCGACGGCGCCCAGCCCCACGACCTGCACGAAGCGGCGGCGCGAGAGCCCAGAATTCGATGCCATTGGTGTCTCCTTCAGCGGTACGGATGGGTGCCCGGCCAGAGCTGAGCACATCACCAGAGTCGTCGAAGGCACCGTTTGTGAGGAGGGACACAAGTCCCGTGTTTCAGGGGTCACACGGCCCCGCACAAGGAGAGGGGCCCCGCACGCAGGGCCCCTCTCCGGTCGATCGCGGTGGTGCGGGAGCGTCAGGCGGACTCGTCACGCAGGGCGGAGTTGTCGTCCTCGGGCTCGATCGACTGGCCCGATTGCGTCAGCAGCAGCGGCCGCTTGCGGTTCAGCACCGTCTCGGCGCTGACGACGCACTTCGTGACATCGCCGCGCGACGGAATCTCGTACATCACTTCGAGCAGGATGCCCTCGATGACGGTGCGGAGGCCGCGCGCGCCTGTCTTGTGCACCATCGCCTCCTCGGCGACGGCTTCGAGCGCTTCTTGGGTGAAGATGAGCTCGACATTGTCGAGCGAGAGGAATCGCTGGAACTGCCGGACGAGCGCGTTCTTCGGTTCGGTGAGGATGCGCACCATCGCCGCGGCGTCGAGCTGGCCAAGTGCCGCGACCATGGGCAGCCGCCCGACGAACTCGGGGATGAGCCCGTACTGGAGCAGGTCGTCGTGGTTGACCTCGGCCAGGATGGCGTCGGCGTCGCCGGGCGAGATGGCGAGCGTGTGGAAGCCTATCTGGCGCCGGTCGCGGCCGAGCCGCCGGGCGACGATCTTGTCGAGCCCCTCGAAGGCGCCGCCGACGATGAACAGGATGTTCTGGGTGTTGATCTGGATGAAGTCCTGGTGGGGGTGCTTGCGCCCGCCCTGCGGCGGCACGCTGGCGACCGTGCCTTCCATGATCTTCAGCAGCGCCTGCTGCACGCCTTCGCCGGAGACGTCGCGAGTGATCGACGGGTTGTCCGACTTGCGGGCGATCTTGTCGATCTCGTCGATGTAGACGATGCCGCGTTCGGCGCGCGGGATGTCGAAGTCGGCCGCCTGGATAAGGTGAAGGAGGATGTTCTCGACATCCTCACCGACGTAGCCCGCTTCCGTGAGCGCCGTCGCGTCGGCGATGGTGAACGGCACGTCGAGCGCCTTCGCGAGCGTGCGGGCGAGCAGTGTCTTGCCGGAGCCGGTGGGCCCGACGAGCAGGATGTTGCTCTTCTCGAGCTCGACATCGATGCTGGCCGAGCCGCTGATCCGCTTGTAGTGGTTGTAGACGGCGACCGCAAGCACCTTCTTCGCCTGATCCTGCCCGATGACGTACTGGCCGAGGTGCTCGTAGATGCTCTTCGGCGGCGGGATGCGCTGGCCGGATGCCGCTTTTGTCTTGGTCTGGCCGCTCGACTCTTCGTCGATGATTTCGCGGCAGAGGTCGACGCATTCGTCGCAGATGTACACAGCGCCGGGCCCGGCGATCAGCCGGCGAACCTGGTCCTGGTTCTTTCCGCAGAACGAGCAGTGGTATTGGGCGCGGCTGCTCCGGCCTGTTGACATTGGACTATCCTTCCACGACGAGTTAGGCGGGCACGCTGTCGCGCGTCAGTATCTCGTCGACGAGGCCGTATTCCTTCGCCGCGACGGCTTCCAGATAGAAGTCGCGATCGGAGTCCTTCACGATCCGTTCCATGGACTGCCCCGTGTTCTTCGCGAGTATCTCGCGGAGCACCTGCTGGTTGCGGAGCAGCTCGCGCGCGGCGATCTCGATGTCGGAGGCCTCGCCGCCGATGGAGCCGATGCGCGCCTGGTGCATGTGCACCGTCGCGTTGGGCAGCGCGTAGCGCTTGCCGTGGGCGCCGCCCGAAAGCAGGACGGTGGCCATGCTCGCCGCCATGCCGACGACGACCGTCGAAACCTCCGGCTGCACAATGTGCATCGTGTCGTAGATGGCGAGCCCTGCCGTGATGCTGCCGCCGGGCGAGTGGATGTACATCGTGATGTCCTTCTCCGGGTCCTCGCGCTGCAGGTAGAGCAGCTGCGCGACGATGAGGTTCGCCACCTGATCATCGATGGGTGTGCCCAGGAAGATGATACGTTCGCGGAGCAAAAGTGAATAAATATCGAAAGCACGCTCGCCGCGTGCGCTCGACTCGATGACCATCGGCATGTAGTTCAGCGGATTTGGTACGCTCATAGTCCTTCTCTCAGGGTCGCCGGTCGTTCGTGTGCCCGGCGTCGTGTCCGGGCGGCGCCCGTGTGCCGACCGTCGTTTGCTGCGGGCTGGCCGCGGCTCGCGCGGACTCAGCCCTCCTGATTCGTGGCGCGCTTCTTGCGCGGGCGGGCGGGCTTCGCGGCGGCCTCGCCGGAGCCGGCTTCGGATTCCGGGGCTGCTTTCTTCGCCGCTGCCTTCCTTGCGGGCTTCGCCGCGGCCGGTTCGTCGGCTCCGGTTCGAGCGAGTGCGGCGAGCCGCTCGAAGGTTCGTCGTGTCTGCAGGCTGCGGCGAATCACGTCGCGGCCGCTGTCGTTGTCGAACACCTGCCGCATCTGCTGGGCCTGGGGCCCGGCGCCCGACATGCGCTCCATCTCCGCCTCGATGTCCTCGGCGCTCACGGCGATGCCCTCGGCCTCGCTTAGCTGGGTGAGGACGAGGGAGCGGATGACACGCTCGGTCGCCTGCGGCCGGAGCTCGAGCCGGTGCTCCTCCTCCGATTTGCCGATCTGCCGCAGGTACGTCTCGAACGCGTCGCGGCTCGACCCGTGCCCGGAGCGATCGTGGATGAGGCGATCGATCTCCCGCTCGACGAGGACGGGCGGAAATTCGACCTCCGCGTCCTCCGCTATCAGCGAGAGGACCGAGGCCTCGTATTCTTCTTCGGCTGCTCGCTGCTTCCCCTGAAGGATGTCGTCGCGCAATCGGCTCCGTAATTCTTCCAGCGAGTCGAATCCCTCGCCGACGGTCTTCGCGAAGCTGTCGTCGAGCGCGGGAAGCTGCTCTTCCTTCACTTCGTTGACGTTCACGGAGTAGCGCACTGCCTTGCCCGCCACGATCGCCTCCGCGAAGTCGCTGGCGACGTCGATCGTGAATTCGTGGGTCGGGCCTTTGGTGAGGCCGAGCATCGCGTCGGAGAAGCCGGGCAGCGAGACGGTCCCGCCCTTGCGCACGGGGAACTGGACGTCGAGCTCCTCCATGATCTGCTCGTCGCCCACCCACGCGAGCACGTCGCAGCGGACGAGGTCGCCGTCCTGCACCGGCCGGTCGACCGGCGCGATCGTGGCGTAGCGGCGGCGCAGCTCCTGCAGCGCGTCGTCGAGCTCGGTGTCCTCGACGGTGACGACCGGGGGCGCGAGCCGCACGCTCGTGTAATCGCCGAGCTCGATGCGGGGCGCAATGGGCACCGTCGCCTTGAAGCTGACGAGCGGCTCGAGGGTGACGATCTCCAGCTCCGGCTGGTCGATGGCGTCGATCGCCTCCTGCGCGATGGCGTCGCGATACGCCGCGGGCACCGCGTCGTCGATGGCCTCGCGCACGAGGACGTCGCGACCGATGTAGCGCTCAAGCGTCGGGCGCGGCGCCTTGCCCTTGCGGAAGCCCGGCACCTTCGTGCGGTTCGCGAGGCGACGGTACGCCTTCTCCATCGAGCGTTCGAGGCGTTCCTCGTCGATCTCGATCTGGAGGAGGACCTGGCTTTCGGGGATGCGTTCTGTAGTGACTTTCATGCCGGTGTCAGTATAGCGTGGCGCTCGACTCTGGGGAAGGCAGCCGTTTTCCGGCCCGTGTCGCGGCCGCTCCCCGATCGGTTGCCGCGTGCGCACGTAAGGAGTGCGGGGCGGTGGCGCTCGTGTGGATCACCGGCCGCGACGGGGGCTGAGGACGTCGTTGAGGGCATCGCCGAGCAGGTTCCAGGCGAAGATGAGCGAGGCCGCGATCATCGCCGGAAACAGCAGCAGATACGGGTGCGTGCGCAAGTTCGAGATGCCGCTCCATTCGCGGATGAGCCCGCCGAAGCTGGCGTGCGGCGGCTGAACGCCGACGCCCAGCCACGACAGCGCGATCTCCGAGCCGACGATGCCGCCCATGGCCGCCGAGAGGCCGACAATCACGAGGTTGCTGACGTTCGGCAGCAGGTGCCGCCAGATGATGGCGCGTCCCGGCGCGCCCATCGCGCGCGCCGCCATCACGTAATCGGTTTCGCGCAGCGCCAGCACCTGCGAGCGGATGAGGCGCGCCGCCCCCACCCACGAAAATAGCGAGAGCGCCCCGAAGACGAGGATGTAGTCGGGCGCGCCCGACCGCACGAAGCCGTCCCAGCCCGACCAGCTCTCGAAATCGCGCGCCCACTCGATGAAGCGCGGCCGCACCGTCGCCGTGAGCAGGATCATGATGAGGAGGCCCGGGAGCGCGAAGAAGACATCGCCGACGCGCATGATCGCCGTGTCGACCTTGCCGCCGAAGTACCCCGACACCAGCCCCAGCCCGACGCCGAGCACGAGCCCGCCCGTGAGCAGCACGGCGCCGGTGACGATGGCCGTCGTGCGCGCCGACCAGATGACACGCGAGAGCATGTCGCGCCCGAGCCTGTCGGTGCCCATCGGATGCTCCCAGCTCGGGCCCTGCAGCGACTCGCGCAGGTTCTGGTCGTTGAAGCCGTGCGGTGCGACAAGGGGCGCGAGCAGCGCGATGGTGTAGAACGCCAGAATCAGGGCCATCGCCAGCAGCGCGATCCGCTTGCCCAGCAGCCGGCGCATCGCCGCGACGAACGGGCTTCGCGCGCGATACTCCGGTATCGCCTGCCCCGTGGGTGTGTCGCCGGAGGCTGCTTCGCGGCGCATCTATCGCTCCGCGGCGTCGAAGCGCACGCGCGGGTCGACCAGCGTGTACGCGACATCGACGACGATGTTGAGCAGCACGAACGCCGTCGCGATCACCAGCGTCAGCCCCATGATGACGTCGTAGTCGCGCTGGAACACGGCGTCGACAGCGAGCCGCGCGATGCCCGGTATGCCGAACAGCGTCTCGGTGAAGAACGCGCCCTCCAGCAGCGTCACCAGCGACAGCCCGATGACGGTCGTTATCGGCAGCAACGCGTTACGGGCGACATGGCGGCTCACGACCGTGAACTCGCTCAGCCCCTTGGCGCGAGCCGTCCGCACATAGTCCTCGTCGAGGACGGCGAGTGTCGTCGCGCGCATCAGCCGCCCCACGCCCGCCACGCCGGGCAGCGACATCGCGACGACGGGCATGACAATCCGGCTGGAGACGATGCCGTCCCAGCCGCCCGTCGGCAGCAGGCTGAGCTGCACCACGAGCAGCAGTTGCAGCAAGCGGCACCATCACGAGCACCGGGATCGACTGGAACGCCAGGAAGACGCTGATCGAGAACGGATCCATCCATGTGCCCTGGCGCAGCGCGGCGAGCATCCCCAGCGGCAGGCCGAGCGAGAGCGTCACGAGCAGCGCGACCATGCCCAGCTGCAGCGACACCCACATCTTCGGGAAGATGAGCTCGGAGACTTCGGTGCCCGGCCGGGCCAGGCTCTCGCCGAAGTCGCCCCGCGCGACATCGGCCATGTAGCGTCCGTACTGCACGACGACGGGATCGTTGAGGCCGAGGTCGTCGCGGATGCGCTCCACGGTCGCCGGGTCGGCGCGAGGGCCGGCGCGCAGCAGCACGGGGTCGCCGGGGCCGTAGCGCCCCAGGCTGAACGTGAGGAACGAGACGGCGAAGAGCACGACTGGCGCCCACAGAAGGCGGCGCATGACAAACGGCAACAGTCCGGGCATCGCTGCGCCCCCTCCCGCTACCGGTCGACCGTTACTCCGGCGAGCAGCGGGATGACGAGCGGCTGGGGGACGTAGCCGTGCACGTACGGCTTCACGAGTGCGGCGTCCTTGTCGTGGAACAGCGGAATCCATGGCAGGTCGCGCAGCACGATCTCCTCCGCCTGACGGTAGAGGGCGAGCCGCTTCGTCACGTCGGGCTCGATACGCGCCGCTTCGAGGACGCCGTCGAGCTCGTCGCTGGCGTATCCCGTGAGGTTTTGGACGCTCTCCGAGTGGAACTGGATGTCGAGGAAGTTCTCGGGGTCGACATAATCCGCGATCCAGCCCTGCTCCCACATTTGGTAGCGGCCGCGGCGCGACTCGCTCAGGAATGTAATCCCCTCGACCTGCTGAACCTCGATCTCGATACCGAGGTTGTCGCGCCACATGCCGATGATCGCCTCGGCCACGGGGCCGAGGTTCGCGCCCTCGCCGGAGACGGTGAGCGTGATGCGGGGCAGGTCATCGCCGAACTCCGACTCGGCGAGCAGCTTCCGCGCCTCCTCCGGGTCGAAGTTTATGCCCACCAGGTCTTCGGAGTAGCCGGGCATCCCCGGCGGCAGGATGCCCTTCGCCGGGACCACGAGGTCGCGGAGCACGATCTCGGCGATCGACTCCTTGTCGATGGCGAGCGCGAGGGCGCGGCGCACCTTCGGGTCGTTGAAGGGCGGCTCCTCGACGTTGAAGCCGATGTACGAGATATCGAGGTTGAGCCCCTCGAAGTACTCCTTGTTCAGCGGCTCGCCCGGGTCGCGCACCCGCTCGATGTCGTTGAGGCCGACGCCGACCACGTCGATTTCGTCGTTCTCGTACATGGTGATGCCGGAGCCGCCGGCGAGGATGAAGGTCGCTCGTTCGAGGCTGGGCGCGCCTCCGTAGAAGCTCGCGTTCGCCTCCAGCACGATCGTGCGCCCAAGATCCCATTCCTTCAGCTCGAACGGGCCGGTGCCGTTGGGGCGGCGCGTCCAGTTGCGCGGGTTCGCGTCGACCTGTTCGACATCGACGACGAACGCGGTCGGGTACGTCAGCTTGGCGAGGAAGTACGGTTTCGGCGCATCGATCGTGATCTCGATCGTCAGCTCGTCGACGACCCGGATGCCGCTGATCTCGTCGGCGCGGCCGCGGAGCCGATCCTTCACGCCGACGATATCGCCGAGATAGACATCGGCGACGGGCGAGCCGGTGCGCGGATCGGCAGCACGCTCCATCGAGTCCTTCACGGTCTGCGCCGTGACGCGCTGGCCGTCGTGGAACGTGACGTTGTTGCGCAGGTGGAATGTGTACACCGTGCCGTCCGGGCTGATCTCCCAGCTCTCGGCGATGTCGGGCGCTATCTGGAGGTCGCGGTTGATGGTGACGAGCCCGCTGAATATCTCGACGATGTAGCGCGACGACGCCTCGTCGGTGACGAGATGCGGGTCGAGTGTCGCCGGATCGATGCCGAGCAGCCGCAGCTCGCCGCTCGTGGCGGGCGGCAGATCAGTGTTCGGGTCATCGGCGGTGGGTGTGCCGCCGTTGCCGCCGCCGTTATCGTCGTCGCCGGAGACGACGAGGATGGCGATGGCGGCGCCCGCCAGCGCCAGTGTCGCCAGAATGCCACCGATCCACGGCAGAGCACGCGACATCAGCAGTCTCCCCTCCGTTGCCCGGCGCGATTACGACGCCACGGGCGCACGTGTGTCGCCAGTGTGGCGCACGCGAATGATACGCATGATAGCAGAGCACGGATCGCCGGCCGCCGTCACGGCGCGGGCGGTACGATGCGCACGTGGAGGTCGGCGAGCTGCTCGTTGGCCACCGGCGACGGCGCGCCGAGCATCGGGTCTTGCGCGCTCTGCGTCTTCGGGAACGCGATGACCTCGCGGATGTTCGGCACGCCGGCGAGCAGCGCGACGGTGCGGTCGATGCCGGGCGCGAAGCCACCGTGGGGGGGCGCGCCGTACTCGAACGCCTGGAGCAGATGGCCGAAGCGCTCCTGCACCGTCGCCTCATCGAGGCCGAGCAGCGCGAACACGCGCTCCTGCAGCTCGCGCTCGTGAATGCGGATGCTGCCGCTGCCCAGCTCCCAGCCGTTGCAGACGATGTCGTAGGCGAGGGCGCGGGCGCTGCCGGGGTCCGTCGCGAGCAGATGCAGGTCTTCGGGGTTGGGCGCCGTGAACGGGTGATGGAGCGCGTCCCAGCGGGCCCCCGCCGCGTCCCACTCGAACATCGGGAAGTCGGTGACGATGGCGAAGTGGAGCGTGGTGGGGTCGGCGAGGTCGAGGCGGCGCGCCATCTCGCGGCGCAGCACATCGAGCACCTGGTTCGCGCGCGCGTCCTCATCGGCGACGATCAGCAGCAGGTCGCCGCGCCCCCCGCCCACGCGCGCGGCCATCGCCCGCACGAGCTCCGGCGGCAGGAAGCGCGCCGCGGGCGAGCGCACGTCATCGGCCGTGAGGCCATCGAGCGCGCCCTCGCCGCCAATGGTGACCCACACCAGCCCCTTCGCCCCCGCCTGCTTCGCCACCTCGGTGAGCTCGTCGAGCTGACGGCGGGGCATGCTCCCCGCGCCCGGCGCCGCGAAGGCACGGACGCGCCCGCCCGCCTCGATGGCGGAACGGAAGACGGCGAACTCGCTGTCGCTCACCAGGCCCGACAGGTCGTGAAGCTCCATGCCGAAGCGGAGGTCGGGCTTGTCGCTGCCGTAGCGCTCGAGCGCCTCGGCGTACGTCAGCCGCGGGAAGGGCGAGGGTACCCGGAAGCCGCGCCCGGCGTCGGCGACGAGCCCCGCGAACAGCGCCTCCATCAGCGTCAGAATGTCTTCCTGCTCGACGAAGCTCATCTCAAGGTCGAGCTGGGTGAACTCGGGCTGCCGGTCGGCGCGCTGATCTTCGTCGCGGAAGCAGCGCGCGATCTGGTAGTAGCGCTCGACCCCGGCGACCATCAGCAGCTGCTTCAGTTGCTGCGGCGATTGGGGCAGCGCGTAGAACTCGCCGGGGTGAAGGCGGCTGGGCACGAGATAGTCGCGCGCCCCTTCCGGCGTCGCCTTGATGAGCACCGGCGTCTCCACCTCGATGAAGCCGCGCTCGTTCAGGAACTCGCGGATGAAGCGGATGGCGCGGTGGCGCAGCACGAGCCGCTCCAGCATCACCGGGCGGCGCAGGTCGAGGTAGCGGAACTTGAGCCGCAACAGCTCGTCGACCTCCTGCTCCTCATTGATGTAGAAGGGCGGCGTCTTCGCGGCGTTCAGCACCTCGACGGCGCTCGCGTGCACCTCGATGCCGCCCGTGGGCAGCGCGTCGTTCTCGGTGCCGGGCCGGCGGAGGCGGACGGTGCCGCGTACGCTGACGACGTACTCATTGCGCACGTCTTCGGCGGCGGCGTGCGCCTCCGGCGCTTCCTGCGGACTGAGCACCACCTGCACCAGCCCCGTCGAGTCGCGCAGGTCGATGAAGATGAGCCCGCCGTGGTCGCGGCGCCGGTGCACCCATCCCGCGAGCACCGCCTCGCGACCGTCATCGGCCGGACGCAGCGCTCCGCAGTAGTCGTTCTTCAGCACATGCGCCTCCGGGCGTGAGGGTGGCCCCCGATGCGAGGGCATGAGCAGTGTCGCACCCGCCGCACGTGTGGTCAAAGATAGGCGTCCGGCGCCGATGGGGCGCGGCCGTGCTACGCTGAAGCCACGATGGCTCGCCCACACCTTGCCCTTTACCTGCACATTCCGTTCTGCGACCACCGCTGCGCGTACTGCGATTTCAACGCCTACGCCGGCCTCGATGAGCTGATCCCGGCGTACGTCGAAGCGCTGCTGGCGGAGCTCGCGCTGTGGGCGCCCGCCGCGTCTTCGTACGATGTCGCGACGGTGTTCTTCGGGGGCGGCACGCCGAGCCTGCTCTCGCCGCCACAGATGGCGGCGCTGGTGCGCGGCATCGAGCGCGGCTACCGTGTCGCGCCCGGCGCCGAAGTGACGATGGAAGCGAATCCGGGCACCATCGACGCGGCGAAGCTGCGCGGCTTTCGTGCGGCGGGCGTCAACCGGCTGTCGATCGGCGTGCAGTCGCTCGACGATACGGAGCTGGCCCGGCTCGATCGCATCCACTCCGCCGAGGTTGCGCGCCAGGCCTTCGCTGATGCGCGTGCTGCCGGCTTCGACAACATCAATCTCGACCTCATCTTCGGGCTGCCGTACGGAACCGCGGGGTCGTGGCGGCGCACGCTCGAATCGGCGCTGGCGCTGGGGCCGGAGCATCTTTCGCTCTACGCGCTCAGTGTCGAGGAAGGGACGCCGCTCGCCGAGCGGGTGGAACGCGGCATCGAGCGCTCGCCCGACCCGGATGCCGCCGCCGCGCAGTACGAATGGGCGTGCGAGCGGCTGGCCGCCGCCGGGTATCGCCAGTACGAGATCTCGAACTGGGCGCGGCCGGGACGCGAGTGCCGCCACAACCTCGTCTACTGGCGCAACGAGCCCTACATCGGGCTGGGCGCGGGCGCGCATTCGTGCTGGGCGGGCGAGCGTTTCGCCGTCGTCCGGTCGCCTCGACGCTACATCGAACTCATGGCTGAAGCGGCCGCGGCCCCGCCCTCGCCGCCGGCCGCCGCCGCCATGCCGCAGATCGCGGAGCGCGAGACGCAGACGCGTGTCGTGGCGATGGGCGAGACGATGATGATGGGGCTGCGGCTGGACGAAGGAGTGTCGCACGCGCGGTTCGCCGGGCGCTTCGGCATCGAGCCGCGCGCCGCGTTCGCGACCGCCATCGACGAGTGCGTGGCCGATGGCCTTGTCGGCGACGATGGTGTCGCGCTGCGCCTCACGGAGCGAGGGCGGCTGTTGGGCAACGAGGCGTTCGTGCGCTTTCTGACGCCGCCCGAGCCGAGCCAGGCGTACGGTGGGCCGGAATAGGGGGTTTTTTTCGATCTCGCTCCCAAAACAGTTGACACGGGCGGCCACCGACTGTATAGTCGGTCTACGACGTGATAGTCATGCACCAAACGGGGAGATCGAAATGTACACCAACATCATCGCAGAGTACCTGGCTGAGGAGCGGCGCGAGCGCGGCCTTCAGGTCGCCGCCAACATCGCTCTTGTCGACGCCGCGACGCGGTACCGTGCGGCGCAGGTTGCCCCGACTCTCCGCGAGCGGGTGCGCGCCGCCTACCGCGGCTTCCAGACAGGCGCCGCGTCCCTCCGATAGGGCGACGAATTGACATCTCCGGCCGACGAGCCGATTATCGGCTGGGGCGCCGGAGATGTCGTTGTAGGCGAACCTCACTCGGTACTGGAGGCATCCCGTGGTCGTTGATGACCGGAAAACGCTGACCCAACGCCGCAAGGAGGAGACGTACGAGAATATCCTCGAGGCGGCCTATGGTGTTTTCGCGCGCCGCGGTTACGACGCTGCCACCATCGACGAGATAGCGGAGGTGTGTGGCGTTTCGAAGGGCGCGCTGTACCACCACTTCGCGTCGAAAGAAATACTGTTCTCGACCCTTATCCGCAATCGCTACCAGGAACCCGTCCGGCTCGTGCTCACAGACGATGGTGGCGGCGAGGTGCTCGATCTCGAGGCGACGGTGCGGGCCAGTGTCGAAGCCGCCTGGCAGCAGGCGCTCAGCGACGAAGTCTGCCAGAAGCTCCTGACCGAGGCGCGGACTCAGGCCGGTCGCAATCCGGTCGTTCGCGAGATACTCGAAGACGTACACAACCGGTCCGAGGGAGCGGTCGTCGGGGTGCTGGAGCAGGGCAAGCGCGCCGGCGTTGTCCGCGCCGATCTCGATACTGTGACCGCGTGCGCCGTTCTTGCCGGCATGGTCGACGGTACGATCGACTCACTACCTGGCGCACGAGATGGACGGCGGCGATGTTGGCTACGACCCCGCGCGCGTCATCGACGAGACGGTGACAGCGATGGTCCGTTACCTGGAGCCCTGCGGCTAGCCTCGCTTCGGCAGCGCCACGACGGCGCTCCCCGGCACCGTTATCTCACCCTCTTCGTTCTCTTCCCACACCTCGAGATCGACCATCGCGCCGCCGTCGCTCTCGTACTTCTTCGTGACGCGTCCCTTGAACGTGAGCGGCTCCGACTGCACGGCGCGGCCCCGGTTCTGATAGCCGAACCGCTTGAGCGTGCCCTCGTCGCCCATCCAGTTCGTGACGAAGCTGCACAGCATCGCGCCGTGGAGCGGGCCGTGCACGAGCACGTCGCGATGCTCCTCCTTCTTCGCATACGGGAGGTCGTAGTGGATGCGGTGCGGGTTGCGCGTGACGGCGCTGAACAGGAACAGCTGCGCCGTGCCCGCCGTGCGCGTCACCGGCGGCAGGTCAGCGCCCTCGGCGATGTCCTCGAAGTAGATCTGCGTGGCCACGGTCGCCCTCCTATCGCGTGATGCTCGATGAGCGCTCGCGCGCCACGAGCTCGCCGCGCTGGTTGGTGTACGTCGTCTCGTTCACGGTGAAGGCGAGCGGCCCGGTGCGGCCCACCTTCTCGTAGATGTCGGCGAGCCGGCTCTGCGACGTGATGACATCGCCGGGGCGCACCGGCGCGAAGAACTCGATGTCGGTGCCGCCGGCCATCACCCGGTTCGCCCGCAGCGGCGGACGGCTCTCGGTGCGGCGCGGCGTGCCGTCCTCGCTCAGCTCCTCGACCCGCGCGTCGCGTGCGAACGGGATGGCGAAGAAGAGCGGGGGCGCGACGAGGCCGCCGTTCTTCGAACGCTTCGCATGCGCCTCATCGAGGTACAGCGGGTTCAGGTCGTCGATGGCGTAGCAGTAGCGCCGGATCTCGTGCGCCGACACTTCGTACCCAGTCGTGGGCGCCGACTGGCGGCCGATCATGGCGCGCGCCTCGTCGGTAATCAGCGATTCGTGGGCTGGCTGGTCGCTCATGGCTCCCCTCCCGCGCCGCTCCTCGGGGGCAGCGCCGCTACATGTACATGCCGCCGTTGATGTTGAACTGCTGCCCCGTAATCCAGTCGCCCTCGACCACGATGTAGCGGACGAGCGACGCCACTTCGTGCACTTCGCCGAACCGCCCGAGCGGGATGCGCGCCAGCAGCGCCTTGCGCGGCTCCTCGGGCACGCCGGAGAGCATGTCGGTCTCGATGAAGCCGGGGCACATGGCGTTGACGGTGATGTTGTAGCGCGCCAGCTCCTGCGCCAGCGACTTCGTGAAGCCGATCATGCCGGCCTTGGCCGCGGCGTAGTTCGCCTGGCCGATGTTGCCCATCTGCCCGATGATGCTCGCCATGTTCACGATGCGCCCGTATTTGCGCTCGATCATGCCGTCGACGCAGGCCTTCGTGACGTAGAACATCGAGCTGAGGTCGGTCTCGATGACCTCGTCCCACTCGTCCGGGGTCATCCGCCGGATCGTGCGGTCGCGATTGAGCCCGGCGTTGTTGACGAGAATGTCGATCTGCCCGAACCTGGCGATGGCCTGCTCGACGAGCGACTGCGCTTCGTCCGCGTTCCGCACGTTGGCCTGAACGGCGAGCGCCTTCACGCCTTTCGCCTCGATCGCCTTCACGACCTCGGCGGCCGCGTCGGCGCTCGCGTTGTAGTTGACGACGATGCTCGCGCCCTTGTCGGCGAGCTCCTCGGCGACGCCCCGGCCGATGCCGCGCGATGCGCCGGTGACGAGCGCGATCTTTCCTTCGAGTGGCTTTGTCATGGGTACGTGGCACTCCCTTCGTCGGCTGCGGCGCCGGACAGTCTTGGTGATGGGGTGGCGTCGGTGCTCATACGACGGTCGGGGGGCGGTACTCGCCGAAGACGTCGCGCATTGCGCCGCTGATTTCGCCCAGTGTGGCGTAGGCGCGTACGGCTTCGAGAATCGGGGCCATGAGGTCGTCGTCGCCGCGCGCGGCCGCACCGCAGCCGGTCGAGCGCCGCCTCGGCGGCGGCGCTGTCGCGCCCGGCGCGCACATCGGCGAGCCGCTGCTTTTGCGACGCGAGGACGTGCGGCGGCACACGGAAGATCTGGGGCGAGCGGTCTTCGGCGATCTGGTACTTGTTGACCCCGACGATGACGCGCGTGCCCGACTCGATCTCCTTCTGGTAGAGGACGGCCGCTTCCTGGATTTCGCGCTGGACATAGCCCGTGTCGATGGCGGCGACGGCCCCGCCCATGTCCTCGATCCGGTCCATGTACGTCTGCGCCTGTTGCTCGAGGTCGCTGGTGAGCCGCTCGACGAAGTACGAGCCGGCCATCGGGTCGATCGTGTTCGCGGCGCCCGTCTCGTCCGCGATGATCTGCTGCGTGCGCAGCGCGATCCGCTGGGCCTCCTCCGTGGGGATGGCGAGCGCCTCGTCGTAGCAGGAGAGCGCCAGCGACTGGACGCCGCCCAGCACCGCCGCGAGCGCCTGAATCGAGGCGCGGACGATGTTGTTCTCGGGCTGCTGCGCGGTCAGGGTCGAGCCGCCCGTCTGGGTGTGGGTGCGGAGCACCCAGGAGCGCGGGTCGGTGGCGCCGTAGCGGTCGCGGAGCAGCCGCGCCCACATCCGGCGGAGGGTGCGGTACTTGGCGACCTCCTCGAAGAAGTCGTTGTGGGTGTTGAAGATCCACGAGATGCGGGGCGCGAACTCGTCGATGGCGAGCCCCTGGCCCAGCGCCGCGTCGATGTAGGCGATGGCGTTCGCGAGGCTGAAGGCGATCTCCTGGGCGGCCGTCGACCCGGCGTCGCGGATGTGGTAGCCGCTCACCGAGATGGCGTTCCACCGGGGCACGTTGCGCGCGCAGTAGCCCATGACGTCGGCGGCGAGCCGCAGCGAGGGGCGCGGCGGGTAGATGTAGGTGCCGCGCGCGACGTACTCCTTGAGCACGTCGTTCTGCACGGTGCCGTTCAGCTTCGAAGCCGCGACCCCCTGCTTCTCGCCGACGACGACGTACATCGCCAGCAGGATCGCCGACGGCGCGTTGATCGTCATGGAGGTGCTGACCTGGTCGAGGGGGATGCCCTCGAACAGCACCTCCATGTCGCGCAGCGAGTCGATCGCGACGCCGACCTGGCCCACCTCCGATTCGGCCAGCGGGTCGTCGGAGTCGTAGCCGATCTGGGTCGGCAGGTCGAAGGCGACCGAAAGGCCGGTCTGGCCCTGCGACAGGAGGTAGCGGAAGCGCTCGTTCGACTCCTCGGGCGTGCCGAAGCCCGCGTACTGGCGCATCGTCCAGAAGCGGCCGCGGTACATCGTCGGCTGGACGCCGCGTGTGAAGGGGAACTGGCCGGGGAAGCCGATGTCGCGCTCGTAATCGATGCCGGCCAGGTCGAGCGGCGTGTAGAGCCGCTCGACGGGCTGGGAGCTGGTGGCGAATGCGGTGTCGCGCTCGGGCGTCTTGGCGAGGGTGGGCTGGAGGACTTCGTCTTCCCAGCGCTGCTTCGCTTCTTCCAGCGCGCGATGGCCGTTGGCGTCGCTCACGGGTCACCTCTGGGTCGCCGCAATCGGATGCGACGCGGCGGGATGCGGCGCGTATTGTAGCACGGGCCCGCGAGTCGGCGCTGGCGCTAGTCCTTCAGCCGGTCGAGCAGGATCTGGGCTTCGCCCTTGAGCACGAGCTCGCCCGCGCCGTTGGTGCAGACGGTGTCGAGCGAGGCGATGCTCTTCTCGGCGTCGAAGGCGGTGACGGTGCACTCGGCGCGCAGCGTATCGCCGATGAACACGGGCCGGCGGAACTGCAGCGTCTGGTTGAGGTAGACGGCGAGCGTGCCCTCCGGCGCGAGCTTCGTGCCCAGCGCCGCCGAGATGACGCCGGCCGTGAGCATGCCGTGGGCGATGCGCTTGCCGAAGCGGGTGCGCGCGGCGTACGCGTCGTCGAGGTGGATGGGGTTGGTGTCGCCGCTGGCCCCGGCGAAGGCGCGGACATCGGCGTCGGTGAGCGTCTTCTCGAAGCTGACGACATGCCCGACGGGCAGGGTTGGGTCGCTCATGGGGGCGTCCTCCGGGCGTGAGTTCGCGCCACTGTAGCACAGCAGCGCGCCGGCGTTACGGCAGCGACAGTCGCGCGGAGCGCCCCGCTGTCATGCGGAGCGAACCGCCTGTCATGCTGAGCGCAGCGAAGCATCTGGCGCCGCGCTGCATGCGCAGACCCTTCGCTAACGCTCAGGGTGACAGCGACGCTCAGGGTGAGAGCCGATGGGTGACGGCCGATGTTAGGGCGCCGGCGTCTCCGGGCGGACGTGCGTGGCGGGGATGACGCCCATGCGGCCCGCGCGGTAGTCGGCGATCGCCTCGACAATCTCCTCGCGCGTGTTCATGACGAACGGGCCGTGGAACACGACCGGCTCGCGGATGGGCTCGCCGCCGAGCACGAGCACTTCGAGCGCCGGGCGATGGGCTGTCCTGAACGCGGTCGGCGCGGATCGAGAGCGCGTCGCCGGGGCCGAACACGGCGAGCTGGCCTTCGCCGATCGGCCGGCGTTCTTCGCCGGCGCTGCCGCTGCCGGCGAGCACGTAGACGAGCGCGTTGAAGTCGGGCCGCCACGGCAGCCGCAGCTCGGCGCCGGGGCTGATGCTGGCGTGGACGTAGGTTATCGGGGTCCACGTGACGCCGGGGCCGGCGTGGCCGTCGAGCTCGCCCGCGATGAGCCGCACGAGCGCGCCGCCATCGTGCGAGCTGAGCAGCGCGACCCGCTCGCTGCCGATGTCCTGGTAGCGGGGCGGCGTCCTCTTGAGCTTCGCGGGGAGGTTCACCCAGAGCTGCGCGCCGTGGAAGAGGCCGCCCTTCATCACGAGCTGCTCCGTCGGCATCTCGTCGTGGAGGATGCCCGCGCCGGCCGTCATCCACTGGGTCGCGCCGTCGGCGATGAGGCCGCCGCCGCCCGTCGAGTCGTGATGCTGCCACGCGCCGTCGATGATGTAGGTCACCGTCTCGAAGCCGCGATGCGGGTGCCAGGGCGCGCCCTTCGCCTCGCCCGGCGCGTACTCGACCGCGCCGAGGTGGTCGAGCAGCAGGAACGGATCGGCGAGCCGGAAGTCGACGTGCGGGAACGGGCGTCGCACCTGAAAGCCCTCGCCCTCGAACTGCGTCGGCGCCGCCACGATCTGGACGACGGGCCGGAAGCGCGCCGTCGCCGGGTCGGGGCGGGCGATGCGCGGCAGCGCGCTGATGTTGTCGGTGGTGGCGGCGGGCATTGGGTCGCTCCTTGGGATACCTCGGCGCAGTTACTCGGCGCTACTCGAGGTAGTCCTTCAGCTTCTTCGAGCGCGAGGGGTGGCGCAGCTTGCGCAGCGCCTTCGCCTCGATCTGGCGGATGCGCTCGCGCGTGACGTGGAACTCGCGGCCCACCTCCTCCAGCGTGCGGCGAGCGGCCGTCCTCGAGGCCGAAGCGCAGCTCCAGCACCTTGCGCTCGCGCGGCGTCAGGCTGACGACAGCACGTCCATCACCTGCTCCTTGAGCAGCTGGTGGCTGGCGGCGTCGGCGGGGGCGAGCGCCGTCTCGTCCGGGATGAAGTCGCCGAGGTGGCTGTCTTCCTCCTCGCCGATCGGCGTTTCGAGCGAGACGGGCTCCTGCGACACCTTGATGATCTCGCGCACCTTCTCCGGCGCAATCTCCATCCCGCGGCCGATCTCCTCGCTCGTCGGCTCGCGTCCGTACTCCTGCACGAGCCGCCGGCTGACGCGGACGAGCTTGTTGATCGTCTCGACCATGTGCACCGGGATGCGGATGGTGCGGGCCTGGTCGGCGATGGCGCGCGTGATCGCCTGGCGGATCCACCAGGTGGCGTAGGTGCGAGAACTTGAAGCCCTTGCGGTAGTCGAACTTCTCGACCGCGCGGATGAGGCCGATGTTGCCTTCCTGGATGAGGTCGAGCAGCGACATGCCGCGCCCGATGTACTTCTTCGCGACGCTGACGACGAGGCGCAGGTTCGCCTCGGTGAGCTGCCGCTCGGCCGCGCGGCCCTCGTCGCTTCAGCCGCTCGAAGTGGTACTCGAAGCGGTCGTGATGCGGCTCCAGCCGCTGGGCCAGATCCTTGGGCGGCGGCACGAGCCGCTTGGTGCGGATCGTGCTTTCGGCGCGCTCGACGAGGGCCGGCGTCAGGATGTGGCTCACGGTCGAGAGCCGCACGGTGAGCGGGTTCGCCGGCCCTTCGAGGTCGAGCTTCTTCGTGAGGAACTCGGCGAGCTCCTCGTCCATCTCGGCATCGAGCGTCGCGCGGAAGGTCGCGTCTTCGAACAGCGCCGAGAGCCGCATCGCCGGGTCGAGCTTGAGGTGCTCGAGAACGAGCGTGAGCACCGGCTTCATCTCCGTGATCTCGTGGAACATGCGCGCGCGCGACTTCGGTCGCGCGGGGCGAGCGGCCGAGCTCGTCGCTGAGCACGTGCTCGATCCCCTCGATGTACTTCGCTTCCTCCATCTGCCGCGCGAGCCGCTTCTCGTCGGCGGCCGAGAGGAGGTAGACCTTGCCGATTTCGCGGAGGTACATCCGGACGGGGTCGTCGATGCCCTCCTCGTCGTCGTCGCTGGCGGCGGGCATGCGGGTGGGGACGCGCTCGCGTTCGCGTTCGTCCTCCTCATCTTCGTCCTCGGTGGCCATACGTTCGCCGTTGAGGACCGGGAGAAGCTGGTCGCTATCGAGGATGTCGATGCTGTTATCGGTGAGTTGCGTGTGCAGTTCCTCGAACCGTTCGATGTCCTCTTCGGGCTTCGGCATCACCTCGAGGATGTCCTCGGCCGTGAGGTGGCCTTGCTTCCGCCCCTTTTCGAGGAGGTCGGTGAGAAGCTGCGTGTCGTCGAAACCGGTGACCATCGTTGCCTTTCCTGGCTATGCAGAATCCGTCGCGCCGTCGCCTTGCGCCGCGCCGATGATGATGGGCGTCTCGCCCCGGTGGAGGCGCAGCCCCGCTTCGGTGTCGCGGAGGGCCAGCGTCACCTCCGGCGACCGCGCCGCTTCGTCGTCGCCGTCGGCCGCGAATGCGGCGAGCGCCTGCTCGACGACCGTGCTTTGGTCGAGCCCCTCGACGCTGTCGATGAGGGCGCTCGTCGCCTGCCGTTTCGCCTGACGCAGCCGCTCCCGTTCGAGTAGCGCCAGCGCGCTCCGGTACGCGGCGAGGGCGCTCGTGGCGTCGTATGGCGGCAGCGATATCGCCGCGATCCGCTGATGCGGCTCGGCGAGCGCGTCGTCGCCGGCGGCGGCCTGGTCGCGCTGCCACGCCTCGAACAGTGCCCGGTGCTCGCCATCGCGGAACAGCGCCGGCGGGAGCGCCAGCCCGTCGTCGCGGAGCGAGGGGTGGCGGAACAGCATCGCCAGCAGGAACGCCTCGCGCTGCTCGCGCCGTGCGGGCCGGGCTGCGACGGGCGACGGCGCATCCTCGCCGGAGCGGCGGGCGATGCGGGCGGGCGGCCTGACGCATGGCGGCCTGCAGCGTCGCTTCGTCGACCCGGACGAGGTTGGCCACACGCTGCATGTAATCGGCCCGCAGGATCGGGTCGGCGATGTCGGCGAGCGGCGGCAGCAGCGTCTGCAGCGCCTTCGATCGCTCGCGCGGCTGCGACAGGTCGTAGCGTTCGCGGGCGGCGGCGAGCAGGTGGTCGAGGACGGGCCGGGCGGTGGCGAGCAGCTCGGGCCACGCTTCGGGGCGCTCGCGAATCGTCTCGTCGGGGTCGCGGCCCGGCGGCAGCGCGATGATCCGGATGTCGGCCGCGAGCGCCTCCTGATGGCGGACGAGGCCGCGCCAGTTGGTGACGGGCACCGTCTCGCGCTCGGCGGCGTCGACGGCGACCTGCAGGCCGCGCAGCGTCGCCTCGCTGCCCGCGGCGTCGGCGTCGAGCGCCAGGGTGAGGTTGCGCGAGAAGCGCTTCAGCGTGTTCACCTGGCGCTCCGTCAGCGCTGTCCCCATCGAGGCGACGACGTTGCGCGAAGCCGTGCTGGTGCGCCGCGATCACGTCCATGTAGCCCTCGACGATGACCGCGCTGTCGGCCTTGCGGATGGCGTCGTGGGCGCGGTCGATGCCGTAGACGACGCCACCCTTGTCGAACACCGGCGTCTGCGGCGTGTTCAGGTACTTCGGCCCGTCGTCGGCGCCGAGGTTGCGCCCGCCGAAGCCGAGCACCCGGCCGCGCTCGTCGGCGATGGGGAACAGCAGCCGGCCGCGGAAGCGGTCGTAGCCGCCGCGGTCGCTCTCGACGACGAGGCCCGCTTCGATGAGCTCGCTCGCAGTGAAGCCGCGCTTCTCGAGATGCGTGCGCAGCGCGTCCCACTCGCCGGGCGCGAAGCCGAGCCGGAAGTTGCGGATCGTGGCGTCATCGAGGCCGCGCCCCGCGACGTACTCGCGCGCGTCCGCCGCGTCGTCGGCCTGCCGCAGCCGGTTCTCGTAGAACACGGCGGCGGCCTCGTTCGCGGCGTAGAGCCGCTCGTGGCGCTCCGCCTGCTGTGGGTCGCGGCGCTCCAGCGTGACGCCGGCGCGATCGGCGAGGACGCGCAACGCCTCGGCAAGCTCGATGTTGTCGCGCTTTTGCACGAACGCGAAGATGTCGCCGCCGGTGCCGCACGAGCCGAAGCAGTGCCACGTCCCCCGGTCGGGAGAGACGATGAACGAGGGCGTCCGTTCCGGCGTGAAACGGGCAGTTCGCCTTGAAGTTGCGCCCCGCTTTGGTCAGGGCGACAGACTCGCTCACGAGGTCGACAATGCCGACCTTGGACTTGATTTCGTCGAAGACGCTCAAGGGGGCCACGTTCTCCTTCCGCGGGGTGGTGCAAGAAGTAGAACACCGCTGGGCCGGAAAAGTTACGGCTTAGGCCGGAGCTTGCTCCCAGCGGACTTTCGCGTCGAGCACCATCTCGAGCACCTGTGCCCAGTTGCCGGCGCGCGGCCCTTCGACGTCGCGATTGGTCGGCTGCGTGAAGACGATGGTGGGCAATCCCTGCGCGCGCAGCCGTCGCACGTTGTCGGGCGAATCCTCGACGTAGAGGTCGGCGCCCACAGCCGCCTTCTCCTTCATGAAGCAGAGGTCCCAGTACGGGATATCGTGGCGGTCGAGCCACTCGACCGTCTGCTCGGCGGCGACCTTGTGGAAGTGCTTGATGAAGAATCGGTGCGTGATGATCCGGATGCGCACGTTCTCCTCCGAGAGCCGCCTGAGCGCCTGCGGGCAGCCGGCCATCGGACGCAGGTTCGCGAACAGCTGCCGCTGCGTGACGGCGAACTTGTGCAGCGCCTCGTAGCCGCCGGGTGCGGTGTCGACACCCCACTCGGGCAGATCCCACGAGATGTCGGTAGGCAGCGACTCGATGGGCACCCCGAGCCACTCGGCCGCTACCGGGCGGAGGCCGCCGTAGAAATCGGCGCATACGCCGTCGAGGTCGACGGCGAACACGAAGCGATCGTCCGGTGCGCGGGCGGGCTGACGGGGAGACGGGCTCATGCCCCTGATTGTAGCCGGATAGCGGGCGGCGGCGCGAGGGCTGCTTGACGCGGGCCCGCGGCGCGCCCGACCATACCCCCATGGACGAGCGGGTCATTCCGGGCAAGGCTCGACCGGCGGCACAGGCGTGGCGCGCGGCGGGCGGCCTTCTGCGGCGAGTGCCGTTCGTGTCGGGGCGCGGCCTGTTCGAGGCGGCGCTCATCGGCTCGGTGTACGTGGTCTATATCGCGATCCGCGGCATGGTGTCGGGCCGCGAGGCGGAGGCGCTGACGCGCGGAATCGATGTCGTCGATATCGAACAGTGGCTGCGCGTGTACCACGAGGAGTCGCTGCAGAATGCTCTGCTCAACTGGGAGCCGGGCATCGTCTTCCTCAACGTGATGTACTTCGCCGGGCATTTCCCGCCGCTGCTGGCCTTCGCCTTCTGGATCTACCGCACCGATCGCCGCAAGTACACGCTCGTGCGGTCGACGTTCCTGCTGTCGGCGTTCATCGGCCTCGCCATCTACTGGGCGATCCCGACAGCGCCGCCCCGGCTCCTGCCGGCCAGCTTCGGCTTCGTCGATACGCTCCACGAGTTCGGGCCGTTCAGCGCCTACGACGTGCAGGGCAACGATCCGTTCGTGAACGAGTACGCGGCCATCCCCAGCCTGCACTTCGGATGGGCGGCGCTGCTGGCCGTCGGGTTCGCGTGGTCGGTGAGCTGGCGTTGGTACGGGCTGGCGGCGGCCATCCTTTGGCCGGCGATCACCGTCGTCATCATCGCGGGCACGGCGAACCACTTCTTCATCGATGCCGCGATCGGCGCGCTGGTCGTGCTCGTCGCGTTCGTGGCGGCGCAGTGGCTTCAACGCCGCTATCGCGACCGGCTCGGCGACTTCATCTGACGACCAGACCCTTCGCTGACGCTCAGGGTGACGGCGGACGCTTCGTCTGCTGTGCTACCATCGCGCGCATGGACGTGCGCGAGTACCTGCTCTCGCTCGCCGGCTACAGCGCCTGGGCCGACGAGCGTGTCTTCGCCGCCGCGGAATCGCTGACGGCGGAGCAGTTCGCCGCGACGCCCGGCGGCGCGTATACCAGCGTGCGGGGCAATCTGCTGCACGTGCTCGGGGCGACGGCGATCTGGCTTTCGCGCTGGTCGGGCGCGCCGCCTCACCCGGCGTTCCGGCCCGATGCGCTTGTCGACGTGGCGAGCATCCGCGAGGCGAGCGCCGCGGTGGCGTCGTCGCAGCGGCAGTTCCTGACGACGCTCTCGGCGCGTCGATCTCGATCGGCCGCTGGCGTACACCGCCACCACCGGCAAGAGCTTCGAGCGCCCGCTCGGCGAAACGGTGATGCAGGTGCTGGCGCACGGCATCCACCACCGGGGCGAGGTGGCGATGGCGCTGACGATGCTGGGTCACAGCCCCGGCGACATCGATTACATCTTCTTCACGTTCGCCCGCGACCGCCCCGCCCCGTAGCGGGGTCAGCCCTCGCAGAGCAGTCGTGGCGGCTCCCCGGGGCCGCGCGCCGTCGCGCTCGCGATCAGCTCGATGACGCTCGCCGCCTCGTCGCCGGCAAGCGGCACGGGCCGATGCCGGTCGGTGATCCGGTACGGAAGGAGCTCGAAGGCGACGAGGCGGTCGCCGCTCCAGGTCAGCCGCAACATCGCGCCGAGCGATGTCCATCGCACCAGTCCTGATCGAAGATGAAGTTGCCCAGCGAGTACTGCACCAGGCCTTCGCCAGCGAACGACAGGCCCTGTGGCACGTGCGGGCCATCGCCGTACACGTAGGCGGCGCCGGCCCGGAGTGCGGCGGCGGCGAGCGCGCGCTGGCGCTCGTTAGCGTCGGCGTAGTACTCGGGGATGCCCCACTGGACCATGACAATGACGGCGTCGGCCTGGGCACGGGCAGCGCGGATATCGGCGACCATCCGCGCCTCGTCGAGCGGGTTCGTCCCGGCGATGTCATCGCTGGCGGCGTAGGCCAGGCCGGCGACGTCGTCGTAGGCCAGGAAAGCGAACCGCAGGCCGCCCGCATCGACGAACAGCGGAGCAGCTGCGGAGCCGGCATCGGCCCCGGCCCCGGCAACCGCGATGCCGGCCGCGCGCAAATTGGCGATGCCATCGAGCAGTACGGCGGGGCCATAATCGCGACTGTGGTTGTTGGCCAGCGAGACGATATCGAGCCCGGCGAAGGCGAAGCCGTCCGTCGTCGCGGCGGGGCTCAGAAACGTCGTTGTCTCCAGGCAGCCGAACGGTGTGCCGAGATCGCTCGGCACCGCTTCGAGATTGGCTATCGCGATGTCAGCGGCCCGGATGATGGCGGCTGTCTCGTGCCAGGCGGCGGTGTAATCGCCGAGGTCGCGCATGCGAGCGTACGCACAGCGCGCGGGCAGGGTTGTGCCCAGCGCGACGAGGTGCACGGGCTTCGGCACCGCGACGCCCGCGCGACTCGCGAACGCGGGCTGAATCGCCGCCAGACGAGGATCGCCGCTGTGCGCCACCACCGCGACGGCCCGGCGCAGCGGGTAGCGCGCGAGCTCGTCCGGCTGCTGTACCGGGTCTACACCGTCAATGGCGATGATCCGCACGCTGGCGTTCACCGCGCCGAGCGGCACGATGGCAAGTGATCCGGGCGTCGCGCTCGCCTCCCGGATCACGCTGGCGTAGCTGGCATGCGCAGCGTTTGCCGGCGACGGCGGCCACTCGTTGAGGGCGCGGACGGCGATGCTCGCGCCGCCTGCGTCGGCCCACGAAGCTCCCGGTTCGTCATCAGATGCTCAAGCTGGGCGGATGTCAGCGAGGTCACTGGCGCGAACGGCTCGCTGATCGCCACCCAGACCGCGAGCGTGACGCCGCCTTCTCCGGTTGCCACGACCGATGCGTCCGGGTCGTCGTCTACGCCGACCGCCCGCACGACCTCGAATCCCGCATCGTGGGCCGCGCCGGCAAGCGCCGCCTGTTCCCCGGCCTCCAGGTTCGCGGCGAGGTGAACACGCAATGTCGTGGACGGCAACTCGGGGCCGTCATCGAGGGGTACCGCGAGTCCGAGCGCGAGCGCTCCCCCGCCAACCACCGCGGCGAGCGACGCGAGGACGATGCTGCGGCGAGCCATGGCATGCCTCTCAGCGGGAGGAAGCGAGCACTTCGAGCGGCACGTCGCCGGGCCGGAGTCGCGCGCCGCTGAGCTGGCCGCACGCGGCGGCGATCTCGACCCCCTTCTCCGCGCGCACCGTGCATCCGACGCCGCCCTGCGTCAGCACCCGCTGGAATGCGAGCACGCGCGCCCTCGATGGGCGGCGATACGGGTCGCCGGGGGTGGGGTTCAGCGGGATGAGGTTGACGTGGCCCGGCACGCCCGGCAGCTCGCGCAGCAGCAGCGCCGCGAGCGCCGCCGCCTGCTCGTCGCTGTCGTTCTCGCCGGCGATGAGCACGTACTCGAACGTCGGCCGGCGGCCGGTCGCCGCGAAGTAGTCGCGACAGGCGGCGAGCAGCTCCGTGAGCGGCCGCCGGTGCGTCGCGATGAGCCGGCCGCGGAGCGCGTCGTCGGGCGCGTGCAGCGACACGGCGAGCGTCACGGGGAGCTGCTCCCGCGCGAGGCGGCGGATGCCGGCGACAACGCCGACGGTGCTGATGGTGATGTGGCGCGCGCCGATATCGAGCCCCTCCGGGCTGTGCAGCGTGGCCACGGCGCGCCAGGTCGCGGCGTAGTTGGCGAGCGGCTCGCCCATGCCCATGAACACGGCGTTCGTGAGGCGCGCGTCCTCGCCGCGGAGGATGCGCGCGAAGTGCACCGCCTGCGCGATGACCTCGCCCGCCGTGAGGTTGCGCTCGATGCCGCCCTGCCCCGTCGCGCAGAAGACGCAGCCCATGGCGCATCCGGCCTGCGTCGAGAGACAGACGGTGTTGCGGGCGGAGGCGTCGCCGGTGCGCTCGTACTGCATCAGCACCGCCTCGACCGTGCGGCCATCGGCGAGGCGGACGAGCGCCTTGCGCGTCAGCCCGTCGGCCGAGCGCTGCTCGCGGACGGCGTTGGCCACGCCGAGGGGGAGCTCGCCGGCGAGGCGGGCGCGCAGCCGCGCGGGCACGTCCGTCATCTCGTCGTACGACGCGGCGAGGTGGCGATAGGCGTTCGTCCAGAGCTGGCGGGCGCGGTAGGCGGGCTCGCCCCACGTCGCGAGGAGCGCTTCGAGCTCGGCCGGGCTCAGGTCGTAGAACGTGGGCGGTGGTGCGGTAGTCATGCTGTCCATCATAAAGCACGGAGCCCGCTGAGGCGGGCTCCGTGGTGTGGTGCGATGCTGGTCGCGTCTAGCGGAGGTGCTGCGCCGGGTTCATCGCCATCTCTTCGAGGCGGCGGATGCGGTCGTCCATCGGCGGGTGGGTGCTGAAGAGCCGGGCCATGCTCTTGCCCCGTAGCGGGTTGACGATGAACAGCGCCGCCGTCCCCTCGCTCACCTGCATCGGGATGCGCTGAGCGCCCGCTTCGAGCTTGCGGAGCGCGCTTGCCAGCGCCGCGGGCTTGCCGCAGATCTGCGCGCCCGTGCGGTCGGCCTCGTATTCGCGCGAGCGGGAGATGGCGAACTGGATCATCGCGGCAGCGATCGGCGCGACGATGATGGCGAGCAGCCCCACGAGCATGTTCTGGTTATCGCGCCGCCCGCCGAGCATCATGCTCCACGTCGCCCAGTAGGTGAGCATCGTGATCGCGCCCGCCAGGGTCGCGACGATCGTGCTGGTGCGCGTGTCGCGATTGCGAACGTGGCTGATCTCGTGGGCCATCACCGCGTACAGCTCCTCGCGCGTGAGGATGTTCATGATGCCGGTCGTCGCGGCGACGGCGGCCTTGCTCGGGCTGCGGCCGGTGGCGAAGGCGTTCGGCTGATCCGACTCGATGATGTACACCTTGGGCTTCGGCATCCGCGCGTAGAGGACAAGCTCATCGACGATGCTGTGCAGCTCCGGTGCTTCGGCGGGGCTGACCTCGTGCGCCTTCGTCATCTTCAGCACGAGCGAATCGGACCACCAGTACGAGACGAAGTTCATCGCGAGCGCCACGCCGAACCCCATGATGAGGCCCGCCGTTCCCGCCAGCACCATGCCGACGCCCATGAAGAGCGCGGTGAGGAGCGCGAGCAGCGCCGCTGTCTTGATCGAGTTCATGCTCATGTTCTGTATGCCTTCTTGGTCGCTGCGAAGTGTCCGCAGCGTGCGATCCGAACGGTAGTTTCGCGATGATCGTAGCACCAACGCCACGTCCGCGGCAAGTTTCGCCGCATCATTCCAGTGTGCTGCCGGCGAAGCCGCGCTCGCCGCGGACGAACTCGGCGCCCGGCAGCGCCCGACGGCCCGCGCGCTGCAGCTCATCGAGGGCGAGGATGCCGTCGCCGGTCGCCACGCCTACGCCCGCGGCGTCATCGGGCAGGGCGAGCGACGGCGCCGGGCGGCGCTGTCGCCGCTGGCCGTCAGCGGTCGCGCCCGATGGATGCGCAGCAGCTCGCCCTTGTAATACGTGTGCGCGCCCGGCCACGGATGGTAGGCGCGCACCCGCAGCCAGAGCTCGTGCGCGGGCAGCGTCCAGTCGATGCGGGCGTCGCTCTTGCGCACCTGCGGCGCGTACGTCGCGAGAGCGTCGTCCTGCGGTACGGCGAGCAGCGTGCCCGCCGAGGTACGCGGGCAGCGTCGCTATCAGCAGATGGGCGCCTTCTTGCGCCAGATGGATCGTCAGCGAGCCGCCCGTGTCGGTGGGGGCGATGGCGATGGCGCGCCTCGCGAGGACCGGCCCCGTGTCGAGCCCCGCCTCTATCACCATGATCGACACGCCGGACTCGGCGTCGCCGGCGAGGATGGCGGCCGTGACGGGGGCGGCCCCGCGCCATCGCGGCAGCAGCGACGCGTGGACGTTGACGCAGCCGTGCGCCGGGATGGTGAGCGCCGCCGGCGGCAGTATCTGTCCGTAGGCCGCGACGACGACGAGCTCCGGCCGCAGCGCCCGCAGCTCCTCGATGGCGGCGGCTTCGCGAAAGCGGCGCGGCTGCAGCACGGGCACGCCGTGATCGAGGGCGAGCGTCTTCACTGGCGGCGGCGCGACGCGGCGGCCCCGGCCCGATCCGCGATCGGGCTGCGTGAAGACGCCCACGACCTCGTACGACGGGTCGTCGAGGAGCAGCCGCAGCGACGGCAGCGCGAAATCGGGGGAGCCCATGAAGACGAGTCGCATGACGCGAGCGTACCGCGCCGCCGGCCGCCGCGCCAGCGGTGTTACTGGCGGCGGGTGTTGCGGTACCACCCCTCGATGCCGAAGAGGCGCGAGGCGCGGTCGTACAGGATGCCGGACGGCGGCCGATGCAGCGACGCGTCGATGACGTAGGCGCGCTTCGGGTAGTACAGCACGACGCTCGGCATCAGTTCGAGGAAGCGCTCCTGGAAGCGCCGATACAGCTCGCGGCGCGCCTCCGGGAAGATGGCCTGACGCGCGTCGGCGAGAATGCGGTCGGTCGTCTCGTCGACGAACGACGCGATGTTCGCGCCGTCGCTGCCCGATTGCGAGCTGTGCCACGCCGGGTACGGGTCGGGGTCGACGCCCGGATCGAACGCGAGCAGCGCCGCGTTGTAGCGTCGCGGACGGAGGAAGTCGTTGACGAGCTCGTCCGTCTCGACGGTGGCGACGCTCGCGAGGAAGCCCGCGTCGCGGAGCTGCTGCGCGACGGCCTCGGCGGCGGCGACGCGATCCGGGTCGGGGTTCGTGAGGATGTTGAACTTCATCTCGATGTTGCCGCGTCGCCAGACGTTGTCCTGCAGCGTCCAGCCCGCTTCCGCCATCAGGGTGCGGGCCGCCGCCGGATCGACCGTCCCGCCGCCGCCGGGCCGGGGCGGCCCACGAGCCGGGGACGATGGGCGAGCGCGAGGGCTCGGCGCGGCCGCCGAGCACGCCGGCGGCTATCGCGTCGCGGTCGATCGCGGCCTCGACGGCGCGGCGCACGCGATCGTCGACGAACAGCACCGAGCGGTGGTTGAGATACAGCACCACGTACGCGCTCGACGTCATCCGCTCCGTGGTGTAGCCGCGGCCGGTCAGCTCGCTGTCGATGACGCTGTCCGGCAGCAGCCCGCCCTGCACCTCGCGCGAGCGCAAGGCCTCGGCGAGCGCCTCGTCGGTGTCGTAGAAGCGCAGGCCGACGCGATCGAGGTAAGGGCGGCGCGAGGTGGTACGGGCGATACGCATCGAGGATTGCGCCCTCGGACGTGAGCTGGCGGAGACGGAACGGGCCGGTGCCGATCGGGGCGTCGTTGAACGCCGTCGCCGCGGCCACGGCCGTCGCGTCGAGGTCGCCGAGCAGGTGCTGCGGCAGGATGCCGATCGTGGTGGCCGCGAGGAACGGGGCGAATGGCTCCTGCAGGTCGAACCGCACCGTGAGCCGGTCGACGCGGGAGACGGTCACCGTGCGCCAGAGCGCCGCGACCGCCGGGTCGCCGGGATAGCCGGGCGAGGCGAGGAGTGTCGCCGTGAACACGACGTCATCGGCGTCGAAGGGGTCGCCGTCGTGCCAGAGGACGCGCGGCCGCAGCTGGAAGATGTACGTCTTGCCATCGGGAGTGATGTCCCAGCCGCGCGCCAGGTCGGGGAGAATCGTGCCGTCGGGGCCGGCTCGCGTGAGGCCGGAGAAGATGAGGGTCGTGAGGTCGCGCTCCACGGGCGAATCGACGAAGAGCGGGTTGATGCGCACCGGGCGGCCGACAACGCCCTCCACGTACGACCCGCCGTACGCGGGCACGCGTTCGCCGCCGGAGCTGACGCCCTGCATCCAGAGCAGCGACATGAGGGCGATGCCCACGACAAGCGCCGTCAGCAGCGGGCGTTGGCCAGTCCGAACGTCCACGAGAAGGGGAAGCAGCTAGTTGTGAGCGCGCACGTTGAGTGCGGAGAGGACGACGAACACGATCATCAGGAGGATGGTGAGCTGGAAGAGGCTGCGCTCGATCCCGCGTCGCGTGCGATAGTTGCCGCCGCCGCCACCGCCGCCCCCGCCGCCGAACATCTCCCCGACACCGGATCCGCGAGCCTGGAGCAGGACGATGACAATCAGCGTGATCGCCACGAGGATGACAGCGATGTTGAGGAAATCCGTCAGTTCCATCGGTGGGGTACTCTCCGATCTACAGGCTGGCGGCGCGCGCCGCTTCGCGCTGCACCAATCGTTTCGCCGTCACCTGGTCGCGATCGTCGTAGGTGCGGATGATGGCGTAGCCGAGTTTCTTCGAGTCGTGCCGGTAGCCGTTCTCGTGGTCGACGACATCGGCGTAGACCATGCGAATCGGCTGCGGGGCGCGCTGTTCCGCCGCGCGGCCGTTCGCGACGGGGATGGCGGCCGCCGAGGGTGGTATGGGTGCGCCGATGTGGCTGTTCGCGAGCACGCAATCGAACAGGCCGGCGCCCACGTGACGGGTGAGCGCCTCGTAGTGGTCGGCCACGGAGAAGCCGTCGGTCTCGCCGGGCTGCGTGGCGACGTTGCAGACGTACATCCGGTGCGCGCGCGTTAGTTCGAGCGCTTTGCGCAGGTCTTCGACGAGCAGGTTTGGCAGGACGCTGGTGTAGAGGCTGCCCGGCCCGACGACGACGAGGTCGGCCTCGAGGATGGCGCGCACGGCGCCAACGTAGGCGCGCACGTGGGGCGGGTTGATGCGGAGCTCGCGAATCTGGCGGCCGTGCGCCGAGATCGACGACTCGCCGTACACGAGGTCGTCGTCCTCCGTCGTGGCCGAGAGCGTCACGTGCGAGAGCGTCGCCGGCATGATCTCGCCACGCACGGCGAGGACGCGCCCCGTCTCCTTGATCGCCGTCTCGAAGTTGCCGGTAATGTCGGCCATCGCGGCGATGAAGAGATTGCCGAAGCTGTGGCCTTCGAGCCCCGAGCCCTCGGCGAAGCGGTACTGGAAGAGCTCCGTCATCAGCGGCTCGGCTTCGGCGAGCGCCGAGATGCACTGACGCAGGTCGCCGGGGGCGAGCATGCCGAGCTCGCGGCGGAGACGGCCCGAGCTGCCGCCGTCGTCGGCGACGGTGACGATGGCGGTGATGTTCTGGGTGTAGGGCTTGAGGCCGCGCAGCAGCGTCGAGAGGCCGGTGCCTCCGCCGATGGCGACGATCTTCGGGCCGCGATTCGAGGAGCGGTGGTTGTAGATGGTTCTCGCGATGCTCTCGTCGCCGCGACGAGCTCCGATGAAGGCGGAGAGCAGCGACGTGTTCAGCTTCCAGACCGCGAACATGATCAGGCTTGTGGCGCCGCCGATGAAGAGCAGGCCGCGCGTGATGCGGGGGATGAACTGCAGCGTCAGGTAGTACGCGAAGTCGGGGAAGGTGTAGGTGACGTAGACCTCGCGCAGGATGTAGGCGAGGCCCAGCCCCATGATCGCAACGCCCACCATCAGCAGCGCCAGCCACCGTTTGATGTGCATGCCCGGCAGGAACCACGTGAAGAAATCGCGGTCGCGCAGCGACTCGAGCAAGGCCCTTGGCGTCATGATCTCGGGTTCCCTCGCATCTCAGCGACGATACGCGCGTCGACTCTGAGTGTCAACCTGCAGACTCGCGTCGCATCATCCGCCGTCCAGATGGCGGAGCAATAACTCGTTCGCCAGCTCGGGGTTGGCGCGGCCCTTCGTCGCCCGCATGACCTGGCCGACGAGGAACTTCAGCGACTCCTGCTTGCCGCCGCGATAGTCCTCGACGGCCTGTGCGTGCGCTGCCACGACGCCGTCGATGACCGCGGCGAGCTCGTCCTCGCCGCTGATCTGGGTGAGGCCGGCCGCCTCGACGATGCCTGCGGGCGAATCGCCGCTGGCGTACATCTTCTCGAACACGTCTTTCGCCAGCTTGCTGCTGATGGTGCCGGCGTCGAGCAGGTCGAGGAGCTCGCGGAGGTGCGCCGGGCGCACCTTGACGGCGTCGATGTCGTCGTTGTGGGCGTTTTGCAGCCGCGCCATTTCGCCGAGCATCCAGTTGGCGCTGGCCTTCGCCCGCGCTGCGAGCCGGGCGGGGTCATCGCGATAGGGCTCGAGGCAGGCCTCGAAGTAGTCGGCGCGGGCGCGCGTCTCCGCCAGCAGCGCCGCCTCGTACTCGGAGATGCCGTACGTGGCGGCGAACCGCTGCCGCTTCGCGTCGGGCAGCTCGGGCAGCTTCGCCCGGATCAGATTCGACCCACTCGCGCGTGAGGACGAGGGGCGGCAGGTCGGGCTCCGGGAAGTAGCGATAGTCGTGCGCCTGCTCCTTGGAGCGCTGCGCCACGGTGATGCCCTGTTCCTCGATCCAGCCGCGCGTCTGCTGCTCGATCCGCTCGCCCGCGTCGAGCGCGGCGCGCTGGCGCTGCTGCTCGAATTCGAGCGCGTGGGCGACGGAGCGGAACGAGTTCATGTTCTTCACCTCGACCTTCGCGCCCAGCTTCGTCTCGCCGCGCGGCCGCAGGCTGATGTTGGCGTCGCAGCGGAAGTTGCCCTCGTCCATGTTGGCGTTGCTGACGCCGATGTACCGCAATATCTGGCGCAGCTTCATGAGGTACTCGCGCGCCTCTTCCGGCGAGCGGATGTCGGGCGCCGACACGATCTCCATCAGCGCGCTGCCCGCTCGGTTGATGTCGACGAGGGTGTGCGTTTCGCCGGTCGCGGCGTGGGTGCGATGGAGCAGCCGCGCCGTGTCCTCCTCGAGGTGCACCCGTTCGAGGCCGATTCGCCGCTCGCCTTCGCCTGACATCGATGATGAGGTAGCCGTTCTGCGAGAGCGGCATGTCGTACTGCGATATCTGGTAGCCCTTCATGAGGTCGGGGTACGGGTAGTTCTTGCGGTCGAACTTGGCGTGCTCCGGAATCTCGCAGTTCAGGGCGAGCGCCGTCATCACCGTGTATTCGACGGCGACGCGGTTGATGACGGGCAGCATGCCCGGCATCCCCATGCACACGGGGCAGACGTGGGTGTTGGGCTCGGCGTTGGCGTAGTCGGCGGGGCAGCCGCAGAACATCTTGCTCCTGGTGAGGAGCTGCGCGTGCACCTCGAGCCCGATGACCGTCTCGTAATCGGTGGCGGTGGTCGTCGTCATGCCTGCGTCTCCGCCGCGAAGTAGGTGGGCAGCTCGACGACGAAGTCGGAGCGCGGCAGCACCTTCGCGCATCCGGCGAGCCGGGCGGCGCGCAGGGCGGCGGCGTCGGTGTGCCGCCCGAAGGCGATGACGGGCGCTTCGCCCGCGGCCGCCACGATGTGGGCGATGTCGATGCCGGGCGTGTGCAGGTCGACGAGCACGAGCGCGGCCGCCGTCGCGAGCGCGCGCGTCGCGGCAGCGGGATCGGGCGCAACGTCGACGCGCCAGCCGGTGCCGGCGGCGTTGGCCTCGATCCGGCTGCTGAACATGAGGTCGGCGACGATGGCGACGGCGCGGCGTTCGGTCATGCCTCTATCTTACGGACAGGCCGCGCCTAAGGGAAATGCGGTGGGCACGTGTGTGTCATGCTGAGCGAGTGCGCGTCTGCCGGGCGTGCGTTCATCGGCGCAGGATCTCGCGCGCAGCGACATCGCGGACTCGGACGCTCAGGGTGCGGACGCGGGCCGCGCCTCGACGGAGTGCGGACGCAGGCCGCGCCGGACAGAGTGCGGCGGTAGGGCGGTTCGCGAACCGCCCTTACGGCTGTCTCGATACTGGTGATGTGCGAGTTGGAGGCGACGGTGGGAATCGAACCCACGATCGGGGTTTTGCAGACCCCTGCCTTACCACTTGGCCACGTCGCCCTGAGAATGCTGTCGCCCGGCGGTGACGCCGCGGCGGATGTCGATGATGGTGCCGAGGAGGAGATTTGAACTCCTACGCCCTTGCGGACACCGCCCCCTCAAGACGGCGCGTCTACCGATTCCGCCACCCCGGCATGGGAGCTTCCCGTCGATCAGAAGTTGGCAGGAGTGGAGGGACTCGAACCCCCGACCGGCGGTTTTGGAGACCGCTGCTCTTCCAACTGAGCTACACTCCTCCGCCACACGCAGTATAGCAATCGGCCCGAATTCGGGTCAACTGAACAGCGCCGCGGCGAAGTCGTGGAAAGCGCGAGTGGTGGGCGATACTGGATTCGAACCAGTGACCTCTGCGATGTCAACGCAGCGCTCTAACCAACTGAGCTAACCGCCCGGGAACTGCCCGTGATCGTACCGCCCGCTTCGGGGCGCGTCAAGACGACCGCGCCGGGCTACTGCTCCCAGATGACCGTGCCGTCGGCCTCGTACGCCGAGAGCGCCTTCGTCGGGCACGACATGACCGCGTCGATGAGCGTGTCCTGATCGACCGAACCCGTGTCGAGCGCCACGACGTGGCCGTCGGGGCCCACCTCGAACGCCGTCGGGGCGACGCTGGTGCAGATGCTCGATGCCAGACACTTCTTCGTGTCGATCTTCACCCGGATGCTGTTCAGTGCGTCCGCCATGCTCAGTCCTCCTTCGATCGCCGGGGGCGAAGCTGATTATAGAACGCCGCTTCGTATGATGCACGTTGTCGCTCCGCCGTAACGTCGGCGTAGATCTGCGTGGTGTTGGCGCTGCTGTGCCCGAGCAGCTCCTGGACGACGCGGAGCTCCGCGCCGTTATCGAGCATGTGCGTCGCGAACGAGTGTCGCAGCAGATGCGGGTGCACCTCGACGGCGATGCCTGCCTTGGTCGCCCACTTGCGCACGAGCATCTGCACGCTGCGCACCGTGAGCCGCCCACCGCTCTTGTTCAGGAACACGGCGCCGGTCGCCGCGCCCCGGGGGCTTCGGGCGAGCGCCACCGGCCGGGCCTCGGCGATGTAGCGGCGAAGCGCGGCTCGCGCGGGCCGTCCGATGAGCACGCCCCGCTGCTGATTGCCCTTGCCGTGCACGATGACAACCCGATGCTCCAGGTCGAGGTCGCGCAGATCGAGCGACGTCAGCTCGCTGACGCGCAGCCCCGCCGCGTACAGCAGCTCGAGAATCGCCCGATCGCGCACGCCCGCCGGCTCGTCGTTGGGCGGCGCGTCGAGCAAGCGTCTCGATATCGGGGCGCTCGACGATGCGCGGCAGCCGCCGGGTCTTCTTCGGCAGACCGACGCCGTAGAACGGATCGCTGGCCAGCTGTCCCTTCTCGACGAGGTGGCGGTAGAACGTGTGGATGGTGCTGACCTTGCGCGCCTGCGAGGCTCGCGCTGTGCCCGCCTCCGTCAGCTCGCCGAGATAGCGCCGCAGGTCGCCGCGAGTGGCCTTGAGCGGCGCGATGTCGTGGCTGCTGAGCCACGCGACGAACGCGGTCGTGTCGGTGCGATAGTTGCGCAGCGTGTACGCGGAGAGATTGCGTATCGCCCGCAGCTCCTCCAGGTACGCATCGAGCAGCGCCAGAGTGCGCTCGTCGGGCCGCGGCGGCGCTGCGGTGGTGACCATGCGTGCGCTACCTCGCGCCGACCGGCTCCGGCGACCCGGCGGATGCTGCCGCGACGGCGGGCGGCGGGCGCTCGCCCTTCCATCCGCACTGCGTACACTTCGCGTTGTCACCGCGGCCGACCTGCACGACGAGCGAGCCGCAGTCGGGGCAGGGCTCTGGCAGCGGCGCCGACCATGTCGAGAACTCGCATGCCGGGTAGCGGTTGCATCCGTAGAAGACACGGCCGCGCTTCGACTTCTTCTCGACGATGTCGCCGCCGTCGAGCGGGCAGCGGACGCCCGTCTTCTTGGCGATGGAGCGCGTGCCGTGGCCCTCGACGGGGCAGACGAGGAACGGGCCGAACCGGCCGCGACGGACCTCCATCGGGCCGGAGCATGTGTCGCAGAATTCGCCGGTCGCGGCCTTGGCCTGTTCTTCGGCCTCCTCCGGCAGCGGCTCGGTGTGGCGGCATTCGGGGTAGCCGGTGCACGCGAGGAAGCGGCCGAATCGCCCCCACTTCACGGCGAGCGGATGCCCCGACTTCGGGCAGACCTTGTCGGTCATCTCCTGCACGGCGGGCGCGTCCTCGGCCTTGCGCACCGCTTCTTCGAGCGGCACGTAGAACTCGCGGATGACTGGCTCCCACATCCGTTCGCCCGACGCGATCTCGTCGAGCTCGCTCTCCATCTCGGCCGTGAAGCCGATGTCGAGCACGCCGGGGAAGTGCTCGACGAGCATGTCGTTGACGACGAAGCCGAGGTCGTCGGGGAGGACGCGATTGCCGTCCTTCTTGACGTACCCGCGCTCCTTCAGCGTCGACATCATCGGCGCGTAGGTGCTCGGCCGGCCGATGCCGTTCTCTTCGAGCGCCTTCACGAGCGACGCCTCGGTGTAGCGCGGCGGCGGCTCTGTGAAGTGCTGCTCCGGCACGAGGTCGCGCAGCGCCAGCGTGTCGCCCTCGACGAGGTCGGGGAGCGACGGACGGTCGTCGTCGGCGTCGCCGTCGTCCGTGGCCTCGATGTAGACGCGGCGGAAGCCGGCGAAGCGCAGCGCGCTGTCGGTCGCGCGCAGCAGGAACGCGTCGGGCCCGGCGGTGGCGGTCGATGTCGACCGAGGTCGTGTCGAAGACGGCGTCGGCCATCTGGCTGGCGAGCATGCGCTGCCAGATGAGCGTGTAGAGCCGGAGCTGATCGCGCGTGAGGAAGCGGGCGAGCGAGTCGGGCTCGCGCCGGATCGATGTCGGGCGGATGGCCTCGTGCGCCTCCTGCGCGCCGCGTGCCTTCTTCGTGTACACGCGTGGCTTCTCGGGCACGAAGGCGTCGCCGAACTTCTCGCCGATGAACTCGCGCGTCTCCATCACCGCCGAAGCGGCGACGTTCGTGGAGTCGGTTCGCATGTAGGTGATGAGGCCCGCTTCGCCGCGCGGCCCGAGCGCCACGCCTTCGTAGAGCTGCTGCGCCACGGCCATCGTGCGTGTCGGGCGTGAAGCCGAGCCGCCGCGAGGCTTCCTGCTGCAGCGTGCTCGTGGTGAATGGCGCGGCCGGCCGGCGTATCTGGGGCCGCTTGCGCACGCTCGTCACGGCGTAGGCCGAGGCCTGCAGCTTGCGCTGGAGCTCGGCGGCAGCGTCGCCATCCGGGATGGTGAAGTCCTTCGCTTTGCCGCCGGCCGGGCCCTGCAGCATCGCGCCGAACACCGTGCCGCCCTTCGCGAGCCGCGCTTCGATGCTCCAGTACTCCATCGGCGTGAAGTTCAGCACCTCGCGCTCGCGCTCGACGACGATGCGCAGCGCCACGCGACTGCACGCGGCCGGCCGAGAGGCCGCGGCGCACCTTGCGCCACAGCACCGGGCTGATGCGGTAGCCGACGAGCCGGTCGAGGACGCGTCGCGCCTGCTGCGCGTCGACGAGGTGCTCGTCGATGGGGCGCGGGTGCCGGAACGCCTCCTCGATCGCTTCGCGCGTGATCTCGTGGAAGACGACGCGGGAGTGCGGCATGTTCTCGAGGCCGGCGGCCTGCACCAGGTGCCACGAGATCGCCTCGCCCTCGCGGTCGGGGTCGGTCGCGAGGTAGACGCGCTCGGCCCGCTTGGCGGCCTCACGTATCTCCTTGACGACGGCGCGCTTGTCGGCGGGCACGAGGTAGGTCGGGGCGAAGCCGGCATCGACGTCGACGCCCAGCTTCGACTTCGGCAGGTCGCGCACGTGCCCGACGGACGCCTTCAGCGTGTAGTCGCGCCCAAGGATGTTGCCGATGGTGCGCGCCTTCGCCGGCGACTCGACGATGACGAGGTTGCGAATGGGGCCAGTATCGGCGGCCCGCGATTTGGGGGCGGCCTTCGGCTTGCGTTTCGCTGTGGTCTTCTTGGCCGCGGTCTTGGCGACAGCGGCCTTGGCCGTGGTCTTCTTGGCGGTGGTCTTCGCCGCTGTGGGCTTCGTGGCGGTGGGCTTGGCGCTGGCGGCCTTCGTCGCGCTCTTTGTGGCGGCGGGCTTGGCTCTGGTGGTGCTCTTCGCGACGGCGGCCTTCTTTGTGGTGGCCTTCGCGGCGGGGACGGCGGGCTCGGTTGTTGGCATGCTTATCCTTGGTACCGTGCTGCGGTTTCTCGTATCCGTACGAAGTTCATGTTCCCAACTTGCCGCACCATCCCCTTAAGCTCAAGCATCGCGAGCGCGCTCGAGACCGTCTGGATTGGCAGTCCGCTCTCCCTGCGGACGTCGTCGATGTGCGTGGGCTCGGTGGAGAGCCGCCGAAGCAGCTCTGCTTCCGAGTCGTCGAGGGGTATTTCCTCGGCGAAGTCGAGCTGCTGCGCTGCCATCGACAAATTCAGTTCTTCCAGTATATCGGCGACGCAGCTCACAAGTTTCGCACCTTGCTGAATTAGGAGGTTTGGCCCCTCACTTTGAGGGGAGAGGATGCTCCCCGGCACGGCGAAGACCTCGCGATTCTGCTCCATCGCGAGCCTCGCCGTGATCATCGAGCCGCTCGTGCGGTCGCCTTCGGTGATGAGCGTGCCGAGGCTGAGCCCGGAAATGACGCGGTTGCGGCGCGGAAAGTGCTCGGCGCGCGGCTCTGTCCCCGGTGGATAGTCGGACATGACAGCGCCGTGCTCGACGATGCGTTCCGCGAGGGCCCGATGCTGCGCCGGGTACACGATGTCGACCCCGCAGCCCAACACCGCCACTGTTCGCCCGCCCGACGCGAGCGCCGCCGTGTGCGCGATGCCATCGGCGCCGATGGCGAGCCCGCTCACCACCGTCACGCGGTTGCGGGCGAGGTCGCCCGCCAGCTCTTCGGTGACGGCGCGGCCATAGGCCGTGACCTTGCGCGTGCCGACGACCGCGACGCACCACTCGTCGGCGGGCCGCAGCTCGCCACGAATGTAGAGGATGACGGGCGCATCGTGGATCTCGCGGAGCCGCGACGGATAGGCCGGGTCGAGCCAGGTGAGGGCGCTCACCCCCAGCCGGTGGAGCCGCTCGATCTCGCGCTCCGGCTCGATCGTGGAGCGGCGGCCGAGGATCGACGAGACTGTCCGTGTGTCGAGGCCCGCCGAAAGCAGCTCCTCGCGGCTCGCACGCCACGCGTCCGCCATCGAGCCAAACCGGCGCTGCAGTTGGGCGAAGCGCTGCCGCCCAACGCCCGGTATGCGGTGGAAGGCGAGCCAGAACGGCAGCTCTTCGGTGGTCGGAGCAGTTTCCATGGGGGCGCATTGTAGGGGGCGGCCCGGAGCGACGGCAAGCGCCGGGAGGACGCGCCCCCCGGCGCGCCCTCCCTCAGTCTCGATGACTGCGCGCTCGGTGACCGCGCGCTAGCTGGAGCGGCGTGAGCGCAGCACGAGGCCCGCGCCACCCGCCGCGAGCGCCGCCCCGCCGATGCCGAGCGCGATCGCTACGCTGCCGACGTCCGTCGTTTGGGTCGAGCCATCGCCGGTGGCGGGCAACTGGCGTGGCGGCGTTCCGCCCGCAGGCTGCGGAGCCGCGCCCCCGGCGGCCGGCGGCGCGCTGCCCGCGGGCGCTGTCGCCGGGGGGGCGACCACGAGTGTCGCGACCATCGACGGGTGGATGGTGCAGTGGTATGCGAACGTCCCGGCCTGATTCGCTGTGAACGAGAACGTCTGACCGGTGGTGAGCGTGCCGGAATCCCACTCGGCCGCGTCGCCGGTGGCGGTGTGGGGCGCCGTGTCGGAGTTCTTCCACGTCACCGTGTCGCCCACCTGCACCGTCGTGGCGGCGGGCGCGAAGGCGAAGTTCACGATCTCGACGTTCGTCGTGGCGGCACCGGCGAGCCGCGGCCACATGAGTGCCGCCGCGAGCATTCCGAGCCCGGCCGCTACCGCGATCGTTCCGAAGGCGGCTCTTGTCGCCGTGTTCCGAACCGTGTGAGCCATCGTCGCTCCTCCATTGTGGTTCGCCGCGGCGCGCGGGGTCCCGCTTTCCTACGGTATGTCTACGCGGCGCGCGGTGCCGGCGGATGCATCCGCCTTGCCGCTGCCTCGGCCTGCTCGTATCATAGCGCGACCGCTCCCGGGCGGGAGCGCTGTGCCGGAGGAGGCCCCGTGGCGAAGATTCGAGACGTGCAGGCGAGCGAGGCGCTCGACTCGCGTGGCAACCCGACCGTCGCCGTCGACGTGACGCTCGATGACGGCGCACGGGGCACGGCGCTCGTGCCATCGGGCGCGAGCACGGGGGCGCACGAGGCCGTGGAGCTGCGCGACGGCGACCCGGCCCGCTACCGGGGCAAGGGCGTGCTGCGTGCTGTCGCCAACGTGAACGGCGAGATTGCGCGCGCCGTCGCGGGGCGCGATGCCGCCGGCCAGGAGGCGCTCGACGACGCGCTCATCGCGCTCGACGGCACCGCGAACAAGGGCCGGCTCGGCGCAAACGCGCTGCTCGGGGTATCGCTCGCGGTGGCGCGCGCGCAGGCGGCCTCGGCGGGCGTTCCGCTCTACCGGTCGCTGGGCGGCGACGCCGCGACGCTGCTCCCGGTGCCGATGTTCAACATCCTCAACGGCGGCCAGCATGCCGAGAACTCGACCGACTTCCAGGAGTTTATGGTCATGCCCTTCGGCGCGCCGACGTTTGCCGAGGGGCTGCGCTGGGGCGTCGAGGTCTACCACGCGCTGCGGGCCATCCTCCACGACAAGGGCCTGTCGACGAACGTCGGCGACGAGGGCGGCTTCGCTCCGTCGCTGCCCTCGAACGAGGCCGCGGTCGAGGTCGTGCTCGCCGCCATCGAGCGCGCCGGCTACGCGCCGGGCGAGCAGGTGGCGATCGCGCTCGACCCCGCTTCGACCGAGCTCTACGCCGGCGGGCGCTACGTGCTGGCGCGCGAAGGCCGCTCGCTGTCGCCGGAGGAGATGGTCGGGCACTGGGCGGACTGGTGCGCCCGCTACCCCATCGTCTCGATTGAGGATGGGATGGCCGAGGATGACTGGCCGGGATGGGCGGCGCTCCAGGCGCGCGTGGGCGCAAGCGTCCAGCTTGTCGGCGATGACCTGTATGTGACGAACACGGAGCGCATCCGCCGGGGGATCGCCGAATCGGCGAGCAACGCGGTGCTCATCAAGCTCAACCAGATCGGTACGCTCACGGAGACGGCGCGCGCCATCCGGATGACGCAGGAGGCGGGCTGGAACGCCGTCGTTTCGCACCGCAGCGGCGAGACCGAGGACACGACCATCGCCGACCTCGCGGTCGCGACCGGCGCCGGGCAGATCAAGACCGGTGCGCCCGCGCGCGGCGAGCGGGTGGCCAAGTACAACCGGCTGCTCGCCATCGAGCGCGAGCTCGGCCCGCGGGCGCGCTACGCGGGCTGGGCGGCGTTGGGCTCGTTGCGGCGGTAGCGGCGGGGAGGGGCGATGATGGACGACACGACACGCGACGTGCTCGCGGAGTTCGGGCGGCAGCGCGCGGCGCTCGGCGAGCTGTTCGATTCGCTGAGCCCGGCGGACTGGGCGCGGCCGACCCCCGATAACGAGACGTGGACGGTGCAGGATGTGCTCTCGCACCTCGCGGCGACGGATCGCTCGATGGGCAGCCTGGTGAAGGGCGTCGTCGAGGGCACGTACACCGTCGAGGCCGCGAAGGCGTTCTCGCTCGACGACTACAACGCGAAGCAGGTGGGCCGCGGCCGGGAGCGCCCGGTGGCGGAACTGCGCGGCCAGCTCGACGAGAATCGCGCCGCCTTCCTCGAACTCGTCCGGCAGGTCGAGGGCGCGGCGTGGCAGGCGGAGGTGTGGGAGCCCGGATTCAGCGGCGCTGCTGGCACCGCGAAGACGCTGCACGAGCGTCTGCTCGCCTACGCCGCCCACGACGCCGATCACGGCGCGCACGTCCGGGCGGCCATCGGCCGCTAGCGGGCGGGCGGCGTACCACCGCGCGGGCGCCGGACGAGCAGCAGGGGCGGTTCGCGAACCGCCCCTGCGTGTGTGCGCCGAATGCCGGATGTGCTTAGCCGGCCGGAATCTCGAATCCGTAGAGCTTCGCCGCGTTCTCGCCCAGAACCTTGCGGCGGTCGGCCTCGGGCCAATCGCCGAGCTGGCTCTCGATGATCTCGGCAGAGTGCGGCCACGTGCCCTCGTGGTGGGGGTAGTCGTTGCCCCACAGCATGTTGTCGACGCCGATGATGTCGCGGAACTGGACGCCGATCGGGTCGTCCTGGAACGTCGCGAAGCCCTGCCGCCGGAAGTAGTCGCTGGGCAGCATCTCGAGCTTCGGGTACACCCAGAAGTGGTGTTTCTTGTACGCTTCGTCGAGCACGTGCAGCAGCCACGGCACCCAGCCGATACCCGCCTCCACCGTCCCGAAGCGGAGCCTCGGATAGCGCTCCGGTATGCCCGATGCGCAGAACTGCGCGATCGGCTCCTGCGCCGCGCCCAGCGCGTGCACGGCGTAGTTGATGACAGCGCCGCCCAGGCCCCACGCCGTGCGCGGGTCGCGGCCCGTGCCCACGTGGAAGCTGATCGGCAGCCCCAGCTCCTCCAGCTCCGCCCACAGGGGTTCGAACTGACGGTGGTTGTAGGGCTTCTCGTGCGCCTTTACCGGCAGGAAGACGGTGCGGAAGCCCATCTTCGCGACGCGGCGAGATTCGGCGATGGCGTCGTCGACGTTGTCCGGCGGGATGGCGGCGACGGGCTGCATCCGGTCGCCATAGGCGCCGAACACCTCATTCGTCCAGTCGTTCCATACGCGGCACATGGCGAGCTGCATCTCGGCGTCGGGCGAGGCGAACATCATCAGCCCGCGGTTGGGGTAGATGACTTCGGCGTCGATGCCGTCGCGCGCGTGATCCTTGACGCGCTCTTCCGGCACGCGGCTGCCCGCGTTCTGGCGCTCGAGGTCTTCGCCTTCGAGCTTGAACTCGCGCACGCGCACCGGTCGCTGTCCCTCGACGACGAGCCACTTCTCGCCGTCGCGCACCTCCTGGTGGGGCAGGCGGTGGCGGAACTTCTGGTCGATGCGTGTCTCCCAGAGGTCGGGCGGCTCGCTCACGTGGCAATCGGCGGAGATGATGAAGGGCTTGGTGCGCTTCTCCTGCGCTCGTTGCTGTGCGACGACCATTGGTGGTTCCCTCCTCGTCGAATGCGGCGCGCCTATGCCGGGCGGAACAGCGTGTCCTCATATTCGGGCGCGATGCCATCGGATGTCCAGCGCCGCAGCCGGTAGCCGGCGACGCTCGCGCGCACGTTCGTCTCGACATGGCCCTCGCCTCGCCCGGCGGCGATGATCTCGCCTTCGGTGTCGCGGGCCACGAGCCAGGTGACCATCCAGCGCAGGGGCATGCCGTAGTCGTTGAGCTCGTGCTCGATCTCGACCCGCAGCATGTTTGGCGGGGTGGCGATGGTGCGGGTGGGGACAGTCAGTGTCTGCTGCATATCTTGCGAAACCTGCATCAGTTATAGGGCGAAGCTTCGCCGCCTGTCAACGGCCGGATGCGGTCGCAGCCTCGCCGCGGCCGCCCGCGATCGCCGGCATGATGTGGATGTCGCTGTGCGGCCCGACGGGCTGGATCAGTTCCAGCTGCGTCACCTCGCCGTCGACCGCGATCGCGATCCCCTCGTGCAGGCGGTCGCCTTCGACGAGGCGGTCGCGCAGGCCGGGGTGACGCGACTCGAGCGCGTCGATGACACGCCCGAGTGTGCTGCCTTCGACGGCCACCGTTTGCGCGCCGCCCGTGAGGTCGCGCATCAGCGGCGGGATGTGGACGGTGGCCACGACCGTTACTCCAGCCCGAGCGTCTCCTCCAGCACCCGCCGCGGCGACATCGGCAGGTCGCGGAAGCGCACGCCGGTCGCGCGGTAGATCGCGTTCGCGATCGCGGCCAGCGGCGGCACGATCGGCACTTCGCCGACGCCGCGCACGCCGTAGGGATGGCCGGGGTTCGGCACTTCGACGAGGATCGTGTCGATCATCGGCAGGTCGAGCGCGGTCGGCATGCGGTAGTCGAGGAAGCTGGCGTTGGCCATGCGGCCGTCGTCGTCGTAGAAGTACTCCTCGTTGAGCGCCCAGCCGATGCCCTGCACCGCGCCGCCCTGGATCTGGCCTTCGACGTAGGACGGGTGGATCGCCGTGCCGACGTCCTGGACGGCGGTGTAGCGCAGGATCGTCGACCTTGCCGGTCTCGGGGTCGACTTCGACATCGACGATGTGGGTGGCGAAGGCCGCGCCGACGCCCGGTCGGGCTGACGCTCGCGCCGTGCCGACGATCGGGCCGCCGGTGCTGTCCAGCCGCTCGGCGAGCTCGCTTGAAGGTCATCCGCTTCTCGGCGTCGCCCTTGCGCCGAGAGCACGCCGTCCGTCGTAGACGACGTCGTCCGGCTCGACGCCCCAGAGCGTGGCGGCGCGGTCGCTCATCTGCCGCTTGATGTCCTTGCCCGCCTCGTAGACGGCCCAGCCGGTGGCGAAGGTCGACGCGGCTGCCGCCGGTGACGTCGTTGTAGCCGACGCGAGTCGGTGTCGACGACGAGCGGGCTTGACGTGCCTCGTAGGGGATGCCGAGCGTCTCGGCGAGCTGCATCGCGAGCGAGGCGCGCGAGCCGCCGATGTCGGTCGAGCCTTCGACGAGGTTGACGGTGCCGTCGGCGTTGACGCTGCGACGGTCACGCTCGACTTCAGGCCGCCGTTGAACCAGAAGCCGGACGCGACGCCGCGGCCCCGGTTCGGGCCTTCGAGCGGCGACGTTGTAGTGCGGCGAGGCCATGCGCCGCCTCGATGCACTCCTCGTGGCCGATGCGCGGGAATGGCGCGCCCGTCGACCATGCGCGTGCCCTCGTCGGCAGCGTTCTTCAGGCGGAACTCGAGCGGGTCGATGCCGAGCTTCTCGGCCGAGCTCGTCGACGACGCTCTCGCAGGCGAAGGCGGCGGCCGGTGCGCCGGGGGCGCGGTAGGCGGCCGTCTTCGGCTTGTTCACGACGCACGTCGTAGCCGTCGATCACGGACGTTCTCGATGTCGTACGGGCGAGAGCATGCACATCGCGCCCGCGCCGACCGGCGAGCCGGGGAAGGCGCCCGCTTCGTAGGCCAGCTCGGCCTTCGCCGGCGGCGATGCGTGCCGTCCTTGGTCGCGCCGATCTTGACGCTTGATGTACGAGCCGGAGGTCGGGCCGGTGCCTTCGAAGACCTCCGGCGCGGTTCATGGTCAGCTTCACCGGGCGGCCCGCTCTTGCTGCGAGAGCAGCGCCGCGACCGGCTCGAGGTAGACGGGGATCTTGCCGCCGAAGCCGCCGCCGATCTCCATCGGGACGACCGTGATGTTGGCACGCGGCATGTTCAGCAGCTCCGCCACCTGGTCGCGGACCGCGAACGCGCCCTGCGTGCTGGTCCAGACCGTGAGCGTGGCCGTCGGCGTTCCACAGCGCGGTGGCGTTGTGCGGCTCGATGTAGCCCTGATGGACCGTCGCCGTCGTGAACTCGCGCTCGACGACGACGTCGGCCTCGGCGAACGCCTTCGTCGACGTCGCCGGCCTCGAAGCTGGAGGTGGCTCGGCGATGTTGCGTCGGGCTTGTCGCCCATGCCCGCCATCGACTTCGTGCGGAGCGTCTCGTCGAGCAGCGGCGCGTTCGGGACGCATCGCCTCGCGCACGTCGAGCACGGGCGGCAGCACCTCGTACTCGACCTCGATCGAGCGCCAGCGCCTCTTCGGCGATGTGGCCGCTGGTGGCGGCGACGGCGGCGACGGCATGGCCGCGGTAGAGCACCTTGTCGCCGGCGAGGCACGTTGTCGCTGCAGGTCGCGTCGAGGTTGACGCGCGCCTTCGCCCAGCTCGATCGATGCGGCTCGACTGCGTGCGGGAAAGTCGGCGCCGGTCGACCACGGCCTTGACGCCGGGCAGCGCCATCGGCCTTGCTCGTGTCGATGCGACGGATGCGGGCGTGGGCGTGCGGGCTGCGCAGCGATCGCGCCGTGCAGCATGCCCGGCAGGTGCACGTCGGCGCCGTACAGGGCGCGGCCGGTGACCTTGTCGACGCCGTCCGGGCGGATGGGGCGGGTGCCGATGACCTTGTACTTGGCTGGGCGTTCCGCTTCCGTTGACCATCAGCGCTGCTACCTCCGGCGTGCTCGGCGGCCTCCAGCACCGCCCGCACGATCTTGTCGTAGCCGGTGCAGCGGCAGAGGTTGCCCGCCAGCCAGTGGCGCACCTGCGGCCTCGGTCGGGGTCGGGGTTGCGGTCGAGCAGCGCCTTGGCGGCGACGATGAACCCCGGCGTGCAGATGCCGCACTGCAGCGCCGCGTGTTCGAGGAACGCCTGCTGCAGCGGATGCAGCCCCTCGGCCGTGGCGAGCCCTCGATGGTCTGGATGCTCGTGCCCTTCGACCTCGACGCCGAGCACGCAGGCAGGAGTTGACGAGCCGGCCATCGAGGATGACGCGTGCAGGCGCCGCAGTTGCCGTTGTTGCAGCCTTCCTTGGTGCCGGTCAGCCGCAGCTCGTCGCGCAGCACTTCGAGCAGGCTCTGCCGCGGCTCGCAGAGGAACTCGACCTGGTCGCCGTTGATGGTGGTGGTGACCAGTGCCCGCTTGCCTATCGTCATGCTTCCCTCGCTCGCTCCAGCGCGCCCTCGAGGGCGCGCCGCGTGAGGACGCCCGCCAGGTGGACGCGTTGCGCGGTCGAGCCGCGCATGTCGGTGATCGGCTTCGCCGCGGCGCGCGCCGCCTGCGGCCGCCCGCTCGATGACCTCGGGTGTGGGCTCCGCCCCGACGAGCGCCGCGCCCGCGGCCGGCACGAACAGCGGCGTCGGCGCGACCGCGCCGAGGGCGATGCGCGCGCTGGCGACGCGGCCCGCGTCGTCGAGCGAGAGCGCGACGGCGCTGTTCACGACGGCGATATCCATCTCGTTGCGGGGGATGAAGCGCAGGAAGCGCGAGCCGGAGCGCGGCCCCGGCGGCGGGAATCGGAGCGCGACCAGGAATTCGCCGGGCGCGAGCGCGTTGCGACCCGGCGCGACGCAGAAGTCTTCGACAGCCATCGTTCGCCGTCCGTTCGGCCCGGCGATCTCGCACGTGGCGTTGAGCGCGATCAGCGCCGGGATGCTGTCGGCGGCGGGCGAGGCGTTGCAGAGGTTGCCGCCGATGGTGGCGCGGCTCTGGATCTGCGTGCCGCCGATGAGCGAGGCGGAGTCGGCGAGCGCCGGGTACGTCCGGCTGAGACTGCGCGTCTTCGTAGATGCGATAGCACGCGACGGCCGCGCCCAGCCGGAGGCCGCTGGCCGTCGAGCGTGTACGACGTCGCTTCGGCGATCTGCTTCACGTCGACCAGCAGGTCGACTTCGCGGCGCTTGCCTTCGCGCACCTGCACGATGATGTCGGTGCCGCCGCTCAGCGGGCGGGCGCGCTCGCCGCGGCTCTTGAGGAGCGCGATCGCTTCGTCGACGCTGGACGGCGCTTCGTAGTCGATGGCCTGCACTGGCGGCATCCTCCCTGCGCTGCTCGGGCGCGCGGCGCCAGTGGTCGCCCCGGTTCGCGACCGAAGGCGTCCCGGCCCGTCGCGGCGCATATTATCACAGATAGTAGCGCGGGCGATCCTGCTGTCGCGACGATATGCTGACTAGCAGCATATCGCAGGCAGTGTACGACCGTGGCCGGAAGCCGTCAATCTGATGTAGTGTGGTCTGAACATGGCGGAGAAGGGGCGCGGCCCGCCGCGGCGGCCTCCGGTGGGGGCTCGCCGCCGGCGTCCGGAGACGCCGCTATCCGATGAGGAGGCGTCGATGCGCAAGTTTGTCGCGGGGCTGGTGATTGGCGTCGCGCTCGCACTGATGTATGCCCCCGAGCGCGGCGATGAAACTCGCGAGCGCCTGCGGGACAAGGTCAGGCGATACTGGGACGAGGCGCGGGCATGAAACGAATGAGGGAGCCCAGTGGGGCCCCTCATTACGTGCGTGAGGGCGCGGCGTGTCAGCCGGCCTTCGCCCGCCGTCCGCGGATGAGGGCGGCGAAGGTGTCGAAGAGCAGCTCGTCGAACTGGGTGCCGGCGGCGTTCGACATGACGATGAGCGCGTCATCGTCCGAGAGCGCGGGCCGGTGGGGGCGGTCGGACGTGATCGCGCAGAAGCTGTCGGCGATGGCGAGGATGCGCGATTCGAGCGGTATCTCGGCGCCCGAGATGCCGTTGGGGTAGCCGCGGCCGTCCATCCACTCGTGGTGCGATTCGGCCCACACGCCGATCTCGTCGAACGCGGGCAGCGTCTGCAGAATCTCGCGCGACCGGCGAGGGTGCTCGGCGAGCAGCTCCAGCTCCTCCACCGTGAAGATGTCGGGCTTCGCCATGATCCGGTTCGGCATGCCGGCCTGCCCGACGTTGTGCAGCAGCCCCGCCAGCCGGACGAGGTAGGCGTGCTCGCCCGGCAGGCCGATGGCGAGCGCGAGCTCCTCGGCGAGAACGGCGGCGGGCGACGCGTGCCGGTGCTGGCTGCCGCTGGCGGCATCGATGATGCGGCTGAACGTCTCGGCGAGGACGATCAACGCCCGGCCGCCGACGCGCGTCGCGTCGGCCGGCTCGCTCTCGATGAGCAGCCGCGGCAGCTCCGGGCTGTAGATCTCGATCCAGAACCGATCGCTGCCGCAGATATCGATGACGTTGCAGGCGATCACCGGGTCGAGCACCTGCCCCGCGACCTCCATGATCTTCTCGATAACGGCGGCCCGGCCGGAGAGCGGATTGTGCTGCTCGGCGATGATCTGCTCTGTGAGGTCGGCGAAGGCGACGAGCCGCGCCGCGGCCGGGACGGCGTCGCCGCGCTTGCCGATCGGGAAGCCGTAGCCATTCCACCAGGCGTGGTGGTGGCGAACCGCCTCGGCCACGTCGTCATCGAAGCCGAGCTGGAGCGCCATGTCCGCGCCCGCTTCGGTGTGAAGATGGAGCGCGCGCTCGATGTGGGGGAAGCGCGCCGAAGCGCCCATGAGTGTGCCGATGGCCTCCATCGGCGGCAGGCCGCCGAGGATGAACTGCTCCTCGCGGCCGCGCTCCTCATAGATCTGCGCCGAGGCGGCGGCGACGCCGGCATCGTGCAGCAGCGCCGCGTAGAACGCGGTGCGACGGACGTGCGGCGCGAATCCGAGCGATTCGCCGGCGACGTTGGCGATGTAGGCGACACGCTGCGCGTGGCCGTACTCCCGCCCTTCGGCGAGATCGAGCGCCTGCGAGAGCGTGGCGATGAGCGCGGCCCGCCGGATCGGCTCGAACGCGGCCGACGGCAGGGACGCTCCGTCTGTGCGAACATGGGAGATGGTCACGGGCGCAATCACCGTTTCTGGCGAACAGGCGAAGATTCGCGCGCCTGTCGCAAGGTCCTGCTCCGAGTATCGGCCAGCTTTCAGGCGATCCGTAGGGCAACGAGCGCCTTGACCGCGCTCGTGACGGTTTCTACAATACGCGGATTGATCTGACGACACGACGCGGTGAAAGGCGGCGATCATGCCAGGACTGGACTTGTTCGGGCGGAAGGCGAAGGAGGAGCGCGAGCGCCTCGGCGATCGGCTGCCGCCCGGCCAGAAGCTCACCGATGGCTGGCCGGTGCTGCACTACGGCGGCATCCCGAAGATCGACCTCAACACGTGGCGCTTCACCGTGAGCGGGCTCGTGCGCGAGCCGAAGGAGTGGACGTGGGACGAGTTCACCTCACTTCCGAGGACGGCCATCACCTCCGACATTCACTGCGTGACCCAGTGGTCGAAGTTCGATAACGAATGGGAAGGCATCCGCTGGGCGGATGTGATGGCGCAGATCGAGCCGCTGCCCGAGGCCAGGCACGTCATGGCGCACTGCTACGGCGGCTACACCACCAACGTCCCGCTCGCCGACCTGCAGTCCGACGACGTGATGTTCGCGATGAAGCACGACGGCGCGGCGCTTGCGCCGGAACACGGGTGGCCCTTGCGGCTGCTGGTACCCAAGCTCTACCTTTGGAAGAGCGCGAAGTGGATCCGGGGGATCGAGTTCATTCAGCGAAGAGAACCCCGGATTCTGGGAGATGTACGGCTACCACATCCACGGCGACCCGTGGAAGGAAGAGCGCTATTCGTAGCGTTCGGCCCGCCGCCGCTCTCCATCGCGACATGCCTGCCCCCAGGCGGACCGTCCCTCTACGGCCGCGGGTGAGGAGCGCCGCCGCATGAGCTCATCCACCATCCCCGCCGGCATCGACGACCCGGTGAACATCGCCATCCTCAGCGTCGCCGAGGACAAGCTCGCGGGCTTTCTGCGCGACCCGTTCGGCGAGGTCGCGCGGCGTACCGGCCTGCCGCTCGCGACGGTGCTCGAACGCGTCCGGGCGATGCTGACCGCGGGCACCATCCGCCGCGTCCGCCAGACGATGATGTCGACGAACCTCGCGCACGGCGCGCTCGTCGCCTGGCAGGTGCCCGAGGAGCGGCTGCACGAGGCGTTCGACTTCATGTTCCAGCACGACCCGTTCTCCGGGCACGTCGTCATCCGCACCACCGACGGCGTTACGGCGGGGTCGGCGTACCGGCTGTGGACGACGCTGAAGGTGCCGCGTCGGCTTCGATATGGCGCGCCACTGCGAGTGGCTGGCGGAGCGCACCGGCGCGCAGAGCTGGCGGCTGATGCCGGCCAAGCGGCTGTTCGCGCTCGGTGTCGGCCACACGCGCCGCCGCGATCTGGAGCCGGGCAGCCGCTCCGATGAGCCCGCCGCCGTGCTCGATACCAACATCGTCGCGCTCAGCGACCTCGAATGGCGCGTGCTCACGCCGCTGAAGCGCGAGTTCGAGCCCGGCGAGATCGTCGCGGACCTGTGGCGGGCGCGCGCCGCCGAGGCGGGCGTCTCGCTCGACGAGTTCTTCGCCGTCGCCGAGGGGCTCGATCGCCGCAAGATCGTCGGGCGCTTCTCGACGTTCCTCGAGCACGTGAAGCCGGTCGCGGGCGGGCAGCGGGTGACGCGCTACAACGCCCTCTTCCACTGGGCCGTGCCCGCGGGCCGCGAGCTCGACGCCGGTCGCGAGGTCGGCCGCCACCACATCCTGACGCACGCCTACTGGCGCGAGGGCGGCCCCGAGTTTCGCGACGTCAACGTCATGGCCGTCGCGCACGGGACGGAGAAGGACGTGCTGCTCGCGCACAAGGCGGCGATCGACGAGCATCTCGCCGAGGCGGGCATCGCGGTGAGCTACACGAACGTCTTCTGGGGCGGCCGCAGCGAGATCAAGCCTTCCGAGATTTCGCCGATCGAATACGAACGCTGGTGCCGCACCGTCGGGCTCGACCCCGCCGCCATGCGCGCCTGACGCCATCTCCGTCGTCCTGCGCAGAACCGCCGTCGCCGCCCGCGCGTACCCACTCTGACTAGCGAATGCGGAGGGTACCTATGCGCAAGTTCGGATGGCTGCTTCTTGTCCTTGGGATGAGCCTGGCGCTCGTCGCTGCCGCGTGCGGTGACGACGATGACGACGACGCCGAGACCGGCGATGACGCGGGCCCGGCGTCGGCGACGGCCGCGGCGACAACGCCCGCGGCTCCCGCCACGACGACCCCGGCCGGCGGAGACGCGAGCAGCGGCGGCGAGACGGTCATCGTCACTGACGACGACGAGCTCGGCGCGATCATCACCGACGCCGAAGGCGTCACGCTCTACACCTTCGAGCCGGACGAGCCCGGCGTCTCGAACTGCGCCGGCGACTGCGCCGCGGCGTGGCCGCCGCTGACGCTCGATTCGGGCGAGCCAGTCGCGGGCGAGGGTGTCGGCGGCGAGCTGACGCTGATCGAGCGCGACGACGGCACGATGCAGGTCGCGCTCGATGGCCAGCCGCTGTACTACTTCGCGGGCGACGCCGCTCCCGGCGACACGAACGGCGAGGGCGTGGGCGGCGTCTGGTTCGTGGTGGAGGCGGGCGACTCGGCGAGCGCGCCGGCCGCGACCGCGACCGTCCGGCCACTGAGCACCGGCTACTAGCGGGACACCCGCCGGCCGGGCGTGCGAAAGGGCCCGTCCGTGGACGGGCCCTCGCTCGGTTTGTGCGATGGTCGGGGCGACAGGATTTGAACCTGCGACCTCTTGACCCCCAGTCAAGTGCGCTACCGGACTGCGCCACGCCCCGTGACGGGCATCGTAGCACAGCCTCCGGGGAACGGGCCACGGGAACGGCCGGCGCTAGGGGGCGTGCACCCAGTCGGGCACTTCTTCGTCGCCGCCGGTGTTGGTGATGCGGGTCTGGCCGCTGCCATCGGCGTTCATGACGTAGATCTCCTGATTGCCGTCGCGGCTCGAGTAGAAAGCGATGCGTGTACCGTCCGGCGACCAGTGCGGACAGCGATCGGCGGCGGCGTCGGTCGTCAGCTGGCGGACATCGGCGCCGTCGGCGGCCATGGTGTAGATGTCGTAGTTGCCGCCGCGCTCCGACGCGAACGCAATGCGCTGCCCATCGGGCGAGGTCTTCGCCTCCAGATCGCGGCCCGGCGCGCGAGCGAGGGGCACGATGTCGCCGGTATCCACGTCAATCCGGTGAATGTCGAACTCGCCGCTGCGGTCGCTTTCGAACAGGACGCCGCGGCCATCGGCCGTAAAATCGGGCGTACTATCCCAGGCGTCGGGCGTATCGGTGAGCTGGCGCTCCTCGCCCGTGGCGGTGTCGATAACCCAGATGTCGGCGTCCGGCCCGGTTCCGGGCCGCAGCACGGTGCGCTGGAAGGCGATCCGCCTGCCGTCGGGCGACCAGTGCGGGTAGTCGTCGACAACGGAGCCGCCCGCACCCTCGTGGGAGAATGTGAGCTGGCGCGGGTTACCGCCGTCGGCGTCCATCAGATACAGTTGGGCGCTGCCGCTCCCCGTGTCGCGGTCGGAGACGAACACGATCGTCGCGCCGTCGGGGCTGGTATCGGGCTCGTAGTCACGGCCCGGCTCGTTGGTGAGTTGGGTCATGTCGCCGCCGTCGGCCGTCATGACATAAATGTCGTCGCTGCCGCCCTCGTCCGAATGAAAGACGATTCTGTCCGGGCCTGCCGTCGCCGTTGTCGCCGCCGCAGGCTGCCGCCAGCATGGCGATGGCGAGCAGCGCCAGCGCCGGCAGTCGAATCGGCATAACTCAGTCCTCCAGCGGATTGATGACGAGCCCCGTCCCGAGCTTCGGGTAGAAGTATGTCGACTTCTGCGGCATGCGCGCCCCCGTGTCGGCGACCGCGAGCACCTGCTCCACCCCTGTCGGCCGCATCAGGAAGGCGTAGCGCGCCTCGCCGCTGAGCACCGCTCCGAGCGCCTCGTCCGCGTCCTCGGTGAACGACACTGCGCCGCCCGCCGCCACGTCGGCCACGCCGATGCCGAAGCACCGTTCGAGCACGGCCGATTGCAGCACCGAGACGTCGAGGTTGCGCCACGGCTCGGGCTGGTTGGCCGGCGTGCGCGCGCGAGGAGCATCGCCGAGCGGACGCAGCAGCCGCAGCGGCGCGCCCAGCGGGCCTATCATCCCGAACGTGTGGGGCGCGGCGAGCTCGCTCATCAGCAGGTCGAGCGTGACGCCGTCCTCCGGGCCGAGCGCCCGCACCTCGAAGTCGGCGTCGAGCAGCTCGCGCAGATCGCCGGCGGGCTCGCGGTGCACGAGCCGATGGATGGGCAGCACGACAAGCCCCGGGTCGTCGATGGGAGTGAGCGCCATGAGCGCGAAGTTCTCGGGCTCCTCGCCGGTCCACGTCGCTCGCGTGGCGCGCACCTCATCGCGGTAGGCGAGCGCCGTCTCGAAGCGATGATGCCCGTCGGCGATGTACAGCGGCCGGCCGGCGAAGAGCGCCGCGAGGTCCGCGACGCGGCGTCATCGTCGATGCGCGCCAGCCGATGCTCGTGCCCGAGGATGTCGCGGCCCTCGAATACGGGCTGCGGGTGGGCCGCGGCCAGCGCCCGCGCGAACGCGCCGCCTTCGTCGCGGAACAGGCCGTAGACGGGGCTGATGTTGGCGCGGCAGGTGCGGAGCAGCCGCATCCGATCTTCCTTGGGGCCGGTCAGCGTGTACTCGTGCGGCAGCACGACGCCGCTCTCCCACGGCTCGACCCGCACGCGCGCGAACAGCGCCGCGGCGGGTGGCGACGCCGTTGCCATGCGGGAAGCGCTGCTCGTACAGATAGAACGCGGGCCGCTCGTCGCGGATGAGGACGCCTTCGCCGCGCCATTGCGCGAGCGTGCGCGCCGCCTCCGCGTGCGGGTCGCCCTCGCCCTGCGGCAGCTCGACACGGATGATGTTGTACGGGCTCGCGTCGTAGAGTTGCTGGCGTTCGCCTGCCGAGACGACATCGTACGGCGGCGCGAGCGCGGAGCCCGGATCGCCGAGCCGGGCCGGGTCGTAGCGAAGGGCGCGGAACGGGCGAACGTCAGCCACGGAGGGGGCCGCCGTGGTGGCGCGATGTGAGCCGATGCGGACGACGTTCGTTCACGCCCGGATCATAGCGGCGGGCCGATCCGCTGTCAAAGCCGGGCGCGCGATGGCGCCGGTGCGGCCGGCACGATAGAGTGGGACGCAACCCCCGGCCCCGCGTGAGGTGCTCCGTGACCGACATCGCCGGACTCGCAGCCGCTGATCCGGGTGACGTGTTCGCCCTTCTCGGTTCGAGCGCCGAGGGTCTGGACGCGCCCGAGGCGCTGCGCCGCTTCGACGATGCCGGCCCGAACGAAGTCTCCCGGCGGCGGCGGGGGAGCGGCGTGCGGCTCTTCCTGCGCAACTTCAGCCATCTTCTGGCCATCCTCCTCTGGGTCGCCGCCGCGCTGTCGTTCGCCGCAGGGCTGGCCGAGCTCGGCATCGCGATTCTGGCCGTGCTCGTCGTGAACGGCGTGTTCGCGTTCGCGCAGGAGAGCCATGCCGACAGGCTCATCGAGGCGCTGGAGGCGACCGTGCCCCAGACAGCGAACGTCTGGCGCGGCGGCGTCGAACATGTGCTGCCCGCGCGCGAGCTTGTGCCGGGCGATCTCGTCGGGCTCGTGGCCGGAGACCGTGTGCCGGCCGACGCCCGCCTCATCGAGGGCGTCGCCGTGCAGGTCGACGACAGCGCCCTCACCGGCGAATCGGAACCGCGCTACCGTGACCCGGCGGCATCGCCGGCGGCGCAGGCGATCGACGCGCCGAACCTCCTGCTCGCGGGGTCGGTGCTCGTTGGCGGCGAAGGGCGCGCGGTGGTCTATGCCACCGGGCCACGCACCGAGCTGGGCCGCGTCGCGTCGCGGGCGGCCGGACTGAGCGAGGTGCAGTCGCCGCTGGAGCGCCAGATAGCCCGTGTCGCGCGAACCGTGGCGGTCATCGCCACGGGCGTCGGACTCGGCACGATGACGCTCGCCGTATCGCTGGGTGGCCGCAGCTTCGAGGATGCGCTGGTCTTCGGTGTCGGCGTCATCGTCGCGCTGACGCCCGAAGGTCTGCTGCCCACGGTCAGTCTGTCGCTGGCGCTCGGTGTGACACGCATCGCCGAGCGGGGGGCGTCGTCCGGCGGCTCTCGGCCGTCGAGGCGCTGGGTGCGGCGACGGTCATCTGCACCGACAAGACGGGGACGCTGACCGAGAACCGGATGTCGTGCGTGTCGTACTGGACGCCGGAGATGGGGCACGCCGAGGCTATCGGCGTGCGCACGCCCGCGTACGAACGGCTGGCGCGCGCGGCCCTGTTCGCGTCCGGCCCCTCCGGCGATGGCGATGCGGCCCTCTTCGGCGACCCGATCGATGTCGCCCTGCGCGCCATGGGCGACGGCCAGCTCCCCGCGGCGCGGCCATCGGCGTCGTTCCCCTTCGATCCGGAGCTGCGCCGCACGACGCTTGTCTGGCACGACGGCGACGGCTCGCAGCTCGTCGGCTGCAAGGGCGCTCCCGAGAGTGTGCTTCCGCTCACGCACCGCGCCGACGACGCTCGTGAGGCGGACGCTGCTTTCGCGGCGATGGCCAACGAGGGGCTGCGGGTCATCGCGGTGGCCGAGCGGCGCGTGGCCGCCGGTACGGCGCTGGACGGCCGCGAAGGGGTCGAGCGCGATCTGACGCTCGTCGGGCTCGTGGGGCTGCTCGACCCGCCGCGCGCCGGCGTCCCGGAGGCGCTGGAGCGCTGCCAGCGTGCGGGCATCCGGGTCATCGTGATGAGCGGCGATTTCGCGGCGACGGCGCAGGCGGTGGCGCGCCGCGTCGGCATCCGCGAGACCGGAGTCTACACGGGCCAGCAGCTGCGCGCGATGGATGACGGGGCGGTGCGACAGGCGCTGTCGGGCAGCGTTGTCCTGGCGCGCGTTACCCCCGAAGACAAGCTCCATGTGGTCGAGACGCTGCAGGCCATGGGCGAGATCGTCGCCGTGACAGGCGATGGCGTCAACGACGCGCCGGCGCTGCGCCGCGCCGATGTTGGCGTGGCGATGGGGGCGCGCGGCACGGAGGCGGCGCGCCAGGCCGCCGGCATCATCCTCACCGACGACAACTTCGCGACGATCGTGGACGCTGTCGAAGAAGGCCGCGGCGTGTTCCTGAACATCCGCAAGTTCGCGGCGTATGTGTTCACGAGCAACGTCGCCGAGCTGGCGCCCTTCGTCGCCTTCATCCTGCTCGATCTGCCGCTGGCGATTCCCGTCCTGCTCGTGCTGGCGATCGATCTCGGCACCGACCTGCTCCCGGCGCTGGCGCTGGGGGCCGAGCCGCCCGAGCCGCGGCTGATGGACGGGCCGCCTCGCAACCCGAGCGAGCCCATCCTCTCGCGCGCCGTGCTGCTCCGGGCGCTGCTCTTCCTGGGGGTCATCGAGGCGGCGCTGGGCATGGCGTTCTTCTTCCTGCGCTACGCCATCGACGGCTGGGCGCCGGGCGAGGCTCTCGCGGCCTCCGGTCCGCTCTACGAGTCGGCGAAGGCGGCGGCGTTTCTCGGCATTGTCGGGGGGCAGGTTGGCGCCCTCTTCGCGTGTCGGAGCGAGCGTGTGTTGGGGGTAACACTCAATCCGCTGCGGAATCGCTGGATACTGGCGGGGCTCGCGAGTGAGGTGGCCATCGCCGGCGCCATCGTCTTCGTCCCGCCCGTCTCGGATCGTGTTCGACGTGCGCAATCCGGGGTGGATCGCGCTGCTGGTGCCGGTCGCCGCTGTCCTGATGCTGCTCCTCGATGACGCGCGCAAGCTGGTGAGCGGCCGGCAGCGCGATCGCATTCTGCGCCCGTCGCCACGGTGACCGGGGCTGGTCCGCGTGCTACGATGCGGCTGGCAGCCCCACGCGGTCGCTGCCGCCATCCCACCGATGAGGCTGTGCCACGTATGCGAACACTCCTCGAATCGAGCATTCCCGCGTTCGGCGCGCCCAGCCATCGCGGCAAGGTGCGCGACACCTACGACCTGGGCGAGACGCTGCTCATCGTCACGACAGACCGCATCTCGGCGTTCGACACCGTCCTGCCGACGGGCATCCCCGGCAAGGGCCATGTGCTGACGCAGATGTCGGCGTGGTGGTTCGAGGCGACGGACTCCGTCGTGCCGAACCACTTCATCCGTGTGGTCGACGCCGCGGACGTCGAAGGCGTGCCCTTCGCCGTGCCCCCGGAGCTCTGGGGCCGCTCGATGCTCGTGCACAAGGCCGAGCGGCTCGACCTGGAATGCATCATGCGCGGCTACCTCAGCGGCTCGGCGTGGGCCGATTACCAGAAGACGGGCCGCGTCTTCGGCCTGCGGCTGCCCGAGGGGCTGCGCGAGAGCGAGCGGTTGCCCGACCCGCTGTTCACGCCGACGACGAAGGCGGAGACGGGCCACGACGAGCCGATGACGTACGACGAGGTCATCGCGATGGTCGGCGCCGGACACGGCGAATGTGGTGCGCATCCGGTCGGGCGCCGTCTACCGCTACGCGCTGGAGCGCTGCGCCGAGCGCGGCATCATCATCGCCGACACGAAGATGGAGTTCGGCTTCATCGGCGGCGAAGTGTCGATCATCGACGAGCTGCTCACGCCCGACAGCAGCCGCTTCTGGGATGCGGAGAGCTACCGGCCGGGCGGCTCGCAGCCGAGCTTCGACAAGCAGTTCGTGCGCGATTGGCTGAGCGCGCAGGGCTGGAAGGGCGACCCGCCCGCGCCGGAGCTGCCGGACGATATCGTCGAGCGCACGGCGGAGAAGTACCGCGAGGCCTATCGCCGCGTCACGGGCGCCGAGGTGCGGCTGTGACGGACACCCGCCCGTTCGTCGCGCGGGTCGAGGTGACGCTGAAGGCCGGCGTCAACGACCCGCAGGGCAACACCGTGCGCGGCGCGCTTGCTTCGCTCGGCTTCGGCGAGGTCGCCGATGTGCGCATCGGCAAGTACATGCAGGTGCGGCTCGCGGCCGCCGACAGCGCGGAGGCCGGCCGCCGGGTCGACGAGATGTGCCGCAAGCTGCTCGCGAACACCGTCATCGAAGACTACACGTACGTCATCGAGGAAGCGCCCGCGCCGTGACGACGCCGACCGACGCGGCTGGAGAAGGCCGCGCCCGGCGGCGTCGCGAGTGGCGCCCGCGCGAGCGTCCCTCGCCGGCGGAGAGTGCCGCCGCCCGCCGCCTCACCGACGGCTTGCGCCGCACGATCGAAGTGGCGCTCGATGTCGACGCACCGGAGGCGGAGCTGCTCGCCGCCGCCGAAGCGATCGAGCAGGTCGCGGCGCGGCTCGCCGCGGCCAGGGGGCAGCGGGCGCTGCGCGGCTTCGCCGAGACATCGACGGCGGGCGACACCGGCGCGCTGTTCGACAGCAGTCCCGTGAGCGGCGGCAGCAACGCCATCGCGCCGCCGCTGCGATTCTGGGTGGAGGACGGCGCTGTCCGCGGCTCCGGCTCGTTCGGATGGGCCTACGAGGGCCCGCCCGGGCACGTGCACGGCGGCATCATCTCGGCGGCGTTCGACGAGCTGCTCGGCCTCGCGCAATCGATGTCCGATCGCTCCGGCATGACGGGCACGCTCACGGTGCGCTACCGCTCGCCGACGCCGCTGCATCGCGAGCTCACGTTCGCGGGGCGGCTCGACCGGGTCGAGGGCCGCAAGATCTACACCTCGGGCACACTGCACGCGGGCGATGTCCTCTGCGCCGAGGCCGAGGGCATCTTCGTGTCGGTCGACTTCTCGCGGCTCGAAGGCCTCGCCCGCGGGGGCGACTAGCGAGCCCGCGATCCGCCGTCGACCGGGTAGATGCCGCCCGTGATGTAGGATGCGTCGTCGCTGCACAGGAACGCCACGAGCGCCGCGACCTCGCTCGGTTCGCCGTAGCGACCCAGCGGAATCGATGCGCCGATCATCGCGTGCACTGCGCCCGGGTCGTCGGCGTTCATGCCGCGCTCCAGCGAGCGCATCATGCGCGTCTCGATGGGCGATGGGCAGATCGCGTTGACGCGGATGCGGTCGGGCGCGAACTCGACGGCGGCGCTCTTCGTCATGCCGACGACGGCGTGCTTGCTCGCGCCGTAGGCGACGAGCGACGGCGTCCCCGAGAGGCCGGCTGTCGATGCCGTGTTCACGATCGCGCCGCCGCCGCGCTCCTTGATGACGGGGCCCACGTACTTCATCCCGAGCCAGACGCCCTTCAGGTTGACGGCGATGACCTTGTCGAACACGTCCTCGGGGTACTCGGTCAGAGGCGTGACGACACCTTCGATACCGGCGTTGTTGAAGAAGTAATCGATGCCGCCAAAGCGCGCCGTCGCCGCGGAGACGTACGTCTGCACCTGTTCGGCCTTCGTCACGTCGGCGGCCACGGCCAGCGCCTCGGCGCCGCGCTCCTTCACCGCCCGCACCGTCCCGTCGAGGTCGGTGTCCTTCAGGTCGACGGCGACGACGTTCGCGCCTTCGGAGGCGAAGCGCTCGGCGGCGGCGCGACCGATGCCGCCCGCCGCTCCGGTGATGACGATGACCTTTCCTTCGAACCGACCGGCCATTTCGTGTTCCTCCCCTTGCCTGGCTGTCAGACCGTCTGGCCGCACAGCCGCTCGCTAATCTCCCAGAGTGTACGTTGCGCTTCCGCATCGTGCGATTCGGGCGACGATTGCGATTCGGCGCAGTCCGCGAAGTAGCGCCCGCTGACGTCGCTCAGCTCGGGCGCGCTCGCCAGGTAGATCGACGTTCGTGCGCCCTTCTCGGGACTGCGGGCGAAGGGGCGCGCCGCGAGCAGCAGCACACCCATTGCCCGGCCGAGCATGCCGGGGTTGCCGGCGCCGAATCCGCTGCCGACGAATCCCGGATGCAGGCAGTTCGCCGTCACGCCCGTGCCCTCGATCCGCCGCGCCAGCTCGTAGGTGAACATGATGTTCGCCAGCTTCGACTCGCCGTAGCGGCGGTAGCTCGCGAACCGGCGCTCGCACTGGAGGTCGTCGAAGTCGATGCTCTTGCCGCGGTGCGCGTCCGAGGCGACGTTGATGATACGAGCCGGCGCGCTCGCCTTCAATGTGTCGAGCAGCAGCGCCGTGAGCAGGAAGTACGACAGATGGTTGACGGCGAACATCGCCTCGAAGCCATCCTCGGTGAGCTCGCGGCGGGTGCGCCACGCGCCGGCGTTGTTCACCAGCACGTCGAGCCGGTCGAAGCGGCCGGCTGAATTCGCCCGCGGCCTGGCGCACCTGCCACTGCGAACTGAGGTCGGCCTCGATCGCCGAGGCGTCGTCGCGGCCGGTGGCGTCGCGCAGCAGGGCGAGCGTCGCGTCGATGCGCGCGCTATCGCGGCCGATGATGACGACCTCCGCCCCCAGGCGCGCGAGCCCGAGCGCTGTCGCGCGGCCGATGCCGTTCGTCGCGCCCGTGACGAGGCAACGCTTGCCTGCCAGAGGCTGGTCCGGTGCGCCGTCGTTCGTGGTCATCGTGTCACTCCGTCTGCCGCCGCAGCGTGGCGGCCCCGGCGGCGAGCAGGACGACTGTCGCCGCGAGCAGGATCGCCGTGTCGAAGGCGAGCCGCTCCGCCGATGTCGTCGCGCGCCACGCGGCTGAGCGCATCATACGCGTACGTCATCGGCAGGAAGTCCGAGACGATCTCGAGGCCCCGCGCCATCGTATCGCGCGGCGCAAGCAGGCCCGACACGAGCAGCTGCGGCAGCAGGAACGACGGCATGAACTGGACTGCCTGGAACTCGGTTCGCGCCAGCGCGCTCGCCAGCAGTCCCATCGATGTGCCGAGGACGGCGTTGAGCACGGCGAGACCAACGACGGCATACGCCGGTCCATCGGCCTGCAGGTCGAGGAGCGCGAACGCCACGGTGGAGACGAACGCCGTCTGCACGATGGCCACGGCCCCGAACGCGATGCCGTAGCCGAAAAGCAGGTCGAGCTTGGCGATGGGCATCGCCATCAGCCGCTCCAGCGTCCCGCCGGTGCGCTCGCGCAGCATCGCGATCGAGGTGACGAGGAACATCGAGACGAGCGGGAAGATGCCCAGCAGCGGCACCCCCACGCGCTGGAACGTCGCCTCGCGATCGAGGAACACCCATTTCATGAGCGTCAGCAGCAGCGCCGGCACGACGAACAGCAGCGCCACCGTCCGCGGGTCGTGGCGAAGCTGCAGCAGCACCCGGCGGGTGGTGGCGAGCGTGCGGCGACGGCTCACGGCGCGGCGCCCGGCCGCTCGACGATCGCCAGGAACGCCTCACGCACGTTGGCGGCGCCTGTCCGCGCGAGCAGCGCTTCGCGCGTGCCGGAGGCGATGACGCCGCCCTCGCGCATCAGGATGATGTGATCGCACTCGTCCGCCTCGTCCATGACGTGGCTCGAGACGAGGAGCGTGACTCCGCTCCGCGCGAGCTCGCGAAACAGCGCCCACAGGTCGCGTCGCAGCACCGGATCGAGCCCGACCGTCGGCTCGTCGAGCACCAGCAGCTCCGGCTCGCCGATGAGCGCCGCGCCGAGGGAGACACGAGCGCGCTCGCCTCCGGAGAGCCGTCCGGCCAGCGCGCGCCGCCGCGATTCGAGACCGACAGCGCCGATGACGCCGGCGACGGAGCCCTCGGGCGCGCCCACGATGGCGCCGAAATAGGCGAGGTTCTGCTCGACCGTCAGGTCGGGGTACACGGCGGGCGACTGTGTCACATAGCCGATCCGGCGACGGAGCGCCGCGGAGCCGGCAGGAGCATCGAGGACACGCAGCGTCCCGGCCTCGATGCGCTGCACGCCGGCGATCGCCCGCATGAGCGTCGTCTTTGCCCGCGCCGCTCGGCCCGAGCAGCCCAGTGATCCGCCCACGTGCCACGGCGGCGGAGACGCCCGAGAGCACGCGCCGCCCGCCGCGCCTGGCGGAGAGGTCGCGGATTTCGATGACGTCGCTGATGGGAGCCGAGCTTCTTGCCGGGGGCTGGCCGGTCGCGCCGTCGCTCGTCGTCATCGGGCCCTCCCGCCGCACGAGACGGGGAGATGGTAGCAGATGTTGGGCCGCAGCCCGCCTGCAGGGCGGGCCCCAACCTGCCGATACATGAAGAGACCCTCGCAGCTCGATGCTCGCGATCTCACCCACCACGATTGGACGGCTATGAGCGGAACACTTCGACGCAGCTTTGATGGACGCTCCTTCCTGCGCCTCGCGATCCTCGCGCTCGCGCTGGTGGCCGCCCCGCTCCTGGGGCTCATCCCCTCGACGGCACACGCCGATGTCACGCACATCGTTCGCCCGGGCGAGACGCTGACGTCGATCGCCGCCCAGTACGGCGTGCCTGTCGAACACCTCGTCCTGCTGAATCGCATCGCCGACGCGAACCACCTCGAGGCGGGGGCGACGCTCGTGGTGCGGCTCGATCGCTACTCGACATCGCAGCGTGTCTGGCATATCGTCCGGCGGGGCGAGACGCTGTCGAGCATCGCCGAACGCTACGGCGCGAAGGTGAGCGACATCGTGGCGGCGAACGGGCTCGAGGATGCGGACGCCGTGTTCGTGGGCCAGGCGCTGCAGATACCGGCCGGCGCCGGCCAGAACCCGTATGGCGCCCGGCCCGTAGAGAACCCCGGCGAGAACCCCTTCGCGGCACGCTATGTCTCGCCGGGCGGCTCCAGCGAGCACGGCGAGCCGTCGCCGTCCGTAGCGCGAGCGCTCGATGCGGCTGCCGCCGAATTCGGCCTCGATCCGGTGGTGATCCGGGCGCTCTCGCTGATGGAGAGCGGCTGGCGGCAGGACGCCGTTAGCCCTGCCGGCGCTGTCGGCCTCATGCAGCTCATGCCGGGCACGGGCGCGTGGGTCGTGGCGGAGCTTCGTGCCCGATGCCACCGAGTGGCGGACGAGCGCGTACGACAATGCGCGCGCCGGCGCCGCGTACTTCGCGTACCTGCTCGAACTGACCGATGGCGACCTGAGCCTGGCGCTTGCCTCGTACTACCAGGGATGGGGCAGCGTCCGCAGCGACGGCCTCTACGAGGAGACGCGCCAGTACGTCGCCGATGTCCTGGCGCTCATCTACGACCTGAGCTAGTCGAACATCAGGACGCTGCGGGCCACCTCGCCCGCCTTCATCGCCCGGAAGGCCTCGTTCACGTCTTCGAGCCTGCCGCGGCGGGTGATCATCTTGTCGAGATGCAGCTGGCCCTGCCGGTCGAACTCGATGTAGCGCGGGATGTCGACACGGAAGCGGTTCGAGCCCATGCCGCTGCCCTGCAGCCTCTTCTCCGAGAGCAGGCTCGTGCCGTCGATCTCGATCTTCTGGCCGACGGGGATCATCCCGATAACGGTCGCGGTGCCGCCGGGCTTCAGCGATTCGTAGGCCTGCTCCGCCGCCTTCTTCGAGCCGATGGCCTCGAACGAGAAGTCGACGCCGCCGCCGGTCATCGCCATGATGGCCTGCACGGCGTCGGTGGAGGAGCCGTCGACGGTGTGGGTCGCGCCGAACTCCTTCGCCATCGCGAGCTTGTTCTCCATCAGGTCGACAGCGATGATCATCTTCGCCCCGGCGATGGCCGCGCCCTGCATCGCCGACAGGCCGACGCCGCCCGCGCCGAACACGGCGACGGTCGAGCCCGCCGTCACCTGCGCCGTGTTGAGCGCTGCGCCGACGCCCGTCGTGACGCCGCATCCGATGAGCGCGCCCCGGTCGAGCGGGTAATCCTTGTCGATCTTCACGACGGCGTTCTCGTGCAGCAGCATCTTCTCGGCGTAGCCGCCGACGCCGGCGAACTGGGTCACGGGTGCGCCCTTCCAGGTGTACTTGGGGCGGTCGGCGGAACCGCGCCGCACTTCGCCGCTGCGGCAGCGATTGGGGTGGCCGGTAAGGCAGCTCTCGCACTTGCCGCAGAACACCGAGAGGCAGGCGATGACGTGGTCGCCGGGCTTCACGTACGTCACCTGGTCGCCAACCGACTCGACGACGCCGGACGACTCGTGCCCGAGAATCGACGGCGCGGGCCCCGGGTAGAGCCCGTCGACGAAGTGGAGGTCGCTGTGACAGACGCCGCTCGCAACGGTGCGAACGACGACCTCATGCGGCATTGGCTTGTCGACCTCGATGTTGTCCTCGATGGTCAGGGGCTGATTTGGTCCGTGGAAGATGGCTGCGCGCATCGTGATCCCCCTTCGCGTGCGACCGGCCGGCGACGTTCGCCACACGGCCGTTTGCTCGGGCCGAACATACACATGGCACCGGCGCGCGTCAAGTGCGGGCGAGTCTGCGGCGCGGTGTCGTGGCCCGCTTCCGTGCGCGGAAAGTGCCGTCCGTCCCCGCGAGCACGTGACCAATGGCACATGGCGCGCCCGGCGCCGATGCCTATCGTTGCACTGCGGTCGTGCGATGTGCGATCGCGTCGCGATGCGAAGTAGTCGCATCGGCACAACTGATGATACGAGGAGGACGGAACACATGGTCAGGGCACAAGAAACTGGTTCCCGCCCGGCGACCGAACTCGACGCGGTCGTCGTGGGGGCGGGGTTTGCGGGCATGGCCATGCTGCGCAGCCTGCGCGACACGCTCGGGCTCTCGGCGCGGGTCTACGAAGCGGGCGATGACGTCGGCGGCACGTGGTATTGGAATCGCTATCCCGGCGCCCGCTGCGACAGCGAGAGCGTGTACTACATGTTCTCCGACCGCGTCTCGGAGGAGATTCTGCAGGAGTGGACGTGGACCGAGCGCTATGCCACCCAGCCCGAGATTCTGCGATACCTCCAGTTCGTGGCCGACAAGCTCGACCTTCGTCGCGACATCCAGTTCAACACGCGGATCACGTCGGCGGTCTTCGATGAGGCGCGCAGCCGGTGGCTGGTGACGACGGACACGGGCGAGCGCATCTCGGCGAAGTTCTTCATCACGGGAGTAGGCTGCCTCTCGGTGCCCTTCATGCCGTCGTTCGAGGGACTCGACGACTTTCGGGGCGAGTGGCATCACACCGCCGAGTGGCCGGCGGAAGGGGTCGACTTCACGGGCAAGCGGGTCGCTGTCATCGGGACGGGCGCGACAGCGGTGCAGGTGGTGCCGGAGATCGCGCCGGATGCGGCGCACGTCTACGTGTTCCAGCGCACCCCGAGCCACGACCTGCCGGGACGCAATCGCCCGCTCGATCAGGCGTACGTGCGCGACCTCAAGGCGAACTACCGCGACGTGTGGACGCAGGCTCGCGACACCCGCGGCGGCTTCCCGTATCCGGTGGCGCACGCCTCGGCGCTCGATGTCACGCCGGAGGAGCGCAAGCGGGTCTACGAGGAGGCCTGGGATCGGGGCGGCCTTGGCTTCGGCTTCGGCACGTTCAGCGATCTGCTCCTCAACAAGGAATCGAACGACACGGCGGTCGAGTTCCTGCGCTCGAAGATCCACGAGATCGTCGACGATCCGAAGGTGGCCGACCTCCTTTCGCCGAAGTACCCCTTCTTCACGAAGCGGCCGCCGCTGGAGCACGGCTACTACGAGGCGTTCAATCGCAAGAACGTGACGCTGGTCGACGCGCAGCAGTCGCCCATCGAGCGGATCACGGCGAAGGGCGTCCGCACGGCCGGCGCCGAGTTCGAGGTCGATATCATCGTCTTCGCCACGGGCTTCGACGCGATGACCGGCGCGCTGTTCGCGATGGACATTCGCGGCCGGGGCGGCGCCGGGCTCAAGGAGCGCTGGGCCGACGGTCCGCGAACGTATCTGGGGCTGGCGACGCGCGGTTTCCCGAACATGTTCATGATCACGGGGCCGCAGAGCCCGTCGGTGCTGACGAACATGCCTGTGTCGATCGAGCAGCAGGTCGAGTGGATCACCGGCTGTGTGGATCACATGCGCCGCAACGAGATCGACTGCATCGAAGCGAGCACGGCCGCGGAGGATGGCTGGATCGCCCACCACGAGATGATCGCTGGCGCGACGCTCATCTCGCAGACCGACTCCTGGTGGGTCGGTGCGAACATCCCCGGAAAGCAGCGGTACCTCTACCCGTACGCGGGCGGTCTCGACAACTACCGCAAGTTCTGCGACGACGTCGCGGCCAAGGGCTACGAGGGGTTCGCTCTCGGCGCCGGGTCTGTGACCGCCCGATAGCGCGAGCTGGCACATCGCCAGAGAACAGGGGCACCGCGAGCCGGTGTCCCTGTTTCGCGTCCGCCGCTGGAGCGGCGGGCCCGCGCCCGGCGCGCCGCCCGGGGTTCGGTTTTCGCAAAAAAGAGCGGGCGGCCCCCACGCCCCGGTGGAGGCCGCCCGCGCGCCGCCGCAGGGCACTGGGCCTGCGCCGGCGCGGAAGGGGGGGCGAACGTCAGGCCATTGCGGCTCGCCTGAGCGGAACCTCGATGCGGTTCTGCCCAACTCTGGGTTTCAGCATCGCCCTTTGCGGCGGGGGTGCAACGAGCAGGGCGCTCTACGATTCGTGGGGCAGGCGCTCTGTTCTTGCCGTCAGAGGATGCGTTCGCGCCGGGCGGCGGCGAGCGCCTCGATCGCGGAGTGAGCGCCGAGCTTGCTGATGATGCTCTGGACGTGATTGCGCGCGGTTCGATGGCTGATGTTGAGGCGAGCCGCGATCTCGGCGGGGCGCTCGCCCGCGTCGAGCAGCCGCAGCACCTCCATCTCGCGGGCGCTCAGCCGCGAGGTGTCCGCTGTCGCCGTGTGGTCGTCGCGGAGATCCAGCGCCACGGCTGAGCGGTCGAGCACCTCGCGCGCGTAGTCGATGAGCTGTCGCTCGTCGTTGACATCGCGAACGATGTGCACGTACCCCGTCCCGGCGTCGTCCTCCGTCAGCAGCATCCGCACCTCGAGCCGCCGCAGCTGCCCATCCCTGGTGGGGCAGAGCATCTCGTAGGCGGCAGGCGCCGAGCCGCGTTCGCCGCAGCGGATCACCGCGCACTCGGGCGCACAGTATCGGCGGTGCTCCGGAGTGAGCCCGCGCACCACTTCCCAGCACGGCCTGCCGAGCGCTTCGTCCGCCGGGAATCCGAACAGCTCCGCCGCGCGCTCGTTCCACACGACGATCCGGGAGCCGGCGTCGACGACGAACATCGGCTCGGCGGAGCGCAGGGTCGTGGGCGACCGCGCGGGCGCCGCCCGCCGTTCGTCCGTTCGTTGCAGGGTCATGGTTCCGCTCCTTCCGATGGCTCGCTCGCCGGGCAGCAGCCCCGCGCGGGCCCCAACTTGGCCGACGTCTCCGACACCTAGCGTACGGGTGCGGACGCGTGTGGGTGGCGGTCCACCTGGCCCGGTGATCGGGGGCCGATGGTCACGAAAGTCATTCTGCTCCCTCGCCGTCGGCCGCTGAATGAGCAATTGTGCCCATGTGCCTGCCGCGGCCCGGCTGTACCGTCGCCGAAGTGCATTTGTGAACGCAGGCGCAGACGCCGCGGGCCTTGCGAAGGGAGACAGCTGGAGTGAACCGCCACCTGTTGTATGCGGCTGTTCTGTGGCTCGCCCTCACGGCGGTGGGCGAGGCGGTCGCCCTCATCGACTTCTTTCCGGTGGTGGGCGCCGAGGAGGCCCAGGAGTCGGACGACGCGTTCATGCTCCTCGTCTACCTCGGGGTGCCCGTCCTCACATTTGTCATCGCCGGGCTTGCCTACAGCGTGCTGCGCTTTCGCGCTGTCGGCGAGCCAACTGAAGACGGGCCGCCGATTCACGGGCCCGGGCGTGTCGTCGCGGCCTGGCTGGCGGTGACCGGCGCCCTCGCCCTGCTTGTGCTCATCACCCCGGGGTTCACGGGCCTCGCCGCGCTGCGCGAGGACAAGCCAATCGACCTCGTCGTCGAAGTCGAGGGTGTGCAGTGGGCGTGGATCGTGAGCTACCCCGAGTACGACATCCGTGTGCTCGATGAGATGGTGCTGCCTGTCGACCAGCGTATCCGTTTCGCTGTCACGTCGACCGATGTCCTGCATTCGTTCTGGATCCCGGCGTTCCGGCAGAAGATCGACGCCGTCCCCGGGCGAACGACGGAAGTCTATGCCACGCCGACCCGGGCCGGTGATTACACGACCGACATCGCGTACCGCATCCAGTGTGCCGAGCTGTGCGGGCTCGATCATCAAGGCATGACGATGCCCGTACGCGTCGTCTCGGAGGAAGAGTTCGAAGCATGGGTAGCGAGCAAGCAGAAGTAGCCCCGCTCGAAGGCGAGATGGCGCTGGCGCCGATCCTGCGCGGGGTGATCGGCGCCGCGATCGGCTTTGCCATCGGTGTCGGTGTCGCGGCGCTGATGGGACTCGCGGGCGGCGGCGAGGCGTGGCTCTTCGAGCGCTCCGTCGCCTTCGGGTACATGGGGGCGCTCACGGGCTGGCTGCTCGGCGTTGGTGTGTGGCGATACTGGGCGCGGGAGTGGGTGGGGCAGCCCGCGAGCCATCCGCCCCACCACGGGGTACGTCGCTACTTCGCGTTCTGCACCGACCACAAGGTCATCGGGGTGCAGTACCTGGTGACGTTCCTGGTGTTCTTCCTGCTCGCCGGCCTTATGGCGATGCTCATCCGGATCGAGCTCGCCCGGCCGGGCGAGACGCTGTTCAACGCCGACCAGTACAACGGGGTAATGAGCCTCCACGGCATCATCATGGTGGCGGTGGCCGTCGCGGCGGTCATCGGCGGGTTCGGGAACTACCTCGTGCCGCTGATGATCGGCGCCGACGACATGGCCTTCCCCCGGCTCAACGCGCTCAGCTTCTGGATCGTGCCGCCGGTCGGCGTCATGCTGCTGCTCACGCCGCTCTACGGTGGTCTGGACGCGGGCTGGACGCAGTACGCGCCGCTCTCCGACAGAGGCGACAGCGCTCACCTCTTCTTCAATCTCGCGGTCATCACGTTCGGGTTCTCGTCGATTCTGGGTGGGCTGAACCTGCTCGCGACCATCATCTACATGCGCGCTCCGGGCATGACGTGGGGCCGGATGCCCATCTTCGTATGGTCGATGTTCGCCGCGGCGCTCATCTCGTTCTTCTTCACACAGGGGCTCGCGGCGGCGCTGCTGATGGTGACGCTCGACCGCGTCGCCGGCATGGCGTTCTTCGATGCGGCGCGCGGCGGCGATCCGCTGCTGTACGAGCATATCTTCTGGTTCTACTCGCATCCGGCCGTGTATGTGATGATCCTGCCGGCGTTCGGCGCGATCCTCGAAATCATCAGCCACTTCTCGCGCAAGCCTCTGTTCGCTTACAAGTGGGCGGTGGGCGGGTTTATGGGCATCGTTGGGCTAAGCGGCGTCGTGTGGGCGCACCACCTGTTCACGAGCGGCATGAGCGAGAGCCTTCACGGGCCGTTCATGGTGCTGACGGAGATGATCTCGATCCCGACTGGGCTCGTGTTCCTCTCGGCGCTGGGCACGATATGGATGGGCCGGCTCTGGTTGCGCACGCCGATGCTGTTCGCGCTGGCGTTCGTGTTCAACTTCGCGATCGGCGGCATCACGGGCATCTTCCTCGCCGACGTGGCGACGGATGTCCACCTGCAGGACTCGTACTTCGTGGTGAGCCACTTCCACTACACGATCGTCGGCGGCGAGATATTCGGGCTGTTCGCCGCGATCTACTACTGGTTCCCGAAGATCACGGGGCGCATGTACAACGAGCGGATGGGCCAGCTGCATTTCTGGTGGATGTTCATCGGCTACCAGCTCACGTTCATCCCGATGTTCTGGGTGGGCATTCAGGGGATGAATCGCCGTGTGGCCGATTACCCGGCCGAGTATGGCGATGTGAACATGTTCATCAGCATCGCGGCGTTCCTGCTGGGCGCGAGCTTCATCGTGTGGCTCGGGAACATGGTGTACTCGTGGATCCGCGGCCCGATCGCCGAGGCGAGCCCGTGGCGCGCCCGCACGCTCGAGTGGCAGACGAGCTCGCCGCCGCCGGTCGAGAACTTCCCGGTGCCGCCACGGGTTGTCGGTCACCCGTACGACTACGGCGTTCCGGGCGCGACGCATGCGCTCGTCACGCCGGTGCAGACGTAGGAGGAGCACGATGGAATCGCCGAAGCAGCCGGCGTCGTTTCAAGGGACGATGCGCACGGGTCTCATCGTGATCGCGATACTGACGGTGCTCACCGTCGTGGAGTGGTTCGTGGGCACGGAGCTCGACCCGAACGTCGTGCCGCTGGCCGTGATGTCGTTCGTCAAGGCCGGGCTCATCGTCTGGTACTTCATGCACGTGTACCGGGCGTGGCGGCCCGGGGAGGCGCACTGATGACGACGCACGCGGCCGCCGGCCACCCGAAGCTCGATCGGGAGGCGATCAACCGATTCGGGCTGTGGCTCTTCTTCCTGTCGGAGACGCTGCTGTTCGCGATCCTGCTGACCTCGCGATTCTATATCGAGGGGACGTTCAAGCCGGACGACCTCGACCAGGTGCTTGGCCTTGGCATCACGTCGGTGCTGCTGCTGAGCAGCCTCACGGCCTATCGCGCCGAGGCCGCGGCCGCGCACGGCGATCGCTACGTCTTCCTGCGCAGCCTGCTGATGACGATTGTGCTGGGCATCGTGTTCGTCGGCGGCGTGGCTATCGAGTGGTCGGAGGCGGAGTTCACCCGGCAGGAGTCGTTCGGCACGGTGTTCTTCGCGATGACGGGGATGCACGCCTTTCACGTGGTGACCGGCATCCTGATGCTGGTGCTGCTCTACGTGAACGGGGTGCGCAACCGGCTCTCGACCGAGAGCACGTGGCCGGTGCAGTCCGTGGTGATGTACTGGCACTTCGTCGATGTCGTCTGGGTCTTCTTCTACCCGGCGCTCTACCTCATCCAGTAGGAAGGCGCGGCTCGCCGGGCGGGATGGTGCGGGGGGTGGGATTCGAACCCACAAGGGTTGCCCCAGCGGATTTTAAGTCCGCCGCGTCTGCCGTTCCGCCACCCCCGCCGGTGCGTCTCCAGTCGCATTTTACCGCAGCGGGCCACACTGCCGGTTCCCTTGACAGGCCTTAGGCCGCTGCGTAGTATCTCGATGGTCTCCAAACCCACACTGTGGTATCGATTCGCCCCGCGCGGCGCAAACGGACGTAAGGAAAGCCGAGGTACGGTTCGTGGCCGACTACCAGAAGTTGCTTCCGGTTCCCAACGAAGAAACGCAGCCCTACTGGGACTCGCTCAAGCAGCACAAGATGAAGCTCCCCCAGTGCAAGAGCTGCAAGCAGTTCCACATGTACCCCCGCTCGCACTGCCCCAACTGCTTCTCGTGGGACATCGAGTGGCGCGAGGCTTCGGGCAAGGGCAAGCTCTACACCTACGCCATCCAGCACCGGGCGCAGGGCCCCGGCTTCCAGGATGAGGTGCCGTACATCACGGCCATCGTCCAGCTCGACGAGGGCCCGCGCCTGCTGACGAACCTCGTTGGCGTCGAGCCCGACCCGGCGAAGGTCATCTGCGATTCGCCCGTCGAGATCGTGTACGACGACGTGACCGATGCCATCACCCTGGCGAAGTTCCGCCTGGTCTAGCGCGACCACTCACTGAAGATAGCGAGGATGCGATCGTGACCCTGAACCGTGCCGCCGCCATTGTCGGCGTCGATGAGTGTGACGAGATCGGCGTCGTGCCGGGCAAGAGCAGTATGCAGCTGATGGCCGAGGCCGCGCGCAACGCCATGCGCGACGCTGGTGTCGACAAGTCGGAGGTCGACGCCGTGCTCACCTGCGGGTTCGGCTTCATGCCGAGCGTGCAGGTGGCCGAGTACCTCGGCATCCAGCCGAAGTGGACCGACGGCACCTCGATCGGCGGCTCGTCGTTCGAGGTGCATGTCGAGCACGCCGCGGCCGCGATCAAGGCCGGCATCTGCGAAGTGGCGCTCATCTGCCACGGCGAAGCGGGCAAATCGGGCGGGCGCAATCGCGGCGGCTTCGACCCCACCTCCCCCCAGATGTCGTTCGAGATGCCGTTCGGCATCGGCGGCGCGCCCAGCGTCTACTCGATGGCCGCCAAGCGCCACATGCACGAATACGGCACCACGCACGAGCAGCTCGCCGAGGTCGCTGTCGCCACACGCAAGTGGGCGCAGCTGAACCCGAAGGCGCTGATGCACGACCCGCTCACCATCGACGACGTCCTCGCCTCGCGATGGGTGTCGTACCCGTTCCACCTGCTCGACTGCTGTTTGGTGACAGACGCCGCGGGCGCCGTCATCGTCGCCAGCCCCGAGCGCGCCAAGAAGATGAAGAAGAAGCCCGTGTGGCTGCTCGGCGCCGGCGAGGCCCACAGCCACCAGAGCATCTCGCAGATGCCCGACCTCACGAAGACGCCCGCGAGCCAGTCGGGGCCGCGCGCCTTCGAGATGGCGAAGCTGACGCACAAGGACCTCGATGTCGTCGAGATCTACGACTCGTTCACCTACACCGCGCTCGTCACGCTCGAAGAGCTCGGCTTCTGCAAGAAGGGCGAGGGCGGCGCGTTCGTCGAGGGCCAGCGCACGGCGCCCGGCGGCCCCTTCCCGATGAACACGAACGGCGGCGGGCTCTCCTACACCCACCCCGGGATGTACGGCATCTTCATCCTCATCGAGGCAGTGCGGCAGCTCCGCGGCGAGTGCGGCGACCGCCAGGTGGCGAACGCCAAGACGGCGCTCGTCAACGGCACGGGCGGCATCCTCTCGTCGACAGGCACCGTCATCCTGGGGGTCGATTAGCTGGCGGCGCGCGGCGCCCCCGGACGTAGCGGGAGGGCAATCGGCAAGCGGTGCTGATCGATCTGCATTCCCACACGTGGCCGCTCAGCGACGATAGCCTGCTCGATCCCGGCGACCTCATCGAGCGGACGAAGGCCGCCGGGCTCGATGGCATCTGCCTGACAGAGCACGACTACTTCTGGGATCACGACAAGGTGCGCGAGCTCGCGCAGCGCCACCAGTTCCTCGTCATCCCCGGCTGCGAGATCAACACCGAGGAGGGGCACCTGCTCGTCTTCGGGCTGCGCACCTACTCCTACGGCATGCACCGCGCCCGCGAGCTCGCACGGCTCGTCGAGGCCGAGGGTGGTGCGATGGTCGCTGCCCACCCCTATCGGCGGCAGATGCCGTGGAAGCCCGACGACCCCGAAGACTACCATCGCGCCCTCGAAAAGGCGAAGACCAACTCCGCCTACCAGTACTGCCAGGGGCTCGAGATCGAGAACGGGCGCGGCTCCGACCGCGAGAACGCCTTCGCTCGGCGGCTCGCCACCGAGCTCCGGATGGCCGGCACTGCCGGCACCGATTCGCACGCCCGCAAAGACATCGCCCGCTGCGCGACGTACTTCGAGGGCGAGATCACGAGCGTCGACGACCTCATACGCGAGCTCAAGTCCGGGCGCTTCTATCCGGTCGCGCTCGAGGGGATGGTGCCCGTCGCCTGACGCGTGGCGGCGTATCGCGCCCGTACGCGCGGGCGCGGAGAGGGGGGAGAGCCATGGCTGAAGACAGCGTCATCACCGACGAGATGCGCGCCCAGATTGGCGTCGAGTCGGAACCGGTCGTCCTCGAGGTCGACCGGACGGCGATCCGCAACTTCGCCCGTTCCGTCGGTTACGACGACCCGCTCTACTACGACGAGGAGCTGGCCAAGAGCCTCGGATTCCGCTCGCTGCCGGCGCCTCCGGGCTTCCTTGGCTGGCCCGTCTTCAACCCGCAGCGGCCAACGCCGATGGGGCCGCCCCGCTTCGCGACGCGCCTCACCCGCGTGCTCAACGGCGGCAGCGAATTCGAATACGTAGACGATATCTGCGCGGGCGATACGCTCGTCTCGACGGGCCGCATCACCGACATCTACGAGCGTCAGGGAAGCATGGGACTGATGCTGTTCACCGCCCGCGAGCAGGTGTACAAGCGCGATGGCAAGATCGTCGCCTACATGCGCGGCACCGGCATCAACTACTAGCGCCGCTGCGGAGGGGAATCGACCATGACCACGGCCCAACGCTACTGGGACGACGTGAGGGAAGGCGAAGAGCTGCCCACGCTGAAGAAGCACTGCACGAGCCAGCAGCTCGTCCAGTGGGCGGGCGCGTCCGGCGACTTCTACCAGATTCACTACGACAAGGAATTCGCGAAGTCGACCGGGCTCGACAACATTATCGTGCACGGCCTGCTGAAGAACGCCTTCGAGGGCCAGCTCCTCAGCGACTGGGCCGGCCACCGGGGCCGCGTCAAGAAGTTCGGATGCAGCTACCGCGGCATGGACCCCGTCGACCAGGACATCTTCGTCAAGGGTGTCGTCACCAGGAAGTACGAGGAGGGCGGCGAGCACCTCGTCGACCTCGACGTGTGGACGGAGACTCCGCAGGGCCAGAAGACGACGCCCGGCAACGGCACCGTGCGCCTGCCGAAGCGCTAGCGGCGCTGTGGCATGGGCCCAGCGGGCCGGTCGTGGTACGCTCCGAAGGTGAGACTTCGGTACTCGTCACACATCGGGCGCGCCGCCATGCTGATGCTGGCGCTGCTCGTCGCCACGTCGTTCACGCTCGCCGCCTGCGGCGACGACGATGATGACGCTGGTGCCCCCCCGGCGACCGCCACGGACGCGGCGGGGCCGGGCGTCGCCATCGCCTACGCCGAGACGCAGTGCCTGACAAACCCATGGCAGCAGGATTGGCTCGCGGCGCATCCGGGCGGGCAGTTCCCCGAGGGCGACGCGGAGCACGCGGCGATATTCGAAGCGTACTGGCGCGACCAGGGCATCGCCCTCACGGATGCGCGCCGCGAACGCAGCCTCGCCGACGACGCCATCGTGTGTCAGGCGTGCAACTGTCCGAACGGCTTCGGGTGGACGGCGACGGCCCCGAGCGGCGACATCGCCGGTGCGGAGGCAGCGGGCTTCACGCAGGTGCAGTAGGCGCCGCAGGAAGCCTCTACGAAGCGGCCGTCCCCGGGTCGTCGAGGTCGTCGTCGAGCAGGCGGCGATGGTGAGCGGCAGGGCGCGACGGGAGCGTCGCCGCCGGCCACATGTCGCGGAACATGTACCACTGCTCCGGGTAGCGCCGGATCATCGCTTCCAGCTGACCCACAAGCTCTTGCATCATCGATTCCATGTCGGCCGTCTCGTTGCCCGTGTCGCGCGGCAGCACCGGCTCGCACACTACGACATCGAAACGCTCGACGCCGGTGCGAATCGACGCGCCGAAGACGATCGGCGCGCCGCTGATGCGCGAGAGCCGCGCCGCTCCGGCCGGGAAGTAGGTGTCTCGCCCGAAGAACGTGACACGGACGCCGCCTGCCTGCTGGATGCCGAGATCGACGAAGAGCGCGACGAGGCGGCGGCGGCGGAGCGCCATCAGCATCCGCCGGCCGATCTTCTGCGGCGGCACAAGCGTCACGTTCCAGCGGCGGCGAGCATCGCGCAGGTAGCTCATGAAGAGCCGGGGGCGCACCTCATCGGCGGCCGCCAGCGTCTGGGGCGCACCGATGAGCGAGAGCATGATCGTCGAAGCGTCCATGTTGCCGAGGTGCGCTGTGACCAGAATGACGCCGCGATCGCGCCCCATCGCGGCGTCGAGGTGGTGCAGGCCCACGGGGCGCAGCCGTTCGCGGAGCTCGGCGTCGTTGCGGACTGGCAGGTGGAACATCTCGAAGATGTAGCGGCCGAAGTTGCGGAAGGCAGTTCGCGCCGCAGCCGCGACGTGTGGGTCGTCGGGCGATGCGCCCATGACCTGCGCGAGGTTGCGCCGCGCCGCGAGCCGCTTCGACTTCGCCATCGCGTGGACGACATCGGCGATGGCCGCCCCGGTGGCGAGCCCGACCGACAGCGGCACGCGCCGCGCCAGGAGCGACATGAACCGATAGGGGATCCGCATGTCTGGCGGGATCGGGTGCGGGGGCGTGGCGCGGGTCGAAGGCGGTGGGTTCTGGCGAGCGGCAGTGGTCATTGTGCCGATTATCGTAGCGCGCGCTTCGCCCTGGCGCTACTCGCCGTTTGCCGATATCCGGTGCTCTGGGCGATACACCGCGCTGAGCCGCTCGCCGTACTCGGGCGGGACGCGCACGAACAGCGCCTCCGCCTCGACGAGGAGCAGACTGGTGGCACGGTCGCGCAGCTCGCCGCGGGCCGTGAGCGCCCGCCCCCGGTTCTTCGTGACGCGCGCCTCCACCGTCAGGTCGCGATCGAGCGGGACGGGGTTGCGGTAGCGCAGGTCCATCCGGCCGGTCATGGCCCAGACGCCGGAGCTGTACATGGCCCAGCCCATCGCTTCGTCGATAAGGGTCGCGGCGAGGCCGCCATGCATCATGCCGGGGAAGCCCTGGTGGCTGGCGCAGGGCGTGAACACGGCTCGCGCGAGCCCGGCCTCGTGCTCGAAGTGCAGCCGCAGCCCGCCCGGGTTGAGCGCGCCGCACCCGAAGCACAGGTTTGCCAGGCGGCGGCCCTCCTCGGGATCCACGCTAGCCCTGCCACGCCCGGAATACGATGCTGCCGTTCTGCCCGCCGAACCCGAATCCGTTCGCCATCGCCACCCGCACCGGCGCGCGGCGCGCCACGTTCGGCACGTAATCGAGATCGCATTGCGGGTCGGCGCGCTCGAGATTGATCGTCGGGGGGATGACGCCGTCGCGGATCGCGAGGAGCGCCGCCGCTGCGGAGATCGCGCCCGCGGCCCCCATCAGGTGGCCCACCATCGACTTCGGCGAGCTGATGGCGACGCTGTGCGCGTGCTCGCCCAGCGCCTGCTTGATGGCGACCGTCTCCGACACGTCGTTGAGCGGCGTGCCCGTGCCGTGCGCGACGATGTAATCGACCTCTGCCGCGTCCACCCCGGCGTCGCGCATGGCGAGCGAGATGGCGCGGGCGGCGCTTTCGCCGGTGGGGTCGGGAGCGGTGATGTGGTAGGCGTCGGCGGTGGCGGCCCCGCCACAGAGCTCGGCGATGATGCGCGCGCCGCGCCGCCTTGCGTGCTCCTCCGTTTCGAGGATGACGGCGCCGCCACCCTCGCCCATCAGGAAGCCGCCGCGATCGGCGTCGAAGGGGCGGCTGGCGCGCTGCGGTTCGTCGTTGCGGGTGGAGAGCGCGCGGATGTTCGCCATCGCGGCGATGGCCAGCGGGATGATGGCGGCCTCCGACGAGCCGCAGATGACGACATCGGCCTCGCCGCCGCGCAGCAGCCGTTTCGCCTCGATGAACGAGTAGATGCCGCTGGCGCAGGCCGCGATCGAGGTGATGGTCGGGCCGAGGATGCCGTGCATCATCCCCACCTGGCACGCCCCCATGTTCGGAATGAGCGACGGCACGAGCATCGGGCTCACCCGCCCCGGCCCCTTGTGCTCGAGCTGATACGCGCCGTCGACGGTATCGCTGAGGCCGCCGCCGCCCGTGTTCATGACGACAGCGATGCGCGTGCGATCTTCGCTCGCGATGTCGAGCCCGGCATCGGCGATGGCCTGGCTCGCGGCGGCCACGGCGAAGTGCGCGAAGCGATTCATCCGCTTGGCTGTCTTCGCGTCCATGTAGTCGCCCGGGTCGAAGCCCTTCACTTCAGCCGCGATCCGGACATCGTGGCCCGCCGTATCGAAGTGCGTGATGGCCGCCGCGCCGGAGACGCCCCCCGTGAGGTTGCGCCAGTATTCCTCGATCGTGTTGCCGATGGGGCTGATTATGCCCATGCCCGTTGCCGCGATCCGGATCGTCATTCGTGTCACCTATGCCAGTGAGACGCGCGCGTCGCCGCTAATCAGCACGTCGCCCGCGCTGTTCCTGCATTCGACCGAGCACTCGGCGACGCGGTGGCCGTCGGTGTCGCGCACCCGCTCGATGACGCCGCCGGCGACGAGCGTATCGCCGGGCCGGGCGGGCGCACGGAAGCGCACCTTGAGCCGCGAGCGCTCGCCCCAGCTTCGCCCGAACGTCGCTGTCAGCGATTCCGAGATGAGCGCGAGCACGAGCATGCCGTGCGCTATCGTGCCGCCGAACGGCGTCGCCGCCGCGTACGCGTCGTCGATGTGGATGGGGTTGTGGTCACCGGCGGCATCGGCGTAGCGCCCGATCTGCTCCTGCGTCACGAGCCGCTCTACGCGGGCCAGTGCCGCGCCCTCGCGGATCGCCTGCGCCGTCACGAGCCGTCCCCGTCAGCGCCCAAAGGTGACATAACTGTCGCCCGCGAGATGAGCACGGGCTCGCCGGCGGCATCGACGGCGCGCTGCTCGACCGTGGCGAAGCGGTAGCCCTGCCGGTCGGACGATTGCAGGACGGTCGTCTCGCAGCGCAACTCCTCGCCGGTGCGGGCTGGCCGCACGAACTCGATCTCCTCGCCGGTGTGGACGCTGCCCAGCGGAAGGTCGAAGGTGGCGAGCATCGAGCGCAGCAGGAGCGCGGCGGCGGCCAGCGGCGGCACGATGCCGCCCGCTCCGAGCGCGGCGAACGCCTCGTCGCCGGTGGCGTCGAGGTACGCCGCGACATCGGATTCGCTCAGCGAGAGTGCGGCCGGGGGGAAGGCCGAGCCCTTCTTCAGGGCGGCGAGCGGGTCGGAGGCGCTCACGATCACCACCGGTATCGGGGATGAGGGTAGTGTACCAGAGCGCGAACGCGGCTCACCACGGTCAGAGGCCGAGCTTGCCGGGGTTGACGACGCCGTTGGGGTCGAGGGCGCGCTTCACCGAGCGCATGGCCGCGAGGCCCGTCGCGCCGTGCTCGGCCTCCATCAGGTGAGCGAGCCGCGACCCAACGCCGTGGCAGTACTCCATCGACCCGTCGAATTCGTGCGCGAGCAGCAGCAGCGCATCGACCGTCGCCACAAGGCGGTCGTTGACGTCGCGCGCCGACCGCCCCGCCTTCAGCAATGCCAGCGAGAACAGCTCCGGGCTCGTCCACAGCCCCGCCTCGACGATCCGGACGCCGCTCGCCGCACACACGGCTTGCGCCCGCGTCCAGTAGTCGCGCACCGACGACGCGGGCAGCGCCACATGGACGAAATCGAAGCGGACGTTGCGGGCGACCCGGAAGAAGCTCTCCGCCACCTGGCCCGCGCGCCGCTGCACGAAGCGGTCGGCGGCCGCGTGTCGCTGCTCCCAGAAGCGGGCGGGCGCTTCGGGCGGCATGGGGGCGCCGCCGCCGGCCTGGCAGATGCTGTCGGCGCGGGCCGCCGTCGCCGCCGTCGCCTCGCGGAAGCCCTCGAAGCCGAGGTAGAGCTCGATGTCGCCGTCGCTGATGATGGGGCCGCGCCCCAGCAGGCGGCGCACGACGCCGGCTGGCGACGGCACGAACGTCTGCCCGAACTCGAGGAGGGCGGGCTCCAGGCCGATCGCGGCCATCGCGCCGATGGCGTCGAGCCCCGCTTCGAATCGCGGGAACGTGTAGCCGCGCAGCAGCCGCAGCTCCGGTATCGGGAAGGCTCGCAGCGCCGCCGCCGTCACGATGCCGTGCGTGCCCTCGGCCCCGATGAAGAGGGCGCGCAGGTCGAGCCCGGTAGAGCGCTTGCCGATGGGCCGCGTCCGCACGATGTCGCCGGTGGGGAGCACGGCCTCGATCGCCAGCGTCTGCGCGCCCATGCCGCCGTACCGTCCGCCGAGATAGCCGAGGCCGTCGGTGCTGATGGCGCCGCCGACGGTCGCGATGTTGAACGTCCACGGGTCGTGGCCGGCCATCAGGCCGTACGGCCGCAGCGCGTCGTCGACCTGCGCCAGGGTCGCGCCCGCCTCAGCCCAGACGAAGCGATCGGCGGCGCGCACCTCACGGATGCGGCGCATCCCGTCGAACGCCAGCGAGACCGCGGGAGCGGCGGGCGTCGCGCCGCCCATCAGCCCCGTGCCGCCGCCGTACGGGACGATGGCAAAGCGGCGCTCGTTCGCGAGCCGGACGATGGCGGCGACGCACTCGGTGCTCTCGGGCCGGACGACAGCGAACGGGCGCTGCGGCGGCGCGACGCCCGCGGGGCGGGGGCGGTGCGCTCCGAAGCCGTCCTCCGCGTGCGCCGCGAGATCGCGCTCGCTGATGGAGACGGCGCCGGTTCCGGCGACGGCCCGGAGCGCCGCGATAATGTCGTCGATATCCATGCTCGATGCTCCGATGGCGGGGCTGCCCGAGGTGCGGTCGACTACGTTGCGGACGGGCGCGCCTTCGCCGCGCGATGGTCGCGGCCGCCACGATCGCGACGCCCGTGCTCGCGAGAATCAGGGTCGTGCGGAGCGCGAGCAGGGCGACATCGCTGCCCAGCGTCAGCAGCGATACCGCGACGTAATCGTCTTCGGTGTCGAGCACGAGCTCGAGGATGCCGCGCATCGCGAGCGACCCGGCGAACAGCAGCGTCGCGACGATGGTCGCGGCGGTGGCCAGCGCCACGATAGCGCTCGCGGGGTCGCGTCGTTCGCAGCACCACGGCGACAGCGAGCGCCGCGCCGCCGAGCGCGAGCACGGCGAGCAGTATCGTCAGCCGGGCGTGGTTGTCGCTGCTGACGATGGTGACCGAACGGCGGACGACGCCCGTCGCGGAGAACGTGCGCACATCGGGCGCGACGCCACCTTCGGCGAGGAACGCATCGGCGCCGTCGTCGTACACCCGCTCCGCCGACGCGCGCAGCACCTCGCTTCGCAGCTCCGTCGGCGTCGCGTCCCGGGCGAACGACGATGGCAGGTCGACGGCGATGGGGTAGCCGGGGAGATGGACGACGCCTTCGGGCGACAGCGCCGCGTCGCGCCGGACGTCGCCGATGCCATCGAGCACGAGCCGGTCGACTTCGGTGACGCGCGCGAGCGTCTGCCGGAGGTAGCGCGTGCCGTCGCCGTGGGTGGTCAGTATCCATCCGGTGAGGGTGACGGCGAAGAGCAGGAAAGCGACGGCGAAGCCGATGGTGAGGAGCAGGACACTGGTGTCGCCGGTGTCGCTGCCAAGCCGCGCGTCGATGAGAGGCCGCTCGGCGGCAGTGTCGGGCGGGCCCATGACCGGCGAGCCCTGGTCGTTCACCCCGCTGCCTCGTAGGCGGGCCATGGGTGGGGGTCGTCGCGGACGACGACCGTGCCCGCGATGATGTCGTGCGTTGTCCGATGCTCTTCCGTGAGCAGCGCGGGCAGCGCCAGCAGGTGCAGCGTCAGCGACGAGAGCGCGAACGCGAGCATGCGGGCGGCCGCCCGCCAGAACCCGAGTGGCGCGCCATCGCGGCGGACGACGCGCAGGCCCATGATGAGCTGACCGAGCGTGCGGCCGCCGCGCGCCCACGTCAGCGTGTAGTACAGCGCCCAGAACGGGGCGCCGGCAGCGACGATGACGATCGCGGCCACCGACGCGCTCTCCGGCGGGTCGACTTCGCCGTAGTCGCTGGTGACGAACACCTCGAGCGCCGCGATGGCCACGAGCGTAAGTACGCATGAGATGATCAGCAGCTGGTCGATGAGGAAGGCGAGGAAGCGCGCGCGCCGGGGAGCGTACTCCCAGACAGAGTCGTCGTACCCGGCGGACGCGGTCGTCGCGGTAGGGTACGATTCGTGGGCTCGCGGCGTTGAATGCTGTTGGGATGAGGCTCGCATGCTGTGCGCGATTATACCACCGCCCGTGCGCCGGGCCGGCTCCGTGACCGTCACCCGGTGGCGTCTCCGGCAGCCGTCGCAGGGGGCCGCGCCGCCGTCGCGCTGGCGGAGCGTGGCCGGGCATCGGTGGGTCGCGCCGGCGGCGTTCGCGATCGCCGGGGTGGCGGTGATGTTCGCGGCGGCCGCCTTTGGGTGGCAGATGCTCCGCCGCGACGGCCTCCTCGATGACACGCGGTTCAGCATCGCCCGCTGGGAAGCGACGACGCTGCTCAATCGCTGGGCGTACGAGCTCGGACGGCCGTTTCGCGATGACCCGCCCGACGCCGAGGCGCTGCGCCGCTACTTCGCCGCGACGGCGGCGCTCGCCGCGCTCGAGCAGGACGCTGGCGATCGGCCCGATGCGGCGCAGGCGGCCGAGCTGGCGCGCCTCCGCGACGAACGCCGGCGCATGGAGAACCACGTCGAGTCGATCATCGAGGGGCGCATTGCCGCCGTCGCGGGCGATGCCGGCCTCCGCCGGGGCGTGCCGCTGTTTGCCGATATCGTGTGGCCGCCGGTCGATTTCGAGCTGACGGCGGCGCAGCGGGTGCTCGCTATTTCGCCGCGCAACGAGATACGGCTCGTGGGCGACGATCTGCTGAACACGTCGCTGTCGTCGGCCGAGGCCGCGGAGCTGGAACGCGAGGCGACCGCCGGCGGGCGCGTCGCGGTGGTGCTGCCTACGAGCGGTGTCGCGGCGTACCCCAGCATCGTCGACGAGGGCCAGCCTTATGACGAGATGGTCGAGACCGCGGCTCACGAGTGGCTGCACCAGTATCTGTACTTCTACCCGCTCGGGCGCGGCTACTTCGACGACGGCCTCCGCGCCGTCAACGAGACGGTGGCGAGCATCGCCGCGCACGATATCGCGACGCTCGTGCTGGCGCGCTACCCCGCGCCCGACCTGCCGCCCGCACGCGCGCCGGACGCGGCCCAGCGGCGCGAGCAGGTCGACGTTCGCGCCGAGCTCGTCGCGCTGCGGGCGATGGTCGAGCCGCTGCTGGCGCAGGGCCGCATCGAGGAGGCGGAGGCGCTGATGGAGGCGACACGTCTCGATCTGGAGCGCAGGGGCGTGCGCATCCGCCGCATCAACCAGGCGTACTTCGCGTTTCGAGGCCTGTACGCGACGAGCGGCGCCAGCGGCGATGACCTCGGCGAGCGGCTGCAGGCGCTGCGGGCGAGCGAGGGCTCGGTGGGGGCGTTCCTGGCGGCCGTGCGCGGCGTTGGTTCGCGCGCCGAGATTGATGCGCTGCTGCCGGTGCTCCCGGAGTAGCGCGAGCGGCCTAGGGGCCGTCCTGGTGATTGTCGTCCTGGTGATCGTCGGGCTCGGGGCGTGCCGGCGAACGGGTTCGGCGCTTCCGGAGTCGGCGTGTTCGAGAAGGGGTTCACGGGCGTCGCCGAAGGCTCGGGCGTCGGCGTGGCTTCGGGCTCCGGCTCCGCGAAATGCTCGCCTTCGGGAACATCGACGCGCAGGTGGCCCTGCTCGTCTTCGTGACAGAAGGGGTGCGCGAACGGCTCGTCTCCGGCCGCGGCGGTCGCGGTCGGCTGGGGCTCCTCTGTCGGCTCAGCGTCCCCGGCCGGTTGGCCGTCCTCCGCTGGCTGGCCGTTCTCCCCGCCCTCATTGTCGTTGCGGGGCAGGTTATCCGCGTTCGGCAGGCTGTCGGTCGTCCGGCGTGCTGCCTTGGCGGAACAGGTCGGTGCCGATGCGCGTGCAGTCGGGGCCGGGCAGCACGACATCGGCCTCGACGACATCGGCCGGGCGCTCGAACTCGAGCGGCTCCAGGCCGAGCGCCGCGTGCACGGCGGTCATGAATTCGTTCCAGGTGCGCCCGGCGACGGTCGCCGATGAGATGTTGACCATCGGCGTATTGTCGGCGTTGCCGATCCAGACGCCCGTCACCAGTTGCGGAGTGTAGCCGATGGTCCACGTCTCGCCGATGGCGCGCGAGTTCTCGAACGGCTCGCTCGTCCCCGTCTTCACGGCGGCCGTCCGCCCCGGCAGGTTCAGCGAGCTGCCGCGGCCGTAGGTCGGCGAGCGCGCCACGTCGTCGGAGAGGATGCTGCTGATGAGGTACGTCTCGGCGGCGGGGGCGACGCGAACGCTCTCCGGCTCCTCGAACTTGTAGAGCACCCGGTCGTCGGTGTCCGTCACCTGGAGCACCATGACGGGCTGCAGCTGCGGCCACCACTCGGGCTTGTCCTCGCGGTAGGCGGGGATGCCACGCTGGACGCCGTTGTTCGCGAGCGCGCTGTAGGCGAAGACGTGGTCGGCCAGCCGGATGTCGCCGCCGCCGGTCGCGAGCGCCGGCCCGAAGTCCGACTTCTCCCCGAACGAGGTGTAGCCCATCAGCCGCGCCTGGTCGATGACGGCGTCGATGCCGACCTCGCGCGCCACCTTGATGGCGGGCACGTTCAGCGACGAGCCGAGCGCCTCGCGCACCGTGATTGGGCCCTTGTAATCGCGATTGGGGTTGGCCGGCGCGAAGACGCTGCCGTCGGGATTCGTAATCTCAACCGGCGTGTCCCAGATGGTCGAGGCGGGCGCCCATCCCCGCATGAACGCCGTGAGGTAGACGATCGGCTTGAAGGAGGAGCCGGGCGAGTTGAGCGCCTGGATCATGTCGTTCTTGCCGAGGATGTCGGGGTTGTTGTAGTCGCGGCTGCCCACGTAGACGAGCACCTCGCCGCTGCGCGGGTCCATCGACATGAGCGCCCCGTTGTGGCCGCGCGAGCTCGCCTCGTACTGCTCGATCCAGTCGCGGAGCACGCTTTCGGCCATGCTCTGCATCGTCAGGTCGAGCGTGGTGACGACGCGCAGACCGCCGCGTTCGATGAGGTCGCGGCAGGTCATGTCGGACGGCCGCTCGATGAGGCCGCCGAGGCACATGTCGAGGAGCACACCTTCGCCCGACTCCGGGTTCCACAGGTTGAACACCCAGTGCGGAGCGAGCAGGCGCGCCTGCTCGGCGGTGGCGAAGGCGAGCGGTTCGGCCTTGGCGGCGTCGGCCTCATCCTGCGATATGAAGTCGTGCCGGGCCATGAGGTCGAGGACGTTGATCTGGCGCTGCTTCGCGGCCTCGTAGTTGCCGATGGGGTCGTAGACGGTCGGGGCGGCGGGGATGCCCGCGAGCATCGCCGCTTCGGCGAGCGTCAGCGCCGACGCTGATTTCGCGAAGTAGCGCTGCGACGCCGCTTCGACGCCGTAGGAGTTGTTGCCGTAGAAGATCTGGTTCAGGTACCACTCGAGTATCTGGTCCTTCGAGTACTGACGGGTCAGCTCCAGCGCGATGACCGTCTCCTCGAGCTTGCGCGGGACGCCATCGATACCGCGGCGATAGCGGTCTTCCTCGTCGATGTAGAGGTTCTTGACGAGCTGCTGCGTGATGGAGCTGCCGCCGCCGCCTTCCAGGAAGCCGACATCGCCGCCGCCCGGCAGGAAGTTCTCGGCGGCGGCGCGCAGCAGCCCGCGCACGTTGATGCCGGGGTTGTCGTAGAAGCTCGCGTCTTCGGTGGAGACGGTCGCGAGCAGCATCGGCGCGGCGATCTTGTCGATGGATACGGGCTGTCGCAGCCCCTGATTCGGGTCGGCGAACTGGTACAGCGGCACGCCGTTGCGGTCGAGGATGAGGGCGCCGCCCGCCGAGGACTGGCGGATGACGGCGTCGGGCGGCTGCAGATCGTCGGCGTACGACTGATACACCGAGTACGCCACGCCGCCCAGCGCTGCCGCCGCCACGATCGCGACGATTCCGGCGAAGCCGAGCGCCGCCAGCAGCAGCGAGCGGCCGCCACGGCCTTCGCCGCTGCGCCGCCCGTCCCGCGAGATGCGCTTGCGAGCTCGCCGGCGATGGGCGTTAGCCATCGGCGGCAGCCTCGTTGCGGCGAAGGACGACGAAGTGCGAGAGGCCGAGCAATCGCAGATGCGTGTGCTCGGCGAAGTACAGCGCGCGCCGGAGGACTCGCGCCAGCGCGGCGCTGCGGGCGGCGACGTTATCGAAGCCGGGGTAGACGATGGCGTGCAGCACAAGCTCGGCGGGCAGCGGCCAAACGAGCTTGCGCATCTGCCCTACGGTGTAGGCGCGAGCGTGCGGCGCGAGCCTGTCGCGGAGCGCGTCCGGCAGGTAGTTCACCAGGGGGATGTTGCCGAAGACGTAGCGGCGGCCGAGATAGACGCCGTGCGTCTCGAACGGGTAGAGCCGGTTCGGCGCGTAGATGAAGATGTGGCCGCCCGGCCGCACGACACGGCACGCCTCGCGCAGCGTCCAGCGCGTCGTCGGCGACGTGCTCGATCACCTCGTTGAGGAGGACGACATCGAACGACGCGTCGCGGAAGGGCAGCCGCTCGCTCACCGCCAGCATGAGGTTTGGCGTCGTCGCCGCGCCTTCGCGCACGCGCTCCTCATCGATGTCGATGCCGACGACGTGCTCCGACGAGCGCCGGAAGGCGCGGACGTACGTGCCGATGCCGCAGCCGATATCGAGGATGCGGGCGCCGTCGAGGCGGGCGTGGCGGCGTATGAAGCCGAGGCGGCGATCCTGGCCGGAGCGCCAGACGTAGCTGGGCTCGCCTCGCAGCGCGGCCTTCGGTGTGTCGATCATCGCGTCCACCGCTTGCTCACGCATCAATCTTAGGCTCGCCTTGCCCGCAGGGACAAGCTCGGCCGTGTGGACGCGCCTGTACGTGGACACCCGCTGCCGCGCGGGGATGCTTCACTTCGTTCAGCATGACAGGCGGTCGCGGTGTCAGCATGACAGGCGGTCGCGGCCAGCATGGGGGCGGAGGCGCTGTCGCCGCACCTGTCATGCTGAGCCGCGCGGAGCGCGAGCGAAGCATCTGGCACACGGCGGGAGCTTGCGTGCCGCGCAGGGATGCTTCACTTCGTTCAGCATGACAGGGCGGTCGCGGTGTCGCGCATGACAGGCGCGGATCGCGGTGTCGCACTGATCGGGCGGCATGGCACAGACGCGCGGCGGCGACGTCGCGGAGGGCCGCGGTTAGCGGCTGACGGCGGGCTCGGCGACGGGCGCGAGCTGCGCGAGGTAGCGGTTGATGGCGATCGCGGAGCGGCGGCCATCGGCCATGGCGGTGACGACAAGATCGGCGCCGTTGACGTTGTCGCCGCCCGCGAACACGCCGCGGCGGCTCGTCGCGCCGGTGTCCGGCTCGACTTCGATGAGCCCCCAGCGGTCGGTGGCGATGCCGTCCGCACGCTCGAAGATGGGGTCGGCGTTGTAGCCGAGCGCCAGCACGACGCAGTCGACCTCGACCGTGAACTCGGAGCCCGCGATCGGCACGGGGCTGCGGCGGCCGCTGGAGTCGGGCTCGCCGAGTTCGAGCCGGCGGCACTCCATCGAGCGGATGTGACCGCTGGCGTCGCCGACGTAGCGCACGGGCAACGTCAGGTACTCGAAGACAACGCCCTCCTCGCGAGCGTGGGCACGCTCCTCGACGCGGCCGCGCATCTCCGCTTCGGTGCGGCGGTACATCAGCGTCACCTGCTCCGCGCCGAGCCGGACGGCGGTGCGGACGCAGTCCATCGACGTGTCGCCGCCGCCGATGACGGCGACGCGCTTGCCGACGACGGGGCGCTCGCGCTGGCTCGCTGGCAGCGCCTCGGGCGGCAGGTTGCCGCGCACGAGGAAGTCGGTGGCCAGGTACACGCCCTCCAGCTCCTCGCCGGGGACATCGCCGCGGCCGCCGCGACCGGCGCCGTGCCCGATGAAGACGGCGCTGTAGCCGTCGCGATCCAGGAGCTGGTCGATGGTGACATCCTTGCCGACGGACGTGTCGCAGACGAACGTGATGCCCATCGCCTCGTGCTGGGCGATCTTGCGGTCGACCGATTCCTTCCACAGCTTGAAGTTCGGGATGCCGTAGCGCAGGACGCCGCCCGGCTCGGGCCAGGCCTCGAACACGGTGACGTCGTGGCCCGCCTTGCGCACCCCTTCGGCGACGGCGAGGCCCGCCGGCCCGGAGCCGACGACGGCGACCTTGTGCCCGGTGGGCGGCGCGAGCGGCGGCACCGGCAGTCCGACGGAGCGCGCCTGGTAGTCGGCGACGAACGCCTCGAGCTTGCCGATGGCCACCGGCTTGTGGCCGAAGCCGACGACGCAGGCGCCCTCGCACAGCTTCTCCTGCGGGCAGAGCCGTCCGCACATGTCGGGCAGCACCGATGTCTCGCGGAACTTGTTGGCGGCGGCGATGGGGTCGCCGCCTTCGAGGAGCCGCAGCGCCGCGGGGATGTCGTTATCGGTGGGGCAGGCTTCCTGGCAGGGCGCGGCGGGGCAGTTGATGCAGCGCTCGGCCTCGATGGCGGCCGTTTCGAGCGCGTAGCCCAGGAACACCTCGTTCCAGTTGCCGACGCGGACGCGCGGATCCTGCTTCGGGATGGGCTGGTCGGCGATGTCGAGCCGTCGATGAACGTCGCAGGGCATACGTACCTCGGTGAGGCCAGTTTCGATGGAAAACCGCCGCCCTCGCCGGACGGCGGTCAGCTACACCTGAGCCTCCCCGGAGTATAAAGCGAAGCGGGAGGCGCGTAAAGGCGTCATTGATAGCAGCGATAGACGCGATGTCGCCCTATCGAATTGGCGGTGCGCCGGGCGCCGTCAGTCATCACCGCACTGGAGGTCGACTGTCGATGTCCGCGTCACCGGCGGCGGCCTGGAGCGCGTCGCACGCCTTCTCGGAGCGAGCATCGGCCTCGTCGAGGTCTGCGGTGTCGACGCCGCCTTCGAGCAGCGTGACGAACTCGTCGGGGTCGGCATCCGCCAGCGTGGTGAGGAACTCGTCGACGAGCCGGAGCTGCTCCCGTTGGGCCGCGACGAGCTCATCGTGCAGCTCGGCCACATCGTCGGGCGGGCGCATCGCCTCCACCGCGGCGAAGACGGACCTCTGGCCGTCGATCCCGTCGCGCAGCGTCTCCGTGAATCGATCCTGCAGCTCTTCGGGAGTCTGCGCTTCCTCGATCGCCTTGTCGAGCTCGGCGTTGATGTCGTCGCCGGCGGCGTTCGATTCGTCAGCGAGCTCCTGGAGCCGCGCGAAGTACTGCTCGGTGGTCAGCGTGTCGCCGCTGTCGTCATCGTCGTCATCGCCGCAGGCCGTGCCCACGAGGGCCAGCGTGAGGGCGAGCATCGCGGCCAGCGCGACCATCGCCCAGCGAGGGTGTCGTAGCTTCATGAAGTCCTCCTCCGCGGAGGATGCCAGCGACCGCTCACGAAGTCAACAGAACGGCGGCTCACGCTGGGGTGCGCTACAATCGATGGACGATGATTGTCGGCACAGTCCGCGAACGGAAGTTGCAGGAATATCGCGTGGCGCTCGCGCCGCCCGGTGTGCATGCGCTCGTCCGCGCCGGCCACACGGTGCTCGTCGAGCGGGGCGCCGGCGAGGGCAGCGGCTTCGCCGACGACACGTATGCCGCGGCGGGCGCGACGCTTGTCGCCGATGCGGCGGAGGTGTGGGCGCGGGCCGAGCTCATCGCGAAGGTGAAGGAGCCGCAGCCCAGCGAGTTCCCGCTGTTCCGCCCGGCGCTCGTGCTGATGACGTACCTGCATCTGGCGGCCGAGGTGGACGTGCTCGATGCGCTGTTGGCCGCGAAGGTCACCGGCATCTCGAACGAACTGGTGCAGGACGAGGACGGTTCGTTCCCGATGCTCACCCCGATGAGCGAGATCGCGGGCCGGATGGCCATCGATGTCGGCGCGCAGCATCTGCGCAAGCCCGGCCCGGGCCGCGGCGCTGCTGCTCAGCGGCGTCACGGGCGTGCTGCCCGCGCACGTCGTCGTCCTTGGCGACGGCGCCGTCGGCCAGAACGCCGCCCGGCGGGCGCTGGCGCTGGGGGCGCGGGTCACGGTGCTCGGCAAGAGCATTGAGCGCATGCGCTGGCTCGACGAGCACGTCGCCGCCGCGACCGTGATGTCGAGCGCCTACAGCATCGCCGAGGTGGTGCCGGAGGCCGACCTGTTTGTGGGCGCTGTCCTTGTGCCGGGCGAGCGCGCGCCCCGGCTCGTTTCGCGCGAGGTCGTGAGCCGGATGCGCCCGGGGTCCGTGATTGTCGACGTGGCGATCGACCAGGGCGGCTGCGTCGAGACCTCGCGCCCGACGAGTCACGACGAGCCGGTGTTCGTCGAAGAGGGTGTTGTCCACTACTGCGTGCCGAATATGCCGGGCGCGGTGCCCGCCACCTCGACGATGGCGCTGGCGAACAGCCTGATGCCGTATGTCGAGCTTGTGGCGGCGCACGGCCTGCGCGGCGCGATCGGGCGGCGGCCGGGGCTGGCGGCGGGCGTCAGCACCTACGGCGGCGCGATCACGCACCCGGCGCTGGCGCATAGCGTCGGCCGCCCGTACACGCCGCTGAGCTGAGCACAACGCACCGTCGCGCCGTCCGCGTCAGCCCAGCGCCTCGACCACGGCCAAGAAGTCGCTCTCTTGCCAGCCCTCCGCCCGCTGCGTCGAGACGATTGTCGTGTGCCCGTTCTCCGTCCACCACACGACGATGAGCGCCGGATTGCCGATTTCTTCGCCGTACTGAACCTGAGCCCGCTGTCCCCGGATCTCGATGGGGTGGGCGGCCCCCCCTACCCCAGGGCTCCCCACCGCGACCGTGATGGCCATGCTTGGCCCCGTCTCGCTTCCGAACGACATCTCCAGCCGTAGGGGACTGCCGGCGGGGCGCTCGACGAGGCCTGCGCGCGTTACCGGGAACAGCGCGGCGGATGGCCCGTCCGGCGCCAAAACGGGGAGCGGCGACTCGGCGCGGGCCTCTTCGAGAGACCCGTATGGCGTGAACCGGGATTCGACCGCGGCAGGTTCACCTTCGGCGGTCGCCGAGGCGGCGGGCGCGGACGGCTCGTCTTCCCAGGGCCCAACATCGAACGCCGCCATCGACAGGACGGCGATGAGCGCCGCAACGGGGACGATGGCGAGCGGGTGACGAGCGTAGCGGAAGCCGCGCGCGAGGTTCATGTCGAGACGTCATCCTGGGGTGCCCGGCCCAGAGCAGTGGTGCGGCGTCGCGGCGGCGCTAGTCGGGGTAGAGCGATTGACCGGTGATCCGCTTCAGCGGGTCGTCGGCGCGGAACGGCTTGTCCTGCTCGTCCATCATCTTCTCGTACTTCGGGTCGAGCTGCTCCATCTTCGTCATCTCGTCCTGAATGTACATGGCGCGGCTGATCATGCGCTCGGTCGCCGCGCCGCACCTGCTGCAGGCCGGAGCCGTAACCTTCGCGTTCACGCTCTTGGCGAACGTTTCTGTGATACCCGAGCATTTCTTGCAGCGGAACTCGTAGACGGGCATCGCGAGGGCCTCCTGCGGTAGTACGTGACTACGGTAGTACGCGATTGCAGTATAGCCGATTCCGCTCTTGCTAGACGGCGGCGTCGATGGCGCGCGCGAGATCGAAGTCCCTGGCGGTGAGGCCGCCGGCACTGTGGGTGGAGAGCGCGAGCCGCACCCTGTTGTAGCGGATGTCGATGTTGGGGTGATGATCGGCCTTCTCGGCGAGCAGCGCGACCTTCGTGACGAAGCCCATGCTGCCTGCGAAGTCGCCGAACGCGAACTCGCGCCCGATGGTATCGCCATCGCGTCCCCAGAGCGGGACGGTGCTCATCCGTTGCTGCGCCTCGGCGTCCGTAAGCTTGGTCATGCTCTCACCTCGCACCGTATCCGGCGGCGCGATTATAGCAGGGCCGCCCGAGCGCGAGATGCTTCGCTGCGCTCAGCATGACAGTGGCCGCCAACGTCCCGCCGTGGCGGCCGTCGTCCGCTGTGGCCGCCGTGGTCCGGCGTGGCCGCCAGCGTCACGCCCCTCTGTCACCCTGAGCGTGAGCGAAGGGTCTCGGCGGCGCTCATGAGCCGTCGGCCCAAGCGCAGGATGCTTCGCTGCGCTCAGCATGACAGTGGCCGCCGTCGTCCGCCGTGGCCGCCGTCGTCCGCCGTGTCCGCCAGCACTACGCCCGGCTGTCGCCCTGAGTGTCACGCCCGGCTGTCACCCTGAGCGTGAGCGAAGGGTCTCGGCGGCGCTCATGAGCCGTCGGCCCAAGCGCAGGATGCTTCGCCGCGCTCTGCATGACAGTGGCCGCCGTCGTCCGCCGTGGCCGCCACCGTCTGGAGTGGCCGCCATCATTACGTGTGGGCGATGGGGGCGGACGCTTCCGCGCGACGGGAGAAGAGCGCGGGGAAGCTGCCCGAGTCTACACGCAGGAGAGCCGCGAACTTGCACGCGTTCTCCAGGTACCCCTGCTCGCCGGTGGCGCGGTAGCGGTTGTAGCTGTCGAGCATCTTGTCCGCGATGATCTTCATGTCGAGCCCGAGAATGAAGTTTTCGCTGGCCTCGTTCAACGCTTCCATGTAAACCTCGAAATGCCGCGAGAGCTTTTCCAGGGTCTCCCGCTGATTCGTTTCGCCGGCCAACTCGTGTCCGGCAGCCTTCCGGTAGTAGGTCTTCCCCGTCGACACGTAGTACGCCGTGTCGACGAAGCCCGCGCCCGCGCCTGCCATCATGCCGCCGCGCCGCGGACGGCGGATGCTGCGCGGGAGCATGCCCGCGATGAAGAGCGCGTTGTCGGCGAACCGGCGATACGGCTCGAAGAGGTTCTGGGCGCTGCCGGCCCCCTGCGCCGAGCTCGATGAGGTCGGACAGGTACATCGGCGCGGGCCGCCCGTCGCGGACGACGGGGAACAGCTCTTGCGAGAACAGGTGGCGGGTAAGCATCGCGCCCAGGTACTCGACGACACCGGCGTCGGTGCTGCGGCGGCCGACGTAGAGCGTCTTGATGACGACGAGGGCGAACAGGCTGCCCGCCGACACGGTCGTGATCCGCCCGATGTCGTCGTAGAACTCGCCGATGAGCGCGTCGACCTCGCCGCGGAACGTCGCGCCAGCGACATTGTCGCCGTCGTGGGCGGCGATGGTTCGCCGCAGCTCTTCGATGCGCAGTTCCGAGGTGTGCACAGCCACCCTCCAGCCCGAAGGCTTACATAATGCTAGGGTCGCGCAGTTGGGGCCTCTCTGAATGCGGGCGAACCCGTAAAAAGCTTGCCGGATGCCGCGCGGCCGGCGCCAGTGCAAGCTGGCACAGCGGGCGGGAGCCGTGGTCGCGATGCGGTCGCGGGCCCGGCAAGCTGCGGAAGGCCGGGCTGCGTGCCGAATAAGGTAACCAGAGACTTGTGTTATTGACAGCGCCCAGAAGCGCCGTCTACACTTGAGCGGTCATCTGTGCCCACCGGCGGGCCAGGTCAGCCGCCCGAAATCTGTCGTGCGGGCGCCCCTCGGGGTACCGCCAAACGCGAAGGGAGCGATGTGCCGATGGTCACCGAGAACGAGGTCCTCGTCACTGTTACCGAGAAGGCCGCCGAGCAGGCCAGAAAGCTCCTGGCGGAGCGCGACATGCCTCAGGGCGCACTGCGCGTGTTCGTCGCGGGCGGCGGCTGCTCCGGCTACCAGTACGGCATGGCGCTGGCGACCGAGGCCGAGGAGGGCGACACGCTGATCGAGGCGTGGGGCCTCCGCGTGCTTGTCGACCCCGACAGCGCACCGCTCATGGGCGGCGCCGAGATCGACTACGTCGAAGACGTCATGAAGAGCGGCTTCACCATCTTCAACCCCAACGCCACCAAGAGCTGCGCCTGTGGCACCAGCTTCCAGACGGAGGGCGGCGGCGGCCAGGCCAAGGCCTGCTGCTAGCCACCTCGGATACTCGCGAATCGCCGCGCAAGGCCCCGTCCATCGGACGGGGCCTTCGCTCATCCCCGCCCGTGGTGGTGCGCCACCAGCAGCACGCCCTGGCGCAGCGACACCCGCGCCGCCGCCGCCGTCATCTCGTTGCTGACGCCGAGCGTGCTGGCGCGTAGCAGCGTCGCGTCCAGCAGTGGGTAGCGCAACCCTTCGGTCGTGACGCCGCTCGCCTCGTGCGTCAGCGGCAGCAGCGAGACGAGCCCGTGTGGCTCCCCGGCGAGCGTCACCTCATCCCGCACGACGTGCGCCTCATCGGGGCCATCGACGAGCCGCAGCCGTGCCGCCGCGAAGTCGTCGCTGCCCAGCAGCAGCACGTTCGCTATGGTGTGGTCGATCCGCTCGCCGCCGATGGCGCCCACGATCGTGACGCTGGTCGCGCCCCGTTCGAGGGCGGCCAGGATGGCGACGTGCATGTCGGTCCGCAGGCCGGGAGCGGGGTGCGCGGCGATCTCGACGCCGCCGGCGCGGAGCCGCTCCAGCAGCTCCGGGTCGATCGAGTCCATATCGCCGATAACGACATCGGGGCGGCGGCCCATACGGACGACAGTGGCCGCGCCGGAATCGGCGGCGACGATGAGGGCGGCCCCCGCGAACGCGGCCTCGACGAGCGCGCCCGGGCGCACCGGCGCGCCGCCAACGACGATGGCGCGTGTCAAGGCGCACAGCCCCGGCGGCGACGATTGACGCGGGCGGGCGGCGTTCGCATACTATATACAATCTGCATCGGAGGAACCCTATGGCTGATTGGCTTCGCTGGGCCTCGTCGGATCGCGGCGCCCGCGTTCCGAACTATTTCACCGATGTCTTCCCGTACAAACTGCCGCCGCTCGTCGAGTTCGAGGCCGAGCCGGTTCCGCTCGACCCTGCGCCCTCGATCTGGATCACGGACACGACGTTCCGCGATGGCCAGCAGTCGCGCAACCCGTACAGCGTGCAGCAGATCGTCGATCTGTACGGGTTGCTCGCGCGGCTCGGCGGGCCTGATGGGATGATACGCCAGACCGAGTTCTTTCTGTACAGCCGCAAGGATCGCGAGGCCGTCGAGCGCTGTCTCGAGCTCGGGCTGCGCTATCCCGAGATCACCGGCTGGATTCGCGCCACACCCGCCGACTACCAGCTCGTGCGAGACGCCGGCCTCAAGGAGACCGGCATCCTCACTTCGATCTCCGACTACCACATCTACAAGAAGCTGCGCAGCGACCGCGAGTCGGTGCTGCGCGGCTATCTCGAGGTGGTGGACATGGCGCTCGCCGATGGCGTCGTGCCGCGCTGCCATCTCGAAGACAGCACGCGGGCCGATTTCCACGGCGTGGTGCTGCCGTTCGTGCAGGCGCTGATGGAGCGCTCGCGGCAGTCGGGCATTCAGGTGAAGGTGCGCTTCCCCGATACGCTCGGCGTCGGCGTGCCGCATCCTCAGGTGGCGCTGCCCCGCGGCGTCCCTCGCCTCACATCGGCGCTGCGGCGCGAGGCGCGGCGTGCCTGCGGAGGCGCTCGAATTTCACGGCCAGAACGACCTCGCGGCCATCGTGCCGAACGCGGTGTCGGCGTGGCTGTACGGCGCTTCCGCGAACAACGGCACGCTGCTCGGCATCGGCGAGCGTAGCGGCAACACGCCGATCGAGGCGCTCGTGTTCTGGCTCATCGGGCTGACGGGCGAGTCGCACGGCATCGACACGACGGTCATCACCGACATCGCGGAGTACTACGAACGCGAGGTCGGCGACAGGCTCGACCCGCGCATGCCGTTCGTCGGGGCCGACTTCAACGTCACACGCGCGGGCATTCACGCCGACGGGCTCATCAAGGATGAGGAGATCTACAACCCCTTCGACACGACCGGCCTGCTGCGTCGGCCGCCCGGGCGTCGCGATCAACGACAAGAGCGGCGCCGCTGGCATCGTGCTCTGGCTGCGCAGCCATTACCCCGAGATGTCGGGTGGTGTGGCGAAGAGCGACCCGCGTATCCGCCGCGTCGTCGAGGCTGTGCAGGCGGGCTACGACGACGGCCGCATCACGTCGCTGAGCGATGGCGAAGTCGACGCGCTCGTCGTGGCGGAGTTTGGTCGTGGATGACCGCGGCGCCGCCGTTTTGGGCGCCGTGACGAAGACGGATTCGGTGTACGCGCACCTGAGGCGCGCGATTCTGGCGGGCACGCTCTCGCCGCAGACGCCGCTGCGTCAGGAGCGGATCGCCGCGGGGCTCGGCGTCAGCGCGACGCCGGTGCGCGAGGCGTTCCGGCGGCTGGAGGCGGAGGGGCTGGTACGGCGAGATCCGCATCGCGGCGTCGTCGTGGCGATGGCGAAGGGCGCACCCCCGGCGAGATGGCCGGCTTCTACGATGTGTGGCTGAACTTCGCCGCGAGCGCGAGCGCCGCGCCGGGGTCGGACTTCCCCTGACGCGCTAGGCCTTTTCCGTCACCCGGTACTCGAGCCGCTTGCCGAGCGCGAGCCGTATCTGCGCTTCGAGCGCGGGCATCGCCATGAAGATGAACGTGATGGGCGCCATCAGCGTCCACTGCACGAACTGCACCGGCAGGAGCCAGCGCGAGAAGGTGGTGGGTCGCCTGGGCCGTACGATCGCGTCGAGCACGACGAGCAGCACAAGCGTCGCCAGGCACGGCTGCAGCACGAGCCGCGACGTGTCGGCGAACCAGCCCGGCATGCCCGGCATGAAGCCGCCGATGTGCAGCGCCGGGTCGGTGCCGGGCACCTGGAACAGCAGTCCGGCGAAGAGGAAGCCCGGCACTGTCACGAGGAACCATTGCGTCGACCAGAGGATGTGGTTCTGCCACAACGCCCACAGCCGGATGCCGCGCCGGCGCAGCGGGATGTCCGGGTGAGCGAACGACTGCTTGAGCGCGTACGGGATGTCGCTGCAGCCCCACGCGTGCCGCCGCGCCTGGTCGTAGTGATTGCGGAAGGTGCGCCAGTAGCTGTGCGCGCGGACGCCGTCGTTGTAGACCGGCAGGAACATGCGCTCCACTTTCGCCTCGCCATTCGTCGCGTAGAAGCACTTCAGGAACATGTGCCAGTCCTCCGGCACCACGTCGACGTCCCAGTGACCGACATCGTTGGCGAGCCGGTACGAGAGGCTGTAGCAGCTCTGGGGGAAGACGATCGAGAACGGCTGTGTGAGCCGCGACAGGTGATTCAGCCCGCCGAGCGCCGTCGGGACGCGCAGGGGCGCGGGCACGTCCCAGATGTTGTTGTACAGGAACACGGGCGACTGCCAGAAGCGCACGTAGCGCTCCGGGTTCGTCGCGAACATGTAGGTGAGGCAATCGTAGTACGTGGGCGGAAAGATGCAGTCGGCGTCGCAGCTCGTGACGGTGAACATGTCGATATCGAGGCCGCGTTCGTCGATGAGCATCTGCTTCGAGACGACGCTGGCCCACGCCTCGTTCGATGACTTGCCGCGCACTTCGCCGGGCAGGTCGCCGGGGTGCAGCGTCGCGTAGATGTCGGCGAAACGGCCGCGGTACTCGCCGCACAGTATCGCCGCCTTCTCCGCGGCGTCCGGGTCGAGCTCCTCCATCGCCAGGCATACGTAGATGCGATCGGGCTGGCGCTGATTCGCGATGGCGTCGAGGGTCGGACGCAGCTTCTCGATCGTCTCGAGGTAGGTGGGGATGATGATGAGGTGACGGACATCGTCCCATGCGAGGATTCCGGCGTCCGGCGCTGCCGTCGCCATCTCGGTGTCGTAACGGGCGCGCCAGTCGATGCGGCGATGCGCGCGTACGCGGCGGTAGCCGACGAGAGCGAACACGCCGGTCGTCGCGGAGCGAAAGAGCCAGTAGGCGTGGAACGCGACGAGCGCGACGGCAAGCGCTGTCGGTACGAAGAACGTGCCCCAGAGCAGCGATGTGATAACGGCGAAGGCGACGCTCGCGGGAACCAGATCGAAGCCGCGCCGGGCTATCCAGCCGCGCAGTCCGCCGCGGACATCCGTGATTGCGGTAGCAGCGGGCGCGACAGGGTAGTCGGCGCGAGCGGCGGGATGGGCCGCCACGTCGAGCGCGACCGCGGCGAGCGGCGGCTCGGGAGCAGGCGAACGCGTCGTCCACGTGCTGGCAGCGAGTGCGCCCGATGACGCGCCCGGGACGCCGCCAGCGAAGGCGAGCGCCGGCTCAACGAATGAGGGTTCGAACGGAGCAATGTCGCTCATGCTGCACCTCCCCATGGTGTACGGGAAGATGCACGCAGGAGACCAGCCCCGGCCGAGGGAGCGCTACGCTCCGGGAGACTGTGATGGGGAAAGGTCCTCAGGTTTCATCCCGTAGACCCTTCATACGCCTGCGAGGTTAGCTGTCGGGTGAGGGCTGAAAGGTAACCCCTCTTCGCGCTTGCGAAGATTAACCCCACGAGTTGGTTCCCCCGCCTCCGTTCCCCGTGAGGGGCCGGAGTTCGGCGACTGCGCTGGAATCCGTCCAGGACGGCAGTGCTATCCGAACTCAGGCTAGGCGAACGCGTTCTGTATGTCAATCATGCGCTCACCTGTTCCCCGCGCGGTCGCGCTGCCAGTCGGCGAGCCGGCGCAGGGCGACCGCCGTCCGTTCGATGGTCGGGAATACGGCGAGACCGTGTTCGGCGCACTGCTGCTGCATCTCGAACCAGGCCGGCGCGCCTTCGCCGTTCATCGGCTCGCGCACGGTCACGACCATCGGCTTGGTCGCGGCATCGCGCGCCTCCGCGATGGTGGCGATCGTCTTGTCGCCCTCCTGCGGGCGGCCCATGCCCCATGCCGGCCGCGCCAGGATGAGGTAGAAGTCGATGTTGTCGGCGGTGTTGAGAATGTCGATCGTCTTCAGGAAGACGTCGCGGTCGGTGAGCGCGAAGGTGTCGAGCGGATTGCGGACGCTCTGCCCCGCGACCGGCGTGAACTCGGCGAGCCGTCGTTCGATGTCCGGGGCGAGCGCGGGAACGTCGATGCCGGCGCGGGCGCAGGCGTCGGCGGCGAGCACGCTCGTCCCGCCGCCCGACGTGATGATGACGGCGCGCCGTCCCGGCAGCCCCTGCGGCAGCCCTCGCAAGGCGACGAGCGAGTCGCACAACTCCTCGACCGAGTTCGCGCCGATGAGCCCGGCCTGCCGCACGAGCGCTGCCCAGACGCGGTGCGAGCCGGCGAGCGAGCCCGTGTGCGACCGCGCCGCGCGTTCGCCCGCTTCGGTTGCGCCGCCCTTGAGCAGCACCACCGGCTTGCGCGCGCCGAGCGCTTTCAGGGCGCGGAAGGTGCGAGGCCCGTCCTTCACGCCTTCGAGATACGTTCCGACGGCCTCGGTATTCGGATCGGCCGCAAGGTACTCGAAGAAGTCGGCCTCGTTGAGGTCGGCGCCGTTGCCGAAGCTGACGACGCGGCTGAAGCGCAGCCCCCGCGCCGCGCCCATCGTCACGATCTCCTGCGCGTTCAGCCCGCTCTGCGAGACAACGCCGACGCTGCCCGCGTCCTTCGGGAACATCGGGTTGAACGAGAGGCCGCTCTCGGGGCAGTACACGCCCATGCAGTTCGGGCCGACCAGCCGGATGCCGGCGGCGCGGGCGCGCTCGACCGCCTCGCGCTCGAGGTCGGAGCGATCGCCGATGCCCGTCTCGCCGAAGCCCGCCGTAAACAGATGGATCGCGCGCACGCCCTTCGCCTCGCACTCCCCGATAAGGTCGAGGACAGCCGTCGCGGGCACGGAGGAGATGACGTAGTCGACGGGGCCGGGGATATCGCGCAGCGCCGGGTAGACGCGGACGCCGTGAATCTCGGAATCGGCGGTGGCTTTCGGATTGACGGCGTAGAGGCCGCCCGGGAAGCCCATTTTCTGAAGGGCGCCGGTGAACATGTTGCCGCCACCCCAGGATCGCGAGCCGCCCAGCGATGCGCCCGCTACCGCGACGCCCCTGGGGTGGAAGAGGAACTCGAGCGGATGGGCTGTTGTGTCGTCGTTCGGCATGCGCCTCCCCGGTGCGATGGTTTCGCTCGTGAGAAGGCCGGCCGGTGAAGACCGGCCGGCCTCAGCGTGTGTGACCGTGTGGGCATGATAGCGCTCCGCCGATCGCGATGACAAGGGTGGCGGACGGTGCTACGATTCCCGCGGCTGGCGCGCCGGCGCGCCGGATGAATCGCCGCGGAGGTGCGCGATGGCGCGCGATGTGAGGCTGCTGGTGGGGACGCGCAAGGGCGCCTGGGTGTACACGTCGGACGAGCGACGACAGCAGTGGGACGTGTCGGAGCCGCTGCTGCCGAGCTGGACCGTCCACCACATGGCGGCCGGCGTTCGCGGTACCACGCCGCGCCTGTACGCCGCCGCGAATCACTGGGCGTGGGGGCCATCGGTGGCGCGCAGCGACGACGGCGGCGCGACATGGGAGCAGCGCTCGCCCGGCCTCGCCTTCCCCGAAGACATGGGGATCGCAGTGGGCAACGTCTGGCACGTGCGCCCCGGTCACGAGAGCCAGCCCGGCGTCGTCTGGGCGGGCACGCAGCCCGCCGGGCTGTTTCGCAGCACCGACTGGGGCGAGACGTGGCAGCCCGTCGATGGGCTGAACCGGCACGCCTACCGCCCGCACTGGAGCGGTTCTGGCGGCGGCGACTCCTGCCTGCACTCGATCGAGATCGACCCCCGCGATGCGCGAAGGATGCACGTCAGCATCAGCACCGGCGGCACGTACCTCACTGAGGACGGCGGCGAGACGTGGAGCATCCGCTCGCACCGGGCCGCCCCCACGAACGCGGGCGCGCGCGAAGTTCTCGCCGAGATCGCGCAGATGGAGATGGACTCGCGCCCGTCCGACATGGATCCGGCCGCCGCCGATGAGATGCACAAGATACCGGATCGACCCTAAGCGGCCCGACCGCATCTGGGGGCAGGCGCACATGGGCGTGTTCCGGCTCGACGAGGGCGCCGAGGCGTGGGTCGATGTCACCTCCGGCCTGTCGTCGTTCCACGGCTTTCCGATAGCCGTGACCCGCCGCGAGCCCGACGCCGTGTTTGTGGTGCCGCTGGATTTCGCCGAGATGCGGAGCAACGCGCGCTACTGCCCCGGCCAGTTCGCCGTGTGGCGCACGCGCGATGCTGGCGCCACGTGGCAGCCGCTGACCGACGGCCTCCCCGGCCCGCACGACTACCAGAGCGTTTATCGCGAGGGGCTCGACACGGACGGGCTCGACTCGGAGGGCGTGTACACCGGCACCAGCAACGGCGAGGTGTACGGCAGCGCCGACGGCGGCGACCACTGGTCGCGTCTGCCCGGCACGTTGCCGCCCATCCTTTCGGTCACCTGCGCCCGCTTCTAGCGCGACTGTGCGCCGAACCGCCCCGCGGCGGTGGGTGCGGCCGCCGATGTATCATGACGGCATGGAACAGCACGATCCGCCCCAAGCTGCCGCCGGCGCCCCGCCACCGACGAAGGCCGACATCGTCCGGTACCGGGCGAACCTCAAGGGCGAGGTGGAGGGCGTCGCGCTCTACCGGGCGCTGGCCGGCGCCGAGTCCGAACCGAAGCTCTCCGAGCTCTACACCCGCTTCGCCGATGTCGAGGACAAGCACGCCGACTTCTGGCGGCAGCGTCTGCGCGATTGCGGCGAACCGGTGCCCGAATATCGCCCCGGCGTCCGTGTGCGGGTGCTGAGCTGGATCGCGCGCCGATTCGGGGTCGGCGTGGTGCTACCGGCCGTGCGCTCGCTCGAACTGTCGGCTGTCGATGACTATCGCGGGCAGCCGGAGGCGGAAGCGGTGGGGATGCCGGCCTCCGAGCGCTCGCACGCGCGGGTCTTTCAGGAGATATCGCGGGCCGGCGACGACGTCTCCGCCGCGGGCCGCATCGCCAAGATCGAGGGGCGGCATCGCGTCGGCGGGGGCAATGCGCTCCGCGCCGCGGTGCTGGGCGCGAACGATGGTGTCGTCTCGAACCTCAGCCTCGTGATGGGCGTCGCGGGGGCCGATCCGGGCCGCGATGTCGTGGTGCTTGCGGGCATCGCGGGGCTGCTCGCGGGCTCGTTTTCGATGGCGATGGGCGAGTGGGTCTCGGTGCAGAGCTCGCGCGAGCTCGCGGAGCGCCAGCTTGCCATCGAAGCGGAGGAGCTCGAGAACGTGCCCGAGGAGGAGACGGAGGAGCTCGCGCTCATCTACGAAGCCAAGGGCGCGCAGCCGGACCAGGCGCGGCAGATGGCCGAGCGCATCATCGCCGACAGGGCGACGGCGCTCGAGACGCTGGGCCGCGAGGAGCTAGGCATCGATGTCCGCGAGATCGGGTCGCCGTGGGTGGCGGCGGGCACGTCGTTCGTGCTGTTCGCGATGGCGGCCGTGGTGCCGGTGATCCCGTACTTCTTCGGGGGCGGCCGTCTGACGCTCGCCGTCAGCCTCACGGCGAGCGCGATCACGCTGTGGCTGCTGGGCGCGGGCACGACGCTGTTCACCGGGCGCGGGCTCATGTTCTCGGGCTTGCGCCAGATGGGCATTGGGCTGGCGGCGGCCGCGGCGACATTCGCCATCGGCAGCCTTGTCGGAGCCAGCATCGGCGTCTAGTCGGGCGTCGGCTCCATCGGCACGCGGCCGGCGGGGTCGATGCCGATCTGCCCGAGGTCGACGAGGCGCTGGTACTCGGCGTCGCTGACCTTGAGCAGCTCCTTGTACACGTACTCGTTGTCTTCGCCGAGCATGCACGGATGCCGCTGCAGATGGTTCGGGGTGTTCTCCATCTTGAAGATGAGCCCCGGATAGCGGTGCGTGCCGCACTCCGGATGCGTCAGCTCCTCGAAAAAGCCGCGTGCGTTGAGCTGCGGGCAGGCGAGCGCGTCGGCCTCGTTCTGCACCACGCCCGCCGCCACGCCCGCGTTCTGGAGGCGATGGAACAGGTCGTAGTCGTTCTGGGTGGCGGTCCACGCGCCGATCTCGATGTCGAGCTCGTCCTGGTTGGCGTAGCGCAGGACGCTCGTGGCGAAGCGCGGATCGGTGGCCCACGACGTGCCCGCGACATCGCAGAGCGCGTGCCATTCGGCGTCGCTGGTGACGGCGATGGCGATCCAGCGGTCGTCGCCGGCGCAGCGATAGGCGTTGTGCGGCGCGTACGCGGGATGGCGATTCGCCTGCGGCTCCCAGACGCGGCCGTTCATCGTGTAGTCGAGGATGATCTCGCCCAGGTAGGGGAGGAAGTTCTCGGCCTGCGCCATCTCGATGAGCTGGCCCTTGCCGGTGCGGCGGCGATGGCGGAGCGCCATCATCACGGCAACGGCGCCCATGACGCCGCTCGCCGCGTCGACGGTGAAGGCATCGGCTGTCATCGAGGGGTCGAGGTTGCGGTAGCTGCGCAGGTAGTGGTGGCCCGTCATCGCCTCCATGTGCGTGCCGAACGAGCGCCAGTTCTTGTAGGGGCCGCTGAGGCCGTACGACGGCATGCGCAGCGTGATCAGGTTCGGATTGGCGTCGAGCAGATCCTCGTGCGTGATCTTCGCCTTCTCGATCGTCTCCGGCACGTTGTTCTCGATGTAGACATCGCTGATGGCGGCCATCCTCCGGAAGATGTCGAGGCCGCCCTCTTCGAGCACATCGCAGGTCATGCTGAGCTTGTTGCGGGCGTGGCTGTTGAAGCTGGGGCTGCGGTTCCAGGGTCGCGGCGCGGGCTCGTCGCCGGGGAAGGCGCTGAGCAGAGCGGTCGTTGCGCCGCCCATCGCCTTCATCGCGCGAACCATCGCCTTCGTAATCGGCTGTTCGCCGCCGCGGGTGCTGGGCTGCGTGTGGTGCAGCGGCTCGATCCGGATGACCTCCGCGCCCCATTCGGCGAGCAGCTGCGTCACATACGGCCCGGCCCAGACGACCGTCACGTCGAGGACGCGGATGCCTTCGAGCGGCAGGCGTTGTTTCTTCGATGTCACTGCCATCTGCGTCTCCCTAAATCACGCCGTGGGCGCGGAGATTGCCGAGGTCTTCCTTCGCGTAGCCGAGCTTGCCGAGCACCTCGGCCGTGTGCTCGCCGAGCAGCGGCGCGCGGCGTGCCGGCCGCCGCGGCGTGCCGTTCATGATGAAGGGGCGGCCGGGGTAGACGACGGGCCCCGTCGCCGGGTGGTCGATCGTCTCGAAGAAGCCCCGGTCGTGGTAGTTCCGGTCTTCAACGAGGTCGGCGACGGTGTTGATGGGGGCCGCGAGCAGTGCGTGATCCTGCGCGATCGTCGCCGCTTCGAGCTTGCCGTGTTCCATCAGCCAGCCGAGGTAGCTCGCCTCGATCTCCTCGCCGAGCTCGGGGTGGAGCATGCCGAGCATCATGCCGGAGTCGGTGCGTTCGTCGGCGGCGAGGTCGCCGCGCCCGATCATGTGGAGGAAGCCCTTCATCTTGGCGGCGGTCGTCACGTAGATATTGACATAACCGTCGGCGCAGGGGCGGATGCCGACGCCCGGGCGGATCGCCGTGGCGGGGCGGGTGCCGACGGCGCCGTTGTACACGTGGGCGACGAGGAACGTCGTGCGGCGGTCGCGGAAGCCGGCCTGTGTTTCGTAGATCGAGACATCGATGTGGTCGCCGGTGTCGTCGCCGCCCTCGACCGCCCAGAGGGAGGAGAGCGCGGCGAAGGCGGCGACGGCGCCCGCCTGGTACTGCGCGACGTTGCCCCCGAGCTTCAGCGGGTAGTAATCGGCGTGTCCGTTCACGTTCATCGGGCCGCCCATGGCGAACTGGGTCAGCTCCGTCGCCAGGAGGTCGCGATAAGGGCCTGTCTGCCCGAAGTTCGAGATGGACGTGAGGATGATCTTCGGGTTGATGCCCGCCAACGTGTCGTAATCGAACCCCCACGAGTCGAGCACGCCAGGCCGGAAGCTCTCGACGATGATGTCGTGCCCGGCCACGAGCCGTGCGAAGACCTCGCGGCCGGCGTCGGTGCGCGGGTCGAGTGTCATGCTGCGCTTGTTCGTGTTCAGGTGCAGGAAGAGGGCGCTCTTCTCGGGGTCGGGCTCGTCGTGAAAGAAGGGCGGCATCAGACGCGCCGGGTCGCCGGTGAGGGGGCGCTCGATCTTGAGCACGTCCGCTCCCCAGTCGGCGAGGATCTTCGTGCAGTGCGGGCCGGCGATGTGGTGCGTGAGGTCGAGAACGCGTACGCCGTCGAGGGCGGTCGGGCTGGTCACAGGGCGGCCTCCTTCAGGTCGCGCAGGGTGGCGCGGGGTCGCGATTGTGGCGACAGAGCTCGTGCCGCCGCGCGCGCAGAATACCCGTCTCGCGCCAGATTCACAAGTGACGCGCCGCGAGGTGGCAGTCGCGGCCGTCGGCCGTTGCCCCCTTGACGGCGCGCAGCCCGCGTGGGAACCTCGCGCCGAATGCCGGGGGAGGGTGCGATGACATCGTGGAAGCAGCGGTATGCTCACAAGCTCATCTCCGCGGCCGACGCCGCCGCGCTCGTGCAAAGCGGCGACCGCGTCCGCTGCGCGATGTGCTCGCCGTTCCAGACGCCGCTCGCGTTCGTGGCGGCCCTCGCCCAGCGCGCGCCCGAGCTGCGCGATGTCGACATCGACGTGACGTGGTCGGCGGCCTCGGAGCTGGGGCTGCTCGGGCCCGGCGCCGAGCACTCGTGGAGCACGTACTCCGCCTTCGCGTACGGACGCACGGAGGAGGCGCGGCTCAGCGAGCGCAGCCCGCAGACGGACTTCGTGCCGATGCATCCGTCGTTCATCGGGCGGCTGGCGCGCGGCCCGCATCGCGATGACTATCGCGACCGCTGGCGCAATGCGGACGTGTACGCCGTGATGGTGACGCCGCCCGACGCCGCCGGCAATGTCAGCTTCGGGTACAACCTCTGGAACGCCCGCGTCCAGATGGAGGGCGCGAAGGTCATCGTGGCCGAGGTGAACGAGGCGCTGCCGATCGTGCCCGGCGGCGACAACTGGGCGCCCGCCGATGCGTTCGACTACTTCATCGAGACGATGCCCGTGCAGCTGCCGTCGCCGCTCGACGATACGCCGGAGGAGGAGCGCGAGGCATCGGCCGTGTGCGGCGCGCTCATGGCGGAGCTCATCGACAACGGCGATACGGTGATGTTCGGCGGCGGCGCGATGCCCATCCGCTTCCAGCCCTTCCTCGAGCACAAGGAGGATCTCGGCTGCCACAGCGAGGTCGTGGTGCCGCTCGACCTCATGCGCAAGGGGGTGATCACGAATACCAGGCGCAACCTCGCGCCGGGCAAGTCGTCGTGCACGGCGGTATCGGCGTGGTACGGGCCCGAAGACCTGGCCTACGTCGATGGCAACCCCCGGTTCGACATGCGCGACATGGCGGTGAACAACGACCCGCGCTACATCTGCCAGAACGACAGGCTCGTCGCCGTCAATGCGCCGCTCGAGATAACGCTGTTCGGCGAGATGAACGTCGAGCGGGTGGGGCCGCGCTACCTTCGTGGCGTCGGCGGGCAGGTCGAGTTCGTGATGGGCGCGCTGCTCTCCGAGGGCGGGCGCTCGATCCACGGCGTCGTCTCGCGCAAGAAGGACGCGGCGGGCGAGTGGGTCTCGGCCATCGTGCCGGAGTTCACCCGCCCCGGCGTCGCGTCGATTCCGCGGCAGCTCGCCGACTTCGTCGTGACGGAGCACGGCGTCGCGCGGCTCATGGGCAAGACGGAGCGCGAGCGCGCCAGCGAGCTCATCGCCGTCGCGCATCCGGACTACCGGGCGGAGCTGCGGGAGGCGGCGAAGCGCGTGTTCGGGGTGGGCCGCAGCATCCACTTCACGTAACGTCGCGCGTTCCGATCGCGCGCCCGCTTGACAAACGCATATATCTGCGCATAACATCGCCGCATGAAGCGCAAGCCCGGAGCACTGCTGCCGATCGAGCTGTCGATCCTGCGCGCGGGCATCGACCTGCTCCACGCGGGAGCGGCGGAGTTTCACGGCTACGGCATCGCCAGCGAGATTCGCGAGCGCGAGGCCGCGCGGCTGCTGACGGCGCACGGCACGCTCTATCGCGCGCTCGATCGGCTGGAGGCGGCCGGTCTGCTGGAGAGCCGCCTCGAAGATGCCGCCATTGCCGAGAGCGAGCGCCGTCCGCGGCGGCGGCTGTACCGTGTGACGGCTGCGGGCGAGGTCGCGCACGCGACGGCGGAGGCGCCGTCGCCAGCGCCGCGCCCCCAGACGCGGCGAGGGACGGCCCCGACATGAGCGCGGGCACGAGTTCGATGCGCAGCCCGGCGGCGCGGCTGGTGATGTGGTGGGTGCGGCTGTACACGCTCGGGCTCGCGCCGGCCGTGCGCGAGCGCCGGTTGGGCCAGGTCGAGTCGGATCTCTGGGAGCACGAGCACGACGGTCGCGAGGACGGCGTCGCGCCGGCGCGCATCGGCTTCGCGATGCTGGAGCGCGCGATGCGCGGCGCGGTGGCGGATTCTGTTCTGGCGAATTCGGGTGGAGGGGCCACAAGTGGACATAAGCATCTCGATGCAACGACTGGGCGGGGCCGCCCTCCTGATGCTCGTCGCGGCGGCGGCCCTGAGCCTCACGGTGAACGGCTACGACGCGTCGATCGACCGGCCCGGCGGGTTCGACGGCGAGCTCCGGCGGATGGCTGACGTCACGAGCTGGCAGGTCGCCACGTACGCGATCTTCCAGGTGCTCGCCGGCCTTGGGATGCTGGTGGGGGCGGTGCTGCTGTGCCTGGCGTTGCGGCCGTATTCGCCGGCCGTGGCCGTGGTCGCGGCGGTGGCGCTGGCCGCGGCGGGCGTTCTCGCGCTGGCGACGTCGGCCTTCTACCTCACGTTCGCGGAGCTGGCCGACGAGTACGTCGATTCGGGCCCGGAGCATGCCGACGCGGTGCTCACGGTCGCGCGCGCGTTCCTGCTGGTCATGGATGCGACTCGTTCCTGCCACCGCGACGGCGTTGACGGCGGGGGTCTACGGATTCGCGTTCATCACGATGCGCCACGGCCTGGTGGCGAAGTGGCTGCATGTGGTAGCGGTGGCGGGCGGCGTCGACTTTCTCCTGCTGATCGTGGTTGGGCCGTTCTGGGACGAGCTCGAATGGCCGGCACTGGGTGTGGGCTTCCCGCTGCTCGGGCTGTGGCTCGTGGGCGCGGGCGTGACGCTGGTGCGTGGCGGCTCGTGGGGTGACGGCCCGGCGGCGTCCCGCATCGGCGAGGGGGCGGCGTCCGGCACGGCGTGAGCGCGGCGCCCGCATCGCCCGGCACTCGACAAGGCCCTCCGGCCCGCGCAATAATCGGCACGATACGATGTCGCGCGCACGGAGGAATGCATCATGGCCCAGCTCCCCGACAACGTCCGCACGCTCGCCCAGGGCAAGGTTTACTGCGTCGTCGCCACGACGATGAAGGACGGCTCCCCGCAGACGAGCCTCGTCTGGGCCGACACCGACGGCGAGCACATCGTCTTCAACACCGATGCCCGCCGCCTGAAGACGAAGAACATGCGCCGCGACCCGCGTGTCGCCATCACGCTCGTGAATCCGGAGAACGCGTACGACATGGCGATGATCCGGGGCCGCGTCGTCGAGATGACGGCGACGGGCGCCAACGACGCCATCGACAAGCTCGCGAAGAAGTACCTCGGCGCCGATTCGTATCCGTTTCGGGCGCCCGATGACGAACGCATCATCGTGAAGGTCGCGGTCGACCACGTCATGACGATGGGCTAAGGCGCGAGCCGGGCCGTGGAGCCCGTCGTCCTTTACGGTGAAGCCGCGCCCCGCCCGCTCACGGCCACGACGCCGGTCCGATGATCTCGAGGCCATAGCGGGCGGCGGCCGCCGCACGGACGGTGGCGTCGAGCTGGGGCACCGGCGGCGGCCAGGCCGGGCGGTCGAGCCGCAGCCCGATCGCCTCGACATAGCGACGGAAGTCGCCGGATGGCCCCTGGATGTTCACCCATGTCGCGGGCTCGTCGCTTACCACCTTGAACGCGTGGGGTACGTCACGCGGCAGGAACACGAACGCCTCCGCTCCCGCTTCGAAGCCGTCGTCGCCGCACCTGACCCGCATCCGTCCGCGCAGGATGAAGAAGCCGCTGTCTTCGCCGTGGTGGATGTGCAGCGGAGAGGCGAACCCGGCGGGGCTCGTCTCGACGGCGACGCCCCAGGAGCCCGTCGCCTCCACCGATATCTTGTACGTGGCGAGGCCGCCGAGGTAGGCGAAGGTCGTGCCCTCATCACGGTCGAGCGCGAATCCTTCGCTCATTCCACGGTCTCCTCACACGCGCCCATCTTGCGGCGGAGCGGCCCCATGTCCGTGATGCGCGTTCGCCGGGCGATGGTGCGATAGAGGGGCGGTCCGGGAACCGCCCCTCTCCACTCATCCGGCAGCGCGATGGGCGACGCCCCTAGTCCTGCTCCGCCGCCGCTCCGGTCTCTTCGCCTGCGGGCGGCCCGAGCCGCCACATCACGAGCAGAACGATGTCGAGCACCGCGATGATGCCGAGCACGGCGATCACATCGGTGCGCTTGAACACCTCGGTGAGCGCGCCGTTCGGGTTGAACAGCGTCATCCAGGCGACGAGGCTGATGCCCGCGAACGCCGTCGCCCATCGCCAGCGGCTGTACTTGTAGAGCGACTGGCCCGCCGTGTAGCCCCACGGCATCATCTCGAAGAAGGCGACTTCGAGACATCCGAGGTAGAGGATGAGCAGGAAGTCCTGCAGGTCGGGCGCGTTGATGAAGCCCAGTACCTGGCTGCTGTCGCTGAGGCCCGCCGCGACCCACGCCGCCGCGAACCACGCGGCCGTGCCGACGGCTATCGCGAACGCCCCAACCCCACAGCTTGATGTGCGCGTCGAGGCGCTGGTTGGGCACATCCAGGGGCTCGACCTTGCCCGGCGTGCCGAGGATGAGCCCGGGCACGATGCCGAGGCCGCGCGTCGCCAGAACACTGAGCACGGCGCCGACGATGTTGGCGGGTAGCAGCCGGTACGAGAGGTCGAGCTTGTGGCGTCGCGCCCAGAACCACTCGCCGAGGTCGGTGGCGAGCTCCGCCATGCCAATCGCGAAGCCGAGCGCAATCATGAGGAAGAGGAACTGGCGATCGAACGGCGCGTTGTTCGGATCGAGCGCGGTGTAGAGCGCGCCGTACACCAGCAGTACCACCGGCAGGATGGTGAACGCGTTCAGCGGGATGCGGTTCATCCACGTCGACGGTGAGCCGGGCACGGCGATGCCCGCGAACGAGCGCACCCGCGCGACACCCCGATCGATGGTGGACTCGTACTCCTCGAACACGTGCGTGAAGACGGTCTTCGTCGCGCCGAACATGAGCGCCAGCAGGATCGCCAGCAGGATGTTTGTGCCGATGACGGTCGCGTCTGTCGAGAACGTCTGCAGCATGACGATGTCGGCCGGGAGCTGCGCGACGTGCTTCAGCGTCGACCCGCTGCCCTGATCGAGCCGCGACTCGAAGCCGCTGTCGTCCTCGCCCTCGTCGACGATGGCGGGCGCTGGCGCGGGCGGCGTCGCGACGGGTCCGGCGACGAAGGGCTGCCGTCGCGGTGTTGGGGGCGCGGGTGCCGGCGTCGGCCGCGGTCCGGCGGCGAGCACGACCGGCGGCGAGCCGTCGTCCTCCTCGGCGATGACCGGCGGGGTGTCGATCGGCGGGCGGCTCGCCACCGGCGGCTCGGTGTCGTGGGCGTCGCGGGGAACACGGACGGCGTCGGCGGGCACGCGGACGGCCCGGGCTGGGAGGCGACTGCGGCGCCGGTGGCGGCGGCTCCGAGGTCACGGTCGATTGCGGCTCCGGGTCTTGCGTGGTGCCGGGGGATGCGTCGCAGGCGTCACCGAGGCCGTCGCCGTCCGTGTCGCCTGGTCGGCGTTCGGTACGAGCGGGCAGTTGTCGGCCGTGTCGGGCACGCCGTCGTTGTCGTCGTCGGGGTCGCAGGCATCGCCCTGGGCGTCGCCGTCGGTGTTGGTCTGGTTGGTGTTCGCGACGAGCGGGCAGTTGTCGGCGCCGTCGAGGACGCTGTCGTTGTCGTCGTCGGTGTCGCAGGCGTCGCCCTGGGCGTCGCCGTCGGTGTTCGTCTGGTCGGCGTTCGACATCGACGGGCAGTTGTCGGAGGCGTCGGCCACGCCGTCGTTGTCGTCGTCGGGGTCGCAGGCGTCGCCCTGGGCGTCGCCGTCGGTGTTGGTCTGGTCGGCGTTCGCGACGAGCGGGCAGTTGTCGCGGTGTCGTCGGCGACGCCGTCGTTGTCGTCGTCGGAGTCGCAGGCGTCGCCCTGGGCGTCGCCGTCGTTGTTCGCCTGATTCGCGTTCGCGCCGCCGGGCAGTTGTCGACGCGTGTCGGCGACGCCGTCGCCGTCAGTGTCGGGCTTGCGCCCGCGTAGCGTGTCCCGCGCGCGTTCGGACGGTGTTCGCCTCGCACAGGTCCGGGCCGTCGGCGACGCCGTCGTTGTCGTCGTCGTCGTCGCAGGCGTCGCCCTGGGCGTCGCCGTCGTTGTTGGCCTGGTCGGCGTTGGCGACGGTGGGCGCAGTTGTCCGCCGTGTCGAGGATGCCGTCGCCGTCGGTGTCCGAGCCGTCGTCGTCGTCGTCGCCGTCGACGCAGTCGTCGATCCGTCGCCGTTGTCGGGCGACGTTCGGTTCGTGCCGGGTTGACTGCCGTCGTCGTCGTTGTCGTCGCAGTCGCCGCTTCGGGCATTCGACGCTGAGCCGCAAGCGCGGTCGAGCGCTCGTCGACGCTGTCTCCGTCGCCGTCGAGGTCGTTGTCGTCGATCGTGCCGTCGCAGTCGTCGTCGAGCGCCGTTGTACGGCATGTCTCGCCGCCGGCGTTGATGCTCGGTTCGCGTCGTCGCAGTCGGGGCAGCTCGCCGGTGACCGCTGTGACGCCGTCGCCGTCGTCGTCGAGCGCCTCGTCGGCGACCGCCGTCGCAGTCGTCGTCGATGCCGTTGTCGGCACTCGGTCGCGCCGGGGTTGACTGGTCGGCGTCGCTGTCGTCGCAGTCGTCCGTCGAAGGGCGTGTAGCCGTCGCTGTCGCCGTCGAAGCCCTCGTCGGTGTCGCCGTCGCAGTCGTCGTCGATGCCGTTGTCGAGCCTCGGTCGCGCCGGGGTTGATGGTCGGCGTTGCTGTCGTTGCAGTCGCCGTCGAAGGTGGCGTGTAGCCGTCGCTGTCGCCGTCGAAGCCCTCGTCGGTGTCGCCGTCGCAGTCGTCGTCGACGCCGTTGTCGAGCTTCGGTCGCGCCGGGGTTGATGTGCGGCGTTGCTGTCGTCGCAGTCGCCGCTCGAAGGGCGTGTAGCCGTCGCTGTCGTCGTCGAAGCCCTCGTCGACGTCGTGCCGTCGCAGTCGTCGTCGATGCCGTTGTCGAGCTCGGTCGCGCCGGGGTTGATCGTCGGCGTTGCTGTCGTCGCAGTCGCCGTCGACAGCGGTGGTCGTAGCCGTCGTCGTCGTCGCCGTCGAAGCCCTCGTCGGTCGTCGCCGTCGCAGTCGTCGTCGACGCCGTTGTCGAGTCTCGGTCGCGCCGGGGTTGATGTTCGCGTCGCCGTCGTTGCAGTCGGGGCCGTCGACAGTGGCCGTGGTCAGCCGTCGACCGTCGCCGTCGAAGCCCTCGTCGATCGTCTCCGTTGCAGTCGTCGTCGATGCCGTTGTCGGAGCTTCGGTCGCGCCGGGGTCGACGGCGGAGTCGGTGTCGTTGCAGTCGTGTCGTCGGCGAGCCGTCGTTGTCGTCGTCGCCGTCGCAGCCGTCGTCGACTGTCGCCGTCGTAGTTCGTCGTGATCGGCGTTAGCGACGCTCGGGCAGTTATCGGCGTTGTCGGCGTCCCGTCGCCGTCGGTGTCCAGCGGGGCGGTGCTCGTGAAGGTGCGCGGTGCAGGTCTTGTTGCCGTTGCCTTCGATCGTCGACGGTCGGTGAGTGGAGCGACCGCGCCGGCTTGCAGCCCGGAGGCGTTGCCCTGAGCTCCACCCCGGTGAAGTGGTACCCGGAGCTCGCCCGTTGCCGTGAGGGTGAACTCCGAGTCATTGTTGAACTGCGCCGCGCAGACCGTGGGGCAGTTGATGCCCGGCCGGGCCGAGCTCGTGACCGTGCCGCTACCCTGGGGGCAATGGTGACCGTGAGGGTCTGCGGCGAGCCGACCGCAGCCGCGCGCTCCGAGCGCACGGCGACCGTCGCCGCGAGCATCGATGCCACGACGAGCAGGCCCAGCGCGCGGCCAGCGCCACTTGTGGGTGGTGAGCGTTGTCATGGGGCAGGTCCTCTTGCGTCGCGACCGCGGCCGGCGCGCGGTATCGTTACGGTAACAGCAGCGGCTAGCTCCCGCGCGCAGGCGCACGAAGAGCCGTCGCGAGTCAGGACATACTACATCCTAATGGGTTACGAAGATGTTACGAAACCGTCAATGTTTGCGACTAGTCGCTCCCGAGACGCGAATGACCGCGCAGCGGCGTGTGCGTCGCCCCCGGCTCGCACCGTGCGCCGCGCGCCGCTGCCGGCGCGCTAGCGCGATGTGGTCGAGCCGGTCGACCTGCGGAGCGCCCGCGAGCAGCGCGCCGATCTTGCCGCCGAAGGCCTTCATATGGTCGGTGGTGCTGTGCGCCGCCACCGCATCGGCGTCGGCGTACAGCTCGTAGAAGACGAACGTCGTTGGGTCATCCTGCGCGCGGTGGAGCGAGTAGACGAGCGCCTTGCCCGCCTCGTGCTTCTTCACCGCCGCGATCATCTCGATAGCCGCCGCTTCGAACTCCGCGGCCTTGCCGTCCTGCACCTTGAGCTTCGCCACTATCCCGATCATCGTCCCCTCCTCCGGATGCGCATCTGCCATCGTGCCGCCAGCCCGCGACGCAGCATTCCTCGCGTGCCGAGGGGCTGCCGGCCGGGCGGCGACGCTGCTACTATAGCGACAGGAGGCGCCGATGACGACCGCGACGACACCCCAACTGGAGCAGCTCGCCGTCAACACCATTCGCATGCTCTCGGTCGACGCCGTGCAGCAGGCGAACTCCGGCCACCCCGGCGCGCCGATGGGCGCGGCGGCGATGGCGTTCACGCTGTGGACGCGCGTCCTCCGGCACAACCCCGCCGACCCCGACGTGGCCCGACCGCGATCGCTTCGTCCTCTCCGCCGGGCACGCCTCGATGCTGCTCTATGCGCTGCTGCACCTCACCGGCTACGATCTGACGCTCGACGACATCTGAAGGCGTTCCGCCAGTGGGACAGCCGCACCCCCGGCCATCCCGAGCGCGGCCCGACGCCCGGCGTCGAGACGACGACCGGGCCGCTCGGCCAGGGCTTCGCCAACGCCGTCGGCATGGCGATCGCCGAGCGCTGGCTCGCCGCGCGCTTCAATCGCCCCGGCCACGCCATCGTCGACCACTGCACCTACGTCATCGCGTCAGCGACGGCGACCTGATGGAGGGCGTCGCCCAGGAGGCGGCGTCGCTCGCCGGCCACCTCGGCCTCGGCAAGCTCATCTGCCTCTACGACGACAACCACGATCACGCTCGACGGCGCCGCCGAGCATGTCGTTCACCGAGGATGTGCCGCTGCGCTTCGAGGCGTACGGCTGGCACGTCCAGCGCGTCGCCGACGGCAACGACCTCGATGCCATCGATGCGCGCCATCGCCGCGGCGCGCGCCGAGACGGCCCGGCCATCGCTCATCGCCGTGCGCACCCACATCGGCTACGGCAGCCCGAACAAGCAGGACACGCTCGAGGCGCACGGCTCGCCGCTCGGCGAGGACGAGGTGCGACTCACCAAAGAGCGGCTCGGCTGGCCGGCGACGGAGCCGTTTCATGTGCCCGACGAGGCGCTCGCCTTCTTCGCCAGGCGTCCGCGAGCGCGGCGGCGAGCTGCAGGCAGGCTGGACATCGCGTTTCGCCGCGTATGGCGCGGCGCATCCCCGAGGAGGCGCGGCGAGCTCGCAGCGGATGTGGCGCGGCGAGCTGCCGCCGGATTGGGCAGCGGCGCTCCCCACGTTCGACGGCGAGCGACAAGGGCGATCGCCACGCGCAACGCCTCGGGCAAGGTGCTCAACGCCATCGCGCCGCGGCGTGCCGCGACCTCGTGGGCGGCTCCGCCGACCTCGGCAGCTCCGACCAAGACCGACACTTGAAAGGCGCGGGCATCTTCGAGCCGGCGACGCCCGGCGGGCCGCAACATCTACTTCGGCGTGCGCGAGCACGCGATGGGCGCCGTCGTCAACGGCATGGCCGCGCACGGCGGCGTCATCCCGTTCGCCGCGACGTTCCTCGTGTTCTCCGACTACATGCGCCCGCCGATCCGGCTCGCCGCACTCATGCGGCTGCCGCGTGATCTACGTGTTCACGCACGACAGCATCGGCGCTCGGCGAGGACGGCCCGACGCACCAGCCCGATCGAGCACATCGCCGCGCTGCGCGCCATCCCGAACCTGATCGTCATCCGCCCGGCCGACGCCAACGAGACGGCGGAGGCGTGGCGCGCCGCCATCGAGAACACGGCTGGCCCGACGGCGCTCGTCCTCACGCGCCAGAACGTGCCCACGCTCGACCGCGCGACGCTCGCCGCGGCCTCGGGATTGAGGCGCGGCGGCTACGTGCTCTCGGACGGAGGCGGCGTCCCGGACGTCATCCTCATCGCGACGGGCTCCGAGGTGAGCGTGGCGCTCGCCGCCGCCGGCCTGCTGCGCGGCGAGGGCCGTCGAGCCCGCGTCGTGTCGCTGCCCAGTTGGGAGCTGTTCGCGCAGCAGCCACAGTCCTATCGCGATGAGGTGCTTCCGCCCGCCGTCACCGCGCGGGTCAGCGTCGAGGCGGCCTCGCCCTTCGGGTGGGAGCGGTACACCGGCACGCACGGCCGCGCCTTCGGACTCGATGGCTACGGCGATTCCGCGCCCGGCCCGGTCGTGATGAAGGCGCGCGGCTTCACGCCCGAGAACATCGCGCAGCTCGCGCGCGATGTTCTCGGCTAGGCGGAGGCGACAATGGTGCGAATCGCGATCGCGGGCGACCACCACGGTGTCGAGGTGAAGGCGCTGCTCATGGAGCGCCTCACCGCGGCGGGCCACGACGTGGTCGACCTGGGCACGAACGGCCCCGAATCGGTCGATTACCCCGATTTCGCGGCATTGGCCGGCCGCGCCGTCGTCGATGGCCGTGCGGAGCGGGGCATCGTCATCTGCGGCAGCGGCGTGGGCGCGAGCATCGCCGCGAACAAGCTGCGGGGCGTGCGCGCGGCCATCTGCCACGACGTGTACTCGGCCAGGCAGGGTGTCGAGCACGACGACATGAACGTGCTCTGCATGGGCTCGCGCGTCATCGGCGGCGAGCTTGCGTCGGAGATCGCCCTCGCCTTCGCCAACGCGAGCTTCCAGCCGCTGGAGCGCTACGTCCGGCGGCTGCGCAAGGTCGAGGCGCTCGAGTGCCAGCCCGACGGCACGTAGCGGCGTGCCACCCGCCGATGCGCGCCCCATCGTTGCGATCACCATCGGCGACCCCGCGGGCATCGGCCCGGAGATCGTCGCGGCGGCGCTGGCCCGCGAGCGGCTCTCCGATGTCTGCCGCCCCATCGTCATCGGCGATGTCGCTGTGCTGCGGCGGGCGGCGGCGGCGATGGGCGTCGCGGTCGAGTGGCGCGCGATTGGCGACCCCGGAGACGCCGCGTTCGATCCGGCGTGTCCCGATGTCATCGAGGCGGGCGAGCCGGGCGCTGCCGCCATCCCGTGGGGCGAAGTTCGCCCCGAGGCCGGGCGCGCCGCCGCCGGCTACGTGCGCCGCGCGATCGAGCTCGCCGCGATGGGCGCCGTCGACGCGATCGCGACGGCGCCCATCAACAAGGCATCGCTGAAGGCGGGCGGCGTGCCGTATCTCGACCACACGGCGATGTTCGCGGCGCTCACCGCCAGTCCCGGCGCGATGACGATGTTCGTGCTCGGCGACTTGCGCATCTTCTTCGCGACCCGCCACGTCTCCCTCGCCCGAGCGGTCGCCGACGTGACAGCCCGGCGTGTGCTCGATGCGCTCGTTGGCGCGGACGCGGCGCTGCGCTCGTTCGGCATCGCGCGGCCCCGGATCGCGGTGGCGGCGCTCAATCCGCACGCGGGCGAAGGCGGCATGTTCGGCGACGAGGAGCAGCTCGCGATAGCGCCCGCCATCGCGGCGGCGCGCGAGCTGGGCATCGACGCCACGGGGCCGGCGCCCGCCGACGCCATATTCCACTTCGTGCGGACGCGCGGCACGGCCGATGCGGTGCTCTCGCTCTACCACGACCAGGGGCATATCGCCGCGAAGAGCATCGACTTCGACCGTACGATCGCGATCACGACGGGGCTGCCGTTCGTGCGCGCCTCGGTCGATCATGGCACGGCGTTCGACATCGCGGGGACGGGGCGCGCGAGCCACGTCAGCATTGCGGAGTGCATCCGAGTCGCCGCGCGCTATGCGACCCTCCGCAAGGCGGTGCGCCGGCACCGGGTAGGCGCGGGGCGGCACGCGCTCGGTGGTGGGCCACCAGATCGGCATGCTCGCTGTTCCTCATTGCGGCCCCCACTCAGTTCGCCCAGACTAGGAGGTGCAGGAACTCTGGTTGATCGCGTGCGCCGCGCCCTATAATGGGTGGTACGATACGCGAATCATTCGAATGTCATCGGAGCGCGAGTATGTCGAACGCCAGCCCCACCGCCCGCCGCCTCGCCCGTCGCAAGCCGCCGCAAGGGGCGGTGCCGCGCTTTCTCCACATCGGCATCATGCTGGTGCGCGTCTACATCGGCTACCGCCGCATCTGGCGGGGCGAGCGCAGCAAGGGCGCGGAGTGGGGCGCGCAGCGGCGCAAGGAGCACCACGCCTGGACGGCGGAGCAGTTTTATGCGACGGCCATCCGGCTGCAGGGGCTTCTCATCAAGGCGGGACAGTTCCTGAGCACGCGACAGGACATCATGCCGCGCGAGTACCTGGCGGTGCTGTCGCGGCTGCAGGATCAAGTGCCCGCGCAGCCGTTCCCCATCATCCGGGCGCGCATCGAGCAGGAGCTGGGCCGCCCGCTGGGCGACGTCTTCGCCGAGTTCGAGGAGACGCCGATAGCGTCGGCTTCGCTGGCGCAGGTGCACCGCGCCCGGCTGCACGATGGCCGTGTCGCCGCGGTCAAGGTGCAGTACCCGGGCATCGACAAGGTCGTGCGCATCGACGTGCGCAACGTCCGCTTCTTCGTGAAGCTGCTCGCCCGGCTCGAGCCGACGCTCGACTTCCGGTTCGTCGCCAACGAGATCGGCAACAACGCGCCGCAGGAGCTCGACTTCATCAACGAAGGCCGGAATGCGGAACGGGTGCGCGCCAACTTCGCCCACGACCCGGAGGTGACCGTCCCCGAGATCTACTGGGAGTACACGACCCGCCGCGTGCTGGTGATGGAGTTCATCGACGGTGTGAAGATCACCGACAAGGAGACGCTGCGCGAGTGGGGCGTGACGGGCATCGATGTGCACACCATCCTCATGCGCGCGTTCCTCACCCAGATGCTCCGCCACGGCTTCTTCCACGCCGACCCGCATCCGGGCAACCTGCTGGTGCAGCAGGGCCCCAAGCTCGCCATCATCGATTTCGGATTGGCGCGCGAGCTGCCGCCCGACTTCGGGCAGCTGCTCATCGACTTCAATCGGGCCATGCTGAGCGGCGACGCCGAGATGCTCGGCAATTCGTTCCGCGACATGGGCTTTCGCACGAAGGGCGGCTCCGACGAGTCGTACTCGGCGCTCGCGACGACATCGCTGACGGCGATGGAGCAGGCGCAGGAGATGCGCAAGAGCCGCAAGAACGAGCGCGAGATGATGGCGCAGTCGCGCGAGAGCATGGCCGAGATGCGCCGCAACCCCATCGTCGCCATCCCCAGCGAGCTGCTGCTCGTGGGGCGCGTCTCGGGGCTGCTCGAGGGGCTGGGGGCGATGCTCGGCTGGAAGGGGACGCTGATGCAGGCCATCGATGCGTTCGCCCCCGCCGGCGACGACGACGCGCCCGCCGCTTAGGCGACGCCCTGCTTGCGCTGGATTGCCTTCAGCACCAGCCCCTTATGGGGCAGGGCGACCCAGCCATCCGGGGTGTTGTAGTAGCGGCAGCCCGCGGTGAACTCCTCGGGCTCGCGATCCCAGTACTCGATCTCGATGCCGTCGACGCGGATGGTCGGCGAACCGAAGGCGCGAACCTCCTTCGCGTCCTCGTAGCCTGTGACGAACAACACTTCCGGTCCGCCCTCGAGCCCCGCCTCGTGCATCGCCTCGGTCACGATGCGCTGCGCCTCTTCGGCGTGCGGGCAGCTGGACGATACCCATAACTGCACCTTCAACGGTTCCACCTCCGTCGTACGTCCCGCTCGCGCGGGCGGCGACATGGTAGCGCGCCGGGCATCGGTTCGTCGAGCGGAAGCGCGGCCGCGCCGCTCGAGGGCCGGGCGCGAGCAGGCGGCGACCGTGGTAGAATCCGCGCGTCGTTGGCCAAGGGGGAAGGGGCGCGCTCATGGAGTTCCGGTTCACCGCCGCCGAGGAGGGCTGGCGCGACGAGATTCGCGGCTTCCTCGCGCGGGAGCTGCCACGCGAGGAAGCCACGGGCGCCGAGTGGACGACATCGCGCGAGGCGTGGGATCAGTCGCTGGTGTTCGTGCGCAAGCTCGCGGCGAAGGGCTGGCTCACGCTCGCCTGGCCGAAGCAGTACGGCGGTCAGGAGCGCGGCCATTTCGAGCAGCTCATCTTCAACGAGGAGATGGCGTACCACCGCGCGCCGATGGCTCGCGCCTTCATGGGCGTGGGGCTGGTGGGGCCGACGCTCATGATCCACGGCAACGACGAGCAGCGCGCTCGCCATCTGCCGGCGATCGCGGGCGCGCGGGAGATGTGGTGCCAGGGCTTCTCGGAGCCGAATGCGGGCTCCGACTTGGCCGGGCTCGAGACACGCGCCGTCAGCGACGGCGACGACTTTGTCGTCAACGGGCAGAAGATATGGACATCGGCGGCGCACTATTGCGACTGGGTGCTGCTGGGTGTGCGCACCGACCCGGATGCGCCCAAGCACCGCGGCATCTCGCTGCTGCTGGTCGACATGAAGTCGCCCGGCATCACGGTGCAGCCGATCGTCGACATGCGTGATAGTCACTACTTCAATCAGGTGTTCTTCGAGAACGTGCGTGTGCCGCGCGCCAACCTTGTCAGCGAGGAGAATCGCGGCTGGTACGCGATGACGACGACGCTCGATTTCGAGCGCTCGGGCATCGGGTCGGCGGCGGGCTCGCGGCGGACGATGGAGGAGTGGGTGACGTTCCTGCGCGAGCGCGGCCACGCGCATCTGCCGGACGCGACGTGGCGGTCGGTGGTGGGCCGGTTCGCCGATCTGGCGATCGAGGTCGAAGTGGGGCGCAACATCTCGTATCGGGTGGCGTCGATGCAGGCGCGGGGCGAGGTGCCGAACTACGAGGCGTCGATGGCGAAGCTGTGGGGCAGCGAGCTGTCGCAGCGGCTGATGCTGCTGGGGATGCGATTGCAGGGGCTGTACGGTCAGTTGGGGCCGGGCTCGCCGCGCGCGATGATGGACGGCCGCGTGCTGCCGAACTTCCTCGAATCGGCCGCCAACACCATCCGCGGCGGCACGAGCGAGGTGCAGCGCAACATCATCGCGACCCGCGGGCTCGGCCTCCCCCGTGGACGAGCGGTGCCTGCCCCATCGGCTGCGACACTGCTGCTGGCACCCGGCGGATAGCCCGCTACCGCACCGAACGCTCGATCGAGCCCGGCGCCGTCCTCACGACCCCGGAGCCCGGCTTCGTCGCCGTGCTCGGCTGTGGCGGCTGCGGCCACGAATGGCTCGACGCCACCATCGCCTGGACGACGACACCCGCCGAGGCGCATCTCGGGCTGGCGCTGCAGTACGACGCCGACCCCGAAGGCGAACGCCGCCGCGCCCGCGCCCTCCTCGATGTCGTCGCGCGCTACCGGCGGCCGCCCGGACGGCTGTTCGACCTCGGATGCGGGCTCGGCACGCTGCTCCGCCTGGCCCGCGAGGATGGCTGGGATGTCGCCGGCAACGACATCGTCGCGGGCGCGGTGGAGCGGCTGCGCGCCGAGACGGGCATCGATGCGCAAGCCGGCCCGCTGGAGGAGCTCGCACTGCCGCCCGCTTCGTTCGATGTCGTCACGGCATACTGCGTGCTGCCGCACGTGCCGGAGCCGCTCGGCGAAGCGCGCCGGATCGCCGCGCTCCTCGCGCCCGGCGGCGTCCTCGTGGCCGAGATGCCGGCGCCCGGCTTCTATCGCTGGTCGGCGAAACTCCTGGCGCGGATTGGCGTCGATTGGGGCGTGCGCAACGTATATTATGCGGGACACCGGCACGCGTACTCGCCCCGCTCGCTGCGGGCGCTGCTCGACCGTGCGGGGCTGCACGTCGTCGAAGTGACAGCGTTCCGGATGCCGCGCGGGACGAGCGCGCGGCGATTCACGATGCGAGGCGGCGTGCGGGGCTGGCTGGGGGCGTTCGTCGCGGCTGCCGGCGACCTGGCGGCGCGGGCGCTGCGGATGCCGAACCACATCGTGGTGGTCGCCAGAAAATAGGCATCGCGATACTACGCGACGCGCGCGCCGGGCGCGATCATTGGAAGAGGAGCACTGTGCGCTTGACCGTGGTGATCGTGTGGGGCATATTCCAATGGAAGACGTACGATCCGCGACGGTTCAGGACACCACGAACTCCCGAGTTCGGAGGCGACCTATGGTGAAAGAGCGGGCAGCTGCCGAGACCGTCGACCACGGCCTCGAAGATATCGCCGTCGTCACATCGTCGATCTGCTCGATCGATGGCGAACGGGGCACGCTTCGATACCGCGGCTACGACATCGCCGAACTCGCGGCCAGCGCGACGTTCGAGGAAGTCGCGCACCTGCTATGGTATGGCGAGCTGCCGAGCGCGTCGCAGCTCGATCACCTGCGGCACCAGCTCGCGGCGGAACGCGCCCTGCCGGAGGCCGTCGTCGACTTTATGCGCGCCCAGGCGCCCGACGCGAACTCGATGGCCGTCCTCAGGACGGCCGTTTCCGCGCTTGCGCTCCACGACCCGGAAGCGAACGATGTCTCCCACGACACGAACATGCGGCACGCCGCCCGTCTCACCGGGCAGATGGGCCCGCTGGTCGCGACGTGGGGCCGGCTCAGCCAGGGGCTCGATCCCGTCGCGCCGGACCCCGGCCTCGGCATCGCGGGCAACTTCCTCTACCAGCTCCACGGCAAGCAGCCCGCGCCGCACGAGGTTCGCGCCTTCGATATCGCGCTCGTCCTTCACGCCGACCACGAGCTGAACGCCTCGACCTTCGCCGCCCGCGTCACCGCCGCGACACTGTCCGACATGTACTCGGCCGTGACGTCGGCCATCGGCACCCTCAAAGGGCCGCTGCACGGCGGCGCGAACGAGGCCGTGATGCACATGCTGGAGACGATCGGCACGGTCGATGCCGCCGATGGCTACGTCAGCGCCGCGCTGGAGCGCCACGAGCGGCTCATGGGCTTCGGGCATCGCGTCTACCGGGTCGAAGACCCGCGCGCGACGCAGCTGCGCAAGCTCTCGCAGGAGTTCGGCGTCTCTTCGGGCGAGCCCAAGTGGTACGAGATATCGCGGGCCGTCGAAGATGCGGTGAAGCGCCGTCGCGGGCTCAATCCGAACGTCGACTTCTACTCGGCGTCGCTCTACCACACGCTCCGCATCCCCGTCGAGCTGTTCACGCCCGTGTTCGCCGTGAGCCGCATCTCGGGCTGGACAGCGCACGTGCTCGAGCAGTACGACCACAACCGGCTCATCCGCCCGCGCGCCGAGTACACGGGCACGGTCGAACGGCACTTCGTCGCTGTCGAGGGGCGCTAGAGCGCCGTCGCGAACCGGATGCGATAGCCGTCCGGGTCGGCGACGATGAAGTCGCGCAGCCCGTAATAGCGGTCGCCGATGGCGTGGACGATCGGCACGCCGCCATCGACGCAGCGCCGGTGCTGCGCATCGCCTCGGCCACGAATCCGAGTAGGTCGAGCCCGTAGAGGTCGCGCGCGCCCGCCGACGAGCGGCAGTCCCCGTGGCCGTAGTACGAGTCGTCCGCCAGCATCAGCATCGCGCCGGTTCGGGTGCGACACGGCGAACAAGGCGCGCGTCACCTGCTCGAGCCCGCCAGGCATCCTGAATCCGAGCTTCTGCGCTGTAGAACCGCAGCGCCACGGCGACATGGGCGCGGACAGCTCCGCCGTCACAGCGCCAGTATCGTCCCGCTACGGCATCGAGCTCTTTGCGAACGCTGTACGGTCGAACTTGATCCCGACCTTCTTCCAGTTCTCATCGTTGTCGAGTACGCGGTGGAGTTCACCGATGGTCATGTCGGTCACCGACGGGGGCGAACCGCTCGAGCCGGTGCCAACGACGACGTGAGCCGCCGCGAGGTCAGGGGGATTCTTCTGGATGAGCCAGCGTAGCTGCTCCTCGATCTGACCTCCGGAGCGAACGGTGCGCCATGGCGCTCGATGGCAGCGATACCTCGCTGAGGCCGGCGTGCGCTGACCGTCGTCTTGCCCCGGCCGATGCCGAGGACGACGACCGCGCCCTGCGGCGCTCGACGCCATAGCAAGGGCTCACTTAACTCGACGTAGGGGCGCTGCCGACGAAGTCGAGCACGACCTTAGGATCGCCGCGCCGGTAGGCTCGCGTCGCCGATTGCTACGAGACGCCGCCCTGTGTCCAGCGCCCCGTCGGTTACGACGAGCTGGGCGCGGTGCGCAGCGCCATGCGAGTCAGGGCTTACGTGGTGGCGATGGACTCTGCGCGGCGCTCACGCGGTCCGCAGAAGCCAGTTACCTGACCGATCAGTCCTCGATCCGCCGGGCGCCTGGATGCGGCAACGTCGAGCCTCCTGAGGAATGCGGCACATTCGCGGAGTTGACGGCGCGATACGGCGTCGCGCTTCGTCGTGATGCGAGCGCGATGCTTCGCCGGCGTCGTGTTCGACCTCACCGGCGGTCGAGGCTCCGCCTCTGGCTCACTCCGCTTGAGGTAGAGAGGTAACTCGATACCGTCGGCAGCCAGTCGTCAGCTTGGGAACGGTGCACACGCCGCACTCTTCCAATCGCGCGTCGATGAGGTCGATGGCGGCGGCGGCGCCGCATGCAGCCGCAGTACACCGCGCACCGGGTCGCCGCGCCCCACGCCCGTCACATCGGGGCCGGTGTCCTCGAGGTAGCCCGCGTTCTCGTGGCCCAGGATCTTCGGCGGGCCCGCGAACGGCATCGCACCGTGGATGAGGTGGAGGTCGGAAGTGGCAAGCGCCCGACCCTCCGATCCGGATGAGCACCTGCGTGCCCTGGGGCTCGGGCGTGGGCACGTCCGCTATCTCGATGGGCTTGCCCGGCCCGACAAAGTGTGCTGCTTTCATGTGCGCGCTCCCTTGCTGGCGTGAACGTGCCGGCTCGATGTGGAGCGCGGCCCGGCGCATCATACCGCGTGCGGGCGGCGGATGGTGCTTGCCGCGCCGCGCCGCTCCCCCGAAGATGGGGCGATGGCCGACGCATCGCAGCGCACCGAAGCTCGCCCTCGCCCGTCCGCGCCGGGCGTCGCGCTGATGCTGGCGGGGCTCGGGTCGGCCGCGGTCTATCTGGCGCTGACGTGGCGGATGTCGCTGCAGGAGTACTTCCCGGGGCCGGGCGTCACCATCGATTTCAAGGACATGCTGGGCGAAGGCCCGGCGCGAACCTCGGCGATACTCTACGGCGCGTTCGCGGCGCTGCTCGCGCTCTGGGGCGCGGCGATTTTCGCGGCGGGGCGGATGCGCGCGAGCCGGGGCACGATCGTGCTCGTGTTCGCCGTGCCGGTGCTGTTCGTCGCCGTGCTGGCATCGATGTACCCGCCGATGGCGTCCGACTTCTTCCACAACCTGGCCGATGGCCGCCTGCTGTGGCGCGATGGCGCCAATCCGATGGTGACGCCGCCCGGCGCGTCGTTCCCGATCGGGATCAGCTTCGGCGACGAGCCATCGGCATATGGGCCGCTGTGGTATGTGCTGCTGGCGCCGCCGTCGCTGCTCGGATTCGACCACTACCTCACGTCGCTGGTGCTGCTGAAGCTGTGGATGGGCGCGTTCTACCTCGCCGCTGCTGCGCTGACGTGGCTTATCGCGCGGCGGCTCACCCCCGGCCGCGAGGCGGCGGCGGTCGTACTGCTCGCCTGGAACCCGTTCGTCGTCTGGCGGGCGCTGGGCAACGGCCACAACGATGTCGTGATGATGGCGTTCATGCTCGCCGCCGTGTGGGCTATCGCCGAACGCCGCTGGGCGTGGGTGCCGGTGGCGCTGGCGGCGTCGGTGCTGGTGAAGTACACGACGCTGCTTGCCGCGCCCGCGCTCGTGGTGTACGTGCTTCGTCTGCCGGCCGGCGAACGCCGCGCCGCCGCACTCGGGCTGGCGCGGGGCACGCTGGCGGCGCTGGCGCTGGGCGCGGCGATCTTCGCGCCGTTCTGGGAGGGGCTGGACACGTTCGATCAGCTGCGCGAGCAGGGCGACCGTGTCATCACAAGCACGCCGCTGCTGCTGGAGCAGCAGCTCGGCGATCGGCTCGACCTGGCGGCGGCGCGCGCGCACGACATCGCCCGGTGGAGCAGCACGGCGCTGTTCGGCGCGGTCGCGGCGGCGCTGCTGTGGCGGCAGCGGGCGGGCGTGCTGGCGCTTGTCGCGGCGGCGGCGTTGACGCTGCTCGCGTTCAACCTCATCGCGGTGGGCTGGTTTCGGCCGTGGTACTTCCTATGGGTGGCGATGCTGACGCCGCTGCTGCCGGGGCGCTGGTGGCTGGCGCTGACTATCGCCGTGGCGGTGGGCGGGCTCCTGCCCGATGTGCTCGAGCAGTATCGCAACAACATCGATGCGCTCGATGGCCATCTGTTCGCGCTGCTGGCGCTGCCCGTGGGGGCGGCGTTCCTGCCGCCGGTCGCCGTCTGGGTCGCGGCGCTGCTGGCGGCGGGCCGCGCCGATCTCGGTGCGGCGGGCGCTACCCCTTCAGGAAGCCGATCAGCGCCTCGTTGACCACGTCGGGCCGCTCCCACTGCGGGAAGTGGCCGCACCCATCGATCCGGACAACGGTGAGGTTCGGGAAGCAGCGCTCGTACGCCTCGATCCCGGCCGGACGGATAACGGGGTCGTCCATGCCCCAGATGACGAGGGTGGGCTGTGGGGGGCGGGTCGCGGCGTGGCCGGCGATGAGCATAATGTCGCCCATCTCGCGGTAGTAGTTGAATCCGCCCGTCAGCGCGCCCGGCTCGCGGTACGCCTTCGTGTAGGCGGCGAGGTCGGCGGCGGTGAACGCGCCGGGGGTCGCTGTCCACGTCTCGATGATGTGGCCGAGGTACACGTCCTCGCGACCCTCCACGAGCCGCTCGGCGACGTGGTTCGGCAGACGGTGGAAGTGCTGGTACCAGCTCTGCGCGATGACATCCGGGTCGGGGGCGGGCATCGTCGCACCCTCGGCGAACATGCCGGGCATGTACACCATGTTCATGATGCAGAACTTCGTCACGTTCTCCGGATAGTCGAGCAGCACCCAATCGGCGACGGCGCCGCCCCAGTCGTGCCCGACGACGGCGAAGCGCTCGAAGCCGAGGCCGCGCATCAGCTCGTACACGTCGATGGCGACGGTGCGCTTGTCGTAGCCGCCGTCGGGCGGCTTCTCGCTGGTGCCGAACCCGCGCAGGTCGGGCGCTATCGCCGTGAAGCCGGCCTCGGCGAGCGCGGGCATCGTCGCGCGCCAGCCGTACCAGAACTCGGGCCATCCGTGGAGGAGGAGTACCGGCGGGCCTTCGCCGGCGCGCGCGTAGTGGAGGCGGATGCCGTTCGCCGTCGCTTCGTGGTGCGTGATGCTGGTGCTCGCCATCGTTTCGTTCCCCCTGCTCGTGTGCCTGCGTTTCGCGGCCCGCGCCGCCGTCGTCTTCGCAGCGTGAGCCTACGCGATTGGCCGCGCCCCCGACAATCCCGCGCGCCGCTACGGCGCGTCGCCGAGCGTGTCGCGATAGTCGTCGTGCGTGTCGACGTCGATCCACAGCGATTCGAGCCGCACCACCTTCACGCGCACCCCGAGCCGCGCCGCTTCCTCGAGGTGGAGGCGGAGCGAGTCGTCGCCGAAGCGCGAGGGCAGCGCGTCGGGCGGGCGGCGCAGCGCCGCGTTCGTGCCGCCATCGCGGCTGGGGACGAGCACCGCCAGCGGCCCCGTCGCGCCGGGCTCGTCCTCCGCGAGGATGCGGGCGATGTCGGCCGGATTGGCGCGCGGCAGGTCGAGCGGCAGCATGAGCATCGCCCCCACACCCTCGTCGACGAGGGCGCGGGCGGCGGCGTCGACGGCGGCGCTCTGCGAGTCGACGCCCGGCGGCTCGGGGATGACGCCTGCGCCCAGCCGCCGGGCGAGGTCGATCGCGTCGGCGTCCGCCGATTCGATCCGGACGTCATCGAGGCCGGGCGTCGCCAGCAGCGCGCGGAGCACGTGCTCGAGCATCCGGAGGGCGAGCGCGTGGCGCTGCCCAGCGTCGAACGCGGGCGAGAGCCGCGCCTTGGCCCGGTGCAAGTTCTTCACAGGCACGACGGCGACGACGCTCACCTGCGTGCCACTGCGGCCAGTGTCGCTTCGGCGAGGGCCCGCTTGCTGGCGTCGCCGGTCATCAGCGACGGCGCGACGACGGCGCGCATGCCCGCGCTCTCGACCTCGGCCGCGAGCACCGCGTCGGTCGTGTCGATGACGAGCGTCGCCGCCACGTCGCGGTAGAGCGCGGCGACCCCCGCCGCATCGGCCCGCAGGCCCAGCGACGCCATCATCGCGGCGGCCGGCCCCTTGATCGCGCGCCCGCCGACGATCGGGCTGATGGCGACAGCGTGGTCGCGGCGAGCGGCGAGCGCCTCGCGCATGCCCGCAATCGCGAGGATCGGCCCGATGCTGATGATCGGGTTGCTCGGCGCGATGATGATGGCATCGGCGGCGGCGATCGCTTCGATGACGCCCGGCGCCGGACGCGACGTCGCTGCACCCTCGTAGCCCACGGCGTGCACCCGCGGCTGCCAGCGATGGCGAACGAAGTAGTCCTGAAACGCGAGCGTCCCTTCGCTGGTGTCGAGCACCGTGCGCAGCCGCTCGTCGGTGGCCGGGACGACGCGCACCGCCGTCCCGAGGGCGAGCGCGAGCTCCGTCGTGATCGCGGAGAGCGGAGTGCCCGCATCGAGCCGCTGCGTGCGGAAGATGTGGGTCGCCAGGTCGCGGTCGCCGACGCGGAACCACGCGTCTTCGCCGAGCGCGGCCATCGCTTCGAGCCAAACGAAGGTGTCGCCGCGCAGCCCGAAGCCGCGCTCGTCATCGAAGCGCCCGGCGAGCGCGTACAGCACGGTATCGATATCGGGCGAGATGTGCAGCCCGTAGACGCGCTCGTCATCGCCCGTGTTGACGATGGCGAGGACGTTCTGGGGCGGCACGACCTGGGTGAGGCCGGTGAGGAAGCGGGCGGCGCCGACGCCCCCGCACAGCACTGCGATGGAAGGCATGTCGTTCAATCGCCCGCATTGTAGCAGCGCGACGCCGAGGGTGCGGGTATCGCCCGCTATCGCAACAGTGTGCGCGGGTGTACTATCGTCCGAGCTTCACGAATGGACACAGATGGAACGAGAACCCGGCGAACCTTCCTCGGGCGGCGCCCCAGCCCCTTCCCCGGCACTTGCCCCGGTGCCTCGCGTCGGCGAGATTCGCCAGGGTGTGAAGCCGGGCACGCGCTACGTCCGGGTGACGGCGGCGGAGGAGCGGCCGTTTCGGCGGACAGGCGCGTCGCGATGGCAGGCGACGCTGGCTGCCGAGCGCCCGACCGGCCGCGTGGGCCGCGTGTGGGCGGCGATCCGGCGCTTCACCGTGGGCGTGCCGCTGGCGAGCGCGCGCGGGCTCGAAGAGCGGCTCGATAAGGTACGGGCGCTCGCCATCTTCTCGTCCGACGCCGTGTCGTCGTCGGCGTACGCGACGGAGGAGATACTTCTCGTTCTCGTGCTGGTGGGCTCGGCTCACCTCAATCTCGTAACCCCGATATCATTCGCGATCGCGGCGCTCCTGGTCACGGTGGTCATCTCCTATCAGCAGACGATTCGCGCCTATCCCGGCGGCGGCGGCGCGTACTCCGTCGCGAGCGAGAACCTCGGGCGATGGCCCGGCCTCGTCGCCGCGTCGGCGCTGCTCACCGACTACATCCTGACGGTCGCCGTGAGCATCTCGGCGGGCGTGCTCGCCATCGTCTCCGCGCTGCCGGAGCTTGCAGACTATCGGGTCGAGATGGCGGCGGGACTCGTGGTCTTCATGGCGATCGTGAACCTGCGCGGATTGCGCGAGTCGGGCACGCTATTCGCGATTCCGGCCTATCTGTTCATCTTCGGATTCGCAGGCATGCTCGCGCTGGGGCTGGCGCGGCTCGCTTTCGGCGACGTCGCCGGCTCGCTCACCGAGTCGGGGCCGCCGCGCGAGGCGGTGGCGGTGTCGGAATCGCTGACCATCTTCATCGTGTTGCGCGCGTTCTCGTCGGGAGCGGTGGCGCTCACGGGTGTGGAGGCCATCGCGAACGGGGTGACGGCGTTCAAGCCACCCGAAGCCCGCAACGCCGCCGTCACGATGCGGTGGATGGCGGCGATTCTGGCGACGTTCTTCATCGGCTCGGCCTTCCTCGCGATGCGATTCGGTGTCGTGCCGGTGGAGGGCGAGTCCGTCATATCTCAGCTCGGGCGGATTTCGTTCGGCGGCGACAACTTCTTCTACTACTACCTGCAGGCGACGACGGCGCTCATCCTTGTGCTGGCCGCGAACACGGCTTTCAACGGCTTCCCGCGGCTGTCGTCGATGCTCGCGCGCGACGGCTTCATGCCCCACCAGTTCGCGTTTCGCGGCGACAAGCTCGCGTTCTCCTACGGCATCGTTGCGCTGGCGGCGATCGCGATCGGGCTCCTGGTCATGTTCAGCGCCGACACGCATCGGCTGATTCCGCTGTACGCCGTCGGCGTGTTCATCTCGTTCACGCTGTCGCAGGCGGGGATGGTGCGCCACTGGCGGGAGACGCGCGAACGCAACTGGCGCCGCTCGATGGTGATCAACGGTGCGGGCGCGATTGCGACGGGGGTCGTCGCGATCATCGTCGCCACGACGAAGTTTACGCACGGGGCGTGGATCATCCTGATCCTCATCCCGGCGTTCGTGCTGCTGCTGCGGCAGATACGGCGCCACTATGACTCGGTGCACGCCGAGCTCGCGTTCGGCGCCGGCGAGGTGCCGGCCGCGTTCACGCTGCCGCCCGACCGTCCGGTTGTCGTACCGGTCGGCGACTACAACCGGGTGGTCGCGCGCGCCCTTTCGTACGCCCGCGGCATCTCCACGAACGTCACCGCCATCCATGTGTCGACGGAGGAGGGCGAGGATCTGACGGAGCTCGAGGAGCGCTGGCACAAGTGGGCACCCGATATCCCGCTGGTGATTATCGAGTCGCCCTATCGCTCGTTCCAGGCGCCGTTCATCGCCTTCATCGACGCGCTGCCGGTGCGGGCGAACGTGCCGGTGACGGTCGTGATTCCGGACTTTGTGCCGGCCCACTGGTGGCAGGGCTTCCTGCACAACCAGACGGCGATGCGGCTGCGCGCGGCGCTCTACTTCCGCCCCGACACCATCGTCGTCGACGTGACGCAGCAGCTCGAACGCTAGGCCGCGGGCGCTACTTCAGTTTCGGCAGCACCTTTTCGCCGAACAGCCGGACGCAGCGCTGCAGGCTCTCGCGATCGGGGCCGCCGAGCGTGCACCACATCAGCATGTAGTCGAGCGGGGTGTGCTCGCGATACGCGAGCAGCTTCTCGGCGACAACCTCCGGGCTGCCGACAAACGCGCCCTGGGTCGCCTCCATCATCTCCAGCGACCAGAGCGAGACGGGCCGGGTCGAGGGGCCCTGCATCTCGTACTGCGGCATGCCGGGCGGGCGGTGCGGGTACGCCGTGCCCGGGAACGCGTACTTCTCGAGCGACGCGCCGTACTCGGCGATGAGCTTGCCGCCAACCTCGCGGGCGCGCGCGTTGTCGTCGTCGACCCAGACGATCTTCTGCTGGGGTGTGTTCGAGAGAATGGCGTCGGCAGCGGCGCCGTCGTGGCCGGCGGCCCGCGCCGCCGCGCCCCATCGGGCGAAGCGATCGGTGATGTCGTCGGGCGGCACGCCCGCGAGCACACAGATGCCCATGCCCTGCTGGGCGGCGCCCTCCACCGAGCCCGGCGATACGTTGGCGTAGAAGATGGGCGGATGCGGCCGCTGGACAGGCTTCGGTAGCACTTCGGTGCTCTCGGTGCGGTAGAACTTGCCCGCGTACGAGAACCGCTCCTGCGTCCAGGCGAGCTTTATCATCTCGAGCGCCTCGCGCAGCCGATCCGTGTTCTCCTCGATCGGGATGCCGAACGCGCCGTACTCGAACAGGTTGTAGCCGCGTCCGACGCCGAGCTCGAGACGGCCGCCGCTGAGGGCGTCGACGGTGGCGTAATCCTCGGCCACCTTCAGCGGATTGTTGAGCGGCAGCACCGACACCGCCGTGCCGAGCCGCAGCCGCTTCGTGTTCGCCGCGAGGTAGCCCAGCAGGACAGCCGGCGACGCGCCGAGGCAGTACGGCGAGAAGTGGTGCTCGGCGACGTACCCGCCCCAGTACCCGATGTCCTCCGCCATACGCATGGTTTCGAGCTCGGCGGTCATCGCCTCCGTATCGCTGCGGTCGTCGAGCCGCTGCATCAGTCCGAACACGGACACCTTCATCGTCGCCCCCTCATTCGTTTCGTCGCCGCCCGACGGTTCGCGAGTTGCTTGCGCGCGAGCATCATAGCGCCGCGCCATCCGCGCCACAACGGGTGATGGTAGAATGACGCCCGATTCGCCGTACGGCGTCGAGGAGGACTGCGATGGCCGAGACCGAACCGCACTACTGGATGGTCGTGGGCGCTCCGGAGAACTTCGAGATAGCGAAGTCGCGCGGGTGGGACATGTTCGGCTTCAAGAGCACCCGCCGCAACGAGGCGGCGAACATCCGCGTCGGCGACAAACTGCTGTTCTACCTCACGGGCATCGTCAAGTTCGGCGGCATCGCGACCGTGACCTCGGAGATGTTCGAGGATCACGAGAAGGTGTTCGGCTCGAAGAAGAAGCCGAACGAGGATTACCCCTTCCGGGTGAAGGTCGAGCCCGACCTCATTCTGGAGCCGGGCGAGTACCTCGACGTGCGCGTGCTCGGCCCACAGATGCGGTACACGCAGCGGCTCCCCGCCGAGCACTGGCGGCTCGCCTTTCAGGGCAACCTCCACCTGCTGCCGCGCGAGGACTACGACCACCTCCGCGGGCTGATGGAGGAGGCGCGGGCGACGGCGACCGGCTAGCGCCTCTCCCCATGGCCCATGCGGCCCGGTTGCCCGCCGCGAGGCGCGCGCGTATCCTGAACGCAGGATGAAGAGCCCATTTCTCGAAGCGCTGGAACAGCGCGTTCTCCTCGCCGATGGCGCCCTGGGCACCATGCTCATCGCGCGCGGCCTCGCGCCCAACGGCTGCATCGACGCCGCGAACCTCGATTCGCCCGAGCTCGTGCGCCAGGTGCATGAGGACTACATCGCCGCGGGCGCCGATATCGTCCAGACGAACACCTTCGGCGGCAACCGCGCCCGGCTCGCCCGCCACGGCCTCGAGGGCCGCGTCCGCGACATCAACTTTCGTGCGGTGCGGATCGCCCGGGACGCGCGCGAGATACAGGGCCAGCCCGTGTTCATCGCGGGATCCGTCGGCCCCACGGGGCTGCGTCTGACGCTCGACGACCACGATGCGCTCGCGCGCGCCCGCGACGCGTTCGGCGAGCAGATCGAGGCGCTGCTCGAAGGCGGCGTCGACCTGCTCGTGCTCGAGACGTTCGGTTCGCTCGCCGAGCTCGGTGTGGCGATCGAGGCGGCGCGCGCTCGCACGAGCCTGCCGATCGTCGCGCAGATGAGCTTCCAGGAGGACGGCCGCACGCTCGCGGGCGAATCGCCCGCCGATGTCGCGGCGACGGTGCTGCGGCTCGGCGCCGACGTCGCTGGCGTCAACTGCGGCGTCGGCCCGCAGGGCGCTGTCAGCGTCGTCGAGCAGATGGCGCTGGCCGGCGTTCCCGCCATCTCCGCCCAGCCGAACGCGGGGCTGCCGCGCGTCGTCGAAGGCCGCGCCCACTACTCCGCCACCCCGGAGTACTTCGCGGAGTCGGCGTGCGGCTCGTCGCGGCGGGCGCGCGGCTCGTCGGCGGCTGCTGCGGCACCACCCCCGAGCACACTACGGGCGATGCGCGCCGCAATCGGCGCGGACGGGCGCGACGGCGGGCGAGATGCGCACCGTCGCCGATGCAGCCGGCGATGGCGTCGCCGCGCGGCGATGCGCCCGAAGCGCCGGAGCGCGAGGACGACGGCGAGCCGCGGACGTTGCGCGAGAAGCTCGCCGCCGGCCGCTTCGTCGTCTCGGTCGAGATCGACCCGCCGCGCGGCATCAACCCGCGCAAGGCGATCGAGGGTGCGCGGCTGCTGCACGACGCGGGCGCCGACTGCATCAACATCGGCGACAGCCCGATGGCGCGCGTGCGGATGAGCGCCATCGCGCTGGCGCTGCAGATTCAGCAGGCCGGGGTGGAGACGATCATCCACTGCACGACGCGCGACCGCAACCTGATGGCGCTGCAGAGCGACCTCATCGGGGCGCACGCGCTCGGCGTCCGCAACGTCATCGCGCTCACCGGCGACCCGCCGAGCGGCGGCGATTACGCCCAGGCCGCCGGTGTGTGGGATGTCGATTCGATCGGCTTCATCCGGGTGCTGAAGCGGCTCAACGAGGGCACCGACTGGGCCGGCAACTCGATCGGCCGGGGCACCGACTTCTTCATCGCCTGCGCCGCCAACCCGGCCGCCGATGACCTCGCGCTCGAGCTCGACCGCGTGCGCCAGAAGATCGACGCGGGCGCCGACCTCATCATGACGCAGCCCGTGTGGGATCCGGCGCTCGTGCGCTCGTTCTTCGCGCGGCTCGGCCCCATCGGACGTGCCCGTGCTGCTCGGCGTGCTGCCGCTGCAGAACCATCGCCACGCCGAGTTCCTGCACAACGAGCTCGCCGGCGTCTCGATCCCGCTCGAGTTCCGCGAGCGGATGCGCCGCGCGGGCGAGGCCGGCATTCCGGAGGGGCTCGCGATCGCGCGCGAGTTCCTCGACGACATGCGCGGCGAATGCGCCGGCATCTACATCATGCCGTCGTTCGGCCGCTACGAAGTCGCCGCCGAGCTCGTCGTCGCGGCCCGGAGCTGACCGGCGTGGAGGCGAAGCCTCCGTCGCGCTTCCGCTTCTCGCCGCGTCCGAATCGCGCCGGCGATATCGACTGGCAGCCGTGGGCCGAAGGCGCGTTCGCCGCGGCCCGCCGCGACGACAAGCCGATCCTGCTCGCGCTCTCCGCGTCGTGGTGCCACTGGTGCCACGTCATGGACGAGACGACGTACTCCGATCCGGAGGTCATCGCCGGGCTGAACCGCGATTACGTCGCGGTGCGGGTCGACGCCGACGAGCGCCCCGATGTCAACGGGCGCTACAACTGCGGCGGGCTGCCCAGCACCGTCTTCCTGACGCCCGACGGCGAGATCATCGCGGGCGCGACGTACGTCCCGCCCGAGGAGATGCGCGTGCTCGTCGCCAACGTCGCCCCCTATGCGCGGGAGCACAGCGGCGAGCTGGCGGCGCGTGTCGCCGAGATGCGCGCCGCTCGCGAGGCGGCAGCGGCAGGCGGCGCCGGGCACGCTCGCGCACGGCATCACCGACGCGGTCGTGGCGGAGGTGGCGGGCTTCTTCGACGCGGAACACGGCGGGTTCGGCACGGAACCGAAGTTCGCCCAGATCGACTCGCTCGAGCTGCTGCTTCTCGCGTTCCAGCGCACCGGCCGCGACGAGTACCTCGGCATCGTGCGGCGCAGCGTCGAAGCGATGATGGATGGCGCGCTCTCCGACCGGGTCGACGGCGGTTTCTACCGTTACGCGACCAGGCGCGACTGGTCGGAGCCTCATTACGAGATGCTGCTCGACGATCAGGCGGGCCATCTGCGGGTGCTGCTCGCGCTCTATCGCCTCACCGGCGACGAGCGCTTCGCGCAGCGGGCGGCCGACATCATCGGCTACGTCGACGCGACGCTGCGCGACGCCGCGACCGGCGCGTTTCTCGGCTCGCAGGACGCGGACGAGGCGTACGCGGCGGCCTCGGCAGGCGGAACGCGCGCGTCTCGCAGCGCCGCTCGTCGACCGCACGGTGTACGCGGCGTGGAACGCCCGCATGGCGTCGGCCTACCTCGAAGCCTCGTGGACGCTGGCGCGGCCGGAGCTGGCGGAGCGGGCTGTCGCGGCGCTCGACTTCGCGTTCGCGCGGATGCGGGAGCCGGGCGGGCTCTGCTTCCGGGCGCTGCCGCTCCCCGCCGATAGCTCTCCCTCGACGCCGGGGCTGCTCGCCGATCACGTCGAGCTGGCGATGGCGGCGCTCGACGCCTACGAGACGCTCGGCCGGCCGGCCGATTTCGAGCGCGCCGTCGACTTGGCGCGGCTGCTCCCGGAGCGCTTCCAGGAGGGCGGCGCGGGCGCGTTCTACGACATCGCGTCGGGCATCGAGGGCGCGGGCCGCGTCCGCGAGCGGCAGCGCAACCTCGTGGAGAACGCGCGCGCCGGGCGGCTGTTCACGCGGCTCTATCACCTGACACGCGACCGCGAGTTCGTCGGGCTGGCGCACGCGGCGCTCGCGCATTTCGTCGACAGCTTCGCGCTGCACACGAACTTCGCTTCGGCATACGCGGCCGCGGTCGACGCGCTGGTGCACGAGCCGGTCACGGTCAGCGTCGTCGGTGCGGGCGATGGGGCGCGCGCGCTCCACGCCGAGGCGTTGCGCATCGGGGAGCCGTTTCGCGCCGTGCAACTGCTCGACCCGGCGCACGATGCGGCGCGCATCGCGGCGCTGTCGTTGCCCGCGGGGCCGGGCGCGCGTGCCTACGTTTGTGTGGGCGACGCGTGCTCCGCGGCCATCGATGACGCGACGCGGCTACGCCCGGCGGTGGTGGCGATGCTGGATGCAGCGGGCGCTGCGCATCGTCACTAGCGCGCGGTAACGCCGAGGTCGATCGGGAATGCGCCGCCGGTGATCGCCGAGGCATCGTCGGAGGCGAGAAACGTCACGAGCGCTGCGATTTCCTCCGGCTCGATAATGCGGGTCGCGCCGAGCGTGTCCGCAGCTCCCGCGCCGTCGCCCGCGTCCGGCCGCCCGATGCCGGCGGCCTGCACCATCGGCGTGTTCACGCCGCCCGGGCAGACGCAGTTGACGCGGATGTTCATCGCCGCGCCTTCGAGCGCCGCTGCCTTGGTGAGCTGGATAACGCCGCCCTTCGAGGCGCAGTACGCGCCGAGCCCGGGTATGCCGACGAGCCCCGCTATCGACGCGGTGTTGACGATCGCGCCGCCGCCGGTCGCCGCCATGGCGGCCATGCCGTGCTTCAGCCCGAAGAAGACGCCCTTGAGGTTGACGCCGATGATGCGGTCGAAGTTCTCCTCGGAGCAGTCGGTCAGCATGCCCATCTCGCCGAGGACGCCGGCGTTGTTGTAGAGCGCATCGACGCGACCGTAGGCGGCGCGCGCCTCGTCGAAGAGCCTGCGAACATCGGCTTCCTTCGACACGTCGACGCTGACCGCCGTCGCCTCGCCGCCGGTGTCGCGAATCTCGTTGACGGTGCGCTCCTGTGCGCCCGTCACGTCGGCGCAGATGACCTTTGCGCCCTCCTGCGCGAACCGGCGCGATGTCGCCCGGCCGATGCCGGAGCCCGCGCCCGTGACGATGGCGACCTTGCCTGTAAGACGTCCCATGGTGATGCCCCTCCCTGATGTTGCGTGTGTGCTGGCGCATCATACAGGAAGACGGGATGGCCCGACGGTCAGGCGCTGGCCGAGCGCCGGAAAGAGGCCAGTTATCGTGGCAGCGGGGGGCGCCATGCGCGCGGCCGATTGTGGTTGCGGCGGAAGCGCGTAGCGCGTGAGTGCGAGGGACTCGCCCCCAGCTGCCGCGTTCTCCCTCTCCATCCGGTGATGGAGAGGGAGGCCAGGGGTGTGAGGCCGAATCGCGGTTGGGCGGAAGCGCGTGGGCGTGAGTGCGTGGGACTCGCCCCCAGCTGCCGCGTTCCCCCTCTCCATCCGGTGACGGAGAGGGGGCCAGGGGGCTGAGGCCGATCGCGGCTGGGCGGAAGCGCATAGACGTGAGGGCGTGCCCGTCCGTTAGCGTGCGACGAAACCGCCATCGACCGGCAGCGCCGCCCCGGTGACGAACGAGGATTCGCCGGTCGCGAGGAACAGCGCCATCGCCGCCACCTCCTCCGGTGTGCCCATCCGGCCGACGGGCTCGATGGCGGCGAACTGCTGCCGCGCTTCCTCGCTGTCGCCGGTGATCCGCTCCACCATCGGCGTCCAGATGACGCCGGGGCAGATGGCGTTGACCCGGATGTTCTGCGTGGCGTATTCGAGCGCGGCCGTCTTCGTGAGCTGGATGACGCCGCCCTTCGACGCGCAGTAGGCGGGCAGCCCGGCGAAGCCGACCAAGCCCGGCCACCGACGCGATGTTGATGATCGACCCGCCACTTTCGAGCATCGCGCCGATGCCGTACTTCATCCCGAGAAAGACGCCGCGCAGGTTGACCGCGATCGTCCGGTCGAAGTTGTCCTCGGTGCAGTCGGCCGTCGGCGCTTGCGCGCCTTCGATGCCGGCGTTGTTGACGAGCACATCGAGGCGGCCGAAGCGGTCGCGCGCCGTCGCGATCATCCGCCGCACGTCGTCGCTCTTCGACACGTCGACGCGCGTCGCGATGGCACTGCGGCCGATCTCGCTCGACGTCGCTTCCTCGGCGCCCGTGATGTCGGCGACGACGACCTTCGCCCCTTCCTGCGCGAAGAGGATCGCTATCGCCTTGCCGATGCCGGAGCCTGCCCCCGTGACAATGGCTACCTTGCCGTCGAGTCTGCCCATCGCGCACCTCCTTCGATGCCGTTTGAGCATCGTCGGATGCGCGCGCGCACACGTCCCGAACGGCAGGTTTCTCGCGGGCCGTCGTCACGGAGTTGCCGTCGCGCCTGTTCGCCGATTCCACCTGGCGGGGCGGCGGCTCTGATTAGATGCCGATTTCTTGGCGTGCCTGACTCTCGATCTCATCGCTCATGTCCGCGAGTTGGATCGGGTCGTCCGCCGTGATCGTCACGTTCAGGGTGAAGTTCTCGACGACGAGTTGCCCCTTCTGGACGAGAACCGCGAATTCGGGACTTGCCTGCACCGCGCCGATCTGCTGTGACGAACCCTCCAGCAGGAAGAAGCCGCTCATATCGGCGCTGTTCCCTGTGATGACGAAGTGCGATTTGAAATCTTGCGCCTTCCCGCTCGATTTCAGCCCCTGGAAGTAGCCGAGCGCGGCGCGGTAGACGCCGGTCGCCTGTTGCTCACGCCCACGGACGATAGTGCCCCATGAAATAAAGATTCCAGATTCCGTTGCCATTCGCTTGTCCTCTCGTGCTCAATCTCCTCCTGGCGTTCGAGAGGTGGGATTGTATGGCGGAGCTCTCCGGCGTCAAACGTGGCCGGTCGCTGGAAACGGCCAGCTTTCGTCCGAAGGCGCGAGCGCGCCCGGCGCCCAGCGAGCGAACGCGTCGGCCATGCGGACGGCGCGAGCGACGGCGCGCACGTCGTGGACGCGGACGATGTCGGCGCCCGCGGCCACGGCGAGCGCTGCGGCCGCCATCGTCCCCTCGACCCGCTCCGCCGGCGGGAGGCCGCCGAGGGCGCTGCCGATGACGTGCTTGCGCGAGTGCGCGAGCAGGATCGGCCGGCCCAGTGCGCGCAGCTCGCCGATGCGGCGCATCACCTCGAGGTCTTCGTCGTGCGACTTGCCGAAGGCGACGCCCGGGTCGACGATGATCCGCTCCTCGGCCACGCCGTGCGCCATCGCCTCGGCGATCCGGTCCTCGAGGAACGCGTACACGGCGTCGAGCACGTCGGGGTAGCGCGGCGGCGTGGGCGGGCGGATCTTGGGCGGCATCCAGGTGTGATTGAGGACGAGGGCCGCGCCGTGACGGGCGGCGACTTCGGCCATGGCCGGGCCCAGCTTCAGCCCGCCGATATCGTTGACGAGCGTCGCGCCCGCGCGCAGCGCCGCCTCCGCCACCTCGTGCTTCCACGTGTCGATCGAGATGACGGCGTCGACGCGGGCGGCGATCCGCTCGATGGCCGGCGCCACACGGTCGATCTCCTCCGCGACGTCGCGGATGGGGACATCGGCGCGGGCCGACTCGCCGCCGATGTCGATGATGTCCGCGCCGTCGGCCACCGCCTGCTCCGCGAGCCGGACGGCGGCGTCGATGTCGGTGCCGACGCCATCGCCGGAGAACGAGTCGTCGGTGAGGTTGACGATCGCCATCACGCGGGCCCGCTCGAACGTGAGCACGCGGCTGCCGCAGGTGATGGGCGACGGTTGCGGCGCGGCCGCCCGTTGCGCCGCGCGGATGGCCGTTGATAGCGGCGCGGGGACGGCTTCGGGCGGTGTCGCGGGCGGGAGGGCGACGAGCGCCGTCGTGTCGCTGGCGATGCGAAGCTCGCCGCCCGCCGCGGCGACCGCGGCGCTCAGCCGCCCGAGCTCGCTCGCCGTCGCGTCCCACACCTTCAGCAGCAGGGGACGGGCGGGCGGCGCGACGCCGAGGCGTTCGAGTTCGACACGCGCCGAGTCCCATCGAGCCATGCCGATGGGGCGGGCCCGGGCCCGGCGCGGCGGCTCACTCAAGGATGCTGCCGGCGGGCAGGCCGCACGCTGCCTCGTAGCCGCGCACGGTCCGTCGCGCTTGCCAGAGGTGCTCGAGGTCGTGGCGGTGGATGTCGCGGGCGACATCGGCGAGCGTGATCCGCCCACGGTAGGGATGCTCGCCGCCCCGCTCCCACTCGGCCGGACCCGCCGCCCAGAGCAGCATCACCGTTTCGGTGCGCTCGTGGGCGAAGGCGGCGGTGTAGCTGCGCACGGAGCCGCGCGGCATACTCACGCTCGCCTGGCCAGATGTCGATGTCGATGTCGGCGAGCGTGGGCTCGAAGTGGCGGAGCATCCGCTTGAGGCGGGCGGTGAACTGCTGCTCGGCGTCGCGGAGGTGGCCCATGACTTCGGTCAGGCACCACTCGTCGTCGCGGGGCCGCCAGCGGACGACATCGTCGCCGAGCCCGGCGAACTGCGATTCGAGCTCGCCGCCCGATTCGCGGATCGCCTTCAGGAGCCAGCGGCGCTCGGCGTCTTGCATAACAGAAGGCCTCCCGGAGTGCGCCGTTAGTATACCAACGGCGCGACCGGGAGGCCTTCGCAAGGGGCTGGGGTGAGGCTAGTCGAACATCAGGACGCTGCGCGACACTTCGCCGGCCTTCATGGCGCGGAAGGCCTCGTTCACGTCTTCGAGCTTGCCGCGCCGCGTGATCATCTCGTCGAGGTGGAGCTTGCCCTGGCGGTAGAAGTCGATGTACGTCGGCATGTCGATGCGGAAGCGGGTCGAGCCCATGCCGCTGCCCTGGATCTTCTTCTCGCTGAGCAGGCTGGTGCCGTCAATCTCGATCTTCTGGCCGACCGGGATCATGCCGATGATGGTGGCCGTGCCGCCGCCCTTCAGCGCTTCGAAGCGACTGCTCGGCGGCGCGCTTCGTGCCGATGGCCTCGAACGAGTAGTCGACGCCGCCGCCGGTCATGTCGCGGATCGCCTGCACGGCGTCGGTGGCGGAGGCATCGACGATGTGGGTCGCGCCGAACTCCTTGGCGGTCGCGAGCTTCGCCTCCGACATGTCGACGACGATGATCTTGCGCGCGCCGGCGATGACCGCGCCCTGGATCGCCGCGAGCCCGATGCCGCCCGCGCCGAAGACGGCGACGGTGGAGCCGGGCGTGACCTTCGCGGTGTTCAGGACCGCGCCGACGCCGGTCGTGACGCCGCAGCCGATGAGCGCGGCGCGGTCGAGCGGGTACTCCTTGTCGATCTTCACGACGGCGTTCTCGTGCAGCAGCATCTTCTCGGCGTAGGTGGAGATGTTCAGGAACTGGAACACGGGCTGGCCGTTCATCGTGTACTTGGGCCGGTCCTCCATGCCGCGCCGCACCTCGGCGCTCTGGCAGCGGCTCGGGTGGCCGCTGAGGCAGCTTTCGCACTTGCCGCAGAAGACGGCGAGACAGGCGATGACGTGGTCGCCGGGCTTGACGTACGTCACCTGGTCGCCGACCGACTCGACGATGCCCGCCGACTCGTGACCGAGGATGGCGGGCGCCGGGTACGGGTAGAGCCCGTCGACGAAGTGGAGGTCGCTGTGGCAGACGCCGCTGGCCATCGTGCGTACGACGACTTCGTGCGACATCGGCTTGTCGATCTCGATGTTGTTCTCGATCTTCAGGGGCTGGTTGGGGCCGTGGAAAATGGCAGCTTTCATGGGGTCTCCCTTTCACGGATTATCCGGGGCGAAGAACGCGGCGAACGATACACCGTGGTGTAAAGACCGTCAAGGCGCCAGATACGAACTTCGCGAATCGCGGTAAGGCAATACCGACATATGTATTGTTCGAGCCCCGATGCATTCCTTGACAAAGATGTACGTAGCTGTAGAGTGATCGCATCGAGTTGGAAAGCTGCGCGGGCGCGTGTCCGCGCAGCGGATCGGAAGGGGAAGCGCATGGCAACCTACAGGAAGGATGTCGTCGACCGGCTGAAGGCCGATGGCATGGACCTCTCGTGGCTGGAGTCGCCCACGGAGAAGGGTGTCCGAGCCGAGCCGGGCAAGCGCGGCCTGACGCTCGAGAACGCGGCAGTCGGCAGCTACGAAAACATCCCCACCCAGAGCGAGAACATGGGCTCCGCCATCCGCGGCGCGGGCATTCGCCCCGAGGTCGGGCCAATCATGCTCCGCTGGGGCAACAAGAGCATCGCCTGGGCCGAGAGCATCGAGATGCTCTACGAGGAAGCCCTCCAGCGCCAGTGGTCGTCGGCGCGCGACATCCCGTGGCACGAGCTTACGGAACTCCCCGACGATGTCGAGCTGGCGATGTGCCAGGTCGCGACCTTCTTCAACCAGGTCGAGTTTATCGCGGGCGACCAGCCCGGCAAGTGGATTCAGCACGTCTCGCCCGACCACTTCGAAGTCGGCATGTTCCTCAGCACCCAGGTCATGGACGAGGCGCGCCACCTCGACGTGTTCCGCAAGCGGGCGCTCGCCAACGGCGGCAAGCTCATGTACGGCAACGAGCCGGCATCGGCGGCGCTCGCCCAGTGGGACTTCTCGCAGATGACGGCGCAGCTCCACGTGCTTGGCGAGGGCTTCGTGCAGACGATGTTCCGCATGGGCGAGTGGTTCGCGCAGAACGAGCCTGAGAAGAAGCTCTTCCGGCTCGCCGCGCAGGACGAGAGCCGCCACGTCGCCTTCGGTGTCATGCACCTGAAGTACCTCATGGAGACGGAGCCGGAGCGGCGCGAGCAGATTCACACCTACCTCGACATGTCGGAGACGGGCCTCGGCGCGGGCAACCAGGCCGGCGTGCTCACGGGCCAGGGCCCGACGGCGGAGTCGCTCGCGGTGCTGCTGGGCGGCGGCGCGGCCAAGGTCGACGAAGGCTGGCGGCGGCTGCTTGCCATCAACAAGCGCCAGGTCACCGAGTACCTGCACCGCCTCGATGTCGTCGGCATGAGCGATCGCAGGGACCGGATGAGCCCGGCTCTCAAAGCAGTTCGTCGGTGACACAAACTAACTGGGGGTCGAGTTTTTCCTTATGCGCAGCATTGAAGGCATCCCAGAGCCGCTGCACGACCTTGTCCGCCGTAACCGGTGGCCCGAGGCGACCGTCGCGGCCCTGCTCTCGCGCGGCATCACGGCCGATCGCATCCAGGCGGCCATCACCGGCGGCCGCACCGTCACGGCGTTCCTCGCCGAGGCGAACGCGGAGTTTCCGCCCGAAGCGCCGCCCATCGACATGACGTGGATGAGCGTGCCGACGGAGCGCATCGCCAAAATCAAGCCGAGCGAGCGCGGCCTGCTTCTGGAGCAGATCGAGATCGGCAGCTACGGCTACGTCCCCGATCGCTGGATGCGGCTCGACGACATGCCCCGCGGCGCGTGGCCGCCCGACCACGGCGGCCCCGTCGGCCGCTACACCACCTTCGACAAGGTCGATGTGTGGTCGGACAACGTCCGCGAGCTGTACGAGGACGCCATCGAGTACCGATGGGCGCCCGCTACCGACATCCCGTGGCAGCAGCTCGAGGAGCTGCCGTGGCACATCGAGCTGGCCATCGACCAGGTGTGCACGCGGCTCTCGGAAGACGCGATGATCGCCAATCAGGTGCTGAACGGCTGGTTCGAGAAGATCGCGTACGGCTTCTTCGACGCGAAGCTCTATCTCGCAACCATCTCGTTCGAGACGGCGCGCCACACGGAGGCGTTCCGCAAGCGGGCGCTCGCCAATGGCGGCGGCCTCGGCATGCAGGGTCCGGCGTGGTTCCACCGGCGGGTCGCCGGCGCGGGCCACTTCACCGAGTTCGCGATTCACGAGCTCGTGCAGCGCACCTCGTTCAAGCGCACGCTGGTGGCCGCGCTCGAGGAGCACGCGCACTCCGGCACCGATCGTGTGCTGTTCGCGAAGGTCGGCGAAGACCTCGACCGGCAGCTCGCGTACTCGCTTGGGCACCTCGAGTTCTACGTGCAGTACAACCAGGTCGGCCGCCGCGAAGCGAGGCCGCAGGTCGACTTCTGGCTGTGGAACGGCGAGCAGTTCATGGCTCGCGAGATTAGCGACGACCAGGCCATGAACGAGGCGCTGATGCTCGTTCTCGGCGATGGCGAGACGGCTTCGTCGGGCCGCAAGGCGCTGCAGGCGCTGCGCGATCGGCAGCTCAGCGAGTACCTCGACAGGCTCGGCGCCGCCACCATCCTGCGAGCGCCCGCGCCGCTCCACAAGCGGTACGACTGCATCTCGCCCGGCCTGCACGCCGTTATCACAGCGGAGGCTGTCGGCGCGCACTGACGCGCGGCGACGGCGGGCGCATCACGCCAGCGAACTCCAGCGCGGCTCCCGCTTCGAGGGGGAGACGAAGGAGGGGGCCTGAGGGCTCCCTCCTTCGCTGTCTGCGCCCACCTCGCGTTGACGCTGCGGTGGGCGGTGCTATCATGATGCTCGCGCCCCATCCCCCCGGCACTACTGGACTCGTATGAACACCGCAGCGATGCCCCACGCCCTCTTCATCATCTTCGCGGAGATGGCGGTGGGCAGCCTCATCATCATCCAGCTCCTCGATGCACGCGCGCTCGTCACACGCGGCTTCTTGCGGGTGAGCGCGGGCGCCATCTGGGCCATCGCCGGCCTTGCGTGGACGCTCGCCCTCGCCCTCTCCTCCGAGCCCGACATCGACGGCTACCCCATCGACGAATCGTCGCTTGGCTTCGTCCGGTGGTCGGCGTTCGCGCTGTTCGCCGTCGCGTTGCCGTACGTGGCGGCGAGCTTCAGCCAGTCGCGGCGGGCGACGCTCGCGGCGGGCGTCGCGGCGGCCGTGGTGGGCGTCGTGCTGCTGATGGCCGTCGCGGTGCTGATCGCCCCGCCGATGTGGGGCTATGCGGCGGCGGCGCTCAGCCTCATGGTGGGCGCGCTCGTCGTGGGCGCAGTGAGCACGGCGATGGTGCTCGGCCACTGGTATCTGGTGACACCGAAGCTGCCGTCGCGCCCGCTCGATCTCGTGACGCTCGGCCTGTTCGGCGGGCTTATCGCGCAGGGGGCGCTGATAATCGTCAGCGTCACGGCGCCGGTGCGCGAGGAGGTCGAGGCGGGCACCGACCTCGCGATGGCCGAGAACCTCGCGTTCTGGCTCCGCATCCTCGCCCTGCTGCTGCCGACGGCGCTCGCGTGGATGGCGTGGCGATCGAGTCGCGAGCGCGCGATGCAGGCGGCAACAGGACTGCTCTATCTGACAATGGGCGCGGTGCTCACTGGCGAGCTGCTCGCGCGGGGGCTGCTGTTCGCGACGGCGCGCGCTGTCTGACGCGCCCCTTGTGAAGATGGCGCGGGCCAACTAGCATAGGCGAACCAAACAGTTCTGATATTCAGCCGACGGACGGGAGGACACCAATGGCCGATGTGACTTCGACCCTGAAGGTGGGCGACGAGGCCCCCGATTTCGAGCTTCGAGGCACGAGCGCGACGTTCAAGCTGAGCGACTATCGCGGGAAGAAGAATGTCGTGCTGCACTTCTACCCGGCGGCGTTCAGCCCTATCTGCGCCGCGCAACTGCCGGCAGTCCAGAAGGAGAAGGCGAACTTCGAGCAGGCCGATGCGGAGGTTGTCGGCATCAGCACCGACCCCTTCTTCGCGCTGCTTGCCTTCGCGAAGGAGCTCGGCGTCGACTATCCTCTGCTCTCCGACTTCTTCCCGCACGGCGCTGTCTCGCAGAAGTACGGCGTCTACCTGGAAGCGGCCGGCGTCGCGAACCGCGCGATTATCGTCATCGACAAGCAGGGCAAGGTGCGCCACATCGATGTCGACCAGCCCGTCGTTGTGCCCGACGAGGCGGCGGCGCTGGCCTGCGTCAAGGCGCTCTGACCGAAGCACTGCGGAGCGAGCGTTCGCGGAACGGCCGTCCTTCGAGGGGCGGCCGTTTTCGCGCGCGGAGCGCTGCTCAGCCGAGGAAGTCGTCGATAGCCTGCGCCACGAGCTTCGGCTGCTCCTCCATCAGCATGTGCCCGGCTTCGGGCACGAGCCTCAGTTCCGCGTGCGGGATAGCGGCCAGCAGCCGTACGCCCTGCTCCGGCCGCACCCATCGATCCGATTCGCCCCACAGGATGAGCGTCCGCTGCGAGACGCGCGCCGGATCGGGCGGCGGCTCCGACATCAGCCCTCGCGCGACGCGGCCCAGGACACGCGAGCTGCCGCGCATCGCCGCTCGCATTTCGACATCGTCGAGCATGGTGTCGCTGAGATGGGCGCTGTCGTGATACGCGGTGCCGAGCTGCATCCGGCGGAGGCGGCGATGCGACAGCAGGCCGGAGAGTGCTGGGCTCGCGGCGACGGCGGCCATCGCCAGCGGACGGGCCGGCCGCATGCCGGGCACAACGGCTGCCGCCATCAGCACCAGGTGATCGACCCGGTCGGGGGCGTCGATGGCGAGCCGCATTGCGACGGCGCCGCCCAGCGAGTGCCCTGCGACATCGGCCCGGGCGATGCCGAGCCGATCCATGAGCTCGCGCACCACACTCGCCTGCGCCGAAAGCGCGTAGTCGAACGCGGCGGGCCGGTCGGAGTGGCCGTGGCCGGGCAGATCGAGGGCGAGCACGCGCCGCCGCCGCGAAAGCGGCCCGATGATATCGCGAAAGGCGAAGTGCGAGCCGCCGAGCCCGTGGATGAGGACGAGCGCCGGATGGGCGGGGTCGCCCGCCTCGACGAAGTGGACGCCGATGCCGCGCACGTGAAAGCGCGCCCCCGGCATCGCCAGCTCCCACGGGTCGTAGCGCTCGGCCCGGCGGCTGCGCGTGACGAGGTACGCCCACGCCGCCGCGACCGCGAGCGCTATCGCCACGCCCAGTCTGCCGAATACGCGCATGGCGCGCTCCCTCCGTCGAGGCCGCGAGCTACGGAGCGTCGTGCAGCAGGGCGCGCACCCGGCGCACCGCGCCCGCCGTTCGCGACCAGTGCCACGTAATGTCCTTGCCGTCGCAGAGCTTGATGCGGCCATCGCGCGCCGCCGCGATCGGCAGCCGCGCCAGCTCCTCGCGATGCCGCTCGCCGAACGGGTACGGCTCGTCGGGGAGCAGGATGATCTGCGGGTCGGCCGCGACGATGTCGTCGGCGCTGAGCGTGGGGTAGCGGTCTGCGTGGCCCGCGAAGACGTTGTCGCCGCCCGCGGCCCGGACGACGTCGCCCACATAGGTGTCGCCGTTCGCCGTCATCCACGGTCGCCGCCAGATGGCGCAGAAGACGCGCGGACGCGGCTCGCTCCGCGCCTGGGCCTCGGCGAGCATCGCGTCGATATCGGCGAGGAAGGGCGCCGCCTCGGCGGCGCGGTCGAGCACCGCGGCGATGTCGCGCATCGCATCGGCGGCGCCGGCGACGGTGCGCGGCATCGTCACGAACACGGGCACGCCCGCCGCCTCTATCGCCGCGATGTCTTCGGCGCGATTCTCCTCGGCGTTCGCCATCACGATCTCGGGGCGCAGGGCGAGCAGCGCCGCGATGTCGGGCGTCTTCGTGCCGCCGAGGTGCGGCAGCCGGGCCGTCGCTTCGGCGGGCTCGATGCAGTACTGCGTCACGCCTACCACGCGGTCGCCGAGACCGAGCGCGAACAGCGTCTCCGTGAGGCTGGGGACGAGCGACACGATGCGCGAACGCTCGCCGGCTGGGGTCGCGCGGCCGCGCAGGTCGGCGATGGTGCGCCCGCTGGTGGCGGCGGGTATCGCCATGCTAGCCGCCGTACTTGACGCCGCACTCGGCGAGCGTGAGCACGCCCGTCTCGCTGCGGACGCCCGCCTCGATGACCTCGCCGATGACGACGGCGTGGTCGCCGCGTTCGACGATGTCGGTGGTGCGCGCCTCGACCCAGGCGGGCGCGTCGACGAGGATCGGCGCGCCCGTGGTGTGGGTCTCGAAGCGATAGCCCGCGAGCGTGTCGCCCTCGGGCTCGACAGACTTGAAGAAGGCGAAGGCGATGTCCTTCTGGCCGGTGCCAAGGACGCTGAGCGCGAACCGCCCGCTGCCCTTGATGGCCTCGAAGAGGCCGCTTTCGCGCTTCACGCCCATCGCTACGAGAGGCGGCTGAAACGAGGCCTGCGTCACCCAGTTGACGGTGCCGGTGGCAAGACGGTCGCCATGTTTGGCGCTGAGCACGTACAGCCCGTACGGGATCATCAGAAGTGCGGTCTTCTTCGCTTGCTCGTCCACTGCCAACTCCCTGTGGTGTGCTGCGTCCCTACGCGAACGATCCGGTGGTCGCCGGGGCGATGCCGGCTTGCTGGTCGGGGCGCTGCCTGAGTGTCACTGCAGCGTCGCGGCTCTCGCCGTTGCGATAGAAGTGGACGGTCACCTCCGAGCCCGGGTCGAACTCGCGCAGCAGCTCGGTGAGGTCGCCGTTGTTGCGGATGTTCGTATCGTCGATGCCCGTGATAATGTCGCCGGGCTGGAGGCCGGCCGCGGCTGCGGGCGAATCCGGCGTGATGGCGACGACGCCGACAGCGCCCTCCGCGTCGATGTCGCGGCCCCGCAGGAACGAGCGCGGCACATCGGCGAACTGGATGCCGAGGAAGGCGCGGCGGATTTCGCCCGTCGCCATCAGCTCGGCGGAGATCGACTTCACGGTGTCGACCGAGATGGCGTAGCCGATGCCCTGCACCGGGATGCCGGTGTCTGTCTGCACCTGCACCACAGCGTTGACGCCGATGACCGAGCCGTCCATCGCGACGAGCGGGCCGCCGCTGTTGCCGGGGTTGATTGCGGCGTCGGTCTGGATGGCGTCGGTGAGCGTGACGCCGGGGCCGCCGGTCGTTGGGTCGCCCTCTGTCACGGCGCGGCCTGTGGCGCTGACGACGCCGCGCGTCACGGTCGGGCCGCCCGCGAGGTCGAGCGCGTGGCCGAGCGCGAGCACCGTATCGCCGACACGGACGTTGCTGAGCGAGCCGAGCGCGACCGGATGAAGGTCGCCCGCGCCGGCGTCGACCCGGATGACGGCGAGGTCGGTGAACAGGTCGCCCCCAACGAACTCGGCCTCGTACGTCGTGCCGTCGGCGAGCGTTACCGTGATCGTGGCGTAGGGCGTCGTGGAGCCGGGCAGGCTGACGACGTGGTTGTTCGTGACGATGTTGCCGCCGGTGTCGATGACGAAGCCTGTCCCGACACCGCTGGGCGCGGAGCGGCCGAACTCGGCCACATCGGCCTGCGTCTGGATGTGCACGACAGAGGGCCGCACCTCCTCGACGAGATCGGCGAACGAATCGACGCTGCCCCGGACTGTGGTGGGGGTCGAGGGGAAGGGCTCTGCCGTGGAGGCACTGTCGTCGTCGCCACAGGCCGCGGCGAACAGCGCGCCCGCGAGCACGAGCGCCGTGACGAGCGCGAAGGCGAAGCTGCGTGGAGGACGCTTCATGGGGAACACCTCCCGTGTGGCCATCGTAGCACGACGACCCGCTCTCGACAGTACGCCCGAAGCCGCGCGCCGGACTCCGAATGGTTGGTACAATGCCACACATGGGAATCCGCGGGAGTCGGCAGGGGCGTACCACCGGTGACGAAGGGGGCAGCGAGCGCGCGGCGGAGGTCGCGGGCGATGCACCCGATGGCGCCGGGGAAGGCGAGCTGATGACGGCTATCACCGCGGGCGACCTGGCGGCGTTCGAGACGCTCTACGGGCGCTACGCAACGCTCGTCTACTCGACATCGCTGCAGGTGCTGGGCGATGTCCATGCCGCCGAAGACGTGACGCAGGAGATATTCCTCCGCATCTGGCGGCGGCCCGAGACGTACGATCCGGGCCGCGGCCGTTTCGTGAGCTGGCTGCTGAGCGTGACGCGCAATCGCGCTATCGACGAGCTCCGCACGCGCGGCCGCCGCCGCCGGTTCGAGACGGATCCGCCCGAAGCGGCCGAGTCGAGCCCCGACCCCGATGCGCAGCTCGACCCGGCCGCCGCGGCGCTCGTCACCGAGAGCCGCGACGCGCTCGTCGCCGCGATGCGCGGCCTGCCGCCGGAGCAGCGCGAAGCGATCGAGATGGCGTACTTCAAGGGCATGACACAGACGGAGATCGCCGATCAGCTGCGGCAGCCGCTCGGCACCGTCAAGACGCGCGTGAGGCTGGGTATGCAGAAGATGCGGTCGGCGCTGCTCGCCGCCGGCTGGACGGGGCCACGATGAACTGCGATAGCGTCCGCGAACTCATCGATGCTCACGCACTCGGCGCGACCGAGCCGGCGGAGCGCGCCGCCATCGACGAGCACATCGGCGGTTGCCGCGATTGCGCTCGCTCGTTCGACGAAGCGGTCGCGGTCGCGGGGGCGCTGGCGCTCGCCGTGCCGCTGCGCGCGCCGCCGGCGGAGCTGCGTGCGCGCGTCATCGCGGCGGCGGCGGCATCGCCTGCGGGCGCAGATGGGCCGCAGGCGGCTCCCGCGCGGATGTCGAGCGTGGCCACGCAGACGCGGCGTAGCGGCGCCATATCGCCCGACGCGGCGCCCGATAGCGGTCGGCTGCTGCGCTACCTGGGGCGCGCGGCTGTTGTGGGGGCGCTGGCCGTGGGCCTCGGCGGCCTCGGCGTTTCCGGCCTGATGATGGATCGGGTCGACGACATCGAGTCGGAGAACAGCGCCATGGCGAGCGACCTTGCCGCGCTTCGGGCTGCCGCGGCCCCCTCCGGCACGTCGGCCATCGGCGAGCTCAGCGCAGAGATGGGGCGGCAGCGGACGGCGCTCGCAGTGCTGGGCGCGTCCGATACCGCGCGCCTAAATCTCCAGGCACAGCCCGCCGTGGAGGGCGCAAACGCGTCGTATTACTGGACACCGGCGGGCGCGACGGGTGTGCTGCTGTGTACGAACCTCGCGCCGCCGCCCGCGGGCATGGAGTACCGCATCTGGATGCGGGACGAACGGCGAGATGAAGGACGCCGGGCCGCTGCACGTCGCCGGCGATGGCACCTGCATCGCCGCGGTGCATCTGCCCGAAGGATGGCGGCGTCACGGACATGAGCGTCACGCTGGAATCGACGACGCCTCCCGTGCCGAGCGCCGGGGGCACGACGAGCGTCGTCGCTTTCGCGATGGCATCGAGCACGCCCGAGGCGCTGCCCACTCCCTGAGGCCGGGCTCAGCTCGACGAGCGGATCGGCGTCACATCGGCGTCGAGCGGCGGCTGCCGGGCAGCGGCGCGGCGATCGTCGCGGCGATCTGCGTCTGCTCGATGTCTTCGAGCCGGTGGTAGATGTAGGTGAACACTTCTTTGACGATGGCCGCGAGCGGGATGATGATGAGCATCCCCCAGAACCCGACTATCGCATTCGCCAGCACGAGCAGCAGGATGATCATGGCCGGGTTCATCTTGGTCGCCCATCCCTGGATGCGCGGCACCAGCAGGTTGTTCTCGAGCTGCTGTACCCCCAGGTAGAAGATGCCTACCCATACCGCCTTCTGGGGGTCGACGGCGAGCGCGACGATGAGCGCCGGCACGGCGCCGATGATCGGCCCGATGATCGGAATCAGCTCCGTGATGCCCGCGATCACGCCCAGCCCGACGGCGAACGGCACATCGAGCAGGTACAGTCCGGCCGCCGTCACCGTACCGACGACGATGCCCAGCAGCACCTGCGCCCGGATGTAGTTGCCGAGGGTTCGATTGACGATGTCGATGATGTTGCGGGCGTCGTCGCGAATCTGCTCGGGCAGGAAGTTGATGAAGCTCTCGACACCCTGTCCCCTGTCCTTGAGCACGTAGAAGAGCCACACCGGGATGACGAGGTAGCCGAGAATCACCGCCGCCGTCGCGAAGGCGAAGTTCAGCGCCGAATCGGTGAGGTCGCGGGCAAGGTCGGAGATGCGGCTATCGAGATCGTCGCGGCCCGACTGAATGCGCTCGCGCACCGACTCGGGCAGGTTGTCGGTGTACCAGCGGTCGAAGCGATCGAGCTGCGCCTGGCCGTCGTCGATGAGCGTCGGCAGATCGTCGCCGAGCTGTGTCAGCTGGTCGGCGATGACCGGCACGAAGATGAAGCCGAGCACGGTGAGCGCCGCCGCGACCGACCCGTAGATGGTGAGGATGGCCGCGCCCCGCGACCGTTCCCGATTCGAGAACGGCATGAGAAGCGCGAGCATGTCGACGAACGGCGCGATCAGGTAGGCGATGGCGGCGCCGATGAAGAACGGGATGAGTGCTGTCGAGGCGGCGAAGACGACGAACAGCGCCGCAAGCGCGGCGGCGCCCAGCATCGCGAACCGCGCCTTCCGCGCCGCTGGCATCGCGCTCACGTGATGGTGCCCCTCTCCCCGATCCCGCCACGGCCATTGTCGGAAGGCGGATGCCGGGCGTCAAGCGACGAGTTTGCGCCCGTCCATCTTTCGGACTACGACATTCCGCCGATACTCCAGTAGACGCGGGGCTGTTCGGTAAGCCCCGCTTGTGCGATGATATAGACGTGAACGATACTCCACACGTCGAACGATATACCGTGCGCATAGGACGAGGGACTGGATGGTTGCCCTGAACGATCCCGCTCGCAGCGACCCGCCGCCGATCGACCGGAAGCGCCGCCTCGCCATTCCGGCGCAGGCGATGCCGAAGCTTCCGGCGAGCGAACGCGTTCTCGGCTGGATGGAGTCGGCGCTGCCCCTGGCCGGCGATGTCGCGCGGCTCGAGGCGGAGCGCTGCATCCAGTGCCCCGCCGCGCCCTGCACCAAGGCGTGTCCCACCGAGAACGACATCCCCGCGGCGTTCGCGCTGCTGGAGCGCGGCGATATCGCGGGCGCGGCGCTCGTCTTTCGCGAGACGAGCAGTATGCCCGACATGTGTGGCCGGCTCTGCCCGCAGGAGCGGCTCTGCGAGGGCGCGTGCGTTGTCGGCAAGCGCGGCATTCCCGTCGCCATCGGCCGGCTGGAGTCGTACATCGCCGACAACGCGCCCCAGCGCTGGACGACGGCCCGCCCCACGCCGACAGGCAGGCGTGTCGCGATCGCGGGCTCCGGGCCCGCGGGGCTCGCGGCGGCCGAGGAGCTGGCCGGCCACGGTCACGCTGTCACGATCTACGACGCCTGGCCCGTGCCCGGCGGGCTGCTGGTGTACGGCATTCCGAACTTCAAGCTCGACAAGCGTATGGTGTGGCGCAAGATCGACGCACTGCGGGCGCTCGGCGTCGAGTTCGTGATGAACACGCGCGTCGGCGCCGATGTGACAGTCGATGCCCTGTTCGAGGATGGCTACGACGCCGTCTTCCTCGCGCACGGGGCTGGTGCGGGCGCGAAGCTGGGCATCGAGGGTGAGGATGGCCCCGGCGTGCTCGCGGCGACGGAGTTCCTGGTACGCGGCAATCTCGAGCCAGACCTGTTGCCGGAGGGGATGCGCGAGCCGCTCGATCCCGGTCGCCGCGTCGTCGTGATTGGCGGCGGCGACACGTCGATGGACTGCGTCCGTACCGCGGTGCGGCTCGGCGCGAGCGACGTTGTCTGCCTGTACCGCCGCACCGAGGCCGAGATGCCGGGCCGCGGCGAGGAGCGTCGCAACGCGCACGAGGAAGGCGTCCGATTCGAGTTCCTGGCCGCGCCGCTCGCGATTGAGCAGGGCCCGGACGGCGCGCGCCGGGTCGTGTGTCAGCGGATGGCGCTGGGCGAGCCCGGCCCCGATGGCCGCCGCCGCCCCGAGCCGGTGCCCGGCTCCGGGTTCGCGCTCGATGCCGATACGGTCGTCATCGCCGTTGGATACGAAGGCGATGACCTCATCCCGGGCACGACCCCAGGACTCGCGACGCACGGCCGGTCGCTTATCGAGGCCGACGCGGCGACGGGCGCGACCCGCCGTGCCGGGCTCTTCGCCGCGGGCGACGCCGTGCACGGGGCCGACCTCGTGGTGACGGCGATGGCCGCCGGCCGCCGCACCGCGAAGGGCATCCACCGCTACCTCAGCGTCTAGCTTGTGCCCTTGAGCACATCTGCGCCGTCGGGTAGTATCATGAACGATATCCGGTCGCGGAACGGCCGGCGGCGGTGGTGATTTTGGGGATCGACCGTAAGCTCACGTACGATGCGGATCACGAGTACTGCCCTGTCCGCGCGACGCTCGCCATTCTCGGACAGAAGTGGGTGCCGCACATCCTCGTGGAGCTGATGGCGGGCAAGCGCCGCTTCAACGATCTCGGCCAGCGCATCGGTGGCTGCAACTCGCGCACCTTGCGCGATCGGCTGAAGGTGCTGGAGGAGCTCGGCATCGTGCGCCGCGAGATCGTCGCCACCATGCCGCCCTGGGTCGAGTACGAGCTGACGGACAACGGCCACGAGCTCGGCGAGGCGCTCGGCCAGATCCAGTCATGGGGGCTGCGACATCTGGCGGAGCCCTCGGCCGCTGCCCGCTTTTGACACTCCCTGGTCGGGAAACCTATACTGAGCCGGACGCGGACCGGGCCGCGATAACGAGGAGGCTACGTTGGCCTACACCATTATCGAAACCTGCATTGGCTGCACCGCGTGCACCAAGCGCTGCCCCACCGAGGCCATCACCGGCTCGCGGAACGAGATCCACATCATCGACCCCGACCTCTGCATCGACTGCGGCGCCTGCGGTGTCGTCTGCCCGCCGGAGGCGATTCTCGACCACGCAGGGCGATGTCTGCCGCACGTTCCCGCGCAAGGAGTGGCCGGTCGCCATCGTCGTCGAGGACAACTGCATCGGCAGCGGCTGCGAGCTCTGCATCAACATCTGCCCGTTCGAGGCGCTGACGCTCGAGGCCGCGACACGCAGCGACGACTTCTTCGGCATCGCGACGGTGAATGCGCGCAAGTGCACGGGCTGCCGCCTCTGCGAGGACGCGTGCGGCTGGAACGCGATCTACATCGACCCGCCGCGCGAGATGCTCAAACGCGACGCGTACCCCATCGAGCTGCTCGAGACGGCGGGCAAGAAGAAGTAGCCCCGCACCTCCGCGCAACGTCACGAAGCCCCGCCGCGACCGGTGGGGCTTCGTCGTGTCGCGTCACGGCGCGCCTCAGCGGCCGCGCGCCGCCTCCAGCGGTCCGCGGTCGTAGGCGGCCGCGAGGTCGTCGAGCTCGCCGGCGAGCGCGTCGTAGCGGACAAGCGTGTCGTACAGCGCCTGCCACTGCTCCGGCGTGAACCACCCGATGCCGCCCTCCTCGACCGCCGCGCCCACGCTCGCCGCCGCGAGCTCCGTCGTCAGCATGAACCGCTGGTGCTCGCGCTCCTGCTGCGGGGCGAACGTGAGCACGATGCCGACGGCCTCATCGGGGTGCTCCTGCGCCCACTCGATGCCGCGCAGCGTCGCCCTCAGGAAGCGCGCGACGGCATCGGCGTGCCCGGCGAGGTACGCCTCGGAGGTCACGTACGTGAGGCCGAGCGCCGGCACACCGTCGTCCGCCGCGCTGAACACGTTGACCTCGCGCCCGAGCGTTCTCCTGATCGTGTCGGGCTCGTTCGAGAGGAAGACGGGATAGACATCGACGATGCCCTCCAGCGAGCAGCTGCGGCGGCTGGAACCCGATGTCGGTGAGGTTTACGGAGTCTGGGTCGACGCCGTTCGCGTCGAGGATGGCGAGGAGGTCGGGCGGCACGGTGTTGCGATAGCCGACCCGCTTGCCCGCCCAGTCGGCGGGCGTGTCGATGCCGGAGCCGGCGAGGCTGACCCAGCCCTGCTGTCCCTGTTGGCCGATGAGCGCGACGGCGACGATCGGCAGGGCGGCGTCGGCGCGGCGCTGGAGCACGATCGCGGCGTCGGCGGTCGTGATCTGGACGCGATTCTGCGCGACGAGCTGAAGGTTGCCGCCGCCGCCTTCCGAGTGCTCGATGGTGACGGCGAGCCCCTCGTCGCCGAAAAAGCCCTGCTCCTGCGCGACATAAGCGCCGACGAACGGCAGGTTCGCTTGCGCGCGGAAGCCGGCGAGGAACGTTAGCTCGGTGACGGGAGCGAGCCGAGCCGGTCGCGTCGTCGTCGTCGCCGCAGGCCGCGGCGGCGAGCACGAGGGCGAGCGCCGCCCCGGCGAGCGCGAGCCGCGTCAGCCTACGGACGCTGCGAGTCGTGCCAGTCGAGGAGGCGGCGTTCGGCGAGTGAGACGAGAGCATTGAGCGTCGCTCCGATCACGGTGAGGGTGATGATCCCCGCGAAGACCGTCGGGGTGTCGAGGTTGTTGTTGGCCACGGCGATCACATGGCCGATGCCGTCGTCGGCGCCGAACCACTCGGCCACGACCGCGCCGATGATGCAGAGCAGCACCGCCACCCGCAGCCCCGCGAACAGATACGGCAGCGCCGAGGGCAGCCGGAGCCGCCACAGCGTCTCCGCCGGGCCGGCGTGGACGGAGCGGAAGAAGGCGAGCGCATCGGGATCGACGGCGCGCAGCCCGGTGACGGCGCTGACGAGCATCGGGAAGAACGCGATGAGCGCGGCGATGAACACCTTTGGTGTCGTGCCGAACCCGAACCAGAGCGCGAACAGCGGCGCCCAGACGACGACCGGCGTCACCTTCAGGGTTATCGCCATTGGGTAGAGGCCGCGCTCCAGCGGACGCCACCTGGCCATGACCAGCGCCAGCGTCAGCGCTCCCGCCGTCCCGGCGGCGAGCCCGAGCAGCGCTTCGACCAGTGTCACCCAGCCCTCGCTCGCAAAGAACGCCGGGTCGGCGGCGAGCCGATTGAGCACGGCCGACGGCGCGGGCACGAGCCACTCCGGCGTGTCGCGCCAGCGCACCCACGCCTCCCATAGGCCAAGGGCGGCGGCGGCGACGATGGCGGGCGGCGCCACCGCGGCGATAAGCGCACGAACCGCACCGATGGCGCGCGCCCGGCTCGCTCTGGAGCGGGTGGTGGCGGGGGTGGCCGTTCGTTCGGCGAGGCTCACGAGAGCAGCGCCCGGAGCGCATCGACCTGGTCGAGGAAGGCCGCCTCCCGCTCCATCTCGTAGCGCCGCGGCCGGGGCAGGTCGATCCGGATGTCGGCGCGGATGCGCGCCGGGCCCGCCGTGAGGACGACGACCCGATTGGCGAGCGTCACGGCTTCGCGGATGCTGTGCGTGACGAAGACCACGGTCGTGCGGCGCTGCTCCCAGATGCGGAGCAGCTCGTAGCGCATGGTCTCGCGCGTTATCTCGTCGAGCGCGGCGAATGGCTCGTCCATCAGCAGTAGCGCCGGGTCGAGGGCGAGCGCCCGCGCCAGCGCGATCCGCTGCCGCATGCCGCCCGAGAGCTCGTGCGGCCGCCGCGCCGCAGCCTCGCCGAGGCCGACCAGCGCCAGCATCGCATCGGCGTCGACCCGTGCGCCGCCGCCGCGATTCAGTTCGCCCGCGAGCGCGATGTTTTCGCGCGCGCTGAGCCACGGCAGCAGCGCCGGGTCCTGGAAGACGTAGCCGAGCCGCTTCCGCTTTCGCGCCTCGGCCGGGGGCCGGCCATCGATGGTCGCGGCGCCGGCCGACGGCGAGAGCAGCCCGCCCGCGATCCGGAGCAGCGTCGACTTGCCGCAGCCCGTCGGCCCGGCGATTGCGACAAACTCGCCGGCCGCGACACGGAGGTCGATGGCGGCGATCGCCGGCGTCGGGCCGTAGGCGTGGGCGACGCCCGCGAGCTCGAGGCGCGCGCTCGACGCGGCGGCCGGGGGCGCGGCTGTGGCGGGTGCGGTGGCCAGCATAGGAAATCGATTGTAGGGGCGCGCCGATCAGCGGGACAATGCGTACCGAGTACTGTTCATGCGCGCGAAGCGCCACGCGGTCGCGGCGGCGGCGGTGGCGGGATCGGTACCCGTTCGCGGCTGCCGCCCGTCTCCGTGGCGCGACGCAGCGCCGACACCTCAGCCTTCGTCAGCCGCCGCCATTCGCCCGGCTTCATCTCGCCGAGCCGGATCGGGCCGATGCTGGCGCGCCGGAGCCGGAGCACCGGATGGCCTACCTCCAGGCACATCCGCCGGATCTGGCGATTGCGGCCCTCCCAGAGGACGATCCGCAGCCACGTCGAGTCCGATTCCCAGGGACGGCGCTGGTCCATCAGCTCGACGAACGCCGTCGCCGTGGGGCGGTCATCGAGCTCGACGCCGTGGCGGAGCTGATGCAGCGCCTCGGGGGTGGGCGACCCCTGCACGAGCACGATGTACTCCTTCGGCACCTCGTGGCTCGGATGCGTGAGCCGGTACGTGAGGTCGCCGTCGTCGGTCAGAAGCAGCAGCCCCTCCGTCTCGCGATCGAGCCGGCCCACCGAATGGAGGCGCGGCAGCGTCGCGGGCAGCAGGTCGAAGACGGTGCGGCGGCCACGCTCGTCGGCGGCGGTCGTGACGTAGCCCGCAGGCTTGTTCAGGATGACATACGTCGGCTTGGCGGGCCGCAGCGCCGGCCGCCCGTCGACCCGGATGTCGTCGGATTCGGGGTCGGCGCGCGCGCCAAGCTCCGTCACCGTAGCGCCGTTGACGGTGATGTGGCCGCCCGTTATCAGCTCTTCGGCGTGCCGGCGCGAGGCGACACCGGCGGCCGCGAGAATCTTCTGCAGTCGCTCAGTCGCCATCAGTGCCGCCACGGTGTGGCCGCGCCCGCGGCCCCGCCGCCGTGCGTCGTGCGGCGGCGCTGCAACGCCAGCAGCGCACCTATGCCAGCGAGCGGCACGAGCGAGATGGCCGACCACTCCGCGAACTCCTCCCAGTCGCGGCCTACGGTCGTGGAGGCGGCGAGCCCGCGGCCAGGGCTGGGCGCGGCGTTCTCGACAAAGTCCTCGCCGAGGTCGCGGTCGAGCCCGGCGGGCATCCGCTCGAGGCTGTGCCCGGCGGCGACTGCGTTCGGCGCGGGCATGAGCGCCGTCGCGTCCGTGCCCCACGAGAGGGCATCGGCGGGCTGACCGGCGGGGCCGGCGAGCTCGATCCAGCCGCCCTCGCGACGCATCGCCGCGCCCCACGCCGCTTCCGTGATGAAGCTGACCGTGCCCTCGATGGCGATGCCCTGCTGTTCGAGGCCGCCGGCGACGCTGCCGACGACGAATGCATGGGGCGCGATGGTCACGGCCGGCAGCACGACCGCGCCGCCGGGCCCGGCCAGCGACCAGCCCTCCAGCGCCACCGCCGCCGCCCCGGCGTTGTAGAGCTCGACCCAGACGACGCCCGCGGCGTCGAAGCCCGCTTCGTTGATCTTTACGGGCGTAGCGCGCCGGTCGCGGTCGTCACGGCGGCCCCCGTCTGAGGCGCGGCAGCGGGCGTGGCCGCCGGGGCACCCCCGCCTGCCGCTGGCGCAGGCTGCGAGCGCGGCCTCGCTGGGCCCGACGACCGTCGGGAGCACGGGCGTCGGGCCACGAGGCGAGGGCGCCACCCGCCCTGCGGGCACGGGCGCCGGTGCGGGTGCGGGTTGCGCCGTCTCATCGCCGGGCTCAGGGGCGGCGGACGCGGGTGCGGTCGCCGGCGACATCGCGACGCTGCCGAAGACGACGCTCGTGCCCGGCTCGCCCTCGGCGACGAGACGCACGCGCAGGCTGCGCGCCGACGCGGGCACGGCGAATGCGCCCGTCCCGATGACGCCGTGCGTCCGCCGGGGCGCTGTCGACGAAGCCGATGGCCTCGCCGGAGCCGTCGCCGGTCGCGTGCCACGATACGCGGACGATGGCGCGGGCATCGCCGCTGGCGGCCGCTCGCACCTCGTACGCCGCTCCGGCTTCGATGGGCACGGTCTGCGCGATCCAGTTGAGGCCTCTTGCGCCGGCCGTGACGCGTGCGCCGCCGTCCTCGACCGTCGCCGCCGGCCCGAACGAGTTCCATCCGGCTGGTTCGCCGTCGATGGTCAGAGCGAAGTCGCCGTTCGCGATCTGGCCGAGAGTGGCCTGCGGCGCGCGCTCGCGTTCGGGGCCCGGCTGCTCTTGGGCGGAGGCGCGGGTGGTAGCCAGCAGCACGGACGCCAGCGCGAGGGTCATCGCGGGGCGTGCCCAGGGCCGGTGGGGAGCGGTGTGATGCACGGCGGCGCTCCGTTCGGGCACGAGGTTGACCTAGGGTGCCGGTAGCATAGCTGGCGCCGCGCCTATGTCAAGATGACAACCGTGCGTTTCTGCGGGCTGGGGCTCGAGTTCTACGATTGGGGCCGGGGGCGGCCGCGGGGTTTGCCTGCGCCGCGCGATCGGGCGTATGCTGCCACGCGCGGCCACCAAGCCGCACCATGGGAGGGGGATTCGAGATGGGGAAGCTGGACAGCAAGACCGTCGTGGTAACGGGCGCGAGCCGCGGCATCGGCGCTGCCATCGCGAGCGTGTTCGCCGCCGAAGGCGGTCGTGTCATCTGCGCGGCCCGCACCCTGCGCGAGGGCGATCACCCCCTCGAGGGGTCGCTCGAGGGTACCGTCGCCGCGATTAGGGCTGCGGGCGGCGAGGCGACAGCCGTCGCGGTCGACATCTCGAAGGAGGAGGATTGCGAGCGGCTCATCGCCGAGGCACGGGCCGCCTATGGCCCGATCGACGTGCTCGTCAACAACGCCGCCCTCACGTACTTCATTCCGGTGAAGGACTACCCCGTCAGCAAGTGGATGCGATCGTGGGCGGTCAACTTTCAGGCGATGTTCATGCTCTCGCGGTTCGCCCTCGACGACATGGTGGCGCGGAAGTCGGGCGCCATCGTCAACATATCGTCGGGCGCGGCAATCGGGCCGGGCCGGGGGCCGTACACCGGCGGAGCGGGCAACATGGGCGGCACCTGCTACGGCGCGGAGAAGGCGGCGATGGAGCGGTTCACCCAGGGGCTGGCGGAGGAGGTGTACCCGTTCGGCATCTCGGTGACCTGCGTGTCGCCCTCGCAGGTCGTGCCGACACCGGGTACCATCTTCCACAAGCTCGTCTCGGGCATGGACGATCCTCGCGGAGAGCCGCCCGAGTACATGGCCAGGGCGGCGCTGCTGCTCGCGACGGAACCGCTCGATACGGTGACGGGCCGCGTCACGTACAGCCAGCAGATACTGCACGAGTTCGGCCGGATCGCCGAAGCGAAGGGGATCGGGGCGCCGGGCGAGCAGCGCACGGGCTCCGGCTACAGCCTCATCTAGGGGCGATGCCAGACGCCACGAAGCCCGACTACACCGCCCTCGATCTGCCCGCGCCTCCGGCGGGGCGGCCGTATGTGCTCGTGAACATGGTCATGTCGCTCGATGGCAAGATCGCGATCGAGGGGACGGAGCGCGGCCTCGGGTCGGATGCCGACCAGCGGCTGATGCGCGAGCTCCGCGTCAACGCCGACGTCGTGCTCAACGGCGCGGGCACGCTGCGGGCATCGGGCACGTCGCCCCGCACGGGCGATGAGGCGCTCGAGCAGCGGCGGATCGCCTCGGGCCGCACCCGCCATCCGATCGCGGCCGTCCTCAGCCGCACAGGCGAGCTGCCGCTCGACCGGGCATTCTTCACGGCGCGCGATTTCGAAGCGGTGATCTACCTCTCGAGCGCGGCCCCCGCCGAACGCCGCGAGGCGCTCGTGGCGACGGGGCGCGCCGTCCACACGGTGGCCGCCGGCGACGAGGTGGCGGCGATGCTGGGGCACATGCGCCGCGAGCTTGGCGCAACGGTGGTGCTGGTCGAGGGCGGGCCGCACCTCAACGGCGCGTTATTCGAGCAGGGGTTCGTCGACGAGATCTTCCTGACGCTCGGGCCCGTGGTGGCGGGAGGCACGCGCCAGCTCACAGCGGTGGAGAGCGCGACCGAGCCCACCCGCGCCCGGCTGACCCGCATGCGGCTCGTGTCGGCCGTACCGAACGCTGCGACGAGCGAGGTGTACCTGCGCTACCGGCGCGACGACACCTAGGCGAAGCGGAGCGTGTGCCAGCGATCATGGTGCGCCGACCATCTAGGGAGATGCCGGTTCGCGGTAAGCACCGGAATGGCGTAGACTAGAGCTACGGGCAGCGCCCCGAGTACGACCTGCCCCACCCCCAAGGATGGGACAGCGGGAGGTCTGCATATGGTCGAGACCATTCTCCGGACGGATCCCATCAGTTCGCTGGGATTGCCGCCCCCTGTCGCCATTGGTCGCGACGCCACCGTCGGCGACGCACTGAGCGCCGTCCAGAAGCACGGGCAGGGCTACGTCCTCATCGTCGACGCGGGACGGCCTGTCGGTCTCATGAGCGAGACCGAGGTGCTCATGCGGGTCGTCGCCCGGCACGTGAACTTCAATGACCCAGTGAGCGACTACATGACCCACGATCCGCCGGCGCTGGCGGCGAAGGATCGTGTGGCGCTGGCCATCCGGCTCATGGACGAGCAGCGCACACCCGCGATCCCGATCGTCGATGAGCACGGCATCGCCGTCGCCGTGCTGCGTACCCGCGACATCATCCACTTTCTGGCCGAGGCGTTCCCCGCGCACATCCTGAACCTCCCGCCCCGGCCCCACCAACTGATTCCGGAACCAGAGGGGGCCTGAGCGTGACGACCGAACTGACGAAGACACGAGAGAATCCCGAAGCGCCGGTCACCGAAGTCGATCGGGTAACGATCCGCTTCGCCGGCGACTCCGGCGACGGCATGCAGCTGGCCGGCACGCAGTTCACGAACACCTCCGCCGTCTTCGGCAACGACATCAGCACCTTCCCGGACATTCCCGGCCGAGATCCGCGCGCCGCAGGGCTCACTGCCCGGCGTCAGCGGCTTCCAGGTCAGCTTCTCCAGCTACGACATCTACACGCCGGGCGACGCGCCGGACGTGCTCGTGGCGATGAATCCGGCCGCGCTCAAGACGAACATCGCCGACCTGCCGCAAGGGCGGCATCCTCATCGTCAACGAGGACGAGTTCAACGACGTCAACCTCAAGAAGGCCGGCTACGCGGCCAACCCGCTCGACGACGGCAGCCTCAGCGGCTATCGCGTCTTCCGCGTGCCGATCACGACGCTGAACGAGCGCGCCCTCAGCGACAGCGGCCTCACGCCCGGTGCAGATCGACCGCTGCGAAGAACATGTTCGCGCTCGGCCTCATGTTCTGGATGTACAGCCGTCCGCTGGAGCCGACGAGCAACTGGATCGACGAGAAGTTCGGCAAGAACCCGCCGATCGCCGAGGCGAACAAGGCGACGCTGCAAGGCCGGCTACTACTACGGCGAGACGACCGAGATGTTCGCCACGCACTACCACGTGCCCAAGGCCAAGCTGGAGCCGGGCCTCTATCGCAACATCACCGGCAACGAGGCGACGGCGCTCGGCTTCGTGACGGCGTCGAAGCTCGCCGGACCGCCGATCTGTTCTACGGCAGCTACCCGATCACGCCGGCCAGCGACGTGCTGCACGAGCTGGCGCGCTTCAAGCGCTTCGGCGTGAAGACGCTTCCAGGCCGAGGACGAGATCGCCGCCATCGGCGCCGCCATCGGCGCGGCTTCGGCGGCTCGATGGGGCTGACCGGCACGAGCGGCCCCGGCATGGCGCTGAAGAGCGAGGCGCATCGGCCTGGCGGTGATGGTGGAGCTGCCGCTGGTCATCATCAACGTGCAGCGCGCCGGGCCCAGCACCGGCATGCCGACGAAGACGGAGCAGGCCGACCTGCTGCAGGTGATGTTCGGCCGCAACGGCGAATCGCCGGTCGCGATCGTCGCGCCGGCCACGGCGTCGCGATTGCTTCACGATGGCGATCGAGGCCTGGCGCATCGCGATCAAGTACCGCACGCCGGTCATCTTCCTCTCCGACGCGCTACCTCGGCATCGGCTCGGAGCCGTGGCTGCGTCCCGAGCTACAGCGACCTCGCTCCAAGATCGAGCCCGACTTCGCGACCGACCCGGCGACGTTCTCAGCCGTACGCGCGCGACCCGAAGACGCTGGCCCGCCCGTGGGCCATGCCCGGCACGCCCGGCCTCGAGCACCGCATCGGCGGCCTCGAGAAGGCGGACATCACCGGCAACGTCAGCTACGAGCCGCGACAACCACGACAAGATGATGCACCTGCGCGCCGAGAAGATCGCAGCGCATCGCCGCAGGACATCCCCGACGCTCGAAGTCATGGGCGACGACGAGGGCGGCGACTGCTCGTCCTCGGCTGGGGCAGCACGTACGGCGTCATCACGTACGGCGGTGCAGCGCGCCCGCGGGCACGGGCAAGCAGCGTCTCGCAGGCCCACCTGCGCTACCTCAACCCGTTCCCGCGCAACCTCGGCGACGTGCTGAAGCGCTTCGACAAGGTGCTCATTCCCGAGATCAACCTCGGCCAGATGCGGCTGCTCATTCGCGGCGCAGTTCCTGGTCGATGCGGTTGGGCTGAACAAGGTGGCGGCGCGGCCGTTCACCATCTCCGAGATCGAGGAGCGCATCAACGAGCTCCTCGACTAACGCACAGACGAAACGAAGGCGGGCACACACATGGTTATCGACAGAACGACGGCGACGACTCCGCAAGTCCTGACTCGCAAGGACTTCGTCTCCGACGAGGAAGTGCGCTGGTGCCCCGGCTGCGGCGACTACTCGATCCTCGCGCAGACGCAGAAGGTCATGCCTGACCTCGGCGTGCGCGCGCGAGAACATCGTCTTCATCTCGGGCATCGGCTGCGCGAGCCGCCTGCCCTACTACATGAACACGTACGGCTTTCACAGCATCCACGGCCGCGCGCCCGACGATCGCGACCGGGCTGAAGGTGACGCGTCCGGAGCTCAGCGTCTGGGTCGTGACCGGCGACGGCGACGCGCTGAGCATCGGCGGCAATCACCTGCTGCACGTGCTGCGCCGCAACGTCGACCTCCAGATCATCCTGCACAACAACGAGATCTACGGTCTGACGAAGGGCCAGTACTCGCCGACATCGCAGCTCGGCAAGCGCACGAAGTCGTCGCCCATCGGCTCGATCGACGCGCCGCTGCAGCCGCTGTCCGTGGCGCTCGGCGCCGAGGCGACCTTCGTGGCGCGCTCGATCGACACCGACGCGCAGCTGATGCAGAGCGTCCTGCTGCGGGCATATCGCCACCCCGGCACCTCCTTCGTCGAGGTGTACCAGAACTGCAACATCTTCAACGACGGCGCCTTCGACGACTTCGCGGACAAGGAAGTGCGCCCCGACCAGACGATCGCCCTCGAGCACGGCAAGCCGATGGTCTTCGGCAAAGAGCGGAACAAGGGCATCCGGCTCGTCGCGGGTTCGCTGGAGACGGTCGACCTCGGCGATGCCGGGATGTCCGTGGGCGACCTGCTCGTGCACGACGAGACGCGGCCCGACCCCAGCATCCACTTCATGATGGCGCGGATGCACTACCCCGTCGCCGTCGGCGTCTTGCGCGCCGTCGAGCGGCCCGCGTACGAGAAGCTGATGCAGAAGCAGGTCGACGACGTCATCGCGAAGGAAGGCGTCGGCGATCTGCGACGCGCTCTACCGCGAGGGCGACACCTGGACGGTCGAGTAGGAGGCTCCGCCATGGCGGTCATCGTCTGTCCCGAATGCGGCGAGGAGAGCCTCGCCGGCGCTGACTATTGCGCGAACTGCGGTCACGACCTCAACGACCTCGATCATCCCGCGGGATCGATCGGCGGTGCGCCCGGAGTTCATCATGCGGCGGCTGGCCGACCTGCCGGCGCGCGCTCCGATGGCTGTCGCTCCGGCCGACCCCGTCGGGCTCGCCGTGCGGCTGATGCAGAACGAGGGCGTCGATTGCGTGCTCGTGATGGACGGCGCGCTGCTGACCGGCGTCATCACACCGTGGGACATCCTGCACAAGGTCGCCGGCCCCAGGGAAGACCTGAACGCCGTGACGTGCGCGCAGGTGATGACGGCCGACCCCGTGTACCTGCGCGAGGACGACACCGTCGCGGTCGCCATCAACAAGATGGCGGTCGGCGGCTTCCGCCACATCCCGCTGATGCAGGGGGGCGCGCCCGCCAACGTCATCAGCATCGGCGAAGTCTTCCACCACATCGCTCCGCATCTGGGCTAGCGCCGCCCGCCGCGGCGGAGAATGACGCCGGCATGAGCGACACGCCGCCGCCCGCTCCGATGGCCTTCGACTTCCGTGTGCACCTCGCCGGCGCGCTCCCCGCCCGATGCGCTCGCCGCCGTCTTCGCGCTGTTCGAGTCGAACTACCGCGATGCCAATCGCGCCTACCTCGAACGCTCGCTCACGAAGCTGCGCTACGCCGCCATCGCCACGCACGAAGGCGAGCCCGCCGGTTTCGGGCTCGGCGAGACGCGGCGGATCGACCTGCCGGGGCTGCCGCGGCAGCTCGTCCGGATGGCCGGCATCTGCTGCGTGTCGCCCGCATTCCGCAGACAGGGGCTATTCGGCAAGCTCGAGCAGCTGGCGCTGAGCGAGGGCGGGCCGTGGCCGGGCGAGGGTCGCATGCTGACTTCGGGCCGGATGGCGCACCCCGCGAGCATGCGCTCGATGAGCCGCAATCCGACGGTGGTGCCGAAGCCAGGCGTTGCGCCGACGCCGTGGCAGCGCGAGGTGGGCACGGCGATCGCGGCGGCGTACGGCGTCGCCGGATTCGATCCGGACACGTTCGTCTGCAAGGGCAGCGGCGAGCCGATCGGCTACCCTCTCATCGAGATCGAGGTCGAGCCCGAGGAGTGGCGCGTCTTCGAGCCGGTCGATCGCGACCGCGGCGACGCGCTGCTCGCGCTCGCGTGGTACCCGAACGCGCCCCCCGGGTGGTGACGCGCGCCCGTCGTTAGCGCTGCTTGTCGCCGTACATCCGGTCGCGCTCGCGGATGAAGGCGTCCCAGCCCTGTTCGCGAAGAACGCGCATCCGGTCTTTCGACTCGGCGCTGTCGTAGGCCGCGCCGGAGAGCGCCCCGAACGCGGGGTCGGAGGCGTAGTCGAGCGCCGCGCGCATCCCGCCGATCTCGTACGCCCGATTGATGAGCATCTTGTTGAGGCGCACGGTCGCCTGCGGGAGCGACGCGAGCTTGCGCGCCATCGCCTCCGTCTCCGCCACGAGCGCATCCTTGGGCACGACGCGATTGATGAGGCCGATGCGGAGCGCGTCCTCGGCGGTGAGGATCTCGCCGAGCAGGAGCAGCTCCTTCGCCTGCTTGAGGCCGACGTTGAACGGCGTGATGAGGATGGGCGGCCCGAAGCCGTGGCGTATCTGGATTTCGCCGAACTTCGCGTCGTCGGCGGCTATCGTGAGGTCGCAGACGCCGGCGAGCTCGATCCCCTGTCCGACGGCGTGGCCCGTGACCGACGAGATGACGGGCTTCGGCATGTTCCAGATGCGCATGACGATCTCCATGATGTCGGGAGTCGTCACGCCGTCGTCGGGCTCCGGATCGGCGCCCATGTCGCCGCCGGCGGAGAAGGCGCGGCCCGCGCCGGTGAGGATGACGGCGCGCACATCGTCGTCGTCCTCAGCCGTGATGAGGTGGGTCAGCAGATGCCGCCGCACCGACCAGTCGACCGCGTTGAGGACGAGCGGCCGGTTGAGGGTGATGCGGGCGAAGCCATCGAGCTTCTCGTAGAGCACGTCGTTGGGCGAAGGCGGCGGCAGGTCGGGCGGGCGTATGGCCATGATGCGTCTCCTCTGGTGCGGCTCGTCCCGATGCGGGACGCCGCCGCCCAGCATGCCGCGAACGTCCGTCGCGCGTCAACCTACGGGCGCTCGCTGGCGCCGACGGCGGGCCGCGACGATAATGGCGCCATGAGCACGAATCGGGCCGCCCGCATCATCATCGCGCTGGCGCTCGCCGCCGTCGTCCTGCCGCTCGCGGCGGCGCGAGCGCCGTCGGTGGCCGCGCAGGAGTCGGGCTGGGTCATCTACGCCTACGATGTCGACCTCGCGATTCAGGAGGACGGCACGGTCGACGTGACGGAGCGGATCGCCGTCGACTTCGAATCGGTGAGCCGCCACGGCATCTTCCGCGACCTGCCGCTGCGCTACACCATCGAGGGCGACGACGAGCATCTGCGCCGCGTGCCACTCTCGAACTTCAGCGTCACCGGCGGCGACGGCGAGCCCATCGAGTGGAAATCGGAGACACCGCGCGGCGGCTGGATACGGCTGCGCATCGGCGATCCGGATGTGCTGATCACGGGCGAGCAGACCTACGTCATCTCGTACACGGTGGAGCGCGGCCTCGTGGCGTTCGACACCCACGACGAGTTCTTCTGGGATGCCATCGGCGACCAGTGGGCGGTGCCCATCCTCGAGTCGACCGTGCGCGTCACCGCGCCTGGCGATATCGAGCGGGTCGCGTGCTATGTGGGGCCCTACGGCGCACGCGAGGAGTGCGAGTCGACGCTGGCCGGGCCGGAGGCGAGCTTCGACTCTGGTCGTTTCCTCGGGTACGGCGAGGGCATGACGGTCGTCATCGGGCTGCCGAAGGGGCTGGTGCAGGTCGAACCGCCGCTTCTCATCGACGCGCCGAAGGACGCCATCGACCAGCTCGGCCTGAACGCGAAGGGCTTCGGTCTGGCGGGCGTCTTCGCGGCGCTCACCCTCGGCATCATCGGACGCGAGTGGTATGTGCGGGGCCGCGACGGCCGCTATCGCACGGTCTACGAGCTCACGCAGGACGAGGATGCCGACTCGGCGGCCGTGTTCCAGCACGAGACCATCGTCGTGGAGTACACGCCGCCGGACGACATGCTCCCGGCGGAGCTCGGCGTGCTCCTCGACGAGCGTGCCAACACGATCGACGTATCGGCGACGATCATCCATCTCGCGGTGCGCGGCTACCTCACCATCACCGAGACAGAGAAGACCGGCTGGATCTTCGGCAGCACCGATTACGAGCTGGTGCGCACCGGGAAAGACGCCGCTGCCCTGGAGCCGTACGAGCGCCAGATACTGAACGCGCTGTTCGAGGACGTGGAGGGCGAGGCGGCGGGCGCGATGGTGCAGCTCTCCGAGCTGAAGAACAAGTTCCACGAAGACCTGGCGAAAGCCAAGTCCGAGCTCTACGACCGGTCGGTGCGGCTGAAGCACTTCCCGCGCAATCCCGAGACGGTGCGCACGATCTACCTCGTCGCCGGCGGAGCTGCTGGCGGCGGCGGGCGCCGGCGCCGGCTTCCTGCTCGGCAAGCTGTTCGAGGTGGGCATCGCGGGCGCGGGCATCGCGTTCGGCGGGCTCGTGCTGATGGCGGCCGCCCGCTGGATGCCGCGGCGCACGCCCAAGGGCCGCGCGCTCTACCGGCGGGCGCTCGGCTTCAAGCTCTTCATCGAGGTCGCGGAGAAGGATCGCCAGAAGTTCTATGAGGACGAGGGCATCTTCGAGCGCTACCTGCCGTACGCGATGGTGTTCGGCTCGGTGAAGAAGTGGGCGAAGGTGTTCGAGCGGCTCGATATCGAGGTCGCGGAGCCCTCGTTCTATCACGGCAACTACGCGACGTTCCACGCGGCCGCGTTCGTCTCGTCGCTGAACGGCTTCGGCGGGACGCTGTCGAGCGTGATGGCGAGCAGCCCGAGCTCCGGCGGCAGCGGATTCGGCGGGGGAGGCGGGTCGGGCGGCGGGTCGGGCGGCGGCGGCGGCGGAAGCTGGTAGCGGTCGCTACGCCCCGGTCGTGTCACGCGCGGCGACGACCTTGGCGAGGAGGCCGAGGTCGTCGATGGTGAAGCCATCGACACCCCACGACGCCAGCTCACGCAGACGGCGCTCGTCGTTTACGGGCCACGTCACAAGCGTGTGGGCGACGCCCTTGAGCCTGGCCACGACCTCGGGCGTCAGCAGCTTCTGGTGGATCGAGATCGCGCCGTCGTCGTGATCGGCCAAGTGCGCTGCGACGCTCGCGAGGGCGCGTGTGCCGCCGATCGAGTGCAGGACGCGGGTGTTGGCCCGCTGCCGGAACGGCCGCAGCAGCGCCCAGTTCTGCGATGTCACGACGATCGGGCGGCCCGGGCAGATGTCGTCGAGGATATCGATGACATGCGCCGGCAGCGCGGCGTCGCGCCCCTTGAGGTCGAGCATGAGCATGGTGCCGGGGCGGGCCGCCGACAGCAGCTCGGCCAGCGAGAGCCGCCGCCCCCACCCGTGCCTGAGCTTCCAGCGATCCCAGAGTATCGGGATGCGGCCCAGCGTCTTCAGATGGCGCACCTCCATCTCGCCGCGGTAGCGCCACACGTCGGCCTCGATGATGTCGGCGCCCAGCGCCTCGGCCTGCTGCAGCAGATGGAGGTGATTGCCCGCGCGATGCGCGATGGTGAGCGGCCGGGGGGCGTTATCGAAGCGCACGGCGGACTACGACGCGCACTCGTGTACGGCCGACGGCGCGCCGGCCGCCGCGGCGACGACATTGGAGATGAGGTGACTGCTGGTTAGCACAATCGTGAGGCCCATAAGCATCGTTCGTGGTGCGCTCGGAGGGATTCGAACCCCCGACCCTCGGTTCCGAAGACCGATGCTCTATCCACTGAGCTACGAGCGCGGGCGCTCCATTGACGGATGCGCGACACCGAAGCTATTGTGCTGATACCGGCGGCGGCTCCGCCCTCAGGAGGGGCAGAATCAGTGTAGCATAGCCACGGGGCCGCTTCGGCGGCTCCGCATCACGGCGCGGGCGCAACGGCTCTTCCGGCTCACGGAAGGGCCGTTCATGTCGGGCGGGGGAGCGACCACCATGACCGATTCGCCCGCCGCCCCCGAGCAAACGCCCGTCACCGGGCAGGTCGAGTCGCTCCGCGAGGTCATCGAGGAGATGCTCGATGACCAGCAGGTCGCCGAGGCCATCGCCACGCTCGCCGCCCTCCGTCCCGCCGACCAGGCGACCGTCCTGCGCGATATCGCCCCGGCCCGCCGCCAGCCCCTCATCGAGCAGCTCACGGCGGAAGCGCTCGCCCACATCATCGAGCAGCTCGACGGCCGCGATCGCGGGCGTGTCGTCGACCAGATAGCCCCCGGCGAGCTCGCCCTCGTCCTCGACCGCACCGACAGCGACGTCGCCGCCGACGTGCTACGCCACATCGATGGCTACGCCGCCTCGCGTGTCCTCTCGCACATGGCCGCGGGCAAGGCGGCGCTCGTGCTGCCGCTCCTCGTCCACGATGACGAGAGCGCGGGCGGCCGGATGACGAGCGGCTACATCTCGCTGTTGCAGGAAATGACGTGCGACGAGGCCATCACCTACCTGCGGCTCCAGCGCCCCGATGCGCAGGAGGTGTACTACCTCTACGTGCTCGACGATGACGGCCGTCTCGAGGGTGTGCTCAACCTGCGCGACCTGATCACGGCGCCGCCCAGCTCGCTCGTCGCCGAGGTGATGCACCACGACGTTATCGCCGTGCCGCCCGGCGTCGACCAGGAGGAGGCGGGGCGGCTGCTCAGCCGCTACGACCTGCTGTCGCTGCCCGTCGTCGACGCTGAGCGGCGGCTGCTCGGCGTCATCACCGGCGACGACCTCATGGACGTGCTGGCCGAAGAGGCGACCGAAGACATGTACCGCATGGTCGGCATCGGCGGCAGCGAGGGGCTGCGCGCGACGCTCGCCGAATCGATACGGCGGCGGCTGCCGTGGCTGCTCATCAACGTGCTCACCGCCTTCTTCGCGGCGGCGATCGTCGCCAGCTTCGAGTCGACGATCGACCGCGTCGCCATCATCGCCGTGTTCATGCCGGTGATCGCCGGCCAGGCGGGCAACGCCGGCATGCAGACGCTGACGCTTGTGGTGCGTGGTATCGCGCTCGACGAGGCGGAGACGCGCAGGGGGCGTGTCCTCCTGCGGCGCGAAGTCGCGATCGGGCTGATGAATGGCGTCGTGCTCGGTACGATCGCCGGTCTCGGCGCGCTCGCCCTCACCGGCGATCCGCTGCTCGCGGGCATTGTCGGCACGGCGATGGCGCTGAACCTGCTCGCCGCCTCGGCCGCGGGGGTGCTCGTGCCGCTGGGCCTGCGGGCGCTCCGCGCCGACCCGGCGCTCGCGTCGTCGATATTCGTGACGACGGTGACGGACGCGTGCGGCTTCCTGCTGCTGCTCAGTATGGCGACGGTGTTCGTCTCGCAGCTCGACTAGCGATCGCCGTCGGCGAGGCTGACCTGCACCCTGATCTCGGTGAGGCTTATCTCGCTCAGAAAGACGGCGGCGCCGATGGCGCCGAACGAACCGCCGGGCGACCCGCCGAACGCCATCTCGATGGACGACGCATCCTCGATGGGCTGATCGGTGTCCCAGCCGGCGTCGCCGAGCTCGCGCTCGTAGAAGGCGATCACGTCCTCTTGCGCGTCCGGTGTGACGAGCCGGAGCTCGAAGACCACGCCTCCGTCGACCTGCGCGTAGGTCGTGCCGATGATGGTCGCCCCCTCGTACAGCGGCACCCTGCCCTCGGGGAAGCCGGCGGGCAGGGGCAGGCTGGGGCCGGCAACGTACGGCTCTTCGCCGGTATCGGGCTCCGGCTGACTGCCGGCATCCTGGTCGAACACCGATATCGTCAGCACGTACGGAGCGTCGTCGCTCGCGTTCGGTGGCTCGATGACGGTGACGATGCCGCCGCGAGCGCCGTCCTCGAACTGAATGCCGCCGCCATCGGGAAGGAGGGTGGCGCTCGTTATCACCCAGCCATCGCCGGCGAGCGCACGTTCGATATCCTGCAGCGCCTCGCCCGGCGGCTCGCTCGTCTCGTACACGGCGAGGATGCTGAGGCCATCGGGTGAGTCGGCGCGAACCGAGGCGATGAGCTCGCCGCCGTCGTAACGTGGGACATCGGCCGGGTAGTCGGCGGGCAGCTCACCGACCCGCACCGTCAGTTGGGCTTCGTTGGCGGGCAGCGCGCCGAGGAACTGCTCGATGACGCGCGCGGCGCGATCGCCGTCGTCGTCCTCCGCCGCGCACCAGGACGAACACCGCGGCCGACGCCGCCCCCGCGAGCACAAGCGCGAGCATGGCCCCGAAGATGATCCGGATGCCCGCCGGGAAGCTGAACGGATTGATCACGATGAGCTCCCCGTGGGTCGCGCCCGCCGCCACCGGATGCGCTCAGCGGCGTGCCGGGCTGCCGCGGGCGGCAGTGTGTGGCGGCGGCGAATCGGCCCGTGCGACGAAGCGATATTGGGGTGGGCGACGGGGATCGAACCCGCGATCTCCAGGGCCACAACCTGGTGCCTTAACCACTCGGCTACGCCCACCGTTGGACTTGGCGGGGGCTGCTGATCGGCTTCCCGGAGCCCGCCGCTTTTGGCGGATTCGCGGCGCACGACGGCGGCTGCGAATCCGGCTTTCAGCCTAGCACGCGCGTTCGGGCGGGTCAACGAACGGGCGCGTTCAGCCGAGCGCCGGCGCCTCTGGCCCGGTGAACCACGCTGCGAGTGCGGTCCGGTCGCGCGGCGAGTGCGGCGACAGCTCGCGCAGCGCCGCGACGACGCGTGGCAGCGTCTCGACGACGCGATCGATGTCGGCGTCCGTGGTGTCGTGGCCCAAGGTGAGGCGGACGCTGCCGTGCGCGAGCGCCTCGGGCACGCCCATCGCCATCAGCACGTGCGACGGCTCGGTCGAGCCCGTCGTGCAGGCCGACCCGCTCGATGCGGCGATGCCGTTCATGTCGAGCTGGAGCAGGATCGACTCGCCCTCGACGTACCCGAAGCAGAAGCTCGCGCTGTTCGGTAGCCGCCGTGCGCCGTCGCGCGGCCCCGTTATCGCGGTGTCGGGGATGCGGGCGGGCAGCTCGCGCAGCAGCCGATCGCGCAGCGCCGCCGCATGGCCCGCGCGGTCAGCGCGCTCGGCAACGGCGAGCTCGAGCGCGGTCGCCAGTCCGGCGATGCCGGCGACGTTCTCCGTGCCGGCGCGCCGGTTGCGCTCCTGCGACCCGCCGAGCGTCTGCGGCTCGAACGGCGTCCGGGCGCGCACGTAGAGCAGCCCGGCGCCGCGCGGGCCGTACAGCTTGTGCGCCGAGATCGAGAGCAGGTCGACGCCGAGCGTATCGACATCGAGGTCGAGGTAGCCGGCGGCCTGAACGGCGTCGGTGTGGAACGCGACGCGTGGCTGCTTCGCCTTCGCGATCCGGCTCAGCTCCGCGATCGGCTGCACCGTGCCGGCTTCGTTGTTCGCGTACATGATCGAGACGAGGATCGTGCGCTCGGTGACAGCCGCCTCCAGCTCCGCCGGGTCGACAAAGCCCTCGCGGTCGACGGGCAGATACGTCACGGCGAAGCCCTCGCGTTCGAGCCGCTCGGCGGGGTGGAGCACGGCGTGGTGCTCGATGGCTGTCGTGACGATGTGGTCGCCGCGGCCCCTCGCGGCGTGCGCGACGCCGATCAGTGCGAGGTTATCGCTCTCCGTGCCGCCGCTGGTGAACACGACCTCGCCGGGCTTCGCGCCGAGGATGCGCGCGCAGCTGCGCCGCGCCGCGTCGAGCCCGGCGTGCGCGCGTTGGCCTTCCTCATAGATGCTCGAAGGGTTGCCCCACGCCGATTCCCAGTACGGGCGCATCGCGGCGACCACGCGGGGGTCGGGGCGTGTCGTGGCGGCGTTGTCGAGGTAGATGCGGGGTCGATCGCTCATATCGCGTGCTCTTGCGATCGAGCGTAGCACCGCGTTCGGAGGGGCGTCAAACGAACGGGGGCCGGACTACGCGCCGGGAGCCGCGCCCGTGTCATCGACGGCGATGGCCGCCATCACCGACCGGTGGAGCTGGAGCGAGCCCTCGCCGACCGTCGATGTGAGGAATGAGTGGACGCGCTGCGCCAGCGAGTCTGTGGCCGCCCAGCGCCCGGAGCGCCGCTTGCGCCAGCGTTGCGTCGTGGGGCGCGTTGGCGTTCGCCGCGACCGCGTCGTCGTCGAGGTCGACGCCGCACCACAGGCCGTACTCGTGGCAGATGATGTTGGCCTGCGCCACGACGTAGCTGAGCGGGTGGCGATCCTTCGTGATGTCGAGCTGGTGGTGGAGGCCGATGGCGTCGACGAGCTGTGGCGGGAACTGCCAGCGTTCGGCGAGCGTGCGGCCAACGTCGGCGTGGGTGAACCCGAACTCCTCGAACTCGACCTCCGGCAAGCTCCGCTGCTGCGCCAGCGACCGCGAGACGACGCTGGCGAAGCGGGGCTCGTGCGCGTTCAGAATCATCTGGCCGACGTCGTGGAGCATGCCTGCCGTGTACGCCTCGTCGGGCGATGCCAGACCCGTCTCCTTGGCGAGCACTTCGGAGACGATCGCGGTGGCGATGGCGTGGCCCCAGAACAGGTCGACGCTGAAGACGCTGTTCGACGACGTGCGCGGCCCGAATTCGAGCAGCGATGTCGCCATCGCCGCGACCTTCACCTCGCGGAAGCCGAGCAGGATGACGGCGTCGCGCACGGTCGCGATCCGGCGCGGAAAGCCGTAGTACGCGGAATTCGAGAGCTTCAGCAGTTTCGCGGTCAGGGCCTGGTCGGCCGAGATGACGGAGGCGAGGTCGTACGCCGAGAAGCGATCGTCCTCGGCGATGGTCATTACCCGGCGGGCGATCGAGGGCAGCGGGCTCAGTTCGTGAACCCGGTCGATAAGCTGATTGAGCGCGGTGTCCGTCACGGTCGATTCGTCCTCCGGTTCTTGCCCTCTGCGGTAACTATCGTCGGGGGCAGGGCTGGCCGCATCGGTGAAACTCCCGATTGCGGCGCTGTCGCGGCTGCCCGCAACGGCGGGTATACTTGCGCCGATACGACCGGCGGAAAGCGAGCAGCGAATGGAGATTCACGTCCGGCCGACGAAGCTGGAAGGCGTCGTCGTCGTCGAAACCGAGTTCTTCCGCGACGAGCGCGGCTTCTTCATCGAGAACTACCACAAGCAGCGCTACGCCGAGCACGGCATCCGTGAGGAGTTCGTGCAGGACAATCATTCCCGCTCGTCGCGCGGGGTGCTGCGAGGGCTGCACTATCAGGACATGACAGCGCCCATGGGCAAGCTCGTGCGCTGCACGGCCGGCGCGATCTGGGACGTGGCGGTCGATCTGCGGATGGGCTCGCCCACGTTCGGCCAGTGGGTGGCCGAGGAGCTGACCGAGGACAACATGCTTCAGCTGATGGTGCCCGCGGGCTTCGGGCACGGCTTTCTGGCGCTGAGCGAATCGGCCGATGTCCAGTACAAGTGCAGCGGCCTGTACACGCCGTCGTCGGAGGGCACCATCGCCTGGAACGATCCGGACATCGGCATCGGCTGGCCGATCGCGACGCCGTCGCTCTCGAAGCGCGACGAGCAGGGCATGTCGCTGGCGCAATACATGGCGGCGCCGGCGTTCCGTTACGGCGAGACGTAGCGTGGGCGGCGCGCGCCGTCAGCCAGACGCTGGTTCGGTGGAGGGCATGGCCTGGAGCGCGGCGAGCACCGTGTTCAGGTGCTCGTCGACGCGCATCATGTGGTTCGTGGCGTCGCGGATGACGCCGTTCTTGTCGATGATGTACGTGATGCGGGACGTCATCATCCCGAAGAGGCCGCGCGCTTCGTAGAGCTTCGATACGCGCTTGTCGGTGTCGGCGATGAGCGGGAACGGCAGCCCATGCTTCTCGCGGAACGATGCGTGGCTCGCCTCGGAGTCGGCGCTCACCCCGATGATGAGCGCGTCGAAGCTGCTGATGTCGTCGAAGTTGTCGCGGAAGGCGCACGCTTCCTTGGTGCAGCCGCGCGTGTCGTCTTTCGGGTAGAAGTAGAGTACGACGTGCTTCTTGCCGCGCCATTCGCTGAGCGTGAATGTCGAGCCGTCATCGAGCTTCGCCGAGAAGTCCGGGCGCCGCCGTGCCTGCCTTGAGCATGATCGCCTCCGCGTGCGGTATCGCATCCAGCGCTGTGCGAAACAGCGTACGCCGACGCGCGCGCAATCCGCAAGGGTGGTGGCCGACCCCGCCAGCGTGACGAGCCGCTAGGCCGCGACGTAGGTGTTGTAGACGCCGTCGAGGATGCGCCAGAGCGCGTCCGCCGCCTCCACCGATGCCCGGCGCGCCCGCTCCTGCGTGCGCTCGTCGGTCGCGTACTTCGCGATCATCTGCCGTCCGATGTCGGAGTGCACAACATCCGCTTCGAGGTGGATGTTGAAGAAGGCGAGGGATCGCTCGTCGGTGACGCCGTAGTGCGTTCGCAGACTGGCGATCTTCGCGGCCGCGACGGCGGGCACTTGCGATTCGTAGCTGTACAACGCTGTGACCCCGTCGACGAAGTCATCGCTGCCGCAGAGTTTGCGGTAGGTGGCGATGAGGGCCGCCGTCTCGGGCAGGGCGACGCTTCCGACGATCTCATCGCGGCCGAGGCCGAGCGCCTCGCCGAAGCGGAGCCACAGCTCCGGGTGGTTCACCGGCCCGCGCTCCTCCTCGATGAGGTTCTCCAGCAGCTGCTGGCGGTCGGACATGTCGGGGCAGTGCGCGTGTACGGCGCTGACGTACTGCGGCTCCGCGACGATGTGGTGCCAGTACTGCTTCGTGTACTCGCGCAGCGCCTCGATCGTGAGGCTGCCTTCCGTCCATGCGGCGTAGAACGGGTGCTTGAGCAGGTGCCGCTGCTCGATGGCGGCGTCGACCTCGGTGATGATGTCAGCGTTGGGGGTCGTCGTCACGGTTGCCTACTCCTTCGTCGACGGCTCTCCGGACGGTGGCGCCCGGCGCGCGAGCCTTCGCGATCGATGCCACCATGCTATCGCGGCTCGCTCTTGCTTACAACAGTCCCTGCTCGCGCAGCAGCGGCTCGCTGTACGTGATGTGGCCCGTGTAGCCGGCATCGCGCGTCGCGAGGAAGAGCGCGGCCCGCGTCATGTACTCCATCGGCTCGCCGCGCGGGTCGTCGGCGCTGGCGAGCAGCTTGTGGTACAGCACGCCCGGCGTCGCGACGCCGCGGTCGGGCGAGAGCGCGTTGACGGCGATGTTGTGCGGAAACACCTCCTGGGCGACGCCCTGCGTCATCCGCTCGAGCGCCGCCTTCGACGCGCCGTACATGACGCCGCCCGCGAAGCCCTGCTCGTACGGCCCGGGCCCCGGGAACATGCCGCCACGCGAGCTGATGTTGACGATGGCGCCGCTGCGGCGCTCGATCATGCCGGGCAGCACCATCTGCGAGAGCCAGAACGGGGCGTGGACGTTGACCGCGAAGGCGCGCACCCACCTGTTCGGCGGGTACTCGACGAACGGGATGAAGTAGTTGAGGGCCGCGTTGTTGACGAGCACGTCGATAGGGCCGAGCTCGGCCGCCGTCTGGCGCACCATCACCGCGCACTGCTCCTGATCGGAGACATCGCACTGAACGGCGATCGCCGTCGCGCCCTCCGCGCGGATCTCGGTGAGCGTCGTGTCGAGCGAGCCTTCGAGCGCCGGATGATCGCCCTCGTGCAGCGTGCGCGCGCAGAACGCGACTTTCGCCCCTTCGCGCGCGAACAGCTCGGCGATCGCCTTGCCGATGCCGCGGCTCGCGCCGGTGACGATCGCTACCTTGCCATCGAGCTGACCCATGTCCCGTCCCCCTCCTTGGCGGTGAATGACGGCAGTGTACGTCGGGGGACGCGCTGCGGCCAGTGGCGGGCGGCTGACGTCGTCGCGCGGCGTGCGAGCGGGTGGCCTCACCCCCTGGCCCCCTCTCCATCCGGCGGATGGAGAGGGGGGAACGCGACAGCTGGGGGTGAGGCGGCATAACCCACCGTCAGGAGCCTCCGCTGCGCTCGAATCAGCGATGCCCGGTGCGCAGCGGCCGTGGCGAGGCGTCGACGCTCGTCGCGCGCTGCGCTACCATGCCCGGCAATGGCACGATATGTGGCCCGGCTCGAAGACACGGTCGGCGGTCGCCGCGACAAGATCGAGGTGACGCGCGCGATGCTCGATTCGGCGGCGGCGAGCGCGCCCGCGCAGGGCGGCCTGCCGATCATCGAGGGCTTCGCCGATCCGCCCCGTCTCATCGGCTCGGCGACGCTGTTTCGTGTCGAGGATGTGGAGGGCGGCGCGGCGCTCGTCTGCGAGGCGAAGCTCGACATCGACCCCGGCGAGCGTGTCCTCGCGCCCAGCGTGACGATGACGGGCGAGCGCTGGGAGCTGCGTCTGCTGCGTCTGGTCGAGGAGCACAAGAACCCGCGCTCGGGGCTGACGCCGTTCGGGGCCGGGCCGTCCTGACGCGACGTCAGCCGCGCGCCATGCCGAGGCCGCGCGTGGCGACGATGTTCCGCTGCACCTCGCTCGTCCCCGCGCCGACCGTCGCCTGGATGCCGTTGAGGTACATCCGCTCGAACCGCCCCGCCAGCGGCGCGTATGGCGAGCCCGGCCGCAACTGGCCGGCGAGTCCGAGCACGCCGATGCCCATGTTGGCGACGCGCTGTGTCAGCTCCGAGCCGAACAGCTTCGATACCGACGCTTCGACATTGGGGATGCCGCCCGCCTGCTGGATCGCGGCGACCCGGTAGGCGAGCATTCGCCCCACCTGAAAGCCGATCGCGACTTCGGCCAGCTGATGGCGCACGCTTGTCCGCGAGGGCAGTTGCGACGATTCCGATACGAAGCGCACGAGCTCCTCGAACGGGCGCTGGCCGCCGATCATCCGGTGGATGCCGGAGCGCTCGAAGTCGAGCGTCGTCGCCGCCAGGTACCACCCACGATTGGGCTCGCCGACCACGCACTCCCGCGGGATGCGCACATCCTCGAGAAACACTTCATTGAAGGTGTGGTTGCCGAGCACGTCGTGCAGCGGCCGCACCGTGATCCCGGGCGACTTCATGTCGAGCAGGAAGTAGCCGATGCCGCGATGCTTCGGCGCATCGGGGTCTGTCCGCGCGAGCAGGACGCAGTAGTCGGCGACGTGCGCCAGCGACGTGAACATCTTCTGCCCGTTGATGAGCCACGAGTCGCCGTCGAGGGTCGCCTTTGTCTGGAGCGACGCGAGGTCGGAGCCGCTGCCCGGCTCGGTGAACCCCTGACACCACATGGCGCTGGCGTTGGCGATGCCCGGCAGATAGCGGGCCTTCTGCTCATCAGTGCCGTGCAGGATGAGGGTCGGGCCGACGCGATCGACGCCGATGCCGGGATTGGGCGCGCCCCAGTAGGCCATCTCTTCATTGAAGACGAGCTGTGTCATGTAGTCGGCCGCTTGCCCGCCCCATTCCTTCGGCCAGGCGAGCGTGAGCCAGCCGCGCTCCGCCATCCGCTTCTGGAACGCGCGGTAGCGTGTCGAAGCGGTCGGGCGACGTGCCGCCGAGGTCCATCGCGGTGGACGCGCCGGCGGCGCCCTCGAAGAGGAACGCCCGGATCTCGCGGCGGAACGCCTCCTGTTGCTCGGTGAATCGGAACTCCACCCGTGCACCTCCCCTCGCCGGCGCCACGCCTGGAAGTATGCGGCGCGCACGACGGCGGCAGTATAGCGCGCGCGGGCGTCGCGGGGGCGTGGAGCAGCCGCGACGGGGAGATGGGACGCTAGCAGCTGCCGCAGCCACCCGCGCCGCAGCCACAGCCGCCGCCCATCTCGGGCATGCCCTCATCGACCCAGGAGTCGTCGCCGCCGCCGCGATAGTTCGCGACGAGGCTCAGCACCCGCTCGGCGCGGGGGTGCCCCTCGGGGCAGGTGGCCTGCTCGCTCGCGCTCGATATGGGACGGAGCATCTCGAACTTGCTGGAGCAGTGGCGGCAGTAGTACTCGTAGATGGGCATCGTGTGCCTCCCACGTGTGATTGCGGACAATTGTAGCAGGCGCCGTCAGGTGTGAGCCGATGCGGGCGATGCCGCCCCTCGGGACGATCTCGTAGCGTATCTCCCAGTCGGGGTTGAGGTTCATCAGCTCGAGCATGGCGGCGAGCGCGGCGCGATCCCAGCGCACGCCGTCGAATGACGCGGGCGCGACGCAGAGCCGCGAGTCGCCGCTGCCGAACCGCGCGCCGGTCGTGTCGCGGAGGTCGGCGCCCGTGAGGTCGGCGCGATGCATGCCCGTCTCCGACAGATTGCAGCCGCGCAGGTCTGCGCCGCGGACGTTGGAGCTGTTGAGCCGGGCGCCGCGCAGCGAGCATCCGGCGAGATTCGCCCCCTCGAGGTTCGCGCCCTGCAGATTCAGCCCTTCGATGTCGCAGCCGCGCAGGTCGGCGCCCGCGAGGTCGACCTTGTCGCGAAAGTTGTCGCCGATGTAGCGGCGAAACGCTTCTTTGCCGTCGCGGAGCGCGGCGAGCTGCTGCTCATCGGCCATCGGGGCTGCCCTCCGTTGCGTGGTGTGCCTCGCGGGAACGCTACCACAGCACGTGACGCCGTCTCAACACAACCTCAACCCTCTACCGCGAAGCTGACTCGGAGCAGTTGACGAAGGGTGGTCGATCGAGCCGTCAACTCATCAGTCGGGCCTGCCTGTGGCAGCCTCGATTCATCGAGCAGGGAATTCAGAAAGGACGTGTCTGCATGGCGAAGAGCATCGTGCAGAAGAGATTGCGGGGCCCGGCGCTTCTGCTGCTGAGCCTCATCGCGGCGCTTGCCCTGGTGGCTGCGTCGACGATCCGCGCTGACGCCTTCGGAGGCAACCAGGGTGGCTACGACGGCGGCGACTACGGCGACGATCGCTACGGCGACGACGACCAGGGCGACGACGACGATTACGGCGACGACGACGACTACGGCGACGACGACGATTACGGCGACGACGACGACTACGGCGACGACGACGACGACGACTATGGCGACGACGGTTGGCGTTCAACTGTGGCGACGACGACGACTGATGACGGCGACGACCACGGTTGTGTATTCAACTGTGGCGGCGACGACGAGGACGACGACGACGACCACGGTTGTGTATTCAACTGTGGCGACGACGACGATGGCGGCGACGAGCCGGGGTGCGATGGCGACTACTGCCCGCCGCCGCCCGGATGCGACGGCGACGATTGCCCTCCGCCCCCGCCTGGGTGCGAGGGCGACGATTGTTCGCCGCCGCCCCCGCCCGGGTGCGAGGGCGATGACTGTTCGCCGCCGCCCCCGCCCGGGTGCGAGGGCGACGACTGCCCTCCGCCTCCGCCCCCGCCCCCGCCCCCGCCCCCGCCTCCGCCCCCGCCTCCGCCCCCGCCCCCGCCTCCGCCTCCGCCCCCGCCTCCGCCCGGCCCCGGTCCGTTCGGGCCGGTCATCCCGGAGGGGATGCCGGCACCACCGGCAGGGCCGTTCGTGGACGTGGGTCCGGGCGGCGGCGCCGCTCCGCAGGGCCCCTCGGCGCCGCCGGCTGGCCCACCGCAGGTGGACTGCGTCATCGAGGCGATCTTCAATGACGGCACGCGGTTCAGGGCCTCAATGGGGTCACCGTGCTGACGTGTCTGGGGCTCGCGGATGTGGCGCTCACTGCGTCCGGTGGAAACGACCTCGACCCTGCCGACATGCACACGGCGATTGAGGCTGCCGCGCTTGGGCGCGATGTGAGCATCATCTGGCTGCTGAAGGACGAGTTCTACTCGTTCTATCTGCCGTCGAACGTGGCGGTGAGCACGATGGGGCCGGTGACGGCGCCCGTGATTGCGCTGACCGTGATCATGTCGTAGCACATCCCGCCGAATGGTCGGCAAGAGGGGGCCGATCCCGCGGGGATCGGCCCCTCTGCTTGCGCGTCCGCGACCTGTTCGCGGCGCGAATTGTACGCGGGCTCAACTCAGACTCAACGCCGCAACGCGAAGCTGGCTGCCGAACCGTTGGCGAAGGGTGGTCGATCGAGCCGCCATTGGTCATCGAGGCTGGCTGTCGAGCGGCCTCGCATCTGTAAGTATCGAATTCAAGAAAGGATGTGTCTGCATGACGCAAGTTATCGTGCAGCGATGGCGGGGTGCGGCGCTTCTGGCGCTGGCCTTCGCCGCGGCGTTCGCCCTGGTGGCAGCGTCGACATTGCGGGCTGAGGCTTCGGCCACTTCCGGCGCTGGCTCGGCCGCCTCGGCTGGGACGGACGTCCGTGCCCCGCACACGGAGCTGCCGGAGCTTCCGGAGTTTCCGGGGTTCCGCCGTTCCCGACGCTTCGATGGACTTCTGTGCTTCGTCTTCGGGTGCGAGCCGCCGCCGCCGCCTCCGCCCGCCGCCTCCGCCTCCGCCTCCGCCTCCGCCTCCGCCCGGGCCGCTCGTCCGGGCCGGTTCGCCCGGGCGGGATGCCGGCGCCGCCGGCACGGCCGTTCGTCGCGTGGGTCCGGGCGGTGACGCTGTGCGCCGGGGGGGCCGTCGGGCCCCGGCCGGTCCGTCGCAGGTGGACTGTCTGCTGGAGGCGATCTTCAATGACGTCGCCGAGCATCGGGCCTCAACGGGGTGACGGTGCTGACGCGTCGCGGCTCGAGGACGTGGCGCTGAGCATCGGGTGCGCGAACGACCTCGAGCCCGCGGACGATGCTCGCGGCGATTCAGGCGGCGCACCGGGGCGCGAGGTGAGCATCATCTGGCTGCTGAAGGATGAGTGTATGACGTTCTATCGGCCGTCGAACCCGGAGGTGAGCACGATGTCGCCGGTGACGGCGTCGTGGTTGCGCTGGTGCCATGTCTGAGCCATGCCGACGGGTGGTATGCACGGGGGGCCGATCCCGCGGGATCGGCCCCCTTCGCTCGTGCGTGCGGATGGCCTCACCCCCTGGCCCCCTCTCCATCCGCCGATGGAGAGGGGGAACGCGCAGGGGGGTGAGGCGGCGGGCGATAATCTGCGGAATGGCTCACATTGGCTCGCGAAAGCGTTGACGGGGTAGGTCGGGATGGCCTAGTCTTACTCACTAGGCGTACACCCTCGGGTGCCGCCGTGTCGTGACGTAGTACCGCGGCCTCGTGCGCCGCTTCGACGCGACGTCTCCGCCGTCCGGCGGGGCAATGACGAGAGGACAGACCAGCATGGCCGCACTCACAACCCACCGATGGCGCTCGGCGATACTCGGAGTCGCGGCGGCGGCCATGCTCGCCCTCGTCGCGCTCGTCGCCGATCCGCCGGCGTTCGCGCGCACGCCGGCCGCACTCCGCCGCCGCGGCACTGACGGCTCGACGACGAGTGGGCGAATCCCGATGCGTTCGCAGCAACGATCGTACGCAACCGAGACGGGCGAGGTCGACGTCGAGGCTACGAAGACGTTCGGCTTCGGCATTCGGCCAACGCGTCATTCCGGCGTGACTGTGAACGTCGAGGCGAATATCCTCGGACCGAGCGGCTGCGGAATCGCGTCCGAATGCGCAAGGCGCGGCACTCGGATCGAAGGACCGCCGACGCTGACCGGCATCGTGGATGCCGTGTACACACTCGGTGGAGCGACCGACACCTGGGGCGCGAACTGGACCGTCGCGACTTCGCCGACGCACGTTCCACGTGGAGGTCGAGATCGACGACGGCGTGCCGGCTGCTGGAGCGGGGCGGCCGTCAGCCACGACCGCATCGAGGTGCAGGTGCATTACGTGCCCGCGCCGAACCCGGAGCTCACGGAATCCTGCGGCCTCGACATCGCGCTCGTCATGGACACCTCGGGCAGTATCGACGACACCGAGCTTGGCCAGGTGAAGACGGCGTTCAACGGCTTCGTCGATGCGCTCCTGCCCGCGACCCCGACGGAGTTCGCGCTCGTCCGGTTCGACGACGACGCTGCCGTCCTTCAAGCATTCACCGGCGACAACGCGACCATCACTGCCGCGATTACCGCGGCGAACGGCGACGGCAGCACCAACTGGGAGGCTGGCCTGGACACCGCTGGCGGCCTGTTTCCCCACCGCGCCAAGCCTGACCTCATCGTCTTCGCCTCCGATGGCAACCCGACTGAATCTGCCGGCCCCCTTGACGATCTGTCGGACGCGGTCGTCGAAGCCAACGCGATCAAGGGCGCCGGCATTCGGATCGTCACGCTCGGCATCGGCGATGACGTGGACACGGACAACCTCACTGCGATCTCGGGCCCCGACGCCGTGTACACTGGCGGCTTCGGCGACTTGGCCGACAACCTCGCGGCGCTCGCCAACGAGCTCTGCGGCGGCACCCTCACCATCACGAAGACGATCGACGGCGTGAACGCGCCCAACGCTGCTCTCGCAGGCTGGCAGTTCGCGGTCACTGGCGCGAGCACCCAGACGACCGACAACACTGGCGTGGCCGGCCCGGTGGACCTCACCGACGGTCCCGGCAACGCGACGGTCTCCGTGTCCGAGACGGTGAAGGCCGGATACGCCTTCGCCGGCGCGACCTGCGTCAAGCAGGACGGCCCTGACGCCGGAACCGAACCCGACCCAATCACGGTGACCGCGACGGCCACCGGCCTCACGGGCCTCAGCATCGGGCCGGACGACATCGTTAACTGCACGTTCCAGAACAGGGCGCTTACCGCCGAAGGGCCGTTCGGCAACGCCACCTGTACCGACACCATCGACAACGACGGCGACGGCCTCATCGACGCGGCCGACCCGGAGTGCGCCGCGCCCACAGGCACCCTTACCGTGACGAAGACGTACGTGGGCGGCGGGCTCGCGCCTCAGGTGACCATCGCCGTCGACTGCACCGGCGCGGCCGACCCCGCATCGGAGGAGACGGTGGGGCTGAGCGCGTCGTTCACGATCACGGACCTCACGAGCACGCCCACGTGCACGGCGACCGAGACGGAGCCCGCGGGGTACCTGCAGACAGACACGACCTGCACGAGCGTCGCAATGACGGCGGGCCAGACATCGACCTGCACGATAACCAACACCCGCGACCAGGACGACGACGGCGACATCGACACGCAGGACAACTGCGTGACGACGGCGAACCCCAACCAGTCGGACGTCGACACGGACCAGATAGGCGACCTCTGCGACACCGAGACCGGGACGGCCGGGGTCGGCGACGCGGCGACGGCTTCGACAACGATGGCGACAGCGCCATCGACGAGCTCGATCCGGGCTGCGTGGCGGCCACGGGCACGCTCAAGGTGGAGAAGGAAGTCGAGCCGGACGGCGGCGTCCACGTGTTCGACCTGTTCATCAACGGTGTGCTGCAGCGCGACAACGTCGGCGACAATCAGCCGACCCCGGCGGTCGTCGTCGATGCTGGCCCGAACACGTTCGGCGAGGGACCGGGCCGGCGAACAGCCTCTCCGATTACACGACGACTCGCCAGTTGCTACGTCGACGACGAGGACGACACGGAATTCACCCCTTCCGGTCCGTCGGGTGATCCGCCCGTGTACACGGTTAACGTGGCGGCTGGCGAGAACGTCATCTGCACGATAGACAACACCCTAATTCCAATTGAGGGCCCTCCGGGCGACGCCACCTGCGACGACGGCATCGACAACGACGGCGACGGCTTCACCGACCTCGACGACCCGGACTGCCAGAGCGGCCCGGATCTGACGGCGACGAAGACGCACAGCCCCGCCACCGTCACCACCGACCAGAACTTCACGTGGACCATCCGCGTCGAGAACGAGGGCGACCAGCCCGCGTTCTTCCCCTTCGATAGCATCGTCCTCGTGGACGCGCTGCCGGCGGGGCCGGCGTACACCGGCCTGACGGTGTCGCCGGCGCAGCCCGACCTGGCGTGCGGCATCGTCGGCACCAATTTGGGCTGTGCGGTAATCGAGGGCGACGGCTTCACGATGGCGCCCGGCAGCTTCTTCGACATATCGTTCACGGTCAACCCGGCGACAGCCGGCACGCTCGTGAACCCCGGTGACGAATGGCAGCTGCATGGTCGACCCGCCGCAGGACGTTCGTCGAGGACGAGGCTCTCGGAGCCAGCGGCAGCGGCAAAGGGATCGACGACGTCGTCGAGGAGAGCGACGAGGGGAACAACGACTGCAGCGACTCCGTGGTCGTCACGACCCCGCCGCCGGGGCCCGGTGGCAACCCGCTGAATCCGGGCCCGCTCGCGCCGCCTCCGCCCCCGCCTCCGCCCCCGCCGATTACCGACGTCGGCCCCGGTGGGCCACCGGGTGGCGCGCCGCCCGCCCCGCCGCAGGCGCCGCCCGCGCCGCCGCAGGTGGTGTGCCTCCTCGAGGCCATCTTCAACAGCGACCCGGTGGTCGGCCTCAATGGGGTCACCGTACTGAACTGCATCGAAGGCAACGGCGCTCCGGCCCTCGGCGCCTCGGGCACCAACCCGATGGAGCCGGAGGACATGCTCGATGCCGTCGAGGCGGCGTCCCAGGGGAACCACGTCGACATCCTCTGGCTGCTGAAGGACAACTTCTACACCTTCTACCTGCCGTCGAACCCCGGGGTGAGCACCATGCAGCCGGTGCCGGCGCCCGTCGTCGGGCTCACCGTCATCCTCTCGTAGCGCATCCCGCCGAAGGCATAAGCAGAGGGCCCGGTCCGCGCAAGGACCGGGCCCTCGTGTGTGCGCCGCATCCGCCCGCATCGGCGCCGGGCCGGGCGCGGACAAGCGGAAGGGCGGCCCCCGTGAGGAGCCGCCCCGTATCGCTGACGCCGCGGTGCCCGTGTGTGCGGGCGGCGGCGCTACTTGCGCTCCAGCTTGTCCAGCCGCTCCAGGATGCCGACCACCCAGCGGTGCGCCGAGAAGAACACGGCCATCACCGCGACGCCGGTCACCGCCGCGCCCGCGATCACGACACCGTCCGAGCCGTCGGTGACGCCCCACGCCAGCAGCACCGCCGCCGCAATCGCCAGCGGCCCCACGATGACAACCTCGGTGTGGCCGCCCTCGTCCCGCGCGAAGCGCCCCAGCGCTGCCCTCAACCAGGTCATGATGCCGTCCCCCCTCATCGACGCCGAGCTATGCGCCGGCTGTGGCGTCCGCCGGTCCTCGCCACGGAACCGTGGCCGCGAGCCGGAGGAAATCGGCGTGCGCCGCCTCCGACCCCGCGATAATACCCTCGCTGCCGATAGACACCGGCCCGCCGTCGCGATCCGTAATCACGCCGCCGGCCTCCCGCACCAGCAGAATGCCCGGCGCGACATCCCACGGATACAGGAAGTGGTGCACATAGAGGTCGTAGCGGCCCGCCGCCGCGTACGCCACGCCGAGCGCGCCGCTGCCCATCATCCGTACGCTCTCCACCGCCGGAAATATCTGGCGGACAAGGTCGAGCAGGGCGACCGCCCGCGCGTCGTCGTACCCAAGGTCGACCCCCATGACGGAGGCGGCGACGGTTGGCGCGGCCGACGCCCGCAGCGGCCGGTCGTTCAGGTGCGCGCCGCGACCCCGCACGGCCCAGAATCGCTCGTTCCGGATCGGGTCGTACGTCACGCCCACCACCGGGTCGGCGCCGTAGCACAGAGCGACGTTGACCGCGAAGTGGGGGATGCCGCTGGCGAAGTTGCGCGTGCCGTCGAGCGGGTCGACGACCCACAGCCACGGCGTCTCCTCCATGCGCGTCTCGGCGCCGCTCTCCTCCGAGAGGATGGCGTGCTCCGGATACTCCTCGCGCAGCCGGTCGAGGATGAGCGCCTCGGCCGCCATATCGGCGTCGGTGACGACATTGCCGCGGCCCTTGCTGCGCGTGTTCTGCTCGCCCCGGTCGAAATGCTCGAGCAGCACCTTGCCGGCGTCGCGGCACATCGTCAGCGCCACTTCGAGCGCCGACCTGTTCGATGTCGACAGCGGCAGGGCGGGCGGTTCGGGCACGTTGGTCACATCTTCGCCGGCGCCGCGACGCCGATGAGCGTCAGCGTCCGGCCCAGCGCGATCTGCGCCGCGCGGCAAAGCTTGAGGCGCGCCTGCGTCAGCGCCAGATCGTCGGAGACGACACGGCACTCGGTGTAGAACGCGTGAAACGTCGTCGCCAGCTCCTGCGCGTAGTGCGGCAGGTGGTGCGGCTCCAGCGAGGCGGCGATCGTCTCGACGAGCTCCGGCAGCCGCAGCATTGCCCGGATCAGGTCGAGCTCGGCCGCGTGCTGCAGCAGCGCCACGTCGCCCGCGCCCTCATCGATGCCGCGCTCGTGCGCGTGCGCGAGGATGCCGGCGATGCGGGCGTGGGCGTACTGCACGTAGTACACGGGGTTCTCGGCCGACTGCCGCTTCGCGAGCTCGAGGTCGAAGTCCATCTGCGCGTCGGCGGAGCGGGCGAGGAAGAAGAACCGGCAGGCGTCGGCGCCCACCTCGTCGATGACCTCGCGCAGGGTGATGATGTCGCCGCTGCGCTTCGAGACGCGCACGAGCTCGTTGCCGCGCTTCAGCGTCACGAGCTGGCCCAGCAGAATGTGGAGCCGGGCCGGATCGACGCCGAGCGCCTTGGCCGACGCCTTCACGCGCGACACGTGCCCCTGGTGGTCGGCGCCCCAGACATCGATGACCTCATCGAAGCCGCGGCCGATGAACTTGTCATAATGGTAGGCGACGTCCGAGGCGAAGTACGTCGGCACGCCGTCCGAGCGGACGAGGACGTTGTCCTTCTCCTCGCCGAGCTGCGTCGAGCTGAACCACACCGCGCCCTCGCGCTCGGCGACGTAGCCCTGGTCGCGCAGCGAGCCCATCGCGAGGTCGTAGCAGGAGGGAGCGCCCTCGTAGAGGGTGCGCTCGTTGAACCAGACGTCGTAGACGACGCCCATGGCCGCGAGGTCGTCGCGGATGAGCGCGACCATGCGCTCGATGCCGAAGCGCAGCACCTCGGGCGGCGGCTCGTGGGGCGGCGCTTCCATGAAGCGCGCTCCGTGCTCGGCCTGGAGCTCGCGCGCGAGCTCGATGACGTACTCGCCGGGATAGCCGTCGTCGGGGATCGGCTCATCGATGCCGTGGAGCTGCCGATAGCGCGTCAGGAGCGTCCGCGCGAACGTCTGCACCTGCGTGCCAGCGTCGTTGATGTAGTACTCCGACTCCACCTCGTGGCCGGCGGCGCGCAGCACGTTCGCCAGCGCGCTGCCGATGGTCGCCCAGCGGCCGTTGCCGACGTGCAGCGGCCCGGTCGGGTTCGCGGAGACGAACTCGACCTGGATGCGACGGCGCGCTGTCGGGCGTCACGTCACCGAAGCGCTCGCCCGCGGCGGTTATCGCCTCGGCCTGGGCCTGCAGCCACTCGCGCCGCAGGTGGATGTTGATGAAGCCGGGCGGCGATGCCTCCGCGCGATCGACGGCGGCGTGCGCGGGCATCGCTGCCGCCACCGCCTTCGCGATGTCGAGCGGCGCGGCACGTGCGGCCCGCGCCATCCGCAGCGGCGCGTTGGTCGCGTAATCGCCGTGCTCCGAACGCTGCGGGCGTTCGATCGCGATGTCGGGGAGGGGCACGTCGGCGAGCGCGCCCTGGCGCTGCGCTTCGTCGAACGCGGTGCGGATGAGGGCGGCGATCTCGTGCTTGATCATGACAGATGCGGCGCCGTGGCCACGTCAGCCCGTGTGCTCGAAGGGAAATGCGGCGCTCGCCACCAGCGCCCGCAGCTCATCGAGAGCGGCCTCGGCCGAGGCGCGGGTTTCGGGCGGGTAGCCATACTCCTCGGCCTGACGCTCGTATGCCGGCCTATCGCGAACCTCCGGCTCTCCTGCGCGGGGTACCCACAAGCCCATCCCGAGATCGGAGAAGCCCACGTGTGCGGGCTCGATATCGGGCGGGGGAGCGATGTGGCAGTGCAATCCCATAAGGCCGCGGTAGGGGTCGTCGTAACGGAAGACATTGTACCATCGGTCCGGCCAGAAGTAGGCTGTGGTGTGCCACGGGACGTTCCAGTTGCCATCGGCCGATTCCGCCCGGGTACCCGCCCACACGGCGCCTACCACCAGGTCCGGCAGGCGTAGCTTCATCTCACCGGGCCAGCGCCGGAGGAACGACCCGTCGTAGCGGGCGGCGGTGATGACAAGCGGAGCGGCCACGTCACAAAGTATGTGCCGTATCGCGCGGGCCCGCAAGCCCACGCGCGGTACCCCCACGTTCGGCGTTTCGCTATACTGCGGACGCAAGGAGGCGCTTTGGCATGCCGGTTCGCGTGGTCACCGATAGCACCGCCGACATTCCCGCGGAGCTCGCCGCGCGCCTCCGTATCACCGTCGTTCCGCTCCGGGTGCACTTCGGCGACGAGTCGTTCCGCGACGGTGTCGATATCTCGACGGACGAGTTCTACGCGCGGCTCGGTTCGGCGAAGGCGCTGCCCACGACATCGCAGCCGCCCGCCGGCGACTTCGAGGAGGCGTACCGTCGCCTCGCCGAGGAGACGACGGATATCGTCTCGATCCATATCTCGGCGAAGCTCTCCGGCACGCTGAGCTCGGCCAACGCCGCGCGCGCCGCCGTTCCGCAGTGCACCATCGAGCTCATCGATTCGTGCAGCGCCTCCTACGGCGTGGGCATGGTCGCGGTGAAGGCGGCCGAGGCGGCAGCGGCAGGTGCGTCGCTCGCGGAGGTCGTCGATGTCGCGCGGCAGGCCATCGAGTCGAGCGAGATCATCTTCACCGTCGACACGCTCGAGTACCTGCGCCGGGGCGGCCGCCTCGGAAGGGGCGCGGCGCTCGTCGGCACGATCCTCTCGATCAAGCCCATCCTCGCCGTCCGCGATGGCGAGATCGTGCCGATCGAGCGCGTGCGCACGCGCCAGCGCGCGCTCGATCGTCTCGTCGAGATCGTCTCGGCCGAGCCGCTGCTCACCGATATCGCCGTGGTTCACTCCACCGCCGCGGACGATGCGTCGGAGCTCCGCCGCCGTCTGCAGGAGCGCTTCCCCGACGCGCGCTGCACGATTGGCCGGGTGGGGCCCGTTATCGGCGTGCACACGGGGCCGGGCGTTATCGGGGTCGAGATCGTGCGGGGCCGGGGTGCTGAGTGAGCGATGCGCCGGAGCGGCTGCGGCGGATACTCGCGGAGGAGCGACGCCGGGCCTTCGATGACGGCGCCGTGTCGGGCGGCCTCGATGCCTTCCTCACCAAGGTCGGCGGGGATCCCGATCCCGCTCTGCGCCAGGCACTGCTCGTGCTGCCGCCCGAGGGATACGCCGGCCTTAGCCCGGCCCGCCGCGGCGAGTGGGCGCAGCAGATGCTCGATTCCGCCCCTTCGGCGAACGGCGCGCCACCGACGCGGCTGCCCCCGGGCGGAGCGCGTCGCGTCGCTGCGCGCCGGCCGATGGCCCGCCCTGCGCCCGCCGCGGTCACGCTCGCGACGCCGGTGAGCGCGCTCGGCGGCGTCCGTCGCGATCTGGCGGCGAAGCTCGCGGCGCTCGGCGTCGGCACCGTGCGCGATCTGCTGTTCTTCTTCCCCAACCGGCACGCCGATTACGCCCGTGTCACGCCAATCTCGGAGCTCGAGCCCGGCGATGACGCGACGATTATCGGCGACATCTGGTCGTCGGGCGAGACACGCCTCGGGCGGCGGATGCGCGGCTCCGAGGCCGTCGTCTCCGATGGCAGCGGCACGATCCGGATCGTCTGGTTCAACCAGCCCTGGATCGCGAAGCAGCTGCCGAAAGGCGCTCGCGTCGTCTTCTCGGGACGGGTGAGCGAGCATCGCGGCACAGCTCACGATGGACTCGCCGGAGTGGGAACCGCTCGAGGATGACCTCGTGCACACCGGCCGGCTCGTGCCGGTGTACCCGCTGACGGCCGGCCTCGCCCAGCGCAGCGTCCGCAAGCTCGTGAAGTCGGCGGTCGATGCCCACGCCGGCAAGCTCGACGACGGGCTGCCGCAGCCGACACGCGATCGGCACAATCTCCTGCCGCTGGCCGAGGCCGTGCGCCAGATGCACTACCCCGACTCGGCGGAGCGCCAGCGCGAGGCACGCCGCCGGCTCGCCTTCGACGAGCTGCTCACGATCGAGCTCGCCATGATCGGCGTGCGCCAGGAGCGGCGCGCGGCCGCGCCCACGCGCGCGCTCGCCCTCCCCGACGAGACGCGCGCCGCGTTCGAGGCGTCGCTGCCGTTCGCGCTCACGGACGCGCAGCGGCGGGCCACGGCCGACATCCTCGCCGACCTCGCGCGGCCCATCGCGATGAGCCGCCTCCTCCAGGGCGATGTCGGCAGCGGCAAGACGGTCGTGGCGGCGATGGCGCTGCTCGCGGCCGTCGTGGAAGGCTATCAGGGCGCCATCATGGCCCCGACGGAGATTCTCGCCGAGCAGCACTATCGCACCATCTCGCGCATCTTCCTCGGCGAGCGAGACGCAGGCGCTGCGGCTGGCCCACCCGCCGTACCTCGCGCGGCCGCTGCGCATCGGGCGGCTCGTCGGCGGGATGACGGCCGCCGAGAAGGCGAGTGTCGCCGCGGCGATCGAGAGCGGCGAGGTCGACATCGCCATCGGCACCCACGCCCTCATCCAGGAGTCGGTGCGCTTCCGCGATCTGCGGCTCGCCGTCATCGACGAGCAGCACCGCTTCGGCGTGGTGCAGCGGGCCACGCTGCGCGAGAAGAGCGCCGGCGCGCATCTGCTCGTCATGACGGCGACGCCCATCCCCCGCACGCTCGCGCTCACCGTGTACGGCGACCTCGATGTGTCGGTCATCGACGAGATGCCGCCGGGCCGCACCCCGTGAAGACGACGCGTGTCGCCCCGGAGGAGCGCCACGAGGCGTACGGCTTCGTGCGGGCGCAGGTCGCCGAAGGACGGCAGGCCTTCGTCATCTGCCCGCTCGTCGAGGAGTCGGACGCGCTCCAGGTGCGCGCGGCGACGCAGGAGTTCGAGCGTCTGCGCACGGACGTGTTCCCGGAGTTGCGCGACCGGATGGGGCTGCTGCACGGGCGGATGAGCTCGCGCGAGAAGGACGCCGTCATGCGCGACTTCGTCAGCGGCGAGCTCGCGATCCTCGTCTCGACGGCCGTCGTCGAGGTCGGCATCGACGTGCCCAACGCCACGGTGATGATGATCGAGGGCGCGGATCGCTTCGGCCTGGCGCAGCTGCACCAGTTCCGCGGGCGTGTGGGGCGGGGAGCGGCGCGCTCGTACTGTCTGCTGCTCGCCGACTCGCCCTCGCCGGAGGCGGCGCACCGGCTCGCGCTGATGGAGGAGACGAGCGACGGCTTCCGGCTCGCGGAGGCCGACCTCCTGTTGCGCGGCCCCGGCGAGTACCTGGGGACGCGCCAGAGCGGCATCCCCGACCTCCGTGTCGCCACCCTCACCGACGCCGAGCTCATCCGCGCCACCCGCGACGAGGCGGAGCTGCTGCTCGAGGCCGACCCCGCGCTGTCGGCGCCGGAACACGCCGGTCTGCGCGAGATGCTGCGGCGAGCCTGGGCCGGCCGCGAGGGCGCGCCCAGCCAGCCTCCTCGCCTGAGACGCGGGCGCTTGCCCGGCGTGGTAGAGTGTGCGCCTCACGCTCAACGACAACGCAAAGGAGGGGGAAGCGATGTCGCAAGGGCCGCTCGCAGGCGTTCGCGTCCTCGAATTCTCGGTGATCTATGCCGGCCCGTTCGCCGGCCTCAATCTGTCCGATCTCGGCGCTGACGTCATCAAGGTCGAGTCGATGGCGGGCGAGCCGTTCCGGCACTTCGGCGCCATCATCCCCGGCCACAGCAAGACGTTCCAGTGGCTGAATCGCGGCAAGCGCGGGCTCGCCCTCGATCTGCAGGACGAGCGCGGCCAGCGCGTCATCCACAAGATGATGCCGGACATCGATGTCGTGGTCATCAACTATCGCCCCGGCGTCGCGAAGCGGCTCGGGATCGACTACGAGACGCTGTCCGCGATCCGGCCCGACCTCATCTACGCCGACATCAGCGGGTTCGGCGATGCCGGGCCTCGCGCCGGCTTCGCCGCGTCCGACATCGTCGCGCAGGCGTACGGCGGCGCTATCGCTCTCGACGCGAAGCTCGACGATGACGGCGCGCCCGAGAGCATCGCTGTCGCCATCGGCGACCTCGCGACGGGCATGGCGACGGCGATGGGCGTCGCGGCCGCGCTGTACCATCGCGCCACCACTGGCGAGGGGCAGCGCATCGGGCTGTCGCTGGTGCGCACCATCATGGCGCTCACAAGCCCCGCGAACATGCGCGAGCCCGTGCACGACTCCGTCACCCAGAAGCCGCTGATGGAGGCGATGGCGGCCGTGCGCGAGGCGGGCGGCTCCTACGACGCGCTCATCGGTGTGCGCGGGAAGCGCGCCGCGCTCGCTGTCGCCTTCACCAACTACTACGGCGGCTACCGCGCGAAGGACGGCGGCATCATCCTGGGGGCGCTGACGCCGCTGAATCGCGAGGGCTTCCGCCGCATCTTCGGCACCGAGGACGACTACAGCGATACGCCCGAGTTCAACGCGCTCGACCCCGTCTGCCAGGAGCACGCCCTCGAGATACGCCGCCGCATCCGCGAGCTGATGCTGACCCGCACGGTCGACGAATGGGTGCGGATATTCGACGAAGCGGGCGTACCCGCGTCGCGCGTCAACTTCCCGGAGGAGCTGCCCGACGACGCCCATGCGAAATTCTTCTACACGGACCTTGTGCATCCCGTGGCCGGGCCGCAGCGCCAGGTGAACCCCATCGTCGAGATGGATCGCACTCCGACTTCGATCGCGGGGCCGGCGCCCACCCTCGGCGGCGACAACGATGCCCTGCTCGAGTCGCTGGGCTACACGGCCGCCGAGATCGAGGGGCTGCGCACCGCCAGCGTCATCGTCTGACGGGCTCGACCCCTTCGGGGCGGGCGTAGTATGATGCGCGCGATTCGGAGGGGGATGGTCATGTCCGACAAGGCTCGCCGCGTCGCTGTCCTCCCGGGCGACGACGCGGCCCCCGAGGCCGTGCACGCCGCGCTCGACGTGCTGCAATCGCTCGAACTGCCGATCGAGTGGGTCGTCCTGCCCGACGGCGAGATGCTCGCGCGTGACATGGCGCCCGCCGATGCCGAGAAGCTCGTGCGGGAGGCCGCCGATTCGTGCGACACCGTCCTCTTCGGCGCGACCAGCGGCAAGACGCCCGGTGTGGGCTACTTCCGCTGGGGCAAGCAGACGTACGCCAATGTCCGCCCCGTGAAATGGCGGCCGGGCTTTCGCTCGCCGCTGCGCAATCCGGAGGGCATCGACTACATCATCGTCCGCGAGAACATCGAAGACCTGTACGTCGGCATCGAGGGCGACCTGGCCACGCTCGACGCGGCGGGGCCGGCCTTCCTGCCCCGGTACCGCCCCGGCTTCTCGTACTCCGGACACGACGGCCGATTCGCCGTGAAAATGTTTACCCGCGAGAACACGGAGCGGGTCGCGCACTTCACGTGCAAGCTCGCGCTGCGCCGCAAGGCCGAGGGCTATCCCGGCAAGGTGACCTGTTCGACGAAGTACAACGTGCTGCCCCGCAGCGACGGCTGGTTTCGCGAGGTCGTCGCGTCGATCGTGGCGCAGTACGACGGCCTCACCTACGAGGAGTACATCGCCGACGACTTCGCCCGCCGCCTCGTCGCCGACCCGCAGAGCTTCGATGTCATCGTGCTGCCGAACCTCTACGGCGACATCTTCTCCGACGAAGGCGCCGGCACCATCGGCGGGCTCGGCCTGACGCCGAGCGGCTGCTACGGCGACGACTGGGCCTACTTCGAGTCGGTGCATGGCACCGCGCCCGACATCGCCGGCCAGCACATCATCAACCCGACGGCGACGATGCTCTCGGCCACGATGATGCTGGCGCATCTGGGCTTCGCCGAGGCGGCACAGCGGCTCGACCAGGCTATCGGCGCGACGTACGCCGCGGGCGATACGCTCACCGTCGACCAGGGCGGCAGCGCCACCACCGAGGACTTCGCCCGCGCCGTGCGCACGCGACTCTGACCACAGGAGGCTTCGATGACGACCACCGGCCCGGCGCAGCGCCTCGTGATCCGCTCCGCGGACGACATCGAGGAGCGCAACGTCCACAACGTCCGCATCCGGCCCATCATGGGCGGCCCCGATGCGGGCTTCGAGAGCTCGTTCGCCTTCGTTCTCTACAACCGGCTGCCGGCGGGCGAGGTGAACGAGATGCACGTCCACGACGATGTCGAGAAGGTGTACTACATCATCGAGGGCGAGGCCGAAGTGATGTGCGGCCCCTGGACCGAGCGCGCGAAGGCGGGCGACTTCATCTTCCTGCCCGCCGCCATCCACCACCAGATACGCAGCCTCGGCCCCGCCGAGCTCGCGTTCACCGTCTGCGCGGCGCGCACACTCGATACGCCGCGCGGCCTCGGAGACGACCGCTGATGGCCACCACGACCGGCACCCTCACCGCCGCCGATGCCGCGATCGCGGCGCTCCGCGCGAACGGCGTCGACACCGTCTTCGGCATCATCTCGATCCACATGATGGAGATGTACGACACGATGTTCCGGCGCGGCGACATCCGGCTTGTCGTGCCGCGACACGAACAGGGCGCCGTGTACATGGCCGACGGCTACGCCCGCGCCAGCGGCAAGATCGGGGTCGCCTTCACGAGCACGGGGCCCGGCGCCGCCAACAGCATGGGGGCGATGTTCGAGGCCTACGCGACCGGCGGGCGGGTGCTGCAGGTGACCAGCCAGATTCCGAGCACCGTCCTCGGTCAGAACAAGGGCGTGCTCCACGAGGCGAAGGCGCAGGAGGCGATGTTCGAGTCGGTCGCCGACTTCGTCCGCCTCTGCAAGACCGCCGAAGATATACCCGCCGCCATCCACGACGCCATCGCGTTTCTGCGCTCGCCGACGTGGGGCCCCGCCGTCGTCACGCTGCCGGTCGACCTGCAGGGCGGTCTCCTCGAAGGCGAAGCGGCGGCCATCGCTGCCGCCGGTCGGGCCGCCGAAGCCGCGCCCGACGAGCTGTACGAACGCGCCGCCGCGATGCTCGCCGAGGCGCGCCACCCCGTCATCCTGCTCGGCGGCGGTGTTACCGGCGCGATGTCCGACCCGGCGATCCGGGCGCGGGCGATCGCGCTCGCCGAGGCGCTCTCGGCGCCGGTGTTCCTGACGCCGGAGGCCCGCGGCGCGCTCCCCGAAGACCACCACCTCGTCGCCGGGCCGATCATGGCCGACCCGGCGTCGGACGCCATCACGCAGCAGTGCGACGCGATGCTCGCCATCGGCACGAGGTTCCGGGGCCAGGCGACGCGCGACTGGACGCTGCCGCTGCCCGCTCGCCTCATTCAGGTCGACTGGAACGCCGCGGCCATCGGACGCAACTACCCCGTCGAGCTGGGCATTGTCGATGACGCGGCGAACGCCATCCGCGAGCTCGCCGCGCGTGTCGCCGCAGCGCCGGCGCGACCCGAGGTCGCCGAAGCGGTCGCGGCGGCAAAGCGCACGATACGCGACGCCATCGCGGGGCAGTTTCCGGTGCTCGCCGGCATCGCCGATACCATCCGGGCGGCGCTCCCCCGCGACGGCATTCTCGTCGCCGACGCGACGATCATCACCTATCAGGTGCTGGGCCGCACCACGCCAATCTACGAGCCGCGCGGGCTGCTGTTCCCGAGCTCGTACGCCATCGGGCCATCGCTGCCGCTCGCGATCGGCGCGAAGCTGGGTGCTCCGCATCGCAAGGTCATCGAGGTGGGCGGCGATGGCGGCTACATGCTCAACGCCACGGAGCTTGCGACGGCGGCGCAGGAGAACGTGCCCATCGTCTCCGTCGTCATGAACGACGGCGGCTACGGCATCCTGCGAATGCTGCAGCAGCTTCGCTACGAGGGCCGCAGCATCGGCACGGAGCTGCACACGCCCGATTTCGTCGGGATGGCGCAGGCGTTCGGCGTGCCCGCAGTTCGCGTCGCCGACACGACATCGCTTGGCGACGAGCTCGCGCTCGCACTGCGCGCCGATGGCCCCCGCCTCATCGAGGTCGACCTGAAGGCGATGACGCCATGACGACGGGCGCGAGCGTCGTCGACGTACCGCTGGCAAAGCTGCGCGACTTCGGCGAGCGCGTGTACGAGCACATGGGCGTGCCAGCACAGGACGCGCGCGTCGTCGTCGATGTACAGCTCGAGGCCGACCTGCGCGGCGTCGATACGCACGGCTTCCAGCGGCTGCCGTGGTACGTCGACTACATCCGCAAGGGCGAGAACAACCCCAAGCCGAACCTGCGCGTCGTACGCGAAACGCCGGTCAGCCTCGTCGTCGACGCCGACAACGGCATCGGGCAGCTCGTCTGCCCGCGCCTGATGGAGATGACGATCGCCAAGGCGAAGGCGACGGGGCTCGCGCTCGGCACGCTGCGCAACTCGAACGACTGGGGCTGCGGCGCGTACTACCCGATGATGGCGGCGCGCGCGGGCTTCGTCTCGTTCTGCACCACCACGAGCGTGCCGACCATCGCCCCGTTCGGCGCGCTGGCCCGCATCACCGGCAACAACCCGATGGCGTTCGCGGTGCCGCGCCGCGCCGCGCCGCCGATCGTGCTCGACATGGCGCTGACGCCCGTGGCGCTCGGCAAGGTGCTGCGCGCCCGCGCCGAAGGCAAGCCCATCCCCGAGGCGTGGGGCTTTCTCGATCGCCAGGGGCAGCCCACCACCGATCCGGACACGGCGCTCGGCGGCGTCATCCCGGCGATCGGCGGGTACAAGGGCACCGGCCTGAGCCTGATGATGAACACGCTTGCCGGCATCCTGCCGGGCGGCTACCACACCGGCGACGTGAAGACGGGTCGCCGGGGGCAGTTCTTCCTCGTCATGGCCCCGTCGCTCTTCGGCGACGACGAGCGCTTCCTCGACGAGGTCGAGAGCATGGTCCGGCAGATCAAGGACGCGGAGCGGCTGCCGGGGGTGGAGGAGGTGTACTTGCCGGGCGAGATAGAGCAGCGCACCTACGAGACGCGCACGGAGCGCGGCGTGATAGCGTATCCCGGATCCGTCGTGGCGGCGCTGGTCGAGCTCGGCGCGTCGACGGGGATAGCGTTCGCGCCGTGAGCGCGCGGTAGCGGCAGAGGGGCGGTCTCGCGACGGCGAGACGGGCGTAGCAGCGGGGGGCACCATCATGACAGTCCACTACTCATGCGATTCTCATGTCGTCGAAGCGCCGGAGGTCTTCGCTGGGCTCGAGGAGCGGTTCGGCGATCGCGCACCGCGCATCGTCACGGAGTTCGGCGGCCGGCCGGGGACGTTTCTGTACTGGCCGCAGCGCGGCATCCCCATTCCGGTGGGCCGGTTTGGCATCGCCGGGCACCGGCTCGACGACCCGGCGACGCAGGAGCGGATGCTCCGTGGTTGGGACGGCATGAACCCGGGCGTCCGCGATCCGGTCGCGCGGCTCAAGGAGCAGGATCAGGATGGCATCGTCGGCGAGGTGATGTACCCGAGCCTCAACATGCTCACGTTCTCGATCGAGGATCGGGAGGTGGTGCAGGCCGTGTTCACCCGCCACAACGACTGGATTCGTGACTACTGCAGCCAGTCGCCGGAGCGGCTCATCGGCGTCGCGTGCATCCCGTTGCCCGATATCGACGAGTCGATAGCGGAGCTGCACCGGGTCGCGAAGATGGGAATCCGCGGGATCGCGATCCCGTGCACGGCGCCCGTCGACAAGCCCTACGGCGACCCGATCTACGAGCCGTTCTGGGCCGCGGCACAGGAGGTGGGGCTGCCCATCACCATGCACATCTTCTGCGGGTCGACGTGGGACATGGGCGCGCCGCCCCACTGGGACGGCATCGTCAGCTACACGCTATCGCACGCGCTCGTATGGAACACGATCAGCAACATCGTCACGTCGGGCATCGTCGAGCGCTATCCGGGGCTTCGCTTCGTCATCGCCGAGTGGGAGACGGGCTGGCTCGCGCACACGCTCGGTCGCTGGGACCACGCCGCCTATCGCACGCCCACGGTGCTCTCGCCGGACGTGAAGATGAAGCCGAGCGAGTACTTCCGGCGCAACTTCCTCATCACATTCGAGGACGACGAGGTCGGCGTTCGGACGCGCGAACTCATCGGGGTCGACAACCTCCTCTGGGGCAACGACTATCCCCACCACGACTCGATCTGGCCGCGCTCGCAGGAGATACTGGCCGACATCATGAAGGGCGTGCCGGACGCCGAGCGCGACAAGATGGTGTGGTACAACGTTCAGAAGCTGTACAACATCGACGAGGCGAAGCTAAAGCAGGCGCTCGTGCACGCCTGAGGGCCTTCGGCCAGCGCCGCGCCGCAGGCGAAGCAAGAGGCCGGGCAAACGATGCCCGGCCTCTTGCTTGGGCGGCAGGCAGGCGGCGGTTCAGCCGTTCTGGGAGCGGAACTTCGAGATGTCGAGGTCGCCGATGTTGTCCATGTCTTCTTTGCTGTACTGCAGCACGAACTTCGGGCCCTTGGCGAGCTGGCGCGCCTTCGGACAGCGGGCCGTGATGCCGAGATCGCACTGCACGCAGGCCCAGTCGTCGGTCGCCTTCTGACGGTGAAGCACGTCGCCGCACTTCTCGCAGAACTGCATGAGCTCGGTGCACTCCCAGCCCGTGATTGGGCCGGTCGTCGTCTCGGCGACGGGGCAGCCGCGGCCGTAGCAGACGTACGCATCGGGGTCGATGACGATGGCGTCGGTCGGGCAGCGCGGGGCGCAGTTGTCGCAGTCGTTACAGCGATGCGTCTCGATCCAGAACGACGGCGAATCGGAGTCGACGGTGGGCTTGTGCACGGCAACTGTCGGGCAGACGAACTCGCATGCACCGCACGAGATGCACAGCTCCGGGATGATCTTCCAACTCAAGGGGGGCTCCTCTCGCCGGACTCCGGCTGGCCACGCCCGGCGGGTTCGCGGCAGTAAATATTGTCATATAGTCTACACGTCGGCATATCGCTTCGTCTATCACAGAATCGGTAGCGTTTGGGCCCGCCAACTGCGGCGGCAACCGGGCATGATTGACCGCGGCGGCACGGTTCGGATAGCATCGCATCGCCCTCAGCCACACCAGCAGCGGGCGAGGCGGCGGGGCTGCGGACGGTATCGCTGGAGAACGAGGTCGACTTCACCGCCGGATTCGCGCCGTTCGCGCTGGGCGAGCGCGGCGACGGGCGGCGGGCGCGCTACGTGCTGGTGCAGGAGAAGCGGCCCGAGGCGGAGGCTGGCGTGGTGCCCCCGGCATGATTCGAACATGCGACCAACGGTTTAGGAAACCGCTGCTCTATCCCCTGAGCTACGAGGGCGCGGTAGCGCTCCGTGCGCGGCCGGCGGTCGGGGCTCGCCGGCGCGGGCGCGCGTACGATGCTCTCCCATCGTACCGGATCGCGGTGCCGCCGGGCCACCGGCGATGGCAGGCGCCGAGCGCACGAAGGGACGGCACACACGTGCCGCCCCTCGCTTCATCTGCCGTTCAAGTCGGTGAGTCTCGCGACGGCGGATTATTAGTTGATCTTGGTCCACGTGCCACAGCGCGTCGCGGAGAATCCGCGGTCGGAGGCCGCGATGGCAACGATGGCCGTCGAGTCCGTAAAGTCGTTCGCGAGAATCTCGTCGAGTGTCCCGCCGAAGCCGCTGAGCCGAGCCCAGTAGCAGCCAGCGCTCCCTTGCCTTGTCCGATATGTGCCTGGTGGGATGTCCGCCGGCACTACCCTCTGGCCATCGCCGAAAGAGAAGGCTGTTGGTGGTGAGGGAGGGGGAGCGGGACTCGGTGCTCCTGAGGACATGATGACGATCAAGCTGGCAGGCGAGGGAACCTGAAGCAGGGAACTAGCCCCCGGAGCTTGGGGCAAGTAGTATTTCCAATCGCCGCTGGTGAGCAGCCACAACGCGACTACGATGCGGGGCACCGGAGCCCCGGCAGCCTGCACGACGGTGTTGGGATCAGTAGCTTGACCGGTATCGTCGACCCACACGGCGCCGTTGGCCCCGTCTTGCCATAACGCGTCGTTTGGCGTGAGGCGGCCAGACGCTGTAACGACGAGCCCCTTAGTCGAAAGGGCCAAGCTGATCAAAGCGGCCGCCAAGCCGATAATGACGAGGTAACCCCGACTGAAGCTGCGTCTATCGACCACAGTTCGTACCTCATGAAACGTGTGTGGCCGCTGGGATACTAGGCTATGGTCTGACCGGTGTCAATTCGCCAGCGCGCCGCGCGCACGCACGAAGGGGCGGCACACACGTGCCGCCCCTCGCTTCATCTGCCGTGGTGGTGGAGATAGGGGGACTCGAACCCCCGACCTCTGCGATGCGAACGCAGCGCTCTTCCAGCTGAGCTATATCCCCGTGTAGCGAGCATACGGAGCGCGGCCCGTCTCGGTCAAGCTCACTCCGCCGCCGGGCGACGCCGCCGCCCGCGGCTGACGCGCGGCTTCGGGGGCTCCGGCAGCAGTCCCTCGATCAGCTCGATGGTGACGGTGCCCGCCACGAGGTCGATCGCCCGCACGACGTCGTCGATGGCCGGAATCAGCACCTCGCCCGCCGCGTCGTCCGGCGTGGGGCGCGCCACCAGCACCTCGTTCGAGCCCGTTTCCAGCACCTCGACGACGCGCCCCAGCGAATCGCCCGCCGTCGTCCGCACCTCGAGCCCGAGGAGCTGGTAGCGATAGTACGTGTCGGGCGGCAGCTCCGGCAGCTCGTGCTCTGCCACCTCGATGAGCGAGCCCCGCAGCGCCTCCGCCGCCTCCGCGTTCTCGACGCCCGTGACGCGGAGGAGGACGGCTGCCTTGTGCGTACGCGAAGCCAGCACCCGCACGGTACGGTCGCCCAGCCACAGCGCCGCCCCCGGAGCGAAGCGCTCCGCGAAGTCGGTGAGCGGCTCCACCTTCAGCTCCCCGTCGACGCCCCAGCGGCCGAGCACGCGGCCCACGGCGACGCGGCCCTCCGCGGGCTCGACCGGGGTAGCGTCGAAGAGCGGCCGCCGGGGAGGGCGGGACGGCGCGGGCCGCGGCGGCGTGGCGCCGGGCTTCGGCGGGGTGCGGTCGCCAGCGTCATCGCCGAAGGGAGATCAGCCTATCTGGAGCAGCGCGCGATCGCCGCTGCGCACGGCCGCGACCCGCAGGAGCGCTCGCATCGCCTGCGCGACGCGTCCGCCCCTGCCGATGATGCGGCCCATGTCTTCTTCGTCGCAGAGCAGCCGCAGGATGACGCGCTGGTCATCCTCCCAGTCCTCGGTGACCGAGACGGCGTCGGGCTTCTCCGCGATCATCTTCGCCATGTACTCGATGAGGTCGGCGTACGGCGGTGGCTCCGAGTCGATCGCCGTCACGACGTCGCTTCTTCGGCGGCTGCTGCTTCGGGCTGGGCTTCCGCCTCAGGCGCGACTTCGGCGACTGGCGCCGATTCGGCGGGGGGCGCAGCTTCGGCGTCGGCGGCCGCCTTCGCGGTAGCTTCGGCGTCGGCGGCGGCCTTGGCCTTCGCTTTGGCTTCGCGCTCGGCCTTGGCGGTGGCCGCCTTCTCGGCAGCCTCGGCGGCGGCCTTGGCCTTGGCCTGCGACTCGCGACGCGCGATCGCCGAGCGCTGGGCGCGGGTCTCGTGCGTGAACAGACCCTTGCGGCGGAGGAGGTCTTCGAGCGCGTCCGACGGCTGGGCGCCGTGGCCCATCCAGTGGCGGAGGCGCTCCTCGTTGATCTCGAGGATTTCGGGGTCCTTCAGCGGATTGTAGTAGCCCAGCGTCTCGATGAACGCGCCATCGCGCGGCGCGCGCGCCTCCGCCACGACGATGCGGTAGATGGGCTGGTGCTTCTTGCCCTGACGGCGGAGTCGAATCTTGACCAAGCGGATCCTCCAGTAGGCTAGCGACCGAGACCGGGCAGCTTCAGTCCGGGGAGCGAGGGGAAGCGGCCGATAGTCATTGCCTTCATGATCTTCTGCACTTCTTTGAACTGAGCGAGAAGCTTGTTCACGTCCTGCACGGTGGTGCCGCTGCCGGCCGCGATCCGGCGTTTGCGGCTGCCATTGATGATACCCGGATTCCGCCGTTCCTCAAACGTCATGGCGAGGATCATCGCCTCGACGCGGGTGAGGAACGCGTCGTCGATCTCGTCGACCTTGATGCGGCTCTTGACGAGCCCCAGTCCCGGAATCATGCCGAGGAGCTGGCTGAGTGAGCCCATCTTGCGGAGGCTCTGGTATTGCTCGAGGAAGTCCTGCATGTCGAAGGCCTTGTTCTTCATCTTCGCTTCGAGGTTGGCGATACCAGCCTCGCCGATGTTCTGCTGCGCCTTCTCGACGAGGCCGAGGACATCGCCCATGCCGAGGATGCGGGAGGCGTAGCGGTCGGGGTAGAACGGCTCGAGCGCCTCGACCTTCTCGCCCGCACCGACGAACTTCACGGGCAGGCCGGTCACGGAGCGGATCGAGAGCGCCGCGCCGCCGCGGGCATCGCCGTCGAGCTTGGTGAGGATGAACCCCGTGAGCCCGATGGCGTCGTGGAACTCCTGGGCGGCGTTGACCGCTTCCTGGCCTGTCATCGCGTCGACGACGAGCAGCACTTCGTGGGGGCTGATGGCGTCGCGGACGGCGCGAATCTCGGCCATCATCGCCTCGTCGCCGTGCGAACGTCCCGCCGTGTCGACGATGACCGTCGTTGCGCCCGCCGCTTTCGCGTCGCGGAGGCCGTTCGTCGCGCCGGCGACGGGGTCCTTCTCGCCGTCCATGCCGTACACGGGCAGGCCGAGCTGCTTGCCGAGGCTCTGCAGCTGCGCTGTGCCCGCGACCCGGTACGGGTCGGCGCCGACGAGCGCGACGGTTGCGCCGTCCTTGCGGAGCTGGAGCGCGAGCTTGGCGGCGGTCGTTGTTTTGCCGCTGCCCTTGAGGCCGGCGAGCATGATGACGGTGGGCGGCTTGTCGGCCTTGATGAGGGGCGCGTGCTCGCCGCCGAGGATGGCGACGAGCTCGTCGTTGACGATGCCGATGATGTGCTGGACGGGCGTCAGGCTCTCGGTGACCTTGTCGCCGACGGCGCGCTCGCGCACATCGGTGATGAACTTCTTGGCGACGCGGAAGTTGACGTCGGCCTCGAGGAGGGCGAGCCGAACCTCGCGCATCGCCTCATCGAGGTCTCTGCTCGGAGACGGTGCCGTGCTTGCCGAGCCGGCTGAATGCGCCGGAGAGCTTGTCGGTGAGTGCTTCGAACATCCTGCTCGCATTCTACAGGCGGCAGCGAGAGGGGGTCAAACGGGCGGGATGAGGCGGGAATGCTGCAGGCTGTCCGGAAGTCGCGTGTCGTTGTCCGTGAACGCTACGGCGAATCTGCTCTTGGGTGAGGCCGGTCGCCCCTCCCCGAAGCTCCACCCCCTCTAGGTGCGCTCTGTAAAGGGCAGCCCCCTCCAAGTGCGCTCCGGCAAGGGTCGCCCCCTCCAAGTGCGCATCGTGAAGGAACGCCCCCTCCAGGTGCGCTCCGAGGAGAATCGCCCCCTCCAGGCGCGCTCCGATGAGGTTCGCTCCCTCAGATGCGCGCCGCGAAGCTCCGCCCCCTCTAGGTGCGCTCCGTGAAGGCCAGCCCCCTCCAGGTGCGCTCCGTCCAGGACCGCCCCGCGCAAGTCAGTAAATGTGAGATCGAGCCATCTTGGGCCGCGTTCGCGCGCGCCGCTTCGGTCGCGTCGCCCCAGCACCGTCAGGATCGCCTGGATGTCGGCACGCGGGCGGACCTTCGTGGGGGCGTCGGCCGAGCCGTCGGTCGGGCGGACACGTTCGCGTCGTCCCAACGGGCGTTTTCGCGCACGAAGGCCGTCAGCACCTCCATGATCGGCCAGTGGTCGCGCACGGAGTCGCGGGCGATGCGTTCGAGCGCGTAGATGCCGCCCAGCTTCACCGCCAGCGGTGTCGCTGCCCAGTTGGTCGATGGCGCGCGTGAAGCGCTCCGTGATCTGGCCCTGTTCGGCGATCGTGACGCGCCGCCAGGTGAAAAAGATGGTTAGCGCCAGCAGGAGGCCGCCGATAGCCTGGAGGAGCATGACGCGGGCGTCGTTATCGAGGGCGGCGCGGTCTCTGGGGTCGATGACGGAGTCGGGGGTCAGCCACTTGGGCACGAAATAGAGCACCGGAGCTGCCACAGCGAAGGCCACGAGCACGAGCAGCCAGAGGCGCTCCGGCCGCCACAGCCACGACCGGAGGCGAGTGAACCGGCGCCTGACACCTTCCATCGGGGGACACACCTTACGCCGCTATCCCGCCTGCCGCTGCCGCCGTTCGTTGAGGGCGGTGACGAGATCGTATCACGCCTGCAGGTTGACCCAGGTCGAGGCGGCGATGCCAGCGCGGTCTCCGGCGGCGAGTGCCTGCGTGGGGTGCCGGTAGGGGCGGTTCGCGAACCGCCCCTACGCCCGTTCGGCGGGCGAGATGCGCCGCCTGCGCCGCCCGCTCACGTCGGCGGCAGCGACGCCCGTTCGCCGTCGCTCGCCGCGAGCCCGTCGGCGATCAGCGCCGCCAGCAGCTCGCGCAGCCACGCACCGTGCTCCGCGTCGTCGTAGCCCTCGCGCACCGCCGCGCCCAGCTCCGTCAGCCCGATGCTCGCGCCGTCGGCCAGCTCGCGCAGCGCCGCCACGATACGGCCGCGATACCACCGGCGCGACCCCACGAATCGCTCGCTGCCGCGCGGCCGGTATGGCGCGCGCGTCTCGCGGACGGCGTTCGTTCGTCCTTCGACGGGCTCAGGAGGAGCGGCGGCGGCTTGCGCCAGCCAGACGCAGGTGCTCGCCAGCGGACACGCGCCGCACGCGGGAGCGCGCGCGGTGCACACGGTTGCGCCGAGATCCATGAGCGCGAGTGCCCAGTCGCGGCCCTGGCCCCGCGGCACGAGCGTCGCGCCGATCCGCCGCGCCGTGGCGTCGGAGATGGCGGCATCGCCGGCGATGGCGCGGCCCAGCACGCGGCGCACGTTCGTATCGACGACCGCGACGCCGGCCCCGAAGGCGAAGCAGGCGACGGCCGCCGCCGTGTATGGCCCGCACCCTGGCAGCGCTCGCAGCGCGTCGACGCCCGATGGCAGGCCGCCGCCGTCGATGGCCGCCCGCGCCGCGAGCCGGAGCCGGACGGCGCGCCGGTTGTAGCCGAGCGACCCCCACCTGCGGATGACCTCGGCGACGGGCGCATCCGCCAGCGCCGCCAGCGTCGGGAACGCCGCGAGGAACTCCGCGTACTTCGGCAGCACACGCTCGACCTGCGTCTGCTGAAGCATGACCTCCGATACGAGCACGGCATACGGGTCGCGGGTGCGCCGCCACGGCAGGTCGTGGCGGCCTGCCGTGGCGTACCACGCCATCAGCGCCGCCTGCCAGCCGCCGTGCCCCGCGTCGCCGTCGCTCACGGGGGCATGATAGCCGAGCGCGGCGGCGTGTCGAGACTGCGGCCGCGATCGGCGCGCCCGCCGGCGGTACTAGGGGGATGCTCGCCCGAAAATCAAGGCTCGTCCCCATGCCAACGTCCCGGTGACGTTTCGACAAATGGATAGGAACGCGTCCATTAGGGCGCAAGGGACTCCTCAAGGGGCGACGTGGCGCGGGGGCGACCGGGCCACATGTCCGCCCGGCGGATCGTCATTCGGCGATTCCTCTCCACTTCATGCCGTCGCCCTGTTCACGTCTTCCTGGGGAGGTACGACTTCATGAGACTGAGCGTCCGAACGAAGTTGCTGAGTGGCTTCGCGATAGTCCTGGTGCTGGCCGGAATGGCGGCGGTTGCGGGAATAGTTCAACTATCAAGCGTCAACAGCAAGACCGGTGACGTCAATGCGGATCTTGCTGTCACGTCTGATGTCGCTCGAGCGCGCGCGAGCGCGCTCAAGGTGCGTGAGGGCCTCCTCATGCATGTGTTGGCGGACGATCCGGCGCTGATGGCGACCTACGCTCAGCAGATCGCGGAGAACGACACGGTGGTCGTCGATACGCTGGCGGCCGTCGCCGCGCGACCGGGCCTGCCGGCAGAGGTCAAGGCCGACGTGGGCGTTGCGCAGGAGGAATGGGCTGGCTACGCGCAAGTGCGAGATGGCGTCGTCGTTGCGGCCAGCGCCGCCGGTGACAAGGCGAAGGCCACCGACCTCGCCCTCAATGGGCAGGGGAACCAGAAGTTCCAGGCGGCGCTGGATAGTTTGAACAAGGTGATGCAAGCCGAGCAGCAGGAAGGGGCCGCCTCGTTCGCAGCGGCCGGCGACACGTACAGTTCAGCCCGCATCATGGTCGTCGCGATTCTTGCGGTCGCCGATCGCGGTAGGCTCCGGCATCGGCGTTCTGGCTCTCGCGCGGGCATCTCGAACGGCGCCCGCGATGTCGTCAGCCGGCTCAAGAGTATCGAGCAGAACTGTCTCGCGGATCTGCAGGCCGGCATGGAAGCGCTTGCCGCGGGCGACCTGACCCTAACCGTGACCCCGGTCACGCCGAAGATTCCGTCCTACTCCAGCGACGAGATCGGGCAATCGGCGGAGGCCACGAACATCATACTCGACAAGCTCGTCGCGACCATCGCGTCGTACAACTCGCGCGACAGCGTCCCTGTCCTCGCTCATCGGCGAGGTTGGCGCAGAGCGCGGCCTCGGTCGCAGGGGCGAGCAGCCAGCTCTCCGCGTCAGCGAGCCAGGCGGGTAGCGCCACGCAGCAGGTCGCCACGACGACCCAGGAAGTCGCCCGCGCCTCGAGCCAGCAGGCCGAGTCGGCCGCCGACGCTACCCGCAACGTCGAGGAGATGGGCCGCATCACCGAGCAGGTCGCGGCCGGCTCCCAGGAGCAGGCGAAGTCCGTGCAAGCCGCGGCCGTGACGGCGGACCAGATGAACATCGCCATCACCGATGTCGCCGAGACGGCATCGAACGTCTCGCAGCTTGCGGCGAAGGCGTCGGCAGTCGCCGATGAGGGCGCCGACGCGGTCCGTCGCACGGTCGACGGGATGAACGCGATTCGCGCCGCGGTCGGCGAGGCCGCGGTCAGTGTGCGGGGCCTTGGCGAGTACACCAACCAGATCGGCGACATCATCGCGGTTATCGATGACATCGCTGAGCAGACGAACCTCCTCGCCCTCAACGCCGCTATCGAGGCGGCGCGAGCGGGCGAGCACGGTCGCGGCTTCGCCGTTGTCGCCGACGAGGTGCGCAAGTTGGCGGAGCGCAGTGGCGCCGCCACGAAGGAGATTGCGGCGCTCATCGGCGCCGTGCAGTCGGGCACAGGCGATGTCGTCCGCGCCATCGAATCGAGCGTCGCCGACGTCGACAAGGGTGCGGAGCTCGCCGGCGAGACCGGCGAGGCGCTGGCGTCGATTCTCGGCGCTGTTGATGACACGAGCCGGCAGGCGCAGCAGATCGCGGCGGCGGCCCAGGAGCTCTCGGCGAGCTCGACCGAGGTGGCGTCGGCCATTCAGCAGATCGCTGGCGTGGCGGAACGCAATGCCGAGGCCGCCGAGCAGATGGCCGAGCAGCAGCAAGTCGGTGAGCGCGGCCATCCAGACTGTGGCTGCCTCCACCGAGGAGAACTCCGCTGCCGCCGAGGAAGTCTCGGCCACGACCGAGGAACTGACGGCCCAGGTTCAGGAGAATCGCCGGGTCGGCGCGCTCGCTGCGCGACCTCGCCGGCCGAGCTCGACTCGGCGGTGCGCCGCTTCAAGGTGGCTGCCGGTAGCGGCAGCTCCGCCGCCCGTGTGACCCCGGTCAGCGGCGCACAGCCGTCGCCCGCATGGGACGACGACACCGACGTCGCTCGCGCCGCGTAGCGTTCGCTACCGGCAGGCCGGCATGATGATGGGGGTGCTCCACACGGAGCGCCCCCATCGCTTCCCCGCAGCAGGGCCCCCGAGAGGGAGTCCTTGCGTACTTCGACGTGAGCAGCCGGCGCGCCAGCCGCGGCGCCGTCAGTTCGCGGCGGCGCCGATGTGGAAGCCGAGGAAGTTGTAGCCGGTGTGCTCGGCGCTGCGCTGCGCCTTGGCCAGCACCGACTCCGTCGACCTTGCCCGACTTGTAGCCCTTCAGCAGCTGCTTGAAGGCCATCTTGATCGTCGCTTCGTCGATCATCTCGCCGTTGTCCGGATCGACGATCGCGCCGAGCCTGTCCTGGCGGTCGGCCTCTTCGTACAGCTCGACGACCTTGATCGCGTGGGCGAGCTGGTCGTCCGTCGGCGTGTACACGTCGTTGATCGTCGGCAGGTGCGCCGGGGTCAGCGCCCAGCGTCCGTCGAAGCCGTAGCCCATCGACTCCATCGAGTAGCGCCTGAGCGCATCGAGATCCTTGAGCTGCAGGTGGACGTTGTCGATGGCGTCGAGCCCCGCCGCCTTCGCGGCGTTGATGACGCGCTGCTTCGCGAACAGGAAGCGGATGTTCTGGTCGGTGTAGGCGTCGGCGATGCCGATGTCGGCGGCGTAGTCGGCGATGCCGAAGATGAGGCTGTCCATCCGATCCGAGGCCTTGGCGATGAGGAACGCGTTCTCGACGCCGAGCGCTGTCTCGATCAGCGCCTCGATCCGGATGCGCCGCGTCCAGCCGGACTTCGCCTCCAGCTTCGTGAGCAGCTCGCTCACCCGCACGATCTGCTCGGGCTCGAACACCTTCGGCAGCACGATGCCATCGAAACGGTCGACGGCGTTCGTGACGATGTACTCCATGTCGCCTTCGTGGAAGGGTGACTGCTGGTTGTTGGGGCGGAACGTGACGAACTTGTTGCCCCAGTCGAGCGTGTTGAACGCCTCGACAATGACGCCGCGCACTTCGTCGCCCTTCGCGGAGAGCGGGCAGGCGTCCTCGCAGTCCGCCATAATCTCGTCGGCCTCCGAGGCGGCGGCCTTCTCCAGAAACTTCATGAGATGCCCCGGCAGCGTCAGCTCGCTTCGCCGGACAGTCAACGTCGCCATATCGTCCTCCTTGGTAGCGGCGATGATAGCACGCGGGAATTACGCGGCGCCTGCCGCCTGGAAGACGTTGCGGGCGATGACGCGCAGCTCGAGGATGGCCTTGACCCCTTCGAAGATCGGCAGCACCTGTGCGTCGATGACCAGCCGCGATATCGGCGTCTCTTCGGCGTAGCCCCAGCCGCCGTGCAGCAGCTGGCACTCCTGCGTCGCCCAGACGGCGACATCCGACGCGAGCAGCTTCGCCATCGCCGGCTCCAGCGCGATGTTCTCGTCGCCATCCATGATGCCGGCTGTCGCGTACGTCAGCGCCCGCGCCGCGGCCATCCGTGTCGCGATCTGGCCGATGCGGTACTGCGTGAGCTGGTACTCCGACAGCGGCTTGCCGAACTGCGAGCGGCCTGTGACATAGGCGCAGGTGTGCTCGAGCGCCGCCTGCGCGACGCCGAGCGCACGCCCGCCCGTCTGCAGGCGGCCGGCGTTGAAGCCGGCCATCTGCAGATAGAAGCCGCCGTGGAGGTGCTCGTCGCCGCCGACGAGGTTCTCGGCCGGGACGAAGTAGTTCTCGAACTGCAGCATGAACGAGTGCATGCCGCGATACCCCGGCGTCGCTATCGCCTGGCCGGTGAGGACGCCGCCGCCGGGTTGCCGCACCTCGTAGGCATGGCCGTACGACACATCCTTCGGCACGATAAACAGCGAGAGCGCCCGATTGCGCGCGTCCGGCTCGAAGTTGGTGCGCGCGAGCAGCGCCAGCACGTTCGCGCGGCCGCTGAACGTCGACCACGCCTTCGCTCCGTTGATCTGCCAGCCGGCGCGCCCGCCGACGGTCGCCGGTTCGGCGCGGCACTGCAGCGACGACACGTCGGAGCCAGTGTCGGGCTCGGTCACCGCCACCCCGACCATGATTTCGCCGGAGGCGAGCTTGGGCAGCCAGTGGCGCTTCTGCTCCTCGGTGCCGCCACGGAGCAGCGCCTTCGTCAGAATTTCGGGCCGGGTGATGAGCGAGCCCGCCGCGCCGAGCGAGGCCGCCGACAGCTCCTCCGTCGTGACGACCATGACGAGGTTGCCCATGCCCGAGCCGCCATACTCCTCGGGGATCGACGTCGAGAACAGACCGAGGCCGGCCATCTTGTTGATGAGCTCGTCGGGCACGAGCAGGTCGTTGCGATGAATCTCCTCGGCGAGCGGCACGACCTCTGTCTTCGCGAAGCTGCGGACAGAGTCGCGCGTCAGCGTCGCGGCTTCGTCGCCGAGCGCCCACTGGTTGCCGCCGCCCGACTCGATGACGCGACGGCCTATTGCCCGCAGGAAGCCTTCGGCGAGGCCGGCGCGCTCCGCCGCGCGAACACCGGCGTTGCCCAGCGTCTCGCGGAGCAGCTCCTCGGTGAGGCCGGGCGGCTCGGCGTGGCCCTCGGCCTGCGCCCGCGCCTTGTTTGCCACCTCCGCCGCGTAGCACAACGTCTGCGCCTCGACGAGATCGTCGGGCGCGCCCTGCTGTCGCAGCGCGCGGGCGTGGGCGAGCAGCTCGTGCGCCGCCCGCAGCTCCGTCGCCAGATACGCGACGCGCTCGCTCAGCACCTGGTGGTCGTCGACGTGTCGTCCGTTGGCCGTGACCTCGGCGCCGTGCTGGACGGCGACCGCGAGCACGCAATCGACCCCGTCGATGAGCATCTGGGCGAACTCGAGCGTCGATTCGTTCGCGAGCGCGGTCATGGGCATCCTTTCGATGTGTGGCGCGGCGCTACGCGGTCCGCCGGGGGATGAGCACGAGGTAATCGAGGTCGAGCACGACGCTGGGATGGTAGGCCTCGCGGCCGTCTTCGCCACGAACGCGCAGCGGCACGGGCTCGCGCAGCGGATCCTCATTCTTGACGGCGACCAGCCGCAGCCGGAGCACGCCGGCGTCGCTGCGGCCAGGAAGCAGGTACGTGTCGAGCACGTCGGACCAGGCGTACAGGGTGTCGCCCGCGAACGTGGGGTTGGCGTGCGAGCCGCCGTTCCACGCCAGCGTCGAAACGACGTTCTCGAGGCCGTTGTAGGCGAGCGCGCGCGCCACCGAGATGACGTGGCCGCCGTAGATCAGCCGCTTGCCGAATCGCGACGTCTGCATGGCGTGCGCGTTGAAGTGCACGCGCGCCGTGTTCTGGTACAGCCTCGTCGCGAGCTGGTGCTCCGCCTCCTCGATGGTCATGCCGTCGATGTGGTCGATGCGCTCGCCGCGGACGTAGTCCTCGAAGAACCAGCGTCCGCCGGTGTCCCGCGCGTCGAAGCCGCGCGAGGTCGAGCCCCTCCGCGACGACAAGCCTGTCGGGCGTGACTTCGGTGGGGAGCTTGGGCGGGTCGCTGCTCGCGGCGGGTCGCCCGGGCTCGCGCTTGTTCACCATTACCCAGCGATAGAACTGCAGCACCGGTTCGCCGTGCTGATTCTCTCCGGTGGTGCGCACCCAGACGATGCCCGCGTTGCCCGCCGATGTCTCGCGCAGGCCGGCCACGTCCGATGTCGCGGCAATCGTATCGCCGGGGAACACGGGCGCGAGGAAGCGCACGTCGGCGTAGCCGAGGTTCGCGACGGCGTTCAGCGACACGTCGGGCACCGACTTGCCGAACACCGTGTGGAACACGAGCAGATCGTGGATCGTCTCGCGGGGGAGGCCGAGCTTGCGCGCGAACTCCTGCGAGCAGTGCAGCGGCGAACGGTCGCCGGTGAGCGCGAGGTAGATGGCGTTATCGCCCGACGTCAGCGTCCGCGGCACCGCGTGACGCAGCGTTGTCCCCACCTCGAAGTCTTCGTAGTAGTTGCCGGCGCTGGCCTTGTTCGGAGCGGTCATCGTTCGTATCGACCTCGCGGCGGGCGGGCAGGTTCGCCCCGCGCTCTGTGCGCGCGGAGGGCAGCGTGCACCATTGTACATGGCGGTCTTGTGACGGCAAACCCCGGCGGCCAGCGCCGTGGCGGAGGCCGGGTGGGTTAGCTCCGTGCCGCTTCGGTGAGCCTTCGGCGAGCGCACGTCCGCGGTCGAGCGCCGCCTGGAGCGACGCCTTCACCTCATCGATAAAGCGCTCCACCGTAGACAGTCCGGCGGCGCTCGTCGCGGAGCTGGTCACCGGGCGATGAAAGCATCATTCGATCGTGGGCGCACCTTCGCCGGGGCGGGATGCGCGACCGAGGGGGTGGCCGCGTATCCCGCCCCGGCGCGCTACTCGATGGCGCGGTAGACCTCAGGATTCTCCGCGCCTTCGACGACCAGGTGACCAGCACAGCCCTTCATGGCCCGGCTCAGCGCGTGGTCGACGAGCACGAACGTTCCTGGCACGTCGGTCACGAACTCGACCATCGTCGCGGAGCCCGGCGAGACGGTGACCGTCTGGACATCGCGCTGCGGCTCGCTCACGAGCGACCCGAGTGGCGCGACCGTGTCGAAGATCTCGCCGATGACGTGGAAGGCCGACGTCAGGTTCGGGCCGCCGACTCCGAAGAAGATGCGGACGCGGTCGCCGACGCTCGCCTTCAGCGCGCGGTCGCCGGCGATGGCGCCGGCCGAGCCGTTGAACACGACGTACGTCGGCTGCTCCGCCAGCATTTTCGCCGCGTCATGCTGCTGCATGCCTGCCGCGCCCGTCGCGTTCGCGGTGTAGATGTCGCCCTGGCAGACGTAGAACTCCTTGTCGACGGCGGCCAGCCCACCCGCGGGCTCGACGACGATGATGCCGTACATGCCGTTGGAGATGTGCTCGGCCACGGGCGCTACGGCGCAGTGGTAGATGTAGACGCCGGGATGCTGCGCCTTGAAGCGGAACGTCTTCGACTGGCCGGGTGTGACCAGCGTCAGTTCGGCGCCGCCGCCGGGGCCATCGACGGCGTGGAGGTCGATGTTGTGCGCCGTCGTGCTGTCGGGCGGATTCGTCAGCTTCAGCGTGACGCCATCGCCGACCCGCACCCGCACCATTGGGCCGGGAATCGTACCGCCGAACGTCCAGAAGCGGTAGCCGGCGCCGTCGGCCAGGCGCGCCTCGACCTCCTGGATCACGAGCTCGACCGTGATCTCCTGCGGGTCGCGGCTGCCGACCGGCGGGGCGACCTCCGGGTTTGGCAGGAAGTCGAGATCGACCGGCGTCCCGCCAGCTGTCTGCGTCACCGTCTCGGCGGCGTGACCGGTGGCGGCGGCTGTGGCCGCGCTGTCGTCGTCGTCGTCGTCACCGCAGGCAGCCCCGAGGAGGCCCACGGCTGGCAGCGCGAGGCCCGTTGCGCCAGCCTTTACGAGGAAGCCACGCCGTCCCAGCAGCCGTGCCTTGCCGTTGCCCCCAGTGGTGTCAGAGTCGATCATTGTATGTTCCTCCTTCCGAATCGATCGCCGATATTCATGGTCGGACGGCGCGCGGCGGGGCGCGTGTGCCGAAGGTCACAATCGGTAGAGCCGTTCGGTAGTGTGCCTGTCAAACTGACACACTGTCGAACGATCCTGTCTCATTGACGAACGGAGCGCGGCGTTCCACACTGGAAGTGCTCAGCAGGTTGGGTGGCCGCTCCCCGATCGCCGCAAGGCGGACGGGGGGAGGAAAGTCCGAACTCCATACGGGCAGGGTGCCGGGTAACACCCGGGAGGGGCGACCCTACGGAAAGTGCCACAGAAACATACCGCCGGGCCGTTCGCGGTGCGGTAAGGGTGAAATGGTGCGGTAAGAGCGCACCGGCGGCCGGGCGATTGGCCGGCCGGGCAAACCCCACCCGGAGCAAGGCCAAATAGGGGGACATTGGGCGCCCGTTCCCGTCCCCGGGTAGGCCGCTCGAGGCGCCGGGTAACCGGCGTCCCAGATAGATGGCCATCGTCGGCCGCGGTGGGCTCGCGGCGGATACAGAATTCGGCTTACAGATCTGCTGAGGTCGCCCGCTGATCGTGAGGGTCCTCCCGTCCGCGGCAGGACCCTCGCCATGTCCGCACGTTGACCTTCGGCGCGGCGCGTCGTACGGTCGATGCGAAGGGAACATCACCGCCGATGACCACCGCCTCTCCGGAGACTGTCCTTCGTGTCAGCGGCCTCACCAAGAACTACGGCGATATCGTCGCCGTGCGTGGCCTCGACCTGGAGCTTCGCCGCGGCGAGGTCTTCGGTCTGCTCGGCCCGAACGGCTCCGGCAAGTCGACGACGCTTGGCTGCGTGCTCGGCCTCATCACGCCGACCGCGGGGCGGATCGAGGCGTTCGGCCTCGATCTGAACCGGCATCGGTGGGATGTGCTGCGCCGGATCGGCGCGATTGTCGAGACGCCGGCGCTCTTCCCGTATCTTTCGGGGCGCGATAACCTGCGGGCGCTCGCCGTCTCCGCGGGCGGCGTTCCGGCGGAGCGCATCGAGCATCTGCTGCGGCTCGTGGGCCTCGCCGACCGGGCGGGCGACAAGTTCAAGACGTACTCGCTCGGCATGAAGCAGCGGCTCGGCATCGCGACGACGCTGCTGACCGAGCCCGACCTCGTCATCCTCGATGAGCCGACCAATGGCCTCGACCCCGCGGGCCAGCGCGAGGTGCGGGCGCTGATTCCGGAGCTCGCGGCGCAGGGGCACACGGTCGTGCTCGCCAGCCACCTCCTGCACGATGTCGAGCTGGTGTGCGACAGGGTCGCGATCATGCGGCGCGGCGAGCTCGTCGCCGCCGGTGCGGTCGCCGAGCTCCTGCACCGGGGCGAGCGGATCGAGATCGAGCTCGCCCCTGCGGAGATCGAGCGCGCCGAGACTGTCGTGCGGTCGGTGGGCGGCGTCGCCGGCGTCACACGGCGAGAGGGTGGCATCGTCGTCGAAGCGGCCCGCGACCGCGGCCGCGAGCTGAGCCGGGCTCTCGCCGCTGTCGGCATCTACCCGAACGCGCTGTGGCCTGTGGCGGAGACGCTGGAGGACTACTTCCTCGAACTGACCAGTGAGGAGGGCCCCGCCGATGCTTGACGCGCTGCGCAGCGACCTGTTCCGTCAGCGCCGCCGCTGGATGCCGAAGATACTCGTCATCGTGTTCGCGCTGCTGGCCGCCGTCATCTATATCGGGCCCTGGATCGGCGCGATGGTCGCCGAAGGCGAGATGAACCGCGACGACTTCATCGATCTTCGCGTCTCGCTGTGGGTGCAGAATGTCGTGCCCTACAGCACCGAGGTGCGCACGTTCTTCGGCATCATGATGACGACCGTCCTCGCGGGTAGCAGCGTCGGCGGCGAGTATAGCTCCGGCACCGTGCGTACCATCGTCGTGCGAACGCGCGCCCGCTGGCACTACGTTGCGGCGAAGCTGGCGACGGTCGGCATCTTCGCGGCGCTGCTGACGGCGGCCGGGCTGCTGATGAGTCTCGGGCTCGCCGCGGCCATGACCCCGACGGTCGATGGCAACTTCGATGGCGTGCTGACGGGCGACTTCTCGCTCGAGGTGCTGAGCTCGTTCGCGCGCTCGACGTGGACGGCGTGGACGTACGGGGCGCTGACGGTGCTGCTCGCCATCTGGACGCGCTCGACGGCGGTCGGGATCGCGGGGGCGCTCGGCGTGCTCTTCCTGGAGCCCCTGGTGGCCGCCCTGCTGGGGCTATCGGGCTCGTGGGTGCGCGACGCGACCGAGGCGCTGCCCGGCGCGAATCTCGACATCCTGCTGCACGCCAACGGGAGTATCGAGGGCAGCCCTTTCGCCTTCGATGAGCAGTCCACCACCCAGCGCGTCTGGCGCGCAGCGGCGGCGTTGGGCGGCTATCTCGCCTTCTTCATCGCACTCGCCATCGCGATGTTCCGGCGCCGCGACATCACCACGGAGTAGGTCGCGCCAACGAGCGCAGGCCAAGCGGAAGGGCGGTCGCAGAACGGCCGCCCTTCGTGCGTGCATCCCTGGCGGCGAAGCTAGCCGCGTGGCATACCGAGGCCGCGCGTGGCGATGATGTTGCGCTGTACTTCGTTCGTGCCGCCGGCGATGGAGCCGACGAGCGAGCTCATGTACGACATCGGCGCGCCGCCGTTGTCCACGGCCTTCGGGCTGCCCTTCATCAGCTGCCCTGTCAGCCCCATGAGGTTGACGCGCACGTTCGCGATGCGCTGGCCGAGGTCGGCGGCGTAGAACTTCGACATCGACGATTCGTAGTTGGGCACGAGCCCCTGCGACTGCATCCACGCCACCCGGTACGAGATCCAACGGCCCACTTCGACACCGATCGTCAGGTCGGAGAGGGTGTTGCGGAGCATGGGGTCATCGAACAGCGGCTTGCCGTTGACCTTCGTCGATTTCGCGTACGCGATCGCCTGCTGCAGGCTGCGCAGCGACCCGATGACACCGGCGACGCCGGAGCGCTCGAAGTCGAGCGTTGTGGCGGCGATGTACCAGCCGCGGTTCTCGTCGCCGATCATGTTCTCGCGCGGCACGCGCACGTCCTCGAAGAACGTCTCGTTGAAGCCCTGATGGCCTGTCATCTGCGTGATCGGCCGCACGGTGATGCCCGGCGTCTTCATGTCGAGCAGGAAGTACGAGATGCCGCGGTGCTTCGGCGCCTCCGGGTCGGTGCGGGTGAGGATGTGGATCCAGTCGGCGTGTTGGGCGCCGCTCGTCCATATCTTCTGCCCGTTGATGACGTAGTCGTCGCCATCACGCACGGCGCGCGTCTGGAGCGACGCGAGGTCGGAGCCGGAGCCCGGCTCGCTGAAGCCCTGGCACCAGTATGCCTCCGCGCTCGCGATCGGCGGCAAGAAGCGCTTCTTCTGCTCCTCGGTGCCGTGCACCATGAGGCAGGGGCCGACCATGCCGATACCCTGGCCGCCGCTGCCCGGCGCTCCGACCCAGGCGCACTCCTCCCGGAAGATGAGCTGCGACATGTGGTCGGCGCCCTGGCCGCCGTACTCCTTCGGCCACGCCATGGTCAGCCAGCCGCGACCCGCGAGCTGCTTCTCGAACTGGCGCTGGCGCTCGAACTCCTCGTCGTTCTCGGCCCCGAAGCCGCCGTCGCCGCCCTGCCAGTTCTTGGCGAGGAAGCTGCGCACCTCCGACCGGAACGTCTCCTGCTCTGGTGTGAAATGAAACTCCACTGTCGCCCCCCTGTTGCCGGATACCGGCGTTTCGCGCGCCCGCGTGACTCCCGATTCGGTGTGCTAGCATAGCACAATGGCCGTGCCGATTCGCGAGCCGCAGCGTCCGCGCCGCACCGTGCGACTCGCCCAGATCGCGGCCGAGCTTGGCGCCGCACAATCGGCTGGCCACGACCCCCTCATCACCGGCATTCGCTACGATTCGCGCTCCGTCGAGCCCGGCGATCTGTTCGTCGCCGTGCCCGGCGCCCACACCGATGGCCACGCCCACGTCGCCGATGCGCTGCGGCGCGGTGCGGCGGCGGTGCTCGTCCAGCGCGACCGCGAGGCCATCGGGCGGGCGGATGCGCCGCCGGGCAGCGCGTTCCTCGTGGTCGACGACACACGAGCGGCCCTCGCAGTCGCGGCGGCCACATACTACGGTCATCCGGCGCGAAGGCTCCGTGTCGCCGGCGTCACCGGCACCGACGGCAAGACGACCACCACCCACCTCGCGAGCGCCATGCTGGAGGCGGCGGGACTGCGCACGGGGCTGCTGGGCACCGTCGACTTCAAGATCGGCGAGCGCGTGTGGAGCAACGACTCGCGTCAGACAACGCCCGAATCGCCGGAGGTGCAGGCGCTGCTCGCCGAGATGGTCGATGCGGGCGTCGATGTCGCGGTGGTCGAGTCGACATCGCACGGGCTCGCGCTCCATCGGCTCGATGGCTGCGAATACGATGTCGCCGCACTCACGAACATCACCGCCGACCACCTCGACTTCCACGGCACGCGCGACGATTACGTGGCGGCGAAGGCGCGGCTCTTTGCGATGCTCGACGAGGCCGCCGACAAGGGCATCGGCAAGTGGGCGGTGCTCAACGCCGGCGACCCCGCCTCCGCGGCGATGCGGGCCGCCACGGCGAAGGCCGCCGTCATCACCTACGGCGTGGAGGGCGATGCCGCGCTCGTCGCACGCGATATCGAAGCGACGGCTCGCGGCTCGTGCTTCACCGCGCACTACGGCGGCGCTTCCGCCCCGACCGCCGTCGCCCTGCCGGGGCGCTTCAACATCGCGAACGGGCTGGCCGCGCTCGGCATCGGGCTTGCGCTTGGGCTGACGCTCGCCGAGGCGGCGGAGGGGCTACGGCAGGCCAAGGGCGTCGCTGGCCGCATGGAGCGCATCGACGAGGGCCAGCCTTTCGATGTCATCGTCGATTACGCGCACACGGGGCCCGCGCTCCGGCAGGTTCTGGGCGAGCTGCGGGCGGCCACGAGGGGCCGCGTCATCCTCGTAATCGGGGCTGCGGGCCAGCGCGACGAGAGCCGCCGCGAGGGGCTCGGCCGCGCGGCGGCAGAGCTGGCCGACCGGATCATCGTGACGACGGAGGATCCGCGCGAGGAGGATGAGGACGCGATCATCGCGGCGATCGCGCGTGCCGTCGCCGCCGCCGGACGGGCCGAGGGCCGCGATTTCGTGCGCATCGCCGATCGGGGCGAGGCGATCGCGCGGGCCGTGGCCGAGGCGCGTGCCGGCGACACTGTCGTCATCGCGGGCAAGGGCCACGAGCGCTCGATCATCGTCGGGCGCGAAAAGCGGCCGTGGGACGATCGCGAGGCGGCCCGCCAGGCGCTGCGGCAGGCGGGCACGCGGGCGTAGCGTCGCCGGTCGTCTCGGCGGCAAGGTCTGTCATATATCGCTCTCGATAGTAGGCGGTTGGCGAGCCGCCGCCGATTGTGTACTATAGAACGTGCCGGGTCGCCGGACGCACGGCCGAGCGCCGTGCCGGCGGGTCGAGAGAAGCGAGTTGGAGGGCCACCCATGGCCTACGTAATCATGGAGCCATGCATCGACGTGAAGTCGGGCGACTGCCAACTGGTCTGCCCGGTCGATTGCATCTTCACGAATCCCGACGATCCGCAGTTCTACATCAACCCCGATACCTGCATCGACTGCGCGGCGTGCGAGCCCGCGTGTCCGGTCGACGCCATCCTTTACGAGGATGATGTGCCGGACAAGTGGAAGGAGTACATCGAGATCAATCGACAGTACTTCATCGAGCACTCCGACGAGACGGCTGTAGGGTTCCGCCGCCGCACCGAACGCACGCAGTAGCCGGAGAACAGGCAGAAGTCGCGGCGGGCGGGTCGTCCCGAATCCGTGCTGCCGCTTGGCGCGCATCGCTCGCGGCGTGCTACAATCGCCCCCCATCGCGCTCGTCACCCGGGCCACCGGGTGCTTCGCGGCGGGGTCGGGAGGCCTGCTGCCTGTGGATATCGGCCAGCTCGACGCGTTCGTTCAGGTCGCGTCGCACCGAAGCTTCAGCAAGGCGGCAGAGTCGCTGTTCCTGACCCAGCCGTCGGTCACGGCGCGCATCCAGTCGCTGGAGAAGGAGCTCGACGAGGAGCTGTTCGAACGCACGGGTCGCGGCGTCCGCCTCACCGACGCCGGCACGACGTTTCTGCACTACGCCCAGACCATCCTGCGCACCCTCCGCGATGGCCGCGATGCGCTCGATGGGCTGCGCAACACCGAGTTCGGCAATCTGCGCATCGGCACGGCGTTCACCATCAGCGAGTATCTGCTGCCAGGCGTCTTGCGCCAGTTCCGGGGGCTGTACGCGGGCGTCGACGTGACAGTGCGCACGGGCCGCTCGGAGCAGGTGCTGCAGATGGTCCTGACGGACGAGGTGCAGGTCGGCCTTGTCCGGTCCATCCACCACCCTGAGATTGAGTCGATCCACCTCTTCGACGACGACATCGTGCTCGTTGTCAACCCGGCGCACCCTTTCGCGTGCCAGGGCGCCGTGGTGCCCATCGAGGAAGTCTCGCGACAGCCGCTCATCTTCTACGACCGCGGATCGAGCTACTACCTGCTGACGCAGGGCATGTTCCGTCAGGCGGGCCTCGTCCCGCACGTGGCGATGGAGCTCGACAGCATGGATGCGACGAAACGGATGGTCGAGGAGGGCCTCGGGCTGGCGCTGCTGCCGCGCGCCTCCGTGGAGCGCGAGGTGGCGCTTGGCATGCTGTCGCAGGTGAGCATGCAGGACGCGCAGAACGTCACCCGCCCGATCTCGCTCATCTATCGCCGCAACCGGAAGCGCCCGCGCGCCGTGCAGGCGCTGATCGAGGTGCTGGGCGAGCGCTTCGGCTTCACGCCGCCGCTGCCATCGAAGGTCGGACGCTAGGGGCGAGTGCGCTCAGCGGCCCAGGTACGCGCGAAAGTTCCGTTCGATCTGCCGCGCCGCCTCCTCCTCCGAAACACGCCACACCCGCGCCAAGGTCGCGACGACATCGCTGACGTCGCGCGGCTCCGTGGTGCGCCCCGGTGCGGCGTAGGTGTCGGTCTCCGATAGCACGTGCGCCCGGTCGACCGAGGCCGCCGCTGTTCGCAGTGCGCTGCCCTCCGCCCGCGCGATCGGCCGCCCGAACGACAGGAAGAAGCCCTGGGCAACGGCGTGCGCCGCCTCCTCGAACGTGCCCGTGAAGTAATGGAGGGCCACACGTACGCCGGGCGCCTCCAGCCGGAGGATGCGGATGACGTCATCGAGGGTGTCGCGCTGGTGCAGGTTGAGCGGGAGGCCGCGCTCGGAGGCGAAGCCGCGCCATCGCGGCGAGCGTCTCGCGCTGCGCGGGCATCGAGCCGTGGGCCGCCCCGGCGTAATCGAGCCCGACCTCGCCGATAGCCGCCGCGTCCGTCGCAAGCTCGCCGATGGCGGCGATCTGCGCGACCCGGTCGTCGCGGCTGTGCGGGCACGCGCGCCGGGTGAATGCCGACGGCGGGCACCACGAAGCCGTGATAGCGGGCCGCCGTGCGCAGCGCGTGCTCCGATGAGCTGACGTCGCTGCCGACAGCAAGCATCGCGCGGCAGCCGGCCTCGCGTGCGCGGGCGATCATCCCGTCGATGGTGGCGTCATCGAACCCGTCGAGATGGACGTGGCAGTCGATCATCGCGCCCGCTCCCCGTATACTTCCGCCATGACGCCGGAACCGGTCGTCCTGTACTGGAAGCGCGGCTGAACGCAATGCACGACCGCAAGGGCGTTGCTCTTGCAGCGCGGTGTGGCGTTCACGGAGCGCGAGCTGTTTCGCGAGCCGCTCTCGCGCGAGGAGCTGCAGGCGCTCCTCGCGGCGACGGGCCATGCCCCGAAGGACATCGTGGCGTGGCGCAGCCCTCGTGCCCGGTCGCGCTCGCTCTCGCCCGCCGCGCTCGATGACGACGCCGCACTCGACCTGATGGCGGAAGAACCGTACCTCATCCGTCGGCCCCTGGTGCGCCGTGGCTCGCGGCTCGTCGTGGGCGGCGCTCCCGACGCCGTGCGGGCGCTGCTCGACTAGTCGCTGCCACATCCGATATGCCCATATTATCGGCTCGCCGCGCGCGTCCACGACGCCCGATCGTGCGGAATTCGTGGGGCGAGCTAGCGCGCAACCGCGTCACTGAGCCACGCGGCGATGGCGGCGCGCGCCACGCCGTTGGTGTACACGCAGCTGTGCCCCGTCGGGTCGCACTGCTCGGCGATGACGACATCGGACGCGGCGCCCGGCAGGCACGTCCGCGATAGCGGGGCGAGCAGATCGAGCGTGTTCCGCACCGTCAGTATCGGGACTCGCGACGCGAGCGCCGGGGCGAGCCGACGGCTCGCCGCAGGTCGCGGCGGCTGGGGCGCGTTGATCGCGGCGATTGCGGCCGAGTCGCGCGTGACCGAGGCCGTCCGCGCACAGGGGCTGCGGCCGAGAACGGCGCGCATCGCGGCCGATTCGCCGCCCGTCAGCCCCTGGAGCGGGCTGCCGAGCGCCACGATCGACCGCACCTGCCGCAGCTCGGTGTCGGTGGCGCCGGCGGCCCATGCCGCCGCCACGACTCCGCCCGTGCTCATGCCGAGCACGTCGAACTGCGTGTCCGGACGGGCCCGCGCGATCTCGCCGAACCAGCGCCCGAGCCGTTCGGCGTAGCCTCCGTCGCCCGCGATCGATCCGCAGCTCGCGCCTGTCGCGGCGTCCGCGGGGCAGCGCCGATCAGGCTCGTAGCCGAACACGAACAGGTCGGTGCTCACGTCGAGGGCGAGCTCCGGCGCGGCCGACTGGATGTACCACCACAGCGGCAGCCACAGCGTCGCGTCGGCCGAGGGAGCGAGCGTGCCCAGCCCCTCGCATCCGAAGGCCGCGCCCAGACCCGGCACGATGATGATCGCCCGGCCGGCGGGCTGCTGCGCATCGGCGGATGCGCCCGTGCCGGGCAACGCCCGCGCGACGAGCGCGCCCACGATGGCGAGCGTCGCGGCCGCGACCACGAGCGTCCGCCGCCACGTCAGCGTGGCCGCTGGAACGCCCGGCATCGCCGCCCGCTCAGACCGCGCCCACGGCGGTCGCGATTGCCCTCAGCACTTCGATGTTCGCCGCGTCGGGCCCACCGCCATCGATGCCAGGCACCTCGAGCAGGAAGGGCACGTCGCGGAAGCCCTGGTGCGCGAGGATGTGCTCGAACCCCTCGCGGCCAATCTTGCCGTGGCCGATGTTCTCGTGACGGTCGACCCCGGAGCCGCACTGTCACCTTCGAGTCGTTGGCGTGCACCGCGACGAGCCGGTCGAGCCCGACCTCGCGGTCGAACTCGTCCATCATCCGATGCAGTTCGTCGCGGGTGGTGAGGTCGTAGCCCGAGGCGAAGGCGTGTTGCGTATCGAGGCAGACGCGCACGCGCTCGCTGCCGATATCGCGCACGAGCGTCCCGATCTGCGCGAAGGTGGAGCCCGCGCCCTTGCGCTCGCCGGCGGCGTTTTCGATGACGAGCCGTATGTCGCTGGGGGTCGCTTCGAGGACTCGCGTCAGCGCTTCGACGATCTGCGGCGCAACCGCCTCGAACGAATCGCCGTGGAACACGCCGAGGTGGAAGATGACGCCGCCCGCGCCGATGCGGCTGCCGTGCGTCATGTCGGTGACGAGCGCTTCCTCCGATTTCACGAGCTGCTCCGGGTTGCTGGTGCCGAAGTTCATCAGGTAGATGCCGTGGATGAACGTGGGGCCGATGCCGCGGTCCGTCATGCCCTGACGGAAGGCGGCGACATCGGCGTCGGTGATGGTGCGCTTCTTCCACGTCTGCGGGATCGACGTGAAGATCTGGATCGCCTCAGCACCGATGGCCGCGGCGCGCTCCGGCGCATTCGCGATGCCGCCGGCGGTCGAAACGTGAGCGCCGATCTTCAAGGGGAGCCTCCTTCAGGGCGGCGGGCGTCGCGCGTCGCGGGCGCGAGTCTGGCCCATTATACCGAAGGAGGCGGCGTTAGGCGGGGGCGGCGCCGAGCCAGACCTGGCCCGCCGATCCATCGACCGATGAGCGTCTCGCCATCGACGATGAGGCGCGTGGCGTCCGGCACGCTGAGCACGGCGGGGATGCGGTACTCGCGCGCCGCTATCGCCGCGTGCGAGAGCGCGCCGCCCGCCTCCGCCACAACGGCGCACGCCGCCTGGAACAGCGGTGTCCAGTGGGGCGTTGTCGAGCGGCAGACGAGCACGTCGCCCGCGCGCATCTTGCCGAAGTCGTCGATCGAGAGGATGACGCGCGCCGGCCCGCTCGCCTGCCCTGCCGATGCGGCGCGTCCGGCGAGCGACTCGGGGCGGATGCTGCTCGCGGCGGCGGGCTCGACGGCGGGCGTGCCCGCACCGAGCGTCTCGGGCGGCGTGAGCGAGAGCTGCCACTGACGCCGGCGGTGGCGCTCGCGCACGGTCGCGCGGAGATCGTCGCTCGCACTTGCGCGAAACGCCGCGCGCACTTCTTCGAACGTCAGCAGAAAGACATCGTCCGCATTGTCGATGAGGCCGCGCTCGGTCAGCCGCGCGCCGAACTCGAGCATGAGGTAGCGCATGTGGGCGGCGAGCGTCTGGTCGATGTAGAAGTTGTGCTCCTCCTTCAGCGGCCAGGCGCGGCGCATCCGCTCGAGGCTGACGCTGAAGCGCTCGCGGACGTTGTGGTCGGCGATGGAGGCGAGGGTGCGCGCGGTGAGCGCGTCGCGCCGCGCCAGCAGGTCGCGGTGGTCGTGATGCCCGCCGCCTTCGCGGGTGACCAGCGACGCGACGCGCTCCATCACGCTTGCCGGGCACTTCGCGCCAGGTCGGCTCGGCCCAATCGTCGCCGCCCGCGAGCCGATCGCCGTAGTCGTCGAGGAAGCGCTGGAGTGCGCGCGCGACATCGTCGCCGCCGGGGAGCGACGGCAGCGCCGCGAGCACATCGCTCGCAGGGCGGCTGGCGAGCGCGGCCGCGACGGCGGGGGCCTCGCCGCGCCGCGTCGGCGACAGCGGCGAGCGCGTTATCGCCCGTCAGCGACGCGTTGTCGGCGTCCTGCACCAGTTCGGCGCGCAGGAGCTCGCCGGTGATGCCACCTTCGGCGGCGATGGCGTCGTACTCGAACGAGAGCATCATCATCACCCAGAAGACGTAGAAGTGGATGTACCAGGCGTCGTCCTGCCGCCTCAGCGCGTCGTCGAGATGCGCTTCGAGCGCCTCGGCGGACGCCGCGCGCAGGTCGAACTGGCGCATGTGGTCGATGTGGGCCTGCACGCGCGGCAGCAGCTCGCTGCGCCAGTGCGAGAGCAGGTCGTCGCTGCACAGGGCGAGCGCCGCTTCGCGGCGTTGGCGGCGCTCGGCACGGTCGCCCTCGAACGGTACGACGCGGAAGTAGGCGTAGCCGTGGAACAGCCGGAACTGGAGCTGGCCGATCGGCAGGCCGATGTCGTCGGTGGCGCGCTTCACCGTATCGTGGAGGATCGGCCCCCACGCCGTCTCCCACAGCGGCGAGAAGGGGCGGAAGAAGTGCTCGCTCTCGCGGAACCAGATCGAGCCGCCGGCCGGGATATCGCTCCAGGGATCGCCGCCGGGCTCGGCGGGGCTATGCGGCGCTTCGGGCACGGTCGGCGATCCTCCTTCGCGGGCGGCGTGTGGGATGCCGCCGACTGTATCGCCGCGAAGGCGCGGGTGTCAATCGCGGACGGTGCCGCCTGCGCCGGACCACGCCGCGTGGCCGAGCAGCGCCCACCCCGCGATGAACGCCACCCCACCGAGCGGCGTGATGGCTCCGAGGATATCGGGCCCGACGGTGGCGAGAACGTACAGGCTCCCGGAGAACAGGACGATGCCCGCCACGAAGCACCACCCGGCGAGCCGCGTCGTCGAGCCGGGGTAGCGCTCGGCGACGAAGGCCGTCGCGAACAGCGCCAGCGCGTGCAGCATGTGGTAGAGCGCCGCTGTCTTGTAGGTGTCGAAGTCGTCGTCGGAGACGCGGTCTTCGACGCCATGCGCGCCGAAGGCGCCCAGCACGACACCCAGCATCGCCAGCACCGCGCCGAGCACCACCCAGCGCCGGGGCTCGTCGAGCGCGCGGAAGCGGGCGACGATGCTGGCTGGCTCGCGGTCGATCGTGGCCATTGGCCCGCCTTCTAGTTGAGCGTCGTCATCGAGCGCCAGCGCTGCGCCTGCTGCATGCGGACGCGCTCGGTCAGCATCGGGATCGCCTCGGAGAGGATGGCGAGCTGGAGCTGGAGGCACGCTTCCAGACTCGGCGCTTCGAGCATGCGTTGCTTCAGCCCGGCCGGGTGCGACGATCCGGCTCGCGACCCAGTCGGCGAGACGGCGGGGCTCATCGGGCAGCCCGAGCGTCTCCTGCCACTGCCCGGCGATGCTCAGTGTGAGCCGGAAGTACTCGGCGAAGAGGGTCGCCACGGTGTCGGCGATGTCGCGTGTCGCGAGCCGCTGCGGGGCGTCGTCGCTCGCCGCCAGCTCGAATGTCTCGACGTCGCCCGAAAGGTATGGGTGCTGGTGCGAGAGCGAGTGGATGCGGAAGCGGCGTGTGCCGGCCGCGCGCAACTGATACCCGCCGCCGGGATCCCGCTGCGATTGCGCGATGCGCGCCAGCGTCCCCACCTCGTGCGGGGACAACCCTGTCGTCGCCGACCTGCTCGCCTTCGCGGATGAGGACGACGCCGAACTCGATCTGCTCCTCGAGGCAGCGCGCGATCATCACCTTGTAGCGCTCTTCGAAGATGTTCAGCGGCAGCGACATGCCCGGGAAGAGGACGGTGTTCAGCGGAAACAGCGGGACGTCGGTGAGCATCGTCATCGCACGCTCGAAACGAGGCGTCGCGATCGCCGGCGGGCGGCGGTCGCTGTCAGCTTCAGGCCGTGACCCCGGGCTGCACCCGGACGCTTGCCGTCGCCGCGCCATCGCGCCGCAGGAGACGGAGCACGGCCCCGCCGTCGTAGTACAGCGGCACGAAGGCCGTGCCTGGCCGTATGCGCTCGTCGTGGCGGACGCGGATGCGGAGCTCGCCGCCGTCGCTGGTGAGGCGAACTTCGTCGCTGTCGGCCGCGCCGAGCGCCGCCGCGTCGTCGGGGTGGAGCTCGATGAACTCCTCGCGGTGGAGCTGGTCGGCCTCCGGCGAGTGGATCGCGGCCGCGTCGTAGCTGGTGAACTGCGTCCGCCCGGTGATGAGCGCCAGCGCCGATGCCGCCGTCGCCGGTGCGGCGGGCCGCAGCGGCTGCAGCTTGCCCGCGGCGCTCGCGCCTTCAGGGAGGTGCTGACGGCTGCCCGAGAGGAGATCGTCGTAGTGCGCGCCCGCGTACAGCGGCACGACGAGCGCGATCTCGTCCATGACATCGGCAGGCGCTCGCGTAGTTGAACGAGACATCGGCGACGCTGAGCTGCTCGCAGAGCGCCGCGCCCAACGCCGCCAGGATGCGCCACGCTGGCCGCGCTTCGCCCTGGGGCGCGACGGCCGCGCGCTGCATCACGATGCGGCGGTCCGGCGGTGGTGATGGTGCCGTCGCGGCCGTAGATCGAGACATCGGGGAGGAGCGCGTGCGCGTGCTTCGCCGTATCGGTGGCGACCTCATCGATGACGACGATGTAGTCGAGCGCCTGCAGCGCCGCTTCGACGGCGGCGGTGTCGGGGGCGAGCATCATCGGGTTGTCGCGAAGCACGACCAGCGCCTTGAGGCGGCCGTCCTTCGCCGCGGCGAGCGCGTCGTCGAACGAGAGGCCGGCTTCGGCGGGCGGGTCGGCGTGCCATATCTCGCCGAGCGCGCTGCGATCGGGGCCGGAGTCGGCTCGCCGGTATCCGGGCAGGAGGCCGGGCGCGAGCCCAACATCGCGCATCCCGACGACGTTCGCCTCCGCGCCGAGCACGTGGAGCGCCGCCGGGGCCGCGCCCTCGCGACAGAGCATCGCCAGATTCGCGAGCGCCCGCGTCTCCTCCGCGGCCTGGGCGGAATCGAGGTGGCCCGGCGCGTAGACGATGCTGAGCTTGAGGTCGGCGTTCAGCGCCGCCTCCGTGAGGAGCGCCGCTGCCTCGTCGAGGGCTGTGGCGGCCGCGCCGCTCTCGGCGGCGGTGAGCTCGGGTGTGCCGCCGAGGCCGCCCGTGCGGCCCGCGATCGTGGTGTCGGCGAGCAGCCTCGCGACGAGCGCCGCGAGGGCGGCGGCGCTGCCGCCGGGCGCTGGCTCGACGCGCACGGTGGCGAAGTCGTCGAGCTCGCCCCACACGGGCGACACGCTGATGAGCCGCGCGCCGTTATGCGAACGGCGTCCTTCACCCGAAGCGACTGCCACCGGGTGCGATTGCTCGATGTCGATGCCCACCGTGAGGACGATGTCGGACTGCGCGAGGCCGAGCAGGTCGGCGGTCAGCACTTCGCTGCCGAACGCGGCGCGCAGCACGCCGCCTACGGCCTCCGCGACGGGCCCGATCGAGCTATCGACGTTGTTGGTGCCGATGGCGGCGCGGGCAATCTTCGAGAGCAGGTAGTTCTCTTCGTTCGTGGCCAGCGGCGAGCCGAGGAAGGCGATGGCGCTGGGGCCGTGGTCGCGGCGGACTTGCGCCAGCCGGCCAGCGACGGCATCGATCGCCTGATCCCAGGGCAGCGGCTGCTGGACGAGGCCCTGCCGCACGGTGGGGCGCTGAATGCGGTCGCGCGACTTGAGGGCGTCGTAGCCGAAGCGGCCGCGCACGCAGATCTGCGTTCCCGATACGGGGTTGCCGGCGGCATCCGGCCGCACGATGACGCCCTTGCCGCTGCGGGTGCCGAGCTTGATGGTGCAGCCGACGCTGCATGCGCCGCACGCTGTCTCTGTCCAGACGTTCGTCTGGCCGATCCACTTGTTCGGGTGCTCCATCAGCGCGGCCACGGGGCAGACATCGATGCACGTGCCGCAGAAGTCGCAGCTCGATTCGTGGATGGCGCCGCCCGCGCCGAAGGCTATCTGCGTGGTGAAGCCGCGCCCGGCGAGCGTGATCGCGTTGGTGTGGCGGAGCTCGTCGCAGGCGCGGACGCAGCGGGTGCAGATGATGCACATCTGCGGGTCGAACTCGACATAAGGGTTGCCGCGGTCGGCGGGGAGCTGTTCCGGCATCTCGTAGTAGGTGCGGCTCTCGGCGACCCACGGCTCGAATTTCGCCATCTGCACGAGCTCGGTCGTGGTTTGCAGCTCGCAGCGATAGTTCTTGCTGCAGGTGAGGCAGCGGTGCGTGACGATGTCGTCGCGCAGGCAGATGTCGCCGGGGCGGCAGTGCACGGTGCGGTGGCAGGTGAGGCAGCGGTCGGAGTGGTTCGCCATGATGATCGACATGACTTGGCGGCGGGCCTGCTCGACATCGGTGGTGTTCGTGTTCACCACCATGTTCTCCTGAACCTTCGTGGTGCAGGAAAGCTGGAGCCCCCGGGCGCCTTCGACCTCGACCAGGCAGGTGCGGCAGCCGGCGTAGGGCGCGAGCCCATCGATGTAACAGAGGTTGGAGATGAAGATGCCCTGCTCTTTGATGACTTCGAGCAGGGGCGCGCCCTCATCCGCCGTGACTTCCGTGCCGTTGAGCGTGATCTTTGCCACGGGCGAACTCCCTCGTCAGCGTCGGTGGGTCGCGTCTGCGTGCCTGCAGGTCTCGCTGTGTGCTAGGACTCCGGGCGGAACGTCGAATCGCCCGGCTGCGGCGCCTTCCTGCCGTTGGGGTAGACGTTGGCATGCTCCCGCAGGTACTCCTGCGAGAGCACGGTGAGCTTGTGCTTGTCCTTGTAGAGGTTGTCGAACACGTACGACGCGTCGTTGAGCTTGCCGCCGGCCTGGATCGCCTCGTAGGGGCAGGCTTCGACGCACAGGCCGCAGTACATGCACAGGCGGAAGTCGATCTCGTAGCGATCGACGTTGAGCGAGCGGTCTTCGGCGGGGGACGTGTGGACGAGGATGCAGCCATCGGGGCAGGCCTGGGCGCAGGTGCTGCAGCCGGTGCAGCGCTCCTCGAACCACAGCAGGTTGGTGCGGGCGCGCGCCGGGATGGGGCGCTGCTCTTCCGGGTACCCGATGGTGATCGGCCGCTCGAAGACGTGGCGCAGCGTGATGAGCATGCCGCGCGCGATGCCGATGCCGTACATCAGGTGACCCCTTTCGCTCGCGCTGTTCATCACAAGCAGGCTCCGGGCGGTATTGTATGCTCCGCGCTTCGCTTATTCAAGCGAGCGTGCCGCTAGAGTTCGCCGGCCCCCAGAGCCGCCGCCGTCATGCCCTGCGGCGTGAACAGCGATTCGAGCTCCATTCGCAGCGGGTCGCCATCGGGCAGGAAGTCCGAGAAGTCGCCGCGCGGCTCGTGCCGAACCCGTTTGCCGGCGATGGAATCGTGCTTGATCTTCTCCTGCAGCATCATGAAGCCGGTGAGCAGCGACTCCGGTCGCGGCGGGCAGCCCGGCACGTACACGTCGACCGGGATGATGAGGTTGACGCCGGGGAGCGTGCTGTAGCCGTTGGCGAAGGGCCCGCCGATGTTGGCGCAGCTGCCCATCGAGATGACCCACTTGGGCTCGGCCATCTGGAGGTAGATGCGGCGGACGGGCGGCGCCATCTTCCACGTGACGGTGCCCGAAACGATCATCATGTCGGCCTGGCGGGGCGATGCCCGGAAGATCTCGGCGCCGAAGCGGGCGAGGTCGTAGCGCGAGGTTACCGAGGCGATCATCTCCATCGCGCAGCAGGCGAGGCCGAACATCGCCGGCCAGAGCGAGCTGCGGCGCGCCCAGTTCAGCACTTGGTCGACGGAGGTTACCAGGATGTTGTTTTTGAGCTCCTCGTCGACATCATCCGTGAAGAGACGCAGGGGCGACGTCTGTTCGATGGTCATCGTAACCTCCGGGGCGTGCCGGCGCCGGCGCCAGTTCGTGCCAAGTGTAACAAGCCCGCCCAGCGCTTACAAGCCTGCTCGGGGGGCGGCGTGCCTGCACGGTTTTCTTTGGGGCGGGCATCGTGGTAACGTCTGCAGCAGGGCACTGCGAGCCCGGCTCGCGGGTGTCGCGGATATGACCGCCGTCGCCTCAGCGAGAGGAGCACAGGGCAGTGTTTCGCCGTACACGCCGCGCCGCCGTTCGCGATTCGGAGCAGAAGGCCGAGTCGGCGCATGTCTTCGATGAAGCGGTCGAGTGAGCCGTTTGCCGACGACGAGCCGCTGCCCGATGCTCACCCGGAGGTCGCGCTGCCTACCGAAGCCGCGTGGGACGCCACGCCAGCATTGCCTGTGCTCGACGCGCGCCATCCGCACGCCGGACGCGGCGCCAATGAATGTGCGGGCGTACGAGCCCGGGCCGTCGACGGTCATCGGCCCGGCGACCGCGATCGAGGGCACGGTGCGCACGCCCGATGACCTTCGGGTCGAGGGCTCGATCAGCGGCACGCTCGATGTTCGCGGCAAACTCGTCATCGCGCGGGGCGGGAGTGTCGACGCCGAAGTCGACGCGTACTCGATCCGGGTCGAGGGCCGGCTCAGCGGCGACATCCGCTGCCGCGAGCGGCTCGAGGCCGCTGACGGCAGCCATATCGACGGCTCGTTTACGACCGAGCTACTCGTGGTCGTCGAGGGCGCTGTGGTCGCCGGCAAGTTCGCGATGCGGGCGCGGAGCGCTACCGCGCAGACGCGCGCGCAAGGAGAGGCGGAGGATCGCGCATGACGACGCTCCACGACAGCTTCAACGGTGTCGAATTGCTCGACCCCGGCCAGCCCTTCAGCCGTCTCGACCGCTTCTCGCGGTTCAGCGGTCGCTACGAGGCGATGCAGAATCTGCTGATCGAGGGAGCCTGCGAGGGCGAGATCGATTGTCGCGGCACGCTCGTCATCGCCGAGGGCGCTTCGGCGACCGCCCGCGTCTTCGCGCGCGACATTCGGGTCGCAGGCACGCTCGATGGCGAGGTCGAGTGCTCGGGCCGCTTCGAGCTGCTGCCCACGGCCCGCGCCAGCGGATCGGTTCGCGCTCGCCAGATCATCGTGTGCGAGGGCGCCGAATTCGATGGCGAGCTGCAGATGAGCGAGGATCATGCGGTCGCCGAGCCCGAGGATGGTGCGCCCGCGCCGTGGCAGGCGGCCATCGAACCGGCGCCCGCAGTCGCGCAGGCCGTGCCCGAATCGGAGACGCGCGCCTTCGTCGTCGGCGACGACGCGACGATGGGCGAGGAGCCCGCGGCTGCAGTGCCGCCCATCGCCGGCGAGGACGAGCCCAGAGACCTGCCCGACTTTCTCCGCCGCAAGCGCGACTGACGCCCCGGCGCCCCCACCGCCGTTGACAGATCGACGGACGCGCAGCATGATGCTCGCGTCTTCGGCGAGGCCGGATCCCACCCGTGTTCGGGCGGGATTGCCCGCGTCTCCCGGCGGAGGTGACCAGATGGCGAATCTGCTGCGCACCCCGATCTGCGACCTGCTCGGCATCGAGTACCCCATTCTGCTTGCCGGCATGGGCGGCGCTTCGGGCCCGACGCTCGCGGCCGCTGTCTCGAACGCGGGCGGGCTGGGCGTCATTGGCGCGACACGCTACTCGCCCGACGAGCTGTCGGCCGTCATCCGCAAGACGCGCAGCCTGACGAGCAAGCCGTTCGCCATCGATCTGCTGCTGCCGTCGTCGGTGGCCGAAGGCGGCGACCGCCAGGGCGCGCTGCAGCAGATTCCGGACGAGCACAAGCGCTTCATCGACGAGCTGCGCGAGGAGTTCGGCCTGCCGAAAGCGGAGCGCCCGCCAACCGATCGCGCGCCACTGAGCAAGGATTACTACAAGAAGCAGGTCGAGGTCATCCTCGAGGAGCGTGTGCCCGTGTTCGCGTCGGGGCTGGGCAATCCGGGCTGGCTCGTGCCCGACGCCCACGCCATCGGCATGAAGGTCATCGGGCTGGTGGGCAACGTCAAGAACGCCCGCCGTGTCGCCGATGGCGGCGCCGACATCGTCGTGGCCCAGGGGCATGAGGCGGGCGGCCACACCGGCCGCATCGGCACGCTGGCGCTCGTACCGCAAGTCGTCGACGCCATCGCGCCGACGGCCGTCGTCGCGGCGGGCGGTGTCTTCGATGGCCGCGGGCTCGTGGCGTCGCTGGCGCTCGGCGCGCAGGGCGTCTGGGTGGGCACAGCCTTCCTCGTCGCCGAAGAGGCGTACGCCGACGGCCCCGGCACGAGCATGCAGGACGAATGGCAGATCCGGGTCGGCAAGCAGAAGCTCATCGACGCGACCGAGGAGGACACGCGCGTCGGGCGGATGTACTCGGGCAAGACGATGCGCCACCTCCGGAACGCGTTTTCCGACGCGTGGGAGCGCCCCGGGGCGCCCGCGCCGCTGCCGATGCCGCTGCAGGGCATGCTCATCGCCGATATCCAGGAGGCCGCGCGCCGCGAGCACCGCGAGGACTTTGTCGGCGGGCCCGCGGGCCAGGCGGCGGGCGCGCTCAAGGCGATCCGTCCGGCCAGCGAGATCATGCGCGACATGATCGAGGGGGCGCAGCGCGTCATCGAGGCCGGGCTTGTGCCGCTGGCGGGGGCTCGCTAGCAGCGGGCGTCCGCGCCGGGGAGCGCCGCGCGGCGAAGGGGACACGATGGCGGAGACAGCGCTCGATGGGCTGCGTGTCCTCGAATGGGGCGAGTTCATCGCGCCGGCGTACTGCACGAAGCTGCTCGCCGACCTCGGCGCCGACGTCATCAAGATCGAGACGCCGGGCCGCGGCGATCGCTCCCGCCGGCACGGGCCGTTTCCGAACGACGAGCCCCACCCCGAGAAGAGCGGCCTCTTCCTGTACCTCAATCACAACAAGCGGAGCGTCACACTCGACCCTGCGACTCCGGCTGGCCGCGAGCTCTTCCTCGAACTCGTCCGCTGGGCCGATGTTCTCGTCGAGAATCACATGCCGCCGTGGATCGAGGAGCAACGGCTCGATTACGCCGCGCTCGAGCCCGAGAACCCGCGGCTGGTGATGGTATCGATCACTCCCTACGGTTACGACACCCCGTACCGGCACTACAAGGGGTACGCACTCAACGCCACGGCAGGCTCGGGGCTTGCGTGGCGGATCGGCGAGCCGGGGCGATCGCCGGTGTGGCTGCCGCTGTGCGCCGCCGATTACCAGGGCGGCGTCCACGGGGCCGTCGCCGTGATGGGCGCGCTGGCGGCGCGACGGCGCACCGGCGAGGGCCAGCACGCCTGGGTGGCCGAGCTCGAGCTCATGGGCAACATCCTCGGCGGCAACCAGCTCACCCGCTACGTCTTCCAGGGACACGAAGTGCAGCGCGCCGGCAATCACATGAACCAGTTCTACCCGTGGCAGGTGATGCCCTGCGCCGACGGCTACTTCGAGATCATCACGATGGTCGACGGCCAATGGGCCTCGTTCATGGAGGCGATGGGCAACCCCCCCTGGAAGGACGACGAGCGGCTGCAGAATCGCTGGGCGGCGTCGGAGTGGGCCGAGGAGCTGGACGCGCTCTGGGGCGGCTGGCTGCTGGAGCGCACGAAAGCCGAGCTCTGGCAGATCTTCCGGCAGCGGCACATCTCGTTTCAGCCGGTGCACACCGTCGCCGAGGTGGTCGAGTCCGATCAGCTGCGGGCGCGCCAGCACTGGGTCGAGGTCAGCCACCCGGTCGCGGGCACGTTCCGCTACCCGGGCGCGCCGTATCGCCACTCGGAGACGCCGTGGTCGATCCGGCGGCCCGCGCCGCTTCTCGGCGAGCACAACATCGAAGTCTTTGGGCGAACACTGGGGCGCAGCGGCGACGAGCTCGTCGCGCTGGCCCGCGCGGGGATCATCTGATGGCGACACCCAAGGCGCTCGAAGGCATCCGCGCTCTCGACCTGGGGCAGGTGTGGGCGGGGCCGCTGCTGGGCACGATGTTCGGCGACCACGGAGCGGAGGTCATCAAAGTCCTCACCGCGAAGCGTACCTGGGGCGCCATGATGAAGGGCGCGACCGCGATGATGAACGCCGGCCCCGATGTGCAGGCCTTCCAGACCTTCGACCGCAACAAGCTCGGCGTCTCGCTCAATCTGCAGACGGACGAGGGGCGCGAGCTGTTCCTCCGCCTCGTGGAGCAGAGCGACATCGTGTTCGAGAACTTCCACCCGTCGGTGATGCCGCGCCTCGGCCTCGGCTACGACGATCTCGCGCGCCGCAACCCGCGCATCATCCTCGCATCGCTCTCGGCGAGTGGCGCCACCGAAGGCCCGTGGCGCGATCTCGTCACCTACGGCCCCTCGCTCGCGGCGCTCTACGGTCTGAAGAGCCTGCTCGGCTATCACGGCGAGTCGAAGATACTCGAAGACGCCGCCGACCTCGACCCCACGGCCGCCGCGCACGCGTTCGTCGCCATCCTCGCGGCGCTGGAATATCGCGAGCGCAGCGGCCGCGGCCAGTTCATCGACATGGCGCAGGGCGAGGCGGCGATGTGCCGCATGGGCGAGGCGATCATGGACTACACGATGAACGGCCGCGTCGCCGGGCCGCAGGGCAATCGCTACGCCGGCTTCGCGCCCCACGGCATCTATCGCGCGGCGGGCGACGATGCGTGGGTATCGATTGTTGTCGGCGACGACGCCGAGTGGCGCGCCTTCGCCGGGGCCATCGGCTCGCCCGCGTGGGCGCTCGACCCGCGGTTCGCCGACGGCTACGGCCGCGCCAAGCATCAGGACGAGCTCGATGCGCACGTCGAACGGTGGACGAGCGAGCGCACGCCCGCGGAGGCGACGGAGACGCTGCAGGCTCGCGGCGTCGCGGCGTTCCCAGTGTTCTCCTCGGCCGAGATACTCGCCGACCCCAACGACGAAGCGCTCCGGCAGAACATCGTCGTCGAGCACCCGGCGCTCGATCGCACACAGATGCTCTCGGGCGCTCCGTGGAAGTACTCGCGCACGCCGATGACCGTCCGGATGCCGACACCGGAGCTCGGCGAGCACAACGAGCAGGTGCTCGGCGGCCTGCTGGGCATCGCCCCGGACGAGATCGCGCGCCTCATCGAGGCGGGCGTGGTAGCATAACGTCGTTTTGCGGCTCGCGCAGCCTGCGGGCCGAGTCCACTATTCGCGCACAGGAGGAACTTCGGGTGACATACGAGTTCATCATCTACGAGAAGCGCAATCACATCGCCTACATCACGATCAACCGGCCGGAGGTGCGGAACTCGCTCCACCCGCCGGCGAACTACGAGCTCCAGGAGATATGGGATGACTTCGCGGCCGACCCGGAGAGCTGGGTCGCCATCTTCACGGGCGCGGGCGAGCACGCCTTCTCGGCGGGCAACGACCTGAAGTACACGGCCCAGATGGGGATGCGCGGCGGTGCGCCGGACGGCGAGGAGCGGCCCTTCATGCCGCCGAGCGGCTTCGGCGGGCTCACGAGCCGCTTCGACCTGATGAAGCCGACCATCTGCGCCGTCAACGGGTTCGCCGTGGGCGGCGGCCTGGAGATGGCGATGACGTGCGACATCATCATCGCGGCCGACCACGCCCAGCTCGGCCTGCCGGAGCCGAAGCGGGGGCTCATCGCGGGCGCGGGCGGCATCCACCGGCTGCCGCGCATGATCCCCAGGAAGATCGCGCTCGGCATGATCCTCACTGGCAAGAACATCAGCGCCCAGGACGCGGAGCGCTTCGGTCTGGTCAACGAGGTCGTGCCGCTCGCCGACCTCATCCCGACGGCCGAGCGCTGGGCCAACGAGATCATCGACTGCTCGCCCGCCGCCGTTCGCGCGAGCAAGCACGGCGCTATCGGCGGCCTCGAAATGTCGCTGCAGGACGCGATGACGACGGAGTTCGGCGAGATGCTCGAATGGCGCAACTCGCCCGACCTCATCGAGGGGCCGCGCGCCTTCGCCGAGAAGCGCAAGCCCAACTGGTCGGCGAGGTAGCATCGCGGCGTGCTCATCGACCTGCACTGCCACACGAAGGTTCATTCCTCGTGCAGCAACCTCGAGCCCGCCGAACTGATACGGCTCTCGCGGGAGGCCGGCCTCGACGGCGTCTGTCTCACGGAGCACGACCGTCTCTGGGACGCCGCGGAGATTGCGGCCTTGGGCGCCGAGCACGGCTTCCTCGTGCTCCGCGCCATCGAGGTCACGACCGAGATGGGCCATGTGCTCGCGTACGGCCTCGACGCCTACGCGCCCGAGATGGCGTCCGCGTCCGCGCTGCGCCGCGATATCGACGCCGTGGGCGGCTTCATGGCGCTCGCGCATCCGGCGCGCGACCAGACGCTGCGGCTGCGCGACACGGCATCGGCGGCGCTCTTCGACGCCCTCGAGGTGATGAACGGCAGCGACGGGCGGCTCCAGCGCTTCGCGGAGCCTCTGGCGGGCGGCTACGCGCGCCCCGGCATCGCCGGCAGCGATTGCCACGCCAGCTACGAGGCCGGAGCCTGCGCCACCCGCTTCGACGACGCCATCGATAGCGAAGCGGCGCTCGTGCGGGCGCTCCGGGCCGGGCGCTACCGGGCCGAGGCGCTGCGCTGATGGCGATGCGCCTGCTACGATTGTCGCCCGCCCCACGATTCAACGCCGGAGCACGATTGTGGATTTCGAACTGACCGACTCCCAGAGGATGGCCCGCCAGCTGGCCCGCGACTTCGCCGCTCGCGAGATCGTACCCGAAGTGGCGGATCACGAGCACGACGAGCAGTGGAGCATCGACATGCTCCGGCGTCTCGCGGCGCTCGGCCTCACGGGCGGGCCGATTCCCGAGGAGTACGGCGGCGCGGGTCTCGATGCCGTCGGCTACGCGCTCGTGTGCGAGGCCATCGGCGGCGCGAGCGTGTCGGTGTACACGGCCATGGCCGTGCAGACGACGCTGTTCGGTATCACCATCCTCAACGCCGGCACGGAGGAGCAGCGTCGCGAGTGGCTACCGAAGGTGTGCTCGGCCGAGGTCATCGGCGCGTACGCGCTGAGCGAGCCGAACGCCGGCAGCGACCCGGCATCGATGGAGACGACGGCGACGCCGGACGGCGATGGCTGGCGCATCAACGGCACGAAGCTTTGGATCACGCACGGCGGCCTCGCCGACGTGATCGTCGTCTTCGCTCAGACCGATCGCTCGCTGGGCCATCGCGGCATCGCGGCGTTTCTCGTCGACGGTGAATCGCCGGGCCTGCGCCGGATGGCGATCACGGGCAAGGCCGGGCTTCACGCGTCGAATACCGCCGAGCTCGCGTTCGAGGATGTGGTCGTGCCCCAGAGCCGGCTGCTCGCCCCGCCGGGGAAGGGCTTTCGTACCGCACTGACGACGCTCGATAACGGGCGGCTCGGGGTGGGGGCGTGCGCGACCGGCGTCATCCAGGCATGCGTCGACGCGTGCGTCGGCTACTCGCAGACGCGGCAGCAGTTCGGCAAGCCCATCGCCCAGCATCAGCTCATCGCCGCGATGCTCGCCGACATGGCGACCGACGCCGAGGCGGCGCGTTTGCTGACGCTGCAGGCGGCGGCGCGCAAGGATGCGGGCGTCGTCGACTCGAAGCTCATCGCCATGGCCAAGTATTTCGGCTCGGAGGCGGCCGTGCGCGCCGCCCGTAACGCCATCCAGCTGCACGGTGGCTACGGCTACACGTCGGTGTTCAATGTCGAACGCTACCTGCGCGATGCGCTCGTGCTCACGATCTACGAGGGGACATCGCAGGTGCAGAAGCTGATCATCGGCCGGGAGCTGACGGGATTGGGCGCGTTCGCGTAGTCTCGGCTCAGCCGAGCCCGGCTACCGCGGGCATCACCATCTCGGCGAACAGCGCCATCTGCACGGCGACGCTTCCGCCGGCGAACACGAGATTGAAGTGCCGCACGCCCGCAGCGATGAACTCGCCCAGGCGCTCGATCCAGCGCTCCGGCCCGCCCGCGATGCAGTAGCGCTCGAAGCGCTCGTACGGCGTGCGATACATCCGCTCGATGGCGGGCGCGATGCCGGCGCGCGCGGCGTCCTCGTCGAAGTCGAGCTGACACCACAGCTGCAGCGCCGGCGTCAGCAGCGATGGGTCACGACCGGCGTCCTCGGCGTAACGCTGCACCTTTGGCCAGCTCTCGGCGAAGCGCGGTGCGTCGACGACGAACGCGAGCCAGCCATCGGCGAGCCGCCCGGCGCGACGGAGCGCGCCCTCGGCCCGTCCTCCCATCCAGATGGGCGGGCCGCCGGGCGTGAAGGTGGGGTAATCGAACCGCGCCTCGTGCAGCCGCACCTCGCGTCCGTCGTAGTCGACAGGCTTGCCGCCGGCGGCCCACAGCGCCCGGCAGGCCTCGACCGTCTCCTCGAGACGGCGGGCGCGCCGGTTCATGGCGACGCCGGTGTTCTCGAATTCGGCCGGGTTCTCGCCGCCGATGCCGACCCCGAGCACGAACCGGCCCCGCGAGAGCTGGTCGAGCGTCGCGGCCTGCTTCGCCACGACGACTGCGGGCCGCAGCGCCGCGAGATAGACGCCCGTGCCCAGCCGGATGCGCTCCGTGCGGGCGGCGCATGCGCCCAACAGCACCATCGGGTCGGGGCTGGGCGTGTACCACAGCACATGATCGCCGAGCCAGACCGAATCGAAGCCGAGCATCTCGGCGAGCTCGACGTTGCCCAGCAGATCGCCCGACTCATCGTGCGCGGGCAGCACGCCGAAGGTGATCGTCACGTGCCGTAGCCCTTCGACGCGAGCCGCTGCCAGATCTCGCTGCTCTCGCTGTACTTGCCCATGATGAAGGGGTAAATGCCGGGGTTCGCGAGCATCTCGTCGAGGGCGCGGTAGGAGAGGAAGCTGTCGAGCACTTTCGGCGCCTGGTTGAGGTCGAGCTTCGCGACCTGCGCCGATGTGAGCCCGCCCATCTCGACGCCGAGGAACGGGGTCGTCGCGAGGTGGCCATCGCCCGCCCCTGCGATGATGATGCCCTTCGCGTCGAGATCGGCGATGGTCGCACGCAGCTCGTCGAGGAAGGCGGCGCGCGGCTGCAGCCCATCGCCGTCGAGATCGTCGTTGGCGGGGCGCCCCGCCCACACCGCCGCGCACACCGCGGTCAGATAATCGAGCCGGAACGACTCGTCGCCCGCGAGGCGCGGCGAGGGCAGCCCCACCGCGACGACGGCGAGGTAGGCGCGGGCCAGCGGCGTGAGGTCGGCGTACTCGTGTGGCATGGGCTCAGCGTACCGTGTCGCTCGCGGCGGGGGCAAGCGACGGGCGCGTCTCGGGCAGCCAGATGGCGCCCTCGGCCGGATCGCCGTAGGCCCGCGCCTCGCCGCGCGCCACGAGCAGCGCCGTGTACGCCGCGAGAATGGCGTCGGCCTCGTCGTCGTAGAGCACACGCCCGGCGGGCAGCCCGCGCACGAGCGGCGACAGCCCTTCGGCAACCCAATGCCGGCCCGCGGCCGTCGACTTGCGGGCAGGCGCTCGGCCGAAGAGCCGCAGTTTCGTGCCGTGCGGATACACCTCGATGACACGAGCGCCTCGCTCCTCGAAGCGGGCTCGCAGCGTCAGCCCCCGCGCGACCAGGCCGGGGATGATGGTGCGCTTCGTCGTCGCGAACAGCCCGATGCCCGCGGCGCGGACGGCGAGCTCGGCGGTGCGCACTCCGGACGGATGGGTGGCGACGCAGCCACACGCGATATCGAGGCAGCAGAGGCCGTTGGGCAGCGACAGCGGCGCGTCGACGCCCGTGATCGCCGCTCCGCTCGCCGCCGCGACAAGCTCGTCGTTGGTCATCGGGCGATGCCGCAGCTCGATGAGGCGCGCATCGGCGTCGAGCAGCGCGAAGCCCAGCGGGCGGCTGTCCGAAGCGAGGTCGATGCCGGCGAAGATCGCGCTCACGTCACCAGATGCGCGGCGGTGATGAGCAGCGCGCCCGTGCCGCCGACGACGGCGTACTCCATGACGACGGAGGCGGTCGCGCGCGAGAGCATCTGGGCCTGCAGCACGCCCGTCGCTACGTAGAACACGAGCAGCAGCAGCGTCGCCGAGAGGAACTCCTCGAGCGCGAGGTAGTGCATCGCCCATCGTGCCTCGGCCAGCAGCAGGCCCGAGACTGCGCCGAGGATCAGCACCTGCAGCGGCGGCATCGGCGCTTCGCGCATCAGCTCGATCGCCATGAGCACCGCGGCCGCCCCGGTGAACGCCGCCGCCGGCAGCCGCCCGAGCTCGAGCGCGTACGGTGCGGCGAAGAGCGCGAAGGCGATGGTGTAGGCGGCGACGTTGAGCACGAGCCGCGCTCCCTGGTACGACGCGTGGTCGCGATCGAGGCTGGCGATCTCGCTGTAGACCACGATCCCGAACCCGGCGCCGATGGCGAGCCCCAGGGGAAGCGTCCAGAACCCCTCGACGACGTACTCCGTCGTCAGGGTCGCACCGAATACCCAGAGCACCGGCACGATCAGCGAGAACACCGTCTCGGCGACGGGCTCGTCGCCGGCGGCATCGATGCCGCGCATCGCGGCCTCGTGGCGGAGAACAGCGCCCATGCCGATCGCCGTCAGGAACGTGGCGAGGAGGAGCAGCCACGGCTGCGTGGGCTCAATCGCGAGGAAGAAGAGGATGCCGGCCGATACGGCGAGGACGAAGACGTTCGCGCGCGCCGAGGCTGGCAGCCCGGACGGTGCGAGCCGTGACGCGCGGCCGTCGCCGGGGGGCGGCGGTTCCGCGCGGCGCTGGCGTATCGCCGCTCCGCTATCGCGCATCGAGCGCCATCACTCGCCGGCCCACGTCGCTTCCTCGAATCCGTACACCTCGGCGGCGTTGCGGTACCAGATGCGATCGAGCGCATCGTCGTCGAGCCCGAGCTGTGCGAAGATCGCCTCGAATCGCTCGACGTGCTCGTGAATCTCGTCCGCGGGACAATCGGAACCGAACATCAGCTTTTCGACCGCGATCTCCTTGCCGATGAGGTTGCGCTCGACGGCGTGGCGCTCGATGACGTCGCCGCCCGACATGTCGAAGTACACGTGCAGCCGCCAGCGCGCGACGGACGCCGATTCGTCGTAGTTGCCGGTGCCGCCCAGGTGCGCGCCGATAAGCCGCAGCTCGGGGAAGTTGTTCGCCAGCGTGTCGAGGTGGAACGGCCGCATCCGGGGCGCGCCGACATCGCGGCGGCCGAAGCTCGCCATCCGCGCCTGCATCATCCGCAGGCGCTGCGCGGCGTCCGGGTCGCGGCGCGGGTGCGTCGACTGAAGATCGACGTTGCCGCCGATGACGCCCAGATGGAAGAGGATCGGGAAGCGCAGCTCCTGACAGCGTTCGTACACGGGGAAGTAGCTCGGGTGGTCGTAGTCGAGCGCCGTCCCGATGATCTTGAGGCCGCGATAGCCCATGGCGGCGAGCTCGTCGAGCCGCTCCGGCGTCGTGTCGCCGGGGTCGACCATCGCGATCGGCAGGAACAGGTCGCTGTGCCGCCGCGCGTGCTCGATGCACTCCTCGTGCGACGGCCCGAATCGTCCGCCACTGAGCAGCGACGCCTTCACGGTGCCGACGGCGCGCAGCCGCTCGGCGAGGTGGTCGACCATCTCGCCGATGCCCTCGCTGGGGTCCTCGGCCTGCCAGTTGCGCGGAAAGTGGACGTGTGCGTCCCAGATGCGGGGCATAATCTGCTCGCCTCCTTGTGTCGCGTCATCATAGCATCGGGCGCGCTGCCGCACAGCATGCGGCGGGGAGCGCTCTACCGATGTGGGCCTTGGCAAGCGATGGCGATCTGGCGCAGAATCGTCGGCGTCGGCACCGCGCCGCTGGTGTGTAAAGGAGGATGCGACTATGACAGCGACGAGCACCTACGACGAAGTATACGCGCGCTCCATGAGCGACCCGGAGCGCTTCTGGGCCGAGGCGGCGGCGGACATTGTGTGGACGAAGCGGTGGGACAGCGTCCTCGACGATAGCGCCGCGCCATTCTACCGGTGGTTCGCCGGCGGCGAGCTGAACACGTGCTACAACGCCCTCGATCGCCACGTCGAAGGCGGACGCGCCGATCAGCCGGCGCTCATCTACGACAGCCCCGTTACCGAGACGAAGCGCACGTACACCTTTCGGGAGCTGCGCGATGTTGTCGCGAGGTTCGCGGGCGTGCTCGCGGGGCGGGGCGTGACGAAGGGCGATCGCGTCATCATCTTTATGCCGATGGTGCCCGAAGCGGCGATCGCGATGCTCGCCTGCGCGCGCATCGGGGCGGTGCACTCGGTCGTGTTCGGGGGGTTCGCCGCGCACGAGCTCGCCGTACGCATCGACGACGCGAAGCCGAAGGTCATCGTGGCGGGCTCGTGCGGCATCGAGCCGAACCGGGTCGTCGAGTACAAGTCGCTACTCGATGGCGCGATCGCCATGGCCGCGCACAAGCCCGAGAGCTGCGTCATCTTCCAGCGGCCGCAGGAGCTCGCCCCGATGGTCGACGGTCGCGACTTCGATTGGGACGAGCTGATGGCGCGTGCGACACCCGCCGACTGCGTGCCTGTGGCCGCCACCGACCCGCTGTACATCCTGTACACGTCGGGCACGACCGGCATCCCGAAGGGCGTGGTGCGCGACAACGGCGGCCATGCCGTCGCCCTCACGTGGAGCATGCGCCACGTCTACGGCGTCGAGCCCGGCGAGACGTACTGGGCCGCGTCCGATGTCGGGTGGGTGGTGGGCCACTCGTACATTGTGTACGGGCCGCTGATTCACGGCTGTACGACGCTGCTGTACGAGGGCAAGCCCGTCGGCACGCCCGATGCGGGCGCGTTCTGGCGGGTTATCGCCGAGCACGGAGTCAGCGTGCTGTTCACGGCGCCGACCGCGTTCCGCGCGATCAAGCGCGACGACCCCGAGGGCACGCTCATCGGCCAGTACGACCTGTCCCGCTTCCGCACGCTCTTCCTGGCGGGCGAACGCGCCGATCCGGACACCGTGAAGTGGGCCGAGCACCATCTCGGCGTGCCCGTCATCGACCACTGGTGGCAGACGGAGAGCGGCTGGCCGATGGCGGCGAACTGTGTGGGGCTCGGCATCCAGCCGGTGAAGCACGGTTCGCCGACGAAGGCTGTGCCTGGATACCGGCTCGAGGTGCTCGACGATGCTGGCCACCCGGTGAAGGCGGGCGAGATCGGCAATGTCGTCGCGCGGCTGCCGCTGCCTCCGGGCACGCTGCCGACGCTGTGGGAGAACGACGACGGCTACGTGCAGTCGTACCTGGCCGAGTTCGAGGGCTACTATAAGACAGCGGACGCGGGCTTCATCGACGAGGAGGGCTATGTCTGGATCATGAGCCGCACCGACGACATCATCAATGTCGCCGGGCACCGGCTCTCGACAGGCGGCATGGAGGAAGCGCTGTCCGGCCATCCCGATGTCGCCGAATGTGCGGTCATTGGCGTGGCCGATGAGCTCAAGGGACAGGTGCCGCTCGGCTTCGTCGTGCTCAAGGCGGGCGTGCAGCGACCACACGAGGAAGTCGTGAAGGAGATCGTCCGGCGTGTCCGCGACGAGATCGGTCCGGTAGCGTCGTTCAAGTCGGCGACCGTCGTCGAGCGGCTCCCCAAGACGCGCTCCGGCAAGGTGTTGCGCGGCACGATGCGGTCGATAGCGGACGGCCTCCCCTACAAGATGCCGGCCACGATCGATGACCCGGCCGTGCTGGGAGAGATCGAGGCGGCGTTGCGGCCGATGGGGTACGCGCAGAAGCAGTAGCGCCGTCGCCGGACGGCGGCCGTGTGCTACCGTATCGCCGTGACGAACGACACGACGACGACCGTCGGCGGCGAGCCGCTGCCGTCCCCCGAGGAGCTGGCGACCCTCCGGCGCGAGGCGGCGCGGCTCGCGACCGAGGCGGGCGAGTTGCTGCTGCGCTACTTCAGCGGGCCGCTCGACATCCGCTTCAAGGGCGAGGGCGACCGCGACCCGGTGACGGAGGCCGACGGCGAGGCGGAGCGGCTGCTTCGCGACGGCATTCTCGGGCGCTTCCCGAATCACGCCATCCTCGGCGAGGAGACCGACGAGATCGCGGGCGATCCCGGGTCGCCGTATCTGTGGGTGCTCGACCCGCTCGATGGCACCACGAACTTCATGAACGGCTTGGCGCTGTGGGGCGTCTCCGTTGGGGTGCTGCACCAGCTGAGGCCGATCGCGGGCGCGATCTGGACGCCCGGTGGCGTGGCGACGGCGCCCGCCGTGCTGCACGCCGCCGCGGGCCTCGGCGCGAGCTGCGGCGATGCGGCCATCGACCGGTCGCTGCGCGAGGCGGTGAAGGCGCGCATCGGCACGGTGCCCGGCGGCGGCGGCGGTAGCCATCGCCCACTGCCCGAGGGCGTGCGCCTCGGCGACCGGCGTGTGCTCGGGTCGATCGCGATCGAAGCGGCGATGGTGGCGATGGGTGTGCTGCAGTACGGCGTCTTCGCCCGCCCCCGGCTGTGGGATATCGCCGCCGGCGCTATCATCGTGCGCGAGGCGGGCGGTGCTGTGCTCATGCGCGGCGCGGGCGGCTGGGGCGATACGGATCGCTTCGAGCTGCCGGCCGATGGCGATGGCTCGCTGGCATCGCTGCGCAACTGGACTGCGCCGATCATCTGCGGCGACGCCGCCATCGTTGGCCATCTCGCCGGCCGGATGAGCCCGCCACGGCGCAGCGTGCTGGGGCGCGTGTTCGGCAAGCGCTAGCGCGCCGCCTTCGGCTTCAGATGGGCGGCCACGGCGTGCTGCGATGCGGGCCCGGCGGCGGGTAGCAGGGCTGCTCGATGAGCAGCCGCAGGCGCTGCTGAAGCGCATGCCACTCCCGGTCGTCGAGCAGCTCACGGAGCGCCACGACGTCGCCGGCACCCGCCGCGATGAGGTCCTGCACCCGGCGCAGGTCGGCAAGCGCCGCCTCGGCGATGGGCTCGCCGTAGAAGTCCCAGATGACGGTGCGCAGCTTCCACTCCGGATGAAACGTGAGCCCGTGGTCGATGCCCCAGATGTGGCCGTCGCGCGCGCGCAGGCAATGCCCGCCGCGGCGATCGGCGTTGTTGGCGAGCACGTCGAACAGCGCCATCCGCCGCAGCTCGTCCTGGCGGTCGCGCAAGGTGAAGTAGTTCTCGCCGAGGTCGGCATCGATGAACAGCTGCATCGCGCCGATGCCGCCGGGCCCGTCGCGTGCGACGGTCGGTGGCACGAGCCGCCATCCGAGCAGGCGGCTGAGCTCGAAGGCCGCGACCTCCCGGCGGTAGAGCGATCCGTAGGGGAAGTCCCAGAGCGGCGCTTCGCCCTTCTGCGGCTTGTACACGGCCAGGCCATCGCCCGCTTCGGCATCGCGCAGCGTTAGCAGATACGTCCAGTTCGAGCCGGTGGGGATGACCTCGTACTCGACGGCCTCGGCGCGCCGCAGAATATCGAGCACGTCAGGACGGCCGGGGCTCCAGCAGGCGAGCGGCTGTCGCGCGGCGAGCAGACGCGCCATGCTGCGCGCCTGATGTCGCCCGTACGCGATGAGGTCGTCGTGATCCAGCACTATAGCCCGCTTCTGCGATGTCCGTTGCTCTTGGGGCAGAGGTGCCCGTCGGGTTCGATTGGCTGGTCGCACATGGTGCACATGGGCCGCCCGGCGTCGCAGACTGCGATCGCCTGCCGTGCGAGCGTCGCCGCCTGCTGCTTCGTTACGCGGCAGGCGAGGGTGGGGGCATCGTCATCGTCACCGTCAGCGTGGGCGAGCAGGACGAGCGCGTCGCGGTCTTCGTCGTAGCCGACCGCGAGCCGCAGGGCCAGGAACTCGCCAAGCATGGGGGTCGACGGCTCGTCGGCGGGGACGCGGGGCGGGCCGCCTTCGACGCCGCCGCCGAGCTTCTCGATCAGCTCATCGAAGCCCTCCGCCAGCGCGCGGAGCTGCTCCTTCTCCATCCAGACGCGAACCCAGCCCTCCTCCGTGCCGGCGACGACGAAGAAGAAACGGTTGCCCGGCTCGCCGCGGGAGGCTGCCGTGAGGTCGTGGACCTTCTCGAAAAAGTAGGAACCTGCCATATGCGACGATTGTTGCATCGCGGGGCGGTGGCGCGCAACGGGTGCGCACGATCAGCTGCGGCGGCGGACCGAGCGCTTCGGGGCGGTGGCGTCCTTCGCCGCCGTCGCCTGGGTGCCATGCGTCTGCTCGTCGTAGCGGGCGAGCACGAACAGCAGCGACGACAGCCGGTTGAGATAGGCGAGCGTGTCGCCGCCGCCGATGCCGCGCTCGTGCGCGAGCCGCGCCGTCTCCCGCTCGGCTCGCCGGACGACGGTGCGTGCGACATCGAGCGCCGCTCCGGTCGCCGTCTCGCCGGGCACGACGAACTCGCGTCCGAGCGTGATGCGCGCGCCGAAGGCATCGGTGCGCTCCTCGAGCGCGGCAACGTGCGAGGGCGTCGTCCGGAACGCGGGGTCGACTTCGACGCCGGTGCCAGTGGCGAGCTCGGCCATGATGCGGTAGAGGTCGCGCTGCGCCGCGAGGATGGCGTCCTTGGTCTCGGCGTCGTCGCAGAGGGCACGGGCGAGGCCGAGGGCGCTCGTCGCTTCGTCGATGGCGCCGTACGCTTCGGGCTGCAGATCCCACTTGGGGACGCGTTCGCCGCCGAGCAGGCCCGTATCGCCGGCATCGCCGCCGCGCGTATACAGGAAGCCCTCGCCCGATGCCTGCTCCTCCGCCATGCCGCCCTCCGCGGCCATGATAGCAGGGGAGCGGGGGCGTGCAGGGGTCACGGGCGCTCGTGATGCTACAATGCTTCGAATCTCCACGACCGAGGCGAATCTTCATGCCGCGCGACCCGCAGCGCCCCGAGTTTCTCCGCACCATCCGTGTCAAGAACGAGAATCAGGTGGGCGTGCTCGCCGCCGTTCTCGCCACCGTCGCGGAGCACGGCGCGAGCATCGGCGACATCCGGATTGTGCGCTCCGGTACGTTCACCGTCACGCGCGACCTCGATGTTGTGAGCGTCGATGCCGCCCGGCTCGACCAGCTCGTCGCGGCGCTCCGTGTCGTGTCCCGTACCGAGGTGCTGGAGGTGCGCGACGAGGTGCTGGCGGCCCACGCCGGCGGCAAGCTGCGCATGTCATCGAAGTCGCCCATCGAGACGCAGGCCGACCTTGGCCGCGTCTACACGCCGGGCGTCGGCGAAGTGGCGCGCAAGATTTTCGATGACCCGCGCGCCGCCGATCTGTACACGACGATAGGCAACGCTGTCGCCATCGTCAGCGACGGCTCGGCGGTGCTGGGGCTGGGCAATCTCGGCCCGGCCGCCGCCATGCCTGTGATGGAGGGCAAGGCGGCACTGCTCGCCAGCCTCGTCGGGGTGTATGCGGTGCCGATCGTGCTCGGCACGCAGGATCCGGAGCAGATCGCGAGCGCTGTCGCCGCGATCGCCCCGACGTTCGGGCTCGTGCAACTGGAGGACATCGCTTCGCCGCGCTGCTTCGAGGTGGAGCGGATGGTGCAGGAGCGGTGCGGCATCGCCGTGTTCCACGATGACCAGCACGGCACGGCGGGTGTCGTGCTGGCGGCTCTCCTGAACGCCTGCCAGCGGCTCGGCGTATCGCTGCGCGAACGTACCGTCGGGCAGATAGGGCTGGGTGCGGCGGGCCTCGCCATCGCGCGGGCCGTGATGGAGTTCACGGGGCGGCCCGTGCTCGGCGTCGATCGCGACCCCGGTGCGCTGACGCGGCTGGAGGCGAGCGGCGGGCGCTCCGCCGGATCGATCGAGGAGGTGATGGCGGCCTGCGACGTAATCGTCGCCACGACAGGCCAGCCGGGCCTCATCAGCGCCGCCACCGTACGCAGCGGGCAGATCATCTTCGCGCTCTCGAATCCGCGCCCCGAGATCGAGCCCGCGGAGGCGCAGGAGGCGGGGGCGGCTCTCGCTTCGAGCGGGCGATTCGTGAACAACATCATGGTGTACCCAGGCGTCTGCCGGGGGCTGCTCGATGTGCGGGCGAGCGCCGCGCCGCTGAGCGTGTTCCGGGCCGCGAGCGAGGCGCTCGTGACGATGACGCCGCCCGATCAGCTTCTGCCCGACCCGCTGGATCGCGCCGTCCACCACCGGGTCGCTCGCGCCGTCGCCCGCGCCGCGATGGCGGCCGGCATCGCCCGGCGCGAGGTCGACCCCGATTACTTCGAAGACGACCCGGGATAGCGAAGGGGCGAGCCCGCCAGCGCGAACCCGCCCCTTCGGTGAAGCCAGCCTGTGGTGCTAGGACGCGGGCCACATGTGCCGCGGGCCACCGTTGATGCTGAACCAGCCGTTCCCGGCGAGCTCGGCGACGCCTCTGCCGCGAGCGTGGAAGTGCATCGTGGCGGCCCGAATCGTCACTTCGACCTGCGGCCCCGAGATGCGGACGCGTCCCTGTGGGTTCAGGTAGGTCACGCTTCCGTCCGCGTTCACGTGCCTGGCCGCGAACCGCTCGACGTACACGCGCGCGCCGGCGTCGTGGTCATCGACTGTGAGCGTGCCCCCCATGACTGTTCCCTCGAAGCTGAGGTCGCCCCGGAGGCGCGCGAACCCGCGGCCCTCCGCCTCGAGGGTACCGGCGCCGTGAAAGCGTACCCGGCCCGGCCCTTCAATCTCGATCCCCTCGGGAGGCGCCTCTGGCGGCGGATCGGCGGCCATCGCGAGTGAGGCTGGGAGCGCCGCCACGACGAGCACCGCCGTACCCAGAAGCATCATTATCCTTCGCATGTCATGTTCTCCTTTCAGGAGCTACGATTCGGCTACCCAGAGCGGCGTGCCCCGGGCGCTAGGTCTGGCCCGCGCCGCCGGGGCCGTGGTGCTCGCCGGGCGTGCTGTCGAGGAACTGCTCGATCCGCTCGTCGAGCTTCGCCAGCAGTTCCGCCCGGCGCTCCTCCGTGAGCTTGCCGCCGGCGACGAGCTGGTCGAGGTGCTCCGTGACGTGCGCGACGAGCGTCGCCTTCAGGGTGGCCCGGTCGACGCCGTGAGCCGCGGCGACTTCGGCGGGTGTCGAGTCCTGCAGCTCTTGGCGGAGCTGCTGCGGCTCGATCCCGATCGCCTCCGCCACCTCGGCGAGGATGTAGCGGGCGAGCCCGCGGCCCGCGCCCCGGTCGCCGCCCGGCCCCGGCCGGCCGCCGCACAGCCGTCCGGCATCGCCGGCTGCGATGCGCGCCTTCATCTCGGCAGCCTTCGCCTCGGGGATGCGGCCCGCCGCCACCCCTTCGTCGATGGCCTGCGTCGCCGTGAGCTGGAGCGCGGCGCGAAGCTCCGCTTCGCCGACCCCGAGGTTCGCCGCCAGCCGTCCGACGAACTCGTCGCAGCGTCCCGGCCCGGCGTCGCCGGCATCGCCGTCCGGGCTGCCGCCCTGCTGTGCGGCGACGCCCGCTATCGACGCCACCATGAGTACTGCCGTCGCTGCGGCCGCGAGGAGCAGATTCCGTTTGCGCAACATTCGCTTCCTCCAATCGTGCGCTTCCACAGTGCTTCGCAGTTCACGCTAGAGGAGCTGCGACATCGGGGAAGCATCGCAATGTAACGCGACGGCAAAATCGGGCCGGGAGCGCTACAATAGGGCCACGCCGGTCGAGGATCGCCGGGTCGAGGTCCGGGTCGTGCGGTTCCACTACCGCGACTGGGGAGGCGAGGACGCGCCGATCGTGCTGCCCCCCGGCCTGGCGTCGATCAGCCATATCTGGAATCTGAAAGCGCCGCTGTTCTCGGCGCATGCTCGCGTCGTCGCGCTCGACCAGCGGGGCCACGGCAGAGGGAGGTTCGACATGAAAGTGAAGGAACTCGGCCACGTCGTTTTGTACGTGCGCGACCTCGCGCCGTGCGTCGCGTTCTACCGCGACCTGCTCGGCTTCGAGGTGGTGGGTGAGGTGTTTCAGGGGCAGGCCGTCGCGATGACGGGCGGACGCACGCATCACGAGCTTCTGCTGATCCAGGTGGGCGCGGGCGCCGCGCCCGTCCCCGCGGGCCGCCGTCTGGGGATGTACCACTTCGGACTGAAGATCGGCGATAGCCTCGACGAGCTGCGCGAGGCGTATCGGGAGCTGGTCGAGGCGGGGGCGACGATCGTCGGGGCCTCCGACCATACGATCACGCAGAGCCTCTACATCAAAGACCCCGATGGCAACGAGGTCGAGCTCTACGTCGATGCCGACCCGGCGGTTTGGAAGGATAACCCCGCCGCGGTGCTGGCGCCGATAAAGCCGCTGCGGCTCTGACGCTTACGCGGCGCTCGCGCGCGGCTTACCGTCCGCTTACAGAGCGCGCCGATAATGTACGGGGAGTGCGGAACAGACGCGCGGAGGTGGCCGGGTGGACGTGCTGCTCGTCGAAGACGAAGCCTCGATCCGTGAGCTCGTGTCGCTCTACCTCACGAAGGAGGGCTTCGCCGTGGCGACGGCGGAGGACGGCGAGCGCGCTCTTCGCCGCCTCGAGGAGCAGCGCTTCGATATCGTCATTCTCGATCTGGCGCTGCCAGGCATCGACGGCTTCGCCGTCTGCCGGCGCATTCGCGAGCAGGGCGATACGCCCGTCATCATGCTGACCGCTCGCGCCGACGATGTCGACAAGGTGCTCGGGCTGGAGCTCGGCGCCGACGACTACGTGACGAAGCCGTTCAACCCGCGCGAGCTCGTCGCCCGCGTGCGCGCCGTGTTACGCCGGATGGAGGCGCGGCCCACGGAGGCGAGGGTCGTGCGCGTGGGGCCGCTCGTCGTCGATCGCGGCAGCCGCGAGGCGCGCGTCGATGGCGCGGAGCTGACGCTGCGGGCGAGGGAGTTCGACCTGCTCGCGACGCTCACCGAGCACGCGGGCCAGGCGCTGACGCGCGAGCAGCTGCTCTCGCTCGTCTGGGGGTACGACTTCTTCGGCGAGACGCGCACCGTCGACGTGCATGTGCAGCAGCTTCGGCGCAAGATCGAGCCTTCGGGCGTTCGCATTCTGACGCTGCGCGGCGTCGGCTACAAGCTCATCGGGCCGCGCGCCGATGACACCGCTGCCGCGGGCCGGTAGCCGCGTGCTCGCTACACTTCGCGCCCGGCTCATCGTCTCGCACGTGCTCGTCGCGGTCGTGGTCATCGTGCTCGCCGCCGTCACGCTCGTGGTGCTCCTCGATGGCTATCGCGAGCGGCTGAGCGAGGCGACGCTGCGCGAGGTCGCCGCGCCGATCGCGCTCGGCCTCGGCCGGATCGCGACTGCGGGCGAGGCGCGGCCGCTGCTGGCGTTCCTCGATTCGCGGACGACCGACGCCGGCGTGGGCGCCGCCTTCGTCTCCGCCGACGGGCGTGTGATTATCGAGACCGGCGACACGAGCGAGGCCGACCTCGCGGACGAGACGTTCGATCTGCCGCCCGTCGAGACGTTGCGGCCGCAGGGCGACGAGCTGTACTCGGGCGAGCTGGAGCTGAGCGGCGGCGGCGCGATCGACTTCGTCGTCATACCGTTGCCGCCTCGTGTGCGCCGCACGGCGCTCGGGCAGCAGGACGGGCGGGGCCGACGGGGCGCCGGTGGCGGTCGTCCTCTTCGTGTCGCAGGACTCGGCCGCCGACCTCATCCGCGAGGATCTCGCGCCTCGCCTCATCCTCGCGGGCGGCGCGGGGCTCGCCGTCGCGCTGTTGCTGGGTGTGGTGCTGGCCCGCTGGATCTACCGGCCGCTGGGCCGATTGAGGGAGGCGGCGAACGCCGTCGCGGCGGGCGATCTGCGCGGCGAGGGCGGCCGAGACGGGCCCCCGCGAGACCCGCGAGCTGGCCGCCGACTTCAATCGCATGACCGGCGAGGTCGCGGCGGGCCGCACCGCGTTGCGCGATTTCCTGCTCGACGCGTCGCACGAGCTTCGCACGCCGCTGACCTCGATCCGCGGCTTCTCGCAGGCGCTCTCCGACGGAACGATCGACGACGACGCCGGCCGCGTGCGAGCGGGCGAGGTCATCCAGGGCGAGACGGAGCGGCTGTTGCGGCTCGTCGACGACCTCTCCGACCTGTCGCGGCTCGAGGCCGGGCAGACGCAGCTCAGCCCGGAAGCGGTCGATGTCGAAGCGGCGCTGATGTACGTCGCCGAGCTGTTCGGCCCGGCGGCCGGGCGAGCGGGCGCGTCGAGGTCGGCGTGCGCGTCGAAGGCGCGGTTCCGGCCGTCCGCGCCGACGCCGACAAGCTCGAGCAGGTCATCTCGAATCTCGTCGACAACGCGCTCCGCCATGTGGAGCAGGGCGGCCGCGTGCTCCTGACGGCGCGGCCTGGGCGCGGCCGCTTCGTCGAGATCGCCGTGAGCGACGACGGGCCGGGCATCCCGGCCGACGAGCTGGAGCGCGTGTTCGACCGCTTCTACCGGCGGGCGCGCGGCAACAGCGGACTGGGGCTCGCGATCTGCCGCGAGCTGGTGCGGGCGCACGGCGGCGAGATCTGGGCGGAGCGCGCGGGCGAGCGTGGCACGCGCGTCGCCTTCACGTTGCCGATCGCCGAGGCGTGAGGGCCGCGTCGCCACCGGCCAGTGCGGGCGGCTTGCGCACTGCGGATTACGCTCCGCTCAGTGACAGTGTACGGCCGGCCATCGTCTAGGCGATGTCGCGGGAAGTACTCGCCGACCGACGACTGGGGAAGATCAGATGCACAGCGCGACAACGCGCCAGACCTCGGCCAGCGCTCGTAGAGTCAATGCGGGCGCTGCGGTGACATCGGGCACCGTACGCGTAGCCGGACTCACCGGCCGCGAGTTCCTCCACGCGTCTGAGTGACCCCGGGCGCATCCTGAGGTGCGAACGCTGGATGCAGTTACCTCGACCAAGTGATGGCGGCCGTGCGTCCCATGTTCCGGCATGATCGGGCAGCGCAAGGCATCGCGGCCACGCGCGATGCTCGCCGTGGCGCACTCCTGACCATCGGGAAGACCGTAGGTGCCACGACCTCACGTGCAGGTGCGCGATGATGTCGATCACCACGGGCGCGTGATCGCGGTGACCCGGCGCCGCGAAAAGGGTCCCATTTACAGCGATTCCTGACAAGCGGCACTCAACGGAATGGTCATTCTCGAGCTCTCTCCTTCTGTTCAGCGTGATCGCGGGCGCGACCGATCCGGCGTGGCACGTATGCTTCGTTCGTGTGCTGTACGTTAGCGCCGCGCAGAGGCTGCGGCGTTTTCGTCAGCGGAGGCAAAAAATGACGGCGACCCAGCTGCGAACACGGCTGCGATCTGCGTAACCAGAGGCCTGGCCGACCTCGGCCGCTCAATTCGAGCGCTGACCGGACGAGAGTCTGGTCGATCGCATCGGGCCTGAGCCGGATAGTGTCCCGCAATGCCTGGTGAGCGGTGGCGGCGTCTCCGACGACGCGTAACTCGGGGATATCCGCGAGGACGGCGCGGACGGCGGCCAGGAGCATGCGTTCGCGCTGATCACGGAACCGTACGTTCCATTGGACGGCGCGTCCCTCATCCCCAGCGCCGGGATCGTAGCAGGGGCGTCAAGCGCGACCGGGAGACGAACAGGAGTGCCGGGGACTACAGGGGCTGGCGCGAACCGAAGCCCGTGTGCACCTCGTGCCACCACGCCACCTCCGCCTCGCCCAGACGCCAGCACAGGTAGACGAGCCGCCCCTCGCGCTCGTGCAGGAAGTCGATGAGCCCCATGTCGAAGTCCTTCACCTCGCAGCCCAACGCGTGGACGCGCGCCAGCGCCGCGTTCATCTCGTCCATCACGCGGGCCACGGCGGCGGCGGTGACGGCGTCCGGCGGGGCGGCGCGCTGCTCCTTCGCGTGGCCGTTGCCCCGCAACGACGCCGCGACGCGCGCCGCCTGCAGACGCAGCACCTCGATCCGCAGCTTGCAGGTGCGCATCGTGCGGGCGAGCGCCTCGACCTGCGGCAGCATGGCGTTCGCCTCGGCGATGGTGTACGTGCGCTGCGCCATCAGAACTCCGTCGCGCCGGTGAAGCTCCACCCGCCGATCTTGAGGGCGGGCACCCGCGAGTAGCCGCCCATCGCGGGCTGCAGCTTCTGCTCGCGGCCAATCAGCCGGACGCGGTTCATCGCATCGACGTAGCTCTGGGTGAAGCGCAGGTTGCGGATCGGCGCGGCGATCTTGCCGTTCTCGATGAGCCACGTTCCGTCGCGCGTCATGCCCGTCATCACCACGGTCAGCGGATGCACCGTGCGCGTGTACCAGAACCGTGTCACCAGCACGCCGCGCTCCGTCGACGCGATCATCTCGTCCACCGACGACGCGCCCGGCGCGAGCGCGAGGCTCGTCGCGAACGGCCCGAAGGTGCTGCCCGCGGGCAGGGCGTGGCCGGTCGAGGCGCGGCCGTCCTTGGCGGCGTAGTAGCTGTCGTAGCAGATGGCGCGCGCCACGCCGTCCTCGACGAGCGTCAGCGGCGCTTTCCCGACGCCCTCGTAGTCGAACGGCGATGGCACGCCGCCGAGCGGGTCGTCGACAATCGTGACGTTCTCGCCCAGCACTCGCTGACCGAGACGGCCGCTCATGAAGCTGCGATTCTCCTGATACGCCTGCGCGCCGAAGCCGAGGTAGGCGAACCAGTCGAGGATGTCGGCGACAGCGTACGGCAGCAGAACGACATCGTACTCGCCGGGCTCGGCCGCCACCGGATCGCGGGCACGCAGCGCCCGCTCGATCGCCTCGCGACCGAGCGCCTCGCCATCGATGTCGCCCGCGTCGATGCTGGCCGCGTCGGCGTAGCCCGAGCCGCCGCGCTCCGTGCCGGCGCCGCGGGTCGTCGCGGACGACGGCGCTGGCCTCGGCGATGGTGCTGGCGTGGTAGCCCCACACCCCGAGGCTGTTCCCGACGGCGACTTCGTTGACGCCCGTCTCGTACGCGCCCGCGGCGTTCAGACCGGCGGCGGCGGATGCGCGGCAGATGGCCCCCGCGACGGCGGCGCGTTCGTCGGGCCCGCAGCGCGCCGTGGCCTCGACGAAGGCGCGCGCGTCCGCGCCCCGCGGCGTGACGGCCGGCAGCGACACGAAATCGGGGTTGGCGACCTGATGGCGCGCCAGCTCGCGAGCGCGCTCGACGACATCGCGGCACGCGTCGTCATCGAGCCGGTTCGTGGCCGCCACGCCGATGCGCTTGCCCTCGACGACGCGCACCTGCAGCCGCGCGTCCGCCTCGTCGACGTTCTGGTGGATGGCGTTGTTGGCGAAGCGGGTGAGGGCGCGGCGCTTCCCCGTCAGCAGCGCTTCCGTCTGCCCGGCTGCGCTCAGCGCGAGGGTGCGCTGCACGATCCGGCGAGCTTCGTCTTCGCCCAGCACGGTAGCCTCCGATGCGGCGTGATGGTGCGGTCAATGTACCACCGGGCGCGGCGCTACGGCGCGAGCGACAGAAACGCGGTGGTGATCTCGTGGCGGACGGTCAGGTCGGGCGGCGCATCGGGGTCGTTCTCGATCATCAGCACGAGGTTGTTGTTCCAGTACAGCGTCGCGCCCTCGCTGATGTCGCAGTCGGCGAGGGGTTCGGGCGACTTGCCCAGCTCCGCCCTCCACTCGCGAAGCAGCGCATCGGTGGTGGGGTAGGCCCAGAGCACGAAGCTCGGCGAGGTCCCGAAGTAGATGCGCCCGTCGACGGTCGAGCCCTCGCACGTGAACGTGCTCTCCGACGCGCGATACGCGAGCCCCCGTGCCGCGAGCGCCGTGACGAGATCGCCCGCTTCCAGCGGGCCGCGCGCGTCCGTCGCGCTCCCGGGTGGCGCGGGTGTTGCGCTGGCCGGTGGGGTCGTGCGGGACGAGGGTGGCGTTGTCGTGGCCGTGCGCGCGCGGGCTGGTGCGTCGCCGGAATCGTCGCCGCCGCACGCCGCGAGCGCGGCCATCGAGAGCGCAAGCGCCGTCAGGCGGACGCGGCGGCGTCTCAACGCATCAGCCCGACACGGACGTTGCGGAAGCGCGCGGGCGAGGCGCCGTGGCCGGTGTGCGCCACCTGCTCGGGCTGCCCTTTGCCGCAGTTCGGCGTGCCCCAGACGACCCAGCCCGTCGGCGTCGCAGACGGCGTCGCAGCTGCCCCAGAACTGCGGCGTCATGCCGGTGTACGTCGCGTTGCGGACGACGTCGCCGAGATTGCCGTTCTTTATCTCGCGGGCCCACTCGGTGCCGAACTGGAAGTTGAGCCGCCGGTCGTCGATGCTCCAGCTCCGGTTCGTCTCCATGTAGAGGCCGTCGTCGGTGTCGGCGATGAGGTCGTCGAGCTTCCACGTGCCGGGCTCGAGGTTGACGTTCGTCATCCGGATCAGCGGGATGCGCTCCCAGCCGGAGGCGCGAGCCGTGCCGCCGCTCCGCTGGCCCAGCATCGACGCCGTCTCGCGCGACGTGAGGTAGCCGATGAACATGCCGTCGCGCACGATCGGCGTGCGCTGGGCGGGCACGCCCTCGTCGTCGAAGCCGAACGTGCCGAGCCCGCCCGGTATCGTGGCGTCGGCGGTGAGGTTGACGACGTCGGAGCCGTAGCGGAACGTGCCGAGCTTGTCCGTCGTCAGGAAGCGACGTGCCCGCGAAGCCGGCCTCGGTCCCGAAGACGCGGTCGAGCTCGATGGCGTGGCCGCAGCTCTCGTGGATCTGCAGGCCGAGCTGCGAGCCGTCGAGGATGACGGTCGTGACGCCCGGCTCGCACGGCTTCGCTCGCAGCAGCTGCGCCGCTTCCGACGCGACGCGGGCGGCGTTGCCCGGCAGATCCCAGCGCTCGATGAACTCCCAGCCTTCGGTGCCCTGGTGCCGGCCGACGCTGTTCGGGTACGACCGGCGCTGCACTTCGCCCTCGTCGACGGCTGTCGCGTCGATGCCGCAGCCCGTCTCGACGAGCTCCTGCTCGATGTAGCTGCCCTCGGTCGAGCCGAAGGTCTTGTGTTCGCGCTGGATGCCGATGTTGGCGCGCGCGAGCACGATGCCGGGCTCGGCGAGCATCGTCTCGGCGACGCCGAGGAGGAGCGCGATCTGCTCTTCGAGCGGCACCGCGAACGGGTCGCGGAGCACCGGCGTCTGGTACGCGGCGACGATCGCGCATCGGCGGGCCGAGGTCGACGGGCGGGCCCGCGACGCGCGCCGAGGCGCGGGCGATGGCGACGGCCTCGGCGGCGACGCGGTCGGCCTCGGGCAGCGTCATCCGGCTGGAGGCGGCGAACCCCCAGGCGCCATCGACGAGGACGCGCACGCCGAAGCCCTCCGTCTCCTCGCGGGAGAGGCCCTCGACGGCGCGGTTGTGCACGGTGACATCTTGGGTGGTCTTGCGGACGACGCGGGCGTCGGCGTAGGACGCGCCGCGGGCGGTGGCGGTATCGAGCGCCCGGAGGATGAGGTCGCGCATGGGCGGTGTCCTCTGCCTACGGAGTGTAGCGGAGGCGCGGGCGGCGCGCTACGGGGCGGGAATGGCGGCCGTCCGCGCCGTAGGGGCGGTTCGCGAACCGCCCGCAAGGGTGAGGCGCGCCCCTACAGCAGCCGCGGCCGCTGCACGGGCGTCACGTCCGTCTCGCGCTGCGCCTGGGCGAAGGCCGAGGTCAGCGGCGGCATGTCGACGCCGCGGCCGGCGAACATGTCGTCGACGGTGACGATCTGCACGCGCGGGAAGTCGCGCTGCCAGAAGTCGCTGTGCCAGCTCCCGGCCGTTGTCGCCTCGGTGAGCATGTCGCGCGTCGGCGGGTTGAGCGTCAGCAGCACGCCCATCGGCTCCTTCTCGCGTTCGAGCACGCCCTTCAGGTCGCGCACGTGGGCGACGCCGGTGTCGCCGCCCTTGACGGAGACGATGATGCGCCGCCGGGTGGTGGGGCCGTCCATGAACGGGATGACGCCGTCGATGCCCTTGTCGGCGCCCTTCTTGCGGTCGCCGCCCTGCGGCAGCGCGCCGACCTTGTCGACGGCCCACCACTGGAACTGGTACGCATCCTGCTGGAACAGCGCCCGCGCGCTCGCCACGTCGACGGGCTCGCCGACGACGTCGACCGCGAGGCCGGGGAAGGCGTCCTGCATCCGGCGGCGGATGAGCTCGATGGCGAGATGGGTGATGTCGATGCCGATCCACCGGCGGCCGAGCTTCTGGGCGGCGTGGACGGCGGTGCCGCAGCCGCAGAACGGGTCGAGCACGACGTCGCCCTCGTTCGACGACGCGGCGATGATGCGCTCCAGCAGCGCCAGCGGCTTCTGCGTCGGGTAGCCGAGGCGTTCCGCGGCCTGCGCGTCGATCGGCCGAATGTCTGTCCAGACATCCTGAAGCGGCACGCCCGGCATCTCGTCCAGATAACGCTTGTATGCGGGACGGCATCCGGAGCCTTGTGTGTACGATCCGTCCTTCCGCGTTCAGTCTGTCTCCATGTTCTCGCGCGTGTAACGCCAGTGCGCCGCGTGACGCCCGTAACCTCGTACCGGCGGATTCGCCTGTCGCGGCGCCGCCCGGTCCAGTGAGATTGTCGAGCCGATAGCGACGACCTGTCTCGGGTTCGATCCAGCGGTAGGACGACTCGAGATAGTCCTCGTCGTACGGCGTGTAGCTAGGGTGTCCAAGTCCACTCGTCCGCCTTGGTGTAGAAGAGGATTGTGTCGTGAATGCGCCCATGCTGCCGTCGACCTGCTTTGCATCGCTGTGCGCCGCGTTCGCTTCCAGACGATCTCGTTGCGGAAGTCGTTCGGGCCGAAGATGCGTCCATCAGCATCTTGAGGTAGTGGCTCGCCGTCGGGTCGCAGTGCAGGTAGATGGAGCCGGTGGCCTTGAGCACGCGGTGCAGCTCGACCAGCCGCACGGCCATCATCGTCAGGTACGCGGTCACGTCGTTGTGGCCGAGCGCGTCCACCATCGCCTGCAGCATCTTCGCCACGTTGTCGTGGCCGCGCAGCGCGATCTCCTCGAACGTGTTCTGCGCGGCCTTGCCCCAGTGCCACGTGTCCTCGAACGCCTCGATCTGCGCCTCCGACTCCGCGCCCGTCGCCTCCTTGAACAGCACGTTGTAGGAGCGGTTGGAGTTGAACGGCGGGTCGAGGTAGATGAGGTCGACGGATTCGTCGGGGATGTGCCTGCGCAGCACGTCGAGGTTGTCGCCGTAGTAGAGAACGTTCGTGTCCATCGGGCGCACCATAGCACACCGGGGCACGCGGCTCTACGCGGAAACGCGGGGCGCGCTCTGACGGGCGAGGAAGGCGAGCACGTGCCGCTCGACCTCCGCCTGCGCCTCCACCTTCATCCCGTGCGCCGCTGTCTCCAGCAGCACCAGCTCCGCGTTCGGGATGCGCTCCGCCAGGATGCGGCCGTTCTCCGCCGGGATGATCCGGTCGAGCGCGCCGTGGAGGACGAGCGTGCGCTGCGTTATCTCCGGAAGCCGGTCGAACACGTCGTGCTCGCGCGCCGCGGCGAGCTGCGCCCCCGAGGCGTGCGCCGGTGTCCGCAGATGCGCCATCCCCGCCTCGCGTCGCACCAGCAGCTCGCGATTCGCCGCCGCCCACTCGGGGTTGAAGTTGTTGGCGAAGCCGCGATCCAGCGCCTCGTCCGGCGTGTGCGCCGGGTCGGGCAGCAGCGCCCGCAGCGCTTCGCGATCGGCGCGGGCGGCGTTGCGGCCGCCGGGCGTCGTGCAGCCGAGGACGAGCGAGCGCGCCCGCTCCGGATGCGCGAGCACGTAGTTGAGCGCGATCATCCCGCCCAGCGACTCGCCGTACAGGTGGAACCGCTCGAGGCCGAGCGTCTCGTGGAGCGCGGCGAGGTCGCCAACGAGCTGCGCCATCGAGTACGGCCCGGGCGGCGCGTCGGAGAGCCCGGCGCCGCGATTGTCGGCGAGGACGACGCGGTAGTTTCGGGCGAGCGCCGGCACGATGTGCGCCCACGAGCCGTGATGGCCGCCGTGCCCCGGCACGATGACGAGCGTCTCGGGCGCGTCGCCGTGTACCTCGTAGTACATGCGAATGCCGTTGACGTGCTCGTACGGCACTACGTCACTCCGGGCGCGGGCACGGGCAGTTTGCCGCGCGCGGGCTTCGTCGCGGGCAGCGGCATCGACGAGAAGACGCGAAGGTAATCGCGCAGGTAGCGCGTGATCAGGAAGTTCTGACGCACGTGCTCGCGGGCGTTCTCGCCCAGGCGGCGCGCCTTCGCCGGATTGCGCAGCAGATACAGCACCCGGTTCGCGCACTCCTCGGTCGTGTTCACGAGATAGCCCGTCTTGCCGTAAATCACCTGGAGCGGAATGCCGCCGGCGTTGCCGGCGACGACCGGCCGTCCCTTCCACAGCCCCTCGGTGACGACGAGCCCGAAGCCCTCGCGGATCGACTTCTGGATGACGACGGCGGCGGCGGTCTGGAAGGCGTTCACCTCGACGTTGCCCACCCCATTGAGGTTCGACAGCACATGGATGTCGTAGTCCTCGCCGACCCGCCGCACGACGCGCTCGTACCACGTCCAGCCTTCGGGGTCGTCGTTCGCCATCGACGCGACGAGCACGAGCTGGAGTCCGGGCACTTCCTTCTTGCAGATGCGGTAGGCGTCGATGACGCCGAGGGGGTCCTTCCACGGGTCGAAGCGCGACACCTGCGTGATGAAGGGACGCTCGGTGTCGACGCCGTATCGGTGGAGGATATCGCGCACCGTGTCCGGGTCGAGCGGGACGTTCTTCGTGCTGAGCGGGTCGATGGCGGGCGGCGCGGTGAAGATGCGCGGATCTCCGAGCTCGTCGAGGAGGTCGCGCTTCACATAAGAATCGAGCGTGAAGATGGCGGCGTCGTGGCGCTGCACGTGCGGACGGAGCACGTCCCACACGTCTTCCTGCGCCTCGGTCAGGTCGATGTGGCAGCGCCACACCCACTTGCCGGCGGGCCGCTTGCCGTCGATCTCGGTCTTGTAGTGCAGGAGCCCCGCGGGCTGGGGGTCGTGGATGACGACGTAGTCGTAGTCCTGGTCGAATGACTCGGCGTTCATCCGGTTGTAGCGCATCCAGATCTCGCGCATGGCCGGCGTCCACTCGATGTACATCCCCTGCAGGGTGTTGTGCATCGCCTTCGTCACGTCGAAGAACTCGTCGGCGCCGCGAATGACCTGCCAGTCGGCGTCGAGGCCGATGTCCTGCATCAGCGGAACGAGCGTCATCAGCAGTTCGGCGACGCCGCCGCCGAACGCGGTCGCGTTGACGTGGAGGACGCGCGCGCCACGGAGCGGCTCGGCGAGCGCCAGTATCTCGTCGATGGGCCCGTCGCCGACGATGGCGCGGTAGTCGTTGAGGTGCTTGGCGGTGACCGGTACGGAACTGAACATCAGATAGGCCTGCCGGCGAGCGGCGGTGCGTCGCCCGCGGGGACGGCCGACTCGCGCAGGTCGTTGAGCAGCGTCAGCGTGTCGCGGAGGTACCGGGTGAGCAGCGAGTGCCGCAGTGTCGATTCGTGAGCGGCGCGGCCCATCCGGGTGCGGAGAGCGGCGTCGTGAATGAGCTCGACGACGCGGCGGGCCTGCTCGGCGACCGTCGCGGCGAGATAGCCCGTCTCGCCATCGACGACCTGCGAGCGCACTCCCGGATCGGGCGCACCGACGATGGGCCGCCGCTTCCACTGTGCCTCGGAGAGCCAGATGCCGTAGCCCCGCGTCAGCCGGCGTTGGAGCACGACGGTCGATGCCCGCTGGAGCACGTTGATCTCGACGGAGCCGACGTCGTCGAGGCCCGCGAGCACATGCACGTCGGGCACGCCGGCCGCTCGCTCGCTGACGCGCTCGAAGTAGGCACGGGCGGCGGCGTCGGCCGCGAACGGGGCGGCGACGAGAACGAGCTGCGCCGATGGCACGCGCTCGCGCACCTTCATGTGCACATCGATGGCGCCGAGCGGATCGTAGGCGTCGCTCATGGGCGCGATCTGCGCGACGATCGGGCGCTCGAGGTCGATCGCGTGGCGTTCAAGCAGGCTCGCGATGGTGGCGTCGGAGATATCCATGTTCCGCGGACCGAGCGGGTCGATGCAGGGCGGAACGATCCGCAGCCGGCTCGGGGCGGGGCCGGGCGGCAAAAAATCCTCCGTGGGGAAGACGACCGCGTCGTAGTCGCGCACCCCGCCGGCCGTGTCGGCCCATGCCCCGGGAACCGCGTGCGACAGATCCATGTGGCAATGCCAGATCCACTGGCCGATGCGTGCGTTCGCCTTCGTGTGACAGGCGCGGATGCCCGCGGGCTGCGGGTCGTGCACGATGACGAAGTCGAACGGCTCGTCGAGCAGCTCGGCGTTCATCTCGCAGTACTGCCCCAGGATGGCGGCGCGCTCCGGCGTCCACGCCGCGCCTTCGCCCGAGAGCGCCTCGTAGAGCGCGCGTGTCGCCTGGCCGAATGCCTCGGTGGTGCGGATGACCTGCCACTGGCAGTCGAGCCCGAGGTCGACGAAGAGCGGCACCGACGAGCTCAGCAGGTCGGCGAGGCCCGTTCCGAAGGCGCTGAGGTTGAGGTTGAGGATGCGCATCCCGCGCAAGGGCCGGGCAAGGTGGTGGAGCTCGTCGATCGCGTCCGGCCCGATGAGCTCGCCGTAGTCGGCGATGGAGCGACTCGTCAGGGCGACTTTCCCGTACATGGCAGACCCTCCGATCGCGGCGCATCTGTGATCGTACGGTCGGGCGCCGGGCAGTGTCAATCGAGGAACCACCGCAATCAGGTCACCAGCCGCCGCCGCATCTGGCGCATGGCGAGCGCGAAGAACAGCGCCGCGACGACAGCCACCCACGCGAGGTGGCCCAGCGTTCCGAGATCGATGTCGCCGCTGAGCAGGTCGCGAACGACGCCGACGCTGTGCGTGGTGGGCACAAACCAGGCGGCGATCTGCAGCGCTTCGGGCAGCGACTGCGTCGGCACGAAGACATCGCCGAACCAGAACATGGGCAGCGCCACGATCGTGAAGAAGTAGTTCAGGGCATTGCTGTCCTTCATTGTCGCGGTGTAGGCGAGCGCCATCGACGCGATCATGACACCGTGCAGGAAGCCCATCGGGCACGGCGAGCGGCGCCAGCGCCGAGTCGACGGCGCCAAAGGCGATCGCCATGAGCAGGACGTAGAACGTGCTGAGCGCCGCCATCGTCGCGCCCCACGCTATCTCGCCGGCGGCGATGTCTTCCGGCTCGAGCGTCGTCGCGAGCATGGCCTCGTGCACCTGCTGCGTCTCCAGCCGCAGATACACGGGCCAGGTGCACGCGAACAGCCCCTGCCACATGGCGAAGGCCACGATCATGCCCGGAGCGATGAAGTCGATGTAGTCGCCCCCGCCTTCGAGCTCGACGAACTGGCCGAGCCCGAACCCGATGACGAGAAATGTGAGCAGCGGCTCGACCAGCGGCATGAGCGCGCTCGAAATCCAGAGGTGGCGCGCGACGATATAGTCGCGCCGCCACACCGTGGCGAACTGCGCGCGCGGCAGCGCGAGGCCGCGACGGCGTCCGGCGGTGATGAGTCGCCATGTGCGTTACTCCGTCAGAACGCGGCCGGTGAGCCGCAGAAACACGTCTTCGAGGTTCGCCGGCCGCCGCAGCACCGGATGGCGGCCGTCGATCTCGCTCAGCAGCGCCGCCGTGCCGCCGCCATCGCGGCCGAACACGTGCAGCGTATCGCCTGCCGCCTCGATCTCGACGCCGCCGGCATGCGAGAGCCGCGCGGCGAGGGCATCGCGCTCGCCGGGGTCGACCCGGATTTCGAGCACCTCCGTGCCCGCGTGCTGCGGCGATGAGCGACGCCGGGTCGCCCTCGGTCACAATCCGGCCGCCATCCATGATGACGATGCGGTCGCAGAGCATCGCCGCTTCCTCCATGTAGTGGGTGGTGAGCAGCAAGGTGATGCCGCGAGCCTTCAGCAGCCGCAGCCGCTGCCATACGACGTGGCGCGACTGCGGGTCGAGGCCCGTGGTCGGCTCGTCGAGGACGAGCATGCCGGGCGCGTTGAGCAGGGCGCGGGCGATGACGAGACGGCGCTTCATGCCGCCCGAAAGCTCATCGATGCGCGAGCGCGCCCGGTCTTCGAGCTGCACGAGCGCCAGGTTCTCGGCGCACCGCTCGCGGATGACGGCCGCGGGCAGGCCGAAAGTAGCGCCCGTAGGCGAGCGAGGTTTTCCTCGACGTTGAGGTCGGGATCGAGGTTGTCGTTCTGGGGCACGACGCCGATGCGCGCGCGGATGGCGCGCCCGTGCTGGCCGGCATCGAGCCCCTCGATGGCGAGCGAACCAGCTGTCGGAGGCGAGACGCACGTGATCATCCGGATGGTGCTCGTCTTGCCAGCGCCGTTGGGGCCGAGCAGTCCGAAGCACTCGCCGGGGTGGACAAGCAGATCGATGCCGTCGACCGCGGTGAAATCGCCGAAGCGCTTCACCAGGCCGCCGGCCTGAACGAACGGTCGCATGAGGAAGCTTCCCCCGTAGAGAGAACGCCCGATGGGCGGGGACGATGCGGTGCGGATGGACGCGGAGCGGGCTAGCCGAAGCGGCTAGCTATCGAAGTCCTCATCGTCGGCGCCCCCGTTGTCCACGTCGTCACTGGCGGCGAGGAGTGACTCGTCGTCCGTGGTGTCGACACCGGCCCGCCGGGTCGGCGTCCCAGTCGCTGTCGCCATCGTCGTCGTCGAAGCTCTCGGCGGCGTCCGTGGCGTCGTTGCGGAGCAGGCGCTCCTTCGTGTACGGACGGAAACTGTCGGCGCCGGTGCCGGCGGCGGAAGCCGGGAACGATGGCCGTCCCTGCTGCGACGGATCCTGGTACACCTCGCGAATGATGATGCGAGCTTGGTCATCGCCGATGGAGACGATGGCCGCGGCGTACATGTTGCCGCCCTCGATGAGGTTCGCGAGCCGCACACCGAGGCGCGGCTCGATATCGCCGACACGCTCGCCGCGCTTGGTGAACGCAGCCAGCCCTGTATCGAGGCGGCGCAGCTCGACCTGATCGCCCGGAGTGGCCCGCGCGAGAACGACGGCGTCGATCGCGACGAGTTCTGTCGTGGCCGTGCGGCCCGTCTCGGCGATGAACAGATGTGGCGACAGCGCGCTACTTTCGCCCGCGGCGGGGCCCTCCTCGCCGAGCGCCGCCAGGCGGTGCAGATTCTTGCGGGCGATGGCGTTGGCGTTGTCGAGATCGAGCGCCCGCGCGTAGGCATGGCGCGAGTCGGCGTAGCGGCCGAGCTCGAGCATCGCCTTGCCGAGACGGTTGTAGGCGTGAGGGTCGTTGGGCATCATCGCGATGATGTCGCGGTTTGCCTGCGCGGCTTCCTCCCAGCGGTTCTCCATGGCGGCCTGGACAGCCTCGGCGGCCCGGAGTCGTTGATGACGGACGATTTCGTGTTCCTGCGACATTGGCACGGTGTGTTCTCGCGTCCTTGCAGCATCTGCGTCAGTGTGGATAGAGCACCATGCTACGCGGCGCTCTCGCTTGGGGGCAAGGGGCAACGGCGGCTGAGGAGCGGCGACTGAATGCTATAATGGGTGTCATCCAAGGAGCGACCATTGATTTTCGCCTACCTCGACCTTCTCGATATCAGCGTTGCGGCCTTTCTTGTGTTCTTCGGTGCTGTGGTGACGTCGCTGCTCGTGGGGATCGCGTTCCACGAGTACGGCCACGCCATCACCGCGGACGTGCTCGGCGACCCGACGCCGCGCGCCAGCGGCCGCGTCTCGCTGAACCCCATCGTCCACCTCGACCCCACCGGCACGATGCTGCTGATACTGGGCGGCTTCGGCTGGGGCAAGCCTGTGCCCGTGAACGCGAACCGGATGCGGATGGATGCGAAAGCCGGCATGGCCGTCGTCGCGGCGGCGGGGCCGCTCGCGAATCTGCTGCTCGCGGTGCTGTTCGCCATCCCGATCCGCCAGGGCATGGTGCCGATGCACCTGCCGTTCGATATCGGCAACTTCGAATCGTGGAACGGCGACGACTACGTCGGGCTGTTCTTCACGTCGCTCGTGGTGTTCAACGTCATCCTCATGGTGTTCAACCTCATCCCGCTGGCGCCGCTGGATGGCTTCAAGGTGGCGGTGGGGATACTGCCGCGCGACCTCTCGCGGGTGGTGGCGAATCTCGAAGCGTGGGGGCCGGGGCTGCTCTTCCTCATGATCGCGCTGCCCTTCATCACGGGCGTGAGCATCCTCGGGAAGTTCATGTTCCCGGCGGTCGATTCGGTCACGACGACGCTCACGGGAGGCTGACGATGCCCCTCATCGTGATCGCGGTGCTGATGCTCGGCGGGCTTCGTCGCGGTCCGCGTGCTGCGCGGCAGGGCGAGGCGGGGCGACAGCGAGCCGCGTCCGCTCACCACCGAAGAGCTGATGCGGCAGCGCGAACGCCGTGCCGCGCGCGACTCCGTGCTTGGCTGGGAAGAGCTCGACCGGGCGATCGTCCGCTCGCGCCTGCCCCCGTTTGGCGGTCTGTGACTCACGGCGGTTGGCGGAAGAAGAGGAAGAGCATGGCCCGCGTAGCGATCATCGGTCTCGGACTTATCGGCACGTCGATCGGCCTGGCGCTGAAACGCCACCAGCGCGCCGACCTGACGATTGTCGGCACGGATCGGGAATCGACACACTCGGCCCGCGCGAAGAAGCGCGGCGCTGTCGACGCCACCGAATGGACGGCGGCGAAGGCGGCGGAGGGCGCCGAGCTCGTCATCATCGCCACACCGATCATCTCCATTCGCCCCATCCTCCAGGAGATCGCGCCCGTCCTCAGGGAGGGCGCCATCGTCACCGACACCGCGAGCGTGAAGGGCTCGGTGGTGGCGTGGGCGGAGGCGTCGTTGCCCGATCACGTCTGGTTTGTCGGCGGGCACCCCATGGCGGGGAGTGACCGTACCGGCCCCGACGCCGGCAGCGCCACGCTCTTCGTCGACGAGAACGGCCGCGGACGCCCGTACTGCATCGTGCCATCGTCCTCGGTGCCCGAGGCTGTGGTGCGCACGATGATGGGCCTGGTCGAGATGATCGGCGGAGAGCCGGTGTTCATGGACGCGCGCGAGCACGACGCGCTCGTGGGCGGCATCTCGCACATGCCGCTGCTGCTCTCCGTGGCGCTGTTCTCGGTGGCGCGCAACAGCCCCGCCTGGCACGAGATGTCGCCGCTCGCCGGCCCCGCCTTCCGCGAGCTGACGCGCCTCGCCAAGGGCAGCCCCGAAATGGCGCTCGATATCTTCGACAACAACCGCGACAACCTGATTCACTGGCTCGACAGGATGCAGGCCGAGCTCGAACGCTACCGCGGCCTTCTGGCGGGCGAGGAGCGGCTGCTGCACGAGGAGCTGATCCGGATGCAGATGGAGCGCGAGGTCTTCGACGACCCCGAGCGCTCGCGTCCCGAGCCCGACATGCCGAACGCATCGGACCAGTTCCTCGGGCTCATCGCCGGGCAGCGGGTCGTGGAGCGGACGAAGCAGATTTTCGAGATGATCCAGTCGGATCCGTCGGCGCGCCGAGTCGAGGACCGCGAACGGCAGCGCGGCGACGACGCGCGACGGTAGCGCCCGGGAGCCCTCGATGGAAACGGCCATTCGGAGCGTGCGCGGCCTCACGGGCGCGGTTGAGGTGCCGGGCGACAAGTCGATATCCCATCGCGCCGTCCTTCTCGGGGCGATAGCCGACGGCCCGTCGACTATCGACGGCTTCCTGATGGCCGAGGATCCGCTCTCCACCATCGGCTGTGTCCGCGACCTCGGCGTCGCCATCGAGCTCGACGAGGCGATGGGTCGCGTCGTCGTGCACGGCGTTGGCCTCGGCGGCCTCCGCGAGCCCGAGCAGCCGCTCGATTGCGGCAACTCCGGCACGACGATGCGGCTGCTCGCGGGCATGCTCGCCGGTCAGCCGTTCGTCAGCGTCTTCACCGGCGACCAATCGCTGCGCTCGCGCCCGATGGGTCGCGTCCTGCAGCCGCTCCAGACGATGGGCGCGGAGGTGATGGCACGCGGCGGCGGCGCGTACGCGCCCTTCGCGATCCGGGGCGGCGGCCTGCGCGCCATCACGTACGAGATGCCGTTCGCCAGCGCCCAGGTGAAGTCGGCGCTGCTGCTGGCCGGGCTCTTCGCCGAGGGTGAGACGAGCGTCATCGAGCCGGCGCCCTCACGCGACCACACGGAGCGCATGCTCGCCGCGATGGGCGCTCCCAGTCACGCGCGATGGTGCCGACGGTGCGCATCGCCCGGCCGCACGACGGGCTCCGGCCGTTGACGATGCGTGTCCCCGGCGACTTCAGTGCGGCGGCGTTCTGGCTCGTGGCCGCGGCCTGCCGCGAAGGCTCCGAGCTGCGGCTGCCGAATGTCGGCGTTAACCCCACCCGCACTGGCGCCCTCGATGTGCTGCTCGCGATGGGGGCCCGAATCGAGCTGCACGACGAGCGACTGATTGGCGGCGAGCCCGTCGCCGACATCGTCGTCCGGGCCACGCCGTTGCGCGGCGCCGAGGTGGGCGGCGACATCGTCGGGCGGCTCATCGACGAGATTCCGGTGTTGGCGCTGGCCGCGACGCAGGCCGAGGGTACGACGGTGTTTCGCGACGCGGGCGAGCTGCGCATGAAGGAGTCGGACCGGATCGCGACGACGGTCGCGGAGCTCTCGCGTCTGGGCGCCGACATCTCGGCCACCGATGACGGCATCGTTGTCCGCGGGCGTCCGGGCACACTGCACGGCGCGCTCTGCAACAGCCACGGCGACCATCGGCTGGCGCTGACGCTGGCGATGGCGGGCCTCATCTCGGGCGCGGAGACGGTCGTCGCGGGCGCGGAGGCGGTCGAAGTGTCGTACCCGGGCTTCTGGCAGCAGCTCGAAGGTCTGGGGAGCGTCCTGCCAGCATGACGGAGGAGGCTATGGAGAACCGAACTGATCCACATCGGATTCGGGAATGTGCTCGCCGTGAATCACGTCGTCGGCGTCGGCACGCCGGGGTCGGCGCCCATCAAGCGCATGATCCAGGAGACAAAGGCTCGAGGCGCGATTATCGACATGACGAGCGGCCGCAAGACGAAGGCCGTCGTCTTTCTCGATACGGGCGGCATCGTGCTGGCGGCGATTACGCCGGAGACGATCGCGAGCCGTATCCAGGCAGACGCGCATCGATGCGGCGAAGGCCGCCGCCGAGGCGTAGGGGGAGCGAGCGTATCGAGGCCGTAGTCCCTTCGCCGGTGCCGCTGCTTCTCGTGCTCTCCGGGCCATCCGGCGCGGGGAAGGACGCGGTGCTCGCGCGGCTGCGGGAGCGCGGCGTGCCGGCGCATTACGCTGTGACGGCGACGACGCGCCCGCCGCGCGCCGGTGAGCGCGATGGCATCGACTACCATTTCGTGAGCGAGACGCGGTTCGCCGAGATGATCGAGCGGGCGGAGCTGATGGAGCACGCTCGTGTCTACGACCGCTCGTACGGCGTGCCGAAGGAGCCGCTCGCCCTCGCTCTCGCGCGCGGCGAGGATGTGCTGATCCGCGTCGATGTGCAGGGTGCGGCGACCATCAAGGAGCGGGTGCCGCAGGCGATCACGGTTCTGATCGCGCCCGCCGTCGAAGAGGTGGAGGCGAGACTGCTGGGCCGGGGCACGGAGGACGACGCCGAGATGCGCCGCCGCCGGCAGACATCGCACACCGAGCTGGCCCGCCTGCCCGAGTTCGACTACGCCATCGGCAACGCCGACGGCCGCCTCGACGACGCGGTCGATACGGTCGTGGCGATCCTGCGGGCGGAACGCTGGCGCGTCGGGCGGCAGCCCCCCACGATTCCGTAGCGTCGCTTGCCGATGCGCCCGCCCGTCGCGTACCATAACGCCCGCCGCCACGAGACGCGGCTATTCGAGAGGGGGAGGACGCGATGAAAGGCAAAGCGGCGATATTCTACGAGCCGGGCAAGCCCTACGAGATCACGGAGATGGACGTGCCCGACCCGGCGCCGGGCGGCATTCTCATCCGGATCACGCTGGCGAGCATCTGCGGCTCCGATCTGCACATCTGGCGGGGCGACCTCGCGGCGCTGTTCCCCGCGGGGGGGCCGGGCCGCGTCTCGGGCCACGAGATGACGGGGGTCGTCGCGAAGCTGGGCGCGGGCGTGACCGCCGACTCGCTCGGCAATCCGCTCAAGGAAGGCGACCGCGTCGTCTACCCGTACTTCTACCCGTGCCTCCACTGCTACCAGTGCATGCGCGGCCAGTTCGCGGCCTGCCCCAACAAGATGGGACAGGCCATGGATCCGTCGGCCGCCCCCTCGTTCAGCGGGGCGTACGCCGAGTACTACATGCTTCGGCCGGGCGGATTCGTCTTCAAGGTGCCGGATGACCTCAGCGACGACATGATTGCGCCCATCAACTGCGCGCTGTCGCAGGTGACCTACGGCCTGCACCGTGTCGGCGTCCAGTTCGGCGACACGGTCGTCATTCAGGGCGCGGGCGGCCTCGGGGTGAACGCCTGTGCGGTCGCCAAGGAGATGGGCGCCGACCGCGTCATCTGCATCGACGGGCTGCCCGAGCGGCTCAAGCTCGCCCGCCAGTTCGGCGCCGACGACACCATCGACATCAGCCAGATACCGGACGCGCAGGATCGCATCATGAAGGTGTTCGAGCTCACCGGCTTCCGTGGCGCCGACGTCGCCTGCGACTTCGTCGGGATTCCGGCGGTCGTGCCGGAGGGCATCAACATGGTCCGGATGGGCGGGCGATACCTCGCAATCGGCAACATCAGTCTCGGCCAGACGACCCCGTTCGATCCGGCGATGCTCGTCTGGGGCAACAAGACTGTTATGGGTGTCGTCATGTACGACCCGTGGATTCTGCCGACGGCGATGGCGTTCCTGCAGCGCACCCGCGAGAAGTACCCCTTCAGCAGCGTCGTGTCGCACTCGTACCCGCTGGAGAAGATCAACGAAGCGTTCGAGCAGTCGGAGTGGGTCGGTCGCGCCGACGCAACGAAGATCACGCGAGCGGTGATCAAGCCATAGCGAACGGGGCGCCGATGAGCGGACCCAGCGACTATCCAGGCGCGACAACGGCCGGCTTCGACGTTGTCGCGCCTTCGTACGACGCGTCCCGCCGCGCCAACCCCGACCTGACGGCGGCGCTTCTCGCGGCGCTCGATGCTCCGGCGGGCGCGCACGTCCTCGATCTTGGGTGTGGCACCGGCAACTACGCGGTCGAGCTTGAGACGCGCAGCCTGCGCGTCGCCGGCATCGACCCGGAGCCGGCGATGCTTGGCCGCGCCGCGGCGAAGCTGCCGCCCGCGCATCCGCTCGTCCTTGGCGACGGGCGGGCGCTGCCCTTTCGGGACGGCGTCTTCGAGGGCGCGTTCTCGATTCTGGTGCTGCACCATGTGCCCGATTGGCCGCGCATCCTCGCCGAGGCGCTCCGGGTGCTGCGCGGCGGACGCTACGTGGTGTTCCTTTCGACCCGCGAGCAGATGGCCAACTTCTGGCTGCGGGAGTACCTGCCCGACGAGCTCGGCGAATTCGTGCGGCGGCGGATGACCCGCAACGAGCTGCTGGAGGCGTTCGCGCTCGCCGGCTTCCGCGAGGTGCGCGTCACGCCGTTCGACTACGTCCGCAGCGAGGACGGCGCGCTGCTCGCCGGGAGCCGCGACCCGAAGCTGTACCTCGATCCGGCCGTGCGCGCCGGGATCACGCTGTTCCGTCGCGTCCGGAGGGAGCGGCTCGCCCGGGCGCTGGCGAGACTGGCGGACGACATCGCCTCGGGCCGCATCGACGAGGTCATGGCACGCTCCGACCGGTCGCTGGGCGACGCGACGTTCTTCTCGGCGGGCGTCTAACGTTGCGACTGCGCTCGCCATCGAGGCTCGTGCTGGTCATCGCTGCGCTCGTCGCTGTCGCCGCCGTTGCGGCGGCCGGCGTGTGGCTGCTGGCGGTGCGTGACGGCGACGACCCCGCGCCCGCCGGCGTTGCTGGTTACGTCAGCATCGCCGCGCCCAGCGGCCTGAGCATCGGCGCGAGCGGGCTGCTCGTCGCCTCGCTCGGCACGGGCGCGGGCGATGGCGCCGTCTACGTGGTGGCGGCGCCGGACGAATCGACGCCGGACATCGCGGGCGCGATCTCGCTGCTGGCCGCGGGCCTGCCCTCGGCCGCGGCGACGCCGGGCGGCGCGGCGTTCATCGCGGGCGCTGGCCCGATGGCGGCCGTCGAGGCTCGCGACGGCATCGTGGTGCTCGTCCGCGAGGCGCGGGCCCGATGGCGCGGGGCGGGTGCTGAGCGGGCCATCTCGCGAGGGCGCCCCGCTTGTGCTGATGGCGGAGCTCGCGCTGGCGGACGCGCCCGGCGGCGCGACGCCGTTCGACATGGCGCGCGCGCCCGACGGGACGTTGTACATCAGCGACCCGGGCCGCCAGCTCATCGCGCGGGTCTCGCCGCGGGGCGATGTGTCGGTGTACGCGCGATTCGCCGATATCCGGACGGACGAGGGCGAGCCGTACGCCGAGCATCCCGCCGGCCTCGCCTTCGGCCCCGACGGCGACCTGTACGTCGCGACGTTCGCGGGGGGCGTGCAGCCCGAGGGCCGCTCGCGCGTGTACCGGCTGCGCGATCGCAACGGCGATGGCGATGCGGCCGACGGCGGCGAGCGCTCGGTCGCCGCGGCGGGACTGACGGCTGCCGTCGACATCGCGTTTGGCCCGGATCGCGCGATGTACGTCGTCGAGTACGGCGACGCCCCTCAGCGGATGTCGCGGCGCCGGCGCTGGCGGGCACGGGGCGGCTGTGGCGCGTCGGCGACGAGCGCAGCGAGCTGCTGGCCAGCGATCTCGTGACGCCGGTGGCGCTCGCTATCGATGGCCGGGGCCGCGCCTTCATCGCCGAGCACGAGGCGGGCCGGGTGCGGCTGATCGCGATCGGGCCGGCGAGCTAGCCGGTGGCGGGGTGCGCGTGCGTGTGCGTGCCCCTCACGCGCGCTGTCATTCTGAGCGCAGCGAAGAATCTCGCTCGGACGCGAAGATGGGGGCATCCTCGCGGAGTGTCCCCCACCTTCGCGTCAGGCCAGCGGCAATGGGCTACGGCGTTACCGTGACGAGCCCCAGCATGTCCGGGTGGATTTCGCAGAAGTAGGAGTACTCGCCCGCCACGGCGAAGGTGAACACGAAGGTGTCGCCATCCTCCAGCGTGCTGCTATCGAATACGCCGTCGACCGACGTCGCGGTATGAGGGGCGGGGTCGGAGCCCTGCGTCCAGGTAACTTCAGTCTCCGGCTTTCACGGTGACGTGGGCTGGCTGGAAGGTAAAGTCCTCGATCAGCACCTCGTCGGTTGCTTCCGCGGGCAGGGTGGCCGGATCCTCGGCCTTCGCCAGTCACAGCCAACGTCCGCTTCGATGCCCTTCTCGTCGGCGACCGCCTGCAGGGCGCAGAAGGGCGTCGTCAACGACGCCGGTACGTCCGGGAACACGGCTTCGACCGCGTCCGCGCCAGCGGTGCGGTCGAGTCCGGAACCAGCATCCTCCACAGCCTGCTCAAACTCGTCGATATCGGCGAGAAGGTTGTCGTGCAACTCCTTCACTTCGCTCGGCGGCTCGACCTTGGCGGTCTCATCACCGGCGAACGCGACCGCCGTCACGATGCCATCGTAGACGCGTCGCCAGCGTCCGCCTGACCGAACGCCTCTCAAAGAGGGCATCGGTCTCCTTGTCGATCTTGTCCATTTCCGCCATGTACTGCTCTAGCGTGAGGGCGTGCGCTGGCCGTAGTGGTGGCGCGTGCTGCTGGCGCTCGTCGTCGTCATCGTCATCGTCGCCGCAGGCGGCAAGGCCCATGATCAGGCCAGCGGCGAGCAGCAAGAGTGGAAGTGCCAAGAATCTGCGCAAGAGGTGCTCCTTCCGAAAAGCGCCCCGAACGGGCGTCACCGCGCGGGGCACACGTGTGATGGCTGCAAGTGTAGCGTGGTCACAATGTGTGTCAATCGCGTACTGTCGGCGATCCGCAAGACAGCCCTAGGTATGCGCGCGCCGTGGCCGTGGTCGTGATGCGTCGTCGGCGCGGCCGCGGCGGGCGCGGGCGTGGCGAGGGGCTCGCCGCGAGCCTCGGCGGCGCGTGTCCGCCGCTCCTTGCGCTCGAGGTACTGCTCCTCGCGACCGTCGGCCTTCGCGATCCAGCGCTCGGCCGAGGGGCGATCCATGTGACAGAGCAGCGGCACATCGGGGCGCTGCTGGCAGAGCGCCGGCTCGCGCGAGCCTCGCTTCGGGGGCGCGGGCGTCTGCTCGCTGGGGGCGCGACTTCGCCGGAACGCGAACGTCGACAGCACGCGGGGGGCGGGCTCGGCGCAGGCGGGGCAGGCGGCCGCGGCGACGGGCTGCGGCGTCGAGAAGCGCAGGTCGAACGCGTTGCCGCACGCCGGGCACGCGAACTCGTAGATGGGCATCGCTCGCCTCCTAGTCGATGGGCGTCGGGGCCTTGGCGTAGGCGGCCCAGTCCTCGGGGTCGTGGTTGATCCAGACATCGGCGTTGTAGTCGCGCGCGAGCTGCTTCAGCCGCTGGATGCCGCGGATCGCCTCGACCGGATCGACATCGAAGATCATGCCGGCCTCGCGCTCCAGCGCCTCGCGCACGTGCACGGTGTCGCCCGCGAGGATGATCGAGCGATTCGGCAGCCGGACGAGCAGGCTGCCCTCGCCGGGCGTGTGGCCCGCCGTCTTGAAGAAGATGACACTGCCATCGCCGAACAGGTCGACATCGTCCGCGTGCTCGTGCCAGTCGAAGGCGCGCGTCGCGGCGAGGTCTTCGAACTTGAACAGCTGCCGGAACTGCGGGTCGGGCCAGTAGCCGTAGCGCAGGTCGCCCTCGAACACGTGATGCTGCGCCTGCGGGAACAGGTAGAGCGCGCCCGTGTGGTCGAAGTGGGTGTGCGAGAGCACGACGTGGTCGATCCGCTTCGTAGGGTAGCCGAGCCCTTCGAGCACCTTGTCGATCGCCTTCTCGGGGCCGAAGTCGAGCTGGAGCGCGTCGCCGAGCTCGCCGTAGTACCCGGCGGCGTCGGTGATGGCGCGCGGGCTGAGGCCCGTATCGAACAGCACCAGCCCCTTGGGGTGCTCGATGAGGAACGCGGGGCAGGGGATGGTGATCGGGCGCGACTCGCCGCCGTTCACCATCATCGACTGGTCGGCGACGAACTCCGCCGCGGGCAAGGCCCACATCCGCCTGGCGGTGGCTGTTGGTTTGCGTAGCTCTGCCATGTACTGTTTCCCCCTCGCGAAATATCGCGCACGCATCCTACCACGCGTGCGGCACCCCCTGAAGCAGGAAGCCGTTCGCGTCCTCGGCTCAGGCGGGCTCGGCGGCGGCGCTGTCCGCGCCGGCGCGCGCTTCGATGATGCGGGCGGGCACGCCGACGGCCGTCGCGCCGGCGGGGACGTCTTTCAGCACGACGGCGTTGGCGCCGATGCGCGCCCCGTCGCCGATGGTGATGTGTCCGAGCAGCTTCGCGCCCGTGCCCACGGCCACCCAATCGCCCAGCGTCGGCCCGAAGAAGATGCTGCCGTCGTCGTCGGCGTTCGTCGAGAGGCCGAGCGTCACCCACGGGGAGAACACGCAGTTGCTGCCGACCTTGACGATGCCGTCGATCACGACCTGGCCGTGCGGGAAGTAGACGCCCGGCCCGAGCTCGACGTGCTTGCCTATCGAGAGGCCACAGGCGCGCACGTTCCACGTCTGCACGGCCCACGACACGAGCGGCACGTGGCGCCGTCGCATCCAGACGGCGGTGCGATAGCGCAGCACCGCCCACAGCGCTTCCGAGCCCCAGAGCGTGCGCCAGATGATCCACGCCTGCCGGGGCCGGGAGTGACCGCGCAGCGGCTCGAAACGGTTCGCGGCGCTCGCGGCGATATCGGCGGCTATCGTCGAGAACACGGCGCTACGCCCCGGCGCTCGCTCGCGCGGGCGTGGGCGCGGCGATAATGCGGGCGGGCGCACCGACGGCGGTCGCGCCGGGAGGGACATCGGTGAGCACGACGGAGTTCGCTCCGATGCGCGCGCCGTCGCCGATGGTGACGGGCCCGAGTATCTGCGCGCCCGCGCCGATGTACACCAGCGCCCCGATGGCGGGCCCCTTCAGGCTGAGCTCGCCGCTGGCGGAGTTGATCAGCCCCAGCGTCACCCACGGCGAGATGATCGTGCCTCGACCGACCGTCGTCTGTCCGTGTGCGACGACGAACGGATGTGGGATGCAGACGCCCGGCGCGAGCCGCACGCCCGGCCCTATCGAGAAGCCCCAACGCATGACGAGCAGCCTGTCGAGCGCCGGTGCGAGGAAGCGGAGGCGATGGGCCAGCATCCAGCCGCGGACGCGCAGCACGACCATCGCCGCGAGCGTCTCCGATGTCCACAGCAGCCAGATGCCGGTGAGCCGCCGATAGCCCCAGCCGCGTCCGCGAATGGGGCGGCCGCTGAAGTCGGCGTAGGTGCGGAAGTCCTCGCGGACGTGGTCGAACACCGTGGCCCCCCGGCGCGTCTGATGGCGCGTAGTATATCGCACGGACGCCGCGGTCAGCGGGGTCGGCGGCGAGGCCGACGAGGTTGCGGTGCCCGCCCGTCTAGCGCGAGCCGATGGCCGACCAGCGCGCGAAGATGGTCGAGCTCGGACTCGATCAGCAGCTCCGTCTGGCGCAGAATCGCGTCGGCACGGAGGCGATCGCCGGCATCGAGCACGGCGCGGGCCGCGGCGACGAGCATTCCGGCGCTCACGAGCTGACCGATGGTGCGGTCGCGAAGCTCGCGCGCATCTTCGGCGAAGGCTCTGTACTGCCGGCGAGGGTCGTGGTGGCGTCGGTCGCGGTGGTGTGGGCGGCGGTGGACTGAGGCACGGGCAGACACTCCTGTCTCGTGGCCTCCCCTCCACGGCTGCAGTGGTGTAGGGGTCTTTCCCCTACTCCAGTCGTTATCATGGGGCACCTACGGCTTGCCCGTATCCGGGACACCCCTGATGCGGCCTCGGGAACACCCCCGATGACAGCCAGTGGTCCCCGCATTCCCGTCCCCCGATCAGGGGCCAGGAGCCGTCCGACCGGCCGAAGGCGCCCGATCGGGGCAATCGCCGCAGCGCCGGGACAGGCGGGTCGGCGGCGGCGAGGCCCGCGCGCCGCATCAGCACCGCCGTCCGCCACAGCGGCAGCCCGATTACAGCGCAGCGGCAGCCATCCAGCTCCGCGACGGGCGCGAAGCCCGCATCCTGGATGGCGTAGCCGCCGGCTTTGTCGAAGGGCTCGCCGCGCTCGATGTACGCCGCTATCTCCGCGTCCGTGTAGGGGCGCATCGACCACGCGGGCGCTCGCGACGTCGCTGCTCACGTCTGGGCCCACCCGTAGCGCTATCGCGGTGACGACCGTGTGGCGGCGGCCACGCAAGTCGCGCAGCATCCGGCCCGCCTCAGCAGCGTCGCGCGGCTTGCCGAGGATACGTCCGTCGATGGCGACGATCGTGTCCGCGGCGAGCACTGCCTCCGCTACGCTCGCCGGATGGGCGTCGAGCTTGGCGCGTGCGAGCCGTGAGGCCAGCGCGAGCGGATCGCCCGCGAACGCGCGCGCGATCGCGTCCTCGTCGACGTCTGTGGCGGCGACGGTGAAGGGCAGTCCGAGTTCGGCGAGCAGATCACGGCGGCGCGGCGATGCGGAGGCGAGGACGATGCGCGGTGAGATCATGGCGATCATCGTAGCCGATGCGGTCGCGGATGGACGTCGCGCCGCGGGCTAGCGCAGCAGAGCGATGTCGACGCTGCACGCGCCCGCCGCCAGCGATCCGCACACCGCGATGAACCCGGCTTCCGACAGGTCGATCTGGTTGCCCGAACAGCCGGGGCAGGCGTCGGTGCGCTCCACGAAGATAGTGCCCGATGGCCCGCTGATCTGCATCTTCGTGCCGCAGGGCCAATCGGCATAACGATCGGGGCTGACCGCCAGGATGGCGGTGTTGTTCGTGTTGTACGTCCCGCCGCAGCCCATCGGCTGCCCGTGATAGCTCGCGCCGTAGTGGGTCGTGCGTCCGCGCACAGGGGGATGGGTGAGGGGCTCGCTCCGCGCAATGGCGACGGTGCTCCATCGAGCGACGAGCTCGCCGTCGCAGGCAAGCCACCAGGTGACGGCGCCGCCGCCGGGGCCGGCGACAAGCTCTGGTGCGAAGCTGAACGCGCCCTAGCAGGCGAATGGGAGCGGAGGGGCGGACGGCAAGGGTGTGGCGGCCCGGCGCCCGGCCCTGGTGCGAATGCCGAGGTGATGAGGATTGTGGCGGTCGTCAGCGTGCGCTTGGGGGTTCGTAACAAAGGCACTCTCTCCACTCTTCGGCCAGCCGGCCGGATCGCACAAAAAGGCGGGTGCCCGGAGCCTCCGCGGTTCTCACGCGGGGACGGTCACCCCCTCGACCTGTCGTGCTGCGGCGCCACTGAGCCGCGAGACGGCGCTCACGCGGGAGCCCGGCGATGACCTCCATTGGTGGCGCGCGCCGCGAGGCCCGCGTTGGGCCGGCGTTCATGCGCGCGCGTGCAGTTGTGGGCCATCATCGTCGCAGGTGGTGGAGCTGAGGTCGAGCGATGGTGTGACACTGTGGGGGCGGACGCCGCCTCGGGCGAGGCTAATCGCTGAGACGGAACGTGCGGCCCGCAAGCAGCGACGAGACGACGAGCCATCCGCCGACGATCGCCCACGCCTCGGGCTGCGCCCAGAACGGGTCGCCCTCCAGCAGCACGCCGCGCATCAGGTCGACGAGCGGAGTCAGCGGGAGGAACTGAACGACGTCCTCGACGAGGGCGGGAAGGGTGTCGGTGGGGTAGAAGGTGCCCGAAAGGAACATCATCGGGAGGGTGATGGCATTGCCCATGCCCTGTGCCGCGTTGACGCTGCGCGTGACACTGCCCACCACGACCCCGAGATTGAGGAACAGGACATTGCCGGCCAACGCCACCGGCAGCGTCAGGGCGATGTCTTCGATGGCGTGCGAGCCGAAGAAGATGCGCGCCGTCAGCAGGATGACGACGAGCTGCATGAGCGAGATGACGAGGAACGACGCCGACTGCGCCACCACGAACTTCCACACAGGCAGCGGCGAAGCTTGTACGCGGCGGAGGATGCGCTGTGTCCGATATTGCGCCAGCGTCCCGGCGATGCCGACGACGGCGTAGGCCATCATGCCCATGGTGAGGATGCCGGGCAGAAGAAAGTCGAACTGCGTCCGGTTGCGCGCTTCGAGGGGCTCCGCGACCAGCCGCACGGCCCGCTCCGCGCCCGCGGCGCGAAGGTTCAGCTCGTCGGTGAGCTGCGTCATGGCCTGCACCACGAGCTGCGCCTGCTGCGAATCGCGCTCGCGGTAGTACACGGGCAGATCGACCGGACTCGCGCCGCTGCCGAGTCCACGCGGGAGCACGACGACGACATCGGCGGCGCCGTCCTTGTGCTCGCGCAGGGCGAAGTCGAGGTCGCTGGTGATCGCCTCGATGCTGACCAGGTCGAGCGCGCGAACGCTCTCGACGATGGCCGAGGCCAGGGCCGACTCGGACTGGTCGACGACGATGATCTCGGTCGTCTGCGCCTCGTCGAGGTCGAACAGGCCGAACACGGTGATGAACGCGAGCGGAAACATCAGCGCCCAGAAGATCGACATGCGATCGCGGAAGTGCACGCTGACGTTGCCCAGCAGCAGCTTCCGCATCAGTCCGCGTCCAGGTGGTGGCCAGTGAGGTGGAGGAACACATCCTCGAGCGTGGCGCGGCTCACCGTGAGGTCGATGACGTGCGCGGCGTGGGCCTCGAGGCGCGGCAGCAGCTCGCGGAGCGTGTCGATCGGCCGCTCGCCGGGCACTTCGTAGATGTGCGTGCCGTCGTTCGCCGCTGAGGTCGCGCCATCCGGCGGGGCGAGCCACGGAAGCGGCTCGGCGGTGCGCAGACGGACGACCGACGACGCGCCGCCGAACTCCGCGATGAGCGCGGCAGGAGCGTCGAGCGCGACGATCCGTCCCGCGCTCATGATCGCGACCCTGTCGCAGAGCACCTCCGCCTCTTCCATGTAGTGCGTGGTCAGGACGACGGTGCGGCCATCATCGCGGATCGCGCGGATCATGTCCCATACGGCGTGGCGGGCCTGCGGGTCGAGCCCGGTCGTCGGCTCGTCGAGAAAGACGATGTCGGGGTCGTTGACGAGCGCCGCCGCGATCGAGAAGCGCTGGCGCTGCCCTCCCGACAGGTGGCGAACTTGGGACGAGTGCTTCTCGCGCAGGCCGACGAGGTCGAGCAGCGCATCGGGCGATGCCTGGTGGCGGTAGAACCCGCCGAAGATGTCGAGAATCTCGTACAGCGTCAGAAAGTCGTGGTACGCGGAGGATTGGAGCTGGACGCCGATCCGCTCCTTCACCTCGTTCAGCTGGCGGGCGACATCGAATCCCAGCACGGAGGCCCTTCCCGCGGTCGGCGGGAGCAGCCCCTCGACCATCTCGAGGGTGGTGGTCTTGCCGGCGCCGTTCGGGCCGAGGATGCCGAATATCTCGCCCTTGCGGACGGTGAACGACACACCGCGCACGGCTTCGATATCGCCGTAGCGGCGAACCAGGCCTTCGGCGACAACGCAGTCGGTGGCGTGCGCTCGATGCGACCGCCGGGGCCGACGGCTTCTGCGTGTGCCGGAACCGCAGGCGGGTGCCGATTCGCACCACTAACTGGACTGACGCGCGCGAGCGCTTGCCATTGCCCGATGCCGGGTGGCTCGCCGGTCGCAGCGCATCGAGGAAGCCCTGCTTCACGGCGTCGGCTTCGCAATCGAGCAGGAGGTTGTGGGCGGAACGCTCGAACGGCATCCGCCGGACGCGGTTGCCGCCGCGCTCGAGGATGTCGCAGAGGTCTTCGGTGAGGGGTGCTTCGATGATGAGGTCCTTCTGGCCCCACATCATCGTGAAGTCCGTGTCGGTGATCTGCGCCAGCAGGCGATCGCGCTGGTACCCCATCGCGCGGAGCAGCTCGAAAATGTCGCGAAGACCGAGCTCCTGGCCGTTGTGGATCTCGGCGTTGTACTTTTCGCGGAGTTCGCGATCGGCGATGTCCCAGCCGCCGTTCACCGTCGGCCGCACGTAGTACGGCATGACGCCCTCGAGCCAGCCCATCCGCTCGAGGCGGAACGGGTGGGTGGGGTCGAGCGCGCGATCGAGGACGAAGTTGAGCATCTGCCCGAAGGGCTGTCGCATCCGCCCCGTCAGCGGCCGCGGCGCGCGGATGTTGGCGGGCAGCGGCGACATGATGACGACGTGCGCCGGCTTGCGTTTCGCGGCTATCCCCATGCTGACGAGCGATCCGAACGAGAACGAGCCGACGACAACGCGATGGCCGGGCGGCAGCGTCGAGGTGTAGGCATCGTAAAGCTGCAGACCCTCGCGCATCAGCCGGTGCAGGCTCCAGGGCTGGGCGCGCAGCCGGAAGGGCAGGCTCTGCTGTCCCACTGTTGGCGCGATAATGTTGACTCCGTGCTCTTCGTGGAGCGAGTGCAGCCACTCGCCGTACATGCCGACAGCCGGACGAATCCGGAAGCCGTCGATGAAGAAGAGCGTCGTGGTCGTGCTCCGGCTTCGTCAGGAAGAGCGGCTCGCCGCGCTCCAGGCAGAACTGCATGTCCTCGTCGTAGGGCACGTTGCGTTCGATCCTCTCGACATGCCAGCGGATGAGGCGCGAGTAGCCATGCTGATAGAGGCGCTGCGCGCCCACGGCCGCTAGTCCGAGCACTGCTGCCCGGCGAGCCGAGCCAAGCTGAGATGACCTCTGACGCTCTTTCACAGGCTGTCCCTCTTCGCGCGGCCGCGAGCGTATGGTCGCGAGAGGCCGCTGCATCCCCATGGGCGTCCGGCGATGGCCGTGGCCATGTCCGGCTCAGAGACTGTAGTGGGGGGTCGTTGTGGCGAGGTGGAGGAGAAGTAGGGTCGTCGAATTGCCGGGAGCGGGCATCGCTCCTGTACCATAGCGTCTCGTGGACGGACTGTACTATTTCGATCTCCATACCCATTCGACGGACGCATCGGACGATGCCGGCGCCACTGTCGAGGGCTACCTCAAATGGATCGCGGGGCGGCGCAAGCGCGGCTTCCGTATCGATGGCTTCGTGCTCACCGAGCATCGCAGCTACGACCCCGGCGTCGATTACTCCGCGCTCGCCGCGCAATACGACGTGGTCGTGCTCAAGGGCGCCGAGCTCGAGACCGAGGTCGGCCACGTGCTCGTGTACGGCATCGACGAGCGGCTCGGCCGGCAGTTCGAGCTGAGCCGCGTCGACATCCCGTCGAGCGAGCTGTTCCCGGCCGCGAAAGAGTTCGGCGGGTTCGCCGTCGGCGCTCACGCGGGGCGGGCGCGCATCGGCATATGGGATCATGTCGAGAAGGGCGCGAGCGTCGGCCACATCGAAGCGATCGAGCAGCTCAATGGCGGCAGCAGCAAAGAGGAGAACGGCCGCGCCCAGCTGCTCGCCGAGCGATTCGGGATGCACCGGGTCGGCGGCAGCGACGCACACTACGTCAGCGCCGTGGGCCGCTGCCTGACGGCGTTCCGGCGGCCCATCGCATGCATCGAGGACCTCGTCGAACAGCTACGCGAGGGGGAGTATTACCCGGTCACGCTCGAAGAGACGTACCGGGCGGAAGCAGGAGCGTGACCTATGCCGGAAACTGAGGAACTGGAGTTCGATCGCACCGTGCTTGGCGTCGAGATCGATGTCGGGGAGATGACGGTGGGCGAGGAGCACATCCTCGCGTTCTGCTCCGCCATCGGCGAGACGAACCCGCTGTACACCGATCCGAAGGCCGCGGCCAGCGGCCCGTGCGGCGGGCTGACCGCGCCGCCCATCTTCTACAGCGTCGTGCCCGTGCAGCAGGGGCTCGACCCGAAGGTCACGTTCGGCACGACGACGATGAACGCCGGCCAGCACTGCGATTTCGGCGAGCCCATCCGCCCCGGCGATACCGTGAAGGCGCGCTCGGCCGTGACCGATGTGTTCGAGAAGACAGGCCGCAGCGGCCGGATGGTGTTCATCGTCCGCACGACGACCTACACCAACCAGAGTGGCGTCACCAACGCCGTGGTCAAGCAATCGATGGTGCGGAGGAATGTCGGATGAGCGCGACGGGCGGGCAAGTCAAGGGCAACGATGTCGAGTTCGGCGACGAGATCGGGCCGCTGCTGAAGCACCCCACCTCCGAGCACGTGCAGGCGTTCCTCTCCGTGTGGTCGACGCGGCCCACGTCGTCGCCGGAAGGCTCGCAGATGATCGGCAGGTTCACGAGCGCGGAGGAGGCCGGCAAGGAGGGGCTCGCGGGCCCCATCCTCCCCGGCAACATGTCGCAGGCGTTCCTGGCGCAGCTCCTCACCGACTGGATGGGCCCGGAGGGCCGCCTCGTCAGCCTCGACGTCAACTTCCGCCGGCCGGCGCATCACGGGCAGGAGCTGCGCTGCGTCGGGTTGGTGACGGACAAGCGCGAGGAGGACGGCCGCTCGATCGTGAAGCTCGATGTGTACGTCGAGAACCCCGATGGCGACCGCCCGGTGCAGGGCGTCGCCGAGGTGTCGCTCCCGAACGGCTGACACGGGAGCGAGTGGCATTCGTACACGCGGAAGGGGCGGGTTCGTATGAACCCGCCCCTTCGCTCTGCACCAGAGGGACACGGGCTCGGGCGGTCGACGAACCGCCCCTACTTCGTGGCGATGTAGAAGTTGTTGAGGATGTCGCCCTCCACCCGCTTGACGTCGACGTTCGCGAAACCGGCCTCGCCCAGCATCTCGATCGCCTTCTGCTCGCCCCACATGTTGCCGAGCCCGGCGCCGCCGTAGGCCAGCGACACCGTCATGCAGTGCATGGTGGAGATGGCGTACATGAAGGGCGCGAGCGGCGCGTCCAGATTCTCGTGCAGGTGGCTCGACGCGGCCACATCGACGCACAGGAACACGCCGCCCGGCCTCAGCGCCTTCGCGATGCCGGCCAACATCTGCGCGGGTTGCGCCTGGTCGTGCACCGCGTCGAACACGGTGATGAAGTCGAACTGCGCGCCGCCATCGATGCGCGCCGCATCCTGCCGCTCGAACTTCACGTTCGCCAGCCCCATCCGCTGCGCCTCCTCCCGGCCAGCCGCGAGACCTTCGTCGGAGATGTCCCAGCCGGTGAAGCGGCTGTTCGGGAAGGCCTGCGCCATCAGATTGAGCGCGTGGCCGCTGCCACAGCCGATGTCGGCCGCGTCGATCCCCGCGCGCAGCCGGTCGACGATGCCAGGCACGAGCGGCAGAACGACGTCGAGCAGCGTCGCGTCGTTTGTCGCCGCGCTCAGCTCGGCCATGAGCTGCTGGAACCGCGGGAAGGCGTCGTACGGCACGCCGCCGCCGTTGCGGAAGCATTCCACGATCTGCGGCTCCACCGAGGCGTTCAGCGGGATGCATCTGGGCGAAGGTCGCCATATTGCCGACGCCGGCGGCGCGCGTCAGGACGCTGGCGTGTTCCGGCGGCAGACGGTAGGTGCGCGCTGCCGGATCGTACTCGACGATTCGGCCCGTCACCATCGCACCGAGCCATTCGCGCACGTAGCGCTCGTTCAGGCCCGACGCCGCCCGCGATCCGCTCGCTGGTGGCCGCGCCGATCTCGGCCATCCGATCGAGCAGCTCGGTCTGGTGGCCGATGCTGATCATGAGGGCGAGCGAGCCGCCGTTGACGATGTCCATCACCCGTCCGGCGAACGCCATCGCCTTCTCCTGGTCGACCTGTTCCGTTGCCATGAGCAGCCTCCCATTTTTCCTCGCCTCGCCGCCCGGCCTCGGCGTGCGCCACGTGGTGTCCGCGAGGATATGCCAAGATATGCGGACGTGGCGGCGGCAGTATATCACGGTTGCCGGGGTCCGCCGTAGGGTGTGGTGCGGCCTCAGCGCGTGCCCCCAACGCTCGTGCTTGACGGCGCTCGCCGCATCTGTGGACAATGGCGCTATTGCGCTGCTCGGTCGCGCGGCCACCCACTACGGAGGGCGACATGAAGGTCACAGTCGATCTGGACAAGTGCATCAAGAACGGCGTTTGCATCGGAATCGCGCCCGAGGTCTTCGACTTCGCGATGAGCGGCGAGCTCACAGTCCTGCAGCCGAATCCGCCCGAGGAGCTGCGCGAGCAGGTCGAGGACGCCGTTCGCTCCTGCCCGATGGGGGCGCTCGCGGTCGATGACTAGCCCCGCGTTCGCGCTGCGTGCCCGCCGGGTCGCCGCGATGACCCGCCCCGAGCGGATCGCCGTCGTCGGGGCGTCGCTGGCCGGGCTTCGGGCAGTCGAAGCGCTGCGCGAGTTCGGCTTCGATGGCGCGCTGACGCTCGTCGGCGCCGAGCCGCACCCGCCGTACGACCGGCCGCCGCTCTCGAAGCAGGTGCTGGCGGGCACGCGCGAGCCCGAATCGCTGTTCTACCGCAAGCCGGAAGCGCTCGCCGAGCTCGGCCTCGACCTGAGGCTGGGCCGCCGCGCCACGGCGCTCGACCTGACGCGGCGCGAGGTCGCGCTCGACGACGGCGCGCGCGTGGGCTTCGATGGCCTCGTGATCGCGACGGGCACGACGGCGCGGGCGCTGCCGGGCACGCCGCCGATGGACGGCGTCTACACGCTGCGCACCCTCGATGACTGTATCGCGCTGCGGGCGGAGTTCGAGCGCTCGCCCCGCGTCGTCGTCGTCGGGGGCGGCTTCATCGGGGCGGAGGTGGCGGCGACGGCGCACGGGCGCGGGCTCGATGTCACGGTGATCGAGGCGGCGGCGGTTCCGATGGAGCGCGCCCTCGGCGAGGAGATGGCGCTCGCCTGCACGCTGCTCCATCGCGATAACGGCGTCGACCTGCGGCTGGGCACGGGCGTGGCCGCCATCGAGGGCACGAGCCGTGTCGAGCGCGTCCGCCTCGCCGATGGCAGCGCCGTGCGCCGCCGATGTCGTCGTTGTGGGCATCGGTGTGACGCCGGAGACCGGCTGGCTCGAGGGGTCGGGGCTGGAGCTGCGCGACGGCGTCGTCTGCGACGCCATGTGCCAGACGAGCGCCCCCGGCGTCTATGCGGCGGGCGATATCGCACGGTGGCCGAACGAGCTGTTTGGCGGCGAGATGCGGATCGAACACTGGTCGAACGCCGCCGACCAGGCGCATGCCGCGGCCCGCAACATGCTCGCGGAGCCGGGCGAGGGCAAGCCCTACACGCCGGTGCCGTACTTCTGGTCGGATCAGTACGACGCGACGATCCAGCTGCTCGGCCACCCGCACCCCAGCGACGAAGTGCGCGTGGTGCAGGGCTCGATCGACGAGCGCAAGTTCGTCGCGCTCTACCGGCGCGGCGAGCGGCTGACGGGGGCGCTCGGCCTCAGCTGGGCACGGATGGTGATGCCGTTCCGGAGCCTGCTGTTGCGCGGCGCGAGCTGGGACGACGCCATGGCGCAGGTCGCCAGGCAGAGCTGACCGGCATCCGGCGCGCGCCCGCTGCGGTCATGTCGCGGAGGGCGATGGCTGGACGGCCGTCGCCGGCGCGGAAGGGGACGGCTGGCGGCTGCGATCGCGATGGGCCCGCCACGACGGTGATCGGTGCGGAGGCGGCGGAACGTGCGCTCGTCGGTCCACACCCAGAGCTGCGCCAGAGCCGTGCTGATGATCGCCGCCAGCGTCGCCCGGATGATGAGCACCGACGCGCCGTCGTCGCCTGTTAGCGCTTCGAAGAGGCCGCGCGTCGCATCGCCGAGCGACTCCGACGAGGCTCGGCCATCTGCGGCTGCTGATCGAGCAGCAGGTAGAGCACCGGCCAGTGGAAGACGTACATCGGAAACGAGAGCTCGGCGGCGCGGCGCGATTCGTCCGCGGTCGCGATCCCAGGCGAGCAGCAGCGCGACCGTGGCGGCGACGATCGTGAGAAAGATCGGCGTCGCGTAGTCCGTCTGGAAGCGGATGAGGTCGTCGTCGACAACCCACTTCGTCGACACGACGAGCATGCGCGACGAGCGTGGCCAACGCGACGGCCTCGACCAGCCGCCGCCGCTCGCCGAACGGCTGCGGCCATCGCTGGCGCACGAGGATACGTGGCTGCGCCCAGCAGGAAGTACAGCGACACAAGCGCCAGCGGCTCGCCCGTGTCCGAATCGAAGCCGAGCGGATCGTCGAGCAGCCCGAGCTCGCCGTTGAGGGCGAGCGTACCGAGCGCGAGGGCGATGGCGAGCGCCGTTGGCAGGCCGCGGGCGAGCAGCAGGACAGGCGCAACGGCGTAGTACGCCAGCTCGTAGAACAGCGTCCAGGCGGGTGGATTGAACGTGTCGCTCGCGTCTCGCGTGAGCAGGAAGCTGAGCGCGACATCCGTGTCGTTCGGCGGCGCGTCGCCGCGGATGACCCACGTCAGCTTGATGGCGTCCGCCGCGTCCGCCGCCCACAGGGCCAGGAGCACCGCCGAGGCGACGATGTGCAGCGGATAGACGCGGACGATCCGGTTCCAGTAGAACGGCAGCGGGTTCGTGTGGTAGTTCTTGCTGAGCGTCAGGGCGATGATGTAGCCGCTGATGACGAAGAACGCGGCGACAAGCGAGCGCCCGACGCCGTCGGACATGAGCGATCCGTGAACCACGATGATGCCCAGCGCGAGCGCCAGTCGATAGTAGCCGAGCACGCTTCGAGCGGACCCCCTCGTCCCCAGACTGGCTGTCGCCGGACGCGCGCCCCATGCCGGGCGGCCAGCTCAGGTGCGACCGTAGAGGGGCGCGAGCCAGCGTGTCAAGCGATGGCTCGCGGCGCTAGGCGGGGCCCGTCGCGGCGGCGGGCGGTGTCGCGGCTGGCGAGGCGAGTGCCGCAGACGCGGCACTCGCGGGCCGCTCGCCGCTGCGCGATGCCCGAAGCCGGTGGAACGTGCGCTTCTCGACCTCGAGCCAGAGCTGCGAGAGCGCCAGCGTCGCGGCCGTCATCAGCACCAGCGACGCGGCGAGCCCGGCGGCTTCGGCGCTGCCCGTGAGCCGCGTGGCCGCGGGGTCGAACGCATCGGCGAGCGTGCGGTGCAGGTCGATGAGCTGCGGCTGCTGTCCGACAAGCAGGAACAGCACCGGCCAGTGGAACAGGTACATCGGATAGGTGAGGTCGGCGGCGTGCTTGGAGCGGGCGCTGTCGCGGCCGCACGCCAGCAGCACCAGCACCGTCAGGGCGATGATGGCGATGTGGAGGCTGTCGCTGTAGGTCTCGTCGAAGCGCGCGAGGTCGCCGTCGGTCACCCAGCGCAGCGACATGGCGAACACGAGCGTCAGTGCGCCCAGCGCCACCCATTCGACGGCGCGCGCGTGCCTGCCGAACGGATGCCGGTAGGCGCGCCTGACGTATTGCGTCGACAGGCCGATGGCGAAGAACACCGCCGCAACGGGGATGCTCGAACGCAGCGCCGGGTCGATGCCGAACGGGTCGGTGATGAGGCCGAGGTCGCCATCCATGGCGAGCCACCCGAGCATGCCGGCGAGCGCCGCGACCCACACCGTGCCCCGGCCGAGGAGCAGCACCGGCGCGAGGAGGTAGAACCACACCTCGTAGAACAGCGACCACGATGTCGGGCTGAAGAGGAACGCATCCTGGCGGGTGATGGCGAAGGCGCCGATGGTATCGGCGAAGTCCGGTGTGTCGCGCCCGAACAGCGCCCACAGCGTCTCCATCGGCTGCGCGTGATTGCCGAGGTAGAGCAGGAGGACGGTCGCCGTGACGATGACGTGCAACGGAAAGATGCGCAACACCCGGTTGCGGTAGTACGACAGCGTATTCGAGCCGTAGTTCGATTCGAGTGTGAGCCCGATGAGGTAGCCGCTGATGATGAAGAACGCCATCACGGCCGACCGCGAGACGCCGGGCGGAAAGAGCGATGCGTGCCCAACGAGGACGAAGAGGGTGAGGACGAAGCGGTAGTACCCGAGCACGGCTGCCTCTTGGCGATGTCGCTCGCTTCTGTTCAGCCGCTAGCATACGTGAACGTTGTCCCCGAAGGAAGCCGCTGTCGCCCGGGCGAGGGGCGGCGCTAGCGTACGTCGCGAGGACCGGCCTTGGCCGTGCGCGCGTTTGACGGGCGTGGCGCGCGGTGCTATACCACACAGCACCATCGAACGGAGGGGGAACGGCGATGGTTCAGACGGCTGCCGCCGGACGCACGGCGCTCGCCGCGAAGCTCGTGCGCTATCTGGAGCGCCAGCTTCCGGGCGCGCGCAATGTCGCCGTCGAGGGGCTCGTGCAGGTGCCGGGCGGCGCGTCGCGCGAGACGTGGCTCTTCGACGCCACGTGGGACGGCGACGACGGCCCGCAGCGCCACGAGCTTGTCATGCGACGCGACCCGACCGCCGGGCCGCTGCAATCGGAGCGCTCGCTCGAGTTTCGGGTGTACTCGGCGCTGCAGGGCTCGGATGTGCCCGTGCCGCCCATGTACTGGCTCGAGGAGGACGCGGCGACGGCCGAGCGGCCGTTCTTCATCATGGGCCGCGTACCGGGCGTGGGCAGCCCCGACGCCGCTGTCGATGGACGCTTCCTGCCCGCAGCCGAGATCGGTGCGCAGTTCGCCCGCATCGCCGCCGCCATCCACACGTTCGACTGGCGTGCCGCCGGGCTCGCCTCGCTCGATGGCGGGCCGCCGGGAAGCGGCACGGATTCGGCGCTGCGCGAGGTCGAGCGCTGGGAGCGCATCATGCGAGCGGACCAGCTCGAGCCGCGGCCCATCCTCGACGAGACGATCCGCTGGCTGAAGGCGAACCTGCCGGAGACACGGCGCGTCACCATCGTGCACGGCGACTTTCGCACCGGCAACTACCTCGTCGATGAGCAGGGCATCCGCGCCGTCGTCGATTGGGAGATGGCGCATCTCGGCGATCCGATGGAGGATCTTGGGTGGGCATGCATGCGCTTCTGGCGGTGGGGCGGCGACGACCGGGTCGGCGGGGTGCTGCCGCGGGACGACTTCTTCCGCGTCTACGAGAACGCGGGCGGCCAGCCCGTCGATCGCGGCGACATCCGCTTCTGGGAAGTGTTCGGCAACTTCAAGATGGCGGTCATCTGCATCACGTCGGCGAAGGGGTTCGTGGGCCACGGGCCCGTGATGCTGGGGATGGTGGGGCGGGGCGTGCCCCCGCTCGAACTGGAGCTGCTCGAAATGTTGGGGTTGTAGCATGCGTCCGCACGCGTTCCAGATTATCGAAGGGGTGCAGCACTACCTGCTGACATCGGTGATGACCGAGGTCGACGGGCCGTACGTGCAGAGTCAGGTCGGCGTCGCGGCGATGCTCCTCGGGCAGGCCATGGGCGAGCTCGACGACATCGTGGAGGCGCTCACGGGCGAGTGCGCTCGCAGCGACGCGCTGCTCACCGAAGCGGTGCCCGCGCTCGGCGGCGACACAGCGCTCACGAGCGAGATCGCCGCGACGGTGTCGCGTCCGCCGGGGCTCCGTATCCGGCCGCTGATCGAGGCGGCGGAGGCCCGCCGGGCACTGCTCGGCCGCGTGCTCGCCCAGAGCGAGATGGCGGGCACGCCGCTCGCGCCACTGCGGGCGCGCATCATCGACGAACTTCGGCGGGTGGCCGAACGCGAGCAGAAGACGGGCATCTTCGCCCGATAATGCCGGAGGCAGCGATGTCCGACCCCTATGCCCAGCAGTATCCGCTCGACCCGATGGACGACTACCTCATCCATCAGACGACGCAGCCGCTGCGCTACGTCGCGACGAGCGACGCCCGCGCCTACGAGCGGTTCTGGTTCACCGCGCAGGACGATGTGGGCGAGCTGTTCATCGTGGTGGGCGGCGGCTTCTACCCGAACCTCGACACGGCGGAGGCGTACGCGATCATCAATCACAAGGGGCGGCACACGACCGTCCGCCACTTCCGCCGCCTCGGCCGCGACCGGATGAACCTCGACTTCGGCCCGATCCATCTGCAGGTGGTGGAGGGACTGCGAACGTGGCGGCTGGCGCTCGACGAGAACGAATGGGGCATCAGCTTCGACATGCTCTGGCACGACACGAAGCGCCAGGTCTTCGACACCATGCCGGGGCGATACGTGGGCGGCCGGGTGCTGGCGGAGACGGCCGGCTTCGAGGGCTTCGGCTACCCCGAAGGCCATGCGGTCGTCGACGGCAAGCGATTCGAGCTGAGCCGCGCCCACTACAACGGCTCGCGCGATCGGCACTGGGGTGTGCGCTTCGGCGTCGGCGGGCGGGGGCACAACGACGCTGTGCCGTCGTTCGGGCACGGCGGCCAGTGGGTCGAGTTCGGTGACTGGAGCATCTGGGGCAGCCGCGTCCTCTACAACTTCGATGACCCGCGCCCGGGCGCCGGCAAGATCATCAGGCAGGATCGCAGGCTGAAGTTCGATCCGGAATCGAAGGTCTTTCTCGAAGGCATCGTCACGAACGTGCTCGAGGACGGTACGACGCTCGATGTGCGCTACGAGCGGCTCGGCAATCAGACGGCGTATCTGCGCTGCGGCATGTACGCGATGGGCGCGACGGGCGGCACGCCGGACAAGGACATCTGGCAGGGGATGTACGTCGGCGACAACGTCACCGAGGGCGAGACGTACGACGTCAACGACCGGGCGGTGCAGGCGCGCATCTCGGGGCTGAACGACCACCATTGCCGCGTGACCTGCGGCGATGAGGTGACGTACGGCATCTTCGAGCCGGTGGAGCCGACGGCGTACGAGTGGTGCAAGGCGGGCGTGCCGGGGTATTCGCTGCTAGACTAGGCCCATGTCGGAGCGCGCCACCATCTGGTTCGTCGTCATCATCTTCGCGACGTTCGGCGTCTACATCTGGGCGCGGCTGTTTCAGGCGATCTTCAACTGGCCGTACCCGGCGCTCTGGGTGGCGCTGCTCGTCGCGTGGACGGTCGTCGCGCTCGGCGGGACGGCGTTTCTCGTGCGCCGCGTCCGCGCCTACCTCCGCGCCCAAGACCAGCTCCCGACGCGAACGCGATAGCGCTCGCCGGCGGCCTGCGCTACCCGGCGCGGGCGATAGTCGCGAGAGTCGCCTGGCGAGCCGTCGGCGATCTGCGGGCCCGGCGTCTCCGCCAGCGCGCCGTCGACAAGCTCGATCGAGCGCCCCGGAATCGAGGGCACGCGCGGCCCCGGCAGCACCACGCCCGTCAGGTTCAGCGGGTCGGTCGCGCCGATCCGGATGCGCTCGCCGCGCAGCGGATCGCGGCGGGTGCGCCGCAGCCCCTCGACGGCTTCGGGCAGCGCGTACTGCTCGCCGACGAAGCCCGACACGAACCGCCCGCCGCGCACGACGCCGCGCGCCTCCATCCGGCGCAGCGCCCGCAGCACTTCGCGCCACGGCACGCCGAAGCTCTCGCGCACGACGAGATCGCGAAAGACGACGCCGTAGCGATCGAGCAGCACGCCCGCGATGTACTCGGCGAGCCTGTCGACATCGGCGGGGTCGGATCCAGGCGCGCGCACGTACGCCCAGCGTCCCGGCGGGCCCCCGCCCGATGAACTGCCCGCCCGCGAGATAGCGCTGCCGCCCGCCGCCGGGCCGCCGCTTGCCGCCGCTGCGGATGACATCGCGCAGCCCCTGGAAGCCGTCCGACGTGACGAGGCCCGCGCCGAGCAGCTCCCGCAGGCCGCGTTCGACATCGCTCGCAATCCGGCGGGTCGCGCCGACGATCTCGTCGAAGAAGAGCGCGCCGCGGTCGCGGAGGAGCGCCAGCAGCTCGCCCGCCGCGCCCTGCTCCGCCTCCGGCTCCGGCGCGTGGCCGTTGCCGAAGGCGCGCACCGCCACGAGCAGCGACGGCATCTCGGCACGCGGCGCCAGCGAGATCGGCGTGGCGCGGGTCGCGGTGGCCGTCGATGGCGCGGGCTCGCCGGTCGTGGCGCGGCGTGGCGTCAGCCGCGACCACGCGACTTCGCCGGCGAGGCACATCTCGTCGAGCCAGGAGCTGTGGTAATCGTCGATGCGCGCCGGCAGCAGCTGCGACTCCCACGCGACGGCGGGCGCTTCGAAGCCGCGGAGCCTGCGGATGGCCTGCCGCAGGCCCGCCTTGCCCGCGAGCCGCGTGCCCGGCGCGAGGCCGTGCCAGCGCAGCAGGAAGCGCATGAGGTCGCGCGCCGTCACCGGGTCGATCTCCTGCCGCAGCCGGTCGAGCGTGTAGCGATGGATGCGCGCCAGCAGCCGCCGGTCGCACCACTCGTCGTCGGCGGCGCCCGGCGTGAACCGGCCGCGGAGCACAAAGCCGCCCGCCTCGAGCTGCGCCAGCCCGCGTTCGCCATCGGCGAGGCGCATGCCGCCGCGCGCGGCGAAGACGGCCGCCGTCGCCGGGCCGATGACCTCGGCGTGACCGCGCAGCAGCCGCGCCCTCGCGTCGTCGCGATCAGCGATGGCGATGGGCACGTCATCGGCGACGCGGATCGGCGGATCGATGGCGGCGTCCGGGTGGAGCAGCGCCATGGCGAGCGTCATCTCCGCGGCGAACCAGAGTCGGCTGCCGTCAGGCGTCGTCGCGACCGCGGCGCGGCCCGCGGCGGCGAGCTCGCCGAGCATCGGCCGCCAGCCGGCGGCGTCTTCCTCGCGGACGGCGACGAGCGAGAGCAGCGTGTCGTGCGTCTCCTCGGCGTCGCGCGGGGTCGGGCTGCGCCTCGTCGCGCACCCGCTCGATGGCGGCGGCGTCGAGCGCGCCGAGCTCGCGCGCGTCCTCGGGCAGCGTGCGCCGCAGCGTCACGGCGCGGGTGCGGCGCTCCTCGAGGGGGGCGTCGTCGAGATACGTGTAGGGGCGGCCGCTGATGATCTCGTGCGCCATCGGCGACGGCTCGGTCGTGTCGCGAGCGTGCAGCCGGATGTCGCCCGCCTCGACCCGCTCCAGCACGCCGATGAGCCCGGCGGTGTCCATCGCCTCGTGCAGGCAGTCGTCCATCGCCTGCCGGACGAGCGGATGATCGGGGAGTTCGAGCGGGCCCGTGACGTTCTCCTGGCAGCCCACCTGCGCCGGGAACACCGACGCCAGCAGATCGTCGGAGCGCATGCGCTGCAGGAACGGCGGCACCCGGCGTCCGCCCCGCTGCCGCTGCACGGCGAGCGCGCGCGTGGCGTTCCAGCGCCAGCGGGTCGGGAAGAGCGGCACGTACAGCACCGACTGCTCGACGGCCTTCTCGGCGTTGCGCGGCGTCACGTAGTCGAACGCATCCTCGAGCGGGAAGCTGTGCTGCGGCCCGATCGAGAGCAGGATCGCGTCGTCGCTGGCGGCCGCCTGCAGCTCGAAGTCGAACGTCACGCAGAAGCGCTTGCGCAGCGCCAGCCCCCAGGCCCGGTTGATGCGCGCGCCGAACGGCGCGTGAACGACGAGCTGCATGCCGCCCGTCTCGTCGAAGAAGCGCTCGAAGACGACGTCGGTGTCCGACGGCACGAGGCCGAGGCCGTCGCGCGTGGCCCGCACGTACGCGATGACCTGGCGGGCGGCGTGCTCGCTCGAGTCCGTAGCCCGCGGCGAGCTGCGCGGCGAGCGCGGTCGGGGTCGGCGAGGCCATCGGCGACGTAACGGCGCAGGCGGCCGACCTCGGCCGAGAGCTCGATGGTGCGGCCCGGCGCTTCGCCCAGCCAGAACGGGATCGTCGGCGGCGCGCCGCGAGCGTCCTCGACGCGCACGGTGCTCTGCTCGACACGGAGGATGCGCCACGATGTGCTGCCGAGCAGGAAGATGTCGCCGGCCATGCTCTCGATGGCGAAGTCCTCGTTCACGGTGCCGACGGTCATCTCGTCGGGCTGCGCCACGACACGATAGTCGCCCATCTCCGGGATGGTGCCGCCGTTGGTGATCGCCGCCATCCGTGCGCCGCGGCGGCCGCGGATCATGCCGTTGATCCGGTCGTGATGAATGAGCGGCGCGGCCCGCCCGGCCCCCTCGCCGATGCCGTTGGCCAGCATCTCGACGATCTCGTCGAAGCCGGCACGGGAGAGCTCGCGGTAGGGTGTCGCGCGGCGAACGAGGTCGTACAGGTCGCCGGTCGCCCACGGCTCGCACGCCGATTCGGCCACGATCTGCTGCGCCAGCACATCGAGCGGCGCTGTGGGGATGACGATCCGGTCGAGCCGCCCTTCGTGGACGGCGCGAATGAGCCCCGCGCACTCGATGAGCTCGTCGCGCGTCGCCGGGAACAGGCGGCCCTTCGGACGCAGCCCGAGCGCGTGCCCGGAGCGCCCGACCCGCTGCAGGAAGGCGGCGATGCTGCGCGGCGACCCCACCTGGCAGACGAGGTCGATGCTGCCGATATCGATGCCCAGCTCGAGCGACGCCGTGGCGACGAGCGCCCGCAGCGAGCCGTCCTTGAGCCGCTGCTCGACGCGCCAGCGCCGCTCCTTCGAGAGGCTGCCGTGGTGGCTGGCGACGGCGTCGTCGCCGAGCCGCTCCGCGAGGTTGTGCGCCACCCGCTCCGAGAGGCGGCGGGTGTTGACGAAGATGAGCGTCGTGTGGTGCTCCTGAATGAGCGTCGCGAGCCGGTCGTAGATGTCGCCCCACTGCTCCTTCGGCGCGACGGCCTCGAGATCGCTGGGCGGCACCTCGACGGCGAGGTCGAGGTCGCGCTGGTGACCGAGGTCGATGATCTCGCAGGGCAGCGCCGTGTCCGCTGCGCCGGCGGGGGCGCTGCCCGTGAGGAAGCGCGCGATCTCGTCGATCGGGCGCTGCGTGGCGGAGAGCCCGATGCGCGCCGGCCGCGTCGCGGCGATGTGGTCGAGCCGCGCCAGCGTCAGCGCCAGGTGGCTGCCGCGCCGGTCGCGCACGAGCGCGTGGATCTCGTCGACGATGACCGTCCGCACCTTGCGCAGCGTCTCGCGGCCGCGCTGCGCCGTCGCCAGCAGGTACAGCGATTCGGGTGTCGTGACGACGATGTGCGGCGGCTTGCGGATCATGGCCTGCCGCTCGCTCTGCGGCGTGTCGCCGGAGCGCACCCCGACCCGGATGGGCGCGAGCGCGATGCCGCGCTCCTCGGCGAGCGCCCGTATCTCTTCGAGGGGCGTTTCGAGGTTGCGGCGGATGTCGTTGCCGAGCGCCTTGAGCGGCGACACGTAGACAATCGCCGTCTCGTCGGGCAGGTCGCCCGCCTCGGCGAGCCGCACCAGCCCATCGATGCCGCTGAGGAACGCGGCGAGCGTCTTGCCGGAGCCCGTGGGCGCGGCGAGCAGCGTGTCGCGGCCGTCGAGGATGTGGGGCCACGCGGCGGCCTGCGCGTCGGTGGGCACACCGAAGCGGCGCACGAGCCAATCGCGCACGAGGGGGTGAAAGCGGCTGAGCGCGTCGTCCACCGGGTGCCTCCGCCGGTCGAGTATAGCACGGCCGTTCGGCATCTGCCGGGCTGCAGCGTGCGGGCGCGAGACGCGGTTCGATTCGCGATTTGTCCGTTGTCGCTACGATTGCTACCTTCGCAGCAGCGCTTTCGTTAGGCGAGGCGGATCGGGGGCAGCCGGTGGACGAATTTCGAGACCTGTTCGATGCCGACGCGACGGACAACTGGATCGCGGCGGGCATCGTCGCGGCCAGTGTCTTCGGCGGCCTCGTGGTGGCGCTCTGGGTTGCGGGCCGCTTCTTCGAGCAGGTGGCGCGCCGCACCGGCTTCGAGTTCGCCGGGTTCGCCAGCGAGATGGTGGAGCGCACGCATCGGCTCGTCGCGCTGATCGCCGGCCTCTACTTCGGGTCGCTGCCGCTCGATCTGGCGGCGAAGACCGACGACATCGCGCGGGTCGTGGCGATCATCGCGCTGCTGGTGCAGGTGAGCCTCTGGGCCGACGGCGCTATCGCCTACTGGACGCGGCGGCGCGAGGAACGCGACGCCGACGACAGCGGCGCCGTGAGCACGCTGATCGCGCTGCGCTTCGTCGGGCGGATCGTGCTGTGGTCGGTGTTCGGCATTGTCGCGCTCGATAACGCCGGCGTCGAGGTGACGGCGATCGTCGCCGGACTCGGCATCGGCGGCATCGCGGTGGCGTTGGCGGCGCAGAGTATCCTCACCGATCTGTTCGCGTCGTTCGCGATGCACCTCGATCGGCCGTTCACCGTCGGCGACTTCATCGTCATCGACGGCTTCTCCGGTACGGTCGAGCACATTGGGGTGAAGACGACGCGGCTGCAGAGCCTCGACGGCGAAGGCCTCGTCTTCTCGAACAGCGACCTCATCAACAGCCGCATCCGCAACTTCAAGCACCTGCGCGAACGCCGGGTGCTGTTCACGTTCGGCGTCGCGCAGGAGACGGACTCCGCGCAGCTCGAGCGCATTCCCGGTATCGTGCGCGGGATTATCGAGGCGCAGGACGAGACGCGGTTCGACCGGGTGCACTTCTTCCGCTACGGCGACGCGTCGCTCGATTTCGAGGTCGTCTACTTCGTGCTCCACGCCAACTACAACGGCTACATGGACATCCGCCAGGCGGTGAACTTCGCGATCCTCCGCGCCTTCCGGGCCGAAGGCATCGAGCTCGCGAGCACCTTGCGGATTCTGCCCCAGCGGCCGCCCGACGACGACGGCGTCGCCCGCACGGCCTCCGACGCCACGTAGCGGCGGCCACGGGCGCTATACTGCCGCCATCTCGTACCGGAGGCGCACACCATGCCGCCCGAAGCAGGCTACGCCCGCCCCGATCTGCTTGCCGAGCCCGGCTGGCTCTGGGAGCATCGCGACGACGCCAATCTCCGTATCATCGATTGCGGGCCGCCCGACGCGTACAGGCGCGCCCACATCCCCGGCGCGGTGGCGCTGCCGGTGCACAACTTTCTGAAGGCCGACGCCGAGCTCGTGCACGTGATGGCCGCGGCCGGCTTCGCAGAGCTGATGTCGGGCCTCGGCGTGTCCGCCGCAGACGACTGTCGTCGCCTACGACGGCGAGGGCGGCACACCCGCCGCGCGCCTGTGGGCCGTGCTCCGTCACTACGGCCACCACGCGGCGATGGTGCTCAACGGCGGCTGGCATCGCTGGCTGGCCGAGGGCCGCCCCGCCACGATGACGCCGTCGGCGCCGCCCCGTGGCGCATTCGTGTCGCGTCCGGGGGGCGTCTGTGTTGTGCGGTCTCGATGATGTGCGAGCGAGCATCGACGGCGGGAGCACGCGCATCCTCGACGCGCGCTCCGATGCCGAGTGGTTCGGCACGAACAGTCGCGGCAATGCGCGCGCCGGTCACCTGCCGGGCGCGATCCACCTCGAGTGGCAGGATTGCCTCACGGACGATGACCGGCGGGTGGTGCGCCCCGCCGCCGAGCTGCGGTCGATACTGCGCGCGGCGGGTGTGCCGCCGGAGAGCGACGTCATCACCTACTGCCAGGGCGGCATTCGCGCGGCGCACCTCGCGTTCGTCCTGACTCTGCTCGGCTACGAGCACGTCCGCATCTACGACGGGTCGATGCGGGAGTGGGCGAATCGCGACGACACGCCGCTGGTGATGGAGGGCGGCTAGGCCGGCGGCGTCCCGGGCGCGGGCGCTGCACGCCGCCCCAGCGGGCCGAGCGGGATGGCGCGCAGCAGCGCCCATCGGAAGTCGCCGCCGCGCACCATCGCCGCCGCCGAATGCGGCAGCGATGCGCGAGCGGCCCGCAGCAGCGCCCGCCGGGCAGCGGGCCGGTCGCCCGCTTCGATGTGGGCGCGAGCGTCGCGGGCGAAGTGCCACTGATACTCGCCGGTGTGGCGCAGATACGTCCGCGCCAGCCACAGGCGCGATGGCCGCCGGGCGCCCGCGCGGCGAACGTTCTCGCCGAACACCCGCCGGAAGAAGGCGAGCCGCCGCCATCGGAGGTCGCCGTCGATGCCCGCCGGGCGCTGGCGGAAGAGCGAGCCCGTCTGGGGCGTGTAGCCGATGGGGTGTGCCAGAGCCAGCCGCAAGTGCCAGTCCCAGTCCTGATCGCCGAGCAGCGATTCGTCGAACAGCCCCACGGTGTCGCGGACGGAGGCGCGCACCACCGTCGTGCCGAGCTGCGGGTAGTGGGCGAGGATGGCGCGAAAGCGGTCGGCCTCCGGGCCGCCGGGCGGCCAGAGGCCGGAGATCGGGACGCAGATCGGCATCGACGAGCCGCAACCTGGCCGATGACGCCGGCCAGCTCCGGCTGCTCCCGCAGGAGAGCGAGCTGCGGCCGGAGCGCGTCGCTCGTCCACACGTCGTCGTCGTCGAGAAAGGCGATGTAGTCGCCGGTGGCGGACTGGAGCCCGGCGTTGCGTGCCGCGCCCGCGCCCGGCGTGTCGACGGCGATGTGCCGCGCGCCGAACTCCGCGGCGATGGCACTCGTCTCGGCGAGCGTGCCGTTATCGCCGACGAGAATCTCGAGCGCGAGCTCCGGCCCCTCGATCGCGCGGATGCTGGCGAGCGCCTCGCGCAGCAGCGATGGGCGGTCGCGGGTCGGCACGATGACGGACACGGTCGTGGGCCGCAGCATCATCAGTACCACTCCTCCCAGCGATCGAACGCGCCCGCGAGCGCCGCCCGGAAGATGCGGTCGCCATCGAAACGGGTGACGAAGGTGCGGGGGATGGTGCCTGCGGCGCGTCGCTCCTCCGACTGGGCGTAGACGGTGGTGTAGCCGGCCTCGAGCGCGCTTGCCGCGGCGGCCGCGGTCCAGTCGCGCGAGCGGCCGAACGGTATCGCGAACTCGGCCGGGCGGATGCCGAGCGCCCGTTCGATGGCGGCGGCCGATTCGTGGAGTTGCCGTGCCGTCGCTTCGGGCGAGAGCGCACCGAAGTTCGCGTGGTCGACGGAGTGGCTGCCGATCGTCGCGCCCGCGCCCGCGAGCCGCTCGATCTCGCGCCAGCGGAGCATGAGCGCGTCGTCGCCGCGTTGCGGCCAGCGGCCCAATCCGAAACGACGAACAGCGTCCACGGGATGCCGTACTCCGCGAGCACGGGCGCGGCGTTCGCCGCCACGCTCGCGAGGCCGTCATCGAACGTGATCGCCAGGTCGTTGGGCGCGCCGCCGGTGCCGGCGATGCTCGCCGCGGGCACGAATCGATAACCGGCGGCGAGCGCCGTCTCGATCTGGCGGCGGAAGCGGGCGGGCGATACGTCGTTAACGCCCCACTGCGGCGTGCCCACGGAGTGATAGCAGAGGATGCGCCCGCCCGCCCGCTCGCGCCTGCCGCCGAAGCGGGCGAGTATGTGGCGCTCGCAGCACATGCGCGCGGCGGCGACGCTCGTGCGTCGCAAGCCTGTTGCGCGGACGGCGCGCCTGGCGATGCTGCGCGGCTGGGCCGATGTCATGCGTGTGCGCCTCTCGCCGTGCTGTGGCCATTATCGCGGCGTGGTCGGACGTGGGCGGCGCGGCGGACGCCATGCAGCACGTTGGCGGCGGCGCTCAGATGTGCCGGCCTGATGCTGAACGCCGCGCGTGTGCCATCGGCGGGGGCCCATCCGGCCTTGTACTCGTGTCCGCCGCCGAGGTTGATCATCGCGGGGCCATGTTCCGCGGCCCATTGGAACGTGAGGTCCATGCAGCGCGTGCCGACGCCGGCGCGTGCGTAGTCGGGGTCACGTGCGACACACTGCAGGATCATCTCGTCGTTGTGCACGAAGAACGTATTGCCTGCCACGGGACGGTCGCCATCGAGCAGCAGGAACGACCGCATCTGGCCACGGCCGGCGTAGAAGTGCGAGGCGAGCAGCATGTCGTTGATGCGGCTGGTTTCGCGCGCCGGGTCGTCGCGCCAGCGCTCTTCCCAGCGTCCGAGAATCCACTCGATCGCATCCGGCGCGTCGACGGCGAACTCGAACGCGCGCGACTGCCGCCGTGCAGGCTTGACGACGGCCCAGTGGCCCGTCGCTCGCCAGTACGCTTCGAAATCTGTGCTGGTCGCGATCCGGAATACCGTGAGTTTCGCGACGTCGTGCACCGGCACGGTCGGCGGAAGCGGCCCCGCCCAGCCCTCCATGCGGATGTTGAGGCCGAGGGCCGCCAGCGCTTCGGCGATGCGGCCCGGCTGGGCGGGCGCGACCGCGCGCGGCGCCACCCCGGCCGTCGCTGGCTCCCAGTGATGCTTGTGCCGGCGCAGCGCGATGACGGCCACCGGCGCACCGTGGTCTGTCACGAGCGCGATCCGCTTGGCGGCGGCGGTGGGGTTGCGTGGCCAGCGCCCGGAAGAGCTCGTGCGGGCACGTGTCCATCTCGGGGAGCACCCTCAGCGCGTCGTCGAGGGCGGGCTCCCAGCGGTCGAACCAGCGGACGTCGAGCGTCGAATGGCTCAGCCAGCGCAGCGGAGCGCGCTCCGCCAGGAGGAGTGCCCGCTCGGCGAGATCGTAGGTGCTCACGTCCGCACTGCCCGGAGCAGCGTCGCGACGACGCGATCCTGCTCGTCGTGGGTCATGCCGTCGAAGAGCGGCAGCAGCAGCGTCTCGCGCGTCGCCAGCTCCGTCTGCGGCAGCGAGAGCGCGGGGTAGCGTTCGCGGTAGTAGGGCTCGAGGTGAATCGCCATGACGCCGCGGCGCGACGCGATGCCTTCGGCGGCGAGCGCGGCCATGATTTCGGCGCGCGGCCGGTCCGTGCGAAGCCGCACGCAGTACGACTGATACGTGTGGCGGAGCCCGGCCGGCTCGTACGGTGTCCCGAGCGCGGGTTCGGACGCGAGCCAGCGCGGTGTAGCGCTCGGCGAGGGCTCGGCGCGAGGCGAGGATCGCGTCGAGACGCCGCATCTGTACGACACCAATCGCGGCCTGCACGTCGGACATGCGGTAGTTGTAGCCGAGCTCCGCGTACTCCTCGATCTCGGTGCTGCCGGAGGTGTGCCGCGCGAGGTCCGATGTCGATGCGCCGTGCGAGCGGAGCACGCGCAGTCGCGCCGCCATGGCGTCGTCGTTCGTCGTGATCAGGCCGCCTTCGCCCGTGGTGATGCTCTTGCGAGGGTGGAAGCTGAAGCAGGTGAGGCTGGCGAGCGCGCCAACCCGTGCTTCGCCGATGCTCGCGCCGAGCGAGGGCGCCGCGTCCTCGACCACGGGGAGGCCGTGGCGGCCGGCGATCTCGAGGATGGCGGGCAGGTCGGCCGGCAGGCCGATCTGCGAGACGGGCATGATCGCCGCCGTGCGCGGGGTGATCGCCGCCTCCACGAGCGCCGGGTCGATGTTGTACGTGCGCGGGTCGATATCGACGAACACGGGCGTCGCGCCCGCGTGCATGATGGCGTTCGCGGTCGCGATGAAGCTGAACGATGGGCAGACGACCTCGTCGCCGGGGCCGACGCCCGCGACGAGCAGCGCCAGGTGCAGCGCCGTCGTGCAGTTCGATGTGGCGATGGCGTGGCGGGCGCCGACGTAGCTCGCGATCGTCGCCTCGAACTCGGCGACACGGGGGCCCTGGGAGAGCCATCCCGAGAGGACGGCGTCGGCTGCGGCCTGCGCCTCCTCGGGGCCGATGCTGGGACGGGTGATCGGGATCATACGGTCGCTCCCGCGGCGACCCGCTGCTCCGCCTCGAACCACTGCACGAGCTTCGACAGGCCGATGTCGAGCGGGGTCGCGGCGCGGAAGCCGATCGCTTCGGCCGCACGCTCGACGCCGCCGAGCCGGCGGGTGACGGGGTTGACCTTGCGGGCGGGCACGAACTCGGGCTCGAGGCCGTCGCGGTCGCAGGCCAGCGTCAGCTGACGGCAGAGCTCGCGCAGGCTCGTCTCGACGCCCGAGGCGACGTTGAGCGCCTCATCGCGGACATCGGACTTCATCGCCAGCACGTTCGCCCGTGCGATGTCGCTCACGAATACGAAGTCCATCGTCTGCAGGCCGTCGCCGTGAATGACGGGCGGCAGTCCCGTCGGCGAGTCGCTGCATCCAGCGGATCATGACCTCGGTGTAGACGCCGTGCGTGTCCATGCGCGGGCCGTAGACGTTGAAGTAGCGCAGCGCCACGTAGGGCAGGCCGAACATGTCGTTGTAGCTGCGCAGCATCTGCTCCAGCGAGATCTTGCCGGCGCCGTAGAGGGTGCGGTTGTTGAACGGGTGTGCTTCGTCCATCGGCACATACGAGGGCTCGCCGTAGACGGAGGCGCTCGAAGCGGCGACGACCTTCTGGACGCCGGCCGCGACCGCTGCTTCGAGGACGTTGAAGGTGCCGCCGATGAGCACATCGACAGCCTCGCGCGGCGTCTCGGCGCACTGCGTGATGCGCAGCGCCGCCTGGTGGAACACGTAGTCGATGCCCTCCATCGCCCGGTGCACGGCCGCGGGCTCCGTGATGTCGGCGTCGACGACGGTCAGGCGGGGCAGCAGCGAGCGCTGCCTGCGCCAGATTCTCGCGGCGGCCGCGCACGAAGTTGTCGAGGACGACGACCTCGGCGACCCGCTCCGCTGCAAGCAGCTCGGCGATGTGCGAGCCGATGAGGCCCGCGCCGCCTGTGATCAGGACACGGCTATCGGTCAGCATGGACGTCTTCATCGTGCTCCTCGCAGCAGAATGGGCTCCGGGCCGAAGGTGCGTACGCTGAACTCGCGCACGGCGTGGCACACGGTGTCGATCTCGTACGTGGTGATCGCCGGGTGGAGCGGCAGCGACAGGATTTCGTCGACCATGCGCTCCGTGCGGCGCAGCGAGCCTGGGCCGTTGCCCGCGTTCCGGAAGGCCGGTTGCAGGTGAATCGGTACCGGGTAGTGGATGGCCGTCGCGATGCCGCGCGTCTCCAGAAAGGCACGGAGCGCGTCGCGCTCTCGCGTGCGGATGACGTACAGGTGATAGACGTGCTCGCCGGGCAATCCCGGCGCCGGCGTCACGACATCGGCATCGGCGAGGCCCTCGTCGTAGCGTGCGGCGGCGACGACGCGGGCGGTGTTCCATTCGGAGAGCATCGGCAGCACGACGCGTAGCGCCGCGGCCTGCAGCTCGGGCAGGCGATAGTTGTAGCCCAGCTCGAGGTGGCGATAGCGCTCGACCTGACCGTGGTCGCGGAGCGCCGAAACGCGTGCCGCAATCACGGGGTCGGCGGTGAGCACCATGCCGCCCTCGCCGATGGCGCCGAGGTTCTTCGTCGGGTAGAAGCTGAGGCAGCCGACATCGCCGATGGTGCCGGCGCGGCGGCCGTTGAGCATCGCGCCGTGGGCCTGGCAGGCATCCTCGATGAGGAGGAGGCCGTGACGCCGGGCGATCGCCGCCAGCGCGTCCATCGGGGCCATGCGGCCGTAGAGGTGGACGGCGATGATCGCCGTCGTGCGTGGCGTTATCCGCTCCTCGACATCGGCCGGGTCGAGATTGAACGTGTGCGGGTCGATCTCGGCGAACACGGGCCGCGCGCCTGCCATGGCGATCGCCTCGGCAGTGGCGATGAACGTGTTCGAAGGGGTGATGACCTCGTCGCCGGGCTTGACGCCAGCGGCGACCAGCGCCAGGTGCAGCGCCGCTGTGCCGCTGTTGACGGCGAGCGCGTGGCGTGTGCCGTAGGCTTCGGCGAATTCGTGCTCGAATGCCTCGACCTCGCCGGCCTGCACATAGCGGCCCGAATCGAGGACACGCTCGAAGGCGGCGAGAATATCGGCGCGCACGTTGCTGTGCAATCGTTGGACATCGAAGAACGGGACGTTCATAGCGAGACTCCCACAGGTGCGCCGCCAGTCGCCAGCGAGCGCTGGGCGGCATCGATGAGTTGGACGACGCGGAGACCGAGCGCCCCATCGGAGATGGGGGCGGCGAGGCCGCGGACGGCCTGCGCGAAGTTCGACGTCTCGACGGCGAGCGCCTCGGCCTTGTCGAGCTTCGGGGCCAACACGTCGCCGGTGCGGTACTCGACGAGCGAGCGGTACACCTCTTCCGCCGTCTCGGGGACGTCGGCGCCGGAGTCGTAAATCTTCAGCTTCTCGCTCGCCTCCACGTCGTCGAAGACGAGCATCTTGCGGCTGCCGCCGACGATCGTCTTGCGAACCTTGGCGGGGGCGAGCCAGTTGACGTGGAAGTGGGCCAGCAAGCGGGCCCGCGAACTGGACGGTGATGTAGGCGATGTTCTCGACGCTCTGGCGCAAGTGGCAGGCGCCGACGGCCGAGACGCTGACGATCGGCTGGTCGATGAGGTAGAGCATGATCGACAGATCGTGCGGCGCCAGATCCCAGATGACGTTCGTCTCGTGGTCGAACAGGCCCAGGTTGATGCGGGTCGAATCGTAGTAGTACAGCTCGCCGAGCTCGCCGCTGTCGATGCACTGCTTCATCCGGCGGACTGCGCCCGTGAAGAGGAACGTGTGGTCGACGGCCAGCGTCCGCCCGAGGCGAGCGGCCAGGCTCACGAGCTCCTCGGCGTCGGCGACGCTTGTCGCAAGCGGCTTCTCGACAAGAACATGCTTGCCGGCTTCCATCGCCTCCCGGGCGAGCGCGGCGTGGCTTGCGGCCGGAGTCGCGATGGCGATCGCCTCGATTTCCGGATCGCGGAGCAGCTCGCGGTGGTCGCGAGCGAGCCTCGTGAACGGATGGGCGCTCCGTGCCGCCGAGAGCCGCGCCTCATCGCGGTCGGCGATGGCCACGAGCTGCGTTTCCGCTTGCGTGGCGATGTTGCGCGCGAGGTTCGGCCCCCAATACCCATAGCCGACGACGCCCATGCGGACGGGTTCGGCGACGCGCGTCAGAACTGGTTGTGTGGCGGTAAGTGTCGAAACCATGGCCGAATGATGCGGCCCAAACGTGTAGCGGGCATTGAGCGACGGTTGCTCGCTCGTTGCCGCGCGCTCATCGCAGTGGGAGCGGCCCCGCGTCGCCGTATTCGTGCGCCAGCAGCCGGAAGAGCCCGCCGTCGTCGTCGGCGCTGAGCGAGCGCTCGGTGTTGGCGCCGATCGGCTCGGGGTTCGTGACGCCGTCGCCCGCCGCGTCGGAGGCGTCGGTGGCGCCATCGGCGCCGCGCCCGAACAGGATCGCGATGACGCCGGCATCGCGATAGGTGCGCAGGTGCTCGCGACTCGGGTCGTCGAGCAGCCACTCGACCTTGTTGTCCTGAAAGTGCTGCCACGTGTTGTCGACCGCACGGAACTTCGTGTTGCCGTACGGCGTCTGCCAGAGCACGATGCCCAGGCCGGTGGCGCGACTGAACTGCCGGAGGAAGCGTGCGTGCCGGGCGAAGTCGCCCTCGTCCCACCACGACGCGCCGCCATCGCCCTTGATCACCTCGTCGAAGCCGGCGTCACGATCGCTGAACTCGGCGAATGTCAGGTCGAACGGCGCGCCGAGCGCCTGGTAGAAGCGGGCCGTGCGCGCGGCGAGCGTGTCGATACGCTCGTCGGGCGGGTCACTGTAGAGGAAGTCTTCGCCGGCGCCCCAGGTGCTGATCGAGTACGCGAGGACAACGTTGGGCGCGAGCGCGTCGCGGAGCCGCACGAACGCCTGCGCGAAGCCCGTCAGGTCGTCGGGCAGCCCCGCGAGCTCGGCCAGCCCCGACGAGCCGGCGACGGCGATGATGGTGGTGGGGTCGTCGTCGCGCGCGTTCGATTGCATGTAACCCCAGAGGTCGGGCTCGACGTGGAGCACCACCATCGTCTCGGGGAATGCGCCCGCTCGCTCGAAGAAGAGCCGCAGCTGCTCGTAGTAGCGGCGCATCGTCTCCGGGCCGGCGAGCGTGCGCAGGTCGGCGACGTCCTCCGGCGCTTCGACATCGGATGAATGGAACGTCATGTAGTAGGAGAAGACTGGTACGACATCGGCGCGCCGCGACTCCTCGATGTAGCTCGTGACGAATGCCCCATTCTCGAAGCCGGGCCAGCTCACCCAGCCATCGTCGACGCCGCCCGTGAGGTACTGCGCCCGAAAGGCGAAGTCCGCCGTGGCCGTGAGGGTGCTGGCGTCGCCGAGCCCGTTCGCCATGCCGAGCCGCAGCTCCTGCGGCCAGCCCGGGGGCAACGGCGGCGGGCGTACGTTGTCGCGGCTGCCGCCGCGGACGAGGAGCACCAGCGCGAGCGCGGCGGCCGCGGCGAGGGCCAGCGCCGTCGCGAGCCAGCGGCGCCGGCTCCTCCGACGATGATGGGTGTGGTTCTCCATGCTCCGAGTCTGACCCGGTGGTGTTCAGCAGAGGATGACCACGCGTGCGCTCGCTCGCGGCGCCGCACGACCATTGCGCCGCGGCACAACCATCGCGCAACGCCGGCTCGACCCGCACTCGACGGACGCGCGCCACAGTGGCTGCGTAATGGCGGAGATGACAGTGCCCACCCGATCCACGATGGCAGCGCTCCCGAGGGCGACGCAGGAGGCTCCGCGCGCTCGCCATTCGATGCGGCAAAACGTCGGTGCGATGATCATCGGGCAGCTCATTACGTGGTCGCTCACCGCCACCACGATAGCGTTGCTGCCGCGCTACCTCGGCCCGGAGCGCATCGGGCAGTACTCGATCGGCGGCTCGTTCGAGATGCTCGGGCTCATGATCGCCGGGCTCGGTATGCCCGTCCTGATCACGAAAGAGGCCGCGCGCGACCGCAACGTCGCCGCGACGATGATGGGCACCGCCATCTGGCTCAGCATCGGGTTCGGGCTGGCGACGGGCGTCATCGCGACCCTGATCGCGCTCGCCACCGGCTATCAGCCACTCACGGTGTACGTGGTGGCGCTCAAGGCGGCGGCCATCCCGGCGACACTGATCACCGCGCTCGCATACGGTCTGTTTCAGGGCGTCGAGATGATGCGCTACCAGGCCGTGTTCGACATCGCCATCAAGCTCCTCGGGCTTGCGGGGCTCCTCGTCATCATCGGGCTCGACCTGGGGCTGATGCCCATTCCGATGTTCGACCTGGCTGTCGCGGCCGTCGTCAGCATCGCGATCATCCTCTATGCGCGGCGGGTGCTGCCGTTCCGTGTGTTCTCGCTGTCGCCCTCGATGGCGCGATACGTGCTGCGCGAGAGCATGCCGTTCTGGACTGTCGGCATCTTCCTGGTGCTGTATCAGGCGACCGATGCGCTGCTGCTTTCGCGGCTCGCCGACGAGACAGCGGTGGGCATGTACAGTACCCCGACCCGCATTTTCGCGACGATGATGTTCGTGCCCACCATCATCACCACCGTCACGTTCCCGCGCATGGCGCTGCTCCACCGCGACTCGCCCGACGAGCTCGCGGAGGTGGCCCGTCTGACGCTGAAGCTTGTGCTCGCCATCGGCACACTTGTGAGCATTACGGCCGTGGCGCTGGCCGACGATACGCTCGTCGGCATCATCGGCGACGACTTTTCGCGCAGCGGAGCGGTCATCGTCGTTCTCGCGATCTCGCTCGTGCCCACGAGCACCAGCATCGTCGCGAATCGCATCCTCACCGCCGTCGACCGGCAGCGGATGTGGACGGTGGTGATGCTCGTAGCCTTCGTCGCGAAGGTGGCGCTCGATTTCGTGGCGATTCCGCTGTTCGACCGCTGGTACGACAATCCGGCGCTGGGCGCGGCCGTCGTTCTCGTCGCGATCGAGTTCGTGATGATGCTCGGGGCGCTCTGGCTCATGCCGCGCGGTGTCCTCGACCGGGCGATGTTCATGTTCTACGGCAAGCTGGCGATCGCAACCGGCACGGCTGTCGCCGCGATGTTCGCGTGGTCGTCGCTGGGTGCGCTGGCGGCGGGCGCCGCCGGGGCGATCTGCTACGTGTTGTTCGCGGCGCTGCTGGGGCTGTTTACGCCGGGGCAAGTGATCGCCGCGCTGCGGTGGGGGGTGGGGCGCTCCGATGGGGCGCTCCCGGAGGCACTACGATGATGCGTATCGGCGAGCTCCTTGTTACGCCCTTTCGCGATGACCTCGCGGCCTGGCGACGCAACGGCTGGAGCGAGGCACCTATCGGCAAGCTCAAGGCGCTCCGGATGCTGTTCCAGCAGCCGGGCCTTCGTGCCACGCTGCTCCACCGGATGGCGCATTGGGCGCAGGATCGCCACATCCCGGCGCTGCCGACGCTGCTCGCGCAGATGAACGTCGCGTATCACGCGATCGAGTTACCGCCGTCGGTTCGCATCGGGGGCGGGCTGTACATGCCGCACACCGTGGGCACCGTTATCAACGCCTGGCGTATCGGCCGCGACGTCACGATTCAGGGCGGCGTCACCGTCGGGCTGCGCAAGGAGCCCGTGTTCCCGATCATCGAGGATGGCGTGTACCTCGCGGCGGGATGCCGGGTTCTCGGCGAGATCACGCTCGGCGCCGGTGCGGTCGCGGGGGCCAACGCCGTCGTTCTCCACGATGTACCGGCCGGCGTGACGGTCGTCGGGGTACCGGCGCGGCCGCTCCCGAAGGGCTCGCTCGCCGAAGCGGAGACGCGCGAGGTCGCTTACGCCGGGTGATCGGCGAGGAGCAGGCGCAGCTCGCTGGCCACAAGCCCCGGCGATTCCATCGGGAAGAAGTGGACGCGATCGGGCAGCGACACCTCGACGGCGTTCGGGAAGCGCGCCACGAGGCCGGGCGCCGTCGGTGACGCCTGGAACGCCTCGGCAGGGTTCGCCTCGCGCCGCTCGCGCGCCCGGATGATGCGCACGGGCACCGTGATCTCCGGCACCCGTCCCCACAGGTCGGCCACGCCCGCGCCCGCATAAATCGAGTTCTCGCAGTGCGGCGGGCAGGCGAGCCGGTAGTCGCCCTCGCCGGTCGCGACGAGTCCGTGCTCGACATAAGCGCGAAGGACGCGCTCGTCCCAGTCGCCGAAGGGCGGGCCGGAGCGGAAGCGCTCGAACATCTCGCCGGGCGATGCCCAGCGATCGCGGCGGGTGCGCGTGGGGGCGGACGGCGCGCCTGCCGGCATCGGCGGCCGCGGCGGCGAGATGACCGGATCCGTGAGCAGCAGGCGGCCGAACATGCCGGGGCGGAGCCACGCGGCCAGCGTCACGGCGAAGCCGCCCATAGAATGGCCGATGGCGGTGGCGTCGCGCAGCCCGAAATGCTCGCCGACGGCGACGATATCGCGGCCGAACCGCTCCCAGTCGGGGACTTCGCCCTCGGGCCACTTCAGGCTTGCGCCGTGGCCCGGCATGTCGATGGCGATGCACCGGAACTCGGGCAGCAGCCGTATCACCTCGTCCCAGACGCGGGCGTTGAAGCTCGTAGCGTGCGCGAAGAGGAGCGCCGGGCCATCGGCCGGCCACTCGTAGGCAGCGATCTCGCCGCCCTCGGCAGGGACGAACGTGCGCAGCGGCTCGGGACGGTGCGGCAGGTCTGTCATGTGGAGTGAGGTGCTTTCATAGCCGTCGGCGATTCTAGCAGCTTTGGCGGGGCGCGACAAGATCATCGGGCCGTGCCCGATGATCGATAGCGGGCGAGCGAGGCCGGCTGGTGCGCGCGTAACCCATGCCGGATAATGTCATCGATGCCAGAAGGAACGAGACCGCACTCCGTCGAGTCCGGCGAAGGCGTTCCGCGCGTCGCGCCCAGCGCTGGGCCGGCGGCGGAGGCTTGCGGGCGCACGCACGTCGAGCCGCTCGCGCCGGTGGCGGCCGCCCCGCGCCGGCCGTCGCGTACCGGCCGCTCGGAGCTCGATGACGCGATCGCGTCGCTCGTCGAGGCGGCCGGCCCGCGCGACCCCGATCTGCTGGCGCAGATGCTGACCACGGTCGTCCGGCTGTCGAGCCAGGCGAATCGCGGCGAGCTGAAGCTCGCGAGCGCATCGCTGCAGGAATTCGCGCGGTCGTTCCGGCTGTTCGCCAGGTACCGCGACCGGCCGAAGGTGACGATCTTCGGATCGGCGCGAGTAGCGTCCGGCGACTTCGCGTATCGGGTGACGGCGGCGTTCGCGCGGGCCATCGTCCAGCGCGGCTGGATGGTGATAACGGGCGCCGGGCCGGGCATCATGGCGGCCGGAAACGAGGGCGCGGGGCCCGCGTCGAGCTTCGGAGCGAACATCACGCTGCCCGCGTTCAACCAGACGAACCTTTACATCGCGAACGACTCGAAGCTCATCCACTTCCGCTACTTCTTCACGCGCAAGGTCACCTTCGTGAAGGAGTCGGACGCGTTCGTGATGCTTCCCGGCGGATTCGGCACGCTCGACGAGGCGTTCGAGCTGCTGACGCTGATGCAGACCGGCAAGACGGCGATCCGCCCGGTGGTGCTGCTGGAGCCGCCCGGCTCCACCTACTGGCAGGACTGGGAGTCGTTTCTCAACGACCAGCTCGTCGAGCGAGGCTTCATCTCGCCGCAGGATCTGGCGCTGGTGCGCGTCGCTACGTCGGCCGAGGATGCGGTCGCGGAGATCGAGCGCTTCTACACGAACTACCACTCGATGCGGTTCGTCGGACAGCGGTTGTACGTGCGTCTGCGATCCGCGCCGGGCCCGGCGGCGCTCGAGAGCCTGCACGCGGAGTTCGGCGACCTGCTGGCGAAGGGCCGCTTCGAGGTCGCCGGTCCGGCGCCGGCCGAGGTGGCGGAGGCCGACGCCCTCGATTACGCCCGCCTGGCGTTCTACCCCAGCCACGACTACGGCCGGCTGCGCCTGCTTATCGACGCCCTCAACCAGCACGATGAGGAGCGACCCGTGGGTCGATCGATATCGCGGCACGGCCGGGCAGGTGCGGCGCAATGAGCGCGACCGGAGATGCGCCGAGCCGCCCGCGACGGGCGCGCGCCTTCGCCGGGCGGGCGATCCTCGATCCGATGTCGGAGTTCCTCCGACTGGAAGCGGCGGGCAGTCTTGTGCTGCTCGCCGCGACGATCGTTGCGCTCGTGTGGGCGAACTCGCCGTGGGACGGCGCCTATCGCGACCTGTGGGCGACAGAACTCTCGGCCCACATCGGCGGCCTCGAGATCGAGGATCATCTCGCCGGAGCCGTGAACGACGGGCTCATGGCGGTGTTCTTCTTCGTCGTCGGCCTCGAAATCAAGCGGGAGCTGGTTCGCGGCGAGCTTCGGGAGGTGCGCAAGGCGTCGCTGCCCGCGATCGCCGCCATCGGCGGCATGGTCGTGCCGGCGCTGATCTTCGTGGCGCTCAATGCGGGCGGCGACGGCGCTCGTGGCTGGGGCATTCCGATGGCGACGGACATCGCGTTCGCCGTCGGCATTCTGGCGCTTGCAGGCCGGGTGCCCACGTCGCTGAAGGTCTTTCTGCTGGCGCTGGCCATCGTCGACGACCTCGGCGCGATCGCCGTTATCGCCATCTTCTACACCGAGGAGATCGCGCTGGACGCCGGAGCCATCGCCGTGGCGCTGGTGGCGCTCGTGTTCGTGCTGCAGCGGGTAGGGGTGCGGAGCGTCTGGCCGTACGTCATCGCCGGGGTGGCGCTGTGGGTGGCGGTGTTCGAGTCGGGCGTGCACGCGACGGTCGCGGGCGTTGCGCTCGGCCTCCTGACGCCCGCCTGGCCCCTGGGCGATGACGACGGCGCGGAGTCGCCGCTGGAGCGGCTCGAACGGATGCTGCATCCGTGGGTCAGCTTTGGCATCGTGCCGCTGTTCGCGCTGGCGAACGCTGGTGTGGCGCTCAGCGGCGATTCGCTGTCGGCGGCGGCGGAGAGCCGCGTCGCGATCGGTATCGTGCTGGGGCTCGTCGCCGGGAAGACGGCGGGCATCCTGCTGGCGACGTGGCTGGCGGTGCGGACAGGCGCCGGCAGCATGCCCGCGGGCGCGCGCTGGCCGCAGATCGCGGGCGTGGCGATGCTGGGCGGCGTCGGCTTCACCGTATCGCTGTTCGTGACGGGGCTCGCCTTCGACGCGCCAGCGCTCGCCGGCGACGCGAAGCTCGGTGTCTTCGCGGGCTCGCTCGTCGCGGGCGTGCTCGGCTTCACGGTGGTGCGGCTCACGAGCGGCAGCACCGTCTCGACCGAGCCGGTCGGCGGGTCGCGCCGCTCCGGCTGACACGGGGAGGGCCGGGGCGTCAGGTCGCGGCAGCCTCGCGGGCCGCGAGCACCTCGCGGAAGATGCGGAATCCGGAGACTGCGGCGGGCACGCCGGCGTAGAACGCGGCCTGGATCAGCACCTCGCCGATCTCCTCCTTGGTGAGGCCGAGGTTGAGCGCCGCGCCCAGATGCAGCCGCAACTCCGCCTCGCGGCCGAGCGCTGTCAGCACCGCCAGCACGACCATCTCGCGCTGCTGCATGGGGATGCCCGGCCGCGCCCAGACGCCGCCGAACACCCACTCGTTAATCATGTCGTAGAAGTCGGACATGATGTCGCCTTCGGGGAACGTCGCGGGGACGCTCTGCCCGAACAGCGCCTGACGCACTTCCTGCGCCTTGGCCAGCCGCTCATCGCGAATCGACATTGGTGCTGCTCCTTCCGTGTCTGCGCTAGCGGGCGGGCCGCGCGCTGATCTCGGCGCCCGCCATCTCCTCGAGGATGCGGACGGCGATCGTGCAGGCCTCCTGGCCCCAGCCTCGCGCCTGCCCGCGTTTCAGCACACTCTCGACCATCTCAGCGATGCGTGAGGGCGCGCCCACATCGCGGGCCAGCTCGTGGGCGAGCCCGACGTCCTTTGCCGCGAGATCGAGCGTGAAGCTGAAGCCGTATTCGCCGGCCAGCAGCCGCGGAAAGACGCCCATCGCGAGGCTGTTGCCCGAGCTTTTCGAGATGATCTCGGCGAGCTGGCCGACATCGACGCCCGCCTTGGCGCCGATGAGCAGCGCCTCCGCGCCCGCGACGAAGTTCGAGAAGAACAGGAGGTTGTTCACGAGCTTCGCGACGTTGCCAGCGCCCGCTTCGCCGACGTGGTACAGGTTTGGGCCGAGGCACTCGAGCAGCGGCCGGCAGCGCTCGAACGCCGCCGCGTCGCCGCCCGCCATGATCGCCAGCGTCGCGTTCTCGGCGCCCGCCGCGCCGCCGCTGACGGGCGCATCGAGCGCCTCGACACCCTTCGCCCGGCACGCGGCCGCGATCCGCCGGAAGACGACGGGCGAGTTCGTACTGACATCGATGTAGACGCGCACCCGCCGCGAGCCCCGCGAGGATGCCGCGCTCCGGATCGAGGACAGCGCCTTCGACATCGGAGGGGCCCGGGAGCGACGTGAATACGACCTCGCTCGCCTCGGCGACAGCGCGGGGGCTGTCGGCGCCGAAGGCCCCGAGCTCGCGCAGGTTCGCCGTCGCGGCAGGACGGAGGTCGTACACCGTCAGGGTGTGGCCGGCGGCGATGAGGTTGCGGGCCATGGGATTGCCCATGTTCCCGGTGCCGACGAATCCGAGTTTCATCGGGGGCCTCCCTCCGTTACCTACCGCGTGAGCCAGGCGAACTCCTGCGGCTTGCGCGCCGCGCGCGGGTTGATGGGGATGTTGACGATGCACATCTTGCCGGACTCGCGGGCCTTGCGCAGGGCTGGCCCGATCTCCTCGGGCCGCTCGACGTAGAAGCCGAGCCCGCCGAAGCACTCCGCCATCTTCTCGTAGCGGGCGTTGTGGTACAGCTCCATGGGCAGCGGCGGATCCATCGGCTGGGGCGGGCCGCCGCCGATGCCGTTGTTGTTGATGATGACGAACGTGATCGGCATCCTGTAGCGCGCGGCCATCTCGACTTCCATGCCGCAGAAGCCGAAGGCGGAGTCGCCCTCGACCGCGATGACCTGCTTGTCCGGGTGGACGGCCTGCGCCGCGATCGCGTACGGCAGGCCGCAGCCCATCGTGCCGAACGAGCCCGCGTCGAGCCGGTGCCGCGCCTGGTGCGAGTTCAGCACCTGGCGGCCGATGTCCATCGTGTTCGCGCCCTCGTTGATGAGGATGTCCTGCGGCCCGAGAAAGTCGCCGATCTCGCGGAGGACGCGGTAGTAGCCCATCGGCACGGTGTCGTCGTTGAGCATCGGCGCGTTCATCTCGCGGTTCTCGTCGATCTTCTTCGCGATGCTCGTGCGCCAGGTGTTCTCGGCGGGAACTGCCACGGGCGCTGGCGAAGGGCATCGTTCAGCTGCGCCAGGATCGCGCGCGCGTCGCCGACGAGCGCGACCTCGGCCGGGACGTTCGTGCCGATCTCCTCCGCCGTGATGTCGATCTGGATGACCTGCACGTTCGGGTCGAAGCGCGGCGGCAGGCCGAAGTGCATGATCCAGTTGAGCCGGCGCCCATCAGCATGACGACGTCGGCGTTCTGGAGCGCGAACGAGCGCGCCGCCGACACGGAGAGCGGGTGGTCATCGGGCATGACGCCCTTGCCCATCGGCGACGGCAGGAACGGCAGTTGCGTCGCCTCGATGAACTGGCGCACTTCCGCCTCGGCGCGGGCGTAGGCGACGCCCTTGCCGACGATGACGAGCGGCCGCTCCGCCTTCGCCAGGACGGCGAGCGCCCGCTCGATCGACGCGGGGTCGGTGCCGGGGCGGGGCGCGTCGGGGACGCGCGGCGGCATGCGCACGGCGTCCTCGTCGATGACGCCGTCGATGATGTCGCCGGGCAGGTCGAGGTACACGGCGCCGGGCCGCCCGTAGATCGACGTGCGCACCGCCTGCTCCACGAAGAAGGGGATGCGCTCGACCCGGTCGACCTGGGCGGCGTACTTGCACCAGGGGCGCGCGGCCTCGACCTGCGGCGCCTCCTGGAACGCGCCCATCCCGTTCTGGCTCAGATCCGACGACCCGCCGATGAGCATCATCGGCCAGCAGTTCGACCAGGCGTTGGCGAGCCCGGCGATGGCGTTCATCATGCCCGGCCCGGAGACGGCGAGGCAGGCGCCCGGCCGGCCGGTCAGGTAGCCGACACCGCCTGGGCGGCGTAGGCGGCCGACTGCTCGTGGCGCATGCCGTAGTAGCGGATGCCCTCGGCCTGCGCGGCGAACGCGATCGGGATGACGGGGAAGCCGACGATGCCGAACATGTACTCGACGCCGTGCTGCTTCAGGCTGCGGGTGAGCAGCGTTGCCCCGTTGATCTCGCCCATCTGGCCTCTCCCTCATCGCGAACTGTGGTCATGCGCCGAGATACCGCGCGCATTATAGCGGCAGAGGGCCGTCCTGTCGCAGGGGAGGGGAGGGGATGCCGTCAGCGGCGCGAATCGCGGGCGGGCGGCACGGCGCGGCGGAGCGCGATGGCCGCGAGCACCAGCGCACCGCCCACGACATCGGCGAGCAGATCCCACCCCGACGCGTCGCGGCCGGCCACGAACGACTGGTGCCATTCGTCGGAGAGGCCGTACAGCGACACCCACGCGAGGACGAGCGCCATCAGCGGCAGCCGCGCCATCCGCCGCGATAGCGCCGCCATCGCCACCTGATACGTCAGGAGCGCCAGCGTGCCGTAGGCGAAGGCGTGCTGCACTTTGTCGTCCCACGTGAATCCGCTGTCCACGTGCGGCGGACGCTCCTGCGCCGACGATGCGAAGAGATACGCCATCCACCCGAGCCATCCGGCGAGCCACAGCAGTGTCGATGTTCGAGGCATGACCTCCAGTATGACCCGCCGGCGTCGCGGGGTCACGACCGCCGCCCCGGCGGCGCTATACTGGCGCCGGGCGGCCCAGATGTGTCCGCCCACGAGCGCCCGAGCGAGACCGAATGTCGCCGATGACCAGCCGCGCGCGCGTCCACGCCGCCCTCGCCGGGGAGCCGGTCGATCGCGTGCCGCTCGGCGCGTGGTGGCCCGCGGGCGATAGCGTCGCTGACGCGGCGTCGCTGGCAGACGCGGCGGTGAGGGCGCACCAGCGCTACGAGTGGGACTGGGCGACAATCGTGCCGGACTGGACGCTCGTGTACGAGGCGTGGGGCAGCGTCTACGAGCGGCCCGGGGGCGGGCCATCGCGGCTCGAGCGCGCGTCGGTGCGCTTTCCGGATACGCTGCTGAGGCTGCGCTTCCTCGATCCGCGCAAGGGCGCGCTCGGCGAGCAGAGCGCGGCCCTCCGGCTGGCGCGCGCGGCGCTCGGCGATGACGTGCCGCTGCTGATAGTCGTGCCGACGCCGCTGCACCTCCTCGCGGCGCTCATGGCCGATCCGCCCGAAACGCTGCGCTACCTCGAGGAGCACGAACGCCACTCCGCGACGGGGCTCGGCATCATCATGGAGACGCTGGCGGTGCACGCCGGGCTGTGCATCGAGTCGGGCGCCGATGGCGTCATCTTCGACGCGGGCCATCCCTTCGCCAGTGAGGCGACGTTTCGCGCTCACGCCCGTCCCGCCGATCTGTACGTGCTCAGCCGCGTTCAGGAAGCGATGTGCAATGTGCTGCGCCTGAGCGGCGGGAGCGCTATGCTGGGGGCCATGCTGGATTACCCCGTGCACGCATTCGGATGGGACATTGGCGACGCTGGCCCGCCGTCGCTGTCCGATGTTCTCGGGCGGAGCGGGCGGGCGGCCATGGCCGGGCTGAGCGCGGCGGCGCTGGCGTCGCCCGCCGATGCGGCCGCGGAAGCGCTCGCCGCCGTCGCCGCGACCGGCGGAACGCGGCTGCTTCTCGCGCCCGGCGATGCGCTCGCCGCCGCGCCCGGCGACGACGCTGTCCGCGCGATCCGCGAGGCGCTGGCCGGCGCTCGGGGGTTGCTGTCGTGATGCACTCGCTCACCCGCGATGAGCTGGCGCGCGGCGCGACGGGCACGCCCATCGGCGGTGACGCTCGGCAAGTTCGACGGCGTCCATCGCGGCCACCAGTACCTCATCGGCGAGCTGCGCCGTGCCGCCGCCGAGCGCGGCTTCGACGCTGTGGTCATCACCTTTCACCCGCACCCGGTTACGGTCATCCGGCCCGGCACGAAGATCGAGTACCTCACGAGCCTTGAGGAGCGGGTCGACCTGCTGCGCGAGCAGGGCGTGGCAAGCGTCGTGCCGCTGACGTTCACGTCGGAACTGGCGCAGTTCTCGGCGCGCGAGTTCGTCGGGCTGCTGCGCGAGCAGCTCGACATGCGCCTGCTCGTCGCCGGCCCCGACTTCGCGCTCGGGCGCGGTCGCGAGGGGACGGTCGATGTGCTGCGAGCGCTCGGCGCGGAGCTGGGGTACGACGTGCATGTCGTCGAGCAGATGGCGGCCGATGGCCTGCCGCTGCGGTCGAGCGCCGTGCGCGCGGCCCTTGCTGCGGGCAACATCGCGGAGCTGGCGAAGCTGCTGGGCAGGCCGTTCTCGCTGGAGGGGCCGGTCGTGCGGGGCCAGCAGCGCGGCCGAGCCATCGGTTTTCCGACGGCGAACCTCGCTGTCGGCGCCGACCGGGCGCTGCCCGCGTTCGGGGTGTACGCCGTCCGCGTCTCGCTCGGCGAATCCCAGTACGACGGCGTCGTCAATGTCGGCAGGCGTCCGACGTTCGACGATGGCCCGCCGTCTGTCGAGACGCACGTGCTCGATTACGACGGCGGCGACCTGTACGGCGTGCACCTCCGGATCGAGCTGATCGAGCGGCTGCGCGGCGAGCGCAAGTTCGCCGGCGTCGACGAGCTCGTCGCCCAGATACGGCTCGACTGCGACCAAGCGCGCGAGGTGCTTGCTCGGGAGCGGCCGTGAGCGCCGGGCGTCCGGTGGTGCCCGCGGGCGAGGCGCTGGAGCGCCTCCTCCGGCGCGGCGTGCAGGAGATCATCCCGGAACGCGAGTTTGTCGATGCGCTGGGCTCGGGCCGAAAGCTGCGGCTCAAGTTCGGCGTCGACCCATCGCGGCCCGACCTGACGCTCGGGCACGTCGTCGTCTTCCGCAAGCTGCGCGAGCTGCAGGAGCTCGGCCATCAGGTCGTGCTCATCGTCGGCGACTGGACGGCGCAGATCGGCGACCCGTCGGGCCGATCGGCGACCCGCACCATGCTCACCGCGGACGAGGTGCGGGCGAACGCGCGGACGTACATGCAGCAGTTCTTCCGTGTCGTCGACGAGGCGAAGACGGAGGTGCGCTGGCAAACGGAGTGGTTCGGCAAGTTCACGCTCGCCGATGTGGTGGCGCTGACGAGCCGGTTTACCGTGGCGCAGATGCTGCATCGCGACGACTTCTCGAAACGGTTCGCCGCGAACCAGCCGATCGCGATAACGGAGCTGCTGTACCCGCTGCTGCAGGCGTACGACTCCGTCGTCATCGAGGCCGACGTCGAGTTCGGCGGCAGCGACCAGCGCTTCAATCTGCTCGTCGGGCGCGAGCTTCAGCAGATGATGGATCAGCGACCGCAGCAGGTGTTCATCATGGATCTGCTTGTTGGCACCGATGGCAAGACGAAGATGAGCAAGAGCGCCGGTAACTACATCGCGCTCGTCGACCCGCCCGGCGAGATGTACGGCAAGGTGATGAGCCTCCCCGACGATGTTGTGCCGTCGTACTTCGAGCTGCTCACCGACGTGCCCGCGCCGGAGCTGGGGGAGCTGCGTACCGTCGCGGCGGCGGGCGGCGGTGGCGCGATGGCGGCCAAGCAGCGGCTCGCGCACAGGATCGTCGCCCAGTTCTGCGGCGATGCGGAGGCGGACGCCGCGGCGGAGTCGTTTCGGCGCGTCTTCCAGAATCGCGACGCCCCCGGCGAGATGCTGGAGTTCGCGTGGCCGCTCGCCGGCGAGGTCGATCTCGTCGAGCTGCTTGTGGCGGCGGCGCTTGCGCCGAGCAAGGCCGAGGCGCGGCGGCTCATCGCGCAGGGCGCGGTCAGCATCGACGGGACGAAGGTCTTGGCTCAGCATGCCGTCATCGGTGAGGGCGCGGTGCTGCGCGCGGGCCGCCGTCGCTTCGTCCGCATCGTCGCCGCTCGTTGACGGCGGCCCTTGGGCGAAGTAGAGTGCGGCGACATTAGTGCGAACGAGGAGGTAGCAATCATGCCGGACAAGACGGTTCTGGAGGCGATCACGGAGAACCTGGAGGCGATCGTCGCCGGGAACTTCGGCCGGGTCATGGCCGACCTGTCGCCCGAGGCGATGATGCAGATGGGCAGCGGCGGCGGCGGCATGTCGATGGGCGCGACGTTCACCGGCTTCGCGATTCTGAAGCAGACTCAGGACGGCGACGACCACGTCTTCGTCATCGAGATGCAGGGCGAGCAGCCCGCGAAGCTCGAGGCGCGCTGGCGCGAGATGGGCGGCGCCTGGAAGATCGCTTCCGTCGGCGCGGCCGAGTAGCACAGGGGGAAGAGCATGACAACGAAGCTGAGCGCAGAAGAGACGGCCCGCCGCCACGGTCAGGCGGTCGTCGATGGCAACATGGCGGTGCTGATGGGCGACCTGACGCCGGAGGCGATGGCGTCGCTCGGTGCGCTCGCCGGTTCGCTTCAGGGTGTGACAGCGTACGAGATCGCGAAGCACGAGGCCGACGGCGCGGATCACGTCTTCAACATCACCTACACCGCCCCCACGGGCCCGCTCACCGTCCGCAGCCGCTGGCGCGTGATGGGCGACGACTGGAAGATCGTGGAGGCGGGCGCTGCCTAACGCCGCCTCGCAGGCCACGGGCCCCCCAGCAGCCAGCGCCTCCCGCTCCACCGCCGTTCTGGCGGATTCCGCCTGATGGCCGCGCTCGAACCGCTCGATCGCGCCGCCATCGAGGCGCGCCTGCGCACGGAGCGCATCGGGCGGAGCCTGCTCCTGCTCGATACGGTCGGCTCGACGATGGACATCGCCCGCGACGAAGCGAAGCGGGGCGCGCCCGATGGCCTCGCTGTGCTCGCCGAAGAGCAGACAGCCGGGCGCGGCCGTCTGCAGCGCACGTGGGTCTCGCCGAAGAGCGCGAATCTGCACATCACGCTCGTCCTGCGGCCGAGCCTGCCGGTGCTGCGCAAGCTCAGCATGCTGACAGCGCTCGCCGTGGCGCGCGGCGTCGAGGCGGGCTGCGGGCTCGCCGTGTCGCTGAAGTGGCCGAACGATGCGCTCGTGGGCGGTCGCAAGCTCGCGGGCGTGCTCATCGAGAACGAGCTCGAGGGCGATGCCGTGACGTACGCGCTCGTCGGGGTCGGCATCAACATCAACTTCGATGCGCGCGCCTATCCCGAGATCGCGGACACGGCAACGAGCGTCTCCGCCGAGCTGGGGCAGGCCGTCGCTCGCGAGGCCGTGCTCGCCGAGTTCCTGAACGCGTTCGAGGACGTGTACGTCGCGGCCTCGCGGGGCGCCGACATTCGTGGCGCCTGGCGCGAGAAGCTCGTGACGCTGGGCCAGCGCGTCCGTGTCACGTTCGCGGGCGGCGCTGAGGAGGGGACGGCCGACGATGTCGACGCCGATGGCTCGCTCATCGTTCGCCGCGACGACGGCACGGTCGTCGCGATTCCCGCGGGCGAAGTGACCCTCCGCAAATAGGGGGTCCACGCATTCCCTTGTGATTCCCTCTCTGCCGATACTAGATGGGACGGCAGGGAGGCTATCTCGTGAATCCAATCGTCCGGGAGCATGCTCGCCACGCGCCATCGCGTCGTGTTCTCTCGATGCTGCTCGCGACGGCGATCGCCACGGCCTCCGTCGTGCTGGCTTCGCCCGCGCCGCTCGCGCACGCTGCGCCCTCGATCGCGACGATCGCGCCCGCGGGCGGCCCGGTAACCGGCGGCACCGTTGTCACCATCACCGGCGCGGGGTTCGTCAATCCTCCTGCGGTCACGTTCGGCGGTGTTCCGGCCGCGGCCGTCGTCTTCGTCAGCGCCACGCAGGTCACCGCGACGACGCCCGCGGGCGGGCCCGGCGCTGTCGCCGTCGTCGTCACGAACCCCGACACGACCGCGGCCACGGTGACGACAGGCTTCACCTACCAGAATCCGCCCACCGTGGCCTCGGTCGCGCCGCCCACAGGCGTCGCTGCGGGGGGGACATCGGTCACCATCACGGGGACGGGCTTTACGGGGGCGACCGGGGTCAGCTTCGGCGACACGCCCGCGCCGCAGTTCTCCGTCACGAACGCGACGACGATCGTCGCCACAACGCCGCCGAGGCTCGCGGCGGGTCCGGTCACGGTGTCGGTGACGAACTACGCGGGCACGGGCAACCTGCCGCTCGGCTACACCTACACATCGAAGCCGGAGATCGCGCTGATCTCGCCGAAGACGGGCTCCGTCGCGGGCGGCACGGCCGTCACCATCACGGGCTCGGGCTTCGTGCCCGGCGCCGACGTGCTGTTCGGCGGTACTCCCGCGGGCGGCGTCAGCGTCAGCAGCGGCGCGACGATTACCGTCGTCGCCCCCGCGAAGCCGGCCGGGAGCGTCGACGTGGTCGTGCGCAATCCCGATGGCCAAACGGCGACGGTGGCGGGCGGCTTCGTGTACAAGGAAGGCCCGACGATCACCGCCGTCAAGCCCGACACGGGCCCGGCGGCGGGCGGTACGGCGATCACGATCGATGGCAGCGGCTTCGAGCCGGGCGTGACCGTGAAGATCGGCGGCGTCGCCGCGACATCGGTGAAGCGCAAGAGCGCGACCCAGATCACGGCTGTGACGCCGCCGGGCGCCGCCGGCCCGCAGGATGTCGTCGTCTCCAATCCGCAGGGGCTCTCGGTGACGGGCGTGGCCGCGTTCACGTACGGCAGCCCGCCGAAGGTCATCAGCGTTTCGCCGGCGTCGGGGCCGGCGGACGGCGGGCAGAACGTGGCGCTGACGGGCACAGGATTCGCGCCCGGCGCCACGGTGAAGGTGGGCGGCGCGGACGCCGTCGACGTGACGTTCATCAGCTCGACAAACCTGGTCATCGAGACACCGCCCGGCAAGGGCAAGGTCGATATCGTCGTCACGAACCCGGACGGCTTTACGACGAAGAAGGTCGCCGCCTACACGTACGACACGCCCGACGGCGCGGCCCCGGGGTCACCGACGCCGGGCGCGGCGGAACCGACGCCGGACGCCACCGAGCCGCCCGACCCCAGTGGTTGCACCGCGACACCCGGCGGCGGCGGCTACGTCGACGGCATGAACTTCGTCGTGCTCGAGAACTGCTCCGCGATTCTCGATGTCATCGATGTCGTGGAGGCCGCCAGCGAGACGGCGGTCGGCGCTGTATGGTACTTCGACTCGAAGAAGGGTGAGTGGTCGTACTTCTTCCCGAATGGCGATGGCGGCGGCATCGGCAAGCTCACCGAAGTGCCCACGTCGCTGGAGTCGGTGGTCATCGTGCTGGGCGAGGGGACTGCGGGAGCGCCCAACGTGCCCGGCGCGGGCGCCGGCATCGCGACCGACTGCCAGCTGTCGCCGAGCGGCGGCGCGTGGACGCCCGGCCGCCCGAACTTCGTCGTCGCGCGCGACTGCTCGGCCATCGCCGATGTTTCCGCCGTCGCCGCCGCGGATAGCGGCCGCGATGTCACGGGCGTCTGGTATTACGACGCGAAGGCGGGCGGGTGGCTGTTCGCGCTGGCGTCCGTCGGCGGAGGGACATTGACAGAGCTGCCGACGGCGACGGAGACGGTCGTTATTCTGTTGAAGTAGCGGCCGGCGGCGAGCTCGCGGGCGGCGGCTGCTGGCGCAGCGCCGGCACGAACTGCGAGATAAGATCGATCGGGATGGGCAGCACGATGGTGCTGTTCTTCTCGGTCGCGATCTCGGAGAGCGTCTGCAGAAAGCGAAGCTGCATCGTTGTCGGCACTTCGGCGAGAATGCGGCCGGCCTCAGCCAGCCGCTCCGACGCCTGAAACTCGCCCTCCGCATTGATCACCTTCGCCCGCCGCTCGCGCTCGGCCTCGGCCTGCCGTGCCATCGCGCGCTGCATGCCCGCCGGAAGCTCGACATCCTTGATCTCGACGATGGTGACCTTCACTCCCCACGGCTCGGTCTGCTCATCGATGATCTTCTGCAGCCGCTGATTGATGACCTCGCGCTCGGAGAGGAGCTGGTCGAGGTCGGACTGGCCGACGACGTTGCGCATCGTCGTCTGGGCGATCTGCGAGGTCGCCCGGATGTAGTCGAGCACGGCCGTCACCGCCTGATTCGGGTCGACGACACGGAAGTAGAGCACGGCGTTCACCCGGATCGGTGACGTTGTCCTTGGTGATGACCTCCTGCGCCGGGATGTCCATCGTGATGATGCGCAGGTCGATGCGCGCCATCCGCTCCACGACCGGGATGATAAAGAACAGCCCCGGGCCGCGGGCGCCCCTGAGCCGGCCCAGCCGGAAGATGACGCCGCGTTCGTACTCCGCGACGATGCGGATGGACGTCGCGGCGATTATAATGATGGCGACAAGAACGACGCCGATGATGCCGGCCACGGCTTCCATGGCTGCCTCCCTCATGCCGCGCGGCTTCGCGCGGCTCCCGCAGTATAGCGACATGGCGGAGCACGCGCTCCACGTGACGCCATCGGCCACGCGAGCCCGAGCCGTAGACTCCACGTTCGCCGCCTACGCGTGCCGGGCGCGGCGACCCGACGAGCCGGTCACGGGGTGTCAACGCCGCCGCGACCCCGCCGCGCGATAACTGGATCGCGACATGGGCCGCGCCCGTCGCCAACGGAGGTACATCGCCATAGGCATGCGTACGTCGCTCTTCGGATCGCCCGCTCTCGGCCGCGGATGGCGCGGCGTGGCCATCGCTGTCCTCCTCGCCAGCATCGTCGCGTTCGGCGCGGCTCCGGCGCCGGGCGCCCGAGCGGGGGCGGCGGAAGAATCGCTGTGCGACGGGCTCGATGATAACGCCGACGGCCGGATCGACGAGGGCTTCGTCGATTCCGACAGCGATGGCATTGCCGACTGCACCGACACCGACAACGATAACGACGGCATCGACGACGATGACGAACTCACGCGCGGCTCGAACCCGGTCGACGCTCGCTCGACCCCCGAGACCTGCGACGGCGTTGATAACGACCGCGATCAGCTCATCGACGAAGACATCGACGGCTGCGAGGCGACGGTTGCGCCCGGCCCCGATGGCCCGCTACGAGAGCCGGAGCCATCGCCCGCCACGTTCTGCGACGGCTTCGAAGGGGTTGTTCGTCTGACACCGAACGACCCGTATCGCGCCGGTGCGAACGCCGTCGCGCTCGAAAGCTGCGAGCTTCGCGATGGCGGCACCGGCATCCCGCCCTCGTCCGGCCTCAGCGCGGCGATCGCCGAGAGCGCCGAAGCCGGAAGCGGCATGCGCGTCGTCGCCATCTGGCTGCTCGCCGACGGCCAGTGGGCCAATGCGCTGCCCGGCGACGGCGCGAGCGCATTCGCACACATCAAGAGTGGCGTCGCCGCGATCGTCATCGTGCTGGCGTAACGCCGCCGGGCTCGTCCTCCGCTCCATCCTCCGCACGCACCTCGAGTTCGAGGCCACGTACGCCCGTCACTACGACGCGCTCGCCCTCGGCGATCGGCGAGCTGGCCACGGCACGCCAGCGCTCGCCGCGCACCATCACGGTGCCCGACGGCGCGAGCGGCGACCGCGCGACACCGATCGCCCCTTCGAGGACGTTGGCGCTGGCGGCGACGGCGCGCGAGCGGGTGCTGAACACGAACACGGCGAGCGCGGCGACGGCCACGCCGAGCGTGGCGGGCATGCCGAACGCCAGCCACGGGTCGACCTCGTATCGCGGGTCGTTGCTGGTGGTGAGCAGGAGGCCGCCGAAGGCGAGCGCGACCATCCCGCCGATGCCGAGCACGCCGAAGCTCGGCACAAACACCTCCGCCACCAACAGCAGCGAACGCCAGCCCCACCAGCGCGACGCCCGCCCAGTTCACCGGCAGCGTATCGAGCGAGAAGAACGCGAGGACGAGCGCAATCGCACCCGTGATGCCGGGAATGAACGTGCCCGGATTGAGTAGTTCGAGCGTGATCCCGAGCGCGCCCAGGCTGAGGAGGATGAAGGCGATGTTCGGGTCGCTGAGCATCAGCAGGAAGCGCTCGGCGAGCGTCATGCCGTTGTCGTGGATGGGCGCGCCCGCTGTCTCGAGCCGCACTTCGCGCTCGTCGCGGAGGGTCACGGTGCGGCCATCGATCGCCTCGGCGAGCTGCTCGGTGCTCGTGGCGACGAGATCGACGACGCCCAGCGCGACAGCCTCGCGCTCCGGTATCGACACGCTGTCGCGGACGGCGCTCTCGGCCCAATCGGCGTTACGGCCGCGGTGCTCGGCGATGCCGCGGATGTAGGCGACAGCGTCGTTCTCGACCTTGTCGCCGAGGTCGCCCTCGATGTCGCCGCCGCCGCTGTTCACGGGGTGCGCCGCGCCGATAGCGGTGTTGGGCGCCATCGCCGCGACATGTGCCGCCATCGTGATGAAGGTGCCCGCCGAAGCGGCGCGCCCGCCTGCAGGCGCGACGTAGACGACGACCGGAACATCGGCGTTGTTGATCGCGCGCACGATGTCGCGCATCGACGAATCGAGGCCGCCCGGCGTGTCGAGCCGGATGACGACCGCGAGAGCGTCGCGATCCTCCGCCTGGCCGATGCCGCGCTCGATATAGTTCGCCATCACGGGGTTGATCTCGCCGTCGGCGGTCAGTAGGTGAAGGCCGCCCGTGGGGGTGTCTCGGCGCACGCGGCGGCGACGAGGGCGACGAGCCCCGCGGCGAGGAGGGCGAGCGACGGCATCAGACGAATGCGACGCATGGCGATGTCAGTATAGCGGCCGCTCGCGCCGCACAGGCGCAGGGGCCCTTCGCCGCCGAAGAGCCCCTCGTGCCCGCTTCCCCCGAAACGGAGCGTTATCCGCCGTACAGTCGCTTCAGCGCATCGATGTCGGCGCTTGTCGGAGCGGTGATCCTGGCCTGTGCCGCCGGGTACATCAATGATTTGCGATTCGATGTGTGCGGCAACCCCAGCGTGTGGCCGAGCTCGTGCTGGAGCGTGTTCGCCAGATGATTCGAGCTCGCGGCTCCGGCGCTCACCCACATGCCAACACCGCTATCGCACAGGCACGGAAAGCTCGCCTGCGCCACGATTCCCGCGGGCAGCTCGTAGAAGCCGACCACGAGCGCACCGGCCGGCGGATTGTTCGGCGTCAGCGCCGTCGTGCCCCGGTATTCGAACCGGACGACGCCCGTCGACTCCCAGGCGCGGACGGCATCGCCCACCATCCGCTCGAACTCGGCGGCGCTCACCGACGATGGCCGGTACGCGTCGCTGATGTAGTAGGGGATGGGCATGCGGCCGCTCGTCCAGCGCGCCGAGTTGCTGAAGCTGGGCGCAACTTGGGCCCGCTCGCACTTCTCGGCCTTGCTCTTGCCGGAGATGGCCGCGAAGCAGACCGATGTCGGGTCGAGGTACGGCGACGGGATCGCCGCGAGCGTCGTCTCGACCGCGACCTGTTGGCCCGGGCCAAGCGACTGTCCCGGCCACGTGTAGGTGCGGCGGTACTTCACCCGGTCGAGCGAGTCGCCCTGTGGTTCGGGCGACGACCCGCCGCGGCGGAAGCGCCCCTCGTCGAAGTTCAGCGTAATGCCGCTCAGCGGCAGCGCCGTCGCTCCCGCATTGCGGACGACGAGCCGGTACGTCGCAGCCTGATTCGCGGGCAGCGGGTTCGATGGCGGTACGAGGGTTATCTGAAGGTCGCCGCTTCGCGCCTGAAACGGCGTCGGGTCCGGATGCGCCCGGCTGCCCGGATCTCGGCGAGCTGCGCGAGTGCCGTCGCATCCGATGGCGAACTGGCGGCGGTAACGTCGTACGGCGATGAGCCGCCGCTGGCGGGAAGCAGCGCCGCCCCAGCGATGGCGGCCGCGGCGAGCAGCACCGCGAGCATCGCCAGAGAGCGGCCAGCACGAGCAAAGGGCGTCATCGAGTTCCTCCGCGGCGGTTCTGCGTCCGATTTCCGCCGTCCGTTTGGCCGAATGAGGGAGGACTAGTCCGCGAGATCGGGCTTTCCCCTAGGCCTTCCCTTAAGGAATCGGCACGGTCGGGGCGGCTCTGAACGGCTGAACGTAGGGAATTCACGGATTCGTGGATCGGTACAGACTCGACGAGGCGGGAGCGCGACCGGCAGGAACCGAAGCACGGCCCCCGATCGGGGTGCGAGCGGCTGCGGGGTGGTGGGCGATCGGTTGTCGCCCACACACCCGCGCGATAGAATCGATGTCGACCCTGAGTGCTGAGGAGACCGCCCTGTGACCACCGAAGCGACGCCATCGAGCCGCTGCCGCGGCATGCGTGACCTGACTCCGGCCGGCATGGCTCGCTTTCGCGCAGTCGAGGACGCCTTCCGCGAGGTCGTCGCCGCATGGGGCTACGACGAGATCCGCACCCCGACGATCGAGCACCTGCACCTGTTCACGGGCGCGGGCACGCTCTCGCCGCAGATGCTGCGCCGCGTCTACTCGTTCCTCGACTGGGACGGCTGGAGCGGCGAGCGCGTCGTCCTTCGGCCCGATGCCACCATCCCTGCGGCGCGGTTCTACGGCGAGCGCTACACGGCGGGCGCCGACGCGCGGCTGGCCTACGTTCAGAACGTTTTCCGCTTCGAGGAGGGCGACGACTCGCGTGAGGACTGGCAGTGCGGCGTCGAGCGACTGGGCGCGGGCGCGCCCGATGCCGACCTCGAGCTCGTCCTGCTGGGGCTCGCCGTCATCCGGCGGCTGGCGCTGCCCTCGCCCACAGTCCGGCTTTCGCACACGGGCGTCGTGCGCGCAATCCTCGCCCGCGCCGGCCTCACGCCCGATGAGCAGCTCGCGCACTACGATCGCCTGCTCGATGGCGACCTGTCGGGGCTGGGCGAAGTCGAGGCGCGTCTGCCCGGCCTCGCGGCCCCGCTCAGCCTGCTGTTCGAGGTCGAGGGCGACCGCTCGTACCTGGCGAACCTGCGCGCGGCCTTCGCGGGGGCGCTGCCGGAAATCACCGGCGCGCTCGATGAGCTGGCGCTCGTCGCGGAGGCGCTCGACGCCTTCGGCGAGCCGTACACGCTGACATCGGCGCTGGCGCGGAACTTCGAGTACTACACCGGCATCGTCTTCCGGTTCGACGCCGATGGCGCGCGGGTCGGCGGGGGCGGCCGCTACGATGGCCTGCTGCGGCTCGTCGCGGGCGCCGATGTCCCCGCGTCGGGGTTCGCGCTCGACATCGAGGCGATCCTCCACCTCCTTCCCGAGCAGCCGCCCGCCCCCGCCCCCATCACCGTGCGCGCCGGCCCCCGTGAGGCGGCTCTCGTCGCACAGGCGCACGCCGTCGCGGCGATACTCCGCGCCCACGGGCTGCGCACCACCATAAATGGCGCCAGTAGCGGCGGCGAAGTCGTCGTCGAAGCGGCGGAGCGGCTCGTCTGGCGGGACGGGCGCGGCGGCGAAACGCCGTACGCCGGCGTAGAGGCGCTCGTGGCCGCACTCGCGTCCCGGCACGCCGGCCGCTCCTCGTGAGCACGGTGCGGCTGGCGCTGCCCGCGGGCGATCTGCGCGCCCCGGCCGGCGAGCTGCTGCTCCGGGCGGGCATCGCCGCTACTGAGTACGCGGAGGGTTCGCGGCTGTACCACTTCGCGCTCGACGAGCCGTCCGTGCGCATCCGGGTGTTTCGCGAGAAAGATGTCCCGATCCAGATCGCGCTCGGCAACTACGACCTCGGCATCTGCGGCGGCCTGTGGCTGGAGGAGGCGCACGTGCGTTTTCCGAGCGACGACATCGTGCCGCTGCGGCCGCTCGGTTTTGGCCTGCAGAAGCTCTTCGCGGTGGCGCACATCGATGCCGTGCACCCGCATCAGCGGCTGCCGGTGCGCATCGCGAGCGAGTACGGCAACATCGCCGAGGCGTTCGCGCTCGGCTCGCGGCTGCCCGACTTCCGGGTGCTGCCGTTGCACGGGGCCGCCGACGCATATCCGCCGGAAGACGCCGAGATCGCGCTTGTTGGCGCGGCGAGCGAGGCCGACCTCGCGGCGCGCGGGCTGCGCGTGCTCCACCGTGTCTACGAAGGCGGAGCGTGGCTCATCGCGAACCGCCGGGCGCTGGCCGGCCGCGATCTTTCGGCGCTGCTGGGGCCGCTGCTGGCCGCGCTGCCGCCGCGCGGGCACGAGCCCGGCCTCGACCTGAAGCTGCCGCGCGCCGCTGCCGCCTCCGGACAAGCCGTGCCTCGCACCGCCCGCGATTTCGTGCGGCTCGCCATCCCCGACGGCCACCAGCAGCGGCACGCATTCGCGTCGCTGGAGGCGGCGGGGCTGCGCTTCGAAGGCTATTCGGAGACGGAGTACGTTCGGCGTCCGGCTTCGGGCATCGATGGGCTCGACGTGAAGGTGATCCGTCCCCAGGACATGCCGCAGCAGGTCGCGCTGGGGAGCTTCGACCTGGCGATCACGGGTCGCGACTGGCTGGCCGACCACCTGTATGCGTTCCCGGGCAGCCCCGTCGAGGAGGCGGTCGATCTGGGACGCGCGGGCTATTCGCTGGCGGCCGTCGTGCCGGAAGCGCTGACCGCGGACAGCATCGAGGAGGCGCTGCGCATCTGGGGCGACCGCACCATCCGGGTCGCGTCGGAGTACGTGGCGACGGCCGACCACTACGCCCGGATGCGGCGGATCGGGCGCTACAGCGTCATCCCGATCAACGGCGCGTCGGAGGGCTTCCTGCCGGACGATGCCGACATCCTGATCGAGGGCGCGGAGACGGGCGCGACGCTGCGCGCGAACAAGCTGAAAGCCATCGACAAGTTCTTCTCCTCGACGAGCTGCCTCATCCGCTCGCTGGCGCCCGTCTCCGGGCGCCGGGCGGAGCTTGCCGCCGAGCTCGTCGCGCGCTTCCGGAGCGCGGGCGTGGCGGAGCAGGTCGTTTCGGGCTAAGCTACCCATATGCCGCCGCTAACATTGCACATGGCGCTGGCGAGCGACGCGATGAGCCGGTTGGGCGGCGCGCAGATGTTCGGCGACCTCGGCGCGTTCTACCTTGGCGCGACGACGCCCGACATCCGCGTCATCACCCGCTGGGAGCGCGAGCGCACCCACTTCTACGACATCCACTGCTTCGACGAACAGGACAGCGTCGCGCGGCTGTTCGAGGCGTTTCCCGAGCTCGCCCGCCCGGAGAACCTCAATCCGGCGACCGTGGCGTTCGTCGCGGGCTACATCTCGCACCTGGCGATGGACGAGCAGTACATCCAGGATGTGTACCGCCCCTACTTTGGCGTGGACGCGACCCTCCACGACCAGGTGCGCCGCAACCTGATGGATCGTCTTCTCCAGTTCGAGCTCGACCGCCGCCGCCGCGAGGATCACGAGCTCATCGCCCACGTGCGCGAGGAGCTGCGGGGCTCGCCGCTCGAAATCCGGGTGGCGTTCCTCGATAGCGAGACGCTCGAGCGCTGGCGCGAGGTGTCGATCGAGGTGGCTGGTCAGCCGCCCGACTGGGAGCGCTTCCGCACGATCGCCTCGCGCTTCCTCCAGGAGGCCGGCATCGGATCGCAAGACGACCTCGATGCGTTCATGCGGGACACGCCGCGGCTGCTCGACGAGACGATTCGCCACGTCGAGGCTCAGCGCATCGACGAGTTCCTGGAGCGTGGGGTCGAGGTGGCGGCGCGCAGCATCGCGAGGTACCTCGATTGCGCATAGTGCACGGCCTCGACGAAGCACGGCGCACGCTCTTCGCGCGCCGCCGGCTCAGCGATGAGCTGCCCGCGACGGCGAGCGCGCGTCTCGCCGCTGTCTTCGGCGGGCCGATCTCGGCGGAGGAGGCCGTGCGCCGCATCATCGCCGGCGTCCGTGAGCGCGGCGACGCCGCTGTGCGCCACTACGACGCCGCCCTCGCTGGCGCCGAGGGCCCGCTCGAGGGGCTCGCCGGCCAGCTGGTCGTGGGTCGCGACGAGCGCGACGCCGCCTGGCGCGAGGTCGACGCTGATGTCATCGAGACGCTGCGGTTCGCCGCGGCGCGCATCCGCGCCTATCACGAGCGCCAGCTCAGGCACGCCGCGACGACGTTCACCGAAGATGGCATTGGCCAGATCGTGCGGCCGCTCGACCGCGTCGGCGCGTACGTGCCGGGCACCGCTGTCGTGTACCCGTCGTCGGTGCTGATGACGGTGCTGCCGGCGCGTGTAGCGGGTGTTCGCGAGATCATCATGGCGAGTCCGGCTAGCCCCGGCGGGCGTGTCGCCGCGATCAAGCTCGTCGCCGCCGACATCGCGGGCGTCGACACTGTCGTCCGCACGGGTGGGGCGCAGGCGATCGCGGCGCTCGCGTACGGCACGGAGAGCGTGCCGGCCGTCGACAAGATCTGCGGGCCGGGCAACGTCTTCGTGACGCTGGCCAAGCGCGCCGTCTACGGCGATGTTGGCATCGATGCGTTGTACGGCCCCAGCGAGACGATCGTCGTCGCCGACGACAGCGCCGACCCGGCGCTCGCCGCCGCCGATCTGCTGGCGCAGGCCGAGCACGACGAGCTGGCGACACCGCTGCTGGTCACGACATCGCGCGCGCTCGCGGAGGCCGTCGGGGCGGAGGTCGAGCGACAGCTGCGCGAGCTGCCGCGCGAGGCGGTGGCGCGAGCGGCGTTCGACGCGCGCGGCGGCGCGGCCGTTGTCGCCACACTCGAGGAAGCGATGGCGCTCGCGAACGAGTACGCGGCCGAGCACCTCTGTTTGCTGCTGCGTGACACCGCCCGCGCCCTGCCGATGGTACGGAACGCGGGCGGCGTGTTCGTCGGCGAGGTGTCGCCGGAATCGCTCGGCGATTACACCGCCGGGCCGAGTCATGTCATGCCGACGGGCGGCAGCGCCCGCTTCGCCTCGCCTCTCGGAGTGCACGATTTCCTGAAGGTGACGAGCGTTGTGGGGGTGGATGCCGGTGGTCTCGCGGCCAGTGGCCCCGCCGCGGCGCGGCTGGCGCGCTACGAGGGGTTCGTCGCCCACGCGCGGTCGATCGAGCTCCGGCTCGAGGGCGGTGCGCCGTGACGAGCGTGGAGCCGCGGCGCGACGCTCGCGCCCGGCTGCGCGCCGATCTGCGGGCAACGCTGCCCGTGTACGAGCCGATCGAGCCGGCGGACGTGCTGGCGGCGCGGCTGGGGATCGACGCGACGCGCATCGTCAAGCTCGACGGCAACGAGAATCCGTATGGCCCCTCCGACCGCGCCGTCGAGGCGTTGCGGGGCGCGGCCCGCGATTACGCCATCTATCCCGACCCGGAGCAGCGGGCGCTGCGCGAGGCGATCGGCCGGGCGCTCGGTGTCGATGCGGCGCACATCGTCGCGGGCGCGGGCTCCGACGAGCTGATCGACCTGCTCATCCGGCTGTTCGTCGCGCCGGGCGATGCCGTCGTGACGTGCTCGCCGACGTTCGGCATGTATCGCTTCAGCACGATGGTGCAGGGCGGGCGTGTGGTCGATGTGCCGCGCGACGAGCGGTTCGCCGTGGACGCGGCGGCGGTGGCGGGCACGGTCGCGCGCGAGCACGCAAAGGTCATCTTCCTCGCCTCGCCGAACAACCCGACGGGCAACCTGCTCGCGCCGGAGCAGCTCGATACGCTGCTGGCGACCGATGCGCTGGTCGTGCTCGACGAGGCGTACGTGGAGTTCGCGAACACGGGCGGCTTCGCGGGGCGGGTCGCGGCGGGCGCCACGAATCTGGTGGTGCTGCGCACGTTCAGCAAGTGGGCGGGGCTCGCCGGACTCCGTGTCGGCTACGCCGTGGCGGCGCCGGACATCGCCGGGCTGCTGATGACGGTGAAGCCGCCGTACACGCCGAACGTCGCCGGCGCCATCGCCGCGTTGGCGTCGCTCGAGGACACGGCGGCGCTGATGGATCGCGTCCGGCTGATCGCGGCCGAGACGGTGCGGCTGAGCGCGGCCCTGGCCGCGATCGCGGGCACGACCGTCTATCCGACGAACGCGAACTTCGTGCTCGTGCGGCTGCCGGAGCGCATCGATGCCGTTGCCGTTCGCGACGAGCTGCGGATGCGCGGCGTCTTCGTGCGCTACTTCGGCGCGCCGGCCATCGACGATTGCCTGCGCATCTCGGCGGGCACGCCAGACCAGAACGACGCCGCCGTCGCGGCATTGCGGGAGGTGCTCCATGCCCGCTCCTAGGGTGGGAGCCATCGAGCGAACGACGAAGGAGACCGGCGTGCGCGTGCGCTGGGCCCTGGAGGGCAGCGGCCGCTGCGAGGCCGCGACCGGCATCGGCATGCTCGATCATATGATGGAGCAGCTTGCCAAGCATGGCGGCTTCGACATCGAGGTGTCGGCGAAGGGCGACCTTCACGTCGATTCGCACCACACGGTCGAGGACATCGGCCTGTGCCTGGGCAAGGCACTGTCGGAGGCGCTCGGCGAGCGGCGCGGCATCCGTCGCTTCGGCGACGCGACGGTGCCGCTCGATGAGGCGCTGGTCGTGGTGGCCGTCGATCTGGGTGGGCGGCCGTACGCGGCAATCGACCTGCCGTTCGGCGGGCCCGCGATCGGCGAGTTGCCATCGCAGCTCGTGCCGCATCTGTTCGAGTCGTTGGCAAACGAAGCCCGGATGTCGCTGCACGTGCGGATGCTGGCGGGCGACAACGACCACCACCGTCTCGAGGCGGCGTTCAAGGCGCTGGCGCGTGCCCTCGCCGATGCTGTCGCCCCCGACAGCCGTTACGGCGACGCCGCGCCCAGCACGAAGGGCGTGGTGTAGCACTCGCTACCGGGGCGCCGCTGTGTCAATTGGCCGATGCGTCACCGCCCGGCGTCTTGACGCATCCGAACGCGTGTGCTACTGTCGTGCCTGAATGGAGCCACGCTTGGCGCGACACGCGGATGCGGCAGTAGGGGAACGGGGACTATGAACGTACCAGCAGCAGTACAACAGCAGCTTGGCTTTTTCCGGGGCATCACCGACGGCGTCGTGGCGAGCACGCCGAGCGACGCCCTGCATGCGCGAACTCCGGGCTCGACCGTCGGCAGCGCGGCTTCGTGTTACGCGCACGCAGTCTCGGCCGAAGACCTCATCGTCCACGGCATGTTCCAGGGCAAGCCGAGCGTCTTCGAGTCCGGCGGGTGGGGCGCCAAGCTCGGCATCGCACCGGCTGGCAACATGCAAAGCCCCGAGTGGGCGGCCGGGCTGCGGCTCGATGTGCCGAAGTTCCAGGAGTACGCGAAAGCGGTGTACGCCGCGACCGACGCGTTTCTCGCGGGCCTCACCGACGCTGACCTGCAGCGTACGGTTCAGGGGCCCATGGGGCCGCAGCCGCTGGAGGCCGCGATTGCGGGGCTCCTGGCGACGCATTACCTCCACCACGTCGGCGAAGTGTCGGCGCTGATCGGCGTTCAGGGGCACAAGGGCTTGCCCTTCTAGACACGCGAAGCGTCGTGCCGTCAGCGGGCGCCGCTCTGAAGGTGCAGGGGCACAAGGGTCTGCCATGCTGCGGTACTTCGCGTGACGCCGCGCCCATTCGAGCGCTTGCGATCGCCTCGGCGGGTGCCTATACTTCAGCACGTGCTAAAACGTATGGCGCTTTCATGAGGGGGACGACATGGCGTACAACGAAGCGCTCGCGGAGCGGGTGCGGCGATTGCTCGGCGGCCGCGACGGCGTCGGCGAAAAGAAGATGTTTGGAGGCCTCGCGCTGATGCACGCCGGCAACATGTTCGGCGGCGTCATCGGCGACGACCTGATGGTGCGCGTCGGCGCCGAGCGCTACGAGGAGGCCCTGTCCCAGCCCGGCGCTCGACCCATGGACTTTACCGGCCGAGCGATGAAAGGGATGGTCTACGTCGAGCCGGCGGGCTACGCGGGCGACGAGGCGCTCAGCCGCTGGGTCGAGCTGGGCATGGAGTATGCGCTGTCGCTGCCGGCGAAGGCACCGAAGGCGTCCCGGCCCGCGAAGGCGAGTGGGCCCCGGATGCGCTGAAAGGACGGGTCCGGTGGAAGCACCGCAGCAGATCGTGCCGCAGGGGCTCGGCGATTACCTCGCCGTCCTCAGCAAAGCCGTCTTCCAGACGGGCATGTCGTGGGCCGTTGTCGAAAACAAATGGCCGGGAATACGCGAGGCCATGCGCGACTTCGACCCCCGCGCGCTCGCATCGCTCTCCGAGGCCGACATCGATGAGCTGGCCCGCGACACGCGCGTCATCCGCAATCGGCGCAAGCTCGCCGGTATCGCCGAAAACGCGCGCCTGCTGCTGGAGCTCGACGCCACCGCGGAAGGCGGGTTCGCGGGCTACCTTCGCTCGCATCCGAGCTTCGAGGCGCTCGTGAAGGACCTGTCGAAGCGCTTCAAGTTCGTGGGGCCGTCGGGCGCCTATTACTTCCTGTACGTCATCGGCGAAGAGGTGCCGGCGGTCGAGGACTGGATGCCGCAGCATCGGCCGCGCTAGCCGGCAATCGCCGAGGGCGGACGGCCATCAGTGAGGCCGCGACGGAATGGCGGGGATAAGGGTAGGGGCGGTTCGCGAACCGCCCCTACTGCATCTCGTGGGTCATGAGGCCGGGGCCCGCATGCGCTAGACGGCGCACTCGCCTTCGCCGCGCTCCACTTTGTAGAGCTTCGTCGCGCCGTAGTCCATGTACAGCTCGATGTTCTGGTTCATCGGGCCCACGTCCTGCAGCTCCTCCAGCATCGGAGCGAGCGACTTCGCGCCGACGCGCGTGATGTACGCGTCGAAGGCCTCGCCCTCGGTGCGCTGCTTCTGGTACGTCTCGACAATCGTCGTGACGGCATGCGCGACGCGCTTCGCGGGGACGCGGGCGACGCGCTCGGCGTACTTCGTCGCGCCGGTGTAGCCCTGGCTGCCGAGGAATACGTCGTAGGCGGGAATGGCCTGCCCGTGCTGGCCGGCCAGCGCCGCCCCCTGGAAGCCGATGCTCGCCACGTGGTGCTGACCGCATCCGTTCGGGCAACCGCTGATCTTGATCGACATGTCGTCGAGGGCCGGGTCGTCGATCGCCAGGTCGCGCAGATACTCGCCGAGCGATGCGCCCATCTCCATCGACGACGTTACGGCGAGCGAGCAGCTCGTCGCGCCCGGGCACGATACGACATCGGCGAGGCCGCCCGCCTCCGACGCCCCGAGGCCGAGCGCGGCGAGCTCGGCGTACAGCGGCACGAGCGCCGCTTCCGGCACCCACCGCAGCACGAGGTTCTGGTTCGGGTTCACGCGCGCGTGGCCCCCGCAGTAGCGCCGCATGATGTCAGCGAGCGCCGTCATCTGCTCGCCGCTGAGGTTGCCGATCGGGATGAGGACTGTCGCCAGGAAGTAGCCCGGCTGCACCTGGGCCCGGACGTTGGTGACACGCCACCGCTCGAAGCCGGACTCCGCCGCGGCCACCGTCGCGGGCGGAGCGAAGTCGATCGGCCCCTCGGGCGCCATCGATGTCAGCGTCGCCATGTCGAGCGGCTCGCGCGACCACGGCTCGGCGAGCTTCGTCTGCACGAGGGCGTTGAACCGTTCGGCCCCGACCTTGCGGACGAGGAACTTCATGCGGGCCATGTTCTTGTTCTTGCGCAGGAGATTGGTCTCGCCGCCCTCATCGTCGAAGACGCGGACGATGGCCTCGCCGATCCGGATGTACTCGCCGTCGTCGGCAGTAGCGAACTCGGAGACGACATGGGCCGGCCACGCCATCGTCGAGGTGCCGCCGCCGGCGCGGATCTCGAAGCCGCGCACACCGTCGCGCATCTTCGGGATGAAGCCGATATCGTGGAAGAGCGAACCGGCACAGTCGCGCGGCCCGCACGAGAAAGCGACCTTGAACTTGCGCGGCAGCGATTGCGACGCGGGGTTGCGCAGCATCTGGCGGGCGTAGCCCACGAGGTACGGCGTGGCGTCGAACACCTCGTGGCCGGAGACGCCCGCATCGGGGCAGCCCGTGACGTTGCGCACGACGTTGCTGCACGCCTCGCGTGTCGTGAGGCCGACATCCTGGAGGATGCGAAGCACCGCCGGCACGTCGTCGAGCGGCATGAAGTGGAACTGCACGTTCTCGCGCGTGGTGATGTGGCCACGGTTGATCGACGTGTGCTCCTTCGCGATCCGGGCCAGGGCGTCCATCTGCTCATCCGTGATGATGCCGGCGCAGAGCTTGACGCGCATCATCTGGTTGTCGGGCTGTCGCTGGCCGTAGACGCCGCGGCTCAGACGCCAGCCACGGAACTCGTTCGCTTCGAGGTCGCCGGCGCGAAAGAGCTCCTTCTTCTCGGCGAATTCGCCGATCTCCGCATCCACCGTGGGGAGGAGGAAGCCTGGCTTTATCTCCTTCGGTGCGAGCGGCCGTTCGGGGCGAGTAGTTGTCATAATCCGGCCTCCTGGGGCTACGTCAGCGGACTTGAGTGGGGATTGTACACTAATAAGGTCGACTTAGTCCACAATCCTCTGCTACGGCGCCGCTCCCGCCATCCGCCGAGTGTCCGTGATGATATCACGGACGAGCTGCGGCAGCGGGCGATGCGTCACCTCGAACTCGCTCTCGACGCGGCTGCTATCGACCCGGTTGATGAGCGCCCCTCCTCGCCCGCCCGGATCGAACGTGATCGACGCCGCGGGGATCTCCGCACGAACTATGGCAGCGATCGCGCCGAGCGTCGTGCTGTGGCCGCCCGCGTGGTACACGGCATGGCGCGGCTCATCGGCGAGGGTGAGCCGCACGAACATCTCGGCCACGTCGCCGATGTGCCCGACGATGTAGCGGGCGTCCTCGCGCGAGGGCGAGCGCACCGGCATGCCGAGCGCCGGGCGCGGTGATCAGCTCGAGGTGCGCCATCATGCCGCCCGGCTTCATCGGGCCCATCACGAACGGCGGCCGCAGCGCCACGAGGCTCGCGCCGTAGAGGGCGTGGTAGCGTTCGGCGAGCCGCTCGTTGAACTGCTTGGAGTCGACATAGATGCCGCCCGGATAGCCCACGTCGTCTTCGTTGAGGTCGCGCTCGCCGAACAGCTCCTGGCTCGGCCCGTGGTACGCGATCGAGCTGGCGTACGAGCAGCGCTTGACGCCGAAGAGCCGTGTCGCCTCGAAGCAGTTGTCGGTGGCGACGATGTTCACCTGCACGGCCCGATGCGGCATCGTCTCGCCCTCGCCCAGAAGGAACGCGAGATTGCAGATGCGGTCGACCTTGTGCGTCGCGATCGCCGCTGCGAGGTCATCGAACTTCGTCGCGTCGCCGGCGACGATCTTCACGCGGTCGCCGAGCTCCCCGAAAAAGCTGCGCCGGGGGTTGATGTCGAACGCGATCGTCTCTTCGCCGCGCGCCACGAGCCGCCGCACGACCTCTCGCCCGATGAACCCCGTTCCTCCCACCACCAGCACCGGCATCCGGAGCCTCCCCTCATGGCTGTTGTCGCTACTCGCCGAGCGTCCAGTCGAGCATCATGACTTCCACCTCGTCGCCCGGCTCGATGACGTCGACCTCCGGCGGCACGACCGTCAGCGCGTTGGCGAAGGCCATCGATGTCAGGATGCCCGAGCCCTGCGAGCCGGTGAGCCGCGCCACCCAGACGCCGTCCTCGCGCTCCACACGGCAGCGGGCGTAGAACGTGCGCGGGTCGTCGCGATTGACGATGCGATCCTTCGCGACGGCGCGCAGCCGCGGCCGCTCCCAGTAGGGCTTGCCGAGCATCTTGAAGATGGCCGGCCGGCCGAAAAGCTCGAACGAGACCATCGAGCTCACGGGGTTGCCGGGCAGGCCGATGTGCGGCACACGGCCGCGGCCATCGGGCCGGGGAAACGCACCGAAGGCGAGCGGCTTGCCGGGCTTCATCGCCACCGTCCAGAAGTCGATCTCGCCCTCGCGGGCCAGCACGTCCTTGACGACATCGTAGTCGCCGCGCGAGACGCCCGCGCTCGTGACGAGCATGTCGGCGTCGAGCCCCTCGCGTAGCTTCGCCGTCAGGTCTTCGAGCGTGTCGCGGGCGACGCCGAGGATGCGCGCCGTGCCGCCGTACTTCTGCACGAGGCCGGCGATGCTCGTCGCGTTGCTGTCGTAGATCTGCCCCGGCCGCAGCGGCGTCCCCGGCTGCACGATCTCGTCGCCGGTCGAGAGGATGGCGACGACCGGGCGGCGATAGACGCGGGCCGTCGTGCGGCCGAGCGATGCGAGCACTCCCGCTTCCGCCGCTCGCACGATCGCCCCGGCGGCGAGCACAACGGCGCCCGCGCGGATGTCCTCGGCGGCGCGGCGGATGTTCGCGCCCGGCCTCGCCTCCTTGAAGACGCGCACCGTGGCCGGCAGCGACCCGCCGGCGCCGGGCGGACGCAGGTGCGTCTCGTCGGTCTCCTCGAACGGGACGATGGCGTCGGCGCCGGGGGGCATGGGCGCGCCCGTCATGATGCGCAGCGCCGCGCCCGCGGGCACGCGGCTCGGTGGCGACGTAGCCCGCCGCGAGCTCGCCCGCGACGCGAAGGGTGCGCGGCGCCGACTCCGTTGCGCCCGCCGTGTCGGCGGCGTGGACGGCGTAGCCGTCCATCGCCGTGTTGTCGAGCGGCGGGATGTCGAAGGGCGCGACGACATCCTCGGCGAGCACCTGGCCGAGCGCGTCGAGGAGGGCGCGATCTTCGGGCTCGCGGCGCTCGACATAACTGAGGATGCGCTGGAGCGCCTCGTCGACGCTGATCATGCCTGAGGTGACCATGGCGCGCTCCTCGCGATTAGAGGCGCACGGCCAGACAGGTGTTGGTGCGGGTCACGCCCTCGACGCGCTGCAGCCCCTCGGTGATGCAGCGGCCGAGCCGGTCGAGGTCGTCGGCCTCGAGCTGGACGATGACATCGTAGGGGCCGGTGACGGTGTCGACGGCGGTGACCTTCGCCTCGGGGTGCTTCAGCGCCTTGATGGCCTCGCCCACACGCTGGGTCGTGCCGACCGCCGTCTCGACGAGAATGTAGCCGCGGACGCTCATCGCTGCGCCTCCTTCGCTGTGTTCGGATGTGCGCGCCATTGTAACGCAGCGGGGGAAGCGTCGTCTGGGTGCGAATCTGACCAAATGCACGCTGAGCCGTCCCCCGGCGCTTCATTGACGCGCCCGCCGCTCGCTGCCTATACTCGCACCGTCGACCGCAGACAGACGAGGGCCCGCGCCCCCGGGACCCGGCGCCCCGCACGCGAGCCCTCCCACCACACAAGGGGGGCAGACCATGGCCAAAGATCCGCTGCACACGAAGCTTTGCGAGATGCTCGGGCTCGAGTATCCGATCATCGCGTTCACCCACTGCAAGGACGTCGTCGTCGCCGTCACCAACGCGGGCGGCCTCGGCGTCATGGGCGAAGTAGGGCGCACGCCCGACGAGATCGCCCAGGACGTCAAGTGGATTCGCGAGCGTGTCGGCTCGAAGCCGTTCGGCGTCGACCTGCTGTTCCCGGCGTCGATCCCGCCGACCGCCAACCTCGAAGACCTGAACCAGCAGATTCCCGACGAGTACCGCGCCTTCGTGCGCAGCATCAAGGAACGTCACAACGTCCCCGACGCCAAGCGTGATGGCGATGGCCACATGCGCGGCGGCGGTCTGCTGAGCCAGGAGCACGCGCGCCGCCAGCTCGATGTCGTGCTGGAGGAGCGAGTCCCCTTCTTCGCGTCGGGGCTCGGCAACCCGGCCTTCGTCCTCGAGGCGGCGCACGAGCGTGGCATCAAGGTAGCGGGGCTCATCGGCAAGACGCGGCAGGCGCGCCGCGAAGTCGAGGCTGGCGTCGACGTCATCGTCGCGCAGGGCTACGACGCGGGCGGGCACACCGGCGAGATCGGCACATACACCCTCGTGCCGCAGGTCGTCGCCCTTGCCGGCGACACGCCGGTGGTGCTCGCGGGCGGCGTCGGCACGGGCCGCCACCTCGCGGCGGCGCTCTGCCTGGGCGCGGCCGGTGTGTGGACGGGCACCATCTGGCTGACGGCTCGCGAGTCGGACACCGACATGATCATCAAGGAGAAGATCCTCGCCGCCACGGAAGAGGACACCGTCCGTTCCCGCTGCATGACGGGCAAGCCCGTTCGCCAGCTGAAGACAGCCTGGACTGAGGAGTGGGAAGCGCCCGGCGCGCTGACGCCGCTGCAGATGCCGATGCAGGGCATCCTCACGGGCGAGCTTCAGATGGCCATCAGCCAGCACAAAATCGAGCCGCTCATGGGCTCGCCCGCGGGTCAGGTCGTGGGCGCGATTCACGACATGAAGCCCAGCCGCGAGATCATCTTCGACATGGTCGAGGAGGCTCGGGACGTGCTGGAGGGGATCATGGGCGAGACGGTCGAGGTCGGCTAAGCGCTGCCGGCGGCGCTCCGTTGACCGTCCGCGCGCCCTCGCCGTATACTCTGCGCTGGCCATTGCGAACCACGAAGTGCGGCCCCGGGGCCGCACTTCGCCATCTACGGACGGACCGCCCGGGGCACCCCCGCGAGGAGCAGCGCGCTTGCACGATCAGCTTCGCGTCATCGAGCACGACGCCTCGCGCGAGCTCGCCGCTGCCCCCGATGAGGCGACCCTTGAGGCGTGGCGCGTCGGCTACCTCGGCCGCAAGGGCCGCCTCACGCAGGTGCTCCGTGGTCTCGGCCAGCTCGCTGAAGACGAGCGCCGCGCCCTCGGCGGCGAGGCCAATCAGCTCAAGCTGCGCCTCGAACAGGCGTACGATGAGCGGGCCGCTGTCCTGCGCGACGCCGCGATCGATGCCGTCGTGCGCGAGGGTCGCATCGACGTGACGCTGCCGGGCGTTGCTCCGGGCGAATCGCCCGCCGTCGGGCGGCTGCACCCCGTGACCCAGGTGCTGCGCGACATCCTCGACGCCTTCCGCTCCGTCGGCTTTCAGGTCGTCGAAGGCCCGGAAGTGGAGTGGGATCGGTACAACTTCGAGATGCTGCGCATCCCCGAAGACCATCCCGCCCGCGACATGTGGGACACGCTCTGGATCGATCAGGAGATCGGCGGCAAGCGGCCGATGCTGCTGCGCACCCACACGTCGCCCATGCAGGTGCGGGTGATGGAGCAGCGCGAGCCGCCGATCCGGGTCGTCGTGCCGGGCAAGTGCTATCGCTACGAGGCCACCGATGCTACCCATGAGTGGATGTTCCACCAGGTCGAGGGGCTCGCTGTCGACGAAACGCTGACCATCGGCGACCTCAAGGGGGCGCTGTACGACTTCACCCGCAGGCTCTTCGGCAACGAGCGCCGCGTCCGCTTCCGCACCGACTACTTCCCGTTCGTCGAGCCTGGCGTCGAGATGGCGATGGACTGCTTCGCGTGCTCCGGCGATGGCTGCCGCATCTGCAGCCACAGCGGCTGGATTGAGATTCTCGGCGCCGGCATGGTTCACCCCGAGGTTCTTTCCGGCGTCGGCTACGACCCCGAGCGCTACACCGGCTTCGCCTTCGGCGTGGGCGTGGAGCGCATCGCCATGCTGCGCTACGGCATCGACGACATCCGCCACTTCTACGCCAACGACCTCCGCTTCCTCCAACAGTTCTGAGATGCGCCCGTCCTCACGTGGACGGGCGCTGTGGGTGACACCGAATGAAGGTTCCGCTGAAGTGGCTCGCGAGTTACGTCGATCTGGCGCAGACTCCGGAGCAGCTCGCCCAGCTGCTGACGATGTCCGGCAACGAGGTCGGCGCGATCGAGCGGACGGGCGGCCCGTGGCCGGGCGTCGTCGTCGGGCGCGTCACCGCCGTGGAACCGCACCCGAACGCCGACCGGCTGCGGTTGGCGACGCTCGACACCGGCGACGGCATGCCGCGGACGGTGGTGTGCGGCGCGCCCAACATCGAGGCCGGCCAGCGGGTCGCGTTCGCCGCGACGGGCGCCGAGCTCATCGATGCGCACAGCGGCAAGCTCACGCGGCTGAAGGCGGCCACGATTCGCGGCGTCGAGTCGGCGGGCATGGTCTGCTCCGAGCGCGAGCTCGGCCTTTCGCAGGAGCACGAGGGCATCCTTGTGCTGCCCGACGACGCTCCCGTCGGCGCGCCGCTCGACGACTACCTCGGCGACACCGTTCTCGACCTCGACCTGACGCCGAACCGGCCCGACTGCATGTCGATCGTCGGGATCGCGCGCGAGGTGGCGGCGCTCACCGGTCGCGAAGTTCACGACATCGAGCCGCTCGTCACGTACGAGGCGAAGGCGAAGGCGATCGCCGGCCGCGTCACCGTCCAGATTCGCGACAGCGCGCTCTGCCCGCGCTATCTGGCGACGCTCGTCGAGGGCGTGCGCGTCGGGCCATCGCCCGCCTGGATGCAGGAGCGGCTGCGCGCCGTTGGTGTGCGGCCCATCAACAACGTCGTCGATGTCACGAACTACGTGATGATCGAGCTCGGCCAGCCGCTGCACGCCTTCGACTTCGATCGCCTCAAGGAGGGCCGCATCGTCGTGCGCCGGGCGCAGGCGGGCGAGCGCTTGACGTTGCTCGATGGCAGCGAGCAGGATCTGACTGCCGACATGCTCGCCATCTGCGATGCGGCGCGCCCGGTGGCGCTGGCCGGCATCATGGGCGGCGCCGCGACGGAGGTGACGGAGCGCACGACGCGCGTCCTCATCGAGGCGGCGACGTTCGATAGCGGGAGCATCCGGCGGACAGCGTCGGCGCTACGATTGCGGACGGAGGCCTCGGCCCGCTTCGAGAAGGGGCTTCCGCCGGGGCTGGCCGAAGTGGCCGTGCGGCGCGCGACGAAGCTGCTGATCGATACAGCCCGCGGCCGCGCCGCCGATGGTGTGCTCGACGTGTACCCCGGCAAGCAGCGCGATCTGCGCGTCACGGTGCCCGACGAGCGCATTCGCCGGGTGCTCGGCGTCGACGTGCCGCGGGGCCAGGTGCGCGCCGTCCTGACATCGCTCGGCTTCAGCTGCCGCTGGGTGCCGCCCGACCGCTACGTCGTGCGCGTGCCGTACTGGCGCACCGATGTGCGGATCGCCGAGGACGTCATCGAGGAGGTGGCGCGGATCATCGGCTACGACCAGTTCCCGATGACGCCGCTCTCCGGCCCGATGCCCGAGGCGATTCCGCAGCCGGTGCGCGACGTCCGCGAGCGCCTCCGCGACGCGCTCGCCGCTTCCGGCCTGCAGGAGATCATCACCTACACCGCGATCAGCGACGAGCTCCAGCGCAAGGTGCTGCCGCCCGAGGACACGATCCTTGCGCCGCCGTTGCGGATCGCCAATCCGCTGAGCGCCGAATACGAGTATGTCCGCACGTCGCTGCGACCGGGGGTGCTGCGGGCGCTGGCCGATAACGCCAGCGGCCGCGCCGGGCTGACGGCGATGTTCGAGGTTGGGCGGGCGTATCGCGAGCGGGAGGACGATCTGCCGTCGGAGGTGGAGTACGTCTGTGGCGCGGTCACAGGGCGGCTCGCCGATCGGTGGGGCTTGCCTGCGGCGGCGTTGGCCGATTTCTTTGTCGCGAAGGGCTACGTCGAGGCCGCGTTTGGCCGGCTCGGGCTGCCGCTGCGCTTTGCCGAGACCGACGAGGCGACGCTCCTGCCGGGGCGGACGGCGCACATCCAGGGGGGGATGGAGGAGATTGGCGTCATCGGGCAGCTCGATCCCCGTGTCGCGGCGCGCTTCGGCTTTCGCGACGACGTCTTCCTGTTCGAGCTCGATGTCGCCGCTGTCGCGCTCGCCATCGAGCGGCACGGGCGCGGCTACCACGCCATCTCGCGCTTTCCGGCGGTAGTGGAGGACCTGGCGCTGCTCGTCGATGCGACGCTGTCCGCTGGCGCTCTGCGCGAGACGCTCGAGGAGACGGCGCTCGTCGAGAGCGCCCGCGTCTTCGATGTGTATGGCGGCGAGGGTATCGCGGCGGGCAAGAAGTCGATCGCCTTCAGCGTGACGTATCGCGCGGCGGATCGGACGCTGTCCGACGAGGACGTGGGCCGGGCGCGGGCCAAGCTGCTGGAGCGGCTTCGGCGGGAGCACGGCGCGGAGCTACGCGGCGGCTAACCGCGAGTCCGGGCGGGCTAGACGGCCAGCGCCTGCTTCGCGCGGGCCGCGAGCTGGCCGAACGCCTGCTCGTCGCGCACAGCGATGTCGGCGAGCACCTTGCGGTCGAGCTCGACGCCGGCCTTCGTGAGGCCGTCGATCATGCGGCTGTAGGAGAGCCCGTGCAGGCGGGCGGCGGCGTTGATGCGCTGAATCCAGAGGCGGCGGAACTGCCCCTTGCGGGCCTTGCGGTCGCGATACTGGTACGCGAGCGCGTGCAGCAGCGACTCGTTCGCGCGGCGAAAGAGCTGATGGCGCTTGCCACGGTGACCCTTCGTCTGGTCAAGAACCTTCTTGTGACGGGCATGCCCGGCGACTCCGCGTTTGACACGAGCCACGGCTGTCCTCCTGCTACTTCAGGCCGTACGGCAACAGCCGCCGGAGTCGCTTCGTCGCTGTCTTGTCGACGACGAGCATCTCATCGTAATCGCGAAGCGCCCGCGCCGACTTGCGCTTGCGGTTGTGGGAGATGTTGCCCTTGCGCCGGGTGAACTTGCCGTTGCCGGTCATCCCGAATCGCTTTTGGGTGCCCTTGTGTGTCTTCAGCTTCGGCACGTTTCGCTCCGTTATCTATGGTTGGGGCTGGGCGGCGAGGTCGGCTTCGATGGCGTCCGCTACTGGCGCTTCGGCGGCTTCCGACGCCGCATCGCAATCGCTTCGGCGACTGCGGCGTCTGGCGCTTCCTCGTCTTGGGGCGCCGCATCCGCGGCGGCTTCGCGCGGAGGCTTCTTGGCGGCGCCCGGCGCGAGGATCATCGTCATGAAGCGGCCTTCGAGCCCCGGCGGCTTCTCGACGACCGAGGCGTCCTTCACCTGGTTGTGGATGCGGACGAGAAGCTCGCGGCCGATCTCCGGGTGGGTGATTTCGCGCCCACGGAACATCACGGATACTTTCACCTTGTCGCCGGCGCCGAGCAGCTTTTCGACGATGCGCGTCTTGAACTCGACATCGTGGTCGTCGATCTTCGCCTTCATCCGCACTTCGCGAAGCACGACCTGCTTTTGGTGCTTCTTGGCTTCGCGATCGCGCTTCGACTGCTCGTACTTGAACTTGCCGAAGTCGAGGATGCGGCACACGGGCGGATCGGATGTCGGCGCTACCTCGACGAGGTCGAGACCGCGCTCTCGCGCATATTCGAGCGCCTGGTAGGTCGCCATGACGCCGAGCTGGAGGCCGGCCTCGTCGACGACCCGAACCTGGGGAATGCGTATACGTTCGTTGGTACGGAGTTCGCGGCTGATCTGCGCCTATCCTTCTGCTGCTCTCGGGCTTCTAACGGCTCTAACGGTACCATAATCAGCGTGCCGCTTCAATCGGGAAGCGCCTACGAAAACATTCCCGAGCGATCGCGCGATGATGAACTTCTGGATCTCGGTCGTGCCGTCGGCGATGGTGGCGGCTCGGATGTCGCGGTAGTAGCGCGACACGGGCGACTCGTCCATGAAGCCCGCGCCCCCGAATATCTGCACGGCGCGATCGGTGGCCTGCTTCGCGCTCTCGCAGCAGAAGTACTTCGACATGCCCGCCCAGCGCGCGACATCCGGGTCTTCCTCCATGATGAGGTTCGCCGTGCGGTCGCGCAGCATGCGGCTCAGCTCGATGTTGAGCGACATGTCGACGAGGTAGCCCTGGATGTACTGGAAGTCGGTGAGACGCCGCTTGAAGGCGCGCCGGTCCTTCGCGTAGTTCAGCGCCAGCGAGAAGCACTCCTCGGCGACGCCGAGCGCTGTCGACGAAAGCGTCGTGCGCGCCGTGAAGAAGCCGACGACCGTGCGCTCGCGCCCGCGCCCGCGTTCGCCCATGAGGTGCCACGCGGGGACACGGCAGTCGTCGAAGATGATCTGCCGTGTGTCGGAGGAGCGCAGCCCCATCTTCTTCAGCGGCGGCATGATGTGCATGCCCGGCGTCCCCGCGGGCACGAGGATGGTGTTGAACTCCTTCGTTTCGGGGTTCGTGACCGCGACCACCGTGGTGAAGGCGCAGAACTCGAGCCCGGCGTTGGTGATGAACGTCTTCTCGCCGTTGATGACCCACTCGTCGCCGTCGAGGACGGCGCGCGTGCGGATGCCCGACGTGTCGGAGCCGGCGTCGGGCTCGGTAATCGCGCCGCTCGACACCTTCTCGCCGCGCATGATGGGCAGGGCGTAGGCCTCGCCCCACGCTTCCTTCTGCTGGGCGGTGCCGCCCATCAGAATCTGCGCGCCGCCGCCCGCGCCGACGAACAGCGTCCACGACAGCGACATGTCGACGCGCGCCACTTCCTCGCACGCGAGGCACCACGAGAGGTAGTCCGCGCCGCCGCCGCCGAGCTCCTCGGGGTACTGGAGGCCGGGGATGCCGAGCTCGCCCATCTTGCGATAGAGGTCGTAGTCGGCCTTGCCGGCGGCGTCGCGCTCCTGTGCGCCCGGCGCGATCTCCTTGCGGGCGAAGTCGCGGACGGTGCGGCGGATCTGCTCCTGCTCGGGCGTGTACACCTGCATCTGATGGCTCCTCGCATGTCAGCCGTGCGCGACGACGCGCGATCGTGGGTCGGGCGACATTATACGCGGTCGGAAGGGGTACGAGCGCAGGGTAGGGGCGGTTCGCGAACCGCCCCTGGTGGGCCTGAATGAGGCGGAGCGGGCAGTGGCAAGCGTCCAGCGCAGGGTAGGGGCGGTTCGTGAACCGCCCATTGTGGGGCCGCTTATCCTTCGACAGGCTCAGGACGAGCGGTTCAGGACGAGCGGGCGCCTGCCGCGATGCCTACGCTGGACTGGCCGTCTTGCCCTTGAGGTAGCCGGCCTTGTCGATGGCGGCCAGCACCTTCGCCAGGCTCTCGTCGACCGACTCGCTGTCGGTGTCGATGGTGACCTCGGCGGCGAGCGGCTCCTCGTAGGGGTCGGAGACGCCGGTGAAGTTCTGAATCTCGCCGGCGAGCGCCTTCTTGTACAGGCCCTTCACGTCGCGCTCGGCGAGCACGTCGATGGGGCAGCGGGCGTAGACCTCGACGAAGTCGCCGATCATCTCGCGCGCTTCGTCGCGAATCTCGCGGTAGGGCGAGATGGCGGCCGTGATCACGGCGACGCCGTTGCGCGAGAGCAGGTGCGCGACGAACGCGATCCGGCGGATGTTGGTGTCGCGATCCTCTTTCGAGAAGCCGAGCCCCTTGCTGAGATGCGTCCGCACGACATCGCCGTCGAGCACCTCGACGCGATGGCCGCGGGCCTTCAGCTCGGCTTCGAGCTTATCCGCGATCGTTGTCTTGCCTGCTCCGGAGAGTCCGGTGAACCACACGGTGAATCCGCGCTCCAAGCGTTCGTCCTCCTGCGCTGTGATCTGGCGTCGGTTGGGTTAGCCGTGCAGCCCGCACTCAGTCTTGTCGAAGCCTTCCCAGCGCCCGGCGCGGGAGTCCTCGCCGTCGCCGGCGGGCCGGGTGCAGTGGGTGCAGCCGATGCTTGGGTAGCCGCGATCGTGCAAGGGGTTGTACGGCACGTTGTTCTCGACGATGTAGCGCCACACGTCCTTCTCGGTCCACTGCACGAGCGGATTGACCTTGACGACGCCGAACTTCGTGTCGGGCCCGACGACCGGTGTGTCGGCGCGCGTGCCGCCCTGGTCGCGGCGCAGCCCGCTGATCCACGCGTCCATGCCCTTGAGGGCGCGGCGATTCGGCTCGACCTTGCGGATGGCGCAGCAGGCGTCGGGGTCGCGCGACCACAGTGCGTCGCCGTGCTCGGCCGCCTGCTGGTCGATGGTGAGCAGCGGCCGGAACGCGAGCGGCTCGATGCCGTAGCGCTTCGCGGCCTGCTCGGCGAGCTCGTACGTCTCGGGGAAGAGCACTTCGGTATCGATGTAGAAGACGCGGAGGTTCGGGCGAATCTTCGTTGCCATGTCGAGGAGAACCATGCCCGAAGGGCCGCCGAAGCTGCACGCGAGCGTGATCCGGTCGCCGAACTCGTCGAAGGCCCAGCGCAGGATGTCGGGCGCGCTCTTGCCTTCGAGGCTGGCGCTGAGGGCGGCGAGCCGCTCGGGCGTGTACGTGTCGAGGGTGGTGCTCATGCGCTGGGTCGCCTCTTCGTGAACCTATGGGACAAGATAATGGTAACTGCGCCGCTCAACAACGTCAAGAATCAGAGCGCGCCGACCGCGTCGATCGCGATCATCACCAGCGCCCCGAAGATGAGCGGCGGGCCAAACGGCATCGAGTCGCCCCGGCTCGCGCGCCGGGTCGCCAGCAGCGCGACCGCCACCGCGCCGGCGGCGAACGTCCCGAGGATCGCCCACGTGCCGAGTTCGCCCAGACCGACTGTCAGCCCGATCGCGCCCACGAGCTTCACGTCGCCCGCGCCGAGGCCGCCCAGGATCGCGTAGAACGCCAGCATCACGGCGAAGCCCGCCGCGCCGCCGCCGAGCGCGCCGAGCGCGGACGGGCCACCGGCCATTGGCGCGGTGATCGCGGCGACAATCGCCACGCTGGCCACGAGGTGGTTCGGCAGGATGCGGGTGCGCGCGTCGCGCCAGGCGAGCAGCAGAAGGGGCGCCGCCAGCAACGAGGCGCGCGTCAGAATCGCGGCGTCGTGGGGCAGCACATACGCGAGCAGCGAGAGCGCCGCGAGGGCGACGATCGTGGCACGCACGCGCGGCCGGGCGAAGGCCGGCGCCGGCGCGAGCGCTCGTGCTGGCTCGGCGATGGTCATGCGGCCGCCTCCGCCTCGTACCACAGAAGGCGATCTCCCTCGGCGACGGCTCCCGCCGCCAGCGCGCCGGCCTCCAGCTCGATGATGCAGCTGCCGCCGCGCACCGGCATCAGGATACGCCAGGGGCGCATCGCCGGCCAGAGGCGCAGCACGCGACCATCGGCGTCGAGCACCGCCACATCGATGCTGAAGCGCATGAACAGCGTGTGGACGCTGTTGCAGGGCGCGATGAGGAGCGCCTCGCCGGGCCGCAGCGAGCCCCTGCCGAGCAGTCCGACACCGCGGCGCACAAAACTGCTGGCGATGCGGAGCTCGGTCGCGACGATGCTGCCCGTACGCTCGTTGCGAAGAACGCTCGAAGCGGTGCGCGCCGCTCATGAGTCGAGGAACGTGATCGCGGCCGGCGCGAGAATCACGCCGAACAGTGCCGGGAAGATGAGGAAGACGAGCGGGAAGACGATCTTCACGGGCGCCTTCATCGCGGTCTCCTCAGCGCGCTGGCGCAGCCGGATGCGTAGCTGCTCCGTCTGGGCGCGCAGCGTCGACGAGAGCGCCGCGCCGGTGCGGTCGGCCTGAATCACCGAGTGGAGCACCGAATGGAGCTCGCGCACTTCTGTCCGCTCGATGATACCCTGGAGCGCCTCACGGCGGCTTTGGCCCTTCCACATGCCGTGTAGCGCGCGCGCGAATTCCTGCGTGAGCGGCCCGCGCGACTTCTCGACAAGCTTCGCGAGCGCCGCGTCGAAGCCGAGTCCGGCCTCCATGCACACAACGAGGAGGTCGACGCCATCGGCGAGCGCCCGCTCGATCTCGTGATTGCGCGCCTTGATCCGGCGCGAAAGGAGGATATCGGGGATCATGAATCCGAGCCCCGCCGCGACGATCGCGAGAAGCGGTCGTGTCGCGCCGGAACCGGGCCCCGCGAACAGCGCCCCGACGCCGATGAGCACCGCGAGGCCCGCCTGGAACGCGGCGATCTTGTGCCAACCGTCGATGTCGCTGCCCGCCTTTTCGAGGCGAGTCTGGATGCGGACACGCCATCGGGCCGGGTACGCGCTGGAGAAGACCTCGGCCAGCTTATCGAGCGCTGGCCCCACGACGCGGTCGGCGAAGGGAGCGCCCGACCCCGTGGCCCTCGCGACCGTGGGGCCGCCTGTCCCGGCGAGCCGCCAGAGGGCGCTCGGCTGCGACGGCATGCCCACAGCGAGCACGAGTCCGAAGATGGCGAGGCCGGCGAGTGATGCGGCCAGCATAATCATCGTTACACCTCGATCGATACGATGCGACGGATGACGAAGAAGCCGATCAGCTCCATGACGCCCGCGACGCTGATGATGACGCGACCCATGGTCGTGGTCACCAGCGGCGAGACGTAGTCGGGGTTGAGCAGCGTCACGATCCCCAGCACAACAACGGGCATGGCGCCGAGGATGTAGCCGGAGAAGCGGCCCTGCGCGGTGAGCGAGCTGATCTCGCCGCGGATGCGCTCCCGCTGGCGCATCGTCTCCGATGTTGTTTCGAGCACGCCGGCGAGGTCGCCGCCCACCTGACGCTGGATGACGATGGCCATCACCACGAGGTGAAGGTCGGGGCTCTTCACGCGATCCGCGAAGTTCGCGAACGCCTGCTCCACGCCTGCGCCCAGACGCAGGGCATCGAGCGTGGTCTCGATCTCGCCACGCATGGGCTCCGGAATCTCACGCGAGGTCGACTCCAGCGCCTGTACCATGTTGGAGCCGGCCTTCATCGCCCCGGCGATGAGCATGAACGTATCGACAAGCTGGCTGTGGAGCCCCTTGCGCCGGCGCCCGAGCGCCAGCCGCAGGAAGACCCACGGCAGCGCCGCGCCGGGGACGGCCGCCAACGGGGCCACGACCGGCGCCGGGCCCAACGCGAATGCTACAAATGTCAGTACCGCGCCCGAGACGAGGCTCATAAGGACGAACTCGCCCGCGGTCAGCCGCCAGTTCGCCTCGAGGAGAGCATCGCTCACCTGCTTGCCGACGTTGCGATAGCGGAGCGCCCACGACACGAACGGGATGCCGCTCGACGTGCGCTGTCGCAGCACCACCCGCGTCGGCGGGCCGCTCGTTTCCGATGCCCAGGCGCGATCGATCGGGGCGCGCACGGCGTTGCTCGATTGCGCGAGCGCCATGGCAATCGACCCGATGGCGACGAAGGTGAGGGCGGCCGCGATGAGCGCTACCATCGTTCGCCTCGCAGCTCCAGCGGCACGGCGAAGACCTCGGGCGGGAGGTGCACGCCTTGCCGCTCGAAGTTCGCGACGAAGCCCGGCCTCAGTCCCGTCGCGTGATGGTTGCCGACGACGCGGCCGGCGGCGTCGTAGCCCTCGGTGCGGAACAGGAAGATGTCCTGGGTCGTGATGACCTCGCCCTCCATGCCGTCGACCTCGGTGATGTGCGATACGCGGCGGCCGCCATCGGGGTAGCGCGATACCTGCACGATGAGGTGAATCGCCGACGCGATCTGCTCGCGAATGGCGCGAGCCGGCAGATCGAGCGCGGCCATCAGCACCATGTTCTCGACACGCGAGAGCGCATCGCGCGGGGTGTTGGCGTGGACGGTGCTGATCGAGCCCTCGTGGCCGGTGTTCATCGCCTGGAGCATGTCGAAGGCTTCGCCGCCGCGCACCTCGCCGACGATGATGCGGTCGGGGCGCATGCGCAGCGAGTTCCGCACGAGGTCGCGCTGTGTCACCGCCCCCGCACCGGAGACGCCCGCGGGCCGCGCCTCGAGGGTGATGACGTGGTCCTGCTTGAGCTGCAGCTCCATCGGATCCTCGATGGTGACGATCCGTTCGGTCGCGGGAATATGCTCGGAGTAGGCGTTGAGCAGCGTTGTCTTGCCGGCGCCCGTTCCGCCGGAGATGAGGACGTTCTTCTTCGCGATGGCGCACGCCCGCAAGAACTCGGCCATCGCCGGGCTCAGCGCCCCGTTCGCGGCCAGGTCTTCCATCGAGAAGCGGTCGCGGCGGAACTTCCGGATGGTGATCGACGGGCTCTTCGGCGTGAGCGGCGAGATGACGGCGTTCACACGTGAGCCGTCGGGCAGGCGCGCGTCGACCATGGGCGAGCTCTCGTCGATGCGGCGGCCGAGCGGCGCGACGATCCGCTCGATGATGCGGTAGATGTGGTCGGCGTCGCGGAACTGGACATCGGTCAGCTCGAGGCGGCCGTCGCGCTCGATGTAGACGCGGTTGGGCGCGTTCACCATGATTTCGGAGATGGTCGGGTCGGCGTAGAGCGCCTCGATGGGGCCGAGGCCGAGCACCTCATCGGCGAGCTGAGCCACGAGTTGCTGGCGCAGCGCCGGCGCGAGGTTCGGCGCTTCGTCGCTGAGGATCGCGCGAGCGGCGGACTCCACCTCCTGCCGCGCCTTGAGGGCGTCGGGCGAGAGCGCCGACACGTCGAGCTCGCGGATGATGCGGCGATGCGCGGCCAATCGCACCGCGTCGTAGCTGTCGGAGGCGCTGGCATGCGGTCGTGGCGGCGCCGCGGCCGTGACGCTCGGCTCCGGCGCCTTCACCGGAGGGGACGCGCTCCACGGATTGCTCGAGATCTGTTCCCAGTCCGACACGGGGGATTCCTCCTCAGTTAGGCTGAACGCCGGAAGACACGCAGCCTGCTGCGCTGTGCCTGCCGTTCGGGGAGGCCCGCCACCTTGAGCGCCATCCGGCGGAGGGCGCTGCCGACGGCGGAGTTCGGCTGCGCCAGCGCAACGGGGTCGCCGAACTGGGTGGAGTAGCGGATCGCCCGGTCGTACGGAATCTCGGTGAAGATTTCGATGCCGAGGTACTCGACGATCTCCTTCGGCGAGAGCGCGTCGCGATCGGTCGTGTGGTTCAGGACAAGGCGCAGCCGCTTCTCGTACTCGGGCCAGCGCTTCACGAGCTGCAGCGTATACGCCGCATCCTTCACGCTGGCGAGGTCGGTGCTGGTGACGAGCAGCAGCATCGTCGCCTGCCGCATCGCCTCCATCACCGATTCGTTGAGCGCGCCGGGTGCGTCGGCGACCGTGATGTCGAAGGTGCGTCGCATCTGCTTCAGCACGCGGCCGATGGTCTCCGCCTGGGGCTCGGCCCAGTCGTTCGGGTCGCTCGAAGTCGGCAGACACATCACTCCGGAGTAGTGTGGGCGTCATGTACTCCTCGAGCGGCGAGGGCGTGCCGGACGGATCCTGCAGGGTCGCGATGAGCGCCTGGAAGTGTGTGGCTGGCTGCAGATTGAGCATCGTGGCGACATCGCCGAAGTGGTAGTCGAGGTCGACGATCCCGATCCGGTCCGACGTAAACGTGGCGAGCGCCGCCGCGAGGTTCGTCGCGATCGTCGTCTTGCCGATGCCGCCCTTCGCTCCGAACACCATCGTCAGGCCGCCGAGCGGCGCTTCGGTGGGTGTCGCCGGCTCCGATGGCGTCTCGACGTGGCTGGTGCGCGCCTGGCTCTGCTCGACGAGACTGTAGACGGCGCGGCCGAGCCCATCCTTGGCGATCGGCTCGATGAGGTAGTCGGCGAGGCCGGCGCGCATCGCCCGGCGGACGGAGTCGCCGTCGCTGAGGCTCGAGACGCCGATCGCGACCGCGCCGGGGCTCGTCTGCATCAGCGACTCGATGGTCTGGAGGGCGCGCTCGAACGGCTGCGCGATGTGAATGACGATCGCCATCGGGTTCAGCGAGTGCGCCTTGCTCGACGCATCGATACCGTAGCCCGCTTCGCCCACGGGGCGACAACCCTCCGCCGTGAGGCGGCGGCCCATCTCGAGCCGGAGCTCGGGGTCGGGGCCGATGACGAGGATCGTCGGCGTTACGGGCTGTTGCGGCGCGTTTCCGGCTGCGCCGCCCGCGGCGCGGACGACGGCGAGGTGCGCGGCAGATGGCTGCTGCGGCTGGGTCGGCTCCATAGCAGTCCTCTTTCGGGGCAGAATTAGTTGAGCAGGTCGTCGAGCGTCAGCGCGGGCACTGTCGAGCGCGACGCTCCGGCGCCAGAGCGCACGATGGTGCGCACCGTGCCCACCTCGTCGGCCAGGGCGATACGCTGCGCGTCGGTGGCCGAGACGGCGAGCGTTATCGTCTGCGCGTCCGGCTGGACTTCGGAACTCGTGCCGGGGTCGCGCTGCACCACTTCCTGCCCGACAGCGATGACCTCGACGTTCTGGACGATGGTCGAGACGGTCGCGGGCCGCGGGTTTTCGCCCGCGGAGTCGGCGGGGAAGACGGCGAGCACATCGACGCGGTCGCCGGGCACGATGAGCCCGCCGGCGACGGTCGACTGCTCGACGGCGAACGAGAACGCGCGCATGCCGTCGGGCGTGATGACGGCGAGCGTGGAGCCGGAGGGCCCCTCGAAGAGCTGCGGGCCAATCACCTGGGTGCCGGCGTAGACCGGCACGGCCGGCGCCTTGCCCACGAGGTCATCGATGTCGTGGAAGGCGAGGTTGTGGACATCGCCCTCGGCGATGGCGCGCAGCTCGAGGTCGCCTGCCTTGAACTCCTCGCCGGCGGCAACGTCGACACGCGCGACGACCGTCTTCACGGTCGCGGTGGCGCCCGATGACCCGGTGTCGCTTGGCAGCGGCATCGCTGAGGACGGCGTAGGTCAGCCCCGCGGCCGCGAGTCCGGCCAGCAAGCCGATGACGAGGAAGAGGCGGCGGCGGCGCTGCGCCTGTGGCGGTGCGATCGCCTTGCTGCCGAATACCATGAGGGTCGCCTCCCTTTGTGGCGTCTTCGATCTGAATGTGCCGTACACGGATCATCGGCAGCGTGACCCGAAAGCTGAACGCCGCCGGGGAGGGATGCAGCGGGATGATGCTCACTTCACCCCCCAGCTGTCGCGTTCCCCCTCTCCATCCGCGGATGGAGAGGGGGCCAGGGGGTGAGGCCCGCCGCCCTCGCCGCGGATGACCTCACTCCGCTCAGCTGTCGCGTGCCCCCTCTCCATCCGCCGATGGAGAGGGGGCCAGGGGTGAGGCCCGCCGCCGACGTCGCCGCATCCACCTCACCCCCCAGCTGTCGCGTTCCCCCTCTCCATCCGCTGATGGAGAGGGGGCCAGGGGGTGAGGCCCGCTGCCTGCGCCCGACGAGATGCTTCGCTCGCTCAGCATGACACGCGGGGGCCAGGGGGTGAGGCCCGCGGGCGCACCGCCTCACCCCCAGCTTCGCGTTCCCCCTCTCCATCCGCCGATGGAGAGGGGGCCAGGGGGTGAGGCGCCAGACGCGAAGAGGGGGAGGAACGCGAGCGCGTCCTCCCCCCTCCCGCCTTGACGGGTCTTGCCGAATTACGCGCCGATAGCGGTGGAGATGTCGTCCCACTTGCTGGCGATGTTCGTACCGACGAGGCCCAGGCCGACAATGCCGGCAATGACGACGAGCACGCCGATGAGCGCGTACTCCATGAGGCCCTGACCCTCTTCGCGGGCGGGCATCGACCAGATTCGGGCGACCATGTTGCGAAGCATCCTGCTTCCTCCCTTTCCTTGTACCCGGGTCACCGCGACCGCCGCGCTGTCCCCGGCCTCCTGCCGTTCACTCCGTATAGTCGGCAGCCCTGTGGCTCGCCTTAAGGGTGTTCGCGAAAAAAGATGGCCGGTTCGCGTACTGCCCGACCGGCTACGGGAAGCCGCCGGCCATCGTCGCGAACATCCCCGCAATCGCCGTGCCCACCGGGGGCATCGCGACCGCCACGACCACCGCGATGAGGATGCCGATAGTGGAGTACTCCATGAGCCCCTGGCCGGACTGGCCGCGTGCCAACCGGACGATGCCGCGTTTGCTGATTCGTGCCACTCCGGCAGCCCTCCCCCGGCCCGCGCTCGCGTTCCGCTCCCACAGAAGGAGCCGTTACGCGGATAGTCGGACGCTTCGCCAGTTCTTGAGGGCCGCTGGTGGAGCGAATCGTCCGTTTTTCGTCGAATCGCGCGGGGGGCGACCCCTAAGGATGCGGCTGCGCGTGCCGATGATTGACGCATGCACGAGCACAACGCACGAGCGAAAGTGGGACGGACTTGCGCAAGCTAGTACTACGGGTGCTTGGGCCGGAACGCGGCCAATCGCTGGTCGAGTTCGCGATGGTGCTGCCGATTCTGCTGATGCTGCTGTTCGGCATCGCCGATTTCGGGCGCGTCTTCTTCACGTGGCTCACGGTCACCAACGCGACGCGCGAGGGCGCGCGGGCCGGGGCGCTGGGCGCGGACACGGCTGCCGTCGAGGCGCGTGTCCTCGCAACGGCTGGCGGAATCGATACGGGCCCGCTCGACGTTGTCGTCACAGGCGCGGGCGGCGACCCGGGTACCTCGGTCGCGGTCGATTCGACCTACGAGGTGACGCTGATCACACCGATCGCGGGCATCATCAACTACATCTCGGGCGACACGGTGCCGGCGAGCATTACGGTCACGTCGTCGGCGACGATGCGGATCGAGTAGCGGGCCTCGCCCCTGGCCCCCTCTCCTCTCCGGATGGAGAGGGGGAACGCGAAGCGGGGGTGAGGTCGTGATGCAGCAGGCGGGCCTCACCACCGAGGGCCGCGTTGAGCGAGCCCGAACGATACCCGGCGAGATCGAGCGCGACGTGCAGGTAGCCGAGGGCGCGCAGCCGGACGACGACACGCTCGCGCGCATCATCCGCCATCAGCAGCGCCACGCCGTCGGCGTCAGTCTCGATGCGCGCGACTTCGCCGTGATGGCGAACGCGCACGATGCGCAGCCCCAGCGTCCGCAAGAAGGCCTCCGCCGCGCCCACCGCATCGAGCACCTCCACGCTGACCGGCGTGCCGTAGGGCACGCGCGACGCCAGGCAGGCCATGGCGGGCTTGTCCCACGTCGGCAGCGCCCGCCGCCGCGAATCGGCGCGGACGTCGTCCTTCGTGAAGCCGGCCTCGACGAGCGGACTGCGCACGCCGTGCAGAGCGGCGGCGCGGCGGCCGGGGCGATAGTCGCCCGTGTCGTCGAGATTGCAGCCGTCGGCGACGATGGCGTTGGGCGGCACGTCGCCGGCGGCATCGAGCGCCCGCAGCAGCCCGTACAGCTCGTCCTTGCAGTGGAAGCAGCGGTCGGCGCCGTTCGCGACGTACTCGGGATTGTCGAACTCGTGCGTGTCGATGAGACGGTGGGCGATGCCGATCGTCGCGGCCAGCGCCTTCGCCTCCTCGACTTCGGACGCGGGCACCGAGGGCGAGACGCCGGTGACGGCGAGCGCGCTCGCGCCGAGCACCTCGTGCGCCACCGCGGCGACGTACGTGCTATCGACGCCGCCGGAGTAGGCGACGATAACGCTGCCCATATCGCGGAGCAGCGCGCGCAGCTCATCGACCTTCGTGTCGAGCGCGGAGCCGGTCGTTGTCGTCACCGCTCCAGCCTACGTCACGGGTACGGCGCGACGCAACGCCGTCCGGCTTGACGCATCCGCGGCCCCGCGTTACGTTGAAGTGCACGTCCGCACACCGGTGGCGCACGCCATCGGCGCGGTAAGGGAGCGGCCAACATGCCCGAACGAGAGTCCGGCGACACCGATGGCGCCTCGGGCGAGACGGAACTGCGGCGCGCGGCCATTGGCGACGTGCGGGCCCACGAAGTCGAGATCGAGCAGTCGGCCGTGCGCAGCGTCCACGCCGAGGAGTTCGAGGCCGAGCAGAGCGCCGTGCTCTTCGCGCGCGCCGGCACCGCCGAGATCGAGAATTCGGCGGTGGGCATCCTCCTCGCGCGCGAGGTGGATGCCGAGTCGCTGACAGCGGCGTTCGTGCTCGCGCCCGTCGTGCGCGGCAACGTGCGAACGCTGTTCGACCTGCGGACGGCGTTTGCGATGGGCGCGGGCTTCTTCGTGGCACGCCGGACGCTGCGCGCCATCGGCGATCTCCGCCGCGCGGTCACCGGCGGCAGGCGCGCCGTATCGAACAAGGCCCCGAAAACGGGCCAATCCACGAAATCAACGAGGTAAGCTCATGGCCGGACTGAAGCTCAAGGCATCGCACCGCGAGGTGCTCGGCAAGCGCGTGAACCGGCTGCGGAAGGCGGGCATCCTCCCGGTTAACCTGTACGGGCAAGGGTTCGATTCACAGTCGCTCCAGATGCCGCGGCAGGATGTGCTCGCGCTCCTGCGCGGCGCCGGCCGCACCGGGCTCATCGACCTGACCATCGAGGGGCAGACGGGCGAGCGGCCGGTCGTGGTGCGATCCGTGCAGCGCGACCCGGTGTCGCGCGAGGTCGTGCACGTCGACTTCATGCAGGTGTCGCTCAGCGAGCTGGTCAGCACCAGCGTCCCGCTCGTGTTCGTGGGCGAGTCGCCCGCGGTGAAGATGCTCGGCGGCGTGTTCGTGCAGAGCCTCGACTCCGTGCACATCACCGCCCTGCCGACAAACTTACCGCAGTCCATCGAGATCGATATTGGCCAGCTCGCGGAGCTGGAGCAGACGCTGCATGTGCGCGATCTCCAGGTGCCCGCCGGCATCACCATCACGCTCGATGGCGATACGATGGTGGCCAAGGTGAGCACGCCGAAGCTGCGTGTCGAGGGCGGCCCAGCGGGCGACGGAGAAGCCGCCGAAGGCGCGGGCGAACCCGCCGCCGAGTAGCGATCGCGCCCCTCCCGCCGGCGATGCAGAGAACCCGCCTCCGAAGGCGGGTTCTCTTTGTGTCGCACCAGCGGCGCCATTCGGCGAGAAGGCGTCAGCTGATGCCGAGCCGCTGCTCCGCGTTGTAAATGATCTCCCGGGTCTGCTCGATCATGTCGGGGCTGACCGATACGGACGTGATGCCCCAGGCGACGAGCTTCTCCGATAGCTCCGGGTACACCGACGGCGCTTGCCCGCAGATGGAGCACGTCACGCCCCGCGCCTTCGCCGTCGTGATGATCTTCTCGAGCGCGACCATGACGGCGGCGTTGCGCTCGTCGAACTCCTCGGCAAAGCGGCTGTTATCGCGGTCGATGCCGAGGATGAGCTGCGTCAGGTCGTTCGATCCGATGGAGATGCCGTCGATGCCCACATCGAGGAACTTGTCGAGGATGAGCACGTTCGACGGCACCTCGGCCATCATCCACAGCTTGAAGTCGGCGGAGCGCTTCAGGCCCGCGTCCTCGAGCTGCTTCTTCACCTGGGCGAGCTCCTCGGGCGTCCGCACGAACGGAATCATCACCCAAAGGTTGGGGAACTCGGCACGGACACGCTTGATCGCGTCCACCTCGAGCGCGAACACGTCGAGGTCGCGAATGTAGCGCGATGCGCCGCGGTAGCCGATCATCGGGTTCTCTTCGTACGACTCGTACTGGCTGCCGCCCTCGAGGTTGCTGTACTCGTTCGTCTTGAAGTCGGTCATGCGGTAGACAACCTGGCGCGGGGCGAACGCCTTCGCGAAGGGGCGCAGGCCGTCGGCCAGCTTCTGCGTGAACTCCTCGCTGCGGCCCGTTTCGATGGCGTAGCGCGGATGGATGCCGATCTGCGCGACGACGAACTCCGCCCGCAGGAGGCCGATGCCATCGACGTTGCGTTTCGCGACGCTCTCCGCGAGTTCGGGCTCGGCGAGGTTCACGAGGAGCTTGGTCTTCGTGTTGAGGGTGCCGATGCGGGAGAGCCGCAGCAGCTCCCGCTGGAACCAGGCAAGCCGCGCTTCCGCGCGGCCCTCGTAGATAATCCCCGACGATCCGTCGACGGTTACCTGCTGCCCGTCCTTCAGCTCCGCACTACCGCTGTTGGTGCCAACGACGCAGGGCAGGCCGAGCTCGCGGCTGACGATGGCGGCGTGGCAGGTGCGGCCGCCGCGGTCGGTGACGATGGCGACGGCGCGCTTCATGCCGGGCACGAAGTCGGGGGTCGTCATCTCGGCGACAAGGACGTCGCCGGGCTCCACGCGCGACACTTCGGACGGGTCGCGGATGATGCGGACGGTGCCGAACGCGACGCCGGGGCTGGCCGCCGAGCCGCGCACGAGGATGGGCGCTGTCTCCTCCTCGCCCTCTTCGGCGATACCGTGATCGTCGCGCACCGTCGTGACGGGGCGTGTCTGTACGAGGAAGAACTTGCCTGCCTCCCACGCCCACTCGATGTCCTGTGGCCAGCCGTAGTGCTCCTCCACCTTCAGGCCGATCGCCGCGATCTCGGCGATCTCGGCGTCGGTGAGCTTCTGTTGGGCGCGGCGGCTGGGGTCGACATCGACCCAAACGTTGGAATCGGCACGGCCGCCGAGGCTCTCGGGGTTGCGCACGAGCTGACGCGGCTGGTCGGCGATCACCTTGCTCGCGATGGCGAGGGTCGCCTTCTCCATGACGTAGAGGTCGGGAGTGATTTCGCCCGAGACGATGCCTTCGCCCAAGCCGTAGATCGCTTCGATGACGATCTTCGAGCGGTCGCTCGATACGGGTTCCAGCGTGAACAGGACGCCGGCGCGCTCCGACTGCACCATCCGCTGCACGGGCACGGCGATCCCGACCGTGATGTGGTCCCAGCCGGCGTCGGTCCGATAGAAGATGGCGCGCGCCTCGAACAGCGAGGCCCAGCACGCCTGGACGGCGTGGACAACGTTGTCGCCGCCGACGATGTTGAGGTAGGTGCTCTGCTGGCCCGCGAACGACGCCTCGGGCAGGTCTTCGGCGGTAGCGGAGCTGCGCACCGCGACCGGCCCCTCGCCGAGCTCGCGGTAGGCATCCTTTATCTCGGTGGCGATCGCGGGCGGCATGGGCGCCTCGAGGATGGCGTTCATGATGATGTCGGCACAGCGCTGCAGCGCGGCCGAGTCGTTGTAGTCGAGCCCGTCGAGCGTCGACGTGATGACGCGATCGAGCCCCGCCTCCTGCACGAACGTATGGTACGTCTCGGCGGTGATGACGAAGCCGGGCGGGACGGGGATACCGGCCTGAGTGAGCTCGCCGAGGTTCGCGCCCTTGCCCCCCGCCGACGCGACGCTGTCCTTGCCAATATCGCGGAACCAGATGACCGCTCGCGTGGTTTGCATTGGGTTGGGTGTCTCCTGTGCTCGAGGGGCGCCTGGCGGAGCTATGCGGGACCACCGCTCGCAGGGACGCGCCTGCAGGCTCGCCGCAGAGGTTCGGGCGGGCTCATTATAGGCGTCCGCCGCGACGGGTGTCGAGCGTGACAACCGTCACAATCGCGGCGGCGGCGCAGCAAAAAGCCCGCGGTTGCGGGCCTCTGCTGATGTCATGTGGAGCTGCTACTCGAAAGGCTTGACCTTGGCGCGCGCAGCGTCCTTGTCCTGGAACCAGAGGGCGTTGATCTCGGTGAACGCGGTCTGGTCGGCGGGGACATCGTCCTCGGCGAAGATGGCCGTCACCGGGCACGCGGGCTCGCAGGCGCCGCAGTCGATGCATTCAGCGGGGTCGATGAAGTAGATGGCGTCGTCGTCGGTCGTGTGAATGCAGTCGACCGGGCAGACTTCCACGCACGAGGCGTCCTTTGTCCCGATACACGGGGCGGTGATGACGTAGGTCATGGTTGCTCCCTTCCCTCTGGAGGTCGCCGCAACTGTGCTCTTGCGAGCTCGGGAGCGACGCCGACCGTCTCGGTCGCCCCTCATTGTAGGGGGCACTGTCGCAGTGTCAACCAATAAACGAAGCAGACGCTTGTGTTATACGGAAATTTCCGGGTTCGCCCCGACGAGATGCACCTGGGGAATCGTGTCGCCTCGAAATGCAGCATCCGGCGCGGGCCGAGACGCCGGAGTTCGGCGTGGCAGGCCGCGGCGTCGGTGATCAGCCGCTCGACATCGACGCGTGCGGCACAGGGGCCGGAACGGCTGCAGGTAGGCGATGCCGCGCTCCAGCAGGAGATCGGCGCCCCGGAAGTTGCCGCGTCCCCAGTGGTGGAAGGCGACGCCCACCTGGAGGATGCCCTGGTACAGGTGGCGGACGGGGTCGGCCTCCTCGATCCACAGCTCCTCGAGCGTCTCGTGCTGGTTCCAGTACTCGCCCCGGTTGAACTGCGCGATGCCCGCCAGCAGCTCCGCGGGCGGCGGTTCGCCGCAGAGCGCGCTCCCGCGGCCGCGACCCGCTTCCTTCGACACGGGCGGGCGGCGGCGCAGCTCCTCCGGCGAGGGGCGGTCGTTCATCGCTGGCGCACCGTGGTCGTGGCGATGGTCATCCGTCGTGCGGCCTTTCGGGCTGGCATGTGCGGCAGAAGTTCGTGATGCGCTGGCGCGCCGTCACCTCGGAGATGGTGGCTGCCGCAGCGCGGGCAGGGCGCGCCGCCCTTGCGGTGCACCCGCAGGTGCTCGCGCCACTCATTGTATGCGAGCTCGTCGCGCATCTTCTCATGGAGGATGGGTATCGCCCAATCGAGCACGGCCCGCAGCGCGGGGTAGACGCGCGCCTCCTCCTCGTCGGACAGGGTGGCGCGGCGGCGGTAGGGGTGGATGCGCGCCTCCCACAGAATCTCGTCGGCGTAGGCGTTGCCGATGCCGGCGACGAACTTGTGGTTGACGAGGATGTTCTTGATTTCGCCGGGGTGCTTGCGGAGCCGCTGCCGGAACACCTCCTCGGTGAGCGCGGGGGCGAGGACATCGGGGCCCATGCCGGCGAACTGCGGCACGGTGGCGAGCTCGCCGGCGGCGACGAGGTAGAGCTTGCCCATGAGCCGCTCGTCGACATAACGGAGCTCGCGGCCGGTGTCGAAGCGCACGATGGCGCATGTCTTGGCGCGACGCTTCTCGCCCGGCTCGACGTACTGGAACCGGCCGGTCAGCATCGGGTTGATGACGAGCACCTGCCCGCCGAGCAGCTGGAACAGCAGAAACTTGCCGTGCCGGTGGATGTGGGCGATGGAGTCGCCCTCGAGCGTGTGGGCGAACTGCTGGCTGGGGAAGCGCGCCACGACCGGAATCAGCAGGCGCGCCTCGTCGATCCGGTGGCCGGCGACGCGCTGGTTGAAGAACTCGCGGATCGCTTCGAGGTCGGGGACTTCGGGCATGCTGCGACGGCCTCCGTCGCGAAGCATAGCGCCAGCACCGCCGCGCGTACAGCGCCGGCGCGTGACGAGTCGGGGCGTTCCCTGATTGTCCGTCGGGGTGGCGAGAGGTACGCTCGCTCTTGCATTCATCGCTGGCCCATCGCCGCGAACGGAGTTCCGAGCATGAGATCACGCCTTGCCCGAAGCAGCCCCGGCCGCCTCGCCCTTGTTCTGCCGCTCGTCCTCCTCGGCGCAGTCTTGTGGACGGCGTGTGGCGGCGGTGACGACGATGACGACAGTGACGGCGGCACGGATGCGGTAGCGACGGCGCGTGCAGGCGATGGCGGCAGCGACGCCACGGCTACCAGCGACAGCGGCGGCGGATCGAGCAACGGCGGCGATCTCGACGTGTGCAGCCTCGTGACCCCGGCGCAGGCGGCGGAAATCCTCGGTGAGCCGGTGGGCGAGCCCGAGCCCGGCTCCGCTGGCCCCTTCATCTACTGTAGCTACATGGCCGCGGCAGAGATGTCATTCACCTCAGTGCAGTTCGGCTACTTCGATCAGGAGTTCGGCGAGCGCGAGTTTGCGACGATGTCCGGGCAGCTCACGGACGACCCCGAGGAGATCGATGGCGTTGGCGATGAGGCCGTGTGGGACAGCGCTCAGGTGTTGGTGCGCATCGGCGACCGGGTGTATTCGGCGATAGCGAGCGATCCCGACCTCGGCGGCCCGCTGACCGCTCGCGAGGCGAGCATCGAATTGGCGAGGATCGCCTTCGGTGCTCTCGACTAAAGCGTGACTGTCGGCTCGCCCGCCCCGAGCTCCGTGAGCATGGCTGTTGTGATCGCGGCGATCTCGTCGACGGCGCTGGTGAACGCGGCCTCGTTGCGGCGCGAGGGTGCGCGGTAGCCGCTGACCTTGCGCACGAACTGGAGCGCGGCTGCGTGGATCTCGGCTTCGGTGGGCGGATCGCCGGCACGGCGGAGCGTCTTGATACTGCGGCACATGGCTGATGCGTCTCCCTGAGGTGACAAGCGAAAGCGGCGCCCGATGATCGTGCGCCGCTCCGCGTTCGATTCGCCGCTGGGCTATGCCGTCGCCGCGCCTGCCATCAAGAACCGGCTGAGCTCGGGCATCATCGCGTAGTTCGGCGACGCGCCGATCCCGATCCAGTCGAGCCGGTTCCGATACGAGCGCACCTGCCGCTCGCGCATCCGCGCGACGGCGTCGCGGCCCCCGGCAAGGCTGCCTGCCTTGTGGCCGAAGAGCAGGATATACGCTTCCTCAAGATACTTGTTCGCCTCGAGCTCCCGCACCATGTGCTGCTCGGCGGCGGCTGCGTAGGCGACGAGCTCGTCGGAGCGCTCGGGCTGCATCTGCAGCAGAAGGCGCATGTTCTCGCCGCCGTAGCGTGCGTGCCGCGCGATGTCTTCCATCATGAAGCGGAACATTCGCTTCTCCGTCGCGTGCGGGGCGGCCCACTCCAGCGACGCGAACTCGTGCAGCGTGAACGCGGGACCGAGTACGTGGAGCCCGAAGTTCACCGACACCCATTCCGGCGTGTCGAAGATGCCCTTGACGTAGCGGGCCGCCGCCTCGACGCCGGGACCGCCGCCGTTGGCGAATGTGCGCTTGCGCAGCGCCTCGAACTGGCGCGCAAGATCGAAGCATTCCTGGCCCAGGATGAGCTTGACTTCGTGGAAGCCGTAGCTCATCTCCGGCAGCCAGCTGCCGATGAGTCGCGAGCGGACGAGCGCCTGCTCGCCGAGGTCGGTGCAGATCTGGCAGATGGCGTGCTCGACCTCGTCGGGCAGCGGCCGCAGCGCCGTCCAGTCGACGTCGAAGGCCGGCACCCAGCGTCGCTGGATGCCTTCCTCATAGAGGTCGGCGGCGCTGTCGGCCCAGAGCTCCGCCTTGTCGAAGATGGTGTAGCCGAGCGAAGGCGTGCGCGCCAGCGGCGGCACGGCGCCCCGCGGTAGCAGGCTTTCGTAGGGCCAGCGCTCCGGAATCTCGCCGTACTTGCCGACGTTGAGTGCGCCGAGCCGCAGGCCGTGCTTGCCGGGCTCTGGCCGGACGCGGACGCGTTCGGTGTCGGTCGCCATCCAGCGCAGGTCGCGCGGCATGGAAGGGGCAGGTTGCTCGGCCGCGCCGGTGTCGTCCTGAACCACGGTGATCCCCCCTGTGTGGTGCTGAACAGCATCGACCCCCGGCCCGGTGTGCCGGTACGAGGGTCGATGCGCGAACAGCTTCGGGTGCCGTTTAGTTGACGAGGCTCGCGAGACTCGGGTGGAGGCGGCCGTTGGTGACGCGCTCGCCCATGCCAGTGACTTCGAGCCGGTGAACGTATTCCCTCACCTGGCGTTGCCGGATCGCGCCCAGCACCTTCACGCCTTCGTCGAACTTGTCGAGGCCGCCGCCCAGCAGGATGGCGAGCGACTCCATCGTCGAAGCGTTGAACGTGACGCCGGCCTGAGAGTTGAGCGTCTGCGACTCGCCGCGATCGAGATAGTTGTGGATCTCCTCACGCCGCTCCGGTTGGGTGGCGATGAGGTGCTTCAGGTGCATGACGCCGAATGCCACGTGCCGCGACTCGTCCTCGGCGGAGCGCCGGAAGATGCGCTTCTCGGCCTCGTTCTGGGCGATGTACTCGCCCATGCGGAACATGCTCTGCACGAAGCCTTCGCCGATGATGTGCAGCAGCACCGACGATTCGGTGAAGTCGCTCGCGCCGAGGCTGCCGACGGAGACGGCGCCGCGTCCCTCCATCAGGCCGCCGCCGTTGGCGAGGGCCCGTTTGCGGAAGACATCGAGGTGGCGTCCCTCGTCCATGATCTGGGTGGCGAGGAAAAGCTGAACTTCGAAGAATTCCGGACTGATCGATTTGAACCACTGGCCGGGAATGTCGCCCGCCACGAACTCGACTTCGGTCAGGAACGTGGACAGCTGGCACATCGCCAGCTCCAGGTCGTCGGGGAGCTGCTCGATAGTCTCCCACGGTATGTCGGTGGCCGAGCTCCACTGCCGCGCGAGCGCCTCTTCGTACAGCATCATGATGCTGTCGGCCCACGTGTCGGCGCGGTTCTGGTACGGCCGGCCGATACGCATGGCACCCGGTCGCGGCGTGACGTTCCGGGGCCGGCCGGAGAAGTTGTCCGTCCGCTCCGGGATGTGGCTCATCTCGCCGCGCGCGATGTCGTCGAGCGTCAGTCCCTTGCGGCCGGGCGGAACCCGGAAGCCCCAGTTCGTCGCCATGTCGATCCACTCGAGGTCGAGCGGCACCTCAGGCTCGGTTCGCAGCATCTCCATGGTGTCGACGTTGATAGCCATCTATCATCCCCCCATGGCCCCACCCGGGGCCAACGTCGCGATCCTCTCAGAGAATCCCCTTTCGGCTATGTAGCACGACTCGCCGTGCTTCGTCAACATTGCACAGATATTCACGAGCACTAGGCCCGGTTCGGCGCATCCTCCGTGAACCACCACGAATCGACGTAGCGCAGTGTCGAGCCGTTATCGAGAATTGTCGGCGAGTAGCCCTTCAGCCATGGCTGCGCCGCCGACGACGTCGTCGGGCTGACGATGAATATGGTCGGCGCCAGCTCCAGCAGCCGCAGCGACGCCTCGTGGACGAGTGCGGTGCGCTTCTCGACATCGAGCTCGCGCCGCTGAGCTTCGAGCAGCGTGTTGAGCTTCGAGTCGTCGAGGTGCGTGTTGTTGGCCACGCCCTTGGGGTGGAAGTAGCGGTAGAGTGCCGCGTCCGGGTCGGCCCAGCCCCAGTCGCCGTGCGAGGTGCCTTCGTAGCGGCCGCCGCCGTAGTAGACGTTGCTGAACCACTCGCCGAGCTCCATCACCTTCAGTCGCGGGGTGATGTTCACCGCGCCGCCGGACTGCTGCTTGATCGCGCCGAAGATGCCGACCAGCGCCTCGCCGAGGAACGTGCCGCCGTAGAACGGGGATACCGACAGCTCGAGCGGTATCTCGGTGCCGCTGGGGTAGCCGGCGGCATCGAGCAGCTTCACTCCCTCACCGATCGCGGCGGCAAGATCCAGCCCCGCTCCGGGAAGCTGATCCTCGCGCAACGCCCAGGGCTTGAGCGCGAACGGCATCGGTGCGCCGCGGCAGCAATCGACGCCGATGGCCCCCATGAGCACTTCGTAGGGCATGAAGTAGTACATCGCGCGCCGCAGCCGCTCGTCTTTGCCCCAAGGCGAATCGGGGTTGGACGTATCGAAGTAGGCTTTGTAGTTGAACACCGGCGGGTAGTCGAAGAGCTGAATGTCCTTCGACTGCTGGCCGAGCGTCTCGCGGACGTTGCCGCTGACGCTGAACCCATTGTCGATCTCGCCGTTGAGGTACATCGCCTGGCTCGTTTCCGATGCCGTGACGATGGGCTGCTCGACCTTGTCGAAGAACGGGTGGCCCTTGCGCCAGTAGTCGGGGTTCTTGACGTGGGTGATGGTGCCGCCATCGCCCAGCGTGTCGTATCCCTCCATGATGTAGGGGCCAGTGCCGGCGGCCCACGTGACAACATCCCGATCGCCCTTCGCCTCCACCAGCTCCCGCGGTATGACCTGGAGCCAGCCGAACGCGATGTTCGTCAGCAGGGGCGCGTACGGCTCGCGGAGCGAGAGCGTGACGGTGTCGCCCGTCACCTCGATCTTGTCGACCTCGCCCAGCATGTCCCGCATCCGGAACTGCCCCGCGACCTCGGACGAGTGCGGGTGCTGACCAAGCGCTCGCTCGAGCGTGTACTTCACGTCCTCGGCGGTGAACTCACGGCCGCCGACCGGATCGACGTTCTGGAACTTGATGCCTTTACGAGCGTGCAGGACGAGCGTTGTGCTGTCGACCTGCTCCCACTTCTCGACAAGCTCCGGCTGGAGGCCGAGCGACGTCCCCGGCGGGTTCTCCGGCTCGCGGATGAGCGCGTTGTAGTTCGGGTAGACGGCGGCGTGCCCGCCGGGCGAGTCGTGTGCGTGGATGTCGAGCGTCACCGGCGGGTCGCTGATGACGTAGCGGAACGTGCCGCCGTACCGCGCCTGCTCGAAGCCCTGCGGCAGCGAGGCGCTGCCTGCCGCCGTCGCCGAAGCGCCGCCGCCCGCGTCGTCAGTCGTCGTCGTCGCCGCAGCCGACGGTTGCCGCCAGCGCGATGCCCGCCGCCCCGGCGGCGCTCGACGAGAGCACGCGCCGTCGCGAGATGCGGCGGCGGCGCGCCTGCGTCCAGTAATTCGAAGAGTCGTCCATCCCTGGTAATCCCCTCAGTTCTGAGACTCGGCCCATCGCTGGACCGGATTGCAGCCGACGCTAGCATCGACATTCCCGCGTGTCAACATCGCAGCCGCTCGCCGCTTTGGCAAGGGCCGCATATCGTTGCACTTCCCAACACTTTTGCAGGCATAACGACTTTGACAGATATTCGACGAAGTGCTAGCTTCCCGTGCATCGCATCGCGCCGTGCCTATGGCATGCATCGGCGTTACGAATAGGGAACGCGACGAGCGGGCAGCCGGAGAGGGGGTAGCTCCGTGTCGGAATACTGGGAGCGCTTCAATCAGAAGCGCGTGACCCGCAGGCGGGCGCTGGCCACAGGCGCCGCCGGAGCGGCGGGGGTTGCGGCCATCGCCGCCGTCGGTTGTGGCGATGACGACGACGACTCGAATGGCGGAACCGCGGGCGGCGGCACGGGCACCTCGACCGCGGGCCGCACGCCACCCGCTGGCTACGAGGGCGCGCGCTACGGCGGCACGCTCCTCTATGGAATCAACGACCCCCCGCAGACGCTCGACTTCCACGCCCACGACTCCCCGGGCGGCCACATCGCCGCGGCTGGCGCGTACAACGGCCTCCTGCGCCGGCCGGAGAATCCGCCGGGCGAGCCCACCTCGGAAGGCGAGCTCATCGAGAAGTGGGAGCAGCCCGACCCCCAGACGACCGTCCTCCACGTCCGCAAAGGCGTGAAGTTTCAGAACACGGCGCCGGTCAATGGCCGCGACTTCACGGGCGAGGACGTCGTCTACACGCTTGAGCGTGTCCGCGGCGAGCACCCGCACCGATCGCAGGTGCCCGGCGAGTTCCGGATGCGCGACATGTTCCCGGTCGACATCGAGCTTGTCGATGACTACACCGTGAAGCTCACGTCCGACGAGCCGTTCGTGCCGCTGATCAGCAACCTCGGGTTCTCGTGGCTCCAGGTCGAGCCGCGCGAGCTTGTCGAGGGCACGGGCGATCGCGATGTCGTAAAGTGGGCGGCAGGCACGGGCCCGTTCATCATGGAGGGCTATGACACCCTCGGTGACGGCGGCACGGTGAAGTACACCCGCAACCCCGACTACTGGCGCACCGGCCACCCCTTCTTCGACGGGATGGAGATGCCGATCGTGACCTCGCTGGAGACGCTCCAGGCGCTGTACCTCAACGACCAAGTGGACACGACGATCTTCCTGGCGTCGTCGATCACCAAGGTGCTCGCGGAGCAGAAGCCCACAGTCAATATCTTCGCGACGCCGGCGGTCGGCCCACTCAAGATCTACTTCGACCTCAACAACAAGGACTCGATCTGGGCCAAGGACAAGCGGCTGCGCAACGCGCTGCAGTACCTGATCCCGTACGACGCGCTGCTCAGCGCGCTGGAGGCGACCTGCTGCCGCACCGGCCCCATGCCGCCCGCGTACAAGCCGTGGGCGCTTCAGGAGAGCGAGCTGCCGGGCGCGGGCCTGACGTATCCGGAGGCGCTGCAGAAGGGCATCGAGCTGATGACCGAGGCCGGCTATCCGCCCGGAACCGAGGCCAAGATGAAGATGTCGGTTTCGCCGTTCTATAGCGGCGATGTCATCGGCGAGGCGATGGTCGGGCTCTTCGGCGCGGTCAAGGCCCAGAGCCAGGGCGCGGTCAACATCAATATCGAGCTCGAGCTGCTGGAGCTGGGCGAGTGGTTCAGCCGTATCTACTTCGGCGGCGGCACCTACGAGGCTACGGGCCACGGCGACTGGAGCTGGACGGAGCCCGACAACGCCTTCTACCGCTACTTCCACTCCAAGGGTGTGGCGAACAACACCCACACCAACGACCCCGAGCTCGACAAGCTCATCGAGCAGCAGCGCCGCGAACTCGACCCGGAGAAGCGGCTCTCCATCGTGCGGGACATCCAGTTCCGGCTGATCGACGATGCGGCGCAGATATTTATCCTCGCGCCAGAGGGCTTCACGGGCGCGCAGGGGTATTTGGGCGGGTACAGTCCGATGTTCCTGAACAACGTCGAGATTCTGCGCCACTTCGACGAATGGTGGCTGACAGAGGATGCGCCGAAGAATCGCTTCAGCTGAGGCGCACCCGCCGCGGCGGCACGAGCGAAAGGGGGCGATACCGCGTGGTATCGCCCCCTCCGGCGTGCTAGACACAGCGCGCCGCCGCTGCTCCGGCATACATACGTCGTGAGGCATAGCGACTTTGACACGCACTCCGGGAGGTGCTAGCGTCCGTCTCAATGCGCCGTGTTGATGGCACTTATCGGCGCTGCGAATGCGACACGCGAAGGGTGCGGATACGGAGAGGGGGTAGCTTCTTGTCGGAGTATTGGGAGCGCTTCAATCAGAAGCGCGTAACCCGCAGGCGGGCGCTGGCCACAGGCGCCGCCGGAGCGGCGGGGGTCGCGGCCATCGCCGCCGTCGGTTGTGGCGATGACGACGACGACTCGAACGGCGGAACCCCGGGCGGCGGCACGGGCACCTCGACCGCGGGCCGCACGCCACCCGCCGGTTACGAGGGCGCACGCTACGGCGGCAAGCTCCTCTACGGCATCAACGACCCCCCACAGACGCTCGACTTCCACGCCCACGACTCCCCCGGCGGCCACATCGCGGCCTCCCCCGCGTACAACGGCCTTCTGCGCCGTCCGGAGCGGCCGCTGGGGGAGCCCACGACCGAGGGCGAACTCATCGAGAGGTGGGAGCAGCCCGACGATACGACGACCATCCTCCATGTTCGCAAAGGCGTGAAGTTCCAGAACACCGCGCCGCTCAACGGCCGCGACTTCACGGGCGAGGATGTCGTGTACACGCTGGAACGTGTGCGCGGCGAGCACCCGCACCGGTCCCAGGTGCCCGGCGAGTTCCGGATGCGCGACATGTTCCCGGTCGACATCGAGCTTGTCGATGACTACACCGTGAGGCTCACGTCGGACGAGCCGTTCGTGCCGCTCATCAGCAACCTCGGCTTCTCGTGGCTCCAGGTCGAGCCGCGCGAGCTTGTCGAGGGCACGGGCGATCGCGACATCGTCAAGTGGGCGGCAGGCACGGGCCCGTTCATCATGGAGGGCTACGACACCCTCGGCGATGGCGGCACGGTGAAGTACACCCGCAATCCCGACTACTGGCGCACAGGCCACCCATTCTTCGACGGGATGGAGATGCCGATTGTGACGTCGCTGGATACGCTCCAGGCGATGTACCTCAACGACCAGGTGGACACGACGATCTTCCTGCAATCGGCCATCGTGGAGGTGCTCAAGGAGCGGAAGCCCGAGGTTCAGGTGTTCCCGGTTCCCGCGACGGGTCCGCTCAAGATCTACTTCGACCTCAACAACAAGGACTCGATCTGGGCCAAGGACAAGCGGCTGCGCAACGCGCTACAGTACCTGATCCCGTACGACGCGCTCCTCAGCGCACTGAGCGCGAGCTGCTGCCGTACCGGGCCGATGCCGCCCACCTACAAGCCTTGGGCGCTTCAGGAGAGCGATCTGCCCGGCGCCGGGCTGCCATACCCGGAGGCGCTGGCGAAGGGCATCGAGCTCCTGACCGAAGCGGGCTACCCGCCCGGCACGGAAGCGCCGATGGACCTGACAGTTTCCCCGTTCTACAGCGGTACGCAAATCGGCGAGGCGCTCGTTGGGCTGTTCGGCGCGATCAAGGCGCAGACCAACGGCGCCGTCAACATCAATGCCAAGCTCGAAGTGCTCGAGCTCGGCGAGTGGTTCAGCCGCGTCTACTTCGGCGGCGGCACGTACACCGCTACGACGCACGCCGACTGGGGCTGGACGGAGCCCGACAACGCCTTCTACCGCTACTTCCACTCCAAGGGTGTGGCGAACAACACGCACACCAACGACCCCGAGCTCGACAAGCTCATCGAGCAGCAGCGCCGCGAAGTCGACCCCGAGAAGCGGCTGTCGATCGTGCGGGACATCCAGTTCCGCCTGCTCGACTCGGCACAGATGGTGTTCATCCTTGCGCCGGAGGCGTTTACGGGCGCGCAGGGCTATCTGGGCGGCTACAGTCCGATGTTCCTGAATAACGTCGAGATTCTGCGCCACTTCGACGAGTGGTGGCTGACAGAGGATGCGCCGAAGAATCACTTCTAAGGCGCACTGACCGCAGACGCGACAACGAAAGGGGCGATACCACGCGGTATCGCCCCCTTCTTCGCCTGTCGCGGATGGTGCTGAGGGGCGGAGTCGAACCGCCGACACCGCGATTTTCAGTCGCGTGCTCTACCACCTGAGCTACCTCAGCAGCGTTCGTAGAATAGGGGGCCGCCTTGCGAGGGTCAAGCGAACGGGCACCGTGCGCCAGACGCGGCGGCACGCTATCCTGAAGGGGACATGCTGAACGACACCCACCCCACCACCGTCCGCGCCGGCCCCGGCGCCCGCACGCCGGGCGAGAGGCGCGCGCGGCACATCGTCTTCGTGGGGATCGTGGCGCTCATCGTGGCCGCCGACCAGCTCACGAAGGCCATCGTCCGCGCGACACTCGATCGCGGCGAGAGCTGGCCCGGCGGCTGGGTCGTGCAGTTCACCCACGTCACCAACTCGGGCGCGGCGTTCGGGGCGCTGCAGGGACAGACAACGTTCCTCGTCATCACGACAGTCCTCGGGATAGGCGCGCTCGTTATCTACTACGTCGCGCCGCCGGTACAGCATGTGCTCGCGGGCCCGTCGCTGGCGCTGGTAATGGGCGGTGCCGTGGGCAACCTCATCGATCGCGTGCGCGTTGGCCGCGTCACAGACTTCGTCGATTTCCCCGGCTATCCCAAGTTCAACATCGCCGACTCTGCTGTCACCATCGGCGTGACGACGCTGCTCATCCTCGTGCTGCTCGCCGATGATCCGGCGCCGGAGGAGGAGCATGAGCAGGGCAGCCGCTGAGAGCGTCGTCGAGCTGCTCACGGCGGGCGCCGCCGACGCCGGCTCGCGCATCGACGTGTTCATCGCGACGCGGCTGCCGCATGTCTCGCGGACGGTGGCACGGCGGCTCTGCGACGAGGGCGAGGTGCTGCTGAAGGGCGTGGCGGCTCGCCCGTCGTCGCGCGTCGGGCCCGGCGACCCCGTCTCGATCCGTATCCCGCCGCCCCGGCCCTCCGGAATCGCTGCCGAAGCGCTGCCGCTGCGCATCGTCTACGAGGACGGCGACCTTCTCGTCGTCGACAAGCCCCCCGGAATGCCTGCCCACCCCTCCATTGGCCACGAAAGCGGCACGCTCGTGAACGCCATCCTCCATCTGCGGCCCGATATCGCCGGCGTCGGCGGCGAGCAGCGCCCGGGCATCGTCCACCGGCTCGACAAGGACACGTCGGGCCTCGTGATCGTGGCGAAGCACGACGTCGCGCACCGCAACCTCGCCGCGCAACTGAGCGCGCGCACCGTCCGCAAGACGTACCTCGCGCTCGCCGAGGGCACGCCGCAGCCCGCGGAAGCGCTGATCGATGCGCCGATCGCGCGCGACGACCGCCATCGCAAACGGATGGCCGTGGTGCCCGGCGGCCGTGAGGCGCGCACCCGCTATCGCGTCGTGGAGCGCTTCGCCGGGGCGTCGCTGCTCGAACTCGACATCGAGACGGGCCGCACGCATCAGATACGCGTGCATCTGGCCGCGATTGGGCATGCGGTGCTCGGCGACTCCGTCTACGGCACAGCATCGCCGCTGATCGGGCGGCAGGCGCTCCACGCCTGGCGGCTCAGGTTCCGCTCACCTTCCACCGGCGACGAGATCGCGGTCGAGGCGGAGCCGCCGGCCGACTTCGCGGCGGCGCTGACGGCGCTGCGCGGCTAGCCGTGCGCCGCGTGGCTGCCTGCTACAATGGCGTCGATTCCCCTCGCCGCAGGAGTGATGTGTGACCGTCCGTGTCCGCTACGCGCCCAGCCCGACCGGCGAGCCGCATGTCGGCAATATCCGCACGGCGATGTTCAACTGGCTCTTCGCGCGACGCCACGGCGGCCAATTCATCGTGCGCATCGAGGACACCGACCAGGCCCGTCTCGTGCCGGGCGCTCTCGAATCGATCCTCGAGGCGCTGCGCTGGCTCGGGCTCGACTGGGACGAGGGCCCCGGAGCCGATGGCCCGCATGCGCCCTACGTCCAGTCGGAGCGGCTCGAGATGTATCGCGATGCCGCGGCGCGACTGATCGCCGCGGGCCACGCGTACGAGTGCACCTGCACGCCGGAGCGGCTCGACGAGATGCGCAAGGCGCAGCAGGCGCGCAAGGAGCCGCCCCGCTACGACCGCCGCTGCCGCACACGCCAGAGCGAGGTCGCGACCGAGAGGGCGGCCGGAGCGGGCGCTGTCGTGAGGTTCGCGGTGCCGCTCGATGGCGAACGCACGGTGCACGACCTCATCCGGGGCGACGTCACGTTCGAGAACGCCGTGCTCGACGACTTTGTCCTCCTCAAGTCCGACGGCTGGCCGACGTATCATCTCGCGCACGTCGTCGACGACCACGCCATGCGGATCACGCACGTGCTTCGGGCCGAGGAATGGCTGCCAAGCACGACGCGGCACATCTTGCTGTACGAAGCGCTTGGCTACGAACCGCCGCTGTTCGCGCACATGCCGATTATCCTCGGGCCCGATCGCAGCAAGCTCTCGAAACGGCACGGCGCGACATCGCTGCTGAGCTATCGCGACGAGGGCTACCTGCCGGAAGCGATGGTGAACTTCCTCGCGCTGCTCGGCTGGTCGCTCGATGACCACACCGAAGTGATGCCGCGCGAGACAATCGTCGCCAACTTCAGCATCGAGCGCATCGGCAAGACGGGCGCCATCTTCGACCGCGAAAAGCTGACGTGGATGAACGGCGTCTACATCCGTGCGATGGCCGCGGCGGAGTTGACGCGACGGCTCGTCCCCTTCCTCGAACGGCCCGCCAGCGAGGGGGGGTTGCCCGAGAGCGTAGCGCGGCCGATCGACCGGGCGTATCTGGCGCAGGTGGTGCCGCTTGTCCACGAGCGGCTCAAGCTGCTGGCCGAAGCCACGGAGCTCACCGATTTCTTCTTCGCCGATCCGCTGCCCGCCTACGACCCGGCGCTTCTGCTCGGCAAGCGCTTCCGCGACGACGCGGCGGCAGCGGCGCTCGCCCTCGCCGCGACGGCCGCTGCGCTCGCGGCGCTGCCCGATTGGACGGCGGAGGCGCTGGAGAACGCCATCCGCGCTGCGGCCGATGCGCTCGGCATCGAGAAGCACGGCGATCTGTTCACGCCGGTGCGCGTCGCGGTCAGCGGTCGCGCCGCCGCACCGCCCTTGTTCGAGATGATGGCGGTGCTGGGCCGCGAACGCTGCCTCGCACGGCTGGCCGCGGCCCAGGCGCAGCTCGCCGCCCGCTAGACCGTAGGGAATGCCCGCGATAAGCTGGGGCCGTCCCGTGGCGGGGGCGTGCTCGCCGGAAGGCGTGCGGGAGCGAAGCCATGTGCGGCATCATCGGTTACGTCGGCCAGCAGGCGGCGGGCCCCATTCTCCTCGAAGGACTGCAGGCGCTCGCCTATCGCGGCTACGATAGCGCCGGTATCGCCCTGCTGGAGCGTGACGGCGGCATCGAGATCAGCAAGAGCGTCGGGCGGCTCCAGGCGCTGATGGACATGGTCGCGGGCCGCCCCCTCGCCGGCGGCTCCGGCATCGGCCACACCCGCTGGGCGACACACGGCCGCCCCAGCGACGCGAACGCGCATCCGCACATCGATTGCCGCGGCGACATCGTCCTCATCCACAACGGTATCGTCGAGAACTACATCGAGCTCAAGCGCGAGCTCGTGGCGGCGGGCCACACCTTCTCTTCCGAGACCGACACCGAGGTCATGGTGCACCTGCTCGAGGCGGAGGTAGCGCGCGGCGCAACCCTCACCGATGCGATGAGGAACACGATCGGGCGCATCCGCGGCGCGCACGCCATCGTCGCGATGACCCGTCGCGATGCGGGCACGCTCGTCGCCGCGCGCGTCGGCCACGCCGGCGGCATCGTCATCGGCTACGGCAAGGGCGAGATGTTCCTCGCGTCCGACCTGCCGGCGCTGCTGCCGCACACACGCGACCTCGTCTTTCTCGACGACGGCGAGATCGCGACGATCACCGAAGATGGCGCAACCTACACCGGCCCCGACGGCCGGATCATCGAGCACACGCCCGAGGCCGTGCCGTACGACCCGATAGCGGCCGCCAAGGGCAACTACCGCCACTTCATGCTCAAGGAGATCATGGAGCAGCCGGAGTCGGTGCTCGACACGATCCGCGGCCGCACGCAGTTCGACCCGCCCGCCGTTATGCTCGACGACATCGGGCTGAGCCCGGAGCGCATCCGGTCGCTGAAACGTGTCGTGCTGGTGGGCATGGGCACGAGCCTCCACGCCTGCATGGTGGGACGCTCGTTCATGGAGCGGCTCGCGGGGTTGCCCGCGCAGTTCGATAACGCCTCCGAGTTCCGCTACCGCGAGCCGATCCTCGATGAGGGCACGCTCGTCGTCGCCGTGGCGCAGTCGGGCGAGACGGTCGATACGCTCGCGGCGATGGACGAGGCGAAACGGCGGGGAGCGGCGCTGCTCGCCGTCTGCAATGCCGTCGGCAGCCAGGCGACCCGTATGGCCGACGGCGTCATCTACATGCGCTGCGGTATCGAGGTCGGCGTGGCCAGCACGAAGACGCTGCTCGGCTCGTTCACGGCCCTCTATCTGCTCGCGTGCTATCTCGGCCGCGAGCGCGGCACGCTGGATGACGCCGCTCTGCAGCAGCGTCTCGCCGACCTCGCGCTCATGCCGAACCTCGTCGGCGAGACGCTCGCGGTCGAGGAGGCGTGCGAGCGCATCGCGCACGAGTTCGCGGCGGCGCGCGACTTTCTCTTCCTCGGGCGCGGCGTCAACTACCCCGTCGCCCTCGAGGGCGCGCTCAAGCTGAAGGAGATCTCGTACGTGCACGCCGAGGGCTATCCGGCAGGCGAGATGAAGCACGGTCCGATCGCCCTCATCGATGGCGACATGCCTGTCGTGGTGCTGGCCACGCAGGACGCCGTCTACGAGAAGACGCTGGCGAACATCGCCGAGGTGCGGGCACGCGATGGGCGGGTCATCGCCATTGCCACGAAGGGCGACACGCTTGTGCCATCGATGGCGGACTTCACGATCGAGGTGCCGGCCACGCCGGAGCTCCTGGCGCCGCTGGTGACCTGCGTGCCGATGCAGTTACTGGCGTATCACATCGCGCTACGGCGGGGCTGCGACGTCGATCAGCCCCGCAACCTCGCGAAGACGGTAACGGTCGAGTAACGGCGCTCCGGCGAGTGCCATCGGAGGGGAAGGGGGCGCTCGTGGACGCTGCCGCCATTCAGTCGCGTGTGGCCGAACTCGCGGAGCGGTTCGCGGCAGACCGTCCGCAGCGCCAGTCGCGCCGCTATCTCGACCCGCAGGACTTCGCCGATATCGCCGCCACCGGCTATCTGCGGATGGGCGTTGCCGCCGCCCTCGGCGGCCTCTGGACCGATACGGCCGCCTCGACACGCCCCGTCTGCGAAGCGCTCCGCACGCTGGCGCACGCCGACCCGTCGGTGGCGCTCGTCGCGGCCATGCATCCCGGCATCCTCTCGTTCTGGATGGCGCTGCCCGACGCGCCTGCCCCGTACACAGAGGCATGGGCGGCGCAGCGGCGGTTCGTCGCCGACACGGCGCTCGACGGCTGCTGGTGGGGCACGATCACGTCCGAGCCCGGAAGCGGCGGCGACGTGATGAAGTCGAAGGCCACCGCGCGGCCGTTGGCCGACGGCACGTACGCGCTCGCCGGCGCGAAGCACTTCGGCAGCGGGTCCGGCGTCACGTCGTTCATGATCACCACCGCGGTTCCCGAAGGGGAATCGATCGGGGACTGGTTCTTCATGGACTGGCGCGGTCGGCCGTGGGACGGCTCGGCGGGTCTGCGGCTCACGGCCGAGTGGGACGGGTATGGCATGATCGCGACCCAGAGTCACGCCTTCCAGCTCGATGGCGTACCCGGCACGCGGATGGCCTGGCCCGGCAACATCGGCGTCGTCGGCGGGGCGGCCGGGGCGACCGTGTCGTCGCTGTTCCTCGCCGTCATCGTCGGTGTCGTGCAGACAGCGGTCGCCCTCGCACGGGAGCAGATCGGCCGCAAGCGGGAGACGCTGCGAGCCTTCGATCAGGTCGAGTGGGCGCGGATCGAGAACGAAGCGTGGCTCATCGACCAGGCCTACGAAGGTGTGCTCCGGGCGATCGAGACGCGCGGCGCCGCTGCCGGCCTCGATGCCCTCCACGGCAAGACAGCGGTCGCCCAGCTCGCCGAGTCGGTGACATCGCGCATCTGCCGGGTGGTGGGCGGCGGCAGCTTCCACCGGGCGTCGCCGTTCGGCGCGGCGTTCGAGGATGTGCGGGCGCTCGGCTTTCTGCGGCCGCCGTGGCCGCTGGCGTTCGACGCCATTTTCGCTCAGAGCCTGCCGCCCGCCCCCTAGGCGGCCGCGTCCCGCTTGCCCCCTACAGCACCTCGACGGCCGAGCCTTCGCTCGTCTTCGTGACGTGGATGCGATGCGGGAACACGTCGCGAAGCTCGTCGATATGCGTGACAGCGAGCAGCATCTCGAAGTCGTCCTGCACCGTCGTTATCGCTTCGACGAGCCGTTCGCGGCCACTCGAGTCTTGGGTGCCGAACCCTTCGTCGATGACGAGGATGGGCAGCCGCGCCCCGGCCCGCCGCGCCAGCAGCTTGGAGAGCGCGATCCGGAGCGCAAAGTCGATCCGGAAGGCTTCGCCGCCGCTGTACGTCTCGTATGGGCGGGTGCCGAGCTCGTCGGCGATGTGGATGTCGAGCGTCTCCCGAAGGTCGCCCTTCTGGGTGGCGCGCTGCGTCGTCATCATCAGTGACATGCGGCCGGCGGTCATCTGGTGCAGCAGCCGGTTCGCTTCGTCCGTCAGTTCGGGCAGCGCTTCATCGATGAGGAGCGCCTGCACGCCCTGCCGTCCGAAGGCCGACGACAGCTCGAGGTAGAGCTGCTGCTCGTCGGCAACCGTGCGCAGATGCTCCGCCTTCGCGGGGCGATTCTCGAGCAGGCGGGCGCAGGCCTCGACGCTGCCCTCGATTGCCCCGAGCGCCTGCCGCATGTCGCCGGCACGCTTGGTCGTACGGCCGTGCTCGGCCTCGGCGCGGGCCAGCTCCCCGGCGATATCGGAGGCGGCGCCCGCAGCGGCGCGCAGCCCCTCGAGCTCGGCGCAGTCCCGAGCACGCCGCGCCGACCATCCGCCGAGGTCTGCCTGCGCACGGGCCAGCGCCTCGCCCTCGCTCTGCTGACGGACGCGCGCCTCGGCCAGCGCGGCGTGCTCGGCCTCGAACGGAGCGAGGTCGTCGACGGCGGCGCGCAGCGTTTCGTGGCGGGCAACGTCGAAATCGAGCGCGGCGATGGCTCTGGCGACGGTCGCAAGCTCGGCGCGCGCCTCAGTCGCGTACTCAGCGGCGGCCAATGTCGCCGCAAGGATCCGATGCCGCTCCCGAGCGGGGTCGAGCGCGCCGGCCGCGGCCTGCGCGTCGGCGAGATCGCGATCGAGCTGCGTGATCCGGGCGATGGCTTCGCGTTCGCGATGGGCGCGGTCCGCCTCGATCTTGTCGGCGGCGGCGGCGAGCGCGGCGGCGTCGGCGCGGAGCACGTCGAGCCGCTCCCGATTGCCGCGGACGGCCGCCGCGTCGCTCTTGCCCTCCGACTCGTAGAGCGCCTCGATGCGCGCCTTCTCCTCCGCGCCGAGCGGCCGGGCGCAGAGCGGACAGGCGGCGTCGGCCGCCGCGAGCTCGTCGAGCTTGCGCCGCAGGTCGAGCATGGCGGCGCGCAGGGCGGCGTTCGTCGTTTCGAGCGCCAGCGCCTCGTCGCCGGCGGCGCGCGCCTCGTCACGGCGAGCCTTGAGCTCGACGGCGAGCTCGTCCGCCTCTGCCCGCAGCTGCAGTGCTGTCGCGCGTTCGTCCGTGAGCGCCGCGAGCCGCGATGCCCGTGCGTCGAGCTCGGCGACACGCTGCGCGGCCGCAGCCACGGCCTGCCCGGCATCGTGCCGCGCCGACTCGATGGCCGCCTCGAGGGTGTGACGCCGCTGCTGGAGCGTCATCGCCTCGCCCGCGCGACCGCCGTAGTCGGCGGCCTCCCGTCGCGCCGCTTCCAGGGCCGCGTACCCGCGTTCGATATCGCCGGCACGCGCGATAACGCTGCTGGAGCGCGCGATCGCCTGCTCGTGCGTCGCGATCTGGGTGCGGAGCGCGGCCAGCGCCGCGTCGGCCTCGCGCACGCGGGTAAGGGCGTCGTTCGTCTGGCGAGCCCGGAGATCGGCGAGACGATGGCTCTCGCGCGCGGCTTCGAGCGCGGCGGCTGCGCGACGAAGCTCGCCGTCGGCCTCGCGGAGCGCGACACGCGTCTCCTCGGCCTCGATGCGCAGACGCGGGAGCTCGGCCGTCTGCCTGTCGATGATGTCGAGCTCGGCCTGGAGCTCGATGCGGGACGCCTCGCGCTGGCGCGCCTCCAGCTTCGCCTGGTCGACGAGCGCGTCGTAGGCGCGCAGACCGAGGATCTCGCCGAGGACACCCTTGCGCTCGGCGGGCGTGCGTGTGCTGAACTCGTCGGCGCGGCCCTGCAGCAGAAAGGCGCTGTTGATGAACGTATCGTAATCGAGCCGCAGCAGTCCGATGATGCGCTGCTGCGTGGCGCGGATGGTGTTGCCGCTCAGCGAACGCCAGCCCTCGGGGGCCTCGGACTGCAGTTCGAGCGACGTGTGACCGCCGCCCCTGGTGGTGCCGCGCTTGCGCTTGCGGAGGGCGCGGTAGTTCGCGCCGTCGAGCGCGAACTCGAGCTCGACCTCCATCTCCACCTCGCCGATGTGGACGAGCTCGTCGTCGGAGGTGACGCGCGCCTTGCCCCAGAGCGCCCAGGTAATGGCGTCGAGCAGCGCCGACTTGCCGTGGCCGTTGTCGCCGGAGAGGCACGCGACATGGATGCCGGCGAAGTCGAGCTCGGTCGTTGCCTTGTAGCTGAGGAAGTTGCGCAGAGTCAGCCGTCTGGGGATCATCGCCGGCCTCCGGAGCGTCGCGCGCGGGCGGTTGCCCTCATGGTAAGCCGAACGGATGTGCAAGTCAATTGAGAAAGCACATGCTCGTTATGTAGCTGCCGCGACGCCTCGTGGCAGGGGTCGCGGAACCCCGCGTGACAGTGCTGCCCACCAGGCCGCTACGACTCGTACCCGCCCGGTAAAGAACCGCGCGCCGGCGAGCGCCGCCCGCGCCTGCGCCGCGTGGTCGCGCAGGTGGATCAGGACGGTTCGCTGCACCAGCTCCGCGACGGTGATGTCGCCGTAGACGAGATGCGACGCACGCGCATCCCAGCCGTCGGGGGGGATGCTCCGCAGCAGCACGATGGCGGACGCCACGCCGGCACGGATCGAGGCCGCGGCGGCAGCGGGCGTGACCTGCGCCATCGTGCCCACGGCCGCGACTCGGGCCGGGTCGTCGAGCCCGCGGCCGACACGCAGGCCGGGGGTCGCGGCGGCACCGACGGCGCACGACGCCCACAGCACCGGGAACTCGGCGGCGTGTCCGGCGACCTCATCGAGCGACCACTCGCCGTCATCACGGCGCCGGTGGAACGCCTCGAACGACGCGCCCTCGACGAGCGAGGCGAGCTCCTCGCCGGCCGCGCCGATGAGCCGCGAGAGCTTGCGGAAGGTCGTTGGTGGTGTGGTCACGATGGCGGCCATTGTAGCCGCGCGGGCCGGGCGCGTCGATGGCGGCAACGGGCGCCGTGTTCCGGCGGATTTTGGGCCGCGTGGGCGTCCACAACATCCGTTCTAGCTGCTACTCTAGGGGTATGACATCGTCGGCGCACAACCCCACCCACGCCATGCTCGAGGGGCTGAATCCGCCCCAGCGCGAGGCCGCGGCCTACACCGGCGGCGCGCTCCTCATCCTCGCGGGGCCTGGCTCCGGCAAGACGCGGGTGATCGCGCACCGGATCGCGAATCTCGTACGTTCGGAGGGCGTGCCGCCGTACCGTGTGCTCGCTGTCACCTTCACGAACAAGGCGGCGCGCGAGCTGCGCCATCGCGTCCACGAGCTGCTCGGCGATGCTGCCGACGAGCTCACCCTCGGCACGTTCCACTCCGTCTGCGCCCGCTGGCTCCGGATCGATGGCGCACGCGTCGGGCTCGATCGCGGCTTCGTCATCTACGACGACGGCGACCAGATGGCGCTGATGAAGTCGATCATCGATGAGCTCAACCTCGACCCGAAGCGAACGCCGCCGCGCGCCGTGCTCTCCGCCATCTCGCGCGCCAAGAGCGAGATGGTGGGGTGGCGCGCCTTCCAGGAGGGTGCCGGCAACTACTTCGAGGAGATCGTCGGGCGCGCGTACGAGCGCTACGCGGCACGCCTGCGCGCCAACAACGCCGTCGACTTCGACGATCTGCTGGTGCGCGCTGTCGAGCTGCTGCGCGACAACGACGACATGCGCGAGAAGTACGCCGGGCGTTACCTCCACGTGCTCGTCGACGAATTTCAGGACACGAACATCGTGCAGTACGTGCTGGCGAAGCAGCTCGCCTCGACGCACGGCAACATCTGCGTCGTCGGCGACCCCGACCAGTCGATCTACTCGTGGCGCTCGGCCGACATCCGCAACATCATGAACTTCGAGCGGGATTACCCCGGCGCGAAGCTCGTCCTGCTCGAGCAGAACTATCGCTCCACGCAGACCATCCTCGATGCCGCGCACGCCGTCATCAGCCGCAACCGCCAGCGCAAGGACAAGCAGCTGTGGACGGAGAACGGCGCCGGCTCGCCCATCACCTTCTACGAGGCCTACGACGAGACGGAGGAGGCGGAGTTCCTCGTGCAGGAGGTGCGCCGGCTGCGGTCGGAGGGGGTCGCGCCCGGCGCAATGGCCGTCATGTACCGCACGAACGCGCAGTCCCGTCCGATCGAGGAGGCGTTTGTGCGCTACGGGCTCCCGTACCGGCTGGTGGGCGGGCCGCGCTTCTACGAGCGTCGCGAGGTGAAGGACGTCATCGCGTACCTGAGAATGCTGCACAACCCCGTCGACAGCATCGGGTTGAGCCGCATCGTGAACGTGCCGCCGCGCGGCATCGGCGATCGCACCGTCGCCGAGCTGGCCCGCTGGGCGGCCGACCGTGAGCTGCCGCTCGTCGAGGCGGTGCGGGGCGCGGCCGCCGGGCGCGACGACATGCCGCGCTTCCAGCCGCGCATCACGATGGCGCTGACCCGCTTCATCGAGGTGCTCGACGAGCTCGCCGCCGAGGCGCAGTCCGCGCCGCTGCCGTCGCTCATCGAGAGCGTCATCGAGCGCACCGGCTATCGCACGTATCTGCAGGCGGACGAGGACGGCGAGGATCGGCTCGCCAACGTTATGGAGCTGCTGACCGTGGCCGAGGAGTACACCGACCTCGCCGGCGACGATGCCCTCCTCGCTTTCCTCGAGGACGTTGCGCTTGTCTCCGACGCCGACCAGCTCGAGGACGGCGGCAACGCCGTCACGCTCATCACGCTGCACACGGCGAAGGGGCTCGAGTTCCCGGTCGTGTTCATGACGGGGATGGAGGAGGGCGTGCTGCCCCACATCCGCTCGTTCGACGACCCGGAGCAGATGGAGGAGGAGCGCCGCCTCTGCTACGTCGGCATTACCCGCGCGAAAGACCGGCTGTACCTGGTGCGGGCCTTCCGCCGGGCGCTGATGGGCTCCAGCACGGCGAATCCGCCCTCGCGCTTTCTCCGCGATGTTCCGGAGCAGCTCGTCACGTTCCGAGCGCGCGACCGGGGTGATCGCGGCGCCCAGCCGCGCACGACCCGGCTGCCGGGCCGCGAACGGGCGGCGCTTCATGCGAGCGCGGCCGCTCCTGCCGATGTGCCCGCCGAGCCGGTGTTCGCCGCGGGCGACCGGGTGGAGCACGCGAAGTTCGGGGTGGGGCTCGTCGTGAGCTGCGTCGCGACCCGCACCGACCAGGAGGTGACGGTCGCCTTTACGGGAGGCGCCGGCATCAAGAAGCTGCTGCTCAGCTTCGCCGGTCTGCAGCGCGCCGGCGGATAGCCGGGTCGTGTAACACTGACACGCTATTGATAGCCGGAGCCGGAGGCGATTCACCGTGTTCACCACGCATGGTAGGATGAAGGGGTGAGCGAATCCTCGCATTTTTGGAGGTAAACTATGTACATAGGTGGCGGGGCAGTGACCCTGATCCTGATCATCATCATCATCGTCCTCCTCCTTCGCTGACCGGTGTTGAGCACCGTAGTCTGGGGGCGATTGGCTCCTTCGCAGCGACGGCCCCCAGCGGCATGACAGCGAGGATTCCCCCGGCGATCGCAAACCCCCTCTAGCCAGTGGCACGCTCGTCTACGCCGGCGGATGGCCGGAGGCGATCCCCCGCGGCATCGCAACATGATGCGAGAGCGGCCGGGGGGAGGTCCGGCCGCTCTCGCGCGTAGGAGATAACGAAGGTGGCGCCGGCGCGACGGACAGGGCGATGTCCGTCGCGCCGGACTTTATCTGCTCGGTGGGGCGTCCACGCGGCGGCCGCCCCCCGGAGCAAACGAAGGTTACGCAGCCGCCTCGGCTGCCTGGTCGTCGCGCGTACCTGCATGGCCCGGCGCCGGGTTGGCGTCGTTCCAGCCGATGGAGCGGACGGTCGTGGGAGCGCCGTCGATCTTGAACAGGGCGACAGCCTCGTTCAGGTCGTTGGCGAGCCGGTTGAGCGCGTCGGCGCTGCCGGAGATATCGCCGGTCTGGGTCGCGAGCATCTGCGCGCCCGCCGAGATCTCCTCGGTGGCAGCAGAGTTTTCCTCACTGGAGGCGGCGATAGCCTGGATGGCATCGGCGACCTTGTTGCTGTTCTGGGCCATCTGGCCGGCCGCGGCGGCGTTCTGGGTCGTGACGGTCGAGATCGTCTCCATCGAGGTGACGACTTCGGTCGAGCTGGCCGCGATCTCCTCGGCGGCGGCCGCGATCTGCTGCACCTGCTGGTTCGTCGCCTGCACGGCGTTGAGGATCGACGTCAGCGCTTCGCCCGTCTCAACGGCGAGCTCCGCACCCTTGTCGACATCGCCGACGCTCGATTCGATGGCACGAATGACATCCTGCGTGCCTGCCTGAACCGCGCCGATGAGGGTCGCGATCTCCTTCGTCGCCTGTCCGCTGCGCTCGGCGAGCTTGCGAACCTCGTCGGCGACGACGGCGAAGCCGCGTCCGTGCTCGCCTGCCCGCGCCGCCTCGATCGCGGCGTTAAGGGCAAGGAGGTTCGTCTGCTCGGCGATGTCGTCGATGACCGCAACGATATCGCCGATCTTGGCGCTGTACTCGCCGAGACCCTGCACGCTCGTCGCGGCCTCGTTCACAGCGACACGGATCGCCTCCATGCCGTCGGCGGTACGGCGAACGGCGACGCTGCCGCTCGTCGCAGCCTCGTATGCCTGCGCCGACATCTCGGAGACGCTGGCGGAGTTCGACGCGATCTCGTCGAGCGCTTTGGTCATCTCGTGGACGGTCGACGATGCGGAGTCGACGGACCGCGATTGGGTCGCAGCGCCGTTCGCCACCTCCTGCACAGCAGTCGACAGCTCGCCGACGCTGTGTGCTGTCGCAGCGATCGTCTCGGCCTGCTGGCTGGCCGATTCCGCCACATCGTGAATCGTGAGCGATATCTGGTGAGTCGATTCGCCGCTTGCGGATGCGGCCGCCGTGAGCGTCTCCGCCGACGAACGGACGAGGCGCGTCATGTCCTTCACTTCGGTCACGACGGAGCGCAGGTTCTGCGTCATCGTGGCGAGCGCGGTGCCAAGCACGTCGTTCGCCGACTTCGGCCTTGCGTCGACCGTCAGGTCGCCCGCAGCGATCGTGTTGGCGACCGCCGCCTTCTCCTGCAGATAGACGACCATCTCCTGGAACGAACGGGCCATGGCGCCGATCTCGTCGCCGCCCGACGCGTCGAGCGTGATGTCGAGTTCGCCCTGCTTGATCCGGTCGGCGGCATTGGCGACGGCGCCCACACCACCCGAGATGCCGCGCGCCAGCCAGAAGGCGAGCGCCAAGCCCAAGGCGATGGCCACGCCAGTGGTGGCGAGCAGGACAGTGCGCGCTTGCCGGTTGGTGGATTGCGCGCTTTCGAGCGCGGCGGCCTCCGACGCGACGTTGACGTCCGAGAGGGCCGCCGACTGGACGACGGCCGCGGTATACGCCGGTTCGGCTACGACGACGGTATCGACGAGCGCCGGCATAATGCTGCCAGCGGTGAGCTGCGGAATGATCGACGTCTCAGTGACATCCCGATACGTCTGCCAGTTCGCTTCGAAACTGTCGAGCGCGAGTAGGGCCTCGGGCTCCGAGAGGTGGTCCCGCAGTTCGGTGAGCGACTCATCGATCTGGTCGCCGACCTCCGCCTGCGCCTCGGGACCCTGCGCCTCGTTGGCATCCGCTGGCGGATCGCCACTCGTCCCAGCCTGTTCCGCGAGTCGCTCGCGAAGCAGCGTGATCGCTTCGGCCGGAATCAGTGGTGTGAGCATCTGGATGATGGTTCGCGCGCGATATTCCTCGAAGTCGGCGCGGGCGCGGCCGATCAGAATCGACGCCCGCACCTGGTCGGTGGAGATGTCCTCGGCCTTGCTGCTGATGTTGTTGGTCTGGACGATGCCTACTGTCGCCACGATGCTGAGCATCGCCAGCACGGCGGCGAATCCCCCGAAGAGCTTGGTCCGAATGGAAAGGCGCATCCTACTCCCTCTCTGGCTGGAGTTGAGGACACCGCTCTTGACGGCACTCGAACACGGAACTTCGGCGGGCTGGTGGTTTTTCGGACATAGAGAAACCCCAGCGGGCGCGTCGGTTGCGCGCTCGAGCCCGCTGGGGTTTGTCCGCTGCGTACGCCGCCGGGAGAACCGGCAGCGAGGCGAACAGAGCAGGGTGCTCAACTCTCGTCGATGGTTGTGGAACCGTCGTTCGGTCCCATCGGGGGGATTATCGCCGGCCTCTTCGCGGCCAGTAGTGTCCCCGCCGAATCTCCTGTGATTTTTCAGGAGTCCGCCTATGACAGCAATCAGGGCCATCCCTACTCTTGGGAGGTGCAGACGCTGAGCCCCGGCAGTTGACAGCCGCGCCAGAGACGGCGACGCTGGAGCCCGGCCCAGGACGAGGAGGACGCATGACCACCGCCGTGCCCGATCTCGCCCCATTCTTCCGGCCGCGCTCGATCGCCGTGGTCGGCGCGTCGCGCAATCCCCGCAAGCTGGGCTACGTCCTCCTCGACAACCTGCGCAAGGCGCGCTTCGCCGGGCCGCTCTATCCCGTCAACCTCGATGCCCAATCCGTCCTGCGGCTGCCCGCCTACAGCTCCGTCGACGCCATTCCGGAGCCGGTCGACCTCGCGCTGATTGTCGTGCCCGCAGCAGCCGTGGCCGAGACGCTGGAGTCGTGCGGAAGGCGCGGCGTCCGGGGCGCCGTGATAATCACGGCCGGGTTCCGCGAAGCGGGCGAGCTGGGGGTCGAGCGCGAGCGCGCCGTAGCCGACATTGCGCGGCGTCACGACATACGGCTCATCGGCCCCAATTCCCTGGGGATCATCGATACGTTCGGCCGGCTGAACGCCTCGTTCTCCGAAGGATTGCCGCCGGCGTGGGAAGTGGGCGTACTCTCGCAGTCGGGCGCGATGGCGACCGCCATCCTCGATTGGGCGAACGAGACGAACGTCGGCTTCTCGAAATTCGTGTCGCTGGGCAACATGGCCGACCTGACGGAGGTCGACTTTCTGCGGGCGTGGCGCGACGACGATGAGGTGCGGGTGGCGGTCAGCTACCTGGAGGGCATCCGCGACGGGCGCGCCTTCATGGCCGCGGCGCGCGACTTCACCCGGCGCAAGCCGCTGATCGCCATGAAGGTGGGGGTGACGGACGGGGGCCGGCGCGCCGCCGCGTCGCACACGGGCGCACTCGCGGGCTCCGATCGGGTCGTCGACGCGGCGTTCCGGCAGGCGGGCATCGTCCGGGCCGCGACGATGGAGGAGCTCTTCGATTTCACCCGCTGCTTCGCCTTTGCGCCGCTCCCCGCCGGGCCCAACGTCGCGATCGTCACGAACGCGGGCGGGCCGGGCGTGATGGCGGCCGATGCCGTCGAGCGCGCTGGCCTTCGGCTCGCGGCGCTCTCCGGCGCAACCCAGGAGCGTCTGCGGGCCAGCCTTCCGCCATCGGCGGCGCTCGGCAACCCTATCGACATCATCGGCGACGCCGACGCCGATCGCTACGAGGGCGCGCTCAACGCCGTCATCGCCGACGAGAGCGTCGAGGCGCTGCTGGTGATGTTGACGCCGACCGCCGTCGCCGAGCCCGAAGCGACGGCGCGGCTCATCGCCGGACTCACGAAGGTGCAGGAGAAGCCGGTGATGGCCGTGTTTATGGGGGGCGTGGCCGTCGAGCGCGCCCGCGACATTCTGGCCGGCGAGCATGTGCCCGTGTACGACTACCCGGAGCGCGCCGTCGGGGCCATCGCCGCGATGGCGGGCTACGCCGAGTACCGCCGGTCGCTGGACGCCCGCGATGCAGCGAAGTAAGCACTTCTCCCGATAGCGCCCCGCCCCGCCCCGCAGCCATACTGATGCGAAACCGGCCTCCCGGGCGCTGGCCCGGCTCGCGTTGCCCGCGCCAGTTGCGCATGCTACGCTGAGGCATCGGCTCGGGAAGGAGGTCGCGATGCGCCAGCGCTGCGAGGTCCACCAGCCGGGCCCGATGGACTATCGGGCGGCATGGTCGTGGCAGCAGAGCCTGCACGCGGCCGTGCGGGCGGGCGAGGCGTCGCACCAGCTGCTCCTCCTCGAGCATCCACCCACCATCACACTCGGCCGAAGCGGCCGCGACGAGCATCTGCTCGCCGCGCCGGACGCGCTCGCGGCGCGCGGCATCGAGGCGATACGGGTCGATCGCGGCGGCGACATCACGTACCACGGCCCCGGCCAGCTCGTCGGCTACCCGATCGTCGACCTTCGCGCCCTCTGGGGCGCAGCCGACGTGCCCCGTTACGTGCGGACGTTGGAGCGCGTCATCAGCAACGTGCTGGCGGGCTACGGCATCGACGCGGGCTGCCGCGCGGGCTATCCCGGCGTGTGGGTGGACGGCGACAAGATCGCGGCCTTAGGCGTGCGCGTGTCGCGCGGCGTCTCGATGCACGGCTTCGCACTCAACATAACAACCGACCTCTCGTGCTTCGACCTCATCGTGCCGTGCGGCATCCGCGAGGGCGGCGTCACGTCGATGGAGCGGCTGCTCGGCGACGCGCCGCCATTCGCCGCCGTCGCCACCGCCGTCGCCGATGCGTTCGCGGCCATGTTCGGGGTAAGCATCGCCGAAGCGGCGGTGACGGCATGACAACCGTTCCGCGCGAACGCAAGCCCGAGTGGATCAAGGTGCGCTTTCCCGCAGGCGAGAACTTCCACCGTGTGAAGTCGCTGATGCGGCAGTACAACCTCACGACCGTCTGCGAGGAGGCGCACTGCCCGAACATCGGCGAGTGCTTCAATCGCGGCACGGCGACGTTCATGATTCTTGGCGACACCTGCACGCGTGCCTGCGGCTTCTGCGCCGTGACGAGCGGCCGCCCAGTGGGCCTCGACGAGCTGGAGCCGGAGCGGCTTGCTGCTTCGGTGCGGCTGCTCGGCCTTCGCTACGTCGTCATCACATCGGTGAATCGCGACGACCTCGCCGATGGCGGCGCGCGCATCTTCGCGCGTTGCATCGAGCGCATCCACGAGGGCTCGCCCGGCTGTGCCGTCGAGGTGCTGACCCCCGACTTCGAGGGCAACTGGGACGCCGTCGCGACGGTCGTGGCGGCCGGGCCGCGTGTGTACAACCACAACATCGAGACGGTGCCGCGCCTCTACCCGGGTGTGCGGTTCAAGGCAAGCTACGACCGCTCGCTCGAGCTGCTGCGGCGGGTCAAGGCGGCGAGCCCCTCCATGCTGACGAAGAGCGGCATGATGCTCGGCCTCGGCGAAACGCGTGACGAGATATCGGCGGTGCTGCGCGACTGGCGAGCGAACGGCGTCGACCTGATCACGATCGGGCAGTACCTGCGGCCCTCGCCGAAGCACCTGCCGGTGGAACGCTATCTCCCACCCGGCGAATTCGCCGAGATCGCCGCCGAGGCGCGGGCGCTCGGCTTTCGCTCCGTCGAATGCGGCCCGCTCGTCCGGTCGTCGTACCACGCCGATGCCCAGGCGGGACTGCCCGCCTTCGTCGAGCCTTAGAGGAGACACCCCCCAATGGAGCGCTACGACATCGTCATTATGGGCGGCGGGCCTGGGGGCTACACGGCGGCCATCCGCGCCGCGCAGCTCGGCATGCGCGCGGCCGTCGTCGAGCGCGAGCGCGTCGGGGGGCTGTGCCTGAACTGGGGCTGCATCCCGAGCAAGGCGCTCATCTACAACGCGAAGCTCATCGAGGCCTTCCGCCGGGGCGAGGACTACGGCATGTTCGCCGACAACATCCGCTTCGATCTGGGTGTCGCCATCGACCGCAGCCGCGACGTCGTCGAGAAGATGGTGGGAGGCATCGAGTTCCTGCTCGAACGCAACAAGGCCGACGTGATCCGTGGCGAGGCGAAGCTCGTCGCGCCCGGGCGTGTGCAGGCCGGAGGAAGCGAGATCGAGGCGGCGAACGTCATCGTCGCGACGGGCGCACGGCCGCGACAGGTGCCGGGGCTCGAGGTCGATGGCGACGTCATCATCGGGTCGACCGAGGCGCTGCTGCTGAAGCAGCTGCCGCGCTCGATCGCGATCGTCGGGGGCGGCGCAATCGGCATGGAGTTCGCCTACATCTACAGCGCCTACGGCGCCGAGGTCACGGTAATCGAGATGCTGCCGCACCTCCTGCCGCAGGAAGACGACGAGATTAGCAAGCAGCTGGAGCGCGCGATGAAGAAGCGCGGCGTGAAAGCGCTGACGAACGCCAGGGTCGAAGCCGTGGAGCGGGCCGAGGGCGGCGTCGCGCTGAGCGTGACGCGCGACGGCAAGAGCGAGACCGTGCGGGCCGAGAAGGTGCTCGTCGCGGCCGGGATGCAGGGCGCGACCGAGGGGCTCGGCCTCACGGAGGCGGGCGTCGCCATCGAGCGCGGCTTCGTAACCGTCGACCCGTACGGCGCCACGAACGTCGCGTCGATCTACGCCGCCGGCGACATCACCGGCCCGCCGCTGCTCGCGCACGTGGCGCAGGCGCAGGGCGTGGCCGCCGTCGAACGGATCGCCGGAATCGATGCGCCCGTCCCGCCGGCCGCCGACATGCCCCGCGCGACCTACTGCGAGCCCCAGGTCGCCAGCATCGGCCTCACCGAGGCGCAGGCGCGCGAACGCGGCTACACCGTGAAGATCGGCAAGTTCCCGCTCTCCGGCAACGGCAAGGCGCTCGCCGAGGGGCAGACCGACGGCATGGCGAAGCTCGTCGTCGATGCGGAGTACGACGAGGTGCTTGGGCTGCACATCATCGGCGAGAGCGCGACCGAGCTGCTGGGCGAGGCGACGATGGCGCGCGCCCTCGAATCGACATCGCGGGCGCTGGGCGCGGCGGTTCACGCGCACCCGACGATCGCTGAGGTCATCAAGGAAGCAGCGCTCGCCGTTCATGGCGAAGCGATCCACTTCTGGCAAGGGAAGGGCGGCGGCTGAGCCGCCCGTGACGAGGGATGTGTGATGGTACGAGCCGATAGGCCAACGAGAGCGAAGCGCGGGGCCGCCGCCGCGCCGGGCGCGGCCGTCGACCGCAAGAACATCGACGACCTGCGCATGATGCTGCTCATCCGGCGGTTCGAGGATGCGGCCGCCGAGGGGTACGCCAGGGCGCGCATCGGCGGGTTCCTGCACCTGTACAACGGACAGGAGGCGATCGCCGCGGGCGCCATCGGCGTCCTCGCCGAGGAGGACTACGTCGTCACTCATTACCGCGATCACGGCCACGCGCTGGCGCGCGGCAGCGATCCGCGACGGGTGATGGCGGAGCTCTACGGCAAGGCGACGGGGGTGTCGTCGGGCAAGGGCGGCTCGATGCACCTGTTCGACGCCGAGCGCAACTTCATGGGCGGCTACGCTATCGTCGGCGGGCACCTGCCCATCGCCTGCGGCCTCGGGCTGGCGCTGCAGTATCGTCAGACGCCGGGCGCGGTGCTCTGCTTCTTCGGCGACGGCTCCGTGAACGAGGGCGAGTGGCACGAGTCGATGAATCTCGCGGCCGTGTGGAAGCTGCCCGTCATCTTCTTCTGCGAGAACAACGGCTACGCGATGGGTACCGAGATATCGCGAACGTCGGCCGTCACCGACATCTACAAGCGCGCGAGCGCCTACGACATCCCGGCCGAGAAGGTCGATGGCATGGATCTGTGGGCGGTGCGCACCGCCACGGAGAAGGCGCTCGCCCACGTCCGCGGCGGCGCGGGCCCGTACATGATCGAGGCGGTGACCTATCGCTTCCGCGGCCACTCGATGGCCGACCCGGAGCTCTACCGCTCGAAGGATGAGGTCGCCGGGCAGCGTTCGTCACGCGACCCCATCGACCGCGTCCGCACCCGGCTCGAGGAGGCGGGGCTGCTCGATGCGGTCGCGTTCGACGCGATGCGCGAGGATGTGGAGCGCGACATCGGCATCGCGGTGCAATACGCCGAAGATAGCCCCGACCCGAAGCCCGAGGCGCTGTACGACGATGTCTATCGAGGCCTCGCCGGCACCGGCACGACGGGCACGCACACGCACGACGGCGACGAGCACGGAGACCACCACCATGGCTGAGATCACGTTTCGCGAGGCGCTTCGCCTCACCCTCATCGACGAGATGCGGCGCGACGACCGCTACTTCATCATGGGCGAAGACATCGGCGCCTACGGCGGCTCCTACGCCGTCACCAAGGGGCTGCTCGACGAGTTCGGCGAGCGGCGCGTCAAGGACACGCCGATCTCGGAGTCGGTCGTGGTGGGCGCGGGCATCGGCGCGGCGATGGCGGGGCTGCGGCCCATCGTCGAGATCATGACCATCAACTTCAGCCTGCTGGCGCTCGACCAGATCGCGAACATTGCCTCGAAGGTGCTGTACATGTCGGGCGGGCAGTTCCCCGTGCCGCTCGTCATCCGGATGGCAAGCGGCGGCGGTCGCCAGCTCGCCGCGACCCACTCGCACAGCCTCGAAGGTTGGTACGCGCATCTGCCGGGGCTGAAGGTGTGCGCGCCCGCGACTCCCTACGACGCCGCCGGCATGCTGCGCGCCGCCATGCACGAAGATGACCCTGTCATCTTCGTCGAGCACGCCGCGCTCTACCCGGCGAAGGGCGAAGTGCCCGACGAGCCGTTCCGGGTGCCGCTCGGCGAGGCGAAGGTTGTGCGCGAGGGCCGCGATGTCACCCTCATCGGCTGGTCGCGCGGTGTCTGGCTGGCGCTCCAGGCCGCCGAGATTCTGGCGGCCGAAGACGAGCTGGAGGCGGAGGTCATCGACGTGCGCACGCTGCGTCCGTTCGACCTCGAGACCGTGGTGCACTCGGTGCGCAAGACGAATCGCGCTGTCGTCATCGAAGACGACTGGCGCTTCGGCGGATTCGGGGCCGAGGTGTCGGCGCTCATCCATGAGCACGCCTTCGACCACCTCGATGCGCCCGTTGCCCGCGTCGCAGCCGAAGACGTGCCCGCTCCCTACAACCGGATGCTCGAGCAGCTATCGCTGCCCGATGCGCCGAAGATACTGCGCGCCGTCCGCGCCATGATCTAGCGCCCGCTCCACCGGAGGACACAAATGGCCACCGAAGTACTGATGCCCCAGATGGGGGCCGACATGGAAGAAGGAACGCTGCTGCGCTGGCTTGTCGCCGAGGGCGACAACGTCGAGCGCGGCGACCCCATCGCCGAGATCGAGACGGACAAGGCGAATGTGGAGATCGAGGCCTTCGACTCCGGCGTCTTCCTGAAGGCGATCGCGCGGGAGGGCGACGTTGTGCCCGTGGGGCAGCCTATCGCGCTGCTGGGCACTGCGGACGAAGCGGGTGCGCCCATCGCGGGCGGCGAACCGCGCGAGGCTTCGCTTCGCAGTGCGCCGGAGAACCCCGCGCAGGCGCGTCAGGCGACGGCGCAGGCGGCGACAGCCGTCGCACCCAGACAACGGCGGCGATCGGGGCTCGCAGCGAGCGGGGGCCGTGTCGCGTGCCGGCGCAGAACGGCGGCGGACGCGGCGTCGAGGGGCGGGTGCGCGCATCGCCCGTGGCGCGGCGGATGGCGGAGGAGTGGGCTGTCGACCTGAGCACGCTCGCCGGCACCGGCCCCGATGGCCGCATCGTCCGGCGCGATGTCGAGGCGGCGGCGCGGGCCTCCGCTGCCTCGCGCGATGGCGGAGCGCCCGCCGCGACGAAGACAGTTGCGCCCGCACCCGCACCCGCAGCAGCCGGGCCCGCCCTCTACGAGCAGCCGGACGCTGAGCTGCGGCCGCTCTCCAAGATTCGCCAGACTATCGCGCGGCGGATGGCGATGACGAAGCGCGACATGCCGCACTACTACGTCACGGTCAACGTCGACATGACGGACGCGGTCGCGCTGCGCAAGCAGATCAACGCCAGCGAGGAGAACCTGCGCGTCTCGCTCAACGACATCGTTGTGCGGGCGACGGCGCTGGCGCTGCGGCTGCATCCGGAGTTCAACGCCCTCTTCTCCGAAGGCGGCATCACGATCCGGCCGCGCGTCAACGTCTGCATCGCGATTGCGCTCGATGAGGGGCTGATCGCACCCGCGATCATCGACACCGACACGAAAGGGCTGCGGCAGCTCTCGATCGAGACGCACGACCTCGCGGAGCGGGCACGGGCGGGCAAGCTTCGCGCCGACGAGTACGGAGCGGGCACCTTCACGGTGTCGAACCTGGGCATGTACGGCATCGAGACGCTGCTGGCGATCATCCAGCCGGGCCAATCGGCGATTCTCGGCGTGGGCGCGGTGGAGGAGCGGCCCGTCGTTCGCGAGGGCGCCGTCGTCGTGCGCTCGATGATGACGGTTGGGCTTTCCGCCGACCACCGCGCGACCGACGGAGCGCAGGGCGCGGCCTATCTGCAGACGCTGCGCGCGCTGCTCGAAGCGCCCGTCCGGCTGATGCTGTAGCCGGGGCTCGCCGAAGCGTGGAGAAGGGCGGCGCGGCGCAGCGCCGAAGCCGCCCGTCGTGCTCCCTAGATCGCGGCCCGGATGCTGCCGCCGTGCTCCTGCAGGCCGTGGATCACCACCATCTCGATAACCTGACCCGGCGTCATGTCCTGCCCGAGGAAGTTGGCCTTGCGCGCCGCCTGCTCATCCGTCCACGAGCGGACCATCGCCGTCGCGTCGGCCGCGCCCTTGCGCAGCCCCTCGATGACCTGCGCCTTCGTGCACGATGCATGCTCGGCGGCGTTCGCGGCGTTGCCGGCATCGATGTCGGCCATCGAGAGCGGCGGCAGCGCCCCGCCTGTCGCGATGGCCTGCGCCAACCCGGCCGCGCCCAGATGGCCCGCGAGGTGCATCGCCGTGACGTTCACGCCCCAGCCCTCGGCGCTCGTCTTCGCCGTCCACTTGGCGTCGGAGCAGCTGTTGACGAGGGCGATGACCTCCTCGACCCCGTCGGCGATCTTCTTCGCGAGTGCTTCGTTCTGCTGACCCATGGTGTCCTCCTTGCTGATTCCCGCCGGCCTCGGCGGCAAGACTATTGGGGCGCGGCTACATCGCGTTGTCGAACTGGAGCAGTTGCACGAGGTTACCCTCCGGATCTTTGAACGTCGCCAACCAGACGTTGCCCTGATGGTTGGGCTCCTCCACGAACTCGACCCCGGAGCTCTTGAGGCGGGCGCAGTCGGCCTGAAGGTCGTCGGTGTCGAAGCCGACGATGTGACGCGCCGGATCGCCGTTCTTGCCGCGCACCTCGCTGTGCGTGCCGAGCGCGACCGCCGGGCCGTTCGGGTCGCCGAGGATGACGAAGCCCGGCGAGTCCATCCCGACTTTCAGGCCGAGCGTGTCGCGATAGAACGGCAGCAGGTTGTTGATGTCGGCGCTCCATATGGCGGCGAGGCGCAGTCCCTTGATCATCATGTCCCTCCTCTCTCGAATTCGATTCCGCGCGGCCGGCCTCATGACCGGCCGACAGCTCTCAGCTCGCCTCGCCGGCCGCCCACGGATTGGGGCCAGCATCGCCGCCGGCCGCAACGATGGCGAGCCGCGGCAGGAAGTGATTCCACCCCTCGGCGTGCTCGCCTTGCTGCGAGGCCGCAAGACCGGAATGTCGGAGCGTGACCAGCGTTCCGGCGCCATCGGCGCGCAGCGTCACCTCGACGGTGCTCGCGCCGGGCGGCAGCTCGCTGCCCTCCGCCTCCCATCCCCACGTGAACACGACGCGCGTGGGCGCCGATACTTCGACGAACTCGCCGCGAGCCGTGTCTCGTCCGTTGATGTTGACCCAGTAGATACCGCCCGGACGCGGGTCGAGTTCGGCTTCGATGCCCTTCCAGCGGAGCAGCTTCTCCGGGTCGGTGAAGTACGGGAACACGATCTCGGGTCGCGCGTCGATCCGTACCTCGATGACGACGGCGTCCGTCTGCGCTTGTGTCATGATTCGTGTTCCTCCTCGCGCCGTCGTGTCGCCTGCTCCTCGGCCTCCGCGGCGCCGGCCAGCAGACGAAGACGGCCCTCCCAGAATCCCGCCAGGTACTGCCGAAGCTCATCGAGCCCCTCGGGGCGGGCGCGATAGATCCGGCGGGCGCCCTCGCGCCGTTCCGTGAGCAGGCCAGCGTCCTTCAGCACGCGCAGGTGCTGAGATATGGCCGGCCGTGTGATGTCGAACTGCTCCGCGATCCGGCCCGCCGACAGCTCGCGATCGCGAACAAGGGCGAGGATCGCCCGGCGGCGGGGCTCGGCGAGGGCGCGAAGCGCATCTTCCATCGCGGCCATGTAAGCACACGCTTACGGTCTTGTCAACAACCACCGCCCATCTTCGGCGTGGGGTTGCCGCCCACCCCCGTGGTGCTTACCATTGGGGATGAGCCCCCGTAGCTCAGTTGGATAGAGTACCGGCCTCCGAAGCCGGGAGCACAGGTTCGAGTCCTGTCGGGGGTACCATCGCGATTCCAGAGTCGCGCGCCTGGAGCGGCCATGAGCAGACGCAAGGAAAACCGGAAGGATCGCCGGAAGGTGGCGGCGCAGCCCCACGGCCGTCCGCGCGACGCACTGCCTCTCGCCGGCAACCGCCGTCTCTCCTGGCGAGCGCGCAGCTTCTACATCCTCGGCGTGCTCGTCGTCGCCGGCGCGATCGGCGCGGGCGTGCTGTTCAGCGCCATCGACCCGCCGGGCAGCGGCGCGAAGAAGATCGACCCCGAGACCGCGGCGACATCGAACGACGACCGGCCCGGTGACGCCTCCTCCGCAGCCGAGGAGAGCGCCAACGCCAATGCGAACGACGCCAGCCCCACGGCGACGTCGACAGAGGAGGCCGCCGCTTTGCAGTACGCCGCGCCCGAGCAGGTCATCGACCCGAGCAAGAACTACACCGCCGTGCTGAAGACGGAGAAGGGCGACATCACGATAAAGCTGCGCCCGGACCTGGCGCCGAAGCACGTCAACAGCTTCGTCTTTCTGGCGCAGCAGGGCTACTACGATGGCGTGACGTTCCACCGCGTCATCCCCGGCTTTGTCGCCCAGGCCGGCGACCCGACGGGGACGGGCTCGGGCGGGCCGGGCTACAGCATCCCCGCCGAGTTCGGGACGGAACCGTTCGTCGCCGGAGCGATCGGCGCGGCCCGCGCCACCGACCCCAACAGCGCCGGCAGCCAGTTCTTCATCACGCTCGACGACGCGCCGCACCTCAACGGTCAGTACACGGTGTTCGGCGAGGTTACCGAGGGCATGGATGTGGCGCTTCGGATAACGCCCACGGACGGGGGCGGCGCTGTCGACAAGATACTGACGGTGGAAATCATCGAGTCCTAACGGCGCGTTTTCGCGTTCTTTCTCGCCCGCCTCTGCGTAGCGCCAGCGATTCTGCCGAACATCATAGGTGGAACGCGCGACGACGGGCGGAGCGGACGGCCAGCGCCGCCGATGCGCGGCATGCGCCGCCGCGCCTCACTCTCACACGTATCCGCGCGATCGCCCGCGCTCGGCGGAGGTACGGGCTTCAGCGTGAGTTGCGCGTCGCCCACACCTCGAGGAAGCGCATGAGGCCGACGAATGGCGCGACGAGGACGAGGGCGATGAGCGCTTCGAGGTACCAGCCCCCGAACAGGAAGAGGATGGCGAAGGCCGCCGCGAACGACATGCCGATGACAGCGCTAATTCTGCCGATGATGAGATATGACGGTGCGCGCTCTTCTTCCATCGGGCTTCATCCTAGCATGGTGACCCGCGCGGCGGAATAGCCGGAACGTAGGGATTGTGAGCAACGTGGCGACTAGCCCCACGCCAGAGCCCCCGAGCGAAGAGGCGGCGCGCATCGCGACGATGATGCGCCTGCGGCTGGTCGTGCTCGCGGCGTTCTTCGCGCTCGCCCCGGCTGTCGACGCGCTGTCGTCGCTGAACATCGAGTCGTGGGAGTACGTGGTCGTCGGCGGGTGGTTCATCGCAGCGAGCGCGTTCGGGATCCTGGCACGCCGCGCCCGGTTCGGGCCCGTGGCTGCTGCCCCTCTTCGTCGGGTACCTCCTGCTCGAGGTCGCCGCCCTCAGCTACAGTTCCAACCGTCTGGGCGGAGTGACGTGGATCGGCATCATTCCCTTCGTACTCGTTGCCCTCAGTTCCGGCTTCGTGGCGAGTCCGCGAAAGGCGACGATAGTCGCCGTCGCCAGCGTCGTGGCGCTGGCAGGCCTGGGGCTCGCCGAGGGCCAGGGCTGGCTCGACCACATCCGTCTGTTTGATACGCCGCTGATCGATGAGGCGCGATTCTCAGCCGTTGTGTACCGCCTCACGGTGGTGGGCACGCTCGTGACGGGCTACGTGGCTGTGCTCCGCGACCACCGCCGGCGCATGCAGCTGCTGCACTTGGCGAACATCTCGCTCAGCCTCGCGCAGGCCGAGGCGGAGTGGTCGAAGGAGCGACTGGCGGATATGAACGCCACGCTCGAAGAGCGCGTGATCGAGAAGACTCGGGAGCTTGAGCTTCGCAGTGAGCGCGCCGAGACGCTGAACAGCGTCACCGCCCTGCTGACCCAACTGCGCACGCCGGCCGACGCCATGCCCGTCATCGAGGAGATGCTCGGCGCCCTCGATATCGACGGCATGCAGGGCTACGTCCGCTGGGCCGCCGATCGGAGCACACCGAGCGGCTGTGTCTGGCGGCCGGGTGCCGCAGCTGCGCGCGGCGGGGCGCACGGCATCGTCGCCAAGGTGTTGCAGGAAGTGGAACGGACGGGCCGAACGATAATCTGCGAAGACACGGGCGCCACACCCGAAGGGAGCGCCGTGCTGGAGGATGGAAGCGCCGTCCGCGCCTACCTCGTGACCCCGCTCACGGTCAAGGGCAGGACCATTGGCGCGCTGGCCGCGCTCTCGCTCACTCCTCGCGAGTGGCCGGACACGTCGGTCGACCTCATCTCGATCGTGGGCAGCGAAGCCGCGGCCGTGTTCGAGAACCTCCACCTCCGGATCGAGCAGGCCCGGGAGACGCGCCGCAATGGCATCCTCGCCGAGATCGCGAAGATACTGAGTTCATCCATCGACCTGGACGACTCGTTCCCGGCATTCGCCGAGCGGCTCGCGGAGGGCCTGCACGTCGATCGTGTCGCGCTCTACCACGTCGACAGCGCACAGACGACAGCGACGGTTCGACGCGTCGTCCAGAAGGGCGGCACCGCCGTCGGCGAAGGGACGACGGCCACGCTCGGCGGAATCTTCGCCGAAGCGCTGGAGCGCCGCGAAGCCGTCGTTGGCTCCGAGGCCGCAGCTCCCGAGCCGATCCGGGAACAGCTGCTCGCCGAGGGGCTGCGAACGTGCGCCGCTGCGCCCCTCATAGTTCGCGACGAGGTGTTCGGGCTGCTGCTCATCGCGAGCCGCCGGGAGCGCTTCCTCACACACGCCGAATTGAACTTCTACCGGCAGGTGAGCACACTTTTCGCGCAGGCCTCGCGAAACGCGCACCTGTTCGACCGGAGCGAGGCCAACGCCAGCGAGTTGCAGGTGCTCGCCAACATCGGGGGAAGCGTAAACTCGAGCCTCGACCTCCGCGACATCCACGACAGCTTCGCGCGGGAGATTCACGGCCTCCTGCCGTTCGATCTCCTCACCATCGTCACGCAGTTCGACGACGGCCCGACGCTCGGCTGCCTCTATGTCCGCTACGAGAACGACGCCTTCGAGAGCCGCTGGGTGACCCTGAACAAGGACGACACCCTGATGTGGTGGGTCATCGAGAACGAGCGCCGGGCGCTGTTCACCGATGTCGAGAGCGAGCTCTTCTTCTACGAGCGCGCCTTTCTGGTGGCGGGCGGCTATCGCCACGCGGCGAGCGTACCGCTGCTCTCGAAGGGTCGCGCCATCGGGTCGCTGAGCATCGGCAGCCGCGACGTCGTCTACACGACACAGCATCTCGACCTGCTGGAGAAGCTGGTGAAGCCGCTCGCGCTCGCCGCCGAGAACTCGTCGCTCTACGCCGAGGTGAACGTCCGCGCCCAGCGAATCGCCGCGATCAGCAATATCGCCCGGGCGGTGAGCTCCAGCCGCCGCGTCCAGGATGTGTACGCGGAAGGCCTGACGCAGCTGCAGGCCATCGTCGCCTTCGATGAGGCGATCGTCGCGGTGGCGCATGGCGACCAGCTCGAGATGCAGATCATGCGGCCGGGCAGCAGTGCGCCCGTCGAGGCGACAGCGGACGAGGAGTACGACAGCGCGGCGCTGCGGGCCGAGCAGTCGCCGCGGCTCGTGGCCGACACGGAGCTGGCGCGGCCTTCCGCCATCGACCGGGCAGTGTGGCGGCGCGGCTATCGTTCGTCGCTGCGTGTGCCCATCTACATCAAGGGGGCGTGGGCCGGCGTCATCATGCTCAACGCCGCCCAGCCCGATGTCTATCGCGACGACGATATTGAAGTGGTCGATGAGGTCGCGAATCTTCTGGGCAGCGCCATCGAGAGCGCGAGCCTGTACGACGAGCTGCGCCGCCACGCCGATACCGACCCACTCACCGGCCTCGCCAACCACCGGGCGATGGAGGTGACGCTGGAGCGCGAGGCGGCACGGGCGCGTCGCACGCAACGGCCGTTCTCGATTCTCGTGCTCGATATCGACAACTTCAAGGTGTTCAACGACATGCTCGGCCACCAGGCCGGCGACCGCGTTCTCCGCGACATGGCCCGCTTCCTCGACGAGGCCCGCCGCGAGACCGACGTCGCCGCACGGATGGGCGGCGACGAGTTCTGCGTGCTCCTGCCCGACACCGACGCCGACGGCGCGGCGGCTGTGGCAGAACGCATCCGCGCCAGCGCGGGCCAATCGGGGGTGCGCTACCCCGGCCAGGATGTTGCGATCACGCTCAGCGTGGGCGTGGCGTCGTTCCCCGCGCACGGCGAGAGCGTCGCCGAAGTCGTGCGCGTCGCCGACTCCGCCATGTACGAGGTGAAACGCGCCGGCGGCAATGGCGTCCACATCGGTCGCGGCGACCCGAACGCGGTGCGGGGCGGCCGGCAGGTGAGCTTCGGTCTGCTGGAGATGCTGGCGAATGCGGCCGCGCAGCAGCTCAAGATCGAGCCTCATGTCCCTGTGGAGACGAGCGCCCAGGTCGCCACGGCGATAGCGGAGCAATTGGGCCTCGGCGACGAAGAGCGGCGGGCGCTGCGGATCGCGGCCGAGTCGCATCGGCTGGGCCTCTACGCCGAGCCGTTCGACGCGAGCCGCTGGGACGAGCTTTCGTCCGACGAGCGTCGCCGCTACCTGCAGGCGCTGGAGATGGGCCGCATCTTCATCCGGGGCACGCCCATCGTCGGCGCGGTGCTCGACGCCGCCTACTACCACCATCGCGACCACCGCGACGTCGACGCCGACGGCGAGTACGCGAACGCAACGCCGATTCTGGCGCGGGTGCTCGCTGTCGCTGAGGCCTTCGCCGGGCTGACGGCCGTCGATGGGCTGAGCCGGATGGACGCGTATCAGCGGCTGTGCGGCGCGGCCGGCGAGCACCTCGATCCGCAGGTTGTGGCGGCGCTCGGCCCGATCGTCGGCCGGCGAGGTCGAAGGCGAAACGCGGGTGGCGTAGAGCGCGGCGGCCGCGACCGCATCCGGCGCGTATCGGACCTGGCGTGGTCGGGGTGGACAGATTCGAACTGCCGGCCCCTGCGTCCCAAACGCAGTGCTCTACCGGGCTGAGCTACACCCCGTCGTGAGCCTTCGCAAGCTTATCACGCGCCGCGCCGACGATCTCGCGCAGCTCGCGGACGCCTTGCGCGCGCAGGATCGACGTCAGCTCATCCAGCACGCGCGACGCAGCGCCCGGGTCGCGGAACGACGCCGTCCCCACCTGCACCGCGCTCGCGCCGGCCAGCAGATACTGGGCAGCGTCATCGCCGAGCGTCACGCCGCCCGATGCGACGATCGGCACATCGACGGCGCCCGCGATGTCCCAGACCATCCGCAGAATCAGCGGCCTCACGGCCGGCCCCGAGAGGCCGCCCATCCCCCGGGGCAGCACGGGCGCGCGCGTACCGACATCGATGGCCATGCCCAACAGCGTGTTCGCGACGCAGAGCGCGTCGGCGCCCGCCTCGACCACGGCGCGGGCGATATCGAGCTCGGCGGCGGTGTTGGGTGTGAGCTTCACGATGAGCGGCAGGCCGCAACGACGCCGTACGGCGGCCGTGACATCGGCGGCGGCGCGGGGGTCTCGGCCGAACTCGAGGCCGCTCTCGACGTTGGGACAGCTGATGTTCAGCTCGATCGCGGCGACGCCGGGCACGCCATCGAGCCGCGCCGCCATTTCGGCGTAGTCGCCGATGCGCTCGGCAGCGATATTGACGATGGCCGGCACATCCCACGTCGCCCACACCGGCGCGACATCGCGGATGAGCGCGTCGATGCCGATGTTCTGCAGCCCGATCGAGTTGAGCATGCCGGCAGGCGTCTCGACGGTACGCGGAGCGGGATTGCCGGTGCGCGGCCGCAGCGTCACGCCTTTGCTCACGATGGCGCCCAGCCGCGAGACGTCGACCTGGCGCGCAAACTCGATAGCGTTACCGAACGTGCCGGATGCTGTCATGACGGGATTGCGCAGGAGGAGCCCGTGCTTGCCGCGAGGAGCGATCTCGACCCGCAGATCGGGGATGTGCGCCGAGGCATCGGTGGTCGTCACGTGCGTCGCTCCGCCTCCGAGTGTACCGCACGCGCGGCGCCGGCGGGAACGCCGGGCAGCAGGACGCCCCCGGCTGAGCGGGGGCGTCCTGTAATCGGTGCGCGGTAGGTGAGGGCTAGAAGCCGTCGTCGACGGGTGCGGTTGGAAGGGTGGCCGTGCGGCGGCCCCAGGAGGCGGCGCCCTGCGAGCCTTCCGGCTCCCACATCGAGTCGGCGGATGAGTTGTGGAACTCGCGCTCCTCGCCGCAGACCTTGCAGCGGCCGAGGCTGAGCGCGCCTTCCGGTGCGGCGATCACCCAGTGGTGGCGGCAGGTTTCGACCTGCGGCTCGTTCGGCGCAACAGCTGTGATGCCCATTGCCGGATCCTCCTTGTCGTTTCAGCCCCTCGCTGCGACCCCCAGGGGCGGCAGCGAGGCTATCGAAACATCTACCGGGAAATGTAGCAGCGCTGGGCCTTGTTGTCAACGTTGTTTTGGTTTATTACTCTGCAACTTCGCAAACAATCGCCGACAAGACGCCGTTTCTGCTATACTGCGGGCGGGACGGGCGCTGAGAGCGCGACGTACGCTGAGAGCGCGACGTACGCACAGGCGATCCCATCTACTGATCACAACGACGGACGAGGCTGATCGGTTTGCACAGCACCAAGGCCGAGATACTCCGCATCATCAAGCGCTATGGCACAGCGAGTGTCGACGATCTCGCCGCGCAGCTTGGGTTCGCGGGCGTTACCGTGCGCCAGCATCTGCTGGCGTTGGAGCGTGACGCCCTCGTTGAGGTGCGCACCAACCGCCGTGGGCCTGGCAGGCCGTGCATGCTCTACGCGCTCACCGAGCGCGGTGACGCAACCTTCATCCGTGGGGGCGAGGAGCTGGCGCGCGGCATTCTTTCGGAGGTCGCGCTCCTGCAGCCGGCCGAGCTCGCCGGGCTCGCGCCTGCGGAAAAGGTTGCGCTCGTGCTCAGCCGCCGCGCGCTACGGGCCGCCGCCCCGTACGTCCCACAGCTGGAGGCGTACCCCTTCAGCGAGCGCGCGACTCGGGCCGTCGCCATCCTCCAGGAGATGAGCGGGTTCGTCGAAGTGGAAGCGCAGCCCACCGGCGTCGCGATTCGCGATATGAACTGCGCCTACAGGCGCCTCGCCGATGCGGGGACATTCGTCTGCGTGTGGCACGCGCGCTTCCTCACCGAACTGCTCGGCTGCGAGGTGTGCTGGGAGGCGAGCGGCGACGATAACGGCTGCTGCTCGTTCTTCGTCGCCACGCCGCCAGCGGTGCCCGGCCGGGCCGGCGACTCGAATACCACAACTGGGAGCACACAATGGTTGGAACAGCGCCAGGTCTGAACGAGGAGGTCATCCTCGAGGCGCTTCGCGGCGTCCACGATCCGGAGCTGCATCGCGATATCGTCGGGCTCGGCATGGTGCACGACCTCGCCATCAGCGATGGCATCGTCTCGATGAAGCTGGTGCTGACGACGCCCGCGTGCCCGCTGCGCGAGACGATCGAGCGCGATGTCCGCGCCGCGCTCATCGGCCCGGTCGCCGGTATCACCGATATCGCCATCGACTGGGGCGCGGACGTGCGGCCCCTCCTCCCGCGCGAGGACGGCCCGCAGCCCATCCCCGGTGTTCGCAACATCATCGCCGTCGGCTCGAACAAGGGCGGCGTCGGCAAGAGCACCGTCTCGGTGAACATGGCGCTGGCGCTCGCGTATCGCGGGGCGCGAGTCGGCCTGCTCGATGCCGACATCACGGGGCCGAACGTGCCGACGATGCTCGGCCTGACGCCCGGCTTCCAGTCGACCGAGGGACTGCAGGTCATCGACTGTCATGGCCTCCGTGTCGCGTCGATTGGCTTCGTTCTGCCGCGCGGCACGCCCGTCGTCTGGCGCGGCCCCATGATCGGCACCGGCGTGCGGCAGATGCTGCACGATGTCAGTTGGGGCGAGCTCGATTACCTCATCATCGACCTGCCGCCCGGCACCAGCGACGCCTCGATGAGCATGGCGCAGGGCGCGCCGCTCTCGGGCGCGGTCATCGTCAGCACGCCGCAAGACGTGGCGGTCGAGGATGCGGCGAAGGCGATCGCGATGTTCGAGAAGCTGCAGGTGCCGGTGTTCGGCATCATCGAAAACATGAGCTACTTCCTGTGCCCGCACTGCGGCGAGCGCACGGAGATATTCGGTCACGGAGGCGCGGCGGAGGCCGCGGAGGAGTACGGCATCGATTTCTTGGGGGAGCTTCCCATCGACATAGCAATTCGACAGGGGGGCGATATGGGCGCGCCCATCGTCCTCACCGACCCCGAGTCGGCGCAGGCCAAGGCGATCATCGCCATCGCGGAACGCGTGGCCGCCAAGGTCAGCGTCGCTCAGTACCTCGCGGGTGCGTTCTAGTGGTATTCTCACGATTCGGCCGGGGCAAAGCCGACGGCCAGGACGACACCCCGCAGCCCGGGGGCGACCGGCCCCCGGTTATCAGTGGCCCCGCGGCCGACGCTGTCGTCAGCGCCGCGGCCGCCTCGGACGGCGCCGAGCCCCGCCCGGCTCGCCGCAGGCGATCGCCCCGCGCCGCTCGCCCCGCCGACGCCGAGACGCCCGACGCGCCTCCGGCGAGCACGCCAGCACCCGCGCCCGCCCCCACAGCCGATGCCGAGTCCGACACCGCGAAGCCGCGGCGCAGGCGTCGCACCCCGGTGAAGAACGACCTCCCCGATGAGCCGCCCGCCACCGAAGTGCCGCTGCCCGCATCGCTCACCGCGCTCACCGCACCGGCGGCAGCGGCGGAGCCGGACGAGGCGGGGCGGCCGCGACGGCGGAGGCGACGCCGGACCGCCAGCGACGACGTCGCGGAGACGGCAAAGGCCGAGCCCGCAGCGGTCGCCGAGACGCCCGCGCCGCCCGCCCGCTCGCCCGACGAAGAGCCCGCCCGGACCCGCAGCCGCGGCGGACGGCGGCGCACGCCGAGGCCAGCCGCGGAGACGACGCCAGCCGCCGAGCCCGAGCCGTTGGGCATCGAAGGTGTGCTGCGCGGGCTGAACGCGTCTGTGGAGCGGCTGTCGTCGCGGCTCGAAGACCTGCGCCGCCCGGCCGCCCTCGCGAAGATCGGCGTCTTCGTCGACGTGCCGAACGTGATGTACGCGGCCGAGCGTTCCCGCGTCACTATCGATTACGCCCGCCTGCTCGACTACCTCGTCGGCAATCACGAGCTCGTGCGCGCCGCCGCGTATGCGCCAATCTCCGACGATCTGACGCTGCCGCTGGAGACACAGCGGTTCGTCCAGCCCTTCGTGGCGCGCGGCTACCGGATCGTCACAAAACCGCTGAAGCGATTCGCCGACGGCACGGTCAAGGCGAACTTCGATGTGGAGCTGGCGATCGACATCCTCACGATGTCGGACCGGCTCGATGTCGTGACGCTCGTCTCCGGCGACGGCGACTTCGGGCGGCTCGTCGAGCTCGTGATGAGCAAGGGCGTGCGGGTGGAGGTGGTCGCCTTCGGCCACAGCTGCGCCGCCGAGCTTCGCGCCACCGCCGACCGGTTCATCGAGCTCTCCGACTACGTGCGCGACCTGGAACGCAACAAGACATAACATCGACCGCCGCACAGGGGGCCGCCCGCATGTTCCACGAGAGGCACGCGACCTCGGGCAAGCAGCTCGAGGACCACGTCGCTGAACTCGCGGCCGAGCTCGGGCTGCAGGTGCGGCGTCAGGTGAAGGTGGGGCGGCGGCTCTGGGGCGCCGAACGCCACATCGACGTCGTGCTCACGGATGTCGAGCTGCGCCGCAGCATCGGGATCGAGTGCAAGTATCAGGGCAGCGCTGGCACCGCCGAGGAGAAGATCCCCTCCACGATCAGCGATATCGAGGCATGGCCGATCCCGGGAATCGTGGTGTTCACGGGCGAAGGCTTCTCGGCGAACATGCAGTCCTACCTGTTGTCGACAGGCAAGGCCGTGGCCTTCGATGACCTCGAAGACTGGCTCCGGCTCTTCTTCGGCATCATCTCGTAGTTGTCGACGAGCAGTTCGCGCGCGCCCTTGCGACGGTCGGCGCGCGAGTTGATGGCGCGCCCGACCGACTCCTCGGTGGCGTGGTAGCTGCCGTACAGCTCGCGGATCAGCGGCGTATCGGAGTTGCTGAGCAGCACGAAGACGCCCGCGTCCGTGAGCCGCGCGACCTCGTCGGCGAGCGCACGCTGGTCGGCGTCGCCGAAGCCAAGCGGCGTGTAGCTGGTGAAGTTCGCGGTGCGGGCCGCCGGGTGGTACGGCGGGTCGAGGTACACGAAGTCGCCCGGCGTGGCTTCGCGGAGGACATCGCGATAGTCGGCGCAGCGCACGCTGGCGCGCCGCAGGGCCTCGCCCACGGCGTGGAGGTTGCTGGCGTCGTAGAGCCGCGGCGGACTCGCGTGGCGTCCGAACGGCACGTTGAACTTGCCCTCGCGATTGACGCGGTAGAGCCCGTTGTAGCACGTCTTGTTGAGATAGATGAACCGCGCCGCCGCTTCGGTGCGCGTCAGCGTCGCCGGATCCTGCGCGCGGACGGCGAGATAGCGCTCGCGATCGGCGACGTGCGGCTGCAGCGTATCGAGCGCCGCCATGAGCGCCGCGGGCTCGTCGCGGATCGCCTCGTACATCGCGATGAGCTCGGCGTTGCTGTCGGCGACGAGCGCGCGTTCGGGCCGAAGCGCGAAGAACGTCGCGCCGCCGCCGAGGAACGGCTCGATGTAGGTACCGTACGCCTTGGGGAGACGCGCGGCGATGCGCGTCAGCAGCGACGTCTTGCCGCCGGCCCATTTGACGACGGGCGACGGCTTCGTGGCGGCCATCGTCAAAACATCTCGAGCAGGTCGAAGCGGGGGCCGTCGCGGCAGACGAGCCGGACGCCGCCGCGCCTCGGCCGGGCGGCGCAGCTGTAGCACGCGCCGTAACCGCAGGCCATCCGCTCCTCCATCAGCACCTGCACCGGCTTCCGCCACCGCCCCCGGCGACGGACATCGGCGAGCGCCGCGAACATCGCGGCCGGCCCGCAGGCGAAGGCCTCGTCGCACCACGGCAGATGCTCGGCGAACAGGTCGCTGACATAGCCCTTGTGCCCGGCCGAGCCGTCGTCGGTGGCGACCGCGATCTCGACTTCGGCCGGCATCAGCGCCGCCGGGATGAGCTGCGCCTCCGTCCGCGCGCCCATGGCGAGCACGACGCTGCGGCCGGCCGCGACCTGCTCGTCGGCGAACGCCGCGAACGGCGCGACACCGATGCCGCCCGCGACGCACAGCAGATTGCCCGCGCCGGCCGATGGCTCGAAGCCGTGGCCGAGCGGCCCGTACACGGGCACGGCATCGCCGGGGCGCCGCTCGGCGAGCCAGCCCGTGCCGCGCCCGACGATCGAGAACAGCACGGCGAACTGGAACGCGCCGTCGCGTTCGCGGAAGCGGTGGTAGCTCATGGGGCGGGGGAGGAGCGGATCGCAGGCCTCGGGCCAGCCGGCAGGAACATGAAGAACTGCCCGGGTCGCGCGGCGCGATGCGTCTCGACGCCGCCCAGCCAGGCGAGCCACACGTTCTCGGCGACTTCCGCCGTCTCGACGACGGTCGCCTCCTCGAGCCGCAGCCGCGACACGACCGGCAGCGGCGCTGTCACGATCGGCCCGGCCCCGTCGCGGTACTCGGGCAGCGGCAGCACCTCGAACGGACGGGCGCCGTCGATGAGCGTGTCGATGGCGGCGCGCGCCGTGTCGAGCGACGTGAAGCACGGGATGCGCTTCTCCGTCGCGGCCCGGCGGATGTGGAAGCCGTCGCGCAGCGTGCCCGTGCTCGCCGTCTCCGCCGTGTTGATGACGCCGTTCACCGTACCCTCGCGAATCACGTCGATGACGTTCGGGTAGCCCTGGTCGAGCCGCTTCGTCGCCTGCTCCACCGGCAGCCCGAGCGCCTCGATCATCGCCTTCGTGCCCTCGGTCGCGTACAGACGGTAGCCCGCCTCGACGAGCCGGTGCACCAGCGGGATGGCCTCGGACTTGTAGCGATCGGATATCGACAGCAGCATCGCGCCCCCGGGTGGCAGCACGAGGTCGGAGGCCATCAGCGCCTTGGCGAGCGCCGCCTCAAACGTGCGATCGATCCCCATCGCCTCGCCGGTCGACTTCATCTCCGGCCCCAGGTAGCTGTCGACGCCGATGAGCTTCGACATCGAGAACACGGGCGCCTTGACCGCGACGAGCGGCTGGCTGGGCCACAGCCCGTCGGGCAGCCCTTGCTCGGCGAGCGAGCGGCCAAGCATCACGTTGACGGCGGCGCGCACCATCGGCACGCCCGTCACTTTCGAGAGGAAGGGGACGGTGCGGCTCGCTCGCGGGTTCACCTCGATGACGTACACGCCCGGCCCCGGCCGCTCCGGGTCGGCCCAGAGGACGTACTGCACGTTCATCAGCCCGCGCACCCCGAGCCCCAGGCCGATGCGCCGCGTGTAGTCGATGATCGTGCCGACCTGCTCCTGCGTGAGGTTCATGGCCGGGTACACGGCCGTCGAGTCGCCCGAATGGACGCCGGCGCGCTCGATGTGCTCCATGATGCCGGGCACGAGCACGCGCTCGCCGTCGCAGATGGCGTCGACCTCGATCTCGCGGCCTTCGAGGTATTTGTCGATGAGGATCGGGCGGCCCTCCGCCGCCTCGACGGCGGGCTTGATGTAGCGGATGAGCTCGCTCGCGTTCTGCACGATCTCCATCGCGCGGCCGCCGAGCACGTAGCTGGGCCGGACGAGCGCCGGGTAGCCAATCTGCTGCGCGACAAGCAGCGCCTCCTCGACGTTGGCGACCGTCGCGCCGGGCGGCTGCGGGATGCCGAGCCCCTGGAGGAAATCCTCGAAGCGGCGGCGATCCTCGGCGAGGTCGATGGCCTCGGCGCTGCTGCCCATGATCGGCAGCGAGGCGCGGTGCAGCGGCGTCGCGAGGTTGATCGCGGTCTGGCCGCCGAACTGCACGACGGTCGGCGGGAGGCTCGCTGTCGCCGCGCTTCGTTCTCGAGGATGTCGCGCACCGACTCCTCGTCGAGCGGTTCGAAGTAGAGCCTGTCGGACATGTCGAAGTCGGTCGACATCGTCTCCGGATTGCAGTTCGCCATGATGGCGGCGTAGCCGCCCTCGCGCAGCGTCTTCGCGGCGTGCACACTGGCGTAGTCGAACTCGATCCCTTGGCCGATCCGGATCGGCCCCGACCCGATGACGAGGGCGCGCTTGCCCGCCAGAGGCGGCGCTTCGTTCTCGTCCTCGTACGTGCTGTAGAAGTACGGTGTCGCCGCCTCGAACTCCGCCGCGCACGTGTCGACCATCTTGTACACGGGGCGGATGCCCCAGCCGATACGCTGCTGCCGCACCTGCTCGGTGAGCCGGTCGGCGAGCGTGCCGATCTGCACGTCGGAGAAGCCCATTCGCTTGGCGGCGCGCATCAGCTCCGGCGTGAGCGGTTCGGAGAGCAGCCGCCGCTCCATCGCAACGATGCGGGCCAGCCGCTCCAGGAACCACGGGTCGATGCCGGTGAGCCGCGCGATGGCCATGGTGTCGGCGTCGCGGCGCAGCGCCGCCATCAGCGACCACAGCCGCTCGTCCGTCGGCCCGAGCGGCCGTTCGAGCGCGTCGCCCGCCCAGGCCTGCTCCTCCCACAGGAGGGAGCGGTTGCCGAACTCGAGCGACCGCACCGCCTTCTGCAGCGCCGCCTCGAACGTGCGATCGATCGCCATCACCTCGCCGGTCGCCTTCATCTGCGTGCCGAGCGAGCGGTCGCCGAAGGGGAACTTGTCGAACGGCCAGCGCGGTATCTTCACGACGACGTAGTCGAGCGTGGGCTCGAACGCCGCGGTCGTCTTCTCGGTGACGGCGTTCGGTATCTGGTCGAGCGTCTTGCCGACGGCGATCTTCGCGGCGACCCGCGCGATCGGGTAGCCGGTGGCCTTGCTCGCGAGCGCCGAACTGCGCGACACGCGCGGGTTCACTTCGATGACGTAGTACGGCAGCCGCGCGGGCGGTTCGCCCTCGACCCACGGCGCGACATCGGGGCGGGGCGCGAGCGCGAACTGCACGTTGCAGCCGCCTTCGACCCCGAGCGCCCGGATGATCTTCAGCGCCGAGGTTCGCAGCATCTGGTGGTCGCTGTCCGAGAGCGTCTGGCTGGGCGCGACGACGATGCTATCGCCGGTGTGGACGCCCATCGGGTCGAGGTTCTCCATGTTGCAGATGGTGATGCAGTTGCCGGCGCCATCGCGCATGACCTCGTATTCGAGCTCCTTCCAGCCGGTGAGGCAGCGCTCGACGAGCACCTGGCTGATGGGGCTCGCGGCGAGCCCGGCCTTCGCGATCCGCTCGAACTGCTCCCACGTCTCGGCGATGCCGCCGCCTGTGCCACCCAGCGTGTACGCCGGCCGCACCACGACGGGCAGCCCGATCTCGCGGGCCGCGGCTTCCGCGGCGGCATAGTCCGTGCACGTCTCGCTCTGCGGCACCGGCTCGCCGATCTCCTCCAGCATCCGCTTGAAGAGGTCGCGATCCTCCGCCCTGCGGATGGTGTCGATGGAGGTGCCGAGCAGCCGCACTCCGAACTCCTCCAGCACGCCCGCATCGTGAAGGGCGACCGCGAGGTTCAGGCCTGCCTGGCCGCCGAGCGTCGGCAGCAGACCATCGGGGCGCTCGCGCTCGATGATCCGGCGGAGCACGGGCACGGTGAGCGGCTCGATGTAGACCGTGTCGGCGATGTCCTCATCGGTCATGATGGTGGCCGGGTTCGAGTTGACGAGGACGGCGTGCACGCCCTCCTCGCGCATCGCCTTGCACGCCTGGGTGCCGGCGTAATCGAACTCGGCCGCCTGGCCGATGATGATCGGCCCCGACCCGATGATGAGAACCTTGCGCGGCTTCTCCGTCATCTCGCTCCTATTCCAGCGGGAGCTCGAACTTGAGGCCGGGCTGGAGCGCCTCCTCGCCCGCGACCGCGCTGAAGAACGAGAGCGCCGCTTCGTTCTCGGCCGGCACGTGGCCCACAACGCGCTTGTAGCCGCGTTCGCGCGCGAACTGGTTCGCGACCCGCCCGAGCGCGCCGCCGAGCCCCTGCCGGCGGAATGCCGGCAGCACCCACACCCGCAGCCGCGCCGCCTCCGCGTCGAGCGGCTCGAGCGCGCAGGCGGCCGCGGCCTGCTCGCCGGAGCGGGCGAGGAAGAGCGCGCCGCGATCGCCCAAGTCGCGGATCCACTGGGCGACGCTGTCCGGCGTCACCATGCTGTCGATGCCGTTGCGGGGGCCGCCGCCGTCGGCGACGACACCGTTCATCACCTTGTGAACGCCGTCGGCGTCGGCGACCTTCGCCCTCAGGATTGTCGGCTGGATCGTGGAGCTCATCTTCTTAGCGTCCTTTCGCCCGTAGTTGGGGCAGCTCGCGAGCTGGCCCGGTGGAGCCGCCCGACGGATCGCGCACCATGTCGAGGAATCGCGTGAACAGGTAGCGGTCGTCCTCCGGTCCCGGTGACGCTTCGGCATGGTACTGGATTGATACCAGCGGAAGGGAGCTGTGCGAGAGCCCTTCGACCGTGCCGTCATTGAGGTTGATGTGGCTCACGTGCGCGCCGTCACGCAGGCCGTCGGGATCGATGGAGTAGCCGTGATTCTGTGCGGTGACGGTGACGAGGCCGGTCGCCAAGTCTTGCACGGGGTGATTGCCGCCCCGATGGCCGAATTTTAGCTTGTACGTGCCTGCCCCGAAGGCGCGTCCCAGCACCTGATGCCCCAAGCAGATGCCCATCACCGGCAGCCGCCCAACGAGCGCCCTCGCCGTTTCGACCGGCCGGTCGAGCAGCGCCGGGTCGCCGGGGCCGGGCGAGAAGACGACGCCGTCCGGCCGCAGGTCGAGGATGCGCGGCGGCGCTTGTGGTCGCGGGCACGGCCGTGATCCGGCAGCCCATCTCGCGCAGGATGCGCATGATGCTGTACTTCACCCCGAGGTCGAGCAGACGACGATGGTGCGAACTACGCTCGGCGTCCCGAACGCTTCGCGATGCGATGCCGCCAGCACCCGTTACGGGCTCCACTTCGCCATCGACCCAGTCGTAGGCGCGTGCCGTCGTCACTTCGTCGACGAAGGGCTCGCCATCGTAGCGGCGCTCCGAGCCGAGGCGGCGCAGCGCTTCGTCCGCCGTCTCGTCGGTGGTGATGGTGCCCATCAGCACACCGTGCGCCCGGATGCGGCGGGTGAGCGCGCGCGTATCGATGCCGCTAATGGCGGGCACGCCCTCGCGCGCGAGATAGCTGTGCAGCGACTCGGCGCTATGGGGATGGCTCGGCAGCTCGCAGGCCTCGCGCACCACGAGGCCCCGCACCTGGATGCGGCGCGACTCGACATCGAGCGGCGAGATGCCGTAGTTGCCGATGAGCGGGTACGTCAGCGTCACGATCTGGCCGGCGTACGACGGGTCGGTGAGGATTTCGTGGTAGCCCATCATCGACGTGTTGAACACGACCTCGCCGTGGACGTGGCCGCCCGCCCCGAAGCTCTCGCCCCGGAACACCGTGCCGTCCTCCAGCACCAGCAGCGCTTGCGGGCGAGTCGTCATCGCGCCGCCTCTGCCGTTCGCGCATCGTGGACGATGCGGCCGCCGAGCACCGTTGCGACGACGCGGCCCCTCAGGGTGCGGCCCGCGACCGGCGTGTTGCGGCCCAGCGACGCGAACGCTGCCGGGTCGACCGTCCACTCCGCATCGGGGTCGAGCAGCACAACATCGGCGGGGGCGCCGGGGGCGAGCGTGCCCAGCCCCGCGATGGCGGCGAGCCGGTCGAGGCCGAGCGCCCGCACCGGCCCGATGGTGAGTGCTTCGATGAGCCGGGCGAGCGGCAGGTCGCCGGCGTGCACGGCCGTCATCGCCAGGCCGAAGGCGGTCTCCAGGCCGCTGATGCCGAAGGCCGCCGCGTCGTACTCGCAGAGCTTGTCCTGCGTGGCGTGCGGCGCGTGGTCGGTGGCGATGGCGTCGATAACGCCGTCGCGGAGCGCCGCCCGCAGCGCGGCGACATCGGCGGGCGTGCGCAGCGGCGGGTTCACCTTCGTGTTCGTGTCGTACGGGCCCACGCCGCCGTCGAGGAGCGCCTCGTGCGTCAGCGTCAGGTGGTGCGGCGTCACCTCCGCCGTCACGGGCAGGCCGCGCTCCTTCGCCCGGCGCACGTGCTCGACCGCGCCCGCGGTGCTGATGTGCGCCACGTGCAGATGCCCGCCCGTGAGCGCCGCGAGCTCGATGTCGCGCGCGACGATCGTCTCCTCGGCGGCGGCGGGCTGGCCGCGCAGTCCGAGCCGGGTGGCGACCCACCCCTCGTGGGCGGGCGCACGCCGCGACAGCGACGGGTCTTCGGCGTGCTGAATCACGGCGCAGCCGAGCATCGCGGCGTAGCTGAGGGCGGAGCGCATCAGCACCGGGTCGGCGACGCAATCGCCGTCGTCGCTGAAGGCGACAGCGCCCGCTTCGGCGAGCTCGCCCATCTCGGCGAGCTGCCGGCCGGCGCGGCCCACGGTGACTGCGCCGATCGGGAGCACGCGGGCGGCGGCGTCGTGAGCTGCGCGCAGCACGAGGTCGATAGTCGCGCGCGTGTCGGCGGCGGGGTTGGTGTTCGGCATGGCGCAGATGGTGGTGAAGCCGCCCCGCGCCGCCGCCGCCGCCCCGGTCGCGACCGTCTCCTTGTGCTCGAATCCCGGCTCGCGCAGGTGCGTGTGCAGGTCGACGAAGCCGGGCGCAACGACGAGGCCCGTGGCGTCGATGACCGCCGCGTCCGCCGCCTCGATGCGCGCGCCCACCTCCGCGACGACGCCGTCGCGCAGGAGCACGCCGGCGATCGTATCGATGCCGCTCGCCGGGTCGATGACGCGACCGCCGCGAATCAGGAGGGCGCTCACAGTGCGTGACCTCGCGTGGTGAGATAGAGCAGCGCCATCCGCACCGCGACGCCCGTGCGCACCTGCTCCTCGATGACCGACTGCACGCCGTGCGCGACGTCGGGCGCGATCTCGACCCCTTCGAGCATCGGGCCGGGGTGCATGACAAGCGCTCCGGGGCGCGCCAGCGCCAGCCGCCGTGTGTTCAGCTGATATCGCCGCGCGTACTCGCGCAGGCTCGGCAGCAGGCCCGCGTCCTGGCGTTCCGCCTGCACCCGCAGCGTCATCACGACATCGGCGTCGCGCAGCGCGACATCGGCGTCGTGCTCGACCCGCACCGGCGGCAATCCCGGCTCCGCCGCGTCGCCGAGGCCCGCCGGAATGAGGGTCGGCGGCCCGCAGACGACCACCTCAGCGCCCATCGCCGTCAGCGCCCAGAGGTTGGAGCGCGCCACCCGGCTGTGCAGGATATCGCCGACGATGACGACGCGGCGGCCGCGCATGTCGCCGAGCCGCTGCCGCATCGTGTACAGATCGAGCAGCGCCTGCGAGGGATGCGCGTGCGTGCCGTCGCCCGCGTTGATGATCGAAGCCGACGTGTGCTGCGCCGCCAGATACGGCGCGCCCGATGCGCCATGGCGGATGACGAGCGCGTCGGCCCCGATAGCCTCGAGCGTGCGCACGGTGTCGACGAGCGATTCGCCCTTCTCGACGCTGCTGCCGCTGGCGCTGACATTGATGACGTCGGCGCCCAGCACCTTGGCGGCCAGCTCGAACGAGGCGCGCGTGCGGGTGCTCGCTTCGTAGAACATCGTGATGATCGTGGTGCCGCGGAGCGTGGGCACGCGGCGCACGGCGCGGCCGAGCACCTCGCGCATGGCGTCGGTCGTCCGCATCACGAGCTCAATCTCGTCGCGGTCGAAGTCATCGAGGTCGAGCACGTCGCGGCGTCGCCACCCATCGACCGCGGCGGCGGCCGGCCGGGCAGGGCTCGCCGGGAGGGCTCGTCGCGGGGTCCGTGATGTCGCTCGCCGCAGCGGCGCTCGCGCGGGCGCGGGGAGGCGGTCGCTTCGCCACCTCGCTCATCGTCCCGGCTGTTCGGAGCATCGGCCTGTCAGTCTCGTCCATCGGTGCGGGCCTCGCTTCTCGTCTCGTCATCGGACGCTCGGGCGGCCGTCGCCGCCGCCGTCCGATGACCTCGCGGAGCTGGTCGTCGCGGGCGCTTCGCCGGCGCCCGGAGATATCTCTACGCCGTCGCTACCGTCGGTTTCGGTGAGGAGCACGGCCACGTCGTCGGCGCGTGCCGTCGGGACGTTCTTGCCGACGTAGTCCGCGCGAATCGGCAGCTCGCGATGGCCACGGTCGACGAGCGCCGCGACCTGGATGCGCTCCGGCCGGCCGTAGTCGTTGAGGGCGTCGAGCGCGGCACGAACGGAGCGGCCAGTGAACAGTACGTCATCGACGAGCACGACCCGCCGCCCGTCGATGCGGACGGGGATGTCGCTGGGGCGGAGCTGCGGCCGCACGCCTCGTGCGCGCAGGTCGTCGCGGTACAGCGCGATGTCGAGCGAGCCGACCGGCACGTCGACGCGCTCGAACTCGCTGATGGCGGCGGCGATCCGATGCGCCAGCGGCACGCCGCGCAGCGGGATGCCGACGAGCACGAGCTCGCCCGCGCCGCTGTTGCGCTCGACAATCTCGTGCGCGATGCGCACGATGGCGCGGCGCACGTCATCGGCCGACATGAGGGCAGTGGCGGCGGTCATGCCGGCCTCCGCGCGTGGGCAGAGGTGCCGGGCACAAAAAAACTCCCATCAATGGGAGTGAGGATCGCCGACCCGTGGGCGGACGGTACGCGGAACCAGGTGTGGGACGCGCCCAGCATCGAAAGTCGCTCCTTTTCGGCCTCACGGAACCGAATTAAAGGCGGCCTGTCCCCGAGCATTATAGCGCGACGCACCCCCCGTCGCAAGCCCGCCGCGACGGCGATATTGGCCGCCGGGCGAGCGCCGGTAGGCCATCCGAAACGCCGAAGGGAGCCATCGCGCCGATGGCTCCCTTCGTTCGTCGACGCGCCCTATCGGGCCGTTTAGCCGCCCGTGACCTTCGACTCGAATCCGACCTTGGCGTGCGTGCCATCGCAGAATGGCTTCATGTTCGACGCACCGCAGCGGCAGAGCGCGATCGTCGCCCCCGGCGGCTTGATCTCGCGGCCCTCAGCGTCGGTGATCTTGGCGTCGCCCGCGACGACCAGCGGTCCGTTATCGTATGGGGTAATCGTAACGTCGGCCATGGTTGCTCCTTCACTTGTCCGATATGCGTGGTCATGTGCCGGGATCATGGTAGACGGTCGCACATGCAATAAGCAAGTGCACGACGAATGATCTACGGCAGCTTCTTCATGGCGTCGACGAGCTCCTGCACGGCGTCGGCCGAGCGCCGCAGGTCGGCGCGCTCAGCGTCCGTCAGCTCGATCTCGATGATCTGCTCGATGCCCGCCGCCCCCAGCTTCACCGGCACGCCGATGTACAGCCCGCTGACGCCGTACTCGCCCTGCAGCAGCGCCGCGCACGGCAGGATGCGCTTCTTGTCGAGGATGATGGCGTCGACCATCTCGGCGACGGCTGCCGACGGCGCGTAGAAGGCGCTGCCCGTCTTCAGCAGGGCGACGATCTCGGCGCCGCCGTCGCGCGTTCGCTGCACGATGCCGTCGATCCGCTCCTTCGGCAGCAGCTGCTCGATCGGGATGCCGGCGACGGTCGTGTAGCGGACGAGCGGCACCATCGTGTCGCCGTGGCCGCCGAGCACGTAGGCGTGCACGTCCTCGACCGACACGCGCAGCTCCTCGGCGATGAACGTGCGATAGCGAGCCGTGTCGAGCACGCCCGCCATGCCGAGCACGCGCTCCCGCGGGAAGCCCGCGGCCTCGAACGCGACGTGGCACATGGCGTCGAGCGGGTTGCTGACGACGATGATGACGCACTCCGGCGAGGCGGCGACGATCTGCTTCGTGACCCCGCCGACGATGCCGCGATTGGTCTGCAGCAGATCGTCGCGGCTCATGCCGGGCTTGCGCGCCACGCCCGAGGTGATGACGACGACATCGGAGTTCGCCGTCTCGGCGTAGCCGTTGGTGCCGGTGACGTTCGAGTCGTAGCCGACGACAGGGCCGGCCTCGCGCATGTCGAGCCCCTTGCCCTGCGGCAGCCCCTCGACGATGTCGACGAGAACGATGTCGGCGTAATCGCGCTCGGCGAGCCGCTGCGCGAGGGTCGCGCCGACGTTGCCGGCGCCCACGACGGTGATTTTGCTTCGCACGGTTACCCTTTCAGCTTCGCGATGATTGCGTCCGCCACCTGCGACGTGCCCACGGCCGTCGGGTCGTCGCGGTGCGGCTTCATGTCGTAGGTGACGTCCTTGCCCTCGGCGATGAGCTCGGCCATGGCCCGTTCGAGCCGGTCGCCCGCGTCCGTCTCGCCGATGTGGCGCAGCATCAGCATGCCGGAGAGCATCATCGCCGTCGGGTTGACCTTGTTCTGGCCGGTGTACTTCGGGGCGCTGCCGTGCGTCGGCTCGAACAGGGCGATGCCGCCCTCGCCGATGTTCGCGCCCGGCGCGACGCCAAGCCCGCCCACGAGCCCGGCACAGAGGTCGGAGAGGATGTCGCCGTAGAGGTTGGGCAGCACGAGCACGTCGTACAGCTCCGGCTTCTGCACGAGCTGCATGCACATGTTATCGACGATCATGTCCTCGAACTCGATGTCCGGGTACTCCTTCGCCACCTCCCGCGCGACGGCGAGGAACAGGCCATCGGAGTGCTTCATGATGTTCGCCTTGTGGACGGCGGTCACGAGCTTGCGATTGTTGGCGCGCGCATACTCGAACGCGAACTTCACGATCCGGCGCGAGCCGAACTCGCGAGATCGGCTTCAGCGAGAGGCCGGCGTCGGCGCGGATGGCCGTCTGGCCGCTTTCGACGACGATATCGGAGATGCGCCCGATGTACTCGCTGCCGCGCTCGAACTCGATGCCGGCGTACAGGTCTTCGGTGTTCTCGCGCACCACGACCAGATCGATGTCGTCGTAGCGGCTGCGCACGCCGGGGTACGACTTGCACGGCCGCAGGCAGGCGTAGAGGTCGAGCGACTTGCGCAGCGCCACGTTGACGCTGCGGAAGCCCTTGCCGACCGGGGTCGTGATCGGCCCCTTCAGGGCGATGCGGTTCGTGCGGATCGACTCGATGACGCGATCGGGCAGCGGCGTGCCTTCCGCCTCCATCACGTCGACGCCGGCGCTCTGGATGTCCCAGTTGAACGCGACGCCCGTGGCTTCGAGCACGCGCCGGGTCGCTTCGGTGATCTCGGGCCCCGTGCCGTCGCCCGGAATGAGCGTTACGTTGTACGCCACGATAGTGCCCCTTTCGGAGTCCGTCCGACGCTCAGACCTATTGCACGACGACAAGAACATCGCCTTCGTTGACGCGCGTGCCGGGCGCGACTTCGAGCGCCGTCACCGTGCCGTCATCGTCGCCTTCATCTCGTTTTCCATCTTCATCGCTTCGACGATGACGAGCAGGTCGCCCGTCGTCACCCGCTGCCCGACCTCGACGTGCACGCTCACGATGCGGCCCGCCATCGCCGCGACGATCGCGCCCTCGGGCACGGGGCCGCGCGCGGGCGCGGGCGCGACGGCGGCCTTCGGCTCGGGCCTGGGCGCGCGCATCCGGCCCTGGAGCACGACGGTATGGGGTTGGCCATCGACGAGCACCGTCGCCTCGATGTCGTTCTCGGGCTGCTCGGCGGGGAGCTCGACACGGTAGGCGATGTCATTGACGAGAACGGTGTGAGCGCCGGCCGATTCCTCGACGCTGACGCGGAAGACCTCGGTCGCCGATGGTGACGTCGCTGGCGCCGCGTTCGACTTCGTATGGCTGGCCATCGATCGTAATCTTCATGCGCTACGTTCGCGAGGCCATCGTGCGGCGGCGGCCCTGCATCTTCCACGGCGAGGGCGCGTCGCCGCCGGCGGGCGCAAGCGGGCGGGGCATGGCCGATGACCGCCGCTCGGAGTGGGTGAGCGCCGCGACGATGGCCGCGACGATCTCCTTCTCGGCGCCGCCGCCCTGCCGCCATTCCAGAAACTCGCGCGCGACCTGGGGGAACATGGCGTACGAGAGCACATCCTCGTCGCTCTGGGCCAGGTCGCCCGCTTCGCTCGTGGACTTGTCCCACTCGGGATCGAGGAGGTCGGCCGGGCGGCCTTCGATGGGCTTCTGGCCCTCGGTCAGCACCTTGCTCGCGAGCAGCGGGCTGATGGCCGCCGGCGGCGAGCCGTAGTAGCCCTGCACGTACTGCTGAACCTCGCGCGGGATGACCTTGTAGCGTTCGCCCTGGAGCACGTTCATCACGGCCTGGGTGCCGACCATCTGGCTCATGGGGGTCACGAGCGGCGGATAGCCCATGTCTTCGCGGACGCGCGGCATCTCTTCCAGCACTTCGGGCAGACGATCGAACGCGTTGAGGTCGCGGAGCTGGCCGAGGAGGTTCGAGATCATGCCGCCCGGAATCTGATGCGCGAGCACGGCGGCATCGACACCCTTGAGGCCGCCCTCGAACTGGCTGTACTTCTTGCGGACGCCCGCGAAGTACTCGGCGATCTCGGTCAGCAGCGGCAGGTCGAGGCCCGGGTCGCGAGGGTGCCCCTGGAACGTGGCGACGAGGCTCTCCGTCGGCGGCTGCGATGTGCCCTGCGCCATCGCCGAGATCGCGCAGTCGACGGCGTCGATGCCGGCCTCGATGGCCTTCACGTACGTCATCTCCGCGAGCCCGCTGGTGCAGTGGCAGTGCAGCACGAGCGGTATCTTCACCTCCTGCTTGATGCGGGAGACGATCTCCTCGGCGACGTACGGGTGCAGGAGCCCGGCCATGTCCTTGATGCAGATGGAGTCGGCGCCCATCTCGACGAGCTGCCGCGCCTGCTCGACGAAGAGCGGCGACGTTGTGGACGGGGCTGGTGGTGTAGCAGATGGTGCCCTGCGCGTGCCCGCCGACCCGCTTCGTCGCGCGCATCGCGGTCTGCAGATTACGCATGTCGTTGAGCGCGTCGAAGATGCGGAAGATGTCCATCCCGTTCTCGTGCGCCTTCTCGACAAAGCGCTCGACGAGATCGTCGGCGTAGTGCCGGTAGCCGACGAGGTTCTGGCCGCGAAGCAGCATCTGCAGCGGTGTTTTGGTGATGCGCTGCTTCAGCAGGCGGAGCCGCTCCCACGGATCTTCGCGCAGAAAGCGCAGCGCCGTGTCGAAGGTTGCGCCGCCCCACACTTCGAGCGAGTAGTACCCGACCTGGTCGAGCTTCTCGGCGATGGGCAGCATGTCCTCGGTGCGCATTCGCGTCGCGAGGAGCGATTGGTGCGCATCGCGCAGGATAGTGTCGGTGATGCCTACCGGGTTACGGCTGGCCTCGGTGGTCATCGTGGCCTCGCTACAGCGGGATGTTGCCGTGCTTTTTCGGCGGGTTGGTGTCGGTCTTGTTCTGCAGCATGTCGAAGGCGCGAATCACCTTCATGCGCGTCTCGCGCGGGTCGATGACGTCGTCGACAAAGCCGCGTTGCGCGGCGATGTACGGATTGAGCGAAGTGCTCGCTTGTACTCGTCGATGAGCTCGCTTCCGCGTCTCGTCCGGGTTGTCGGAGTTCTCGATCTCGGCGCGGTAGATGATGTTGACGGCGCCGTCGGCGGCCCATGACCGCGATCTCGGCGGTCGGCCACGCGAAGTTGATGTCGCCGCGCAGATGCTTGCTGCTCATCACGATGTAGGCGCCGCCGTACGACTTGCGCACGATGATGGCGATCTTGGGCACGGTGGCCTCGGCGTAGGCGTACAGCAGCTTCGCGCCGTGCGTGATGATGCCGCCGTACTCCTGCTGGGTGCCGGGCAGGAAGCCGGGCACGTCGTCGAGCGTCAGGATCGGGATGTTGAACGCATCGCAGAAGCGGACGAAGCGCGCCGCCTTGCGCGACGAGTCGATGTCGAGCACGCCCGCCAGCACCAGCGGCTGGTTCGCGACGATGCCGATGGAGCGGCCGTTCATCCGGGCGAAGCCGACGACGATGTTCTGCGCGAACCCGGCGTGCACTTCCATGAAGTCGCCGTCGTCGATGATGGCGTAGATGACGTCGCGCATGTCGTAGGGCCGGTTCGAGTCGTCGGGCACGATCTGCAGCACTTCATCGACGAGCGATCGGGGTCGTCGGCGCACTCGACCATGGGCGCGTCTTCGGCGTTGTTGGTGGGCAGGAACGAGAGGAGACGGCGCACCTCGCGCAGGCACTCCTCCTCCGACTCGACAGCGAAGTGCGCCACGCCGGAGCGGGTCGCGTGCGTGGTCACGCCGCCGAGCTCATCGTGCGTCACCTCCTCGCCGGTGACGGCGCTGATGACGTCGGGGCCCGTGATGTACATCTGGGCCGTGCCTTCGACCATGAAGATGAAGTCGGTGATGCTGGGCGAGTAGACAGCGCCACCGGCGCACGGCCCCATGATCACCGATATCTGCGGGATGACGCCGGAGGCCAGCGTGTTCAGCAGGAAGATCTCGCCGTAGCCCTTGAGGCTGGTGACGCCCTCCTGGATGCGTGCGCCGCCGGAGTCGTTGAGCCCGACAAGCGGCGCGCCGTTCTTGAGCGCCATCTCCATGATCTTCGTGATCTTCTCGCCGACAACCTCGGAGAGCGAGCCGCCGAAGACGGTGAAGTCCTGGGAGTAGACGTAGATGGGACGGCCATCGATCTTGCCCCAGCCGGTAACGACGGCGTCGCCGTAGTACAGCTGATCGCCGAGGCCGAAGTCCGTCGAGCGGTGGGTGACGAGCGAGTCGATCTCCTGGAACGTGCCTTCGTCGAGCAGGAGGTCGAGCCGCTCACGGGCCGTGAGCTTGCCGCGCTTATGCTGCGCGTCGATACGGGCCTGGCCTCCACCGAGGCGCGCCTGCGCTTTGAGATCGGATAATTCGCGAAGTTTGTCCTCGACCGACATTCCGGGTTGGGCCCGACGACGCTCGGTGCCCACTCCTTTCTGGGGTTCGCCGCGGAGGGCGCGCTACATCGGGCTCGACCCCGAATCTGGCAATCTGCAATGAGAAGTCCGGCCCAGGTATGCGGAGCCGGACGTATGTCCTCGGACTACTCTCGTCTGGATAGCTGCCGCCGCGAACCCGGGTGGGCCGGGCGACGCGCGCTATCGTAGCACACGCCCAACCTATAGGCCAACTACGGAATCGTCAGTACCTGCCCCACGAGCAGGCTCGATATCTCGTCGACGGTCATGTCGTTCGCCTTCGCGAGCTCCTCGACGCTGATGCCGAAGCGAGCCGCGATGTCGCTCGCGATGTCGCCGGCCACGACGGTGTACGTGCCGCTCCCGCCGCCCGCCGATGGGCCCGGAGTCTCATCGATAGTCGTATCACCACCGGCAGCGTCGTTGTTCGATGGGCCGGAGACTTCGGTGGGCGACGCCTCAATCGTCTGCGGCACCGGGATGACGAGCCGCTGCCCGACGCTGAGCACAGCGCCGGACTCGAGACCGTTGGCGGCGAACAGCTCCTCGACCGTGGTGTCGTACTGCGCCGCGATCCCGCTCGGCGTATCGCCAGACACAACTTCGTGCGTCTCGCCCCCGCCGATAGCGCCATCGCGGCCGACAGGCGGCACAAGGCCCGCGGTGCCGACCAGCAGCACCGGCGGCAATTCCGCCGGAAGTGTCGCGGTGGGAACGGCACGGGAATCGACGGTGTCGGCCGCCTGATCGCCGCCACCGCCGCCACCGCAGGCGGCGAGCGATGTCAGGGCCACGAACGCAGCCGCCGCGAGCCATGGCGATCTCATGAGGCCGAACCTCCCCTTCCACCGTCTGCCGATGCTAGCAAAGCGCCGCCCTGCGAGCAAGGCGCTAGCCCGCTCGCAGCCGCGCGATGAGCGCCAGCACGAGCCGGCCCGCTTCGTCGAGCGCTTCCTGCTGGACGAACTCGCTCGTGTCATCGGCGGTGTGATAGCGCACCTCGTCGTCGTCGCCGTGCAGGAAGAGCACGGGCACGCCCTCGTTCTCGAAAGGGCTGTGGTCGGAATCGAACCCATCCGGCAGCTCGAACGGGGCCGCCGCCAGACCGATCGCGGCGGCGACCTCGACCGCGATCCGCTGCATGTCCGCGGTTCCGATGAGCCGCCAGGCGTCGCGATGGCCGACCTGGTCGAGATTGAGCATCGCCCGCCACCCCGCGAGTTCGCTCGCGGTCGCGGCCTCGACGAACGCGACGCTGCCGTGGAGTCCTGTCTCCTCAGCCCCAAACGCGACATAACATATGCCGTCGAGCTCACCGCGCAGCGCCCGCGTCTCGGCGACGGCGAGCGTGACGGCCGCCCCCGAGGCGTTGTCGTTGGCGCCGGGGCTTGCGGGCACGGAGTCGTAATGGCCGCCTGCAACGAGATCGCAGTCCCCGCCGCCGGGAGGGCGCGCCACGACGTTCTGCGACGAGCGGGGCTCGCCCCCTTCGACGGCGACCGTGGCATCGCTTCCCAACGCGGCGCCTTCGAGCAGGGCGGCGCTCGCACCGTGGGGCACGCCGGCAACCGGGATCGTGGACGGGCCCTCCAGCCGGCCGAAGAGCAGCTCGTCGTCGGTGTTGATGATGATCAGCGCGACGGCGCCCGCGCGCTCGGCGTTCTGCGCCTTCACGCCGAAGGCGATCTCGCCGCGTTCGGCGACGGCGATATGCCCCGCGAGCGAGCCCGCGATGTCGACGCTGCGCCCCAGCCCGATGTAGGCGAGCGGGCCGCTGGCCGTGGCTGCCACCGAGCCCGCCATCGGACGCGCGTCATCGAGAGCGCTCGCGCCGATGTGCACATCTGCTGTGAGCTGGCCGGCGAAGTCGAACGGCTGCAGCTCCGCATCGTACCCCGCCGCCTCGTAGTGGCGCAGCAGATACGTCGCGGCTTCGCGTTCGCCGCCGGTGCCGGCCTCGCGAATGCCGATGTCGACGGAAAGGGCACGGACGTGCGCGAGCGCCGCGGCGGCGTCGAAGGGCGCATCCGGAATCGGGGTGCGTGCCGGCTCGACGGTCGAGGTGGCTGACGCTCGCGGAGTGCCCGATGCTGCTCCGCCGTCATCGCCGCACGCGGCCATCAGCGCGATGGCGGCGAGCGCGAGCAGCGTCGTGGACGCGAACGATCGGGCGCGAGTGCGCAATGGGCCTCCTTCGGCGCAACAGAAGCGTTTGCCTGGCGAGAGTACGGCGGGGGGGTGACGTGCGGATCGCTAGCGGCGCGTCCACCAGCCCCAGAGGCCGCCGCGGCGCTCGTCGCCATCGATGTCGATGACACGGCCGCGCCAGCGCTTCTCGTTGCCGCCGCCCCTTCGTGGCTGCGACGGCGAGGGCCGGAAGGAGAGGGCGAACGAGGCGAAGAAGAGCGCGAGCCCGGCGATGATACCAACCCGGCCGATCGTCTCGTCGGCCCGGCCGATGATGAAGTACGAGATGAGGACGATGATCATGCCGGTCAGCAGCAGTTGGGGCGCGGAGAAGCCGCGGAGGCGCGGGCCCAGCCGCCGCGCGAGCGATGGACCACGCGCCTCGCGCTTGCGCCGCTGACGGATACGGGCGGCCTCGGTGGGGAAGTCATCGATCTTCTGGAGGATGTCTTCGATCTCGCGCTCGACTCGGTCGCGGTCGGCCATAGTGGGGCTCCTCGATGCTGCGGCGGCATTGCGGCGATGCCCATCGTACCACTTATGGAACGCGCGAGTCTACCGGATTCAGCCTTCGGCGATGGTGGCGAGCACCCGCGCCGTGCCGTCAGCGAGGTGATCCTGATAGAGATTGACGACGGTATCGGGGCGAACCGAGCTGCCGTCGTACGGGGCGGTGAAGCCCGACGGCAAGCCGATGTCCTCGGTAAGGTCGACGAGGGTGACACGCGCGGGCAGCGTCCGCATCAGCGCGACGAGCTCGGCGAGCTCCCGATCCTGCAGCGATGCGCGCCCATTCGTCCTCTCGAGAAACGCCGCCTGGAGCACGACGTGGTAGCCGGCGTTGAGGTAGCTGACGGCGGCGAGCCTGCCCAGCCGATGCGCCAGCTCAATCTCGACCTCCGCGCCGGCCTGGTGCTCGATGATCCAGCTCGAGCGGAACGCATCGAGCGGCACAACGGCAGCGGGGCCGGGCAGCCCTTCCGCGATGAGGCGCGCGAGCTCATCGCGGCGCACGGTCGGCACACCACGAATGATGACGAGATAGGATGTGCCGTTGCGGCTCGCTATCGTGGGCTCTCCTCAATCAAGCGTCGGGGTCGCACCAAGGATAGCAGGGATGCGTGCTAGACTGAAGCTCGCCGCGCGCTCCATGCCACGGGGATCGTACGATGCCGAACCATCCGGACAGCGCTGCCGAGCCCGAACTCGCATTTCTGGGGCGCTATCGCGGCGATATTATCGGCGAAATGCGCCGCGCTTTCGACGCGGCCGCCGGCGCGGATGCGACGCAGCCTCTGGCCGCGATGCTGCGCTATCATCTCGGCTGGGCTGACGAAGCGGGCCATCCGCTCGACAGCGGGGGCGGCAAGCTGCTGCGACCATCGTTGCTGCTTCTCTGCGCCGAAGCGGCAAGGGGCACGCGGGACGACGCCCTCGCCGCCGCCGCCGCCATCGAGCTGCTTCACAACTTCACGCTCATCCACGACGACATCGAAGATCGCAGCGACCTCCGCCACGGCCGCCCGACGCTCTGGCGGCGGTTCGGTGTGCCGCTCGCCGTGAACGCGGGCGATGGGCTGTGGGCCATCGCCCACACGGCGATGCATCGGCTCGGCGACGCGGGCATGCCCCCGGAGCGTGTCCTCGCCGCGATGCGGACGCTCGACGACGCCTGCGTCGCGCTCTGCCGGGGGCAGGACGCTGATCTGCGATTCGAGGGCGACACGGCGGTGCGTGCGGACGCCTATCTGGCGATGATCCGCGGCAAGACAGGGGCGCTGATGGCCGCGGCCGCCGCCTGCGGCGCGATCCTCGCGGGGGCCGACGCCGCGACGGTGCGCGGGCTCCACGAGTTCGGGCTTTGGTTAGGCCAAGCCTTCCAGATCCGCGACGACTGGCTCGGCATATGGGGCGATCCGCAGCGCACCGGCAAGGCCGCCGCCGAAGACCTGCGCGAGCGGAAGCTGTCGTATCCGGTGGTGCACGCGCTCGAACACGGCTCGGCCGGCAGCCGCGCCCGGCTCGCGCAGCTGTACGCGGCGGCGCTCGACGATGCGGCCGTCGGCGAAGCGATGGCCATTATCGAGAGCGCTGGCTCGCGAGAGGCGGCCGCCGCGCTCACATCCACGGCTGCGACGCGCGCCCTCGCGCTGCTCGCGTCTCTCCCGCTCGCGCCGGAACGCCGCGACGAACTCGCCGCCCTCACGACGTACGCCGCCAATCGCCACCGTTAACTGGGGCCGAACGGCACCACAGCGCGCGCCCGAACCGCGTATCATGCCAATCATGGACAGCGACATCATCCTCCGCACCCGCGGACTGACCAAGCGGTACGGCACGACAACCGTCGTCGACAACGTCAACTTGGAGCTGCGCGGCGGCGAAGTGTTCGGCCTCCTTGGGCCAAACGGCTCCGGCAAGAGCACGACCGTCAGCATGATCCTGGGGCTGGTACAGCCGACCTCCGGCGATATCGAAGCGTTCGGGATGCCGCTCAAGGGCAAGCGCTGGGAGATATTGCGCCAGATCGGCGCAATCATCGAATCGCCGGCGTTCTACCCGTATCTCTCCGGGCGCGACAACCTCGCCATCTACCGCCGTGCCCTCGGCGACATCGGCGAGACGGCGATCGACGATGTGCTGGAGCGCGTCGGGCTCGCCGAGCGCGGCGGCGACCGCTATCGCGAGTACTCGCTCGGCATGAAGCAGCGGCTCGGTATCGCGTCGACGCTGCTGCGCGATCCGCACCTCGTCATTCTCGACGAGCCGACGAACGGGCTCGACCCCGCGGGCACACGCGAAGTGCGCGACCTCATCCCGAGGCTTGCGGGCGAGGGGCGCACAGTTCTCGTCAGCAGCCACCTGCTGCACGAGGTGGAGCAGGTCTGCGACCGGGTCGCCATCCTCCAGCGCGGCGTCATGCTGGCGGAGGGGCCGGTGGCCGATCTGCTCGGCGTGTACAACGCGATCCGTATCCGTGTGGGCGCCGATGGCGAACGCGAGACGACGCTGGCGACGCTGCGCACCATGCCGTGGGTGACCGATGCCCGCGTCGACGACGACTACATCGTGGCCTCGGCGCCCATCGCGCGGGCGGGCGACATCAACCGGGCGCTAGTGGCGCAGGGCATCTTCGCGGCGGAGCTGACGCCGGTACGGCCTTCGCTGGAGGCAGTGTTTCTCGATCTGACAGGGGAGGGCGAGGCACATGGCGATCGCTAGGCTGGTCGACGTCGAGATATTCAAGCTCCGCAAGCGGACGCTGACGTGGATACTGCTCGCCGTCCTCATCGCGCTCATCGTGCTGGTCTACGTACTGCTCTGGGCGGTGACGGAGACGCTCGCGAGCAGCGCCACCGGCGGCACATCGACGCTGGGCGACATCCAGATCACGAATCTCGAGAACATCCGCGAGACGATCTACCTGCGGCAGGCGGTGCCGTTCGGACTGGAGATGACGCGCGCCATCGGGCTGTTCCTCGCGGTCATCCTCGCGGCGGCCTGCGTGGGCAGCGAGTACGACTGGTCCACGATCCGCCCGTACCTGACGGCGACCCGAACTCGGGCCGAGTATCTGCAGGGCAAGATCATCGCCGTAGCGCTGCTGGTGCTGGCGGGCACCGCGGCCGGCATGGTGACGGCGCTGCTGACATCGGCAGTGATCACCGAGATCGCGGGCTCATCGGACTACAGCTTCGTCGATGCCGGCTACATCGGCGACTCCGTGCTGTCGTACGGGCGCACCCTCCTGGCGATATGCCCCCTACGTGGCGATGGCGACGCTCCTCGCCACCTGGGGCCGCTCGACGATGGCGGGCATCGCCGGCACGCTCGGATTCGTCTTCGTCGAATCGATTATCGCCAGCCTGCTCCAGCTCGCCGGCGAATTCCCCGCCCGGCTCTCGAACGCGCTGCCCAGCGTCAACGCCGACACGGTGATGCTGGCGAACAAGCTGGAGACGTCGCTGCGGATGCAGGAATCGAGCCCGCTCGATGTCCCCCTGCTCAGCGCCCCGCTCGCGGCGCTCGTGCTCGCTCGCGTACACCGTGGGGACGCTGACCGCGGCGTTCGTGCTCTTTCAGCGGCGCGATGTTCATGCGTAACGTGGGCGGTTGGCCCGCACGGGGCGGCCTGCTATGCTCGGCGTGACGATGCGAAAGCGAACCATCCGCGATGTCGACCCCCACGGCCAGCGCGTGCTCGTGCGCGTCGACCTCAACGTCCCCCTCGACGATACGGGCCGCGTCGCCGATGACACCCGAATCCGCGCTATCGTGCCCACCGTGCGCTACCTTGCGGAGCGCGGGGCGCGGGTCATCCTCGCCGCCCACTTCGGCCGCCCCAAGGGCGCCGTTGTCGAGACGATGCGGCTGGCGCCGGTGGTCGCCCCGCTCGCGGTGGCGCTCGGCCAGCCGGTCGCGTACGCGCGCGACTGCGTCGGGCCGGAGGCGGAAGCGGCCGTCGCCAAGCTCGCGCCCGGCGATGTCCTGCTGCTCGAGAACCTGCGCTTCCACGCGGGCGAGGAGTCGAACGACGCCGCCTTCGCGAAGCAGCTGGCGAGCCTCGCGAACCTCTACGTCAACGACGCATTCGGCGCCGCGCACCGGGCCCACGCCTCGACGGAGGCCATCACCCACGAGCTGCCGTCCGTCGCCGGCCTGCTGATGGAGCAGGAGGTCGACATTCTCGGCCGCGCGATGGAGCGCCCCGACCGCCCCTACGCCGCCGTTATCGGCGGGGCGAAGGTGAGCTCGAAGCTGACGGTGCTGCGCAGCCTCATCGCGCGCGTCGACCGGCTCCTCATCGGCGGCGGCATGGCGAACACCTTCATCGCCGCCGAAGGGTTCGCCGTCGGCGACTCGAAGATCGAGGCTGACCTGCTCGACGAGGCTCGCGCCGTGATGGCGGAGGCCGAGAGCCGCGGCGCCCGGCTCATGCTGCCCGCCGATGTCGTCGTGGCCGACAGCTTCGCGGCGAACGCACGCACCCAGATCGTGCCGGTGAAGGCGATCCCGGAAGGCTGGCAGGTGCTCGACATTGGCCCGCAGTCCGTCAGCATCTACACGCGGGCGCTGCGGGGCTGCCGCACCGTTCTCTGGAACGGGCCGATGGGCGTGTTCGAGTGGGATGCGTTCGCCCAAGGCTCGCTCGGCGTCGGCAGGGCGATCGCGGACTTGCCGGACTGTACGACGATTGTCGGCGGCGGCGAGACGGCGCAGCTGGCGCAGCGGCTCCATGCCGCGAAGTTCAGCCACATCTCGACCGGCGGCGGGGCGACGCTGGAGTTCCTCGAAGGACGGGTGCTTCCCGGAGTCGCCGCGCTCCCCGACGCGTAGCGCGGCGGCGCACGCGGCTCTTGTCCCACACCACCATCTGTACCTAGGATGAGTGCATGGACCTCGAACTCGCCAGCGAGCTCGCCATCCCCGGCGCAACGGGAAAGATCATCCTGCTCGTCGCCGACGGGCTCGGCGGGCTGCCGCACCCCGCTACCGGCCGCTCCGAGCTGGAGACGGCGCGCACGCCCAACCTCGACGCGGTCGCCCGCGAGGGGATGTGCGGGCTCACCATCCCCGTTGCGCCGGGCGTGACGCCGGGCAGCGGGCCCGGCCATCTGGCGCTGTTCGGCTACGACCCGGTGCGCTACAACATCGGCCGCGGGGTGCTCGAAGCTGTCGGCATCGACTTCGACCTCGGCCCAACCGACGTGGCGGCGCGCGGCAACTTCTGCACCGTCGACGGCAGCGGCGCCATCACCGATCGCCGCGCCGCGCGCATCCCGACCGCGGCGAGCACGAAGCTTGTGGAGCGGCTGCGCACCATCGAGCTGCCCGGCGTGGAGGTCATTCTGGAGCCGGTGCGCGACCATCGCTTCGTGCTGGTGCTGCGCGGCGAGGGGCTCTCCGACGCCCTGACCGAGACCGACCCGCAGAAGCTCGGCGTGCCGCCGCTGCCGGTGCGCGCCGCGAGCGCCGATGCCGCCGCGACGGCGACCGCCAAGCTGCTGAACGACTGGATCGCGCAGGCGGCCGCCCTGCTGAAGGACGAGCATCCGGCGAACATGCTGCTGCTGCGCGGCTTCGCGAAGTACCCCGCCCTGCCGCAGTTCGCCGAGAGCTGGGGGCTGCGCGCCGCGGCCATCGCCGTCTACCCGATGTACCGCGGGCTTGGCCAAGCTCGTCGGCATGGAGGCGCTCGCCAGCGGCCCCACCTTCGACGACGAGGTCGCGGCGCTGCGGGAGCACTACGATCGCTTCGACTTCTTCTTCATCCACTACAAGAAGACGGACGCGGCCGGCGAGGACGGCGACTTCGACGCCAAGGTCGCGGCCCTCGAGGAGCTCGACGCGATCGATCCCGGCGCTCGTCGCCCTCGACCCCGACGTGCTCATGATCGGCGGCGACCACTCGACCCCGGCGATCATGGCGGCGCATAGCTGGCACCCGGTGCCCTTCGCCATGCGGGCGCGCCTCGCACGCGGCGACGACGCGGCGGCGTTCAACGAGCGCGACTGCGCGAGGGGCTTGCTCGGCACGTTCCCGGCGCGCGAGGCGCTGCCGCTGGCCATGGCCCACGCGGGCCGATTCACCAAGTTCGGAGCGTAGCGTGCGAACACCAATCATCGCCGGCAACTGGAAGATGAACACCACGCCGGCCGAGGGCCGCGCGCTCGCCCTCCAGATACGCGAGCTATCGACGGCGTTCGCGGCGTCGAGCAGGTCGTGTGCCCGCCGTTCGTGCACCTGCCGCTGGTGGCCGAGGCGCTCGCCGGCTCGAACATCATGGTCGGCGCGCAGAACGTGCACTGGGAGGAGCAAGGGCGCATTCACCGGCGAGGTGAGCGCGACGATGCTGCGGCCGTACTGCACGTACGCGATCATCGGCCACTCGGAGCGGCGCGCCCTCTTCGGCGAGACGGACGACACGGTGAACCGCCGCGTCCGCCGCGCCCTCGCCTCGGGCCTGCTGCCGATCATGTGCGTCGGCGAGACGCTGGAGGAGCGGGAGGCGGGGCGCACCGAAGACGTGCTGTCGCGCCAGGTGCGCGGCGGCCTGGCCGGCATCGACCCGCCGGACACGTTCGTCGTCGCCTACGAGCCCGTCTGGGCCATCGGCACCGGCCGCGCCGCCACCGCCGCGCAGGCGAACGAGGCTGTCGCCTTCATTCGCGGCGAGGTGGCGAAGCTCGCCGGGCAGCCCCGCGCGGGCGCCATCCGCATCCAGTACGGCGGCAGCGTCAAGCCGGAGAACGTCGCCGAGCTCCTCTCGCAGCCCGACATCGACGGCGCGCTCGTCGGCGGCGCCTGCCTCGATGCGGCGTCGTTCCACGCCATCATCGCGGCGGCGGCACGCTGAGATGACACGCCGGCCGCCGCTCGTCGTCATCGCGGGCCCGACCGCCTCGGGCAAGACGGAGCTCGCGCTGCGTCTCGCCGAGCGCTTCGGCGGCGAGATTGCCGACGCCGACTCGCGACAGGTGTTCCGCGGCTTCGACATCGGCACGGCGAAGCCGACGCCGGACGAGCGGGCGCGCGTGCCGCACCACCTCATCGACATCGCCGATCCGGGCGAGGCGCTCGGTCTGGCGCAGTACTGCGATCTGGCGCGGGCGGCGTTGGCCGGCATCTGGGCGCGCGGCGGCCTGCCGTTGCTCATCGGCGGCACCGGCCAGTACGTGTGGGCGCTGCTCGAGGGATGGCGGGTGCCGCGCGTGCCGCCGCAGCCCGAACTGCGAGCCGAACTCGAAGCGCGCATCGAGCGCGACGGCGTCGGCTCACTCTTCGCGGAGCTCGTGGCGCTCGACCCGGAGCGGGCGGCGAGCATCGACCGCCAGAACCCCCGCCGCGTCGTGCGCGCCATCGAAGTCGCGAAGACGCTCGGCCCGGCCGTCGCGACGGCGGCCCGACACGACCCGCCGCCGTGGGACATCCGGATCGTCGCCATCGACATCCCGCGCGACGAGCTGTACAGCCGGATCGACGCCCGCGTCGACACGATGCTGCGCGGCGGCCTCGTCGAGGAGGTGCGCCGCCTTCGCTCCGAGGGCCACGGCGATGCTTTCGCCATGACGGGCATCGGCTACCGCGAGGCCGGAGCGTATCTCGATGGCGAGTGCACGATCGAGGCGGCGGCGGCGCGAACGAAGACGGCGACGCATCGGTTCGCGCGGACGCAGCTCGGCTGGTTCCGCCGCGACGACCCCCGTATCCGCTGGGTCGCGCCCGGGCGCGCCTTCGACGAGGCGTCGGCGGTCGTGGCGGAGCTGTTGGGCGCGGCCGCTGTCGGCGGCGGCCGGTGATGTGCCGTCGGGCGGTCGCCGCCGTGCTGCTCGCGGCGCTCGTCGCCATCTTCGCGGCGTGCGGTGGCGGTGGCAGCAGCGACGAGGTCGACCAGAAGGCGTTCGACGCGGCGTTCGAGGAGCTCGATGCCGCGATCCCCCTTGCCGAAGCGGGCGACTTCGAGGCGGCGGAGGCGCGCTTCCTCGAACTGCACGCCTTCACCCATCGGGTCGACTCGCGACTGCGGGCCGCGGCTCAGCCCGAACTCGCACGCGAGACGTTCGACGCGGTCACGACTATCGAGACGAATCTCGCGGGCGACCGCGACGCGGCCCGGTTCGCGGCCGAGATGACGAAGCTGCTGGTTCTGCTCGCTCGCGCTGCGCCGGCGCTCGGCTACGACGCGCCGTCGCCCTGAGCGCGGCCGCGCTCGGCACAGGGTGCGCGGAAGCGAGCGCATCCACTACAATCGTGAGCGAGGCGCGCGCGGGACGCGACCGCCGCGAACCGCACCGCAGCGCCGATCGATCTGTCCGCGATGGGAGAGCGACGCTTGGACTTTGTGAAGATGCACGGCACCGGCAACGACTTCGTCGTCGTCGACGGCCGTGCCGGCGAGCGCGACTGGGCCGAGCTCGCGCGTGCCATGTGCGAGCGGCACACGGGCGTCGGCGCCGACGGCCTGCTCGTGCTCACGAAGTCGGAGCGCGCGCCGCTGCGGATGCGCATGTACAACCCGGACGGCTCCGAGTCGGAGATGTGCGGCAACGGCATCCGCTGCTTCGTCAAGCACGCGATCGAGGACGAGATCGTGCCCGCACGCTCGCCGCTCGCCGTCGAGACGGGCGCGGGCGTGCTCGAGATCGCGTACGAGCGGGTCGCGGGCGAGGTGACGGCGATCCGCGCCTCGATGGGCGCGCCCCGGCTCGCCCCGGCGGAGATACCGGTGCGTATCGATGGGCCGGGGCCCGTCCTCGACCTGCCGCTGACGATCGAGGGCCACAACCTGTCGCTGACGTGCGTGTCGATGGGCAATCCCCACGCCGTGGCGTTCATCGACACGCCGGTGGCCGGCTTCCCGCTGGGCATCGTCGGGCCGAAGGTGGAGCGCCACGCGATGTTCCCGAACCGAACGAACTTCCACGTGGCGCGCGTGCTGGCGCGCGACCATATCGAGATGCGGCCGTGGGAGCGCGGCGCGGGCCCGACACTCGCCTGCGGCTCCGGCGCGGCGGCGGTGTGCGTCGCGGCGCGACTGCACGGCCTCATCGGCGATACGGTCCGGATCGACCTGCCGGGCGGCGCGCTCGAACTGGAGTGGCTCGGCGAGGGCCCGGTGACGCTGAGCGGCCCGGCCGCCGAGGTGTTCCGCGGGTCGTGGCCCGGCTGATGGTCGCGCGATGATTCGGGTGCTGCGCCGCGGCGTGCTCATCGGCGCCGGCCTCTTCGCGCTGTGGCGGGCGGCGCGGGTGGCGCGCATCGCGATGTCGGCGCTGGTACACCATCAGCCGCAGCGTATCGGCAACTGGTTCCGGTCGCCGGCCACGACGTATGAGCGCATCTATCGCAACGGCTTCGTGTACGAAGCGGAACGGGCGCGAGCCGAGGAAGAGGGCTGGCGCATCGAGTATGAGGATCGGACGAAGCCCGGCCGCATCGAGGTCGTGTACGAGCGTGTGACGCCGCCCTTCGGGGCAGAGCCGCCGTTCGCCGAGTGAAGGACGGATCGCTGGTGGAACTGGCCGAACGAATCCGAAAGCTGCCTCCGTATCTGTTCGTCGAGATCAGCCGCAAGATCGCCGAGAAGCGGGCACAGGGCGTCGACGTCGTCACCTTCGGCATCGGCGACCCGGATCTGCCGACGCCCGCGCACATCCTCGATGCGCTCCACGCCGCGGCCGATCTGCCCGAGAACCATCGCTATCCGGAGTCGGAAGGGCTGCCGGAGCTGCGACAGTCGATCGCGGGGTGGTACGAGCGCCGCTTCGGGCTCAGCTTCGACCCCGCGACCGAGGTGCTGCCGCTGATCGGGTCGAAGGAGGGCATCGGGCACATGGCGCTGTGCCTCATCGACCCCGGCGACCTGGCGCTCGTGCCCGATCCGGGCTACCCCGTGTACTCCATCGGCACGATGTTCGCGGGGGGCGAGTCGCACTTTCTGCCGCTCACTGAGGAGAACGGCTTCCTCGTCGACTTCGCGGCCATCCCTAGCGATGTCGCTCGCCGCGCGAAGGTGCTGTGGCTGAACTACCCCAATAACCCCACGGGCGCCGTCGCGGAGCATCGGCTTCTTCGAGGAAGCGGTGTCGTTCGCGAAGAAGCACGATATCGTCATCTGCCACGACGGGCCGTACAGCGAGGTCGCCTTCGATGGCTACAAGCCCGTCAGCTTCCTCGAGGCGAAGGGCGCGCGCGATGTTGGCATCGAGTTCCATTCGTTCTCGAAGACGTACAACATGACGGGCTGGCGAATCGGGATGGCGGTCGGCAACCCGGTGCTCATCAACGCGCTCATGCGTGTGAAATCGAACCTCGATTCGGGCATCCCGCAGGCGATCCAGCGGATGGCGATCGCCGCCGCCGAAGGCCCGCAGGATTGCATCGCCGGGCAGCAGGCCATCTACGCGCGGCGGCGCGACCGGATCGTGGCGGTGCTGCGAAAGCTGGGCCTGCGTGTGCAGGTGCCGAAGGCCAGCCTCTACGTGTGGGCGCGCGTGCCCGCCGGGACGACATCGGCGCAGTACGCGACGCTGCTGCTCGACGAGCTCGGTGTCGTCGTGACGCCGGGCAACGGCTATGGCGAGCACGGCGAGGGCTACATCCGGCTTTCGCTGACGATCGCCGACGAGCGGATGGAGGAGGGGCTGCGCCGTCTCGAAGCGTGGGGAGGAGGCCCTTCTTAGCTTCGGGTAGCCCCGCGATTTCGGGCGCACCAGAGTCGATATGGCCGCCTGCGGTGGCTCGGCGATTGACAGAAAGCGACCTTCGGGTATGATAAAGATCGCGATTATAGCCTGGAGGCGACGCATGCAGATCGACTGGGAGAGGGCGCTCGACGAGATCCTGGCCGAGAAGATCATGTGCCAGCGGTGTGGCACGCTTCAGACCGAGGTCGTCGTCGGATACACGCGATCGTCCGCGGCGGCCGAGTTCGCGCCGCGGTGCCGCGAATGCGAGCGCAAGGACGAGTGCAACGAGCGCAAGCTCGTCGTCGTCTGCGGCGACTGCGCTCGCGAGCTGCGCATCCGCGGCAAGAAGGTCGATGAGGAAGGCATGATGACCATCCTCATGAGCGAGTGCCGCCGCGAGCTCGAAGAGTGCCTCGATTACCTCATCGACTACTGGCAGGAAGACCTCGATATCGACCTCGATGTCGAGATATCGTTCGAAGAGGCCGACCCGGAAGCGTTCGCCGAAGAAGGCCGGTGGCGCCAGCGGCTCGAGGACGAGTACCTGACCCTGCACAAGTGGTTCCGCGACCACGCCCGCCGCATCCCCGATCCGGGCTGGCGCTCCGAGTATGTCGAAGAAGTGCTGGGCCTCGGCTACGAGACACTGCTCGGCAACTAGCCAGATGCGATTCACACCCGCGAGCCCCGTGCGCCAGCGACGCGAGCGGGGCTCGTGGCTTGCCCGCGGCGGCCGCCCGTGACGCTGTCCGTTCGCGTCTTCATCCTCACCGATAGCCGCGATGGCGCCACCGCCCGGCTCGCCGAGGCCGTCGCCGAGGGTGTCGCGGCCGTGCCGGGCGCCGTCGTCGTCGCTCGCACCCCCGCCGACGCGACGCTCGACGATCTGCTGAACTGCGACGCGCTCATCCTCGGCTCGCCCAACTGGAGCGGCATCACGGGCACGCTGAAGAGCTGGCTCGACTTCACCGGCGACCTCTGGGAGACGGGCGAGCTCGCGGGCAAGGTGGGCGCATGCTTCACCGCAGGCTGGTCGCGCTCCGCCGGCACCGAAGCGACGCTGCTGCAGCTGCTCCACCTGCTGTTCGCCCACGGCATGATTGTCGTCGGGCTGCCGTGGAACCAGTACATGCCCACGTCCGGCAGCTACTACGGCGCGACGGCGCACGGCAAGGTGATGGCCAACGACCTCGCCCAGGCGCGCATCCTCGGCCGGCGCGCCGCCGAGACCGCGCTCCGGCTGGCCGAGGGCGCGCGCGCCCAGGGCGACCCTATCGCCGCGATCCGGACGGGCGTGCCCAAGCGCCGCCCCCGCGCGCGGCAGCCCGGTGTCCGGCCGGAACCGCGGGGCTGGCAGGGCCGCTGACTGGCGCACGCGTAGTGGTATCGCCTATTCTCGGGGCGAAGTGAGCGTATGATAGCGCGGCCGCCCCTACGGAGGGCGCTGGGCCGCTCCGAAATCTGAGGTAACGACATCGAACTCGATGAGGGGACACGCCCGATGCGACGCATTCCGATGATCCTCCGCACGGCCATGGCTGTCGCTACCCTGGCGGTCGCGTTCCAGCTTCCCGGCGGCGGCGCGAGCGCCGAGCCTCCGGCCATGGTGGCGTACCGCGCCGAAGGCCCCGGCCTGTCGGCCAACTTCGCCCTCATCGGCTTTCGGTGGGAGCAGGCGTCGATCAGCGTCTATCACAACTTCGAGGGCGGACCGTGCCTGCTGGAGGGCGGCGGCCTCACCGATGACTTCGGCGGGCCCGCGTCGCCGCACGTCACCGCGGCCGAGATGGAGACGCGGCTCTCGCGGGTCATCGTCCACCTGAACACGGCCCTGGCGGGGCGGCTCCGGCTCGTCGACGCGGGCCAGGCGACCCGCGCGCAGCTCTGCACCCACGACTCGGCCCGCCCCATCATCGTCGGGTTCGGCGCGATGGCCGCGCCCGGCCTCGGCGAGGCGATCAGCCTGGCGCGACGTGACCCGCAGGGGCAGTTCGACGACCCGCTGTCGTCGCGCATCTTCATCAGCAGCACCGACACGTTCACCTGTGCGGAGACCGGCTCCAACAGTCAGCTCGACGCCGTGCTGCTTCACGAGCTGCTGCACGGCATCGGCATCGACCACACGAGCGTGGCCGCGGCCGTGATGTACTTCGAGAGCGACGATTGCGCGCCCGTCACCACCATGCAGGCCGACGACCTGCGGGCGCTCGACGCGCTCTACGGTGAGGTGAAGGCAGCGCCATCGCCGACGGCCGTACCGGCAAGCCCGACGCCACAGCCCGGGAGCCCGGCGCCCGTACCCACCACCAGCCCACCGCTACCCGTACCCAATCCGGTCGCGGTAACACCGAACGGCGGCTCCTATCTGGCGGGCGCGAACGGCGCGGTCATCAGCGGCGGCGGCGACGGCTCGGCCGTGGCAGCCCTCGTCGGCGCCGTTAGCGGCCGCCCGGTGCACGCCATCTGGGTGCTGCTGGGCGGGAGCTGGCGCTACTACCTGCCCGCGTCGCCGGCCGTGGACGGCGGTCTCGCACTGTTCCCGGCCGTGGTGAGCGCGACCATCGTCCTCGGCTAGCCCGGCTTCGCCGCCCGGATGAGCGTGCTGCGGACATCGCCCACGTCCGACGGGTCGGCGAGCTCCAGCGTGACGCCAGCGAACCCCGCGGCGCGCAGCAGGCCTTCGAGCTCCGCCGTAGCCGGCGCGCCGTCGATGCACGCGCACCAGCCGTCGCTGCCCGGCTCCTGCGCGCGCGCGTCGCCGGCCCATCGCACCATATCGGCCACCGCGAACCGGCCGCCCGGCCGCAGCACCCGATACGCCTCCCGGAGGGCGCGCCCCTTATCGGGCGACAGGTTGATGACGCAGTTGCTGATGACGACGTCGACGCTCGCGTCGGCCAGCGGGATGTCTTCGAGCGTGCCCTCGCGGAACTCGACGTTCGTGGCGCCGGCGGCCGCGGCGTTGGCGCGCGCCCGCTCCAGCATCTCGGGCGTCATGTCCAGCCCGTAGACACGGCCCGCCGGGCCCACGCGCTGCGCCGAGAGCAGAACATCGAGCCCCGCGCCCGACCCCAGGTCGAGGACGGTTTCGCCCGGGCGGAGATCGGCGAGGGCGACCGGATTCGCGCACCCGTACGACACGGGCGCCGCCGTCAGCGGGATGGTGTCGACATCGGCCTGGCGATACCCGAGCGCGGCGGCTGGCGTGGCCGTCGTGTCGCCGCCGCATGACGCGCCTTCGGTGATGCGCTGGCCGTAAAACTCGCGAACGGCCTGCCGGGTGGCCTCCGCACTCGTGTCCTGGGTCATGATGCTCCTCCTCTATCGACATCTCTCGATATACAACGCACGAAAGAAGGCGGTCATTCGACCGCCGAGAACAGATCGCGCACGACCGCGAGCGCGGCGGGCTCCGCACGGTAGTACGCCCACTGGCCGCGCCGCTCCACCGAGACGAACCCCGCCTCGCGCAGGATACGCAGGTGATACGAGATCGTCGGCTGCTCGAGCGTGAACGCATCGACGACGTCGCATACGCAGACGTGGCCGCCGTGCTTCGCGAGCAGTGACAGCAGCCGGAGGCGCGTCGGGTCGGCGAGCGCCCGGAACCGCCGAGCCGCGCGGAGCGCGGCGTCTTCCCCCAACGGCGGCACGACGGCGTCGCTGCCGCAGCAGGCGACGGTGCCGGAGGAGCGAGCATCTCGCAGAGGAATGTCGGTCGTCGTCATGTGGGCATCGTACGAGACGCATCGACGATTGTCAATATGGCACGGTGGCCGCCCTCCGGCTCGGCCCATCGGCGATGGCTCAGAACAGCGGCGGCGGGGTCGCGGTTGGGGCGGGGGTGGCGCCTGGGGCCGGCCCGGCGACGGGGGTGATGGTGCGGGCGCCGACATTGAGGTCGAACTCGAACGTGCTCGTGTTGTTCGTCGTGTCGGACTCCATCAGCAGGCCTTTGGGGTCGAGCTGAATGACGATGCGGTAGCGGCCCGGCGACAGCCCCGTGACGTCGAACTCCTGTCCCGGCAGGTTCCACGCATAGATGTCGACCCAGCCCACGGAGAGCCCCTGGACTCCGACATCGCAGCGCTGGTAGACGCGCTGAGCGGGCGCGTTCGGGAGGCCGCGCTCGGTCAGCTTCGTATCGACGAAACACGACGTCGTCTTTTCGCTGATCCGCGCGCCCTCGGGATCGTCGACGCTCTCCAGCGTGTAGAGGCCGTAATCATCGAAGTGGAAGTGCTTGTGCAGCGGATGAAGGGTGAACGCGCCGGCATTGCGCTCGAAGAACGTGCCGTCGGCGCGGTAGATGCGCTGGTCGACATCCTGCGACAGGTCGAACGACGCGGCAGCGCGGGCGCGCACTTCGAGCGGGCCCGCACCGCGGTTCAGCGATGTCGTCGTGAAGCGCAGCAGCACGCGCCCGCTGGACTGCGTCTGGAAGCGAAGCTCGCTGGCGGGCATCGGCACGAGGTCGGGGAGGAGCGCATCGTCGGGCGGGGGACTGTCGTCGCCAGGCGGAGGGACCGCCACCGTCGCGCCTCCCGCTCCGATGACGAGCAGGAGGCTGGCCACCGGCGGCACGGCGCTGAGGGTGCTCGAACCGGGCGCGGCCGGGATGTGGTACATCCAGCCGCCGCCGCTCAGCATCCAAAGGGCGAGCAGCGCGCTCGCTGGCTCAATCTGTGCCGCGACTGACGCCGCCGGCGTCGGCACGCCCGCGTCGTCCTGCCAAACAGCCCCGTTGACGCCGGCCGCGAGCGAGCCGTCGTTCGGTGTCAGCCGGCCATGACTCGGGCTCGCGCCGTCCTCGTGCGCGAGCACGGGCGGGGCCGCCAGCACCAGGCCGACAGCCGCGGCGAGCGGGAGCAGGCGACCGGCGCGCTTTCTCACGATCAGAACCGCGGCGACTCGCGTCAATCGTCATCGTTGGTATCTCCTGTAGTCCGGCGGGGGCGCGTCGTGTCACGGGCACACCACCGAGACCCGCAGCAGCCGATCGTCGGCGGCCACCGGCGAACCGCGGCCGTCGCGGTTGCTGGTGATGATATAGAGCTTGCCATCGGGGCCCTGCTCGACGTCGCGGAGCCGCCCGAAGCTGCCGTCCAGCACTCGCTCCTCGCCTACGAGCTGTCCTGGGGCGGCGAAATCGAGCCGGTGGAGGTGCGTGCCGCGCAGCGTCGCGAAGAAGAAGTCTCCTCGCCAGCACGGCAGAGCGTCGCCTTCGTAGAACGTCGCGCCGCTCGGCGCGATCGACGGCGTGTAGTGACGGATCGGGTCGATGAAGCGCGGGTCATCCGGTGCGCCGGTAACCGTGGGCCAGCCGTAGTTGCCGCCCGCATCGATCCGGTTCACCTCGTCGAGTCCGGTCGGGCCGTGCTCAGTCGCGTACAGTTGGCCGGAAGCATCCCAGTCGAGCCCCTGCGGATTGCGATGGCCCATCGAGTACACGGGCGACCCCGCGAAGGGGTTGCCGGCGGGCACAGAGCCGTCCTTCGCGAGACGGAGGATCTTGCCGGCGAGCGAAGTGCGGTTCTGCGAGAGTGTGGTGTCGCTGGCGTCACCGGTCGTGATGTAGAGCAGCCCATCGGGCCCGAACTCGAGACGCCCGCCGTCGTGATTCGCCGCACCCGGGATGCCGTCGATGAGCACGAACGGATCGGTGGCCACGAACTCCGCAGTCAGCTCGTAGCGGACAACCCGGTTCAGCAGCGCCGTCGGGGAGCCATAGGTGTGGTAGACGTAGATGTGCCGGTTCGCGGCAAATGCCGGGTCGACCGCGATTCCGAGCAGCCCGCCTTCGCCGGCCGGCGTCACGCCGCTGGCGAGATCGAGGACGGGCTGCGCCCGGAGCGCACCGTTCTGGAACACGCGGATGCGGCCCGGCCGCTCGGTGATGAGCAGGCTGCCATCGGGCGTGAAGGCCAGCCCCCACGGAATCTCGAGCCGCGTGGCGAGTGTCTCGACCGTTGGCGCGGGGGCCGGGGCCGAGCCGCCGCCGCTCGTGGCCGACATCACGACGAACAGGCTCGCGATGGGCGGCACCTGCGTCAGGGTGCTGGCGCTCGCCACTGCCGGGAGGTAGAAGCTCCATTGCCCGCCGCTCAGCAGCCACAGGGCGTCCGTGGTGAGACCGCTGTTCGCCGCGTTCGCCGCGGCGACGACATCGGATGCCGCCGCGGGCGCGCCCGAATCGTCGGTCCAGACAGCGGCGTTGAGGCCGGCGCGGAACATGCCGTCGTTCGGCGTCAGCGAATGGCCGCCGATCTCCTCGGGGTGGGCGCGCACGCTCATCGCCGGGAAGGCGGCGAGCGCCGCGAGCGCGACGATGGCGAGCGTTCGCGGGAGCACGGCGAGGACGGGCGTTGTGCGCGTGGTCACGGACGCGATTGTAGCACGCAGACCGGGCCGAATCGCCAGGAGCAACCTCAGTCGGGGAAGGCGATGGCGATGGGCGGCAGCTCGCGCCGGGCCGCGCCGAGGCGGGCGCGCTCCTCGGGCGGCATCGAAAGAAGCCCCGAGAGCCGATCGCGGAGCTCCGGCAGCCCCCACCCCTTCGTGCCCGAGACGAGAATCGCGTCGGGCCGATGGAGCGCGAGGTCGATCTCGATGTCGGCGAGGTCGTCGAGCGATGCTACCGGCGCCCCGTCGCCGCGCTGGAGCGCATCGGTCTTGTTCAGCGCCGTCACACGCGGCTTGTCCGCGAGGCCGAGGTCGTCGAGCGTGCGCTCCACCGTCGCCGCCTGGTCCGACACGGCGGGATGGGTGACATCGACGACGTGGATGAGGACATCGGCCTCCTCCAGCTCCTCCAGCGTCGCCCGGAACGCCGCGACGAGCTGGGTCGGCAGCTTCTGGATGAACCCGACGGTGTCGGTGAGCAGCGCCGGGCCGCTGCGCGGCAGCATGATCCGCCGTGTGAGCGGATCGAGCGTCGCGAAGAGCTTGTCCTCGGCACGGATGTCGGCGCCGGAGAGCGCGCGCATCAGCGTTGTCTTGCCGGCGTTCGTGTAGCCGACGAGCGCCACGACCGCGATGCCCTGCTTCGCGCGACGCTGCCGGTGGAGGGCGCGATGCCGGCGCACGTCCTCTATCTGCGAACGCAGCCGCGAGATGCGCGTGCGGGCGAGCCGGCGGTCTGTCTCGATCTGCGTCTCGCCGGGCCCGCGCGTGCCGATTGCGCCTTCGAGCCGCTCGAGGTGACTCCACTGGCCGGCGAGCCGCGGCAGCAGGTACTCCAGCTGAGCCAGCTCGACCTGGAGGCTGCCCTCGCGGGTCTGTGCCCGGCGAGCGAAGATATCGAGGATGAGCGCCGTGCGGTCGATGACCTTGACTTCGGGCTCGCCGCCCTCGCGCTGCCCCGCGTTGAGCGCGCGTTCGATGTTGCGCTGCTGCGAAGGCGAGAGCTCGTCGTCGAAGACGACGGTCGTGTAGGCGGCGGCGGCGCGCTCAGCGGCGATCTCGGCAAGCTTGCCCTTGCCGATGAAGGTCGCTGGGTCGGGGCGCTCCCGGCGCTGCAGCACCCGCCCCACGACGACTGCCCCGGCCGTCTCCGCGAGCTGCGCCAGCTCATCGAGCGAGTCGCGAGCGCTCCACCCGGAGGCTCGTCCGGCGCGGAACTCGGCGCCCACGAGGAAGGCGCGCTCCGATGCGGTGCGCGTGGGTGTCGTCCGGGTGGTGGCGTGCTTCGTCGCGATCGTTGCGCCTCCCCAGGCAATGCTACCACGCGCGGCGGCGTCACAAGGCGGGGCTCGGGTTGCGCGCCTTGGCCGATGATCAGTATGCTATCGGCAACGAAGGGGAGTAGTCCTCAATCGCGCCATCGCCAACACGACGCAAGTCCGGTGACGCGAGCCGCTCTGGCGGACGAGACCTTCGACACGACGGGCATCCGTACGGTGTCGAGGGGAGTCTACGTGGCGGTCGACCTTTGGGCCTGGATCGCGTTCGTCGCGGCAGTGGCAGTCCTCCTTACTCTCGATCTCTTCGTCTTTCATCGCAACGCGCATGTCATATCGGCCCGGGAGGCGGCGCTCTGGAGCGCCTTCTGGATCGGGCTGGGCTTGGCCTTCGGTGTGGTGGTGTGGGCATGGCAAGGCGCTGACGCGGGCGGCGAGTACTTCGCTGGCTACCTGATCGAGAAGAGCCTCGCCGTCGACAACGTCTTTGTCTTCGTCCTCATCTTCTCGGCGTTGGCGATTCCACCCGTGTACCATCACCGGGTGCTATTTTGGGGCGTCGTGGGCGCCATCGCGCTCCGGGCGATGTTCATCCTCGTGGGCGCAGCTCTCATCGACGTCTTCCACTGGATCCTCTATGCGTTTGGGCTGCTCCTCGTGTACACGGGCGTCAAGATGGCACGCGGTCACGGCGTGCACATCGATCCGGAGACGAATCGGGCGCTGGCGCTAACGCGGCGGTTCATACGCTTCACGTCCACGACTCACGGGCAGAGCTTCTTCGTCCGCCACAGCGGTGTGATGATGGCGACTCCGCTGTTCGCGGCGCTCGTGCTCATCGAGGTCAGCGACGTTGTCTTCGCGATCGACTCCATCCCCGCCATCTTCGCTGTCACCGACGATCCGTACATCGCGTTCACGTCCAACATCGCCGCGATCCTTGGCCTGCGGGCGCTCTACTTCCTCGTCGCCGACATGTCGAACCGGTTCGCGTACCTCAAGATCGGTCTCGCCGCGATCCTCGTGTTCGTGGGTGCCAAGATGCTTCTGGCCGATCTGTACAAGGTGCCGGTCTGGGCCTCGCTGGGCGTCATCGGCCTCGTGCTGGCAACGTCAATCGCCGCGTCGCTCCGCAAGCCGGTTCCCGCCGAGGCAGACCCGGCGATCCCCGATCCGTTCGGACTCCTCGGCGGTGGACAAAGCGAGCCGCGCGAGCGAGCGTGAGGGCGCGACCATCATCGCGATGGCCGCCTACGGAGCCAGCGACTCGATCGCGCGTCGCAGCCGTACCTCCACCTCGGCGGCGACCTCGCGCAGACGGGCGCTGCCGGTCATCGACATCACGGCCTCCGGGTCCATCGCCTCGACGACGCTCCCGCCGTCCTCCTCCTCATAGACGATGACGTTGCACGGCAGCAGCAGCCCGAGGTCGATCTCGGCCGAGAGGGCGCGATGGGCGAGCTCCGGGTTGCACGCACCGAGGATGACGTACGGGCGGAAATCGATGCCGAGCTTCTCCTTCATCGTGGCACGCACGTCGATCTCGGTGAGCACGCCGAACCCTTCCGCACCAAGGGCATCGCGCACCCGCGCGCGCAGCCTCATCGTACGGGAGCGCGATCCGCCGCCCGAATCCATAGCTGAGCGTTCGCTGGTCAGCCGTCACCACACACCTCCTCGTGCCTCATTGCGCCTCCAGCTTCGCACACGGGCTACCGTGCGTGAGGTGCCGATCGGGCCTCCATCGAGGAGCCAGCGGGGCTATACTTGCGTCGTGACGACCCCAATCCGGCGGCAGTACCTCGATGTGAAGGCCCGGCACCCGGACGCCATCCTCCTGTTCCGGCTCGGCGACTTCTACGAGGCGTTCGATGACGACGCGAAGCTCGTTGCGGCGGAGCTCGGCATCACCCTGACCTCGAAGCCGATGGGCAAGAACATCCGCGTGCCGCTCGCCGGCGTGCCCCACCACGCCCTCGAGAGCTACCTCGCGCGGCTCATCGCCCGCGGCCACCGGGTCGCCATCTGCGAGCAGCTCGCCGACCCCGCCACCACGAAGGGGCTTGTGCCGCGCGACGTTGTGCGCGTGGTGACGCCGGGCACGCAGCTCGAGAGCGGCGTCGTCGAGGGCCGTGTCAACAGCTATCTCGTGGCGATCGCGCCCGGCGGCATCGAGTGCGGCCTGGCCTGGGCCGATCTCGGCAGCGGCGAGTTCGCGACGAGCGTCGTGCCCAACGACGACCTGCCGGCCGAGCTCGCCCGCCTCGGGCCCGCGGAGCTGCTGCTGCCGCAGGGCGAACCGCCGCCCGCCGCGTATCGCGGGGCACACGCCAGCGTCGAGCCGCCGGGCGACCGCGAGGCCGAGCGGGCGCTGCTCGCCCACTTCGGCGCGGCGACGCTCGACGCCTACGGCTGTGCCGGGCGGCCCGCCGCCATTCGCGCCGCCGCGATGGTGCTCGCTTACGTCGGGCGGACGGCGCCCACGGCCACGTCGTCGCTTTCGTCGCTGACGACACGCACCGGCAGCGGCGGGCTCCGGCTCGACGTGGCGACGCGGCGCAACCTCGAGCTCTTCCCCGAGTCGCGCGGCCCCGCGGCCGAGGGCTCGTCGCTGCTGGAGGCGCTCGACCTGACATCGACCGCCGCGGGCGCGAGGACGCTGCGCCGTTGGCTCGCCGAGCCCCTGGGCGACGCCGCGGCCATCGGCGAGCGGCAGGAGCAGGTCGCGTTCCTGCTGGAATCGGCGGCGCGGCGCGGGGCCGTCGCGGCGCTGCTGCGCTCCGATGCCCGACATCGGCCGGCTCGTGGCGCGCGTCGTCGCCGGCTACGCGACCCCGCGCGAAGTGGCGACGCTGCGGCGCGGCCTCGAAATCGTGCCGGAGGTGATCGCCGCGCTCGGCCCGGACGCGGCGCGCTTCCCCGGCGTGCGCCCGCTGCCCGAGATTGCGGGCGCAATCGCGATGACGCTCGCCAGCGAACCGCCCGCCACCCTCGACGACGGCGGCGTCATCCGCGAGGGCTACTCGCCGGAGCTCGATGCGCTACGCGCCGTGGCCAACGACGCCCGTGGCGCGCTCGCCGCCCTCGAAGCGAGCGAACGCGAGCGCACCGGCATCCGGACGCTGCGGGTCGGCTATCAGCGGGCGTTCGGCTACTACATCGAGGTCGGCAACAGCCACCGCGACAGCGTCCCCGCCGACTACGAGCCCCGGCAGACGCTCGTGGCGGCCCAGCGCTACGTCACGAAGGCGCTGCGCGAGCACGAGACGCGTGCCCTCGGCGCGCGCGAGCGGATGGTCGAGCTCGAGACGGGCATCTTCCGGCGGCTCTGCGCGCAGATAGGCGACGGCGCGCCGTTCATCCGCGGCGTCGCGGGCCATCTCGCCGAGCTCGATGTGTACGTCGCGTTCGCCGAAGCGGCGTCGCGCTACGGCTACACCCGCCCGCACGTCGATGACGGCGACGCGATCGAGATCGACGGCGGGCGGCATCCCGTCGTGGAGCGGCTGCTCGGCGAGGGCGAGTTCGTGCCGAACGACACGCGGCTCGACTGCGGCACGCGGCAGATCATCGTCATCACCGGGCCGAACATGGCGGGCAAGTCGACCTACCTCCGCCAGGTGGCGCTGATCGCGCTGATGGCGCACGTGGGATGCTACGTGCCCGCGACATCGGCGCGCATCGGCGTGCTCGATCGCATCTTCACGCGCGTCGGCGCGCACGATGATCTGTCCGCGGGGAGATCGACGTTCATGGTGGAGATGGTCGAGACCGCGACGATCCTGCACCAGGCGACGCCGCGCTCGCTCGTCGTGCTCGACGAGGTCGGCCGCGGCACCAGCACCTACGACGGGCTCGCCATCGCCCGCGCCGTCGTCGAGTACCTCCACCACCGGCCGGAGCTCGGCGCGAAGACGCTGTTCGCGACGCACTACCACGAGCTGACGGCGCTCGCCGGCATGCTGCCGCGCGTCCACAACGAGAACGTCGCGGTCAGCGAGGAGGGCGGCGCCGTGACGTTCCTCTACCGCATCCTGCCCGGCGGCGCCGATCGCAGCTACGGCATCCACGTCGCGCAGCTCGCGGGGCTGCCGCGCGCCGTCATCGCGCGGTCGGAGGAGATACTGGCGGCGCTCGAATCGGACGCCGGGCCCCATCGCGAAGGCACAACGGCGGCTGCCCGGAGCGGCGCAGATGACGCTGTTCGCCCGCGACCCGCTGCTCGCCGATATCGCGGCGCTCGATGTCGACGCCATGACGCCGCTCGAGGCGATGACCCGCCTCTACGAGCTGCGTGACCGCGCCCGCAAACGCGAGTAGAGTCGAACCATGGCTATCGAACGGCTGCCGCCGGAAGTCGCGAACCGGATCGCCGCGGGCGAGGTGGTCGAGCGGCCCGCGTCGATCGTGAAGGAGCTGGTCGAGAACGCAATCGACGCCGGCGCCCGGCGGATCGCGGTCGAGATCGCGGCGGGCGGCGTCGCGCTCATCCGTGTGCGCGATGACGGCGGCGGGTTGCCGCGCGACGAGCTCGCGCTCGCGTTCGAGCGGCACGCCACGAGCAAGCTGCGCTCGGCCAGCGATCTGTTCGCCATCGCGACGCTCGGGTTTCGGGGTGAGGCGCTGCCCAGCATCGCGGCCGCCGCCGCCGAAGTCGAGATGACGAGCCGTCCGCTGGCGGAGATGGCGGGCGCGCACGTCGTGCTCCGCGACGGCGCGGTGGCGAGCGAGGGCGATCGCGGCGCGGCCGCCGGCACGACGGTCGTCGTGCGCGATGTCTTCGCGAATCAGCCCGCGCGGCGCGCCTTCCTGCGCTCGACCGCGTCTGAGACGCGGGCCGTGCTCAGTGTCGTGTCGAACGCGGCGCTCGCGCGGCCCAACGTCGCGTTCACCCTCACGGCCGATGAGCGCACGATCTTCCGCAGCTCGGGCGGCGGGCTGCGCGATGCGGCGGTGGCGGTGTTCGGACGTCAGGTCGCGGCGGCGCTGCTCGACATCGATGCGGGCGCGACCGCCGGCCACGAGCCCGAAGGCGACGCCATCGCCATCGAGGGGCTGATTGGCCCGCCGTCGCAGCACCGGGCGTCGCGTAGCGGCATCGTCCTCATCGTCAACGGCCGTCCGATAGCGAGCCGCTCGCTGACGTACGCCGTCGAGGAGGCGTACCAGGGGGCGATGCCGCGCGGCCGCCACCCTGTCGCGCTCGTCCTCATCACGATCCCGCCGGATGCTGTCGACGTGAATGTGCACCCCACGAAGGCGGAGGTGCGCTTCCGCAACGAACGGGCGGTGTTCGGCGCGATCCAGCGCGCCGTCCGCGCCACGCTCCTCGATGCCGCGCCCCCGGCGGCGGCGTTCACCCAGCCGTGGGCGGGCACGCCGGACGCGGCGTCGTGGGGCGAACCGCCGCCGCACCAGTCACGCCTGACATGGCCCGATCCGAGGCCCGCGCCGCCCGGTCGGCAGACGGCGACGGGCTTCCCGCCGCTGCGGGCCGTCGGCCAGATCCAGGAGTTGTACATCATCGCGGAGGGCCCCGACGGGCTCTACCTCATCGACCAGCACGCCGCGCACGAGCGCGTCATGTTCGAGATGTTCCGCTCGAAGCGGGCCGCGCACTGCCCCGAGGTGCAGCTGATGCTGACGCCGGCGACGCTCGATCTGTCGCCGGCACAGGCGCTGGCGCTGGCCACACACGGCGACGCGCTCGCGGCGCTCGGCTTCCAGATCGAGCCGTTCGGCGAGGGCGGCGTCCTCGTGCGCGCGATGCCCGCCGAGCTCGCGCGCCGGGGCGATCCGGCGACTGTCTTGCCGCCGATGCTCGACGCGCTCGACGACGGCCGTCCAGCGGAGGACGGCGACCGGGCGGCCGCGACGCTGGCGTGTCACGCTTCGGTGCGAGCGGGGATGACGCTTGCGCCGGAGGAGCAGCGCGTGCTCATCCGGCAGCTCGAAGCGGCGGAACAGCCGCGCACCTGCCCCCACGGCCGCCCCACGATGATCCACTTCAGCGCCGACGCCCTCGGACGCGGGTTCAACCGTCGCTAGCACCGTCGCTCACGGGGGATGCGGCCAGCCGCTATGCCCGCAACAGCTCGCGACGCTCCAAAATCGCGCCGACGGCGCGCGAGGCGCGGGCGACCGACGGGAATGTCGCGAAGCCTTCGTCCGCGGCGCGCCGCTGGAACAGCAACGTCGCTTCGAGTGCGTCCGGCGTGTTGGCGGGCCGTGTCACGAAGACGAACGGCTTGCCGGAGGCACGCCGCGCCGCGATGCCCGGCCCAAGCGCTTCCTCGACCTGCTGCGCGGCGGCGACCGGCGCTTTGCCCGGCATCCCGCCGAAACCCGTGTGGTACATGACGAGGTCGATGCCGGGATCGGCGGCCACGAGCTCCAGCGTCTGGCGCAGCGCCACCGGGTCGCCGAACATCGGCGTATCGAGCGGGTTGCGGACGCTCGTGCCCGCGAACGGCGTAAACTCGAGCAGTGCACGCTGCGTCGACTCGGCGAGCGGCGGCGCTTTCAGTCCGGCGCCATCGACCTCGTCCGCGGCGAGCACCGTCGGGCCGCCGCCTCCGCCGATGAGCCCGACATTGGGGCCGAGCGCGGCATCGTCGAGGAACGTGAACGCGACGCAGATGTCGACGAGCTCCTCCATGCTGTTCGGCCGCAGCGCCGCCGCCTGCCGGCAGACGGCATCGAACACACGGAGCTGGCCCGCCAGGCTCGACGTGTGCGAGCGGGCGGCGCGTGTCCCCGCTTCGGTGCGGCCGCCCTTCAGCACCGCGACCGGCTTGCGCAGGCCCGCGGCGCGCAGCGCATGGGCGAAGCGCGGCCCATCGCGCACACCCTCGACATACGCCGCGACGAGCGTCGTATCGGAGTCGGAGCCGGCGAGCTCGAACAGATCGGCCTCCGTGAGGTCGATGGCGTTGCCATAGGAGACGGCCCGGCTGAAGCGCACGCCGCGCGCACCCGCCGAGTGTACGAACTCGCTCGCGTTCGCGCCCGACTGCGAGATGAGCGCGCATCCGCCGGGCTCCTTCGGGAAGTGGGGCATGAAGGCGACGTGGGCGCGCGGCGCGTACAGCCCCATGCAGTTCGGCCCGATAAGCCGGATGCCGTAGCTGCGGGCACGCTCGTAGATGTCGCGTTCGAGCGCGGCGCGATCCGCGTCCTCCGTCTCGGAGAAGCCGGCCGTGAAGAACGTGACGAGCTTCACGCCCTTCGCGTGGCAGGCGTCGAGCAGGTCGAGCGCCGCCGTCGCGGGCACACCGGAGATGACGTAATCGATCCGCTCGTCGGGGATGTCGCGCAGGGAGGGGAAACAGGGCAGCCCCATGAACTCGGTGAGCTTCGGGTTGACGGTGTACAGCGGGCCATCGAAGCCCTGGTCGCGGATGCCCGCGACGAATCCGTTCGTCATGTTCTGCGCGAAGCCGCCCGCACGCGACGACACGCCAGCGATCGCGATCGAACGCGGCTGGAACAGCGCTTCGAGATCCGGACGGGGGATGGGCTGGATGGCTGTCTGCACGTGTCGCGCTCCTCAGGATGCGCGCGGCGAGCGGGCCCGATTGTCGATGCCGCCGCAAACATTCGGCGGCGCGGGCAGATTACCACGAATCGCGGCATCGGCGCGGCGCCGCGCGCGCACGGTCGTATACTGCGCGTCACGAGCATCGGCGCAAGCGAGGCCGCACGGCCAGCGAAGAATCCGGTTCCGGCCGTGAAGGGAGCACGTGCATGGCGATCAAGAAAGCATGGGACTTCGTCGACGCGGCGAAGCGCGACCTCGAGAACCTCAGCGTCGCGGAGGTGCGGGCCGAGCTCGCCTCCGGCGAGGACGTCGTGCTCGTCGACATCCGCGAGCTGCAGGAGCTGGTCGATGCGGGCACGATCCCCGGAGCGAAGCACGTGCCGCGCGGCATGCTCGAGTTCTGGGCCGACCCGAGCAGCAGCTACTTCCGCGACTTTTTCGAGCCGGAGCGCCGGACGATTCTGTACTGCGCGGGCGGCGGGCGTTCGGCGCTGGCGGCGAAGGCGCTGAAGGAGATGGGCTACACGAACGTCGCGCATCTCGAACCGGGGTTCGGCGGCTGGCAGAAGGCGGGCGCGCCCGTCGAGGACTTCGCGGCGACGAGCAAGTGGGTTCGCCGCGGGACGTAGCGTCCGCTACGGGTGGGCGATGTCGACGACGACGCGCGACGGCCCGTCGAGCTCGGTCACGGTGAAATCAGCTTCGCCGCGCAGCCCGATGACCCACGTCACGACGGCCTCGAAGTCGCCCGTCTGCTCGAGCTCGACGACCTGCGGCAGATCGAGCGGAATCTCGCGCACGCCGATGGTTGGCTGGCCGGCCTCCGTGTGCGCGTTCGTGCCTCGGAACGTGACCTTGAGGTAGGCCTCGCCCGCGATCTCGACCTCCATGCCGCTGCCGTCCGCAGTGATGGGCGGCTCGACGTACTCGACGGTGTAGGCGGGGATGCCGCCCTCGAACTCCCACACGGCGCGATCGAAGCCGTCCTGCCGTGCCGCCCGCACCGCGACGAGCATGACGATGCCCGCGGCGTCGCCCTCGGACGTGACGGGGCCGCGCGTGCCCCCGAACGGGGGCGCGACGGTCGCCGTCGCTGCGGGGCTCGGGCTCGGCGTCGGCGAGGCGGTGGCCGACGCCGTGACCGGCGGCGTGGCGGTGGCGTCGCTGTCGTCATCGTCGTCGTCGCCACACGCGGCGAGCGCGAGGGCGGTGACGGCGGCGAGCGCCAGTGCCGCGGCGAGGCGGAGGGTGCGCGGGGCTCGACGGTCGTTCATGGGGTGACGGTAGCACGCGGGCCGGTTACGGGACAGGGGCGGGCGGTTCACGCGTCGCAGGGTAGATCGCACGTCGTAGGGGCGGTTCGCGAACCGCCCCTACAGCCGATCGGGATTCTCCGCATCCAGTTCCCATTGCGCCGGATTGTCAACGATGTACTGCCGGATGCCATCCAGCTCGCCGTCATCACGAATGATGCGCTCGTAGTAGTTGCGCTGCCACACCGCCAGCCCGGGAGCCCCGCGTAGTTCGTTGATGCGCTTTGTGGAGACGGTCTTGAAAGCGCCGATGATCCGGCCCAAAGGCTTCAATTTGCTCGTAGGGGCGGTTCGAGAACCGCCCCCGCCGGTATCGCTCAGAACGATGATGCCGTGGAAGTGATTCGGCATCACAATGTACTCGTCGAGGTGAACATGGGCGTACTGCTGCGCGAGCCAACGCCATGAGTCGTCGACGATCGCGGCGTACGCTGGGGTTTGCAGAAGCAGCTCCCGTCCCCGGCAGACCAGGGTGACGAAGTACAGGCCCGGCTGCCGGTAGTCGTACCCGGGGAGGCGGATCGATCTGCGGTGGTGATGATCCGGGTTGAAACGCATGAGAGGGAGGATACACCGGGCGGTTCAGCTGGTGTCGCGCCATCCGGGCGGTTCGCGAACCGCCCCTACCGTCGTCCGCACCGCCACCGCCGATGCTCGCACCGCGCGCTCGGCCTCGAGCACGGGGCGGAGGTAGCGCCCCGTGGCGCTCGCCTCGACCTGCGCCACCTCCTCCGGCGTGCCCTCGGCGATGACGTGCCGCCGCGGTCGCCGCCCGCCGGGCCGAGGTCGATGATGTGGTCGGCGTTCTTCATGACGTCGATGTGGTGCTCGATGACCACGACCGTGTTGCCGCCGTCGACGAGCCGCTGCAGCACGTCGCAGCAGGTTGCGCATGTCCTCGAAGGAGAGGCCGGTCGTCGGCTCGTCGAGGATGTACAGCGTCCGGCCGGTCGCGCGGCGCGACAGCTCGGTCGAGAGCTTGACGCGCTGCGCCTCGCCGCCGGAGAGCGGTCGTCGCCGGCTGGCCGAGGTGGATGTAGCCCAGGCCGACATCCTGCAGCGTCTGCGAGCTTGTGCTCACCTTGCGGGAACGCGTCGAAGAACTCGCAGCGCCTCGTCGACCGTCATGTCGAGCACTTCGGCGATGTTCTTGCCGCTGAACAGGATCTCGAGCGCCTCGCGGTTGTAGCGCTTGCCCTTGCAGACCTCGCAGGGCACCGTCACGTCCGGCAGGAACTGCATCTCGATCTCGATGTAGCCCTCGCCCTGCAGGCCTCGCAGCGGCCGCCCTTCACGTTGAAGCGAGAAGCGCCCCGGCTGGTAGCCGCGCAGCGCGCGCTTCCGGCACGGACGCGAACAGCTCGCGGATCGGCGTGAACAGCCCGGTGTACGTCGCCGGGTTGCGAGCGCGGCGTGCGGCCGATCGGCGACTGGTCGATGTTGATCACCTTGTCGAGGTGCTCGCAGCCCGCTGATCGCGTCGACCTGCGCCCGGCGCGCTCGCGCGCGCCGTAGAGGACCTGCGCCGACGCCGCTTGTAGAGGATGTCGTTGATCAGGCGTGCTCTTGCCGGAGCCGGAGACGCCGGTGACGCAGACGAACTTGCCGAGCGGGATGTCGACGTCGATGTTCTTGAGGTTGTTCTCGCGCGCGCCCCGGATCACGATCGTCCTCGCCGTTGCCCGGCCGTCGCGCCTCCGGCATCGGGATCCGCCGCGCGCCGCTGAGGTACGCGCCGGTCATCGAGCCTCGGCTCGCCATGATCGTCGTCGAGCGTGCCCTCGGCGACGACGCGGCCGCCGTGCGCGCCGGCGCCCGGCCCCATGTCGACGATGTAGTCGGCGGCGCGCATCATCGACTCGTCGTGCTCGACGACGATGCACCGTGTTGCCGAGGTCGCGCAGGCGCTTCAGCGTGCGGATCAGGCGCTCGTCGTCGACGGGGTGCAGGCCGATGATCGGCTCGTCGCAGACGTAGAGCACGCCCATGAGGCTGGAGCCGATCTGCGTCGCCAGCCGGATGCGCTGCGCCTCGCCGCCGGAGAGCGTGCCGGCCGGCCGGTCGAGCGTCAGGTAGTCGAGGCCGACATCGACCAGGAAGTCAGCCGCTCGCGGATCTCCTTCAGGATCTGCTGCGCGATGGTCTGCTCGCGCTCGTTCAGCGGCGTGTCCGGCCCGCGCCAGCACCGCCGATCCACTCCTGCGCCTCGGCGACGGTCCATGCCCGTGACCTCGACGATGTTCTGCCCGCCGACCGTGACGGCGAGCGCCTCCGGCTTCAGCCGCGCGCCGTTGCACGTCCGGGCAGGGATCGCCGCCATGTAGCGCTCGATCTCGCTGCGCACGTAGTCGGAGTCGGTCTCGTGGTAGCGGCGCTCCAGGTTGGGGATGACGCCCTCGAACGTCGTCTCGCAGCCGTTCGTGCTGCCCGCCGAGTGCCGGTACCTGCAGCCGGATCGACTGCCGTCGTCGCCGTAGAGGATGACGTCGAGTCGCGCCTCGGCTGCAGGTCGCTTGACCGGCGTCGTCCAGCGTGAAGCCGTGCTTCTCCGCCAGCCGCCTCCAGCATCCGCGATGTACCACGTGCTCGTCGCCGCCGCGCGCGTCCAGGGCACGATGGCGCCCTCGGCGAGCGTCAGAGTCCTGTGTTCGGGATGACGAGCGCCGGGTCGATCTCCATCTTCACGCCGAGGCCGGTGCAGTCCGGGCAGGCGCCGTGCGGGCTGTTGAAGCTGAAGTTGCGCGGCGCCAGCTCGCCGACGCTGATGCCGCAGTCGGCGCAGGCGAAGTGCTCGGAGTAGAGGCGCTCGTCCGGCTCGCCGCTCGACGCTCGACGTAGACGACACGCCGCCGCCGAGCTTCAGCGCCTGTCTCGACCGAGTCGGCGAGCCGGCTCGGCTGCTCGCGCGCGGCCTCGTCGTCCTCGCCGCGGCTCGGGCGTCACGATCAGGCGGTCGACCACGACCTCGATGTGTGGCGCTTCGTCTCCGTCGAGCGTCGATCTCCTCCTCGAGGTCGCGGACGACGCCGTCGACGCGCACGCGCACGAAGCCGGCCCGGCGGGCGTCCTCGAACACGCTGCTGGTGCTCGCCCTTGCGGTCCGTGACGACCGGCGCCAGGATCATCAGCCGCTTGCCGGGCGGCGATCGCCAGGATGGCGTCGACGATCTGCTGCACCGTCTGCCGCTCGATCGGCCGGCCGCACTTGGGGCAGTGCGGCCGGCCGGCGCGCGCGAAGAGCAGGCGCAGGTAGTCGTAGATCTCGGTGACGGTGCCGACGGTCGAGCGCGGGTTGCGGCTGACGCGCCCTTCTGGTCGATCGAGATCGCGGGCGAGAGCCCCTCGATGTAGTCGACGTCCGGCTTCTCCATCTGGCCGAGGAACTGGCGGGCGTAGGCCGAGAGCGACTCGACATAACGGCGCTGACCTTCGGCGTAGATCGTGTCGAAGGCGAGCGAACGACTTGCCCGAGCCGGACAGCGCCGGTGATGACGACGAGCTTGTCGCGCGGGATCGTGACGTCGATGTTCTTGAGGTTGTGTTCGCGCGCGCCTTTCACGACGATGGCGTCGAGCGGCACGGTAGGGACTCCTCGAACGTGTATTCGCATTCGAGTATAGCAGGGCGCGCCCGTGGGCGTCTCGGCGGGGTGGAAGATCCCTGATTCGCCCTTCGACAAGCTCAGGGCGAGCGGATTGGCAATGCCGCTCGTGGCGAGCCTGTCGCCCGCTCGTGCGTGAGCCTGTCGAACCATGAGCGAATCGAGGATGCCGCTCGTGGTGAGCCTGTCGCCCGCTCGTGGTGAGCCCGTCGAACCATGAGCCGAGCGCTGACGTCAGGGAGCCCGCCGCGCCGCACCAGATGCGACCCTCACCTCACCCGCGCGCGCGGCGGACTCCCCTGCGCACGTTATCGGCGCTCGCGCCGCGCCCTACGAGGCGCCCGAGCGACGTCGCGGCCCGAAGATGCGACGAAGCGCGTAGTCCCGCCCGACGACGCCAATCGGGCCGGGGCACGAGAATGGGCGGGGGCATCCGTCGACCCCCGCCCATCGGTGTTCGCGGAACGCGTGGCGGCCGTGCGGTGAGTCTCGTCCTCGTCGCACTCGTCACCTGTCCGCACGTCGTAGATCCGAGTCGTCGGACTCTCGAATCGTGCGGTCGCTGTCGCACTGCCGTTGAACTCAGCGTTGTCGGATGAGGAAGCCCTTGCCGCAGCGTCGCGGGCGACCGCTCCACCGCCGGTGCGGGAACAACGACGGAGCGAGTCGACCTCGCGTCGTGGCGAGCCGATAGCCTTCGCGTCCAGCCTGCGACTCGGGGTCGAAGCGGATATTCGTACGACGTCGTGCCGGATTGTCGATGCGCCGCTGTTCTGGCCAAGCGTACGACATACACCGTCACCTCATCGTTCGATGGGCCGGACTCGAACTCGATCGCGATCTTGATCGTGGTGCGGCACCGTCCGATCGAGGCACTTCGCGACGGGCCGCGAGACGAAGTTGGCCGGATTGCTTCGCCCCCGAACCTCGAAGAAGTTGACCTCGAGCCCGCACGGCGTGTCCGTCATCTGCACCCAGCTCATGCGAGCGCCGTCACCCCTGTCCGGGCTGGCGACGACCGACAGCCCGGCTGCTCCGCTCCGGGCACCGTCGACGCGAAGTCCCACTCCGCCTCGAAGTGCGGCAACCGCACGCCGCCCGACATGCGCACTGATTGAGGGCGCCCTTGTCTGACCAGTCGCCCGTCCTCGTTTCGCACCGGTCGGCTTCGAGAAGGTCTGGTCGCCGAAGCAGCCGCTCGTGACGGCGTTCGGACATGCGCAGACTCTGCGTGCCGAAGCCCACGACGCCCAACGAACTGCGAGGTAGCGTGGTCATACGTCGCGCAGCCGAGGAACCGGCGCTGCCGGTCGCGACCCAGCCGTCTTGGCGACGTTGTTCGGACTGCCGAGCGTGTACGCCTCGAAGTCGATTGGGCCGATCGCAGTCGGCCCGAGCCGCGCCCCAGCTCAGCCACGCTGCCAGCACCCCCAGCGAGGCCACCGAAGGCGGCTCGCCGGCCTACCACCAGTATATCATTCACGCCTATCTAATGTTCTGCTGAACAATTGCGCGCCGACTAAGTTTGCGGCGTCGGGTTGCGTCAAGGGCGCGTTGCGGGCCCGCAGACCTCTAGATCCGGCAGCGCGATTCATGCGACACGCTTATCGTTCTCATACAAAGTGCCCGGATGTGATGATCGCCGCGAAGCGGGCAGGCGTGACGATGGGCGTGGCCTCCCAAGCATTCCGAGAACAAGGAGATGCGCGTCGCCGGACACGACGTAATCAGCATCGCCTTCCGCGGCGGCTTCGGAGCTCCGGTGCTGTCATCGCGCCGGATCCACAGCGGTTGATCGACGTGAAGCCGGCGCGAGCGTGGCGAGGCGACGCATGGCGCGGCCTCGCGGAGCAGGCGACGCGTAGTCCCGCCCGGCGACGCCGCCGCGCGGCGCTATAATGCCGCCATGACATCCCCGCCCACGTCCGGCCCCCGCTTCGTGCTGTTCGATGGTCACGGCATCATCCACCGCGCCTACCACGCCTTCAAGGAGCCGCTCGTCGTCCGCGGCACCGGCGAGGTGGTGACGGCCGTGTTCGGATTCGCGAACACGCTGCTGAAGGCGCTCGAGGAGCTGCGCCCCACCCACATCGCCGTCGCCCTCGACTCGCCCGGCCCGACCTTCCGCCACGAACGCGACGCCACCTACAAGGCGCATCGCGCCGCCATGCCCGAAGACCTCCGCTCGCAGCTCGACCGCGTCCGCGAGCTCATCGACGCGTTCAGCATCCCCACGTTCGAGCTGCCGGGCTACGAGGCCGACGACCTCATCGGCGCGCTCGCCCGGCAGGCCTCGGACGCGGGCATGCCGACCTACATCGCGACGCTCGACAGCGACCTGCTGCAGCTCGTGCGGCCGAACGTGTGGGTGTACATGTTCCGCCCCTACCAGCGCGACACCATCCTCTACGACCGCGAGAAGACGTTCGAGCGCTACGGCATCCCCCCGGAGGCGGTGCCCGACCTCAAGGGACTGAAGGGCGACACGTCCGACAACATCCCCGGGGTGCCCGGCATCGGCGACAAGACGGCGGTGAAGCTGCTCGCGGAGTTCGGCACGCTCGACAACGTCTACGAGCGGCTCGACGACGTGCTGCCCGAGAAGCTGCGCGAGAAGCTGCGCGAGCATCGCGACATCGCCATCCACAGCCGCGAGATGGCGACCATCGACGAGGCCGCGCCCATCACCCTCGACCTCGACGCCTGCCGCGTCCACGAGTTCGACCGCGCCCGCGTCCTCGATCTGTTCCGCGACCTCGAGTTCCGCAGTCTCATGAGCCGCCTCCCCGACTACGAGGGCATGGCCGCCGGGCGAGACGACCGCCGAAGAGCCGCGCCGGCCGGCCACCACCCACACGATCGTCTGGAATCGCGAGGATCTGGAGGCGCTCGCCGGGCAGCTGCGCGACGCCGGCCACTTCGCGCTCGACGTTCGTGCCGATGGCGATCTGGCGATGTGGGCGCATCTCGTCGGCATCGCGGTCGCCTGCCGCCCGGGCGAGGCGCACTACATCCCGATCTCGCACGCACCGCAGCTCGGCGAGCAGCAGCTCACGATCGAGACGGTCGCCGAAGTGATGGGGCCCGTCTTCGCCGACCCGGCCATCGCCAAGACAGCGCACGAATCGAAGTTCGACATCCTGATGCTGCAACGCCACGGCATGCCGGTCGATGGCGTCAGCTTCGATACGATGATCGCGGCGTTCCTCCTCGGGCAGACGAGCCTCGCGCTCAACACGCTCGTCTTCGAGCGGCTGAATATCGAGATGCCGCCGCTCGCGGAGCTGACCGGCTCCGGCCGCAAGGCGATCCCGTTCTCGCACGTCACGATCGACGCCGCGGCGGGCTACGCGGCGAGCGTCACCGACCTCACGAACCGGCTGCGCGACGACTTCGACCCGAAGCTGCGCGAGCTGAAGCTGCGGCCGCTGTTCGAGGAGATCGAGATGCCGCTCGTGCCCGTGCTCGCACGCATGGAGCACGCGGGCGTCGCCGTCGACCCGGCGATTCTGCGCGACATGTCGCAGCAGCTGCAGGGGCAGCTCGCCACGCTGGAGCGACGCATCTACGATGAGGTCGGGCACGAGTTCGCGATCGGCTCGCCGCAGCAGCTGAGCCAGGTGCTGTTCGAAGAACTGGGCCTTCCGAAGCCGCGAAAGACGGCCACCGGCTACACCACCGACGCCGCGACGCTCGAACGGCTGCAGCGCCGGGCACCCCGTCATCAACCTCATCCTCGAGCACCGGCAGTACCACAAGATCAAGTCGACGTACGTCGACGCGCTTCCCTCGATGATCCACCCGTCGACGGGCCGCGTGCACACGACCTTCTCGCAGACCACGGCGGCGACGGGCCGGCTCGCCTCATCCGACCCGAACATGCAGAACATCCCCGTGCGCACCGAGCTCGGCCGCCAGGTGCGGCGCGCCTTCGTCGCGGGGCCCGAGCTCGGCGAAGGCGCGGTGCTGCTCGCCGCGGATTACTCGCAGGTCGAGCTGCGCATCCTCGCGCACCTCTCGGGCGACGCGGGACTGATCGAGGCGTTCGCCCAGGGCGAGGACATCCATCGCGCGACCGCGGCGCGCGTCTATAACGTGGCGCCGGAGGACGTGACGGCGGACATGCGCCGGGTCGCCAAGGTCGTGAACTTCGGCGTCGTCTACGGCCTGTCGGAGTTCGGGCTGACGCAGCGTACCGAGATGGATCGCGCCTCGGCCGCCGATGTCATCGGCGCGTACTTCGCGAAGTACCCCGGCATCCGCCGCTATATCGACGACACCATCGCCCGGACACGCGAGCTCGGCTACGCGGAGACGATCGCCGGGCGGCGGCGCTACATCCACGAGATCCGGTCGCCGAACCGCCAGGTGCAGGCTTCGGGCGAGCGGATGGCGGTGAACATGCCGATCCAGGGATCGCAGGCCGACCTCATCAAGATCGCCATGATCCGGCTCGACGAGGCGACCCGGCGCGAGGGGCTGCGATCGCGCATGATCCTGCAGGTGCACGATGAGCTGATCTTCGAGTGCGCCGCCGCCGAAGTGGAGCGCGTCCGCGAGCTCGCGCTCGACATCATGCCGAACGCGCTGCCGATGTCGGTGCCGATCGAGATCGAGTTCAAGGTGGGCCACACCTGGGGCGACGTGGAGTAGCGTGCCCGAGCTTCCCGAAGTCGAGACGATCGTCCGCGATCTGCGTCCGCGCCTCGCCGGCCGCACGATCACCGCGCTGCGGGTGCTGCCCGGCAACCCCAGCATCGTCCGCGGCGGTACTGCGGCGTCGCTCGACGCGGAGCTGCGCGGCAGCCGGATCGAGACCATCGGACGGCGGGGCAAGTACCTGCTGTTCGCCCTCGACAACGGCCGCACACTCGTCGTCCACCTCCGGATGACGGGCTCGCTGCTGCACCGCGCCGCCGGCGCGCCCGCCGATGCCTACACACGCGCCGTCCTGTCGCTCGACGACGGCACGGAGCTGCGCTTCGCCGATCTGCGGAAGTTCGGCACGCTGCATCTCGTCGGCGGCCAAGCCGAAGCGCTAGGAACGCTCGGGCCGGAGCCCCTCGGCGACGATTTTACCCCGCGCTACCTCGCGGCACGGGCGCGCGGCCGCACCGCCCCCGCGAAGTCGTTCCTGCTGAACCAGGCGATCGTGGCGGGGGTGGGCAACATCTACGCCGACGAGGCGCTGTTCGCGGCGGGCATCGATCCGCGACGCCCGGCCGGCGAGCCTGCGCCGCCGCGAGCTCGACCGTCTGCACGTGGCGATCCGCGAGGTGCTGGAGGCGGGCATCCGCAACCGGGGCGTAAGCTTCCGCAACTACGTCGATGCCGAGGGCAACGCCGGCGCGAACCAGACGTACGTGCGCGTGTTCCGCCGGACGGGCCAGCCGTGCGATGTCTGCGCGACGGCGATCGAGCGGGTGAAGCTCGCAGGCCGGAGCACGCACTTCTGCCCCCGCTGCCAGCGCTGACAGGCGCGCACCGTCGGCATGCCCGCTGAGCGAAGCTCCCACCGTCATTCTGAGCGCACCACGACCGTCATTCTGAGCGCAGCGAAGAATCTGGGTAGCTGAAGCGACGAGATACTTCGCTCGCGCTCCGCGCGGGCTCAGCATGACAAGAGACGCCGTCATTTCGCGCGCAGCTCCCACCGTCATTCTGAGCGCAGCGAAGAATCTGAGCGAGCGCAGATCTTCGCTCGCGGCGCGGCCACCGTCATTCTGAGCGCAGCGAAGAATCTGACATGCCAAACCAGTCCTCACTCAGGTCGTTCCAATCAGTATTCATCGATTCGATGAGCGCCAATTTCTTGGCACGCAGCCACCCTGAATCTGCTTCTCTCTGGCGATCGCGGCCTGGACGTCATTCGTCACCTCAAAGTAGACAAGGCGAGTGATGTTGTACCGGGTTGTGAATCCCGGAATCAGTTTGTTCTTGTGCTCATATACCCGCCGGACGAGATCGTTCGTCACGCCGGTGTAGAGCGTTCGGGAGCGATTGGTCATGATGTAGACGTAGTAGTCGCTCATCGTTCAGCGGGTTGTTCCTCATCCAGATTCTTCGCTGCGCTCAGAATGACAGCTGTTCTCGTCATCCTGAAGCCGCACGCAGTGCGAGCGAGGCATCCCGCGTCGCTTCGGCCGCCCAGATTCTTCGCTGCTCTCAGAATGACAGCTGCGCGAAGAATGACAGCTGTTCTCGTCATGCGGGGCCGAGCGCAGACGGAGGCGGTGCTTGTCACTCGCGTCCGTGGAGTTCTTCGATGCCGGTGCGCTTCGTGCGCTCCAGCGGGACGTGCGGATCCGGGTAGCGCTCGATGTTCTTGCGCACCCAGTCGTAGATGACCATCGCCGCCGAATGCGCGACGTTCAGCGAGCCGATGAGCCCCCACTGGGGGATCTGCACGACATAGTCCGCCGCCGCCAGCAGCTCCGGCGACACGCCGTCGATCTCGTGACCGAAGGCGAACACCGGATGCTCGGGGTACTGCGCGTCCCAGAACAGCGGCGCGCCCGCCTGCTGCTCGACGACGACAAGCGGCCAGCCGCGAGCGCGCACGTGCGCGATCCCTTCGCCGATCGTGGCGACCTCGGTGATCCGCTCCCACTGGTCGGCCGACATCGCGGCGTACCGATTCCAGTCGCGGTCGCCGACGATGATGACCTCCCGCGCCAGCGCCGCGTGGCCCGTGCGCACGATGCCGCCGATGTTCACATCGTGCTTCAGATTCTCGAGCAGCAGCGCGAACGGCTGCCGCCGGAGGTCGAGCTCGGCCCGCAGACGCGCGTGGCGGGCGGCGCGACGCTCCTCGCGCACACGGTCGCGCGCCAGCCGGTTCGTTTCGTCGATGCGGGTCGCTCCTCGGCGGCAGCAGCCACGTTGTAGAATGGGGCCGGTCGCTCGCGATCCTACGAAGCACGCAGCGCGAACGCAAGCCGAGGTGCAGCCGATGCCGGCCCGCCACGACGATATCACCGATGTGCCGGGCATCCGTGTCGGGCAGTGGTCCGATGCCGCTGCCGCCACCGGCTGCACCGTCATCCTCGCGCCGGGCGGCGCGGTGGCAGCGCACGACCTCCGCGGCGGCGGCCCCGGCACGCGCGAAACCGACCTGCTCGACCCGGCGAACGCCGTCGCCCGCATCCACGCCGTCGTGCTGGCGGGCGGCAGCGCCTTCGGGCTCGACGCGGCGAGCGGGGTCGTGCGGTATCTCGAGGAGCACGACATCGGCCACGTCACCTCCGCAGGCAAGGTGCCGATCGTCGTCGGCGCGATTCTGTACGACCTCTGGATCGGCGATCCCCGGCGCAGGCCGACCGCCGCCGACGGCGAAGCGGCAGCGCTCGCCGCGAGCGAAGGCCCCGTCGAGCAGGGCAGCGTCGGCGCCGGCACCGGCGCCACGGTCGCCAAGTTCCTGGGGCACGGCCGCGTCCTCAAGGGCGGAGTCGGGTCGGCGTCGGAGCAGCTCGCATCGGGCTACACCATTGGCGCGCTCGTCGCCGTCAACGCGCTCGGCGAGATCGTCGATCCGGCCACCAGCGAGACGATCGCTTCGCCGCGCGGCGAGACGCCGGGCAGCTTCGAATCGACGCTCGCCATCCTCCGCGATGGCCGCCGTCCGCCCGAGCCCGTGCCCGACGAGACGCAGAGCACGACCCTCGTCTGCGTCGCCACCGACGCCCCGCTGACGAAGGGGCAGGCGCGCCGCGTGGCGATGGTCGCGCACACCGGCGTGGCACGCACAGTGCGGCCGGCGCATCTGCCGGGCGATGGCGACGTGCTGTTCGCCATGTCGACCTCGCACGAAGCGGCCGACCCCGAAGAGCGCGCCATCGTGTCGGCCGTGGGGGCGCTGGGCGCGCTCGCCGTCGAGCGGGCGATCCTGAAGGCGATCCGCTCGGCGAGAGGGCTCGCGGGCGTGCCGTCGGCCGCGGAGTGGCGCGCTGCCGGTCCGTCGCGATGAGCCGCGTTCGGTAATTGTTCGATATGCGACTTGACAGCATAAGCGGAGTATCTATACTCAAGGCGCATTTCGCTCATCGGGCGGAAGGCGAGCCCAGTTCGCGCCGGAGAAGGCGCACCGCCCGGATAGGCCACCGGGCGACCGGGATGGGATGGCGGGACACTTGCCCGCATATCCGCCCTCCCGGTCGCCGGCCAGACGAGCGTTCTGCTGGGAGACACGCGCGCCGGACGCCAACCGTCGCGCCGCGACGATCCCAACACGGGACGTCGACGAGAGGAGCCGAGCATGCGCATGATGCTCAAGGGCAAGATTCATCGAGCACGCGTGACCGAAGCCGACCTTCACTACGAAGGCAGCGTCACGATCGACCCCGACCTGATGGACGCGGCAGACATTCTGCCATTCGAGCAGGTGCACCTGCTCGACATCGACAACGGCAACCGGCTGCAAACGTACGCTATCGAGGGTGTGCGCGGCAGCGGTGAGGTCTGCGTGAACGGCGCGGCGGCCCGGCTCGTCACCGTCGGCGACCTCGTCATCATCCTCGCGTACCACCTCGTGGCCGATGCGGACGCTCGCGACGCGCGTCCGCGCATGGTCTACGTCGATGCCGACCACGGCAATCGGCTCGTTCGCATCGCGCACGAGATCGAACCCCACGCCATGTTCGCGCTCTAACACCACGCCGTCACGATGGCCCGCGCGATGCTGCCCGCGGCGGCGCACCGCGCGATCCCCGGAGGACATGACCCATGGCTCGCAAATCCGTAACCGACATCCAGGCGATGAAGCGCCGCGCCGAGAAGATCGTGATGCTCACCGCGTACGACTTCCCCTCGGCGCGCCTCGTCGACGACGCGGCCGATATCATCCTTGTCGGCGACACGCTCGGCATGGTGGTGCTCGGCTACGACTCGACACTCCCGGTGACGATGGACGAGATGATCCACCACACGAAGGCTGTCGTGCGGGGCAGCGAGCGCGCCCTTGTTGTCGGCGACATGCCGTTCATGTCCTACCAGACCGGCCCCGAAGACGCGCTCCGCAACGCCGCCCGCTTCCTTCAGGAGGCCGGCGCGACCGCCGTCAAGCTCGAGGGTGGCGTGCGCTCCGCCCCGGTCGTCCGGCGACTCGTCGAAGCGGGCATCCCCGTTGTCGGCCACATCGGGCTGACGCCGCAGTCGGTGAACGCGTTCGGCGGCTACAAGGCGCAGGGCAAGACGCGGGCACAGGCGCTCGAACTGCTTCGCGATGCCCGCGCCATCGAGGAGGCGGGCGCATTCGCGCTCGTGCTCGAAGTCATCCCCGCGCCGCTCGCGAAGCTCGTGACGGAGCGTGTGTCGATCCCGACGATCGGCATCGGCGCGGGCGGCGACTGCGATGGCCAGGTGCAGGTCTTCCACGATCTGCTCGCCTTCGCGACGACGTTCGTGCCGCGCCACGCCAAGCAGTACGCCCGCATCGGCGACGAGATTCTGGCCGCGGTCAACCGCTACGCCGCCGAGGTGCGCGACGGCAGCTTCCCCGAGGAGGGCCACAGCCTCGGGCTCGATGGCGATCTGCTGCGCGAGCTTGCGGGAGCCGAGCTCTAACTCCGCGCCGGGGAGGGAGTGACTGCTCATGGAATCGTCGACGGAACTTCGTGACGTGATCACCAGGTGGTTCGATGCGGTGACCAAGGGCGACACCTCGTGGGTCGACCAGCACGTGTCGACCGCACAGGGGGCCCGGCTCATCGGCACCGACCCCTCGGAGTGGCTCGCAGGTGCGCAGGTTGCCGAGTTCCTCCGCAAGGAGGCGGCTGGCATCGGCGGCGGCGCGACCCTGACGCTGGAGTCTGTGGAGGCGTATCAGGAGGGCACCGTCGGGTGGGGCGTCGCTCGCCCCAAGATCAGCTTCGCCGGCGGACAGACGCTCGTTCCACGCTGGGGTGCGGTTTTCCACCAGGAAGATGGCGTGTGGAAGCTCGTCCAACTGCACGCCTCCGTGGGCATCGGCAACGACGAGGTCGGATTCGAGTCGCGGATATAGCTCGGCTCGGCGCACCCGATATGCGGATACTGCGCACCGTCGCCGAGACACGGCAGTGGCGTCGAGCGGCGGGCGGCAGCGCCGGCCTCGTCCCGACGATGGGCTACCTCCACGAGGGCCACCTCGCGCTCGTGCGCCGTGCCCGCGCCGAGAACGCGCACGTCATCGTCAGCATCTTCGTGAACCCCACCCAGTTCGGCCCGAACGAGGACTTCGCGCGCTACCCACGCGACGAGGCCCGCGACCTCGCGCTGCTCCGCGCCGAGGGCGTCGATGCCGTGTTCGCCCCCACGCCCGGCGAGATGTACCCGGCGGGCTTCGCAACGCGGGTCGAGGTGACGGGCAGCGTCACATCGGTGCTCGAAGGCGCGCATCGGCCCGGGCACTTCGATGGCGTCGCGACCGTCGTGGCGAAGCTGCTTAGCATCGCGGGAGCCGAGCGCGCGTACTTCGGCCGCAAGGACGCCCAGCAGCTCGTCGTCGTCCGCCGGATGGCCGCCGACCTCAACCTGCCCGTCGAGATCGTCGCCTGCGCCACCGTGCGCGAGGCCGACGGGCTCGCCATGAGCAGCCGCAACGTGCGCCTCACGGCCGAGGGGCGACGCGCCGCGCCCGTGCTGTACGCGGCGCTGGGCGAGGCGCAGCGGCGATTCGCGGGCGGCGAGCGCTCCGCCGAGACGCTGCGAGCGGCCGTCCGCACGGCTGTCGCGGCCGAGCCCGCCGTCGCGCTGGAGTACATCAGCATCGCCGGCGCAGAGACGCTGGCCGAGCTCGATGAGGCACAGCCGGGCGCGCTCGTCTCGCTCGCGGCTCGGCTCGGCGATACGCGGCTCATCGATAACGTGACGCTGGGCGGCGAATGTTAAGAGACCGTGCGTCGACAGCGGCGCATCGACCCGCTACAGTGAGTCGCAATGGCCGCCAAACAGCGCATTCTTGTCACCAACGACGACGGTATCGAGGCCGAAGGTCTGTGGATCCTCGCCCAGGCGATGGCCCACGTCGCTGACGTCATCGTCGTTGCGCCGCTGCACGACCGCACCGGCTCCGGCACCGGCATGACGATCATGCGCGACCTGCCGGTGGCCGAAGTGACATCGCCGATAGCCGGCGTCCGCGCCTACAGCGTCGATGGCACGCCCGGCGATTGCGTCAGCATGACCCTGCGCGAGATAGCGCCGGACGCGATCGACATCATCGCTTCGGGCGTGAACTACGGCGCGAACATCGGCCGCGGGCTGCTGTTCTCGGGCACCGTCGGTGCGGCGATGATGGGCCACTTCCGTGGCCTGCCGTCGATCGCCGTCTCGGCCGAGTACTGGCCGGGCCAGCCGCCGCACTGGACAACCGTCGCCAGCGTCTGCCGGATGCTCGCCGCCGAGGCGGCACGCGGCGCGCTGCCCAGCGATGCGCTGCTCAACGTCAATGTGCCCGCGATGGAGCCGCACGAAGTACGCGGCGTCCGCTTCGCGCGGCTCGCGCAAGGTTCGTTCTACCGCATCCGCGAGGACTACGAGCGGGGCGCGACGCCCGACATGGACGCCTTCGAGCGTCATCCGGACACGGCGCTGGCGGAAGAGGGCACCGACATCTGGGCGCTGCTCAACGGGTATGTTTCGGTGACGCCCATCCACGCCGACACGACGAGCTACGGCCACCTCGAACGGCTCGCCGGCGAGATGACCATGATGCTCGAATCGATGGACTAACGCCGCCCTTCCTCCTGCCCCCGCTCCTGCGTACAATGAGGCCATCCCCGGAGGCAGCATGGCTACCACGTACGCGTCCATCGACCTGGAGACAACCGGCGTCGACGCAGCGACGGACGAGATCATCGAGATCGGCGTCGTGCGCTTCGATGTGACCGGCCGCCGCGAGACGATGCAGACGTTCGTGCGGCCAACGGCGCCGATCCCGTATCGCATCCGCCTGCTCACGAACATCGAGCAGTCCGATGTCGATGGCGCGCCGCGGTTCGACGATGTTCGCGACGAGCTGGTGCGCTTCCTCGGCGATGCGCCGATCATCGGCCAGAACGTGTCGTTCGACCTCGATTTCCTCGCCCGCAAGGGTGTGCGCCCGCCCGGCCCCGTCTACGACACGGCGCAACTGGCGCGCGTCCTGCTCTGGGAGACGCGCGAATACAGCCTCGCGGCGCTCGCCACCCACTTCCGGATCGACTTTCCGGTGCGCCATCGCGCCCTGGCCGACGCCGAAGCCACGGCGAGCGTCTTTCTGGCGCTGCGCGAACGGGTGCAGGCGCTCCCCGCTGATCTGCTCGCCGAGATCGCGCGGCTCGCCGCCGCTTCGCCCTGGACGATGGCCTCGCTGCTGGCCGAAGTCGCACTCGAACGCTCGGCGGCCGGCCCGGCCGAGCCTGTCGCCCCGCCCGCCGGGCGCCGCGAGAGCTGGCCCGCGCTGACGCCGCTCGACGAAGTGCGCCCGGTCTCGCCCGAGGAAGCGATTGCGGTGGTGAACGCCGCCGAAGCGTCGGGCGCGCTCGAAGGCTTCGAGCGGCGGCCCCAACAGGAGCAGATGGCGGCGGCCGTCGCCAACGCGCTCAGCGAAGGCGCACACCTGCTGGTGGAGGCGGGGACAGGCACCGGCAAGTCGCTGGCCTATCTCGCGCCGGCGGCGCTGTACGCGCTGCGCAACGACGCGCGCGTCGTCGTATCGACGAACACGATCGCGCTCCAGGAGCAGCTGTGGACGAAGGACGTGCCGGCGCTCCGCACGATGCTCGGCGACGAAGCCGGCGGCATGCTGCGCGTCGCCCAGCTCAAGGGACGGCGCAACTACGTCTGCGTGCGCCGCTGGACGGCGCTCCGCCACGCCGGGCCGTATTCGGCCGACGAGGCGCGGCTGCTGGCGCGCATCGCCGTCTGGCTGCCCCACACCGAGACGGGCGACCGCGCCGAGCTGAATCTGCTCAACGCCGAGGAGGCTGTCTGGGCGCGCGTCGCCGCCAACGAGACGTGCGGCCCCGCCTGCACCCAGGCCGTCCGCGAGCCCTGCTTTCTCCAGCGGGCGCGGCGGCGGGCCGAGGGTGCGCACGTGCTGATAGTGAACCACGCGCTCCTGTTGTCCGACATCGCGACAGGCGGGCACGTGCTGCCCAGCTACGACCATCTCGTCATCGACGAGGCGCACCACCTGGAGGAGGAGGCGACGAAGCAGCTTGGCTTCGCCGCGTCGCAGGCGCAGACAGCCGACCTGCTCGACCGCCTGCACGCCTCGCGCGCGAACAGCGCCATCACGGGGCTGACGGCGACGCTGCGCGGCATCGTCCGGCTCTCGCGCGGGTCGCCGATTGGCGCGGGCGCGACGAGCGCCCTCTCGGCCGCCACCGATGACCTCGCGAAGGCGGTCGAGGATGCTCGTACACGCGTCGCGGCGTTCTTCGGCGCGCTGCGCGAGTTCATCCGCTCCCACGCCGCCGCCGCGGGCGAATACGACACGCAGATGCTGATAACGCCGGCCGTTCGCCGCCAGCCAGCGTGGTCCGATGTCGAGATCGCCTGGGATGAGCTCGTGCCGCTGCTCCGCGACGCGCTCGCCGCGATCGAGCGGGCGCGGACGGCGCTCGTCGATCTGGCGGGGCTCGTCGAACTCGATGTCGCGGGGGTCGCCGACGAATGCGCGGCGCTCAGCGCCGAGGGCGAGCGCATCATCACCGGCATCGCCTCGGTCGTGGGCCGCGAGGACGCCGGCCGGATCGCGTGGCTCACGGCGCCGCAGTCCGGCTCGCCCGGGGTGCATTCCGCGCCGCTGCACGTCGGCGACCTGCTGCGCGAGGCGCTGTTCGAGCGCCGTCGCAGCGTCATCCTCACGGGCGCGACCCTCACCACCACCGATGGCTTCGCGTACCAGCGCGAGCGGCTCGGCATCGAAGACGCCCGCGAACTGCAGCTCGATTCGCCCTTCGACTATCGGAGCGCGGCGCTGGTGCTGCTGCCGCGCGACATCCCCGATCCGGGGCAGCCCGGCTATCAGACGGCGGTGCAGTCGGCCGTGCTGGAGATGGTGCGCGCCTCGCAAGGACGGGCGCTCGTACTGCTCACATCGCACTCCGCGGTGCGCGCCACCGCCGAAGCGATCCGCGGCCCGCTCGAGGCCGACGGCATCCTGGTGCAGGCGCATGGCGTCGATGGGCCGCCGGGCCGGCTCATCGCGACGCTGCGCGAGCATCCGCGCTGCGTGGTGCTGGGCACAGCGACCTTCTGGGAAGGGGTCGATATCGTCGGGGAGGCGCTGTCGCTGCTCGTCATCGCGAAGCTGCCGTTCGCCGTGCCGAGCGAGCCGGTGTTCGCGGCGCGCTCGCAGCTCTTCGACGATCCGTTCGGCGAGTACGCGCTGCCGGGCGCGGTGCTCAAGTTCCGGCAGGGCTTTGGCCGGCTCATCCGCCGCCGCACCGACAGGGGCGCGGTCGCGATCCTCGATCGGCGGGTTCGCTCGAAGCAGTACGGGCAGGCCTTTCTCGATGCGCTCCCCGGATGTCGCGTCGAGGATGTCGCCGCCGCCGCCATGCCGGTTCGCGTGCGCGACTGGCTCGACCGTGAGGCTGCCGAGTGATCGTGCGGGCGGCCCGCGCCGGCGACGCCGCGCCCATCGCGGCATGGCTCGCCGCCGCGACCGGCGCGGCGGAGCCCGAAGGTGGCTGCGCCGCGGCGTTACGCGCCCACATCGCCGGTGGCGCGTCGACCCGTGTCGTCGAGGAGGACGGCGAGCCCGTCGCGATCATCGTCGCCGAGCGCACCGGCGATACGATCCGATTCCCGCTGGTCACCGTCCGGCGCGAGGCACGGGGTCGCGGGATCGCGGCAAAGGCGCTAGCGAGCATCGAAGCCGAGGAGCGCGCCCGGCGCTACGAAGGCGAGCTGGCGACGGGCGATGGTCGCGCTCTCTACTTCTGGCTTCGGTTAGGCTACAGGCCCTTCCTCGGCGCGGATGGCCGCGTCCACATGGAACGCCGCGAGGAGGACACGCCATGACCAGCGTCGCGAGCTACATCGACAACCACTTCGACGAGACGGTGCGCCACCTCATCGGGCTCTGCCGCTATCCGACCGTGAGCGCCCAGGACATCGCCATCATCGAAACGGCGCGACATGTCGAGGAGCGGCTGCGCGCGCTCGGCTTCGCCACGGAGATCGTGCCGAAGCCCGAGGGCGGCCACCCGGTGATCATCGCCGAGCGCGACGAGGGCGCCCCGCGCACGCTGCTCCTGTACAACCACTACGATGTGCAGCCGCCCGAACCGCTCGACCTCTGGACATCGCCGCCCTTCGAGCCGGAGGAGCGCGCCGGCCACCTCTACGCGCGCGGTGTCTCCGACAACAAGGGCAACATCGCGGCGAGACTGGCGGCGATCGAGGCGATCCTCGCGCGCGATGGCCGCCTGCCCATCAACGTGCGCTGCCTCATCGAAGGCGACGAGGAGATCGGCTCCCCCAACCTGACGCCGTTCATCGCGCGGCACGCGGAGCGGCTTCGCGCCGACGCCTGCCTCTGGGAGGGCAGCGGCGTCGATTGGGAGGGCCGTCCCCAGGTGACGCTCGGCGTCAAAGGGCTTCTGTACGTCCAGCTCGATGTCCGTGCCGCGGCCCACGATTCGCATTCGTCGTGGGCGACCGTCGTGCCCAACGCCGCCTGGCGGCTGACCTGGGCGCTCGCCTCGCTCAAGGACGCCGGCGAGCGCATCCTCATCGACGGCTTCTACGACGACGTGCGGCCCGCGACGCCCGAGGAGGAGGAGGCGCTCGCCGCACTCCCCGATGAGGCCGCCGCGACAGCGAGCTCGCTCGATATTCCGGAGCTGCTGCTGGGCGTGCGCGGCATCGATTTCCAGCGCCGCTATCTGCTCGAGCCGACCTGCACCATCGACGGGCTGGACGCGGGCTACCAAGGGCCCGGCGCGAAGACGGTGCTGCCCGCCAAGGCCTCGGCGAAGGTGGAGTTCCGGCTCGTGCCCGGCCAGGATCCCGCCGACGTTCTCGCGAAGCTCCGCCGTCACCTCGACGGGCACGGCTTCGCCGATATCCGGCTGACCTGCATCAGCGCCGAGCCCGCAGCCCGCACGCCCGTGACCGCGCCGTTCGTGGGCGTGGTGCGCGAAGCCGGTCGCGATGTGTACGGCATCGACCCGCTGATCGTGCCGACGATGGCGGGCACGGGCCCGCTGCATCCGTTCGTGCACATCCTGGGGGTGGAGAGCGCCGATTGCGGCGTCGGTTATCCGGAGAGCCGCATTCACGCCCCCGACGAGAACATCCGGCTCGAAGACCTGCGCCGCAACATCCACCATGTGGCGCGCGTCATCGAGCGATTCGCGGGGTAGCTAGCGCTCGCGGCGGGCGGCGAGCCAGCGCACGCTGAGATGCGCCAACCAGTAGCCCGTGCCCGCGACACCGCCCACGAACAGCACCTGCCCGGCGGTCGTCGGATCGCGCGTGCCAACCATCGCCATCACCAGGACGCCGGCGGAAAACGGCCCGAACCAGCCGACGCTGAAGCGCGGACGGCGGCCGAACCCGCGCGGCGGCGGCGCGTCATCAGGGGCGGCGTCGTGGCGCTCCTGGGCCGCGCGCACCGAAGGCGGCACCCGTCGCGGACGGCGCTGCTCGCCCTCCGTCACACGCCCGCGCCCAGCTCGCGGCAGCCCCCGCAGCGGACGACGACGCCGCAGCAATTCTTGCCTGCGACGACATCGCCGCAATCGGAGACGCCGCCGGGCCCGAGGTGGAACGCGGCATCACATACGGCGCACGGCACGATCTCGTGCGGGCGCTCGCCGCTGCCGCAGATCGAGCACCGCTTCGTGGCGAGGCCGGGCGCGCTCGCCGGGCCACCGGATGCGGGCCGCGAGGTCAATCGATCCTCCGATAGCGGCGGCGCTTCGGCTCGTCCGCCTCGGCGATTGCCCCCGGCGGCGCGATGCCCATGGCGAGATCGAGGCAGGTACGGCACGCGAACTCAAGTGCGAGCGACTCGTCGCTGACCCAAACATCGCCGCAGTCTTTGCCCGGCACGTCGTTGCGCTGATTCAGGTGAAACAGCGCGCCGCAACTGTAGCAATCGCTGGCGTTCGTTTCGTCGGCGGACCCGGAGCAAACGGTGCAGATAAGAACATCGGTCATGGTGAAGTGTCCCCCGGCGGAGCCTCAAGCTCGCGACGAACCAAGGCTAGCTCATCGTCGCGGTCGCTGACAAGGCCGTCGAGCTTCGCCGCGAGGAGCGCCGCCGCGATCCGGCCGACCTCGCGTCCGGGCGGCACGCCAAGCGCCGCCAGTTCGGCCGCCGCCACTGTCGGCGTGACATAACGATCGTGGTCGAGGTAGCGTCGCAGCGCCGCCCGCAGCGCATCCTCCGGCGCAGCCAGGGCCGCTCCCCACACGCCCCCCGCCGGGTGAGCGCTCGCCGCCGCCGCGACGAACGACCGCCGGGCCTGCGCGAGATCATCGCGGCCGGCCAGCGCTGCTGCGCCGAGCAGGGCGGCGCTTTGCCGCCGGGTCGCCGCGAGCCGCCGGGCCAGCCGTTCGGCGACGGGCGGGGCGAGCGCCGCGCCAAGCACCCCCCAGTAGCCGTCGTCACGCTCGGCGGAGGGCGCAGCGCCGCGAAGCCCAGCGAACGCACGAGCGCCCACCTCGCCGAAGCCGAAGCCGGGGCAGATGGCGTCCAGCAAACCGAGCCGCTGCGCGAGCAGCAGCGCGCCCTCCGGCTCCGCTTCGCCCAAGATGCGCTCCAGCTCGTGCCGGACGCGGGTCGCCGTCAACGTGGCGATGGCCTCGCGGTCGCGCTCCATGAGGGCGAGGGTGCGCGGCTCGATCGCGAAGTCGAGGCGAGCGGCGTAACGGACGGCGCGCAGCAGCCGCGTCGGGTCGTCGGCGAAGCTGCGGTCATGCAGCACCGCAACCTGCCGCGCGGCGAGCGCGGCGCGACCGTCTGCCGGATCGACGAGCTCGCCGGCCCGGGGCCCGGCCAGCGCCAGCGCCATCGCGTTGATGCTGAAGTCGCGCCGGAGCAGGTCGTCGCCGAGATTCGAGGGCTCGACGACGGGAAGCGCGCCGGGCCGCGGATACGACTCCCGCCGCGCCGTCACGAGATCGAGCACGAAGCCCGGCCCCCGCAGCGTCGCCGTGCCGAACGCCGGGTGAACGCGCACCGTCGCGCCCAGCGCCGCCGCCGCCGTTCGTGCCAGCGCGATGGCGTCGCCCTCCACGACAACATCGACATCGCGCAGCGGCAGGCCGAGCAGCGTATCGCGCACGGGCCCGCCGACGGCGTACGGCACGAGATCGTGCTCAAGCGCGGCGGCCTCGACCGCGGCGGCGGCGCGCGCCAGCTCCGGCGGGAGCGCCGCGCGAAATCGCCGGAGCAGTTCGCGTTCATGCATGAGGACGTAAGGGTACCGCTCCGAAGCGGTAAGGGGGAACACCCAGGTTTGACAGTCGGGGCTACCCCTACTATCATTTTCGAGCTAGACACCGTGTGGGAGGCCGATCATACGAATCGAGCGGCGCGAGTCTGGGCGCCGGGCGGGCCGGCAGCCTTCCTGCTCGCGGATGAAGCCGGGGGGACCGCGTCAACGGCGGTCCTTTCTTGTGTGTGGTAGATGAACGGGACAGAGTACGCCGTGGCCAACGCCGAAGCGCTCGACGCCCTCGAAGCGGCGCTCGGAACCAGCTTTCGCGATCGCGAACTGCTGCTCCGCGCCCTCGTGCACCGATCGTACCTGAACGAGAACGCGGAAGCGGGGCTCGAATCGAACGAGCGCCTCGAGTTCTTGGGCGATGCCGTCCTTGGCTTCGTCACGGCGCGGTGGCTGTACCGCCGCTTCCCCGGGCTCGCCGAAGGCCCGCTCACCGAGATGCGGGCGGCCCTCGTCCGGCGCGAGACGCTGGCGCTCGCGGGCGCCCGCCTCGGGCTCGGCGACCTGCTGATGCTCGGCCGCGGCGAAGCTCAGGCCGGCGGTCGCGAGCGCGAAGCAAATCTCGCGCGCGTCTACGAAGCGGTGATCGGCGCGATCGCCGAAGACAGCGGTCTGGTGAAGGCGGAGCGCGCCATCGTGCGGTCGCTGGCGCGGGAGCTGCGCGAGGTCGACGGTCGTGAGGTCATCGACCCGAAATCGCAGCTGCAGCACATCGCGCAGTCGCGCTGGCACCAGCCGCCGCGCTACACCATGGTCGCCGTCGAGGGGCCCGACCACGCGCGTCAGTTCGAGGTCGAAGTCGAGGTCGCGGGCGAGACGCTGGGTCGCGGCGCGGGCAACTCGAAGCAAGGGGCGGAACGGGCCGCCGCCATCGCCGCCCTGGCACACATCGCCGACGACAACGATGGCGCTCGAGCCCGCGACGGCGGCGGCAGGTTAGGAGACGCATGTACCTGAAGCGACTCGAGCTCCAGGGATTCAAGAGCTTCGCCGGCCGCACCGTGCTCGAATTCGGACCGGGGATGACGGCGATCGTCGGGCCGAACGGCAGCGGCAAGAGCAATGTCGCCGATGCCATCCGCTGGGCGCTGGGCGAGCAGAGCGCCCGCAGCGTGCGCGCCAAGAAGGTCGAAGACGTCATCTTCGCGGGCAGCTCCAAGCGGCCCGCCGCGGGCCTCGCCGAGGTCAGCCTCGTGTTCGACAACACGGATGGCTGGCTGCCGATCGACTTCGCCGAGGTCGTCGTGACACGCCGCGCCTACCGCTCCGGCGAATCCGAATATCTGCTCAATCGCAATCGCGTCCGGCTGCGCGACGTGCTCGACCTGCTCCTGAAGGCGAACGTCGCCCAGGATAGCTACGCCATCATGGGGCAGGGCACCGTCGAGGCCGTGCTCGGGCTGCGCGCCGAGGATCGCCGCGTGCTCGTCGAGGAAGCGGCGGGGGTGCGCCCGCACCGCGCCCGCATGGACGAAGCCACCGACCGGCTCGCCGCGACGCGCGAGAACCTCGACCGCGTCGGCATGCTCATCGACGAGATCGCCCCGCGCATCGGCCAGCTCGAGCGCCAGGCGCAGCGGGCGGAAGACGCGGGCAAGCTCGCACGCGAGCTCTCGGCGGCGCTGCAGGAGTGGTACACGCTCCAGTGGCAGGAATCGCAAGATGCGCTCGTCTCGGCACGCGCGCGCAGCGACCAGGCGCAGGAGGCGTATCGCGCCGGAGCGGAACGCGCTGCCACGCTGGAACGCCACGTCGCCATAGGCCGCGACGAACTCGAGACGCTGCGCGCCGAGATCGCGCGGCGGGAGCAGGAGCACAGCCAATCGGCCAGCGAACTGCGCGACCTCGAACGAACGGAGGCTGTCGACGCTGAGCGCATGGGCCTCCTCACCGTTCGGCTCGAAGAGGTGGGCCGCGACGTCACCACGCTCGAACGTGACCTCTCGCATCAGACAGGATTCGCGGACGAAGACGCGGAGCGCCGCCGCCACCTCGAGGAGGAGCTTCGGGTGGCGCAGGCGTCGCTGGCCGAGCGCCAGGCCGAGCTCGAGACGTTCGAGCGCGGCTGGGCCGACTCGCGCGCCGCCGCCGCCGAAGCGCAAGAGCGCGCCGCACGCGCCGCCGCCGCCGCGGGCGAGATCGAGCAGCGACTGCGCCAGCACGACGCCGAGGCGGGCCGCCTCGACACCGAGCTGCAGCGGCTCGAAGCCCGAAAAGCCGCACTCGACGCCGACATCGCGGCCGTGGCGGAGGACGAGGTTCGCCTCGTCGCCGAAGAGGGCGCCATCACGGCCGCGCTCGACGAAGCGGGGCGGCAGGAAAGCGCCCTGAAGCGGCTCGTCGTCGATGCCGAAGCGGCGCTCATCGAGCTCGACGCCCGCTATCGCGACGCTTCGCGCGAGGCCGCGCTCGCCGGTGGCCGCCTCGAGGCGCTTCGGGTCGCCGACGCCGAGCGTGACTCCATCGAGTCGGGGTTGCGCTCGCTGACGGAGGACGACGGCGACATCGAAGGTATCATCGGCATGCTGACATCGCTGATCCAGGTGCCTCGCGGCATGGAGCGGCCGATCGAGGCGGCGCTTTCCGAGTACGTGCGCGCCGTGGTCGTGGAGCGCCCCGACGACGCGTTCGCGGCCATCCGCCAGCTCATCGATTCGGGTCGCGGCAACGTCACGGTCATCCCGGTGACAGGGCTGCGCGACGTGTCGCCGCTCAACCTGCTCAAGGAGAAGGGGATCGTCGGGGTGGCGTCGAAGCTCGTGCGGTGTGACAGCAAGTACCGCCGCCTCGTCGATACGCTCCTCGGCCGCACGATCGTCGTCGAAGACGCGCGCATCGCTCGCGAGGTGCTGAAGCGCGGCCTCGGCTCCGTTGTCACGATGGACGGCGTGCTCATGCGCGTCACCGGCGCGCTCTCGCTCGGGCCGGGCATCGCCATCGAGAGCCACTTCGTGCGCGACTCCGCCCTCCGCGAGCTGCCGGAACAGATCGCCGCGCTCGAAGAGAGCGTCGCCGGGCTCGCCGAACAGATGGAAGCGAAGCGGCGCGCCGTCCACGCGAATCGCACCGCCATCACCACCATCAGCCAGAAGGTCGAGACGCTGCGCACGGCCCGCGCCGCGAAGCTCGACGAGGTCACGACCCTCCGCGGGCGGCTCGCACAGCTGCGCGGCGAGCTGCGCTGGGTTGTCGACGTCGTCCATCAGAATCGCCAGCGGGTCGAGGCGCTCGCCGCCGAGAAAGAGACGATGCGAACGGAGTGCGACGCGCAGCTCGCTCGCGCCGAGGAGACGGCCGCCGCCCTCGTCCAGCAGTCGTCCGTCAGCTCGACGATGCAGCAGCAGCGCGAATCGCTGATGCGCGCCGTCTCCGAAGAAGGGGCGCACGCCGCCTCGCTCGAAGGCGAATACCGTTCGATCGTGCAGCTCCGCGAATCGCAGGAAAGCGCCGGCGCCCGCCTCGAAGCTCAGCTCTCGGCGAAGCGGCTGCAGGCCGGCGAGATCGAGGCCGAGCTCGCTCAGGTCGCCGCCCGCGCCGCCGCAACGCGCGCTGCGGTCGCTGCGCTGCGCGCCACACACGACACGCGCACGACAGAGCTCGCGCCGCTGGCGCAGCGACGGCACGAGCTCGACGACAGCGTCGCGCGGCTGCGCGAGGAGCACGCCCTCGCCCGTCAGCGCGCCATCGAGACGGAGCACGAGCAACGCGAGACCGCCGCCGAAGTCGAGCGCTGCGAACTGGAGCTCGATCGGCTGCGCGAAGCTATCGCCGCCGAGGGGCTGATCATCGACGGGCGCCGGGTCGCTGTCGAAGGCGCTGCGCGCGACCCGCACGAGGGACAGCAGGTGCCGGCGTTCCTGCGCCGCGAGCCCGAGCAGGGCCGCCTGCCGCCCATCGCCGGCGGCGCCGAGACCGACGCCACCGCGCTGAAGGAGCGCATCGGCGAGCTGCGCGACGCGATCCGGAAGCTCGGGCCCGTCAACGCCGAAGCCATCACCGATTACGAACAGAACCGCGAACGCTACGAGTTCCTCGTCGCGCAGGTGGAAGACCTCCGCAACGCCGAGACATCGCTGCGAACGGCCATCGCCGAGCTCGGCGCGATCATCAGCGAGGAGTTCAAGCGCGCCTTCGATCTCGTGGCCGCCGAGTTCAGCAGCTTCTTCACCCAGTTCTTCGGCGGCGGCAAGGCCGAGCTCGTGCTCTCGCCGCCCGAAGATTACGCCACCTCCGGCATCGACATCATCGCCCAGCCGCCCGGCAAAAAGCTGCAGAGCCTGTCGCTGCTCTCCGGCGGCGAACGCGCACTCACCGCGGTCGCACTGCTGTTCTCGCTCCTGAAGGTGCGACCGGTGCCGTTCGTCATGCTCGACGAGGTCGACGCCGCCCTCGACGAGGCGAATGTGCGCCGCTTCAACGACGGTCTGGCCCAGCTCACGACCTCGACCCAGTTCATCGTCGTCACCCACAACCGCCGCACCATCGAGCGCGGCGACGTGCTCTACGGCGTGACCATGGGCGACGATAGCGTCTCGCGCATCCTCTCGCTCCAGCTCAGCGACCTGCCCCCCAACCTGAACTGACCCCCGCTTCGTTGACCGCCCGCCGGGGCGATGCTACGATTCGGGCCACCCACCGACATAAGCTGAGGTGCCCTCTGGTACGCTTCTTCCGCCGGGGCAGCAGCACTCAGGCCCCCGATACCGAAGCCCAGGCCGAGCTCGACGAAGCCGAGGTCCGTCGCCAGACGGTGCAGGCCACGCAACGCACCCGCAGCGGCTGGTTCGGCCGCATGGGCGGCATCTTCGCGCGGACGAAAATCGACGATGACCTCTGGGACGAGCTCGAGGAGATACTCCTCGGTTCCGACGCCGGCCTCGAAACGACGGAACGGCTGCTCGATGACCTCAAGGCACGGGTCGAACGCGACAAGCTGCGCGAGCCGTCCGAGGTTCGCGATCTGCTGAAGACCGCGCTCATCGAGCTGCTTGTGCACGAAGAGACGCATGGCGGCGCGCTCTGGTCGGCCTCGGCGCCCGCCGTGCCGCCGAGCCCCGCCATCATCCTCGTCGTCGGCGTCAACGGCGTCGGCAAGACGACGAGCATCGGCAAGCTCGCGCACAAGTACGTGGCGGAAGGGCAGAAGGTCGTGCTCGCCGCTGGCGACACATTCCGCGCTGCCGCCATCGACCAGATACGCGAGTGGGGCGCCACCGTCGGCGCGACGGTCATCGCCCACCAGCCGGGCGCCGACCCGGGCGCGGTGGCCTACGACGCCATCGAGGCGGCGGAAGCGCGCGGGGCCGATGTCGTCATCATCGACACGGCGGGGCGGCTGCACACGAAGTTCAACCTCATGGAGGAGCTTCGCAAGGTGCGCCGGATCATCGAGCGCAAGTACCCCGACGCCCCCCACGAGACGCTCCTCGTGCTCGATGCCACCACCGGCCAGAACGGCCTCGCGCAGGCCCAGACCTTCGCCGACATGATCGGGCTGACAGCGATACTGCTGACGAAGCTCGATGGCACAGCGAAAGGCGGCATCGTGTTCTCGGTGGTCGACCAGCTGCACATCCCCGTGCGCTGGGTCGGCACCGGCGAAAAGGTCGATGACCTCGCTCCGTTCAGTCCGCGCGACTTCGTCGACGCGCTCTTCGCGGAGTAGCGCAGCGGCCAGCGCGGGTCGTGGTTCGACAGGCTCGCCACGAGCGGTGCGCTTCGCAACGGGGGCGAGTAGTCGCCCGTCCGCGCCACTGGTACGCTACGGTATGAGCGCTCTCGCGGCAGCCCTGTTCACCGGCGCCTGGCTCTCGGTCTGCCTCGCCGCCAGCATGGCAGTGCTGCTTGCGCCGGGAGATGCGCGACGGTGGTGGCCGGCGTCGTTCGCGGCCCGGGCGGCCGTACTCGTCGCGGTGGCGCTCGCGGTGCGCATCGTGCCGCTCATCGCCGTCAACGCCGAGCCCGACGCGGGCACGCTGTACGACCTCCGCTCCTACAGCATCACGGCCCAGCTGCTTCGGAGTGGCTCCGACGTGTACGAGAACACGCTGCGGCATCCGTACCTGCCGATGATGATGTACCCGATGGCGTTCGCCGACTGGCTCGCTGAGCGGACGGACATCTCGTTTCTGCTGCTCGTGAAGGTGCCGGGCGTCCTCGCCGACGCGGCGATCCCGCTCGTCATCCTCGCGTGGACAGGGGCGGCCGTTGCCGCGAGCCGCGCCGCGCGCATGGCGATGGTGTACGCGCTCAATCCGCTCACCATCATGGTCGTGAGTGTGCATGGCCACTTCGACAGCGTGCCGCTCCTGTTCCTGCTGCTGGCGCTGCTCCCCTTGCGCACCGTGCCCACGAGCCAGCCCCGCACGGCGGCGCTCTCCGGGCTGGCGATGGGCGTCGCGGTTCTGGCGAAACTGTGGCCCGCGATCTTCGTGCCGCTGGCGCTGCGCCAGCTCTCGACGTGGCGCGCTCGCGGCGCATTCGTCGCGGCGGCGGGTGCGGTACCGCTGGCGGCGCTCGCGTTCTACGGAGCGCTGCTGCGCGTCGTGCCTGTGGAGGCCGTGCACCGGGCGTTCGCGAACTCGGGGTGGAAGGGCAGCTGGGGCTACAGCCTGTTCGCCTGGAAGGCCCGCAACGACTCCGGCGTGGCCCGGGACGTATTCTTCTTCGTCGAGGATTACGGCAATCTGCTGCTGGCGGCGGCGATGGCGCTGATCCTGCCGTTCGCGATGCGACGATCGCTGGCAAGCGGCGCGGCGCTGCTCCTCCTCGGCTTCTACACCTTCACGGTCGGCTTCGGGCTGCACTATCTGATGTGGATCGTGCCCTTCCTGCTGCTCGGAACCGGGCGCTGGGTGGCGGCGTCGTACATGACGCTCGCGTCAGTGACGATGCTCATCGCGCTCTTTGGCCAGGGCGGTGTGTACTGGGGGCTGTATCGATACACGCCGGACGCGTTCTACATGTCGTGGCTGTGGGCGCTTTCGGCCCCGATGTGGGTGCTCGTCGCCGGACTGCTGGTGCGCGAGCTCACGCTGCGGCGCGAAGGCCTCGAGCCGGGTCGCTCGCTCGAGGCCGCGGCGGCGCCCGCTTCGGCATGATATCCGCCGACGCGCGATCCGCCGGGCTGCCCTGTGTCGTTGACCTGAGGGAAGGGGCGCGCGCGTCGTGATCGAGTGGGCAACGTGGTGGGTGCTCGTGCTCGTCATCGGGCTCGCCGCCGCACCACTGAGCGCGCTCCTGCTGCCCCGGTTTACGGCGGCGGGCTACGCCTTCTCGAAACCGCTGGGCGTGATGCTGCTCGGCTTCGTGTACTGGCTCGGCCTCACGGCGCGCCTCCTGCCGAACTCCCGTACCGGTGTCGCCGTGGCGCTGCTCGCGCTCGCGACGATGGCGCTTGGCGTCGCGTGGCGGCGGCGCTGGCGCGACGTGCGAGCGCTGCGTGAGGGCGCGCGGTTCGCGCTCGGCGTCGAGGCGCTGTTCCTCGCGGCGTTCGCCGTCGCGGCGCTGCTGCGGGCATACGTGCCCGAAATTCGCGACACCGAGAAGCCGATGGAGCTCGGCTTTCTGAACGCCGTCCTGCGCGCCGATCATTTTCCCCCAACCGACCCGTGGCTCGCGGGCGAGCCGATCAGCTACTACTACTTCGGATTCGTGCAGCTCGCCGCCGTCGCGAAGCTGGCGGGCACCACCGCCGCGATCGCGTTCAACCTCGGACTGGCGCTGACGGCCGCGCTTTCGGTGATCGCCGTGTTCGGGCTCGGGTACGAGCTCGTCGCACGCGCAACGCGGGACGCCGCTGGCAGCGCCCGCACGACAGCGAGCGGGCGAGCGTGGGCGTTCGGCGGCGTCGCCATCGTCTTCGCGCTCGTGATCGGCAACCTCGAGGGCGCGCTCGAACTGGGGGCAGCGCACGGGTGGGGGCCGGACGCGTTCTATCGCAGCTGGGACATCGAGGGGCTGTCGCTGCCGGGCTCGACAGGGCATTGGTACCCCGACGAGTTCTTCTGGTGGTGGCGGGCAACACGCGTCATCCCCGGCACAATCACCGAGTTCCCCTTCTTCAGCTTCATGCTCGGCGACCTGCACCCGCACGTCATGGCGATCCCGGCGCGCTTCGTCTTCCTCGCGTTCGTCGCCTCACTCCTGCTCGGCGATGCTGGGCAGGTGAGCAGAGCCGCGTGGCTCGCGCGCGAGCGTGTGGCGCTGCTCGTGCTGGTCGCGGTCGTCCTCGGCTCGTTCGGCTTCCTGTTCACATGGGACATGCCGGCGATGGCGGCGCTTCTGGGACTCGCGGCGTACATTCGCGTCGCACGCCACTCCCGCGCGCCAGCGGCTTCGCTCGCCGATGCCGCTGTGTACGCGGCCGTTCCGCTCGCCCTCGGCATCGTCGCCTTCCTGCCGTTCTGGCTCAGCATCGACAATCCCGGTTGGGGGATGAAGGTCGTGCTGGGCGAACCGACCCGCCCCGACCACGCGCTGCTGGTGTGGGCGCCGCTCGGGCTCGTCGTGGCGCTGTTCGTCGCCGCGGCGATCGCGGCCGGCGACCGCGCCGTCCTCCGCGACCGGCGCGCCCTGCTCGCGGCGGCGAGCATCCCGCTGGCGATCGCCTGCGTCTGGGCGATATGGGTGGCGGCGGCGCACGACGGCGGCGCGCTGCGCGACGAGGTCACGGATCGCGGGTGGGGGTGGCTCACCGACGCCGCTCTCGGCGCGTTTGTCGCCGCGACGGCGCTGGCGCTGCTCCAGCGAGCGAGCTCGCCCACAGGCGACGATGCCGGCGAGCACGCGGCGGCATTCGCGCTCCTGACGGCGCTCGTGGCGCTGCTGCTGCTGCTCGGCGCCGAATTCTTCTACGTCGACGACGTGCTGCAGCGACGGCTGAATACGGTGTTCAAGCTCTCGTTCCAGGCGTGGCTGCTGCTGGCGATATCGGCCGCGTTCGGCGCGCACTACCTGACGCGGGCGGGCCTGACCCCCAGACGAACGGGCGCGGCACTCGCGACGGGCGCGGTCGCGCTTGTTCTGGCGGGCGCGCTTGTTTACCCTATCACCGCTACCCTCGCCCGGACGGACGCGTTCGAAGGCACGCCGACACTCGATGGTCTCGCGTGGCTCCGCGCGTCGAGCCCCGCGGAGTACGATGCACAGATGTGGCTGCGACAGCACAGCGACCCCGGCGACATCGTGCTCGAAGCGTACGGCGAGGCCTACACCCCGGCCGGTCGCGTCTCGTCCCGAACGGGGACGCCGACGCTGCTCGGCTGGTGGATTCACGAGATCAACTGGCGCGGCTACCGCGATACCTTCGGAGAACGAGCGGGGGACATGAACCTCATCTACGAATCGGTCGACATGGCGCGGGTTCAGGCGCTGCTCGATGGCTACGGCGTCGATTGGGTGTACGTGGGCGACCTCGAGCGCAGCCGTTACCCGGGCGCCGGCCTGACGAAGTTCGCCCGCATCATGGATGTCGTGTACGAGGTTGGCGGCGTCGTCATCTACCGGGCGCGCGACGGGGCGAACCGCCCGTGACGATCGCGGAGCAGCGTCCGGCGGGAGCGTTCGGGGGGCCGCGGTGGTGGCGCGCCTCCTCGTGGTCGCGCCCCACACTCGCCGCCGCCGTCGCGCTGGCGCTGACGGTGGCCATCGGCGGTGCGATGCGCTTCTGGGACTTGGGGTCGCGCGCCTTCCACCACGACGAGAGTCTGCACGCCACGTTCAGCTGGTATCTGGCGGAGGGTCGCGGTTACGAGCACAATCCGCTGATGCACGGGCCGTTCCTCTTCCACACCACGGCGCTCAGCTTCCTCGCGTTTGGCGATAGCGACGTGACCGCACGCATCGTGCCGGCGCTGTTCGGCACGATGCTCATCGCGATGGCGTGGCTGCTGCGCGACAGGATCGGCACGTGGGGCGTGGTCATCCTCGGCCTGTTCCTGGCGTTCTCGCCGACGCTGCTCTACTTCTCGCGCTTTCTCCGCAACGACATTTACATCGCCGTGTGGACGCTGGCCATGGTCATCGCGATCTGGCGCTATATCGACCGCCGTCAGATGCGCTACCTCGTGGCGACAGCGGCACTGATGGCGTTCTCTTTCGCGACGAAGGAGACGACGTTCATCACGATGGCGATCTTCCTGCTGTTCTTCAACGGATGGGCGGCCTGGCAGCTCGCCGGGCAGACGTGCCCGCCGGGCGGGGTGCGCGAGCGCGACGGCCGTCCGTGGACGTGGGTCGACCGCACGGCCATCGCTGCGGCCGCTGCGCCGTTCGCGTGGCTGATCGTGGCGCTCTGGCCGTTCCTCGAACGCGCGCGCTCCTCGCTGCGATGGCCGGAGCGGACGCCGGCGATGGATGTGCTGCTGATCCTCGGTACGTTCTCGCTGCCGCAGTTCTCGGCGGCGATCCAGGTGCCGCTGGAGGCGATGGGGGTCGATCTGGCGGCGACGGCATCGGCGTGGGGCGCCCTCGACCCGACGGTGGAGGCGCGGATCGGGCTGATCACGGTCGTCACGCTGCTCCTGGCGACGGCGTCGGTGGGGCTGCTCTGGAACTGGCGAGTGTGGGCGCTTGCCGCCATCGCGTTCTACGCCATCTACTTCACGCTGTACACGACGTTCTACACGAACGCCGACGGCCTCGGTTCCGGCATCTGGGGGTCGCTCGACTACTGGCTCGCGCAGCAGGAAGTACAGCGGGGCCATCAGCCGTGGTTCTACTACATCATGATTCTGCCCGTGTACGAGTTCCTGCCGCTCGTCATCGCCGCCGCCGCGGCCGTGCCCGTGGCGCTGCGGGGCGACGCCTTTACCCGCTTCGTGCTGTTCTGGCTCGTGGGCACGCTCGTTGGTCTCTCGGCGGCGGGCGAGAAGATGCCGTGGCTCTCGGTGCACCTGGTGCTGCCGCTCGCGGTGCTGGCGGCCTACGCGGCGAACCGGGCGATCGAGGCGGCGCGGCCCGGCGAGTGGCTGGCGGGCTGGCGGCCGCGGCTTCGCGAGCGACGGGCGCTGGCGATGGCGGCGGGTGTGCTGGCGTTCGCGGCGCTGGGCGCACTGACGCTGCGCGCCGCCGAGCGGGCGAGCTTCGAGAACGGCGACATCCCGAAGGAGCTGCTCGTCTACACGCAAACGTCGCCCGAGCTGCTGCGCGTCCGCGACGAGGCTCGCCGAGTACGCCCGCTCGACGGGACAGGGGCTCGCCCTGCCGATCGTCGTCGACGCGTCCGACGGCTTCTCGTGGCCGTGGGCGTGGTACCTTCGCGACTACGAGAACGTCGAGTACGCGGGGTTCGTGGGCGACTACACGCCACCCCCGGGGAGCGTGCTGCTGGTGGCCGACCAGAACGCGGCGCCGATCGCGGCCGATCCGCGATGGGCCAAGTCGGAGGACTACGCGCACAGGTGGTGGTACCCGGAGTTCACCACGTACAAGGCGCTGGGCGGCGCGGGCGACTTCGTCTCGAGCCTCGCCGAAGCGGCACGATGGCGCTCGTGGTGGGAGTACTTCTACGATCGCGAGCCTTCGGACGAGCTCGGCCGCACGTCCGCCATCCTGTTCCTGCCGGCGCCAGCCTCAGAGACGGCTCAGCGGTGAGCGCCGCCGCCGAACGAGGGGAGAGCACACCCTGAAGCCAAGCCGCCATGTGGTCATCGGTGTGATGTTCACGGCTGTCTTCGTCGGCCTGCTCATCGTGCGCACCGACTGGCGGGAGACCGGGGACGCTTTGGCGGAGGCCGAATATCGCTGGGTGGCGCCCGCGATCGCCGTCTCGTTCGGCACGATGTGGGTGCGCTCGCTGCGCTGGCGCTACGTGCTGCAGCCCGTCACCGACTCGAAGACAGCCACGCTCTACCCGCTGCTCGTCGTCGGCTACATGGCCAACGGGCTGCTGCCGGCGCGTGCGGGCGAATTCGTGCGGGCGTATCTCGTCGGCAACCGCTACCACGTCAGCCGGATGGCGGTGCTGGGCACGGTCGCGATCGAGCGGCTCTTCGATGGCGTGGTGCTGGTAGCGCTGTTCTTCATCTTCGCGCCGACGCTCGAGCCCAACGACACGCTGACGGGCCTCGCCATCCTGATGACGTTCACCTTCGCGCTCATGGTCGCCTTCGTGTTCTTCCTCACATCGTCCGAGGAGCGCAGCGAGCGGCTCGGCCACTTCCTCTTCGACCGGCTCCCCGACACTATGAGCGATTCCCTCAATGAATGGTGGTCGGCCTTTCTCAAGGGGCTGCGCGGGCTCCGTTCGCCGCGCACGCTCGGGTTGGTGACGGGCGCAACGACCGCAACGTGGCTCCTCGAAGCCGTGTCGTACCTCATGATGGCGCGCGCGTTCGACATCCACGAAGGCTACCTCGTGTTCGTCGTGACAGCGGCCGCGGCCAACCTCGCGATCAGCGTCCCGTCGTCGCAGGGCGGCATCGGCCCGTTCGAGTTCTTCGCGCGCGAGGTGATGGTGGTGACGGGGGTGAGCGCGGGCGTGGCGACGGCGTACGCCATCGCGCTGCACGCCGTGCTCCTGCTGCCGGTCATCGTCGCCGGGCTGATCATCGTCGCCGTCACCGACGTGACGCTGCCCGCGGCGCTCGGCCGCGAGCATCTGCCCGAAGATGACGCGGCGGGCCAGCCCGCGCCCGCACCCGCGCCCGGTGGCAAAGGGTGAGGGTCGCCATCGCCGGTGGGGGGGTCGCGGGCCTGTCGGCGGCGTACCGCCTGCTGCAGGGCGGGCACGAGGTCGCGCTGTTCGAGGCGGCGCCGGAGCTCGGCGGGCTCGTCGGCACATTCGACGCCGGCGGCGAGCCGCTCGAGCAGTTCTACCACCACATCTTCACCACCGACACGACGATCATCGCCCTCATCGAGGAGCTCGGCCTCGGCGACCAACTGCGCTGGCACGAATCGAAGGTCGGCTTCTACCACAAGAGCAAGCTCTACAACTTCGTGACGCCGTGGGACCTGCTGAAGTTCCGCCCGCTGCCCATCTGGGATCGGCTGCGGCTGGGGTTCGCGGGGCTGTGGCTGCGCCGTCAGAACGACTGGCATCACTACGAGTCGATCACGGCCTGGGAGTGGATACGAAAGAACGTCGGCCAGAAGCCGCTCGATGTGGTGTGGGGGCCGCTGCTGCGGGGCAAGTTCGCCGATCAGGCCGAGCAGGTGTCGATGGCATGGCTCTGGAGCAAGATCCACCTGCGCTTCGCCTCGCGCGAGCCGGGTGTATCGCAAAAGGAGCAGCTCGGCTATCTCGAGGGCAGCTTTCGGGTGTACATCGACGCGCTGATCCGCCGCGTGCGCGAGGCGGGTGCCCACATCGAGACGGCGATGCCCGTCCGCCGGATCGAAGCGAGCGAAGGTCGCGTCACGGGCCTCCTGCTCGATGACGGGCGCCAGTGGGCGGCCGACGCCGTCATCGCGGCGGTGCCGTCGGAGGTGTTCGCCCGGATGGCGCCGCCCCTCGGCGCTGAGTACGAGCGCCGCGTGGGCGCGGCCCGCTGGCAGTGGGCGCTGTGCTACGTGGTGGCGCTGCGCGAGCCGCTGTCGCACCTGTACTGGCTCAACATCAGCGACGCCAGCATCCCGTTCATCGCGGTGGTGGAGCACACGAACCTCATCGCGCCCGAGCGCTACGGTGGCCGGCGCCTCGTCTACCTGTCGAACTACCTCACGCCCAACCACGAGTACTTCAGCATGACGCCGGAGCAGCTCGACGAGCTGTATCTGCCGCACCTCGCGAAGATCAACCCGCGGTTCACGCGCGACTGGGTCGAGCAGCGCTGGGTATTCAAGGGGCCGAACGCGCAGCCTGTCATCCGCTGCGACTATCGCAGCGACCTGCCCGATCATCGGACGCCGGTGCGGGGGCTGTACCTGGCGAACATGCAGCAGATCTACCCCGAGGATCGGGGGCAGAACTACAGCATCCGGATGGGCGAGCAGGTGGCGGCGATGGCCGCCGCCGACATGACATAACGTCCGCCACCCGCCCAAGCTGAGCCTTTTTCGCGCGACCTGTGACATATCGGCCCTTCCCGACCATAGACACGGCATGGAGGGGGTGAAGACCGACGACGACGACAGCGACCGGCCGCAAGCATCATCGACACCGGGCGCATCCTCGTCCCCGCTAGCGAGCGGCACGCCAGACTCCGGCCCCGGCCACGACTCGGGCGGCGACAGCTCCGGCGGCGGCGGCGACGACTAGCGGCCCGCGCACTCACGACCCGCGGCTCCACGGGGGCCTGACGATGGACCGGCGGACGACTCGCCGGTCCATCCCTTGTTGCCGCCAACAAATGGCGCTTGAAGTCGGCGGGGCGAGCCAGTAAGATTAGTGCGCTTCCGCACAAGCCTTCCGGGTGCCGCCCCGGCGGGCCCGCGTGTCGGAACGCGGCCGCACGACCCGCCGCGCCGGCGACCCCATGGCACCCAGCCTGCACGGGCAGGCTCGAGGACGTGCAGCATGACAAGCCAACCCAACCACGACGGGCGCGAGTTCCGGCTGGCCGTGCGCCAGCTCATCGCCGAGTTCCAGCCGGGCGGCGGCGATCTGCTGCCCGCGCTCCACAAAGTGCAGCACGAATACGGGTACATCCCGCGGGCGGCCGTGGAAGAGGTCGCGCGACAAGTCGCGCTCGGCGCATCCGATGTGTGGGGCGCCATCACCTTCTACTCGGAGCTGCGCACGGAGCCACCCGCCGAAACCATCGTCGGGTGGTGCAGCGGCCCCGCCTGCCGGCTGAAGGGCGGCGAGCAGGTGCGCCGGGTTCTCGAATCGACACTCGGCTTCGGCATGCGAAAGCAGTCGATGGACGGCACGGTCGGACTCCACCTCGCCCAGTGCAACGGGCAGTGCCGGCTCGCGCCGATGGTCTGGATCGACGGGGAGGAGCGCGGCAACCTCACCATGGCCGACACCGTGAAGCTCGCCCGCGAACTTCGGGAGAAGATGACGCTGTGAGCGATTACCTCGAGCTTCGTGCCCGCGGCGAAGAGGCCTGGAACGAGTGGGCGCGCCCCGGCAAGCCGCGCATCATCCTCAACAGCGACACCAGCGCCATCGGCCAGGGGCTGCGCGCCGTCGAGGCGGCCCTCGCCGCCGGAATCGCGGAGCGCGGCATCGACGCCGTCATCCAGAAGACGGGGACGCGCGGCCTCCACTACGCCGACCCGGTTGTCGAAGTCGCCCGCCCCGATGGCTCGCACGTCGCGTATGCGCCCGTCCGCCCCGGCGACGTGCCGGCGCTGCTCGACGCAGTGGCCCGAGGCGACGTCGCGCGCGAGCTGGCCCACGCCGTTATCGCCGGCCCCGATCTGCCCGGCGTCCCGCGCTTCGAGGCGCTGCCGTTCGTCCGCGGCCAGGTGCGGCGGCTGATGGCTCTGTGCGGCGTCATCGACCCGGAGGAGATCGACCACTATCTCGCGCAGGGCGGATACAGCGGCCTGGCGCGGGCGCTGCGCATGACCGACGAGGAGATCATCAAGGAAGTGCTCGATTCCGGCATCTGGGGCCGGGGCGGGGCCGCCTTCCCTTCGGGCCGCAAGTGGGACTTTCTGCGCACGGCGCGGGGCGAGCCGAAGTACCTCATCTGCAACGCCGACGAAGGCGACCCAGGCGCATACGTGAACCGGGTCGTGATGGAAGCCGACCCGCACTTGCTCGTGGAGGGCATGCTCATCGGCGCGGCGGCGACGGGCGCATCGTACGGCTACATCTACATCCGCGACGAGTACGAGCTCGCCATCCGCCGGATGAACCGGGCGCTCGACCAGGCCCGCGACCGCGGTCTGCTGGGGCAGAACATCCTCGGATCCGGCCTCACCTACGACATGGAGGTCTTCCGGGGCGCGGGCGCCTATGTCTGCGGCGAAGAGACAGGCCTCATCAACTCGATCGACGACGATCGCGGCATGCCGCGCATCCGCCCGCCGTTCCCGGCGCAGTCGGGCGTGCACCACAAGCCGACGAACGTCAACAACGTCGAGAGCTACGCCAACGTGCCGCTCGTCTTCCGCAACAGCGTCGGCTGGTACCGGCAGATGGGCACCGAGCGCAACGCCGGCACGAAGATGTTCTCGCTCTCGGGCGATATCACCCGTGTCGGTGTCCTCGAGGTGCCGTTCGGCGTGCCGATGGGGGTCGTGCTCAACGACATGGGCGGCGGCGTCCCGGGCGGGCGAGCGCTGAAGGCCGTGCAGTCGGGCGGGCCGCTCGGCGGCATCCTGCCGGCGCGCGCCGTCGAACTCGCGCTCGAGCCGGAGCCGTTCCGCGCCGAGGGCGTGCTGCTCGGCTCCGGCGGCCTCATAGCCGTGAGCGAGGATCGCTGCATCATCGACCTCGCGACGTACTTCCTCTGGTTCGCCGAGGACGAATCGTGCGGCCGATGCACCACGTGCCACGGTGGCACGCAGCGCATGGTCGAGATACTGGAGCGAATCGCCAACGGTGGCGGCCGCCGCAGCGACATCGACAACATGCACCTGCTCGCGCGCACGCTCCAGTGGTCGAACTGCGTCCACGGCTCGGCCTCACCCGCGGCCACCGAGACATCGCTAAACTTCTTCGCTGCGGAGTACGCGGCCCATATCGACGACAAGCGCTGCCCGGCCAAGGTCTGCGCCGGGACTCATCGCCTACGAGGTCGCCGGACAGTCGGAGAGGCTCGCCGAAGCAGCTGACATCTGCCCGACGGGAGCCATCCGGAACGGCGACTCGCGCTACCGCGTCGAGGACGCCGCCTGCATCCGCTGTGGCGCCTGCCGCGACGTCGCGCCGGACGCGATCCGGATCGTCGACCGCATGATCGGGCTCGAGGCCGTCGGCGCGCCGCCGATCGCGCACGTCCACGCGCAGTCTTCGCCGGGCTAGCGACGCCTGTGGGGACGGGCAGTACTTGTCATAACGTGCGTTCACGTGGTTTCGGCAAGGGTGCCCACAGAATCGCCGTTAGCCGAAGTCTGCGCTGTACCAGCCGGCCTGGCCGGGCGCTTCCTCGATGCCGACGGTGATGTGCGTCAGATTCGGGGCGCGATCGCGCAGCTCGGAGCACAGCCGCTCGACGAACCACTCGGCGATCCGCTCCGCGGTCGAATTGTCCTTCGGCAGGGGATAGACGTCGCTCTTGGGGAAGACATAACGCGGGCCATCGCCGAACCGCACCTCGTACTCGTCGCCACGGTCGTCGATGTCGAGCACACGGCTGTCCATCTGCAACAGGAACTTGTGGTCGAGCTCGTCGCACAAACGCCGGGTGCTGCGCTTCAGGTCGCCGAAGTCGAACACCCACGAATCGGCGGTCAGCTCGCCCTCGACCTCGACGATGACGGCGTAGTTGTGGCCGTGGAGCGGCTCGCACCGGCCGGAGAACGTGGCGAAGTGGGCAGCGGCGAACTTCAGCGACTGCCGCTCGACGGTGACCTTGCGCTGTGTCGTCATCTGCGGCGCCTCCCGCGGAGCCTGCGTTTGGATGGGGCCGGAGAGTCGCCGGGCGGCGGGGGAGCCCGTCGTGACGGCGAGCCCCTCTCGCCCCGCCTTCGCACTATATCCGTTATGTGCACTCCGGAATGAGCCGCCCGGCTGGCGCCGGGTGTCAAACCGAATCTACCAGAGAAGCGTACTCCACGGAAGGGCATTGGCGCGCCCTTCGGCACGATGCTAGACTGAACAGAGGGTCAGCGCCCGCTATCGAGCGCGCTCCCGGAAGGATTGCCGGCACCGATGAGCAAGGAAAAGATCGCCCAATTGGTTCTGTTCGGCGCTTTCGCGGCGTCGGCGCTGGGCTTGGCCTTCGCGCTCGGCTTCGTCATCAACGACGACAGCGGTGGCGGCGCGCCCGCCATCGCGGACGCCGGTTCGTCAGATGCAGTCGTTACGTCAAGTGATGGCCCCTTCGACGTCCTCAACGACATCTACAGCGTGCTCGCCGAGGACTTCGTCGAGAGCGATCGGGTCGACGACGATGTCGACGTACAGCTCCTCGTGGAAGGCGCGATCAACGGGCTGCTCAGCTCGCTGGGCGACCCGCACACGGTGTACATCGACCCCGAGGGCTTCCGCAGCGGCCGCGCCGACTCCAGCGGCAGCTTCGAGGGGATCGGCGCGCACGTGCGGCCCGACACCGAATCCGGCCGCATCGTCATCGTCACGCCGTTCACGGGCTCGCCAGCGGAGCGCGCCGGCATCCGCGCCGGCGACATCATTACGTCGGTCGATGGCGAATCGACCGACGGCTGGTCGATCGAGGAGGCCGTAACCCGCATTCGCGGCGAGCGCGGCTCGACCGTCGAGGTTGGCGTGCTGCACACCGACGGCAACGAAGAGGTGCTCGCGATCGAGCGCGCCGAGATCGTCGTCGAGACCGTGTGGGCCTGCCCGAGCGTTCCGCTCGAGTCCCGCGAGGACTCCGCCGATATCGGCCTCGGCGTCCCCTGCCCGCTTGTCGACCAGAGCGGCGACCCCGTCACCGACATCGGCTATATCCGGATCGAGCAGTTCACGCAGTTCACCGCGACCGACGTGGAAGCAGCGCTGAAGGGCTTCGCCGGCCAGGACTTGCGCGGCATCGTCATCGACCTTCGGGGCAACCCGGGCGGGCTCTTGGGCGCGACCGTCGACACCGTCGATCTGTTCGTCGACGAACAGATCGTGCTCACGCAGGAGGAAGGCGACGGCACGCGCACCGACTACCGCGCCCGCGACGGCAAGGAGACCGATCTTCCCCTCGTGGTGCTTATGGACGGCAGCAGCGCCAGCGGCGCCGAAGTGCTCGCCGCTGCCCTGGGCGAGACGGATCGCGCGACGCTGATTGGCGCGAACACGTTCGGCAAGGGCACCGTCAATCGTGCGCAGCCCCTGCCCGATGGCGGCGCGATTTATGTCAGCATCGCCCGCTGGCTGACGCCCAACGGCAATCAGATCGAGGGCCAGGGCGTGACGCCCGACATCCCGATGGAGCTCACCGACGCCGACTTCGACCGGGCCGCGCAGGATCCGAACTACGATCCGTACCTGTTCCGCGCGCTCGACCTCCTCCGCAGCGGCGGCTAGCTCCCCTGCCCTCCCCGCGCGCCGAGCGGCGTCCGTTCAGCCTGTCCGTATTGTTATGTAAAGAAGATGGCCGTGCCCGAGTCCAGGACCGTCGCGCAGAACCGGCGCGCCACGCACGATTACGATATCCTCAAGCGATGGGAGGCGGGCATCGCGCTGGCCGGCAGCGAGATCAAGGCGATCCGCGAGGGCAAGGCCAACATCCGCGAGGCGTACGCGCGGCCGCTGAACGACGAAGTCTGGCTCATCGGCGCGCACATCGCCGCCTATGGCCCCGCCGGCCCCTACGGACACGAACCGGAGCGCTCTCGCAAGCTGCTGCTCCACCGCAAGGAGATTCTCGAGATCCGGCGCGCCATCGGCGAGCGCGGCCTGACGCTGGTGCCGCTCCGGCTCTACCTGAACGAGAAGGGCATGGCGAAGGTGGAGCTGGGTCTGGCGCGCGGCCGCAAGACGTACGACAAGCGCGCCGCGATCGCGAAGCGCGAAGTCGACCGTCAGATGCAGCGCGCGCTCCGCCAGCGGACATGACGGCGCGCGCGTCGACCGCTGCCCTGCCCTGCCCTGCTCGCGCCGCGCGATGGGTCGCGCTGCGGCAGCGGATGTAGTACAATCGTGCTACGGGGACGAAAGGGTTCGACAGGGAGGTATCGGGTTCGGATTGCAGGCCGAGGAAGCCATCTCACCTCGCAAATCACGGTGGCAAAAGTAGTTGGCAATAACCAACACGCCCTCGCTGCCTAAATAGCAGCGACATCGCCTTCGTCCTCACCCCAGCGGGGCGGAACGCGGTGCTACATAGCCGGGGTGCGGTAGGGCCGGACGCTACTAAGGCTCGCCAAAGAACCAGTGGCTGGATCGCGCGGGAGCCCGTCGGTGGGTACCCGGGCGATCGAGATCCCTTCCACCGACTAAGCCTGTAGCATATCCGGGGCGAGCCTTGACCTGGACGGGGAGTTCGACTCTCCCCCGTCTCCACCACGCCATACATCCGCGCCGCCTCGTCGAGGAGACCAGGACGACGTCGGAACCGTGCCTGTTCACCGCGCAGCCCAAGAGGGCGCGGAACGCCGGCGCTGGCATGATCACCCCGACCACCGCTTCGACGTCGCCGCGCCCGACGAGAAGGGCCAGGAGTTGGTCTAGTGAGTTCACCGCGGCGTAGTTGCGACGTGACACGCGTCACGGGGGTGACGATCGTGCTCCTGCTGACGTTGCTGGCCGCAGCCTGCGGAGAGGATGAGCCGCTTGATATCGGCTGGCGCTCGCTGCCGTGGGACGGGCGAGAGCGCACCTACGTGGTACGGGTACCGCCAGAGGAAACGCGGCAATCGCCAATGCCACTGGTCATCGTGCTGCACGCCGGCGCCAGCAACGCGGGCGGCGTTGAGCGAGTAACCGGCTTCACCGGGAAGGGCGCGGCCGAGGGCTTCGTCGTCGTGTACCCCAACGGAACGGGCCCTCTGGGCGATAGCATCCTCGCCTGGAACGGGGGGACCTGCTGCGGCTACGCGCTCGACAACGACGTCGATGATATCGGCTTCCTGCGCGTTCTCATCGACGAGGTGATGTCCCAGTATCCGATCGATGAGCGGGCAGTGTACGTCACAGGTATCTCGAACGGCGGGATGCTGGCGTACCGTGCCGCCTGCGAACTCTCGAACGTCATCGCGGCGGTCGGCCCTGTGGCGGGAGCCCTGAATGTGGAGTGCTCCCCGTCGGAGCCAGTCAGCGTAGTCGCGTTCCACGGCGCGACGGACGAATACGTCGAGTACGAGGGCGGGCCTCCCGCGGAAGCGGTCGACCTCAACCCGCGTAGCGACGCGTCAGTCGCGGAATCGACCGGTTTCTGGGTGGAGTGGAACGATTGCCAAGCGGAGCCGGAGCGCCATACCTCCGGGAGCGTGATCGTCGACGATTACGTTGGGTGCCGCGACGGCACGGCGGTGCGCCTCTATACGATCGCGGGCGGTGGACACGTGTGGCCGGCCAAGGCGCCGGTGGCGACGGATGAAATGTGGCAATTTTTTTCCGCCCACCGCAAGCCCTGACGCGCTTCCGCACGGCAGCCACAAGCGGCTCATGGCGACTGTGTCGACAGCGCGGACAATCGACAGCCCGAATCGACGGCACCGTCTCCCACGCCGTCACCAGAGGCATCGCGGCGGGCGCGCCGACCGGTATCTCGGGGGCACCCAACCAGCGCGATCGCCCGCTGAGGTTCACGCGCGTCCCGATCCCACCGATCGGCCGCCAGGCGGGGACGAACGCCGATCAGCCCGCCGGTGCCGGGCTCCCGCTTCGTCGAAAGCGCAACTCCTTCAGCGCCTCCGGCACGATGAAGCGACGGCAGCGCCAGCGCCCCCACCACGGCGAGCTCGCCCACGGTGAAGGCATCGGTCGAGAGCGCGGCTTGCGCCGGAGGCACGTAGAAGACGACCGCCTGCATCGCCAGCGCCGCCCCCACCGCGTACAGCAGACCAAGGTTCGTCCGCAACCCCAGCCGGCGCAACGGCGTGCGGCCGCTCCGAAACGTCAGCGCCGTCAACAGGTGGGCGCTCACAAGCGTGCCGAACGCGAAGTGCCGCGCCTCCTCGATGCCGCCGCGATCGTGGCCGATGGCGAACGCCAGCAGGGCCGGCGCGGCGATGAGGCCCGAGCTCAGAGCGATGCGTGGCAGCGTCCTCCGCGTCAGGATACTGGTGCCAGTCGTCCGGGGAGCGCGATCCATCACTCCGGGCTCGGCGGGCTCCAGACCGAGCGCCAGCGCCGGGGGCCCGTCGGTCACCAGATTCACCCACAGTATCTGCACGGGCAGCAGCGGCGCGCTGCCTGAAAGTCCGCCGAGCAGCACGACGATAATCTCGCCGAGATTCCCCGCCACCAGATACATCACGAACCGCCGGATGTTGTTGAAGATCGTGCGCCCCTCTTCGATGGCCGCCACGATCGAGGCATAGTTGTCGTCAGTCAGCACCAGATCGGCCGCCTCGCGCGCAACCTCCGTGCCGCCCCGGCCCATCGCAACGCCGATGTCGGCCTCGCGCAGCGCCGGGGCGTCGTTGACGCCGTCGCCCGTCATCGCGACCACGTCGCCCCTGCGCCGCAGCGCCCGCACGATGCGGAGCTTGTCCTCGCTGGTCACCCGGGCATAGACGTCGACGTCGCCGAGCGCCATCTCGAACTCGGCATCGTCCATCTGCGTCAGGTCCGAGCCCGTCAGCGTGCGCCCGCCGTCCGCGAACCCGGCGTCGCGCGCGATGGCGCGGGCCGTTGCCGGATGATCGCCCGTGATCATGATCGTGCGCACCCCGGCGCGGGCCGCCACACCATGGGCCGCCGCCACCTCCGGCCGGATCGCGTCCATCATCCCGGCGACGGCGATGAACCGCATGTCGCGCTCGACGCCCGCGGCATCGGCCGGATCGAGCGACGCCGGCAGCTCGCGCACGGCGAACGCGAGCGGCCGCATGCCCCCGTCCGCCATCGCCGTGACGGCGGCTTCGATGCGCTCGCGGCCGGCGTCGTCGAGCCCCTCCTCGCCCGACACGCCCATGATGGTGGAGCAGAGCGCCGCCACGACCTCGGGCGCTCCCTTCACCACCAGCGTGCGCCCACTGCTCGATGATCCGTAGACCGCGCCGGAGCGCTTGCGGGCGGAATCGAACGGATACGTCGCGACGACAGCGAGACCAGCGCGGACATCGCCCACCGGCTGGCCCGCCGCCTCGACGAGCCGCGCCAGCGCCACATCGACCGGGTCGGGCACAAGGGCGAGAGCGGCGCCATCGAGCTCGGTCGAGAGCGCAATGACGCGCATCACCTCCGCCGGCGCGCCGCCGGTCGCGCTCTGCTCCGCGACGTCGTACACACCCGCATCGCACCACAGCTGTCGCACCGACAGCTCATTGCGCGTCAGCGTCCCCGTCTTGTCGGTGCAGATGACCGTGGCGCTGCCCAGCGTCTCGACCGCTGTCAGCCTGCGCACGATGGCGTGGCGCGCCGCCATGCGCTGAACGCCAAGCGCCAGCACAATCGTCACGGCGGCGGGCAGCCCCTCCGGGATCGCGGCGACCGCGAGCGCCACCCCCGTGAGAAACGCCTCGCTGGCGTCGCCATCGCCGGCCAGAACGCTGATGAAGACGATGACCGCGGCGACGAGCGCGCCAGCGGCCAGCCAGCGGCCAGTGCGATCGAGACCCCGCTCCAGGGGCGTGCGCCTTCGTTCGCCGCCGCGCATCAGCTCCGCGATCCGCCCGAACTCGGTGGCAGCGCCCGTGGCGGTGACGAGGCCGCGCGCCCGGCCTCCGAGCGCCAACGTGCCCGCGAACGTCATCGACACGCGCTCCGCCAGCGGCGCATCAGGCGCGGCGGCGGCATCCGTCTTGGCGATGGGGAACGACTCGCCGGTGAGCGCCGCCTCGCTCACATGCAGCCCCGCGATCTCGACGATGCGGGCGTCGGCAGGCGTCGCTTCGCCCGCGGTCAGGTCGATGAGGTCGCCGGGCACCAGCGCCTCCGCGTCGATCCGCCGGGCCGCGCCGTCGCGGATGACGGTGGCGGCGGGTGCGGCCATCCGTCGCAGCGCCTCCAGCGCCTGCCCGGCGCGGTACTCCTGCACGAAGCCGAGCACCGCGTTGAGCACGACAATCGCGAGGATTGTGCCGCCATCGAGCCACTCGCCCAGCACGAACGACACGGTGGCCGCGACGAGCAGCATCAGCACGAGAACGCTGGTGAACTGCGCTCCGAGCAGCCGCAGCGGGCCGCCGCCGCCATCGTTCGTGACGCGATTGGGGCCGGCCTGCAGCAGACGGCGCGCCGCCTCCGCCTCGGTCAGGCCGCGCTCCGGGTCGGTCGCCAGCAGACGCGCCACCTCGGCGCGACTGAGCGCGTGCCAGGCGATCGGGCTGGCACCCGGCGATCCGGACGGCAGCACGGGAGGGGAATGGCGTCTCACAATGTGGCAACCTCGTTCCCATGATGGCCCACGCGGCGACGGGCCGCCAGCGCCGGGAAGCCGCGCTCGCCACGATACCGTACGCCCGCGTCCGGCTCACCGCTGTTCGCTGTGGGTCAGTCCGCCCCCGGCAGGAGGAGGATAGGGCAGGGCGCGCCGCGAAGGACCGCGCGCAGCACCGCGGCGCGGTCCGGCTGAAACCGGCTCCGGCGCACAAGCACGATCGCATCCGACCTGGTGCTCGATGGCGAAGCGCGCTATCTCGCCGGCGACCTCGCCCTGCGCCAGAAACATCCGGATTGGCACTTCGGGCGGACATGCGGCGCAGCTCGAAGCGAGCCGCTCCATCACCTCGCCCATCCATTCCGGCCACTCGTGCTGCGGCTGATCGACGTACTGGGGTGCGCCGATACTGCCCCGCTCCGCGGGATTCTCCCTCCCGGGCGCGGCGACGTAGAGGAAGTCGATGGAGGCGCCCAGCACATGGGCGAGGCTGGTCGCGGGCTGCAGCGCCGTCGCCGTCTTCGGAGTGCCATCGAGCGGCATCAGCAACCGGTGGATGGGGGGGACACCATCGGCGGCGACCGGTCGCACCAGCAGCACCGGACGCGACGTGCGAGCGATCACCTCCCGCGCGACACGGCCGAGGCGGCCACCCGGCTCTATCTCGCGGCCGTGTGTGGTCAGCACCACCATGGCGACGGCGGGGCGCTCGGTCGCCGCGAGGATGGTCGCGGCCACCTCGCCAGTCTCGATGTGGAGCGCGATCTCGCCGTGGCCCGCCGCGGCCATCGCGGCGGCGATATCGACAACGCCGTCCGGCGATACGTGGAGCACCTCCACGCCGGCCCCGAGCTGCGTCGCGACGGTCTGCGCCAGCGGGAACGCCTTCGCGGCCGCGGGCGATCCGTCCCACGCGACCAGAACGATCGGTTGCGGTTCGCTGTGAGCGCCATTCGTCATGACCGCGCCTCCACCCATCCGCCGGTCTCGTCGCGGCGCAACGTGAGCGTGCGCCCGCTCGCGAGCCGGTGCGCCACGCCGCCCGCCTCCAGCCGCATCGGACGGCCCCGCTGAAGCGTGACGCTCGCCGCCCCACCGGCCTCGATGTCGAAACGCAACGTCCGTCCGCGCCAGCGCAGCGGAAAGCGCAGCGCCTCCCAGCCCTCGGGCAGGCGCGGGTCGAACCGGAGCCTGATCGGGGAGCGCGGTGATGCCGCCGAAGCCGAAGACCGCCGCCTGCCACAGCCCGCCCATGGCGGCGATGTGGACGCCCGCCGCGGCGTTGCCCATCGTGTCGTCGAGGTCGATGGTCGCGGCGCCGTGGAAGAAACGGCTGGCCAGCCCGGCCTCGCCCAATCTCGCCGCCACGCGCGCATGCACCGCCGGGCTCAGCGAGCTGCCGTGCGCGCACAGGGGCTCGTAGTAGCGAAAATTCGCCTCGCGCTCCTCCGGCGTCCAGTCGTCCCAGAGCAGCGCCAGCAGCATCACCACATCCGCCTGCTTGATAACCTTGGCCCCCTGGGTGCGCTCGCGGCCAAGGATGACATCCATCGGCGCGGCGCGCGGCTCGTACTGGCTCAGGTCGATCGGTTCGAGGTCGTGGAACCCGGCGAACTGCTCGAACAGCCCCGTCGCCGCGTCGAGGCCGGTGGCCATGCGCTCGGCCACATCGGCCCACCGGGCCGAGCTCGTCGCTGCTCAGGCTGAGCCGCTCGCGGAGGGCGGCCCAGCGCTGCGGCCAGCGTCGCGCCATCAGCTGCGCCGTCTCGATGCCGCGACGAAGGTTCCAGCGGGCCATGACATTGGTGTAGGCGTTGTCGTCGACGCCTTCGTGGTATTCGTCGGGCCCGATGACGCCGCGGATGTGCGCGCGACCGTCATCTTCGACGCGCGCCCGGCTGCACCAGAAGCGAGCCGTTTCCAGCATGATCTCGGCGCCGGCGCCGGTGAGGAACGGCGTGTCCCCCGTCGCCTCCCAGTATCGCCAGACAGCGTAGGCAACGTCGGCGCTGATGTGGTGCTCCTCCACTCCGGCGCGAATGGGGATGACCTCGCCCGCCGGGCCGAGCGCGAACGGCGGCGTCGTCTCCTCGCCGGTGTCCGCCGATTCCCACGCGTAGAGGGCGCCGCGATAGCCCAGACGGGCGGCCTTGGCCCGGGCGGCCGGCAACGTGTGGTACCGGTACATGAGCATCGCCCGCGCCGCCTCGGGCCAGGTGAAGACGTAGAACGGCAGGAGAAATATCTCCGTATCCCAGAAGACGTGGCCCAGGTAGCCGTCGCCCGTCAGCGCCCGCGCCCCAATGGAGCTGTGTTCGGCCCTCCGGATTCGCGGCGCTGTTGAGATGGTAGATGGCGAATCGGAGCGCCCCCTGCGCCTCGTCGTCGCCCTCGATGACGACATCGCTCGCGTCCCAGCGCCGGCGCCAGGCACGGGCGTGCTCACGCAGGAGCCGGCGCGGGCCGAGGCGGCGGGCGCTGCGCAGCGCCTCGCTCGCGTTTGCCGAGGCTTCGGCGCCATCGCGGGCGAACGCGGCGATCCGGATGAGCTCGGCGGTTTGCCCGGGCAGCGATGCTCGGCCGTCCACTGCAGCCGATCGCCCTCGACGGCGGGCGCAGCCCAATGACCGTCGATTCGGAGGGTCGCGGCGCTCGCCAGCGCCAGGCGATGCCCGCCCGGCGTCTGCCACACCGAGCGGCCGGGAGCGGCCTCCACGGGCGTGAGCACGCCGTCCAGCGTCGGAAGGCTGGCCTCCAGAGTGAACGCGCCCGGCTGCTCCGGTTCGATGTGCGCCACCTGCACGCCGATGTTGCGGCGAGCGAACGACGCGAAGCGCATCGTATCGAAGCGCAGCACGCTGCCCGCCGGGTCACGGTGCCGCCACCGCGACACGAGCACGCCGCGTTCCAGGTCGAGGCTGCGGGTGTGGGCGAGCACCTCGCCCCGCTCGATGCTCAGGGGCTCGCCATCGCACAGCAGTCGCAGCCGCAGCCAATCGGGCACGGGCACGAGCGCCGGAACGGCCGGCGACGTGGTTCGCGGCTCGAACAGCCCGGCGACATACGTACGCGGCCTCGATGCGCTCGTGGGCAGCTCCATGGATCCGCGCACCCCGAGGAAGCCGTTGCCGACGGCGAAGCGCGATTCGAGCTCGTGCTCCATCGCCGGCTCATAGTTCTCGTCATCGAGCCGCCAGCCAGGGTCGCCGGGGCCGTCCCAGATGGCGGCGGGCACCGCCTGCTCGCGCCCCGCGTGCAGACGCGCCTGCGCCGCGAGCAGCTCGCGGAACCGGCGCGGGCCGCCAGCGATGTGGAGCACGCCCGGCGGCACACCGTTCGGCTCGGCGCCGACCGAGACGACGACAGCGCCGGGCGCTTCCTGCCGCATCCGATCGTCGCTGCCAGCGAAGCCGGCGACCGGGCCGAACTCATCGCCGGCGACAAGCACCGCCGCAGGGGGTATGCCCGCGGGCGTCAGGAGCTCGCGCCGCACCCATGCCATGGCGTCGCCCTTGTCCGTCAGCCCAATCTCGATGTGCTTGATGTCGCTGGTAATGCGCGCCGCGGGCAGCCCATGCCGCTGTGCGAGCTCGCGGGCCAGCCCGATGGCCGCCGCCAGCCCGCCCTCGAGGCCGCCCGTACGCAACCGGTTTTCGACAGCGCACAGGAGTTCGCCGAAGCGAGCCTTGGGCGGGTCGGCCCACTCCGCGACGGGGATGAGGTCGACCTTGCGCCGGTTGAGCCGGTCGTAGACGATCCCCACATCGAGCCCCGTCGCGGCAACAAGGCTGTCGCGCAGCCCCTCGGCGATGGCCGTGAGCGCGGCTTCTTCGGCAGGGGTCGACTGGCGAAACCACCGCCGAACCGGCGCGCCGTCGCTGCCGAATCCGTACACCTCGGAGCCGCGATTGGTGCAGACGAGCATCCCGGCGCGCCAGCCGGGCGGGATGTGGCCGATGAGCTGCCGTTCGACGTGACCGAAGTTGGTGCCGGTCACCACGATAATGCGAACCCCGGCCCGCAGCAGCCCGGTTATCGCCACGCCCAGTTCGGCGGCGTCCTCCTGCCGGCCGGCCACGGCCGTGCCGTCCCAGTCGAACACGATGGCCCGGAAGACCCTGCGCAACGCCGCTGGGCGGGCAGCGTCAGCGACGGTCATCGTGCGGCCTCACGCGGCGGTTATGGTCGTCGCTGCTTCTGAGGCGCGCCCGCGGGGGGTCGTCGGCCAGCACCGCCCCGTAGACGCGCTCGTAGCCGGCGGCCATCGCCTCGGCGGAGAAGCGCCGCTCGACGTGGGCGCGGCAATCGGCGCGGCGGAGGCTGCCGGCCGTCGTCACCGCCTCCACCATCTCGTCGACGCTATCGCAGACGTATCCGGAGACGCCGTCCGCCACGAGCTCCGGCACCGACCCCTGCCGCATGGCGATGACCGGCGTGCCGGTGGCCATCGCTTCGACCATCGTCAGCCCGAAAGGCTCCGGCCAGTCGATGGGGAAGAGATAGGCGTAGGCGCCGCCCAGCAGCTGATCCTTCTCGCGCTCGTTCACCTCGCCGATGTAGTCGACCGTCGGGTTGTTGCGGATGAGCGGCGCGATCTTCGTCTCGTAGTACTCGCGATCCGCGGGGTCGACCTTGGCGGCGATGACGAGCGGCATGCCCGCGCGCACCGCGATCTCGATGGCCCTGTCGGGGCGCTTCTCGGGCGAGATGCGCCCAAGGAACACGAGGTAATCGCCCGGCCGCTCGCGATAGCGGAAGTGGGTGAGGTCGATGCCGTTGTACACGGTACCGACCCAGTTCGCCTGGGGCAGCGGTGTCTGCTGCGACGCGCTGATCGAGACGACGCGCTGATTCGTGTAGTCGCGGTAGTGCACCTGCACTTCCGGCAGGTCGAGACGGCCATGCAGCGTGGTGACCGTCGGCACTGTCGCGGCCTCTGCGTAGGGAAACGCGAGCCAGTCGGCGTGGTTGTGGACGAGATCGAACTCGCCGGCCATGGCGTAGGCGTGCTCTATCTGCCGCTCCGTGTGGGCCGTCGCATCGGTGACCCCCATCAGCCGCAGCCCTTGCGGACAGCCGGGCACGAGCCGGGCGCTGGTCCGGGAGTCGCCGCTCGCGAAGAGGGTGACATCGTGGCCGCGGCGGACGAGCTCCTCCGTGAGCACGGACACGACGCGCTCGGTGCCGCCATAGAGGGCGGGCGGCACGGACTCGACGAGGGGAGCGATGAGGGCGATACGCATGGGGCGATCCTTTCGTGAGTGGTGCGCGATCGTCACACGAGGCTCGGCGAAGAGTCGCATCGGGTCATCTGACTCAATGCTATACGTTCGGCCGGATTCTGCTATAGGCCGATATGCTCGAAGTGCTCCGGCATACGGCACCTTCGGCGCGCGGGGCTGAGCGAGCGGTCGCACTCCCGGGACGGAGCGGCCGGCGCGGGCCTCACGCCGGCTCCGGGCCGAAGTGCGGAACAAGATCCGGCCATTCGGAGACAACCTCGATATCGATTCCGGTCGCGCCAATAGCCCGCACGTTGATGCGATCATAGTGGCGCTCTACGAGCAGATGCAGCGATCCGCCGCCGACGCGCAGATCCTCGATGAGGACGCTGTTGAGCATGGCCGGCATCGAGGGACGTACCAGGAAGAGCCGCCCGTTTGCCGCGTCGGGCACGAGGCCGAGCATCGCCTGCAGGTAGTACGGCAGCGCGCCGGCCGCCCATGCCTGGGGGCGGCATGCGACGGGATACGGCACCGGCGGGCTGTGATCCGCCCGTTCGTGCCCGCAGAACAGCTCGGGGAGCCGGTAGTAGGGCGAGGCCCGGGCGACATCGAGCTGCGCCAGTATCAGCCGCTCCAGATGCTCATCGTGGCCGTAGCGCTTGAAGCCCATCCCGGCGATGGAGTTGTCGTGCGGCCACACCGTGCCGACGTGGTAGCCCATGGGGTTGTAGCGGGGCGATGTGGTGCTCAGCGTGCGGATGCCCCAGCCCGAGAAGATATCGGGGCTCAGGAGCCTGTCGGCGACGGCCTTCGCCTCCTCGGCCGAGACGATGCCGGCCCAGAGAGCGTGACCCGCATTCGAGGCGATCGCCGCCGAAGGCCGCTTCTCGCCATCGAGCGCCAGGGCGATGAACTTGTGCTCCGGCAGGTAGTAATCGCGGCGAAACGCGGCCCGCAGCCGCTCCGAACGCGCGACCAGCTCGCGGGCCCGCTCCGGCATCGGGATGGTGTTCAGCACGCGGGCAAGCCCGCGGTAGGCCGCGTACACGTACGCCTGCGGCTCCGCCAGCGCGATGGGCGCCGAGAGCGTCGCGCCGCGCTCGTCGATGATGCTATCGCCGGAGTCCTTCCAGCCCTGATTCGCCAGGCCATATTCGGTGGAGCGCGCGTACTCGATGTACCCGTCGCCATCGACATCGCCGTGCTCGTCGATCCAGCGGAGCGCCGCGTCGATGTGGGGCATCATCTCCTCGATGAAGGGGCGGTCGTCGGTCCAGGCCATGTACTCCGCGAACAGCGCGATGAACAGCGGCGTCGAGTCGATGCTGCCGTAGTAGCGCCCGAAGGGGATGTGGCCGGTGCGGGCCAGCTCGCCGCCGCGAAGCTCGTGCAGTATCTTGCCGGGCTGCTCCTCGCGCTCCGGATCGACCTTGCGGCCCTGGTGGCGCGCCAGCAGCCGCAGCGTGCCCCGCGCGATCTCCGGCCGGTACGGCAGCATCTGCAGCGAGGCTATGATGCTGTCGCGGCCGAAGGGAGCGTCGAACCAGGGCACGCCCGCGGCGAGCATCGTGTCGCCCTCGTACGGGCGCTGCAGCATGCGGATGTCGTCGAAGGAGCGATCGAGCGCCTCCTGGAACAGCCGGTGGTCGACGATGACGCGCGCGGGCTGCCGCCTCCAGTCGGAGTAGGAGCGGTGGTTTCGTTCGATCGCCTCCACGGCGGAGCGGGGCTGCTGCTGGTTGATGGCGAAGTGGATCTCGATCTCGTGCTTGGCCTGCGACCGCAGCTCGAACTGGTAGCGGGCCGTGCCGGCGTCGATGCTGGCGGGCGGCTCCGAGAAGCGGACCTCGGTCGAGAGCGCCCGGCCATCGAGCGAGCGATAGGCGTAGCGCACGCCGTCGGCGGTAACGGCGGGCGGATTGGTGACGCCGCGGGGCGGGTTGGCGATGCCGCGCACCTCGAACAGGTCGGCGAAATCGGCGGCGAACCGCAGCTCGATGTCGACGAGCAGCGGCTCCGGGCCGTGATTCCACACTTCGAGCCGCTCGGCGAGGCCGCCCTCGATCGTGCGCGTCCGGCGCACGTGCAGTGTTTCGGGCGCGGTGGCGGCGCCGTCGCTCGGGCGCGCGCGGCGGTTCGTCATCACCTGCTCGGACGAGTAGCCCGTCTCCGCTGTCGAGAGCAGGAAGACGGGCTCCTGACGCATCAGCGTGAGGCGATACTCGCTGAGGTAGCGGGTATCGTCGTGGTAGAGGCCGAAGCCGGCGCGGGCCTCGGGCCGGATCTCGCCGGACTCGTCGGTGAAGAGGAAGGCGTCGCCCTCCTTCACCACGAGGGCGTTGCCGATCGTGTCGATCTCGAGGGGCTCGCCGCCGTAGTGGTCGGCCGGGTGCGCGAATTGGGGCGGGTCGGGCGACAGCATGGGACAGCCCTCAGTGAACGCGGAGCGTCGTCTCATTCTCGCACGCGCCGCACACAGGCGCTATCGGGGAACGTCCGTAGCCGGTGTCGCGCTTCGTGTCGCGCCCGTTCCCGCGCGCGCCGGCCAGCGCCGCGATCAATCCAGGTGCGGCACAGTCACCTCACCCCTGGCCCCGTCTCCATCGAGCCGATGGTGCGGGAACGCGGCAACCGGATGAGCCGTTTGCCCGCGCGCCGGCCACCGAACGTGCTACGCTCGTAGGGTCGATGACGAATCGGCGGAAGCCCGGCATGGCAGCGGGCTCACGCCGGCGGCCACCGTCATACGAGGGAAGAGGGGTTTGACGATGGGTGACAAGGGTAAGGGCAACAAGAATTCGGGCAAGGACAAGAAGCCGAAGGCCACCAAGATCGGGCACAGGCCACACGAAGAGCGGCAACGCGAAACGGTGCTCAACAGGCCCGCCCAACCACGCTAAGGAGCGGTTCACGGCGAACCGGCTTCCCGGGCGCGTGGAAGGTCTTCCCCCCGGACACGCGCCGGGGCCGCGCGTCATCGCCGCAGCGAGGGTGCCGTGAAGTTCGACCCGAACCGCAACGCCAAGGTCATCGTCCCGCTGGCGCTCGCGGGCTGGGCCGGCGGCATCGCCGTCTTCATGACGGACGTGCCGGCGGTCTTCCGCGTCGTCTATGTCGTCGCCTTCGCGGTCGCGATTCCGGCGGTCGTGCTCTACCTCATCACCGGCACAGGCTGGGGCGCGCTCGCCCGGCACTATCGCGCGACCGTCCCGTTTCGGGGCGACTGGCAGTCGTGCCCGACGGGGCAGATGGCGATGGTCAGCGTCGGCCATCCGGACTTCGACAGGGCGCGGATGCGGTTTATCGGCGGCAGCCTGCGGGTGGCCGCGACCGCCGACGCGCTGCACCTGACGACGATGGTGTCGGGGCTGCCGGTGCTGCGGCGCTTCTTCCCGGCGCTGCGCATCCCGTGGGGCGACGTGTCGCGGGCGCACGCGTTCGAAGCGCCGGGCTGGGTGACGCCCGCATCGGAGCCGGGAGCGCTGCTGCGGCTCGCGTACGATCCAAACTACACCGGCACGTTCATCGAGATGGAGATCGGCGACCCGGCGGTCTACGTGCAGCTGCCGGCGCCGATGCTCGGCGAGGGGCTGCCGCAGCTCGGCCTCGCGCCCTAGCGCCGCGCGGCAGCAGAAAGGGCCGCCGCGGGTAGTCCCGGCGACGGCCCCTCGTTCTGGCAAGCGATGCGGCGTTAGCGGGCCGCCGCGTTCAGGGCGAAGCCCTCGTAGCCGTTGGCCGCGACCTCGTCGCACTTCTGGCCGTAGTTGCCGACGCCGCCCACGTACGGCATGAAGACGCGCGGCTTGCCGGGGATGTTCGCCCCGATGTACCACGAGTTCGCCTTCGGGTAGAGCGTGAAGTTGGCCACCATGTTCACGTGGTCGACCCACTCGTCCTCGGCCTTTTCCGTCGCCTCGATCGTGCGAACCTCGTTCTGGCGCAGGTACGCGATGCAGTCCGTGATCCAGTCGACGTGCTGCTCGATCGAGACGATCATGTTGCTCAGCACCGAGGGGCTGCCCGGGCCGGTGATGGTGAACATGTTCGGGAAGCCGGCAATCTGAATGCCCAGGTACGTGCGCGGGCCGCCCGCCCACTTGTCCTTGAGCGACTCGCCGCCCCGGCCGCGGATGTCGATGCTGGTGAGCGCGCCCGTCATCGCGTCGAAGCCCGTGGCGAAGACGATGCAATCGAACTCGTACTCGGCGTCCTTCGTGCGCAGCCCGTTCGGGGTAATCTCCTCGATGGGCGAGCTCTTGACATCGACCAGCGACACGTTCGGGCGGTTGAACGTCTCGAAGTAGTGCGTGTCGACACACAGGCGCTTCGTGCCGAAGGGGTAGTCCTTCGGGCAGAGCAGCTCCGCGGTCGCGGGATCCTTCACGGTCTCGCGGATCTTCGATCGCACGAACTCGGCGATGGTCTCGTTCGCTTCGGGGTTGAGCGTCAGGTCGTTGAACGCGCCGACGACCGCGAAGCCGCCCAGCGCCCAGCGCCGCTCGAACTCCGCCGCCGCTCCTCGTCCGTCACTTCGAGGGCGGACTTGTCGCTCGCGCCCATCGCGAGGATGCCGCTCAGCGACTTGCGAGCCTCGCGACGGCGCTCCATGTAGTTGTCGATAGCGTGCTTCTTGAACTCCGGATCCATGACCTCGTTGTGGGCCGGCACGACGAAGTTCGCCGTGCGCTGGAACACCGTCAGGTGTGCCGCCTCCGCCGCGATGATCGGGATCGCCTGGATGGCCGATGAGCCCGTCCCGATGATGCCGACGCGCTTGCCGGTGAAGTCGACACCCTCGTGCGGCCAGTAGGCCGTGTGATACCAGTCGCCCTTGAACGAGTCGAGCCCCTTGAAGTCGGGCGTGCGCGGAGCCGAGAGGCAGCCCGTCGCCATGATGCAGTACTTCGCCGAGAAGCGCCCGCCCTTGTCCGTCTCGACGAGCCAGCGGTCGGCCTTCTCGTCGAAGATGGCCTTGGTGACGCGCGTCTCGAACTGGATGAGCGGACGCAGCTCCAGCTTGTCGGCGACGTAGTTGATGTACTTCAGAATCTCGGCCTGCGTCGCGTAGCGCTCCGACCAGTGCCATTCCTTCGGCAGATCCTCGTCCCAGCCGTACTGGTACTCGAGGCTCTCGACGTCGCAGCGCGCGCCCGGGTACCGGTTCCAGTACCACGTGCCGCCAACGTCGTCGCCCGCCTCGATGATCTGCGCCGAGACGCCCAGCGCGCGCAAACGGTGCGCCTGGTACAGCCCCGCGAACCCGGCGCCGACGATCAGGGCATCGACGTTCGTGGTCGACATGCCTCCGTTGACGGCTTCCTGCTGCCGTGTGGTCATTGTCAGCTACTCCTTCACTCGTCGCGCGTTCCGGGCGCTGGCGGCCCGCCTCGCGAACACGCCGGCCCGCGGTTCGGGCCCAGTCTCGGTACCGCCCACAATCCTACCCGACGCGCCGCCGCTCGTCCACCGCGACGACGCGGGCTTCGGGCGCCGATTGGGCGGATGTTCGCCCGATGCGTAACATACCATGCGCCAACAATCGCGACAAGCTCGGCACGAGAGCTTCCGCCACCGACATCCGGCCGCCAGCGACGGCGCTCAGTGGGCGGCGCGCAGGTAGCGCACGATCTCCATCATCACCCGGCAGTCGACCTCGTTGTACTCGACAATCTGCCGCATGAGGTCGATCTCGGTGAGCGGGACGCCGGTGCGGCGAGCCTCGGCGGCGCACCACCATGCCCCGGCCATCGCGCCGAGGCCATCGACCGGGCCGGCGTCCCACTTCGTGTCGATGCGGCCTAACCGAAGCAGTGCGCCGGCGACCGCCTTCAGCCCGAACCCCATCGCGCCGCGCACTACCACAGGCTCGGCCCGCATCACCCGCTTCAGATAGTCAAACCAGTTGGGGCTGGGCCACTCGCGCTCCGGGTGACGGTTCACCGCCGAGTTGTATGCGGTCTCGAACGTCGTCTTCTCCGCGTCGGACCAGTGGTACACGAGCGGCGCAGCCAGGCGTCGGGCGCGAGACGGCGCCGCACAGCCTCCATGTGCGCCAGCCAGTTCTCGATGACGACGGCTTCCGCCGCTTCCTCGAGGCTGTCGGCGACGAAGCACTCGAATCGCCACTCGCCGCCCTCGATGTGGCCGCAGCCGATCATGAAGATGAGCGCCTGGCCGCCCCGCTCCGGGATACGCGCGAAGTCGTCGTCGAGGTCGGACACCGTCTCGAAATCGACGTAGAACTCGACGCCGCCCGGCGTCCGCCACGCGTGCTCCTCGGCCGTGATGCGGCCGGGCCGGACGGGCGGCCCATCGCCGTCGCGATTGATGTCGAGTATGGCATCGAGCGTCGGCCCGTACTTCGGCCCATCGACACCGACCGCGGCGGCGTTGCACGCCGGGTCGCGCCACCGCCGCAGCCCCCGCGCGTGGGCGGCGACCCGTTTCGCGTAGCCCACCTGCCACAGCAGCGTGAGCTCCTCCAGCTCCGCCGCAATGCCGGCGCGAGCTGCCCGCCAATCGCCGCCGTCTTCGAGCCATGTTCGGATACAGCTCCGGGACTGCCGGTTCTGGCAGCACGCGCCAGCCCGCACCCTCCTCGCGCACCCGGCGCACCCACGCGACGGCGGCGTCGGTACGATCCGCGATGCTGCTGCCCTGCTGGTCACGATCGTCGTGTGGCAACGGGCCGAGCCGCTCCATGCAGCTCGTGCCCCGGAGCTGCGTCACCCTTCACCTTCTGCTCCCAGCCACGCCCCAGCAGATATGCGAGCGGCGGCGCATAGCCCTGCAGCGCGGCGAGCGCGCGGCCATAGATGTGCATCTGCGCCTTATATGCCGGTCCCGAGCCCTGATTGCCCACAAACCCGGCGGCGTTGAGATGCAGCGTAGTGAACTTTATGTCGACTACACGATAGTGCCACCGCCCGCCAATGTCCGGCGCTCCAATGCGCGCCTCCGCGGCGTCGAGCGCGTCCGGAAACAGCGTCGCGAGAACATCGGCGCGAACGAGCAGGTCGGGCGCCCCGTAGGTGCGCGTCGCCGCGTGCCGGAGCGCGCCCTGGTGGATGATCGGCGCGCCTTCGCACATCAGCTCGAACGTGAGCAGCGCCGTCATCAGATTCTGAATGTCGGCGCGGCTCGCGCACACCGTCACCACATCGCTCAGCGTGCGCAGGTGCGCGACGACCGCCGCCTCGAACTCGGCCCCCTTGCGGAACAGGACCTGCATGAAGTCGGTGCGCTCGTCGTAGCCGGCGAGCTTGCTGTCGGGAAGGAAGCCCTGCGCCTCGCCGTGGAGCATCGAGCCAATCGGCGAGATGATCATCGAGCATGGCGGCGCGGGTGCGCCCGGCGCTCACCCACGGCCGCCAGTCGTCCGGCATCAGCGGAATCGCGAGCGAGCCATCGCTGGCGTTCGTCAGAGCGTCCCTGCCCACAGTGCTTCCCCCTTCGCCCCCCGCCATCCCCGTGATGGCGCTCGGGGCCAGCCGATAGCGAGCGGCGTCAGAACACGGCGATCGGGTTCACCGGCGAGGCCGTACCCCGGAGCAGCCGCAGCGGCGCGATCGCGAGCAGGAACTCGGCGCGGCCGAGCCGCTCGCACGTGTCGCCGATGTCTTCGAGCTGCGCGTTGTCGAGCAGGTGCACGCCCATCGCCACGAGCGCGACGACGTGCAGCGGCATCGGCCACCCCTCGACGCCCGACGGGAACACGTCGCTGACGCCGTCGCAGCCGAGCACCGCGACGCCGCGCTCGCTCAGCCACGGCAGGCAGCTCGCGTGCAGCCCGGCGAGCCCCTCGGCCGTCGCCCATTGGCCGAGCTCGGTCGCGCGGCGATGGCGGCCCGTCCGGATCAGCAGGATATCGCCCGATTCGACGCGCACGCCGGCGCGCCGCTCCGCCGCTTCGAGGTCATCGGCGTAGATGCGCTCGCCCGGCTCGAGCCATGGCTTGCCCTTCAGCCGGGGAATGTCGAGCAGCACGCCGCGGCTCACGATCCCCTGGTCGCCCGCCTCGATCGAGTTCTTCGCGGCGCCCGCGGCCGTCACCTCGCTCGCGGCGAAGCCGTTGTACATCAGCCCGCGATGGAAGATGTGGCAGAGCGCATCGAGGTGCGTGTTGGCCATGCCGTGCGGCGCGATGGCGAAGTAGTCGGCCGACATCATCGGCTCTCGCTCGCCATCGCCGTCGCGCACCATCAGATGGGTCACCGGCGCCGGATTGTGCGGGCCGGGCTCCGTCGCCAGCGGCAGCGCCCCACTCACGCTCACACCCTCGCACACGAGCGCCGCCGCGCGCCGCCGCGTGTCGCCTGTGATGAGGTTGAGCGCGCCGCGCTGGTCATCGGCGCCCCACCGGCCCCAGTTCTTCACCTGCTCGAAGATCCGGTCGAGATCGACCGCTGCCAGCTCCCGTGCCTCTGTCGTCATGCCGCTCCCCTGACCGCGCGCCGAACGCCATCTTCCGGACGCGGCGATTCTACCACCATTGCCTGGGCGCGAGCAGCGCGGCGTACCTCCATGGAGGCAGGCCGTCAGTCGTCGATGTGGATATTGGGGTTGTGCACATCGAGCGGCGATTCGGGGTCGTCGTCGACGTACTCGATGCGCGACCCGCGCACGAGCTCGACCGTCGCCGCATCGACGACCAGCGTCAGGCCGTGCTGCCGGATCACGACATCGCCGTCGCCGGGCGCATCCTCGAGCATCAGGCCGTGCACCGGCACGTCATCGCGAATGTGGAAGACGACACGGATGACGCCACTCTCGCCGAACCGCACGCGCAGCCAGTTCGCCGCCGCCTCCGTGATCGTCACGACGGGGGGGCCTGCGCCAGCGGCGCCGGGCGGCCCGCTCACCGGCCGTTGGCGAACTGCGACCGGTGGACGAGGACGGTGCTCGGCTCGCCGGGGTTGGGCCGGCCGTCGGTCTCGCCGAGGAGCACGATCTCGGCGCGGAGGTCATCGCCCATGATCTCGATGAGGCCCGCCGTCCCGAGTCGCGTCATCTTGTGCTGCGGGAAGATCGGGCTGCCCGAGTTCATGATGATCGCGCCCTCGCGATATTGCAGCCGCTCGTAGTGCGTGTGGCCGCCGATCATGATGTCGATCTCGTCCGACCGGAAGTGGCGGCTGCGCAAGTGCTGCACGGGTTCGTCCTCGGGCAGGTCGTGGCACATGGCGATACGCCAGCCCTCGAGCGTCAGGAACTGCACCGGCGAGAGCCGATCGTCGGCAAACTGGTCGTGGTTGCCCTGCGCCGCGACGACCGGCGCGAACTGCTCGAGATAGTCGAGCACGCCGGGCGTGACGATATCGCCGCCGTGAAGGATGAGGTCGACCGTGCTCAGGAAGTCCTCGATCGGCTTGCCGAGGTCGCCGAGACTGCGGATTTCGTTGGGAAGGTGGGTGTCTGAAACGAGTCCGATTCGCATGCCGTTGACGTTACCCCGCTTCGCTGGCGCGGGCCGGCGGACGCGCCAGCGCCCGGCCCACGATGCTGCCCGACGGTCGCGCCGCGATTGCGCCCCGCAAGCGTAGCATCTCCCCGGGTGGAGCGCCCGCCCGCCATCACGCGGGGCGGAAGCGGACGAGCGACACCTCGTCGGAAACGGGGTCGAACGTCGCCTCGACCGGCATGCCGATCTTCAGCTCATCGTTGGCGCACCCGACGATGTTTGTCGTGATGCGCGGCCCCTCCGAGAGCTCGACGACGGCGATGTTGTACGGCATCTCGTCGGCCCAGGCGGGGTGGTACATCTGGTGCATGAGGCCGAACGTGTGCAGCTTGCCCGTGCCTCTCGCTATCGCCCACTCCAGATCGAGGCTCGCGCACGTGGAGCACGAGAACGCTGCCGGCTCGCTGTATTCGCCACATTCGGCGCAGCGGCGAATCGCGAGTTCGCCTCCGCTTCGCGGCGTCGAAGTACGGCTGCGAGGCCTCATCGACCTGGGGGACGGGCTTCGGGATATCTGCTGCCATTGAGATACGCTCCGTTATGTCGAGTTATGTGTCGCTACGACGGGTTCGGGCTGAGCACGAGCGTCGAGTGGTAGTTGAGGATGCCGCCGTTGCCGCTCACGAGCACGACGTCGTTCTTCTCGACCTGGCGCGTTCCGCCCTGCCCGCGTCCCTGGATGACGGCCTCCGACAGCGGCGTCATGCCCCACATGTAGTAGCCGGAGAGCTGACCGCCGCCGGTGTTCGTCGGCAGCGAGCCGCCCGGCCCGAGCTTGCCATCCTCGACGAAGGCGCCGCCTTCGCCCTTCTTGCAGAAGCCGTAGTCTTCGAGCGTGACCAGCGTGGTGTAGGTGTAGCAGTCGTACAGCTCGCAGACGTCGACATCCTTCGGCGTGATGCCCGCCATCTCGAACGCGGTCTTCCCGGATATCGCGGCGCCCGTCTCCGTCTCGGCCTTCCAGCCGGAGCGGTTGGTGTCGCCGGGGTGGCCCTGCCCCATGCCCCAGACGTAGACCGGCGGCTGCTTGAGCGCCTTCGCCCGCTCCGCTGTCGTGACGATGACGGCGACGCCGCCGTTGCTGACGAGGCAGCAATCGAGCAGGTGGAGCGGATCGACGATCCAGCGCGAGTTCTGGTGGTCGTCGATGGTCAGCGGCTCCTTCATCTGAGCGCGCTCATTCATGGTGGCCCAGGCCCGTGTCGAGACGGATACTGCGCCGAACTGCTTGCTCGTGGTGCCGTACTCCGCCATGTGCCGGCGGGCCGCCATCGCGTAGCCCGTGTTCGCCCCGAAGAAGCCGTACGAAAGCGGCAGCGCCCGCAGGCCCGACGGCATCATCGCGCCGCCGCCGCCGTAGGCCGCGCCGGCGCCCCGCCCCTCGCGCAGGGGGGCGTCGGCGAAGACGCAGACGACGTAGTTCGCCATGCCGGCGTTGACCGCGAGCGAGGCGAACTGCACCATCGCGCCCGTCGTCGAGCCGAAGGCGTTCATGTGGTTCTGGAGCCGCAGATTGTGCAGGCCGAGCACGTTCTGCATGCCGAGCGCGCCGCCGCCGGGCCAGGGCGTCATGCCCTCGTTCAGCAGCAGCCCATCGATGTCGCTGCGCTGCAGCCCCGCGTCCGCGATGGCGAGTTCGATCGCCTTCGCGGCGAAGTAGCGGGCGTCGTGCCCGTACACCTTGCCCATCTCGGTGATGCCCAGCCCGCAGATCGCGGCCTTGCCCTTCATTGAGTCCACCACGGTGTTGTCTCCTCCTGCCATGGTTCGGATGGCGAAGCGCATCGAGGAACCCATCGTACGCGCGGGGGCGCGGATGTCAATCCACGAGCGCGGCGGCCGATGCCCGTCAGCTCTTCAAGAAGCCACCGATGAGCTCGATCACCCGCTGCGGCTGCTCAAGCTGCGGCGCATGGCCAGCTTCCTTCACGAGCTCGAGCCGGGAGCCGGCGATGAGCTTGTGGAAGTCCTTGCCGTACTGCGGCGGCGCAAGCCCGTCGCTTTCGCCCCAGACGAGCAGCGTCGGCGCGCTGATCCGGTGGATGCGGCGGATCAGCCCCTTGTTCGGTATCGGCCACATGTATTTGGCGGTCACGGCCATGGACTGGCTCCGCCCCACCATGAACTCGATGAACGCTTCGGACTGGGTTGCGGGGTCGGGCATGTTGCCCATCCCCTTCGCGGCGACGCCCTCAAGGTCGTGGAACATCGCCCTGGCCATCTCCTGCGGCGTGACCGCGAAGATGTCGAGCACCGGATACGCGGCGTTCCACAGGCCGACCGGCGCGATGAGCGCGAGCTTGCGGATGCGCTGCGGCTGCACTGCGGCGAGCTCGGCCGCGAACATGCCGCCGAGCGAGTGCCCGACAAGGCTGATGCTGTCGAGCTTCATCGCGTCGAGAAAATCGAGGTAGTAGTAGATGAGGTCGTGGATGTCCTGAATCTCTTCGTTCCCGGTCGAGACGCCAAACCCCGGATGTTCCGGCATGATGACCCGGTGGCTCTGGGAGAGCGCTTCGAGGAGCGGATCCCACATGGGGCCGCCCGCGCCGTGGAGGAACAGCACCGGATCGCCCGTGCCCTGCTCCTTCACGCGGATGTCGAACTTGTCGCGAACGTGGACTGTGGTTTCCTGCATTGGTCAGGCCCTAATCCCTTGTGCTTGCTGCGTGCGTGCGGTCGTGATCCTGCGGCGCGGACAAGGCCGCGCCAGCCGCGGCGGATTCGGGGCGGCGGCCCCGCGCAGCTACGCCCGTGACGGTGCCGCCGGGCGGGTCAGGAGCGGCGAGGGCGGACGCGCGTTCTTCAGCGGGTGCGGCCACCAGCGATCCTCGTACTCGCCCTCCCAGATGTCGCGCAGGTTCGGAAGCACCTGCTCGCCAGTCATCTTGATGTTGTGCAAGGCGAGGTCGTGCGGCATCGAGCCGAATCTGGTTCAGCACCATGAGGTGGCCGACGTGCAGGCCCTTGATGACCTCGCGGAGCTGCTCCGTCACCTGCGAGGGCGTGCCGGCGACGATGTTGCCCGCTGCCAGCAGGTCCTTCCAGCTCTGCGCGGCCGGCGCGTCGCCGAACTGCCCGACCTGGCCCATCAGGCCAGCGCGGATCGTGGCCAGCGTGCGATAGCCGGGCGCGTCGGCGAAGCCCGGGTAGACGTGGAGCATCTTGTTGTAGAAGTACTCGCCGTGCGGGCCGTAGCGCTCCTCCGCCTCCGATTCGCTGTCGGCGACGCAGACCAGCTGCAGGAAGCCGGCCTGGTACGGGTTGCGCTCCTTGCCGTGCGCGTCGACCCGCTTCCAGAAGCCGTCCATCACCTTCTGGCCGCGAAGATAGCCCGAGTACGAGAGGTAGGAGTAGAGGTAGTCCCTTCTCGATCGTACCAGTCCCACGTCTCGATCGAGCCGCCGCCCGGAATCCAGATCGGCGGGTGCGGCTTCTGGATGGGCTGCGGCCAGGTGTTGACGTAGCGGAGCTGGTTGTACTTGCCGTCGCACGTGAACACGTCCGGGTTCGTCCACGCTTCGATGATCAGGCCGTTCGGCTTCGTAGTACTTGTCGCGGAAGTGTCGCCGGGTTCAAGCCGTAGCCGTAGTTCGTGTCCATGCTCGTGCCCACGGGGAAGCCGGCGACGAGCCGGCCGCCGCTGATGACATCGAGCATCGCGAACTCTTCGGCGACGCGCATCGGCGGGTTGTAGAGCGCGATCGAGTTGCCGAGCACGATGATCGCGACGTCCTTGGTGCGGCGCGCCAGGCTCGCCGCCATGATGTTCGGCGAGGGCATCATGCCGTAGGCGTTCTGATGGTGCTCGTTGACGCAGATGCCGTCGTAGCCGACCGTCGCGGCGTACTCGAGCTCGTCGAGCGTGTCGTTGTACATCTCGTGAGCCTTCGCCGGGTCGAACAGGTGGCTCGGGACATCGACCCAGACGCTGCGGTACTTCTCCTTGAAGTCCTCCGGCAGGTCGCGATACGGCATCAGGTGGAACATCTCGATCTTCATGGGCTCGTGTCTCCCCCTCGGCACTGACCTCGTGCTCCGTGCGGGCCTCCCCGCTCGTGGTGGCGTTACGCGAACGCGGCGCGCAGGGCTTGGGTCGCCTCGTTCATCGCCACGGCTTGCTGGTCGATCTGCCCCGTCATCGTGAAGAAGCCGTGGAACATGCCCTCGTGGCCATCCGGCGGACGCATTTTGCCCCGCCATGGTACGGCATTCCGCCGCCGTGTCAACGCCCAGTGGTACGCTGGCCACATGCAGCAGGGCAAGCTCGATCGCTTTACCGCGGCGGCGCTCATGGCTACGGTCGCGGCCGCCGCGGTGTTCGTGATGGAGGCGCTGCGCCGCGATGACGCGCTGGCTCCGTCGGCCTTCGACGAGGCGCTACTGCGCCAGGTGATCTGGAATACGGCACACGGCCGCTGGTTCGAGTCCAGCTTCGTCAATTACAACTTCCTCGGCGAGCACTTCCAACCCGTTCTCCTCGTGTTCGCGGCCGCGCAGCGGCTCGGCGCCAGCCCCCAGACCCCCGTTATCGCCCAGGCGATCGCCGCGGCGGCCGCAGGCGCTGTGCTGTTCGGCGCGGCACGAGCGATCACGTCATCGCGGGCGCTCGCGCTGGCCGCGACGCTCGCGTGGCTGGCATCGCCACTGCTCCACCGGGCGCTGGAGTTCGACTACCACCCCGAGATGATGACAGCCCCGTTCGTCTTCGCATCCGTCTGGGCAGCGGCCTCGGGAAGACCTTGGCTCGCGGTCGCGCTGGCCCTGCCCTTGCTGAGCCTGAAGGAGGACGAGCCGCTCGTCCTCCTCTCGCTTGCCGGATTCATGTGGTTCCGGTTCGATGCGCGCCGGCCTGCGCTGACGCTGGTGGTGGTCGCGGCCGCCTGGCTCGTCGTCCTCGTGCCGGTGGTCATGCCCGAACTGCGCGAGGGGTCCGGGCAGCCCTTGCACCAGCGCTACGACTACATCGATCGCGACGTGACCGCGCCGTTCGACGCGCTCGGCCACCTCCTGCATCAGGAGCAGTTGCGGGCAGTGACGCTGCTTCTCGGCGCCACCGGGTTCATCGCCCTGGCCGATCCGTCCGCCGCGCTGCTGGCGAGCCCGACTGCCGTGGCCAACATGCTCTCGACGCACCCGGAGCAAGAGGCGCTACGGGTGCACTATTCAGCGGAAGCACTGCCGCTCATGTTCATCGCGGCCCTCTTCGGGGCGCGGCGACTCCGCACGCTCCAGTGGCGCGGGCGGCGTGTGCCAGCAGTTGCGATCATGCTCGCCGGCGCAGCTGTGACCTTCGCCCTCGTCAGTCCCCTGCGGCCGTGGCGCGACGAGTGGTCGCCACCCGGCCGTCACATCAACGTGGTGGAGGAGGCGCTCACGATGATCCCGGAGGGCGCTTCGGTGAGCGCGAGCACGCACATCGCGCCACGCGTGGCCCATCGCGAGCGTCTGTACGAGTTCCCGATGAACCCGCCGGACGCCCCGGCCGACTGGGTCATCGTCGATACGGGCATGGGCACGACACAGCAGGCACTCGACGCCGGCTTCCGTGAGCGGCTCGAATCGCTCGAAGCGCAGGGCTACGAGCGCCGGCTCGCCAAAGACGGTCTCTTCGTGTTCGAGCGCGTTCGTTAGAGCAGGGTGGCGCTACGCGAACGCGGCGCGCAGTGCCTGGGTCGCCTCGTTCATCGCGACGGCCTGCTGGTCGATCTGCCCCGTCATCGTGAAGAAGCCGTGGAACATGCCCGGGTAGCGTGTCTGCGAGATCGGCACGCCGGCCGCCTTCAGCCGTGCGCCGTACGCCTCACCCTCGTCGCGCAGCGGGTCGTAGCCCGCCGTGATGAGGAGAGCGGGCGCGAGCCCTTCAACGCTCTTCGCCCGCAGCGGCGATGCCAGCGCGTCGTCGGCGTCGGCGCCCGAGCGCAAGTAGTGGCCCGAGAACCAGCGCATCATGTCGGTGGTGAGGAAGTAGCCCTCGCCGTTCTCCTTGTACGAGGCCGTGTCGAACCGATGGTCGGTCACGGGATAGACGAGCAGCTGGAGACGGAGGGGCGGCCCGCCCCGCGCTTTCGCCATCTGCGCCAGCACCGCCGAGAGGTTGCCCCCGGCGCTATCGCCGCCCACGGCGATGCGGGCGCCGTCGCCGCCCAGCGACGCCGCGTTGGCGACACCCCACTCCAGCGCCGCCCACGAATCGTCGACCGCGGCCGGAAACTTGTGCTCGGGCGCGAGCCGGTAGTCGACCGCGATGACGATGCACCCGGCGCCGTTCGCCAGCTCGCGGCAGGCGCCATCGTGGCTCTCGAGGTCGCCAAGCACCCAGCCGCCGCCGTGGTAGTACATGAGGATCGGCAGGCCCTGCGCCGCCGCCTTCCCCAACGGCCAGTAGATGCGCACCCCAATGTCGCCGCCGGGCCCGGGGATGGTGCGATTCTCGACCTTGCCGACTTCGACGACGGTCGCGTCCGCTGGGCGCATCATCCCCATCACCTGGCGAGCGACCTCGGGCGGCAGCGTGTTGAAGGCGGGCACGCCGGCCGAAGCCATCATGTCGAGCATCGCTTTCGCCTGCGGATCGAGTGTCATCGTTGCCCTCCGGGCGCTGCTTAGGCCACGCCAGCTTTGTGCGCGAACGCGGAGCGCAGGTGCTCCGCCATGTCGGCAAGGGCGCGTTCGCCCTGCTCGAGCGGCACCATGAACGCGAACGAGAAGAAGTTGTGCACCATGCCGGGGTAGCGCGTCTGCTTCGTGGGGACGCCCGCCTGCGACAGCCGTGCGGCGTACGCTTCGCCTTCGTCGCGGAGCGGGTCGTATTCGGCTGTGATGACGAACGCCGGCGGCAGCCCGCCCAAGTCCTTCGCCCGCAGGGGCGAGGCGAAGGGACTCGCGCCATCCGTGTCGCTGCTGAGGTAGTGGCCCCAGAACCAGCGCATCGAGTTCGTGCCGATGACGAGCGTGCCGTCGCCGTTCTCGCGATACGACGGCGTGTCGAAGCCGTAGTCGGTGACGGGGCACATCAGCAGCTGCCCCGCGAGCGCCGGGCCGCCCCGCTCCTTCGCCATGAGCGCCACCACCGCCGCGAGATTGCCGCCGGCACTATCGCCAGCGACCGCGAGCCGCGAGGGGTCGCCGCCCAGCGACGCCGCGTTCTTCGCGGCCCATGCCAGCGCGGCGTACGCGTCGTCGGCCGCCGCCGGGTACTTGTGCTCGGGCGCAAGCCGGTAATCGACCGACACCGTGACGCATCCGGCCGTGTTCGTGAGACGCCGGCAGATCGGGTCGACCATGTCGAGATCGCCGATGACCCAGCCGCCGCCGTGGTAGTACACCAGTACGGGCGCGGCGGCCGCATCCTTCGGGCGATAGATCCGCACGGGGATATCGCCGCCGGGGCCGGGGATGGCGCGATCTTCGACGGCGCCGACCTCCTCGACCGCCGGCGAGGGCGGCCGCATCATCTTCGCGAGCTCGCGGGCGGCGGCGGGCTCGAGCGTGTGGAACTCGGGCGCACCCGCGGATGCGCGCATCTCCAGCATTGCCTTGATGGTGGGATCGAGCGCCATGATTCCCCTCCCTCTCCCTGCTGGGCACGACGTTAGCAAGAACAGCGACGGCGCGTCAACGGCAGAGCCCGCCGCCGGACGCGCGCCCCGCGCGGCGCTACCGCCCGATGAAGTTCGGCGGGCGCTTCTCGACGAAGGCGCGCGGGCCTTCCTTGGCGTCCTCGGTGCTCTGTGCGACGAGCATCGCCGCTTCGGCCAATTCCAGCGCCTTGTGCGCGTCGAGCTCCCACGACCGGTAGACGAGCCGCTTCGCCATCTGGATGGCGACCGCCGGGCCTTTCGCGAGCCGCTCGGCGAAGGCGCGCGCCTCCGCCTGGAGCGCATCGTCCGGCACGACACGCATCACGTAGCCGAGCCGGAGCGCCTCCTGCGCGTCGAACGACTCGCCTGTCCAGATGAGCTCGAGCGCCTTCGCCGTCCCCACGATGCGCGGCAGGTAGTAGCAGCCGCCATCGCCGGGAATCAGCCCCATGCGAACGTACGCCATCGTGAACTTCGCGCTCTCGCCCGCGATCCGGATGTCGGCCATGCTCGCCATGTCCATGCCAGCGCCGGCGGCGGGCCCGTTGACGGCGGCGATGTAGGGCTTGTCGAGCAGCTGCAGGGCGCGCGGCACACGCTGGACGGAGTTCTTCAGCCAGTTGCGCCGGTCGGCGGCCGTGGTCGCCATCCGGTCGACACCGGCGCCGGAGGCGGAGGCGCGCACGTCCATGCCCGAGCAGAAGCCGCGTCCCGCGCCGGTGATGATGAGGACGCGGATGTCATCGTCGAGACGCGCGTCCTCGATTGCCGCGACCCACTCGTTGATCATCGTATCGCCGAAGGCGTTCATCCGCTCCGGCCGGTTGAGCGTGATGGTGGCGATGTGGTCGCTCTTGTCGTAGAGGATCTCCTGGAAGTCCACGGTCGCTCCTCGCTTTGGTCGGCCCGGGCCCGGCCGGGCCGGAGGGGTGCGGGGCACAGCGCTCCCGCCGCCCGCTATTGTAGCGCTGCCGCGCAAGCCCGGCGCACTTGACCGCGGCCGGCCGCTGGTGGTAGTCTCCGGCTCCGCCGGGCTGTTCGCCACTCGAAGCAGACGCGAAGTCGCCGGCAGTCCGTGAGTCAGCCCAACGTAGCGCAAGGAGCGACATCGGAATGGCATTCATCAACCCACCCGGCATACCGATCGAGCGGGGCAAGATCCACGAGTTCGCGAACTCGATTCTGGACGACAACCCCCTCTACCACGACACCGAGGCGGCGAAGGCCGCCGGCCTCGCCGGCGTCGTCGCCCCGCCGACGTACACGTCGGTCGGCGCGTTCTACCCCGAGGAAGGCGGCGGCGGCCCCGGCATGGCGGGCCTCGACCTGCGCTTCGTGCTGCACGGCGGCCAGGAGTTCGAGTTCCTGCGGCCCATCGTCGCCGGCGACGTGCTCGACCTCGGAAGCGGGCGAATCGCGGGCATACGAGAAGGAAGGCAAGCGCGGCGGCACGATGAAGTTCGTCGAGACCGAGTCGCTGTACAAGGATCAGAACGGTCAGGTCGTCCTCAAGGTGAGGAACACCCTGATTCAGACGGGGCAGGTGGTGCAGGGATGACGACAGCAACGCAGAACTGGCAGGCCGTCTTCGACTCCGTGAAGGAGGGCGATGAGCGCAGCTTCGAAGTCGCCGATGTGAACCGCACCCAGTTCGTCCGCTACGCGGGCGGCGGCGGCGACTTCAACCCGATCCACCATGACCAGACCTTCGCCGAGGGCGCCGGCCTGCCGACGGTGTTCGGCATGGGCATGTTCACCGCCGGCGTGCTGAGCCGCATCCCGACCGAGTGGTTCGGCCCCACCTCCGTGAAGGTGTACGGCATCCGCTTCACGTCGCGCATCTGGCCGGGCGATACCGTGACGTTCGCGGGCAAGGTCGTGCGCGTGTACGAGGCGGACGGCCTCAAGCACGTCGACCTCGACCTGAGCGCGACGAATCAGAAGGGCGAGAACCTCATCAAGGGCAACGCTACCTGCCGCCCGTGGAAGGCGAAGTAGCCCGGCTCACGAGCGTCCTGGCGTCATAAAAGGGGGTGCGTTCTTCGGAGCGCACCCCCTTTTCTTCGATCATTCTGCCTGAACCCCTTGCGATCTTCCCGCACGTCTCATATCATCCGCGACTCAACGTAAGAACTGGGTCCACCGAACGCCCCGCACCCGTCGCGTCGCGACGTGCCACGTTCAGGTCGCCCGAATGCGCGAGAGACGCCGCATCTCCGCCATCGTCGCGCTCGCTGTCGCGTCCCTCCTGCCGGCCGCGACGGAGCCCGGACGCGCCTCGACTATCGCCATGCCGGTCGCGCCCGCCGCCGACACCTGGCTCGACACAGGCGCCAGCGGCAGCCACGGCGACAGCGTCACTCTGCTCGCCGGAAACGCCGGCGGAAGCGCCCAGTGGACGCTCGTGCGGTTCGACCTGCCGCCGCAGCCGGCTGGCAGCACGCTGGCCGGCGCGACGCTGACCCTGATGATGGCTGCACCGCCGGTCGAGGACATAGTCGATCGCGGCGACGCGCGTGACGGCGTATTGGGACGAGTCGATGACCGATGCCAGATCACTGGCGATGGCGTCCGTCCCCACGGCGACCGCGAGCGTCTCGTCCGCAGCCGGTGCGGGTTCCATCGTCGAGTGGGACGTCGCGCCCGACGTCGCTGCCGCCTATGCCGGCGAAGCCGAACTTCTACGGCTGGGTGCTGCGCGCGCCCGATGGCCCCGCGGCCACCGTGCAGTTCGCCGCACGCGAGGCGACAGGCGGCGCCCCTCAGCTGACGCTCGTCTTCGAGAGCAGCTCCGGCCCGGTCACGACCATCGTGCGCACGCCCGACGGCCCCGTGCGCGGCCCGACGACCATCGTCGCGGAGTTGCGCGCCACCGGCGGCGACACCATCGCCGGGGCGGAGTACACGCTCGATGCGGCGACCGCGGCCGGCAGCGGCGACGCGCTCCAGCCATCGGACGACGCGTTCGACTCGACAGTCGAAACGGCGACGCTGACGCTCGACGCGTGCACGCTCGGCGACGGCGCCCGGCAGATCCACATTCGCGGGCGTGATAGCGGCGGCGACTGGGGGGCGCTGACCGCCGCGAGCATCGTCGTCGACTGCACAGCGCCCGCGCCGCCAGCCATCGACGCGCTGCCGCCGCGCCTCGACCGGGCGAGCGTCGTCATCACGGGCACGAGCGAGCCGGGAACCACCGTCTGGCTCGAGGGCACGCTTGTGGCCGAGCCCGGCGACTCCGGGGAGTGGTCATACGTCGCGGCGCTCGAGCCCGGCCCGAACACGTTCCGCTTCACCGCGCGCGACGCGGCGGGCAACGAGAGCGCGCCCGCCAGCGTCACCATCGAGCGCGGCGACACGGCGCTGTTCGTCACGGTCGAACCTGTGCAATCGCCGACGCGCGACAGCCGGGCCGTCCTCTACGGACGGCGCTCAGCGGCGGGACAGGTGCGGGTCAACGGCGCCAGCGCCTCCGCCGTGGGAGATCGCTGGTCGCACACAATCGACCTCGATGAGGGCGCAAACGCCATCCGCATCGAGATCGGGGACGGCGGCGACGCCGACCGCCGGATCGACCTGACGATCGTGCGCGATTCGCACGCGCCCACCTCGCCGAAGCGGCTGAGCACGACGCCGCCGCGCGACGACTGTACCCTCACCACCAGCGTCCTCGCCGAATGGGAGGCCGCCTCCGACTCCGGCACCGGCGTCGCCGAGTACCGCTACACCTGGGACCACACACCCGAATCCGATGTCGTTGGCGGTCGCGGCGCCACGGCCACCTCGGTTCGCGAGGAGCTCGCCCCCGGCGAGTGGTACGTCCACGTCGTCGCGGTCGACGCCGCCGGCAACACGTCGCCGCCGCGCCACTACGGGCCGGTGTGCCTGGAGGGCGACGGCGGGGCGATCGAGGGCGCGGTGTTCGTCGACGCCGACGGCGACGGCCGCTACGCCTTCGGCGACGAGCCCGGTCTCGCCGAGTGGCGCGTGGCCACGGGCGCGGGCGAGGCCGGACGATCGGCGCTCACCGACGACGACGGCGCGTATCGGCTCGCCGCGCCCATCGGCAGCCACGCCGTGTGCGTCGCGACGCCGTCACGATACGAGACGCCGTGGTACGCCGCGCCCGGCACTCCCACGAGCGACGGTGTCGCCTGCCGCTCCGTCGAGATCGCCTCGGCGACCGCTTCCGGATTCGCGGACTTCGGCTTCTATCGGCTGTCCGTGCTCCACGGCCGCGTGTTCGCCGACACCGATGGCGACGGCCGCGCCGACGCTGCGGAAGCGCCGCTGGAGGGTGTCGCTGTGACAGCGACGAACGGGCGCGGCGAGACGACCGGCGCGCTGGCCGGGGCTGGCGGCGAGTACGAGCTCGTGCTCGCGCCCGGCGAATACCTCGTGTGTGCGGAAGCGCCGCGCGGCTTCGCCCCCAGCGCCCCCGCGTCCGATCGCGGCTGCTGGGCGATCGCGATCCGCTCCGGGCACGACGTGCCGGGGCCGGACTTCGGCTTCGCCGCGCGCTGATCGCGGGCGGTCGCGCTTGACGCGCGGGTGGCCCGCCCCTACGATCGCCCACGCATGACCCAGCAGCTCGCGCCCGGCGCCCTCGACGATCTTCGCGTCCTCGACCTCACCGACGAGAAGGGCATCTACTGCGCGCGCCTGTTCGCCGGGCTCGGCGCGGACGTGGTCCGAATCGAGCCGCCCGGCGGCGACCGGGCCCGGCGCCGCCCGCCCTTCGTCGACGACATCCCCGGGGCGGAGCGCAGCCTCTACCACTTCGCGATGAACGCCGGCAAACGCGCCGTCACGCTCAACATCGAGTGCGAGGACGGCGCGCTCCTGTTTCGCCGGCTCGCCCGCACCGCCGACATCGTCGTCGAGAGCTACCCGCCCGGCTATCTCGATTCGCTCGACCTCGGATACGGGACGCTGCGCCACGAGAACCCCGGCGTCATCCTCACGTCGATAACGCCGTTCGGACAGAGCGGCCCGTACGCCGGCTTCGACGGGCCCGATATCGTGAACATGGCGCTCGGCGGCCAGCTCTCGCTCTCGGGCTTCCCCGGCGAGCCGCCGATGGCCGCCTTCGGCGAGCAGTCGTACTACCAGGGGCGCTGCACGCCGCCTACGCGACGATGATCGCGCTCCGCTTCCGCGATGTCACCGGCGAAGGGCAGGCGATCGACGTCTCGATCCAGCAGTGCGTGACAACCGCCATGGAGACCGCCGTCCCCACGTACGACCTCACGGGTCAGGTGCGCGGACGCGCCGGCTCGCAGCGAAGGTCGGCCGCGTGGGGGCTCTATCCCTGCGCCGACGGCTACGTGCAGTGGATGGGCGGACTGCGCAACTTCCGCAACCTCACCGGCTGGATGGGCGACGACGGCGTCGACGTCTCGCCGTTCGCCGGCCCCGAGTGGGACGACCCGCAGTATCGCCGCGAGCACGCCGATCGGTTCGACGAGGCGTTTCTGCCGTGGGTGCTGACCCACACCAAAGGCAGCCTCGCCGCGGAGGGGCAGCGGCGGAAGGTGCCGCTCGCGCCGGTGCAGGATGTCGCCGGCATCGTTGGCGACCCTCACCTCGCGGCGCGCGGCTTCTGGACACCGGTCGAGCATCCGGAGCTGGGCCGCACGCTGACGTACCCCGGCCCGCCGTACCGGCTCTCGGCGACGCCGGCCCGGAGCGGTCGCGCCCCGCTCCTCGGCGAGCACAATCTCGACATCTACCGCGACGAGCTCGGCCTCACGCCCGGCGAGCTCGCGACACTCACGGCAATCGGGGCCATCTGATGCAAACCGAAGCGGCAGAGCGGCGTGCCCCAGGCGCTCGCCGGCGTCCGCATCCTCGACTTCTCGTGGTTCGGCGCTGGCCCCATGGGCACGAAAGTCCTCGCCGACCACGGCGCGGAGGTGATCCGGGTCGAGTCGCGGGCACGGCTCGATGGCCTGCGCCAGGAGCCGCCCTTTCGGGAGGGGCAGTCCGGCATCAACCAGTCGGGCTACTTCAACAATCGCAACACCAGCAAGCTCAGCGTCGCGCTCGACATGCGACAGACGGGCGCACGCGAGCTGGCGCTGCGGCTCGTCGCGCTCAGCGATGTCGTCGTCGACAACTTCAACCCCGGGGTGCTCGCGCGCTGGGGGCTCGACGAGGCGGCGCTGCGGGCGGCACGCCCGGGCCTCATCCAGCTGCAGATGCCGATGATGGGGCTCGATGGGCCGCACAGCCACTGGATCGGCTTCGGCGAAACGCTGACAGCGCTCGCCGGCTTCAACGAGCTGTCCGGCGACCCGGCGCGCGAGCCCGCGGGCATCGGCACCAACTACCCCGACTACTCGAGCAACCCCTATCACGCGATGTTCGCCGTGCTCGCCGCGCTCCACTATCGCCATCGCACCGGCGAAGGCCAGCGGATCGAGCTCGCGCAGTACGAATCGACCCTCAATATCCTGGGGACGGCGCTGCTCGACGCGACGGTCAACGGCCGCAACGCGACGCGGCAGGCGAACCGCAGCGACAGGGCCGCCCCGCACGGCGTCTACCCCTGCGAGGGCGACGACCGCTGGCTCGCGATCGCCTGTGACGACGACGACCAGTGGGCGCGGCTCGCCGCGATGATGGAGTACCCGGCATGGACGGCCGAGGCCCGCTTCGCGACGCTGTCGGAGCGGATCGCGAACGGCGCCGAGCTCGACGGGCTCATCGCCGAATGGACGCGCGAGCACCGGGCCGAGGAGCTGATGTGGCGGCTGCAGCGCGAAGGCGTCCCCGCCGGCGTCGTCCAGACAGCGCGCGATGTGCTCGAGAACGACGCGCAGCTGCGCTTCCGCGAGCACTTCTGGCAGCTCGAGCATCCGGAGACGGGCACAGCGCACTACGACGGCCCGCCGGTGCGCCTCGCGCTGACGCCGGGGGCGCTGCACCGGCCCGCGCCGTGCCTCGGCGAGCACACCGAATCGGTGATGCGCGAGCTGCTCGGCCTCAGCGACGCGGAGATGCGCGGCTACGAGGCGGAGGGCGTCTTCTCGTAGGCCGCGAGCACGGATGAGATGGCGCGCATGGAGCATGCTATAGAGATGTTTCCCTAGCCGTCTTGACGCGGCAGAATCGCGTCCGTACACTATCAGCAATCGCTCGCACGCGATGCCACAAGAGGTTCTACGACGAAGTACTGGGTCGCCAGAGGTGGCGAATCGCTCAATACCGAAGGGGGGCTGCTCTTGGCCATCGACATCGATGCTCTGAACAACCAGGTGGGCACCGACCTCGACCTCAGCTGGATGAAGGTCGACACCGAGTGGGGCGTTCGCGGCGTGCCGGGCCGCAAGGGCCTGACGCTCGACGACGTCAACATCGGCTCGTACGGCGCGGTGCCGGAGAAGTCGCACAACCAGACGGCCCGCCCGCGCGGGGCCGCCCGGCGGATCGACGCGCCGCGCATCGGCAACCCGTACAGCGACAAGACCGACGTCTGGGGCGACAGCATGACGCTGCTCTACGAGGAAGCGCTCGCGCGACAGTGGAGCTCGGCCACCGACATTCCGTGGGAGACCGTCGTGCCGCAGTCGGACGACATGGAGCTCGCCATGTGCCAGCTCTGCACCTTCCTCACCGAGGTCGAGTTCATCGCCGGCGACCTGCCGGGCAAGTGGCTGCCCGAGCTCAGCCCCGACTACTACGAAGTGGCCCTCTTCCTCGCGACCCAGATCATGGATGAGGCGCGTCACCTCGACGTGTTCCGCAAGCGGGCGCTCGTCAACGGCGGCGGCCTGATGGCCGGCGGCCCCGGCGGCGGCAACCTCCTGGGCGGCAGCGACTTCACCGAGATGACCGCACTCCTGCACCTCGTCGGCGAAGGCTTCGTGCAGAGCCTCTTCCGCATGGGCGAGTACATCGGCCAGAACGAGGCCGAGAAGCGCATCTTCCGGCTCGCCGCCGCCGACGAGTCGCGGCACGTCGCGTTCGGCGTCATGCACCTCAAGTACGTCATCGAGACCGAGCCCGACGAGTACCGCGACCTCATCCACCACTACCTCGACCAGTTCGAGGGCGTGCTCGGCACATCGCAGGCCGGCATCACCACGAACCCGAGCACCGGCGAGTCGCTCGCCATCCTCATGGGTGGCGGCATCGCCAAGGTCGACGAAGGCTTCAAGAAGCTGATGGTCGCCCGCAAGCGCCAGATCAACGAGTACATGCACCGCCTCGAAGTCATCGGGCTCGGCGACCGCCGCCAGCGGATGAACCCGGCGATGCAGCCGTTCCTCGACCCGCCGCGCAACTAAGCCGCGAACAGCGACCGAAGCGAGAGTTACGGGCCCCTCATGACCTCGCGCCGTGAGGGGCCCGTAACTATGCCTGCCGCCATCGCGGCAGCGACTGGAGGCACCGTGGCCGACGACAAGACCAAAGGCATGGAAGAGACGACCACGTTCGGTCTCGGCGATGCCGCGAAGCACCTGGCCGAGAAGGCCAGAACCATCGGCTGGCCCGAGGATCTCATCGAAGAGATGCTCACCACCGTCCCCGCTCCCCAGATCGAGGCCGCCGTCGACAAGGGCATGACGGCCGACGAGGCACGCAAGTTCCTCGCCGGCGAAACGTCCGCGCCTGCCGGCCCCCAGCTCAACCTCAGCTGGATGTACGCCAAGACGGAGCGCGGCGCCCGCGCCAAGCCCTCCAAGAAGGGCCTGACAATCAACGACATCAACGTCGGCACCTACGGCGACATCCCCGACACGTGGCAAGTGCAGACGCAGCTGCCACGCGGCGCGGCACTCCCCACCGAAGCGCTGCCGAGCCTCGGCTACTCGATCTACGACAAGATCGACCAGTGGGCCGACAGCGTCGGCGACCTCTACGAGGAAGCGATTCAGCGACGCTGGGCGCCTGCCCTCGACGTGCCCTGGGAGACGCTCCAGCCCCAGTCCGAGGAGCTTGAGCGCGCCATGTGCCAAGTCTGCACGGTGCTTTCCGAAGCGGCGCTCAACAACGTGCGCGTGCTCGGCAAGTGGCTCCAGGAATTCGCCTACGGCTACCACGAGGTCAAGCTCTTCCTTGCGACGACGGTGTACGCCTACGGCATCCACTTCGAGGCCACCCGAAAGCGGGCCCTCGCCAACGGCGGCGGCCTCGGCCTGGAAAGCCCCGGCATCTACTACCGCAACATCACCGACGCGCGGAAGTGGACCGACCTCGAAGGAGCGATGTTCCTCATCCAGGGCTCGTTCATCCAGGAGTACTACCTGACCCTGGCGGCCAACGCCCGGTTCAAGGCCGAGCAGGTCATGTTCATCTACATGGCACAGGACCTCGCGCGCCACATCACCTACGTCATGGAGCAGCTGCGAATGCAGGTGCTGCGCGAGCCGATCCGTCGCGGCGAGATCAACAGCTACCTTCGCCGCGGCGAGGCCCTGTTCATGATCGATGCCGAGCGCGACATCCCCTGCACCGAGGCCTTCGCGATTCTGCTCGCGGGCGGCGTCAAGGACGCGGCGACCGTCGGGCGGCAGCGCGTCAACGACATGCGCCGCCGTGGCATCGAGCGCTACCTCCGCCGTCTCGAGTGGTGCGGCCTCATCGATCGCGGCCAACAGCCGAATCCGATGTTCGTCAAGTACCTGCCCGAGCCGGTGGCCGTGGGCTAACAGCCACACCAGCACGACCGGCATGGAAGGGCTCGCCGTTGAGGCGGGCCCTTCCTTCTGCTACCATGACGGCGGCGATGGGAGCGCCACGAACCGAATACGCACCGCTGGGGGAGCCGCAAGGCTGAGAGGGATCCTTCGTCGTGAAGGATATCCGACCCTTGGAACCTGATCTCGTTAGCGCGAGCGTAGGAAAGCGGGCCATCGACGACACGCAGCGCCGAGCCGCCGGATGCCCCGCATCCCGCGGCTCTTTGTTTTTTCGCGCGCCACGGCATCAGCCCCCCTCCGGAACGACGCAGCTCGCACGACCGAAGGAGGCCCGCCGTGTTCCCGAAGCTCGCACGTCCGCGATCCGCCGCGCTCGCCGCCGCCGCATTGCTCGTCGCGCTCACCCTCGCCGGATGCGGGGACGGCGACGACGACGCCTCAGGCTCGCCCGGCGCGGGGCCAGGCGGCGAAGTCATCATCCTCACCCACTCCAGCTTCAACGTCAGCGACGACGTCATCCGCGAGTTCGAGGAGCGCTACGACGCCACAATCACCATCGTGCAGGCGGGCGACGCCGGCGAGGCGCTGAATCGCGCCATCCTCACCAAAGACAACCCGCTCGCCGACGTCTTCTTCGGCATCGACAACACCCTCTTCGCGCGCCCGGACGCCAGCGCCATCTTCGAGCCGTACACATCGCCGAACCTCGATCGCGTGCCGCCCGGCCTCATCTTCGACGCCAGCCATCGGGTGACGCCGGTCGACTACGGCTATGTGAACATCAACTACGACAAGGCGGCGCTGGAGGCGGCGGGCCTCGCGCCACCCACGACCCTCGAGCAGCTCACCGAGCCCGCATGGCGCGGCCGCCTCGTCGTCGAGAACCCCGCCACGTCATCGACAGGCCTCGCCTTCCTGCTCACGACCGTCGCGCTCTTCGGCGAGGAGGGCGACCTCACGTGGCAGGACTACTGGCGCGGCCTTCGCGCCAACGATGTCCTCGTCGTCGATGGCTGGGAGCAGGCGTACTTCACGTCGTTCTCGCTCTACGGCGGCGACCGGGAGCTCGTCGTCTCGTACGCCACGAGCCCCGGCTACGAGTGGTCGCAGCTCGAAGGCGCGGCCGAGCCGCCCACCGGCAACCTCCTGCCGCAGGGCGGCGTCTTCCGGCAGATCGAGGCTGTGGGCATCCTCGCCGGCGCGCGCAACCCCGAACTCGCGCGCAAGCTCATCGACTTCATGCTCGAGGAGAGCTTTCAGCGCGACGTGCCCGGGCAGATGGTCGTCTACCCCGTGGTGCCGGGTACCGCGCTGCCGGAGTTCTTCCGGTTCGCCGAGGTGCCGGCCGCGCCCGCCAGCCTCGAACCGGCCACCGTCGCGGAGAATCAGCAGCGTTGGGTGAGCGAGTGGACCGAGATCGTCCTCCGGTAGCGCGCCGGTGCGCGCGATGAGGCTGCGGGCTGCCGCGATGGCGCGCGCCGCGCCCTGGCGATGGCTGCCGCTCGCCATCGTCGTCGCGTTCCTCGGCGTGTTCCTGTACTACCCCCTGTGGGAGATACTGTCGCTGAGCCTCGGCGAGGGCGCGGGTGTCGTCGACACGGCCGCGTTCGGCGATGTGCTTGGCGACGGCTACTTCCGCGGGCGGTTCTGGTTCACGTTCCGTCTCGCGACGTACTCCACACTGCTGACGCTGATGCTCGGCGTACCGTCGGCGTACATTTACGCGCGCTACGAGTTCGCCGGCAAGACACTGCTGCGCGCCGCGAGCACGGTGCCGTTCGTCATGCCGACGATCGTCGTCGCGTTCGGCTTCATCGCCCTCATCGGGCCCGAGGGAGTCGCGAACGACGCGCTCCGGTGGGCGTTCCGGCTCGACGAGCCGCCCATCCGGCTGATGAACACCCTGTGGATCATCCTGCTCGCGCACGTCTTTTACAACTACGCGGTCGTGGTGCGGATCGTGTCGGCGCTGTGGGCCAACCTCGATCCGCGCCTCGACGAGGCGGCGCGCACGCTCGGCGCATCGCCGGCGCGGTCGCTGTCCACCGTGACGCTGCCGCTGCTCGCCCCGGCGATGGCTTCGGCGGCGCTGCTCGTGTTTCTGTTCAGCTTCACGAGCTTCGGTGTCGTGCTGATCCTCGGGGGCTCGAAGTACGCGACCGTCGAGGTCGAGATCTACAACCTCACGGCGAAGCTGCTCGATCTGCGGACCGCTGGCGCGCTCGCCGTCTTGCAGATGGCGTTCACGTTCGTGACGATGCTCGCCTACGCACGAGCGCAATCGGCCACGGCGGCGCACATCCGCCTTTCGCCCACGCGGCGCGACGAGGCGCGGCCCACGCGGCGCGGATGGCTCGCGATCGCCGTGCACGGCGCGCTGGTGCTCGTCCTCGTGCTCGCGCCGCTGCTCGCGCTCGTCCACCGCGCCTTCTGGGACGGCGATGCCTACACCCTGACGAGCTTCCGGTCGCTGAACACGAACGCGAGCGGCTCGTACTTCTTCGCGCCGCCCACGGAGGCAATCCGCAACTCGCTGCTCTTCGCCGCCGCGACTGTGGCGCTGGCGGTGCCTATCGGGACGACCGCTGCCTACGCGCTCGCGGGCCCGGCGCGCGGACGCGGCGGCTGGGCGCGCAGCTCGATCGATGCGTTGTTCATGCTGCCGCTCGGCGTCTCGGCGGTGACGCTGGGGTTCGGCTATCTCGTGGCGCTCGATACGGGCGTGCTCGACCTCCGCGATTCGCGTTGGGTCGTGGTTATCGCGCACACGCTGATCGCGTATCCGTTCGTGATGCGCGCCGTCCTCGCGGTGCTGCGCGCGATCGACCCGGAGCTACGCGAAGCGGCGGCCGTGCTCGGCGCGGGGCCGCTGGCGCGCTTCCGCTGGGTCGATCTGCCGATCCTGTCGCGCGCCATCCTCGTGGGCGCGATGTTCGCGTTCGCCATCTCGATGGGCGAGTTCGCCGCGACAGCGCTGCTCGCCCGCCCCGGCTGGCCGACGATGCCCGTCGTCATCTTCCGCTCGCTGGCGCGGCCGGGCGAGGCGCAATTCGGCCAGGCGATGGCGATGAGCGCCATCCTCATGGCCGTCTGCGCCGCCTCGTTCGTGCTCATCGAACGCTTCCGCTACCGCGATATCGGCGAGTTCTAGGAGGCCGCGCATGCCACTCCTCGAACTCGAAGGCCTCGCCAAGGCGTACGGCGATACGACAGCCCTGCGCGAGCTCTCGCTTGCCGTGGGTGCGGGCGAGATCGTCGCGCTCCTCGGCCCCAGCGGCTGCGGCAAGACGACGCTGTTGCGCGTCATCGCGGGGCTGGAGCGCGCCGACGCCGGCATCGTCCGTTTCGATGGCCGCGATATCGCCGCTGTTCCGGCGCACCGGCGCAACTTCGGGCTGATGTTCCAGGATCTCGCGCTCTTCCCGCACATGGACGTCGCCGCGAACATCGGGTTCGGGCTGCGCATGCGGCGCTGGCCGCGCGCCCGCCGCGACGAGCGCGTCCGCGAGCTGCTCGCGCTCGTCGGGCTCGCCGGCTTCGAGAAGCGCACCATCGAACAGCTCTCCGGCGGCGAGCGGCAGCGTGTGGCGCTCGCCCGCTCGCTGGCGCCGTCGCCGCAGCTGCTGATGCTCGACGAGCCGATGGGCGCGCTCGATCGGGCGCTGCGCCACTGCGCTCATCGCCGAGCTGCGCGCGATCCTCAACGCCATCGGAATGACGGCGCTGTACGTCACGCACGACCAGGACGAGGCGCTCGCCATCGCCGATCGCGTCGCCGTGCTTTCCGAGGGGCGGCTGATGCAGGTCGCGCCGCCCGCCGTCCTCGTCGCGCGACCCGCGAGCGTCTTCGTCGCGCGCTTCCTCGGCTACGAGAATCTGCTGGCGGCGCGTGTCGAGCGGCGGGCCGGGGGGCTCGTCGCGATGACGGACGCGGGCGCGCTCGCGGTCGGCGAAGACGAAGCCTGGCCGGGCGGCGACGCTGTCGTGCTCGTGCCCGACGACGCCGCCACGCTGCGTCCCGCCACCGGCGCCGCCCTCGGCGCGAACGAGCTCGCCGGCGAGGTGCTGGAGCACGCCATCGCCGGTCGCAGGGCGCGGCTGCGCGTGCGCGCCGGGGCCGCCGAGCTGATGCTGACCGCGCCCGCCCGGGTCGCACTTCGTCGCCGGCGACGGGGTGCACATCGCGATCGACCCGGCGGCGCTGCGGCTGCTGCCACCGGAGCGTTGAGCGCGCCGTCCCGCGTTGTCAGCCTTGCGCCCATGCCGTACGATTCGCGCATGAGCGACCGAGATCGATTCGCCGCCACGGTTTCGCTTCGCGGGAGGCTGCCGCTTCCTGCAGCGCACGTTCGATTCGTCGCGCATCGACAGCTTCGTGACCCGCTGCCGCCATATCGTCCGCGACGGCGAGGACTGCGTCGGGCCGTTCATCGAAGAGGCGGAGACGCCCTGCGGCCTCTGGGAGCCGATACCGCAGGGCGCGCCGCCCAAGGCGTGGGAGCTGCCGCTGTGAGCGATGGCCCGTTGCGCGGCGTCCGCGTCGCCGACCTGACGACCGAGCGCGGCGCGTACGGCGCGATGCTGCTCGCCAGTCTCGGCGCCGATGTCGTCCGGGTCGAGCCGCCCGAAGGCGACCCGATGCGGGCGCTGCCGCCCTTCCTCGACGACACGCCCGGCCCCGAACGCAGTCTCGCGCACTGGGCGGCCAACGCCGGCAAGCGCAGCGTCGTCGCCAGCCTCGACACGGCGATGGCCGCGCGTTCGTGCGCCAGCTCGTCGCGTCGGCCGACGTGCTCATCGAGAGCCACGACCCGGGCACGCTCGCCGGCGCCGGCCTCGGCTACAGCGACCTCGCAAGCGCGCAGCCGGGCCTCGTCTACGTGTCGATCAGCCCCTTCGGGCAGGACGGCCCGTGGCGGTCGCTCCTCGCCGATGACCTCGTGCTCTGCGCGCTCGGCGGCATGATGGGCGTCTGCGGCGACCCCGGCCGTCCGCCGCTCGTCGCTTTTGGCCAGCAGACGTACCACACCGCCGGCACGATGGCCGCCGTCAACACGCTGGCGGCGCTGCGCGCACGGCGGATCAGCGGACGGGGCCAGCACCTCGATGTCGCGATCGAGGCGTGCGTCGCGGCGTTCATCGAGCACGTCAACGTCTTCTATCTGTACAGCGGCAGCTTCGCAGGAGTGACGAGCGCGACCATCCCGAAGCGGCAGAACGGCCTTCACTGGAGCCTCGGCTTCCAGGTGTGCCGCACCGCCGATGGCTATGCGCTCCTCTCGCTGTTCCACCAGTGGGAGGCGCTCGTCGCATGGCTGGCCGCGGACGACGCCGCCGATGACCTGACTGACCCCAGGTACGACAGTCCCCTCGCACGCCGCACCGATGTCCACCACGTCGTCGAAGTCGTCGCCCGGTGGGCCGCGACGAAGAGCTCGCGCGCGCTGTTCGACGAAGGTCAGCTGCGCCGCTTCCCCTTCGGCTCACTGCAGACCTTCGAGGACCTCATCGCCAATCCGCAGCTGCGCGAGCGCGGCTTCTTCCGCGATGTGCCCCATCCGCACCTGGGCCGCGACATCACGTTTCCGGGCCCGCCGTTCCGCCTGATCGGCATGGACGATGTGCCCCGGCGAGCGCCGCTGCCGGGCGAACACACCGAGGCCGTCGTGCGCGAGCTCCGCCGCCGCGAGGAGGGCGCATGAAGCGCGTGCCCGACGCCGTGCCGTCGGGGCCGCTGCAGCATGGGCCGCTGACGGGCGTGCGCGTGCTCGACTTCACGTGGGTGCTGGCGGGGCCCTACTGCACGCGGATGCTCGCCGACCTCGGGGCGGAGGTCATCAAGGTGCAGACGCGCGCCACGGGCGGCGTCGACGCCGCGAACGAGAGCGGCTACTTCATCACGTGGAGCCGCAACAAGCGCGGCATCACGCTGAACATGGGCGAGCCCGAGGCGGTCGCCATCGCCAGGCGGCTCGTGGCGCACTGCGACATCGTCGTCGAGAACTTCAGCGCCCGCGTGCTGCGCAACTGGGGCTTCCACTACGAGGCGCTGCGCGAAGTTCGCGACGACATCATCCTCATCTCGATGTCGGGGATGGGCCACAGCGGGCCGTGGCGCGATTACGTCAGCTTCGGCCCGACCCTGCAGGCCGTGTCCGGCCTCAGCTACGTCATGGGCGAGCCCGGCCGCCAGCCGCCCGGCTTCGGCTACTCGTACGCCGACCACACCGGCGGCCTCACCGGAGCGCTCGCGGCACTGGCCGCACTCGAGGAGCGCGAGCGCTCCGGGCGAGGCCAGTTCATCGACCTGTCGCAGCTCGAAGGGCTGGCCGCGCTCATGGGCACGGCGATCCTCGACGCGACCGCGAACGGGCGGTTCGCCGAACCGCGGGGCAACCGGCCGCATCATCGCCGCGTCGCACCGTACGGCGTCTACCCGTGCGCGGGCGACGACCGCTGGCTCGCCATCGCCGTCGAGAGCGACGCGCAGTGGGCGGGCCTCGTCGCGGCCGATGGGCGCGCCCGGCTGGACCGCGGACGCCGCCCTCGCCACGGCGGAGGGTCGCGCCGCACGCGCGGGCGAGCTCGACGAGCATATCGAGACGTGGACACGGCAGCACGAGCGCGACGCCGCGATGCAGATGCTGCAGGAGCACGGCGTGCCCGCAGGCGCGGTGCAGCTCGCCGACGACCTCGTGGAGCGTGACCCACAGCTCGCCCATCGCGGCTTCTACACCGCCGCGACCCACGCGACCCAGGGCGAAACACGGTTCGACGGCTACCCAGTGCTCTTCAGCGACACGGAGCCGACGCTGCGCCGCTCCGCCCCCACGCTGGGCCAGGACAACGCCGACGTGATGTCGCGGCTGCTCGGCATGACCGCCGCCGAGGTGCAGCGCCTCGAAGAGGCACGGATATTGTGGTGAGGAGGGCGGAGCCATGCCCACAGCAACCGCTGACGACGGCGTCCGGCTGAACTACGAAGTCACGGGCGCGGGCCCGGCGCTCGTCCTCTGTCACGGGCTCGGCGGCAACCTGACGATGTTCGCGGCGCCGGTGGAGCGGCTGAAGGGCGACTATACCGTCGTGACGTGGGACAACCGCGGCTGCGGCGAATCGGAAGCGCGCGGCCCGTACTCGCTCCGCCGCTTCTCCGACGATCTGCTGGCGGTGCTGGCCGCCGCGGGCATCGACCGGGCGATCGTCGCGGGCGTGTCGTGGGGCGGCATCGTCGCCCAGCGGTTCACGCTCGACCACCCGGCGATGGTGCGCGCCCTGCTCGTCGACAGCTCGTCGAGCGAAGTCAACGAGCGCGCCGCCGAGGGCTGGCTGGCCCGCGGTCGCGCCTACTTCGATGCGCCGCGCGACGTGCCGACGATCGAAGCGGGCACGGGCCGTCCTGCCGACCCCGATGCGCACATGGCCCAGTGCGAGGCGATCGCGGCGCTCCGGGCCACGCCGATGACACCGGAACTCGAGCGCATCGGCTGCCCGGCGCTGTGTATCGTCGGCGAGAGCGACGAGATCGCGGGCGTCGGCGGCACGGTGATTGTGTCGCGCAAGATAGCGGGCGCGAAGCTCGTCATCGTGCCCGGCTGCGGCCACGGCGTCGTCCTCGGCGCGCCCGCCGTGTTCGATGCGGAGCTGCGCGAGCTCGCGTCGCGAGCGTCCTAGCCCCGAAGTTGTGACGCGTCCGGCCGGTGCGGTATCATTGGCGGCGCGCGGCACACCTGCGCCCGTCCCGTCCGCTCAGGAGGCCCGACGTGCCCACACGCGCCCTGCACACCCCCCTCTGCGACATGCTCGGCATCGAGTACCCCATCATCCTCGCGGGCATGGGCGGCGTGTCGAGCGCCGAGCTCGTCGCCGCCGTCTCGAACGCGGGCGGGCTCGGCGTCATCGGCGCGGCGAGCATGACCCCCGCCGAGATTCGCGAAGAGTGCCGCAGAGTCCGCGACCTCACCGATAGACCATGGGGCGTCGATGTGCTGCTGCCATCGAACATCGCGCCCGCACCGCCTGGAGGCGATGGAGCAGCGGCGGCTCGTGACCCGCGCGACATGCTGCCGCGCGAACATCGCGAGTGGATGGCGGCCGTGATGACGGAGTTCGACCTGCCGCAACCGAGTCCCGACGAGCGAGGCTTCCGGATGGGCGGCGGCTTCGGCGGCGACTTCTCGCGCGCCCAGGTCGAGGCCATCCTCGAGATGAAGGCGCCCGTGTTCGCGTCGGGTCTGGGCAACCCGGCCCCCTACGTCGACGACTTCCACCGGATCGGCTCCAAGGTCATCGCGCTCGTCGGTAACATCAAGAACGCTCGCCGCGTCCAGGACGCCGGTGTCGACATCATCGTCGCGCAGGGCCACGACGCCGGCGGCCACACGGGCCGCATCGGCACCATGGCGCTCGTGCCCCAGGTCGTCGATGCCGTGGCGCCGGTGCCCGTCGCGGCGGCGGGCGGCATCGGCGATGGGCGCGGCGTCGCGGCGGCGCTGGCGCTCGGCGCTCTCGGTGTCTGGATCGGCACGGCGTTCCTCGTCTCGAAAGAAGCGAACTGGCCGGTGAAGCTGAAACAGCGCATCATCGACGCCACCGAGGAAGACACGAAAGTGACGCGACTCTACAGCGGCAAGACGATGCGCAACATCACGAACCCGCTCATCGAACGCTGGGAGGCCTCCGGGCTGCGCGCGCTGCCCATGGGGCTGCAGGGCATGGTCGTCGACGAGATTGTCCAGGCGGCCGCGAAGTCGGGCAAAGAAGAGCTCCTCGTGAACCCGGCGGGACAGATCTCGGGTATGCTCCACGAAATGCCGGCGGCGGCGGATGTGATGGCCCGCCTCGTCGATGGCGCCCACGACGTGCTGCGCACGCTGCCGGGCTACACCAGCGGCCGCCCGGCGCAGCCGGCGCCACTACCACAAGGGAGAAGCTGATGGCCGACAACGCAACAGCGGCAGTCCTCGACGACATTCGCGTGCTCGACCTGACGAGCGAGTACGGGCAGTACGGCACGAAGCTCCTCGCCGACCTCGGCGCCGACGTCATCAAGATCGAGCGGCCCGGCGGCGATCCGGCGCGGCGCATCCCGCCATTCTTCGGGGGCGGCGCCGACCCCAACAAGAGCCTCAGCTTCTGGTACTTCAACACGAACAAGCGCAGCGTCGTGCTCGATCTCGACACCGAACAGGGCCGCGCCGCGCTGCGGAAGCTCGTGCCATCGTGCGATGTCGTCGTCAGCGACTTAGGCACGACCCAACTGCGCGAGTGGGGCCTCGACTACGACGACCTCGCGAAGCTGCGCCCCGACCTGATCATGGCGAAGGTGTCGGGCTTCGGTGAGTGGGGACCGTACAAGGACTACAAGTGCCCCGATATCGTCGCGGTCGCCATGAGCGGCATGATGTTCCTGGCGGGCTTCCCCGACGCGCCGCCGTTCCGGCCCTACGGCGACCAGGCGTACTACTCCGCCGGCATCGAGGCCGCGATCGGGACACTGCTCGCCGTCATCCACCGGCACAACACCGGCGAGGGGCAGGAGATCGAGGTCGCCGCGCAGGAAGTGCTGTCGATGGATCAGGAAACGGCGATGATGACGTGGGACATCCGCAAGGAGGTGCGCGCCCGCACCGGCGACCAACGCCGCCTCCCCGGCTACGGCATCTACGACTGCGCCGACGGCCACGTGATGTTCATGGTCGGCATCGCCGGATTCGGCGCGGGCTGGCCCGTGCTCATCGAGTGGATGGCCGAGGAAGGCGCCGCCGGCGACCTCACCGACCCGAAGTACATCGAGATGTTCGCCACGCTCGACATGCGCACGATGACGGCGCTGATGATGGGCATGGGCGACCCGAAGGAGATCGCGGAGACGATCGCGCGGTTCACGTACGTCAACGAGACGCTGGCCGCCTTCATCGCCGCCCGCCCGAAGGACCACCTTTACTCCGAGGGCCAGCGCCGCCGGCTGCTTGTCGGCATCGTCAGCACGCCGAAGGATCTCGTCGAGAACGAGCAGCTCGCCGCGCACGACTTCTTCGCCGAGGTCGAGCACCCGGAGCTGGGCGCGACCTTCCGCTACCCGGGCGCGCCGTACCACATCACGAAAGCGCCGTGGCGCATCCGCAGGCGCGCTCCGCTCGTCGGCGAGCACACGCGCGAGGTGCTGACGGCGGCGGGGCTCACCGATGCGCAAGTCGACGAGCTCGCGGCGACCGCGACCGCCCGTTAGCCGCAGCCAGCCAGAGGAGGAATCCCGATGACCACACCCAAGCTTCCGCTCGAAGGCGTCCGCGTCGCCGACTTCAGCTGGTTCGGTGCGGGGCCGCTCGCCGGCCGCATCCTCGCGAACTTCGGGGCCGAGGTCATCCGTGTCGAGTCGGAGACGCACATCGATGGCCTGCGCGTCGCGCAGCCGGTCGCCGACGGCAAGGAGGGATACAACTGCTCCGGCTACTACAACAACTTCAACGCCGGCAAGCTCTCGATGACGCTCAACTTCAACAACCCGATGGCGCTCGGCATCGCGCTGCGGCTCATCGCCAAGTCGGATGTCGTCATGGAGAACTACGCCCCTCGCGTCTTCGAGAAGTGGGGCCTAACCTACGACGCGATGCGCGCCGTCAACCCCAACGTCATCTTCCTGCGCGAGCCGATGATGGGCACCTGGGGGCCGCATCGCGATTACGCGGGCTTCGGCGCGGTGCTCAGCCCCATCGCCGGGCTCTCGTACCTCAGCGGCTACCCCGACCGCACCCCGACCGGCATCGGCACGAACTACTCCGACTACGTCATCAACCCCGGCCACGCCGCCCTCGCCATGATCGCCGCGCTCCGCCACAAGCAGCGCACCGGCGAGGGCCAGTTCCTCGAGGTGTCGCAGCTCGAATCGACCGCCGCCGTCTTCGGGCAGGCGCTGATGGACTACAGCGTCACGGGCAACGTCCAGATTCGTGACGGCAACAGGCAGTGGAACGCCGCCCCCCACAACGCCTACCCCTGCGCCGGCGACGACCGCTGGCTCGTCATCGGCTGCTTCGCCGACGCCGAGTGGGACGCGCTCGTCCGCGAGATGGGCGACCCCGCGTGGGCGCGCGAGCCGCGCTTCGCCACGCTGCAGCAACGCAAAGCGAACGAGACGGCGCTCGATACGCTCGTCGGCCAGTGGACCGCCACCCAGAACGAGTACGAGCTGATGCGACGCCTCCAGGCAGCGGGCGTGCCGGCCGGTGTCGTGCAGGACGCGCGCGATGTGCTCGACAACGACCCCCACCTCAAGGAGCGCGGCTTCTTCTGGTACCTCGACCACCCCGAAGCGGGCCGCACGGCGTACGACGGGCCGCCGCTGCGCATGTCGAAGACCCCGGGCACGCTGGCCAAGCCCGCGCCGTGCCTCGGCGAGCACACGCAGTACGTCTGCCGCGACATCATCGGCATGGACGACGACGAGGTCGCCGAGATGGTGATGGCGGGCGTGCTGCAGTAGGCTCGCGCGCTACTCCGGCCCCTCCGCCAGCCCGAGCGCTTCCAGCGCTTCGGACAGGTCGCCCTCGCGCACGTACAGCGCCAGGCTAAACGGCGGCGGCGGCGTCATCTGCATCGTGGAGAGCGCGTCGCTGTTGCGCACGACCGAGGGGATGCCCGCCACCAGGAGCTCGCGCCGCATCCGTTCGGCCTCCGGCTCGTTGAACGCCGCCACAACCTTCACCAGGCGCTCGCTCATCCCTTCGAGGCCACCATGCTGACCTTGATCGACTTGCGCGACTTGTCAGCCGCCGTCTCGAACGCTTCCTGGATGCTGTCCAGCGGGAACTGATGCGTCACCAGCTTGCTCAGCGACTGGCGGTGCCGACCGACAATGCCCACCGCGATGTCGAAGTCGGCGAGCGGGTTTGGCCGCCCGTACGTGAGCGCGCCGACAACGGTCGCCTCCTTGATCATGATCATCGTCGGGTTGAACGGCTTCTCGGCGGTGAACGCGCCCAGAACGCAGATGCGTCCGCCCCGCCGCACGATCGTCACGGCCTGCATGAACGTGTCCGCCTCGGCCCCGACCGTCTCGATGACGACATCGATGGGCGGGCCCTCCATCAGCCGCTGCGTCGCGTCGCCGTCCGCCGCCAGCACCTCATCGGCGCCCACCGACCGCGCCGCCTCCGCCTGGTGCGGGTAGCGCGCCGTCGCGATCACGGAAGCTGCGCCCGCTTCCTTCGCCGCCAGCGTCGCCATCAGCCCGATGGTGCCGCTGCCGAGCACCGCGACCCGCTCGCCCATGCGCACATCCGCCATCCGCACCCCGTGCACCGACACCGCGAGCGGCTCCGTGATGGCGGCCGTCGCGAAATCGACCCCGGCCGGCAGGCGATAGACGTGGCGCGCGTGCACCTTGACGTAATCGGCATAGCCGCCCGGCGCCATCAGCCCAAGGATGAGCGCGCCGCCCTCGCAGCGCTGATACGCGCCGCTCGCGCATTGCACACACGTGCCGCAGACGATGAGCGGCTCGACCGCGACCGCCGCCCCGACGAGCGCCGCGTCGACGCCCGCCCCGGCTCCTTCGACAACGCCCGCGATCTCGTGGCCGGGGCAGACCGTGGGAGGCTGCGGGAAGTGGCCCTTGAAGAAGTGGAGGTCGGAACCGCAGATGCCGCAGTTGCGCACCCGCACCAGCACCTCGCCCGGCCCGGGCTCCGGCATCGGGACGCTCCGCACCTCGAACCTGCTCCCATCGACGCAGAACGCCGCGCGCATCTCGTTCGCCATCGTTCGCCTCCCCTCGGCTTCGGAATCGGCGCAATGATAGCACGCACCCCGGCCGGAGGCGGCGCGTCCCGCCGCGTGCCGCCGCGTGCTATGATCGCGCCGCCGCGGAGGGAGCCATCGATGCGCGCACTCAACAACCCCGGCGCATGGTGGGGCTGGCACGGCTGGCACAACCGGCCCCAGCCGATGTCCATCGTCGAGCTCATCGCCGCGGGCAGCATGACGCCCCAGCTCGCGGCGCTGCTCTGGGTCATGCTCGAGCGCGGTTCGTCCATCATCGTCTCCTCGATGCCGCGCAATGCCGGCAAGACGACGACGCTGACAGCGCTGCTCAGCTTTCTGCCCGAAGACACCCGTGCCTACTTCAGCGGCGGCCAGGACGAGGCGTTCGACCTGCCGCCGCCCGAGCCGGGCGTCGCCACCTACCTGATGGTGAATGAGCTCAGCGACCATCTGCCGATCTACACGTGGGGCGAGGCCGCACTCCGCGCCTTCGCGCTGCTCGACTGCGGCTACGCGCTCGCCGCGACGATGCACGCCGACGACGCCGCGCAGACAATCGCCCAGCTCGAACGCGGCCTCGGGGCGACGCCGCGGCAGCTCGCCGCGGGGCTCGATATCGTCCTGTCGCTGCGAGCGCGCATCGCCGCCAGCGCAGTCGAGCGCCACGTCAGCGAATTCGCGGTCGTGCTCGCCGCTGGCGATGGCTACGCGATCGACGTGCTCGGCGCGCGCGGCCCGGCCGGCGATACGCTGTCGCTGCGCGACGACGCGGTCGCCGTCGTCGCCGGCAAGCTCGGCCTCCCGGTCGCGGCCGTACGCCGGGAGCTTGCCGCAAGGGCTGGCGTTCATCGAGAGCCTGCTCGCACGCGGCATCACCGGGCAGGACGATGTCGAAGCGGCGCTGCGCGCGTTCGGCGAGCGGCGCGAGCGGCACGCGATCCACGAGGGGGACACGAGATGAAACGCTGGCTCCAGAAGCTGTTCACGGGCGGACACGCCGGGCTCTACCGGCTTTCGGGCGGCCGCCTCGCCGGGCGGATGGGCGGCGGCAAGGTCGTGCTGCTGACGACGACCGGCCGCACGTCGGGCAAGCGGCGCACCACGCCGCTGATCTCGTTCGAGCACGGCAGCGACATCATCCTCATCGCCTCGAATGGCGGTGGCGACGCCCACCCCGCGTGGTGGCTGAACCTCCGTGCCAATCCGGCCGCCACCATCCGGCGAGGGCGCGAGGAGCTCGGCGTGACGGCGCGCGCGGCGCAGGGCGAGGAACGCGCGCAGTTGTGGTCACGCATCGTCGAGGGCAGCAAGCAGTACACAGGCTATCAGGCAAAGACGAGCCGCGAGATACCGGTCGTCGTGCTCGAACGGGCCACGACCCCGAGCTAGCGAGCGACACTTCCGCGGGTCGCGGCCAGGGATGAGGGGGACGAACCCATGCCACAGATGCTGTTGCGGCTCGTGGGCAAGCTGCACGTGGGGCTGTATCGCCTCACGAACGGACGCGTCGGCGGGAGCATGCGAGGCGCGCCCATACTGCTGCTGACGACAACGGGGCGTCGCACCGGCAAGCGTCGCACGACGCCGCTGCTGTACCTGAGGGACGGTGACGACGTGGCCGTCGTGGCGTCATCGGGCGGCAACGATCGGGCGCCTGCGTGGTCGGTGAATCTGCGGCACGAGCCGCGCACCACCGTGCGCATCCGGGGCGAGACGACGGCGATGACATCGCGGGTGGCGACGCCGGACGAGAAAGCGCGCCTGTGGCCGCAACTGGCGGCGATGTATCCACCGTACGACAGCTACCAGAAACGCACCGAACGGCAGATCCCCGTCATCATCCTGCAGCGGGACGGCTAGCGGGCGAGCCGCGCCAGCGCCTCCACGACCCCGCCGACATCGCTGAGGTCGGCGAACGCGAGGTCGGCGTCGCACTCCAGAGCTGCTCGCGCGTGTACGAGCCCGTCGCGACGCCGATGGCGAACACGCCGTTCGCCCGCGCGCTCGCGATATCGGCCGGCGTGTCGCCCACCACCCAGATCGGCCGCGCGCCCGCATCCGGCCCGAAGCAGCCGATCGCGTCGCGCACGAGCAGTCGCCCGGTCGAAGACGGCGTCGCCGTAGCCGCCGGAGGCAAAGTAGTCGTGCAGGCCAAAGTGGCGCAGCTTGCGGGCCGCGCCCTGCCGCAGATTTCCGGTCGTGATGCCAAGCTCGACGCCCGCCGCGACAAGCGCATCGAGCAGCTGCGGCAGGCCCGGCTTGAGGTGGCCCTGCTTCTCGACGAGGGCGCGCTCCAGCCGGCCGAGGTACGTCTCGACGAAACGCCCGTACCGCGGCTCCGCCACGTCGAGCTCGACATCGATAGCGGCGAGCATGTCGCGGAAGATCGCGAGGTCGGTGCGGCCATCGAACTCGAGCCGCTGGCCATCGACCGTCGTGCCGTAGACATCGGCGAACGCCGCGAACATCGCCGCGGTGCCAGCGCCGCCGGAGTACAGCAGCGTGTTGTCGATATCGAACAGGGCTATGCCGCGCATCCGGCCTCCGGAGACAGCGAAGCCCTTCCGGCCGAAGGGCCCCGGTGATGCTGGCGTGGGGCCGGGGCGGGCTACATCTCGATGGGCTTGCCCGCTTCGCGCCATCCGTTCGTGCCGCCCTCGATGTTGAACAGGCGCGTCAGGCCGTGCGCCGCCGCCATCTCGCAGCCGAGGGCGCTGCGCTGGCCGAGCGCGCACACGAACAGCAGATCCCTGTCGGCGGGCAGCTCGGCCGCACGCGTCAGCATGCTGTTCACGGGGATGAGGCGCGCGCCGGGCAGGTGCCCCTCCTGATACTCGTGCTCCTCGCGCACGTCGATGAGCTCGACATCGCCACGGCGAAGCATGGCCTCGGCCTCGTCGATGGTGATGCGCTGGAAGGGCTCCATGGGGTTCTTCGTGGGCATAAGCAGACTCACCTCAGTGTGCGAGATTCACCCTCATGGTAGCACAGCCGGCGTGCCGCGATGGTTCGTTGACGCCGCCGGACGGCGTGCGCTAGAGTGAGCCCGCTCCGTCCGGGAGCACCATCTCGCCATTGGAGGGCGCCATGAGCACCGAGACGGCGTATGCGCCGATCACCAAGCCGCCCGTAGGCCAGATGCGCGTCCGGCCGAACCTGGACGACTACGACGCCCAGCGCGCCTCGTTCTCGTGGGAGCAGGTGAAGCAGGAGATCGCGGCGCTCCCCGGCGGCGGCCTCAACATCGCGCACGAGGCCATCGATCGCCACCTGACGACCGGCGCGCCGCACCAAGACGGCGATGCTCTGGGTCGGGAAGAACGGCGAGGAAGAACGCTACACCTTCGCCGACATGGCGCAGCAGTCGAACCGGTTCGCCAACGTCCTCCGGGGGCTCGGCGCGCAGAAGGGCGACCGCGTCTTCGTCTTCCTCGACCGCATCCCCGAGCTCTACTTCGCCGTGTTCGGCACGCTGAAGGCCGGCTGCGTCATCGGGCCGCTGTTCTCGGCCTTCGGCCCCGACGCCATCCTCGACCGGCTCGCCGACAGCGGCGCGAAGGTGCTGGTGACGAGCCCCGAGCTCAAGGGCAAGGTCGAGCAGATCCGCGACCGGCTGCCCGAGCTCGAGCACATCATCATCGTCGACCACCGCAACCCCGCGCCGGAGCTCGCGGCGGGCGAGCGCGGCTGGCACGCGCTCATGGACATCGCGCCCGACTCGTTCGAGATCGTGCACACCGACCCCGAAGACCTCGCCGATCATGCACTACACCTCCGGCACGACGGGCAAGCCGAAGGGGGCCGCGCACGCCCATCGCGCCGTGTACGGGCACTACGCCACCGGCAAGTACGTGCTCGACTTCCACGACGACGACCTCTACTGGTGCACCGCCGACCCGGGCTGGGTGACGGGCACGTCGTACGGCATGTTCGCGCCGTGGACGAACGGCGTCACGAACCTCATCTACGAGGGCGGATTCCGGGCGAGCGGCTGGTACGGCGTCATCGAGAAGTACAAGGTGACGGTGTGGTACACCGCGCCCACCGCCATCCGGATGCTCATGAAGGCGGGCGAGGAGCCGGCGAAGCGCGCCGACCTGTCGAGCCTGCGCTACACGATGAGCGTCGGCGAGCCGCTCAACCCCGAGGCCGTGGTCTGGGGCGAGCGCGTCATCGGGCTGCCGTTCCACGACAACTGGTGGCAGACGGAGACGGGCTCGATCATGATCGCGAACTACCCCGTGCAGGACATCCGCCCCGGCAGCATGGGCCGCCCCATGCTCGGCATCGAGCCGGCAATCGTCGACGAGGAGGGCAACGTGCTTCCGCCCGGCGAGGAGGGCAACCTCGTCGTCAAGCCCGGCTGGCCCTCGATGTTCAAGACCTACTGGAACAAGGACGAGATGTACCAGTCGCGCTTCAAGTTCGGGTGGTACTTCACCGGCGACCGCGCCCGCATGGACGCCGATGGCTACTACTGGTTCGTCGGGCGCGCCGATGACGTGATCAACACCTCCGGCCACCTCGTGGGGCCGTTCGAGGTGGAGAGCGTCCTGCTCGAACACGAAGCCGTCGCCGAGGCGGGCGTCATCGGCAAGCCCGACAAGATGGCGGGCGAGGTGGTGAAGGCGTTCGTGGCGCTGAAGGACGGCTACGAGCCGTCGGAGAAGATTCGCGGCGAACTGATCCAGCTCGCCCGGCAGAAGCTGGGCACCACCGCCGCGCCGCGCGAGATCGACTTCGTCGCGTCGCTGCCAAAGACACGCAGCGGCAAGATCATGCGGCGGCTGCTGAAGGCGCGCGAGCTCGGCCTGCCCGAGGGCGACACGAGCACGCTCGAGGAAGACTAGCGGCGGCGTGCCGGAGGCCGCCAGCGGGAGCACGCGCCTACGCCGGCGAATGGCCGGCGGGCGAGAACCAGGGGAAGCGCGCGCCGGGAGGGCTCGTGAACACAGCGATCCGGCGACTGATCCGCATCTCCGGAGTGGTGGCGGGGACAGCCGGAGCGCTGGCGATGGTGTTGCTCTCCGCGTTCATCGCGTTCCTCATCTCCGCATGGCTCTGGTATGCATCACCGTTATCGGCGTGTTCCTGCTGGCCCGGGCGGCCTTCGGCAGGCGAGCTTGACCTGGAGCCACGGGGAATGTGGTGACGACTCAGCAAGTCCGTACGAACGTCGTTTCTGGTTCGCTGTGTCGTAGTGCCAGCTTCGTCGTATGATGGAGCGAGAGTGCCCATCCCAACCTGAGCAAACGCGAGGACTGCACGACCATGGTGACATCGGCCGAAATCAACGCTGAGCGCGTGTACTACAACTACCGCGGCAAGCTGCCGCCCATCGCCGCCGAGGCCGAGCCCGCCGTGCCGCCCCCCGGCGCCGAAGCCGAGCCCAAGCTCATCACCGACACGACGCTGCGCGACGGCGCTCAGGACTCGCGCTTCGCCCTCTTCCCCGCCGAAGCGCGCCTCAAGTACTACGACCTCGTGCACAAGCTCGACAACGGCACCGGCCGCATCTACGCCATCGAGACATTCATCTACCAGAAGCGCGACCTCTGGCTGCTCGACAAGCTCCTCGAACGGGGCTACGCCTCGCCGATGGTCACCACCTGGACACGAGCCACGCCAAAAGACATCAAGATGCTCGTCGACGTGTCGCAGGGGCGCATCAAGGAGACGGGCATGCTCGCCTCCGCCTCCGACCACCACATCTTCGACAAGCTCGGCTTCGCGAGCAAAGCCGAGGCCATCGACAAGTACATGCAGCCCATCGTGACGGCGCTCGAACACGGCATCACCCCCCGCATCCACCTCGAAGACGCGACCCGCGCCGACATCCACGGCTGGGTCATCCCCTTCATGCGGCGCGTCATCGACGAATCGAAAGGGCTGGCCAAGTTCCGCATCTGCGACACCATCGGCTGGGGCGTGCCCGACCCGGCCGCGCCGCTGCCGTGGGGCATCCCCCGGCTGTTCGCGACCCTCAAGCGCGAGACGGGCGCCGAGCTCGAGTTCCACGGCCACAACGACTTCGGCCTGGCGACGGCGAACAGCATGGCCGCCTGGCGATACGGCTGCACCAAGATCAACTGTGCCTTCGGCGGCCTCGGCGAGCGCACCGGCAACACCGCCGTCGAGCAGATGGTCGCCGCCATGATCCGGATGTACGGCGACCCCGGCTTCGATCTCGAGGCGCTCCACGAGATCGGCGAGTTCATCAGCAGCGACGTCTCCCACCTGTCCGATCGCGCGCCGATCGTCGGCCCCGTGTTCTCGACGCAGGCCGGCATTCACCAGACCGGCGTGGCGCGCCAGGGCGAAGCGCCGGGCGGGTTCATCTACCTGCCGTACGCGCCGGAGCTGGTGGGCGCCTCGCAGGACGAAGGCTCCGTGATCGGCGCGACCTCCGGCATGGACGGCATCGCCGCTGTGCTCAACAAGGGGCTGCGCGCCCGCGGCAGCGACGCCACCTTCACGAACACCAATCGTGTCGTCAAGCTCATCTACGACCGCGTGCAGGCGGCGTACGACGGCGAATACGACGAAGCCAGCGACCGCTACCTCAACGTGCGTCGCGACTTCTTCACACCCGCCGACATCGTCGCCCTCGCCGAAGAGCTGGGCGCGGTCTGATAGCGGACGGCAGACCGCCCGGAGCCAGCGCGCCGCTTGCCCATTACCGCCGTCTCCCACATTATGTCGTGACGTGGACGAGATGAGACGGCCAACCACCACCCGCCGCGCGCAGGCGACGCGATGGCGTACCGCCGCCCTCGTGACGGCGCTCGCTCTCGCGATGACGGCGGCGGCGCTCGCCCACACGCGCGCCAGCGAAGCGCTCCGGCTCCCGTTCGAGCCACCCGCCGGCGACTGGTACGTGCAGCAGGGCTACGACCAGGGCACACACACCAGCTACGAACGCTACGCCCTCGACCTCGCCCGCCGCGATGACGGAGCCGGCAGCCTCATCGTCGCGCCCGCGAGCGGCGCCATCGCCTGGACGGACGATGTCTTCGGCTGCGTCAGCATCGCGCTGGGCCGCGACAACCTCTACCTCAGCAGCTGCCACATCGAGCCGCTGCCGAGCCTCGCCGCTGGCCAAAGCGTGACGGCCGGCGCGCCCATCGGCTTCGTCGCGGTCGCGGGCAGGCGCGGCAACGGCGGCATGCCACACGTCCACATCGCGCTCTACGCCGACCCTTCCGGCGGCCGCGATCGCTCGCAGCGGGTCGCGCAGCCGTTCGATGGCGAGTTCGCGCTCGCCGAGTTCGCCTTCCCCGCGGGGCAGGAGCACACGGGCTTCGACTTCGGCGCGCCGCGGCCCCCCAGCGCCCCTGCGTCGCGGCCCGGCCCGCCGCCGGCGCCGGATCTGCCGGTTCAGAACATCCGCGAAGGCACGAACGTCATCGCCTACTTCGGCGCGGCGCTGCCCCCCGCCGACGCATTCGCGGCGCTCGGCGAAGGCTACGTCGCAGCCTACGAGTGGGACGCGGCGAGCCAGATGTGGCTGCTCGATCTCGCGGCCGCGCCCGAGGCGGGCACCATCGAGCTGATCCAACCGTATCGGGCCTACGTGGTCACCAGCAGCAGCGCCGTCACCCTCGAGCCGCCGGCAGACGGCCCCGCCGCCGCCGCCGCCGCCGCCGCTCCGCGCGGGGGGCAACCTCGTCGTCTACAGCGGCGCATCGCGCGACGCGGCCGAACTCGCCGCGACACTCGACGGCGCACTGACGGCGGCGTTCGTGTTCGACGACGCCAGCGGGACGTGGGGCGTCTTCGTGCCCGGCGCCGAAGGGGCGTCGACCTTCTCGACCTTCGAGCAGCACCGTGCCTACTGGCTCGTCCTCACGCGCGACGCGACCCTCGCCCGGCTGATCGAAGAGACTTGCGTAGAGTTGACCATCAGGCGAACGCGCGATACATTTCAGCGTGACACGTGCCATTCCGGCACCCCACTCGCGAAAGGAGCTCGCCCAACCATGCCCCGACACGCTCACAAACTCTGGATTGCCCTGCCGATGGTGCTCGCGCTATCGCTCGTGGCCGCCGCCTGTGGCGACGACGACGATGACGACGACGACGCGGGCTCGCCCACAGCAACGACCGCCGCCGCGACCACGACATCGACCACAGTCGCCGCAGCGGCCAAAATCAACGAAGTCGCCGTCAGCGCCGCCGACTTCAGCTACGATCTCCCCGCGTCGATTCCTGCCGGACTGACCGCCATCACGCTCGAGAACACGAGCGCGGCGGAAGCGCACCAGGCGCAGCTTCTGCTGCTCAACGACGGCGTCACGGCCGCCGACTTCGCCGCCGCCGCACAGGAGAGCGAAGAGGCGGTGTTCGCGCTCGTCTCCTTCGCCGGCGGCCCCGGCCCGGCAGCGCCGGAGGGTGGAAGCCAGGCCACCGTCGACCTGGAGGCGGGCCAGTACATGGTGGTGTGCTTCATCCCCAGCCCCGATGGCGTGCCCCACATCGCCAAGGGAATGGTGCAGCCTCTCGAGGTCACGCCATCGAGCGGCCCCGCCGCCACGCCGCCCAAGGCGGATGCGGAAGTGACGCTGAAGGACTTCGGCTTCGACGCGCCCGCCACCATCGACGCCGGCACGACGACGATCGCCGTCATCAACGCCGGCCCCCAGCCGCACGAGATGGGTGTCGTCAAGCTCGCCGAGGGAGTAACGCCCGAGCAGGTGCAGGCGATCTTCTCCGCGCCGCCCGGAGGAGAAGCGCCCGCGGGCCCGCCGCCCTTCACCGACGCTGGCGGATTCCAGGCCATTGGTCCCGGTGGCGAGGGCTGGGCGACGGTCGAATTCGAAGCGGGCGCTACCTACGCGCTCGTCTGCTTCGTGCCCGACGCGGCGACCGGCGCTCCGCACGTGGCGCTGGGGATGCTGGACTTCATCGAGGTCAACTAACGCGCGACCGGACATCGAAGCATTGGAAGGGCGGAGCCACACGGCTCCGCCCTTCTCGTTGACGCGCGGCCATCGGCGGCGTAGGATCGCGGCGCGCGGCGTACCGACGGAGAGGTGGCCATGGCTCGCAACGACGACATCGAGGCGCTCTTCACGAAACTGGCGGAGGAGCGCGCCCGGCTGCTCGAACAGGCGCGCGCCCTCAGCGACGAGGCAGCCCGCGCCGCGCCCGCCGATGGTGAGGGCGAGGCCCAGTGGTCGCCAAGACAGCAGTGGGCCCACATGGCCGAGATGGAGACGAACTACCGTGCCTGGATCCGCGCCGCGGCCGAGCACGACGGCGTGAGCCTCACGGGTATCACTGGCGAGCCGGTGGCCATTGCGCTGACGGAGGCGCAGGAGCACACGAACGATGCCCTCATCCAGCAGCTCATCGACCAGCGCGCCCGGACGCTCACGCTCCTCCAGTCGCTGAAGCCCGAGCAGTTCGGCCACAGCGGCACGCAAGTATCGTTCGGCACCCTCACGGTGCTCCAGTGGGCGCGGTCGTACTATCGCCACGACAGGATGCACACCGACCAGATCGCCGGGCGTGACCCCGACTATAAGCCCCGGTTCGCGGGCGGGGTCGAGCCCGACCAGCGCCGCGCCTGACCCGACGCAGTCGGCAGATCGGGCCGGTCCGTTCGGCTCTTGACATGCGTGGCGGCGAACGCTAAGTTTCGTATGCGGTACCGCAACCGGAATCCGATTCGAGGAGGAAGCGATGACCAACCGCGCTGCCAAGAATCGCGTGACGTGGGGTAGATGGCAGGTGGACTGAGAAGCCCTGCCGGCGCGCAGGGCTCCGCACCGAGGTGGGCCCCAGTTGCGATGCCGGTCCAGGTGCGGTGGGTGATCACCGCCGGACCATCCCGGGCTCTCCCGGACACTCAGGGGCCGAACCAGTGGCAGAACCGACAACACAGACACGAAAGGCCGCTCCCACGCTGGCAGCGGCCTTTCGTCATGCAGAAAGCGCGCACGTCCGATGAGCCGCACCGACGACCAGGCCGGACACCTCTGGCTCGCGCGCATCCTCTGGGAGATCGGCAGCATCCGCTTCGGCGACTTCACGCTCGGCCGGACAACCGTTCATTCGCCGGTCTACGTCAATCCCCGCCGGCTCATCAGCCGGCCAAACGCGCTGAAGCGCGCCGTCCGCGTGATGGACGACACCGTGAACGCGCTCATGTCGATGCGCAACCCGCAGGTACAGCCGTTCGACCTCGTGGCGGGCATCCCGTACGGCGGCCTCCACCTCGCGACAGCGTTCTCGCTGCGCACCCGGACACCGCTCGTCTATCTGCACCCCAAAGCCGGCAAGCCCAGCGAGCTCGCCATCGAGGGCATCTACAGCCCGGGACAGCGCGTGCTCATCATCGACGACCTCGTGAATCAGGGCGGCAGCATCGTGCAGACGGCCCGCCAGCTCCAGGACGAGGGCCTCGCCGTCACCGACGCCATCGTCCTCATCGACCGCCAGGTGGGCGGCCGCGAGCGGCTGCGCGAGCAGGGCTACAACATCGTGTCCATCCTCGGGATGGAGGCGCTGCTCAACTATCTTATGTCGACTGGGAAGATCGACGAGCGCCCCTACCGCAAGTCGCTCGAGTACCTCACGGACGTGCGCCTGCGGAATCTGGAGTCGCGGTAGCCGGCCCCAGCGCCGCAATCGCCCCGTCGATGGCCGGCGCCAAACGCGCGAGCCGCGCTCGCACCGCCACCTCCTCGGCAGCCGTGGGCGTCCGCGGGTAGCCCGACGCCTCGTCGATCATCACCGGGACGTAGCCCGCGCTGCGCACGCCGCCGGCGTCGAGCTCGGCCCGGAAGATGAGCGAGTGGGTCGAAGGCAGGCCATCGAACGCGTAGTCCGTCGCATCGAGATCGAACACGAAGTTGCCCAGGCTGTACACAATCAGCCCCGAGCCGTAGCGCTCCCATCCCTGCGTCACGTGCGGGCCATGGCCGAGCACGAGCGTCGCGCCCGCTTCGATGGCGGCGCGACCGAGCGCCCGCTGCTCATCCGACACCGCGTCCCGGTACTCGTCGCCCCAGTGCATCGACACGATGACGATGTCGTGCGTCGCCGCCGCCTGCCCCACCCCGGCGACGACCGCTCCCCGCTCCGCCCACGCGATACCGGGACGGCCGGCGGTCGCCTCGAACGTGCGCGCCGGAAAGCCGCTGACGCCATCGTCGCGAAACGTCGCGAAGGCAAGCACGGCTATCCGAAGGCCGCTCACCTCGATCGTCGACGGCGTACTGGCGGCCGCGAGGCCGGGGCCCGCGCCCGTCGTCGCGACGCCGCGCGCGGCGAGCGCCGCAAGCGTATCGGCGAGGCCTTCGGGCCCGTAGTCGAGGATGTGGTTGTTCGCGAGCGAGACGATGTCGATGCCCGCGGCGACGAGCCCATCCGCATAGGGCGGCGGCGCGCGAAACACGAAGTCCTTCGGCTGCGGCTCGCCCCGCTCCGTGAGCGCCATCTCCAGATTCGCGAACGTGAGGTCGGCGGAGCGAAGCTCGGGCGCGAGCGCCGCGAACGGCGATGCCGCCCCGAAGACAGCCATCGCCTCGCCCACCGTACGCGCCATCATCACGTCGCCGACCGCGGCCAGCGTAACGACGGCGCCGGTCGCCGCCTCGGGAGCGACGGGCGTCGCCTCGCGCGTGGTCACGGCAATGGGAGTGCGGCCATCATCGTCACCACACGCGGCGGCCGCGCCGAACATCAGCAGGAGCGACAGCGGCAGGCACGGGATGCGACGACGCATGGTAGGGGCTCCGGCTCGCGCCATAAGGGAACGTACCAACTGGCGCCTATCGTATACGATTCATACAATGGGCGAAGTGCGAATCACGAAGGGAGAGACACTTGCGCAAACTATGGCTTTCGATGCTGGTTGCGGTTCTGGCGCTGGGGCTCGTCGCCGTCGCCTGTGGCGGCGACGATGACGACGACGACGACAACGGAGGCGATGCCCCCACATCGACCCGCGAGAGCGATTCCGGAGACGACTCCGACGCGACTCGGGAAGCAGACGACGAGCCGACCCGGGAGGCCGACGACAACTCGGACGACAACGGCGGCAGCGCCAGCGGCTCGCTCCGCGACGTCGAGAGCTTCGAGTACGAGCTCGTGTTCGAGGGCGACATCGCCGGGCTGGCGCAGGCCTTCGGCCCTGCCGCGGGCGGCGCGGAAGGCCTGCCCGAGGGCGAACTGAAGATGACCGGCGCCTTCGCTGCCCCGGACCGGGCGCAGCTCACCGTCGGCATCGGCGGCGAGACGCTGTTCGGCACCATCGTCATCGGCGACGAGCAGTGGGTGAACTTCGCCGGCTCCTGGATCGGGCCATCCCCGGCCGACGGGCCCGCCGGCGATAGCGTCCTCGCGTTCGACTTTGTCGAGGGCTTCGACCAAGAGGGCCTCGACTGCGACGGCGATTCGGAGAAGGTGAACGGCGTCGATGCCATCAAGTGCTCCATCGACAGCGAGGACATCGCCGCGCTCCAGAGCCTGTTCGCGACGCTCGGCGAGGACGCCGACCCCAGCGAAATCCCCGAGGACTTCGAGTTCGAGATCTGGCTCGCCGAAGACGGCGGATTCCCCGTGCGGATGAGCTTCAGCGGCACCGACCCCGAGACCGATTCCAAGATCGCCGTGACGATGAACGTCACGAACATCGGCGGCGACGTCAAGATCGAGCCGCCGCAGACGTAGCGCCCGCGCGCTCGACGAACCGCACGCAACGAGGCCGGCCCCATTCCAAGGCCGGCCTCGTTGTCGGTGGTGCGACAGTGGTTCCGCGCTCGCGGACGATGCTACAGGAGACGGCGGATGGGCTTGCGGCCTGGCCGAGGGTCGTAGTTCGCCTTGAACATCTCCAGCTTGTCGCGTTCGATGAGGTACTTGCCGGCAAATAGCACCGCCGGCACCTTCTTCTGCTTGATCAGCCGCCGGAGGCTCTGCGGATGAATGCCGAGCTCCCGGGCCGCTTCGACCAGGTCCAGATAATTCTCGAACGGACTGTTAACCATCGGCCCCCTACCCCAAGACGCTAAGACGCCTGACTAATATATCGGGGGAGCCCCGGTCGATCAAGTCCGCTAACGCGCCGGAGCCCCTGCATTCGCTGCGGCGTCGCTGTAGAAGGTGCGGCCGCTGTGGGCGCGCGCTGCCTCCGAGCACAGCCAGATGGCCCCCTGGCCCATCTGCTCGGGCGGGTCGACCATCGCCGGGTCGACTTCGCGGTCGCCCCAGATGTAGTCGTTGCCGGGCGTGCGCACGAGCCTCCGCGGGGCGAGCGCGAAGCTGCTGATGCCGTGCTCCTTCACCTCCTCCGCCAGCCCCGACGCGATCTTTTCGAGCGCCGACTTCGACACCGCATACGAGATGTTGCCGCCGCCCGGCATCTCCGCCGCTACCGACGAGATGAAGATGATGGTGCCCCTCTTGCGCTCGATCATGTGCGGCAGCACCGCCTTTGTCACCACGACGGCGCCTCGCACGTTGACGCGGTTCACCAGATCCCAGCGCTTCATCGTCATCTCGGCGAGCGGCGCGGGCGCCATGATGCCGGCGTTGTTCACAAGCACATCGATGTGGCCAAATTCGGCGATGGCGGCGGCCACGGCTGCCTCGACCGACGCGTCGTCGGTGAGGTCCAACTTCACGGGCAGCGCGCCGGCGCCCAGCGACCGCAGCTCGGCGGCGACGGAGTGGATGGTGCCGGGCAGCCGCTCCATCTCCTGTTCGGTGCGGGCCGCCACGACGATGTTCGCCCCCGCCTTCGCGAACTCCCGCGCCATGAAATGCCCGATGCCGCGGCTCGCGCCGGTTATCAGCACCACCTTGCCCTTCATCGTCATCGCTCCCCTCCTCCTCGCGGCCATGCGGCCCGCGCGCTATCGTGCTGCACCGGGGGGCGCGCCGTCAAACGGACATGCGGAAGCCCCGGTATCGCGCGATACCGGGGCTTCCGCACAGGAGGTACGGGGCGAGCAGTGTGCGCTAGGCGGCTGCGTCGAGGCGCTGGGCCGCCGACTCCACGTCGGAGAGGGCCGCCGCCTCGGCGGGGGACAAGACGCGCGTGAGGTCGAGCAGCACGATGAGCCGGTCGCCCGACTTGCCGACGCCGCGGAGGAATTCGATGTCGACCGAGCCGCTGATCGCCGACGGGGGCTCGATCTCCGCAGCGGTGATCCGGAGCACCTCCGAGACGCCGTCGACGACGATGCCGACGAGCTGGCCGCTCATCTCCACAACAACGATGCGCGTGTCGTTCGTGGCCGGGATTCCCTCGAGCGCGAACCGCTTCGCGAGGTCGATGACCGGAACGACCGTGCCGCGCAGATTGATGACGCCTTCGACGAATTCGGGCGCCGTCGGCAGCGATGTCACCTGCTGCCATCGGATAATCTCGCGAACCGAGGAGATCGGGACACCGTACAGCTCTCGGCGAAGCCGGAACACCACGAGCTGCTCTTCGAGGCCGCCGGTGCTGGTAGTTGCTTCCAAAGCCATGAGGGGAGCTCCTTCTCGTAACGCTTTCGCCCCAACGTGGACGACGTGCAATCGATACGCCGCCCTTACGGCCATCGAGTGCTTACCACGGTACGCGGCGGCGGGGCGGCCTGAAAATGAGGGTTCCCACTATCGGGAACCCTCATTTTCATCTAAGTTCAGCCTCGCCAAGTTCGCGGGAAGTGCGGTCTACAGGCCTCGCTTCGCGACGTAGTCGCAGAGGTCGGCGACGCGACAGGAGTAGCCCCACTCGTTGTCGTACCACGACAGCACCTTGATCATGTTCCCGCCGATGACCATCGTCCCCGGGCCATCGACAATCGAGCTGAAGGCGCTGCCACGGAAGTCGGTGCTCACCAGCTCCTCCGTCTCGAACTGGAGGATGCCCTTCAGCGACTCGCGCGCAGCGTCCTCGAATGCCTTGTTCACCTCTTCGACCGTAACGTCGCGGCTGAGGTCGGCGGTGAAGTCGCACACCGAGACAGTACTCGTCGGCACCCGGAACGCGAGGCCGTGGATGCGCCCCGCGAGCTCCGGCATCACCACCGTCACAGCTTTCGCGGCGCCCGTCGTCGTCGGGATGATGTTGATGGCGGCAGCGCGAGCGCGGCGCAGGTCGGAATGCACCGTGTCGAGGATGACCTGGTCGTTGGTGTAGGAGTGGATCGTGTTCATCAACCCCTTCTCGATGCCGAAGTTGCTTTGCAGCACCTTCACGACGGGGGCGATGCAGTTCGTGGTGCACGACGCGTTCGAGATCACGATGTGCTTCGCCGGGTCGTACATGCCCTCGTTCACACCCAGCACGACCGTCAGGTCTTCGTTCTTCGCCGGTGCGGAGATGATGACCTTCTTCGCGCCGCCCTGCGTGTGGGCGACCGCCTTCTGCCCATCGGTGAAGATACCGGTCGACTCCACCACGATCTCGGCGCCCGCTTCCTTCCACGGAATCTTGGCGGGGTCGCGCTCGGCGAAGACGCGCACGTCCTTGCCATCGATGATGATCGCGCCGTCGCGCGAGCTTACCGTGCCGGGGTAGCGGCCGTACGTGCTGTCGTACTTGAACAGGTGCGCGTTCGTCGCGGTGTCGGTGAGGTCGTTGACCGCGACTACCTCGAGCGTACCTGGGTGGCGTTCCATGATCGCCTTCAGTACCTGCCGGCCGATCCGCCCGAAGCCGTTGATGCCCACCTTGGTCGCCATATCGCGACACTCCTTCCGGTCGTGAACTGTGTCCGAGGGCTCGCGCCCTCATCCGGGGACGCCCGCATTCTACACCAGGATAGTCACATCACCACGCGCCTGGCCGCCGACCCCGGAGCGCGCCGGAAGTTGGCCACGAGCAGCCGCCTCCCGCCGTCGACCTCGATCTCGCTGATGGCGCAGCGATCGCGCCGCGCCAGCGCCGCCGTCGCGTCCGCATCGAAAGCTTCGCATTCGGCGCGGCGCTCCGCCGTCATCGCGACGATGCCCGGCGCGGCCGCCTCAATGGCGAACCGCACCTGGCGTACGGCGAGCGTCAGCGCCCAGCCGAAGGTCAGCTCCGCCCACCCCAGGTGGAAAAGGCGCTCGCCGAATGCCACCGCGAGCTTCTGCTGATTCGACTCGGGCGCCACCTCCAGCAGCGAGGCCCCGAAGTGCGTATTCCCCAGGTCGCTCGTGACGCGATAGAGCGGCCCGAGCAGCTCGTCGCTGGCCAGCACGCTGCCCGTGCGATAGAAGCCGATCGGCACCTCGGTGGCCTTCAGCGCCTCATCGGGCTGTCCGACACCAGCGAGCCACGCCTCGAACGCGGCGACGTCGTCCTCGCGGAGGAGGCCGCACTCGCCCGCGAGCGCCTCGGCCGCGCCGCGCAGCAGCGGTATCGCCGAGACATACGCCCCATCGAACGCCAGCGCGATCGCGTCGCGCTCGTAGGCGAAGGCGCGCGACCAGAGCATCGCGATGGCCGCGAACTGATGCGTGCGAAACGGGCCGCCGTACGAATCGCGGAGCACGGCCACCTGCAGCGACATGCCACGCTCCAGCAGCCGCACGTCGGCGCCCAGCACAAAGCCCGCCTGCCGATGCGCATCGGTGACGCCCGATCCGGCATCGCCGCCGGGCTTCGAGGGAAGGGCATACCCTTCGGGGAGGGCGAACGGCGCGACGCGCTGCGGCGCCCGCCCGGGCGGTGGCTCGGTCATCGCCCCCACTCTACAGCACGCGAGGGCCGCCAGCTACGAGACGCGCTGCTCCACATCGTCCGCTTGGGGCGGCGCATCACCGTCCTCTTCCGGCAGGCAGCGCACACGCACCTTCCGGATCCGGCGGTCATCGACCGAGAGGATGGTGACAACGAGCCTGCCGACGCGCGTCTCGTCGCCGACCTTGGGTATCTTGCCGATGTGGCTGTACACAAAGCCGCCGACCGTATCGAAGTCGTCGCTCGCGATCCGCACGCCGAACAGCTCTTCGAGCTCGTCGACGGGGATGCGCGCATCGAGGATCGCCTCGTCGTCGGCTATCCGCTCGATGACGACCTCCGTGACGTCGTACTCGTCCTCGATCTCGCCGACGATCTCCTCCAGCAAGTCCTCGATCGTGACGAGACCGGCGGTGCCGCCGTACTCATCGACAACGATCGCGATGTGCACCTTGCTCTGCCGGAGCTCACGCAGCAGATCATCGATCCGCTTCGACTCGGGGATGAACAGCGGTATGCGGGCGACGTCGCGCAGGTTCACGGGCTCCGTCCCCACCGCGAGAAAGTTGAGCAGATCCTTCGCGTACAGCACCCCAACGATGTTGTCGATCGACTCGTCGTAGACCGGGATGCGGCTGTAGCCGCGCGTCACGATAATCTCGACGGCCTCGCGGACGCTGCGCGATGCTTCGACGGCGGCCATGTCGATACGCGGTACCATAATCTCGCGGGCGGTCGTGCCCTCCAGCCCCATGACGCCGCGAATCATCGCCGCTTCCTCCGCCGGGATCGGCCCGCTGTCGTGGTCGATCTCGGCGAGCCGCAGCAGCTGCTCCGCTTCCGACACCTCGTCGAGCGAGCCGCTCACGATGCCGCGCGCATGGAGCACCACGCGCGCGGGGATGGTAAACAGCCATCCCGCAGGGCCGAACAGCGCCCCAATGACGCGCGCCATCGGGCTCAGCGCCAGCGCCCACCGGTCGGGATGCTGGACGACGAGATACTGCGGCGTTATCTGCAGGAGCAGTCCGCCGCCAAGCGCCAGCCCGAACGCTACTGCGATGCCGGCCGCGCGCGAATCGAACGCATCGTAGAAGAGGAACGCGAGCAGCGCTGTGCCGCCCGCCATCGCCAGACCGCGCACAACCGTGAACGCCGACGATTGGCGTGCCCGCTCGCGTGCCTGCTGGCGCGCCGTCGGGCCGCCGCGCGAACCGCCGTTCTCGCGTAGCGTCGCGCGCGCCCGCCCGAAGGTGAGCGCACCGGCCTCGGCCGCCGTGGCCAGCGCCAGCGCGACGCCTGTCAGCGCCAGCAGCGCCACCGCGATCATGTCGCTATCGCCCATCGTCCGCTTCCTCGCGGGTGCGCGCCGGCACGCCGAAGACGGTCGCACCGTCGGGCACGTCCCGCGTCACCACGCTCCCGGCGCCCGTCCGCGCTCCAGCGCCAACGCGCACCGGCGCGACGAGCATCGTGTCGCTGCCGATAAACGCGCCTTCGCCGACTATTGTCCTGTGCTTGCGTTCGCCGTCGTAGTTCGCGGTGACAGCACCCGCGCCGATGTTCACGTCCGGGCCGAGCTCGGCGTCGCCCACGTAGCAGAAGTGCCCCAGCTTCGTGTCGCGGCCGATGCGGCTCCCCTTGATTTCGACGTAGTTGCCGATGTGCACGCCCCTCTCGACATGCGCGCCCCCACGCAGATGACTGTACGGCCCGACATCGACCTCCGCCTCGAGCTCGCTGTCCTCGATGGTCGAGGCGACGACACGGCAGCCGTCGCCGATGCGCGCGTTGCGCAGCACCGTGTCGGGCCCGACGACGCAGTTCGCGCCGACCGTCGTCTCGCCGCGAAGGTGGGTATTGGGCTCGAGGATCGTGTCGCGCCCGACGCGGACCGTCGCTTCGACATAGGTGCGCTCGGGGTCGACGATCGTGACGCCGTCGTCGAGCATCAGCCGCCGCACAACGCGCTGCCGCAGCACCCGTTCGGCGACCGCCAGGTCGTGACGATCGTTAATGCCGAGCCCCTCGTCCGGGTCGGCGAGCGTGATCGTCTCGACCGTCGCGCCCTCGGCCACCGCCGCTGCCACCAGATCGGTGAGGTAGAGCTCGCCGCCCCCCGCGGAAGGCGTCAGCGCGTCGAGGCGCGGCCACAGCCATGCCCCATCGAAACAGTACACCCCGGCGTTCACCTCGCGCAGCGCGAGCACCGCGGCGTCCGCACCCGCGGCCTCGACGATGGCGGCCACGCGGCCGTCCGCGGCGCGCACGACGCGGCCCAGCGCGCCGGGATCGCCGGGCTCGCACGTGGCGAATGTCAGCACAGCGCGAGCGGCTGCGTGGCGCGCGATGAGGGCACGCAGCGAATCTGGCGTGACGAGGGGCACGTCGCCGTTGAGGACAACGACGATTGCGCTGCCCGCGGCGGCCTCGCGCGCCTGGAGTACGGCGTGGCCTGTGCCGCGCTGCTCCTCCTGCCGCGCGATGACCGCGCCCGGCCCGGCCGCCGCCGCCACGCGCCCGCCCTCGTGCCCGACGACGACCACAGCTTCGGCGATGCCGGCGGCGCGCGCCGTGTCGAGCACGTGCCGGATGATGGGCCGCCCACCGAGGGGGTGCAGCACCTTCGGCGCCGCCGAGCGCATGCGCGTGCCCTTGCCCGCGGCGAGCACTATCGCGATCGCGCCCGGTTCGCTCATCGGCAGGCCGGCCGGGAGGACGCACAAAACCGCGGCGTCGCTGGTACACCGCGGCCTATCCGGAGCCGCGCCCCGGCGACGATACGCCGCCGCGACGACGAACTCGGAGGTTCGGACCCGTCGAGGTCGCTATGATCGAGGGGAGGTTCGCCGCCCGCTGTCAAACGTCTCTGCTCACTTGCGTTGCGCACCGCCACTGGGGACGATGTTTCGCGACGTACCTCAATGCTAGGAAATGGCGGCCACGCCTGTCAAGCGACCGTGCCCCTACTCCGGGCCGGATCTCCCCCGATCCCGGCGTCGCGGCGCACTTCCTTGCGCGCAGCCGGCGCCTCCTCTACGCTGACGAACGATGGATCACGATGCCGGTGAGCACGCCCCAGCACGGACATTCGGACGGCGCGGGTTCATCCGCCTCGCCGGGGCCGCGGCCATCGGGCTTAGCGCGGGCGCGATGCTCTCCGGCGGCGACCTGCGCTCGCCCGGCGCGAATCTGCCCCCGCAGCGGCGCAGCCCCATCCCCGGGCTCACGCCGGGCGCCCGCGTCGTCTACAGCACCCACACGACGTTCGCCGTCGAGGCGCTGATGCACCGCTACCTGCAGGCGTACCCGAGCGAGCGGGTCGATATCGTGCAGCTCGGGCCGGCCGACGCCGTCCAGCGCGTCGGCGATGAGTACGGCCATCCCGTCGCCGATGTCCTCATCCACGCGCACGCGACCGACCTTGTGACGCTGGCGGAAGCGGGCAAGCTCCGGTCGCACACGTCGGCCGAAGGCGACCTCATCGACAGCCGCTACCGCGATGACCTTGGCCGGTGGTACGGCATCGGCCTTCGCCCGACAGTGATCGTCTACAACCGCACCATTCTCGGCGATGCCGGCGTCGAACCGCCCACGTCCGTCCTCGGCCTCACGGAACGGACGTGGTTCTCGAACGACCTCGGGCCGTGGGAGGGGACTGCCGTCACAGGGCTGCCCGACCCGACGATGCCGTCCACAGCGGCGTGGCTCGCGTCGATCTACGACGGCGCCGGCCCCGAGGCAGGACGCGAGTTCATGGCCAAACTGCAGAAGGCGGGCGCCGGCATCCCCGGCGACGACGCTGCCCTCATCGCGGCGATCTCGGCGCAGTCGTACGCTATCGGGCCGGCGGAAGCTCCGGTCGCGCTGGCGCGGATGGCGCTGGGCGACGGTCAGCTCGACATCGTGTACCCGGAGCAGGGCGATGGCGAGCTGCCGGGGGCATGGCTCAGCCCGACCTGCGTGACGCTCCTGCGCGACTCGAAGCCGGCTCGCCAGCTCATGGATTTTCTGATCTCGAACGAAGCGGGGCGACTCATCGTGTCGGAAGCGTTCGAGCTGCCGTCGCGCCCCGGCATCGAGGCACCACGAGCATTCAGGCTGCCGGGCGGCGCGCTCCGGACATCACCGCTGGCCATCGGCGCGGCGGCCGCGAGCGCCGGGGTTGTGCGCGAGGACGTCCGCGAGATTTGGGGCATCTGAGGGGCGCCCATCGCCCGGCGCCGCCCGCCAGCGCGAGGTATATCCGATGGGAGCGCTCTCCGGCATCACTGTTCTCGACCTCACATGGGTGCTCTCCGGGCCATACGCGAGCATGGTGCTCTGCGACCTGGGCGCGGACGTCATCAAGGTGGAACGGCCGCCCTGGGGCGACATCGCCCGCACCACGGGCCCGCTCGTCAACGGCGAGAGCGGCTACTTCTTCAGCATCAACCGCGGCAAGCGCAGCATCAGCATCGACCTCGGGCGCGATGAAGGACGCGCGATCTTCCTCGATCTCGTGCGCCAGGCCGACGTTGTGATGGAGAACTTCACGCCCGGCACGATGGAGCGGCTCGGCCTGGGCTGGGACGTGCTGCACGCGGCGAACCCGCGCCTCATCTACGCCGCGACGTCGGGCTTCGGCCACACCGGCCCCGACCGCGAGAAGCCGGCGCTCGACATCGTCGTGCAGGGCGTGGGCGGCGTCATGAGCATCACCGGCGAGCCCGGCGGGCCGCCCATCCGCCCGGGCCTCTCGCTGGGCGATATCGCCGCCGGGCTCTTCACGGCGATCAGCATCCTCGCCGCGCTCCACGAACGCGAGCGCTCCGGCGAAGGGCAGATGGCCGACATCAGCATGCTCGATTGCCAGATCGCGGTGCTCGAAAACGCGTACATGCGCTTTTTCGCGACGGGCGAGGCGCCCCAGGCCATCGGCACACGCCATCCCTCGGCGACGCCGTTCCAGGCGTTCCCCACCCGCGATGGCCATCTCGTGCTCGCGCTGAGCTGGGGTGTCGACAATCAGTGGGAGCTGTTCTGCTCCGAGATCGGGCGGGTCGACCTCGTCGACGACCCCCGGTTCGCGACGAGCGGTCTGCGCACCCGCCACCACGCCGAGCTCGAGCCGTTGCTCAACGAGGCGCTCCGCCAGCGCCCGACCGCGGAGTGGCTGGCGCGCTTCGAGGCGCTGGGCATGCCGTGCGGCCCGCTGAACACGATTCCGCAGGCCGCCGCCATGCCGCAGGTGGCCGCGCGCGAGATGCTCGCCGATATCGAGCACCCGCGCGCCGGCACGATGCGGATCGCGAACTCGCCGCTGCGGCTCTCACGCACCCCCGGCCGCGCGCAGGGGCCGCCGCCAGACATGGGCGCCGACACGGCCGATGTGCTGCGGCAGATGCTCGGAATGCCGGCGAGCCAAATCGAAGCGCTGAAGGCGGCGGGCGTCATCGCGACGGAACGCGCGCCCGTGCCCGGCGATATGCCGGGCTAGCCCCAGCGCGGCTGCGCGTCCGGGTTCAGCCCCAGCGCCAGCTTCGACACGAACTCGTACGTCACCAGCGAGTTCGCCGGGTGGAATCGGCCCGCCCGCGCGTCGCGGAACAGCCGCTCCAGCTCGTTCTTCTTGTGCATTCCCCAGCCGCCCGCGAGATCCATCGCCGCGTCCGCCATGCGCCACGCGCCTTCGACGACGTGGTACTTCGTCCCCACGATCTTCGAGCCCCAGTTCATGCCGTAGTCCACGCCCGCGGTCCAGTCGTCGACCGTCCGGTCGAGATGCGCCTCGATCCCGTCCATTTCGATCACCATCTGCGCCAGGCTCACCTGCATGTACGGGTGATGCGCCACCGGACGTTCCCAGCCCTGTTTCGTCCGATGTTGCATCGCCTCGACCGTGATATCGAGAATCCGCCGTGCGAGACCGGTCGTAGACGCCAGCGAATCCGAGCACTCCCCAGGCGAAGATCGAGAGGACGAACGGGTCGATCCCGGCCGCGCCCGCCGGCACCACCCGCGCGATCAGGTTGTCGGGAACGAACGCCCCCTCGATCACCGTGTCGTCGCTGCGAGTCGCCCGCATGCCCATCACGTCCCACGTCTCGTCGATGCGGTACCCCTTCGTGTCGCGCGGCATGAACGCATGCACGACCTTCGGGCTCGACGGATCCGACGTGTCCAACCCGTGGATGCCGAGTTGCGTCCAGACAGGCGTCAGACTGCCAAAGGCCTTCTTCCCCGTGAACTTGTAGCCCCCGTCGACCCGCTCCGCCTTGGTGTTCGACATCAGCAGCGGCATGTCCTCGCCGCTCTCGGCGTGGCCGGCCGCGAAGACTTCGCCTTCGGCCGCCGCTCGCAACAGCCACTCCAGCGAGCGATCACCGGCGCGCCACAGATCCGCCGCGACGCCCACCCAGTACTGGTGCATGTTCACACCCAGCGCCGTCGCTGGGGCGTAGTAGGCGAGCCGGCGCTGGGCCCGCGACGTTTCCGACAGCGTCGCCCCCAGGCCGCCCAGCTCACGCGGCACGCACAGCTTCAGATAGCCCGACCGGCGCAGATCCTCGAAGTCGTCGCTGAAGAAGCGATTCTCCCGGTCGTACGCCGGCGCGCGCTCGCGAAAGCGATCCAGCATCGCCGTGTCGAGCACCTCGTCCACTGCCAGTCTGTCCTTCGTAGTCATGGCCTCCCCCTCCCTGAACTCCACGCCGCCCTTTCCGCCGGCCGCTCCTACAGGTGCAGCACGTCGCCCTTCAGCGCGAAGAACGCCGCCAGCATCTCGCTCTGTTCGCGCTCCGGCACGCCCCGCTTCTGGAGCACCGCCATCAGGTCATCGCAGGCGGCGACGAACTCCTGCTCGCCGATGTTCATGCCCTTGTGCGTCTCCCGAAGCCCGCGGCCCGTGTAGGTCACCGGGCCGCCCATCGCCATCGCGAAGAACTCGAACGCGCCCCGTTTGAGTTCGGCCGGATCGAACGCCTCGAACCGCGTCCTGATCGCCCCATTCGCGAGGTGCGCGTCGACGACGTCGCTCACGATCGCCGAGAGCCCCTCCGTACCGCCCACACGCTCGAACAGCGTCGCTGTTGTGCTGGGAGCCTCTCCCATCGCCTCACCTCCGAAAGTAGTATTGGGAGGATATATAACGTAGCGCTCCGTTGTTGTCAAGCGACTATCGTTAGGCAATGATAGTGTTGTCTTTCGATGTGTGTGCTATACTGACGCCATGGACGACCGGGCCGGGGACGACAGCCTGAGTGTCGGGGCGGGCGACGGGCGCTTCCTGGAAGAGCTGCAACAGGAAGTGAGCGCCGAGGCGCGCCTCCGCCGCTCGGCGTACGTCACCCTCGACCTGCTGTTCTTCGTCTTCCTCCGCCGGTTCGCGCGCTTCGGCTACTTCATCCACGGCCCCATCACGATCGATGTCCGCCTCATCGAGGACATCATCGACCGCACGCTGCCCGCCGGCGCGACCGCCACCCCGCCGATCTACTCCGACGACTTCGTCCGCTTCTCCCACACCCTCATGGACGAGGTCCGGCACAGCGGCCGCCGCCGTATCGACGAGCTCCACTTCCTCCTCGCCTTCATGCGCGCCGATGAAGGTCTGCCCGCCCGCGTCTTCGGCGAGCTCGGCGTCACCCCGGAACAGGCGCTCGCCGCCTCGCGATCGCCGTCCGCGGTACGGGCCCCGGCGGCGGGCGAGCCGGAGCGGCTCTACTCTCCTGAGGAGGCCGCCCAGTACCTGCATGTCCACGTACAGACGGTGCGCGCCTGGATACGATCGGGGCAGTTGCGCGCCGGCCGGCTCGCGGGACAGCGCGCCCTCCGCATCCGCGAGTCCGACCTCAGCTCCGTCCTCGAGCCGGTCGAGCCCGGAGACGCGGACTGATTCACCCGCCTCGCGGGCGCGATGCGCTATACTGCGGCTCGCTACTCCGTGCGCGGGGGGACACGATGCCGCTCTACACTATCCGCCGCGAACTGCCGGACACGACCCCGGAAGATATCGACGCCGCCGCCGCCCGCGCCGTCATGTGCGCGTACGAGTTCGATGGGCTGCGCTGGCTCCGCTCGTACTGGGACGGGGAGCGTCAGGCCATGCTCTGCGTCTACGAGGCCGCCGGCCCGGAGCAGATCCGCGACCACGCCCAGCGTGCCCGTATCCCCTGCGACGAGATCCGCGAGGTCGAGAGAAGTCCTCCCCGACCCGTACATCAACGGCTAGCGGGCGGCTCGCCGCCGCGCTTCCGCCACCGCCGCCTCGATGCCGCCCCGCCACGGCTGCCCGTGACCCGGAAGCATGACGCCCGCCTTCACGCCATCGAGCCGCCCCAGCGACTCGATGCGCCTGCGCCGTGTCGCTGTTGAACATGTCGTGCGATATCTGGAGGCCCTCCCCGGCGGCGACGTCCATCGTCAGGAGGGCATCGCCGGTAAAGAGCGCGTCGCGCGATGGGGCCAGCAGCGCGCACGACCCCGGCGAATGGCCCGGCATGTGAATCACGCGCAGCTTGCCCGGCACGTCGAGCACGTCGCCATCGGCGAAGGCCGAAGCCTCGACCACCTTGTTCATCCCCATCCCGCCGTTGCGCATGGCGTGCACCATGAAGGGCAGCATGCGGTGGAAGTTGCGCAGCATCGGCCCCCAGCGCATCTTCTGCGACGCCGTGCCCAGCGCCCACGACAGGTCATCCTCGTGCACCCGCACCGTGCCGCCCGACTCCACCCGCGCCCGCTCCGCGATGCCGATGTGGTCGGCGTGCGCGTGCGTCAGCACCACAGCCTCGATGTCGGCGAGCGTCCGGCCCATGGCGATGAGCCCCGCTTCGAGCCGGCCCCAGTAGCCGCCGATACCGCCGTCGACGATCGTCAGCCGGCCGCCCTCCTCGATGGCGTAGAAGTTGATCATCGGCATGTCGCCGAGCGACCAGATGCCCTCCGCGACCTCAGCGGCACGGCTCATCGGATCTGTCCTCTCGTTACGAACCCTGCGGCTCGCCGCGATTCTGCCACGCCATTTCGCCGCCCACCCCGGACGCCATCCCCACAACAACCGCCGCGGCGACCGCAAACCCGAACGCGACGGCGTCGGGCTCCGTGCGGTCGAGATCGACCCAGCGGAGCACGAGCGACGTCGCCATCAGCGCGATGCTGGCATCGGCGAGCACGAGGTGCAGGTACGCCCGGCCGGTGCGAGGATCATCGGCGCTGCGCCACTGGAGCAGATCGATGATGCCCGTCGCCGCCGCCGGAATCGCCATGACAACGCCCGCCAGACAGATGAGCCACGCGGCGTCGTACCACTCGGCGCCGTTATCGACGTTCCACCCGGCGATATCGAGCAGCACAACAGCGAAAAACAGCGCGATCGGAAAGTGCACCAGCGCGGCGTGAACGGGCGCGTTCGAATTCGGGAACTTCACGGCATGCACCTCACCAGACTTCGCGCCGCCCCGGCGGGTCGCCCACCCCAACATCGTGCCACCGCTGTCAAGCACGCGCGCAACGTCCGCTCCGCAGCCGGCGCAAGTCTGGTACAATCCGCGAGGTCTCGCGCCACCCGAGTACGAATGGAGGTCCGACGCGCATGCAAATGGGTAAGCCGCTCCCCCAGCCGACGCCCGATACAGCGCCGTTCTGGGAAGCGACAAAGCAGCACGAACTGAAGATGCAGTACTGCACCGACTGCAGCCGCTTCTACTACTACCCCCGGATGTACTGCCGCTACTGTATGGGCAGCAACATCGAGTGGCGGCAGCTGAGCGGACGGGGCAAGCTGCACACGTACGTCATCAACCACCGGCCGCCGCCCGGGCGCGACCCGGAGCAGCCGTACGTCATCGCCATCGTCGAGCTCGACGAGGGGCCGCGCATGATGACGAACATCGTCATCGAGAACCCCACGCCCGACAAGCTGCCCATCGACGCCGCTGTCGAAGTCGTGTGGGACGACGTCAACGACGACATTACGCTGCCGCTGTTCCGGCTGGTCTAGGGAGGCTGTCCATGTCTTTGAAGTACAGCGTCGCCATTGTCGGCGCGCAGGAGACCGACGCGGTGGGCAAGCTGCCCCACATGTCGATGATGCAGCTGCATGTGCAGGCCGCGAAGAACGCGCTCGACGACGCCGGCATCCACGTGTCGGACGTCGACGGCGTGTTCACCGCCGGGCCATCGCCCGCCGAGCTCGGCGAGTACCTGGGCATCGTGCCGCGCCACGTCGACGGCACGCTCGTCGGCGGCTGCTCGTTCATGATGCTCGTCCGCCACGCCGCGTCCGCCATCAGCAACGGGCTCTGCGACGTGGCGCTCATCACCCACGGCGAGAGCGGCCGCTCCCGCGTCGGCGCGCGGCCGTGGGGCTTCTCGCCCGCGTCGGCCTCCGGCCAGTTCGAGACGCCGTTCGGCGTCACCGGCCCGCCGACGATGTTCCCGATGGGCGTCGCGCGCCACATGCACGAGTACGGCACCACCAGCGAGCAGCTCGCGGCGGTCGCCGTCTCGACACGGCAGTGGGCGGAGCAGAACCCGCGCGCGATGATGCGCGACCCGATCACCATCGACGATGTGCTGAACTCGCGCATGGTCGCGTGGCCGCTGCACCTGCTCGATTGCTGCCTCGTCACCGACGGCGGCGGCGCGCTCGTCGTCGTTTCGGCGGCGCGGGCGAAGAGCATGGGGCTCAAGCACAAGCCCGTCTATGTGCTGGGCACGGGCGAGGCCACCGAGCACCAGATGATCAGCCAGATGGCGGACTTCCTCGTATCGGCCGCCTACAAGAAGTCGGGCGAGGAAGCGTTCAAGATGGCCGGCGTCAAGCACAGCGACATCGACCACGTGATGTTCTACGACGCCTTCACCCACACGCCGCTCTACGCCATGGAGGATCTCGGCTTCGTGAAGAAGGGCGAGGGCGGCCCCTTCATGGCCGAGATGCACGGCGCGCCCGGCGGCAAGTTGCCGATGAACACGAACGGCGGCGGGCTCTCGTACACGCACACGGGCATGTACGGCATGTTCGCCATCCAGGAGGCGTGCCGCCAGCTCCGCGGCGAGGGCGGCGACCGTCAGGTGAAGGACATCAAGACGAGCCTCGTCCACGGGCCCGGCGGGATGTTCTCGGCAGCGGCCACGCTCATCCTGACGAACGTGCCCGGCTAAACCACGGGCATCGGCACGACATTCGCGGAAGCGCCGTCCGGGTGGGCGGCGCTTCTCGTTGCCGCGTGCCGAGCGTGCAGGGAGCTCCTTCCGCTCGTCCTCAGCCTGTCGAAGGCGTGGCCGCCCTCCGATACGGAAGTTGACGCTAACCAGCGCCACCCCTACGATAAGCGACGTTCGTTCGTCCCCCACGGGCGCACCGGATGCTGCCTCGAGCAAGCCGGAGCGCGGGTGTAGTAAGGAGCTTCGGTTGACCGCACGCCGCCACCGGCCTCGCCTGCTCATTCCCTCCGCCTTCCTCGTGGCCGCGCTGCTCGCGCTCGCCGCGTTCGCCACCAGAACCGCACCGCCCGCCCGCGCCCAGACGGAGACGCTCGTCGCCGGCTGGAACACCATCGTCTACCAGGGGCCCCAGGCCCCCGCTGCCGCGGTGTTCGGCAGCCTTGGCGATTCGCTCATCGGCGCGTTCGTGCAGCCGCCCGGCGAGCAGTTCGGCACGTGGTACTACTACTTCCCGGGCGAGGCCAGCCGCTTCAGTACCATCGAGGTCGTCTATCCGATGCGGACGTACTGGGTGAACATGGCCGCCGACGCCGAATTCACCCTGCCCGACGCCCCAACCGCCCCCGCGCCGCCTGTGCCGACCGCGTCCGCGCCAGCAGCGCCAATGCCCGAACTGACGCTGCCCACCGGCTCCGCATGGACGTTCGCCGAGGCTGGATTGGCCACGTGGTACGGCCCCGGATTCGAGGGCAACTTCACGGCCTGCGGCGATGTCTTCGACCCGGCGCTGCCCACCGCCGCGAGCAACACGCTGCCGTGCGGCGCCATCGCCCGCGTCACGAACACGGCCACCGGGCGCTCCGTCGTCGTGAAGATCAACGACACGGGCGGGTTCGGCCCGCCGCTCATCCTCGACCTGTCGCAGGCCGCCTACCACTCGATCGCGGCGCCGGGCGATGGCCACATCCCGATCGTCATCGAGATCGCGGAGTAGCGCCGCGGGCGCCCTGTCATGCTGAGCCGCCCGTAGCGCGTGCGCAGCATCTCGCGAGCCCGGCTCGGCCGGTCGGACTCCCTCCCACCGTTGGCCAGATTCTTCGCTTCGCTCAGAATGACAGGCGTCCGGTCAACGCCGTAGCGGCTGTGGCAACCCCGTAGCAGTTATGTCACGGAAGGTCGCGCACCGGGGACCCGGCGGCCCGCCAGTCGCCCGCAGCCCATGATAGGATCGTCGCACCATGGCCGATCCGATCGATCTGCTCCAGCTCCAGCGCACGAACATCGATGCCTGCATCCGCTGCGGCCTCTGCCTCTCCGTGTGCCCCACGTACCAGACGACACTGCAGGAGGAGGAATCGCCGCGCGGCCGGATCGCGATGGCACGCGCCGTCGCGATGGGCCACCTCGACCTTACGCCCGACATCATCGCGCACCAGGAGACATGCCTCCTCTGCGAGGCGTGCACCGCCATCTGCCCGGCGAACTTCCGGATGGAGGACATGGGCATCGCGCTCCGCCGCACCATCCGCGACAGCGGCCAGACGCCGCGACTGCGCCGCATCGGTCTCGCCGTCGCGTTCCGGGGGCCGCTGCGCCACATGCGGCTGCTCCGATTGCTCTCGCGCGGGGCATGGCTGTACCAGCGAAGCGGCGCGCAGTGGCTGGCGCGGCGTTCGGGGCTGCTCCGTCTGCTGCGCCTCCGCCGGATCGAGCGGCTGCTGCCACCCATGCCCACGCGCTTCTTCGTCGCCGGGGGGCAACGCTGGCCGCCATCCGCGCCGGTCGCACCCGGCGGCGAGACGCCGCGAGTCGGGCTGTTCGCCGGATGCGTCATGAGCACGGCATTCGCCGGCACATGCTTCGCGACGGCGCGGATGCTCGCGGCCGCGGGGTGCGACGTGGTCGCCGTCCGCGATCAGGGATGCTGCGGCGCGCTGCAATCACATTCCGGCGCGTACGACGAGGCTCGGGAGCGCGCCCGGCGCACTATCGACGCTTTCGAGCGCGAGCCGCTCGATGTCATCGCCGTGAACGCGGCCGGCTGCGGGTCGGCGATGAAGGGCTACGGCCACCTCCTCGCCGGCGACCCCGCCTACGCCCAGCGGGCCGCCGCCTTCGCCGCGAAGGTGCGCGACGCCACCGAGCTCCTCGCGCAGCGGCCGCTCGCCGCCCCGGCGACCCCGCTCGCGCTCACCGTCACGTATCAGGAGCCGTGCCATCTGGCGCACGCCCAGCGCATCCGCGAAGCGCCCCGAATGCTGCTGCGGGCGCTGCCCGGCGTCCGCTTCGTCGAAATGGCGGAGAGCGCGCTGTGCTGCGGCAGCGCCGGCGTGTACAACGTCACGCAGGCCGCCTCCGCGGAGGCGCTGCTGCGGCGCAAGACCGCGCATCTGCTGGCGACCGGCGCCGACGTCGTGGTGACGGCGAACCCGGGCTGCCACCTGCAGCTCGCCGCAGGGCTCGCCGATAGCGGCTCATCGATGCGCGTTATGCACATCATCGACCTGCTGGATCAGGCGTACGGCGAGGACGGGCGCTAGCGATGCTCCTGCATCACGAAGCACACGGCACGGGCGACGGCGTGCTCCTCGTTCACGGCTTTGGCGGCGACATCACCGACTGGGACTTCGTGATGCCGTCGCTCGCCGAGGCGTACCGCGTCATCGCCATCGACCTGCGTGGCCACGGCGCTTCCGGCGCGCCCTCCGCCGCCGCCGGCTACACCCTCGCCGAAATGGCCGGCGACGTATGGGAGACGCTCGACGCCGCGGGCGTGCGCGCGCCGCTCGCGATCGCGGGCCATTCCATGGGCGGCGGCATCGCCCAACTCATGACGCTGGCGCGACCGGAGCGCGTCCGCTCGCTCGTGCTTGTCGATAGCATCGGCGAGGCGTTCACGGCCGACATGGGCGCGGCCATGCTTGCGCTCATCGCGCTCGCCGACCAGGCCGGCCTTGGCGCGGTCGCCAACTTCCTCGACGCCACAGCGCCGCGGCCCGAGTGGATCCCGCCGGAGGAGCGCGAGCGAGATCGCGACCGGCTGCGCCGCTCCGGCGTCGTCGGGTATGTCGCGTCGACGCGTGCGCTGCTCGGCTGGCCCGGCATCGATGCCGGGCTCCGACAGCTCTCGATGCCGGCGCTCGTGGTTGTCGGCGAGCATGACGCCGAGTACATGCAGCGGAGCGCGGCGCTCCTCGTCGAGAGCGATCGCCGGCGCGGCGCTGGTCAGCATCGAGGGCGCGGGCCATGTGCCCCAGCGCGAGCGCCACGAAGCGTTCGTGGCGAGCGCTGCGCGGGTTTCTTGCGGCAGCCACGCGCGAGACCGCGAATCCGCGCAGTGCCGCCCCCATCGTCTTGACGCTGACGCCGCCGATTATCTATCCTTAACGCGCACGTCAGGGATGGCGCGCGCATCCGCTGAAGAACGAGGACCCTTCACCCCGTGGCGAACGCATCCCCTCCGGCTCCAGCCGCGGCGGGCTTCGACCCCAGGTGGCTGACGCTTATCGTCACGACGATCGGCACGTTTATGTCGATCCTCGACGCGACGATCGTCAACATCGCCCTGCCCGACATCCTCCACGACTTCGACTCCGACCTCGATCGCGGGCAGCTCGTGCTCACGATTTACCTGCTGACGCTGGCGATCGTCATCCCGATCAGCGGCTACGTCGGCGAGCGCTTCGGCATGAAGCGTGTGTACATGGTGACGCTCGTCCTGTTCACCGCGGGCTCGGCGCTGTGCGGGCTCGCCTGGAACATCGAGAGCCTCATCCTCTTCCGGGCGCTGCAGGGGCTGGGCGGCGGCATGCTGCAGCCCATCGGCATGGCGATCGTGTTCAGCATGATCACGCCGCTGGAGCGAGGGCGGTTCATGGGAATGCTCGGCCTGCCGATGCTGCTGGCGCCGATCATCGGGCCGACGGTGGGCGGCTATCTTGTCGAATACGCGAGCTGGCGCTGGATCTTCCTCATCAACGTGCCCATCGGAGCGATCAACCTCGTGTTGGCGCAGATGCTCCTGAAGGAGAGCCCGATCCGCACCGGCCTCAGGCTCGATGTCCGGGGGTTCGCGTTCGCGCTCCTCGCGTTCCCCGGCCTTATCCTCGCGCTCAGCGAAGGCTCCGTCTGGGGGTGGACATCGCCCCGCGTCCTGGCGCTGTTTGGCGTCGGCGCGTTCGGGATGGTCGCCTTCATCCGCACGGAGCTGCGGCAGGACGAGCCGCTGCTGCACGTGCGTCTGTTCGCGCGACCGATGTTCGCGCTGGGTATGGCGATCCAGTTCGTGATGCAGTTCTCGCTCTTCGGGCTGCAGTTCCTGCTGCCGCTTTTTCTGCAGACAGCGCACGGCCTCAGCCCTGCCGAGACAGGGCTCGTGCTCTTCCCGAGCGGCATCACCACCTTCATCGCGATGAACTTCAGCGGACGCGCCTACAACCGGGTGGGGCCGCGCGCCCTCGCCATCTCCGGGCTCACCATCCTTATGCTCACAACGGGGCTGCTCAGCCTCACCAACGAGAACACGGGCATCGTGCTGATCGCGACCCTGGCGACGCTGCGCGGTCTCGCCATGGGCCTCTGCATGATGCCCGTGCAGACAGCGCTCTTCAACGCCGTCCCGCAGCCGCTCGTGACGCGCGCGACAGCGCTCACGAACGTCGGCTTCCGCGTCTACGGGGCCGTGAGCACCGCCGCCCTCACGACCGTGCTGACACTGAGCCTCGGATGGCACGGCGCACCCAGCGGCGCCTCGATCACGCAGCGAACGGCGCCGCTCAGCTTCATGGCGGACGCCTTCCGCGATTCGTTCATCCTGATGACAGGCGTGACGGCCGTCGCGCTCGTGATGGCGCTGTTCCTGCACGACCCGGTGCTCGCCGCATTCAAGGCCGATGGCGTCGAGCCGCCGTCCGGCTCCGGCCCGCCGCGCCGGGCCGCACCGCCGGACGCTACGGCAGCCGAGCCCGAGCGCCAGACCGCCTGACCGTCGCGTCGCGCGGCGCTGGCCGCCCGTGCCCCCTTCTGCGATACTTCGCTCGTGAGCCTGTCCGACCCGATCCTCCGCGAACTGGCCGCCATCGTTGGCGACGAGCACGCCCGCGCTGGCGCCGCGGCGCGCGTCGCGTACTCGTACGACGCGACGTTCCAGCAGCATCTGCCCGATGTCGTCGTCGCGCCCGCCACGACGGACGAGGTCGCCGCCGTACTCCGGGTCGCGCATCGCGAGGGGATCGCCGTCATCGCGCGCGGGGCTGGGACATCGCTCGCGGGCGGCACCATTCCCATCGATGGCGGCCTCGTGCTCAACCTCGCCCGGATGAACCGCGTGACGGAGGTCGATGTCGCGAACGCATGCGTGCTCGTCGAGGCGGGCTGCGTCACCGCCGGCCTGCAGCGCGCGGTCGAGGAGCGGGGGCTCTTCTATCCGCCCGACCCGGCGAGTCTGCAGCAGTCGACTATCGGCGGCAACGTGTCGTGCAACGCGGGCGGGCCGCGCTGCCTGAAGTACGGCGTCACGAAGGACTACGTGCTCGGCATGACAGCCGTCCTCGCCGACGGTCGTGTGCTTCGGTTAGGCGGCCGCCTCCACAAGAACGTGACGGGCTATCAGCTGATGCAGCTCATCGTCGGGGCCGAGGGGACGCTCGCCGTCGTCACCGAGGTCATCCTGCGATTGCGCCCGCTGCCGCGCTTCCGCCGCACCGCCGTCGCCTTCTTCGCGCGCATCGATGACGCGAGCGAGGCCGTCGCCGCCATCGGCGCGGCAGGGCTGCTGCCCGCGACGCTCGAGCTGATGGACGGCGTCTGCATCAACGTCGTCGAGGATCACGCCGCCCTCGGGCTGCGTCGCGACGCCGATGCGCTGCTCATCCTGGAGGCGGACGGCAATCTCGAGGCGCTCGTGAGCAGCGAGCTCGACGAGATCGCCGCCGTCTGCCGCGAGCACGGTGCGACGGAGGTGCGCGTGGCGCATTCCGAGGCCGAGCGCGACGCCATCTGGGCGGCACGGCGGTCGATCAACAGCGCGCTCGCCCGTCTGCGCCCAAGCCGGCTCGGCGAGGACATTGTGGTGCCGCGCGCCAGCGTCCCGGCGCTCGTGCGCCGCATCCGCGAGATCAGCGCCGAGTCGGGGCTGCCGATCGCGGTGTTCGGGCACGCGGGCGACGGCAACATGCACCCCAACATCCTGTTCGACCGCTCGCTCGACGGCGAGATCGAGCGGCTGGAGCGGGCGTCGGCGGCGATCTTCCGGGCGGCGCTGGCGCTCGGCGGCACCCTCTCCGGCGAGCACGGCATCGGCACGCTGAAGAAGGCCTTCCTCGAGGAGGATCTGGGCGCGGACGCGGTCGACGTGATGCGCTCGATCAAGGCGGCGCTCGACCCGAAGGGCATCCTCAACCCGCACAAGGTCTTCCCCGATGCGCCCGGCGACGCGCGCGCCGGCTTCCTGACAACGCTGCCCACGCTCGAGGGCCACACGCCGGGGTGACGCCTCTGATATGCTGACGAGCGCGTACTGCCACGAACTGCGGGTAGACAGTGCGCCCACTGCTACGACCGGGTCACACCGCGACGCAGTTCTTACGTACCGGAGCAGGGATCGGTGGGAGCATGAAGGAAGTCCTCGTCAACATCCACATCGAACCGCTAGCTGAGGGCGGCTTCCTTGCCACGAGCAACGACATCCCGGGCCTCGTAGCTCAGGGGCGAACCGTGGCCGAGACGCTGGAGATCGCCCAGGACGTGGCGCTGGGGCTGGTCGAGTCGTACATCGAACACGGCGACGAACTGCCGCCCGCACTGACGGAGCTTCCCTCCGCGAAGGGCGACGTGCGCATCCCAGTCATCCTCCCCTGATGGGGCGGCTCGCTGGCTTTCGAGCCGACGACGTAATCCGGAAGCTGCGGCGCGCCGGATTCGTCTTCGACCGCCAACGAAAGGGGAGCCACCAGATTTGGAGAAACCCGGAGAGACCCGGCGGCGGCCGACGGTTCCCCGCCACCTTGGTGACCTGCCAGAGGGTACCGTCGCCGCGATCGTCAAGCAGGCGGGCCCAACTATCGACGACTTTTTGCAACTATGAGAGCGTGACTTGAGCCGCCGCCGCCTGCCCAACTCTATCCCGACGCGACCCAGAAGCGCCCCACACCGAGCGCTCCCGCCCGCAAGCGCCCTCCTGCCGACCGGGTAGCGGCCCAACTCTCCCTGCGGTACCATTCGTGCGACAACGCACAACCTCGCCGACTGGAGCCGCACCATGCTCGACCGCCCCCGCAACCCGCAGTTCATCGCGTACTACCGCGCCGTCGCGCTGCTGACGACGACGCTCGTCTTCGTGCAGGCGGTGCTCGCCGGGCGCTCGCTCTTCGTCGATCCCGACGCCATCGACATCCACGAGATCGTCGCCAACGGGCTCGCCGTCGTCGTCGTCGCGCAGATGCTGCTCGCCGTGGCGGCCGGCTTCACCGCGAGCCTGCGCGTGCCGATCTGGACAGCGGGGCTCGTCGCCCTCACCGTCGCGCAGACGGGGCTCGGCTACTCCGGGCGCGATAACAGCGATATCGCGGCGCTCCACGTTCCCCTGGGGGTGCTGCTCTTCGGCTTGTCGATGCTGGTCGCCATGCTCGCCATCATCGACAACGACGACGGGCCCTAACGTCGGCGTCAGTCGAAGGCGCGTAGCCGGCCGTCCGCGTCGAACACGAGCGGCGCATACGCCCCGGTGCGCTCCAGCGCCTCCCCCGCGACGACATCGCCCTCCAGCGCCTCGCTGACGTACATCGTGTCGAGGTGGGCCGTATCGCGCACGACGACGGCGCGCGCCCCCTCCGGAGCGAACGGCTTGAACGCCAGCCGCAGCGCCGCCTCGTCCGTCGCCAGCGCCAGCGGCGCCTTCACCCCCGCGAGGAAGTCGCTCGTCGTGGCGTTGACGTAGGCCGCCTCCCAGTCGATGGCGTCGCGCAGCCGCTCCGTCACGATGTCGGCGTTGCCGATGCCGATGCCGTTGCCGTGGCTCTCCGGCGTCAGCCCCAACGCCACGATCCGCCGGATATCGCGCGTCGGCGCGCCGCCGAGACGGCGATGCATGCCGATCACGTTCGGGTCCATGCCCGCGCCCGACAGATTCTTGCCGATGAGCGTCACGACGAGCACATCGAGCGGGTCGAAGGGCACGTTCGGCAGATACGCCTGCGCCAGTCGCAGCAGGCGGAGATCCGTCTGTTCCATGCCGGCGGCCGCTGTCGCTTCGACGATCGCCAGCCGGTCGTACGAGTTCTCGACCAGCGCGACGCCGCCCAGCACGGGTGCGCGCTCCAGCACCATCCGCGCCGACGCGAGCATGTGCTGCTGCAGCCCCTGCTGATGGATCGTGTCGGCGCCGATCCGCTTGCCGAGCCCGACGCCGAGCATCTTCATGAGACCGCTGCCCAAGATCGCCGACGAGGATGGTGTGCGGCTTGACGCGGTTGATGGCGATGATGCCATCGGCCGCGAACGCCGCCGCGTCGCAGTACACCCGATACCCGAGCGCCGTGACGCCCACCTCGATCGCGTCCATCGACGACACGATGGGGCAGCCGAGCGTCGCTTCGTCGAGCCCCAGGCTCGCCATCACCTCACGCTGGCCCTCGGCCGTCGCGCCGCCGTGCGAGCCCATCGCCGGCACCACGAAGGGCTCGCCGCCGCGCTCCCGCACCCAACCAGCGACAGCGCCCGTCGCTTCGGCGATCCGGTCGATGCCGCGGCTGCCGCCCGTCAGCGCGATACGCGCCCCCGGCGCGATGCCCGCGCCGATGCCCGACGCGTCGAGCGCGCGGCGGACGGCGACGGCGACATCGGGCAACGTGTCATCGGCGAAGCGCTGACGCACGGGCGCGAAGCGAGGCAACCGCGCATCGGATGCGCCGAGGCGGGCGAGGTCGAGCGAACGGGGGAAGTCCATGGTCAGGGGGCCGGCGTGTCACCGGGGGGCAGCGCGGGGGCGGCGGAATCGCGCACCGTGACGACGTCGCCGCCGAACGATACGACCTCCGACACGGGCACTGTCCCCCGATTGCCGACCATCGGCAGCAGGCGCGAGCCGCTCTTCGTCTCAAGCGCGAGCACGTCGTACGTGGCCTCGTCGAGCTGCACGTCGGAGACGCGGCCAATCTCCTGTCCGCTCTCCGTAATGATGTTGCGCTGCCGGAGGTCGCTGAGCCGCGTGAGCCCATCGGCGACGTCGTCGCCTTCTCGCAAAGCCGTCGACTGCAGCACCGTGATGGCGTCGGGGCCGACCTTGTGAATCGCGGCGATATCCAGCGTGTGCTTGCTGCCGCCGATGATGCCGCCCGACGTGACGGTGAACGCGATGACGCGCCGCTGCCCGAAATCGAGCACGGCATCGGCGATGGAGCCGACGCGCTCGCCCTCGTCGATGGTGATGACAGCGCGTCCCTTGATGTCGTCGAAGTTCATGCGGCGGCTCCTCTCATACGACATCGGGGCGAGGCCAGCGCAGGTCGCAGCTGAAGCATCGGGCCTGGATGAGGAACTCGCCGTTCCAGTAGCTCATCGTGAACCACTCGTGGCAGCGCGGGCACGGGCGATCGCCGACGACGACACGCTTGTCGCCGCGCTCGCTGGCTGCGGGGTCGGTCGTCGGGTCGGACACGCGGCACGCCCTCCTGCCCGGCCATCTTAGCAGGCGCACGGGGGCCGCGCCAGAATGCGGAAGCTCCGGCGCAGGACGCGCCCGCAGCGCCGAGCGCCGTCGCTAGTCGGTGCGGCGGTAGTGGACGATGTTCTCGCGCTCCTCGGAGCTCAGCATGCCGCGCGAACGGGCGTACTCGAGGTGCGCCAGCGTCTCGGTGACGGCGGCGCGCTGCTGCCACGTGTTGAACCCGTCGAAGGTGCCGGTCGCCCACTTGATGGCGCGCGCGACCTCGTAGGCCGTGTCCGCCCCGCGCGCAACCGCCGCGCACATCTCGTTGAGCCGGTGCTCGTGGTGGTCTTCGAGCTCCTGGATGCGCGTTGGCAGGTCCTCGATGACGTGCTCGTGGGCGGCGAACCCGCGGCGGATGTTGAGCGGCTTCAGCTTTTCGAGCGACTCGATGTAGTCGCCGAGAGGGTTGCCCTGCTGCTGGGGGTGGAGGCTGATGTTCGGCGAGATCGTCGGCAGCACGTGGTCGCCGGTCATCATGAAGCCGGCGTCGCGCTCCACCAGACAGATGTGACCGGGCGAATGGCCCGGCGTCCACAGCGTCTCGAGGGTGTACTGCCCGATCCGGATCTTCTCGCCGCCCTTGAGCCGCCGATCGGGCTCGGCCACGTTCACGAAAGCGCGTGCGGGCATGCTCGCGCCGTGCAGCTCCTTCACGAGCGTTTCGGGCACACCCTGACGCCGCAGCCACACATCCATCTCGTCGACAAGGCCTTCGGGGTTGTTGTACCGCCGCTCGACCATCGATTGCTCGCGCTCGTGGAGCACGACCTCGCACCCGGTAGCCTTCTTCAGGCGGCCCGAGAGGCCGTAGTGGTCGGGGTGGATGTGGGTGACGATGAGGTGCGCGACATCCTTGACATCGGCGCCGATCTGGCCGAGCTGATCGGTGAGCGCCTGCCATGCCTCATCCGTATCCCAGCCACAGTCGATGAGCGTGTAGCCGTCGTCGCCCTTGATGCAGTAGACGAGCACGTACGGCAGGAATGCCATCGGCAGCGGCACCTTGAACTGGTGGATGCCGGGCACGACCTCGTTGACCTCAATGACCACGGGGACTCCTTTCGGGCTGGCGCTCCGGTTCTCCGGATGTGCCGCCGCTTGTGTGTGGCCGAACAGCGGAAGTGGGCCGAACTGCGGCCCACTTCTTCAGCGTAACGATGTTAGCGTAGCGATGTTGTTCGCGCGGGTCAACCTTTTACGTCAACGTCAACCATGCTCGCTAGCGCTTCAGGATGTGACAGACGCAGACGCTGCCCGCGCCGACCATGTGGGCGAGCGCCGTCTTCGCGCCCTTCACCTGCCGCGCGCCCGCGTCGCCGCGGAGCTGCAGCGTCAGCTCGTGAATCTGCGCCAGCCCTGTCGGGCCGCCCGGATGGCCGCGCGCGATGAGCCCGCCGTCGACGCTGAACGGGATGCGCCCGCCGATCTCCGTTTCGCCCTCATCGACCATCCGCTCGCCCTCGCCGGGGCGGCAGAAGCCGAGCAGCTCGTAGTACTCGATCTCCTCGATGGAGAAGGCATCGTGCACTTCGACGATGTCGATGTCCTCCGGGCCAAGCCCCGCCTTCTCGTAGGCCTCGTTCGCCGTGTCGGTCGTCATCTGGGTGGGGCCGATGACCGGCCCGAGAAAGACGTGCCCCGGCGTATACCTCTCGCTCTGCAGCGCCGACGACGCCACCGTGATGACGGGCCGCCCGGGCGCGAACTTCTGCGCCAGCTCCTTGCGGCAGACGATCGCGGCGGCGGCGCCCTCGCCCACCGGGCACGACATCATCGCCGTCAGCGGCTCGGCCACCATGTACGAGGCCAGCACCTCCTCGGGCGTGATCTTGTGGTCGGCGATCCGCTGCGCCTTCGGATTGAGCGCGCCGTTGTTCCAGTTCTTCGCGGCCACCTTCGCGAGGTGCATCGGTGTAGTGCCGCGCTCGTGCATCCGTCGGGTCGCCCACATGGCGAAGAACGCCGCCGGCAGGATGACGCCATCGACCGTCTGATTGCCCATGCCCGCGCCCATGCCGCGCGTCAGCGTGTCGAAGCCGAGCGCCATCGCCACATCGTAGTGGCCGCCCGCCACGCCCAGATACGCCTCGCGGAACGCGGCCGAGCCGGTGGCCGACGCGTTCTCGATGTGCTGCACGGGCAGCCCCGTGAGGCCGAACTCCTTCATCACCTTCGGAGCGCCCATCATGCCGGCGCTGATGAACCCGACATACGCCGCGTTCACGTCGGCCAGCGTCATGCCCGCGTCATCGAGCGCCTCCAGACCGGCGGCCCGCGCCATCTCGGTCAGCGATATCTGACCCTTGTAGTTCCCGAACCGGTACATGCCGACGCCGATGACAGCAACTTCGTACATCGCTCGCCCCCTCCTCTACGCGCCCACCGGCCGGAACCGGTAGATGACGACATCGTTGCCCTGCTCGTCCTCGCGAAGCTTCTCGAGGACGATCTCCATCTCGGCGCCCACCTTGATCTGGGCGCGGTCGCCGACGAGCGTCGTCTGAATGCGGACGCCCTCCGGCAGGTCGACCTGGCCGACGTCGTACTCGTTGAGGTCGGTGCGCTGCGCCCCGAACATCGGCACGAAGACGTGGGTGTGGGTGTAGAGCGTGCCGCGCGTCGAAAGCTCGACGTTCTCGAGCTCGCGCCCCAGACAGTCGGGCTTGGCGCAAACGAGCCGCCTCGGGAAGAAGTGCTCGCCGCACGTCATGCAGCGCGACCCCAGCAGCTTCGGCGATTCGCTCGCCTTCGCCGGTATCGTGAAATACCCTTCCTCGATGGGGACTTGCTTCGTGCCCGCGTTCGTCATGCGGCCCTCCCTGCAAAAAAGCGTCGTGGGTCGTAGCGTTAGGTCGCCGCTAGCGACAGGCGACAGCATACGCGCGCCCGCACGCCGCGTCCACCTCGAACGCGAGGGCTCGCGGACAACGCCATCGCAGGCCAGCGGCGCTAGCGAAAGCGGGACAGCACCTCAGTCATCCAGCGCTCCTGCATGCCGGTCTCGCCGTCCTTCGAGGGCATAGGCGCGAGCACGAAGTGACGCACGCCCGCCGCCGCGAATCGCTCGACGCCCGCCGCGCACGCGTCCGCGTCGCCCGCGATGCAGTACTTGCCGACGATGCCCGCGAACGACTGGTTGTACATCATCCCCAGGCCGCGTTCGAGCACGGCCTCGGCCGCCGCCGTCGTGTCGCCCAGGCAGCAGAAGATGAAGATCGCCCGCTCGATGGCGCTGTCGTCGCGCCCGGCCGCCTCCGCCGCCTCGCGGATGGTGGCGAGCCGCTCCGGATAGTGGTCGATGCTCACCATGTACGGGATGTAGCCATCGCCATAGCGCCCGGTGCGCCGCGCCGCGGCCTCGGAGCGGCCGCCAACCCAGATCGGCGGGCCCGGCCGCTGTACCGGCGGCGGCGCCATCCGGATGTCATCGAGATTGAAGTGACGGCCGTGGTGCGTCACGGGCTCGCCCGACCACAACTCGCGAATCAGCTCGATGCTCTCGTTGGCGCGCGACCCGCGCTCGTTGCGCGGCACCTCGACCGCTGCGTACTCCTTCGCGTACTCGCCCCCGACGCCCACACCGAGGATGACACGCCCGTTCGAGAGGTGATCGATGGTCGCGATCTGCTTGGCGACGATCGTCGGGTGGTACAGCGGCGCGACGAGCACGTTCGTGCCGATGGTCGCCGTGTCGCTGCACATGGCGAGCGCGGCGAGCTGCGTCAGCTGCTCGGGCATCGGGCCGTAGAAGATGAGGTGGCCGCCCACCCAGAGCGATTCGTAGCCGATCTCCTCGAGCTTCCGCGCGCTTCGGATAGCCTCACCGCCGACCATCGCACCGAATTTGAACTCTGCCACCGTGCTATCCCCCTTCAGCGAGCAGCTCGCGAGCTGTCTCCCAATACGCGGGCTCGTCCCAGCGCTCCCGCATGTACCACCACCACTCGGCGCCCCAAAGATACGCCCGATCGGCGCCCGTGCGCCGCGCGAGCGCGACATTCTCGCGCATCCGCCCCGGCGAGATGCTGATGATGTCGCTGGGGCGCAGCTCCTCGACCGGGCGATTCTGCCACGGCTCGGCCTGCAATTCCACGATCCAGGCCCGCTGGCCTTCGAGATGCGCGCGCGTCACCTGGTGCCAGATGTCGGGGCCCAGCGCACCGTGGTCGAACCGGCGCGACTGCCCCTCGCCGGGGAACATGCTATCGGGCCGCCGCGTGTAGAACGACAGCCCGATACCGTCGGCCATGTCCAGCAGCCGGATCCAGCCGCGCTGCCAGAACTGCGACGTATCGTCGGTCACGATGACTGGCCGATGACGGGGGTCGGCGGCGCGCACCGCAGCGATCTCCCGCGCGAGGAACGCGTCGGGCACCGACCAGCCGCTCGTGTCGTCATCGGGATGCACGTCCGGCTCGTTCTCGACCTGCCACGCCTCGATCGCGTCCGAAGGCGCCAGGTGCTCGACGGCCGCCGTCAGCATCGCCAGCGTCGCCGCAGCGATAGCGGCGTCGTCGGCGGGCGACGTGCCCGGCGGCAGCCGTCCCGGCTCCAGCCACGCCGGCAGATAGAACTCGGGGCGATAGGTGCTCTTCATCCCGAGAATCGGCACGATGGTGACGCCGCGCTCCTCCGCCGCCGCGATGAAGCGATCGACCTGGCCGAAATCGAAGCTGCCGCGTTCGGGCTCGAGCTCATCCCAGTGGATGGCGAGCCGCACCCGCTTCGCCCCAAGTTCGTCGAGCAGCGCCGCGAAGAGCGCGTCGCAATCGGTATCGGGTACGAGCGCTCGCGCCCGGCGGCAGCTGAAGTTGAGGCCGAGCTCCATGTCGTCGTTGTGCGCGCTCAGCCATTGCCACGGCGCGCCGACGCTGAGGTTGACGATGACCACGAGCAGCAGCGTGCCCACCTGGTACGCGAGCCGCTCGATGCGCGCGCGCAGCCGGCCGCGCTGCGGGGGCACGCCCGCCCCTGGCGCTATGGCACGTCCGTGAGGCCGGCCTCGGGCGCGCCCACGAGGCAGACCATGTTACCCTCGGCGTGCTTGTTCTCGAACATCAGCTGATGCGCGAGCCCGATCTCCTCGAAAGGGAAGACTCGGGAGACGCAGGGGTCGATCTTGCCGTCGATGACGAGCTGATTGAACGCCGCGCACTGCTCGTCGTTCGCGAAGTGCGAGCCCTGGAAACGCTTCTGGCGCATCCACAGGTAGCGTAGGTCGACAACAGCGCTGTAGCCCGTCGTTCCCGCGCAGATGACGACCATGCCGCCGTTATCGCAGACGAACATCGATGTCGGCACCGTGTCCTCACCCGGATGCTCGAACACGATCCGGGGGTTCTTGCGCTCGCCGACCACGTCCCACAGCGCTTTGCCGAAGGCGCGCGCGCCCGCGCTCCACTTGGCGAAGCCGGCGTCGTCGGTCCAGTGCGGCGGCTGGCCCCAGTGGTCGAAGTCCTTGCGGTTGATGCAGCCCTTCGCGCCGAGGTTGATGCAGTACTCGAACTTCGATTCGCTGGAGACGACGGCGACGGGGATGCCGCCCATCTCCTTCACGAGCTGGATCGCCATCACCCCGAGGCCGCCCGCGCCGCCCCAGATGAGGACGACATCGCCCGGCTTCACGGTGTGCGGCGACCAGCCGGTGAGCATCCGGTACGCGGTGGCGCCGACGAGCATGTACGCCGCCGATCCCTCCCACGAGAGGTGCTTCGCCTTCGGCAGGCACTGGTGGCTCTGCACCCGGGTAAACTGGGCGAACGAGCCGAAGTTCGATTCGTAGCCCCAGATCTTGTTCGAGGGCGCGAGAATTGGGTCGCCGCCCGCCTTCACGTACGGGTCATCGCGATCCCACTGGCCGCAGTGCATCACGACGTGGTCGCCCACCTTCACATTCGTGACATCGCCGCCCACGGCCCAGACGATGCCCGAGCCGTCGCTGCCGCCGATGTGGAAGCCGGAGTCATCGCCGTCCTTGCGGTGGACGGTGGCCATGTCGAGCGGGATGCCGCGGCTGGCCCAGACGTTGTTGTAGTTGACGCCAGCCGCCATCACGTAGACGAGCACCTCGTCCGGCTTGAGGTTGCTGGGCACGTCGACGACCCGCACCTGAAAGCCGTCCTTCGGTTCGGCCCTGGCGTTCTCGGGGATGAGGTTGGCGTACATCTGAGCGGGCACGTGGCCCAGAGGCGGCATCTCGCCGACGGCGTACAGATCCTTCACGGTGGTCGACATAGGGCTCCTCCCGGCGGTGGTCCGACGCTGACTTTACAGGATCGCCATCGCCCTCACAACAGCCGGCGCGCGCCGCGCCGCCGGGAGGCCGCCGTCCGCGAGCCGGAGGGGCGACGCCGCCGATACGCTAGGCGCGCTGCCACTGCGGCAGCGTCAGCTTCACCTCCTGCATGTCGTCCTGCACTTCGTCGAACGTGGCGCGCACGGGCATCCCGATACGAACGTCATCGGGGCTCGTGCCGGGCATGTTGCCCGTGTAGCGCACGTGCGGGTAATCGTCGAGCGCCACCAGCACGACCGCATACGGCACGAGATCCGCCATCAGCGGGTGCACCGGGTGATGGACGATCGTGTAGCTGTAGACGGTGCCCGTGCCCTTCGCCGCCGGGTACTCGAACTGCATCCCCAGGCACGTGTGGCACGCGTCTTCCGGCGGATGCTGCACCGTGCCGCACCCCGTGCACTTCTGCACCACAACCTTGCCTGAGGTGAAGAAGGGGCGTGTCTTCTCATCGAGAAGGGGCAGCGACCACCCCTCGGGCCAGAATCGGCTCATGGTTCGTCGTCTCCTTCCCTACTTGTCCGATGAGAACAGAATGGCGCTGCCGGGCGCGTAGCTCGGGCCCGCGACGACGAGGCTCAGCTTCGCGTCCTTCACCTGGCAGGTCGACTCGCCGCGAATCTGGCGCACGGCCTCCACGATCAGCTCGAAGCCGTGGATGTACGCCTCCGCCAGATTGCCGCCGCTCGTGTTGATCGGCAGCTTGCCGTTCGGCCATTCGATGTTGCCGCCGGTCACGAACTCCTCGACGCCGTCCGCCGTCGCGAGCCCCATCTCGCTGATCGCCATCAGCACCGGGCCCGTGAAGTTCTCGTAGAACTGCGCGACGTCGATGTCGGCCGGCTTCACACCGGCGCGCGGCCACAGCTCCTTGGCCACCTGCCGGTAGTGCGCTGTCGGAAAGTCGGGCTCGTTGAAGGCGTCCGTGCCGCCGCGATAGTCGATGCCCTGCGCCGCCGCGCGGATGTACGCCGGCTTCTTCGGGAGGTCCTTCGCCCGCTCCGCCGTCGTGACAACGACCGCCGCCGCGCCATCGTTCTCGGGGCAACAGTCGAACAGGTGAAACGGCCACGATATCCAGCGCGAGTTGTCGTACTCCTCGCGCGTCAGCGCCCGCCCGTAGCGCACCGCCCGCGGGTTGCGCTGCGCGTGCGCGTACGACGCCAGCGAGATGGCAGCGAGCGCGTCTTGCGTGATGCCGTGCTCGTGCATGAAGCGCACCGTCATCATCGCCGTCTGCTGGGCGGGCGTCATCATGCCGTAGGGCATGGTGAAGGCGCGGCCTCCGGGGACGTGGCTGACGCTCGGGGCCTGTCCGAAGCGGCCGAACTGGCCCTGCGCCAGCGATCGGAAGACGACGATGTTCTTCGCGTAGCCGGCCGTCACCGCGGCGTCGGCGATCATCACCGCCGACGCCGTGCCGTTGCCGCCGCCGCCCCACGTCTGCGCCGTGAAGTTGACCGCCGCCATGCCGAGCGCCGCGCTCAGCCGCACCGGCTCGTTACGCGCGTCCATGTACGACACGAGCCCGTCGATGTCGGCCATCTTCAGGCCGGCGTCCTCGACGGCGTTGCGGATGGCGATGACGGCGAGCTGGAACTCCGTCTCCGAAGCGCCGCCGCGTTTGTAGTAGCTGCTCTCGCCGACGCCAACGACGGCGGCCTGGCCTCTCACGTCGAGCACCTCCTGCGTATGTTGTAGCGGATCGCTAGCAACGGTAGTCCGGCGCGCGTCCACCTGTCAATGCACGAAGTATTCACGTCCGCAGGGGCGAGCGGGTTACTCCTCATAGTACTCCGTGCCCAGATGGGTGATGAGCTCGGCGCCCATCCAGTGGCGGAGGGTGTTCTTCAGCTTCGTCTGCTGGATGAACAGATCGTGTTCCGGATAGAGGCCGGGCGCGACCTGCGGGCTCTTGAAGTAGAAGCTCAGCCACTCCTGGATGCCCTTCTGGCCGGCGCGCTTCGCGAGATCCATGAACAGCGCCAGGTCGAGCACAATCGGCGCGGCGAGAATGGAGTCGCGGCAGAGGAAGTCGACCTTAATCTGCATCGGGTAGCCCATCCACCCGAAGATATCGATGTTGTCCCAGCCCTCCTTGTTGTCGCCGCGAGGGGGGTAGTAGTTGATCCGCACCTTGTGGTAGAGGTCGCCGTAAAGTTCGGGGTACTGCTCGGGCTGCAGCAGCGTCTCCAGCACCCCGAGCTTGCTCACTTCCTTGCTCCGGAAGCTGTCCGGGTCGTCGAGCACCTCGCCGTCGCGGTTGCCCAGGATGTTCGTGCTGAACCATCCGCTGATGCCGAGCAGCCGCGCCTTGAAGCCCGGCGCGAGGATCGTCTTCAGGAGTGTCTGCCCCGTCTTGAAGTCTTTGCCGCAGATGGGCACGCCGTTGCGCGCCGCCAGCTCCTGCATGGCCGGGATGTCGACGCTGAGGTTCGGCGCGCCGTTGGCAAACGGAATACCGAGCGTCAGCGCCGCATAGGCGTAGATCTGGCTCGGCGCGATCGCGGGGTCGCTGTTGCGCAGCCCCTGCTCGAACGCGTCGAGCGACATGTGCACGGCCGACGCCTCTTCGTACGCCTCCGTGCTGCCGCACCAGACGATGACGAGCCGATCGCAGCCGTTCTCGCGCTGGAAGCGCTGCATGTCCTCCATGAGCTGCTTCGCGAGGTCGAGCTTCGTTTCGCCCGTCTTGACGTTGTCGACATGTTCCAGGCGGCGGACATACTCCGGATCGAACACCGCGGACATCGGCCGGATCGCCTCGAGCTCGGCCCGCAGCGGGTCGAGGTCCTTCGCCTCCAGCACCCCGGCCTTCACGGCAGCGACGTAGGCGTTGTCGGTGTACGGATCCCAGCCTCCGAACACGATGTCCGAAAGCTCGGCCAGCGGCACGAAGTCTTTGATCAGCGGATTGCGGTGCTCGGTGCGCTTGCCGAGCCGGATGTGCCCCATCTGCGTCAGCGAGCCGATCGGCTGCGTGAGGCCGCGGCGCAGCGCGAGGACACCGGCGTACGTCGTTGTCGCGACGGCCCCCATCCCCGGCGTCAGGATGCCGAGCTTCCCCTTCGGCGGGTCGATCTGGATGGAATCTGCCATGATGCGTCGCCTCCCCGATTGTCGCTGCTTGAGCGGGCCGGACGTCCTGGTCCGCAGCCTCAGACTAGCGTACGCGGACGCATCCACCAAGGCGATGTTTCCATCGCTACACATCAGCTATACTAATGTTATGCGGAAGCAGACTCCCACCACGCCCCGGCCATCCGGGTCGCTCAACGTCCACTTCCAGCAACTTGCCTACCTCCGCGAGGTCGACCGCCACGGCAGCATCACCCGCGCCGCGGAGGCGCTGCATGTGAGCCAGCCCGCGCTCTCGCAGGCGCTCGCCGAGCTCGAACGCCGGCTCGGCACAGCGCTGTTCGAGCGCGCCGGGCGCGGCCGGCGCCTCACCGCCGACGGCCGGGAGGTGCTCGCCTTCGCGCAGGGGGTGCTCGCGCAGGCCGACGAGCTGCGGGCGCGGCTGCTTGCAACGCGTGCGGGCGAGGCCGGCACGCTGCGGGTGGGGATGATCGACGCCGCCAGCCTCTATCTGCTGCCCGATATCGTCCGGCGCTACCGCGATGAGCATCCGGGCGTTCGCCTGACGCTGGCCGTCGGCGCGAGCGAGACGCTTCTCGCGCGGCTGCGTTCGTTCGAGCTCGACCTCGCGGTCGTGGTCGCCGGCGACGACGCGGGCCTCGACACGACCCAGCTGCAACGCGAGCAGCTCTATCTGTACGCGCCCCCCGGCGACCGGCGGACGCCCGCCGAGGCGGAGTGGGTGCTGTATCCGCCCGGCTCGCGCACCCGCGCCATCATCGACGAGGGCTTCGCGCGGCTCGGCATCGAGCCCGTCGTGACGCTGGAGAGCGGCAATCCGGCGGTGTTGCGGCAGATGGTGAGCCTCGGGCTCGGGTGGGCGGCGCTCCCCGCGCTCGTGGCCGAGCGCGAAGCGGCGGGCGGCCTGCGGCGCGGCCCCCTGCTCGCGGAGCGCGTCATCGTGGCGGCGCAGCGGCGGGGCACGACCGACCCGCGAGCGGCGGCATTCCTGCGGCTCGCGCTCGACAGCGAACTGACATCGGCCGATGGGCGGAGCAAAGGCTAGCGGTCGCGGCCCTCGAGCCGCTGCTGCATCTCGCCGAGGAAGCGCTGCAGCTCCGGCGACAGTGCATCGCTGTCGTCCGGCTCCTCGGCGGGCGGGGCGCCCATCTCGCGATCGTAGGCGGCCTCGAGCTCGTGCACCCAGCCTCGGAGCTGCGGATTGCGCTCCACACCTTCGTCGAAGGCGCGATACTGCGCGTCGCCTTCCGCACGCAGCGGCTCGGCGTCGATCGGCAGATCGTACAGCCGGATGAGCCCGTCGAGCAGCGCGTGCCGTCCTCGGTAGTCGGCCTCGAGCTGGGCATACGCCGGAAGCTGCACCAGCATCGATGCCGTCACCACCTCGAGGTCGCGCGTCTCCTCCGGTATCGTCGCGAGGATCGTCGTCGGCCCCTCGTACACGCTCGACCGTACGCCGATCTGCCGCAGCCGCTCGCGCATGGCGGCGTCGGTGCTGCCGCCGCTCAGCGTCGCGGGGCGGGTGTGGGCCACGGGCCCGTACATCGCGCCGACCATGACGTACTCGACGACACCGAACTGCCGCATGAGCGCGACGATCGAGTCGCGGAAGTCCTCGCCGCGGGCATGCGGTTCCATGACGTGCAGCGTCAGCCAATCGCCGTGCCCGCGCGAGTAGCGAACCACGGTGTTCGGCAGCGTCACCGACCGCTCTTCGTCGCGGCCCGAGATGATCGGCCGGTAGCGGGTGAAGTCGTAGAAGTCGCCGGGACGCGCGAGGCGGCCAAGTTCGAGTCCGCCCCACTCCTGTTCGAGGTGGGCAAGCGCCATCGACCCGACGGTGCCGACATCGACCCACGGCGCGAGGGCCAGCAGCAGCCGCGGCCGGTCGAGTGTGGGGACAGGCTCTCTCAGTTCAAACGCGCCGAGACGGATGGCGCACCTCCGCTGTCCTCTGAGTTTTCGCGTGACGGCCATTGTACACGCGACGCGGCGGGCGGTCTAAAACAGCAGCGACGAGAGACGGCGCTGGTACGCCCGCGCCATCTCTGACGCGGGGCCAAGAATATCGAAGACGGCGAGCGCCGCCTTGCGCGCCGCGCCCTCGGCGAACTGGGCATCGAGCGCGACCGACTCCAGGAGCTCGTCCAGCGCCTCGGGATAGCGCTCGCGCGCGGCGAGCATCACCCCCCAGCGATACCTCGCCCGCGGATCGCGCTCGTTGGCGGCGGCCTCGCGCTCCAAGTCATCGGCGGCGTGGCGCGTCGCGAAGGCTTCGAGGAAGATGCGATGCCGCATCACCTTGGCGCGGCGATCGGTCGGCGCGAGCCGGAGGATGCTGTCGGCCTCGTCGCGCTCGCCACGGTCGAGGAGCAGCCGCCCGAGCGCGACGATCGCCTCGACATCGTTCGGGCTGGCGGCCAGCGCGGCGCGGAGACGCTGCTCCGCGCCAACAACATCGCCGCTGCTCGCGAGCGCCTCCGCTTCGCTCGCCGCGGATGGCGCAGGCGGCGCGCCGAGCTTATCGAAAAAGGCGCGCACCTTGGGCTCGGGCACCGCGCCGACGAACTCGTCGACGACACGCCCGTCGCGGAAGGCCTTCACGGCGGGGATGCCCTGGATGCCAAACTGCATCGCCGTCGCCGGATTGTCGTCGGTGTTGAGCTTGGCGAGAACGACGCCGCCGCCGTGCTCCGCTGTCACCTTCTCCAGAATCGGGCCGAGCATTCGGCAGGGGCCGCACCACGGCGCCCAGAAGTCGACCACGACGGGTGTGGTGCGTGAGCGCTCGATTACCGCCGTGGCGAAGTCGGCATCCGTCACGTCGATTACGGCTGGCTGCGTCGTCATAGCTGTGCTCCCGGACGAATGTGGCGACCGCGAGAGGGTACCGCCATTCTAGCATCGTCGGCCGGGGACGCGGTTCGCGGCCGAATCCTCTCGCCGAGGCCTCATGTTCGGGCGATTCGAGGCGATGATCCACCTGACGCGCTCCGTCATCCAGGGAGGATGCCATGCTGGTCAAGAACGGCTGTGTTCGCTGCGAGGGCGACCTTTACCTCGAGAACGGGCTCGACGGCACGGAGTTCGTCTGCATTCAGTGCGGCCACCGGCGCACGGCGAGGCTACGGCAGATGAGCGCCCCGGCCGAGGCCGCGATCCCGAAGAAGCCGGCGCGCCGCGCACGGCGGAAGTGGGCCGCTCCGGGCTAGCGCGCCTTGGCCGCCGCGAAGCGGAGCAGCGCGCCAACACCACCGTACTCGTTCAGCTCGCCGGCATCCGGCGCGAATGTGATCTCGGCATCGTGCCGCAGCGCCTCACGCAGCAGGAGCTCCGCCAGCGGCTGCTCGCGCACGGGCCCGCCGCACGCCGTGCACGTCAACGGCGGCGAAGCGGCTTCGCCGTGCCCGCAGCGCTCGCAGCGCCAGGCCGTGCCATCCAGCAGTGTCGCCAGCACCAGATGCCGGACGGCGCCTTCTTCCAGCGCACGGAGCGTCGCCTCGGGCCCCATCGCCGCCGGGCGCCCTTCCGATGCCGCCGTCAGCACCTGCGCCGCGTCGGCCAACGATGCGCGCTGGGCCGCCGCCCGAGCGAGCGGCAGCGTCGCGGCCAGCACCTGTGCCTTGCTCGCCAGGTCGATCTGGAGGTGCTCCTCAGCGACGATCCGCGCCAGCAGCCCCTCCGGCAGATGGCGCTTCAGTTCGGCGCGCTCCGCGTCGGCGCCCGCCAACACCAAATAGGGCGCGTCGTGTTTCGCGGCGAACCGCTCCACCAGCGCCGCACCCTCCTTCGCGAACTTCGTGCGCCAACCCTGGACGTGCTTCTGAAGACGGCCCTCCGACCAGCCAACTTCCCGCGTCTCCCGGGAGAGGTCCTCGGTGTCGCCCTGCATATCCGCACTGGCTACGACTCGCCCCAGCGACACGGCGAATACACGGCACGAATCCACATCGATGAGCGCGGCGACGTAATCGGCATCGGCGTCGACCGCCATCGCGAGCGGAGCGAGCAGCGGCGCGTCACCGGCCTCGAACCGGTTCGCCACCGCCACCGGCAGCTCGATCACCTCGCGGATGTCGCGCGCGCCGCATGCCAGAAAGACGATGCCCTGGCTCGCGGGATCGTAGCGGCCGCCCCGCTGATCGCCGATGTATCCGCCGATCCACGCGAGGTCATCGTCGAACCCGCGGCGCGCGACACCGTGGTACGGTTCGCGCTTCTTGTGGTCGTGGATCGCGTCGTGCAGGAACGTCAGCGACTGGCGCTTCGCATCGCCATCCGTACGAAGATCGAGGTACACGGAGATGAAAGGTGGTTCGCCGGCTTCGATCTGGGCCAGCTCGGCGAGGCGGACTCTCCAACTCTGATTCAACATGTGTTGTCACCCTCTCCGCTCGAACGCGGATGATCGCCGTGCTCCGCCTTTGCGATGTGCAGACGCACAGCGCCCGGCCGGTCGTCATCGGTGAAGCGCAGCGCCAGCGCCTCGCGAATCCGCTCCCTGAGCTCGTCCATCGTCGCGGCGCTTTCCGTTATGTCGTGTCCGACGGCGCGAGCGACGTAGCCGCGCGGCATCTCGAACACGGCGAACGTAATCTCGCCCCCTTCGAACACTCCGCCCGATGCTATGGCCAGAGCTCCCGGACGGGCGCCGCCAGCATGTGCACCACGTTGTCGATCTCCCCTTCCGAGATGCGCCCCTGCAGGACCGCGAACGTCGCACGGGCCGCGAGCTGCGAATCCTCATCGGGCTCGAGCTCGCCGGCAACCCTGTGGAGGAACGAGTCTCGCGTCCGCTCGCGCGCGGGCGAAGTCGCCGGGTGCCACCCGTCGTAGTACATGCCACGTACGAGCATCGGCATCTGCGCCCCCAGGTGTGCCGCCTGGTCGATGGTCAGGTTATCGCGCAGCGCGTGCAGCCCGGCACGGAGCATGCTGTACGCCCTGTGCCTGTCGTCCGTGCCGAGCTCCTCCATCATGTCGTTGAGCCAGACATTCGTCTTCTGGATGGTCGCGTCGAACACGCTGAGTCCTGTTGCTGCCATCGTGGCGCTCCTTCCGGTGCAGGATGCGGGAGCCGGCCGATGCGTGAGCGCCGGTCGCGGCGACCGCTATCCACGCTGCCACCATGCCCTCACGGCGCCCGTTGTGTCAGAGCAGTTCGCCACGAGTGATGGGGGCCGAACGACCCTCACGCGCATCCGCGCGGCTTCAGCGGTTGCGGAACCGCTCGCGGACGACGGACGCGACGATGTTGAACGACAGGATGATGACCATGATGACGATAATCGCCGCGGCCGCGTTCTGGCGGAACGCCTCCTGCGGCCGGGTCGTCCAGTTGTAGATCTGGATCGGAGCGGTCGTGAAGTCATCGAACATGCTCGTGTTGTCGAAGGCAATGAACGAGAACGCGCCGATCATGATCAGCGCCGCCGTCTCGCCGGCCGCGCGCGATACGGCGAGGATGACGCCCGTGAGGATGCCCGGCATCGCGCCCGGCAGCACGTGGTGGCGCACCGTCTGCCAGCGCGATGCGCCGAGCGCCAGCGATCCTTCGCGGATGCTCGGCGGCACCTGGCGAATCGCCTCCTGCGAGGCGATCACCGTCATCGGCAGAATCATGAGGAACAGCGTGAACGCGCCCGCGATGATGCTCGGGCCGAGGTCGGCGGCGCGCACGAACAGGGCGAGCCCAAGTATGCCGTAGATGATGCTCGGCACCCCGGCCAGATTCGCGATGTTGAGCTGCACAAGGCTGAGCAGACGGTTGCGCGGAGCAAACTCCTCCATCCATACCGCCGTGCCCACACCGATCGGGATGACCATGGCGACCGTGAGGCCCAGCACCCAGCCCCACCCAATCAGCGATGACCGCAGCCCGGCGCGGTCGGCGAACCGCGAAGGGTAGTTCGTAATCAGATCGGGGCTGAGCCGCGACCAGCCAGTCGACGCTGTGTCCCACGCGAGCACGAGCAGCACGAGCACCGCGACCATGGCGGCGCCCATGAACACCCATCGCGAAGCAGCGGAAGCCCGCTGACGGCGCGCCACCCGGCCCGTCGCCCGCAGCATGTCGGCCGCCTGCCCCGCCGATCGCGCCATTAGTCGTACGCCTCGTGAAAGCGGCTGACGACAAGGTTCGCGGCCATGTTGAACATCAGCGTCAGCACGAACAGCGTGCTCCCCACCGCGAACAGCGAGCGATATTCGACGCTGCCCCGGGCCGCATCACCCAGCCCCACCTGCAGCATGTAGCCCGTCATCGTCTGAACGCTCTCGAGCGGCATCAGCGTCAGGTTGGGCGTCGAGCCCGCGGCGACGGCGACAATCATCGTCTCGCCGACGACCCGGGCCACGGCCAGCAGGATCGCCGCCATGATGCCGGAGAGCGCCGCCGGCACGACGACCCGCGTCGCCACCTCGAGCCGCGTCGCGCCCAGCGCGTAGGCCGCCTCGCGCAGGTCGCGCGGCACCGTGTGCATCGCGTCCTCCGATATCGACGCGATGGTCGGCAGAATGAGGACGGCGAGCATGATGCTGGCCGAGAGGCTGTTGAAGATCGAGACGCTATCGCCGAACAGCGGCCGCAGGATGTCGGCGGAGACGAACGTGATCGCGAAGTATGCGTACACGACCGTCGGCACGGCGGCGAGCGCCTCCAGCAGCGGCTTGAGGACGCTGCGCGTGCGCGGGTGCGCGTACTCGCTGAGGTAGATCGCCGCCGCCAGGCCCAGCGGCGTCGCGAGGAGCAGCGACCAGAGCACGACGTTCATCGTGCCCGCGAGCAGCTCCCATATGCCGAAGGACACGGGCTGGAACAGCGGCTGCCACTCCCTCGTGAGGAAGAAATCGGCGAACGACACATCCTGGAAGAACGAGGCGCTCTCGGTGAACAGCACAACGACAATCGCGATCGTCGTCACGAGCGACACCGCGGCGCACCCGGCCAGGCTCGCCACAATCAGCGATTCGCCCACGCGCCGGAAACGGCGGGGGCGGAGCGCGGCGTACGTCGCCGCAGTGCGCGTACCGGGCTCGACGTTCACCGCGGGCCCTCCCTTGTAGCATGCGAACCCGGCGCGGAGGCGGGCATCTCTGCACCGTCACCGCGCCGGGCGGTAGTTCCTGCGTTCAGCCCTCTACGGGAGGAACGGCTCGATCTTCGCGAACTGCTCGTCGAGCAGGCTCACCGGAAGTGTAATGTACCCGACCTCGGGGACAATGGCCTCGACATTATCGAGGTAGAACTGGACGAAGCCCAGCACCTCGGGGCGCTCCTCGAGGAACTTTTCCCGGGTGTAGATGAACAGCGGGCGGCTCAGCGGCGCGTACTCGCCGGATAGCGCGTTGTCGAAGGTGGGCTCGACGCAGCCCTCGCCGCCGTCGATCGGCACAGCCTTCAGGTCTTGGCCCGCTTCCTGGTAGTAGGCGAACCCGAAGTAGCCGATGGAGCCCTTGTCGTTCTCGACACCTTGCACCAGCACGTTGTCGTCCTCCGACGACGTGCCGTCGCCGCGGTGGGCGAGCTCGGGCTCGGCGGACTCGAGAATCGCCTCGACGAAGTAGTCGAACGTTCCGGAGTCGGTACCGGGGTAGTAGAGCACGATCGGCTCATCGGGGAAGTCCGCGCGCACTTCGCTCCACGAGGACGCGCCGTCCGTCTGGAAGATGACCCGCAGTTCGTCCACCGTCAGGCAGTCGACGAAGTCGTTGTCGGGGTGAACGACGACCGTCAGCGCGTCGATGCCCACCTGCAGCTCGACGACATCGGTAATGCCGCCCGCTGCGCACGCCTCAACCTCGGAGTCCTTGATCGGGCGCGACGCGTCGCTGATCTCCGTCTCGCCGCGACAGAACTTCTCGAAGCCGCCGCCGGTGCCCGAAAGCCCAACGTTGACGCGCGTGCCTGCGCCAGCGTTGCCAAACTCCTCGGCCATCGCCTCAGAGATGGGGAAGACCGTCGACGAGCCGTCGATCCGGATGTCGCCGCCGAGGTCGCCCAGGTCCGGCCCGGCCGGCGTTGCTGTCGCTACCGTGGTCGCCGCGCCCGTCGCGGTCGCGTCGCGTCATCGTCATCGTCGTCGTCGCCGCACGCCACTGCCGCCATCGACACGACGGCGACGAGCGCCGCCAGAGCCAGCAGTCGTCCCGGCCGCCAGGACCGATCAGTCAGGATGTTGTATCGCTTCAACTCGGGTCTGCCTCCTTCGTAAGCCATGAATACTGCTACGAAGCCAGTGTCAACGGGGCGGCATGCCCCCATGTCAACGCAACGTTAAAGATCGGGCGCGCCCGCCGCGATGAGCTCGCGCGCCCGCCGGAAGATGCCGTCGAACATCTCCTCCGTGAGGCGGCCCGTGAACGTGTTCTGCTGGCTCGGATGGTACGACGCCAGCAGCACGCGCCCCTCCGGCAGCGCCGTCTCCGCTCCGTGCCCGAAGCGCGGCCGGGGCCGCAGCCCCAGATGCGCCGCCAGCGCGCCGTGCGCGAAGCCGCCCAGCGCGACATACACCCGTACCTCCGGCAGCAGCGCCATCTCGCGCGCCAAATACGGAGCGCAGGCGTCGCGCTCGGACGGCAGTGGCCGGTTCGCGGGGGGCGCGCATCGCACGGCCGCGGTGACATAGGCATCCCGAACCCGCAGACCGTCGTTGCGATGCTCGCTGGTGGGCTGGTTGGCGAAGCCCGCCCGGTGCAGCGCCCGGTACAGCCAGTCGCCCGAGCGATCGCCGGTGAACACCCGCCCGGTGCGATTGCCCCCGTGCGCGGCGGGCGCGAGGCCGGCCACGAGCAGGCGCGCGCCAGCCTCGCCGAAGCCCGGGATGGGCTTGCCCCAGTAATCGTCGTCGCGGAAGGAGGCCCGTTTCTCGCGCGCGACAAGCTCGCGCCACGCGACGAGCCGGGGACAGCGGCGGCAACCCACAACATCATCGCCGACGGCCGCCAGCGAGCCGGGCGCCGCCATCCTACTCGTCCGCCGTGCCGGCAGCGAACCGCTCCGAGAGCGCCCGGCGCAGCAGCTTGCCGTTGCGCGTGCGTGGCAGCTCGGCGACAAACCGGTACTCGTGGGGCCGCTTGTACGCCGCGAGCCGCCGCTCGACATGCGCCCGCAGCTGCGCCTCGTCGAGCGCCGCGCCCTCGCGTACGACAATGCACGCCAGCACAAGCGTCTTGTCCGCGCCGAGCGGCAGCGCCGCGACCCCGGCATCGGCGACGCCCTCGTGCGAAGCCAGCGCCGCCTCGATCTCGGCCGGCGACAGCCGGTACCCGAACGACGTGATGGTGTCGTCGGAGCGACCGCGGAACCAGACGTAGCCATCGCTATCGATCGCGGCGAGGTCGCCGCTCACGAACCACTCGCCCCGGTAGACCTGCGCATCCTCGGCGGGGCGACGCCAGTAGCCCAGCATCAGCCCCGGATCGGAGCGATGGACGGCGAGCACGCCCACTTCGCCCGCGGCCAACGGCGTCTCGCCGGACTCCTCGGGCAGCACCGCGACCCGCCGTCCCGGCTGCGGGCGCCCCGGCGAGCCTGGGCGCACCGGTGTCGCCGGCCCCGACGAGATATAGGTGCTCACCTCCGTCATCCCGAGCGCCTCGTACAGCGGCGTCCCGGTACGGCGCTGCCACTCCTCGGCGACGGCCGGCGGCAGCGGCTCGCCCGCGCACAGCCCGTGGCGAAGCGAGGGCAGGTCGCCGGGAACGGGCGGCGCGTACTTCAGCATCTGCCGGTAGACGGTGGGGACAGCGGCGAACACCGTCACGCCATAGCGCGCGATGAGCCGCGGCCAGAGCTGCCGGTCGCGCGGGCCGTCGTAGAGCACGGCGTGGGCGCGGGCCAGCCACGGGTCGATGAGGCCGGCGCCCATGGTGTACGACCAGTTCAGCGTGCCCGCGTGCAGCGTCACGTCGCCCGGCCCGAGCCCCTCCCACGCGTGCACCATCATCGCGCGCCCCATGACGCTGCGATGCGCGTGCAGCACGCCCTTGGGCCGCGCCGTCGTCCCCGAGGTGTAGATGAGGTACGCCGGATCCTCGGCCATCGTCTCGGGAAGCGGGCCGGGGCCGTCGAGCGACATCAGACGGGCAGCGGCGATCTCGATGCGCGCCGCGCCGGGCAGCCGCATGTCGCTCGCCGCGACGATGCCGTGGGCCTGCGCGTCCGCAATCAGGAACGCCGCCTCCTCGGCGGTGAGCTGCGGCGACGCCGGTATCGGCACGATGCCCGCCGCTATCGCCCCGAAGAACGCGAGCGCGTACTCCGGCGAATGCGGCAGCCGCAGCAGCACCCGATCGCCCGGCTCGAGGCCCGCGGCCAGCATCGCCCTGCCCACGGCCCGCACGCGCTCCCAGAGCTCGGCGTACGTCCACGAACGCTCGCCGGCCTCCCCCGCGAACGTGAGCGCGGGCATCGCGGCGCTCGCGGCATCGGCGGCGGCGGCGCCGAGCGTGGCCGCCGCGAGATTGAGCGGGCCGGGGACGGGTGCGGGCCGGACATCGATCATCGCCCCTGTAGTTGACTACGATCGGTCGCGACGGGCAAGCGGCCTTCTGCGGGCGATGACATGCGGCATCGCGGCGGCCGCTCCCGGCGTGCTACGATGGGTGGGAGCTGGCACACCGCCAGCCCATCGACGGACTGAACGGGGGTTTGGCGACGATGGTGACATTGGACGAACCGGGAATCCTGTTCGAAGACCGTACCGCCGCCGGGCTCGGCCTCGCGCGGGCGCTCGACCTCTACGCCGATCGAGACGTGCTGGTGCTCGGCATCCCGCGCGGGGGCATGGTTGTCGCAGCCGAGGCGGCCCGCAACCTGAACGCGAGCCTCGACATGATCGTCGCCCGCAAGATCGGCGCGCCGGGCCAGTCGGAGCTCGCCATCGGGGCGGTGACGGCGAACGGCGGCCGCTTCCTCAACGACGACCTCATCGCCGAGCTCGGCGTCGGCCCCGAGTACATCGAAGAGCAGATCGCGATTGAAGTCGCAGCCGCCCAGCAGCGCGAGCGCGATCTGCGCGGCGCGGCGCCGCCGGTCGCCATCGAGGGACGCATCGTCATCCTCGTCGACGACGGCCTCGCGACCGGGGCGACGATGCGCGCGGCGATTCGCGCGGTGCGCCCGCAGCGCCCCGCCAAGCTCATCGTCGCGGTGCCGGTGGGCGCCCGCGAGACGTGCGACATCATCCGCGACGAGACCGACGAGCTGCTCTGCCTGCGGATGCCCGTGCCGTTCTACGCCGTCGGGACCGCATTACGAGCGGTTCGACCAGGTCGCCGACAGCGATGTCACGGCCATACTCGAGGACGCTCGCTCGGCGAGCGCCGCGCCCGGCGGCCGTTAGCGCGCGTCCGCCACCGGCTGCTGGATGAGCTGCAGCGTGTTGCCATCCGGGTCGTGGAACGTCGCGACCCAGCCGCCCCACTTCTCCCGCTCCGGCATCCGCGAGAACTCGACGCCGCCCGCCCGCAGCCGCCCGTACACCGCCTGAATATCGTCGACGAGAAAGTGGATCATCAGCCGATCCGGGTCGGCGTTGCGGCCGTGGACCCCCGGGTGGGCGGCGATGCTCAACCGCACCTCGCCCCACTCGAAGTTCGTGTAGTGGTCGCGCTCGCTACGCGGCCGCAGTCCGACGACGTCGCGATAGAACCGCACCATCTCGCCGAGATGCTCGGTCAGTATCTGGACGCCGCCGAGTGCGACGATGGACGAGCGCGCGTCATCAGCCATAGCAGCCGACATTCTACCAAGAGCCGCGCCGCAGCGTTACGTTACGCGGTTGTAATGCCCGCGCAACAGCGGCGCAATCTCGCGGCGCTATCGTTGGTTCATCGACCGATCGCCCGCCATCGCGGCGGGCACGGGGCGGAGGTGGCGGCGATGAACAAGGCCGAGACGATCAAGGCCGAGAAGGCCCCGCTGAGCATCTGCGACGAGATTCCGGCATTCGCTCGTGACGGGTGGGAGAGCATCCCCGAGACCGATCGCGACATCCGGCTCAAGTGGGCCGGCCTCTTCTACCGCCAGCAGACTCCGGGCCACTTCATGATGCGGATCCGCGTCCCGGCCGGCAGTCACCAACGCCGCGCAGATACGCACCGTCGCCGCCATCGCCGAACGCTACGGGCGCGGCACCCTCGACCTGACGACCCGCCAGCAGATTCAGCTGCGCTGGCTCCGCATCGAAGACATCCCGGCAGTGCTGCAATCGCTGAACGACGCCGGGCTCCTGACGCTGCAGACGGGCTACGACAACATCCGGGGCGTGATGACCTGCCCGGTGGCGGGCCTCACTCCGAACGAGCTGTTCGACGCATCGCCCGCCGCGCGCGCCTTCAACGACATCTTCGTCGGCAACCCCGAGTTCGCGAACCTGCCGCGCAAGTTCAACGCCACCCTCACCGGCTGCCTCGAGAACTGTACCCACGCCGAAAGCCAGGACGTCGGCATGACGCCCGCCGCCAAGGACGTGGACGGCGAGACGCTGATCGGCTTCAACGTCACGGTCGGCGGCAAGATGGGCTCCGGCGGCCTCCGCGTCGGCCGCCCGCTCGATGCCTTCGTCACGCCGGAGGAAGCGCCCCTCGTCGCCGCCGCGATCGCGCTCGTCTTCCGCGACCACGGCTCGCGCGAGACGCGGAATCGGGCCCGGCTCTGCTTCCTCATCGACGAATGGGGCATCGCCAGGTTCCGCAGCGAGGTCGAGGCGCGCGCCGAGATGCGGCTGCGCCCGGCCGGACACGATCCCCGCACCGGCGTCACCACCGATCACGTCGGCGTGCACCCGCAACGCCAGCCCGGGCTCAGCTACGCCGGTCTGCTCGTGCCCGTCGGACGCGCCACCGCCGCCCACATGAGCGAGCTCGCCCGCATCGCCGAGACGTACGGCGACGGCGAGATCCGGCTCACCCCCGAGCAGAACGTCATCGTGCCGAACGTGCCCGACTCGCGCCTTGAGGCGCTGCTCGCGGAGCCGCTGCTGCAGGAGTTGCAGCACGCGCCGAGCGAGATCATGCGCGGCACCGTGTCGTGCACCGGCATCGAGTACTGCGGCATGGCGACAATCGCCACGAAGGAGCACGCGCTCAACCTCGCCCTGGCCATCGACGCAGCGGGCGGCGCGACCCGGCCGATCAGCGTCGGCTGGTCGGGCTGCCCCGCGTCGTGCGGCAATCACCAGGCCGCCGACATCGGCCTCCTCGGTCGCAAGAAGAGGATCGACGGCGTGATCGTGGAAGCGGTCGACATCTACATCGGCGGCACCACGGGCCCCAGCGCCGTCCCCGGCGTCAAGATTCTGGAGGGAATCCCCTGCGACCAGCTCACGCCCGTGGTCGAACAGCTCATCCACTACGGCGCGTTCAAGCATCTCCGCCAACAGCTGCTCGGTTACGGGCACGACGACTAGCCGCCGCCTACCACGACTCTCGGCGACGGGCGTATGATGGACGGGAAGGAGCGCCACGCCGATGACGCGACCCGGCTCGTCCGCCGCCAACGCATCCGCCCCGCGCGAGGGCGAGCGCCGCTCCGCGACACCACGGCTCGACGGCAAGCGCATCGCCATCGGCGGGCCACGGCGCATGAAGGAGCTGTCGGAGCTCGTCCGCAACCTCGGCGGTGAGCCGCTCGCCCGGCCACTCATGAACACCGTTCCCCTCGAAGACCCGACCGTCCTCGACCCGCTCAGGCGGCTCGCCGAAGGCGGCGCGGATTGGGTTGTGCTCACGACCGGCGTGGGCACGCGCAGCCTCGTCGCGGCGGCGGAGCGAGCCGGCATTCGCGACGCCGTTCTCGCGAGCATCGCGAATGCGAAGATCGCGGCTCGCGGCTACAAGACCGTCAACGCGCTGCGCGAGCTGGGCCTCGCCCCCACCGTCACCGACACCGACGGCTCGATCGAGGGGCTGCTGACGGCGCTCCGGCCGCACGACATCGCCGGAGCGCGCACCACCGTGCAGCTCTACGGCACCAACGACAGCCAGCTCATCGACGCGCTGCGGGCGCGGGGCGCGCTCGTCGACGAGCTCGTGCTCTATCGCTACACACCGCCCGCCGGCGATGTCGTCGCGGCGCTGCTCGACGAGATCGCGGCGGCGCAGCGTCGATGCCGTCGTCTTCACGTCGGCGCCACAGGCAACCTATCTGTTCGAAGCGGCAAACGCGCGCGGCGCAGCCGCAGCCGTCCGCGACGCGTTCAACGCCGGGGCGCCGGTCGCGCTCTCGCAGGGAGCGGTGACATCGGCCGCGCTTCGCGAGCACGGCGTCACGGCCATCGTCGCGCCGGAGAACGAGCGCATGGGGGCGATGATCATGGCGCTCGCCCGGCACTACGCGAGCGCCGCCGCCCCCTGATCGGCGCCGTCCTCAGCGCTGGAAGATGCGCTTGTACGTGTCCTGGCTCGCGGCCGCGCGATCGCGCTCCGTCGCGCGCTCCTCGTCGCTCGCCATCGAGCCCACGATCCGGCGCTCGAGCTTCAGCCCCGTCGCCAGATCCGTGTCCATGCTGCGATTGATGAGGTACTTCGCAGCCGAGAGGGCGTACTTCGCCCGCTGCGCGAACTCCGCCGCGAGCTCGCCCGCGCGCTCCATCAGCTGCGCGTCGGGCACGACGTAGCTGACAAGCCCCCAGCGTTCCGCGTCGGCCGCCGTGATATGCCGCCCGCTGTAGATGAGCTCCTTGGCGCGGGCCGGCCCGATAACGCGAGCGAGCCGCTGCGTGCCGCCCGCCGCGGGCAGCGCCCCGAACTGAATCTCGGGCAGCCCGACCTTCGCGCTCTCGGCGATGATGCGCACGTCGCACGACAGCGCGATCTCGCAGCCGCCGCCCATGCAGGCGCCGTTGATGGCCGCGATCACCGGAAGCGACGACTCCTCGAGCCGCAGCATGAAGTCGAATCTGCTGAGCCCGCCGCCCGCGCCGCCTGGCTCGCTCATCTCGCGGAGGTCGGCCCCACCGCAGAAGTACTTGCCCGCACCCGTGATGACGACGACGCGCGCGTCATCGTTGGACTCGAGCGCATCGAACGCCGCCGTTATGTCGAGTCCGAGCTGCCTGCTGATCGAGTTCGCCCGATCGGGCCGGTTGATGGTGAGAGTCGCGACGCCCGTGTCGCGGTTCAGGTCGAGGAGTATCGTCTCGTAGGTCATCGCCGGTACGTCCTTCCAGGCTGCCGCGGCACGCCGCGCGGTCGCTTGCGCCCGCCACCGCGACGGGCGGTGCCCACTATACCTGCCGCCGCTACGTCCGTCAGCCCGTGCGGCTCTGCCCCTCGGGACAGCCGTCGAGCAGCGGACATTCGCCGCAGCGTGGCCGCTGCGCCGCGCAGATGCGTCGTCCGTGCTTGATCAGCGCGATATGGAATGCGTACATCTGCCCGGGCGCGACCATCGCCTCCAGCGCGGCGTGCGCCTGCGCGGCGCCCATCTTCGCCGGGATGAGCCCGAGCCGCCGCGCCACACGGTGCACGTGCGTATCGACGGGCAGCGCCGGACGACCGAACGCGAACATGAGCACGCACGCCGCCGTCTTCGGCCCGACGCCCGGAAGCTCCTGCAGCCAGGCGCTCGCCTCGTCGATCGGCAGCGCTGCCAGATGCGACAGGTCGAGGCCGCCCCGCTTCGCCGCTATCTCGCCCAACAGCGCCTTGATGCGCGGCGCTTTCGTCTTCGCGAGCCCGCCGATCGCGATCGCATCCTCGATGTCGCCGGCATCGGCCGCGGCGAGCGCTTCCCACGTGGGGTAGCGCTCGATCAGCCGCGCGAAGGCACGCCCGGAGTTGCGGTCGGATGTGTTCTGCGAAAGCACGGTGAGCACGAGCTCGGCCATCGGGTCGCCGTGGGCGCGCCACGGCGGCAGTCCGTAGACAGCGTCGAGCCGCTCGACAATCTCCGCCGGGCTCAGGGTACGGACGCGCCTGTTCTTCGCGGTGGCCACGTTGCGATTGTAGCGCGACGCTCCTTGACCCGCGCACGAGACGGGCCGTACGGTGAGGTCACCTCGTCTGGGTCGAAGGGGGGTGATGGCACGTGAGTCCGGAGCAGATTCGTCTGACCGACCTCGCCTTCTGCGCTGGTTGAGCCGGCAAGATGGGCCCGCGAGCCCTGGCGCAGGTTCTGCGCCCTCTCGCCAGTGTCTTCGACGCAGCGGCGCAGCCCGGACCTCCTCGTGGGACTCGGCGCTGCCGATGACGCCGCCGTGTACCGCGCCGGCGACGATCGTGCTGTCATTCTCACGGTCGACTTTTTCCCGCCGGTCGTCGATGACCCGTACACGTACGGCGCCATCGCCGCGGCGAACGCCATGAGCGACATCTACGCCATGGGCGGCGAAGTCGCGCTCGCGCTGAACATCGCCGCCTTCCCCGATGACCTGCCGCCCGCCATCATCACCGGCATCCTGCGCGGCGGGGCGGAGATGGTCGCCTCGGCGGGCGGCGTCATCGCGGGCGGCCACACGGTGCTCGATCGCGAGCCGAAGTACGGGCTGTGCGTGATGGGCTTCGCGCACCCGAATCGCATCCTCACGAAGGGCAGCGCGCGCGCCGGCGATACCGTCTTCCTGACGAAGCCGCTCGGCACGGGCATCGTCCTCACGAAAATGCAGCGCGGCGGCGCGAGCACGGCGCACGCCGAGGCCGCGATCGCCTCGATGCTGATGCTGAACCGCGATGCGTCGCGCGTCGCGCGCGAGGTCGGCGTCCACGCGATGACCGATGTCACCGGGTTCGGCCTGCTCGGCCACGCGCTCGAAGTCGCCGACGCCAGCAAGGTCGCGATCGACATCGATGCCGCCGCCGTGCCGCTGCTGCCGGGCGCGCTCGAGTACGCGCGCGAGGGCATCGCCACGGGGGGCGGCGCGCGCAACCGCGCCCACGTCGCGCGCCGCGTGCGGGCAGGGAGCATCGCGCCCGAGCTCTACGAGCTGCTCGCGGATCCGCAGACATCGGGCGGGCTGCTGTTCACGGCACTCCCCGCGAACGCGACGGCGCTCGCGCGCGAGTTCGCCGCGCAGGGGCTCATGCTCGCGCCGATCGGCCGCGTGCGCAAGGGTCGCGGCATCGCCCTGCGATAGCGCCAGGACGCGGCGTAGCCCATAATGTCGCCATGATGCGCTCGCACGCACGCTCCCTCACGCTCGTCGCGCTGACGATGCTCGCGACCGTGGCGTTCGCCTGCGGCGGCGGTGACGACGACGATGATGACGCGGCGCCGACCGACGTCGACGCGGGGGCCGTCATGGCCGCCGCCGCCGACACGCTCGCGGCGCTCGACAGCTTCCACTTCCGCCTCACCCACGAGAACGGCTCGACGCCGATCGTGTTCGACCTCGGCCTGCAGAACGGCCGACGGCAACATCGCCGCGCCCGACAAGCTCCAGGCGGACATCGACGCGGAGCGGGGCGCGATCCGGATCGAGGTCGAGGTCATCTCCATCGGCGAAGACATCTGGCTCACCGACCCGTTCGGAAGCGGTACCTGGCAGCGAATCGAGGAGGGCATCGCCATCCGCGACATCTTCGCGCCGGACGAGGGCATCCCAGAGCTGCTGCGGGGCGCTGTCGACGCGCGCGTCACCGGCAGCGAACGGATCGATGGCGTCGCGACGTACCGCATCGAGGCCGAGGTCGACGCCGCCGACATCGAGTCGCTCGCGCCTGTGGCCGAGCCGGGCGTCATCGTGCCGGTGACCGTCTGGATCGGCCAGGACGACTCGCTCCTGCGCCGGGCGCGGCTCGAAGGGCCGATCAACAACGAGGAGAGCGACGACATCCGCCGCCAGATCGAGCTTTCCGGCTTCGACGAGCCTGTAACCATCGAGCCCCCCGAGACGGGCTAGCGTGGCAGTGGACGCGACCAGCGGCAGCAGCCCCGGCGCGACCATCAGCCGCCGGTCCAACCCGACAGCCCTCATCCTCGCGCTGGGGATGGGCATCTTCGTCGGCGGTTTCGACCAGACGTTCATCGTCACAGTTCTGCCCGACATCATCGACGACGTGAACCTCACGATCAGCGAATTCGGGCTGCTGGCCTGGATCGTCAACGGCTACCTGCTCGGCTACACCGTCGCGATGCCGCTCATGGGCCGTCTCGCCGACCTGCACGGCCGCGTCCGCGTCTACCTGCTGGCGATGGTCATCTTCATGATCGGATCGGCGGGTGTGGCGCTCTCGCACAGCCTTTGGTGGATCGTCTTCTTCCGGGGAGTCTCGGCGCTGGGCGGCGGCGCGCTCGTCCCCATCGCCATGGCGATCGCGGCCGATACGCTGAAGCATGAGCGACGGCCGCTCGCCATCGGCACGCTCTCGGCGCTCGACGACACGAGCAGCCTGCTCGGGCCGCTGTGGGGCGCGGTCATCGCGACGCTCATCGGGTGGCGCTGGCTCTTCTGGATGAACATCATCCTCGCGCTCCCGGTGATGCTGGCCATACCGCTCCTCGCGCGCGACGCCGGGCTCCGAGCCCGACACCGCTGCCGAAGCGCGAGTTCGACCTGCTCGGCGGCCTTCTCCTCACGGCGTCGCTGCTGGCGCTGACGATCGGGCTCACGGACAACGGCGGCCAGCCGCGGCCCCTTGGCGAGACCCTCGCGTTTCTCGGAACGGGCGGCGTGCTGCTGGGCAGCTTCGTCGTCCACGAGCTGCGCGCGCGCGATCCGCTGGCCGACCTCCGTCTGTTCCGCAGGCGCGCGGTGGCGGTGGCCAACGTCACGTACTTCCTGACGGGCGCGGCGCTCATTACCGTGATGATCAACGTGCCGCTGATGACGAACGTCCTCTGGGGCGGCGACGCCCTCGACGGCGGCCTGAACCTGATGCGGATGATGCTGTTCATGCCCATCGGCGGCATCGCCGGCGGCATCCTGGCGATGCGGCGGGGGTATCGCACCACAGCCGTCGTCGGCTTCGGGGGGGCATCGCTCGCCCTCCTGCTCATGTACGGCTGGTCCGATTCGCCAGGCAGCCTCGCCCTCTGGATACCGCTCGGCCTCGCGGGGCTCGCCTTCACGCTCGACGACGCGCCGATCGTGGCGACGGTGCTCGACCATGCGAGCGAATCGCAGCGGGCCGCTTCGGCCGCCCTGCTTCAGGTGATGCAGACTATGGGGATGATCACGGGCACGGCGCTGCTGGCCTCGCAGGGGCTCGGGCGATTCAGCGATCGCGCCGCCGAACTCTTCCGCGAGCAGCAGTTCGAAGCGGATTCGGACGCGTACGAGATGGCCATGCACAACACGTTCGACGAGACGTTCGTCGTCGCCGCCGCCGCCATGGCGCTCGCCGCCGTCCTCGGACTGTTCCTCGTGGGCGGACGCGCGCGCCGCTTCCGGTGGGGCAGCGTCTTCGGGGCGAGCGAGCCGCCCGAATAGCCCCGGTCAGGACGCGGCGGCGAGCGGCGCGAGCGCCATCGCGAACGGACGGCGGTGCTTGTCGTCCCAGGCGTCGACGGCCACCCACTGACCGGCGGCGTGCATCGGCTCCGGCCAGAGCCGATGGTCGGCCTCCACAAAGCCGAAACGGGCGAAGAAGCCGGACGCGTTCATCGTGAACAGGTAGACGCCGTGCAGGCCCAGATCGCGCGCGAGCTCGATGGCGGCCGCGACCACGGCGCTCCCCTGCGCCGACCCGCGCACATCCTCGCGCGCCACCACGGAGCGCAACAGCGCGAAGCCGCCATGCAGCTCCAGAGCCGCCGCCGCCACGACATCGCCCGCGCCGTCCGTGGCGACGAAGCCCGTGCCGATGCACTCGGCGAGGCCGCCTGCCGGAAGATGGGCGGCATCGAGCAGCGCCAGTATCGGCGGCAGATCCTGAAGCGAAGCGCGACGGATCGTGGGGGCGGCCATGCTCGTCACCTCAGGGCGCCGTTCGTCGATGACAAGCGTAGCTGGCGGCATGGCGTTCGGCAAGGCGGCAGGACGAGTGCGGACGAAGCAGGTGCGCGCGGCTACGCGACGATGTCAAGACGCTCCTCGGGCCAATACAGCTCCTCGAAGACATCGCTGGTCACCGGCGGCGAGAAGTGGTAGCCCTGCGCCCGGTCGCAGCGCATCGCCCGGAGCACCGTCATCTGGTCGGCGGTCTCGACGCCCTCGGCGATCGACAGGAGGTCGAGCTCCCGCGCCAGCGAGATGATGGCGCGGACGAGCGTTTCATCGCGTGCGTCATTGCCAAGCCCTTCGACAAACGATTTGTCGATCTTGATGATGTCGACCGGCAGGCTCTTGAGGTACGACAGCGACGAATGGCCCTTGCCGAAGTCGTCGATGGCGACCCGGACGCCCAGCCGCTTCAGAGCCGTCAGCGTCTCCACGGCGCCCGCGATATCTTCCATGACGCCGCTTTCGGTCAGCTCCAGAATGAGCGTCTCGGGCGACAGCCCCGTGCCGCGGAGAGCGGACGCTATCTGCTCGACAAGCCCCGCCTGGCGGAACTCGCGCGGCGACAGGTTCACGCTCACGGAGAGGTCGCCTCGACAGGGTGACGGAGCTGCCAGTCACGTGCCTGCCGGCACGCCTCGGTCAACACCCACCGGCCGATCTCGAAGATGAGGTTCGATCTCCTCGGCCAGCGGGATGAAGTCGTTCGGCCCCACGAGCCCGAGCCTCGGGTGCTGCCACCGCACCAGCGCCTCGATGCCGGCGAGCCTGCCCGTACGCAGCGAGACGATGGGCTGGTAGCGCAGGTGCAGCTCGCCGCGCTCGACCGCGTGACGCAGCTCCGACTCAATCAGCAGCCGATCCAGCGCTTCGACATCCATGTTGGCCTGGAACAGCGCGTAGCGGCACTTGCCCTCGGCCTTCGCCCGCGCCATCGCAAGGCCCGCGTTGCGGACGACATCCTCCGGCCTGTCGGCTGCGCCAGCCGCGAGCGCAAGGCCGATGTTGGCCGCGACGAAGAACTCGCCGCCATCGACCTGGAACGGGGTCTCGAGTGCGGCGATGATGTCCTCAGCCACGCCCATCGCGTCGCCAACGTTGCCGACGTCGGCGAGCACGATAGCGAAGCTGTCCTCGCCGGTGCGCGCGAGCGTCGCCGCCGCGGGAATCGCATCCAGAAGACGCTTCGAGATGAGTACCAGCAGATCGTCGCTCGTGGCGTGGCCCACGGTGTCGCTCACGAGCTTGAAGCGATCGAGCTCGAGCGCCAGCACCGCCACGTGCCCGTGATCCGCCGTGCCGCGGGCGAGCGCCTGCTGGATACGGTCGAGCAGCAACGAGCGGTTCGGCAGCCCGGTGAGCTCGTCGTAGAAGGCGCGACGCGCGATGTCCTCCTCGAACTGGCGGCGTTCCGTCACATCGCGAACGTTGATGACCGTCGCCCCCACAGCCGCATCGTCGAGGAGGTTCGTGATCGTCACCTCGAGGTAGCGGGTGGAGCCGTCCTTATGGAGCGCCCGAACAGCGATGGTCGGAGCGGTCTTCGCGATCAGATCATCCATCTCCAGGTTCCGCGCGACCTGCACCTCGTCGGGTGTCAGCAGCTCGAACACGTCGCGGCCAGCAAGCTCCTCCGGCAGATAGCCAAGCGTCCGTTCCACCGAAGGACTCGCGTAGGTGATCCGGCTCTCAGCGTCCAGCGTCAGGATGGCGTCCGACGCGTTCTGCACCAGCGCCCGGAAATAGCGCTCGCTCCGTTCGATTTCGGCGGAAGCGGCGTCATGTTCCGTCAGGTCACGCGCATTCACGACGTAGATGGTCTCGCCCTCGGGCGTGAGGATGGACATGATGAGCAGATGGAAGGAGCGGAGCGCGCCGTCCGACCGATGCGCGTGAAGACTCACCTCCAGGTGCTGGCCCACCTCCAGGCCGGCCAGGCCGTCCCTCAGCATCTCCCGATCGTCCTCAGCAACCAGATCCATCACGCCCTTGTCGATGAGATCCTCTTCGGAGAGGCCCAACAGGCGCTCCACCGAGGGGCTCGCGTACGCGATGGCGCCGCCGGGCCGGATCGCCATGATGATGTCGGATGCGTTCTGGACGAGCGCCCGGAAGTAGCCTTCGAGACGGCCCTCGGCCTCCTCGCCGCGCACCATGTCGTCGATGTCGGTGATGACGCCGTTGACGCGGACGACCTCGCCCGCGGCGTTCATCGCCGGGACGATGCGCGCGTACACCCACTGCACTTCGCCGTCGGGGCGCACGACGCGGTGGCGGCCGCGCCAGGCGATGCCCGTCGCCGTGTGTCGCGTTGATGTCGCGGAAGAGCTGCGATATCGTCCGGGTGAACCGTAGCCTTCAGGGCATATACGTTCGCCTCGAACTCGGCGGGGGTCACGCCGTAGATCTTCTCGATGCCGGGCGAGCAGTACGATCAGACGGCCCGTCGCGAAGTCGATCGAGAAGACGGCGTCGTCGAGCTCGGCGATCATCGACTCGAGCTGCTCACGCGTCAGCTCGCTCCGATCGTCCATGGGCGCGTTTCGCTCCGAAGCGCTCGCCATGAGCTACACCATTCCTCGAGGCGGATTCATATGCATTACACATAATCTTCGGCGCGACGGTGGCGGGCTGAACCCCGCCGGCCAAACCTCTTACATCGAACGGAGTAGCCGGATCCGCTCCTCGATGGGCGGATGGGTATCGAAGAGCCCGTTGAGGAAGCTCTTGTGCGCGCGCAGGGGATTGGTGATGTAGAGGGCCTCGGTCGCCTTGTTCGCCGCCTCGAGCGGATCCGTGTCGCCGGCGATCTTCTCGAGCGCGCTCGCCAGGCCCGGCGGATAGCGTGTCAGCAGCGCCGCCGACGCGTCCGCCAGATACTCGCGCTGGCGGCTCACCGCGAACCGGATCGCCTGGGCGGCGATGGGCGCCAGTATCGCCAGGACGATCGCGATCGCGAGGATGATGAGGCCGGCTGCGCCGCCGCCCCGGTCGCGATTGCCGCGCCGGCTGCCAGCGCCGAACCACGTCCAGCGCAGCGCGAGGTCGCCCATCAGCGCCACCACCCCGAACAGGAGCACGGTCAGCGTCGAGACGCGCGTATCGCGATTGCCGATGTGCGACAGCTCGTGCGCGATGACGCCCTCGAGTTCGAGCGGCTCGAGCTTGTCGAGCAGCCCCCGCGTCACGGCGATCGCGGCGTGGCTGGGGTCGCGGCCGGTCGCGAACGCGTTGGGCGATCCGTCCTCGATGATGTAGACACGAGGCAGCGGCAGCCCCGCTCCGATGCAGAGGTTCTCGACACGCCGGAAGAGCTCCGGCTCCGCCTCCCGCGTCGTCTCGCGCGCGCCCGAGACGCTGAGCGCCACCGACGACGCCGCGAAGTAGCCGATGCCGACGTACACGACGATCGCGACGAGCGCGACCGGCGTGAAGACGAGCGGCGCCCCGATTATGACAAGCAGCGCGGCGGCGAGGGCGCTCGTCAGCACAGCGAAGCCCGTCATCAGAAGCCACGTCTGGCGGCGGTTCTGGCCGATGCGGTCGTAGACGAGAACGCGCTCGTTCACGACGTGAAGCTAACCCTCACATCGGCGCGCGCCTCTTCTTCCGCCTCGAAGAACTCGCTCGACTTGAACCCCATCGCCCCGGCGACGAGCACTTGCGGGAACGATTCGATCTTCGTGTTGTAGCTGAGCACGTTGCCGTTGTAGAACTGGCGGGCGTACGCGATCTTCTCCTCGAGGTCGGAGAGCTCGGTCTGGAGCGCCCCGAAGCTCTCCTGCGCACGCAGTTCCGGGTAGGCCTCGGCCACCGCGAACAGCGACCGCAGCGATTGCGTCAGCTTGTTGTTCGCCTCGGCCGCGTCGTGGACGCCGCGGGCGTTGTCGAGCTGCGCGCGGGCGGCCGTGACGTTCTCGAACGTCTCCTTCTCGTGCGCGGCGTAGCCCTTCACCGTCTCGACGAGGTTCGGGACGAGGCTCGACCTGCGCTTGAGCTGGACATCGATGCCCGACCACGCTTCGCGGACGCGGTTGCGGGCGCTGACGAGCCCGTTGTACATCGAGATGAACCAGACGACAAGGACGAGCAGGATCGCCGCGGCGACGATCAGGATAATGAGCGAAGCGGACATGGGTGTGGCCTCCCCCAACATGCGCCCCCGGTTCGCCGGAGGTCCGCCGCTATCTTACCAGCAGCGACGCGCTGTCAGTCGACCTCGCCGACGCGGTGCAGCTTCAGGAAGTTGGTGATGCCGACACGCTCGACAGGCAGGCTGCCGACGAGGACGACCGTCTCGCCCTCCCGAAGCCCGAACCGCGACCGCATCGCGTGGTCCACTTCCGTCACCATCTCGTCGAGCGTGCCCAGCATCCGGCACTCGCGCGCCGTCACGCCCCAGAACAGCGAACAGCGGCGCATCACCCGCTCGTCCGGCGTCAGCACGAGTACGGGCGCGGGCGGCCGCTCCTTCGAGATGAGCCGCGCGGTGTAGCCGCTGCTCGTGAACGCCACGATCGCCCGCACCTCGGGGTTCGTCTCGGCGATCTGGCGCGCGGCGCGGGCGATGTCGTACGAGTAGTCGGGGCGCTCGATGTGATGCGCGCCGTCGGCCGGCGGGCGCGAAGCCGACTCCGCCGACCGGATGATGCGATCCATCATCGCCACCGTCTCCGCCGGGTACTCGCCGACAGCCGTCTCGGCGCTCAGCATCACCGCGTCCGTGCCGTCCCAGATGGCGTTGGCGACATCGCTCGCCTCGGCGCGCGTCGGCCGCACGCTGTGGATCATCGATTCGAGCATCTGGGTCGCCGTGATGACGGGCACCAGGTGATACGCGGCTCGCGCGATGATGCGCTTCTGCCAGAGCGGCACTTCCTCGGGCGGAAGCTCGACCCCGAGGTCGCCGCGGGCCACCATCACGCCGTCCGACTCGTCGAGGATGTCCTCGAGGTCGTAGAGTGCCTGGGGCTTCTCGATTTTCGCGATGACGTGGCAATCGCCGCCCGCTTCGGCGATGATGCGCTTCGTTTCGCGCACGTCGCTCGCCTGCCGCACGAAGCTCTGCGCGACGTACTCGACACCCATGTCCAGCGCGAATCGCAGGTCGCGCAGATCCTTCTCGGTGAGCGACGGCAGGCCGCCGATACCGCTCGGCACGCTGATGCCCTGATGTTCGGCCAGCAGACCGCCGTGCACGACCTCGGTGTGCACGGCATCGGCGGTGGTCGGCGAGCACCATCAGCTCGAGCGCGCCGTCGCTCAGCAGGATGCGGTCGCCGGCGCTCACCTCGCCCGGCAGCCCGGCGTAATCGACGCTGACGCGGTGGGCATCGCCCATCAGCTGCTCGGTGGTCAGGGTGAAGGTGGCGCCCGTGGCGAGCAGCGCGGGCGGGTTCTCGAGCTCGCCGGTGCGTATCTTGGGGCCCTGAAGGTCGGCGATGATGCCGATCGGGATGCCGAGGCTGTCGCCCGCGGCGCGGACGCGGCCGATGACGGCGCGGTGCTGGTCGTGGTCGCCGTGCGACATGTTGATGCGGGCGGTGTTCATGCCGTTGGCGATGAGCAGCCGGATGGTCGCGTCGTCGCTGCTGGCTGGCCCCAGCGTGCAGACGATCTTGGTGCGGCGGTGGAGTGCGAGGCTGGGCAGCTCCGTCATCGGTTCACCCCGTCGTAGTAGCATACGCGCGATGCGCCCGGCCAGTCGAGGCCGGCGCCCAAAGGCGGTCGTGCGTGAAGGTGCGGGAGTTTCTGGAGGCGGTGCGGGCGCAGCTCGAAGCTGGCGGGCACGACGGCCTGACGACGACGCTCGCGTTCAGCTACGTGCAGGCGCATTTCGGCGACCGGCGTGTCCACTTCGAGTGCTGGGTGCAGCGCAAGACGGGTCTGCTGGAGCTGGGCCTGCACTTCGAGGGGCCGCGCGAGTTCAGCTATGGGTGGGCGGCGGCCATCGGCGAGCACATGCCGGAGCTGGTGGCGGCGCTCGGCGACGGCATCGAGCTCGAGGAGTGGACGGAGCGCTGGACGCGGCTGCACGAGACGCGCCGTTCGGGTGGGCGCGGCGAAGGACGGCGGGCTGACGGAGGCGCTGGCGGACGAGGCGGCGGCCCGGCTGACGGCGTACATCGTGGCGCTGCGCCCGCTGCTCGCGGCCATCGCCCCGTCGATCGCGGAGCGTGCGCCGCCCGCGAGCGACGGGCAGCGGCGGCGTTAGGGGCGGGCGTCGGGGCGCGAGCGTAGCTTAGTACACGAGTGCCAGGCCGCCGGCATACAGCACGAGCATCGCCGCCGCCAGCGTCGTCGCCGGAGCGCGCCGACGGCGCGTCTGCAGCAACACCAGCATCGCCCCCATCGCCGTCAGCGTCACCGCCGACGCGGCGACCAGCGCCAGCGAGTCGTCGACGCTTGCCAGCAGCGATCCCTTCGTGTAGACCGCGTCGAGCACGACGATCATCGCCATGTTGGCGGCGTTGCTGCCGAAGAGGTTGCCGTACGCTAGGTCCGCGGCGCCCAAACGAATCGCCATGATCGACACGGACAGCTCCGGCAGCGATGTCGAGATAGCCAACCCCAAAGCCCCGAAGAACGCGTCGGCCACGCCCAGATCGTCGGCCACCTGCTCCGCCGACACCGCAAGCACCGGGCCGGCCACGGCGATGACCGCCGTCGCCGCCGCGAACCGCCCCACCGCAGCCCGCAGCGGCAGCGTCGCCGCCTTCTCGACCGCCTCCCCCTCCTCCTCCATCACCTCGACGAACTCGCGGAGCACCGCCGGACGGCTGAACTGCCACATCCCCAGAAGGTAGCCCAGCGCGATAAGGGGCGTGCCGATGCCGATGGCCCCCACCGCCAACTCGCGCTCCGCCAGCACGAACATCATCACCAGGCCTGTCAGGGCCACGGCCAGCCCTGCGACCGTCCAGTGGCCAAGCACCGCCCCCACACGCCCGTGCCGCTTCCGAAAGACGAGCGCCAGGCCGGCCAGGATAGCCATGTTGGCCATGCTGCTGCCGACGAGATCGCCGACGGCCAGGTCGGGCGCGTCGATACGAACGGCGCTGACGTCGGTGATGAGCTCCGGCAGCGACGTCGCCGCCGCCAGGACGATCGCGCCGATCCAGATTCGCCGGCCGATGTGCGCCGCGATGTCGTCGGCCCAGCGCGCCATCCCGCTTCCGGCAGCGATGACGACCGCGGCCGCGACAACGAATACCGCGATGCTCACGGCCGTGCGCCGATGTCCACCGCATCGGCCGCCAGCGCCACCGCGCCCAGCGCCGCCGACCGCGCACCCAACGCCGCCACCCTCACGTCGACGGCGCTCGCCGGTAACGCGAACGCCCGCTCCCGCATCGTCGCGATGGCCGGCTCCAGGTACAGGCCGCCCATCTCGCTCACCCCGCCGCCCACCACGATCACTTCCGGATTGAGCGCGTTCACGATGCTCGCCAGCCCGATGCCGAAGTAGCGCGCCGCCGCGAGGATGATCGCGCCGCGCCGCGGCGTCGCCCCGACGGGCAGCGTCGGCCACCAGTTCCGCCGTCATCTCGCCGCCCGCCGCCGTCAGCAGCGCCGCGATGCCCGGCGCGTCGCCCCGCGCCACCGCCGCGCCCGCCTCGCGCTCGATCGCCGTGCCCGACGCGACCGCCTCCAGACAGCCGCTCGCCCCGCACCCGCAGGCCGGGCCGCCGTCGGCGACAATCGCCATGTGCCCGAACTCGCCCGCCGAGCCGCTGACGCCGCGATACAGGCGGCCATCGATGATGACGCCGCCGCCGATGCCCGTGCTCACGGTCAGGTACACGGCGTGGCGCGCCCCTCGCGCCGCCCCGTAGCGATGCTCGCCCGCCGCAGCCGCATTCGCGTCGTTCTCGAGGTAGGCGGGCCGCCCGGTCAGCTCCGCGACGATCCGGGCGGCGGCCACATCGCGCCACTGCGGCAGATTCGGCGACGACGTCACGACGCCCGAGGCGAAATCGGCCGGTCCCGCGATCGCCAGCCCGACGGCGCGCACGTCGGTCGCGGTCAGCCCTGCGGCCGCGAGCGCGACGTTCGCCGCCGCGACGGCCGCCGCCAGCACCGCCCGGGGCGCGGCGGCGGCATCGGTGGGGGCGCGATGCTCCGCCAGCACGGTGCCATCGGCGCGCGCGACGATGGCCAGCACCTTCGTGCCGCCGATGTCGATGCCGGCGTAGGTTTCGGTGGTGGTCACGGCGCGAGGATGGCACCCCCCAGTGCGGGTGTCAACGAAGTCCGGTGACCGCGGCCGTTCATCTTCGCTTCATGTTGCCGGTCACCGTGTTACCGGGGACGCCCAGACCGCGGCTCGCGCTATCGCCGGCGGCGAGCACGGACTACAGTTACGAAGCAAGCCGCGGACCGGTTCGCCCACCACAAAGGAGGCCCTACCCGTGATACCAGCCGCCTGGACGTTACTATGGTGAACGCTGGTCACTCGGGCGCGACGCTCGTCTGGAAGATCTCGGCACGTACGCCAGCGCGCGATAACCGCCGCCGGGCGGCGCCAGGCTCAGTTCGGCGGCCAGAGCGTCCGATAGCGCTCCTGCCCGCGGACGGCCTCGATCATGCCCTCGTGTTCGAGGTGGCGCAGCCGCGCGATGGCGCGCTCGGCCTGCGAGGCGCTCGCCGGGTCGATGGTCGTCAGCCGTTCGTGGATGCGGCCCATCAGGCCGCTGTCCTCGAAGAACTGCAGGCTCTGATGCCACGGCGCGAACATGAACCGCTCCGGCGGCCCGAACGACGGCCGTATCTGGCCGAGCCAGTGATAGCGATCCTGCACCGACGCCAGCGGCTCGACGACCTGGATCATCGGGCCGGCGTCGTCATTGTGGCGCGCGTCGACAACGAGCCGTTCCGGGAACAGCCGAAAGCCAACGACAAACACGTCGCAGAGATCGATCACCTGCTTGTACTCTTCGAGGTCGACATCCATAAGCGTCATCCGTGAGGTGGCGGAGATAGAGCGAGGCCCCGTCCGGTGGCCGGACGGGGCCTCGTGATTGGTCGAGGAGCCTAGTACATGTCCGGGTAAGCGCCCGCGCCGGATGGCTGACCGCCGCCCTGCTCGGGCATGTCGCTGATGAGGCAGTTCGTCGTCAGCACCATGCTGGCGATGCTGACCGCGTTCTCCAGCGCCGATCGGGTGACCTTCGCCGGGTCGATGATCCCCTTCGCCTTCATGTCGCCGTACTCGTCGCGGAGCGCGTCGTAGCCCTCGCCGGCCTTCAGCCCCCGCACTTTCTGCACGATGACCGAGCCGTCCTGGCCGGCATTGATGGCGATCCGCCGCAACGGCTCTTCGAGCGCGCGCCGCAGAATCGCGACGCCCGTCGCCTCGTCGCCGTCGGCCTTCGCCTTGTCGAGCGCGCTCAGCGCGTTGATGAACGCGACGCCGCCGCCGGAGACGATGCCCTCCTCGACCGCGGCACGCGTGGCCGAGAGCGCGTCCTCGACGCGGTGCTTCTTCTCCTTCAGCTCGACCTCGGTCGCGGCGCCCACCTTGATGACGGCGACGCTGCCCGCGATCTTGCCGAGCCGCTCCTGCAGCTTCTCCTTCTCCCAGTCGGAGGTGGTCGTCTCCATCGCGGCCCGGATCTGGGCGACGCGCTTGTTGATCTCCTGCTTCGTGCCCTTGCCTTCGATGATCGTCGTCTCTTCTTTCGTGACGACGATACGGCGGGCGCGGCCCAGATCCTCGATCGTGGCGCTGTCGAGCTTGCGGCCCACCTCCTCGGAGACGACCTCGCCGCCCGTGATGGCGGCAATGTCGCCGAGGTACTCCTTGCGGCGGTCGCCGAAGCCCGGCGCCTTGACCGCGGTGACGTTCAGGGTGCCGCGGAGCTTGTTCACCGCGAGCGTCGCCAGCGCCTCGCCATCGACGTCTTCGGCGATGATGAGGAGGCTCTTGCTCACCTGGAGGAAGCGCTCGAGGAAGGGGAGGATATCGGCGACGGACGAGATCTTGCGGTCGGTAATGAGGATGTACGCATCCTCGACCACAGCCTCCATCCGCTCGGAGTTCGTAACGAAGTAGGGGCTGACGTAGCCGCGGTCGAAGTTCATGCCTTCGACGTACTCGACCTCGGTGCGCAGCCCCTTCGACTCCTCGACGGTGATGACGCCGTCCTTGCCGACCTTCTCCATCACTTCGCCGATGAGCTCGCCGACGGTCGGGTCGGCGGCGGAAATCGAGGCGACCTGCGCCATCTGCTCACGGGTGGTGACGGCGGTCGAGTTCTTCTTGATCGCCTCGTACACCTTCTGGGCGCCGGCTTCGAGGCCGCGCTTCAGCGCCATCGGGTTGGCGCCGGCGGTGACGTTCTTCAGCCCCTCGTGGACGATGGCCTGGGCGAGCACCGTCGCCGTCGTCGTGCCGTCGCCCGCGACGTCGTTCGTCTTCGAGGCGACTTCCTTGGCGAGCTGGGCGCCGATGTTCTCGAACGGGTCGTCGAGGTCGATGTCCTTCGCGATGGTGACACCGTCGTTCGTGATGGTCGGCGCGCCGAACTTCTTGTCGAGCACCACATTGCGCCCCTTGGGGCCGAGCGTGATCTTGACAGCGTCGGCGAGCGCGTCGATGCCGTTGCGCAGGGCGCGCCGTGCCTGTTCATCGAAGAGGAGTTGCTTGGCCATGCCTGGTCTCCTTGGTTTAGGGTGCGTGTCGTTATGGAATGCCGTCGAGATAGTTTAGCACTCCCCGGTGGCGAGTGCTAAGTCACTAGTGTGGCGGATGCGGCCACGCCCGGCAAGATACGCCGGTCGCTGCCCTCACCGGCCCAGCACCGCCCACTCGCCGCCACGATGCTCATACGCGCTCGCACGCCGTGCTGGCCCACATCAGCTCACGCATGCTCACGTATTCAGTCGTCGACGTGCTCGCCGAGCCTGTCGAGCAGCTTCTTGATGTCGTCCGCCAACCCCGCATCAGCGCCCGCCTCGAGGGCCGCGTAGAACTCGGCGATGGCCCGGCGGTACAGCTCCGCGACGGCCGGCACCCCTTCCGGCGTGGGCCGCGCCGCGGGCCAATCGTGTGCGATGAGCTCGTAGCACCACCCAAGCGTGAACCGCACCCACGGATCGCCGGGCGCGAGGTCGCGCGCGCGCTCAAGCTCCGCCAGCCCTTCGCGAAAGCCGCGCTTCCGGGTGACAAGCGTGCTGCCCAGATACGACCGCGCTTCAGCGCTCGCCGGGTCGAGGACAACCGCCCGCCGCGCCTCCGCCAGCGCCTCGTCGATACGCTCCTCGGCCTGCAACGCCATCGCCCGGCGCAGCGCCAGCCGTGCCTCGCTCTCGCGCTCGCTCGCCATGACGCGAGGATACCAGAGCGACGCGGCCGCCCTAGAGCAGCACGACGATGACGGCGAGGAGCACGGCCGCCAGCGCCGCCCCGATCGCGAAGTACACGGTGGCTCGCCCTCCTGCAACGCGCGCATCATCCCGCCGCGCGCGGGCCGCGTCAACGGCTGCCGGGCGGCCGCCGGCAAGGCCGCAGCGACGCCTTCAGACTCGACCCCTAGCCGGTAGGCGCGAAATGTGGTACATCCGAACTTGCTTTCATTCGACCTGTGGTCACAGACACGTACCCAAAAAAGGAAAGGGGATAACTGCGGATGGAATTGGTCTGGATGGTCCCGGCAACGGGCTTCCTCGCCGTCCTCTTCGCGATCTGGCTTGCCCGCGATGTGCTTCGGCGCCCCACGGGCACCCCCGAGATGCGAGAGATCTCGGACATGATCTTCGAGGGCGCCATGGCGTTTCTCCGGCGCCAGTACACCACGGTCGGGATACTCTCGCTCGTCGTCGCCGTCGTCATCGGCGTCGTTGTGGCGCTGGTCTCCGAAGGTGTGAAGGAGATCGTGTTCGACGGATCGCTGCGGTACGGCGACAAGGTCATCGAGCCGTGGGAGGAAGGCCTCCTCACGTCCGTCGCCTTCCTCGTCGGAGCGCTGTCGTCCGGGCTCGCCGGCTACATCGGGATGTACATCTCGGTGCGGGCGAACATCCGCACAGCCGCGGCGGCTCAGGTGAGCCTGAAGGAAGCGATCACCGTGTCGCTGCGCGGCGGCGCTGTGTCGGGCTTCCTCGTCGTGGCACTCAGCCTGCTCGGCGTATCGGGCATCTTCGGCGTCTACAGCCGCGTGCTCGATAATCCGCCGGCCATCGCGCCGTTCCTCATCGTCGGCTTCGGCTTCGGCGCATCGTTTGTGGCGCTGTTCGCCCAGCTCGGCGGCGGCATCTACACCAAGGCCGCCGATGTCGGCGCCGACCTCGTCGGCAAGGTCGAGGCGGGCATTCCTGAGGACGACCCGCGCAACGCCGCCGTCATCGCCGACCTCGTCGGCGACAACGTCGGCGACTGCGCTGGCCGTGGCGCCGACCTGTTCGAGTCGATGTCGGCCGAGAACATCGGCGCGATGATCCTCGGTGTCGCCATCTTCTCCGTGACCGGACGAATCGAGTGGATCATGTTCCCGCTCGTCCTTCGGTCGTTCGGCATCCTCGCGACGATGGTCGGCCTTACCGCCGTGCCGTTCTTCGCCAGCGACAAGCCTGGCTCCACCCAGAATCCGATGCAGCCGCTGAACTACGGCTACTACATCGTGTCCGCGCTGTCAGTGGTCGGGCTCTTCATCGCCACCTACGCGATGCTCGAAGACGACTGGTACTGGTTCTTCTACTGCGGCGTCATCGGCATCGCGCTCGGCATCGTCTTCGTGTACATCACCCAGTTCTACACGTCGGGCTCATGGCGGCCCGTCAAGGAGATTGCCGACGCCTCGAAGACAGGCCCGGCGACGAACATCATCATCGGCACAGCGGTGGGCATGGAGACGACGGCCGCGACCGCCATCTCGATCGGCGTCGCGCTCGTGGCGTCGTTCATGCTCGGCTCGCAGGCCGACATCCCCAACGTGCCCGACTTCACGGCGGGCATCTTCGGCACCGCCGTCGCCACCATGGGCATGCTGATGTCGGCCGCCTACATCCTGGCGATGGACACGTTCGGGCCCATCACCGACAACGCGGGCGGCATCAACGAGATGTCGGGCCAGCCCGCCAGCGCCCGCGAGATCACGGACGCGCTCGACACCGTCGGCAACACGACGAAGGCCCTCACCAAGGGCTACGCCGTGGCGTCGGCCGGACTGGCCGCGTTCCTGCTGTTCAGCGCCTACCTCGACAAGGTGAAGGAGCGCCTCGACATTCCGCTCGATCAGGAGCTGCCCATCGACCTCTCGAGCATCGACGTCTTCGTCGGCGGCCTTGCCGGCGTCATGCTCGTCTTCCTGTTCAGCTCGCTCGCCATCCGCGCCGTCGGCAGCGCCGCCGGCGCGATCATCGAGGAAGTGCGGCGGCAGTTCCGCGAGCACCCGGGCATCATGGAAGGCACGGAGCGGCCCGACTACGGCCGTGCCGTCGACATTACCGCCAAGGCGGCGCTGCGCGAGATGATCGCGCCGGGCCTCCTCGCCGTGGGCATGCCGATCGCCATCGGCCTCATCTTCCGCTACGCCCGCGACGCTGAGGTGACGGTAGCGGGCGTCACCCACGAGGACAGCTCCGGATGGCTGGCCGTGGCCGGGATGCTGATCATCGGCACCATCGGCGGCATCATGCTCGCCACCTTCTTCAACAACTCCGGTGGCGCGTGGGACAACGCGAAGAAGTACATCGAGTCCGGCGAGCTTGTCGACGAGAAGGGCAACGTCGTCAAGAAGGGCTCCGACACCCACGCCGCCGCCGTCGTCGGCGACACCGTGGGCGACCCGTTCAAGGACACCGCCGGGCCTTCGCTGCACGTGCTCGTGAAGCTGCTGGCCACGATCACGCTCGTGATGGCGCCGTTGTTCGTTTCGAGCTAGCGCTCGTTTCGCGCCGAAACATCGATGCGCCGGTGGGACGTACCCCACCGGCGCATCGTCGTCTGCCGCGGCGAGCCGCCGCCCGGCTACAGATGCTCCTTGACGCGCTCCGCCGCCGCCCGCGTCATCCCCTCGACCGACGCGAGATCGTCGATACCGGCCTCCCGGATCGCCTTCACGGAGCCGAACTTGCGCAGCAGCGCCTTCTTCCGCTTCGGGCCGACGCCCGGCACCGCGTCGAGCCCGGAGGCGACACTGCTCTTGGCGCGAAGGTTGCGGTGATACGTCACCGCGAACCGGTGGGCCTCGTCGCGGACGCGCTGCACCAGGTACAGCGCCTGCCCGTCGCGCGGCAGCAGTATCGGCTCCGACATGTCCTTGACGAAGATTTCCTCGCGCTTCTTCGCCAGCCCGACCGTCGCGATGAACTCGACGCCACAGTTGCGCATGGCGTCCAGCGCCGCCGAGAGCTGACCCTTGCCGCCATCGATGATGACGAGATCGGGCAGCGCCGCCCAGCCTTCGCCATCGGCGGCCGCGCCAGCGTCGCCGTCCGCAGCCGCGAGCTGCTCGCCCGCCCGCCGGAAGCGGCGGGTCAGCACCTCGCTCATGCTGGCGAAGTCGTTCGCGCCCTCGACCGTCCGGATCTTGAAACGGCGATACTCGGCGGTGCGCGGCCGGCCATCGATGAACACGACCATGCTCGCCACGTTGTTCGTCCCCTGGATGTTGGAGATGTCGTAGCACTCGATGCGGGCCGGCGGGTTCGGCAGGCCGAGCTCGTCCTGAAGCTGGCGCAGCGCCTCACGCGTGCGTGTGCCATCGGCGAGCCACTTCTGTTCCGCCGCCTCCAGCGCCTCCGCGGCGTTCTCGGCGGCCATCCTCACCAGACGGCGGCGCTCGCCGCGCTTCGGCACGAGCATCTCGAAGGCGCGAGCACGGCCCTCGGCGGCGCCGGGCCTCCGGGAGGCGAGCCAGTCGCTCAGCAGAGGAGCGTCCTCCGGCTCGTCCGGCACAACAACCCGGCGCGGCACGGCCGTCGCCGAACCGTAGAACTGCTGCAGAAAGCTGTGGAGCACGCGACCGTCCGTCTCGTCCTCCGCCCCCTCGAGAATGAACCGATCGCCGCCCGCGACCTTCGTGCCGCGCACGAAGAAGACCTGCACGCAGGCGCGGCCGTCCTTGCGGGCGAGCCCGAAAACATCGGACTCGTCGCGGCGGGTCGTCGCCGTCATCTGACGTTCGAGCACGCTCTCGACGGCGGCGAGCTGATCGCGCACCACCGCCGCCCCCTCGTAGTCCATCGACGCGCTCGCCTCGGCCATCCGGCGGCGAAGGTCGCGCACGACCTCATCGGTGCGGCCCTCGAGGAACATGATCGTCTGCCGGATGACCTCGTCGTACTCGCCCTTCGTGCAGTAGCCGGAGCACGGCGCGATGCAGCGCTGGATGTAGTAATCGAGGCACGGGCGCGGATCGGTGCCGGTGATCGCCTTCGTGCACGAGCGCCACGGGAAGAGCTTGTTGACGAGATCGAGCGTCGTGCGGACGGAGCTGGCGCTCGCGTACGGCCCGAAGTAGCGGGCGCCGTCCTGCTCGACCCGCCGCGTGATGTAGACGCGCGGCCACTCGTTCTGCACGTCGATCTTGAGGTAAGGGTAGTGCTTGTCGTCCTTCAGCCGCACATTGAACAGCGGCTGATGGCGCTTGACGAGCGTCGCCTCGAGCAGCAGTGCGTCCTGCACCGTGGGCGTGAGGATGTACTCGAAATCGGCGATGAGCTCGGCGAGACGGCGCGTCTTCGGCTCCATGCTTCGCGGCGAACCGAAGTACGACCGCACGCGCGAGCGCAGGCTGGCGGCCTTCCCGACATAGATCACCTGCTCGCGGGCGTTCCGGAACAGGTACACGCCGGGTTTGGCCGGCAGCGCGGCGATGCGCTCGGAGAAGGGGGTGCGGGCCTGTTGCGACGTAGCCATGCCACGTCCATGTTACCGCCCCCGGCGCTGGGGCGCTCATCGCGGGCGGAGGCCGGCCGCTTGGGAGCGAGCTAGCCGCTGAACGGCTCGGCGGTGATGTCGGCCGGCGCAGCGAGCCGTGCTGTCGCGCTCGACGACGTGCAGCTCGTGCGGGCCGATACGGATGACATCGCCGGGGCGAACCGACGTGAGTGTGACCGGCTGCCCCTGCACGAGCGTCTCCAGTCCGGGCGCGAGGTGCTGCAGCATCAGCGTGGCGTCGCGCCACCAGAGCCGCGCGTGCTCCTCGCCGACATCGTCGCGCTTGCCCGCGGCCAGCCGAATGCCGCTCGTCTCGCCCGTTCCGACGATGCTGGGGTCGCGGCCGATCCGGAACGATTCTCCCGGCGCGCCGCCGCCGCGCGAGGTCGAGGAAGATCGAGGGTAGCGCCGTCGTGTCGGACATGGGTCGCGGCGGCAGGTGGGTCGCGATGTCGCCCGTGCGTACGTTCGCCGTGCGCCCGCGGCGGCGTCCGCGCACACGCGCCAGGCCGAAGCCGCCCGCGACCGCGACGAAGGCGACGCCCGCGAGCGGCAGTGCGAACGTGGGCAGCGCCACCCCCTCGCCGTCGCCGGGCGACGCCGCTCCGTCCGGCGTCCCGTCATCGGATTGCTGGACTCCACCCAGGGCGGTCGTGCGTCGTCTGAGGGCCGGGCAGTCGCCTGCGGTCGCTCGCCGTCACCTCGGCGGTGGCCGACGCGATGGCGGCGGGGTCGCGCATCGATTCGTAGCTGAGCGCACCGGACCCGCGAGGACGCCGGTGTCGATCGAGACGCTGAGGTCGCGCGCTGTCCCGGCGGCGGGCGCGGTCGATTTCAGGGTGATGATGTACTGGCTGCGCAGCCACTCGGCGAGGAGCGCGTAGGTGGCGGCGACGTCGTCCGGGGTGGGCGCGACGAGCAGCCCCCCCTGGGTGCTGTGGGTTATCTCTTCGAGGAACGGCTGGTCGATGCCCGCGCCGAGACCGATGGCGTAGACGGTGACGCCGCTGAGCGCCGCCTTCCAGAGGGCATCCTCGCGCGAGACGTGGGAGACGCCACCGTAGTCCTCGCCATCGGAGAGGATGATGACGACTTTGCGTGAGGGCGTCGCTTCGGCGGCCCGATCTATGGCGTCGCTGACGCCCTGGTACAGGGCCGTGTTGCCGCTTGCCTGCAGCGACGCTACGGCGGCGCGCAGCGCATCGACGTCGTGCGTCATCGGCTGCACGAACTCGACGGTGTTCGAGAACGAGACGACGGCCGCCTGATCGCCGGGGGCGAGGCTATCGAGAAAGGAGAGGGCGGCGACGCGCGCCTGCTCGATGGCGCCGCCGCTCATGCTGCCGCTGGTGTCGATGGCGAGCACAACGGCGATGCTGCGGTCGTAGTCGACGGCGCGCTCGACGGCGAGCACATCGGCGTGGCGGCCGAACTCCTCGGCGCGCACCTGACCGGCGGTGAGCCCAGGGCGGGGCGGCCCGCGTCGTCGAGGACGTTGACGACAGCGGTGATCGCGGGGTACTCGCTATCGTCGACAGCGACGACCTCGACGACGAGCTGGCCTGCTGGCGCGGCGGCGGCCGGGGCCAGCAGAAGAAGCAGGGCGGACATTGCCATCAGGGTCGCGAGCAGCAGCAGACGCAGCTCCGGCCGGTGGCGGCTCGTCGGGCGAGCGTGCGTCGCTGTGGGCTGATGCACCATAGACGTATTATCGTCGGGTGTTCCCCGATTCTTCAGGGCAAATCGTGCAGAAGTGACGCCGTCGCTGGCACGACGGAGGTTTGACCGCGCGCGGACACCGATTCTATACTTGGGCCACGGCAGGGTAGCTCAGTGGTAGAGCAGGGGACTCATAAGCCCTTGGTCGGGGGTTCGAATCCCTCCCCTGCTACCAACACGGCTCTGGAATGGGCTCCCAGCGGCGTGCTCCCGCTGGCCTTTGCTTTTCTCGCGACCACCGATGACCTGCCCCCCGAATTCTTCCATACATTCTGAGAGAGCTGGGCCCATCCGCTCCGCCACGTTCTGGTTCTGTAACGGCCCAGCTCCGCCGTCCGCCAACTGGGCCTGCCACACGGAGACTCACGGTTCCACGTACCGCGAGCCGCGTTCCGGCGGGGGGAGATGAGAAACGGGGGACGCCCGATCGGCGTCCCCCGTTGGCTTTGCGGCCCAGGCCGCTTACTGCTTGGTGATCGTCATCGCCTTGTCGTTACCGTCACCGGCGTGCTGCACGTTGACGAACAGGACCTTCGGGTCCTTCCCGAAGTAGATGCCCGTCGGCTCGGCGTCGCAATCGCTCAGCGACGCGAACAGCAGCACCGCGTCGGCGCTGCCGTCCTTTGGCCCGCCGTCCGGGGTCGCGACCCAGATATCGCCGCCCTCGTTGTCCTCAGCGATGTAGAGGTTGCCGGCGTGGTCGACGGCAAGGTTGTCGGGGCTGTTGAAGCCCGTGACGGCTGGTGCTTCGACCGGCACGTTGAGTCCCGCCCGCACGAAATCGGTCACCATCGGCGCCGGGCCCTTCAGGTCGATCGCCAGCACGCGGTCCTCGCTGGTGATGGCCACGTACAGCACGTTGGAGACAATCTCCACGTCCTCCGGACGACCGTACGTCGTGGCCCCCGCGGCGATCGCTGCGGTCCGCGCATCGATCTGCACGTCGTCGCGGTCGAGCGGGAGCCACTCGGCCGAGCCGGTCCCGACCCCGGGCGCTGCCGCCTCGTCGACGATCTTGAGGGCGAAGAGTTGCCCGCTGCTCAGGTCGCCGCGGCGATCGGGCACGAACTTGAAGATGGCGCCCTGGGCGAACTCGTCGATGACGTAGATGTTGCCCGACGGGTCGATGCCGATACCCTCATGCGACATCGAGCCGACCGCCGGACGCGCTGTCGCGGCACCGGAGACGGGGTCGATCTCATAGAGCAGCCCGTTGACGGCCGCCGGAAAGGCGGGGTCGGAGATCGTCGCTGGCCCCGTCTTCTTCAGCCGCGAGCAGAGTCTGCCACGGCGTCCATTTCAGGCCATCAAACCGCTCCCAGTCGGCCCGCTGGGCCAGCACGGTGGTTTCGCCGGTCTGGAGATCGGTGACGCTCACGGAGCCGTTGGTCGAGACCTCGTGGGTGCGGTACAGGAAGCGACCCGCCTGTGGTCCGGTCTCGTTCACCTGATTCATGTCGGGCAGGTCATCGAAGTCGGCATCCGTCGCTTCCGTCTCGATGATGGCCTGCGAGAAACCGGGCGGCAGGGCGAACGGGGCGTCGGCAGGGAGTGAACCGCACGGCAACCGACGACGTCAGCGGCGTAAAGGCGAAGGGTCCGGCCACCGCGGGCTTCGTCGCGGCGGTGGCGCCGGCCGGTACAGTCAGAGCTATCGCGGCCACGGTCAGGGCCAGGGTCTTCTTCAAAGGTATCGACATGAGGTGTTCTCCGAATCGCGTGAATTTGGATGAATGTGGGCCGGTGCCGAGGGGCGTGCGGAGCTATGGGTGGCGCGTCCACCTCCTTTCGTTCAGGGGCCCGGAGTACCCGGAATCGGGTCGCGTGGTTCCTAGAGGAATGCGTCCATCAACGCGCCTTGCGCCCAGCGGTGTCCGCAGTCGGCGCAGTCAAAGAACCAGGAGAGCCGCGCCGGCCACTCCTCCGCGCCGACAGCCGTCGCCGGGACGACATGCGGCGAATGGCATCGCGGGCAGCGCGGGGCGGCGCTTTCCAGCAGCGCCTCGACCCCGGATCGTACGAAGGCACTCAGCCGCCGGAGGGGGCGTCGCGGCCGGGGCTCATGTAGCCCCGGCCGCGACGTTGGGAGGGGGAGCTGGGAGAAAGGCGGGACTATCGTCCGCTGACGAAACGGGCGGAGAAGCGGCGTGACCGGGATGGTTCGCGCGCATGAACACACCTCCTCGAGGCGACTCCGCTAACGTGGAACGACCGCCGTCGCGAGACCCGAAGGCGCCATATCGGCTGCCACACTGGACGGCCCGTTCTGCCGGCGCTCACAGGGCTGTTCAACAAGAGGGTATCGCTTTGCGTCACGCCGAAGCTCCTCGAGGCGTACCAGCGCCAGTTGCTCATAAACCAAATTCATGGGGTCCTCTCCACCGCTTTCTTCATCCGTCATGGCTTCCTGAGCAGGATCATCCGAGCTCCCGGTAAGGGGCTGATTAACGGCCGTAAGCGACCTGCAAAAGATGGGTCAATGACGTGAGGTGTGCGGCGATTCAGCCGGCAAAGCGATAGCCCGTTCCGCGCACCGTGAGGATTCGCACAGGGTGTTCGCGATCGTCCTCGATCTTCGCGCGGAGCTCGCTAATGTGGACGTCGACGGTGCGAGTGCGACCGAAGGCCTCGTATCCCCAAACGTGCTGCAGCAACTGGTCGCGGGTGAACGTCCAGCCCGGACGTCGCATTAGGAACGCCAGCAGCTCGAACTCCTTCGGCTTCAGCGCTACCGCACGGTTGGCCCTCGTGACGGCGTGCCGATCCAGGTCGACCTCGAGATCGCCGTCGACGAGCACCCGCTCGGGTTCGCTGCGCGGGGCCGGATGGGCGCGGCGCAGGTGCGCCCGTACGCGGGAGATCAACTCCTGCATGCCGAACGGCTTGGTGACGTAGTCGTCGGCGCCCAGCTCAAGCCCCACAATCCGGTCCACCTCCTCCGTCTTCGCCGACAGGATGACGATGGGCACGGTGCTATCCCTGCGAAGCGCCCGGCAGACATCGAACCCGTGCATTCCCGGCAACAGAAGGTCGAGGATGACCAGATCGGGCGCGGCCTCGCGGGCCGAGGTCAACGCGTCCTGGCCGTCGCTGACGGCGACGACGTCGTGGCCGTCCCGCTCCAGGTTGAACTGGAGTGCGGCGAGCAGCGTGCGGTCATCCTCGACGAGGAGTATTTTGGCCATTGAGGGAATCGGCCTTTCGGCGCGTGCGGGCCGGTTCCGACGCCGCCTCGCGATCCGTCATCGCCTTGGTCTGATAGATGCCGAGAGCCTCGCGGCAGAGGCGCAAAGCCACCTCCACGAGGCCGCTCGCTCGCTCGATGGTGGCGTCGTCGCAGGCGGCGGGTTCGATACGCTCCCATGCCAGCTCGTCGCGGGCCGCGCAACACGCCCGGAGCAGGTGGCCCCCGGCCAAGCTGCGCGTCCGCAACTCGCGCCGGCCGGCGCCGACGATGGGGAGAGGCCTGGTTCCCAACGTACGCATCTGCCTCAAGGATATGGGACGCGACTCGTCGCCCGGCTAACGGAGTGTTAAAGCACGTACTCTTCCCACGCGATCGCGCCCCTACCATGTCCATGTTTTTACATGCGCCCCGCGCGTCTTAATCATTCGCTTACGTGGCTTCCCTACGATGACGTACTCCAGGGCAACGCGTGTCCCCGGAGAAGGAGCCGCCCTCATGGTTGCACCCGTCATCGTCCGGTCGCAGGTGCTGGTCGATGCGAAGCAGGATCGGCCCCCCGAGCCCATCGTCTCGTTTCGCCACCTTGCGACCTGGTATGGCTCGTTCCAGGCTCTCGCTGATATCAACCTCGACATGCCGCGCAACCAGTTACGGCGCTCATCGGGCCTTCCGGCTGCGGCAAGAGCACCCTGCTGCGCACCGTCAACCGGATGAACGCGCTCGTCGACGGCTTCCGCGCCGACGGCGAGGTGCTGTTCAACGGCGTCCCCGTGTTCGAGATGGACGAGATCCTCGTGCGCAGGCACATCGGCATGGTGTTTCAGAAGCCGAATCCGTTCCCGAAGTCGATCTTCGAGAACGTCGCCTTCGGGCCGCGCGTCAACGGCGTCCGCAAGGGGCTCGACGAGATCGTCGAGCGCTCGCTGCGCCGGGCCGCGCTCTGGGACGAGGTCAAGGACAAGCTCCGGGATAGCGGCCTGGCGCTCTCCGGCGGCCAGCAGCAGCGGCTCTGCATCGCCCGGACGCTCGCCGTCGAGCCCGAGGTCATCCTCATGGACGAACCCTGCTCGGCGCTCGACCCGATCGCCACCCACAAGATCGAGGATCTGCTGCGCGAGCTGGCGGAGCAGTACACGATCGTCATCGTCACGCACAACATGCAGCAGGCGGCGCGCGTCGCCGACTTCACCGCGTTCATGATGATGGACGAGCATCGCGCGGGGCGGCTGATCGAATACGGCCCCACGCACGAGCTGTTCACCAACCCGAAAGACAAGCGCACCGAGGACTACATCACCGGGCGGTTCGGGTGATGGAACCGGGTCCGATGCGCATCACCTACGAACATCAACTGGCGGAGATCGAGCGCGACACACTGGTGCTGGCCAACATGGTGGAACGCGCCGTGGCAGACAGCCATCGGGTCGTTAGCGGGCGGCCGACCCTGAGCTTGCGCGGAGGGTCGTCGACGACGACCTGAAGATCAACCGCAAGCGCTACGACATCGAGGAGAAGTGCATCGAGATCATCGCCACGCAGCAGCCCACCGCCGGTGACCTGCGACTCCTGGCGTCCGTCCTTTACGTTATCGCCGATCTCGAGCGCATCGGCGACCACGCGGAGGGGATCGCGAAGGCCGCCGTTGGCCTCGGCGGCGGTGCCTCCGGCGCGACAACTTCGTAGAGCTGTTAGCGATGAACGCCATCGGCAGCGAAATGCTGACGGGCGCACTGGATGCCCTCCGGCGGCGCGACACCACGCTTGCGCGCGCCATCTGCCAGCGCGACGACGATGTCGACCGGCTCCACGATAACGTGTACGAGCATGTGCTCGCCGACGTGGCCCGCGGCGGCATTTCGTGGTCCGCCGCGACGCGACTGACGTGGATCTCGCACCACCTGGAGCGCATCGCCGATCGGGCGACGAACATTTGCGAGAGGGTCGTTTACATCGTCGAGGGGAAGGTCGAGGAGCTGAACATCTCCAAGTACTGACGCGCCGCCAGCAGTGAGGGGCAACGCGGAACAGGGACGGCGCGCGGCCGTCCCTGTGTCGCTGGGCGGTCGTGGCCTTCACGCCTGGCTGTCATCACCATCATCGCGTCGATGTCCGCAGCCGGGGAGCGGGTTTTCCACATTAATGACGATTCCATAATCACCCGTTAACTCAACGCTCACGGTCACCCGGTGATACTGGAAAAAAGCGAGGGGTACACATGGCACGAATCGATACTCATGTTCACGGCCTCCTGTCGAAGTCGCTGAGTTTCGACCATCGCGAGTTCCGCAAGATGGTGGCCCACGCCCGCTCGATCGGGCTCGATGGCTTCGCACTGACCGAGCACTTCCACGCGACGGCCTTCTGGAGCATCCACGAAGCCCTGATCCGGCTGTACCCGTATCGTGATGGGGCGTACGAGGTCGGCGACGGCTTTCGCGTACTGAGCGGCGCCGAACTGGACATCGCCGAAGGCGGCCACATCGGGATCATCGGGCCACTCGCGGCGCTGCGGCTGCTCGACGAGCGCTTTCGGCCGCTGCTCTCCGAGGGGGAGTGGCCCCGCTACCGCGACCTCTATCGCGCCTCCGAAGGGCTCGGGCTGACGATCATCGCCAATCACATGCTGCGGCCGGGCAAGATGCTCACGAAGCTCACCATGGACGAGTTGGCGACCTTCTCCGCCCTCGAGCTCAACGGCAAGGATCACCACACGCCCGTCGAGGAGCAGATACTCGCGTACGCTCGCCGGCTCGACAAGCCACTGGTCGGCGGCAGCGACGCCCACGTTTGGGCGCAGATCGGCATTCGCGCAACAGTGCTGCCCGGCGAGGCATCGCTGGAGCGGCTGCAGCACGCCCTCGCCCACAAGACGACCCACGTCGAGACACACCCGAACCCGGCGCCCATCGTCCGCGTCTGCGCGATGCACAAGCGAATCGTGAAGGCGAAGGTGGCCGCCGCCGCGCTGACGCGCGACCCGTCGCCCGGCCGGTTCGCGCAGCGCCCCATGCGTCGCGCGTTCGCCACGGCGGCAATCTGACGCTGCGTACAGGACGCAGGCGCGTGAGAAGGATGACGATGACGAAGACACTCCGCTACGACGCCGAACTCACATCCGGCGAGGCCGCCCACAAGCTTAGCGAGCTGTCGCTAGGGCTGCTCAGGGGCCGTGTGGCCCTCCGGTCCGACGAAGGCGAACTCAGCTGTCATCCGGGCGCGGTTGTCCGGCTGCGGATCGAGGTGGAGGAGTCGTCGACCAAGGGTCGCCTCCAGATTGAGGTCGTGTGGCCGTTGCGGCTCGAGGTCGAATCGGCACGGCTGCACGATTCCAGCGCGTCATCCTAACGTCCTCTGCGGGGCGCAGAGCAATTCAGGTGTTCGTCCACAGGAGGTGAGCGCATGGGATCGAAGAACAAGTTCGACTACGCGGGCCGGTTCGAGCCGGAGCAACTGGCGACCTACCTCGAATCGATAGCCGCGGGGCTGCGCCAGGAGCGCGTGCGCGTCGCCGCCGGCGGCCGCTCCATCGTGCTCGAGCCTCGCGGCATCGTCCGGCTGGAGATCGCCGCCTCGCTCCGATCACGAGAAGGGCCGCAGCAGCGTCGAGATGGAGCTGTCGTGGCGCGACGCCGAGGTCGCGAGCACTCCCGAGCTCCTCATCAACACCGAGGACGAGCCGGAAGCCGCGGCGGAAGTTGAAGACGAAGACGAAGAAGACAGAGACGGAGCACTCGGACGGGCAGAAGGAAGCGGCCCTGACCGTGGATCACGACTTCTAGGACGGCAGGAGCGACGCTCCGCACCGTCCAGGATCGGAGCGTTCCGTGACCAGCCCCTCCGCAGAGATTCGCTCCGTCCAGCAAGATATGGCCAAGCTGGGCCGCCTCGCGGCCTACCAGTTGCGCCTCGCGATGGACGCGTTTCGCGAGCTCAACCGCCCGCTCGCCGAGACCATCATCGAGAAGGACGACGTGGTCGACAATCTCAACCTCGCGATCGAGGATTACTGCTTTCGCTGGACGGCTTCGGGTACCCTCACCGCGGATGAGCTGCGCTTCGCGCGCTCGGCAGTGAAGGTGGCGGCGAATCTGGAGAGGGTCGCGGACGCTGCCTGCCACATTGCGAAGCGGGTGCGCTTCATCGACGCCGACGGCATCGAGGCCGGCTCGTTCGATATCACCCCGCTGGAGGCCATCGCCCTGCCGGCGGTGGTGGAGGCGTGCGCCGCGTACCTCGCTGGCGATCTGGCCGGCGCGGAGCGCGTCTGTGGCAGGGAGCCCCAACTCGATACGGTCTACATCGAGCTGCTCACCAAGATCCGCGCCCGGATGCGGACGCACCCCGGCGAGCTCATCTATCTCGACCACGTGCAGTCGGTGATGAAGTACCTGGAGCGCGTCGGCGACTACGTCCTCAACATCGGGGAGCAGTCCATTTATCGGATCACGGGCCGCCGCATGAAGTTCGAGCAGTACCAGCAGCTCGACCGGCTCACCGGTGGCTCCGCGAGCGAGCAGCCCGACTTCCAGCCGTACTGGGACGGCATCAGCGGCGCTCTCGTGGGGCGGGTCGAACTGCCCGCGGCCGCGTACCTCTACAAGGAAGGTTCGCAGCGCAAGATCGAAGCGGAAGTGCAAAAGTCGTCGGAGTGGGAGCGGGTGCTGGCCGGGTCGACGCCTCGCGTGGTCGGGGTGACAACGCTCGGCGACCGGGAGGCGATGCTGCGCGAGTTCGTGCGCGGCACGCCGCTCGTCGAGACGCTTCTCAGCGACGTGCCCTACCCGGAGAAGGTGGCGGTGGTATCGTCGCTGCTCGTCACGGTCGAGACGGTTTGGCGGGCGACGGTTCGCGACGCGCCGGCGGCCACTGACTATGTCGCGCAGACCCGTGCACGGCTCCAGGAGGTGTACGCTCTCCACCCCCTCATCGACGGCTTTAGCCGGAACGGCCGGGCGAAGCAAGCTCGATACCTTGCTGACGCGGGCGTCCGAGATCGAACGAACGCTCGCGCCACCCTTCGTAGTCTGGCTTCACGGCGACTTCAATGCCAACAACGTGCTCGTCGATGGCGAGAGCGGGCAGATCAAGTTCATCGACGTCTACCGATCGCACTACGGCGACTACGTCAGCGATCTGTCGGTCTTCATCGTCTCGCTCGAACGGCTGAGCGACGTCTCGCCCGCCGTCCGGCGGCAGCTCCGGCAACTGCAACTGCGCATCCGGCGCTTCGGCGAGGCGTTCGCCGAGGAGCACGGCGACCATTCGTATGCAGACCCGCCTCCAGCTCGCCCTGGCGCGGTCGCTGATGACATCGGCGCGGGTCGTCCTCGACGACCAGTTGGCCCGATCGCTCTTCCGGCGCGGCGTCAAGCAGCTCACCGCGCTCACGAGGGAAGCATGACGTACCGCATCGGCGTAGCGGGCGTACCCGGCAAGACCTCCACCGAGGCGTTGGGCAAGGCCTTTCGCCAGAGGGGCACGACCACCCTCGTGTTCGACTTGGGCGACGCCCGGCTCGACCTCGATCGGGGCGAGGCTATCTGCCACGGCTGGAACCTCGGCGACCTGGATGCGCTGGTGGTGAAGAAGCTGGGCGATAGCATCGACCCGCGCGTGCCGCAGCGCGTCAACCTGCTGCACGCGGTCGAGAACCAGGGCGTGCGCGTCTTCAGCCGCCCGGGGGCCGTCGAGGCCGTGAACGATCGCTATCGCATGACGATGCGGCTCCGGCAGGCGGGCGTCCCCATGCCCCCGACAGTCGTCACCGACTCGCTGGAAGAGGCGGCGGCCACGATCGAGGAGTGGGGGGCCGCGGTGCTGAAACCCGTGTTCACGTCGAAGGGTCGCGGCATGCATCTCCTCCGCTGCGGCGAAGCGCACCGTCTCGCGCTGCGGCGATGGGCCGGCGACCACGGAGCGCCGTTCTATCTGCAGCAGCTTGTGTCGCACCCGGGACGCGACCTGGGGGTGGGCCTGCTGGGCGGCGAGCCCCTCGGCGCGTACTACCGGGTGGGCCGCGCGGGCGAATGGCGGACGACGGTGCAGCTTGGCGGGCACTACGAGGAGGCGCACCCCAGCGCCGAGCTGACGCGGCTCGCCAGCCAGGTCGCCGGGCTGTTCGGGCTCGACTTCACCATCGTCGACATCGTGGAGACGCCCGATGGCCCGATGGTGTACGAGGCGAGCGCGTTCGGCGGCTTCGGCGGCCTGTCGCAAGCCTGCGGCATCCCCGCCGCGGAACGGTACGCCGATTACGTGTTGAACGAACTTCGGAGTCGATAAATGGCGTTAGACCTGCAGTCCTATCGCACCCGCGCCCAGAAGGGCGAGACAGCGCCAACCTCGCGATGGCGGGCGTATCGCTACGCTTCTGCGCCGACCGTCCCGAGATCGTGCAGGATGTCCTTGGCTACTTCGCGCCCGTCGTCACGACCGCCGCCAACGATGGCGTGACCGTCTATGCCGTTCAGGATGAGCCGCGGATCGACATGCATCGGCTCGTCGCCATCCCGCCGAAGCCCGGCCGCTCGGTGAAGGAGGCCGTGTACGAAGACGCCGAGGCTCGCGTCATCTACAAGCCGCGGTCAGGCGTCGCCATCGTCGTCCGCCCCGGCGAGTACTTCATCGTCGGTGACCTGTTGGGGAAACCGGATCAGGTGCACAACCTCATCGGTCATGTGCTGGCCCGCGGATTTCTGAACCAGGGTTACCTGATGCTGCATGCGTCGGCGGTGCTGAAAGAGGGGCGCGGCATAGCTTTCGGGGCGATATCGGGTGGCGGCAAGAGCAGCATGGCGCTGGCACTGATGGAATCGGGCTATCGATTCGTCAGCAACGACCGGCTGTTCGTGCGGCCGACCGCGACCGGCGTCGAGATGCTCGGGATGCCGAAGGGGCCGCGCGTCAACCCGGGGACGCTCCTGCGGCTGCCATCGCTGCGGCAGCTGCTCACGCCCGAGGAGCGGTCGATGGTGACCGCGATGTCGCCGGAAGAGCTGTGGGCGCTGGAACAAAAGCACGATGTCGACATCGACGCCATCTACGGCAAGGGCTCGGTCGTGACGCAGCCTGCGCCGCTCAACGAGCTCTATGTGCTCCAGTGGGGACTGGCCGCCGAAGAGGATGTCCGGCTGCGGGAGCTTCCGCCCGATGCTCGCCCGTCGGCGCTGCTGCCCTTGCGGAAGGGGCTCGGCCCGTACGCCAGCCCGGCGGGCGAGCGTGATGAGGTGGAGACGCTGGCGATGCTGGCGACCCGGCTCCCCATGTTCGAGGTCCATGGCCGCGCCGATGTGTTCGCCCTGCGCGACCTGCTCGAACGCGCGGCCACACCGCGATGACATCGTCAGAGGCAGAGATGGACGCGGGCTCGGGCGACCGCCGCCTCCTGATGTGGGGCTTCCAAAGCACGGTCGACTACCGCGCGCGTCTGGCGCCCGCAGAGTTCGAGGCTCTGGGGTTCGAGCCACCGCTCGTCGATGCGGAGGTATTCGTCTCGCGGCAGGAGTTCTCCCATCTGCTCCAGCGCGTCCTCGCGCACGGCCACCAGGTCGCGGTCGTGCCTGGCGGTAGCCCGCTGCTGAGCGCGCTCGCCGCTCAGGAGTGGCTGCTGCGGAGCGGGCGGGGCTCGCGGGCGGGCGTCCGGTTCGTGGGCGGGATGGCCGCCGCGTTGCCGCTGCTCATCGAGCCGCGTTTGCGCGAAGTCATCGAGCACACGACGTCGCACAGCGAGATCGTGGGGACGCTGGCGCTCGAGCACAGGGAAGCGTCCGCGAAGGTGATGCTCACCGTCCCCGATGGGCGGTGGCTCGACGAATCGCTCGGGTCCATTGCCGTCGCGAGTGTGCGTGCGGCCATCGAGTCGCTGCGACCGGAGCGGGCCGCGGTCGGTATCGGTGGGCTGAACAAGGCGCATCCCGCCGTGCTGAAGCACACGGTTCGGGCGATCCGCGATCTGCCGTGCCCGACGCTCGTGCTCATGTCGGGCGACTCGTTTCGGCCGGGCGTGCCCGTCCCGGGGGGCCGGGACTATTGGGAGGCGCTGTTCGAGGCTGTCGGCCAGGCACACATCTTCTCGGTGAACGACCAGGAGCATCGCGACCTCGAGCGCGAGTGGGGCACCGGCTGGGCCGGCCGGCTGAGCACGCCGGGGACGCCGATCGTCGTGATCCACAGCCCGCACGGGGTGTCATGCCGGGCGAGCGACGAGGCGAAGGCGCGCTTTCCCGACCTCGTCGACGCCGTCGACGAGGCACGGCGCGAGGCGAGCGCGCACGCCGGAGTGGCGCTGACGGGCCTTGGGGCGCGCTTCGATGGGGTGCTGGGAGCGATCGCGCTCGAGCGATGGCGAGTGGCCGGAGTTCGCTCGTGAGGCCTGCGTCCGGGTGCGGAGAAGCTCGCGCGACGGCGTTGCGGTGGGGGGCCGCCGAGTTCCTCGGCACCTTTCTGCTCGTGTTCGCGGGGGCCGGTGCGGTTGTGATCGACGCCGATTCCGGTGGCGGCGTCACGCCTGTCGGCATCGGCATCAGCTTCGGCCTTGCTGTGACCGTCGCCGTCGTCATCTTCGGCGAGGTTTCGGGAGCGCACATCAACCCTGCCGTGACGGTGGCGCTGGCTTCGAAGGGGCGGCTGGCATGGCGTCGAGTGCCAGGCTACGTGACCGCGCAACTGGCCGGCGCCACCGCCGCCAGCGGCGTCCATCGGACTCTGTTCGGCGACGTGGCCGATCTGGGTGCGACGGTGCCTTCGGAGACGGCGGGCCAAGCGGCGCTTCTCGAATTCACTCTGACGTTCTTTCTGCTTCTCGTCGTCAGTGCCGCGGCCAGCGATGCCCGGTCGCCGGCGGGCGCCGCTGCTATCGTCGGCGCTTACGTCGGATTGGCGGCCATCTTCGCCGGCCCCGTCGCGGGCGCGTCGATGAACCCGGCCCGGTCGTTCGGGCCAGCGCTGCTGGCCAACGTTTGGACCGATCACTGGATCTACTGGCTGGCACCGATGTCCGGCGGGGTCGCCGGAGTCTTCGCGTATGGATTATTGAGACCGCAACGGCCGCAACGCGGGGCGGTCAAAGTGCGGTAGCCGGAGGGGCCTGGCCCTGAGAGCTCGCGGCGGCGTAACGCCGGGCCAGGGCGGGGCAATGAGCAACGAGCGAGAGGAGGGCGCAATGGAAACGACGACGCTGGAACGCGCGATCCCGCTGGCGGGCTGCGGCAACTTCCGCGACCTCGGCGGGTACGTAACTGGGAACGGCCGGATCGTCCGCTGGAGGCAGCTCTTTCGCAGTGACTCGATCCATCAGCTGACGGACGAGGACGTGGCTGTGGTCCGCTCGCTCGGCGTCCGGGTCGGCTTCGACTTGCGGAGCGAACGGGAGGTTCGGGAACACGGAGTCGCGCGGTTGGCCGAGGCGCAGGTCCGGCATGTGCACGCTCCGTTCGTGCAGACGATCGGCGATGGCGAAGGGGCCGCGGCAGCTCGGTCACGACCTCGGCCGAGCTCTACGGCCTGAACATGCTGGATCGAGCTCAGAGCAGCGTCCGGCGGGTGGTCTTGGCGCTGGCCAATGAGGCGCACTATCCGGCGGTCATCTATTGCGCGGTGGGCAAGGATCGGACGGGGCTGATGTCGGCGCTGTTGCTGCGAGCCCTTGGTGTGCCGGACTCGACGATAATCGCCGATTACGCGCTCACCGAAACGTATATGGGATCGCGTCTGGAGGGGCGCCGCGGAGCGCTGCCGGAACTGCCGGAGTCGATGTTGGGGGCGGCGCCGGCCACGCTGTCCGCGACGCTCGCCGCGCTCGACGCGCGCTATGGATCGACGCAGGGCTACCTCACCGACTGCGGCGTGACGCTGCGCGACATCGAGCGTTTGCGGCGTTCGGCTGCTGGAGCCCGCTCAGCAGTCATAGCTGAATCGCCCAGACGACTGAGACACACGGGGGCCATGGAGAACACACGACGAGTCCTCTTCCTCTGCACCGCGAACTCGGCTCGTTCGCAGATGGCCGAGGCGTTACTTCGCCGGCTGGGCGGGGATGGGTTCGAGGTGCATTCGGCGGGGACAGCGCCCGCGGGCATCCACCCGTCTGACGCTCGAGGTGCTCGACGAGGCCGGGATCGACGCGAGCGCTCAGTCGTCCAAGGCGGTGAGCCAGTACGTGGGCCAGCCATGGGACTACGTCATCACGGTTTGTGACCAGGCCGCCGAGTCGTGCCCCGTGTTCCCCGGAGGCGGGCGGCGGCTGCACTGGTCAATCCCCGATCCTGCCGCTGGAGATGGTCGTCCGCCGGAGCACAGGATCGAGGCCTTCCGAGCCGCCCGCGATCTCCTCAGCGAGCGCGTTCGGCAGTTCCTCGCCGGCCCCGAAGGGTAATCGGCCTGGCACGCTACGGGTGGCGACTCGCCTCTACGAGCAGATCGAACACGACGAGGAAGCTCGCAAACCCCCCGAGTTCGATGACGCCGCGAAGGACGCCCCGCCAAGTGCCTCGATCTGAGCGGGGTGCGGCGAGCAGTTGCCACTCCTTCGCTATCCCGACGTTGGGCCGGGCCGTGATAATCGCTGATAGCTGCATTATTGACAACGACTTCACCGCGCACGACAATCGCACGGTGCTCCAACCGCGAAGGAGGAACTCATGCCGGAGTCAAACTATTGGACGCGATCCCGCCGCGTAAGTCGGCGACGGTTGCTCAGAACAGCAGGCGCCGCGGGCGCGGGAATCGCCGCGCTCGGCGTTGTCGGCTGTGGTGACGATGACGATGATGACGATGATGACGACGGCGGGGACGCGAGCCCCGCGGCCGGGGGCGTAACAGGTACGGCCGCTGCGGGCGAGCCGAAGCGCGGCGGCACTCTCACCTCGACCGGGAGCGCTTACACCGAAACGCTCGACCCTCACATATCCCTGCGCGACGCGCATACGATGTGGGCCCTTCTCGGAAGCCACTTGGTCAACACCGATGGACCATCGTTCACGCTCCGGGGCGCGCTCGTCGAGAGCTGGGAACAGGCGTCGCCCACCGAGGTGATCCTCCATGTCCGTCAGGGCGTCACCTGGCACGACAAGCCGTCGACCAAGGGACGGGCGTTTACCGCCGAGGACGTCGCCTTCAATCTCCAGCGAATCGCCGGAAAGCTCGACCCCGACCGCGAGGTGCTCTTCGCCCGGCGCTCGAACTTCCTGCACATGGAGCGCGCGGAAGCCGTCGACGAGTCGACGGTTCGCGTGAGCTTCGCGCAGCCGAACGGTGCGTTCATCAGCGGCATGGCCGACTGGCGAAACTTCATCGTCCCCCCCGAGCTTGTCGAGACGGATCCAGATTTTCAGGACCCGGGGAACTTCTCGGGTACCGGCGCCTTCGTTATGGACCGATGGGATTCGACGAGCCGTTCGGCGCGGTTCGTCGCGAACGAGAGCTTCTATGAGGGACGGCCCTACCTCGACGAGATCCGCGAAGCAACATCGGCCGACCCTGGAGCTGCCTTTGCGGCATTCGTCTCCGGGCAAATTGACCTGACTATGGTGCAGGGCGCTGAACAACGGCAGACCGTGGAGGAACGGCGTAGTGAAGCGACCCTCCACACTTGGGAGCATGTTGGGTGGGAGTCGTATCGCTTCAACCCGGGCAAGCCGCCCTTCGATGACCCACGCGTCCGCCGGGCTATTCTCCTCGCCACCAACTTCAAGGAGTCGCTCGACGCCAACTACGGTGAAGGCTACTACGACTACACCGGGCCGCTCGTGTCCGGCTTTCCTGGCGCCTGGACCAGCGATCAGGTGAGAAGCATGCCCGGTTGGAATCCGGACACCAAGGACGAAGACATCAAGGAAGCGCTCCGCCTCATGGAGGAGGCGGGCATCCCGGCGGCGAGATGTCATTCGCTGTGCTGCCCTTCTTCCTCCAGATCCACCCCTGGTACAAGAACGCTATCCGCCTCAAGGATCAGCTGGAGCGGGTCTTCCCGGCCATGAAGGTCGAGATCGATCCGAACACCGACGGCGCCGGCTTCTCCCGACGTCAGGCGAACGGCGAGTTCGACATCGTATCGTATGCCGCCTTCCCAGCCTCCGATGTCAGCCTCGAAGCGGCGCTCCACTACCGCACGGGTGGCGGGCGCAACTATGCGAAGTACAGCAACCCGAACGTCGACAAGCTCATCGACGACTCTATCGCCGAGCTCGACCAGGATCGGCGCGTCGATATCCTCGATCAGTTGCAGAAGTTGCTGCTTGACGAGGTCTACATCATCCCGATCGGGAAGGAGCGCCCGGTGGCCGGAACGCAGCCACGTGTCCAGGGGTTCGCCGGACACAGCGGCCCGGGGAGCTTCGGAGCGTACGACCTGCGACTCTTCGCGCGATATCTCTGGATCAACGAGTAGCCTGACCTCGCGGAGAACATGGGGGACGCTCCACGAGCGCCTGCCTGCCGTCCACAAGGAGATCGATGGGTCGTTATATCGCCCAGCGCTTGCTCGGGATGATCCCGACACTGCTGCTGCTAATCCTCGCTGTCGTCGTCCTCGTGCGGCTCATGCCCGGCGATATCGTCGATATCATGCTGGCGGAGCAGGCAGCCGGGAGCACGTCGCGCGAGACGCTCGAAAAACGGTTCGGGATCGACGATCCCCTGCCTGTCGCGTACGTGCAATACACCGGCAATCTCGCGACGGGCGATCTCGGAGAATCGTTGCGCACCGGGCAGCCCGTCGGAGAGATGATCCGCGACCGGATCGATGTGACGCTCGAGCTCGCGACCTTCGCGCTGCTCATGGGCTGGACTGTGGGCGTTCTGATCGGGGTGTTCTCCGCGATCACGCAGGATAGTCCGTTCGATTACTTATTGCGGGGCTTCGCCATTCTCGGCCTCACGATCCCGAGTTTCGCGCTCGCGACAGCCGTGTTCGTCTTACCGGCGATCTACTGGAACTGGTCGCCGCCCATCTTCTACACGAGGTTCGGCGACGATCCCGTCGCGCACCTCCAGCAGTTCATCCTGCCAGCCCTCGTCCTCGCCGCCAGCCTCATGGGTGCCGTCATGCGCATCACCCGGACGCAGATGCTGGAGGTGCTTCGACAGGATTACATCCGCACGGCCCGGGCGAAGGGCCTGCAGGAGCGCACCATCATCATCCGCCACACGCTGCGCAATGCGGTCATCCCGGTCATCTCGGTCTTCGGCCTCCAGGTCGCGTTCCTGATGTCCGGCACGGTCATCATCGAGAACATCTTCGCGCTTCCCGGGCTCGGTCGGCTCCTTCTCGACGCCGTGGCGCAGCGCGACTATCCCGTAATCCAGGGCGTTACCGTTGTCATCGGGCTCGCGGTCATGTTGGTGAATCTCCTCGTTGATGTCTCGTACGGCATGTTCGATCCGCGACTCCGCGCCGGGGGACCCGCTCGATGATCGGCGCAAGGGAGGTTGGCGAGAGCTGGACGGCGCGGTCCATCGTTGGGCCGGTGCGGGCCGTGATCGATTTCGCACGCGCCAAACCCCTGGGCATGGCGGCGGGCGTCGTGCTGCTCGTCGTGACCATCATCGCCGCGCTCGGGCCCATCGTTGCGCCGTACGACCCGAATCAGCATCACGCCATCGATTCGTTGCTGGAGCCCAGCGGCACCTACCCATTGGGCACCGATGAGTTTGGTCGCGACGTGTTCAGTCGAGTCGTCTACGGCGGTCGGGTGTCGATCTACATCGGGTTCGCCAGCTCCGTCCTGGCTGTGGCCGTGGCGCTGACCATCGGGATGACCTCCGCGTACTTCCGCGGCTTCACGGACTACGGTGTTCAGCGGGTCGTGGACATGCTGCAGTCGATCCCGCCGGTGGTTCTGCTCATCGCCCTGCTCGCGGCGTTCAAGCCTAGTCTGACGAGCATCATGCTGGTTCTCGGCGTGTTCAGCGGCATCACCATGTCCAGAGTAGTCCGCGGCGCGACACTCGCCCTCACCGTGCAACCGTGGGTCGAAGTCGCCCGGTCGATCGGGTGCTCGCCGCTACGCATTATGCTCCGGCACCTGCTCCCCAACGTGCTGCCGACGATGATCGTGCTCGCCACGATCAACTTCGGAACTGCGATCATCGCCGAGGCTTCTCTTGGCTTCCTCGGCTATGGAGTGCCGCCACCGCACCCCTCATGGGGCGGCATGATGAACGCGGAGGGCCGTCAGTTCATGGTGCAGGCTCCATGGCTGTTCGCGGCCCCAACCATCGCGTTGGGCGTCACCGTGTTCAGCATCAATATGCTGGGCGACGCGTTACGCGACAGGCTCGATCCGCGGCTCCGCGGAACCGGGTAGCCGTTCGCCACACGATAGTGGCGATCCGATCCTGCCGGCGCGTGCCTGACTCCGCGAATTCGAGATGCCTCCGGGCCGGTGCCACGGGCCACGCGCCAAAGCGGGGCAGCGCGTTGGGGCGATGCGCGACGTCCGCTATCGGTTCATCGTGGCTGTTCGGTGAGCCGTGCTACGCCTTCAGGATGTCCTGCGCGTGCAACTTCGCGGCCAGCACCCGCTCGATCCAGCGGTCGCCCGCGCCGATGCCGGGTCGAGCGCGAAGACGCTCTCAGTGCGTTCCCGGACGACCTGCCACTGCCGCGCAGTGATGGCTGCTTCGGCCTCGTCCAGAAGCCCGTCGAGCTGCCGCTGGATGCGTTCGCTCGGCATGGTGGCGGAATGATAGCACGTACGCCGGTGGCGCTAGCACGTTGGGGCCACGAGTCGCCCAGTTAGCCGCCGAACCCCAGACGCCGTCGCGCGATCCTGGCCGCCCCGCCGGAATCGCTCGTCGACCCGAGCGCCTCCGCCCTCGCGCGAACGGGCTCGCAGCCAGCGGCTCGGGTCCGCGGCGCGCTACTTCCACTCCCAGGTCGCGTCGGTCCAGCTGCCGTCCGCCTTCGACTCGAACTCACCCACGCCGAGCATGGCCTTCAGAGCTGCGAGCTTGCCCGTCGGGCTCGCCTGGAGGGCGATGGAGTAGCGGAGCGAGAGGCCGATCCCGTCGCCGGTGGGGTGACCGACGCCGTGTCCGTTCCAGATCGCGCTCTCGCCGTCCGCGGTCATCAAGATGCCCTGGCCCTCGCGGTACATCTGCCCCGGAACGCGCTCGAAGGCGGTGAGGGTGCCCGTGTTCGTGGCGTCCGTGCCGAGCAGCTTCCCGGGTCCCTCGATGACGTAGCGGTAGTCGTCGCCAGGCAAGATGCGCGTCCCGATCGTGCGCCCGCTCCCCTCCCAGACCTTGTCCCCGATCAGGAAGAACTCCTTCCGTAACCATCCCTTGAGACACTCGTGATGGTAAGCAGGGTCTCGGGGTGCTGACCGCGAATCAGCCTACAAGCCGAACCAGCGGGCGCGGCGGCTGGCTCCAAACTCCTTCTTCTCGGCGGTGAGCTCCAGCGATGCCCCGTAGAACATCCCAGTGGGTGGCTGCCCGGACAGGAACTGTACCTCCACGCTACCCACCCGCCCGGCGCCGAACTCGATGTAGCAGAACCCGCGCCCGTCATATCCGGATGGCTGCTCGCCGTGTTCGATGCCGGCGATAATCTCTGCGGCGACGACGCGAGCGGCGCCTTCCGAGAAGACTCCTGCCTTTGGCGTACCGACGCTGGTGACGTCCCCAACCGCGTAAACCCCTGGAAACCGCGTCTCCAGGGTCAACGAGTTGACGGGGATCCAGCCGTCTTCGACCATGCCGCTCGCAGCCACCACATCAGGGACACGGTGCTTTGGAATGCCAAGGAAAACGTCGAAGGGCAACTCACTGCCGTCGTCAAGAATGGCGACGCGGCGTTTCGGGTCGAGCGCACGCACAAGGCGGTTGGGGACCCAGTTGATGCCGCGTTCTCGAAAGGCTTCAAGCAATGCCATCGATGTATCGGGCGACGGAGGGACTGGCGCGCCGAACGGCATGACGAGGCTGATCTCGCACGCGTCTCTGACGCCCCGGGCGGTGAGGTAGTCGTGCAGGAGGAGAGCAGCCTCGCTGGGCGCGGGCGGACACTTGAACGGGGTTGAAGTCACACCGACGATGGCGCTCCCTCTCGAGAACGAGAGAAGCACCTCCCGCAGCCGCTCGGCCCCTGCCACGGAGTAGAACTCGTTGCCCGCCTCGGCGAGGCCAGGCGTGGCGTCAACATCGTAGTCGGCGCCCAGCGCCACCACCAGTACATCGGCCTCGTAGGTACCGCCGTCCGTGGTGACACGTCGCGCGTCGGGATCAATGGCTGTGATCGTTTCGCGGCGAAGGCGGACGCCCGGCTTCACGATGTTGCTGTAGGAGATGCGAACGGCGTCCGGCGTTTCGCGGCCGAACATCACGTCCAGCTTGGAGAAGCCGAAGATGAATGAGTCGTTCTTGTCGATGAGCGTAAGGTCCAGGTCATCCCCGAGCGCGTCGGAGAGAAGGGAACTGAGCTCGAGGCCGCCGAATCCGGCGCCCATGACGATGACTCGAAGTTTCCCGTCGGCGGAACGCATGGGCCGAGTATAGGGCGCGAGAAACAATGATGACAAGCTCGTGTACTCGTCCAGGTGATCAGTGACAGTCGCTCCTTTCCGTTTTAGTGAAGCGGTCGATGAACTGCTGCGGCGTCAGGGAGCCCAGCGCCTGGTGGGGCCGATAGGTGTTGTAGCGGCGTTCCCAGGCACGCAGGGCCGTGCGAGCGGCCGACACCTCCAGATCACGGTCGTAGCACTGCCAGAACTCCTCGGCGTGGGTGCGGTTGCCCCGCTTATGGAGGAGCTGAATCGAGCTGCGTTCCATTTGCCGTAACAACCTTCCCTCCCCGACTCCCGCCGGGGGCTAAGTTGCGGCACCTGCAGGTGGATCACTTTTGCGTCGGCGCGTGGCCTACTTCTTCATCGGAACTTACACACCGGGACGAGGCGGGCGACGGGCCTGCCGCTGTAGGTGACCGTGAACGACTCTCCCTCGACGTGGCGCTCGGCCTGCTCCACCCCGAGCTTGGGTGCTACAACCCAAGCCCCGCCGAGACGGCGCGTACCGTCATCACCATTCCCACCCCGACGATCGCGATGGCGCTTCCTGTTGGCAGCAACGGCGCAACGCGCTGCGCCCACGCCGCGAGCCCGCGCCGCCGGCCGCCCGCCGGCCCGCGCCTGGCGGCCAACGCCCGTTTCGTCCACACGAGCGCCAGCCCGATCGCCGACAGCACGAACGCCAGACCGAAGCTGAACGCGGTGACAAGCGCCAGCCCCATCGCCACCCGATGCAGCGAGATCGCGCCAAGCAGCACCACCAGAGCTGATGGGCACGGCACGATACCGCCAGAGACGCCGAGCAGCAGCAGACTCCGCAGCGTTACCGGACCGTCCGCGGCGGCGTGGTCGTGCGGGTGGTCGTGGTCGTGGCCATGATCCGCCGCGTGCGCTCCCCGCAATCGCGACAGCAGCACCGACGCGCCGACAACGACCACTGACAAGCCCGATACGAGCGTCAGCCAGGGGTACAATCGCTCCGGCACGATGAACTGCGACGCGAACAGCGTGACGAGCGCCAGCGCGAACACGCTCGACGTGTGCGTCGCGGTGACAGTAAGCCCGAGCAGCAGCGCGTGGCGTGGCTGTCCGCGCTCACCGACGAGGTACGCCGCAACGATGGTCTTGCCGTGGCCCGGCCCCAGCGCATGCAACGCCCCGAACCCGAACGCGATCGCCAGCGCGCCCGCGATGAACAGCGGCGACAGCTTCTCGGCGCCGGCCAGCGCCGTGAACGCATCGCCGCCGCGCGCGCGGATCGTTGTGCCCGGCGCGTCCGTGAGCGGCACAAATGAGCCATCGCCGGGAGCCACGCCGAACGTCGCCTCACGCACATCGAGCGGATTGCTGAGCGCGCCCGAGGGGTACGCGCGCAGCTCGTTCGTGATGTCGGTTGCCGGGACGGTCACGCCTTCGACGGCGACGCCCGCTGACGCCCGCACGACGATCTCGCGCCATCCGAGCCGGCTGGTGTCGTTGCCATCACGAAACGTCACCGAAGGACGGGCGTCGGCCCACCCCGCGGGCATCGAAGCAACGTAATCGATCTCGAGCCGCAGCGTATCGAGACCGCCCTGACCCGGCGGCAACGCGACGTGAGCGGTGCTGGAGACTCAGGTCGATGGCGCGGTCGTCGACGCGCAGGTCGAGCCCGCCCGCGATCCGTTGCGCCGCCGACTCGGCGTACGCAGCCCGCTCCGCCTCGCCGATGTCGCCATCGCCATCGGTGTCGAGCGCGTCTCCCTCCTGGAAGGCCGGAATCTCGGCCATGTCGACAACGTAGCGCACGGAGATCGTGTTGGGCCCGAGCTCGATTCGAGCGTAACGATTGACGGTGAAGTTGCCGAGCGGGTGAGCTTCGGCCGTGCCCGGGCGGCTGCCCGCCAGCGGCACAACGGCCGCCGCCGCGGCGGCGAGAATCAGGGCGGCGAGAGCAGCGCTCAGCCTCCTCATCGGGCACCGCCTTGTCGCGCGAGCGCGTCGTCCCCGGCTCGCAGCGAGGCGAGCGTGTCGCGGGCGGTTTGTGCAGAGAGCACGGAGAAATGGGGATTAGCGCTCAGCGCCTCCTCAAGATAGCGTTGTCCGCGCTCCTCGTCGCCGCCTTCGACGAACACCATGCCGGCGTGGAACAGCAACCGTGGGTCTTTGGCGCCGAGCCGGAGGGCTTGCTCGACATAGGGAACCGCCTCCGCGGCGCGCCCATCGGCGTAGAGTGCCCATGCGACCGCGTCGTACCCGTAGATGTCGCGACGAACCTCGAGTTCGCCCAGCGCCAGCTCGACGGCGGACGCCGTGTCGCGGCCGTGATCGGCCCGAAACAGCGCCAGATCGCGGTTGTAGATGGTGCGATTGATCTCGGCGAGGCGGCCAATGAGCTCCACGGTGTCGTATTGGCGTGCGGCGGCCGCGTCGTTGCCAGCGCGGGCGTACACATCGCCCAGTTGGGCGAGCAACGCGGGCACGGGCGTGATGGCGACCGCTTGTTCGTACAGAGCGATCGCACCCGCATCGTCGCCACGCGCCGCGGCGACGCGCGCGAGGCCGCCCAACGCCGCCGGGTAATCGGGGAAGGCTCCGAGCGAGCTCCGGTACCACCGTTCGGCTTCGTCAACGTCGCCTGTCATGAAGTTCATCTCGCCGAGCTGCAACCGGTGCCACGCGATGCTCTCCGGCGAGAACATCCGCTCCGAGATACGGCGCTCCGCCTCGGTCATCAGGTCGAGCGCATCCCGCGTCCGGCCCTCCAGCTCCGCGATGTGGGCGAGCCGGGCGAGCGCAGCCGGCCCGGGCGCGACGATGGCGAGCTGCTGATAGGTGGCTCGCGCCTCGTCGTACTCGCCCAGTTCGAGGAGGGCGTCGCCGAGGATGGCGAGCGCCTGTGTCGCTGAGGGGTCGGCGTCGTAGGCCGTGCGCGCCAGATCGGCCGCCGCCGGAAAGTCGTGTTGAGCCAGGAGGACGGTCGCCATGTAGGCCTGGGCCGGTGTGTGGTCGGGCCGGAGCCGGAGTGCCACACGCAGCGCCGCTTCGGCCCGGCTGTAGCCGCCCACATCGCCCGTCTCGCGTGCCTGACGAATGTACGCCGCACCGAGTCGAGTCGCGCTGATGAAGTCGAGCGGGTCGCGTTGCAGCCGCTCCGCGAAGAACGCGATCGTGCCCTCCGTGGCAACGCGAGGGTCGTCGCCGAAAGCCTCGATGGCGCCCGCAGAGGTGGCGGTGCGATCGCCATCCGCGATGGCGCGGAGCGCAACGGCCCCGGCGATCACGAGCGCGAACGCGGCCAGTGCGAGTGCTGCCGCGGTGCGGTGGCTCTTCATGATGAACCCTCCTGGGGCGGTTGGACGGGGGCCGGGAGCACTGTTGCTCCCGGCCCCCGTATCCATCTAGGCGAGTACCGCCACCACGCTGGAGACGGAACTGCTGAACATGCCGAGTCCGCCATCGATGCCGGGAGTCGCTGGCAGGTAGTACTGCCAGAGTCCACCGCTGAGCCGCCAGAGCGCCTGCACGGTGCGCCCGCTGCCCATGGCGATGGCATCGGCCGCGGCCGACGCGGGACCGGCCCCTTGCACGACGATGCCATTCTGGCCCATGACGTACGGGCTGTTCGGAGTAACGGACAGCGACATGGGAGGCGTCGCTGTCGCCGTGCTGGGCGACGCCAGATACGGGAACTGCGCCGATGTGGGCCGGTCGTCCACGTCGACGTTGTCGCTGATCGTCGGACTGCCCGTCAGCAACTGCAGCTCAGCGTCGATCACGTCGTCGGCCAGCCCGCGTCCGTTCAGGAACGCGAGCGGCTTGCCCGTGTCGATAACGAGGATGTCCGGCAGAAGCACGCCTGTCAGCATCTGGGCATCGGCCTGAGAGCGGCCGAGGCCGACGATGGAGGCGATGACCTCATCGGAGAACGTGGCGACGTCCTGCGACGGCTTCGTCTGGTTGAAGGCCTGCTTCATCGCTGTGGGAATGAGGGCCGTGTTGATGGCCGGCCGCCCGAAGCGGTCGAGCTGGCTGCCGCCGACACTGGTCGTCGACCAGACGCCGATGACGCCGGCGCCATCGCCAGTAAGGTCGGCTTTCGTCACTTCGATCACTATCGCCGAGACGTTGCTGCCGGCGAAAGTGTCGATACCAGGGTCGCGGAAGTTGAACGCGTCGCGGAAGGCGACGAGGTCGAAGAAGAACGGGTCGTTACGCGGCCCGGCGAATACCCGCAGGCCGCCCTGTCCTTCGGCGATGACGGGCGCGTTCGGCATCGTCGGGTGCGGCGCCGTCGTCTGACCCTGGGCGACGACCGTGCCATCCCCGACGAAGCCGTCGGCCGCTGGCCCCTCCGCCCGGTACACGGTGTAGCTTTGTGCTCCACCGTCCATGGGCGCCGAGAACTTGGTGCGATATGCGATGTCGGCGACCGCATCGGCGTCCGTATCGATCTTGAACTCGTACAAGACATTCGGGTCGAACGTCTGGCTCATCGCGTCGGCGGGGGCGGTGAGCCCGTTCACCGTCATCACGAGCGCAATGCGGCCCGAGTCGTTCGGGTTCTGAAATGCGTAGACATCCGCGATGTCTCCAGCCGGCGACCCCTCCACCGTAGGCGAGTCGCGGTGGTCGGCGCCATAGACCGCCACCCCCGCGACTGCCGCGACGGTGAGTGGCACGAGGCCAAACAGCAGCTTCTTGGACATGATCACCTTCCTATCGCTGGTCCGCCTGCCCGGCGGGGTCCTTTCCGTTCACGGCCGTTCACTGGCTCTTCGGGCGCGGCGATGATTTGGATCACCGGGCGACGGTGCCAATTACGCGGAATCCGGCGTAGTATTCGCGGAGAAGCGATCGAATCGGCTTCGTGAAAGAAAAGTGATCTGTCGGACGTGCGCGAACGAATCACGGATGTAGACGACCTCCTCGACCGCATCCGGCAACGCGACCGGCCGGCGGTGGCGGAGCTGTACGATCTCTTGGGGGCGAGAGCCTACGGGCTTGCGTACAGGATTGTCGGAGAACGCGCCGCCGCAGAAGACGCGGTGCAGGAGGCCTTCCTCACGGTGTGGCGTCAGGCCGACCGGGTGGATGCGGCGCGCGGAAGGTTGAGTGCGTACCTGATGACGATCGTCCATCACAAGGCTATCGACATCGCGCGGGCCCGCGCCGGACGCGTGGCGCGCCAGCTGCCGCTCGATCCGGAGCTTGCGGTTGCGGCAAGCGATGACGTGGCCGGTGAGGTCATCGCCGCAGCTGACGCCGATGCGGTGCGACGCTCGCTCAGCAGCCTGCCCGATGTTCAGCGGCGCGTTGTCGAGATGGCGTATCTGGAGGGGCTCACCCACGTCGAGATCGCGGGGGCGCTGGACACGCCGCTCGGCACGGTGAAGAGCCGGCTGAGGCTCGCGATCGAGAAGCTGCGCGCGACGCTCGGCGTCGAGCTTCGGGAGGGCCCCTCATGAACTGCGAGGACGTGCGCGAGCTGGCCGGCGCCTACGCGCTTGACGCACTGCCGCTTGATGAGCGGCGTGAGGTCGAGGCGCACCTGGCGGATTGCGACTCTCATGGGGAGTACGCCAGCTTCATCGCCGCCGCGCGCGCCCTCGATTCGGCGTGGCCCGAACGCGAGCCTTCGCCCGAGCTGCGTCAGCGGCTGCTCGCGGCGCTCGAGGCCGAGGCCGAGGCCGAGCCTGCCGGGGTGGTCATCGAGCGTCGCTCCACGCGGTGGTGGGCTTCGGCGCGGCCGGCGTATGCGCTGGCTGCCTCGCTGGCGGCGCTCGTTATCGGGCTGGCGGCGTGGAACGTGGTGCTTGTCGCAGGATCGGATGGCGACGACGTCCTCGTGGCGCAACTGAGCGGCAGCGCGACGGGCCGCATCGTGTATCTGCCCGGCGAACGCGTGATGTACCTCACCGTCGACGAGCTGCCGCCCCTGACGCCGGAGCAGACCTTCCAGGCGTGGGCGATTCGCGACGGCTCGCCGGCCTCGGTCGGCACGTTCGAAGGTCCGCCGACAGGTGTCGCGCTCGTGATGACCGCCGATCTCGACGAGGGCGATAGGGTGGCGGTGACCATCGAACCGGCCGGCGGCAGTCCTCAACCGACCACCGACCCCATCGCCATCGTCGAGCTGTAGCGCCCGCCCGTCGTCGAAGCATCGCGATGGTCATCTCCAACTGGGCGGACTCGCATGTGACTGCGAGATACGTTCACCGTCGGTTCATCGTGGCGGTTCGACCGAACGCTGTTATGCCTTCAGGATGTCCTGCGCCCGCATCTTCTCGGCCAGCACCCGCTCGATCCAGCGCTCCCCGGCGCCGTACTGGCGCTAGATGTCGAGCGCCGCGTCGAACGTGGCGAGCGCCGCCGCCGTCTCGCCCGCCGCCGCCAATGCCACGCCCCAGTCGTGCAGCGCCTCCGCCTCGTCCCAGACCCTGCGATATCCATTGCATGCACACCTTGGCCCAGAGCGGGACGCGCGAGTCACGTCAGGCCGTTCACACGTTCGTAATATGGCCGACATTCGCCGGTAACGCGGCGCCTCTAGAGTGCCGGTTGTATGCAATCGTCGCTCGCCACCACCCGCTCCGAGGCGATCCTCAACCAGATTCGGCTCGACATCGTCCGGGATGTGTTCCGCGCGGGCAGCCGGATCACCGAGGAAGGGCTGGCAGAACGCTACGGTGTGAGCCGCACGCCCATCCGTGAGGCGCTGCGGGCATTGGCGCAGGAATCGCTGCTGCGCCACATCCCGCGCTCCGGCTACGTTGTCGAATCGGTCGACCTGGACGACATGGACGACCTGTACGCGGTACGAATCGCCATCGAGGAGCAAGTGGCGGCCAGGCTCGTCGCCAGCGACGCGCGACCGGTGATGGACGAGCTGCATGAGGAATGGTCCGCCTACGCGCTCGCGCCGCGCGACGACGTCACGATGGTGTTCGCCGACGAGCGCTTCCACGAGACGCTGGCTCAGGCCTGCGGCAGCGGAGTGCTGCCGGCGATGCTCCGCAACATCAACCAACGTCTGCATCCGCTCCGAACCCGCGACTTCACCGATCGCGGCCGCATCGAGAGCACCCTCGTGCAGCACACCAGCATCATCGCCACGCTGGTGGAGGGCAACGTGCCGCTCGCGCAGGCAATGCTGCGCTCGCACATCCTGCAGAGCTACGCCTTCGTACGGGCAAGCGCCGAGCGGGCAGGGGCGGGCGAATGACGATGCGAACGCAACCATCGCCGCTGGTGCCGGCCGCCCCGCCACTGGCGGCGGCAGCCGGGCCGGCGCTCGCCGTTCGCGGGCTGACGAAGCGCTTCGGCGATCTCGTCGCGGCGGACAGGCTCGATGTCGAGTTCTTCCGCGGCGAGGTGCACGCCGTCCTCGGCGAAAACGGCGCCGGGAAGAGCACATTCGTCAAGATGCTGTACGGCTACTATCGCCCGGACTCGGGGGAAACGCTGATCGATGGCGAGCCTGTCCGGCTCGATTCGCCTTCGGCGGCGCGCGCGCACGGTATCGGCATGGTGTTCCAGAACTTCACGCTCATTCCGGCGCTCACCGTCGCCGAGAACGTCGCCCTCATCGAGCGCTCCCGCGGACTGCTGGTGCGCCTTGGTGCGGTACGGGCTCGTATCGAGGCGCTGGCTCAGCGCTACAACCTCGCTGTCAACCCGGACGCGTACGTCCGCGACCTCTCGGTGGGCGAGCGGCAGCGGGTCGAGATTCTGAAGCTGCTGGCGAGCGACGCCTCGATCCTCATTCTCGACGAGCCGACGAGCGTGCTCGCCCCGCACGAGGTGGCGGCGCTGCTCGATACCATACGCAGCCTGCGGGCCGATGGCTACACGCTCATCATCATCACCCACAAGATGGCCGAGGTATTCGGATGCGCCGATCGGGTGACCGTGCTGCGCCGGGGCCGGGTCGTCGGGGGCGGCCCGCTGGGGGCATTCGATGAACACTCCCTCATCGGCATGATGCTGGGGGAGCGCGGCGAGTCGCTGGTCGATCTCGCGGTGCCGCCGGGAGAGGCCGGCGAGCCCGGCATCGAGCTGCGCGATGTCGACGCGCGCATCGATGGCCGCGTCGAGCTGCAGGATATCGAGCTGCTGGTGCGCTGCGGCGAGATCGTCGGAGTGGCCGCCGTTTCCGGCAACGGTCAGGCAGAGCTGGCGGAGGTGGTGTTGGGCACGGCCCGCGTGTCGCGCGGCTCCGTGCTGCTGGGCGGCCACGAACTGACCCGCGCCTCGACGTCGGCGCGCCTGCGGGCGGGGCTGGCCATCGTGCCCGAAGACCCGATGATTCACGGCTCCGTGGGCACCATGTCGGTGCGCGAGAATCTGATGCTGACGTCGGCCGAGTACCGTGGCAAAGGCCGCTTCCTGCTGCGCCCGGCGCGGCTGGCGCAGTCGGCCCGCGAAGTCGCGTCGCGCTCGCCATTCGCGCTGCCCGAGGGCGGCCGGATGCTCGGCACACTCTCGGGCGGGAATGTGCAGCGGGTGGTGATCGCCCGCGAGGTGACCGACCGCACACGCTACCTCATCGCCTACCACCCGACGCGCGGGCTCGACGTGGCGTCGGCGCGGTCGGTGCAGGAACTGCTGGTGGCGGCGCGTTCGCGCGGCTGTGCCGTGCTCCTGGTGACGGAAGACCTCGAGGAGCTGATGGCGCTCTCCGACCAGATGGTCGTAATGCACGGCGGTCGCATCGTGGGCCGCTTCGAGCGCGGCGGCGCAAGCATGCTCGACATCGGCCGGCTGATGACGGGAGCGAGCGCCTCATGACGACGATCGGTGCGTCGGCGAGCAGGGTCGCGGGCCCGCTGCGGGCGTGGGCGCGCGAGGATGGCGCACGCACGGCGCTGCGTCTTGGCGCGGCGTTCGCGGCTGCGCTCGCGATCTTCGCCGCGATCATCGCGCTCGACGGCAAGGACGCGTTCCACGCGATCCGTCTGATGGTTGAGACATCGGTGGGCAGCGACACAGGCCGCGCCGAGATACTGGTCAAGCTGCTCCCGTTCGCGCTCACCGCGGCCGCGGTGGCGATTCCGGCGCGGGTCGGGCTGATCAACGTCGGGGGCGAAGGGCAGTTCTATCTCGGCGCGTGGGCGGCGAGCGGCGCGATCCTCTACAGCGACGCACCGGGGCCGCTGCTGCTGCCGCTGGCGTTTCTGGCCGGAGCGCTGGGCGGTGCCGCCTGGGCGGCCATCCCCGCGCTGCTGCGTGTCGTGGGCAACATGAACGAAGCGATTTCGACGCTGCTGCTGAATTACGTGGCGGTGCTGTTCGTGAACTACTACGTGTACGGCCCGTGGCGGGACCCCGCCAGCTTCAATTGGCCGTTCTCGGCGCCGTTCCCCGATTCCGCGACCCTCCCGGTCATCTACGGCAACCGCGTGCATGCCGGCATCTTCCTGGTGCCGGTGGTGCTGGCGGCGATGTTCCTGGTGCTGCGCTACACCCGCATCGGGTTCGAGATGCGGGCCGTGGGCGGCAACGCGGTCGCGGCGGAGCGTTCGGGCATCCCAGTGAAGCGCTACCTCTTCGGTGCGCTCGTCATGGGCGGCGCGATCGCCGGTCTGGCGGGGATGGCCGAGGTGACGGGCACACAGGGGCGGCTGCGACCGGGCATCTCGGTGCAATACGGATATATCGGCTTCCTGGCGAGCTGGCTTGGCGGCCATCGGCCCGTCGGCATTCTGCTCGCCAGCCTGCTGTTCGGGGCGATAGCCGTCGGCGGCGATAGCCTGCAGCTCGGCGCCGATCTGCCGGGCTCGACCGTGAATGTGCTGATGGCGCTGATGCTGTTTGCGGTGCTCGCCGGGCGGCGCAGCAGCACCACGGTAGGAGCGTGACGCGATGAGCCTGATAACAGATGTGAGCACGGGAGCCGTGCGGTCGGGCACCTCCGTGATGTACGCGACGCTCGGCGAGATCATCGCCGAGCGGGCGGGCATCATCAACCTGGGGGTGGAGGGCTGCATGCTGGCGGGCGCTTGCGCCGGCTTCATCACGACGGTGGAGACGGGCAACGCCTACCTCGGTGTGCTGGCGGGGATGCTCGCCGGCGGACTGCTCGCGCTCATCCACGCCTTCCTCGTGGTGACGCGAGGCGCGAATCAGCTTGCGAGCGGCCTTTCGCTGATGTTCTTCGGACTCGGGATCACGGCGTTCTTCGGGCGCTCCTACGTCGGAGAGCAGATCGCTGGGCTGCCGAACCACCCCATTCCAGGACTGGCGGATCTGCCGTACATGGGGCCGGTGTTCTTCGATCACGATCTACTGACATATCTGGTGTTCCCGCTGGGCCCGGCGATCTGGTGGTTTCTCTACCACACGAGCTGGGGGCTGAACCTCCGTGCTGTCGGCGAGAGTCCGGAGCAGGCGTTCGCCGCGGGGCTGCACCCGGCGCGCATCCAGTACGCGGCGGTATCGGCGGGGGGCGCGCTGGCCGGCCTCGGCGGGGCGCAGCTCTCGCTCGCGTACACGCAGACATGGATCGAGGGCATGACGAACGGCCGCGGCTTCATCGCCGTCGCTCTGGTGATTTTCGCCATGTGGAATCCGCTACGGGGGATGGCGGGCGCGCTCCTCTTCGGGGGGGCGGTGGCGCTCCAGCTTCAGTTGCAGGCGCGCGGTGCGGAGATATCGCCGTTCCTGCTCGACATGACGCCCTACATCCTGACGCTCATCGCGTTGCTCGCGCTGGGCCGCTCGGGGCGGGCAGCGATGCCCCAGGGTCTGACCGCGGTGTTCCGGGGAACGGGCTAGACCTGCCTTCCCCGTGTACTGATCCCGACTTGCCAACGCGCAGATAGTAAGCAGAGGAGGAGACTTATGTCGCGAATGTTCGCACCGAAATTGAGATGGCTGCTCATCGCCATGGCGGCGATAGCCATCGGGGGACTGGCCGTCGCATGCGGCGACGACGACGATGACGACACGGAGCCGACGCAATCACCGGCAGGAGGCACGGCGTCGCCCGCCGCCTCCGACGAAAAGCCGATCGTCGGCTTTCTCTACGTCGGTGCGGTCGATGACGGCGGCTACAACCAAGCGGCGTACCAGGGCGAGCTCGCCCTGCAGGAGGCCGGCTACGAGACGATTAGCGCCGAGAACGTACCGGAGAGCGCCGAAGCCGAACGCGTGATGGAGCAGATGATCGACCGCGGCGCGACGATCATCTTCCCCACAAGCTTCGGCCACCTCGACCCGGCGCTCGTCGTGGCGGAGCGCAATCCGGACGTGACGTTCCTCCACCAGGGCGGCCTGCAGATAGCCGAGAACCTGGGCACCTACTTCGGCACCATCTGGGAGGCCGAGTACCTCGCGGGCATCGCCGCGGGCCGCATGACGGAAAGCGACAAGCTCGGGTTCATCGTCGCATTCCCGATTCCACAGACGCTGCTCAACATCAATGCGTTCCACCTCGGCGCCCGCTCGGTGAACCCGGACGTGACGACAACGGTGGTGTTTACGGGCAACTGGTGCGACCCGGCGAAGAATGTCGAGGCGACGAACAGCCTCGACAGCCAGGGCATCGATGTTGTGACGCAGCACCAGGATTGCCCGGTGCCCGTCATCCAGGCCGCGGAGGAGGCGGGCATCATGTCCGTCGGCTACCACGTCGACGACGCGAAGTTCGCGCCCGAGGGCTGGATCACGGCAGCGGTCTGGGACTGGACCGGCCTGTTCGTGAGCCTCGTCGAAGAGGTCGAGGCCGGCACCTACGAGCCGTCGCAGCTGCGCCTCGGCATGGCGGACGGCGTCATCACCCTCGCATCGTTCGGCGACGCTGTCCCGGCCGACGTCCGGGCCGAGGTCGAGGCGGCGCAGGAGGCCATCCTCTCGGGCGAGCTGTTCGCCTTCACGGGGCCAATCAGTGACCAGGACGGCGAGGAGCGCATCGCGGCCGGCGAGAAGCCGGACGTGACGACGCTGGAGACGACCGACTGGCTCGCCGAGGGCGTTGTCGGGAACATCCCGAACTAGAGCGGAATCGAGGCGGCCGCCGGGCGGGGCGGGTTCCGGAGCGGGACTCGCCCCGGCCCGGCGGCCGGGGGATTGCGGACAATGCGCCAGGTCGATTCACGCCCGTACCGGTGGCCATACGATGGGCCGGCGCTCCCCGCGCGGATGGCGCTGCTGGTGTGTACCGGCGATGCCGCGTGCACGCCCGATACCCTCACCGGCGAGCGGCTCGGCGCGCTGGTGGCCGCGATGCGGGCGGCGGGCGCGACCGTGCTGTGGCTGCCATCCGCAGCCGCGACCGAGGCGCCGCCATTCGACCTGTGCGAGGGCGACATCGAGGTGCGGCGGCCGCGCTTCGGCGGGTTCACCGGCACAGGGCTCGAGCTCGTGCTGCGGAGCCGCGGCCTGACCGACCTGGTGATCGCGGGGACGCCGCTGGAACTGGGCGCCGACTGCACGATGCGCGAAGCCAACGATCGCGGCTACGAGTGCATCCTGATCGAAGACTGCTGCGCGGGGCTGACGCCGCAGACGTACGCCGGCGTCATCAGCTCGGCCCAGATGTCGGGGGGCATCTTCGGGGCCGTGGCGGGCTGCACTGACCTGCTGAAAGCACTCCGCGACTAGGTGAGGAGGTAACGGACGATGGCGAGCCAGGTGAAGGCTGAGCCTTACGCATGGCCGTTCGATGGGGAGCTCGCGCCGGAACGCACGGCGCTCCTCCTCGTCGACTGGCAGCACGACTTCTGCGGGCCCGGCGGCTATGTCGACGCCATGGGCTACGACATCGGCCTCACCCGCGCAGGGGTCGAGCCGACGCGACGGGTGCTCGAACTGTGCCGGCGAGTGGAGGGCATGACCATCATGCACACGCGCGAAGGCCACAAGCCCGATCTCTCGGATTGCCCGCCGAACAAGCTGTGGCGCTCGCGCCAGATCGGCGCCGGCATCGGCGACGCCGGGCCGTGCGGGCGCGTACTGGTGCGCGGCGAGCGCGGCTGGCAGATCATCGACGAGCTCGCACCGCTGCCGGGCGAGCCGATCATCGACAAGCCCACGAAGGGCGCGTTCGGCGCGACGGACATCGACCTCGTGCTGCGCAACGCCGGCATCACCCATCTCATCTTCACCGGCATCACCACCGACGTGTGCGTGCACACCATCATGCGCGAGGCCAACGACCGCGGCTACGAGTGCCTGCTTCTGCGCGACTGCACGGGCGCCACGGACTACGGCAATTACGAGGCGGCCGTCAAGATGGTCACGATGCAGAACGGCGTGTTCGGGGCGGTTGCCGACTCCGCGGCGCTGATGGAGGCGCTCGCGCCGATGGCGAAGGTGGGCGCGGCCTCACCATGACCACTGTAGCGCCGACAACTGGGGAGCTGTTTCAGCGTGCCCTCGAGCTGACGCGGGCGTTCCCGATCGTGCCGCCCGACCGCCCACCAGCGTTCGAACTGCCGCGCCCCCCGCTCGCAGCACGCGTCGCGGGCGAAGGAGCGATCGCCGGGCCGCGCGGCGACATGTGGGCAACGAGCCGGCGTCTGGCAGCGGGCGAGGTTTCGGTGGCGGATGTGGTCGCGGCGTGCGTCGCGCGCATCGCGGCCCACGCCAGCCGTCTGCACACGTTCGAGCACGTGGCCGACATCGACGAAGCGGCCTCGGAACTCGCACAGGCGGCGGAGCGCGGCGAGTGGCGCGGGCCGCTGCACGGGATGCCGATCAGCGTGAAGGACATCATCGACGTGGCGGGAATGCCGACGACGGGCAGCTCGGCCGCTCTCCCGCCGCGTGCTCCGTCGGAAGATGCGACGGCGGTCGCCAGGCTGCGGGCGGCCGGCGCGCTCATCATCGGCAAGACCGTGACGCACGAGTTCGCCCTCGGGGTGACGACCGCGCAATCGCGCAGCCCGTGGGACGAGACGCGCGTGCCCGGCGGCTCCAGCGGCGGATCGGCCATCTCCGTGACCACGGGGATGGCGCTGGCGACCCTGGGCACCGACACGCGCGCCTCCATCCGCGTTCCGGCGGCGCTCAGCGGGCTCGTCGGGTATCGGCCTTCGGCGGGCCTCGTGCCGCAGAGACCGCTGGATGACGCTCTCGTGGAGCATGGATGAGCTCGCGCCCATGGCCAGAAGCGTGCGCGACATCGCACTCCTCATCGATGTGCTCTCCGACCGCGGCGACCACTTCCGATCGCGGCTGCCCGCGACGCTCGACGGCGCGCGCATCGCCACAACCGGCGCGTTCGTCCGCGACGCCGGCGCCGGAGTCCGGGCCTGCTTCGACGCGGCGCTGGCGGCTATCGAGGCGCGGCGGCGGCATCGTCGTGCGGCAGGACGAGCCCACAGCGGACGACCTGGAACTGGCGAACGCGGCAGGGATGATCGTGAGCCGCGCCGAGGCCGCCCATTACCATCGCGAGGCAGGCACGGAACTTTCGCGCTGCTCCGCGGAGGTGCGCAGCCAACTTCAGGAGGCGGCAACGCTGAAGGCTATCGATTACGTGCGCTGCCTGCGGCTGCGCCACCAGTTGCACGAGCGGTTCATGGCGGCACTGGCCAACGCCGACCTCCTGATCATGCCGACATCGAAGGTCGTCGCGCCACCGCGCGAAACGGCCGATCAGTATCTCCTCGTGCTCTCCGAGAACTGCGTGCCGTGGAGCTTCGCCGGCTTTCCGGCGATCAGCATCCACGCGGGCATGGCCGATGGGCTGCCGGTGGGCGTGCAGCTCGTGGCGAAGCCGGGCCACGACGCCAGCCTCATCGCGCTCGCGTACGCCATCGAACGGCTGCTGCCCGAGGTACCGGCGTGGAGGCCGCGATGAGCGACGATTCGGCAGACGCCATTGGCCGGATCATGGGCCTCCCGGCGGAGGAGGCGCGCGTGACGCTGGAGGGGATGTACGGCGAAGACATCGCGAACGAGGTGTTGGGCATCGGGCGGATATGGAACCGCCCGGTGCTGACACGCCGTGAGCGCAGCTTCGCGGCGATCGCGGCGCTCACGGCGCTCGGCACGCGCGATCGCCTGCGCATCCACATCGGGGGCGCGCTGAACCACGGCGCGACGCGCGAGGAGATCGAGGAGGTCATCCTCACGATGATGGTCTACGCCGGCCACGCCCGCGCGACCGAGGCCATCGAGGTAGCGCGCGCGGTCTTCGCGGCGCAGGACGGCGGAGCGTAACCCAACGGCTCTCGGTCAGGGATTCGGATCGCCTGCGAGGCGGCACTCACGTGCCGCCTCCTTTGGTATCCTGAGTGCGGCAGGGATGGATGCGCTGGTATCGCAGCGCCCGCCACGGAGGTCGCGCAATGCCGGACGACAACTCACGGTTGGTGTACTCCTCCGATGGCGGTCGCCATCGTGGCGAGACGGCGTCACCCAAGCGCAAGCCCGCGCCCCAGGGGCGGCCACGAGCGGCGGACCCGGCAGATGGCGTCGTCCGCATCCACCGCACGTCGAAGGGCCGCGGGGGCAAGACGGTCACGCTCGTCAGCGGGCTGCCGAACAACGAACGGGCGCTGGACGCGCTGCTGAAGGAGCTGAAGCAGCACTGCGGCGCTGGGGGCACGCGTGACGGCGCTGTCCTCGAGATTCAGGGCGAGCACCGGGAGCGGCTGCGCAGCAAGCTCGAAGCGCTCGGCTACAGCGTGAAGCTGGCAGGCGGATAGGCTTCCGCGAGCCGCCGAATCTCATCCCGCACCGGGGCGACGATCCCGCTACCCGGTGGAAGCTGGCTCCCTCGTACGCGGCGATAGCCTCCAGAAAACGCTCGCCCAGCTCGGCGAGCTTCTGGTCGCCCACACCGCGCACCCCGCGCAGCGCCACCATCGTCGCGGGCCGCAGCCGGGCGAGCTCGCGGAGCGTCGCGTCGCCGAACACGACGTACGCCGGCACCGCCCGCTCTCCGGCTATCGTCCGCCGCAGGGCGCGCAGGTGCTCGAAGAGCCCGCGGTCGACGCCCGTCCACAGATCTTCCGCCAGTGCCGGCGCGGCTGAGGCGAGCACCGGTTGCTTCAGCCCGATATCCTCGCCGCTGTTCAGGGCCGCTTCGCCAGACGCGGTGAGCGTCAGCACCGGACGGTCGCCGTCGCTCCGCGCGAGGTAGCCCTGGTCGACGAGCTGGAACACGACATCTCGCACGACGGACTTGCCCAGATGCTTGAGCGCACCGTACTGCGGAAGCGTCGCATGTCCGAAGCGCTCGATCTTCTCGCCCTTCGCGCCGCAGAGGATGTCGACCACATGGCTAACCCCGAAGGGGATGGTGAGCCCGCGGACGCACGCGAGCGCGACACGAGCGACCCCAGCGCTGTCGTTCAGTCCGGCCCGCTCGTCCAGACAGATGTCGCAGGCGCCGCAGGCCTCGCCGCCGTACTCCTGCCCGAAGTACTGCGGAGAGCATCGCATGGCGGCACGTGCTGCTGCCGCAGAAGCGCCGCATCTCGTCGAGCAGCCCCGTTTGCGCCTGGAGCAGCTCCGGGCGGCGCGCCACTTTCCGCGCCGCTCCGGGCAAAGAGCGTCTCCCAGCGCCGGTAATCGGACGGCGAGTACAAGAGGACGCACTCTGCTTCGAGGCCATCCCGCCCGGCGCGGCCCGTCTCCTGCTGGTAGTGCTCGACCGACTTGGGCATCGCCGCGTGGATGACGCAGCGGACGTTGCTCCGGTCGATGCCCATGCCAAACGCGACGGTCGCCACGATGACGTCGATCTGCTCGCGGGCAAACGCCTCCTGCGTCTCGGAGCGGGCACGGGCATCGAGCCCGGCGTGGTAGGCGGCGGCACGGACGCCCCTGCCGCGGAGCGCGCCGGCCAGCCGCTCGGTGTCGGCCCGGCTGATGCAGTACACGATGATCGCTTCGTGGGCGTGTCGCCCGATGGTCTCGAGGACCTGGCCCTCAAGGTTCGTCCTTGGGACGACGCGATAGACGAGGTTCGGACGATCGAACCGCCCGATGACGATGTCCGGATCGCGCAGGCCGAGCTGCTCGACGATGTCGTCGCGGACGCGCGGCGTGGCCGTTGCCGTGTACGCGTGAATGCTGGCCGCCGGGAATCGGGACTTGAGCGACGCCAGCCGGCGGTACTCCGGGCGAAAGTCGTGGCCCCACTGGCTGATGCAGTGCGCCTCGTCGATGGCGAAGGCACGGACATCCAGACGTTCGATCAAGTCGAGGAACCACGGCGTGAGCAGCCGTTCCGGGGCGACGAACAGCAGGCGGTACGCGCCGGCAAGCGCCGCTACCCGTATCTCGCGGCGCTCATCGGCGCTGAGGCCGCTGTGCAATGCCGCGGCGGGGTAGCCGCAACTGGCGAGCGCATCGACCTGATCCTTCATCAGCGCGATGAGCGGCGAGACGACGATATCGGTTCGATTGGCGATCAGTGGCGGCGTCTGATAGCAGAGCGACTTGCCGCCGCCGGTGGGCAGGACGACGAGCGAATCGCGTCCGTCCAGCCCGGCGTCGATGGCGTCGGCCTGCCACGGGCGAAGGCTGTGGTGCCCCCAGTACCGGCGCACGGCGTCGAGCACGGCCTCGCTGCGGGCAGGCGATCGGGCTGGCGCGACACTCATGCCCCGACTATAGGCGAATCAGCACAGTTGTACCAGTAGGCGCACTTCTGCGTCGCGCCGGATCAGCGTACTATCTGGTGTATGAGCGCATCGACGACAACGGCCGCCCGCGGGACGCACGCATGACATCCGGCGGATCCAACCGCTGGCTCGAGGAGCGCAGCATCTCCGGCGACAGTTACGACGCCGCGTACGAGCGTCGCGCCGCCGCCGGCGAGGATGTCCACGGCGAAGCGGACTTCGTCGAGCGCTTCGCACCAGCCTCCGTGCTCGACGCTGGCTGCGGGACGGGCCGCGTCGGCCGGGAGCTCGCGCGACGCGGCGTCGACGTCGTCGGCGTCGACATCGACCCGGAGATGCTGGCGACGGCCCGGCGAAAAGCGCCCGGCGTCGATTGGCAACTCGCCGATCTCGCGACGGCGCAACTCCCGCGTACGTTCGACGCCGTCATCATGGCCGGCAACGTGATGATCTTCCTTGCGCCGGGAACCGAGAGCGCCGTCGTCGCGAACATGGCGGGCCATCTCCGGCCAGGCGGGCTGCTCATCGCGGGCTTTCAGCTCATGGCCGGCCGGCTGAACATCGGGCGCTACGACGAGATCGCCGGTCTTGCGGGCCTCGTGCTCGCCGAGCGGTGGTCGACCTGGGATGGTGAGGCGTGGGACACGAGCCGTGACTACGCCGTATCCGTGCATCGGCGGCAGGCCTAACGGGAACCGCCGCCCGCGGGCGCAACCCGCGCTAGAGCTGCTCCGGCCGCTGCAGCAGCTCGGCGATCTCCGCCAGGAAGCGGCTGCCGAGCCGCCCATCGGAAACGCGGTGATCGGCCGAGAGGGTCACGGTCACCACCGGGCGGGCGACAACGCCTCCTTGCACCGCCCAGGGCCGTTCGCCAATGGCCCCGAAGCCGACGATCGCGGCCTGCGGCGGGTTGACGAGCCCCCACACCTCCTCCGCACCCTGGTCGCCCACGCTCGTCACCGTGATGGTCGGGTCGAGCAGCTCCGAGCTGCGCAAGGAGCCGGCGCGGGCGCGCCGCGCGACATCGCCGAGCGCGGCCATCACCTCCTCGAGCCCCATGCGATCGGCGTGGTGGATAGCCGGCGCCACGAGCCCGCCTCCATGCAGGAAGATCGCAACACCCGCGTGGACATCCTCCTTCAGAACGACACGGCCATCGGCCCAGGTCGCGTTCATCTCCGGCACCTCGCGTGCCGCCGCCGCCGTCGCCTTGATGAACAGCGCCACAGGCAGAACACGATCGCGATATGGCCGCTGCGAGTTGTGCGCCTCGAGCCAATCGAGCGCGTAGCTCATGTCGACCGTAACGCGCAGCCCGTACTGCGGTATGTCGCGAGCGGAGCGCTCCATCGCCGCAGCGATTGCGCGGCGCATGCGCTCCGGCCGGCCCTCCGGGGCAGCGGCAGCCGGTGGCGGGGCGCCAACCTCGGGACGAGCACCCACGGGCGCGGCGGCGGCGATCGCCCGTTCGACATCCCTGCGCATGATGCGGCCATCGGGGCCAGTGCCGCGCAGCCGCGTCGCGTCGATGCCGGCCTCGGTGGCGAGGGCGCGTGCCGTCGGCGAGATCCGCAGGCGCGCGCCCGGGGCCGATGGCGGCGCAGGCGCCCCGGCAGCAGCGGGTGGCGGCGCGGCAGCGGGCGGCGGCGCGGCAGCGGGTGGCGGCGTCACCGCCTCCTCGCCCGTCTGCCGGATGATCGCGATCGGCGTGCCGACAGCCACCGTCTGGTCGGCGCCGACGAGAATGCGCTCCAGAACGCCCTCCATCCACGACTCGACTTCGACGTTCGCTTTGTCCGTCTCCACCTCAGCGACGATATCGCCGCGCCCGACGCTGTCGCCGGGCTGCTTCCGCCAGGCGATGACGGTGCCCTCCTGCATGTCGGCGCCGAGGATCGGCATCAGAAACTCAGCCATGTTCCGCGAACATCTCCCGCACCCTCGCGACAACCTCCTCCGGCTGCGGCAGCACTGCGTCCTCCATGTGCTTCGCATACGGCATCGGCGTCTCGAGGCTGCACACCCGCTGGACGGGCCAATCGAGCGCATCGAAGCGCCGTTCCGTAATCTGGGCCGCGACCTCGGCGGCAAAGCTGCCCGTTCGCCATGCCTCATCGATGACGACGGCTCGGTGCGTCTTCTCGACCGACGTCAACAGCGACTCGATGTCGAGCGGGCGCAGGCAGCGGAGGTCGATGACTTCCGCCGCAATGCCCTCTTCCGCAAGCATGTCGGCGGCGCGCATCGCCTTGCTCAGCGAACCGCCGTAGGTGATGAGCGACACATCGCTGCCCTCGCGCCGCACGGCCGCACCCCGGAGCGGCGCCGGGCCCGCACCCTCATCGACCTCGCCCTTCGTGGGATACAGCGCCGCGTGCTCGAAAATGAACACGGGGTCGGGTTCACGCACAGCAGCGAGCAGCATGCCGCGGGCATCGGCGGGCGTCGCTGGTGTCACGACGGTGATGCCCGGGATGTGCGCGTACCAGCCTTCCAGCGAGTGCGAATGCTGCGCCGCAAGCTGACGGCCGCCGCCGGTCGCCATCCGCACGACGAGCGGAACCGAGATCTGCCCTCCTGACATGGAGCGGATCGTGGCAGCGTTGTTGACGATCTGGTCGAGGGCCAGCAGGCTGAAGTTGATCGTCATCACCTCGACAATCGGACGCATGCCGTTCATCGCCGCGCCGATGCCCGCGCCCACGACGGCGGACTCGGCTAGCGGCGTGTCGATCACGCGTTCCGCGCCGAACTCGTCGATGAGCCCGTGCGACACGGCGAACGCACCGCCATACTGGCCGACATCCTCGCCCATGAGGAAGACGCGGTCGTCGGCCCGCAGAGCATCGCGCAGGGCGCTGCGGATGGCGTCACGATACGTCATCTCGCTCACGCGGCGCTCCCCCGATGCTTGCGTTCCTTCGTGCAGTCCAGCTTCGCCACGGCGCTCACGCTCCCGCTTCGGGCTCGGTCATGACGTACTTCAGCACATCACCGGCGGGCTCCCACGGGCCCGCTTCCGCCTCGGCGACCGCCGCCTCGATCTCCGCCACGACCTGCGCCTCGATTGCCGCCGACTCGGTACCGGTGAGCATCCGCCACCCGCGGAGCCGCTTTTCGAACAGCGCGATGGGGTCGCGATGCTTCCATTCCTCGACCTCCGCCGCCGTACGGTACAGCTCCGGGTCGGCCATCGAGTGGCCACGAAAGCGATACGTCCGGGCCTCGAGGAAGCGCGGCCCCCCGCCCTCGCGGACGGCGGCCGCCGCGCCGAGCATCGCCGCCTCGACGGCGAGGACATCCATGCCGTCGACCGTCGCCGCGGTCACGCGATACGACCCGGCCTTCTCGCACAGGTCGATATCGGACTCGGAGCGCCCGAGCGCCGTGCCCATGGCGTAGTAGTTGTTCTCGCACAGAAAGAGCACCGGCAACTGCCAGAGCGCGGCAAGGTTGAGCGACTCGTGAAACTCGCCCTCGGCCACGGCGCCCTCGCCGAAGACGCAGACCGTCACCGCGGAGCGACCCCGCATCTTGTCGGCGAGCGCGAGGCCCACCGCAATCGGCAGCCCGCCCGCGACGATCGCCTGACCTCCGTAGAAACGCCGCCCGATATCGAAGAAGTGCATCGAGCCGCCCCGACCCCGGCTGCAGCCGTTCGCCTTGCCGTAGAGCTCGGCCATCAGCGAGCCCGCCGGCAGGCCCCGGACGAGCGCGTGGCCGTGCTCGCGGTAGGTCGCCACGATCGCGTCCTCGGGACGGAGCGCGCTCGCCGCACCCACGGCGACCGCCTCCTCGCCGATGTACAGATGGAGGAAGCCCCGCACCTTCCCGGCCTGGTACATCTCAGCCGCCTTCTCCTCGAAGCGGCGGATGCGGAGCATGCCGGTGAGGAGCGCGTGCGCGTGGTCGCGGCTGGGTCGGGCGCTGGTTCGGCGGGCAGGGGGCATGCATTCCTCCGAAAGGCAGTGGTGGCCGCGGCACGATCATCACAGCCCGGCCGCCGCCCGGCCCAGAGCCGGTGTGCCCCGAACCGCCCTGCCTAACGGCTCACCTTGACCAGCGCCCGGGCCCGGCGGGGCCGCCGCGCTTACGGGTCGATGAACCCGACGATTTCGCCGTTCGCGTACACACCCACCGGATGGCCATTCACCCAAAACCGGAGAACCGGGGGATCCTCGCCTGTCGGACAATAGAGCGGCCACCCGAATACCCCGCGAGGTGGAACCGCGACCCGCCCGGCGCCACACTCAAGCTCGACGAGCCGGTCGGCATACCACCTGCGGAAGACGGGATCCGGCCCGGCGATGGGGATCGCCCCGCCGGCCGCCACGTCGAGCAGATACCAGCGCGGCTGGGCGTCGGTCCAGATGCACATCGAGTCCGGCACATAGTCGCGTTCCTGATAGAGCAGCTCTGTCCCATCCGGAGACATCGCCCAGGGGGTGAAGACGCGTTGCCCGCCTTCGAGCACCGCCAGCTCCGCGTCGCTGTCCAGATCGACGACCGCGAGGCGCAACGTCGACACGAGCAAGCAGTTGTCGGGCGGCTGCGGCCCGACCGCGGCGCGGCGCGCGGCGGAATCGAGCATCGGGAAGCCCTCGAAGTGGAAGCGCACGGCGCCGTCCACCACGACAGTCGCCCAGCCACCCGGCAGCTCGGAGTTCGTTCCGCCGCCCACAACCACGCCGCGCCCGTCGTCGCGCCAGCTCACTCTGTAGAAATACCCAGCGAAGCTATCGAAGGCAGGCGACCGCTGGCTCACCCGCGTCAGCTCCCGCCCGCTCGCCACATCGACGAACACGACCTCCGACTCGGCGCAAGAGTCTTCCACGATGCACAGGCCCCCTTCGGCCACCGCGACCGTACGCCCGTCGGGCGATACGGCTACGTCCTGCACCGCCGCTCCAGTCGTGCGGTAGAGCTCGAAGCGGCCCGAGCCGTCGAGCTCGTACCGGGCCACCCCCTCCGATGTGGCCACGACGATGCGCGAACCAGCGGAGATCGGCCATCGGCGGGGCTTCCATCGCACCCGCGACCTCGAACGACGTCAGCTCGCGCGCGGCATCGAGATCGTAGGTGACGATGCGCCCGCTGGGCCCGCCCAACGGGCTGGCCCAGCGCCCCAACAGGTACACGACGAGCCGATGTCCCTCGGCCGGCGCGAGAACATCCTCGCCGGCATCCCCATCGTCTCCCGGCCACACGGCGACGATGCCCGCAGCAACGGCGACGGCCACAACGACACCGGCTGCCGCAATCGCCGCCCAGCGGCCGCGGAACGGGCGGCGCGGCACGGCCTTCTGCTCACCTTCTGCCATCGCGATTCCCCCTGCGGCCGTCCACCGTTGCTGACGGCGGCACTCTACCACGCGCGCAGGCCGGCGTCCCCCGAGGCGCGCCCGGGCGCGTGACGACGCACGGCCTCCTCTGGAACATAAGACGGCAGGTGCTATACTTTCGCGAGTGGCGTAGGTTGAGATCGCGAGGGGGCGGCATGGGCTGGCCAGGTGGCAGTTGGGAATCGACGCTCACGATCGGCGCGGCGATTGCGGCGGTCTACAGCGTCGTCGTCTACCTCAGCACCCTCGTCTGGGCGTATCGCGATATCCGCGCCCGCACCCGCGACGGCGCATCGCAGGTCGCCGCCGTCGTGCTCGTCGGCGTCTTCTTCCTGGCAGGCCTCGTCGTCTACCTCATCCTCCGCCCCAAGGAGACGCTGACCCAGACGTACGAGCGTTCGCTCGAGGAGGAAGCGCTCCTCGCCGAACTGCAGGACCAGCCCTCGTGTCCCGACTGTCGCCGCGCCGTCGCCGATGACTACATCGTCTGCCCCCACTGCACCGCGCAGCTCCGCGAGCCCTGCGCCGCCTGCGCGCGTCCGCTCAGCAACAGCTGGGTCGCGTGTCCGTACTGCGGCGTCCAGCGGCAGAATCGGCCCGGCCGAACTCCGGGTGCGACGCCGCCGTCCCGGGCGGGTCGCGGCGAGCCCTCGACGGCGCACGGCAGCCGCTTCGCCGCCCTCACGGATGACCTCGACGCGGCGCTCATGCCGCCCGCTCTCGATGAGCGCGGTCAGCCGCTGGAGCTGCCCCGCCGCCCGGCAGGCCTCGGGTAAGCGACGCCCAACGCCGGCGGCACCACAATCCGCGACGAACTCGAACTCGAGCTTCTGCTTCGTTAGGCCGTAACGGCGAGGGCGCGGGCGAAATCGGCGTGCTCACCCGCCAGCGCGACCATGCGCTCGAGCTTGAAGCCGCCTTGGAAACGGGTGCTGTCGAAGATGTCCTCGAGCAGGCGCATCGTCTCGACGGTGCTGCGATGCGACAGCAGGATCGTCACCTCTTCGTGGCGAGCCCGGTCGACGATGTAGAGCATCGGCGAGCCTTCGCCCGTGAGAATGAGGCAGTTCGTGCCCGCGGCAAACGCCGAGAGGATGAGGTCGGGCTTGTCGACCCGGACGATGACGGCCTTGCGTGGGAAGCGCTGGAAGTAGCGCTTGCCCGCGTCCGCGCCGATCATGGCGATGACAACGTGTTCGAGCACCTCATCCATCGCGCCGCTGTCGTACGCCACGTCGGCGCCGAGCGCATCGGCGACCTCGCCGATGCTGGGCGCGTAGAGCCCGCGATCCTCCGGGATGACGCCGATGGGCAGCAGCGCCGCCGCCGCCATCGCCGCGCGCGCCGCGTCGAGCGCGCCCTCCCGTACCGCGACCGCCACCGTGCCGAGCAGCCTGCCCCCGAGATCGGGCGCTTGCGGCCATCCGGCCGGGTCGCCGCGCAGCACGAGGATGACGCGCGCATCGAGCTGCTGCGCGAGCGCGGCGATATCGGCGCCGCGGGGCGCTTCGAGGATGACCGTGACGTCGCCCGGCGCGGCCTTCGCCATCGTGACAGCGTCTGCCGGCGAAAGAGCGCGCTTGCCATCTTGCGCGAACGGCAGCGCGGCGAACGCGCGTCCGTCATCGGCCGCGTTCGGGTCGCCGGCGGCGTCGGGCAGAATGCGCGACACCTGCACGGAGCGCCCGTCGGAAGCGAGCTGCATGGCGGCGGCGGCGGCGACCGCGGTCTTCCCCGCTCCGGGCATCGGCGAGGCGATGAGCACGACCGTCATGAGCAAGTGCCTCCAAACGCTGGCTTCGACCGCGATAGGTGCCGGGGCTGACCGGAGTATACCAGAATCGCCCGACGTCGCGGATCGGCATGCCGGCAGGAGCGGCGCACCAGCGCTCACCGCACGGCGGCTAGCGCACGGCCGGCTCCTGCGCACGGAGCGCGTCGATGAAGGTGGAGGCCTTGCGCACATCGAGCTCGTGCATCGCGGCGCCGAACTCCGCGCGGCAGCGGGCATCGAGCTCGTCGGCGGAGAGCTGCCGCTCGCGGGCGATGGCGCGGATCGCGTTGAGCTGCGATGCCGTCGCCTTCGGGGAGCGGCCCCCGCCACCGGCGCGACCCGCCTCTCGTTCGACCGGCGCATCGACGACGCGGCCGTCCTCCGCGCCGAAGGCGAAGTCCTCACAGAACTGCGTGCCGAAGCCGAGCGCGGCGAGGGCGCGACCGAGCGCCTTCGTCTCCGCCTTCTCGATGTAGTCGCCGAAGTCGCTCGCCGTCTCGCTGCCCCACCCGGTCGAATAGCCGCCGCCGGGGATTCGCACCTCGGCACGGAACACCGCGAGGCCATCGTGATGCTCGACCATGTGCGTCCGGAGGTCGGCATCGGGATGCTCGGAGCGAAGCCAGAGCACTCGCCACTTCACTTCGAGGTAATCGCGGCCGTTGAGCCGGGTGAGGAAGCGGCGCGCGTCAAAGCCTTCGTGATGCTGTTCGTTCATGCCCCTCTCCGTTCGCACATCCGTTCGTTAGAAGGAACGGATCATATGTTCTGAGCAGGCGCGTTGTCAAGCATGCCGCCGCGAGTCTCGGGGACACGCCGGTTCCCGAAGCGGCGATGCTTCGGCCCACGGCCTCGTCTCCATATCTTTGCCCTCGCCTATGCCGGTAGAGGGAATTTCGATAAACATTTCCTCGTCGCCGCCTAGCACCGTGGCCACCGCCGCCCTAAGATGACCATCCCATCCGCTCGCGGGCGATGAGCCGAAGCCAACGGGGTTCGCGGCGCACAGAACGACCAATTTGACGGGGCGTGGTTGTCCCTCAGCAGTGAGGCGTGGTAGCATTATGTCCAGTTCCGCAGCGCTCGCCATCGCGCGTCCCCTCGGAGTACCCGCCATCAGCACAAGCCTCCCCGCTGCTACCGATGCGTTCCTGACGTTCCTCGCGACCGAGAAGGGCTCGTCGGCGAACACCATCGCGGCGTATCGCAACGACCTCTCGCAGTTCGAGCTGTTTCTGCGCACATCGGCGCCCGGCCCGGAGCCCGTCGCCGTCCCCCAGATCGACCGCGACTGCGTCCTGCGCTACGTCACGGATCTGCGGGCGCGCGCCTACTCCGAAGCCACGGTGGCGCGCAAGGTCGCGGCGGTGAAGTCGTTCTTCGGCTTTCTCACCACCGAGGGCCGGATCGCCTCCGACCCCACCGACAGCCTCAAGTCGCCCAAAGTCGGCAAGGCGCTCCCCCGCGCCATGACCGTGCACCAGATCGACGAGTTGCTGGAGCAGCCCGCCAAGAAGGACACCCCCGAGGCGAAGCGCGACCGCGCCATGCTCGAGCTCCTCTACGCCAGCGGCATGCGGGTTACCGAGCTCGTCTCGCTCAATATCGAAGATGTCACGATCGGCGAGGCCACAGCCTACGTCCGCTGCCTCGGCAAGGGCGCCAAGGAGCGCACGATCCCGATCCACGAGCAAGCGGTGGAGGCGCTCCAGCACTACCTCGATGAGGGCCGCCCGAAGCTTGTCCGGCTGCGCAACGAGCGGGCGCTCTTCGTCAATCGCCGCGGCGAGCGGCTGACGCGGCAGGGCTTCTGGCTCATCCTGAAGACGTACGCCAAGGCGGCGAACATCGAGGTCGATGTGACGCCGCATACGCTGCGCCACAGCTTCGCGACCCACATGCTGCGCGGCGGAATGCCGCTGCGCAACGTGCAGGAGATGCTCGGCCACGCCAACATCTCGACCACGCAGGTGTACACCCAACTCACGCGTGAGCACGTCCGCGAAGTCTACGACAAGGCGCACCCCCGCGCCCGCTGACCATCGCGCCTCGCGATTCCAGCTGCCAACGCCGCGTCGCCCCGCTACCGCGCGCGCAACGCCCGAGTGACGACGCCGTGCCGCGGGCCGAAGAGCCACGCGAGCGCGAAGAAGCCCGTCACCACCAGCACGATCATCCCGCCGGCCGCCAGGTCTTCGTGGAACGAGACGTACAGTCCGATCACGCCGCCCGCCGCCCCCAGCAGCGACGAGAGCGCCATCATCGGTACGATGCGGTCCGTCAGCAGCCGTGCCGTCGCCGCCGGTGTCACGAGCAGCGCCACCACGAGGATGTTGCCGACAGCGCGCAGCGACATCACGATCGCGAGCGTCACGAGCACGAAGAGCAGCATGTCGAGCCAGAACACGCGCAGCCCCATCGCCGCCGCCATCTCACGATCGAAGGCCGTCGCGATCAGCTGGCGATGCAGCGCCAGCGCGACGAGCACGACGCCCGCGCCGAAGCTGGCGCTGAGCCACAGGTCGGCCATCGAGACAGCGAGCACCTGCCCGAACAGGAACGACGTCAGGTCGCCGGTATAGCTCGATTCGGTGCTGATGAGCACCACCCCGAGCGCGAACGCCCCCGTGAACAGCACCCCGATCGCCGTGTCCTCGCGCACCCGCCGCGTCTGCGACACCACGCCGATACCGAGCGCCGTCGCCGTCCCGAACAGGGCTCCGCCGAGGAAGAGGCTGCGGTCGAGCAGGAACGCGATGACGACGCCGGGGAAGGCGGCATGCGCGATTGCGTCGCCGATGAAGGCGAGCCCCCTGATCACGACGTGCACGCCGAGGAAGCCCGTGACCAGCCCGATGATGATCGCCGCCGCGAAGGCGCGTCGCATGAACTCGAACTGCCACGGATCGGTCACGTACTCAGTGATGGATGACATGCTCGACGACCTCCGGATGCGGTGCGCCCGGCCCCGCCTCCGCGAAATGGATGTGCCGCCCGAAAGTCTCGCGCATCAGCTCCGGGCGGAACATCTCCGCCATTGGGCCGTAGCCGACAAGCCGCCCGTTGAGCAGGCAGAGCGTGTCACACGTGTCGGCGGCCGTGTTCAGGTCGTGCGTCGCGATGAGGATCGTGCGGCCCTCACGATGCAGCTCCGCGAGCAGGCTGAGGATGATCTCCTGCGTCACCGGGTCGACGCCCGTAAGCGGCTCGTCGAGCGCGAGCACGCGACCCTCCTGCGCCAGCGCCCGCGCGATGAAGGCGCGCTGCTGCTGCCCTCCGGAGAGCTCGCCGATGAGCGAGTCGCGCCGGTCGAGCAGCTGCACACGCTCCAGCGACCACGTGGCCGCATCGCGGTCGGCCCGGCTGGCGCGGCCGAAGAGCCCGGCCCGGCCGAGACGGCCCATCAGCGCCACATCCCACACCGTGATCGGAAAGTCCCACAGCACATCGTGATGTTGCGGCACATACGAGAAGAGCGAGCGAGCGCGCCCGGGCGGGCGGCCATCGACCCGGATCTCGCCCCTGTGCGGCCGGAGCGTGCCCACGAGCGCCCGCAGCAACGTGCTTTTCCCGGAGCCGTTCGGCCCGACGAGCCCCACGTACCGCCCCGGCTCGATCCGCAACGTCACATCGTCGAGCGCCGACCGTCCATCGTACGTGACGGTGAGGTGGGTCACCTCGATGGCCGGCGTTCGAGGGACATCCGTCATCCGGCGCACCCTTCGAGCGCCTCGACGATCCGGAGCGTGTTCGACTCGACCATTCCCACGAACGTGTCCGCGCCGCTGCCCGTCGGGCCGAGCGAATCGAAGTAGACCTCGGTCACCGCCGTCACGCCCGCTTCGCGCAGCGACCCGCTCCACGAGCTCGCCGCTCTCGCCCGCCTGACCGAAGACGGCGGCGACGTGCTCGCGCTCGATCGCCTCGACCGCAGCCGCGAGCTCGCCTGCCGAAGGCTCGCCTTCGGGGTCGGCGGGACGCAGCGTGGCAATGATCTGGTAGTCGTAGGCGGCGGCGAAGTAGGTGAGCACAGGGTGGTCGGTGACGAGCTTGCGGCACTCGCCGGGCACCCGGTCGGCCTCGCTGCGAACGAAATCGTGCAGCCGGCCGAGCTCGGCGAGGTATGCGGCGGCGTTCGCGCGATACGCGGCCTCGCCTCCGGGGTTCGCCGCGATCAGCGCGTCGCGGATGTTCTCGGCCATCGTCTGGGCGCGCTCCACATCGAACCAGACGTGCGGGTCGTCGCCGAGGAGCGCGATGCCGCTGGTAACGGTGACCACGGTCGCGCCGCCCGCACTGTCGATGGCGTCGTCGAATCGCTCGTCGAGCCCCAGCCCGTGGCGCAGCACCAGCTCCGCATCGCTCAGCCGCCGCAAATCCGACGGCGACAGCTCGTAGCCGTGCGGGTCGCTGCCGGCAGGCACGAGCGCCGTCACCGAGCGCGTGCCCGGAACGTCGCGGGCGATCCGCGACGCCATGTCGGCGGCCTGTGTTGTCGTCGCCACGACATCGATGCCGTCACCCGGCGGGGCCGTCGCCGATGATGGCGGTGTCGTGCCCGAGCCCGAAGGGCCGTCGTCGTCGTCGCCGCAAGCCGCCAGGGCAAGCGCCGCGACCGCGACGAGCGCGACGTTCATGATACGCAGTCTCATATTCCCCCCAAGAACAACGGCACCGTCCTCGCGGGACAAGCGCCGTCCTACAACGCGCTCCGCGCCGCCGTCGCGCCCGACCGCGCCTCGCAGCCGGCGCAGCGGCCGTACATCTCGATCCAGTGGCCGGTCATCCGAAACCCCGAGCGCGCCGCGATCTCCTCGAGGGTGGCCGATATCTCGAAATCGCCGAAGTCCTGAATCGCGCCGCACGCCGTGCATGTCAGGTGGTGATGATGGCCCCGCTGTGTCAGCCGATAGTTGAGCCCGCCGCGTTCGAGCTGCACCCGGCAGAGCAGCCCCTCGTCCTGAAGCAGCCGCAGCGTCCGATAAACGGTCGCCCGGCCAACCGTGGGGACGCGCGCCGCCAGCTCCTCCGCCGAGAAGTGCTCGCCGAGCGATTCCATCGCTTCCAGCACCATCCGGCGCGGCGACGTGGCGCGGCGGCCCCGCAGCTGTAGCCGTTCGAGATACGCCTCCATACATGCGACAATGTATCACTACCGGCGCGGCGCCGCAAGTCCGGTCGCATCTCGGGCGGCCCGATGCTATGGTGTCGAGAGTGCTTGTGGCGATCCTCACGATCGCGCCTGCCGTACGAGAACAAGGTTTGTTCGATGATCCACGTGTTCCGTCCCGCCGCGCTCGCGCTCGTGGTGCTCGCCGCGCTCGGGGCCGCCTCGTGCGGCGATGACGATAGCTACGAGCCGCCCGCGACCGCCGCGGTCGCGACGGTGACAGCGGTGCAGCTCGCCGAGGCGAGCGCCGCGCTGTGCGATGCGGAAGCGCGCGCCAGGGGCGGCGACCTGGCGGCGGCCGAAACGGCGTTTTTCGACGGCGCGCATCAGTTCGTCCACGAGCTGGCCGCAGCCGTCGAGCGCGAGGGCAGCGCGCCCGCTTCGGCGCTGCTGATCGCGAAGGCACGAACCGAGGCGGCGTTCAGCGAGCATCGCGCGGACGCAGCGGAAACGCTCGCACAGCTTCGCGCCGAGACGGAGCGCGCGGCGCGCGATATCGGCCTGGAAGCGCCGCCCTGCGACAGCGGCGGCTGACGCAGCGAGGGAGATGAACATGCGACATCGACGAATCTGGCCGCTGCTCGCACTCGGCGTCGCGGCGATCGCGAGCGTCGCGCTCGCGGCCTGCGGCGGCGATGACGACGACGCTGCCCCGGATGCCGCGGCGACCGGCGCCGCGAACGGCGACGCGGAGCTGATGGTGCAGGTGGCGAGCTACGAGGTCGTCGTCGGAACCGGCAACCGCTTCATCGTCGGCGCGCTCACGGACGAGAACAACTTCGTGAGCTACGGCACGGCGGAGCTGCGCTTCTTCTATCTGGGCACGCGCGAAAAGCCGATTGAGCCGCAGCCATTCGGCGGACCCGTCGCCGCGCGCTTCATCGGCGTACCGGGCGAGGGCAGCGCCAACCCGCCCGATGTGCCGACGGCGGGCCCGGCTTCAGAGGGACGCGGCGTCTATCTCGCGGAGGATCTCGAGTTCGATCGGGCCGGGTTCTGGGGAGTGCAGGTCGAGCTGTCGCTCGGCGGCGTCGAGCCCGCGTCGGGGACGGCCGCCTTCGAGGTGTACCCGGAGGCGCGCGTGCCCGCGGCCGGCGAGCAGGCGCTCCTCACGCAAAGCCCGACGCTCGATACGCCCGGCGTGGCGCTCGCGGCTATCGACTCGCGCGCGCTCAGCGGCGGGCTCATCCCCGACCCGGAGCTGCACAGCATCAGCATCGCCGACGCTGTCGCCAGCGGCAAGCCGACGGTGATCGTGTTCGCGACGCCGGTGTTCTGCGTCAGCAAGTTCTGCGGCCCCGTCACCGACATGATTGCCGAGATGCAGAAGCGGCACGCCGCCGAGGCGAACTTCATCCACATCGAGATCTGGCAGAATTACGACGCCCGGCAGGTGAACCCGTGGGCCACCGACTGGCTCGCGACCGAGGACGGGGTCACCGAACCCTGGTTCTTCCTCGTGGGCAGCGACGGCACGATCCTGGAGCGATGGGATAACCTCGCTTCCGTCGACGAGATCGAGTCGGCGCTGGCGGAAGCGCTCGCCCCTTAGCGCAGCCCGTCGCCGCGCGTCGCGCGGCACCGATTTCGGTTGACAGCGCTTCGCCTGCGATGCAGACTGTGCCCGCCGAAGCTGGAACACGGGCCGCGCCTGCGCGCGGGATGAGGGGGGCACACATGAAGTTCGGATTGTTCTTCCTGCTGGAAGAGCCGGAGAATGGCAACGACGTCCAGGTATACAAGGATTCGCTCGAGCAGATCCGGGTCGCCGACGAGCTCGGATACGACTACGTCTGGCTCGCCGAGCACCGCTTCACACGGTACGGCATCGCGCCGGACACGCTCGTCCTGGGGGCGGCCGCCGCGGCGATGACGAAGCACGTCCGCATCGGCACGGCCGTCATCGTACTGCCGTTCCATCATCCCGTGCTGCTCGCCGAACAGGTGGCGATGGTCGACGTGATGAGCGGCGGCCGCTTCGATTTCGGCACCGGGCGCGGCTATCAGGCGGGCGAGTACCGCGGGCTCGGCCTCTCGATGGACGAGAGCCGCACGCGCTACGAAGAAGTGATGGACATCTGTGTCGGGCTGTGGACGCAGGACAACTTCTCGTACAGCGGCAAGCACTATCAGGTCGACGACGTCACCATCCTGCCGAAGCCCGTGCAGAAGCCGACGCCGCCCATCTGGGTCACCGCCATGCGCAGCCCCGAGACGTTCGTGTACGCGGCGAACCGCGGCTATGGCGTCATCAGCGGCAACCCGTACCAGTCCGACCCGGAGTTCCGCGAGGCGTTCGGTGTGTACAAGGAAGCGCTGCACGGCATCAACAAGCCGGAGCTGGCCGAGAACTTCTGGGCGCTCGCGCCGTGCTTCGTGCACAAGGATGGAAAGCAGGCCCGCGAGATTCCCCGCGCCAGCGCCGAGTCGTATCGCGAGGCCTTCGTCAAGTACGGCGCCCCCCGGCAGGCCGACGGCCACCTGCCGAAGTCGTACGAGCACTACAGCCAGGAGTGGGACGACATGCGCAACGCCGCGTACGACCTCGTCCTCCAGAGCCCCAACTTCCTCGTCGGCGACGTTGGCGAGATAACGGAGAAGTTGCACCGGCTCGACGGCGAAGGCATCCACGATTACATCCTGTGGATGAACCGGGGCGGCGCCATCCCGCAGAAAGAAGTGCTGGCGTCGATGGAACTGTTCGCGAAAGAGGTCATGCCGGTCATGCGGAAGGCCACCGCGAAGGCCTAGCCCGCGACGCACCTTTGTCATCGCTGGCGGCCCTACCGTATGATGCCGCCAATTCCACACCGAAAGGGGAGCCACTTATGAGAGCAGCAGTCTACCGCGAGGCGGGCGCCAAGCTCCAGGTCGAGAACGTCACGTACGGCCCGATGGAGCACGGCGAGGTCAAGGTCAACATCACCGCATGTGGCGTCTGCCACAGCGATCTCCATTTCATCGATGGCGGGTTCCCGTTCATGGGCGCCTCGGTGCTGGGCCACGAGGCCGCGGGCATCGTCGAAGAAGTCGGCGCGGGCGTCACGAGCGTCGTCAAGGGCGACCATGTCGTCATCGCGTTCCACGGGGCGTGCGGGTACTGCTTCTACTGCGTGAAGGGCATGCGCAACCTCTGCGAGCGCTCCGATGACCCGGCCCGCTCGTTCATGGGGCCGCGTCCGCGCCTGCTGGGCGCCGACGAGAAGCCGCTGATGCAGGGCGTCGGCGTCGCCGGGTTCGCCGAGAGCACCATTCTGCCCGAGGGCAGCATCATCAAGGTTCGCGAGGATGCGCCGCTCGACAAGATCTGCCTCGTCGGCTGCGGCGTCATGACGGGTGTCGGCGCGGCCATCCACACGGCGAAGGTCGAGCCCGGCAGCACCGTCGCCGTCATCGGTTGCGGCGGCGTCGGCCTCAACGTCATCCAGGGGGCGCGGCTCGCGGGCGCGCACCGGATCATCGCCATCGACATGGTACCGGGCAAGCTCGACATGGCGGCGCAGTTCGGCGCCACCCACTTCATCAACGCCGGCAAGGAAGACCCGGTCGCCAAGGCGATGGAGCTGGGCGGCGGCCGCGGCCCCGACTACGCGTTCGAGGTCATCGGCCTCAAGTCGACCGTTGAGCAGGCGTTCAACATGATCCGGCCCGGCGGCACCGCCGTCGTCGTCGGCGTGGGCGCGATCGGCGTCAGCGCCGAGGTGTCGATCCTCTCGTTCCTGCAGGAGAAGAAGCTCATCGGCAGCCTCTACGGCTCCGGGCAGGTTCACGTCGACATCCCCCGCATCATCGACCTGTACATGGACGGCAAGCTCCTCATCGACGAGCTCGTGTCGAAAACACGGCCGCTCGGCGAGATCAACGAGGCCTTCGAAGACATGAAGAAGGGCGCCGTGGCGCGCACCGTCCTGAACGTGCACAACTAGCACGCCGGGCAAGCTCAGTCGCGCGGCGGCCCTTCACCGCGAGGGGCCGCCGCGCTGTTTCTGGAGGGGGGCATGCCGATGGACGCCATCGCCGCCGCGCAACGATACATCGCGGGGTGGAACACGCACGACGCGAGCGCCATCAGCGCCGTCTTCGCCAAAGGCGGCACGTACGAAGACCCCGCCTCGGGCGGGCCGCTGACCGGCGAAGCGATCGGCGCGTACGCGCAGGGACTGCTCGACGCGTATCCCCGACCTCAAGTTCGAGGTCGTCAGCATCGGCGAATCGGCCCCCGGCCTTGTGGCGCTCCAATGGCTGATGCGCGGCATCAACAGCGGCTCGATGCAGGGGCTGCCGCCCAGCGGACGCACGGTCGCGCTGCCCGGTGTCGACATCATCAGCGTCGAGGACGGCGGCGTGCGCTCGGTGATGGGGTACTTCGACCGGCAGCAGTTCAGCGAGCAGCTTGGCCTCGATGTCATCACCCAGCCGCACGAGATCGGCCCGTTCAAGTTTGGCACCAGTGCCTACGTCGATCTCGGCCGGCGCGCACAGCCGGGCGCGTTCAGCCTCACCTCCATCGAGCTGAACTCGGTGGAGGAGCACGCCGAATTGGGCGAGCGCTCGCAACAGGTGCTGATCGAGATGACGCAGATACCCGGGGTAATCAGCGCCGTCGCCGGCACCGTGGGGACGCGCGGCTTCACCATCACCGCGTGGGAAGACGCCGATTCGCCTCGCCAACTGATGGCGGGCGGCGCACACGGGGAAGCCATGCGCCGGTTCTTCGGCAACGAGTTCGCTCGTGGCGCGGTGACGATGGTGTTCGTGCCGGAGCGCATCAACACCATGTGGGTGCGCTGCACCAAGTGCCGCTCGATGGAGTCATCGCAACAGCCCGAAGGCGCTTGCAGCGGATGCGGCACGGCGCTGCCGGAACACCCGCCGTACTGGTAGCGGGCACCCGCCTTCAGACGACGGCGCGCCCCAGCGCCGCCTCAATCGCCGCGCGCGGCATCGCGCCCTCGCGCAGGATGCGCGGCGGCTCGACCGTGAGGTCGACGATTGTCGAGGGGACGTCGCTGGCGCACGGGCCGCCGTCGAGCAGCACATCCACCGCACCGCCCAGCGCCGCGCGCACGTCATCGGCGGTGCGGGGGTTGGGGCCGCCGCTCCGGTTCGCCGATGTGACAGCGAGCGGCTCGCCGGCAGCGGCGACGAGCGTGCGCACCCGCTCGTGATCGGGCACACGCACGGCGACCGTATCGCCGCCGGCCAGCGCGGCGCTCTCGAAGCCGGGCCAGCGGTGCAGCACGATCGTCAGCGGGCCGGGCCAGGCCGCCGCCGCGAGCCGGCGCGCGTCGTCGGTCGGCTCGGCGACGCGCGCGAGGTCGCGGGCCGAAGCGATGAAGATCGGGATAGCGCGCTCCGGCGGCCGCCCCTTCGCCTCGAACAGCCGCTCGCAGGCAGCGGCATCGGCGGCGATCGCGGCGACACCGTACACCGTGTCGGTGGGGAAGGCGACGAGGCCGCCGCTCCGGAGCGCGTCCACGGCCGCGATGAGGGCGCGCGGAGCATCGATATCAAGCACACGCATATCGGGCGTATCGTAGCAGATGAGCGGCCGTTCGCTTGACCGGCGTTCGGGCGCGCGACTATGCTGCGGTATGACAACGGCTCCCCAGCCGAACCGCACCCACCACCAGCAACATCGCACGCAGGAGCCGCTCGTCCCGAGCGGCTCCTCTCACGTCACACGGATGGCGCAACCATGACGACCGGCCGCGACGGAACCCACCGCATCCCCACGACCGACGACATCGAGGTGTCGGCCTACCTCGAGATTTCGCGCGAGAAGCAGGGCGAGGAATCGCGACCGGAGCCCGAGCCCGCGCCGCCGAAAGAGCCCGAGGCCATCGTCGTGCTCGACTTCGGGTCGCAGTACTCGATGCTCATCGCCCGGCGCATCCGCGAGCAGAACGTCTACTGCGAGATGGTGCCCTGGAACACGCCCTGGGAGAAGATCGCGCACCTTCGCCCGAAGGGGTTCATCCTCTCGGGCGGGCCCGCTTCGGTCTACGAGCCGGGCGCACCGGCGGCGCCGTCGTACGTCTTCGAGGCGGGCGTGCCGGTGCTCGGCATCTGCTACGGCATGCAGCTGCTCGCGCATCAGCTCGGCGGCCGGGTCGCGCCGAGCGACCGGCGCGAGTTCGGCCACGCCGTGCTCCACCGCGCGGGCGAGGACGGCGCACTCTTCGAGGGGCTGCCGGCGGCGCTGCCCGTGTGGATGAGCCACGGCGACCGGATCGCGGAGCTGCCGCCCGGGTTCACCGCACTCGCCCACTCCGAGAACTCGCCCATCGCGGCCATGGGCAACGACGCCGGGATGCTCGGCATCCAGTTCCACCCGGAGGTCGTGCATACGCCGCAGGGCAAGCAGATACTGCGCAACTTCCTGTACGGCATCTGCAAGTGCAGCGGCGATTGGACGGCGGGCAATTTCATCGCGGAGGCCATCGCCCACATCCGCCAGCAGGTCGGCACGGGCCGCGTCATCTGCGCACTCTCGGGCGGGGTCGATTCGGCGGTCACGGCCGCCATCGTCCATCGAGCCGTGGGCGATCAGCTCACGTGCATCTTCGTCGACAACGGGCTGCTCCGGCGGGGCGAGGCGGAGCGCGTCGTCGATACGATCCAGCGTCACATGCGCATCAACCTCATCCACGCCGAGGCCACCGACCGCTTCCTCGGGCAGCTCTCGGAGGTGACGAACCCCGAGACGAAGCGCATCCGGATCGGCGAGACGTTCATCCGGCTGTTCGAGGAAGAGGCGGCGAAGCTGGGCGAGGTCGACTTCATCGCGCAGGGCACGACCTATCCCGACGTCATCGAGAGCGCCTCGACCGGCACCGATGCCGCCGCGAAGATCAAGACGCATCACAACGTCGGCGGGCTGCCGAAGGACATGCGGTTGCGGCTCATCGAGCCGCTCCGCAACCTGTTCAAGGACGAGGTGCGCCGGGTGGGCACGGAGCTGGGCCTGCCGGAGGACATGGTCAACCGCCAGCCGTTCCCCGGCCCGGGCCTCGCGATCCGGATCATCGGCGAGGTGACGCGCGAGAAGCTCGAGATGCTGCGCGCCGCCGACTGGGTCGTGATGGACGAGGTGAAGGCCGCGGGGCTCTATCGTGAGCTGTGGCAGGCGTTCGCCGTCCTCACCGATACGCACAGCGTCGGCGTGCAGGGCGACTATCGCACCTACGGATATGTCGTCGCGCTGCGCGCCGTCACGGCCGAAGACGCGATGACGGCGGACTGGGCGCGGCTCCCGTACGAGGTGCTCGCGACGATATCGAACCGGATCGTGAACGAGGTGCCCGGCGTCAACCGCGTCGTCTACGACATCACGAGCAAGCCGCCCGGCACGATCGAATGGGAGTGACGTGAGCTTTCAGCTCCTCCTCGGCCTCTACGCGCTCGGCACGTTCGCCGCGGTCTGGGTGGCGCGGGCGCGCGGCTACTGGTGGCCAATCGCGATCGGGATGGGGCTGCTTCTGGGGCCGCTCGCACCAGCCGTCCTCCTCGTGCTGCCGAACCGGCACAAGGCGCGCTCCTGACGGCACGCGGGCGCCACGCGAGCAAGCTCACAAGCGGAGTCTGACATGCGAGTGCTGATCGCCGGCAGCGGAGCGAGGGAGCACGCGCTCGCATGGAAGCTTGCGGCCAGCCCGCGGCTCGATGCGCTCGTCATCGCGCCCGGCAACGCGGGCACGGCCGCGCTCGGCACGAACGCCGCCGCCAACACCAACGACGAGCTCGCAGCACTCGCCCGGCGCGAGCGCATCGACCTCGTGGTCATCGGCCCGGAAGCGCCGCTGGCGAGCGGTCTCGCCGACAGGCTCGCCTCCGGTGGCATCGCCGTGTTCGGGCCGACGCGGCGCGCCGCCCGGATCGAGTCGAGCAAGGCCTTCGCCAAGGAGCTGATGGCGCGCCACGGCATCCCGACGGCCCCCGCGCGCGCCTTCGACGACGCTGCCGCCGCGCTCGCGTACGTCCGGTCGCTGGCGGAACCGCCCGTCGTCAAGGCCGACGGGCTCGCGGCCGGCAAGGGTGTCGTCGTGGCGGCGACGCTGGCCGAGGCCGAAGATGCCGTCCGCGACGCACTCGAACGGGGGGCGTTCGGCGAGGCGGGAGCGCGCGTCGTCATCGAGGAGCGGCTGCGCGGCCGCGAGGCGAGCGCCCACGCCATCACCGACGGCACGACGGTCGTGCCGCTGCCGTTTGCGCGCGACTACAAGCGTATCGGCGAGGGCGACACCGGCCCGAACACGGGCGGCATGGGCGCGTACTCGCCGTTGGCGGACATCGACGAGGCGCTCGCGGAGCGGGTGCTCCACACCATCACCGAGCCCACCGTCCGGGCAATGGCGGCCGACGGCGCGCCCTACCGGGGGCTGCTCTACCCCGGCCTGATGCTGACGGACGATGGGCCGAAGGTGATCGAGTACAACGCCCGCTTCGGCGACCCCGAGACGCAGGTGCTGCTGCCGCGCATCGAGAGCGACCTGCTCGACCTGCTGTGGCGTGCGGCGACGGGGACGCTCGCGGGCGCGACGATCGCGGTGTCGCCGCGGGCGGCGGTGGGCGTCGTGATGGCGTCGGGCGGCTATCCGGGGCCGTACGGCACGGGCGCGGTCATCGACGGGCTCGACGCGGTCGATGCCGGCGTCCACGTGTTCCACGCGGGCACGGCGCTCGACGACGGCGGGCGCGTGGTGACGAACGGGGGCCGCGTGCTGACGGTCGTCGCGACAGGCGCGACGGTCGCGGAAGCGCGGGCGCGGGCGTACGATAACGTGGCGCGCATCCGGTTCGACGGGCGCGCAGTATCGCCGCGACATCGCGAAGGGGAGTGTGACAATCAATGGCGGACAAGCCACGCGTCGCCATCCTGATGGGGAGCAAGAGCGATGCCGAGCCGATGAAGGCCTGCGGCGAGACGCTGACGGCCATGGGCATCGAGTGGGAGCAGCACGTCATCTCGGCGCACCGCCAGCCGGAGCGGCTCGTGGCGTTCGTCCAGGACGCGCCGCTCCACGGCATCGAGCTGTTCATCTGCGCGGCGGGGATGGCGGCGGCGCTGCCGGGCGTCGTCGCCGCGCACACGACCGCGCCCGTCATCGGCGTGCCGATCGCGAGCGGGGCACTGAACGGCGTCGATGCGCTGTACGCCATCGTGCAGATGCCGCCGGGGGTGCCGGTGGCGACGGTGGCCATCGGCGGGGCGAAGAACGCGGCGTATCTGGCGGCGCAGATGCTGGGGCTGAAGTACGAGAGCGTCCGCGCGGCGTACGCCCGCTTCCGCGAGGAGCAGGCGCTCGGGTGAGCGATGGCGGGCTGCGCTCGACCTCACCCCCCGGCCCCATCTCCATCGCCGGATGCAGATGGGGTGGCGACAGCCGGGGGTGAGGCGACGTACGAGGGGATGAGCGATGGCGAACCCTGAGCATGAAGCGATAGTGCGGGCGGGCGCGGATGCCATCGAGCCGACGTGGCGGGCCCTGCATCCAGCGGGGCGGACCTCGGCGCGTGCCGACCTCAGCGGGCAGCGGCACCATGCCGAGCGGCGCTCGGGCCGACCTCGGGCCGACCTCAGCGGGGCCGACCTCAGCGGGGCCGACCTGCGGGGCCGACCTCAGCGGGGCCGACCTCAGCGGGGCCACCTTGCTCGGGCCGACCTCAGCGGGGCCGACCTCCGCGGGGCCAACCTCCGCGGGGCCGACCTCAGCGGGGCCAACCTCCGCGGGGCCGACCTCAGCGGGGCCGACCTCAGCGGGGCCAACCTCAGCGGGGCCAACCTCAGCGGGGCCAACCTGGCCCATTGTCTCGTGGCGACTGACAGTGTTTGGCAACGTGGATCTTTCCGGTGCCCGTGGCCTGGATTCCTGCGACCACATCGGCCCCAGCGTGGTCGATTTCGCCACGCTGTCGTTGTCCGGACGGTTGCCGCTGCCGTTCCTGCGCGGCTGCGGGCTGCCGGATCGCCTCATCGAGTACCTGCCATCGCTTCTGAACGAGACGATTCGCTACAACAGCTGCTTCATCAGCTATTCGACCACGGACGAAACCTTCGCGAAGCGGTTGCACGCCGACCTCCAGGACGCGGGCGTCCGCTGCTGGTTCGCGCCGAAAGACCTGAAGACCGGCGACAAGTACGACGAAGTCTTCGACCGGGCAATCGATGTCCACGATCGGACGCTGCTCATCCTCTCCGGGCACTCCGTGGAGAGCGACTGGGTAGCGAAGGAGGTCAGGAAGGCGCTGGAGAAGGAGCGCCTGCAGAAGCGCACCGTTCTGTTCCCGATCCGCATAGACGACGCTGTGATGGATGTCGAGTATGGCTGGGCATCGGACATTCGTCGCAACAGGCACATCGGCGACTTCACGGAATGGCAATCGCCGGAGGAGTACCAAGTGGCGCTCGACCGGACTGCTGCGCGATCTGAAGGCCGAGGATGCGCCCGTCGCGGCGCCAGCAGCAGGAGGATGAGCCATGATCCCGCGCCAGCTCACGACCCGGAGATGGCCTCCGCCCGACTCCAGAGCGTATGATGAGAACGCCATCAGATCGCGAAAAGGGGCGGATATGAGTACGAAAGAGGCAGCGCTCCGGCTGATCGAACGGCTCCCCGACGACGTGTCGCTGGAAGACATCATGTACGAGCTGTACTTCCGGCAGCGCGTGGATCGGGGGTTGCAGGAGATTGAGGAGGGCGCGTCATCTCGCATGAAGACGTCGAAGCGGAGCCTCGCGCAGTGGCTTCAGTCTACTGGTCGCTAGGAGCGCGCGACGACATCCGCCAGGCCGTCGAGTTCATAGGCAAGGACTCGCCAGCTTCGCCTACGTATGCCGCGTCCCTTGTCGGCCGCATCACCGCTGCAATCGAGCGATTGCTCGAACGGTATCCCGCGATCGGGCGGGTAATTCCCGAATACGACGACGACGATCTTCGGGAACTGATCATCTTCGGAGCTATCGGGTCGTCTACCGAGGTCGATGCGAACTGGCTATCGCAGGTGGTTCAGGTCGCCGGGATTTGGCACGCGATTGGGACGACGAGCCATGAGGACGGGATAGTCAGGCGATGATCCCGCGGGGACCAAGCCATGATCCCACGCTACTCACGACCGGAGATGGCCGCCATCTGGAGCGACGAGAACAAGTTCGCGCAGTGGCTGCGCGTCGAGGTCGCGGCGTCGCGCGCCTGGGCCGCCGTCACCGGCGATGTGCCCGCCGATGACGCCGAGCGCATCGCCGCCAACGCGCGCTTCCGGCTCGACGACATCGCCCGCTACGAGAAGGAGCTGCACCACGATGTCACCGCCTTCCTGCGCTCCGTCGCCGATTCGCTCGGGCCGGAGTCGCGCTGGGTGCACTACGGGCTGACGTCGTCCGATGTCGGCGATACGGCGCTGGCGCTGCAGCTGCAGCAGTCGGCGGGGCTGCTGCTCGACGGGCTCGATGCGCTCACCGATGTCGTCACGGCGCGCGCCGTCGAGCATCGCCGCACCCTGCAGATGGGCCGCACGCACGGCGTCCACGCCGAGCCGACGACGTTCGGGCTGAAGCTCGCGGGGTGGGTCGACCAGCTTCGCCGCGACCGCGAGCGGCTCGTCGCGGCCCGCGACGCCATCGCCGTCGGGCAGCTCAGCGGGCCGGTCGGGACGCACGCGTCGGTGCCGGCGGCGGTCGAGGAGCACACGCTGGCGCAGCTCGGCCTCGGCATCGAGCTCGTGTCGACGCAGGTCGTGTCGCGCGACCGTCACGCGCAGTTCGTGACGACGCTGGCGCTCATCGGGTCGAGCCTCGACAAGTTCGCGACCGAGATTCGCGGGCTGCAGCGCACGGAGGTGCTGGAGGTCGAGGAGCCGTTCTCGCCGGGCCAGAAGGGCTCGTCGTCGATGCCGCACAAGCGCAACCCGGAGAAGGCGGAGCGTGTCTGCGGGCTGGCGCGGCTGCTGCGCGGCCACGCCGTGACGGCGATGGAGAACGTCGCGCTGTGGCACGAGCGCGACATCTCGCACTCGTCGGCGGAGCGCGTCATCCTGCCGGACGCGTGCCTGGCGCTCGATTACATGCTCGACCTGTTCACGTTCGTCATGCGCGGGCTGCTGGTGTACCCGGAGCGGATGGCGCGCAACATCGAGCGCTCGTTCGGGCTGCCGTACTCGCAGCGGGTGCTGCTGACGCTGGTGGAGCGCGGCCTCTCGCGCGACGACGCCTACGAGCTGGTGCAGCGCAACGCGATGCGGGCGTGGCGCGACGAGACGCCGTTCCTCGACCTGCTGCGCGCCGACGCGGACGTGACGGCGGTCATCGGCGCGGCGGAGCTGCCGTCGCTGTTCGACCCGTCGTACTTCCTGCGCGAGGTCGACGTCGCGTTCGCGCGGCTGGGGCTGGAGCGGTGATGGACGAGGAACGAGCGGCCTGGAAACCGTTAAGCGAGCGACAGAATCCGAACTCGACCTACGGCGAGCTTCATGAAGGTGTTCCGAACTGGCTCACGATCCTCACTCATCGAATGGATGAGGCGCCGGATCATGGATAACCCAGCGGTCAAGCCAGCTCAGATGTTGCATGGATCGAACTTACACGTCGAATTCCGCTCTACTCGCATCCAAATCTCTGGCTCACCTTCGAGGACTTGGTAGGGAAAGCGGATGCAGACGAACGTACTCTTTCTCGATATTCATTGACTTGCTCGCTGCCCTTCTCCACCCCTCCCACGAGGCAGTTGAGGAACTCACAACCATCCTGGCACTAGGAGGTTCCGCGTGGCGAGTCCGGGGAGATTGAGATCAAGCAGGCTTAGAGCGCAGAGTGGACGAAACAGTTCAGCAGGTCGCCGACGGGATTATTCGTCGCCCGGACCGCCCTGGACAATATCTGTCGAAGGCGTGGCACGCGGCGTTTGGCCGAAACCCTAGCGCCGACACGGCATATCGGGACGCTGTTCGCGCAGTCGAAGCAGCAGCAATCCCAGTTGTCGAGCCCAATAATAGTAAGGCTACTTTGGGGACGACTATCGCGGAAATTCGTCAGAACCGGGCCAAGTTCAACGTAGCACTTCAGCCATCAGATAGCGTGAATTCAGTAGATGTCGTGCTTGATATGATGCAGCTGCTTTGGAAGTCGCAGTTTGATCGCCACGGACGCCCGACGATGCCGTGCCACTCACGGTGTCCCAGGAAGAGGCAGAGGCGGCCGTCATTCTTGCCCTCACCTTGGTTCACTGGTTCACTTCGGGAGCCGTGACGCGAGTACCGTAGTGCGCCACGCCTCCATCTACGCCCGCCGTCGCCCGGGGACGGACGCCGCGCGTGCTCGCGACGAACCTCACCCCCCGGCCCCCTCTCCATCGCCGGATGGAGAGGGGGTGGCGACAGCCGGGGGTGAGGCCCGCGCGAGGCCGCCCCTTCGACAGGCTCAGGGCGAGCGGATGACAGCGACGCAACACGCGCATCGGCGTACCATACGGGGCACATCGCACCCGAAGGAGTCGCGCCATGCACCCGTATCCCTCATCGCCGTTCGGACGGTTCGCCCGCTGGACAGCGCGTCAGGCCGGCCATCCCTCCACCTTCGGCCTCGCCGTCGCGATCATCGTCGTGTGGGCGCTGAGCGGGCCGCTCTTCGGCTTCAGCAATACGTGGCAGCTCGTCATCAACACCGGCACCACCATCGTCACCTTCCTCATGGTCTTCCTCATCCAGAACACCCAGAACCGAGACGCCGTCGCCATGCACCTCAAGCTCGACGAGATGATCCGGGCGATGCAGGGCGCCCACAACGCCCTCCTCGACCTCGAGGAACTCTCCGAGCAGCAGCTCGAAGACATCCGCGACCGCTACGAGGAGCTGGCGCGCGATGCCCGAGCCGACCTCAGCGGGCTGGTCGATTCGGGCACACCGGAGGTCGGCCGGGCGACGCCGCCGCTCGATCGCAACCACGTCACCTGAGCCCGCGCCCCCGGCGTTGACGCGCGCGCCGCACCATCCCTAGAATGACGGCCGATGGCGCTTCCGCGCGGGAGCGCCTTCCGCGTGAGGTGCCACGTGCAGCGCTACTGCGTCTTCTGCGAAATCATCGCCGGCCGCGAGCCCGCCGATGTCCTCTACGAGGACGACGACGTCATGGTCTTCCGCAACCGGCTGCGCTGGGTGCCGACCATGCTGCTCTCCGTGCCCAAACGCCACCTCACCCAGGCCGAACTCTGGCGCGAGATGGGCGCCATCGGCCGCGCCGCCGTCGACATGGGCGAGAAGCACTGCCCCAACGGCTTTCGTCTGCTCTCGAACTTCGGCTACGACGCGATGCAGAGCCAGAGTCACGCCCATGTCCACGTCATCGGCGGCGTCTTCCTCGGCGAATACGCCTAACGCCGGGCGCGTGAGGGTCGCCCTTCGACAAGCTCAGGGCGAGCGGACGACAGACGACGCAACGCCCGCTCCGGCGTACGATACGGGGCACATCGCACCCGAGGAGTCGCGCCAGGCACGCGTACCGGACGACGGCCCGACCGTGCTCGCGGCAAACCTCACCCCCCGGCCCCCTCTCCATCGCCGGATGGAGAGGGGGTGGCGACAGCCGGGGGTGAGGCCCGCGCGAGGGTCGCCCTTCGACAAGCTCAGGGCGAGCGGCGCTCGTGGAGCAACACGAGGAGGCACCGCCGTGACGGCACACCTCACCTACGACCCCGCCGAAGCCCTCCGGCACATCCGCACCAACGACCCCGTGATGGCGGCCATCATCGAGCAGGTCGGGCCGTACGCGCCGCCCTACCGGGGCGAGCCCTTCGCCGCCCTCATGCGGTCGATCCTCTACCAGCAGCTCGCGGGCAAGGCGGCGGCGGCCATCGAGCGGCGCGTCCTCGCCCTCTTCGGCGACCGCTACCCCACGCCCGGCGAGCTCGCCGCCGCCTCGACCCGGACGCGCTGCGCGCTGCGGGCCTCTCGCGGCAGAAGCAGGCGGCGTTCGCCGACATGGCCGCCAAGGCGCTCGACGGCACGGTCGCCTTCCCCGGCCTCGCCGCGCTCGACGACGATGCCGTGGTCGCGAAGCGTCACGCGGATACGCGGCGTCGGCACGTGGACCGGCCACATGCTGCTCATCTTCTCGCTCGGCCGCCCCGATGTGCTGCCGACGGGCGATCTCGCCATCTGCCGTGGCGCGCAGCTCGCGTACGGCCTCGACGAGCCGCCCAGCGCCGAGCGCCTCACCGCAATCGCGGAGCCGTGGCGTCCGTACCGCACCGTCGCATCGTGGTACCTGTGGCGCAGCCTCGATACGGTCGTGCCCGCATAACGCGCACCGCCGCGATCAGCCGCCGCCGCGCGCGTCCCACTTCGTGATGCGGCGCTGCTCGTTCTCGATGACGACGAACGCCGCGCTCTCGATATCGACGGCGAACATGTGGTACGACCCGGCCGGCCGGAAGCCGATCTTCGCCTCGACATAGTCCTCGAAGCGATGCCGGAGCGCCGCGTCCTGAAGGTCGGTGGCGCGGCCGCGGAGCTTGAACTCGCCGCCCGTGCCGTGCCGGTCGCTGATGATGTTGTGCACGAGGATTCGCGGATCACGCAGCAGGTCGCGCGCCTTCGTCGTCTGCCACTCCATGCCGAGCAGCAGCTGCCCATCGACAATGCCCGGCTCGACAGGGCTGATGCGCGGCGAGCCGTCCCGGCGGATGGTGCCGACAAGGACGACGCCCGGCTTGTCGAGGCGCTCCTCGCCGAGGCGCGCCAGCTCCGGCGCAGCCCGCGCGAACTCATCCCATCGCATCATCGCGCTCCCTTCAGGCGCGAATGTGGCCACCCGATCGAGCAACGCCTCCCGCGAAGGGAGGCGTCATGCCCGGCCGGGGCCCGGACGGGTGGGTGGCGGCTAGACCTTCAACTGCGTCCGCAGGCAGCGCGTGCACAGACGGATCGAGCGCGACGCGCCATCGACCTCCATACGATGCCTCTGCAGATTGGGCTTGAACGTGCGGTTCGTCTTGGGAGCCTTGCGCTCCCAACGCCCCGAGTGTTTGTGGCGGATGTTTCGCCCGAAGGCCGTGCCTTTGCCGCAGGCGGCGCAAGTGGCGCCCATGCTGTGCTCCTGACCTCTGCTTGCCGGATGATACGGGCCATACTACCATGAGCCCCGGCTTCGGGCAATCGGGGCGCGGCCGCTCCGCTACCACCGCGGGGCCCCCGGGGAGACACGCGTGACACATGAGACGCGCTCGGCCGTCGATGGCGATGACATGCTCGCCATGCTCGCCGCCGCGACCAGATGGCTCGAGCGCCACGCCGAAGCCGTGAACGCCATCAACGTCTACCCCGTGCCCGATGGCGACACCGGCACGAACATGCACCGCACGATGGTCGCGGCGCTGGCCGAAGCGTCGCGCGCCGGGAGCGACGACGCGGGCGCGGTGGCGAAGGCGACGGCGCACGGCGCACTGATGGGCGCGCGCGGCAACGGTGGCGTCATCCTGTCGCAAATCTTTCGCGGCGTCGCCCAGGCGCTCGGTGACCGGACTTCGATCGATGGCCGCGACTTCGCCGAGGCATTGGTCGCGGGCACAGGCACCGCTTACAGGGCTGTCGCCAGGCCCGTCGAAGGCACAATCCTCACGGTCGTGCGCGACAGCGCCGAGGCCGCGAGCGCCGCCGGCGGCAGCTTCGACGATGCGCTCGCCAGCGCCGTCGATGGCGCCCGCGACTCGGTGCGGCGCACGCCGGAGCTGCTGCCCGTGCTGGCACAGGCGGGCGTTGTCGACGCGGGCGGACAGGGGCTGTACCTCATCCTCGAGGGCGCGCTACGCCACCTTCGGGGTGAGAGCGACGCCGCGCCCGCCGCGATGCTCGGCGAGGTGAGCGCCGCGTGGCTCACTGCCGGTCACGACCGCGAGACCGGCTTCGGCTACTGCACCGAGTTCATGATCAGCGGCGAGCGCCTCGATGAGGCGCGGCTGCGGGCTCAGCTCTCCGGCTCGGGAGAGAGCGTGCTTGTCGCGGGCGACGAGCGAACGCTGCGCGTCCACGTCCACACGCAGGATCCGGGAGCGGTGCTCACACTCTGCGCCGCGGCGGGGCGGCTCCGCGACGTGAAGGTCGACGACATGGAAGCGCAGCACCGGGCGGCCTTCGAGCGCGACGTGCCGCGCGTGGGGGCCGCGCCCCCCATCGGTGTCGTCGCCGTCGCCGCGGGGGCTGGCTGGCACGCCGCGTTCAGCGAGCTGGGCGCGGCCGCAATCGTCGCGGGCGGCCAAACGATGAATCCCAGCACCGAGGAGCTCGTCGACGCGATCCGCCGCTGCGGCTCGCCCGCCGTCATCGTGCTCCCCAACAACAAGAACATCGTCATGGCTGCCAGGCAGGCGGCGGAGCTGGCGGGCGTACCGGCGCTCGTCGTCGTGTCACTGTCGATGCCGCAGGGGCTCGCGGCGATGCTCGCGCACAACACGGAACGCTCGCCCGAAGACGACGCCGCGGCGATGGCGGCGGCGGCCACCGCCGTGCGCACGGTCGAGGTGACGCACGCCGTCCGCGATGCGGCCATCGGCGACGTGCGCGTCCGCGCGGGCCAGGCGATCGCCCTGGTCGATGACGAACTGCGGGTCGCGGCGGAATCGATTCCGGAAGCCGCCCTGCAGGCGCTGCATTCCGTGGGCGGCGGCTCGCTCATCACGCTCTATCGCGGTGCGGACGTGGGCGAAGCCGAAGCCGAGGCGCTCGCCGGGATGGTGCGCCACGCCTATCCGGCGGCCGAGGTCGAGCTCGTCGATGGCGGGCAGCCGCACTATCACTACATCATCTCCGCCGAGTGATGGCGGGGCGCGACCGCGGCTCTGGTCGCGACGATTCGCATCTATCAGGGCTCGCCCCGTTGCCGCGTCAAGATAGTTCGCGTACAATACTTTGCGATACACTACGTGATATCAGCGCACCGCACACGGGAGGTTCCATCACCCCAATGGCCACCGAAATCGAGTACAACCCCTTCGCACCGGCGACCATCGAGGATCCGTATCCCTTCTACGCGCGAATGCGGAAGGAAGACCCGATCCACTACAGCGAGAGCCTCAAGTTCTGGACGCTGACACGCTACGACGACGTTGTGGCCGTGGCGCGAAACTACGAGGAGTTCTCATCGGCCACCGGCTTCCCCATCCGCCGGGGCGAGGGCGGCCAACCGACATTCTCGACGATGATCAACTCCGACCCGCCAAAGCACGGCCAGCTCCGCGGCATCGTGGCGCGCACGTTCACGCCGCGCGCCGTTGCCGCGCTCGAGCCCCGCATTCGGGAGATCGCCAACGAGCTGCTCGACGAGGTGCAGGCGGAGGGCCGCTTCGACGTCATCCAGGACTTCGCGATCCCGCTGCCCGTCACCGTCATCGCCGAGGTGCTGGGCGTGCCCACCGAGATGCGCAAGACGTTCAAGCAGTGGTCCGATGACCTCGTGCTCTCGGCCTCCGGCATGCAGGGCGCGCAGGGGAGCATCCGCAATTTCTACGACTACTTCCGCGGCGTCTGCGAAGACCGCCGCCAGAACCCGCGGGACGACGTTATCACCGGCCTCGTGCAGGCGGAGGCCAACGATCGCCTGAACGCATGGGAAGTGCTCGACTTCTGCCTGCTGCTGCTTGTCGCGGGCAACGAGACGACCACAAACCTCATCGGCAACGGCATCAGCCACATCGCGCGCAACCGCGACCAGTACGAGCTCGTGCAGCGCGACCCGGCGCTCGTGCCGAACTGGGTCGAGGAATCGCTGCGTTACGAAGGCCCGGTTCAGGGGCTGTTCCGCGGCGCACGCCACGACATCGAGCTCGGCGGCAAGACGGTGCGCGAGGGCCAGATGCTCATGGTGATGTACGCCGCCGCCGGCCGCGACCCGGAGCACTTCGCCGATGCCGACCGCTTCGACATCATGCGCGACCCGAACGACCACGTCGCCTTCGGCACGGGCATCCACTTCTGCCTGGGCGCGCCGCTCGCGCGTCTCGAAGCGAGGATCGCGTTCGAGACGGTGCTGGAACGGCTGCCCAACATGCAGCTGCAGCCCGGCGACCACCGCGTCCCGTCGTTCCTCGTGCGTGGCTACGACCGCCTGCCGATGAGCTTCGACGCGAACTAGCGGCGGTTCCCCTCCTCGCGGCCTCGCCCCGGTTGTGGCATATGTGAAGCGCCGCCTATAATTCGGCGAGCGACGACACCGCGACGAATCTGGAGGGCCGCCTGAAGCCACCGCCGCGCACCATCGCCATCGACGGAACGGTCGCCGCCGGAAAAAGCAGCGCCGGGCTCCTGCTCGCGCGCCGGCTCGGATGGCTCTTTCTCGACACTGGCAACATGTATCGCGCCATCACCTGGTGGGCGCTGCGACGCGGCATCGATCCGCCGGACGCGGCGGCGCTTGGCACGCTTGCCCGCGCCGCCCGCGTCGATGTCGTCGAAGGCGGCGACGACGGCTGCGGCGCGCTCGTCATGATCGACGGCCACGACGCGACCCCGCATCTGCGCGAGCCGGGCGTCGACGCCGCCGTCTCGTTCGTGTCGGCCGTGCCTGCCGTGCGCGACGCGATGGTGAGCGCCCAGCGGCGGATCGCCTCGGGCCGGCCGGTCGTGATGGTGGGCCGCGACATCGGCACGGTCGTCTTGCCCGACGCCACCCTCAAGGTGTACCTCGACGCATCGCCGCACAGGCGGGCGCAGCGGCGCTCGGCGCAGGGGTTCCCCGGCGCGACCGACGTGGCGCAGGTGCAGGCGGCGCTCGAAGAACGCGATCGGCTCGATTCGGAGCGCGACGTATCGCCGCTGCGCCCCGCCGCCGACGCCGTCATCATCGACACCGGCGCGCTCACGCTCGACGAGGTCGTCGACCGGATCGAGGGGCTCGCGCGCGAGCGGGACGGGGAGGCGCACCATGCGTAAGCCGCTGAAATGGGTGTTCCGGCGAGCATCATGGGTGTTCTTCTGGATCGCGAGCTACTTCTGGCGGCTGGTGATCTTCCTCATGGGCAGCTGGAAGGTCGAGGGACGCGAGAACGTGCCGCCTCACGGCGCATTCATCGTCGCCTCGAACCACCTGAACTTCCTCGACCCGCCGATCGTCGCGGCGGCCACCCACCGCCGCGTCATCTTCATGGCGAAGAAGGAGATCTTCCAATGGCCGATCGTGGGCGGCATCTGCCGGCTCTACGGGGCCATCGGCGTGCGGCGGTTCGAGGCCGACCTGTCGGCGCTCCGCCGGGGCCAGGCCGTGCTCAAGGGCGGCCGCGTGCTCGGCATGTTCCCCGAGGGGACGCGCGCCAAGGGGCATGGCCTGCTGCGGCCGTGGCCCGGCGCGGCGCTGATCGCCATGCGGGCGAACGCGCTCATCGTGCCGGCCGCGATATCGGGCACCGATGGCCCGCTTTCGTGGAGGCTGCTCAACCCGTTCGCGCGGCCCCACGTGACGGTGCGGTTCGGCGAGCCGTTCCGTCTGGAGCACACGAAGCGGCCGACAGCGGAGCAGATCAGCGCCGGCACGCACGAGATCATGCGGCACATCGCGGCGATGCTGCCACCGCAGTACCTCGGCGACTACGGCGAGGCGCTGCTCCGCGGCGAAACGCCGCCGCCCGAACCACCAGCGCCGAAGCCCGCAGCAGCAGACGCCCCCTGATGGCGGGTCGCGGCTCCACATGACGAACGCGCAGCAGCCGCCCGCGCCGCCCGCCGCCATCCCCGCCACCGGCCTCACCTCGCGGGAGGCGCAGTCGCGCGCGCAGCGCGGCCTCGCCAACATCGACACGACGAAACAGCGCACGGACGGCGATGTCATCCGCGACAACGTCTTCACCTTCTTCAACGTCGTCCTTGGCGTGCTCATCGCCGCCCTCTTCGCGCTCGCGATTGTCGATCTCGACATCGGCCACTTTCAGGATGGCATGTTCGTCGGCATCGTCGTCGCGATGAACGTCGTCGTCTCGACGTTCCAGGAGATACGGGCGATGCGGACGCTGCGCGATCTGCAGGCGATCACCGCGCCCCGCACCACCGTCATCCGCGACGGGCGCGAGGAGTCGGTGCGCGCCGAGGAGGTGGTGCAGGGCGACCTGCTGCTGCTCCGCCCCGGCGATCAGGTCGTGGTCGATGGCCACGTCGTCGCCAACGCGGCCGACATCGACGAATCGCTGCTCACGGGCGAATCGACCTCGATTCGCAAGGCCACCGGCGACGAGCTGCTTTCGGGCAGCTTCTGCACCGGCGGCCACTGCTACTACACCGCAGAGCGTGTCGGCACACATGCGTACGCCCTGCGGCTCACCGCCGACGCTCGCGAGCTCGTGAAGCGGGCGACGCCGCTGCAGCTGCGCTTTCACCAGGTGCTGCGGGTGCTGCTCGTCGCGACCGGCATCCTCGCGGCGCTGCTGCTCATCTCGTTCAACGTCGAGGATCGCGGCTTTGCCGAGTCGATCAAGGCCACGACCGCCACCGTCACGACCGTCGTGCCCGTCGGACTCCTGCTCGGCATGACCGTGGCGTTCGCCGTGGGCGCGGTCCGCGTCTCGCGCGCCAACGCCATCGTCCAGGACATCGACGCGGTCGAGGCGCTCAACTACGTCGATATCATCTGCCTCGACAAGACCGGCACGATCACGGCGAACCGGCTGACCATGGCGGGCGTCACGTGGGCGCAGGGCGCCGAGCACGACGACGGCTGGCTCGGCGCCTTCGCCGCCGCCACCGCGGCCGAGAATCGGACAGCGGCCGCCGTCGCCGAAGGCGCGGCACGCACCAATGGCGCCATCCCGCTCGACGGCGTGCCCTTCAACTCCGAACGACGATGGAGCGCCGTGACGCTGCGGCTCGGCGACGACAAGCGCCACTTCGTGATGGGCGCGCCCGAGACGCTGCTGCCCGCCTGCCTCGACGGCGACGAGCTGCGCACGGCCTACGAAGACGCGTCGCGACGCGGCCTCCGCGGGGTCATCTTCGCGGAGGCGCGCACCCTGCCGAACCCGCAGCGAACGCTGGCCGAGCTTCGGCCGCTGGCGCTCATCGCCATCGCCGACGTCCTGCGCAAGGAAGTGAAGTCCGCCTTCACGATGATGCGCCAGCTCGGCATCGAACCGAAGCTCATCAGCGGCGACAACCCGGCGACCGTGGCCGCGCTCGTCGCGCAGCTCGAACTCGACATGAAGGGCGGCGCGATCTCCGGCGCGGAACTGGCGCGGCTCGACGCCGCCGCGTTCGCGCGGGCGGTCGACGAGTACAGCATCTTCGGGCGGGTCGCGCCGGCCCAGAAGTCGGAGATCGTGCGGGCGCTGCAGGCCCAGGGCCACTTCGTGGCGATGGTCGGCGACGGCGCCAACGATGTCCACGCGCTGCGAGCCGCCGATGTCGCGGTCGCGATGGAATCGGGCACAGGTACGGCGCGCGGCGTGGCCGGCATCATCCTGCGCAACGATTCGTTCGAGGCGCTGATCCGCGGCGTGAAGGAGGCGCAGGCGGTGCTGGGCAATACGGCCCGCCTCAGCAAGCTCTTCCTGACGAAGAGCATCTACGCCTACGTTGTGATTGTGGCGACGAACATGCTGGGGCTCGACTTCCCGTTTCTGCCGCGCCACGGCTCGCTCACGGCGCTGCTGACGCTGGGAATCCCCGCCATCTTCATCTCGATCAGCGTGCCGCCGCCCGAATCGGGCCGCGACTTCACGCGCAACGTGCTCCGGTTCGCGCTGCCCGCGTCGTTGTCGCTCGGCATCGCCGCCATCGCCGTGCACCTCATCTCCGAGGGGTTGCTGAACCAGCCGGTCGAGGAGGCGCGCACGCTCGTCTCGATGGTCATCGGCATCACGGGGCTGGTGTACATGGTCGAGGTGCTGGGCTTCGAGGGCGCGTCGTGGCGCAACATCACCCGGCCGGTGCTGACGACGATCCTGGGGGCGATACTGGTCGCGGGCTTCCTGATGACGCTGTACACGGAGTGGCTGCGCCGCTTTTTCGACTTCACGGAGATGGGCGTCGCGCAGTGGGCGCTGGTCGGCGCCGGCCGTGCTGGCGGCGATTGTGGGGCAGTTCGTCATCAGCCGCTGGTGGCAGCAGATCATCGACTTCGCGACGGCGCGCGGCGTCACCTCCGGCATCGAGCGCGGCCGCTCCGTCTAGCGACGCTCGGGCGGCGGCCTAGCCTCGCATCCGGCGCAGGATCATCGGCAGGATGCCGCCGTTGCGGTACTGCTCGATCTCGAGCGGGCTATCGACGCGGGCGATCGCCTCGAACCGCGTCGTCGAGCCGTCGGCCGCCCGCGCGACGACACGCAACGTGGCGCGGGGCGCCAGCGCCGCCACCCCTTCGATATCGATCGTCTCCTCGCCCGTGAGGCCGAGCGTCGCCCGTGTTTCGCCGGGACGGTACTGCAGCGGCAGCACGCCCATGCCGATAAGGTTGCTGCGGTGAATACGCTCGTAGCTCTCGGCGATGACGGCGCGCACGCCCTGGAGCGCAACGCCCTTGGCCGCCCAGTCGCGCGAGCTGCCGGAGCCGTACTCCTTGCCCGCGAGGATGACCAGCGGCACACCCTCGTCCGCGTACCGCATGGCGGCGTCGTAGATGGCGAGCTGCTCGCCATCGGGCAAACGCCGCGTGACGCCGCCCTCGACGCCGGGAACGAGCTCGTTGCGGAGACGGACGTTCGCGAACGTGCCGCGCATCATCACTTCGTGGTTGCCCCGCCGCGAGCCATAGCTGTTGAAGTCGCGCTGCTCCACTCCGTGCCCGATGAGGTAGCGTCCGGCGGGGCTGTCCTTCGCGATCGAGCCGGCCGGCGAGATGTGGTCGGTGGTGACCGAATCGGCGACCATCGCCAGCACGCGCGCGTTCGTTATGTCGCGTAGCGGCGACGGCTCCGGCGCGAGACCCTGCACGAACGGAGGCTCGCGGAGATACGTCGAGGCCGCGTCCCATTCGTACAGGGCGCCTTCCGGCACCGGCAGGCCGCGCCAGCGCTCGTCGCCGTCGAAGATGTGGGCATAGCTCTCGCGGAAGATCGCCGGCGAGAGCGCCCGGGCCACCGCCCCCGCGATGTCGCTCCCCGATGGCCAGATGTCGCGCAGGAAGACGGCGCGCCCCTCGCGGTCGTGCCCCAGCGGCTCGCTCGTCAGGTCGATGTCGACCGTCCCGGCGAGCGCGTAGGCCACCACGAGCGGCGGCGACGCCAGATACGACGCGCGCACCAGCGGGTGGATGCGCCCCTCGAAGTTGCGGTTGCCGCTGAGCACGGCGGCGACCACCAGCCCCTTCCTCTTCCACGGCGCGCGCGACCTCCTCGGGCAGGGGGCCGCTGTTGCCGATGCAGGTGGTGCATCCGTACCCGGCGAGGTAGAAGCGCAGCGCCTGCAGCGGCTCTGTCAGACCGGCGGCATCGAGGTAATCCATGACGGCGCGAGAGCCGGGCGCGAGGCTCGTCTTCACATACGCTGGGACGGTGAGCCCGAGCTCGACGGCGTTGCGGGCCAGCAGTCCGGCGGCGATCATGACGCTCGGGTTCGATGTGTTCGTGCAGCTCGTGATCGCGGCGATGGCGACAGCGCCATGAGCCAATCGCTCGCGAGTGCCGTCGACGCGCACCTCGGTGGGGGCCGCGTCCGGATTGGCCGGCGCCGCGACGCCGGTGGGCGTCTGCTGCTCGTTGGCCGCGCCGCCCTCGGCGTCGAAGCGCTTCGGGGCATCGTTCGCGAGCTCCGGGAACCGATCGGCGAATGCGCCGCGAAGGCTGGCGCGCACGCCGGCGAGCGCAACACGATCCTGCGGGCGGCGCGGCCCGGCCATCGATGGCTCCACACCACCGAGGTCGAGCTGCAGGAGCTCGGTGAAGACGGGCTCCGCCATCCCCTCCTCGCGGAACATCCCCTGCGCTCGGCAGTAGCGCTCGACGACATCGATGTCGCGCGGAGTCGCGTCCGGTGAGCCGCAGATAGCGCAGCGTCTCGGCATCGACCGGGAAGAAGCCGCAGGTCGCTCCGTACTCCGGCGCCATGTTGGCGATCGTCGCGCGGTCGGCGAGCGGCAGATCGGCGAGACCCGGCCCGCAGAACTCGACGAAGCGGCCGACGACGCCGTGGGCGCGCAGCATCTCGGTGACGGTGAGGACGAGGTCGGTGGCGGTGACGCCCTCGCGCAGGACGCCACTGAGCCGCACGCCGACGACTTCCGGTAGCAGCATCGGCAACGGCTGGCTCAGCATCGCGGCCTCGGCCTCGATGCCGCCCACCCCCCAGCCAAGCACGCCAAGCCCGTTCACCATCGTCGTGTGCGAGTCGGTGCCGACGAGCGTGTCGGGGAAGGCGAGTGTCTCGCCGTCCGTGTCCGCCACGTGCACGACGCTCGCCAGGTACTCGAGGTTCACCTGGTGAACGATGCCCGCTCCGGGCGGCACGACCCGCAGATTGCGAAACGCCCCTTGCGCCCACCTGAGAAAGCTGTACCGTTCGCCGTTGCGCTCGTAATCGCGCTCCACGTTGAGGCGCAGCGCGTCGGCGATGCCGAACACGTCGACCTGCACCGAGTGGTCGATAACGAGATCGACGAGGATGTCGGGGTTGACGCGAGCGGGGTCGCCGCCCATGCGCGCCATCTCGGCCCGCAGGGCCGCCAGGTCGGCGATGACGGGGATGCCCGTAAAATCCTGCAACAGCACCCGCGACGGCAGGTAGGGCAGCTCGATCTCCGGATTCTCGGATGGCCGCCAGCGGGCGAGCGCCTCGACATCGGCAGTGGTGACGATCTCGCCATCGCAGCGCCGGAGCATGTTCTCGAGCAGCACTTTGACCGAGAACGGGAGCCGCGCCACATCCGCGATGCCCGCCTCCGTCAGACGGCCGAGCCGGTAGTAGGAGACGGGGCCGCGATCAGTTTCGAGCCGGGCCAGAGATCCGAACGGATCGTGTGCTGCCATCGGATGTTCCTCGCGCTTGGGTCTAGCTCGCTCGTCGTCGAGGGTCGTGGTCGTCTATTACGCTACACCTGTAACATACGACGTGTCGATACGCGCCGGACCGCGACCGGTCACGGCGTGCGGGCGAGCTGCGCCGCGAGCGCCTCGGGCGTGGTCGCTGGCAGCGCACACACATAGTTCTCGCAGACGTACGCCGCCGGCCGGCCGCCGATGGCATCGCGGCCCTCGAGCAGAGGAGTCGGCGGCGGGATCGGCCGCCGACTCCGCGCCCGCGAGCACGCGGTTCGGCGCGTAGTCGCGATAGACGACATCGAGCAGCGCCCGCATCGCCGCGTCGCGCGGCCCGACGAGCACCACTTCCTGCGGCGTGCTCAGGTAGAAGTCGAGCGCGGCAAGCCAGTTCGCGATGCCGCTCGGCAGGCGCGGCATGAAGTCGCGCACCGACCGCATCGACGCGACAGCGCAGCGTTCGTAGTCGCGGTTGCCGGTGAAGACGCTGAGCCGGAGCAGCAGCAGCGCGGCGACGCTGCCGCCGCAGGGCTGCGCGTTGTCGAAGATGTCGCGCGGCCGCACCACCAGCGCCTCGTGGTCGGTGCCCGTGTCGTAGAAGACGTCCTCGCCCGGCGCCCAGAACAGCGCGAGCATCCGGTCGGCGATACTGGTGGCCTCGTCGAGCCAGCGCTGCTCGAAGGTCGCCTCGTAGAGCGCGAGCAGGCCATCGGCGAGGCTCGCGTAGTCTTCGAGATAGCCTCGCAGCGGCGAGGCGCGGCCATCGCGCCAGGCGCGGAGCACGCGGCCGTTCTCGACGAGGTTGTCGAGCAGGAAGCCGGCGTTGCGGCGCGCCGCCTCCACCCAGTCGGGCCGATCGAGCGCAGCGCCGCACTCCGCCAGCGCCCGCATCATCAGGCCGTTCCAGGCGACGAGCACCTTGTCGTCGAGGCCGGGCGCGACGCGGCCCGAGCGCGCCTCGTACAGCTTCGGGCGCGCCGCGTCGAGCGTCGCCAGCAGCGCCGCCTCGCCGATGCCGAGCCCGGCGGCGACCGTGGCGGCGTCGCGGGGCACGTTGAGGATGCTGTTGCCCTCGAAGTTGCCCGCCTCGGTCACGTCCCAGTAGGCGCCGGCGATCCGCGCCGCCTCGGGCCCGAGAACGGCCTCCAGCCCGGCGGGCGTCCACACGAAGAACTTGCCCTCCTCGCCCTCGCTGTCGGCGTCGGTGGCCGAGAAGAAGCCGCCCTCGGGGTGGGTCATCTCGCGCAGCACGTAGTCGAGCGTCTGCTCGACGACGCGGCGAAACAGCGGCTCGCCCGTCGCCTGATACGCGTGCAGGTAGAGCGGCGGCAGCAGCGCGTTGTCGTACAGCATCTTCTCGAAGTGGGGCACGAGCCACTCCGCATCGACGGAGTAGCGGTGGAAGCCGCCGCCGATCTGGTCGTACATGCCGCCGCGCGCCATCTTCTCGAGGGTGAGGGCGACGCCATCGCGGACGCGGCCGGAGCCGCTCGCCCGCCAGTACCGGAGCAGAAACTCGTACGTCATCGGCTGCGGGAACTTCGGCGCGCCGCCGCAGCCCGCCGTGCTCCGGGTCGAACTGCGACACGAGCCCCTGCGCCGCCTGATCGAGGATGTCGCGCGTGAGCGGATCGGTGCTGCTGGCGAGCGGCGCCCTGCGCGCGCACGGCGTCCGTGATCTGGCGCGACGCGTCCTCGATGTCGCCGCGACGGTTCGTGTACGCCTCCGCGATGGCGGCCAGCAGGCGCGGGAAGCCGGGCATGCCGTGGCGATCCTCCGGCGGGAAGTACGTGCCCCCATAGAAACGGGCGGCCATCGGGCGTCAGGAAGACGCGTCATCGGCCAGCCGCCCCGTCCGGTCAGCGCCTGCACGGCTGTCATGTAGATGCCGTCGAGGTCGGGGCGCTCCTCGCGGTCGACCTTGATGTTGACGAAGTCGCGGTTCATCTGCGCCGCGATGTCGTGGTTCTCGAACGACTCGTGCTCCATCACGTGGCACCAGTGGCAGGCCGAGTAGCCGATGCTCAGGAAGATCGGCTTGTCTTCGGCGCGGGCGCGCGCGAGGGCCTCGTCGCCCCAGGGGTACCAGTCGACGGGGTTGTCCTCGTGCTGAAGCAGGTACGGGCTCGTCTCGTACGCCAGCCGATTGCTCACAACATGCTCCCCGACGAGGCCGCGCCGCACCTCATGCGCCCGTCACCTCGATCGTCGTGACAGCGCCCGACTCGAGGTCGAGGACGCGGATCGCGTGATTATCCGTATCGGCAATGTACAGCCGCCCTTCGAAGAAGGCGAGCCCCGCGGGTTCGTCGAACATCGCCTCGGTGGCGTGGCCATCGCGATGACCGGCCTGGCCGGTTCCCGCCAGCGTCTGCACCTGCCGGGTGCGCGGGCCCAGCATCTTGATCTTGTGATTGTACGTGTCCGCCAGGTAGATGACGCCGTTGCCCAGCGCCAAGCCCTGCACGTGCTGCAGCAGCGCCGCCGTGCCTTCGCCGTCGCGGTCGCCGAAGTCGAACAGCCCCGTGCCCACAAGCGTTTCGACGCGCGCGCCCTCGCCGATGCCCGCCGTGCGCACGGCGCTCGTCTCGCTATCGGCGAAGTAGAGCAGCGTGCCGTCCGTCTGCAGGCCGTACGGCTGCGCCAGACGCGCCTGGGCCAGCGGCCCATCGACGATGTCCTCGCCGCCGTCGCCGGCGTACGGCGCAACGGCGCCCGCCTCGAGATCGAGCGCCCACAGCTGATGCGTGCCCGCCATCGCGATATAGAGCACGCCCGCGTGATGCGCGACATCGTAGGGCGAGGCGAGCGCCGACATCAGCGCCGGGCCGCCTCCGTGGCGAAACAGCGCCTGCTCGCCCGTGCCCGCGATGGTGGCGACGGTGCGCGCGGCGAGATCGGCGCGACGGATCGTGTGGTTCTCGGCATCGGCGATGTAGAGCGTGTCGCCATCGAGCGCCATCCCTTGCGGCCGCCAGAACGTCGCGTCGTCGAACGAGCCGTCGGACGCGCCGATCTCGCCAGCGCCGATGCGCTCGACGACACGGCCATCGAGCTCGGTGATCAGAATGCGGTGGTGGTTGGAGTCGGCGATGAGCAGCCGCCGCCGGGCCGCGTCGACCTCGATCTTGCCGGGGAACGCAAGCGGCAGCGCGGCGCGGCGCTCCGCCTCGAGCTGGAACGGGAATGGCCGCCGGTCGACGAGGCCTTCGGCATCGAACTCGGCGATCATGTCGGCGATCAGCGGCTCCATCTGGCCGTAGGTGAACTCGCCTTCGTGCAGCCCGAAGACCTTGCCGCGCGGGTCGATGAACATCAGCGTCGGCCACGAGCGAAAGCCGTACTCCATCCCGATCTGGAGGTCGCGGTCGTTCACGACGGGATGCTCGATGCCGTAGCGAAGGACGGCATTGCGCAAGTTCGCCGTCTCCTTCTCGTTCGGGAACTTCGATGAGTGGACGCCGATGACGACCAGCTCGTTACGATACCGGTGCTCGAGCTTCCGCAACTGCGGAATAATGTGCATGCAGTTGATTCAGCAGTAGGTCCAGAAATCGAGCACGACGAGCTTGCCGCGCAGCGCCTCGATGGTCAGCGGCGCATCGACGTTGAGCCAGTCGAGCCCGTCCGGGAAGGGCGGTGCGTTCACTTTGCCAGCGTAGCGGGAGGGCATGGGGGGCACTCCTTCGGTGCGAGGGCCGTCGCCTGGAACGGCCGCCAGCGGCCGACCTGCCTTCACTATACCGGCACGCGGGGGACGGCGCGAGCGCCGCTGCGGCGTGCTACAATCGCCGCCGTCTGGCGACCCACGAAAAGGGGGAGCACGCACGTGAGCGAGCGGCTGACGGTCGTTGTCGTACGTACGATGGACGAGATGCGCGAGGCGCTCTCGGTGCGCCGCGCCGTGTTCATCGAGGAGCAGGGCGTGCCCGAGGCGCACGAGATCGACGCCGGCGACGCCGACCCGGCGACCGTGCCGAACGTCGTGCACGTGCTCGCCCGGCTCGGCGAGCGCCCTGTGGGCACCGGCCGCCTGCTCATCGACATGCCGTTCGGCGCCAGCGCCCACGTCGGCCGGGTGGCGGTGCTGGCGCAGCACCGGCGTGCGGGCGTCGGGCGAGCGGTGATGGAGGCGCTCCATCGCGAGGCGCGGCGACTCGAGTTTCCCGGCATCACGCTCGCGGCACAGGTGCAGGCGATGCCGTTCTACGAATCGCTGGGGTACGCGGCACGTGGCGAGCCGTTCATCGACGAGGGCATCGAGCACCGCTGGATGGACCTGCGATTCACGCCACCGTCCCGGTAGCTCGCGGCGAGCGCCCTCAGGGCTGCCGCACCAGCCGCGCCAGCTCGTTCGCGAACGTCACGGCGATAAGCTCGCCATCGGGGAGCACGCCGAACGACGCGATCGGCGGCCCCTCCTCGATCAGCAGGCGCGGCTCGGACTCGCTCTCGGTGTCGAGCGCCCAGACGCGGCCCGAGCAGTAGTCGGCGTACACGTACCAGCCACGAAGCTCCGGCAGCGCGTCGCCGCGATAGACGTGGCCGCCGATGATGGCGCAGCGGCCGCCGTCGTGGCTGTACGCGGCGCGCGGCAGCGTCATGCCCGTCGTCGTCACACTCATCGGCCTCGTAGCACTCGAAGCCTTCCATGACGTTCCAGCCGTAGTTGCCGCCCGCCTCGACGCGATCAGATCTCCTCCCAGCGCCCCTGACCGACATCGCCGGCCCAGAGCTCGCCCGTCGCCGGGTCGAAGCTGAAGCGCCAGGGATTGCGGAAGCCGTAGGCGAATATCTCGCCGCGCGCGTCGTCGCGCCCCACGAACGGGTTGCCCGAAGGGATGGCGTAGCCCGCACCGCCGCCGGAGACATCGAGCCGCAGGATCGCCCCGAGCAGCGTGCCCAAGTTCTGCCCGTTGCCATCGGGATCGCCGCGACCGCCGCCATCGCCGAGCGCCGACATACAGGTAGCCATCGGGCCCGAACGCGAGCTGCCCGCCATTGTGATTCGGGTACGGCTGCCCCACCTCCAGCAGCACCTGCTCGCTGCTGGTGTCGACCGTGTCGCCGGCGACCCGGAAGCGCGACACGACGGAGCGCCGCGGCTCGCCCGCGCTGTAGTGCAGATAGACGGCGTTGTCCTGCGAGAAGCGCGGCGAGAACGCGAAGCCCAGCAGCCCTTCCTCGCTCCCCGGCTCGTCGATGAGCCTGTCGGCAACGTCGGCGAAGAGCGCCGGCTCATCGTCGCCGGCGAGCGACACCCGCCAGAGCTGCCCGCCCTGCGTGACGACGATCGCCTCGGTGGTGGAGCCGGGCACGACTTCGAAGCCGAGCATGGCGTCGAATCGCGCCGCCGGGACGCCGGGCTCGAGCGCGTAGCCGCCGCCCGCCACTTCGCCGCCGTCGCCGCGCGTCGCTTCGACGCCGGTGTCGCGATCGGGAGCGTCGCTATCGCCGCCGCACGCCGCGATCAGCAGCGCGAGCGCGGCCGCGCAGGCGAACACGAGGGGCGGCCGGCGGCGCATCGAACCTCCTGCGGACGGGGCGTGTGGTCACGACCACGGTCGCACCGCGAGAGGCGAGCGTCAACCACCAGCTCAGGGGTCGCGCTACGGCGCCTTGCGGGCCACGACAAAGAGCTTGTGGCAGAACGCCGACAGCACGGGGTTCGACGTCACACGATGCGTCAGGGGCGAAGCCCGCCCCTTGATCTCGGGCAGCAGGAAGTAGCCATAGGTGCGCTCCACATCGAAGTGCGGCCGCAGCGCCGCGTGCAGCGACCGCCGGCTGAAGATCGTGACGTGCGTGTCGTCGCGGGCGTTCCAGACGGTGCCGTTCCAGATGTACCGCGCCATCCCCTTCCACGACTCGAGCGAGTAGCGGTTCGGCGTCGAGAGGAGCAGCGCTCCGCCGGGCTTCGTGACACGCGCCAGTTCGGCGACGAGCGCGCCGGCGTCGGCCGCGGTGAAGTGCTCGACGATCTCGAAAACGATGGTGATGTCGGCGACAGCGTCGGCGAAGGGAAGCCGGCGGACATCGCCGCGCACCGGCGCGAGGCCGGCATCGCGAGCCGCGCCGCACTCGCCGGGGTCGAGATCGTGCGTGACGAGCCGCCCCCCGGTAATGCCGGCCACCAGCGACGACATGCCGCCGTCGCCCGCCGCCACGTCGAGCACCACGGCATCCGGCCCAACTCGCATGTCGCCCACTGCCTCCACGATGAGCCGGCGGCGACCCTGCATCCAGCGGTTGTCATCCCCCGCGGGCGCCGCGACCCCGCGAGGCGCCGCCCCGGCGACTATGACGCCACCCGGCGATCCCGCGGCAGCAGCGCGCGATCGCCGGGACGGGGGTCGGGCGGGGCATCGGCCCGCAGCCGTGGCGGCAGCTCGCCGCCGCGTGCGTGCGTGTACACATCGACGAGGTCATCGACGACACGCGCCGCGCTGTAATGCGCCCGCACGTGCGCCGCGGCCGCGTCGCCGAGCCGCCGCCGCAGCGCCGCGTCGTCGATGAGGCGGGCGAGCACACGGGCGAGGCCATCGGGGTCGCGGGGCGGCGCGCCCAGCCCGGTCTCGCCATCGATGACCGCTTCCTCCGGGCCGCAGAAGGTGATGACCGGCGGCAGCCCCCGCACCATGCCCTCCAGCAAGGCTATCGACATCGACCCGGCGGGGACGGCGAGCACGAACGCGTCCATCGCGTCGAAGAACGGCGCGGGATTGGCCTGCTCGCCCGCGAAGACGACGTCCTCGCCGACGCCCAGGTCGCGCGCCAGCGCCTCGACCTCCGGGCGGACGGGGCCATCGCCAACGAGCAGCAGCGCGCATGGCCGCCCCTGCCGCGCAATGGCGAAGGCGCGCACGAGATCGTCGAGCCCCTTATCGGCGGAGAAGCGCACCACGCAGCCCAGCGTCACCGTGCCGGGCAGGATGCCGTACTCCTCGCGGACGCGCGTGCGGTTGGCGGCGCGCTCCCGCGGCGGCGTGTCCGCGATCGGGACGCCGTTGAGGACGACGGCGAAGCGCTCTTCGCACGGCGCCGATGGCCTCGCGCCGGAGGGCGGCGTTGCGCCGCGACACCGCGATGAGCGCGTGCGCGAGCCGGTCGAGCCGCAGGCCACGGCGTCCGAGCCAGCTCCGGCGCCCGTCCCCAGCCCCCGGAAGGTTGTGCTCGGTGAGGACGATGGCCGGGCGGCGGGCGGCGCGGGCGGCCGCGAGAAACAGCGGGCCGCCTGTCGAGTGCTTCGTGTGCAGGTGAACGACATCGGGGCGCAGCGTCCGGCAGAGGCGATACACCCGCCACAATCCGCGGAGCTGCGCCCAGCGCCCACGGCGGCCGTCCGTATCGACGCGCTCGACGGCCGCCCCCGCGCTCCCGAAGCGCTCGGCGACGACATCGAGGGCGGCGTCCTCGGGCAGCACGGCGGTCACCTCGATGCCACGGCGCACCATCTCGGCGGCGGCATCGATGCAGTGCGTATCGACACCGCTGGGCACGACCGTGTGCAGGCCGAGCATCACCCGGCGGGGGCTGGCGAGCCCATCTCGGTTCGGCGTCATCCCGATACCCTCCTCGTAGCGATTAGTCACGACCGGTGCGCTCCCATTCGACCGCGCCCCGCCGCGCGAGCACAGTGCCGAACACGCGCGCCTTGTGGATGGCGAAGCGCGGCACGTGGCGCATCGCCAGCAGATCGCGAACCGGCACGCGCGCGGCCAGCAGCCCCACCACGACATACTCGGCCAGCGACTCCACGGCGATAGCCGCGACATAGATCGAGCCCACACCCACGAACGCGAGCGCCAGCACCGTGAGCGACAGCGCGACCAGCAGCATCAGCGGCGGCGACGCCACATCAAGGGCGGCGGGCACGACGCGAAGCCGTCCCCGCGCCAGCGCGCCCGCCGCCGTCGCCGAGCGCCGGCAGCACGAGCCCGAAGCGGCCGCGCTCCCAGCGCTCGTCCTGCGTGCGGGCCGCGTCGTACCGCGCCGCGACGTGGCCCGTGACCGTGGCGCGCGGCTCGAACGCCACCGCGATGCCGCGACGGGCGAGCGCCAGCGTCATGGCCGCGTCTTCGGCCAGCCCTTCCGCACCGATGCCCTCGCGCGCGACGTCCCACGTCATCGCCATGCCATTGCCCTTCAGCCCCACGCCGAGGCGCAGCCGCGTCGCGCCGAGCGGGCGGGCCCAGTGGAGCAGCGCGAACTGGAGACGGCGGAGCCGCGCCAGCCCCTCGCCCGATCCGGTGTCGGGCGCGTAGTACACCTGCACGGCCGACGCGCCCGCCTCGATCCGCATCGCGATCGCCTCGAAGAATTCGGGCGATACGGTCGTGTCGGCATCGACGAACAGCACCGCCTGTGGCGTCAGCTCGCGCTCCGCGAGGTGCGCGAGCGCGAAGTCGAGCGCGTAGCCCTTGCCCCGGCGCTCCGGGTCGTCGCGGACAAGCACCGTCGCGCCCTTGCGGCGGGCGACGAATGCCGTGCCGTCGGTGCAGTTGTCGGCGACGACGATGACCTCGGGCCGGACAGCGAACGGCGCCGCCTCGAGGCTGTCGAGGCAGCGGCCGAGCATCGCTTCTTCGTTGTGCGCCGGCACGATGACGGCGAACCGCCACGGACGCTCGGTCCGCGCCTCGCCGCGCGGCTGGCGCATGGCGATGGCGGCGAGCAATCGCCACCAGGCGCCGTGCGCCAGCACCACGACGGCCAGCGCCCACCAGAGTGCGGTCAGCGCCATCACGACGCCACCGCCTCGGCCGACGCCTCGTCGAGAATCTGTGTCCGCGCCCAAGGCCGACGGCGAGCCGCTCGGTGTACGCGTCGATGCCGAAGTGGCGCTCGGCGGCGGCACGGCCCGCCGCGCCCATGGTGCGAGCCGTCGCCCCGCCGGCGAGCAGGCCAGCGATGGCGTGCCTGAGCGCGCTGGCGTCGCCGGCGGGCACGTACAGCCCGTCGGCGGGCGCGCCCGCAGCGTCGAGGCCGAGCGCCGCCGGGCCGCGATCGGCGGTCGCGGCGGCATCGCGAGTGCCGTCGGAGCGGACGAGCGGGCCGGTGACGCACTCGCGCTGGCCGTCGGTCGCTGTCACGACGATGGGCTTCGCCATGCTCATCCCCTCGAGGATCGTCGTCACGCCCGCCTGGAACGATGCCGGCCGCAGCGGCACGACGACGACCGCCGCCGTCTCGTACAACGACCGCAGCTCGTCGAAGCTCAGCTTCTCGGTGATCTGGAGAACGTTCGCCGGCAGCGCGCTGCCCGCGCCGGAGGCCGTCCGCGCCCAGTGGCTGCCCGCGACGATGACGACGCGGGCGCGCAGGCCATCGGCGGCGCGGACGAGCGTGTCGTAGTCGCGATGCTCCGCGCCCACGGCGAGCACGACCGGAAGCGCGCCCTGCGGCGGATTCGTGCGCCGCGACCAGTAGTCGCCGTCGACGTGGTACGGCAGCAGCGACATCCGCCAGCGCGGGCCGAGGCTCGGGCCAGCTCGCCGGGACTGCTCGACGCTGTGCACGAGCAGCTCACCCGATGGGCCGATGCGGGTGCCGCCGCGGAGGAGCAGCCGCTTCCACCAGCGGCCGGGGTTGTGGCCAATCATGACGACGTGCGTCCGCGTCTTGCGCCGAAGCGCGAGGAAGAACAGCAGCGGCAGCCCCGAGTGCTCGCCGTCGGCGTAGATGGTGTCGCCATCATCGACAGCCGCGGCGACCCGCCAGGCGTGGCGGATGTGGGGGCCGGTCAGCTTGCCGAAGAGGCCGCGCCGGACCGGGGCGGACGAGCGGTAGAACAGCTCGCCGCCCGTGCGCGCCGCCAGCTCCGCGAAGTCGCGGCGCGGCCCGCCATCGGTCAGCCATCGGGCCTCGGCTTCCGTGGCGCTGATGCAGAGGACGGTTCGGCGGCTCACGAGGCCACCTCCTTCAGCAGATCGATGACCCGGCCCGCGTTCCGTTCCGCGTTCATGTGTTCGAGGGCGCGAGCACGGCCGGCGTCGCCCATTCGCGTGCGCAGATCCGCGTCATCGACGAGCTTGCTGAGCGCCGCGAGCAGCGCGTCTTCGTCGCCGGGCGGGTGCAGCAGCCCTGTTTCGCCATCGACGACCCACTCCGGAATCGCGCCGACCGATGTCGAGACGACGGGCAGGCCCGCCGCCATCGCCTCGCCAATCGCGAGAACGAGCGTGTCGGCGAGCGTCGGCAGGCAGAAGATATCGGCCTGCGCGAAGGCCCGCAGCAGCTCCGGCGAGCCCGGCTGGGCGCCGCGCAGGACGCGCACGCCGGGCATCGGCGGAACGACGGCCTCCGTCACCAGCAGCAGCTCGGCGCGCGCGTCGAGGCGGCGGAACGCTCGCAGCAGATCGAATCCGCCCTTGCGCTCGAATGCGCCGCCCACGAAGAGGATTGTCGGACGACGCAACCGGCGCTCCGGCAGTCACCTCGAAGAAGGAGCTGCGGGCGCCGGGATGCACCACGTGCACGTCGCCGGCATCGACGCCGTAGTCCCGCACGACCGAGTCGGCGGCCCAGCGCGACCACGCCACGACGGCCGCCGCCTTGCGGAACGTGCGCCGGTGCCACCTGCGCTTCGCCGCCTCCAGCGGGAACGGCCAGCGGCGATGCTCGTACCACTCGCCCATGTCGTCCATCTGCGCGGGCGTAGCGTCGACGCTGACCACGTACGGGGCCGGGCCCATCGACCTCGGGGCCATGAGCGCGATGCTCTGCGTGTGGTAGAACGCCGCGTCGTAGTCGAGCGTCCGCGCGCGCATGCTCCGGTGCGCCGCCATGCTGCCGCGCAGCGCCCACGGCACCGGCAAGCGCGAGTCTCGCGGGTACTCGACACGATGGACTTCGTGCGGGAGCCCCGCCGACGCGACCGTCGATTCGAGCGCGCGGCCGTAGGCGGTGTTGCCGAGCGTCTGCTCCAGACAGAGGGCGATACGCGGCGTTTTCATGAGCGCGCCGCCGCCACCGCGGATGCGCCCGGCGCGGCGGTGAACACGGCCGCCGGGTTGCGGCGAGCCTCACGGAGCGCCGCCCGATACTCGATGTTGTACGCGAGACTGTAGGCCCGCATCGACGCGGCCCTCAGGCGGAGCGCCCAAAGGACGCGCGCCGCGACCAGCGACGAGCCAGCGCCCATCACCCGCATTCCGCGCCGCCCGAAGATAGCGCCCGCCATCACCTCGAGCGCATTGCGCTGGCGAAGGTCGTTCGTCACCTCCGCGAGCCGCTCCAGGTGCGGGTAGATCGCGTCGATGGCGACATCGAAGCGGGCGTAGTCGCCGGGAATGCGCCGCCAGCTCGCGAGCGTACGGTCGGCGTGATGCCAGCCGACGGCCCGCGGCTCCAGCGCAACGCGCACCCCGATGGCCTGCAGCCGCACGCCAAGCTCGATGTCCTCCGCACGGGTGAACCGCTCGTCGAAGCCGCCCGCCCGCTCGAAGTCCTCGCGGCGGATCAGCGTGTTGCCGGTGAAGAACTGCCGCCACGTCGGGTTGTACCGCCGGGCGAGGATATCGTCGTAGAGACCGGCGAGCTTCTGCGCCTCCCACAGCGTCCAGGGCCGGGGTCGCCAATCGGCGGGCGCCAGCTGCGTGCCGATAACGGCGACGGGCACGCTCGGCGTCCGCAGGCGGTCCATGGCGCCGATCAGCCGCTCCAGCAGCTCGGGGTCGGCGACAACGTCGTCGTCGATAAAGGCGATGTGCGCAGCACCTGCCCTTCGCCACGCCCACATTGCGCGCATGCGCGGGCCCGGAGTTGCGCTCGAGCCGCACGACCGTAAGGTCGAGCTGCTGCCGGAGCGAGGCGGGCAGCGCCGCATCGACAGGCTCGGCGCTCGCGTCATCGACAACGATGACCCGGAAGTGGCGCAGCGTCTGCTGGGCCATCGCCTCCAGGCAGAGCCGCAGCTTCTCCGGGCGATTGTGCGTCGGGATGACGACATCGATGACGGGGTGGTGAACGGTGGTCATACGGCCTCCTCTTTGGCGGAGCGTGGAAGCGAGAACGCGAGCGCCACCACGATGGCGAGCGGCGCGACGCTTCGGGTGTTCGCGAATGCGATGTCGATCCGCGCGTACGAGAGGTACATCATCAGCGCGGCGGCCAGGACAAGCGGCAGCACCGGCACATCGAGCGTGCGCGGCACGGCGCGGAACGAGCGCAGGCAGCGGGCGAAGGCGAGTGTCCAGATGCCGAGCATCACGCTGATGCCGGCGATTCCCATCTTCAGCCAGAGCCAGAGGATGTTCTGGTGCGACGTGTAGAGCTGCAGCGGCCAGAAGCTCGTGAGGTCGGGCAGCTCGCGCACTTGCTCGAACGGATTGCCGAAGCCGACCCCGAGCACCGGACTGCCGCGCAGCGTCTCCGTGAGGTTCACGATCTCGTCCTCGCGATACGCGTCGGAGCTGCGGTCGCGCGGCGACGGGTCGATCTGCGAGCGGATGGCTCGCGCCGGCTGCGCCAGCGTGCCATCGGGGACATTCCAGTACGACACCATGTAGGCGCCGCCGAAGACGAGCGCCGGAAGCGCCAGCGCCACGACAAGCCCCGGGCGCTTGGGGAACAGCAGGAACGCCATCAGCATGGCGGCCACCAGCAACATCAACATCGCGCTGCGGCGGCCGCTCGTCATCATCGCGCCGACGATGAGGAGGTTGTGCAGCAGCAGAAGGGTCCGGCCGCCACCGCCACGTGCCTTCAGCATCATCGCCGAAGCGGCGACGAAGCCGATGCCGAGAAACACGGCGCTGTCGTGGGCGAAGGCGTGCTCGACCCCCACCGGAGCGCTGCCATCGCGGACGTAGAACCAGTAGCGGGTGATGGTAATGAGCGACAGCACGGTCGTGCCGGCGAAGAGCACACCCGGAAGCGCCCGCACGTGGCGCGGCCCGAACCGCGTCGCCATGACATAGACGACCATGCCGAAGATGAGCCCGCGCGCTTCGTTGTACGCGATGCCGACATCGCCGCCCCGCGCCAGGCCGTAGGCGAGCCCACCGGCGACGAGCGCGGGCACGAGCGCCATCAGTCGCGGGGCGGACACGCTCCCCTCGGAGGGACGAACCGCGAGCGAGAGCGCTGTGAGGGCGATCAGCACCTCCAGCGGCGACACGGTGATGGGGAAGAGGCTTTCGAGCTCCGGCGGCAGCGTGTAGAGCGCCCAGCTCAACGGCTGGGTGAAGTCGATGGCACTGGGCTCGATCGCGATAATCGCGCCGAGCAGCAGCATCGCAAAACCTCGCGGATACAGCACGGCTGCGGCGAACGTCACGCCGTAGACCGGCAGAACGAGCGCCCAGACACCGAGCACCCGGATCGCCGCCACCGACGCCACAGTCAGCGCCAGGCAGACGAGCCAGCCCCAGGGCAGCCGCCCCAGAAGCGGTGCGATCGGGCGCGCCACCGTCGCCGCAGGCGTGTTCATCAGCCGGCCTGCCCGAGCGCCAGCAGCGCCAGCATCACCATCGCGATGAGGCCGATGGCGAGCACCGACTCCATCGGGAAGAGCCGCTCTACCGAGCGCGACGCGAGGGTCGCCGCGATGCCGAGTGTCAGCAGTGTGAACACCATCGTTGGTACGCCTACCTCCGCAGCCCGAGCACGCGCCGCGCCCACGCCGGGACTCGCGAGCTCCAGCGATTGACGACGACGCCGAGCACGTTCGCATCGACGAGGAGCTCGAGCGTGCGCTCCAGCTCCTGACGGGTCGTGTGCCCGCCCCGCACGACAACGATGACGCCATCGCACATGGAGGCGAGCACGGCGGCGTTCGTGGCCTGCATCGTCGCGGGCAGGTCGAGCACGACGTAGCGGCTGCTGGCCCGCATGTTCTCGATAAGCGCCGCCACGTCGTCGGCGCGGTGCAGCCGATCCGGATTGGCGCGGCCGGCGGCTGCCGGCACGACCGTCATGGAGCGAGCGCCCGGTTGCTGCGTCACCGACTCGAGCGTCGCCGCCCCGGCGAGCACTTCGTTCAGGCCGCCACCACTCCCGACGCCGAAGACGCGGCCCAGCGAGTGCGTGTGGAAGTCGGTGTCGGCGAGCATCACGTCGACGCCAAGGTCGTCGGTGAGCGACGACGCGAGGCCCATGGCGAGCGTTGTCTTGCCATCGCCGAAGTCCGGGCTCGTGATGCCGATGACAAGCGGGCGCTCCGCGGCGCCGCCGCGGCGCAGACCAAGTCCGGCCATCGAGCGCACCTCACGCACCGCATCCTTCAGCCGTTCGTCGAGCACGTCGATCATCGGGGGGCCTGCCTTCCGGCGTCTTCGAACGCCGACGGAAATCGCGCGGTGCGGGCAGCCGCTGCACCATCGTGGCAGCAGCCTCGTTCGCCGGCTTCAGTGCGGGGACGTAGGCGAGCAGCCGGGTGCCGGCGGCCTCAATGTCCTCGCTCGAGCGGATGGTGTGGTCGGTGCGGAACACGAGGAAGAGGTAGCCACCGGCAATCGCGATGCCGAACACGAGCCCCATCACCGGGTACGCGAGCCGCGCCATCAGTGATTCGGCGACCGGCGCCAGCGGCAGCTCCGGCTCGTCCTGCACATTGAACGAGGCGAGCAGCCCCTGTGGCGCCGACGCCACGTCGAGGTGCGCCTGCTGCAGCGAATCGAGCAGGCCCTGCGCGATGTCGCGCTGCGCCACGACGCCGCCCTGCATCGCCTGGTAGCGGGCGTCCGGCGGAAACGCTACCGCCGCGCCCGGCGCCAGCGTCAGATACGCCGTGAGCGCCGCCTCGCGCGCGTCGAGCTCCGCCTGCGCCGCCGTGAGCTGCTCGGTGAAGTACGCCACGGCCAGCTGGCTCTCGCGAGCGAGCGTCGTGGTCGCCCAATCGTCGTACGACGTGAGGAACGAGCGCGCCAGAACGAGTGCGCCTTCGGCCGAACTGGCGCGGGCGGCGATGCCGACGAGGTTCTCGCCGAGAGCGCGAACTTCGATGGCCTCACCGACCGATGCCGCCGCGGACGAGCGGGTCGCGGCCGTGTCTGTTGCCGCGACGATGCCGGCGTTGACGGCGATTGCTTCGCGGAACGAGGACGTCGCCATCAGGTCGGCGAGAACCTGCGTCTGCGCCTCAGCCGGGGTGGTGTAGGGGTTGTCGGTGCGGGCGATGACGCCGGCCTCGAGGTCGATGGGATCCGTTACCCAGACCGTCGCGCCCGAGACATACTCGGTGGCGCTGGGAGCCACGTAAAGGGCCAGCGCCGGCGCCAGCAGCACCGGTGCGAGGAGGAGGGGCCATCGTCGGAACGCGGCTTCGACGAGCTTTCGCGGTATCACAGGCGTCAACCTCCGGAGAATCACGTACCTTCACTACGAAGGTAGGCCCGGAGGGTGGAGCGCCGGTCGAGCGACCGTCGCCGGAATCGCGCGCTATCGGACGAGAGGTGCGGATGGTTCGGAAGCGCTCGCCCGGTAGTCGGCGACGAAGGCGTCCATGGTGCGTGTCACCAGCTCGAGCAGCGGCGTCGAGGGCTGCCAGCCGAGGAGCGCGCGCGCCTTCGAGACATCGGGAACACGCCGATCGCAATCGTCGTAGCCTTCGCCGAACATCTCCTCGTGCGGCACCGTGACGATCCGCGCCAGGGGCGACGCGCCGTCCCAGTAGTGCTCCGTGTACAGGTCGAACATCAGCTCCGCGAGCTCCGCCACCGACATCTCGTTCGCCGGGTTGCCGACGTTGAACGCCTGACGCGAGCTCGCGCCACTGCGGTCGATGATCATCCGTCCGATGCAATCGACGGCGTCGTCGATGTAGACCCACGAGCGCAGCGCCTCGCCGCCATCGACGAGCCGCATCTCGCCGCCGTGGATGAGCGCCGACATGAACTGCGCGAAGAGCCGGGGCGAGTCGTCGCCGCCGGCCGACGGCAGGAAATCGAACCGCGGCCCCACGAAGTTGAACGGCCGCACGATGGTGTAGTCGAGTCCGCGCTGCTCGCCGTGCGCGTGGATGACGCGCTCCAGCAGCTGCTTGCTCGTGGAGTAGATCCAGCGGCTCTTGTGCACCGGCCCCACGATGCACTGCGTCTCATCCTCGCGCATCGTCACATCAGCGGCGTCGCGCTCGGCGGCGCCCATCGCGTCCCCGGGAACCTGCGAAAGCCAGGTCTTCCCGTAGATCTCGCAGGTCGAGAACTGCACCAGTCGCGTGCCCAGCTCGGAGCACATGCCCACGACCTTCAGGTTCTCGAGGAAGTCGAGCTCGAACACGTGGAGCGGATTGCGCGTGTACTGCGCCGGGCTGGCGATGGCGACGAGGTTGACGACAACATCGGACTCGGCGACGAGCCGCCGTGTTAGCGCCTCGTCCGACCTCAGATCGCTGTGGTGGTACGTGAACCGCGGCCGCCCCCGCAGATGACGGATCTTGTCATCGACGATGTCGGTGCCGAGTGACCTCGCAGTCAGTGTTATCGAGAAGCCATTCGGTGAGGTGCGACCCGATGAAGCCGGCGCATCCGAGGAGAGCTACACGCATGTTCGGTTCCCTGCTTTCCGCTGTCCGCCTAGTACGACCCGCGCCCGAAGAGGACGGTGGGGATCGTCAGGAGCAGAATCTTCAGATCGAGCCAGAAGCTGACCCGGTTCGCGTACTCGATGTCGAGCGCGACCATCTCGTCGATGTCGTGACCGTTGCGGCGCGCCGTCACCTGCCACAGCCCCGTGAGGCCGGGCGCGACGGCGAGCCGTCCGCTGTGGCGCGCTTCATCGCCGGCGATGTCGGCCAGCGGCAGCGGGCGCGGCCCGACGAGGCTCATGTCGCCGCGGAGCACGTTCCACAGTTGCGGCAGCTCGTCGATGCTTGTCTTGCGGAGGACACGGCCGACACGGGTGACGCGAGGGTCGTCCCTGATCTTGAAGATGGCGCCATGCGCCTGGTTCAGCCCTTCGAGGAGGAGGGTGGCCCGCTCCGATTCGGCATCGCGCCGCATGGTGCGAAACTTCCAGCAGCGGAACACCCGGCCGCCGCGGCCGATGCGCTCCTGCCGGTAGATGGGCCCGCCACGGCTGTCGATGCTGATGGCGATCGCGGCCAGCGTCAGGAACGGAAGCAGCGCCAGCAGCCCCGCCGCCGCGGCGGCGATATCGATCGTGCGCTTCCACAGCGGCGTCGGCCTGGCCGCGATCACGGCCACGGGCAGCGCCTGCTGTTCACCCGCGGCCAGCGGCTCGCGAAGCGCGGTCTGCGTTGTCATGAGCCAATACCAGCGGCGACAGCGGCCGCCGCGCGTTCCGCGGTGGGCGCCGCGAGCTGCGTCTCCGTCGCGGGCCGGCCGATGCAGCGATACGTGAAGCCGGCGGCCCGCACGACCGCGGGGTCGAGCGTGTTGCGCGCGTCGACGATGAGCCGCTCGGCCACGACCTCGCCGATGCTGGCCAGCGGCAGCGAGCGGAATTGCGGCCAATCGGTGGCGATGAGAATCGCGTGCGCGCCCGTCGCGCCCTCGATGGGGCTAAGCGCCACCTCGACCTGCGGTAGCGCCTGCGCGATCCGGTCCGGCGCGACGATCGGGTCGTAGATCGCGACCTGCGCGCCTTCGAGCTGGAGCAGCGCCGCGAGTTCGAGCGCGGGCGAGTTGCGCAATGTCGTCGGTGTCGGCTTGAAGGCCGCCCCAAGGATGAGGACGCGCCGTCCTTCGAGCGTCGCCGAGGGCGTCGCGCAGCTTGCGGATCGTCCGCAGCCGCTGGCCATTGTTGATGTCCATCACCGAGCGCAGCAGCTGCGGGTGTGTGCCGTGGACCGCGGCCATGTGGGCGAGCGCCGCCACGTCCTTCGGGAAGCAGCTGCCGCCCCAGCCGAGACCGGCCTGCAGGAACTGCGCGCCGATGCGCGCGATCCATGCCCATGCCGCGCGCGACTTCGCTCACGTCCGCGCCCAGCGCCTCGCAGATCGACGCCATCTCGTTGATGAACGAGATCTTCGTCGCGAGGAAGGCGTTCGAGGCGTACTTGATCATCTCCGCCGTGCGAATGTCGATGCGCAGGATGGGGCCGCTCGAGGGGCGCATAGAGCGCCGCCACCCGCTCCAGCCGCGGCGGCGTCGTTCGAGCCGAGCACCACGCGGTCCGGGCGCATGAAGTCGTGGACGGCGCTGCCTTCGCGCAGGAACTCGGGGTTCGACACGACGCGATGCCGCGTCCGCCGCTGCGCCGGGCCATGCCCTCCACGAGGTCGCCGGTGCCGATGGGCACCGTGCTCTTGTTGACGATGATGGCGCCGGAGCGCAGCCGCGGCAGCCACGGTGCCGACGGCGTCGCGGACAGCACGGAGGTCGGCGGCCCCTTCCTGCGAGGCCGGCGTGTTGACCGCGATGAACACGATGCTGGCCCGAAGCCTCTCGGGGTACGTGGCCATAAACTGCAGGCGGCCCGCCTCCGCGCCCTCGCGCAGGAGCTCGGCCAGTCCCGGCTCGTGAATGGGGCACTCGCCCCGCTGAAGCGCAGCGACGCGCCTCTCGTCGATGTCGATGCACTCGACGTTGTGACCTAGCTTTGCGAAACACGCCGCGGTGACGAGGCCAACGTGACCGCAACCGATAACTGCGATATCTGCCATGTGCGAGTATCCCGGCCTTTCGTGAGAGTCCAGAGTTAGGGTGCAGCGTCGCCGTTGATGGGCGGTTGAGCCAGCGTCGACGGGGAGTGCTCCGGCCGCCGCGCCAGCCTCGTGCGCACGCATCCGGGCGCAATCGCAGAAGAGCGTGGGGAGATCGCGCAGCAGGTAACGCCGCCACAAGCGGCGCGGCTCCTGCATCAGACGGAACGCCCACTCGAGGCCGGCCGCCTGCACGAAGCGCGGCGCTCGCCAGCGGCGGCCCGCGAAGAAATCGAGCGTGCCGCCGATCCCGATCCAGACTGCGCCGGGAGCAGCATCGAAGTAGCGAGCGATCAGCCGCTCCTGACGCGGGCATCCCAGCGCAACGAGCACGAGATCGGGCGCGGCTGCTGTCAGCCGGGCGCGCTCGGCCAAGCTCTCCTGCTCGGAGAGCTCGCGAAACGGCGGTGTGAGCTGCGCGACGATGCGCACGCCCACGAACGTGCGCTCGATCCAGGCGGCGGCATCGCGCGAGATATCGGGGGTGGAGCCGTAGAGCGCGACCCGCATGCCGCCGAGCGCCTCGCCGCGACGGAGCAGCTCCGTCGCCAGGTCGACGCCGTTCACCCGGCCGATCCGCCGGGCGCCCGCGATCCGCGCGAGCCAGACGATCGGCTTGCCATCGGCGACGACGAGGGTCGAGTTCGCGAGATCCTCGCGCAGGGTGGCGTCGCGACGGGCGAGGGCGACGAAATCGAGGTTCGCGGTGGCAATGCGCGCGCCGCGGCCGGACGTGATGGCCTCGACGCTAGCGATCGGCCGCACCGGCGAGCGTGCCATCGAAGATGGCCAGCGGGCCGACGGGAATCGCGGCTTCGCGCGTGGGCGCGGACTCCGCTTCGAGAATATCGGCGCGCATCCGCACCGCCATCGGCCACCTCCGGTCGTGCGCCGCGCCGCGTGTGCGGCGGACAGGCGCGCTTACTGGAGGCAGCGTGCGGTGAGCGCGTTGAGCGACGGTCGAGCGAGAGTCGCCGGTGGGGCTAGGCGGGCGCGCCGGCGTGGGCGGGAGCGGCGGCGGAGATGGCGTAGCCGATCATCTGGCGCGAGCGTATCTCCATGTCAGCACCGCCGGCCTGCCGCAGCTTGCTGCGCAGATGCGACATGTGCGTCTTCAGCAGCGAGGGGTCGGGCTCCTCATTGTCGTCCCACCCGAACGAGAGGAGCCGCTCCAGCGAGGCGATGTGCGGCTGATGCTCGCACAGGCAGTAGAGCAGCCGCAGCTCCAGCTTTGTCAGCGTCAGCTCGCGGCCGTTCTTCGCCGCCCGGTAGCGGTCGAGGTCGACCGACAGGTCGGCGAACGAGACGATCGTCGCCGAGGGCGCACCCTGGGCGCGGTTCTGCACCCACAGTTCGGCTCGCAAGATGACCTCGTTCGGGTCGTACGGTTCGCGGACCACATCGTGGGCGCCCGCCTTCATCGCCTCGCCGGGCCCGGTGCCGCCCTTGCGCGCCGTTGTCACGATGATTACGGGGCCCGGTTCGTCCTCGCGGAGGCTGCGGATAACGCCGAGCTCACGCGCGTCGAACTCGTCCATGGCCAGCACGATGACGGCGGGCGCCCACGGGAGGCCGCCGAACAGCCCCTCGGCGCGGTCGACAATCGCAGCCTGGTGGCCGCGCCGGCCCGCCACAAAGGCGAGCAGGTCGGCCGCGGCGGCGTCGCGGTCGGCGATGGCGATGTACATGGGAAGCCGCTCCTTTTGGCGCTAGACGGGCGTGAAGCAGTATCCGACGCCGTGGACGGTACGAATCGTGTCATCGCCAGCGCCGGCATCGCGAATCTTGCGGCGGATCGCGCTCAGGTGGCCCTTGAGCAGCGTCGCGTCCTCGACATTCTTGTAGCCCCAGATGCGTTCGGTGAGGAACGCATGGGAGAGAACCTGGCCCGGATAGCGAACCAGCTCCGCCAGCACCTCGAACTCCAGACGGGTGACGTTGAGGTTCGTGCCGTCGAAGTACGCGGCCTGATTCGACGTGTCGAGCTCCAGCCCGGCGACGCCGAGCCGCCGCGCCGCGGGCCGTTCGGCGACCAGCGTCCCGCCGCCGCGACGGGCGATAGCACGGACGCGCGCCGCAAGCTCGCTCGGGTGGAACGGCTTCGTCAGATAGTCGTCGCCGCCGCTCTCCAGCCCCGCCACCACATCCTCGGGGCGATCGAGCGACGAGAGGAACAGTGTCGGCAGCGAGGGGTAGAGCCCCCGCAGCGCCGCACACACGTCCATGCCGGAGCCGTCGGGGAGCACAACATCGAGCACGGCGAGCTCCGGCTCCTTCTTCTCGGCGAAGCGCCGGGCGGCTTCGAGCGTGCCCGCGGCGACAACCTCATGGCCCTCGCGCTGCAGCACGTGGCTGATCATGTCCGAGTAGTCGACGTCGTCTTCGACGAGCAGGATGAGCATCGGGGTCTCCTTCTATGCCGGCGCTGTGGGCGCGTGGCGCGCCCCTGCGCCCGTCGCCTCAGGCAGACGCGGCGGACGCGTCCACGGCGCGCTCTTCCTCGAACGCCTCCGGGATGTTGAGGGCGCGCGCATTGACGAGCATTTTCGTGCGACTGGATGCCTTGAGCTTCACCGACAGCGCGTGCAGATGGCTGCGCACGGTGTTCGGCGAAATCACGAGAGCATCGGCAATCTCGTTGTTGGAGTGACCACGGGCCACGAGTTGCAGCACTTCGGCTTCGCGCGCCGTCAGCCCCGAGTCGGGTGCCTTGCGACCGAGCGCAGCGGCAGCAAGCTGCCGCATGACGCCATCGGGCACAAACGTCCGCCTGCCGCCCACCAGCGCCTGGAGCGCGCTCTCGAACTCCTCAGAGTCGGAATCGAGCGTCACGACGGCGGAAGCGCCATCGGAGAGCGCCTCGGCGATGCTCTCGTCGCGGCCGCCGCGCGTGGCGACAAAGAGCCAGCGTTCGGCGCCGAGCAGGTCGACACGCACGCCGGGACGGCTCTCGCTGGCGCTCACGCTGATCCGCGCCGAAGGGTAGGCGTTGCGCAGAAACGCGGCGACGAGCGCTGGTGCGAGCCCACCCGCGGCAGTAATGCGAAACTCGTGCATCGTTCCCTCCAGGCAGCGCCCGCGGCCGGCGCCGCCGATCGTCCCGCGGCCCCCGGCCGTGCGCCGTTCTCAACAATCATCGTCGGAATGAGGGAGAACATTAGGGGGAGAGCCTAGGGATTTCCCTTACGGCGCTCGCGAGCGTTGGCCCCGCCCGCAAGCGGCGATCTGTCTGTACCCGGCGGATACCGTTGCTCAACAGAGGGCCCGTAGCATGGCGACATCGATACTTCGGAAAAGAAGGGCGGACCTCGCCGTCATGACTACGAATGCCGTTGCCCTTGCCCTAAGCGGGCGCGCCATGCCCCCGGCCCTCACGACCTGTCGTCGCGTACCTGCGGCCCGCCCCGCGCGATCTGCTGCTGGCGGAGTTTGCCGATCTCGGCATCTTCGTCATGGAGCATCAGGGCATCGCGGGGGCGCTCGAAGCCGTCCTCGATGCCCGCCCCGATATCGCCTGCGTCGTCGCGGCCAGCGAGCCCGCCCACGAGGCGCTGGCGATGTCGGTGGCGCGCCTCCCCGCATTCGTGCCGCTGACTATCGTGCCGGGCCCGGCCGATGCGCAGCGATTCGAGGCGCGAGGCCTCGGGGCCATCCTCACCGACGCCGACCTCCGCATGGGCGCCCAAACGCGCCTGGCCGAAGTGGCCCGCTCCGCCCGCCGTCTCCGCGACGCCGCCCACGAGGCGGGCGAAGTGTCGCTGTTCGGCTCGCTCCGCCTCAGCGACGACGCGGGCTCGCTCGCCAATGACGACCGCTCGCTGCCGCTCAGCGCCGCGGAGCGCGATCTGCTCCAGCGGCTCGCGCTCTCCGCGGGCCGCGCCGTCGCGACCGCCGAGCTGGAACGCAGGTTCGCCCGGCTCGGCTTCGCGGGCATGCGGCCCGCGGCCGTCGTGCAGCGGGTGCGCAACAAGGCCGAATCGCTCGGCGGCGACCCGGCCCGGCTGGGCACAGTTCGTGGCTTTGGCTACGTGCTGATGGCGTAGCTCGCGCGGCGCCGCGTCTCCCTAGGCCACCGGCAGGTTGATGAGGGTACGGAACTCGTCCTCGTCCGTCTCGGTGCGCATGTCGCCGCCGAGCTTCTCGACGACGCGGCCGCAGAGCAGCATCCCGATGCCGAGCCCGCGATGGACACGCTCCGTGGCTATCGGATTCGACACGATGAGCGACAGCGTTCGCTCCACCGCGTCCATGCTCACCTTCACGGTCGCGCCTTCGTCGGCGTGGTCGATGGCGTTCGAGATGAGCGACTGCACGAGCGCCTCGAACTGGGCGCGGTCGCCCTCCGCGAAGAGGGTGCGCAGGTCGGAGGCGACATCGAGTTCGACGGCAACGCCAAACTCGCGGAGGTCGCCGACAATCTCGGCGACAGCGTCCGCCGGCGAATAACCCCCGCTGCCTTCGCCGCCCTCGGCCGCGTTCGCATGAGCGAAGTCGAACACCTGCCGCGTTGTGCGCAACATGCGGGTCGCCGCCCGCTCGATCGTCTCGCAGCGACGGCGGAGGTCGTCGTCCGGGCAACCCTCGGCAGCCGATCGCGCCGCCATGGCGATGAGGCCGAGCGGGCCACGCAGTTCGTGATACGCCGCAGTGACCGGGTCGAGATCGGGACGTGGTTGAGCCATCGTCGTTGCCTCTCTGGCGACAGTGAGCGCTTCTAAGTTGAGAACATGTTAACCACGGGCCCGTCCCCGCCTATCCGACATTCGGACGAAAGTGGACACCGTCCGAAGCGACTAGTCGCGGTGGCCGGGGCCGCGTCACCCCCGCCCCCCGCGGGCGCCGCCGTTGGCGAAATGCGCGCGCGATCGCTATCCTGTCGGCGACGCCGCGGCGCGGCGGCGAGGAGGGGGACGATATGGGATACGACCTGGCGGTCACACTGAACTGGGCCGGGAACATCACCGGCAAGAGCGCGTTCGAGGACGCCGAGGCGGCCGATGAGGCAGGCGTCCACTCCATCTGGTCGGGCGAAGCCTGGGGCGGCGACGGCTTTACGCCGCTCGTCCTGCTGGCGGCCCGCACGAAGCAGATCCGGCTCGGGATGGGGATCGCGAACATCTACTCCCGCTCGCCCGCCGCGCTCGCGCAGCACTTCGCCTCGCTCGACGACATCTCGGGCGGCCGCGCGATAATCGGCTTGGGCACGAGCGGCGCGAACGTCATCGAGCACTTCCACGGGGCGCCGTTCCGCAAGCCGCTGACCCGCATGCGCGAGTACATCGACATCCTCAATCTGCTGCTCGCGCAGAAGCCGCTCATCTACAACGGCGAGATATTCCGGCTCGAGCGCGGCTTTACCCTGCGGATGGAGCTGGCGCGACCGCACATCCCCATCTTCGTGGCGTCGCTCACACCGAAGAGCGTGCGGCAGACGGCCGAGCTCGCCGATGGCTGGCTGCCCATCTGGACGCCGGTGGCCGACCTGCCCGCTCAGGTGCGGCAGTTCCGCGACTACGCGAAGGCCGCCGGCCGCGACCCGGCGTCGCTCTCGGTGCGGGCGCCGGGCACGATCGTCGTGACGCCGCACGTCGAGCAGGCGCGCGAGGCGATGGCCGCCATGCTGGCGTTCTACATCGCCCGCATGGGCGTCTTCTACTACGAGCACGTGTCGCGGCTCGGCTATCAGGAGATGGCCGACGCCGTCCGCGCTGGATGGGAAGCGGGTGGCTCGAAGGGCGGCGCGGCCGCCGTACCGCCGGAGATGCAGCAGGCGATGGGCCTGGTGACATCGTCGGTGGAGGAGGCGCGCGAGCGTCTGGCGGAGCAGGCGGCGGCGGGCATCGACCTGCATTCCGTGCAGGTGCACGCCGACTCGCCGCAGGCGCTGCGCCAGACGTACGAGGCGCTGGCCAAGTAGCGCCCGCTACCCCGCGTCGAGCAGCGCCCGCAGGTCGTGCTTCGCGTCGAGGATGCCCGCCCACAGATCGCCGGTGGCGGCGAGCCGCTCGGGCACGGTGCGAATCGTGAAGTCCGTCGGGTACACGTCGCCGAGCTCGTCCCAGGCCACGGGCATCGACACGGGCGCACCGGGCAGCGGGCGCGGCGAGAATATCGACGCGAGCGTCTTGCCGCGGGAGTTCTGGTTGTGGTCGAAGAAGACCTTGCCCGTGCGCTTCGTCACCGTCCACTCCATCGTCACGTCGTTCGGGTGCTGCCGCACGAGGTGCCGGCCGATGGTCTCGCTCGCGGAGCGTACGGCGTCGTAATCGAACTGGCGCAGCAGCGGCACGTAGATGTGGAGGCCGGTGCGGCCGGTCGTCTTCACGAACGACGGCAGGGCGAGCGCGTCGAGCAGCTCCTTGAGCCAGCGCGCCACCTCGACCGTCCGCTCGAAGGCGGCGCGATTGAGCTCGGGCTCGGCCCCCTTCGCCTCCTGCCCGGAGTAGATGTACGGATCGAGGTCGAGTACGAGAAAGTCGGGGTAGTTCAGCAGCGACGCATCGATGTTGGCGGCGGAGCCCGCGAACTCGCGCGGCAGGTCGTGGCCATCGGGGGCCGGGTCGACGCGCGAGTACCACGTATGGAGCTCGAGGTCGGCGATCTGCCCCAGCCAGAGCAGCGTCGGCAGGTTGTCGCAGATGAGGTAGCGGCCATCGGCGTCGTTGTGCTCGGAGTAGAGCGCGACCGTCGACGCGAACTCTGGGATGGCGCCCTCGTAGTGCTTCTGGTAAAAGTGGCTGCCGCCGATCCCGTTCGGATAGCGGGTCAGTGTCAACGGGCGCGCCCGGGTGTGCGGCAGCAGATACGGCGACACCTGCGTCAGGTACCGCAGCAGGTCGCGCTTCGTGACGGGCGGCGCACCCTCGTGCGCGGGCCACATCTCCTTGCCGAGGTTTGTCAGTCCGATCCGATGCCCCTGCACCTCGAGCTGGAGCGCGTCGCGAGCGCCTTCGAGCTGCGCCAGCACATCGCCGAGCGTGGCAGCGCCGGGCAGCGGCAGCGCGACCCCGCCCGAGGGCGACGCCACCACCTCGCTGCGGACGGTGGCGAGCGGCGGCTTGTCGTCGCGCAGGGCCACGAACACGGGCGCGCGCAGATGGCCCTCGGGCGTGTACTCGGCGAACTTCACCTCGACGACAAGCTCGGGCCGCACCCACACCGGCTCCCCGTCGCGGGGCGGATCGCCGGCGAAAGGGCGCTCGTCGACACGGAGCGAATCGAGCCGGGCGCGAAGCTCGCCCAGCGTCCGATCGTCGAAGCCGCTGCCGGCGCTCCCCGCGTAGCGCAGCACGCCGGCATCGTCGTACGAGCCGAGCAGCAGCGCGCCGAACGTCGCCGCACGCGCGCCCTCGCCGCCGATGTAGCCGCCGACAACGAAGTCTTCGCTCTGGGTGGCCTTCACCTTCAGCCAGTGTTTGGTGCGACGGCCCTCCTGATACGTGCTCGACCGGCGCTTGGCGACGATGCCCTCGATGCCGAGCGCCGTTGCCGCCTCGTACGCGGCGATACCGTCGGTGTCGAACGCGTCGAGCAGACGGACGCGGTCGCCGGGCACGAGCATCGCCTCCAGCAGCGAGCGACGGGCATCGAGCGCGACGCCGCGCAGGTCGAAGCCATCCCAGTGGAGCAGATCGAAGACGTAGTACAGCACGGGCACGGCCGCCTCCGCGCGGCGGATCTCGTGCTCGTTCTGCAGATTCATCCGCTGCTGCAGCCGCGCGAACGAAGGGCGGCCCGCCTCGTCCGGCGCGACGATCTCGCCGTCGAGCACGACCTCGCGATCGGGGAAGCGCGCGAGCTCCCCGACGAGCAGCGGGTACTGCTTCGTCATCTCGTTGCCCCGCCGCGAGACAAGCGTCGCCGCGCCGCCGCGCACGAAGGCGAGCGCACGGATGCCGTCGAGCTTCGGCTCGAAGAGCCAGTCGTCGTGGGAGAACGGCTTGTCGGCGAGCGACGCGGACATCGGCAAGTAGGCCTTAGGGAACGGGGCAGCGCTCGCGCCGGGCATCGCGTCCGGACGGACAGCGCCCGGCAGCGCGGCGGACGTGATCGGGGAGCGTCCCCGCCTGAAGATCGGCGATGCTGAGCCCGCAGAAGACGGAGCGATCTTCGTCGAGCACGTCGCGCCCCGTCTCGACGAAGCGATCCTTGTGCTTGATGAGGAGCCAGTCGTTGTGGTCGCGCGCCGTCCGCACGAAGGCCCACGAGCCCTTCAGCTTGTGGCCGCGCAGGAACACCGAGAGCTTGCCCGCCTCGAGTCCGCGCCGCATCCGCGCCTCGGCGCCGGCGCGATCATCGAAGGCGAGCGGGCCATCCTCGTCGGGCGAGTACGTGCCGCAGTCCCACACGATGACCTCGCCCGCGCCGTATTCGCCCTTCGGGATGACGCCCTCGAACGACGCGTAGTCGAGCGGATGGTCCTCGACATGCACGGCGAGCCGCTTCTCCGCCGGGTCGAGCGACGGGCCTTTGGGCACCGCCCAGGAGACGAGCGTGCCATCGAACTCGAGGCGGACATCGTAGTGCAGCCGCGAGGCGCGATGCTTCTGGATGACGAAGGTCAGGGGGCCATCATCGGCCGGGGCGGCGCCGGGCGGGGGCTCGGGTGTGCGCCCGAAGTTGCGCTTCTCGTCGTAGCGATCGAGCGAGCGAGGGGGCATTGTGGCGATAGCCTGGCGCGCCGCGAGCGGCGGCTCAGCCCGCGGCCTTGCGACGGCGCGAGGGCGGCGCGACGGGCTCGGCGGCGGCCGTCGCGTCCTTGCGCTGCTTCGCGGCGTCGACGCTCGCCTTGAGCGCCGCCATAAGGTCGATGACGCCCGCCGCCGGCGCCTCGGGCACCTCCGCAATCTCTTGCCCCTGAATCTTGGCCTCGATGGTCGCCATCAGCGCCTCGCGATACGTGTCGTGGAACTCCTCCGGCGCGAACGGCTTCGCCAGCAGGTCGACGAGCGACGACGCCATCGCCAGCTCCTGCTCGGAAACGTCGATATCTGGGCGCTCGGGGAAGTCGGCGGCGCGAATCTCGTCGGGGAAGTACAGCGTCTCGAGCATGAGCGTGCCGTCCGTCACCCGCAGCGCGCACAGCCGCTCCTTGTTGCGGATGGCGATCTTGGCGATGGCGGTCAGCCCCTTCTGCTCCATCGTGCGGAGGAGCAGCGCCATGGGCTTGCGGCCCATCTCGTCGGGCTCGAGGTAGTACGTCTTCTCGTAAAAGATGGGGTCGATCTCGGACTCGTCGACGAACGCCGCGAGCTCGATCGTACGCTTGCTCGGAAGCGGCAGGTTCTGGAAATCCTCGTCGGTGAGCACGACGTACTGGCCCTTGGTGTACTCGTAGCCGCGTTCCAGCTCGTCGAACGCGACCTCGCGCTCGTGGATGGGGCACCAGCGCAGCTGCTTCACCCGTCCGTGGCACTCGTTGTGGAGCTGGTTGAACGAGATGTCCCTGCTCTCGGTGGCGGTGAACAGCTTCACCGGAATGCTGACCATCCCGAAGCTGATGATGCCGCTCCAGATCGACCGGGCCATGGGTGTTCCTCCTGTGCGCCGAGGCCGCGTCCCGGGTCGCGCCGGCCCCCCTCGGATGGCCTGAACGCGAAGCGTTATGGTAGCACATTATGGTCGTTACGCCCGCCCGCCGCGGGCAGCCGCCGTAGCCAACGCGACCCGAAGGCGCTAGACTCTGCGGCGAAGGGAATCGGGAAAGGAGTGCCTCATATGTTTATAGCGATGAACCACTTCAGCGTGGTGCCGGGGAAAGAACAGGACTTCGAGAACGTCTGGAAAAACCGCGAGACGTTCCTCGATGGTGTGCCCGGGTTCGTCCGCTTCGCGCTGCTGCGCGGCGACGATGCCGGCGACTACACGAGCCACAGCGAGTGGGTATCGCGCGAGGCCTTTGTCGCGTGGACACAGAGCGAGGCCTTTGTGAAGGGGCACCGCCAGGGCTCGCTCGCGGGCATCCTCGCCGGGCCGCCGCGAGTCAGCCTCCACGAGCCGGTTGTCGTGCAATCCGCGAGTGCGATGGCCTAACGCGCCTCAGGCGCCCAAAGGAGTTCCGCCGATGTGCTTCCCAGCCGATGCCCTGCCGCCGATCGCGCCCATCGCGGGGGCGGCCGTGGCCCACGAAGACCTCATTCTGGAATCGCGCGACGGCACGAAGTTCGCCGCCTTCGCCGCCCGCCCCAGCGACCCCTCGGGCATCGGCGTCATCATTCTGCCCGATGTCCGGGGGCTGTACCGCTTCTACGAGGAGCTGGCGCTGCGCTTCGCTGAGGAGCAGATCGCGGCCGTCGCCTTCGATTACTTCGGACGGACGGCAAGCGTCGGCAAGCGCGACGGCGAATTCGCGTTCATGGATCACGTCATGAAGACGACCGCGCCCACCGTCTCGGATGACGTCGCGGCGGTCGCGGCGTACCTGCGCTCGGAGGCGGGCGGCTCGTGCGAGTCGATCTTCACGGTCGGCTTCTGCTTCGGCGGCTCGCACTCGTGGCTGCAGGCCGCCAATGGCCACGGCCTCGCAGGCGTCATCGGCTTCTACGGCCGGCCCGCGGCTGCCGGGTTTGGCGGCGCGCCGAGCCCGGCCGATCGCGCCGCTGAGATGACCTGCCCGGTGCTCGGCCTCATGGGCGGCGCCGACCCGATGATCACGGCGGAGGACATCGCGACGTTCGAGGCGGCGCTGGCGAAGGCCGGCGTCGAGCACGAGATCATTACGTATCCGGGCGCGCCGCACAGCTTCTTCGACCGCAGCTTCGAGGAGCACGCGCAGGCTTCGGCCGACGCCTGGAAGCGGATACTGGCGTTCGTGCGCGCGAAGCACCGGGCGCGCCTCTAGCCGGCGCTACGTCGCGGCGAACTCGCGGCAGCGGATGGCGCGCTCGAGGTCGTCGTTCGCCTCGCGCAGCGAGCGCCTGAGCAGCGGCAGCTCGCCCTCGGCGATGCCTTCGAGCAGCCGGTTCGAGAGCGCCAGCGTCGCGCGCTCGACGCGGTAGCCGGGAAACAGCCCCCGGAAATACGAGCGGGCGAACTCGTTCTCGCGCGACTCGAAGACGCCGCGCGCGCTCGCGAAGAACCGCTCCGCGTAGGGCTCGATGAGGTCGCGCTGCACCGTCCATTGGAAGCCGCTCATCGCGGCGGCGGTGAGGTGCAGCGACCCGTAGCCCTCCTCGTGGAAGCGCCGCCACGCCTCCGCCTTCACCGCGGCCTCCGGGCGCGACACCTCGCACCGCAGCGACTCGCGCTGGCCGCGATCCGATGGGTCGCGCTCGCGCTCGGCGGCGACACGGGCGGCGGCGCCCTCGATGCCGTAGGCGACGTAGCGGGCGGCGATATCCCAGCGCATGTCCTGATCGATGACGAGCCCCGGCACGACGAGCTCGCCATCGGCGAGGCGGCCCGCGTGACGGATGTCGCCGGGCGTCACCGCGAGCCCGAGCAGCGTGCGCGCCCAGATGATGCGCGAGTCCGTGTCGCCCGCTTCGTTGAGCGCCGCCCACGCCGCCTCGAAGAAGCGATGCGCCTCGTCGAGCCGCCGGTCTTCGGGCACGTAGCGGCCGATGGCGGCCTGCGCGTTCGCGAGGATAGTCTCGACCAGCTCCTTGTCGCGCTCGATCCGCACCTTGTCCGCGGCGAGGCGCAGATAGTCGATCGAGCTGAGCTGCTGGTCGCGCACCATGTTCCACAGCGATTGCCAGATGAGCTGCCGGAGCAGCGCATCGTCGATCCGCTCGAGGTGGGCGCGGATGTAGGCGACCGACGCCTCATCGAGCGCCACCTTCACGAACGCGAGGTCGTGGTGATTCGGAAAGACGAGCGAGGGCGCGGGCATGCCGGCGGCCCCGCCGATCGCGGTCTCCGCACCATCGATCTCGGCGGCGAGCTCGTCGATGAGCACCCGCTCGCCGTCATCGCGGACAAGGGCGATGTCGAGCCGATGCGGCCGCAGCGTCGGATAGGCGTCGGGCGCGAGCTGCTTCAGCCGCAGCCCCGCCAGCCGCGCGCCGTCGAGGTCGTACGTCGCGGCGATCGTGTTGAGCGAGCTCGTCTCCAGCCACAGGCGCGCCCACTCGTGCAGGTCGCGCCCGCCGCCCGAGGCCGCCTCCATCCCCTCCTGGAGGGCATCGAGGAACTGCGAGAGGGTGGTGTTGCCGTACTCGTGACGGCGGAAGTAGCGCCGCATCCCCTCGCGGAAGCCGTCCATCCCCATCGCGGCGACGAGCTGCTGGATGACGGCCGCGCCCTTGCCGTACGTGATGCCATCGAAGTTGAGGAAGGTCTCGTCGGTGTCGCCAATCTCGGCCGCGATGGGGTGGGTGGTGATGAGCTGGTCCTGCCGATACGCCCACGACTTCATCCCGGCGTTGAACGCCTGCCACGCGTGCGTGAAGCGGGTCGCCTCGGCCAGCGACAGATACGCCATGTAGGTGGCGAAGCTCTCGTTGAGCCAGAGGTCGTTCCACCAGCGCATGGTGACGAGATTGCCGAACCACATGTGCGCCATCTCGTGGAGTAGCACCTCCGCCCGCGAGAGCCGTTGGCTCTCGGTCGGCGGGTCGCGGAAGACCATGCGCTCCGAGTGCGTCACGGCAGCGACGTTCTCCATCGCGCCGGCGTTGAACTCGGGCACGAAGATCTGGTCGTATTTGCCGAACGGGTACGGGTAATCGAAGAACGAGGCGTAGAAGTCGAGTCCCTGCTTCGTGATCGCGAACAGCTCGCCCTCGTCGACGTGCTCGACGAGCGAGCGGCGGCAAAAGAAGCCCAGGTCGACATCGCCGTGGCGATCGCGGAAGGCGTGGTACGGCCCGCCGATCATCGCGAAAAGATACGTGCTGAACCGCTTCGTCGTCTCGAACTCGTGCCGCACCAGTCCGCCCGGGGCGGGCGCCGTCGCGCCCTCGCGGCTGTTGGCGATGAGCGTCCACTCGGCAGGCGCATCGACCGTCAGCGCGTATGTGGCCTTGATGTCGGGCTGGTCGAAGCAGGGGAAGAGCCGGTGCGCCTCGTAGGGCTCGAAGTTGGTATAGACGTACTCTTCGCCATCTTCCGGGTCGATGAACTGATGCAACCCGTCGCCGGTGTGGTCGTACTCGTTCTCGTACACGATGCGAACGGTGTTGCGGTCGGCGAGGAGGGCGGCGGGCAGCGCCAGGCGATAGCCCGTCCAGCGGGGCTCGGCGTCGCGGCCGTTGATGACGAGCTTTTCGATGGCCTTGCCGCGAAAGTCGAGGAACGTGTCGCCGGCGCCTGTCAGCGCGAACTCGACGGTGGCGTCGCCGCGATACGTCGCCGCGCCGCGGGCAAGCCGAAGGTGGAGCTCGTAGCCGACGCCGGTGACGCGGGCGGCGCGGGCCTCCGCTTCCGCCTGGGTCAGGACATCGCGAGCGGCGGGAGATGATGTCATCGGGTTGGGGCTACGCCTGAATCACGACGCGCGACCCGACACCGAGCGCCCGCCACAGGATCTCGGCATCGCCCAGCCGCATGCCGACGCAGCCGTGGCTGGTGGCTTCCGCACCAAAGACGGACTCGGGCCGCCAGTAGTTCAGATGCAGCGCGTGCCCCTCGTTCGTGAAGTACTGCGTGTACAGCACGTCCTTCAGCTCGTACGACTCGACATCGGCAGGAATGCCGAGCGCGGCCGATGTCATCGTCTCGTTCTCGACGCGGTAGCCGATGGTGAACGTGCCGACCGGCGTCTCCCACCCCGCTTTTCCCGTCGTCACGAGCGCAGTGTGCACGGGCGTATCGCCGACGTACAGCACCGTCGTCTGGTCGGAGATGTCGACCAGCACCCAGCGCTCGCCCGCGGGCAGGCTCGCGACAAAGGCCTCGGAAGGCGGCGGGGCCGCGGGGGGGCCGGCGGCGTGTATCGCACCTGGGGAATCGTCTGGAGGTAAAGCGCCAGCCGCACCGGATCGATATCGAGGGCCGGGCCGATGCTATCGGGCGTTCTGAGCGGGGGGACGACGACGGCGACGACGGGCGCCGCCGGGGCGCTCTCGCGGGCGGAAGCGCCAGCATCGGAAGTATTATCTCGTGGCAGCGCGACCGCGGTCGTCGCGGCGAGCGCGACCAGCGCGACGACCGGCAAACCAACCTTGAGTGACTTGGCGATCAGTCTCACGCGACGGCCTCGCTTCTTCGGCTGTGCCCAATGTTCGTCCGATCCAATTGTACCAGAATCGCGGCCGATCTGGCAAACGTACACGCACTATCGCCAAACAAACTTCCGTGCGACAGGTAATCAACCTGAAACATTCCCGATGTATGCTGCGGTCGACGTCTCGATGTGAGAGCGGACATACCATCAACTGGGGAGCAGGACATGGGTTATTACAAGGCAGAGTATCTCTGGATCGACGGGACGACGCCGACTCCGAAGCTTCGCTCGAAGACGAAGATCATCCCGCTCGGCGAGGAAGCGCCGATCTGGGGGTTCGACGGCTCCAGCACCATGCAGGCCGAAGGCCACGCTTCCGACCGCGTGCTGCAACCGGCGTTCGTGTGCCCGGACCCGATTCGGGGCGGCGACAACACCATCGTCATGTGCGAAGTGCTGATGCCCGACATGACCCCTCACCCTTCGAACACGCGCGCCGCCTGCGCCGAGATCGCGAAGAAGTACGCGAACCAGGAGCCGATCTTCGGCATCGAGCAGGAGTACACGTTCTTCGACGGCGCGAAGCCGCTGGGCTGGCCCGATAACGGCTTCCCCGCTCCGCAGGGCGGCTACTACTGCGGCGTCGGCGCCGACGAAGTCTTCGGGCGCGACATCGTCGAAGACCACATGGACGCCTGCATGCGTGCCGGGCTCTCCATCTCCGGCATCAACGCCGAGGTGATGCCCGCCCAGTGGGAGTTCCAGATCGGGCCCGTCGCCACACCGCTCGTCGCCGACCAGCTCTGGGTAGCGCGCTGGCTGCTGTACCGGATCGCCGAGAACTACGGCGCCAGCGTGACGCTGTACCCGAAGCCCGTGAAGGGCGACTGGAACGGCGCGGGTGCCCACACCAACTTCTCGACCAAGGCGATGCGCGAGTCGTACGACCCGATCGTCGCCGGTTGCGAAGCGCTCGGGAAGAAGGCCGACCTCCACATCGCCAACTACGGCTACGCCATCGAGGAGCGGCTGACAGGCCTGCACGAGACCTGCTCGTACAAGGACTTCCGCTACGGCGTCTCCGACCGTGGCGCGTCCATCCGCATCCCGTGGCAGGTGGCGCGCGACAAGAAGGGCTACCTCGAAGACCGCCGCCCGAACGCGAACTGCGATCCGTACGTCGTGACGCGGCTCATCGTCGATACCGTCTGCAGCGCCGCGGCCAAGTAACAGCGCCGCTCACGCAACGCTCGCGAGGGAGGGGGTGCCCACGGGTGCCCCCTCCCTCGCGTCTGCGCGTACCATACCCGCATGCAGCCAGCCGCCGGCGCCCCCGATCCGCTCCGCCTCGACGATAGCGCGCTGCTGCGCCAGTGCCGCGAGGAGCGCTACCGCGCGAGCGGCCCCGGCGGGCAGCGTCGCAATAAGGTGGAGACGGCGGTGCGGCTACGTCATACGCCGACCGGCATCATCGTGCAGGCCGAGGAGGCGCGATTTCTCGCCGAAAACCGGGCTCACGCGCTTCGGAGGCTGCGCGAACGGATCGCGATCGAAGTCCGCCGCCCGTTCGATCTGGCGAACCCGGCGCTGCCGCCGGAGCTCATCGCCCAGCGGGGCGCGGGCGCAACGCTGGCTATGAGCCCGCGCAATCCCGCGTACCCGATTGTGCTGGCGGCGGCGCTCGATGCGCTCGCGGCGGCCGGCGGAAGCTACGCGAAGGCGGCCGCCGCCCTCGGCATCACCACCTCGCAGCTCATGCGCTTCTTGCGTGCCGAGCCGCAGGTGTGGCGAGCGCTCTCGGAGCGCCGCTAGGCGACGCGGCTCGCTTCGGTATCGAGAACAGCGACGAACGCGGCCACAAGCTCCGGGTCGAACTGCGTAGCCCTCGCACGCCCGGAGCTCGTTCAGAGCCTGGTTGTGCGACATCGGGCCACGGTGCGGCCGCGCGCTCCGCATCGCGACGTAGGCATCGGCGACGGCGAGGATGCGCCCCGCCAGAGGGATATCGTCGCCCTTCAGCCCCAGCGGGTAGCCGCCGCCATCCCAGCGCTCGTGGTGGGCGGCGGCAGCCTCGACCGCGGCGCCGAGCTCGCTGCTGGCCCGCAGAATCTGGCCCGTGGCCGCAACATGCTGACGCATCTGCTCACGCTCGTCCGCCGTCAGCGGCCCACGCTTCAGCAGAATCGTGTCGGGTACACTGAGGTGACCGACATCGCGAAGGAGCGCGCTTAGCCGCAGCTGCTCGCTATCCTCCTTGCTCATCCCCACTTTCTGCGCGATGAGCGCAGCGTGGTAGGCCACCTGACGCGCCTCGTCGGCGGCGCCGGGCGACTTCGCATCGAGCGCCTCGAGGAGACCAGCGGCCGTCCGAACCCCTTCGGCCGTCCGATCGTCGCGGCCGAGGACAGCATTGCCGCCGACGAGCTTCGCCCGGCCCAGCGCTTCCGACGCGCAACGCAGCATCTCGCCGCAGTCCGCACAGCTCTGACCGTCGGCGTGCCCGATGCTGAGGTACAGCGGCACGATCTCGCGCGCCGGCCCGAGATGCAGGCTGCGCCGGCTCGCCTCATGGAGGATGCGTCGCCCCAGCCCGCGGGCCGACGCCGGGGGGATATCGGGAAGGGCGACCAGGAACTCGTCGCCGCCCCAACGAGCGGCGAAGCCATCCGGCGGGAGCACCGCTCGCAGCACATCGGCAACGCGCGAGATGGCCAAATCGCCCGCACGGTTGCCGTGCCGATGATTAATGGCGCTCATCTTGTCGATATCAATGAGCAGGAGCGAGAACTGGCGTCCGGCGTCCGCCGACTCCGAGAAGAGCTGCTCCAGCCGCATCTGCGCCGTGTGCCGGTTGATGAGCCCCGTGAGCGCATCCGTCTGCGCCTGCTTGTTCAGCCGTGCCAGCAGCCGCATCCGCTCGACAGCGAGCGCGGCCTCACTAGCGACGGCGCTCATCACGGCAACTTCATCGCTGGGGAACTCGGTGGTGAAGCTGAAGGTGTCGAGAATCATGATGCCGACCAGGCGATCCTTCACCGCGAGCGGGTAGATCATCGCCGAGCGCGACCCGAACGCGTGCGTCCACTCAGCGGGCATCAGGTCGGATGTCTGAGCATCTGGCTCATACAACGGCTGAAGACGGGCGACCGCCTCGACAAAACCGCGGACTTCCGCGAAGCGTGGCGGCGGCATGTCGCGAAAGCGCGCGAACATCGCTTCGTCGCGGGCTCCGCCCTCCAGCGACGAGACGAACGGCGCGACCGTCGTCGTCTCCGGGTCGTACAGAAAGATGGTGCAGCGCTCCGCGACGCTGAAGCCGGTGGCGATCGCGGCGACGCTGGCCAGTACCCGGCGCGGGCTCTCGCCGGAAGCGGCCGCGGTCGCCACCTCCAGCATCACCTCCGCCCTCACGCGGCTGCGGCGCTCGTCGTCGAGCTGCGCCGCGTTGCTCAGGCCCCGCATCATCTCGTCCGCGACCATGATGAGGATCGCCTCATCCTCGTCCGTGAAGGCGCGCGGCTCATCCCGGCCCACAAGAATGCAGCCTTCGATTTCACCGTCCTCTATCAGCGGAACGCAGAGAACCGCGCGCACGCCCTCGTCGATAACCGCGGGGTGCACTCCTGCACCTCGCGGATGTCGCGCGCCCTCGCCGGCTGTCGCGACTGGGTGACGGCGCCGAGGATGCCGGTCGTGCCGTCCGACTCGAACACGTCGAGGAACTGCTGCGACACCCCATACGATGAGATGAACCGGAAGACGCCATCGCGGCGCACCGCGACGCCCGCGGACGGAGCGCGCAACAGCCGCGTCGCCAGCCGCACAGCCGAGACGGCGGCGTGACTCTCCCAAACCTGCGAACCTGCGGGCTCCACCATAGCGCGTATCTCCCTCCACCATCATCATCGGCGGCGGGAGAACGCGACTATAGGGCCCCATGCGGCGAATATCGAGATATTCCCTTAGGGGAGCGAAGCGAAGATGCTAGACCGTGACTTCTTCGCCGCCATCGACGTTGATGACGTTGCCCGTTATCCAGTCGGCGCGCTCGTCGCAAAGCAGCGAGATCGCCCGCGCCACATCCTCGGGCGTTGTGGGCCGTCCGCTCGGGTTGCGCTCGACCGCGATGTTGTACAGACGCTGCGCCCCCGGTATCTTGCGGAGCGCCGGCGTGTCGGTGACACCGGCGCGGATGGCGTTAGCACGGATGCCGCGCGGGGCGAGCTCGAACGATATCTGGCGGATGTGCGATTCCAGCGCCGCCTTGGCCGCCGAGACCTCGCCGTACGACTCGAAGACGCGGGCGGAGCCGGCGCTTGTCATCGCGAAAATGCGCCCGCCCCGTGTCATCAGGTCGCGGCCGACGAGATCCTGCGTCCAGTAGACGAGGCTGTTCGCCATCACGTCGAGCGTCATCTCCATCTGAGCCTGCGTCGCCTGCCGCTCACGCTCCTCCGAGAAGTACGGCTGCAGCGAGCCGAACGCGAGCGAGTGCATGAGGACGCGGACGGTGCCGCCCTCGGCCGCGAGCTTCGCCGCTATCTCGTCGACGACCTTGGCCCGCTTGTCCGCGTTCGCGGCGTTCTGGTTGAAGAAGACGGCTTCGCGACCCAGACCGCGAATATCCTCCTGGACACGCTTCGCGGCGGGCAGCGTCGCCCGCAGGTCGAGGTGCACGCCGAAGATGTTCATCCCGCTGCGCGCCAGCTCGAGCGCGGCCGCTCCACCGAATCCACTCGAAACACCAAGGATGAGCGCCCAGTCGGCGCCCTTGCGTTCTGCCATGCTCGCTGTGCCTCCGCTTTCAGTGTGCCGCCGGTCGCGACGGGGTGTCGTCGGTGAGGGTGGCCGCGCCCGCGAGGTCATCGGCGATGGGGCCGTGCTCCGACGGCGAGCTTCTGGCGTGCCGCCGCCATCCACGCGGCGTCGGGCTCGGCCAGCGCCCGCTGCACGGCGCGGAAGAGCGCCGCTGTCGTCAGAATGCCATAGCCCATGCTCTCGCTCGCGATCCGGAGCGGCTCGCTGTATTGCGCCGGGCGTGCGTCCGGCGCCTTCGTCCGGTGGCCGTTGACGACGAGCAGGCCCGGCGGCAGCTGACCGCGTTCGGCCAGGTGCCGCTCGCGACGTTCGCGCAGCCGGTAGTGCGCGGCCATGCCGACGGCCTCATCCGATCCTTCGATCTCGATCATCAGCTCCGTCCGGCCCGAGACGAGGAGCACGGGCTCGCCGGGCACGCCGCGAACCTCGAATCCGAGCAGCCTCATCGCGTCGTGCACGACGGGATCAAGCGCGTAGCGTCCCTCCTGCCAGAGGAGGCGCTGGTACTTCGCGATGTCGCCGAGGGCGCGACGCTCGTCCTCGAGACGCGATTGCGCGCCCGCAGCCGTCTCTTCGGCCTCGGCGAGCGCCGCCTCGCGCTGTTCGAGGCCGGGCAGCGGCTGGGCGCGCACCCACGCGGGCGCGGGATCGCCGGCGGCGGCGCCCAGCATACGTGCCGCCGCATCGAGCATGCGTGCCGCGATCACGCCGCGCTCCGGGCCGGCCGCGACACGCGGCGCCGGCGGCACGAACACGATCCGTCCCGGCCCCAGCGCGAACTCGACGCCGACGGCCGCACCGCCCTCCGACCGAGCGAAGACGCGCGCGCCTTCGCCGAAGCGGGCACGTTCGGCGAAGTAGGCGCGGTACTCGATCTTGGTTCGCAGATCATCGATGTACGCGCCGAATGGGTGATTCTGCTCCGTGAGCACGACGTGCCGGCTCGCGCCCATCACGAGATCGGGCGGCCCCCACACGAGCCCCGCGGGCGCGGGCAGCCAGAAATAGCGATCGCAGCCGGCGAATCCGCTCACCGGATGCAGCACGTTCGGATAGCCGTGGACGATGACGAGGCCGCCGCGCGCCAGCAGCCGCTCCGTCTCCGCGATGCGCGCCCGCAACGCCTCGGCGAGGCCGACGTGCACGGGGCTGCTGGGCCCATCGGCCACAGGCTGGCCCCCGAACGAGCGCGCCTCGCCCGTCTGGTTCAGCACACCCTCGACAGCGCTCGATATGCTCGACGGGTCGACGATGACGGCGTCGTAATCGAACAGCGACGGCGCGCTCAGGATCGTGTGGTTATCGATCTTCGAATTCGGCATCGGATAGCCGATGCACAGCAGTCGCATCGTCGTCGCTCCTTCGGCTAGCCCAGCGCGAGCTCGCGCAGGAACTGGCGGAACTCGGGCCCGATGTCGGGCCGGTCGAGCCCGAAGGCGACCGACGCCTTCAGCAGCCCGAGGGGACGGCCCGTGTCGAAGCGCTCGCCAACGAAGCGCAGCGCGTACATGTCGCCGGTGCGGGCGAGCGTCGCCATCGCATCCGTTATCTGCACCTCGCCGCCCGCGCCGGGCTTCGTGTGTTCGAGGACATCGAATATCTCCGGTCCGAAGACGTAGCGCCCGACGATGCCGAGATCCGACGGCGCGTCCTCGATGCGCGGCTTCTCGACGAGCCGGTTGAGCCGGTACACGCCCGGATCGATCTCGTCGCCCGCGACGATGCCGTAGCTCGGGATGTCGGCGGCGGGCACGCTCTCGACCGCGACGGTGCTGCCGAAGCGCTCGTACGTGCCGGCGAGCTGCCGGGCGACAGGCACCTCGCCGCGAATGACGTCGTCGGGGAAGAACAGGAGGAACGGCTCGTCGCCGACAGCCCGCCGGGCGTGGAGCACGGCGTGCCCGACGCCCTTCTGCTCGCGCTGCCGTACGTACGAGAAGTGGGCCATGTCGTGGAGGCGGGTGATGAGCGACAGGCGCGCGTCGTCGCCTTTCGCTCGCAGCGCCTCCTCGAGCAGGGGCATCCGGTCGAAGTAGTCCTCGATGGCGCGCTTGTGGCCCGATGTCACCACGACGATGTGATCGACCCCGGCCGCGACAGCCTCCTCGACGACGTACTCGATGATCGGCCGATCGATGAGCGGGAACATCTCCTTCGGCACGACCTTGGTGGCCGGAAGGAAGCGCGTGCCGTGTCCCGCCGCGAGGATAACCGCCGTCCGGACGCTCATCGAGTCTCCCATATCGTGGATAGCCGCGCCCATTCTACCACCGCGCGTCGCCGCAGCGTCGCACCCTTGGTATGATGGAGGCAAGGTGACGACATGCGCATCCTCATCATCAACGGGCCGAACCTGAACGCGCTTGGCACTCGCGAGCCCGAGCACTACGGTACGGTGACGCTCGCCGACATCGAGCAACGGATCGCGGCGCGCGCCGCCGAGCTCGGGGCCGATGTTCGCTGCTTCCAGTCGAATCACGAGGGCGCGCTCATCGACGAGCTGCAGCGCGCCACCGGGGACGATGGCGTCATCATCAACCCAGGCGGCCTTACCCACACCAGCGTCTCGCTGCGCGACGCCGTCGCCGCGTTCCGCGGCCCCGCGATCGAGGTGCACCTCTCGAACATCTACGCGCGCGAGGAGTTTCGCCATCAGTCGCTGATCGCGCCGGTGGCACGCGGGCAGATCGCGGGACTGGGGCCGCACGGCTACGTGGCGGCGCTCGACGCGCTGGTGCGCATCCTGAAAGAGGAGGGCAGATCATGACGACGCAGGCTCGACCCGCCACCTCGGGCCGCCTCGAGCGGCTGCGCGCGAAGCTCGCCGAGCACGAGATCGACGCGGCGCTCATCACCAACGCCGAGAACCGGCGCTACCTCTCGGGATTCTCCGGCTCCGCCGGCACGCTGATCATCACGCAGGACGAAGCCGTCCTCGCGACCGACTTCCGCTACTGGGAGCAGGCCGAGCAGCAGGCGCCCGGATTCCGGCTGCACCGCCTGCAGGGCGGCCTCGCCCAGTGGTTTGGCGAGGCGTTCCGCGGATTCGGCGGCAAGCGGCTCGGCTTCGAGGGCGCGGACGTGTCGTTCAACACGTATCAGGCGTATGTGAAGGCGATCCAGGAGCTGCCCGAAGGCGACCGGCCGAAGTTTAGCGCCACGTCGAATCTCGTCGAGAGCCTGCGCGTCATCAAGGACGCCGGGGAACTGGCCGCGCTGCAGGCGGCGATCGACCTCGGCGACGCGGCGATGGCGAACGTGCAGCGGGCCATCGCGCCGGGCTGGACGGAGAAGCAGGTGGCCTGGGAGATCGAGAAGTACATCCGCGAGCACGGCGGCGATGGCCTCTCGTTCCCCACCATCGTCGCCGCCGGGCCGCACGCGGCGCTCGCCCACGCGCAGCCCCGCGACCGCGCGATCGAGGCGGGCGAGATGGTCGTCATCGACATGGGCTGCAAGGTCGATGGCTACTGCTCCGACCTGACGCGCACCGTCTTCGTCGGCGAGCCCGACGACAAGTTCCGCGGCATCTACGACATCGTCGCGGTCGCGCAGCGCACCGCCATCGAGACGATCGAGGCCGGCATGACGGGCGAACAGGCGCACAACCAGGCCCACGCCGTCATCGACGAGGCGGGCTACGGCGAGACATTCGGCCACGGCCTCGGGCACGGCATCGGGCTGGAGGTCCACGAGTCGCCGCGGATCGGGCGCACCTCGAACGACGTGCTCCGCGACGGCATGGTGTTCTCCATCGAGCCTGGCATCTACATCCCCGGCTGGGGCGGCATCCGTATCGAAGACTTGGCGACGCTGGAGAACGGCAAAGTCCGGCTCCTGAGCCACGCGCCCTACTGGGGGGAGACTGCATGATAAGCACCGGAGAGCTGCGCAGGGGCGCGACCATGGAGATCGACGGAGTCCTGTATCAGGTCATCGAGTACAACCACATCAAGATGGGCCGCGGCTCGGCCCAGGTCCGGATGAAGCTGAAGGACGTGCGCGGCGGCCACACCATCGAAAAGACGGTGCAGGCGGGCGAGAAGTTCAAGGCCGCCCGTGTCGAGCGCCATCCGGTGCAATACCTGTACCAGCAGGACGGGCTGCACTACTTCATGAACACCGACTCGTTCGAGCAGATGACGCTCTCCGGCGACCAGGTGGGCGATGCCCTCAACTACCTGCGCGAGAACGACACCTGCGACGTGATGACGTACCAGGAGGAGCCGATCGGGGTCGAGCTGCCGCTCAGCGTCGTCTTGCAGATCATCCGCACCGACCCGGGGCTCAAGGGCGACACGCAGAGCGGCGGCACGAAGCCCGCGACCGTCGAGACGGGCCTCGTCGTGCAAGTGCCGCTCTTCCTCAGCGAGGACGACAAGATCAAGATCGACACCCGGACCGGCGCGTACCTTGAGCGTGCCTAGCCCGGGCCCGGGGGCGACACCCCAATGACGACGCGCGCGGGCACATCCATCTACATCCACTCGGTCGGGCAGCTGCTCACGTACCTGCGCGAGCTGATGGAGACCGACGCCTACCTCGCCGACGTCTGGGTCAGCGGCGAGGTCGCGAATCACTCGCGGTCGCAGGCCGGCCACGTCTACTTCACCCTGCGCGATCGCGTCGGCGGCATGCGCTGCGTCCTGTTCGCGCGGCAGGCGGCGATGGTGCGGACGGCGCTCGACGACGGCGCGCACGTGATGGTGCACGGCCGCGTCGCCATCTACGAAGCGCGCGGCGAACTGCAGCTCATCGCCGACTTCGTCCGTCCGGAGGGCGTGGGCGTCGAGCAGGCGCGCTTCGAGCAGCTCGTCGCCAAACTGGAGGCCGAGGGCCTCTTCGATACCGCTCGCAAGCGAGCGCTGCCCCGCTTCCCGCGGCGGATCGGCGTCGTCACCTCGCCGCACGGTGCCGTACTGCACGACATTTGCCAGGTGATCGAGCGGCGCTGGCCCCTGGCCGAGCTCGTCCTTGCCGCGACGCCGGTGCAGGGCGAGGCCGCGCTCGCGGAGATACCGGAGGCGCTGCGGCGGCTCGGCGCCGACCCGTCGATCGATGTGGTCATCGTGGCGCGGGGCGGCGGCGCGGCCGAGGAGCTCGCCGTCTTCAACGACGAAGCCATCGCGCGAGCGCTCTACGCCTGCCCTCACCCCGTCATCTCCGCCATCGGCCACGAGACCGACACGACGATCGCCGACCTCGTGGCCGACCTGCGCGCGCCGACGCCCTCCGCCGCCGCCGAGCTCGTGGCGCCCGACCGGCGCGACATGCTCGCCGCGATCGAGCGCGCCGCCCTCTCGCTGACGACAGGCGTCGCCGGGCTCGCCGCGCACCGCGGCGCCGAAATCGAGATGCGGGCACAGCGGCTGAGCCAGGCGCTGCCATCGGTGACAACGCTGCGGGCGGCCATCGACACGCACGAGGGCGCGCTCCGTCGCACACTGACCACACGCCTCGCCCAGACCACGGCCAGCGTCGGAGCCGCCGAAGCACGCCTCGCCGCGCTCTCGCCGCTGGCGACACTCGCCCGCGGCTACGCTATTGTGCAGCGCGAACGCGACGGCGCGCTCGTGCGCGCGGCGGCCGAAGCGCCCGCGGGCGAAGCGCTCGGCATCCGGCTGGCCGCCGGCACGCTGCGCGCGGAGGTCACGCCATGACGAAAGCGAAGAGCAGCGAGCACTTCGAGGAGCTGTTCGAGCGGCTGAACGGCCTCGTTCGCCGCCTCGAAGACGGCGGCCTGCCGCTCGATGACGCGATCGCCACCTACGAAGAAGGCATGACGCTTGTGATGCGCTGCCGCGACGTGCTCACCAGCGCCGAGCTGCGCATCACCCGGCTGCACGAGCAGTTCGCGCCCGGTGGCGAGGACGGCGCTTCGTGACGTTCATCCGCGCCGACCTGCACACGCACACCATCTTCTCGCCCGACTCGATGATCGGCCCGGAGGACTACGTCCGGCGCTGCGTCGCTGCCGGTATCGGGTGCGTCGCCGTCACCGAGCACGACAGCATCGACGGCGCGCTCTACCTCCGGGCGATCGCGCCGTTCCAGGTGATCGTCGCCGAGGAGGTGCGCACCACCGAGGGCGAGATCATCGGCCTGTTCCTGCGGGAACGCGTCCCCCCCAAGCTGAGCCCGGAGGAGACGGTCGCCCGCATCAGGGAGCAGGGGGGGCTCGTCGTCATCCCCCATCCGTACGACCGCTTCCGCGACGGCCTCGGCGAGGCGGCAATGCTGCGCATCCTGCCCTCGATCGATGCCATCGAAGCGCTGAACGGGCGCATCCGGCTGAGCCGCGATAACGGCCGCGCCCTCGCCTTCGCCGAAGCCCACGGGCTGCCCGTGACAGCAGGCACCGACGCCCACTCGCCGTGGGAGCTCGGCCGGACGTATGTCGAGATGCCCGAATTCGAGACGCCGCAGCAGTTCATGGCCTCGCTCAAGGCAGGGCGGCTCGCCGGGAAGCGCGCGCCGCGCTGGGTGTACGCCTTCAGCACCATCGAAAAGCTCCGCCGAAAGGCCGGACTGCGCGGCGCCCCGCCGCCGATGCCCAGCGCGGCCGAGCGGCGGTAGCCGCGTGGCGCTGCGCATCGGCTGGTTCGCGACAGCGCGCGGCAGCGGCTCGTACAACCTGCTGCTGGCGACGACGGCCGCCATCGAGCGGGGCGAGCTCGACGCGGAGATAGCGTTCGTGTTCTGCAATCGGGAGCGGGGCGAGGCGGAAGCGAGCGATCGCTTCTTCGAGCTCGTGCGCGCCAACAGTATCCCGCTGCTGACACTCTCGTCGGTGCGCTTTCGGCGCGCGCGCGATGGCGCCCGCTCGCGGCCGGGGTCGCCGCTGCCGGAGTGGCGCGCAGCCTTCGACGCGCAGGTCGAGCGGCTCATCGCTCCGTACACGTTCGATGTGGCGATGCTGGCCGGCTACATGCTCATCTTCACGCCGGAGGTGTGCGCGCGGCTGCCGCTGCTCAATCTGCATCCGGCGGCGCCGGGCGGCCCCGCAGGCACGTGGCAGGAGGTGATCCGCCAGCTCATCGCCGCCCGCGCCACGGAGAGCGGCGTCATGGCGATACGCGCCATCCCGGAGGTCGACGCCGGGCCGCCGGTCACCTACTGCACCTACAGCATCGGCGACGACGCGATGACGCCGCTGTGGGCGGAGGCGGCTGCCGTGCCGCCGGGCGGACTCGAAGGCACGCGTCTGTTCCGCGCCATCCGGGAGCGCGGCGCGGAACGGGAAGCGCCGCTCGTCATCGCGACGCTGCGCGCCTTCGCTTCGGGCGAGCGCCGGATCGAGGGGCTGCGCGTGCTCGATGCGCGTGGCGCCGAAGCGCCGCCGCTCGACGTCACGGCGGAGGTCGAGGCGGCCGTCGCGGCGAGAGCGGCCTCGCGCTGAGGCGTGCTATCATGGCCGCGCCCAGGCCACCCCACCGCCGAAGCTCGCGGAGAACCATCGCCATGAGCCAGATCATCCTCACCTGCGGCCACTGCGGCGCCGTCCACGACGAGCCCGGCGCGGCCTGCCCGGGCTGCGGCGCGGCACCCGCCCCGGAGCGGCGGCCGGCGCGCACGGAATCGGCGGCGCTCGTGCCGTGGCGCGGCGCTATGCCCGCCCTGATGCAGGGCGTCGCCCTCGCGAGCGCCGGTGTTGTCTTACGTTATGTCGCGCCGAAGGCCGCGGGCATCGTCGTGCGGCGGCTCACCCGGCGGCGCGCGCAGCCTGCGGACTACGTCGTCGAGACGCAGATCATCCAGCGCATCCGCCCCGTCCGCTAACCGCCGCGTCTCGCGCCCGTCGCGACGCCCCACCCGCCCGCCTTCCTTGACATCGAGTTCGGCCGAACCTATGATGAAGGCCGAATTCGTACACTCGCATGAGTCAAATGCGAGGCATCGAAAATCTGAATAAGCGAGGTACACGACGATGATCGAGATCGTCATCGGCCTCGCTGCCCTCATCGCCGGCGCAGCCGCGGGCTTCGCCATTCGCCGGCGTTCCGACCGCGATCAAGTTGAGGCGGCATCGACACAGGCCGCAAGCATCACCCGGGAAGCGGAGGGGCAGCACAAGGAGATCCTCCTGCAGGCCAAGGAGGAGGCGATCCGCATCCGCAATCAGGCGGAAGCTGATCTGAAAGAGGAGCGCGAGGAGGTCAAGCGCCAGGAGCGCCGGATCGCCCAGAAGGAAGAGAACCTCGACCGCAAGACTGCCGCGCTCGAAACGCAGAGCACGGTGCTCGCCGAACGCCAGGCAGACCTCGAAGTGAAGACATCGGAGATCGAGGGGCTGCGCCGCAAGAAGATCGAAGAAGTCGAGCGCGTCGCCGGGCTCACCAGCGACCAGGCTCGCCAGCAGCTCCTCGCCGAGATCGAGCAGGAGATTGCGGAAGACGCCAACCGGCGCGTCCGCGCGGCCGAAGCCTCGGTCAAGAACGACTCCGAGCGCCGTTCCCGCGAGCTGCTCGCCACCGTCATCCAGCGCGTCACATCGGAGGTCGTCACCGAGACGACCGTCTCTGTCGTACCCATCCCTTCCGACGACATGAAGGGCCGCATTATCGGACGCGAAGGGCGCAACATCCGCGCTCTCGAAGCGGCGACCGGCGTCGACCTCATCATCGATGACACGCCCGACGCCGTCACGCTCTCCGGCTTCGACGGCGTCCGCCGCGAGGTCGCCCGCGTCGCCCTCACCAAGCTCGTCACCGATGGCCGCATCCACCCGACCCGGATCGAGGAGGTCGTGGCCAAGGCCAAACTCGAAGTCGAGGCGGGCATCGCCGAGGCCGGCGAGCAGGCCGCGCTCGACGCCGAAGTCCCCGGCCTTCACCCCGAGATCCTGAAGTACTTCGGGCGGCTCAAGTACCGCACGAGTTACGGGCAGAACCAGCTCAAGCACGCCGTCGAGAGCGCCCACCTGGCCGCGATGATCGCCGCCGAACTCGGCGCCGACATCAACATCGCGCGGCGCGGGGCGCTCCTCCACGACCTCGGCAAGTCGATCGACCACGAGGTCGAGGGCACGCACGCGAAGCTCGGCGGCGAACTTGTGCGCCGCTTCGGCATGAGCGAGGCCATCGCCCACTGCGTCGAGGCCCACCACGAGGAGATCGAGGTCGACAGCGTCGAGGCCTACATCGTCATGGTCGCCGACGCCATCAGCGGCAGCCGTCCCGGCGCGCGGCGCGAGTCGCTCGACCGCTACATCCAGCGGCTCGAAGCGCTCGAGAACGTCGCCAACGGCTTCCCCGGCGTCGAAAAGTCGTTCGCCATCCAGGCCGGCCGCGAAGTGCGCATCCTCGTCAAGCCCGACCAGGTCGACGACCTCGGCTCGATGCGGCTGGCGCGCGACATCTCCAAGAAGATCGAGGAGACGCTCGAGTACCCGGGCCAGATCAAGGTCACCGTCGTGCGCGAGACGCGCGCGTCGGAGTACGCCAAGTAGCGCGGGCGGCGCCCGCCACACCCCATGCGAGAACAGAAGGCAGCGCGGGGGACGCCGGACGTCGGCGTCCCCCGCGGTATGCCGCCGGAGTAGACCACGATGCGTGTGCTCATGATCGGGGACGCGGTGGGCCGGCCGGGGCGGCGCGGCATCGCCGCCATCCTCCCCGCTCTGCGCGACGAGCTCGCGCTCGACCTCGTCATCGCCAACGGCGAGAATGCGGCGGCGGGGCGCGGGCTCACCCCCAAGACCGCGAAGGAGATGTTCGATGCGGGCGTCGACGTCATCTCCTCGGGCAACCATATCTTCGATAACCGCGACATCCTGAAGGCGCTCCACGAAGAGTCGGCGATTCTGCGCCCCTACAACTACCCCGCGGCCGCGCCCGGCCACGGCATGATGCGCTTCGGCAAGGCCGTCGTCCTCAACCTCATCGGCCGCGTGTTCATGAACCCGCCCTTCGACGACCCGTTTCGCGCCGCCGACGCCGCGCTGCGCGATATCGAACCCGGCACGCCCGTCATCGTCGATTTCCACGCCGAGGCCACCAGCGAAAAGCAGGCGCTCGGGTGGTATCTCGATGGCCGGGTGAGCGCCGTCCTCGGCACCCACACGCACGTGCCCACCGCCGACGCGCGGCTGCTGCCGGGCGGCACCGCCTTCGTCTGCGATGTCGGCATGGTCGGCGCGCGCCACTCCGTCATCGGCGACGATGTCGACGCCGTGCTGGAGCGCTTCCTCACGTCGATGCCGACCCGGCTGCCCGTGGCCGAAGACCCGAACGTCGGCTTCAACTCCGTCTTCGTCGAGATCGACGACTCGACGGGCCGGGCGACAGCCGTCGAACGGATCGATCGCGAGGTTGTGCTCACATGAGCATCGGCGACTTCCACCTGCACAGCAATCGCTCCGATGGCGTGCTCTCGCCCTCGGCGCTCGTGGCGCTCGCCGCGGCCGGCGGTGTCCGGATCATGGCGCTCACCGACCACGACTCGATGGAGGGCATCGCCGAGGCGCGCGCCGCCGCCGACGAGGCCGGCATCCTGCTGCTGCCCGGCATCGAGATGAGCACCGACATCCCCGGCGACGAGGCCCACGTGCTCGGCTACTTCCTCGACCCCGCCGATGCCGGGCTGCAGGCGGAGCTCGCCACCATGCGCGAGGCCCGCGTCGAACGCGGCCGCGAGATGGTGCGCAAGCTTCACGCGCTCGGCATTGAGATCGAGTTCGCCCGCGTGAAGGAGATCGCAGGCGACGCGTCGGTCGGGCGGCCGCACGTCGCGAAGGCGCTTATCGAAGGCGGGCACGTCGCCTCGTTCGACGAGGCGTTCGAGCGCTACATCGGCCGCAATGGCCCCGCCTACGCGGAGCGCGAGAAGCTAACCCCGGCCGATGCCGTCCACTTCATCACGAGCCACGGCGGCGTCGCGGTGCTCGCCCACCCCCGCGAGATTACGAAGCTCGACCCCGTGCTCGACGAGACGATAGCGGCGGGGCTAGCGGGCATGGAAGTGCACTACAAGTCGTACACCGAGGCCGACCGCGAACGGCTCGCGGCGATTGCCGCCGGCCGCGGCATCCTCGCCCTCGGCGGCAGCGATTACCATGGACACGGCTCGGAGGGCGAACGGCAGCCGGGCGACATCCCGCTGCCCGACGAGGCGGTGGCGCGCTTCCTCGACGAGGCCGCCGCCCGGATCGGCGAAGAGCGTGTCGCACCGTACCGCACGGCCCTGATCGCCGCGCCCTAGCACGAAGCGAGTCCGCCCGGCGTTCGGCGAACGTAGCATCAGCGAGATGCGAGATATGGAAGCAGAGCAGGCGGACTTCTGCGTCCGCCATCCGAGCATCGAAACAGGCCTGCGCTGCGGCAGATGCGACGACCTCATCTGCCCGCGCTGCCTTGTGCAGACGCCCGTCGGGGCGCGCTGCCCCGATTGCGCGCGCTCGCCGGCCGTCGCCATTCCGATGCTGCAGTTGGGCGCGCGCCACTACGTGCTCGCGTTCGGGACAGCGCTCGGTTTGGGCGCGGCGCTCGGTGTGGCGTGGTGGTGGGTGCTGCCGTTCCGGCTCGGCCTCTTCTTCGGGGCGTTCCTGGGCGTCGGGATGGGCTGGCTGATGTTCAAGGCCGTCGATCGCGCCGTGCCGAACAAGCGCGGGACGCCGATCCAGGTCGCGATCGGCGCGGGCCCGATCGTGGCATATCTGCTGCGGAACGCGCTGGAGGGCGGCGCGCTCATCCCGAGCGGCGACCTCACGGGGCTGATCGTCGTCGCGGTCGCGGTGCTGTTCGGGGTGTCGCAGGTTCGCTAGCGGGCTACGTGTTCCAAAAGAGCGACAGAATACCCATACCGCCGAAAAGGATCGCCGAGAGCACAGCGATGCGCAGCAGCTCGCCGCGCACGTAGCCGTAGTCCCGCGCGACGGTGGCGCGTGGCTTCGCGGTGGCGCGCAGCTTCGCGGCACGGAGCGCCGCCGACGCGCTGCGGGGCGGCGCCGCGCCGAACGCGCCGGTATCATCGCCGCGCACGGTCACCACCGCAGCGGCCTCGCTGCCCTCGCCGAGCCCGCCGCTCGCGGCGTCAGCATCGAGGGGCGCGGGGGCACGGGCCGGGCGGGCAGCCGGCGGCCGGTTCGAGACGGGTTTGCGCCGGGCGCCTCCACGGCGGTTCGGTTTGGATGCCACGCTCGCTCCTCCGATTGGGCTGTTTCGCATTATACGCCCCGCCGGCGCGCACGAACAAACGGCTGACACCCCTGCTTCAGTTGACACCGCGCGACGCCGAATCTATAGTCGAATCAGGGTCCACGTACGTGGACTGCGAGCCACGCGGCCCCGTGGTGTAGCGGTTTAACATGCCACCCTGTCACGGTGGAGATCGCCGGTTCGAATCCGGTCGGGGTCGCCAGAAGCACCACCACTGCCAAGCCCGCCTTCGTCCCGTGCCGGCACGGGAGCGGACGCGGGCTTTCGGTTGGCCCGCCCCGCGCGACACTCATGGCGACCCAACGGCTCGCGGGTCGAACATAACAGCCGCAGTGTGGTACAGTAGAAGCACCAATATAGGCACGAACCCGAATCGCCCGCTCAGCGTGACAACACTCCTTCGTCGTATTCGTGCGGAGTGACCGTAGAGGCCGACGCACTCGTGTTCGATGAAGGAGTAGTTTTCTGTTCGAAGAAGCCATAGCACCCCCGCCGCCCACCCCCACCAGCACAGCCGCCAGCCCCGCGTTCCCCTCGCTCGGCGTCGCGCCCGACCTCGTCGCCGTGCTCGACGGGCTCGGCATCCGCGAGGCGTTCCCCATCCAGGCCCTGACGCTGCCCGACGCCCTGGCCGGTCGCGATGTCTGCGGCCGGGCGAAGACAGGCTCCGGCAAGACGCTCGCGTTCGGCATCGCCGTCATCCAGCGCAGCCGCCGCGCGGCCCCCGGGCACCCGCGATCGCTGGTGCTCGTCCCCACGCGCGAGCTCGCGAACCAGATCGTGGCGGCACTGGCGCCGCTCGCCCGCAGCCGCGGACTGCGTCTGCTCCCCGTGTACGGGGGGGTATCGCTCGTACGGCAGGTCTCCGCGCTCAGGTCCAGAATCGACCTCGTCGTCGCCACGCCCGGCCGGATGAACGACCTGCTCGAGCGGGGCGCGCTCTCCCTTGACCACGTGGAGCAGATCGTCCTGGACGAGGCCGATCAGATGGCCGACATGGGCTTCCTGCCCCAGGTCCACCGCATCCTCGAGCGCGTGCCGGGCCCCGCCCAGACCCTGCTCTTCTCCGCTACGCTCGACGACGCCGTGAACGGGCTGGTGCGGCGCTATCAGCGCGACCCCGTTCACCACGAGGCCCTCCCCGACCCCGCCGAAGAACACAACATCGAGGAACGATTCGTCGAGGTAGACCCGGCGAAGAAGGCCGAGGCGACGGCCGAGCTCTGCCGCACCAGCCGCCGGACGCTGATCTTCGTGCGCACAACGCACGGTGCCGATCGGCTGTGCCAGCAGCTTGCGCCCTTCGGCGTCACCGCGGGCCGCATCCACGGCAGGCTGAGCCAACCGCAGCGCGAACGGGAGTTGCGGGCGTTCACCGAGGGGCGCTCGACGGTCCTCGTGGCGACGAACATCGCCGCACGCGGCATTCACGTCGATGGCGTCGAACTGGTCATCCACTACGACCTCCCCGAAGACCACAAGACGTACATCCACCGCTCCGGCCGGACGGCCAGAGCCGGCGCTGCGGGGCTCGTGATTACGCTCGTCCTCCCGCACCAGCGGGCCGAGGTGCAGCAGCTTCGACGCGCCGTGGGCGCTTCATCGGGGGCCGTGGCGGAACCGGCGGCGGCGACGGCGAGAGCCGCACGACCACTCGGCGCCGGCCGATCGAACCCCCGCCGGAGACGCGGCTACCCAGCGCGCGGCTAGCGTCAGCGGAGAACGGCGCTCGCCGCGGCGCCGCTTCCCGTGCGAGCGAATCTCCCATCTTGCAGAGGCCCGGGCACTACGCTCGGGCCTCTCCGCTGCACCCGATTCGTCGCGCGGCGGCATCTCTTCGACCGCGGGCTCCGCAGTGCGCAGCCACGATACCGTGGTGTATGCTGCGCGCGTGACCGTCCGGCTGCAGCAGCGGGCGCAGTCGCGCCCAAGCACCGCGGAAGGGGTGCGCCCATGACACTCGTCTACCATTCGGGTCAGCTCGCCGTGCAGGACGAGGCCAACACCCGCAGGCTCGCCGACAACCTCGCCGACTGGGTCGGGCCCGTCGCCGCCATCACGTGCGACGCCGACATGCTGCTTTTCGCGACACGCGACGCGGCCGGCCGCCTCGAACACACCGTCCTCTCCGGCCCCCGCCCGATGGCACACGCGGCCGGGCCGTCGACGTTCGACATCGCCTTCCCCGCAGGCACGATGCCGCCCGAGGGCCGCGCCGGAGTGCTCGCCATCAACCTCAGCATCGCCCGCCGTGCCCGCATCAATGGCTGGCTCAGCCACACGGCGGCGGGCCTGCGCCTCGAAGCGGACGAGACGTTCACACTCTGCCGCAAGTACATGGCGCCCTCGGTGGGGCTTGGCGACGCCATCATCGCCGGGCCGGCGGCACGCGAATCGCTGGCGCTCGATGACGCTTCGATCGCGGCGCTGCTCGACCGGGCCGAGTGCACATTCCTGGCGAGCGCCTCGCCCGAGGGCCACCCCGACGTCGCCCACCGCGGCGGCCCTCCCGGATTCGTGAAGTACGATGCCCCGACGCGCACGCTCGCCTGGGCCGAGCTGCTCGGCGATGGCGTGTTCAAGAGCGCCGGGAACGTGCGCGCCAGCCGCTACCTCACGCTCCTCGTGCCCGATTTCGACTCGGGCGACGGCATCGAGCTCGTCTGCGACGACGCCTCGTACACGAATTACCGCACCTCGCGGCGCGAGCGGCTCGACCCGCTGATCGAGGACTCGATGCCCTACCCCGTGCAGGGGCAGATTGCCGCGGTGGTGGTCGAAGCGCGCCGTCTCCGCCGCCTGCTCCACCCGCGGCAACCGATCGAGCGCGCCCTCAAGGTCACGTCATGCAGCACCGTCGACGAGCAGGCGCCGCAGTAGGCGCGCGGCGCGGCCGCACGAGAGGAGTCGGACATGCGTTACGGCGCCGTATTCCCCACGAACGAGATCGGCAGCGACCCGGCCCAGATCCGCGCTTGGGCGCTCGCCGTCGAGGATATGGGCTTCGACCACATGATCGCGTTCGACCACGTGCTCGGCGCCGACCCCAACCGCCCCGGCGGATGGCAGGGGCCGTACACCATCGACCACCCGTTCCACGAGCCGCTCGTGCTCTTCGCGTACCTGGCCGCCGTCACGACACGGCTCGGCTTCATGTCGGGCGTCATCATCCTGCCGCAGCGCCAGACCGTGCTCGTCGCCAAGCAGGCGGCGCAGGTCGACGTGCTCAGCGGCGGCAGGCTGCGGCTCGGCATCGGCCTCGGATGGAACGCAGTCGAGTACGAGGCGCTCGGCGAGAACTTCCACGACCGCGGCCGGCGCGTGACGGAGCAGGTCGAGGTGATGCGCGCGCTCTGGACGCAGCCGCGCGTCGACTTCACCGGGCGCTGGCACCGGATCGATGCCGCCGGCATCAACCCGATGCCCGTGCAGCGGCCCATCCCCGTCTGGTTCGGCGCAGTGGCCGAGCCCGCGATCGAGCGCGCGGGCCGCATCGGCGACGGCTGGTACGCGCTCGTGCCGCCCGGTGACGCCGCTCGCGCCAACGTCGAGAAGATGCGCGCCTCGGCGAAGGAGGCTGGCCGCGACCCCGCGACACTCGGACTCGAGGGCATGATCTTCGCAGCGCAGCGCAACACCGACGCGTGGGCGGGCATCGCCGAGGACTGGCGCAAGCTGGGCGCGACCCATCTGAGCTGCCACACGATGAACGCCGGGTTCACCACCCTCGAGGAGCATCTAGACGCGCTGCGCCGCTTCAAAGAGCTGGTAATGTAGCAGCCGCAGCCACACTCCGAGAGGTCCGCCCGCCGCCGAGGCAGGAGCTATAAGGACACGAACCTCGATGAATCGCCCGATGGTACTTGGCATTCTGACCGCGTCCGGCGCGGCGTTCTTTCTGGCGTTTGGCCTATGGCCGTTCCTCGATGCGCAATCGTTCTACGACGAGGTCGCGGACTTCGAGCCGTACAACCCGCACTTCCTGCATGACATCGGCGCGTTCCAGATCGGCATCGGCGCAACGCTCGCGGCCGCGCTCTGGCGGCGCACCGACGCGATATTCGCGGCACTCGCGGGGGCCGGCGCCGGCGCGAGCTTCCACTCGATCGCCCACATCCGCGACCACGGCATGGGCGGCGCCGGCACCGATCCCTACATACAGGGGCTCGTCGCCGTGCTGCTGCTCGCGGGCGCGGCATGGAAGCTGGCGCCCGAGCGCGAGTAGGGCGCGCCAGCGGAGGGCCGACGCCACCGTAGGGGCGGTTCGCGAACCGCCCCTACCCTGTCTCGCACAAGGGCGCCGCGCTCACCACGTGCGCCGAGGGCACGCGACTCGCGCCTCACTTGACAGTGCCCACGCCGGACGGCGATCATGCGGACGCTCCATACTTCACGACACATCGTAAGGAGGCCCCGATATGCTCCCTCTCGAAGGCATCAAGATCCTCGACCTGTCGCGGCTCGCGCCCGGCCCGTTCTGCTCGATGCTCCTCGGCGACATGGGCGCCGATATCCTCCAGGTGGAAGCGCCGTCCTCGAAGCTGCCCGCGGGCGGCTTCAGCATGCCCCGGCCCGGCGGTCCCGAGGCCGCCCGCATGGCCGCCTACAACTCGATGGGCCGCAACAAGCGCAGCCTCGTGCTCAACCTTCGCGAAGACGAAGCGCGGCAGATCTTCTACAAGCTCGCCGCCGACGCCGATGTCGTCCTCGAAGGCTTTCGGCCGGGCGTCGTGAAGCGGCTGGGCGTCGACTACGAGACGCTGCGCAAGATCAACGACCAGATCGTGTACTGCTCGCTCTCCGGCTACGGGCAGGACGGCCCGTACGTGGGGCTCGTCGGCCACGACATCAACTACATCTCGATCGGTGGCGCCCTCGGCATGATCGGCTGGCCCGGCGCACCGCCCGCCATCCCCATGAACATCGTCGCCGACTTCGCGGGCGGCGGCCTGCACGCCGCCTACGGCATCCTGCTGGCGCTGATGGCTCGCGACCGGACGAAGAAGGGCCAGTACGTCGATATCGCCATGTCGGACGGCGTGCTCCAGCTGCTGAGCTCGATGACGAGCCAGTACTTCAGCTCGGGCGTGGTGCCGGAACGCGGCACGACGATGCTCAACGGCTCGCTCCCGAACTACGGCGTCTACGAGTGCGGCGACGGCAAATGGATCAGCCTCGGCAGCCTCGAGCCCCACTTCTTCGCCAACCTCTGCCGCGTCATGGGCAAGGAGGAGTGGATCCCCCGGCAGTCGGACGCATCGCTCTTCGGCGAGATGCGCGACCACTTCGCGACCCAGTTCCGCTCGAAGCCCCGGGCCGAGTGGTTCCGGATCATGTCGGAGACCGACATCTGCGTCGCGCCCGTCTACACCATCGACGAGGCGCTGGCCGACCCGCACAACCTCCACCGCAAGATGGTCGTCGAGGTCGATGCGCCGGGCGTCGGCAAGGTGAAGCAGATCGGCATCTCGGTGAAGCTCTCGGAGACGCCGGGGCAGGTGCGCTTCGTCGCGTCGCAGCCCGGCCAGCACACCGACGAGGTGCTGACCTCGCTCGGCTACTCCGCCGCCGCCATCGCGGCGCTGAAGGAGAAGGGCATCACGGAGTAGCGAGGCCCGCACAACGCCGCACAGCGGTAGGGGGCGGTTCGCGAACCGCCCCCTACCCGCATCCAGATGAACCGCCGGCCGGCTACAGCCCCGTGTACCGGTTCGCGATGGGCAGCCGCCGATCGCGGCCGAAGGCGCGCGGCGTGATCTTGACGCCGGGCGGCGCCTGGCGGCGCTTGTACTCGCTCGTGTTCACCAGCCGGATGACATCGCGCACCGTCGCCGCGTCGAAGCCCATCGCGATGATATCGCCGAAGCCACGATCCTGCTCCACATACGCCTCGAGGATCGCGTCGAGCACGTCGTACGGCGGCAGCGAGTCCTGATCGAGCTGATCGGGCCGCAGCTCGGCCGAGGGCGGCTTGTCGATGACCTGCCGCGGTACGGGCGGCGGCTCTCCCGCAGCCACGGCGAGCGAGTTGCGCCACTCCGCCAGCCGGTACACCAGCGTCTTCGGCACATCCTTGATGACGGCGAAGCCGCCAGCCATGTCGCCGTACAGCGTCGCGTAGCCGGTCGCCATCTCGCTCTTGTTGCCGGTGGTGAGCACGAGCCAGCCGAACTTGTTGCAGATGGCCATCAGCAGATTGCCGCGCAGCCGAGCCTGGATGTTCTCCTCCGCGACGCCCGGCTGTGTCCCCTCGAAGACCGGCATGAGCGTGTCGAGCATCGTCACGAACGCGTCTTCGATGGCGATGATCCGGAACTCGATGCCGAGGTTTTCGGCCAGCTGCTTCGCGTCGACGATGCTGCCCTCCGACGAGTAGCGCGACGGCATCGCGATGCCCGTCACGTTCTCCGCGCCGAGCGCGTCGGCGGCCACCACCGCGACCAGCGTCGAATCGATGCCGCCCGAAAGGCCGATGACGACGTGCTGGAAGCCGACCTTGGCGACGTAATCGCGCGTGCCCAGAACGAGCGCCGCGTACACCTCCTCGACACCGGCCATCGGGGCGAAGGCGGCGGCCGGCAGCGGTGGGCGCGCAAGCCCGCTCGCGCCGGAGACGGCGATGGGCGTCGCGACCTCGTTGGGCGCGAGCTGGGCACGCTCCTTGCGGCGGCGCGGGTCGTGCAGCCGCGTCTGGCGGACTGCGTTGACGTCGATATCGACAACGAGCAGGTCCTCGGCGAACTGCTTCGCCATCGCGATCCGCTCGCCGCGCTCGTTGAGCGCGAACGAGCCGCCATCGAACACGAGCTCGTCCTGGCCGCCGACGAGGTTCACGTAGCACATCGCGATGGCGTGGTCGGTGGCGCGCGTCGCCAGCATCCGCTCGCGGCCCTCGTGCTTGCGCTGATGGTACGGCGAGCCATTGATGTTGATCGCCACCTCCGCGCCCGAGAGCGCCTGCGTGCGCAACGGCTCGCCCGGGTACCACACGTCCTCGCAGATGCTGACGCCGACCGCGACGCCGCCGATGACGTAGATGGGGCTGCGATTGCCCGCCTGGAAGTAGCGATTCTCATCGAACACGCCGTAGTTCGGCAGGTAACGCTTGTGGTACACGTCGACGATCCGCCCGTCGTGAACGATGGCGGCGGCGTTGTAGATGTCGTCGCCGGCATCGACAAAGCCGACGATCGCGTCGATGCCGGCACATGCCCGCGCCACCTCGCCCATCGCCGCGACGTTGGCCTCGACGAAGGAGCGGCGCAGCAGCAGGTCTTCCGGCGGATAGCCGGGCACGGCGAGCTCGGGCAGCGCGACGACGTCGGCCCCGAGTTCGCGCGCCCGCGCGATGGCATCGGTGATGCGACGGACGTTGCCATCGAGGTCGCCGACGACGGCGTTGATCTGGGCGAGCGCAACGCGCAGGCTCGGAGCATCTCCCATACGTGCCTCCATCGCTGCGAGAATTATCGGCGGTCGCTTCGCGGGGGGTCAAGGAACGAGCGTGGGGACGTGGTAAGATCGGGCGGCGCGACTCGTGAACGCGTACACTTTCGTGCCGTAAGGAGCCCGATGGCGTTCGTAGAACAGGCGGCCCCCGCCGTCGCGGCCGATGACGCCGTGGCCGCCGTCTCGGCGCGCGGCCTGACGTTCGCGTACGAGCCCGGCGCGCGCCCGGCGCTCGATGACCTGACGCTCGACATCCCGGCGGGCGAAGTCTTCGCGCTGCTCGGCCCGAACGGCGCCGGCAAGAGCACCCTCCTCTCGATGGTGAGCGGCCTGCGGCGCGCCGACGCGGGCGAGCTTCGCATCTTCGGGCAGCCGCCCGATGCGCGCGCCCGCCGCACCATCGGCGTCGTCTTTCAGGAGAGCTGCCTCGATCCGCTCATGACCGTGACCGAGACGCTCGCGATGCAGGGGCGGCTGTTCGGCATCGGCGGCGCCAATCTCGCCGCGCGCATCCGCGCCGTGCTCGGCACCATGGGCCTCGACGACCGCGCGGGCGAACGCACGGGCGCGCTCTCGGGCGGGCTGCGGCGACGGGTCGAGCTCGCGCGCGCGATGCTCGCCGAGCCCCGCCTGCTCCTCCTCGACGAACCGACGGTCGGCCTCGACCCCGATTCGCGGAAGCGGTTGTGGGATCACCTGCTCGACATTCGCGAGCGGGGCGCGACGCTGCTGCTGGCCACCAACGACGTCGCCGAGGCCGATCGCTTCGCCACCACCGTCGCCTTCATCCGCCGCGGCCGTGTCGTCGCCAACGGCACCCCGGAGTCGCTGAAGGCGGGCCTGCGGCGCGACGCCGTCTGGGTCGACGCGCCCGACCTGTCGGGCTCGACCATGGCCCAGCTCGCGGCGCTCCCCGGCGTCGGCCGGGTCAGCGGCGACCGGCGTCACCTGCACGTCACCGTCGACGATGCTACCGCGTTCGTGCCGGAGCTGTTCCGGATGGCAGCGGCCGACATCCGCTCGATCCGGGTCGATCGCTCGACGCTGGAGGACGCGTACTTCGAGATGGCGGGCTCGTCGCTGACGCACGGCGAGCCGCCGGACACGGCGGAAGAGGAGCGCTCGTGACGGGCGCGCTCGCCGTGTGGGAGGCGCTGCTGACGCGCGACCTGCGCGCCTTCCTCCGCTCACGCTCGCAGGTGCTGTCGTCGCTGCTGCTGCCGCTGATGCTGCTCGCCATCATGGGCAACGGCGTCTCCGATGGGCTGCAGCCGGCGAACGTCCGCGACGGCGACTATACGAGCTATCTCGCGCCGGGCCTCATCGCCATGACAGCGCTGTTCTCATCGACATTCGCCGGGGCGTCGTTCTATCAGGATCGCGATTCGGGCGTGCTGAAGGTGCTGCTCACATCGCCGCACTCGCCGGCAGTCGTGATGTTCGGCAAGGCGATGGGGAGCGTCGCCATCGGGTCGCTGCAGGCGCTCGCCGTGCTGCTCCTCGCCATCGCCATCCCGCCGATCGACTTCGAGTGGCAGTACGGCGTCGTGCAGGGCTTCCTGCTCGCGCTCGCGTCGATCCTGCTGATGAACGTCATGCTGGCCGGAATCGCGCAGGCGTTCGCGTCGCGCATCTCGACGATGCAGGGCTTCCACCTGGTGATGAACCTCGTGCTGTTTCCGCTGCTCTTCTTTTCGGGCGCGTTCTTCCCGCTCGATGACCTGCCGTGGTGGCTGAAGGCGCTCGGCTGGGCGAACCCGATCTCGTACCCGGTCGACCTGCTGCACCTCGCGGTGTACGGCGATTCGACCGGCGGCTACTTCGGGTTGTGGGTCGACCTGCCGGTGCTGGGCGTGCTCGCCGCCGCGATGTTCACGCTCGGCGTCCGCAGCGAGGCCTTCCGCCGCACGATGCGCTAGCACCGGCGCTATCGCGCGAGCGAGCGCGTCCGGCCGGCGTGGCCGCGGGCCGAGGCGCGCGCCTACAGGAACTCGTCGACACCGACGGACGCGAAGAGCAGCGTCAGGTAGAGGATCGAGTAGCGGAACAGCCCCATCGCCGTCTCGTGGCCGTCCTCGCGGTAGAGGCGGACGGCGAGCGCGATGAACACGCCGCCGAGTACGACGGCCGCCGCCGGGTAGAGCCACGACGTGCCGGCCGCCGGCACGAACAGCAGACTCACCAGAAGCAGCACCACGGTGTACCCGAGGATCTGGCGCTTCGTCTCGTGCTCGCCGCTGACCACGGGCAGCATCGGGATCTGGGCGCGGGCGTAGTCGTCCTTGAACCGGAGCGCCAGCGCCCAGAAGTGGGGCGGTGTCCACAGGAAGACGATGGCGAACAGCACCGCTGCCGCCCATCCGACCTCGCCCGTGACGGCGGCCCAGCCGCACAACGGCGGCACGGCGCCCGCCGCGCCCCCGATGACGATGTTCTGCGGAGTGTTGGGCTTCAGCCACATGGTGTAGACGACGACGTAGAAGCCGAGCGCGCCGACGGCGAGCGCGGCGGTGAGCACGTTGACCAACGCCGCCAGCCACACGAACGCGATGACGCCGAGCACGAGCCCGAAGATGAGCGCGTTGCGCGGCTCGACATCGCCCATGGGGATGGGTCGCGCCTGCGTGCGCTGCATCAGCTGATCGCGCTCCCTGTCGACGTACGAGTTGATCGCGCCGGCGCCGCCCGCGGCCAGCGACCCCCCGATGATCGTCGCCGCGATGAGCCAGAAGCTTGGCATGCCGCCATCGGCCACGATCATCGCGGGCACGGTCGTGACGAGCAGCAGCATGATGATGCCGGGCTTCGTCAGCGTGTAGTAGCGTCCGATGGTGGCGCGCCAGCCCATTCCGGCGGGCGCGAGCTCGGCACTAACGCTCATGGGCCAGCTCCGGCCTTCTGCCGTCGGCGGCGCGCTCGGCAGCCGTGGTGGATGGCGACACTTCGTACAGCGCCACGAACGTGAGCAGGATCATGAGCGACCACTGCAGCGCCGCCAGCGCCAGGTGCGACGCCACGACGACATCGTCGAGCTTCGACCAGACGTTGCCCGCGCCCACGATCACCTGTGACCACGTAGACGGCGACCGCGAGCGACGCGATGCCGAGCGAGCGGGCGGCTCTGGGCCTGGGTGCGGCGCGTGTACACTGCCATGCCGACGATGATAACGCCCAGAAGGCCCGCCGTCACCCGATGAGCGTAGTGCAGGTACTGCATCGTGCCGCCATCGGCGACAAGCTTGCCGTCGACGAGCGGCCAATCGGTGAAGGCGAGCCCCGCGCCGCGCACCGTCATGTACGAGCCGTACGCCATCACCGCGAGGGTCGCGGCGGCGGCCAGCACGGCCCACCGCAGATACGGCGCGCTGCCATCGACGAGCGCCCGCAGCGGCAGCGACGCGCGGCCGCGCGTGAGCATGATGCTCATCACCGTCACGAGCATGAGGAGCGCGAGCAGCACCATCGCCGTCGCGTGATGCGTCGCCACCACCGATGCCGGCAGCTCACGCCGCACGGTGATGCCGCCGAGAATCACCTGGAGCGCCAGCAATGGGAACACGGCCAGCATCAGCCCGCGCACGAGCGGATCACGGTGCGCTCGCCACACGGCCCAGCCCATGCCCACGATGAGGAAGCCGACGACAGTCGCGGCCGTGCGGTGGCTGAACTCGATCAGCACCTCCTTCTCGGCGGGGGGGATGATCTCGCCGTGGCAGAGCGGCCAATCGGGACAGCCAAGACCGGAGTCGGTGATGCGCACCACGCCGCCGATGACGATGAGGATGTACGTGGCGACGACGGTGAGTAGGGAGAACTGCTGTGCGCGGGTCATCCGTCCACCAGGCTTGCTACGAAGGAGGGCGGTGGTAGTCGACCGAGGCGCAGGGCCGGCGCCCGCAGTGCGGCTCGATATTTTTATCACGAACGAACGAAGGGCGTCAAATCGGTGGATCGGCCGCCGCCGCGACCTCACGCTCGGCGCGCTCGACGTCTTCGACCCACAGCCCGTGATGTCGCCGCGCCCACGCCCGGTCGACATGCCCCCGCACGATGCCGCTCAGCGACGCCCGCGACGCCGGATGCGCGACCGAAAGGTAGAGATGGCCCACGACGAGCGGGATCGCGGCGACTGTCAGGGCGTCGTGCCACGGAAAGACGCTCTCGACGAACGAGGCGTCGAACACGTCTTTCGTGACGTAGTTCACGCCCAGCACCACGCCTGTGGCCGCGAGCGCCACCGACAGCACGGCCGAGGCGAGCGCATTGAGCTTCTGCCCGAGGTTGAACTTCGGTTGCGGCGGCAGCACGGCCCGTCCGCCCCCAAGGCCTGTCGCCGCCCACCGCGCCCACGCCACGTCGGCCCGGCCGATGCGAGCCGTCTCCCGCGGCGTCGGAGCGGGCCCGCCGCCGTGCCGCCACCACGGCGACGGCGATCGGGATCGCGGCGACAAACCCGACGCCGGCGAGCACGTGGGCCAACGCCACCAGCCGGTGGCCGCCGACGTGCAGCGACTTCACCTCGGGCTGAAACAGCAGCAGCCCTGTGACCAGCAGGATGACGAACGGCACGGCCAGCAGCCAGTGCACCAGCCTGCTCTCGATCGAGAATCGCTCGATCCGATCGCGCTCTAGCCGATCCACGCGTCGAGTTCCCAGCCTCGTTGCTCCCAGTAGCCGACGACGCGATGGCCAACGAACTCGACTCGCTCGACCCACTTCGGCCCCTTGTAGCCGTACATCTGCGGCATCACCAGCCGCAGCGGCGCGCCGTGATCCGGCGTCAGCGGCTGCTCGTCCATGTGATACGCCAGCAGCACGTCGGCGAGCGACGCCTGCTCGATGGTGAGGCTATCGGCGTAGACGCCGCCCATGGAGTGAAACGTGATGAAGCGCGCGCCTTCCGCGGGCCCCGCGCGCGCCATCAGCGACTGCAGCGAGACTCCCTCCCAGCGCACGTCATCGACGCCCCAGCCCTCGACGCAGTGGAAGTCGCTCGTCTGGCGGACACGCGGCAGCGCCAGCAGCTCGTCGTACGTGAGGTCGAGCGGGCGGGCGACCATGCCATCGACCCGAAGGCGGTAGGTAGCCGGATCGAACGCCGGGCGCGGCCGCTCGACCGTGTTGTAGCGGAAGCCCTCGAGCTGGTCGCGCACCCACCTCGACGCAAGGACACCGGCGGCGCCGAAGCCGAGCAGGCCGAGGAAGCGCGCTCGCGAGAGGCTGCGTATCAGAGGCTGCTTGCGGTCACCGGCCACGAGGCGCCCTCCGAACGGCGGGTGTCTTCGTGGTGAGAACCGGCGCCACCCATCGCGTTCATCCGAAACACCCGTCGCCGGCCCTCACCACAGACGGTTGCCCGTCCGTGGATAGTACGCGCGGCACGGCGCGCGTGGATGGCGCGCTAGCCCTCGATCGCCTCGACGACGAAGGTGCGGGCGCCGCCGGGTGTCGCGACCTCGACGGTGTCGCCGCGCCTGCAGCCGTTGACGGCCTTGCCCACGGGCGAATCGATCGAGATCTTGCCGGCCGAGGGGTCGACTTCGGTGCGCTCGACGAGCCGGTACGACGATTCGCGGCCGCTCGTGGTGTCGCGCAGCCGCACCGTCACGCCGACCTGCGCCGAGGTGGCGTTGGCGTCTTCCATATGCTGAATGACGACGGCGTGACGGAGCGTGCCCTCGATCTCGCGGATGCGCGCCTCGACCTTCGCCTGCTCCTCGCGAGCGGCGTCGAGAGGCGCGTTCTCGCGGAAGTCCTTGTCCTCCATCGCCAGCTTCAGTTGCTCGGCCAGGCCTGGCCGGCGGTCGCGCAGCGTCTCGAGCTCGAGCTCGAGCTTGTCGAATCCCTCCTTCGAGAGCCGCACGACTTTGCCGACGGACTCCGTCGGGCCCTTCTCGCGGCCGCCGAGGCCGGCGATTCGCACGTGCACCGAGAGATTCGTCTTCGTCAGACCGGCCTGCTTCGCGTAGGCGAGGAAGGCGCGCACGGCTTCGAGCCGGCGCCGGCCATCGATGGCGTTCGACACGGTGCCGGAGCTATACGCCTCGAGCTCGTGGGGGCTGAGCCCCGCCAGCGACCGCTCGGGCCCGTACCAGCGCAGGAAGCGCTGCAGCTCGCCCTGCACGTGGGCTCGCTCCTCCGCGTTCAGCGCATGGATGAATCGCTCCGCGACTTTGCCAATCGTCAGTTCGGTGTCAGTCGTCAATCGCCGCTACCTCCGGAGTCTTGGTTGCGCCGCCCGAACGCCCGAATGGTTTCGAGCGCCATCTCGCGATGTCCGGCGGCGTTGGGATGAAAGTCCTCGTCGGGCGTCGCCAGCCCCGTCAGCTCCAGGGACTTGCTGGTAAACGGTGTGAAGAAGTCGGCGACCTCGGCGTCGACCTCCATCCCGGCGGCGCGCAGCTCCCTCAGCGCCGGCGGGATGTTCGCCCGCGAGCCATCGAGCGCCTCCGTGATGGCGTCGACACATTCGCGGCCGGCCAGTTCGTTCGGTGGGCGTGCACGGTTCGCCGGGCTTGATGACGCGCAGATCGTTGCCGCCAATAGTGATGGTGATGACGGCGACATCGTTCACGGGCTCACCATCGGAGTTGCGCTCGCGGATGAAGGCGACGGCGGCGGCGAGCTGCCCGTCCTCGCGCGATGACGCGGAAGTTTCTCCGTTGACCGCGAAGTTGTGCAGTTCGATGTCCTCGTCGTAGTTTTGCTGGAGCCATCCGTGAAACACGCCAGCGTAGCCGAGCGTCTTCGGGTCGACGGCGCCCTCGCCAGCTCGCGATCGAATCGCCGAGCGAGACGTAGGCCGGCCCCGGGCTCGCATCACACGCGAGCGCAGTCCCACCAAGAAGCAACGGGACGGCTCCACCCGTCAGACGGCTCGACCATCGGCGCATAGGAGTGCCATTCTACCATTTCCGGGGCAATCAATGTTTCTGGCGGAGATGAGGGCAGCTCGTGGACCTGACATTCGATAGCGATGCGCTCTCGCGCGAGGCCGCCGCGCTCGGCGTGCCGCTCGATGGGGCAGCACTCGCCGCCTTCACGCGCTACTACGACATGCTCGCCGTCGCACAACGAGGCGGCGGGCCTCACGACTGTCGTGGAGCCCGCGGACGTGCGCCGCCGCCACTTCGTCGAATCGCTCGCACTCGTCCCGGCACTCGCGGCTCGCGGCATCGGCCTCGACGGGGCGAGCCTCGTCGATGTCGGCAGTGGCGGCGGCTTTCCGGGGGTGCCCCTGGCTGCTCGCGACGCCCGGGCTCAGCGCGACCCTCATCGAGAGCCACGGCCGGCGGGCGGCGTTCCTGACGCGGCTCGTCGAGGCGCTCGGCCTCGACACGCGCGTTCGCGTCGTGCAGGCCCGCGCCGAAGACGCCGCGCGCGACGCGGAGCACCGCGAACGCTACGACATCGCCGTCGCCCGGGCGCTCGCGCCGCTGGCGACGCTGGTCGAGCTCACGCTGCCGTTCGTCCGCACCGGCGGCGTGCTCGCGGCCATGAAGGGCAGCCGCGCCGCCGAGGAGCTCGCGGGCGCGGGTGAGGCGATCGCGGCGGTGGGCGGCGGCGAGGCCGCACTCGTGGCGCTCGACATGCCCGGCGGGGCGCCCGAGCATCCGCCGATGCTGGTCATTGTGCACAAGCTCGCGCCGACGCCGCAGCGCTATCCCCGGCGCGCCGGGACGCCCTCACGGCGGCCGATCGGCGGCTCGGGCGGCGGCGGCGTGGTAAGATGATGCTCCGCCCATCACATGAGGCCGCTGGCCGGCCGTAACGAGGTGCCCGCATGCAATATGAGCACGTCATCGACTGGGTGCTGCGCATCGTCCGCCTGGACTACACGCCATTCGACGAGGCGCGGCGCGATTCGACCGCGACACTGCCGATCATCGTGCTGGTGGTCGTCCTCAGCTTCATCTCGGGGCTCGGGTCGTTCCTCTGGGGCACGATGAACGTCGACGGCATCGACACCGGCGACCTGTTCATCGAGAGCTTCCTGTTTGGCAGCGCGCTCCAGGTGGGGTTCTGGTTCGCGTGGGTGTTCGTGACGTACATTCTGCTGACGCAGGTGTTTCGCGCCACAGCCGACCTCAATCAGATGCTCCGTACCATGGGGCTCGCGCTCCTGCCGCTCGCCATCGCCCTGCTGATGTTCATCCCGGTGCTCGATTTCGCGATCGGGCTGATGAGCATCGTCGCGGCGGTCGTGCTGGTGAACACCGCGCTGCAGGACACGACGACGGCGACGCCGCCACAGGCGATGGTCGCCAACCTCGGCGGATTCGCCGTGCTCGCCCTCGGGCTCACCCTCCTGTCGTCGGACACGAACACGTACGCGCCGGGCTTCTTCGCGATGGACTTCGCGAAAGACACGCTGCTCAGCGTCACCGACTTCATGGCGGGCTTTAGCCAGGCGCCGTAGCTCGCGACGTCGCCCTAGCGAGCCGCCCGGAACGACTCGACCGTGCGCCGCAGCCCCTCGCCGATCGGCGTCGCCGGGCGCCAGCCCAGGTCGCGCGCCGCCCTGGCGCCATCGAGCGAGATGCGGAAGACCTCGCCCGCGATGGCGTCGCGGTGCTCGGGGGCGCGGTCGTAGCCGGTGCTGGCGGCGAGCTGCGCGAACAGCTCATTGACCGTCGTGAGCTGGCCGCTGCCGATGTTGTACGCGCCCGTCCGCTCCGATTCCAGCGCCAGCAGCAGCGCCGCCGCCATGTCGCCCGCGTACACGAAGTCGCGCGCCTGCTCGCCTGTGCCGAAGATGCGCACGGGCTCGCCGCGCAGCATCTGCCCGATGAAGATGGCCACGACGCCGGCCTCGCCGTGCGGGTCCTGGCGCGGCCCATAGATGTTCGCCGGCCGCAGCGTGATCGCCGGCATGCCCGGCACGGCCCACATCTCGAGATAGCGCTCGAACGTGTGCTTGCTCAGCGCGTACGGGGCCATCGGGCGAATAGGCGACGACTCGGCGGCGGGCAGCCGATCGGGCTCGCCGTAGAGCACGCCGCCCGTCGATACGTTGACGAACCGCCGCACGCCCGCGTCGCGACAGGCTCGCAGCACCCGCAGCCCGCCGACGATGTTGACGTCGGCATCGGCGTCGGGCCGCTCGAGCGAGACGCGGACGGCAATCTGCGCGGCGAGGTGGCACACCGCCTCGGGACGCCATTCGGCGAAGGCGCGGCCCACTGCCGCGGCGTCGCGCACGTCCGCCTCGAACAGAGGACACGCCGCCGGGACGTTCGTGCGCGCGCCCGACGAGAGGTCATCGAGCACCGCGACGTCGTGGCCGGCGGCGAGCATCAGCTCCGGTCGCGTGCGAGCCGATGAACCCGGCGCCGCCCGTCATCAGCACCCTCACGAGCGCCGCCCCACGGGACACCACGGCCCGCGACGGAGTAGGATCGCCGCATGGCAACCGTCGCCGCCGACGCGATTCTCGGGCTGACGACCGCACGGGCGCTGCGCCTCTCGCGCGGATGGTCGCTGTATCTCGTCGCCGCGGCGAACCTGCCCGACGCCGACTATCTGCCGGGGCTGCTCGTGGGCGACCCGGCGTCGACGCACCGCGACATCGGCTTCCACACGCCCTGGTTCGCGCTCGCGGCGGGGCTCGCCGCCGTGCTGCTGCATGCGTGGTGGCAGCGGCGGCGCGAGGGCCGCGTCTCGTGGCGTCGCGCCTGCTGGGCCGGCGTCGCAACGACGGCGATGGTGCTGGGCCACCTTCTGCTGGATTTGCTCGCGCTGCCGTATTGGCATCAGACGGGATGGATGGCGCTGCCCGCCGAGGCGGCGAACTCCGTCGTCGACGCTGCCGTGCTCGGGCCGGTCGCACTCGCGACGCTGTGGCTCGTGGGCAAGCGGCGCGCGACCGAAGCGCCTGCGAGCGGCACGGATGCCGCCGATGGGGAGGACTCGGCTACGCAATCGCTTCGTGGTCGCCGTCGCGGGGTGTGACGGCGGCGCCGGCGGCGACGATCTCGATATCGGAAAACAGCGCGTCCTGCCGCACGGCGATCTCGTGCGACTTGATGAGCTCGAGCACGGCGAGAAATTGCACGACGATCTCGACGCGGGACGTGCAGCGCTCGATCATCCGCCGAAAGCTGATGCTGCCGCTGCGTCGCAGCTCGGTGCGCAGCGCGTCGATCTTGTCGCGCAGCGTCACGGGGTCGCGCTCCAGCACGCGGATGGGCGTCGGCACTTCCTTCGGAACGCGCGTCAGCGCCTGCTGGAAGACGGCGAGTAGCGCGTCCGCGGTGACGTCATCGAGGCCGTCCTGCAACGGCAGCTCGGGGGCCGCCCCCTGCCGCGGATAGGCGCGCAGCCCTTGCGCCTCCCGCTCCCGCAGCAGACCCGCGACCTGCTTGAACTGGCGATACTCGGCCAGCGCCTGGGTCAGGTCGATCGCGACCTCATCGTCGTCGAGCTCATCGGCGCTCTCCGGGCGCGGCAGCAGAGCCCGCGACTTGAGGTAGATGAGCTTGCTGCCGATGCTGACGAACTCGGCGAGCGCCGCCGCGTCGACGTGCTCGGCCTCGTGGAGCATCGCCAGGTACTGGTCTGCCACGTCGACCAGCGAGATGGTGGTGATGTCGAGATCATCCTTCTCGATGAGGTGGAGGAGAGCGGCGAGCGGCCCCTCGAACGAGGCCATGGTGAGCGTCGGTCTCGGCGCGGACGCCGCTGCCAGCCCCTTCACAGGAAGGGCCTCCTCGCCCGCTTCCGCAGTCGTGCTCTCGCTCAACTGGCGGCCATCTCCTTGCTCGCGACCGCGCGCTGCGGGCCAAGCGGCAGCCCTACGGCCTCGCCGACCCGGCGCACCTTGTGCATCATCTTATCGAAGTTGGCGAAGGTGAGCGACTGCGCGCCGTCGGAAAGCGCGTGGTCGGGGTTCGGATGCACCTCGATCATCAGGCCGTCGGCGCCCGCCGCCACTCCCGCCACCGCCATCGGCTCGACGAGCGTCCACTTGCCGGTGCCGTGGCTCGGGTCGACGACGATCGGCAGGTGGCTCAGCTCCTTCACGACGGGCACGGCACTGAGGTCGAGCGTGTTGCGGGTCGCCGTCTCGAACGTGCGGATGCCGCGTTCGCAGAGGATGACCTGGTCGTTGCCCTGCGCGAGGATGTATTCGGCGCCCAGCAGCCATTCCTCAATCTCGCCCGCGAGGCCGCGCTTGAGCATGACCGGCTTGCCGGTGCGCCCCGCCTCTTCCAGCAGGATGAAGTTCTGCATGTTGCGGGCGCCAATCTGGAGGATGTCGGAGTACTTCGCCACGAGCTCGACATCGCGCACCGTCAGCACCTCGGTGATGACAGGCATGCCCGTCTCCTCGCGGGCGCGCGCCAGCAGCTTCAGCCCCTCTTCGCCGAGGCCGCGGAAGCTGTAGGGCGAGCTCCGCGGCTTGAACGCGCCGCCTCGCAGGATCTGCGCGCCCGAAGCATGCACGGCGCGCGCGGTGCTCAGCAGCTGCTCCTCGCTCTCGATGGAGCACGGCCCGGCCATGACGACCGTATGTCCGTCGCCGACCTTGACGCCGTTAACATCGATGACGGTGGCTTTCGGCCGGAACTCGCGCGACGCCAGCTTGAACGGGCGGCTGATGCGAACCGTGTGGTCGACACCGGGCAGCGTCTCGATCATGGAGCCGAGCTCGGGGAAGACCTTGCCCACAACCCCGACGATCGTGCGCTCGTCGCCCACGGTGAGCTTGCCGGAGAGCCCGACTTCCTGGAGCCGCTGCAGAACGTCGTCCAACTCCTGTTGGGTGGCGCCCACCTTCATTATCACGATCATGGTTCGTTCTACTCCGCGGTTATCTTCAGGGAATGGATGGGTCGCGCTGCCGATCTTCGTCGCGCACGAGGTCGGGGCGCAGCACTTTCGCCCCTCTCAGATAGACATGCACGACCTCAGCAGCGTCCTTGTCGGTGTTGACGTGCAGCAGGATGCGGAGGCACCTCGGCAGGCTTCCCGGCACGGCCATCTCGTGGCCGCACAGCATCGCGACGTTGGTCCAGCCTATCTGGCGCGCCGCGAGCGCCGGAAACTCCGCGGTGATGTCGGGGGTGGTGGTGAAGAAGGCGCTCGCGACCTCGTCCTTGTCGATCGCGTTCGTCTCGATCATCGCCCGCAGCAGCTCGATGGTCGCCTCGACGACCGCCTCACGATCGTCGTTCTCGACGGTCGTGGCGCCCCGGATACCCCGGCATCGAACCGCACTGCCCACTCTCCGTTGCCTTTCATGCTTCTGGCTTACGCTCGGCGTCGTCCCGCTTCGCTGGTGCATCGGCCACGGGGAGGCGAAAATACGCCGGCCGCGACGCCCGCCGGGCGCTCGCCGCGATGGGCGCATGCGCCCCGCGACTCAGCGAACAGCATCGGCGCCGGCACGGCCAGTAACCACCTCCACATATGCCCGAATCCTCTCGTCCCGTTCCAGCGGCGGCGCTTCGCCCAGAATGCGAACGATGGCGCTGCCGATAACGGCCGCGTCGGCGATGCGACCCACCGCCTGCACATGCTCCCGGCGGGAAACACCAAAGCCGATAGCTATCGGCAGGCTGGTGTGGCTCCGTATGCGACCCACGAAATCCGCCAGGTCGGGCGGCAGCTCGTCGCGCATGCCCGTGACGCCGCGCACGCTCACGCAGTAGACAAAGCCCGAAGCCGCGGCGCACGCGAGCGCGATCCGTGCGTCGGTGCTTGTCGGCGCGATCAGCGGGATGACATCGAGCCCGGCCGCGGCGCATATTCCCCGCAGCTCGCCCGATTCTTCCGGCGGCAGATCGACGACGATGACCCCATCGGCGCCGGCCTCGGCCGCGTCCCGCGCAAAGCGCGCGACCCCATACGCGAACACGGGATTGTAATATCCCATGAGCACGATGGGTGTCTCCCTGTCGTTATGCCGAATCTCTCGCACTATGTCAAGGCACATGGAGGGCGTAACCCCGCCTTCGAGCGCCTTATGGCTCGATTCCTGGATGACGGGGCCCTCGGCGAGCGGATCGCTGAACGGGATGCCGAGCTCGATCAGATCCGCGCCGCCGGCGATGAGCGCCCGCACCGTGCCCGCCGTCGATGGCACGTCGGGGTAGCCCGCCGTCGTGAACGTGATCAGCCCCGTCCGCCCCTCGGCGCGGAGCCGAGCGAAACGCGCCGCGATCCGCCCGCTCACGAGAGATCCGATGCGACGATCGCCGCGAAGCTGATGGCGTTGAACACGAAGTGCATCGCGATCGGCGTCCACACCGTGCCCGTGCGGTGATACAGCCATGCGAGCACGAATCCGATGATCGTGAACGGCACGATGCTGCCGATGTCGAAGTGGATGGCAGCGAACATCAGGCCGCTGCCCAGTCCCGCCATCAGCCAGCCCCACCGCGGAACGAGACCCGGGAACACGAACCCCCGGAAGAACAGCTCCTCGGAGATTGGCGCGAACCCCAGAATGAGCACCGCCCCCACGAAGATCGTGGCGGGCGTATCGAAGAACTGCTCGTCGGCGGGCACCGTGCTCTGCGGCAGCAGCCCCTCGAGCCCGATGAGCTCGACGAGCGTGCCGTAGGCGATGATGGCCACCCACGAGATGGCGACGCCCGCCGCGACGTATCCGAGGTGCCGCGGCTTCAGCCCGTGCAGGCCGAGCGCGCTCAGCCCCAGGCCGCGCGGACGCAGCGCGAATCGGTAGACCGCGCCCACGATCGCCACGTCGATGAACGCCTGCGTGATAAGCGCCAGCAGCAGATATTCGTCGTCGGAGACGCGGCTGTCGGGCGCGTAGAAGAGCAGCGCCAGCGCGCCGCCCACCACAACCGCCACGAGAATCGTGAGCAGCGCCACCATGCCCGCCACGTAGAGGATGGCGCGGCCGCCCCACGGCGTGCTCGCCAGGCCGGCGGCCGCTGCCGTGTTCGTGGGCGGCGCGCTGGCGGCCGGCGCCACCACTGGTGACGGCGCATCGTCCGGCGCGGGCGGTGCGGCGAAAAGCGGCGCTTCGGCGCTGCGATCGAGGTTCATCAGCGCTGCGAGCTCCTCCGGCGAGACGCCAACGGCGGGACGCTGCGCCACCGCCGCCCGCCCGCGCGGCCCGGCAGTGGGCGCAGCCGGCGCCGAACGAGGGGGCGCGCCACGAGACGAGTCCCATCAGGTGCAGCGTCCGCTTCCTATCGTACTCCAGCCGCTGCTGCTCGTCGCTGAGTATCTGCCACGCCTCGTTGACGTCCTGGCTGAGGCGTGTCGCCTCGTGCTCGCGCTCCGCGCCGTGGGCCGCCCATCGGTCGGGATGGTGATCCGCGATGAGGCGACGCCAGCTCGCCCGGAGCTGCGCCATCGTCCAGGAAGGCTGCGCTCCCAGAATCGCGTAGTAGTCCTTTTTCGGATTCATCGGCACCGCTATCACGTCGGAATTCCCCTAAGGGCTATGGTGATCATCGTCAGGCTAGGCCGTCTCATCCAGCCCCAGCGCCGCAACAACCGTTTCCATGTCCTTATCGCCCCGGCCCGAGAGGCTCACCAGGACGATGCCCTCGGGCGGCAGCGTCGCGGCGACGCGCGTAGCGTGATACACCGCATGGGCCGATTCGAGCGCCGGCACGATGCCCTCGGCCTCGCACAGCATCCGGAAGCCCGCGAGCGCTTCGTCGTCGGTGACCGCGACGTACTCGGCCCGCCCCGTGTCGTGCAGATACGAGTGCTCCGGCCCGACGCCGGGGTAATCGAGGCCGGCCGAGATGCTGTGCGTCTCGAGCACCTGGCCGTTCTCGTCCTGCAGCAGATACGACTTCGCGCCGTGCAGCACCCCCGGCCGCCCCTCGGTCAGCGTCGCCGCGCCGCGGCCCGGCCCCTTGCCCGCGGCCTCGACGCCGATGAGGCGAATCGCCGCGTCATCGAGAAACGGGTGGAAGATGCCGATGGAGTTGCTGCCGCCGCTGACGCAGGCGACGATGACGTCCGGGAGCTGGCCCACCTCGTCGAGCATCTGGCCGCGCGCCTCGCGCCCGATGACGAGCTGGAAATCGCGAACGATGCGCGGATACGGGTCGGGGCCGAGGGCGCTGCCCAGCAGATAGTGGGTGCCGTCGACGTTCGTCACCCAGTCGCGGATCGCCTCGTTGATGGCGTCCTTCAGCGTTCGCCCGCCGCTCGCCACGGGCCGCACTTCGGCGCCCATCAGCCGCATCCGGTGCACGTTGAGGCGCTGCCGTCGCACATCTTCGGTGCCCATGTACACGATGCACTCGAGCCCGAGCATCGCGCAGGCGCTCGCCGTCGCGACGCCGTGCTGGCCGGCGCCCGTCTCGGCGATGATGCGTGTCTTGCCGAGCCGGCGCGCGAGCAGCGCCTGGCCGAGGGCGTTGTTGATCTTGTGCGCGCCAGTGTGGGCCAGATCCTCGCGCTTGAGGTAGATGCGCGCCCCGCCCGCGCGGGCGCTCAGGTTCGCGGCGAAGGTGAGCGGCGTCGGGCGGCCCGCGTACGTGCGCAGATAGTGCGCCAGCTCGCGCGCGAACTCGGGGTCGCGGCTGACGGCGTCGTACTCGGCGTTGAGCTGATCCAGCGCCGCCATCAGCGTGTCCGGCACAAAGCGCCCCCCGAAGTCTCCGAAGTAGCCCCGTGCGTCCGGCATCGTCTTCGTCATGCGCTCACCTCCACCGATCGGGCCGCCGCGATGAAATCGCGTATCTTCGCGTGATCCTTCGCGCCGTTGGTCTCGACGCCGCTGCTGACATCGACGCCCCACGGCCGCACGGCGGCGATCGCCTCCGCGACGTTCTCCGGCGTCAGCCCGCCCGCGAGCAGCACGGCGCGCTCGCGCCGCACATCGCGCGGCGACGGCGGCGTCGAGGCGATGCCCCGTGCCGCCGAGCATCGTCGGGTGAGGCGCGTCGAGCAGCGCCAGCGCCCCCGCGGGCACCCCCGCCAGTCCCGCGGACGTCGCGGGCCGCGCCACGACGATGAGGTCGTGCGCGGCGAGCGCCTTCGCCTGCGCGCCCGGCTCGCGACCGGAGAGCTGGATGACGTCGAGCCCCGCGGCGGCGGCCGTCGCGGCGATGTCTCCAGCAGCTTCGTCGCCGAAGACGCCGGCGAGCAGCGGGCGGCGGCGGGCGAGCATCGCCTCGAAGCGGGCAGCGCCCGTGCCGGCGGCGTCACGATGGCCCAGTCTCGGGCCGCGCGCCGAGCGCCGCCGCGATCTCGCGCGCTGTCTCCACGGTGACACGGCGGGGCGACTCGGTGAACACGACCCCGATGATGTCGGCTCCGGCACGCGCCGCGGCGAGCGCGTCGCCGGCGCTGCGCAGGCCGCAGATCTTGACGCGCACCGCGGTCATCCGCGCAGCTCCCGCATCTTGCCGAGCATGTCGGTCGAGGTCAGCAGCGCCTCGCCGACGAGGATGGCGTGCGCACCGGCTGCGGCGACGCGGCTCACGTCGGCCGCGCTCCGGATCGCCGATTCGGAGACGAGAACGCTGCCCGGCGGCGCGAGCTTGGCGAGCCGCTCCGTCGTGCCGAGGTCCTCCTCGAACGTCCGCAGGTCGCGGTTGTTGATGCCGATGATCCGCGCCCCCGCGTCCGCGGCGCGCCGCATCTCGTCCGCATCGTGCACCTCGACGAGCGCCGCCATGCCGAGCGCCAGCGTCTGCGCCAGCAGCTCGCGCAGACGCGCGTCGTCGAGCAGCGCCACGATGAGCAGCAGGGCGTCGGCGCCATAGGCGCGCGACTCATCGATGTGGTACGGGTCGAACAGGAAGTCCTTGCGCAGCAGCGGCGGCCTGCCGCCGGGGAAGTAGCCGTCGAGCGAGCCGCGGACCTCGCGCAACATCCTCGGCGACCCGCTGAAGTGCGCCTCCTCCGTGACAACGGAGATGGCACTCGCGCCGCCGATGGTGTACGTCCGCGCGATAGCCTGATGCTCCTCCGGGCGGCGCATGAGCTTGCCCTTCGAGGGCGATGCCCGCTTGATTTCGGCGATGAGCGCGAGCCGGCTCTTGTGCGACGACGCCGGTGCGGCACGCTCCCGCAACGCCATCTCGAAATCGAGCGGCTCATCGAGGGCCACCTGCTCCTCGCGCACCATCCCGATCGGGCGCTCGCGCAGCAGGCGCTCCAGTTCGTCGCGCTTGCCCGCGACGATCCGGTCGAGGAAGGTGCCCGTCTCGCGGGGGCCCGAAGGTGCGTTCGTCATGGCCGATTCGTTACCTCAATGAAGCGCTCCAGCGCCGCGTTGGCCGCGCCCGAATCGATCGAGCGGGCCGCCTTTCCGATGCCCTCGGCGAAGCCGTCCGCGAGGCCCGCGGCCATGAGCGCCGCCGCCGTGTTCAGCAGCACGATGTCGCGCAGCGCCGGCGAACCGCCGCCCCCGACGAGCGCGCGCAGCATCGCGGCGTTCTCGGCGGCGGTTCCGCCGAGCAGCTCCCGGGTGCCGGCGCGAGCGAGCCCGAAGTCGCGCGCGTCGATGGTGTAGTGCTCGATCCGCATCTCGCGCAGCTCCCAGACGAGCGTTTCAGCGGTCGTCGTCAGCTCGTCGAGGCCGTCGGCGCCGTGGACGACGAGCGCGTGATGCGAGCCGAGCCTGCGCAGCACCGCGGCCATCGTCTCGCCAAGCTCTGCCGACCCCACGCCGACCACCTGGTGGGCCGCGTGCGCGGGGTTCGTCAGCGGCCCGAGGATGTTGAACACGGTGCGAACGCCGATCTCGCGGCGCGGGCCGGCGGCGTACTTCATCGCCGGGTGATACTCGGGCGCGAACATGAAGCCGACGCCCGCCTCCTCGATGGCGCGCGCCACCCGCTCCGGCGTCTGCTCGATGTTGGCGCCCAGCGCTTCGAGGACATCGGCGGAGCCGCACTTCGACGTGAGGGCGCGGTTGCCGTGCTTGGCGACGCGCGCGCCCGCGCCCGCCGCGACGAACGCGGCCGCGGTCGAGATGTTGAACGTGCCCGAGCCGTCGCCGCCGGTGCCGCACGTGTCGAGCAGGTCGCCCGCGTAGGGCACGGCGACAGCCTTGTCGCGCATGACACGGGCCATGCCCGCGATCTCGGCGTCGGTCTCGCCCTTGAGCCGGAGCGCGACGAGGAACGCGCCGAGCTGCGCGTCCGTGGCCTCGCCCGTCATGATCTGCTCCATGACGGCGGCGGCCTCGTCCTCAGCGAGGGCCTCGCCCAGCACGAGCCGCCCTATCGCCTCACGGATGGTCATGATGCTCAGTTATCTCCAACTCGCCCAACCCCTGACCACCATCGTCGACGGCAAACCGCCTGCTCGACGTATACCGCGCCCGCCGACACTCTGATAGCTGATCCAAAGCGGTCGTCTTCCCGCGTCCAACTGAATGTCGCTCTTCGACTCGCCACAGCGATGACGCCGCACATCTCCTTCGCTCAACGTCGACATTGAGCGCCGGTCCGTGCCGACGTTAGCAAGATGAAGTACCGGTGAAATCCTCGATGCTTGATCGCACCGCGATGGTATTCCGAAAGAAATCGAGACCGGTCGTGCATCGGCCTCTCGCTGTTCGCGCATTTCCACGCCATCGCGTGCGTCGCCACGCGTAGAACCCGGTGACGACGACCAGCACATCGTCGAAACGGCCGAACGTCGTCTGACCACCCAGTCCATCCCCAGTCACCCATGCGTCGTCGTGCCTTCCTGCCTCACCCCCGCCTCCTGCTCGTCCTTCGACAGGCGCTCAGGATGAGTCGGTAGCCTCCCCCGTGCTCCTGCTCATCCTTCGACAGGCTCAGGATGAGCGGTTGCCTCCTCCATCGCCAGGAAGTTGCGCAGCAGGTCCTTGCCCACGTCCGTCATGATGCTCTCCGGGTGGAACTGCACGCCCTCGATCGCCTACCGCGTGTGACGCAGCGCCCATCACCACGCCGCTCTCCGACCGCGCCGTCACTTCGAGCTCGGCCGGCAGCGATGCCGGGTTCGCCGCCAGCGAATGATAGCGGACGGCACGGAACGGGTTCGGCAGCCCGGCAAAGACGCCGCGGCCATCGTGCTCGATGGTCGAGAGCTTGCCGTGCACGATCTCGCCCGCGCCCTCGACCACGCCTCCGAACGCGGCGGCGATGCACTGATGGCCGAGGCAGACGCCGAGGATCGGCAGCTTGCCGGCGAATCGCCGCACCACCTCGGTGCTGATGCCGGCCTCGGCCGGCGTGCACGGCCCCGGCGAGATCACGATCCGTTCCGGCTGCATCGCGGCGATATCGTCGGTAGTGATGGCGTCGTTGCGGTGCACCACCACCTCCGCGCCAAGCTCCGCGAGATACTGGTACAGGTTGTAGGTAAAGCTGTCGTAGTTATCGATGAGCAGCAGCATGGCGAACTCCTCCCCGCACGGCGCGGGCAGCCCCTACTCGGGCTCGTCGATGCCCAGCAGCGACCGCACGAGCGACCGCCGGGGCTCGACCAGCGCCGCTTCCGCCAGCTCGACGAGCGGCAGCCATTCGATGCTCGCGAACACGTCCGTTGCGGCGAGGCGCGGATCGCCCTCCCACGCGAGCACGATGTACAGGCTGTCGACGCGTGGCTGACCACCCGCGAGCGGCGCGAATTGGGTGTCGTAGAACTCGAACGCGGTGGGCAGCACGCCCAGCGCTTCCGTCAGCATGCGGGGCACGGCCGCGTCGATGTCGTCCTCGTGCTCCAGCAGATGGCCGCCGGGCAAGTCCCACAGCTCATCGCCGCCCGCCTCGCCGGCGTGGCGACGGAGCAGCAGCGCCCGCTCATCGCGCACCAACAGCGCCCCGACGGTGACCACTGCCCGTGTCGCCATCGTCAGTAGCCTCGCGCCGGAGCGGGAGGGGCTGCCGCGCCCAGCTCCGCCTCGGCCTTTTCGATGGCCCGCAGCAGCGCCTGCGCCTTGTTCAGGCTCTCCTGATGCTCGGTTTCGGCCACCGAGTCGTACGTCAGCCCGCCGCCCGCCTGCACGTGCGCGACGCCGTCCTTGAGCACCATGGTACGGATGGCGATCGCCGTATCGAGGTTGCCCGAATAGTCGATGTAGCCGATGGCGCCCGCGTACGTGGCGCGGCGGTCGGGCTCGAGGGCGGCGATAATCTGCATGGCGCGGACTTTGGGCGCGCCCGATACCGTGCCCGCCGGGAAGCACGAGCGGAGCGCGTCGAACGCCGTCAGCCCCTGGCGCAAGCGGCCCTTGACGTGCGACACGAGATGCATCACGTGCGAGTAGCGCTCGATCTCCATCATCTGCGTCACCTGCACGGTGCCGGGCTCGCTGACACGGCCGATGTCGTTGCGCCCGAGATCGAGCAGCATCACGTGCTCGGCGAGCTCCTTCTCGTCGGCGGCGAGCTCGGCGGCGAGCGCGTCGTCCTCGGCGGCGGTACGCCCCCTCGGCCGCGTGCCCGCGATCGGGTGGGTCTCGATGGCGCCGTCCTCGACGCGCACCAGCATCTCCGGCGAAGCACCCGCGACCTGGAAGTCGCCGAAATCGAGGTAGTACATGTACGGCGATGGGTTGATGGTGCGCAGCGCCCGGTAGATCTCGAACGGCGGCGCGTTCGTCGGACGCGACAGCCGCTGCGAGAGCACCACCTGGATGATGTCGCCTTCGACGATGTAGCGCCGCGCCTCCTCGACGTAGTCGAGGTACGTCTCCTTGCCGACGTTCGAGGCCACGGCCCCTTTCGCCGCGGCGGCCAGCGGCGGGGCGGCCGCCGGAAGCGGCCCGCTCAGCCGCTCGACAAGCTCGTCGATGCGGCGAGTGGCGGCTCGATACGCGGCGTCGAGGTCGCCATCGAGCCGCACGTGGGCGACGACCTTGATGGTGCGCTGGAGATGGTCGAACACGAGCAGCGCATCGACGAACAGAAAGATGGCCTCGGGGATGCCGATCGGGTCGTTCGGCGCCATCGGCACGCGCGGCTCGTAGTGGCGGATGGCCTCGTAGCCGAGATAGCCGACCGCGCCGCCGGTGAAGCGCGGCAGCGCCGGCGGGTGGATGACACGGAACCGGCGCAGCTCGTCTTCCACGGCGAGCAGCGGATCGGCGCTGCCGCCGGCGCGCTCGACGCGGTAGGGCTCGGTGCCGATGAAGCTGTACCGCGCGATCCGCTCGCCGCCCTCGACGCTCTCCAGCAGGAAGGAGGTGTTGCCGCGCGCGACCTTCAGGTAGGCGGAGACGGGCGTCTCGAGGTCGGCCCGCACCTCGCGGTACACGGGCACGAGATTGCCCTTGCCGGTGGCGGCGAGGCGGCGAACTTCGTCGATGCCCGGCAGGTAGCTCATGATGCGCCTCCCGCGGCGGGTCGCCTGGGCTTCGAGGTCGAGGTGTCCATGGCGGCTCCCGGCGGCTGAATGACAAAAATCCCCACGTCCACTAGGGACGAGGGGATCGCTCGCGGTGCCACCCTGGTTGGCCACGTCCGAAAACGGAGCCCACTCTTCGAGTCACGGCTCCCCCTCCACGGGCGAGCGATGCTCTAGACTTCGATAACGGGGTCGCCCCGGCGACGCCTACGGCTCGCGATGCGGGTGCATCGCGGCATTCGGGTCGCGGCTCCCAGGTCCATTCCGCTGCTGCGCCGGCGCCGGGCTCGCACCTTATCCCGGCTCTCTGGGCCTCGCCTGGCGGCGTACTCTTCCTGTTCACAGCCTTGTGTATTCAGTTGTGCCTAGTATCGTAGCGCCCGGCGCGGTTCATGGTCAAGGGGCTGAGCAGCGACGGGGTGGCGTCGATGGGCGATGGTACACTGGGGCAAGCGGGCCGGTAGCTCAGTGGTAGAGCAGCGGGCTTTTAACCCGTGGGTCGTGGGTTCGAATCCCACCCGGCTCACCAGCGGCAGCCCACCCTACTGCGTCGCCGTCTCGCAGCCGTGCCCGACTGGAAAGCTATCGGTGCCGGGGCCGCCCAGACACACGTCGGTGCCAAGATCGCCAGTGATTGAGTCGTCGCCGCCGCCGCCGAGAATACAGTCGTCACCGTCGTTGCCGGCAATGACCTGGGCCGAAGGTCCGCCCAGGAGCAGCTCGGCCGCAGCACTCCCCGTGATCGTCGCATTGTCGCTCGCCTGCAGAGCCGTCAGCGTGATCCCGTCGCACTCGGCCGGCTTCAGCGTGTTCGCGGTGATCGCGAACGAGAGGTTATCGGCCTTCGTCGCGGGCGCGGTGTTGCTCGCCGCCAGTCCGGTCAGCCCGCCGAGCAAGATTCCGGCGGCCAGCACGAGCACCGCCCTCCCGAACCATCGCCCACCGATCATCTTCGTGCTCCCTTATGCTGCCGCCTGATGGATGGGCGTCGGCGGACTCGCATCGTCCGGGCCCCGCGCCTCGTACCAATAGGTGATGTCGGCCGTTTGCACGACGAACGAGTGCCGCTCGCCCTCGGTCAGATGCAGGATCAGGCACTCGTAGCGCTCGGCCAATCGCGCCAGGTTCGCCATGCTCCCCACCTCGACCCGCGAGTCGTTGGCGCCCGTTCGCATCGATTTCACTTCGACCATTCGGTCGCCGTAGCGCGAGCGGATGCGTCCGGCTTCGTCGGCCCGCAACGCCAGCAGCGTTAGCCCCCCGGCGATGGCGAGCCCGGCGAACGACACCGCGGCGCCCCACAGCGCGATGGTGCGAGCGAGCCCCACATCGAGGCTGAGGGCGGCGAACGTGAGCGAGCGCGGCTCCACGGTCGAGCGCTCCACCGTCCGCGTCTCGACCGGCTTCACCGGATCCACCACCGGATCGCCCGCGGCAGGCGGATCACCGGCTGAGAGGCGCATCTGCAGCGCGTCGATCGAGAAGCGCAGCGTCGACGCGACCTCGTCCTCGATCGGCTGCGCGGCGACCGAGCCCGCCACCTGCAGGAACGGTTTCACCGACAGCACGAACGTCTCGCGACGGACGCCGGTGTCGATCTCCAGCTGGCGGGCAACCGCGCTGATCTGCTCGAGATCGAGAACGCCGCTGACCAGCGAGCTTGTCGCCCTCGAAGCTCGTTTCGGGCTGCAGTTCGAACTCGCGCCGCCAGCCCGTCGTGTCCGACAGCTCCGCCACCATCCGGGCGGTGCCCGCGACCTCGTGCGGCAGCTCCGATGTCAGCTCGTAGCGATAGTCGACCTGCAGCTCCTGCGTGAGCTTCAGGAAGATGGGTTCGCCCGTTTCCACCACGCCCGACTGGTATACGGAGCCGCCAGCCGCGTCGCCGCGATAGCTGAACTCGCCGGAGTGTTTGTATTCGATGTCGGTGGTGGTATGGCGCATCGCAGGAGTACGATGGGCAAGCCCGCCGAGTACCGCGAACCCGAGCACCGCGACGGCGCAGCCGGCGAGCATCATCTGGCCGCCCGGCCCGAGCACGCCCATACCGCCGCCATTACCACCGCCGCCGCGTCTGCTGGCGCGCGCCGCCGGGGCCAACGTTATGTCGCCGCCGACGGCCAGCCACACCGCCCACACCGCCCAGTACGAGCGATCCGGTCGCGGCCGCGATCATGGCGGCGCGCAGTGGCGAGCGGAGGGCCGCGAACACGAGCCCGGCCTTCGGCACCCGAAACCAGAGCTTGCCCTGGATCCGCTCCTCCGTTGGCATGGAGCTGTCGGTCCAGGTGTTGTGGTCGCCCTTAAGGACGAACTTCGCGCCCTTCTGCTCGATAATGCGATGCAGAATGCGCGCGTCGGGATTCTCCTCCGACGTGTACACCACGACATCCCCGGTCTTGTAGTCGTCTGCTGCGCGTATCACTGCGAGATCGCCCTTCTCCAGCATCGGCTGCATACTCGTTCCCACAATCGTGAGGTAGCTGACCGAGCCACCCAGGAACGTGGGGGCGAACATGACCCAGGCCCCGCCCACCAGAGTGAGCGCGACGACGGTCACCAGCAGCGAGCGGAATTGCCGAAACATGAGCTGCGGGGGGCGGCGCACGGCGCCACCCCCCAATGCCTCAACAAGCTACTGAGCCACGACGACCCGAAGCTGGTCGGACGCCAGCACGGTGGCCTGAGGCGCCGTCGTGACGCAGGTAATCGCGGTGGTCACGTTTGTGCAGCTATACCAGTCGGAGCCGGCCGTTACCAGCTTGATCTTGACAGTCCCGCCCGCCACCGGTGCTGAGTCCAGCGTAAACGTCACCGAGTCGATTAACGTCGGGTCGGTGCCGTTGAGCGCATAGTGAACGCTGCTCGCGACGTAGCCTGTGATGGCGCCCGAGCCATCGCCGGCCTTCGACGCCGGAACCGTCGACGATGCGGTGAATACATACACGCCCGTCGCCAGAACCGCCGGAAGCACCAACGCGGAAGCTAGCCGCACCTTCCGGAGCTTCATCAGATTTGCCATTTCGTTATGACCTCCCTGTCATGTAGCGTGCCGGCGGAACCAGCACGTCCTTCCCTGGATACCTGTCCCCTTCGCAATGCGACCGGCGCCCGTGATGCGCTGGATCTGAGCCGGCTGGGGCCGTACGGCCGCGGCTGCGCTTTCCAGCGACGTATTCCTTTCGCCTGGTCTGGGCTGGAAGGGAGACGAGCCGCTGCGCGAGCGATCGGGACGGGGGGCGAGAACATCTCGCGACACCGCCCGCTGCCGCTCAGCGAGCTACACCGTCAACTCCATACGTTCCCTCCCCTTATGCGGACGGATCGCCGCGAGGTGACGCCCGCCGTGCCAGCCGATTCCGCGTTCGCGGAATCCCCACGGCTATCCCTGATAACCCCTCCTGTCCATAGTCGGAGCGGCCGCCTCCAAACCGATAGGGAGAACCCCCAGGGTGGCCTTCCGGAGCAGCTGCGTGCTCCGGGGGATTTCGCGATGTGTTAACGATCCGTTAATCTGTCCCCGGCCCCGTTCGGGCAAGCTGGGAGCATGGCTATCGAGACTGCTTCACGTCCGGATTCGCCAGCGGGCGCACCCATGCCGCGGGTGGAGTTCGACGCGCCCGTCCCGCAGGCCGCGTCCGAGTCGATCGCCGCCGACACGGCGATTTCGGTGCGGGGGCTGCACGCGTGGTACGGCAAGTTCCGCGCCTTGCGCGACATCAACCTCGACCTGCCGCGCAACAAGATCACGGCGCTCATCGGGCCTTCGGGCTGCGGCAAGAGCACCCTGCTGCGCACCATCAACCGGATGAACGCGCTCGTCGACGGCTTCCGCACCGACGGCGAGGTGCTGTTCAACGGCGTCCCCGTGTTCGAGATGGACGAGATCCTCGTGCGCAGGCACATCGGGATGGTGTTTCAGAAGCCGAATCCGTTCCCGAAGTCGATCTTCGAGAACGTCGCCTTCGGGCCGCGCGTCAACGGCGTCCGCAAGGGGCTCGACGAGATCGTCGAGCGCTCGTTGCGCCGGGCCGCGCTCTGGGACGAGGTGAAGGACAAGCTGCGGGATAGCGGCCTGGCGCTCTCCGGCGGGCAGCAGCAGCGGCTCTGCATCGCCCGGACGCTCGCCGTCGAGCCCGAAGTCATCCTCATGGACGAACCCTGCTCGGCGCTCGACCCGATCGCCACCCACAAGATCGAGGATCTGCTGCGCGAGCTGGCGGAGCAGTACACGATCGTCATCGTCACGCACAACATGCAGCAGGCGGCGCGCGTCGCCGACTCCACCGCATTCATGATGATGGCCGAAGATCGCGCCGGCGAGCTCGTCGAGTTCAGCGACACGAAACAGCTCTTCACGAACCCGCGCGACCGCCGCACCGAGGACTACATCACCGGCCGCTTCGGCTAACGAGCGCCGCCCTCACTCAGAAGTGGGGGCCTGCTTCGTCGAAGCCCGGCCCCTCGACCTGCACCGTCATGTGCTCGATGCCGAAGCGCATTCGCAGCATCTCGCCGACGTCGCCGAGGCACCGCTGCCCGCAGCTCGGGTCGCCGACGGTGATGTGGCAGCTCAGCACGTCCATCCCCGACGTTATCTGCCAGATGTGCAGGTCGTGCACGTCTTCGACAAGCGGCAGCTCGCGCATCGCCTGCTCCACGGCGGCGGCGTCGATGTGCGATGGCGTGCTCTCCAGCAGCACGCTGAGCGCCCCGCGCATCAGGTGTACGGTGCGCGGCAGGATCATCAGCCCGATGCCCGCCCCGAACAGCGGATCGGCGTAACGCCAGCCGGTCGTGATCAGCATGACGCCCGCGGCCACCGCCGCCGCCGACCCCAGCAAATCGGCCAGCACCTCGAGGTACGCGCCCCGCACATTGAGGCTCTCGCTCGCGCCTGCCGCCAGAAGCCGCAGTCCGATGAAGTTGACGACTAGCCCGGCCGCCGCCACGGCGATCATCGGGCCCGCTTCCACATCGGGCGGTCCGGTGAAGCGGCGGACAGCCTCCACCAGCACGTAGCCCGCCACCCCGAACAGCAGGATGCCGTTGAGCAGCGCCGCCACGATCTCGATGCGGTAGTACCCGAACGATCGCGCGTCCGTCGCCGGACGCCCCGACAGCCACGCGGCGCCGAGCGCCATCGCCAGGCCGAGCGCATCGGTGAACATGTGGCCGGCATCGGCGAGCAGTGCGAGGCTGTTGGTCAGCAGGCCGCCCGCCACCTCCACGATCGCGAACCCGAGCGTCAGGAGCAGCGCCAGCAGCAGCCGGCCGCTGTTGCGCTGAGCGGCGCTGCGGTAGCCTCCGCTCTCGCGCGGGTGAGCGTGCGCCATGCTCCCTCCATTCCCGGCGAACAGGATACCGCTCCCGGCGAAGAGGATATCGCATTGGCGCCGGATCGCCGCGATCCGGGCTACTGGTAGATGACGAGCGCGGGGAGCGGATCGAGCGCCACGATATCGCCGGGCGAGAGCAGGCCAACATCCTCTTTGTAGAACAGCTTGATCGCGCCGAACTCCGCGCCGTCGATGCGCACGAAGTTCTCGTAGTCGATGAGCTTGCCCCCAGGATCGCCGACGCCATCGGCATCGAACACCAGCTCCACACCGGCGTAATCGCGGAGCAGCACCTTGTTGGTGACCATATCGGCCTCGAACTGGTGCACGACCAGCATCTTGCTGGGGATGGCAGATGCGCGAACGATGCCCTCCAGAAGCTGCTGCGCCTCGTTGATCTGGCTCGCGTCCATCTGCCCGAAGGTCTGGCCCGGCACCTCGCCCGGGGCCATCGTGAACTCCGGATCGAGCGCCAGATGGACGTCGGGCTCCGCAAGATAACGCCGCACGACATCGATCTCGGCCGCAACGCTGCTGCGTCCGATCTGGAGGTCGAGGATGACGAGGAAGCCGTGCTCGCGCGCCACCCTCAGATACTCGTCGATGTGGGCCGGGTCCATCCGCGTCAGATAGGAGCCGTCGGGCTGCGGCTCGGCCTGCGCTACCGCCGCTATCAGATGAAACGCTGGCACGACCCGGATGTTCGGCAAGAGCTGCTCGTAGGCGCGCGCCTGCGCCTCCAGCTCGAGCGCCATGGCCTCGGGCGGCGCTGCCCCGAGAATGCCGAGCAGCGACCCTTCGGGGTAGCCGTAGTACGCCACGACGAGCGCATCGGCCAGCGACGAGCGATATCGCAGCGGGCCGCCGGTCGTCGCCGCGGCGTCGCCATCGGCAGCGGCGACGTTCGTGGCCTCGCCACCCGCCAGCGTCGCCGTGATCGGCGACCGCTCGTCGCCGCCGCAGGCGCTCGCGACCGCCGCCAGCAGCGCAAGAGCTGTCAGCAGAAGCAAGGGCGGCGCGATGCGGCTTCGGACGATACGAGCACCTGCCACGAACGGACGCGCGCGGACATACAGTATGTGGCATCGAGCGCGACTGCGTCGAGGTTCGATGCGGGTTCGCTTCGGAGCGCGGGCGAGGCGCTCCGACCCGCGCCAACGAGCAGCTGCGCTCAGAATGACAGGGCTGCCGGACGCGCCGCTAGACGAGCGAATCGCGCAGGAAGCCCTCGACCCGCCCGATGAACTCGAGCGGCGACGAGAGGCCCGCTGTGGCGTGACCGGCGCCCGGCGCTATCCACAACTGCTTCGGCTCGCGCGCCGCCGCGTACAGCCGCTCGGCGTGCAGGGGCGCGATAATCGGGTCGGCGCTGCCGTGGACGATGTAGACGGGGCGCGGCGCTATCGACGCGACGACATCGCCGGGACTGATCTTGTCGAGCTCCACGCCGTACATCCGCTGCCCCCAGCGCGCCACGAGCGGCGCGAACGGGAACGACGGCGCGTGCGCGTAGTGACGGAACGCGCCACCGAGCACAGCCTTCAGCGAAGGGTAGGCGCTGTCGGCGACAACACAGCGCAGGCGTTCGTCGCGGGCCGTCGCGAGCAGCGCCGCCGTCGCCCCCATCGAGAAGCCGACCACGCCGATACGCGACGGATCGACTTCGGGGCGGGTCAGTGCGTACTCGAGCGCGCCCACAACGTCGTCGGCCTCCCGGAAGCCGAACGACGACCGCCGGCCGCCGCTCTCGCCGGAGGCGCGAAAGTCGAACGAGAGTACGTTGTGGCCGCGACGCCAGAGCGCCAGCGACATGTCGTGCACCTGATAGCGATTGCCGCCATACCCGTGGCAGACGATGACCATATCGGACGCGCCCTCCGCCGCCAGAAACCAGCCGCGGAGCGCCGTGCCGTCGGAGCTGGCGAAGCCCACGTCCTCGAGCGCCTCGGGCGACCAGTCGAGCAGGTGCGCCTCGGGTGGCGCGAAGTTGACGCGCGGGTGCGCCAGCCGATGCGCGAGCCACGCCGTGCCGCCAAGCAGCCCCGTCGCACTCGCGCCCAGCGCCGCGCCGCCAACCCCTACCGTCATCCCGACCGAGCGCTTCATCTCACATCCCTGGGGCGCGTAGTCCGAATGTACGAGCCCATTCCTCGCATATATCTACGGCCGATTCCGCGCCTTTCCGTAGGGGTTACGCCCAAGATTGCGTAGGGGATGCCCGTACGCCGCCGAGCGCGATTCGTTGACACGCGGCGAACCTTCACGTACGATACCGCCGCCCACACGGGCTACTCCCACGCACCGAGGCAAACGCATATGTCCGACACCGCCGCCGCAAGCCTGCGCCTGCTCACCGAAGTCGAAGCGAAGGAAATGCTGGAGGCGGCGGGCATTCCCGTCGCCAAAACGCGCCTCGCGAAGACGCCCGACGAAGCGGCGAAGGTCGCCGCCGAGCTCGGCTACCCCATCGTCATGAAGATCGTGTCGCCCGACATCGCCCATAAGAGCGATGTCGGCGGCGTGCGGCTCAACATCGGCTCCGAGGCCGACCTGCGCTCCGAGTACGACGCCATGATGGCCGATGTCCGCCGCGCGCAGCCCGGCGCCACGATCATCGGGGCGGCGATTCAGCACATGGCGCCGCAGGGCACCGAGGTCATCGTTGGCATGACAACCGACGCCCAGTTCGGGCCGGTGCTGATGTTCGGGCTCGGCGGCATCTTCGTCGAGGTGCTCGAAGACGTCGCCTTCCGCATCGTCCCGCTCGAGCGCCGCGACGCCCGCCAGATGATCCACGAGATCCGCGGTTACCCCGTGCTCGACGGCGTCCGCGGCCAGGACCCGGCCGACAAGACCGCGCTGGAAGACCTGCTGCTCCAGCTCTCCGCCTTCATCGAGGCCCACCCGGAGATAACGGAGCTCGACCTCAACCCCGTGTTCGCCTACAAGAAGGGCGCGCTCGCCGTCGACGCGCGCATCGTGGTACGAAGCTGAATCGCGCAGCCCGCGCGGCCAGAGGAGGTAGCGCTTGGCGACGAACGTCGTGAGCCGGCTCGCACGCGTCTTCAACCCCCGCACCGTGGCGGTCATCGGCGACAAGCAGATGACGGGCTACATGTGGCTGCGCAACAACCAGAACTTCACGGGCAACCTCTACTCCGTGCAGATCGACGAGCGCGAGATTCCGGGCATCGAAGCGCTCGGGATCAAGAACTACAAGAGCCTCCAGGACATCCCCGAGGAGGTCGACTACGTCATCGTCGCCGTCCCCCGCCAGATAGCGCCGCGCGTCATCGCCGATTGCGCCGCGAAGAAGGTGGGCGGCGTCATGCTCTTCACGTCGGGCTTCGCCGAGACGGATGAGGAAGAGGGCCGCCACCTCCAGGACACCCTCCTCAAGATCGCCACGGAAGGCGACCTGCCGCTCATCGGGCCGAACTGCATGGGGCTGTACATCCCGAAGGCGGGCATCCGCCACTCCATCGACCAGCCGATCGGGCCGGACGCGGGCGGGCCCGTCGGCTTCATCGCGCAGAGCGGCACCCACGCCGGGTTCTTCACCCAGTGCGCGCCGGAGCAGGGCATCGGCGTCAGCAAGTCGGTGTCGTTCGGCAACGCGATCGTGCTCGACGCCTCCGATTACCTCGATTACTTCACGGCCGACCCGGAGACCGAGGTCATCGGCATCTACGTCGAAGGCGTGCGGGCGGGCCAGCGCTTCTTCCGCACGCTGCGCGAGACGACGAAGACGAAGCCGGTCGTGCTGTGGAAGGGCGGCCAGACGGAGGCCGGCCAGCGCGCCGCCTTCTCGCACACGGCGTCGCTCGCCTCGCCGATGGCCATCTGGAACTCGATGGCACGGCAGGCCGGCGCCATCACCACCGACACGCTCGACGACACGCTCGATGTGATGAAGGCGCTGCTGCTCGCGAAGCCCACGACGAACAAGGCCGCCGGCCTCATCGCGATGACAGGCGGTCCCTCGGTCGGCATCACCGACGCGTTCGCGCGCGCCGGCATCGCGGTGCCCGCGCTCACCGACGCCTCGTACGAGAAGCTGGGGCAGTTCTTCAACGTCATCGGCGGCAGCTACCGCAACCCGTTCGATGCGGGCGGCACGATCGGGATGGGCGGCCTGCCCGAGAACCTCGAACGGCTGCTCGCCATCCTCGACGAAGACCCGAACATCGGCATGGTGGCGATGGACCTTCCGGTCGGCTTCATGGGCCGCCGCTGGAAGGACAACCCCGAAATGCTCGACCAGATGCTCGACAGCCTCGTCGCGTTCCGCGACCGATCGTCGAAGCCGATCGTGGCCGTGCTCCACCCGGCGCACCTCGAGGAGATCGCGATCGACGCCCGGCGCAAGGCGCAGGAGCGCGGCCTGCCCGCGTTCGCGAGCTTCGATCGCGCCGCCGTGGCGATGGCGAAGGCGATCGATTACCATCGCATGCGCGCCGGGCTCGACTAAGCTGCGGCCCCCAGCCGGCTCCGCGCCATGACCTCGCCGGCGCTCCCCGGCGGCCTCGCCAACCTCCTCCGCCCGGAGGCCTACCCGCACGCCGTCACGAGCACGGAGCTCATCCAGACGCACATCTCGTACGTCTTCCTCACCGACACCGATGTCTACAAGGTGAAGAAGCCGCTCGACCTCGGCTTCCTCGACTTCACCACGCTTGAGGCGCGCCGCGTCGCCTGCGAACGCGAGCTCGCGCTCAACCGCCGCCTCTGCGCCGAGGCGTACCACGGCGTCGTGCCGCTCGTCGCCACGCCCGCCGGGCTTGCCGTCGGCGGGCCCGGCGACGAGGCGCGCGCGGCCGAGTGGGCCGTGCACATGCGACGGCTGCCGGAGAGCGGCTTCCTCGACCACCGCATCCGCGCGGGCGACGTGCCGCCCGGCATCATGCCCCGCCTCGCCGACCGGCTGGTCCGCTTTCACGCGGAAGCGGCGACGAGCGACGAGATCGCCCGCTACGGCTTGGTCGACGTGATCGCGGCGAACTGGCAGGAGAACCTCGACCAGGTGCGCCCGTACATCGGCCGCACCATCGACCAGGCGACGTTCGACGAGATCGCCGCGTTCGTCAGCCGCGTCGTCGAGGAGGACGCGGGCCTGTTCGCCGAGCGTGCCGCCGCGGGCCGCGTTCGCGATGGCCACGGCGACATGCGCTCCGACAGCGTCTTCCTGCGCGAGGACGGCGGCTTCTGCATCATCGATTGCATCGAGTTCAACGACCGCTTCCGCTACGCCGACGTTGCGTCCGACCTCGCGTTTCTGCTGATGGACTTGGAGCGGCTCGGCGCGCCCGAACTCGCCGACGAGCTCGCCGGCCGCTATCTCGCGCGCTCGTTCGACGAGACCCTGCCGCTGACGCTGCCGTTCTACCGCTGCTACCGCGCCTTCATCCGCGGCAAGGTTCGCGGCTTCGAGCTCGACGAGCCCGAGGTGCCGCCGGAGCAGCGCACCAAGGCCGAGGCGACCGCGCGAGCGCTCTTCGCGCATTCGCTCCGGTTCGCGCGGGCCCGTCGCGCCCGCCCGATCGTCGTCACGATGTCGGGCCCGGCGGGCGGCGGCAAGAGCTACGCTGGCACGGCGCTCGCCAGCCGCATCGGCGCGGCGCTGCTTCGCTCCGATGTCATCCGCAAGGAGCTGGCGGGCCTCGACCCGGCGACACCGGCGCGCGGCGAGTTCGACAGCGGCCTCTATGCCCCGAGCCACAGCCGGCGCACGTTCGACGAGCTCTACCGGCGCGCCCGCGGCCACCTGGAGCGGGGCCGCAGCGTCGTGCTCGACGCCACATTCGGCACGCCGCGCTCACGCGCCGATACGCGGCGGCTCGCCCGCAAGCACGGCGCGGGCTACGCGCTCGTCGAGTGCACCGCACCGCTCGAGGTGCTCCGCGCCCGGCTTGTGGCGCGCGAGGGCATCCCGGGCGAACCCTCCGACGCGACGCTCGCCGTCGCCGAGCGCCTCCGCGAGCGCTATCAGCCGCCCGATCCCGAGCGCGACGGCCCGCTGGCGCAGCTCGACACGAGCGCCACCCTCGGCGAGCTGATGACGCAGCTGGGTGCGGAATTGCCCTGGCTTTTTTCTCCGCCAGGGGTTGACAGCCGTGGTATAGTATAGATGGAGGCGATACGGACTATAGGGACCGTAGATGGGACAGGTGGCCGGGTGGCCAGAGCCGCCTCCAGGAGCGCCGTGGGATGTACCAGGATAGACCGGAACCGCAAGCGGCCTCGCTCATCGCCTAAGTGGCACCAGGCCCAGATGAGCCTCGCAGCGACGAGACGCGGGCAACCCCCTGAACGGTGAAGATGCTCAGTGACGGCGGGGCCAAGTGGGGAGCGGGACTCCAAGAGAACAGGGACACGATTCGAAGGGGCGGGAGCGCAAGAGGCTCCCGCCCCTTCACGTTGCCCGCCGGCCCTCAACAGGCGCCAGCGCCCCAATGCACTCAATGAGGCCCGCCACGCCCGCATCCTTCATCACGAACGCCGCAGCGCCGGCCTCCGCGAGGCGCATCCGCTCCGCCCGCGTCAGGTACGACGTGTGCACCACCACGACGGGCGGCCGCTTGAGCGCGACGAGCGACCGCACGAGGGCCGGCACCGTCGGCGCGGCCGAGTCTGGTGTCGCAGACAACGACATCGGGCGCGAGCTGAGCCGCGAGCGATATCGCCTGCGGCGGCGCGACGGCTTCGCCCGCGACGACGACGCCCTCCACCTTCGCCAGGCGGCGGACGAGCGCCGTGCGGGCCTCGTCGTGGTCGTCGATGACCAACACCGTAACGTCGCGCGGCCGGCTCATCAATCTCTCGGTCTGGGTGGCCATTTCGCCATCGTCCGGCAGCACGGCGGGGCTTCATAGAGCCGAACGGCCGCACATTGGCGGGACAGCCGGTCGTGTTGGTCAACCACAGTCCGCCGAGTGCTGGCGACAGGGGTATAATCAGCCGAGCGAGCCAGCAGGCGACGCCCTCGCGCCCGAAACCCATCGCCGCTGCGGAGGTGCCCCATGCCTCCTCGTGCCGCCTTCACCCTCGAAGAGCTGGCCGCGCGCGCCATCGACGATGTGCTCGCCGTCGTCCCGTCCTCGGCCGCCGCCGTCTTCCTGCTCGATGAAGAGAGCGGCCAGTTGCGGCTGCACACCGATCCGCGGCGGCGATGACGCCACCTTCGCGAGCGTGCCCGGGCGCGTCCGCGGCCCGTTCGGCACGCCCGCGACGCTTGTGCTGGCGGGCGACGGGATCGCGTTCCTCGCCGTGCCGCTGCGGTCGCGCAACCGCTTCTGCGGGCTGGTCGCGATTCTGCTCACGGCCGAGCCCCGTCTGACAGCGACACAGCGTACCAAACTGCAATCGATCGGCGACCGCGCGGGCGAGCTCGTGGAGGCGGCGCAGCTTTCGGCCGGCCTCGAACGCCGCCGCGATCAGCTGCAATCGCTCTACCACGCCGGCATCCTGCTCACGTCGCGGCTCGACCTCGACACCGTGATGCAGAGCGTCGTCGACATGGCCGCGGAGCTGCTCGGCGCGCAGTACGCGGCGCTCGGCATCGCCGATGCCGAGGGCGTCATCGAGCGATTCTTCACGTTCGGCCTCACCCCCGCGGAGCGCGCCCGCATCGGGCCGCTGCCGAGAGGCGAGGGGCTGCTCGGGGCGATCATCCGCGAGCGCGTGACGATCCGGCTCTCTGACCTGACGGCCGATCCGCGCTCGTCCGGGTTCCCGCAGCATCACCCGCCGATGCGCAGCTTCATCGGGATGCCCATCCGGCTCGGCGATGAGGTGCTGGGCAATCTCTACCTCACGGAGAAGCGCGGCGGCGACTTTACCAGTGAGGACGAAAGCCTGCTCGGCCTGCTCGCTTCGCAGGCCGCCGTCGCCATCGAGAACGCACGCCTGTACCACCAGGTGAAGCGGCTCGCCGTGCTTGAGGAGCGCGACCGGATCGCGATGAACCTGCACGACAGCACGATCCAGTCGATCTACGCCGTCGGCCTCGGCCTCGAGGAGGTGCAGCACGCCATCTCCGAGGGCAGCGGCGAGGCCGCCCACCACCAGATCGACACGGCGATCGCGCGGCTCAACGTCGTCATCAGCGAGATTCGCGAGTACATCCACCAGCTGCGCGAGGGCAGCCCCGCCACCCTCGGCGCCCGCATCGAGCAGCTGGTGCGCGAGGCCATGGGCAGCGGCGGCCCCGCGCTGCATCTCGCGATTCGTGACGACGTCGTCGAGCGGCTCGCGCCCGACCGTACGGAGGCGCTGCTCTTCATCCTGCGCGAGGCGCTCAGCAACATCCGCCGCCACTCGGGCGCGCGCAACGTCGAGGTGTCGCTGCGCGAGGCGCGCGGCGCGGCCGAGCTCGTCATCGGCGACGACGGTACAGGCTTCGACACGAGCGCCACCTACGCGGGCATGGGGCTGCCCAACATGCGCCAGCGCCTGGCCCCGTTCGCGGCCAAGCTCCGGCTCGAATCGGGCGATGCCGGCACGACCATCAGCGTCGAGATGGCGCTCGCCTAACCTGCCGAACGGCCCGCCCAACTGGAGCCGATCGCCCGTCGCCGCGGCCCGTCCGTCTGGCCGACACTAGCGTTGGTGTCGCGGATGCACGCAAACGCGACGCACGCGCGGTGGGCGGGGGTCTATGGGGCAGGCACCTCACCCACCGGCCTGCGACATATCGAGGCCGTCCGGCGCTCAGGCGCCGGGCGGCCTTTGCGATTGGCGGCGGACGAGGAAGGCGGCGGCCTCGGAGCGGCGACTCAGATCGAGCTTGTGCAGGATGCTGCTGACGTAGTTCTTCACCGTCTTCTCGCTCAGGAAGACATCGCCCGCGATCTCCCGGTTCGTCTTTCCCTCCGCGATGCGCTCCAGTATCTTCCGCTCCTGCTCGCTGAGCACGTCGAGCGGGTCGGGCTCGTTGACCACGCTGCGCCGCACGCGATCGAGCACCATCTGCGTCACGCCCGGGTCGAGCAGCCCCCGCCCCGCGGCGATAGCCTCGACGGCATCGGCGACTTCGGCGCCGCGCGTGTCCTTCAGCAGGTAGCCCGCCGCGCCTGCCATGATCGCGGCCACCACCGCCTCTTCGTCGGCGTACGAAGTCAGCATCAGCACCTGGATCTCGGGATTGGCGGAGCGGATGTTGCGGCAGGCCTCGATGCCCGATCCGTCGGGCAGCCGCACGTCCATCACGATCACGGCGGGGTGAAGCCGCTCGGCCTCGCTGATCGCCTCGGCGACAGTGCCGACGCCGCCGGCCACCTCCAGCCCCGGCCGTCGCGAGAGCAGCGTCCGGAGCCCCTCCCGCACGACTTCGTGGTCGTCGACAAGCAGCACCCGGGTTGTCGTCATGCCATCGGCCTCCGCTTCGGAGCTGCGCTCGGGACATCCGGCCCGGCGAAAGGAGCCGCCCGGCTCTGCGATGGTACAATCCCTGCGGCATAACGTCGAACCACGACATCGAAGGAGGTCCCCATGTTCAAGCGAATCCTCGTGCCGCTCGATGGCTCCGTCCGTGCCGAGGCAGCGCTGACCAGTGGCATCGAGCTGGCAAAGCAGTTTCAGGGTGCGCTGACACTCCTGCGCGCTGTGGAGCTTGTGCCCGACGCCAACTCCGGATCCGACGTCATCGACCGCATCCGCGACGAGCAGCTCGCGACGGCGCGCACCTACCTCGAGCGCGCGGCCCAGCGAGCGAGCGAGTCCGGCGTGAAGGCCGAGACCGTCGCTGCGCCCGGCGACGCGGCCCGGATGATCCTCAGCTTCGCGCGCGACCAGCAGACCGATGTCATCGTCATCAACAGCCACGGCAGCGGCGGCCTCACCGGCTACGTCTTCGGCAGCGTCGCCGAGAAGGTCGTCCGCGGCGCAGGCTGTCCCGTGCTCGTCATGCACGAGCGGCCCACGGCCGAGGAGCTGCGCGAGCAGGAAGAGCGCGAGGAAGCGGAATTCGACGCCGTGCTCGCCTCCTCGCTCGCGCGCGGGGCGAGGTAACCCCCATGCCATCGGAAGTTCTGCTCGTCCCGCTCGACGGCTCGCGCACGGCGCGGCGCGCGCTCCCCTATGCGGCGGCGCTGGCCACGATGGGCGAGCCCGCGCGTGTCGTGCTGCTCACGGTGCTGCCCACATTCGAGGCGGCGGCCATCCCGATCGACAACGAGACGCGCGGCACGCTCGAACGTACGGAGCAGCGACGGCTGCGAGCCGCCGCGCGGCGGCTGCGCAACCTCGGCGTCGCCGAGATCGAGATCGAGACCGTGTGGGGCGTCCAGACCGACGACCAGATACTCGACGCCGTCAAGCGGCATCACGCCACCACAGTCGTTATGGGCACACACGGACGCAGCGGTCTGGCGCGTGCGCTGCTTGGCAGCGTCGCGATGGCGCTCGTCCAGCGCAGCCCCGTACCCTGCGTCTTCGTACCGCCCGGCGTCGCCATCGACCGCGCCGCCATTCGCGAGGTGCTGGTACCCTACGACGGCTCCGAGCTCTCGGCGCGGTCGCTGCCGCTGGCGCGGAAGCTCCGCGACGCGGGCGCGCACCTTACCGTGCTGCGCGTCGTCCCGCCCTCGTCGACCCTCATCCCGTTCTCGTCGGCAGGCATGGGGGGCTACATCCCGGTTTCGGTGATGGACGACATGATGGCGGCGGCAGCCGACTCCGTGCGAGCCATCGAGAAGCAGCTCGGTGGCGGCGTAAAGAGCGAGGTCGTGCTCGGCGTCCCGGCGAAGGCGATCGTCGACATCGCCCACGAGCGCCACGCGGACCTCATCCTGATGACGACGCACGCACGCTCGTCGCTGGGGCGCACCATCATGGGCAGCGTCGCCGACCGGGTGCTGCGCACCGCGAAGACACCGGTGCTCATCGTCCCGCACCAGCGCTCGTAGCGACCGCCACGGCCGCGCGCTCCGGATATCGCCGCGCCCGCGCTGCCAACGGCCGGTTCCGGTGGTACAATGACGCCCGCCAGCCTCCGTCAGCGCCGAGGCACTGCCGTGCGCCCCGCACGGACGGAGGGTCGCGATCACATCGCCGAAGGAGCGTCCACGTATGTCGCGCACCATCCTCGTCCCCTACGACGGCTCACCGAATTCGCGACGCGCGCTCCCGTTTGCGGCGGCCTTTGCGACCCACGGCGACCCGGCCCGCATCATCCTGCTCACCCTGTTGCCAACGTCCGATACCAGTAAAGAAGCCGCGAGCAAATCACCGTCCGACATCGAGCGCGCCGCGACGCAGCAGCTCCGCGCCGCCACGAAAGTGCTCGGCGATCTCGGCGTCATCCGCGTCGAGTGCGAGGTCGACTGGGCGCGCGACACGTCGGATCGCATTCTCGCGGTCGCGGCCGAGAATCGCGCGTCGCTCATCGTGCTCGGCACGCGCGGACGCAGCGGCATCGGCCGGGCCATGGTGGGCAGCGTCGCACTCAATCTGATGCAGAGCGCCCCGATGCCGTGCGCGTTCGTGCCGCCCGGAGCGCCCCGCCCCGATGATCGTCTCGACACCGCGCTGCTCGCCGTCGACGGCTCGGAACTGACCGACGCGGCGATAGCCTACGCGCGCAGCCTCGCCGCGGCGCGTGTGAAGGTGACAGTGCTCCGCGCCGTCAACCCGGTCGCCGACATCATGCCGATAGCCATCCCGGGCGCCGAAGGGTACGTGCCCATCCCCCACGAAGATATGGTCGCCGCCGCGCGCGCGCAGCTCGATGCCGTCGTCGCGACGTTCCCCGCCGGTACCGCAACGAGCGCTATCGTGTACGGCCGCCCCGCCGACGCCATCCTCGACTACGCCGCCCAGGCGGGCTCCGACATTATCATTATGTCGACTCGCGGCCGCTCCGGCTTCGGGCGCGCGGTCATGGGCAGCGTCGCCGATAGCGTCGTCCGCACGTCGAAGGTGCCGGTGGTCGTGGTGCGTCCGAGCGAGTAGCGCTACGCCGTCAGCTCCGCGACGACATCGCGCACGAGCGCCTCGGGCACATCGTCGCGGATGACGGTGCGGCCGGCGGCGGCGAGCAGTACCCAGCGGATGCGCCTTCCCCGCACCTTCTTGTCGAGCGCCATCGCCGCGAGGACTCGCTCCGCACCGACGCCAGGCGCGCGCAGCGGCAGGCCGAGCTTGCGCAGCAGCGTCTCCTGACGCGCCGCGACCTGCGGATCGAGCAGCCCCATCCGGACACTGATCGCCGCGGCGCCCATCATGCCGATGGCGACGGCCTCGCCGTGCAGGTACTCGCCGTAGGCCGTCGCCGCCTCGATGCCGTGGCCGATGGTGTGGCCATAGTTCAGCGTGATGCGCAGGCCGCTCGTCTCGCGCTCGTCGTCGCTGACAATGCGGCCCTTCAGCGCCGCGTTGCGGGCCACCAGCTGCGTCGCGAAGGCCGGATCGAGCGCCGTCGCCGCCTCGGGACGCGATTCCAGCATCGCCAGCAGATCCGCGTCCATAATGAACGCGTGCTTCACCACCTCGGCCCAGCCCGCCGCCAGCTCGCGCGGAGCGATCGTCCGCAGCAGCGCGACATCATCGAAGACGAGCCGTGGCTGGTAGAACGCGCCGATGAGGTTCTTGCCCTCGCGGTGATCGACCGCGACCTTGCCGCCGACCGACGCGTCGACCATCGCCAACAGCGATGTCGGCGCCAGCACGAGCGGCATCCCGCGCAAGAACGTCGCCGCAACGAAGCCCGCGAGGTCGCCCGCGACGCCGCCTCCCAACCCGACGATGACGTGGCCCCGCTCCGCCTTCCGCGCCACAAGCCAGTCGTACACCGACGCCGCGCGCTCGAGGCTCTTGCTCGATTCGCCGGGCGGCACGGCGAACACGTCCGCGTCGATGCCCGCGCGCCGTCAGCGAGGCGAGGGCGCGCTCGCCGTGCGCCGCCTGCACCGTCGTGTCGGTGATGATGTGGGCCGTGCCGCCGAGTCCCATCTCGCGCAGGCGCTCGCCGAGCGAATCGAGAATGTCCCAGCCCACGACGATGGGGTAGCGCGCCGTCGCCGTCCGCACCTCGAAGACGACGAGAGGATCGGGCGCGGCCGATGCGCTGGCGCGCGCGGCGAGCAGCTCGGCGGCGTGATCGCGGGCGGCGCGCTCGATCTCGATCGCGACGCGCTCCGGCGTGAGGCCGTCGGTGCGGACGGTCCAGTCGGCGAGCCCGTAGACGGCGGCGCGCGCCTCCTGCTGGGCGCCGATCCGCTCCATCCGCTCCGGGCCTTCGAGCAGTGGCCGCCGCTCCCCCGTCGCGGCGAGCCGCGCGAGCGCCGTCGCGGGGCGGGCCTGCAGCGCCACGACGAAGGCGTCGCGCCAGAGCTCCTCGGCATTCTGCGCATCGACGGGCGCGCCGCCGCCCGCCGCGACGACGCATTCGCCTGCGGCACACGCCTCGCGCACGGCGGCGCGCTCACGTTCGCGGAACGCGGCCTCGCCATCGTCGCGGAAGATCGTCGCGATGTCGCGGCCAGCGGCGGCTTCGACGAGCGCGTCGGTATCGACGGCTGTCCACCCCAGCCGCCGGGCGAGCAGTCCGGCCACAGCGGACTTGCCGGCGCCCGAAGGGCCGATGAGCACGATCCGGCGAAACGGCCAGCCGTTCACGCGCGGCCGCCCTCGCCGTCACGGGGGCCGATGGTAGCGATGTAGGCGCGGTAGTTGCGCAGCGTCTCTTCGATGTGGTCGCCGCCGAACTTCTCGAGCAGCGCGCCCGCGATCACGATCGCCGTCATCGCCTCGCCGATGACGCCTGCCGCGGGCACGACGCAGATGTCGCTGCGTTCGTAGTGGGCCTGCACTTCCTCGCCCGTCGCGAGGTCGACCGAGGGCAGCGGCTTCGGGAGCGTCGCGATCGGCTTGATCGCGGCCCGCACGACGATGTCCTCGCCGTTCGTCATGCCGCCCTCGATGCCGCCGGCGTTATTCGTCGCGCGCCGCCACATGCGGCCGTCCCAGCGCTCCCGCGGCAGGATGACATCGTGCACCTGCGAGCCCGGCAGCGCCGCCAGCCCGAAGCCGCCGCCGAGCTCGACGCCCTTGACGGCGTGAATGCTGCCCACGGCCTGGCACAGCCGCCCGGAAAGACGCCGATCCCACTGCACGTGACTGCCGAGTCCGATGGGCGCACCCGTGGCGATGACCTCGAAGACGCCGCCCAGCGTATCGCCCGCCTCCCGCGCCGCGTCGATGGCCGCGACCATGCGCTCGGCGGCCGCGGCGTCGTGGCAGCGCACCGGCGACGCCTCGAGCGCGTCCCAGCCGGCCCCCGGCGCAAGCGGAGGCGCGACGACGTCGCCGATGCTCACGGTGTGCGAGCGCACGCCGATGCCGAAGCACGCGAGGAAAGCGCGCGCCACGCCGCCCGTCGCGACGCGGGCCGCCGTCTCTCGCGCGGAGGAGCGCTCCAGGATCGGGCGGACATCGTCGAGGAGGTACTTCTGCGTGCCGGTGAGGTCGGCGTGACCGGGGCGGAGCCGCGTGACCCGCTTCGCCGGCTCGTCGCGTGGCTCGATGGCCATCACGTCCTGCCAGTTCTCCCAGTCGCGGTTGCGGACGAACATCGCGATCGGGCCGCCGATCGTCTTGCCGTGGCGGACGCCCGCCACGAACTCGGCGTGATCCTGCTCGATCTTCTGGCGGCCGCCGCGGCCGTAGCCGCCCTGCCGCCGCCGCAGATCCGCCGCGACCTCGTCTTCGGTGAGCGCGAGCCCGGCCGGCAGCCCCTCGACGATGATCGTCAGGCCCTTGCCGTGCGATTCGCCCGCAGTCAGAAAGCGCAGCTCTCCCATATCAGGCGGCGGTCGCCGCTTCCTCCGTTTCGGTGTGGGTCGCCTGGAGCCGCAGCGTGAACGTGGCCAGCGCCAGCAGCAGCGCCCCACCCATGATCGGCGTGAATATCCGCTTCAGCTCCGTCACATCCCAGAAGAGCCCGGCGACGAAGCCCAGCAGCCCCACGTTCATGGCGACGATGACGACGTGATCGACGAGCGGCCAGCGCGATTGGCGCTCCGCCGACGCGGCGAACAGCAGCCCGAACAGCGCGTTCGTCATCGCGCCGATGAACATGGTGTGGTCGAGCGCCAGAATCTCGTGCGTGGGCGCGAGGTCGAGGTCGCCCTCGTACTTCTGCACCAGGTACACGAACAGGGCGATGTCGGCCGGGATGAACAGCACGGTCATCGCGGCGAACCGCGCGCCGCTGCGGGCGAGCCAATCGATGGTGCGCAAGTCCGGCCACATCCGGTACACGAAGATGCCGACGCCCCCAATCTCGAACGGCAGGCTGAGGACGGTGAGCGGGGTCACATCGAGCAGGAGCCCCGTCATCACCAGGACACCGCCCACGAAGGGCAGCACCATCTGCAGCACGCCGAGCCGTGTCGCGCGCGCCGGACGGGGCCATGTGAGCGCCCATTCCGCCAGCGCCATGCCGACGGGGATGAGGAAGCCGATGACCATCGTCGCCGGATGCGCGTCTTCGCCGCCCTCGGGGAGCACCTTGTTGCCCGTCGCCAGCCGGATGCCGAGCAGCACACCGAGCACACCGCCCGCCACCGACGTGCCAATCGCGGCGAGAACGCCGACATGCGGCGTGGTGAGCTCGACATGGGGGATGCGCCACAACACCCACAGAAAAAAGCCCACAATGGCGACGACCGCGAACCCCCCGACGGTCGGGCGGCCTTCGCCGTAGGTCGTGAAGAACATGTAGTTGTAGGCGAGAAACGCCACGATCGCGCCATAGCTCAGCAGCCGCCCGGTCAGCCGCATCGCGGGCGTCAGCCCCTCGTCGCGACCGAAGAGCCACAGCGATGCCGCGAACACGCTCAGCGTCAGCCAGCCCAGCGTGCCGGTGTGGACGTGCGTGAGGATCGTCTTGTCGCTGAAGTCGACCATATCGGTGCCGTTGAGGATGCCGACGACGACCGTGAACACGAAGATCGCCATCGCCGTCTGAAACAGCACCGCGATCTCGGTGCAGAAGGGATGCTCGCGCAACTGTCGGGGCAGAGTCAAGCGCCATCATCTTCCTCGCGAGTGATGCTCCGCGCCGTGCGGGACTCATCCCGAGTATAGCCCGCGGAGAGGCCGTGCGCTAAGGCGAGGCGGCCGGTTCGCGATGCGCGGCCATGTCGAGCGGCTCCACGGGCATCGCAACGCCCGCCTCGCTCAAGCCGCCAGCGCACCTCGAACGTCTCGAGGGCGTCGACGACATCGGCGCTGTCCCAATCGAACTTCGCCGCGACCTCGCGGTCGATGATAGCGCTGAGAATGCAGCGCTGCACGGGGCGGTCGTCGCTTTCGCGGAAGGTCGAGTACGTATCGATCTGCACATGGGGCAGCCGCATGTCGGGGATGTCGTAGAGCACCATCTCGCCGAGCTTCAACGTCACCTTCGTCGCCTCGTCGAGCGGCGAGCTGACCTCGCGACGCTCGCCATCGGCCAGCGTGTACACACCCTCGACACCGGTCGAGAGCCAGACCCAGTCGGGGCCGGCGTCGACAATCTGCACCGTCTGCACCGCGCTCCAGATGCTCGCCGGCAGACCCTTGGGCGGACGCCCGGCCCCCCAGCCATCGAGCTCGGCCTGCATCAGCGCCCGCACCGCCTCGACATCGCCCCTGGCGACGAGGCCGCGCCAGTGCATGTGCGCGCGCGTCTCCTGCAGCAACACGTAGGCGATGATCGCCGTGAGCAGCAGAATGAAGAAGAGCCCTGTGCCGAGCCCCAGCCCGAAACTAATGTCCACGACGCCCCTCCCCGCTTGCCGCGGCCACCGTCGCGCCCAGCGCCGCCTCGCGCATGATGTCGCGCGGCGCGGGCTGCCCCGTCCACAGCTCGAACGCGAGCGCCCCCTGCTCGACAAGCATCGCCAGCCCGCCGAGCGTCGCCGCCCCGGCGGCGGCGGCATCGCGCAGCAGCGGCGTCTCCAGCGGATTTGCGACGAGATCGACGACGACGAGCCCCCGATGCAGCGCCTCGCGCGGCAGCGGGCTCTCGTTGGCCGCCGCCCCGTAGGCCATGCCCACCGATGTCGCGTTCACGACAACACGTGCCTGCCGCAGCGCCCGCGTCGCGCGTTCCATGCCGAGCGGCATCAGCGGCACGCCCGCCGCCTCGGCGAGAGCATCGCACAGGTCGATGGCGCGCTGCTCCGTGCGGTTGAGCACGGCAATCTCGAGCGCGCCCATCCGGGCGAGAGCAAGCACGACGGCACGCGCCGCGCCGCCCGCCCCCACGACGACAGCATGCCCCGGTCTCTCGCCCGCGAGCAGCGCTTCGAGCGGCGCGCGGAATCCGCCGGCATCGGTGTTGTGGCCGGCGAGGCGGCCGCCGCGGTGCACGATCGTGTTCACGGCGCCGAGAGCGCGCGCGTCATCGTGCACGTCGTCGAGCATCGGTACGACCAACTCCTTGTAGGGCACGGTCACGTTCGCACCGAGCACGTCATCGGCGCGAAGCGCCTCGATGGCCTGCGCGAGCTGCCCGGGCTCCGTCTCCCAGCGCTCGTACGTCGCGTCGATGCCGAGCGCCCGGAACGCCGCCGTCTGAAACGCGGGCGACACCGAGTGGGCGAGCGGCTTGCCGATGATTCCGCAGCGCATCCGTCCCCTACTGCTCGCTGTATTGGGCGACATTCTGATTGTGCTCCTCGAGCGTGACGGCGAAGGCATGGGTGCCATCGGGCTTGGCGACAAAGTACACGAAGTCGGTGACGGCGGGCGCGAGCACCGCCAGAATCGCGTCGTACCCCGGATTGCAGATGGGGCCGGGCGGCAGCCCCCCATACACGTACGTATTGTACGGCGAGTCGATCGCCAGATCGTCGAGCGTGAGGTCGCGCTTCCAGTACCCAACGTCGCGCACGCTCTCGGGGTCGGACTGCGCCACCGCGAACTGCACTGTGGGGTCGGCCTGGAGCGGGATGCCGTCGCGCAGCCGGTTGAGGAAGACGCCGGCGATAATCGCGCGTTCCTCCGGCGCCTGTGCCTCGCGCTCAACAATCGACGCCAGCGTCACGACCTCGTACAGCGAGAACTGCGACTCTTCGAGCAGCGCCCGCACCTCTTCCGTCAGCACCTTGCGGTCGAACGTCGCGAGCATCAGGTCGACAATGTCTTCGGCGTCGGCGAGATGGGAAAGGCCGTAGGTGTCGGGAAAGAGGAAGCCCTGGAGGCCCCCGGCGCCGGCGGGAATCTCGGCGACGAAGTCGTACGGATAGTCGAGCGAGGTCGCGGCCGCCATGAATTGCGCCGCGCTCAGTGCGCCGCCCGCCTCGATGATCTGCGCCGCCTCCTCGACCCGCCGCCCCTCGGGGATGGTGACGCGCAGCTCCGCCGTCGCCCCCGACCGGATGCGGTCGATAACACGGCCAATCGGCTGGCCGGCGCGGAACTCGTAATCGCCTGCCTGCAGGTCGCCCTCGTAGCCCTGGAGCGTGACGAGAACGCGGAAGAGCCGCGCGCTCGTGATGACGCCCAGCTCCTCGAGTCGCGCGCCCAACGTGGCGACGTTCTCGCCCTGCTCCACCCGCACCACGACGATATCGCCTTCCACATGGGCGTTCGCCACCAGATCGGGGCCGTCGTCGAAGACGCCGCGCGGCGCGAGCCAGACCGCCGCAAGCACCCCGAGCAGCAGTATCGCGATGGCGGCCGCGACGACGACAAGCCCGGCACGGCCGTCGCCGCTAGGATCGGGTCGCTGGTTGCTCACAGGTGCGCGACCTCAGAGCCGCGCCTTCTGCTCGTCGAGGTAGCTCTGCAGGATGATGGCCGCGGCGAGCGCATCGAGGTGCTCCTCGCGCACGCGCTTCCGCTGCTTCGGCGAGACGCGCCCGTGGCCCAGCCGTTGCCGCGCTTCGTGAGTGGAGTAGCGTTCATCCTGCCAGTGTAGGGGGAGAGCGATGCTACGCGCGAGGTGATTGGCGAACTCGCGCACGACCTTCGCTTGCGCGCCGGCCTCGCCCGCCTCTGTCAGGGGCAGCCCGAGAAGCAGCGCGTCGACGCCCTGCTCCTGCGCCACCTTCCGGATCGCTTCCGCACCAGCCGCGAGCGACCCCGAGCGGGTGTAGGTGCGGAGCGGAGCGGCGACGCCCGTCTCCGTATCGCCAACGGCAAGCCCGATTCGCCGCTCGCCGACATCGAGGCACAGCAATCGTGTCACGCTTCGTCATCCTCCGGTGTTGTGGTGGCCGTTGGCCCGGCGTCGCCTGGAGCAGACGGCGACCCGTCTGGTATCGGGGGCTCCGGGGGCGTGGCCCGGACGCGGACATCGACCCGCCAGTCGAATCGCGAGATGCCGCTCAGCCATCCCGGCGAGATGTCGATATCGGGTGGCAGGGCGAGCTGGAACTGCGTCGCGAGATACGCCTTGGCCTCCGTCTCGTTCATCCCGGCAATCGCCCGCGCCACCGCGTCCGTATCGATCCGCGACCCCACGCTCCCCGTCACCACGACCAGAACGGTGATGACACCCGAGCCCGCATCGACCGACGGCTCGCCCTCGACCCGATAGTCGATTGCGTCCGGCAACAGCATAGCGTCTGGCCCGCGCGCGAGCGCGACGGCGAGCTCGGCCAGCTTCTCCAGATCGTCGAACCGTACGGCGACCCCGGCGAGCACGCCATCGCCCGAAATCGTGACGAACTGGCCCGGCTCGCCGACGACGCGGTCGAAGTGCTCCGTCTCGAGGCGCGGCGTCTCGGTGCCGGGGAGCAGCAGGAAGCGCGCCGCCTCCTGCTGCGCGAGCTTCGCCGCGCCGTCCTGGCGCAACGCGAGCGCCGCGAGAGCACGCGCGTTCTCGTGGTCGGCCTCGGCGACGGCGGGCACATCCTCGTCCGCGCCCCCCTCGAACTCGTCCGTATTCGTGACAGCGACGCCCGGCGGCCCCTCGACGATCTCCGTTATCGTGCCGGCCGGAGCGTTGCCGCCGCTGCCGCTGTCGAGCGCCTCGGCGCCCGCCTCCGCTTCGCCCCTGGCGTCGACCGTCACCGTCTCCGTCGTCCCGAAGCTCGCACCATCCTCGGAGCGCAGCACCGTCCCTGCGGGAATCGCGATTGCCGCATCGCCGTCGTTCGTCAACACGACCTCGCCCGAAGCGCGGCTGACACCGACGGTCGCCGTGCCGGTCGTCGGCGCGACGAGCCGCACCGGCAGCCGCGTCTCGACCCGCTCCGCCGGCAGGATGCTGAGCGCGCCCAGCTCCAGCTCGTCCGCCGACGGATCGGCAGCCAAGGCCAGCGTCATCGCGAACGGCTCCGTCCGGGGGTAAAGGGTCACGTCCGTGCTGGGCACGACGAGATAGGCCGCACAGGCGCCGCTCATCGCCGCGAGCGCCGCCACGGTCAGCGCCACGGCGGCTGCGAATCGAAGGCTGGTACAGGTCGAAGCCGATGCGGCCCGCCCGAAACGCGAACAGCCGCCGCCGGGTGACCGCCTCGAAGCGAACCGCGCCGAGCGAACCGAACGCCCGCAGCCGCGCTTGGCGCGCTTCGGCTCGCACCGCCCGGCTCGCCGACACGATGACGAGACTCTTGCCGCGGGTGTACGCGTGACGGCGCACGCGCGCCAGCGGCACCGGCCCGCGCAGCTTGTCGTGCCGCGTCGGGCACCACCACCGCCGCACGTTGCCGCTCGGCCGCGTCGATGCGACCGCACGCCGCCGCGACATCGTCGGTGACAGCGATATGCACGACGGCGTAATCGGGCGGCGATTCGCCAGCCTCGGGCGGACGCGGGAACGGGGCGCGAAGAGCACGACGTGTGTTACGCCAGGCGCTCTCGAACCAGCCCTTCGACCCGGCCGAGGGCTTCATCGAGCCGTCCGGCATCCTTACCCCCCGCTTGCGCCATCTCGGGACGGCCGCCCCCGCCGCCTCCGGTGATGGCGGCGATCTCTTTCAGGATGTTGCCCGCGTGCAGTCCGCGCTCCGTGAGGTCGCCCGTGACGTAGGCGATGAAGCTCGGCCGGTCGTCGATAACAGCGCCCAGCACCACAACGCCCGTCTCGATCTTCGACCGCAACGCATCGCCGGCCTCGCGCAGCGCCGCGACGCTGCCCGCCTGCACCCTGGTCACGAGCGCGGGCACGCCATCGATGGTGCGCATCTGCTCCACCAGCGCCTCCGCAGCGTCGAGCCCGCTCTGGCGGTCGAACGCCTGCAGCTTGCGGCGGTCGATCTCCAGCTCTTCCAGCAGCGCGTCGACCCGGCTCTCAATCTCGCGGGGCGACGTCTTCAGGCGGCGGGCGAGCGCGTCGACGCTGGCGAGCCGCTCCTCGACGTGCGCCTCCGCGGCGCGGCCTGTCAGCGCCTCGATCCGGCGGACGCCCGCGCCGATGCTGCTCTCGCTGGTCAGCAGCACGTACCCGACCTCGCCTGTAGCGTGAACGTGGGTGCCGCCGCAGAGCTCGGCGCTGAACAGCGTGGCGGCGTCGCCGTCGTCGGGCACCTCCACAACGCGCACCTCATCGCCGTACTTGTCCCCGAAGAACGCTGTCACGCCTTCGTCGATGGCGCGCCGATACGATGTCTGGCGTGTGCGCACCGGAAGGTCGGCGCGAAGCTTGGCGTTCACCATCCGCTGCGCCTCGCGCAGCTCGTCGGGGCGCGCCGCCTCGAGATTCGTGAAGTCGAACCGCAGCCTGTCGGGCCCGACGTGCGAGCCCGCCTGACGGACGTGGCCGCCGAGCACGTCGCGCAGCGCCGCCTGCAGCAGATGCGTCGCCGTGTGGTTGCGCATGATGTCGGCGCGGCGCACCGCATCGACCTCCGCCGCCACCGGGTCGCCCTGGGTGAGCGTGCCCCTGGTCACCTTCGCCCGGTGGACGATGAGCCCCTCGCCGACATTGACCGTGTCGACGACTTCGGCGAGGCCTTCGGGGCCGCGCACCCACCCCGTGTCGCCCACCTGACCGCCACCCTCGGCGTAGAACGGCGTCTCGCCGAGCACCAGCTCGACTTCGGCGCCCGCTTCGGCGACGGGCACGACGCTCGCGTTGGCGATGATGCCGGCGAGCGTCGTCTCGGCCGTCAGCCGGTCGTAGCCGACGAAGCGCGGCTCGCGCCCGGCGAGCTCGCTGTACGCGGCGCCCGCCTCGTCCGCCAGGCGGAATCGCGCCGACTCGCGGGCGCGAGTACGCTGCTCCTCCATCGAGCGCTCGTAGCCGGCGTCGTCGATGTGCAGCCCGCGCTGGGCCGCGATCTCGGCTGTCAGCTCGCGCGGCAGCCCGTACGTATCGTAGAGGCGGAACACGGTGTCGCCGGGGATCGTGTCGCCGGAGAGCGCGGCGATCGCCTCGTCGAGCAGCTCGACGCCGCGGTCGATCGTCTCGCGGAAGCGCTCCTCCTCGAGCCGGATCACCTTGCGGATGAACTCCGCCTGACGCGCGAGCTCGGGGTAGACTTCGCCCATCTGCGCGATGACGGCGGCGGCCACCTCTTCGAGGAAGGGGCGGTCGAGCCCGAGCCGTCCCGCGAAGTAGATGGCCCGCCGCAGCTCGCGCCGGAGCACGTAGCCGCGGCCTTCGTTGCCCGGCAACACCCCGTCGGCGATGAGGAACGTGACGGCGCGCGCGTGCTCCGCCACGATGCGGAGCGCCCGGTCGTTGCCGGCGTCGTCGCCGTAGTGGCGGCCGGTGAGCGCCGCGACGCGCGCGAGGATGGGCGCGAAGACATCCGTCTCGTAGACGGAACGCTTGCCCTGCATCACCCACGCGATCCGTTCGAGGCCGGCGCCCGTGTCGATGTTCTGCTGGGGCAGCGGCGTCTTCGAGCCGTCCTCGTGCCGGAAGAACGCCATGAACACGAGGTTCCACACCTCGAGAAAGCGCCCGCATTCCACCGAAGGGTGGCACGTGCCGTCGGCGCAGGCGGCGCACCCCGCGACCGGCCCGAAATCGTAGTGAAGCTCGCTGCAGGGGCCGCATGGCCCCACTTCGCCCGAGAACCAGTAATTGCCCTCGGCCTCGCCATAGCGAAGGATGCGCGACTCGTCGACGCCAGCTTCGCGCCAGTAGCCCGCCGCCTCGCTGTCGTCCTCGAACACGGTGATCCGGAGCCGCTCGGGCGCGAGCCCCAGCACCGATGTCATGTACTCCCACGCGAAGACAATCGCCTCGCGCTTGAAGTAGTCGCCGACGCTGAAGTTGCCGAGCATCTCGAAGAACGTGAGGTGGCTCTCATCGCCGACCTCGTCGATGTCGGTGGTGCGAAAGCACTTCTGTGCCGATGTCATGCGGCTGGCCGGCGGCTCGGCGAGCGCCATGAAGTAGGGCTTGAACTGCACCATGCCGGCGCTGGTGAAGAGGAGCGTGGGGTCGCCGATGGGCACGAGCGGCGCGCTGGGGATGACGCGATGGCCCCGTTCCTCGAAAAAGCGCAGGAACGAGCGGCGGATCTCGTCGACGTTCAACTTCAGTCCTCTGTGCGAGCCCGCTCAGATGCGGGGCTCGTCATAACGCGGGTGGCGCGATTATAGCACGGCGCCCCCGCTCGGCCCGCTCGCGAAGGGGGCTCGACGGCGTATCGGTCGGCGAGCCCCGTGCTACGATAGCGACGGCCGGGCCCGTAGCTCAATGGCAGAGCGGTCGGCTCATAACCGATTGCGTGCAGGTTCGAATCCTGCCGGGCCCACCATTTGCAGCCCCGATCGTACGCCCTCGCCCAACCTTTCCCCGCATTTAGGCATTTCCCTGATTCTGCTCCGGCGCTCCCGCCTCGATGATAGGGGGGAGCTACGGCTCGTGCTCCGGTGCGGCGGATCCGACAGGATCCATGGGCGGCCACGCGGGAAGCGCTTCCGATGAGTTGCTGTCGTGAACAAGCGGCGGTGCTCGCGGGGCCCTTCGTGGGCTGCGCAGCATCCGCCTTTTTTGTGGGTCCGCCGGGGGCGGCACTTCAGGGGGAGACACAACCACATGGCAGCAGTATCGAATTCGACAGATGCGGGAGCGCAGGCTCCGCCGCGCGCACGATCGTCGGGGCTCACACTCCGGTGGAAGCTGATGGCGGCATTCGGAGTCGTCGTGGCGCTCACGGGCGTGCTCGGCGGCGTCGCAATCTACGAGACGAACCAGCTCGGCTCCAACAACGACACGACGTTCTCCGAGGGCGTCGACGGCACGCTCGCCCTGGGCACGATCCAGCGCGAGATTCAGGTCTACCGCTCGAACATCGCCATCCAGCTCATGCTGGCGCTGCTTCCCGAAGCGGCACGCGCGCAGCTGGACGCGCAGACCGAGGGCGAGGGCACATCGTCGGACAGGATTCTTGAGACGCTGGGCGAATCCGACACCCAGGTTCTGGCAGCGCTCGATTCGCTCGCCGCTGCCACGACGTCGGAGCAGATCCTCGGCCAGGTCGCGACACTCCGCACCGACTGGATCGCGTACACAACGGGCGTTGTCGAGAACATGGTGCCTTCGTTCCAGAGCAAGGATGTCGTCGGGTCGCTGACGTATGCCCTCGAGACCGAGGAGCCCCAGTACAACGCACTGACCGCGCTCTCGCTCCAGACCGCCGAGGACATCCGGGCCGACATGGCGTCGCTCCGCAACGACGCGGCCAGCGCTCAGGACACCTCCCGTCTCATCATCATGGGTCTGGCGGGCGCGGTCGCGGTGCTCGGTCTCGCTATCGCCTTCTTCCTGTCGCGCGGCATCTCGGGGTCGGCGACGAAGGTGCGCGACGCGTCGCGCGCCCTGGCGGAGAATGACCTGCCCTCCTTCAACGCGGCCCTTGCGGCGATGGCCGCGGGCGACCTGACGCGGCGCGTCAGCCTCCGCGTCAAGCCCATCGACGTCCAGTCGGGCGACGAGATGGGGGAGATGGCGGCGTCGTTCAATGCGATGCTCGCCAGCCTCGAAAGCGCCGCGCAGGAGTACGATCGCGCCGCCTCACAGATCAGCACCCTCATCGAAGAGGTTGCGAGCGCGGCCCAGCAGGTCACCGGCACGAGCGGCAGCGTCCGCGGCGCGGCCACGACATCCGTCGAGACGACGGTCGAGATCGCTCGCACCATCGAGGAAGTCGCCCGGGGCGCGACCGACCAGACCGCGGCCGTCGCCGACGCCAACACGCGGCTCGACGCCCTCATGCAGGTCATGGGCGAGGTGGCGGAAGCGGCAGCGCTCAACGCGACGTCCGTCAACACGGCGACGACGACACTCTCGCAGATGAACCGCGTCATCGAAGATGTCGCGGATAGCGCTCAGACCGTATCGGCGCACAGCGCCACGGCATTCGAATCGGCACGGGTTGGCGCGACCGCCGTCAACAAGACGGTGGACGGCATGGCAGCCATCCGCAACGCCGTCGAGCAGACAGCCGTGCGCGTCCGCGAGCTCGGGGAGTACAGCAGCAAGATCGGCGATATCGTCGCGGTCATCGACGACATCGCCGAGCAGACGAACCTGCTCGCGCTCAACGCCGCCATCGAAGCGGCGCGCGCGGGCGAGCACGGCCGCGGCTTCGCCGTCGTCGCCGACGAGGTGCGCAAGCTCGCCGAACGCAGTGGCGAGGCCACGAAGGAGATCGGCAAGCTCATCTCCACAGTCCAGTCCGGCACCACCGAGGCCGTCAAGGCGATGGAGTCGGGTGTCGCCGACGTGGAAGCCGGAACCAGCCAGGCCGCCGAGGCGGGCGACGCTCTGGGCGCCATCCTGCAGTCGGTCGAGGACACGAACAACCAGGTTCAGCAGATCGCGGCCGCAGCCCAGCAGCTGACCGCGAGCAGCACCGAGATGGTGCGTGTCGTCGAAGGCATTGCCGAGATCGCCGGCACGAACCGCGCCAGCGCCGAGCGCATGTCAACTGAGAGCGGCGAAGTGAGCCGCGGCGTTCAGGCGATCGCCGCCGTCAGCGAAGAGAACAGCGCCAGCGCCGAGGAGGTCGCGGCCAGCGCCGAGACTATGCGCCGGCAGATCAGCTCGGTGGAGGAAGCCGCTCGCGAGCTCGAACAGCTCGCATCCGGCCTTACATCCGCCATCGGACGGTTCCGCACGGGCGGCTCGTCCGCCGCGAGCGACCACGCGCCCGTCGGGTGGGACGCGGCAGCGCGCGATTCGCTGCACCGGGCCGCGTAGCGCGCTCGCATCCGATTCGCACATGATGATGGCCCCCGCCGGTTCGCCGGCGGGGGCCATCACGTGACGCCCGGTCACGGCCCACCGTCAGGCGGCGGCGCCAGCACCGATGTCAGCCAGGCGAGCAGCAGGGCACGCAGATCGTCGCGGCGCTGCCGCAAGCTGTGGCGCGCGCCATCGAGCAGCACCAGCGACCGCGGCGGCCGCGCCCACGAGTAGATGAGCCGCGAAAGCATCGGCGGCAGCCTGTCGTCGGCGAGGCCGTGCACCAGCAGCAGCGGTCGCGGCGCGACGAGGCTCGCCCGCCCCGCCCCCGCCGTCTGGTTCGACAGGCCGGCGACCGCGGCGATGCGCGGCTGCCGCGCCGCCGCCTCGATCGCGACCGCCCCGCCGAACGAGTGCCCGACGACGGCGATCGGCCCGCAGCGCTCGCGCTCCGCGAGGAAGGCGACGGCCGCAAGCACATCGAAGACCGCTTCCTCGACATCGCCGGGGGCGCGCTTCACCCGGAAGTCGACCCGCAGCGCCGCGATGCCGCGCTCCCCAAGAATCGGCAGCCAGTGTCGGGTAGATCCAGTCGGCCGGGCCCTGCAGCCCCGCATCGGTCCCACCGATGAGGACGACGGCTGCTGCGCCCGCGCCACCGGCGTGGTAGCGGCAGGCGATGTCGCCGCGCTCCGTTCGCAGCACGAGCGGCGCGCCCGGGTCATCGGACGCGGGCGGGTCGGATGGCACTCGTGGTCGCTCCGCCATGTCCCGGGCCTCCTCCGCGCCGAGCGTAGCCCACTCCGCGCCGCCGGCGATACCCGGCCGAGGCGCTTGCCCGGCACGCGTACACTAGCGATAGTCCGCCGCCCCGAAAGGAGACGCTCGCATGCCGACGAAGACCGAAGAGATCGCTCACCTCGATGCCGCCTATGCCAAGCTGACCGCCACGCTCGACACGCTGACTCCCGCCCAGCACGACGAAGCGTGGCTCGGGACGTGGTCGGTGAAGGAGTTGCTGGCGCACATCAGCGGCTGGCACGAGGAGATGACGGTCGCACTCCAGCGGCTGGCGCGCGGCGAGCGCCCAACACCCGAAGGCGTCGATTACGGCGACTTCGACCGATGGAACGCGACCTTCGCCGAGCGCGCGGCAGGCTCGTTTGCCAGCGGACGGGCGCGCCTCGAGGCGAGCCACGCCGCGTTTCGCGCGGCCGCCCAGGCGGTGCCCGACGAGCGCTTCGGCGAAGGCAAGACCGTCAACACCCTGCTCTCGGGCACGGGCGCGCACCACTACGAGGAGCACCTGGCGGAACTGCAGTCGTGGCTCGAGGGAGGCTGACCGTGGCGATCACGAAGCTGGAAAGCACGCACTACCACGTCGGGAACATGGATCGCGCCGTCGCCTTTTACGAAGGGGTGCTGGGGCTGCCGCTGAAGTTCCGCGACGGCGATGAGTGGGCCGAGTTCAAGCTCGACAACGGCAAGTTCGCGCTCGAGCGCAATCACTTGGGCTCGGCGCCCGCGCCCGGCCCCACGATTACGCTGCGCACCGACGACCTCGATGCGCTCATCCGGGCCCTCACCGCCGCCGGCTCACCGCCATCGGGCGCGCCCGAGCAGCGCCCGTACGGCCGCATCATCGAGGCGCGCGACCCCGATGGCAATCTGCTGATGTTCCTCGGCGACTAGCGCCGCGACCGCATCAGAAGCAGGGCCCGCCTTCCTACCGACGGCCCTGCTTCGATGCGCTGCGAGCGGCGTGGGCTACGGCTCCAGCCACACCCGCGCGTACGACTCCGTCCCGAGGCTGTAGAACGCGCCGAAGGTGAACCCCTTCACCTTGGGCTGCTGCGCGTAGTACGACTTCCCGACGACAGTCGGGATGTAGTACATCTTGTCGGCGATGAGCTTCTGAATCTCATGCATCTGCTCCACCCGGGCCTCTCCATCGAGCTCGACCCGCTGCGCCTCGATGAGCTTGTCGAGCTCGGGATCGTCGATCCTCGAGTGATTGCGCTCGCTCGAGGAGTGCAGCATCGAGAACAGGAACTGGTCGGCCTCGTCGAAGCCAGACTGCGGCCCGTATGCCACGCCATCGAAGTTGCCCAGGAATGTGCTGCTGATGTACTGCGAGCGGTAGTCCTCCGGCGTGAGCGTCGTCTTGATGCCGGCGTCGTTCCACATCCGGTTGATAACCTCGGCGGACTGGTTGAACAGGTCACCGTAGGCATTGTTCGTGTAGTGCAGCGGCGCCGAGAAGCCATCCGGGTAGCCGGCGTCGGCCAGCAGCTTCTTGGCGCCCTCGATGTCGAACTTGAAGTAGTTCGCCGCCTCGCCGTACGCGGCCGCGTCGTCCTTCGGGTTGAGGTGGAACTTGGTGAAGCCGGCCGGAACGAGCGTATTCCACTTGCCTTCGCCCTGGTACAGCACCTGAAGCAGCGCATCGCGGTCGAGCGCCATCGAGAGCGCGCGGCGCACCCGTTCGTCGTTGAACGGCGAGTCGGCGCTGTAGTGTTCGTGCCCTTCGGAGATGGGCTGCACATAGGAGAACAGCAGCAGCGTCTGCAGAAACTCGTCGAGCTTGACATCGGGCTTCTGCCGCCGGATCTCGGCCACGTCGCGTGGGTTCGTGAAGGCGTGAACATCGAGGCTCCCGGTCGTGAAGTTCGAGAGGGTCGTCGCCGGGTCTTTGATGATATGGAGGTCGACGCCGTCGACGTAGGGCAGCCCCTTCTCCCAGTAGTTGGGATTGGAGCGGAACCGCATCGCGACGCCCGGCTCGTACGAGTCGAACAAGAACGGTCCGCTGCCGAGCATCGTCTGGGACAGGTCGATGCCGTCGTTCGCGACTTCCTTCGGCATGATCCAGAAGTAGTTCGGCGAGGCGATGATCGTCTCGAACGGCGCGTACGGCAGGTTCAGCGTGATGACGACCGTGCGCGGGTCGGGCGCCTCGACGCGCTCGATCATGTTCAGCTGCTTGGCGTTCGCGGCGGGCAGCGCCAGCCAGCGATCCCAGCTGAGCTTCACGTCTTCGGAGTCGACGGGCCGGCCGTTGACGGGCGCCACATCGTGGAACGTGACGCCGTTGCGGAGGTGGAACGTCCACGTGAGCGCATCGGGGCTCGCCTCCCACGATTCGGCGAGGTCGCCGTCGGCCTCACGGTCGCCCCACTTCGCCGGGTCGGCCTGCGGCTTGTAGCGCAGCAGCCGGCTGTAGACGAAGCTCGCCGGAATCAGCGTCAGAAAGCTGATGGTCTTGTACGGATCGAGCACGGGCGGATCGTTGGGGATGGTGCCCCGCAGAATGCCGCCGCGCTTCGGCTCCGCGGCCTGGGTCGCGACCACGGTCGCGGTCCCGCCGCCGTCATCATCGTCGTCGTCATCACCGCAGCCGACGACGCCGATGGCAGCGGCGCCCAGACCGCCCGCGGCCGCCCCGTGGAGTGCTCGCCGTCGCGAGAGCCGCCTCGCGAAGACATCGGTCCAGTAATTCGAGTCCTTTCCCATTGCTTCCCCCTTCAGCGATTCGCGGTCCATCCGGACCAAGAACGGGCGCGCGCCGCCGAATGCGACCGCGCGCCCGCTCATCACGCTATGTCAGGGGAGTCGCCTGTCTAACGACTCGGCGCTCCGGCTCTGGTCCCCCTCAAGACCCCGCCTGCCGCCTCCTCGTGAGGCGACGGGCGGAATGGCGTTATGCCTTCAGCCAGATGTTGGCGAACGTCTCCGTGCCGACACTGTACGTCGACCCGAATGCGAAGTTCTGCACCTCTTCCTGCAGGACAAAGATGCGGTTATCGATAACCGTGGGCACGTAGAACATCTGGTCGGCGTTGCGCCTGGTGATGTCGAGGACGATCTCCTTGCGCTTCTCGAAGTCCGTCTCGATCCGCTGCGTGTCGATGAGCGCATCGATTTCCGGGTCGAGGATGGTCGAGTGGTTCCGGGTGCCCGTGGAGTGGAACATGCTGAACACGAACTCGTCGACCTCGGTGAAGGCCGACTGCGGCCCGAAAGAGAGCCCCTCGAACTGGCCACGAAATGTCTTGCTGATGTACTCGGAGATATAGTCCTGGCCGTTGAGCTCGACCTTGATGCCAACCTGGGTCAGCATGTTCGCCACCAGCTCGACCTGCTGCTGGAACGAGTCGCCGTACACGGAGAGGGCGTAGTTGAGCTTGGTCGAGAAGCCGTCCGGATAGCCGGCGTCGGCCAGCAGCTTCTTGGCCTCGTCGACGGAGTACTCGAAGTTCGCTCGCAGGTCGCCCATGCGCTCGTCGCGCGGGTCGATGCCGAACTCGCCGAAGCTGGTGGGCGGAATGTTGTTCCAAGACCCCGCGACCCTGGTACAGGATCTGGAGCAACGCGTCGCGATCGAGCGCACGCGAGACACGGCTCGCCGCACCCGTTCGTCATTGAACGGCGAATCGGCGCTGTAGAACTCACTCGCCGGATTCAGTGCCTGGAAGTAGAAGAACCAGAGCCCGGCTTGCGGGTATTCGATGAGCCGCACACTCGATCGGGCACTCCGGACGGACTCGGCGTCGCGAAGAGTCTCACCGATCATGCTCATGTGAAGGCCGCCCGAGCGCAGTTGTCCGAGCCTCGCCTCGGTATCCTTAACGATGTTCAAGGTGACTCGCTCGAGGTAGGGCTGCCCTTCGAGGTAGTACGAGGGGTTCTTCTGCAGCCGCATGGCCACGCCCGTCTCGTAGTTGTCGAACATGAACGGACCGGTGCCGACCATCGTCGTTGCGAGGTCGATCGTCCCCGCTACGGCGGCCTTGGGAATGATCCAGAAGTAGTTCGGCGACGCCATGAGCCGGTCGAACGGCGCGTAGGGCTGCTTCAGCGTGAAGACGACCGTCGTCGGGTCGGGCGTGGTCACGGTGTCGACCATCGCGAGGCCCGAGCGATTGGCGGCGGGCTTGTCGACGAACCGCTGCCAGGTCGCGGCGACATCCTCCGAGGTGAACGGATCGCCGTTGTGGAACGTCACGCCCTCGCGCAACTTGAAGGTCCACGTCTTGAGGTCGTCCGACCGCTCATAGCTCACGGCGAGATCGGGCTCCGGCTCATACTGCGCGAATTCGGCCGGGTCGCTGGAGGACTTGAACCGCAGGAGCCGGGAGTACACGAACGACGCCGGAATGATCGTGTTGAAGCTGATCGACCCCTGGGGGTCGAGCGTCGGCGGATCGCTGCTCAGCGCCACCTGCATGTTGCCGCCGGGAACGGGCTTCGAGTCGGCGACGGTCGTCGCGGTCGCATCGCCGCCGGCATCGTCGTCATCGTCGTCGTCGTCGCCGCAGCCGATAAGCCCCACGGCTGCAAGTCCGACGCCGCCGAGCCCGGCAGTTTGCAGAGCGCGCCTGCGCGTCACCTTGCGCCCGTACACGTCATCCCATGGGTTATTCGTCATCGGTCTGTTTCGCCTCCTACTGAATTCGCTTGCTCTGAACCGGCGCGTGCGGGCGCCATCCTCGTGTCCCGCGCCTAGCGGGTGCCGCGAAGCCTCGGGTCGAGGACATCCCGAAGCGCGTCGCCGAGCATGTTGAAGCCGAACACCGCCAGGCTGATCGCCACGCCCGGCCATAGTCCCATCCAGGGGTTGTCGACGATGTAGCTCCGCGCGATGCCGTTCAGCATACGCCCCCACGACGGGAAGGGCGGCGGAACCCCGTACCCAAGGAAGCTCAGCGACGCCTCCACGAGGATGATCGCCCCCAGGTACACCGTCGCCAGCACGATGATCGTCGCCACGATGTTCGGCAGCACGTAGCGCGTCATGATCCGCAGATCGCTCGCGCCGACGGCACGCGCCGCCTCGAAGTACACGTTGTGCTTGATGCCCATCACCGCCCCCCGGATCACCCGGGACGCGCCGATGGAGAACAGGAACCCGATCGCGAGCGTCAGTTGGGTCGTGCCCTGATCGAAAATCGAGATGATCGAGATGAGCAGAATGAGCGCCGGGAACGCCTGCGCGATCTCGACGATGCGCTGGATGATTGTGTCCAGGAGGCCACCGTAGTACCCCGATATCGTTCCGATAAGGGTCGCGAGCGTCATGGAGATGGCGACGGCGCCGAACCCCACGATGATCGAGATGCGCGCGCCGTAGATGATGCGGCTCAGCAGGTCGCGACCGAGGTCGTCGGTGCCCAGCAGGTGGTTGAACGAAGGCCCCTGCAGTGCGTCGGCATAGATCTGCCGATCGTAGTGGTACGGCGCCATGAGCGGCGCGAACAGCCCCGTGATCAGCAGAACGACGACAATCGTGCCGCCGATAGCGCCGAGCGGCTTCGTGCGAATAAATCGCACCAGCCAGCGCGTCCACACCGCCCAGAAGGGGTTCCGCATCTCACGCGCGACGGTCATCGACAGTTCGTCAGTAGCCATGGCGGCCCTCCGTCCTCCCCGTCCATTCGTCTGTCAGCTCAGGAGTATCGGATGCGTGGATCGAGGTAGGCGTAGGTCACGTCCACCGCGAGGTTCGACGCCAGCACGAGCACGGCGACGATGAGGTTCACGCCCTGCACGATCGGGTAATCGCGCGACAGAATCGACTGATACAGATACGAGCCGATGCCCGGGATGCCGAAGATCGTCTCGACGATGACCACCCCGCCGATGAGCACCGGCACCTGAAGCCCGATGACCGTGACCACGGGAATCATCGCGTTCTTCAGCGCGTGCCGCGAAATGACCGTGCGCTCCCGCAGCCCCTTCGACCAGGCGGTACGGATGTAGTCCTGATTCAGCACTTCGAGCATCTGCGCCCGCATGAGCCGCATCACGGTGCCGGCGAAGGCCAGCGCCAGAATCATCGCCGGGATGATGAGGATGTAGATGTTGCGGACCGGGTCTTCGGTGAAGTCGCGATACTCCAGCGGTGGCGTCCACCCCCACCAGCGACTCGGCAGCGTCATCACCAGCGTGCCCAACCAGAAGCCGGGCACCGCCAGAAAGCCGATCGCGGTGCTTCGCGAAATGTAGTCGAGCCACGTATCCTGCCGGGTCGCCGAGATGATGCCGATCGGGATGGCGATGATGAGGCCGAGAACGACGGTGATGGCGGCCAGCTCGAGGCTGGGCACCATCCGGTGCCGCAGCTCGCCCTGGACGCTGCGGCCGCTGATGATCGACTTGCCCAGATCGCCTTGCCCAATATCGCCGATCCACGTGCCGTACTGCTTCACAACGGAATCGTTGAGGTCGTACTGGTCACGAAGCTCCTGACGCAGCTCCTGATCCGCCGCACCGTACTCGCCGAGGATCGTGTCGACCACGTCGCCGGGAATGAACCGCACCATCATGAACACGACGATCGAGATGCCGAACAGCGTCGGTATCATCAACAGCGTTCGCCGCAATATGTACTGGCCCATGGGCTCCCTCCCCCGGCGTTCGATCCGGCGATTGTGCCCCGCTCCGGCGTTCCGGAGATAGGAGATAGGGGATAATAGACGCCTATGTGCTGTGCGTCTAGCTTTTGCACGCAATCTATCCGCATACCGTAAACATTCATCTCGGCATATCGACGATCCGGCATATCGATTGTCGGAGCGCGCTGTAGTGGGTAAGCTGATCGCACGCGTGAGCCCTCGCAAGGAAGCGAACGACACACCATGAACGACCACATCCGCACGATTGGCCTGCTCACCAGCGGTGGTGACGCGCCCGGCATGAACGCCGCCATCCGCGGCGTCGTCCGCGCCGCGATCCGCAGCGGCCGGCGCGCCATCGGCATCCGCGATGGCTACACGGGGCTGCTCGAGGGTGCGTTCACCGAGATGGATCTGCGCTCCGTCGGCAACATCATCCAGCGTGGCGGCACGATTCTCGGGACATCGCGAAACGCCGAGTTCTTCCACGAGGAGGGCCGCGCGCGCGCGATCGAGCAGCTGCGCGCCGGAGCCATCGATGGGCTCATCGTCATCGGCGGCGAGGGTTCGTTCAAGGGCGCGCACAAGCTGCAGCAGGAAGGCGGCGTGCCCATCGTCGGCATCGCCGGCACCATCGACAACGACATCTATGGCACCGACTTCACCATCGGGTTCGATAGCGCCGTCAACACGGCCCTCTCGTCCATCGACCGGCTCCGCGACACCGCCGAGTCGCACGGGCGGGTGTTCTTCGTGGAGGTCATGGGGCGGCACACAGGCTTCCTCGCGCTCGAGGTGGGGCTGGCGGGCGGCGCCATCGACATCCTCGTGCCCGAGTACCCCGATGACCTCGATCGGCTCGCCCACCTGCTCGAACAGGCGGTCGCGCAGCAGCGCAAGGCCGCGATCGTCGTCGTCGCCGAAGGCGATACGAGCGGCGGCGTGTTCCGCGTCGCCGAGGAGCTCGAGAAGCGGTGCAGCGTCGACTACCGTGTCGCTGTGCTTGGCCACGTCCAGCGCGGCGGCGCACCCACCGCTCGCGACCGTGTGCTCGCCGGCCGGCTGGGCTACGGCTCCGTCGCGCAGCTGCTGGCCGGCAACGGCGGCACGATGGTCGGCGAGATCGCGGGACGGATCGTCATAACGCCGCTCGAGGAAACATGGCAGCGCGTCAAACCCCTCGATGTGGAGCTGGTGGAGCTCATGCGCGAGCTCTCCGGCTAGACCATCGGCACGGCGCGCCCCTCACCAAGGAAGGACCCCTGCGATGGACCCGTTCCCGACCCCGCACGAGCTCCTGACAGCGCTCGATGGCGTCGTCACCATCACGCCGCATGGCGTCGATGTCGGCGACGAGCCGCAGCTTCGCGATCTCGCCGGACGTCTCGCCGCCTCCAGCGCCTACGGCCCGCCCGAGGTGCGGCCCGCGGCGGACTGGTTGCTGCGCGCCGCCGCGAGCGCCCTCGGGGCGTGGCCGGCCTCCATCCAGCCGCTCTACGAAGCCCGCGCCCGCGGCGAATGGGCCGGGACGACCGTGCCCGCCATCAACGGCCGGTTCGGCTATCCCCAACTTCGCGGCATCCTGCGGACAGCGCTCGATCTCGATGCGGGCGCCGTCATCCTCGAGCTGGCACGCTCCGAGATGGGCTACACCGCGCAGCGCCCCGCCGAGTACGCATCGGCGGTGTACGCCGCCGCCATCCACGAGGGATGGCGGGGGCCGCTCTTCATCCAGGGCGACCACTTGCAGGCAAGCGCCAGGCGGATGGCCACCGACCCCGAGAGCGAGCTCGCGGAGATCGAGGCGCTCATCGACGAGGCGGTCGCGGCCGGCTTCTACAACATCGATATCGACACGTCGACGCTCGTCGACCTCGACCAGCCGACGGTCGATGCGCAGCAGCGGCCCAACTACGAGAACGCCGTCCGGCTCGCGGCGCGGGTACGGCAGGCGCAGCCCAGGGAGATCGTCATCTCGCTGGGCGGCGAGAATCGGCGAGGTGGGCGGGCACACCAGCACCATCGCCGAGCTCGATGCCTTCATGGCGGGCTTCCGGCGGCTCGCGGCGGAGGCCGGCATCGCGCCGGGGCCCAGCAAGGTCAGCGTCCAGACGGGCACCAGCCACGGCGGCGTCATCCGCCCGGACGGCACCGTGGCCGACGTCAACATCGACTTCGAGGTGATCCGCCAGCTCTCCGACGCGGCCCGCGCCCGCTTCGACATGGCGGGCGCCGTCCAGCACGGCGCATCGACGCTGCCGGACGAGCTGTTCGACCGCTTCCCGCAGCTCGGCGCAGCGGAGATTCACCTGGCGACCGGCTACCAGAACGTGCTGATGGACAGCGCCCACTTCCCGGCGGCGCTGCGCGAACGCATCTACGCGCGCCTCCGCGAAGAGTTCGCGGGCAAGCTCGGGGCCGATTACGAGACGGAGGCGCAGCTCTACTACAAGGAGCGAAAGCGCTGCATCGGCTGGTTCAAGCGCGAGCTGTGGGAGATGGGCGACGGCGTATGGGACGCCCTGCGCGGCGACCAGAGCCGGCTGCTGCGGACGCATATCGAGAAGCTCGGCGCGGCGGGCACCCGCGAGCTGGTGGCGCGACACGTGCCGCGCGTCGACGTGCCGCTACCGCCGCCGCCGCCGTCGCTGCGGTAGCGCGCTGCGGCGTCCGGCGGCGGCCTACAGCCGCACGACCCGCACGCTGAAGATGTCGGGCACGTCGCGAAGCGTGGCGAGCGACTCTTCGCTCGGCGGGTCGTCGAGACCCAGCACCATCGCCGCACGGCCGCGCGGAGCGGCCCGGCCCACGTCCATCGAGCTGATGTTGATGTCCATCTCGCCGAGCAGCGTGCCGATCCGTCCGATCATGCCGGGCTTGTCCTGGTTGTCGCAGACCAGCAGATAGCCCTCGATGAGCGGGATGTCGACCCGAAATTCGTCGATCCTGGTCAGATGGGGGCCGTCGGGCGCGCGCGTCGCCGAGACGCTCGTCTGCCCTTCCGATGTCGCGACCGTGACGGTCACGAGGTTCGTGTACAGCTCCGCGACGGGGGTCTTGCGCTCGGTGATGCGAAGGCCCCGCCCCTCGGCGACGGCGTTCGCGTTCACGATGGTCACGTGCTCTTCGGTGATGGGCGCGAGCAGCCCGCGGATCGCCGCGGCTCGCAGCGGTGTCGTGTCGTACTCCGCCAGCTCGCCCGCGAACTCGAACTCGATGTGCTCGACCTGACCGAGGGCGAGCTGTGTCGCCAGCGACCCCGCCTTCTCCGCAACCGCGAGATACGGCCCGACCACGGCGAGCGTCTCCGGATCGATGAAGGGGGCATTCACGGCGTACCGCGCGGGCTCGCCGCGCAGCACATCGATGAGCTGCGCAGCAACGTCGACGGCGACCCGCTCCTGCGCCTCGGCCGTCGATGCGCCGAGATGCGGGGTGAGGATGATGGCCTCGAGCCCGAGCAGCGGCGTCGCCTTGGGCGGTTCCTCGCTGAACACGTCGACGGCAGCCCCGGCAAGCCGCCCCCCGGCCACCGCAGCCGCCAGCGCCGCTTCGTCGATGAGCCCGCCGCGCGCCGTGTTCACGATACGTGCGCCCGGCTTCATCCTCGCCAGCTCCGCCTCGCCGATGAGGTTGCTCGTGCCGGGCGTCAGCGTCACGTGCAGCGAGATGACGTCGGACTGCGTGAGCAGCTCGTCGAACGTCGCGAGCTCGATGCCCAGCGCCCGCGCCCGCTCCTCGGCGACGAACGGATCGTGGCCAAGCACCCGCATCTCCAGGCCGCGGGCACGCCGCGCCACCTCGCTGCCCACCTGCCCCAGCCCGACGATGCCGAGCGTCTTGCCGCGAACCTCGGTGCCGACGAGGCGCGAGCGCTCCCACTTGCCCGCCTGCATCGACGCGTTCGCCTGCGGGATGTGGCGCGCCATCGCCAGCATCAGCCCGATGGCGTGCTCGGCGGCGGAGATCGTGTTGCCCTGTGGCGCGTTCACCACCACGATACCGGCGCGCGTCGCGGTCGGCAGATCGATGTTGTCGACACCGACACCCGCCCGACCGATGACCTTGAGCCGCACGCCCGCCTCGATGACGGCGGCGGTGACGCGCGTTTCGCTACGAACGATGAGGCCGTCGTAGTCGCCGACGATCGCGACGAGCTCGTCGTGCGGAAGCCCGGTACGCACATCGACAGTCGCGCCGGCGGCACGCAGCATCTCGATGCCGTCGGCGGCGATGGGGTCGCAGATCAGGACGCGGCCAAGCTCCGACACGGCGTCTCCATCATCCCGGCCGCCCCGGAAGGGCGATCCGGCTGCTCTCGCCTGAGGGTCGCGCCGCGCTAGGCCGAGGCTGCGCCTCGCACCGCGGGTACGGCTGCTTCGAGCGCCACAATCGCCCGTTCGATGTCGTCCTCGCTCACGTAGCCCATGTGGCCGATCCGGAAGATCTGCCCGCTGAGCGACCCCTGGCCGCCCGCGACGACAACACCGTGACGCTCGCGCAGCTCGCGGCTGAGCGCCGGCCACTCGATGCCCTCGGGCACCCGCACGGCGGTGACGGTGTCGGAGGCGACGGCCGGGTCGGCGAACAGATTCAGCCCGATCTCGCCGACACGCTTGCGCGTGTACTGGCCGACTATCGCGTGCCGCTCGTAGATGGCGCCCATGCCCTCGGCCAGCATCATCCCGAGCGCCGCGTCGAGGGCGAACATCACCGAGAGCGCGGGCGTCCACGGCGTCTGCCCCTTGGCCTGGCTCTCGCGGTGCCGCCCGAAATCGAAGTAGAAGCGCGGCATCCGCGCCTGCTCCCAGGCACGCCAGGCGCGGTCGCTCACCGACGCCATCGCCAGGCCGGGGGGCGCCATCCACCCCTTCTGCGAGCCGCTGAGCACGACGTCGAGGTCGAGCTCGTCGACCGGCAGCGAGACGGCGCTGAGGCTGCTGATCGCGTCGACAAGCAGCAGACGATCGTCGCCGCCGCCGCGCACCGCCCGCGCGATCGCCGCCACGGGGTTCGTGACGCCCGTCGACGTTTCGTTGTGGGTGATCAGCAGCGCCTTATACGCGGCGTCAGCGGCGAACGCGGCCGCCACCTCGGGCGGGCTGGCGGCGTCGTCCGAGCTCGACCTTGAGCCGCGTGACGCTGGCGCCGTACGTCTCCGCGATCGACGCGAAGCGATCGCCGAAGACGCCGATGCTCACGGACAGCACTTTGTCGCCGGGCGACAGCGTGTTCACCACCGCCGCTTCGAGCGCGCCCGTCCCCGACGCTGTCATGATGAGCACGTCGTTGCGTGTGCCGTAGACGGCCTTCAGGCCGGCCTCGATCCGGCGGATCATGTCCGCGGCTTCGGGGCCACGGTGGTTGATCATCTGCCTGGCGGAGGCGGCGAGCACCTCCGGCGGGCAGGGGGTTGGTCCGGGCGTGCGTAAATCCAAGAGGCGGCTCCCGTCGACATCGAATACACGTATGATAGGAACGGCTCGGAATGAGGGTCAAGCGACGAAGAGCGGGGCCAGCGACGCAGAGTCGGGGAGACGGACATGCGCGTGCTCGTCATCGACGATGAGCCCGATATCCAGGAGGTGGTCCGGCTCTGCTTTGGCCTTCGGTGGCCGGAAGCGGAGGTCGTCGTTGCGGCGACAGGTCTCGCGGGGATCGAGGCGGCGCGCGCCGGCCACGTCGACCTGGTGATTCTCGACATTGGCCTGCCCGACATCGATGGCTTCGAGGTGTGCCGCGACCTGCGCTCCCATTCGGAGACGCCGATCATCATGCTCACCGCTCGCGACTCGGAGGTCGACAAGGTAAAGGGGCTGGAGGCGGGCGCCGACGACTACATCACGAAGCCGTTCAGCCACATCGAACTGCTCGCCCGCGTCCGCGCCGTCCTCCGCCGCACCGAGGCGCGGGATGAGGGCAGCGCCACCGGCGTCTTCGATTCGCCCGGGTTGCGGATCGATTACGCCAAGCGCGAGGTGACGGCGCGCGGCGAACCGGTGCGGCTGACACGCACCGAGTACGACCTGCTCTATCACCTCACGCGCAACGCGAGCCGCGTCCTCTCGTTCCACACCCTCCTCGCGAAGATCTGGGGCAAGGAATACGCCGACGAGAGCGACTACCTCAAGGTGCACGTCCAGCGGCTGCGCCAGAAGCTCGGCGACGACCCTCATAGCGATGAGTGGATCGTGAACGAGCGCGGCGTCGGCTACATGTTCGTCCCGGCGCGCGATGCCGCCGCCCCGCCTTCGCCCGGCGGATCGTCCTCGTGAGGCTGTGGCCGTTCGGCCATCGCCCGGCCGTCGCGAAGCCGGAGGCCAGCGCCCGGAGCGACGGGCCGGTGACGGCTTCGCCGGCACCGGCGACGATCGCGCCCGTATCGCCCGCCTCGAAGAGCTCGACCGCGTCCGCTCCGACTTCCTCGCGCACGCCGCGCACGAACTGAAGACGCCGCTGACCTCCGTTCGCGGCAGCTTCGAGCTGCTCGTCGAGGACATCGGCGACAGCGTGCGGCCGCAGCATCGCCAGCTCCTCGACGCCATCGGGCGCGGCATCGACCGGCTTTCCGCGCTCACGAGCGATCTCATCGAGTTCGAGCGGCTGCGCCAGACGCAGCTCTCGCTGAGCATCGAGCCGGCGGCGCTGGGGCGCAGTCGTGCAGGCCGCCGTGTCGCTGGTGACGCCGATGGTCATCGCCCGGCGGCAGACGCTGGCCGTCGACATCCGGGGCGGCGGCCCTGTCGCCGAGATCGACCGCCGCCGCTTCGAGCAGATCGTGACGAATCTGCTCGCGAATGCCAACGCCTACGCCGGCGAAGGCGGCAGCATCACCGTGCGGGCGTGGACGGAGGGGGCCGAGGCGATGCTCGAGGTGCGCGATTCGGGCGCCGGCGTCTCGCCCGCCGAGCTCGACGCGATATTCGAGCCGTTCTATCGCGGCGATCGTTCGCCTTCGGTGGAGGGCGGCAGCGGCCTCGGGCTGACCATCGCGCGGTCGCTCGCCGAGCTCCATGGCGGCCGAATCTGGGCCGAGAGCACGCCGGGCCACGGCGCGGCCTTCTTCGTCGCGGTACCGCTGGCTAGCGGATGACGCCCTCGGCGACGAGCTCGGCGATCTCGTCCTCGCTGTAGCCGAGAATGCCGCCGTAGACCTCCATGTTGTGCTGTCCCAGGACGGGCCCCGCCCGCAGACCGCGCGACGGCGTCCGCGAGAGCTTGGGAGCGGGCGCATCGTAGGCGTGCCTGCCGATGACCTCGTGCTCGAGGAACCAGAAGTGCTCGCGATGGGTGAGCTGCGGGTCGCTGAACAGATCCTCGCACGTCTGGACGACGCCGGCGGGCACGCCCGCCGACTGCAGCTCGCGCATCGCCTCGAAGGCGTCGCGCGAGCGCGTCCACGCGGCGATGCCCGCGTCCAGCTCGTCGCGACGCTCGCGGCGGCCGAGCAGCGTCGCGAGCACGCCGTCCGTCAGCCAGTCGTCGCGGCCGATGGTGGAGCAGAGCGCCCGCCATTCGGCGTCGTCGCGAACCGCGATGGCGAGCCAGCGCTCCGTGCCCGCGCAGGGATACGCTCCGTGCGGGCACGCCGAGGGGTCGTCGTTGCCCATGCGCTCGGCGATGCGGCCGTTCGTCGTGTAGTCGAGCAGCGCTGTTCCGAGGAAGCTGACGCCGGACTCGAACTGCGACTGGTCGAGATGCTGGCCGCGGCCCGACCGGCGGCGTTCATCGAGCGCCGCCACGAGCGCGACGAGCAGCAGCCACGGCGAGATGAAGTCGGTGTACGCGCCGTACACGCCCGCGGGCTCGCGATCGGTCCAGCCCGTCACTTCGTAGAACCCGGCCACCGAAGCCGCCTGCGTGCCATAGCCGCCGTAGGCGGCGTGCGGGCCTGTCTGCCCCTGCTGGCAGGTGCTGTACATGATGGCGCCCGGGTTGAGCTTGTGCACAACCTGCCATCCGAGGCCGAGCCGCTCCATGCTGCCGGGCGTCATGCTGTCGGTGACGACATCGGCCCACTGGATGAGCCGCTTGGCAGCCTCGCAGCCTTTCGGCGATGCGAGGTTCACCGTCATGCCGAGCTTGTTGCTGTTGAAGGCCGCCCCGAAGGCGCTGCGGTCGAGCCCCGGAATGCCATCGCGAAACGGGCCGCCGAAGCGCAACGCATCGGGCCGCGTCTCCGATTCGACACGCACGACCGTCGCGCCGAAGTCGGCGAGGTGCTTCGCCGTAATCGGCCCGACGCCGACCCACGAGAAGTCGGCCACCTTCAGTCCCTCGAACACCGCACGATAGCCGGGCTGTGGCATGGCTGACATCTCCCCTCAGATCGCGCCCGCTTCGGCCAGCGCCCGCAGTTCGCCCGCGTCCAGACCGAGCTCGCCGTAGACCTCGGCGTTGTGCTCGCCAACGAGCGGCGCGCGGAAGCGCAGCGACCACGGTGTTTCGCTGAGCTGCACGGGCGCGCCCGCGTAGACGAGCGTCTCGCCGAGCTCCGGGTGCTCCAGCGGCTGCCAATAGCCCCGCGCGGCGAGCTGCTCGCTCTCGCGAATGTCCTTCGCGTTGTTGAGCGGCGCGAGCTGGATCGCCGAGGCGATCGCCTCTTCGTAGAGCTCCGCCTTCGTCTTTGTCATGAAGAAGCGGGCCTGCGCTTCGGCGATAGCGTCGTAGTCGGCCTGCGGCGACGTCGTGAGGTCGAGCTGCGCCCAGTCGACATCGCGGAGCTCGTCGAAGCCCTCGCGCTCCATGAAGGCGGCGAGATTGCGCATCGAGAGCTGGCTGCCGGCCTGGCCGCCGCCCATGAGCATGTAGGTGATGAAGCCGTCCTTGCAGGGCCAGATCATCCGGTAGCGCAGCGAGGTGCCGTCATTGCGCGGATTCTCGCGCTCGGCGCCGCCCCGGAAGACGTTGACGTGCGAGATGTCCCACGTCTGCGCCGCGATCATCAGCGTCCACACGACCGATTCCTGCACCGACACGTCGACGTGCTGGCCCAGCCCGCTCTCGCCGCGCTCGTAGAGCGCCATCATCGCGCCGACGGCGGCCTGCGCGCCCGCGTGCTGATACGCCTGCGGCACGGAGACGCGGACGGGCGCGCGATCGGTATCGCCATCGAGGTACATCTTCGCGCCCATCGCCCACGCGACCATGTCGGAGCTTCTGAATCCGGCGTAAGGGCCGGTGCTGCCGAACGGCGTGATCGACACCATCACGAGCCGGGGATTGATCGCGGCGAGCGCGTCGTAGCCGAGCCCGAGCCCATCGAGGTAGCCGGGCGGGTACGACTCGAACATCACGTCGGCGCTCGCGACAAGACGCTGCAGCAGCGCGCGGCCATCGGCGCGACTCGATGTTGAGCGTGACGCCGCGCTTGTTGGCGTTGAAGAAGAACCACGAGAGCGACCGGTCGGGCCGCACTTCGTCGTGGTAGAACGGCCCCTCGCGCCGCGCCACGCTGCCGCCCGGCGGCTCGACCCGGACGCAGTCGGCGCCGAGGTCGGCGAGCAGCTTCGCCCCGAGCTGACCGCAGGAGTCGGTGAGGTCGAGCACGCGATACGGTGTCAGTGGGCCCGGCTGGGTCGCGGCCATCGCTCACCCCCTCAGACGAGCTTCGTCGCGGCGCTGCCCGCAAGGGCGAACAGAAGTGGCCGGATTCTAGCAGGGGGCTCCGAGGGCGTCAACGGCGCGGGTTGTCACGCCCATCCCTTGATGCGGAGGCCCGTCGCCGCTTCCGCTTCCTCGCGAGACACGGCCCGCACGCTCTGCTCGAACGTCCAGACGTGACCGCCCGGATCGATGGCGCGGTACGTGCGCGCGCCCCAGAACTGATCTTCGGGCATCTCCATGATGACGGCGCCCGCCGCGAGCGCCCGCTCGCAGTGCTCATCGATGCCGTCGTCGAGGTGCACGTGCAGCGACTGCGTGTTCGCGCCGCCCGTGTCCTTCGGGCTCTTCGTCCAAGCCGCCCAAGCAGCCCCGATCATGATGTAGCCGTCGCCGAGCGCCATCTCGGAGTGCTGAACTACAGGCCGTCGTCGTCGGTGATGACCATCGTGGTCTCGAATCCAAACGCCTTCTCCAGCCATTCGAGCGCCCTGGCCGGATCGCGATACGTCAACGACGATCCGAACGTGGGTCTGCGCGTTACTTCGCTCATGGTGTGCTCGTCCTTCGGCTTCGTCGCGGCACTGCCCGCAAGGGCGAACAGAAGTGGCCGGATTCTAGCAGGGGGCTGCGGGGGCGTCAACGACGCCCGGCGAGCGCCTGGATGGCGTTGGGCCACGGGAGAAGCGATCCCCCGCCTTCATCGTGTCGACAGCGCCGCGCCCGTGTGGCAGCCTTGGTAGATGACCAGCAGCATCGCGCGGCGCGAGGGCTTTGCTCCGGGCAGCGGCCTCCGGCTCCACTACACGGAGTGGGGCATGCCGCATGCGCCCGCGCTCGTGCTGCTCCACGGCATCGGCGGCCACGGCCTCGTGTGGGAGCCGGTGGCGCGGGTGCTGGCGACCCGCTATCGCTGCATCGCGCCGGACGCGCGCGGTCACGGCGAGTCGGGATGGGCCGGGCCCGAAGGCTACGTCGCCGACCTGCATTTCGCCGACCTCGCCGTGTTCCTCGACGCGCTCGGCATCGAGGAAGCGGCGCTCTGCGGGCACTCGATGGGTGCCGCCACGGCGATCCAGCTCGCGGCCTGCCGTCCCGAGCGCTGCCGCGCCGTCGCCGTCGTCGACGCCTACCCCGACCCGGAGCCCAGCGGCGGCTCCGACCGGATCGCGCGCTTCTACGCAAGCCTCCCGGAGCGGTTCGCCTCGCCGGAGGCCGCCATCGCCGAGTCTCGGCGGGGCGCTCGATCGGCACGAACAGCGATCGCTCGACCTGGCGTTGCGGCAGCTCGCCGGCGGCGCGTACACGTGGCGGCAGGACCCAGCGATTCGCGACGAGTTCCGCCGATGGCTGGCGGCCGGCGAGCCGCTCCGCCGCGCCGATCTGTGGCCCTTCTGGAACGCCATCTCGGCGCCGGCGCTGCTGGTGCGCGGCGCGGCGAGCAGCGTGCTCACGGCGGCGATGGCCCGGCGGATGCTGGCCGCGCAACCGGCGGCCCGCTTCTCGGAGCTGCCCGGCGGTCACGCGCTCCTCGCCGAGCAGCCCCAGGCGCTCGCCGAGGAGCTGCTGTCGTTTCTCGCAAGCGTCTGACGGGCCGCGTTGTCGCACCGCCGGGCGGCGCTATCGCCAGCGACAGCGAGGCGAGCATCTGCTAGAATTGCGGGAGTCTTCCCTCACAGCCGCAAAGGACTGCCCCCGTGAGCCAGACCACCGTCCCGTCGCCGGGCATCCGCAGCTATTTCACGGGCGGGCCCGCATTCCCAGTGCTGTTCCTCGTGATGTTCGCCGGAACGGCGGGCATGGGGATGGTCAGCCCACTGCTGCCGATTTTCGCCGAGGATATGGGCGCATCAGGCCTATGGCTCGGGCTCGCCTTCTCCGGGTTCGCCATCACCCAGACGCCGCTGATGCCCGTATTCGGGCGGCTCTCCGATAGGCATGGGCGGCGGCTCTTCCTCGCCGCCGGGCTCGCGGTGTACATGGTCGTCGCCATCGGGATGGCGCTCGCCCCGAACTTCTACGTCCTCGTCCTGATGCGGATCGCGTCGGGCGTGGGCGCGGCCCTGCTGTTCCCGATCGCGAGCGCCTACGCCGGCGAGCTCTCGCCGCCGGGCGAAGAGGGCGCGTTCATGGGTGTGTTCAACATCGCCTTCTTCGCCGGCTGGGGTATCGGGCCGCTCATCGGCGGCACCCTCTCCGATACCGTCGGCATGGACGCGGCGTTCATATCGCAGGCGGTGCTGGCGGGCATCGCGATGATGATCGTACTGCGCAAGCTGCCGGAATCGACGAATCGGGGCCGTGCCGACGGCGAACCCGACGAGTCGATGCGGATGATGCTCTCGCAGGGCCCGATCCGGGCGCTGTTCGCGTTTCAGATGGCGTGGGCGTTCAACAGCGGCATCGCGCTGTCGTTCGTCGCCGTCTACCTCACCGACGAGCTCGACGCGGCCGCCGCGGTTGTCGGCGTCATCATCTCGACGCGCGTGCTGCTCAATGGCGCCCTCCAGGCTCCGGGGGGGCGGCTCGCCGACCGCTGGAATCGCACCGCGATGATGTCGGCCGGCCTGTTCGCGGCGTCCGTCCTCACGTTCGCGATCCCCTCGATGGGCAACATCGTCCTTGTCTGGGTGCTCTTCGTGCTCCTCGGCCTCGCCGAGAGCCTGGCGACGCCGGCCGCCAACGCGACCGCGGTCGAGATTGGCCGCGATGTTGGCATGGGCTCGCTCATGGGGCTGTTCAACACCGCATTCTCGGTCGGGCTCGTCATCGGCGCGCTCACCGGCGGGCTCGTCGCCGACACATGGGACACGGCGACGGCGTTCCGCATGAGCGGCGTCGTCATCGCCATCGCGAGCATCGGCGTCGCGCTCATGATGCGCCGGGCGGGGCGATTCCCGGCGCGTATGCCCGAGCTCCGGTTCCCCGAGCCGGGCGCGGCGGCGGCGCCGAGCGGCGAAGCGGGCGGATGAGGCTGCGGTTCGCGCTCGCGTCCGCGATGGCGGCGTTCCTCGCCCTGACGCTGCCCTCGCTGATCGCAGCGGCGCCGCTGCCGGAGCGGTTCGCGCCGTCGCCCGGCCAGGTGCTCGGCCGGCTGCCGCAGACCGTCGAGGGCCACTTCGACGAGCCGCTGTTCGATGACCCGGCCGCGACGACCGTGCAGGTGTTCCGCCTCAACGGCAACCGGGTCGACACGGGCAATGTCGAGATCGACGCCAGCAGACCGTGGATCGCCGGCGTCGAGCTCAAGGGGCCGGGGCCCGGGGACGGCATCTACTACGCGCTCTGGAAGGTGACCTCGCTCGGCGATGGCACGGCGGCAACGTACTGCACCGTGTTCTTCGTCGGCGACGACGCCGCGGACGAAGCCTCCGACGCCGGCATCGGCCTGAACTGCCGCAACATCCCCGTGCCGATAGCGTTCGAGCCGCTCGTCGATGAGCAGGACATCCCCGAACTGACGCCCGAGCCCACCGAATCGCCCTCGCCCACACCTTCGGCCACCGCGACACGAACGCCGCTGCCCGGCGCAACCCCTTCGCCGGGCGACGGTGGCGGCGATGACGGCGTGCCGGTGTGGATGGTCGTTGTTGGGGGCGGTGTGGCGGCCGCACTCATGCTCGTCGTGGGCATACTGGCGGGCGTGCTCGTGGGGCGAGGGAGCGGCGGCTCGCCGCCATCGGCCCCGCCGCGTCCGCCCCGAGCCGGTTCGCGGCCAGCCCCCCGGCCCGACCCGCCGCCATCGGCGCCCCGGCCAGCGCGCGATCCGTTCGGACGCCCGCCGCCTCGTCCGCCGGCCAGTGGCGCGAGCTAGCGCCGCTTCAGCCGACGAACCGCCGCGTCACCCGGAGAACTCGCCGCAGGCGAGGTCAGCCACGAACGGCTTCAGTTCCGCTTCCGCTTCCAGGAGCGGGCACAGTCCCGAGAGCGCGCTCACCAGCCGCGCCCGGATGATCGGGGCGCTGCCCTCCTGCACATGGATGGCCGCCGCCTCGTCGTAGCCGTGGAGGAGCGCCTCCATCGCGGCGATGTCGTCGCTGGTCGCGCCCTCGGCGAGCACGACGAGGATGTCGTAGTTCGCGGGCCCCGTCGTGTCCGCCGGTTCGTCCGGCGTCGTATCGGCTTCGGGCGACGGCGCGGTAGCGGCGAGCACCGCGATCGCGGCCGCCGGCGTCTCGGGGAATCGATCGAGCCCGCCGGGGACGCCCGGGTTCGCGGGCAGGAAGAAAAGCCAGCTCCCGTCGAACATCACCCAGAGCGACTCGACCTGCTGGCCGCTGTCGAGAAGAATGGCTTCCGCCGCCTCGGCCGATGTGCCCGGCCCCTGGACGACGACGGCGTTGGAGCCGGGCGCCCATCCGCCATTCGGGGTGACCATCACTGCCGCACCGGCGGCGGATGCCGCGCCCAATACTCCCCCCACGGCGAGGATGGCCACCGCCAGCTTCGACCCCCGCCCGATCCCAATCATCATGCGTGCTCCTCCGCGAGCAGCGCCCCCGCCAGCGCGCAGCTCACATCACTCACGCCGATGATACGCGAACGTCACGCTATGTCGAGTAGAGTCGCAGGCGGCTAGCCGCCGGGGGGCGACGTCGCAACCCCGTCCGTCGGCAGGGGGTGGGGCGGCCCGGGCGGAACCGGATCGCACGATGCTGTCGTTACGTAAGGCTTCGCCGTGAGCTGCGCGATGATCGCCTCGCAGAACGCGGGGAACTGCGTCGCCACGAGCGCGCGCAGGATGGGCGGGAACGTCTCGAGCACGAACATCTCGGCCGCCGGGTCGTAGAACCGGATCATCTCGCCCACGGCCTCCATATCGGCCGGCGTGACGCTTGCGGCGAGGTACACCGAGACCACCCATTGCGGCGACGGCGCGGCCCTCGGGCTCAGCATCGCCACCGCGGCGAGCAGCGAAGGCGCATCGCCGGGGCCGGGCATGGCCGGGATGGCGCCCTCGAAGCCGCCATCGAGCGCCGGAACCGCCGGCACGAGAAACACCCATCGGCCGCCGAAGATCGCCCAGAGCGCATCGACCGTCATGCCGGAACGGGCCTCCACCGCGACGAAGATGTCGAAGCCGGTGCTCGCCCCCTGCGCGACGAACGCGTTCGCGCCGCGCTGCCACGGGCTGTTGGGCGTGACGACGACATCGACGGGCGGCGGCGGCAGGATGCTGCCCCCACCGAGGGCGCGATCGGACGGGTGCGCGAAGGCGGCGAGCGCCGTCGCGACGGCGAACATGGTCGCGAGCAACAGTCGTGGCAGCGCGAATCGCATGGCGAACCTCCTCAGTGCGTCAACAGGAGAAACGCCGCGACCCGCCGATCGGAACGCCTCCGGTTGTGAGACGACGGGCACGGCGCTCCGGTTCCGGCCTCAGGCGGTGGCGAGGGCGCGGCAGCAGTCGCCGCGGCAGTCGACGATGCCCCAGAGGCAGCGACGGCACCAGCAGAGGCGCGCGCCCTCGAAGCACGTCTCCGCGCGCACATCTTCGATGCCCTCGCGAACGAGCCACGGCACGAGCAGCAGCGCCGTCAGCGGATCGAGCCACCACCAGCCGAGCGCCGCGTTGGCCGCGAGCCCGGCGAGCAGCGTCCACGACAGCCAGGCGCAGGCGATCGTCTCCTTCGCCTCGGCCGCGAGCGCCCCGGAGTTCGCGTCGCGCGCCACCCGCAGCTTGGCGATGGCGAGCAGCGGCATCGCCGTCACCGAGGCGGCGGCGAGCGCGATGCCGGCGAGCGACTCGTCCGCGCCCTCGCCGCGCGTCAGCGCCACCGCCGCCGACACGGCGACATAGGCGGCGAGCACGAGGAACGTGCCGCCGACGAACCGCAGCGCCCGCGCCTCGGCCCGCTCGCCCGCTTCGTCATCGCGATAGGTGAGCCGCCAGACGAGGGCGGAGGCCGCCGCCACCTCGATGTACGAGTCGGCCCCGAAGCCAATGAGCGCGACGCTCTCGGCGCGGACGCCCTCCGCGAGCGCGATGGCGCCTTCGGCGACGTTGTAGGCGATCGTCAGCCCGAGGAGGGCGAAGGCCCAGCGGCGGAGGGCGGCAGCGGAGGTCGCGGTGGTCATGCCGCGATCATACCGCAGCGCGCGGGCGGCGGCGCGGCTATGCTATATTCGCCCCGTGGAAACGAACGTTCTCTACTACGGCGACAACCTCGACGTGCTGCGCAGGCACATCCCCGACGAATCCGTCGACCTCATCTACCTCGACCCGCCGTTCAACTCGAACCGCTCGTACAACGTGCTGTTCAAGGAGGCGATCGGGCACGGCCAGCGAGGCGCAGATCGAGGCGTTCGGGGACACGTGGCACTGGGGCAAGGTGGCGCAGAGCACGTTCGAGGAGATTGCGCTGCGCGGCCACGACAACGTCGCGAAGATGCTGCAGGCGATGGTCGACGCGCTCGGCCACAACGACGTGACGGCCTACCTGACGATGATGGCCGTGCGCCTGGTCGAGCTGCGCCGCGTCCTCAAGGCCACCGGCTCGATCTACGCTCCACTGCGACCCGACGGCCGGGCCACTACCTCAAGGTGCTGATGGACGCGGTCTTCGACCCGCGGCAACTTCCGGAACGAGATCGTCTGGAAGCGAACGTCGGCGCACAGCGACGCGAGTCAGGGTGCGCACCGTCTCGGACGTATCACGACCTGCTACTGGTCTACTCGCAAGGCCCAGACTACCAGTGGAACAACCAGTATGCACCTTACGAGCCAGTCGTACGTCGATCGCTTCTACAACTACGTCGATGCCGGAGACGGAAGGCGCTATCGGCTCGACAACCTGACGGCCGCGAAGCCGGGCGGCGACACTCGAGCTACGAGTGGAAGGGCTCCCGTCCCGTACAAAGGACGGCACTGGGCTTACTCGCGTCAGAACATGGAGGAGTTCGATCGCGCAGGGCCGTCTCGTCTATCCAAAGCGTGGCGGCGATTCCCGCGATACAAGCGGCTACCTGGACGAGATGCCGGGCGTGCCGCTACAGGACGTATGGACTGACATCCCGCCGATCCATGTCGCAGCTCGTCGAACGGCTCGGCTACCCGACGCAGAAGCCGCTGGCGCTGCTGGAGCGCATCATCGCCGCGTCGATCGAACGAGGGCGACGTCGTGCTCGACCCGTTCTGCGGCTGCGGCACCGCGGTCCACGCCGCCGCACAAGCTCGGCCGGCAGTGGATCGGCATCGACATCACCCATCTCGCCGTCGGCCTCATCCGCCGCCGCATGCAGGACGCCTTCCCCGGCGCTCGCGGTCAACGTCGTCGGCGAGCCCGTCGACGTGGCGAGCGCGCGGGCGCTGTTCCAGCAGGATGCGTACCAGTTCCAGTGGTGGGCCGTCGACAAGCTGGGCGGCGCGCCGCAGGGCGGCGAACCGCAAGAAGGGTGCCGACAAGGGCATCGACGGCGTCATCCCGTTCCTCGGATCGGCCAACGACCGACCCGCGCGGACAGCAGGTCATCGTCTCGGTCAAGGGCGGCGGCACGGGCGTCGCCCACGTGCGCGACCTGCAAGGGCGTGCTGGAGCGCGAGAAGGAGCCGATCGGCGTGCTCGCTCACCACTGCAGCCGCCGACGCGCGACATGCTCACCGAGGCGACGACGGCGGGAAGCTGGCACAGCGACCTGGGCGGCAAGGACTTACCCGCGCGTCCAGATCGTCACGGTCGACGAGATGTTCGCGGGCAGGCGCAGTCGACATGCCGCCGCAGACATCGGCCGTTCGCGCAAGCGCAGCGCGAGACCGACGTGACGCCGCGTGGAGCGGCCCACGCCTCGACCTCTAGCCCGCGGGCACTACTTGCGGGGCCGGGTCGCGCGGCGGTACGGACGGGGCGCGACGCCTTCGCCCGGCGGCGTCACCGGCTCGCGGCGCGCCACCGCCGGGCGCGGACGCGGGCGGTTCTCGAGGGCGGCGAAGGCTCGTGTCGCGTCGTCCTCCAGCGCCAGCTGCTTGCGCAGCTCGACGACCTGGTCGCGCAGCAGCGCCGCCCGCTCGAACTCGAGGTTCTTCGCCGCCGCCTTCATCTGCCGCTCGAGGTCGAGCGTCAGCCGCAGCAGCTCATCTTTCGGGCACATGCTCGAGCCCGTACTCGATCGTCTGCTCCGCCACCTGGCGCACGTGGTCCGTCATGTCGCGGATCGCCTTGCGGACGCCCTCGGGCTCGATGCCGTGCTCTTCGTTGTAGCGGGTCTGGATCACGCGGCGGCGCTGCGTCTCGTCGAGCGCCCGCCGCATCGAATCGGTGACGCGGTCGGCGTACATGATGACGTGGCCGTCGACGTGCCGCGACGCGCGGCCCATCACCTGGATCAGCGACCCCTGCGACCGGAGGTAGCCCTCCTTGTCGGCGTCGAGGATCGCGACCAGACTCACCTCCGGCAGGTCCAGCCCCTCGCGCAGCAGGTTGATGCCGACGACGACGTCGTAGACGCCGAGGCGCAGGTCGCGCAGCGTCGCGACGCGCTCCATCGTGTCGACTTCGGAGTGGAGGTAGTGCGTGCGGACGCCCATCTCGCGAAGGTAATCGGCGAGGTCCTCCGCCATCTTCTTCGTGAGGGTGGTGACGAGCACGCGCTCGTTGCGATCGGAGCGCAGCCGGATCTCGTCGATGAGGTCGTCGATCTGCCCCTTCGTCGGCTTGATCTCGATCGTCGGGTCGATCAGGCCCGTCGGCCGGATGATCTGCTCGACGACGTGCTCGCTCATCTCGTATTCCCACGGGCCCGGCGTCGCCGAGACGTACACGATCTGATTCGTGCGCTCCAGAAACTCCTCGAAGTTCAGCGGACGGTTGTCGAGCGCCGACGGCAGGCGGAAGCCGAAGTCGATGAGCGTCTGCTTGCGCGCGACGTCGCCGAAGTACATCCCCCGCACCTGCGGCAGCGCGACATGCGACTCGTCGACGAACAGCAGGTAGTCGTCGGGAAAGTAATCGAGCAGCGTCCACGGCGTGCTGTGCGGCTCGCGCCGCTGCATGTGCCGCGAGTAGTTCTCGATACCGGAGCAGTAGCCCGCCTCGCGCAGACTCTCGATATCGTACTTCGTCCGCTCCTCGATCCGGGCCGCCTCGAGGATCTTGCCCTGCCCGCGGAGCTCGGCCACGCGCTCGTCGAGCTCCGCCTGGATGTCGATGAGCGCCGCCTCGAGCTTCTGCTCCGACGTCACGAAGTGCTTCGCCGGGAAGATGTCGACCCGATCGCGTTCCGCCATCACCTCGCCGGTGAGCGGGTCGAGCTCGAGGATGCGCTCGATCTCGTCGCCGAACCAGTCGATCCGGATCGCCAGCTCCTCGTACGACGGATGCAGCGTCAGCGAGTCGCCGCGGATGCGGAAGCGCCCCCGCACCGGATTCTGGTCGTTGCGCTCGTACTGCATGTCGATGAGCTTGCGCACGGCGTGATTGCGCGCCATCGTCTCGCCGCGCTCGAACTTCAGCACGAACGAGTGGTACTCCTCCGGCTCGCCGAGACCGTAGATGCACGACACCGAGGCCACGATGATGACATCGCGCCGCTCGAACAGCGAGCGGGTCGCCGCGTGGCGGAGCTTGTCGATCTCCTGGTTGATGTCGGCGTCTTTGGCGATGTAGGTGTCGGTACGGGGGATGTACGCCTCGGGCTGGTAGTAGTCGTAGTACGACACGAAGAACTCGACCGCGTTCTCCGGAAAGAACTCCTTGAACTCGGAGCAGAGCTGCGCCGCGAGCGTCCGGTTGGGCGCGAGCACGAGCGTCGGGCGCTGCACCTCGGCGATGATGTTCGCCATCGTGAAGGTCTTGCCGCTGCCCGTGACGCCGAGCAGCGTCTGATGCACGGCGCCGGCGCGCACGCCCTCGGCGAGCCGCCGGATTGCGTCGGGCTGGTCGCCCCGCGGCTCGAAATCAGAAACGAGCTCGAAGCGCTGGTCAACAGTCGTCATCGGTCATCCACTCGTGCATGGCGGAGGGTCGCGGCGAACGTCGCCACCTCTCAAGTATATCGCGCCAACCGGCCCGGCGGTCGCGGCCGCGTCATCGGCCGGGCCGCGGCGCGCCGGGCGACGCCAGCGCCACGCGATCGCGTCCGCCATGCTTCGCGTCGTACAGCGCCATGTCGGCGCGCGCGACAAGCGGCCGTCGCGTCATCGCCGGGGCCCAGCTCGGCGACGCCGAGGCTGATGGTCACGCGCAGGGCAGCGCCGCCCGCCGCGAAATCGTGCGTGGCGACAGCGGCCCGCAGCTTTTCGGCGACAGCGCTCGCGTCGGCGAGGCCCGTCTCCATGAGCAGCAGCACGAACTCCTCGCCGCCGTAGCGCGCGATGTCGTCCGTCTCGCGCACGTTCTCGCGCAGCACCCGCGCCGTCTCGCGCAGGATAGCGTCGCCCGTGGTGTGCCCGAACGTGTCGTTGATGCGCTTGAAGTGGTCGAGGTCGACGAGCACGAGCGAAGGCGGCCTCCCGTAGCGCTGGGCGCGGTCGATCTCGGCATCGAGCCGCTCGAAGAAGAACCGGCGGTTGTGCAGGCCCGGTGAGCTCGTCGGTGACAGCGAGCCGCTCGAGCAGCGCCTCCTTCTTCCGAAGCTCGACGTTGAGCTCGACGAAGCGGCGCTCACGCCTGTCCTCGACGCGCTGCCGCCGCCACACGTACGCGAGCACCGCCAGCGCGACCGGAATCGCCGCGAGCACGGTCGTCAGCACACCCCCGCCGCGGGCGACGGCCAGCATCGCGAACACGAGACCGGAGGCCGCGACGCCGCCGAGCAGGAGGCCGAAGCGCTCCCCGAACTCGATCGCGCGGTCGCGCATGCTGCTACTCCTCGCCGGCGAAGCGCCTGAGGGCCCCGCGGATGCGATCCTCGGTGCTGCCTTCGAGGCCATCGACGGCGCGCGCCGCCTCCGTGGGGGCGTAGCCGAGCGCCACGAGCGCGAGGATGGCGTCGTCATCGGGAGCGGGCCCGGCGGCGAACAGGCCCGACGCCTCGAGGTTGCCCTTGAGGTCGATGACCATGCGCGCCGCCGTCTTCGCGCCGATGCCGGGCAGCCGCCGCAGCGAATCGAGGTCGCCGGAAGCGATCGCGATCAGCAGATCGCGCGGGCTCATGGCCGAGAGCGCGGCGAGCGCGCCCTTCGGGCCGATGCCCGAGACGCCGAGCAGCATCGTGAACAGCCGCCGCTCCTCCGCCGTCGTGAATCCGTACAGCGCCGCCCCGTCATCGCGGACGATGAGGTGCGTGTGCAGATCGACGCTGGCGCCGGCCCTGAGCCGCGCGAGCGTCGTCAGCGGAACCTCGAGCCCGTAGCCAACACCGCCCACCATGACGACGACCCCCTCCGGCCCCGCCTCGGCGACCTCGCCATGGAGGCGGGCTATCGGCGTGATCATCGCGCCGCCTCCACCAGCCGCGAGCGCGTCGCAAGGGCGTGGCACAGCGCGACGGCGAGCGCGTCGGCGGCGTCGGCGGGCTCGGGGCGCTCCGCCATGCCGAGCTGGATGCGCACCATCGCCGCGATCTGCTCCTTGTCGCCGCGACCGTATCCGGCGACAGCGTCCTTCACGCGGGCGGGCGCATAGGTGAACACGGGGAGGCCGCAGCCGGCGGCCGCTATCATCGCCGCCGCCTGGGCGCGACCGAGCGCCAGCGCCGATTGCGCGTTCTCGCCCATGTACGGCTCCTCGATGGCGACAGCCCCCGGGTGGCAGCGCTCGACGATCTCGGCGATGGCGTCGCGAATGGCGAGCAGCCGATCGGCAAGCGGCTTCGACGGGGGCGGCGGCCGGAAGACGCCGTGGCCGGCGGCGCGATAGCCGCCGTTTTCGGCGATGACGATGCCGTAGCCGGTGGCGCGCAGGCCCGGATCGATGCCGAGCACCGTCAGGGGGATGGCTCGATGAGGCTCAGTGCTGGCGGCCACCCGCACCTCCGGCGGACTCACGCTCCGGCCGTCGCCAGGACCTCCTCCGGGAAGTCCGCGTTCGAATAGACGCGCTGCACATCGTCGAGCTCTTCGAGGCGATCGAGCAGCCGCAGCGTCGCCTCGGCGTCGCGCACGCCGAGGCGGATGGTCGTCGAGGGGTACATGACGACATCGGCGTTCTCGAAGGGGACTCCCGCGGCTTCGAGGCCGTCGCGCACCTGCTCAAGGTCGGTGGCGGCGGCGAGGATCTCGATCGAGCCGTCGCTGTCGACCTTCACATCCTCGGCGCCGAGATCGATGGCACGGAGGCCGATGTCCTCGCTGTCGCCAGCGGTGGGCGCGATGCTGATGAGCCCCTTCTGCGCGAACTGCCACGCGACGCAGCCGACCTCGCCGAGGTTGCCGCCGAGCTTCGAGAAGGTGACGCGCACCTCGGCGGCGGTGCGATTGCGGTTGTCGGTCATCGCCTGCACGAGAATCGCGATGCCGCCGGGGCCGTAGCCCTCGTAGGTTATTTCGTCGAGGTCGTTCGTCGAGCCCTGCCCGGCGCCGCGCTGGATCGCCCGCTCGATGTTGTCGTTCGGCATGTTGGCGTCGCGGCCCTTCTGGATGGCGAGCCGAAGCCGGAAGTTGGCGACGGGGTCGGGGCCGCCGCCCTGCCGGACAGCGCTGCTGATGTCTTTCGCGAGCTTGGCGAAGAGCTGGCCCCGGCGCTGGTCGGTGACGCCCTTGGCGCGCTTGATCTGGGCCCATTTGGAGTGACCGGCCATGTGTCCGCCTCCGGCGTTAGTACGGATGTGCGGAGCCATTGTAGCAGCGATGTCGCGGCTGGCACAACGTCAGGCGGCGGCAGGGCTCCGTAGGGAGCGCGGAGGGCGAGGGCTAGACCATCGTCGCTTCGAACTCGGCGGCGATGTCGCGGAAGTAGCGGAGATTGCCGACGTTGAGCGCCTGCACCGGCTGGTAGCGGCTCGCCTTCAGCTCCGCGATGAGGTCGGACATGTCGGTGAGCTGCTTCTCGAACATCACGGCGCTCGAGCCGATGCCCTGGCGCGAGTGCGCGTCGCTGCCGCCGAACCCGGGCTTGCCGAGTATCTTCGCCACCTGCAGCGCGAACCAGTTCTCGCGTGGCGTGTTGCAGCTGTTGCTCACTTCGACATCGTCGACGAGCTTGAACACGGGCAGCTCCGCAGCCTGCTCCGGGTTGAGGTCGAACGGCTTCAGTCCGTTGCGGCGAAAGTGAACCGGGTCGAAGTGGTGACGAAAGGGGTGCGCGACGACCATGTAGCCGCCGTGGTCGCTCACGACCCGCCGCAGCTCCTCCGCGCGGCGGATGCCGGCGACGTACTCCCGCAGGCCGACGACGACGACGTGGCCGACGTCCGTCGATACCTCCATCCCGTTGTTGATGAAGAGCTCGGGATGGCCTTCGCGATAGCGATCGAGCGTGTACCGATCCCACAGGCGGTCGTGTTCGGTGATGTTCACGCCGGTCAGGCCGATGCGAGCCGCCTCTTCTGCGAGGTGCTCGGGATCGAGCATGGAGTCGGATGCGCCGTTGAGGGTGTGGACATGCATGTCCACGATGGTGCCGGTAATTTCGGTCATACCTGGGTCTCACGCCCTTTCGGGGAAGTGCTGCGAGCCTCGATGTCCACTATAGCAGGGTTGATAGAACACGCATAGCGCCCGCCTTCACAAATCCGGAAGGCGGGCGCCCTCACGTGGCGCTGCGTCGATGCGGCTGGCGCTACGCGCCGCCCTGGCCCTGCGGCGCCTGGCCGCCGCCGCCGAACATGCCGCCGCCGCCCTCGACGGCGGAGCGGAACGAGCTCGGGATTTGCGTGAAGAGCTCGTCGATGGTCCAGGCGGTGGGCTTGGCGATCTCGCGGATGATCTCCGGCTTGTCGTAGAGGCCGACACTGTAGCCGCTCGCCTGGATGATCCGCCCGTTGATCCAGCTCGACTCGGTGCTGGCGAGATACACGATCGGACGCGCGACGTTATCGGGCGAGCGCTCCGGGTCATCCTGGTTCATCATGCCGCCGCCGCGCATGGCGCGGGCGCGATCCTCCGGCACCGTCGCCGTCATCCGCGTCGCCGCGCCCGGCGAGATGCAGTTCGACGTCACACCGTAGCGGGCGAGCGCGTTGGCGCACGAGTACGTGAAGCCGACGATGCCGAGCTTCGCCGCCGCGTAGTTGGGCTGACCCGGCGACCCGAAGATACCCGAGCCCGACGTGAAGTTGATGAGCCGGTAGTTGCCTTCCTTCGCCTGCCGCCAGTAGATCGATGCGAACTTCGACGTGTTAAAGGTACCCTTGAGGTGCACGGCGATAACCGAGTCCCACTCTTCCTCTGTCATGTTGAAGAGCATCCGGTCGCGCAGGTTGCCGGCGACATTCACCAGCACATCGAGCCGCCCGAACTCGTCCAGGGCCGCCTTAATCAGGTTCTCGGCGGTCTGGTGGTCGGCGACGCTGCCGTAGTTCGCGATGGCCTTGCCGCCAGCCTTCTTGATCGCGGCGACGACGTCGGCCGCCGGACCTTCGTCCGCACCGGTGCCGTCGACGTTGGCGCCGAGGTCATTGACGACAACCGAGGCCCCTTCCGACGCCAGCATCGTGGCCGTCGCCGCGCCGATACCCCGGCCCGCGCCGGTGACGATGCACACACGTCCATCTAGTCGACCCATGGTGAAACCCCCAAACATCGGAATTTGCGCGCCTTCGGCGATGGCCCGCAGGAGTAGCGCGGAGCGCCGGGCGCTGAACGCCGCACAGCATAGCACGTCTGGCAACCGCGCGGGACGAGTCCGCTCCAGGCCGTCGGCTCAGAGCGCGAGGTGCGGCAGCGCCCATCCGAACAGGGCCGCATACCCCACCACCGCCAGCACGATCGGCCGGCGGTAGGAGCGCACGAGCACCAGGAACGGCATCGTCGGAAGGAGGGCGCTGGCCAGGATGATGACGGTGTAGATGAGGTTCGGCGAGCCCAGTCCGCCCCGCGGAGCCGCTTCCTCCAGCACGGCGAGCAGCACTCCCGCCACCATGCCGAGCATCGTCCAGCCGAGGAACGCGAACAACGACACGGGCACGGCGATGTGCAAGGCCGTCAGCGTCGGCGCAATGGCCCGCGCCAGAAACTCGCTCTCCGCCCGCAGCCGCACGATCCAGACAGCGGCCACGCCCGTGAACACGATGCTGGCGGCGTAGCCCAGCAGAAAGCCCGCCATGACGGCACGTGCCGCATCGTTATCCATCGGCGTCGGCCAGCGCGCATGCTTCGTCGCGCGTCAGGGTGCGGGTGCGGATGGCGCCGGGCGGCGCGGGGCCGGCGGCGCTGCCGGCGACCAGGACGTACAGCGTCGGGCCGGCCCCCGCAAGCCGGGGCGCGCCACCGGTGGCCGCCGCCAGCGCCGCACCGCGTCCGGCCTGACCGGCGAAGGCGGCATCAGCGACGCACTCAAAGGTGTTCACGTATGCCGCATCGACGCCGGCCGCGGCGGTCACCGTGCCCGCCCGCAGCGCCTCCGCCAGACGCTGGGTGCGGGAGCCATCCGTGAAAGCTGCGGGCTCCAGCAGGCCGAAGAGTCGCGCCGTCTTGCGCTCGTCATCCGCAGGGGGCGCCGGCAGCAGCAGCAGCTCGGCGGGGGGGGCATCGGGCAAGGGCGAGATGCGTTCGCCGCGGCCTTCGGCGAGCGCTGTGCCGCCATAGACGAAGAACGGCGGGTCGGAGCCGATCCCGGCGGCCAGCGCCCGCAGCCCCTCGTGGTCGATGTCGAGCCGCCACAGACGCGCGAGGGCGCGCAGCGTCGCGACGGCGTCGCTGCTGCCGCCGCCGAGCCCGGCGGCGACCGGCACGTGCTTCTCGATGACGATAGCCGCTCCCTCCGTGACGCCGTAGGTCGCGCGCAGATGGAGCGCCGCGCTCCACGCCAGATTGCCCTGCGGAGGGCCCGTCCGCCCAGCGTAGGCGCCATCGACCGCGAGCGAGAGGCCGCGCGCGGGCGCGACCGTGACCGTATCGGCGAGGGCGAGCGTCTGCAGCACCGTGGCGATCTCGTGGTAGCCGTCGTCGCGGCGGCGCAGCACCTCGAGCGTCCAGTTGAGCTTCGCCGGGGCGAGCGCGCGGATTGCGGCGCTAGCCATCGCCGGCGAGCCTCCAGCGCTCGCGCGCGTGCTCGTACGCGGCCGTGAGGATGGCCCACTCCTCGATGCTGAGCGTCTGCGCGCGGCGTGCGCCGTCGATACCAGCATCCTCCAGGAGCGCGAAGACGCCACCGGGCGGGAACCACAGCCCCAACGGCAGCGCGTTGTGCAGCTGCTTGCGGGGCTGCTTGAAGCCGGCGCGCACGACGGCGAAGAACGACGCCCGATCCTCCGGCAACGCCGGATGGCGGCGGTAATCGAGCCGGACAACGGCGGAATCGACGCGCGGCGGCGGGTAGAAGGCGCCCGGCGGGACACGAAACCCGAAGCGGGGCTCGGCATATACCTGGACCGCAACGCCGAGCATCGAGAGCTTCGGCGGACCGGCCACCAGCCGCTGCGCCACCTCGCGCTGCACCATCACGACCATCCGTTCGGGGGGTGCGTCGGCTTCGAGGAAGTGCTGCAGGACGAACGCCGTGATGTAGTACGGCAGATTCGCTACGACGTAGTACGGGGGCTTCAGTCCGGCGAGAGCGAGGAGGTCCTCGGGCTGCAGAGAGAGGACGTCGATGCACGCGACCTGCACATCCTCATCGGGAAAGCGTGTCCGCAGGTGGGAGCAGAGCGTCTCGTCGATCTCGACCGCGAGCACGCGCGCGCCCGTCGCGGCGAGCGGAGCGGTGAGCGCACCGAGGCCGGCGCCCACCTCGATGACGGTCGTGCCCGGGGGGATATCGGCCAGCGCGACGATAGCCTGCAGCACATCGTCATCGATCAGGAAGTGCTGACCGAGGCTCTTGCGCGGGTCGACGCGGACATCGCGAAGCTCACGTGGCGGCCGGGCGCGATCGCGCCGGGGCGGCTGGCGGTGGGCGCTGCTGCTGGGTGATGTCCGGCGAGGCATGATGACGGCCGCCCGTAGGGGCACACGCGACAATGAGGGGGCCCGAAGGCCCCCTCGCATCGATCGGAAGTAAGGTCGTGCACCCTCCGTCGGCACGGTCCGTAGGCTTGTCTCGGCCAGCCAGCTCGGACCCGGGGAATCTGCGGCGCCCGGACCGGTCTGCTTACCGCTGCTTCCTTCCGGATCTGACGGGGTTCGCAGTGTTCCGCCGCGCAGGACCAGGTCTTCAACGCCGCTTAACCGAGCCAGTTCCCCGGTGCCGGGTCTCGGGAGGGAATTCAACCCCGCTACAGCGGATTGCGGGTACAGGGCACCGCTAGCTCCCCGCCTAGCACGACCAAGATTGATCGTACGGTTCGCCTTCTGGCGCTGTCAAGCGAAACAGGGCGCGCCAGCGCCGCGGCCGCCTGGTATTGACAGATCGTTGTCAGAGTATAGAGTATGGCCTCAGTACGCACTCCGGCGAGAAACGGACGGGCGTGTTGCGACGCCTGGATCGGCGTGCTATACTCCCGCGACTTTTGGTCCAGATCGCGACCGGGGCCGGGGGCCGCTAGCTCAATGGTAGAGCAGCTGACTCTTAATCAGCGGGTTGCAGGTTCGAGTCCTGCGCGGCTCACCACAGCATCATTCACACAGAGGGGGGCGCTGCTGCGGGGGAAGTGTCGGAATTGGCAGACGAGCATGATTTAGGATCATGTGCCGCAAGGCGTAGGAGTTCGAGTCTCCTCTTCCCCACCACCCCGTAGCGAGAACGCGGGCACACCGACGAGCGCAGGGAGTCGATGGCCACTGCTGCAGATCAAAGATCTGCGGACCCAGTTCTACACAGAGGACGGCATCGTCAAGGCCGTCGACGGCGTCTCCTACGACGTCGAGGAGGGCGAGACGCTCGGCATCGTCGGCGAGTCGCGGCTGCGGCAAGAGCGTCAGCGCCCTGTCGCTCCTGCGCCTCATCCCCGATCCGCCCGGCAAGATCGTCGGCGGCGAGGTCATGTTCGACGGCCAGGACCTGCTGAAGGCGGACGAGGACGGAGATCCGCCAGATCCGCGGCAACAAGATCGCCATGATCTTCCAGGATCCGATGACCTCGCTCAACCCGGTGCTGACCATCGGCCGGCAGATCACCGAGGCGCTCGAGCTGCACCTCAAGCATGAACGACGCCGAGGCCCGCAAGCGCGCCGTCGAGCTGCTCGAGATGGTCGGCATCCCCGGCGCCGACCGCCGGCTCGACGACTACCCGCACCAGTTCTCCGGCGGCATGCGCCAGCGCGTGATGATCGCGATGGCGCTCTCCTGCAACCCGAAGCTCCTGATCGCCGACGAGCCGACGACGGCGCTCGATGTGACCATCCAGGCGCAGATCCTCGAGCTGCTCGCGCGGCTCTCAGCGCGAGCTCGGCACGGCCATCATCATGATCACCCACGACCTGGGCGTCGTCGCCGCTACGCCGACCGCGTGATCGTCATGTACGCCGGCAACATCGTCGAGTCGGCGCGACGCGAACGAGCTCTACGCCAACCCGCGGCATCCCTACACCCTCGGTCTGCTGCGCTCCGTGCCCCGCCTCGACCAGGACGAAGAAGGACAAGCTCGATCCCGATCGAAGGCCTGCCGCCCGACCTCGCTCAACCCGCCGAGCGGCTGCCGTTTCCGCGCCACGCTGTCGCTGCGCGATCGACAAGTGCTGCCGAGGAAGACCCGCCCCTGATGCCGGTCGGCGCCAATCACGGCGCAGCGTGCTGGGTCATGCCCTCCAAGGAGGATGGCGCCGCCATGGCGGCAGGGGTGGCGGCCGGTGGAGGTAGCGGGTCATGACAACGCAGAACGCGACGATGCCGGCGGGCGCCTCGGCCAACGGCGATGACACGCTGGTCAAGATCGACGACCTCAAGATGTACTTCCCGATCACGCGGGGCTCGTCTTCCAGCGCAAGGTCGGCGCCGTCAAGGCCGTCGACGGCATCACCTTCGACGTCAAGCGCGGCGAGACGCTGGGCCTGGTCGGCGAGTCGCGGCTGCGGCAAGTCCACGACCGGCCGCGCCATCCTGCAGCTCTACCGGCCGACCGCGGGCGACGTGATCTTCGACGGCGACGACCTCACCAAGCTCAAGGGCGACGAGCTGCGCACGCATGCGCCGCCAGATGCAGATGATCTTCCAGGACCCGTACGCCTCGCTGAACCCGCGCATGACGGTCGGCAGCATCATCGGCGAGCCGCTCGCGATCCACAGCCTCGGCAAGGGCCGCAAGCAGCGCAAGGAGCGGGTGCAGGAGCTGCTGCGCATCGTCGGGCTGAACCCGTACTTCGTCAACCGCTACCCGCACGAGTTCTCCGGCGGCCAGCGCCAGCGCATCGGCATCGCCCGCGCGCTCGCGGTCAAGCCGGCCTTCATCGTCTGCGACGAGCCGATCTCGGCGCTCGACGTGTCGATCCAGGCGCAGATCATCAACCTGCTGGAGGACCTGCAGGAGGAGTTCGGCCTGACCTACCTGTTCATCGCCCACGACCTGTCGGTGGTGCGCCACATCTGCGACCGCGTCGCCGTGATGTACCTGGGCAAGATCGTCGAGCTGGCCGACCGCGACGAGCTGTACGACAACCCGCTGCACCCGTACACCAAGGCGCTGCTCTCGGCCGTGCCCATCCCCGACCCGCAGATGGAGCGCAAGCGCGAGCGCATCATCCTGGAGGGCGATGTGCCCAGCCCCATCGCGCCGCCGCCGGGCTGCGTCTTCAACACACGCTGCCCCATCGCGATCGAGGAGTGCCGCGAGCGCATCCCCGAGTGGCGCGACGTCGGCAACGGGCACTACGTCGCCTGCCACCGGGTGTAGGAGGGAGCGATGGCGACGGAAATCCCTCACGACCCGGTGTGCGGCATGGACGTGCAGCCACCGGCCAGTCGCAGTTCGGCGAGTGCGTGTACTTCTTCTGCTCCGCCCGCTGCAAGGACGACTTCGACCGCGACCCGATGAAGCACCTGCTCAAGAAGTAGCCGGCCATCCAAGCCGGATCCTCAGGCCGGGGCTTTCCAGCCCCGGCTACGTTTTGTCGCGCGCTGCGCCGCTTCAGTTCGGCGGCCGCACGAGCCAGCGAGCGACTTCATCATCGCGCGGAGTCTGTTCGCCACAGGAGCTGAGCGCGAAGACGACGCGTCCATCGTCGAGATAGAGCGCGCGGTAGCCCTGCTGCTGCGCCGCGCCGCGCGGCAGAAACATCACGGCATAGTCCGGCGTCGGGCGCCCTTCGCCGAACGGATGTCGCGCTGGGACGAACGCGCCGTGGAAGTCGAGCAGCGGGCCGCGGCTGCCGAACATTCCGTCGAGGAACCCGCGTATCTGAGGCTTTATCACATAGGATCCCTCGCACGACGAGACCGGCAGCGTCTCGAATGTCGTGCCTGCGGGAACCCCGGTGTCGGCGCAGTGGGGCGGCTCGCCCGCGAACCGCTGCTGCGTGCACTCGACCACCGCGTACGTCACCACGTCTTCAAGGCTAGCGCCGCCTCGGAGGAGCACCCGACGGACGACATTGTCGATCTCGGCGACGCCCGTTGTTGGGATCGCGCCCTCCGGCGAGCCCGGGTCGACGACGAGCACCGCGCCGTTCTGGCGCACCCCGCCTTGAGCGTCGGCCTGGTACACGGGCTGTACACGGCCGATCAGGACGACGGGCGCCTCGGTCCAGAAGAGACCGGGCGCATCATCGGCCGAACGCACGTCTTCGACATTCGAGAGCACGAGGTTCAGCACGCCGAGCGCGTCGTCGCCGCACTGGGGCAGGAACGACTCGGCGAGCTCCTCGCAGAGGAAGGCCTGCCCGCTTGCGGCCACGACGAGAAAGCCGGAGACGGTCGTCTCCGTGTCGTCCTCGATGTCGAGGGCTTCGGGGACTGTCAGCACTCCCTCTCCGGGCGTGGGCGCGATGGCGGTACGGGTTGCCACCGGAACGCCCGTTGCTGTGCCGGTTTCGTCGTCGTCGTCACCGCAGGCCGCGAGGCCGAACACGGCGACGAGGGCGAACGAGGTCAGCATCAGCGTCCCGAGAATCCTCATTCCATGAGTTTACCGCAGACGACGAGCGAGCTGACGGCGGCGCGCTATCCCCGCCGCCGTGGTACGATCGCCGCTGCATGGAACAAGCCCGCATCCGCAACTTCTGCATCATCGCCCACATCGACCACGGCAAGTCGACGCTGGCCGACCGTCTCCTCGAGACGACGGGCACGCTGACCCATCGCGAGATGGCCGAGCAGGTGCTCGACCAGATGGACCTCGAGCGCGAGAAGGGCATCACCATCAAGGCGCAGGCCGTGCGCATGGCGTACCTCGACCCCGCCGGCGTCGAGTACGAGCTCAACCTCATCGACACGCCGGGACACGTCGACTTCGCCTACGAGGTGTCGCGCTCGATCGCGGCCTGCGAGGGCGCCGTGCTCGTGGTCGACGCGGCGCAGGGCATTCAGGCGCAGACGCTGGCCAACGTCTATCTGGCGCTCGAACAGAACCTCACCATCATCCCCGTCGTCAACAAGATCGACCTGCCAAACGCCGAGCCCGATCGCGTCACGCAGGAGCTCTGCGATGTCATCGGCTTCACGCCCGAGGAAGTGCTCCGCGTCTCCGCGAAAGAGGGCACAGGCGTAGGTGCGCTGCTCGAGGCGATCGTGGCGCGCGTGCCCGCCCCCACGGGCGACCCCGATGCCCCCCTGCGAGCGCTCATCTTCGACTCGAAGTACGACTCGTACAAGGGCGTGCTCGCCTACGTGCGTGTCGTCGATGGCGCCCTCTCCGGCACCGCGCTCCTCCGGCCGATGTCGAGCACCGAGCGTTTCGAGCCGCTGGAGATGGGCACGTTCCGGCCACGGCTCGTCCGGGTGCCGGCGCTGGCCACGGGCGAAGTGGGGTACGTCGCCACAGGTCTCAAGGATGTGCGCCAGTGCCGCGTCGGCGACACCCTGACGACGGAGTTGCGGCCGGCCACAGAACGCCTCGCGGGCTACGAGCCCGCCAAGCCGATGGTCTTCGCCGGGCTGTACCCGGTGGAGTCGAACGAATACCCGCTGCTGCGCGATGCGCTCAACAAGCTGCAGCTCAACGACGCCTCGCTCGTGTATCAGCCCGAATCGAGCGCGGCCCTCGGCTTCGGCTTCCGCTGCGGCTTTCTTGGCCTGCTGCACATGGAGATCGTGCAGGAGCGGCTGGAGCGCGAGTACGGCCTCGACATGCTCACGACATCGCCGACGGTCGAGTACCAGCTGACCCGCACGAACGGCGTCGAGATCTCGATCGACAATCCCGATGACCTTCCGGCGCCAAACGAGATCACCGAGGTGCGCGAGCCCTGGATGCAGATCACTGTCATCGCCCCCGACCGCTACATCGGGCCGATCATGGAGCTCGTCACGACCCGGCGCGGCGCATTCCAGAAGATGGAGTACCTCGACCATAGCGGCGGCGGCGCGCCCACGCCCGACGGCTCCAGCACCCGCCGCGTCCTGCTCGAGTACGAGATTCCGCTCGCCGAAATCCTCGTCGACTTCTACGATGACCTGAAGTCGAAGACACAGGGCTACGCCTCGCTCGACTACGTCTTCGCCGGCTACCGGCCGGCGAAGGTGGTGAAGCTCGAAGTGCTGGTCAACGGCGTGCCCGTCGACGCACTCTCGCTTATCACCAACTCCGAGAAGGCGACACTGCTAGGTCGCGCCATCATCGACCGGCTGCGCGACGTCATCCCCCGCCAGATGTTCGACGTTCCGCTGCAGGCGGCCGTCGGCGGCCGGATCGTCGCGCGCGAGACCATCCGCGCCATGCGGAAGAACGTGCTGTCGAAGTGCTACGGCGGCGACGTGTCGCGGAAGCGCAAGCTGCTGGAGAAGCAGGCAGCGGGCAAGCGCCGGATGAAGCGCGTCGGCCGCGTCGATATCCCCCAGGAAGCGTTCATGGCCGTCCTCCGCATCGACCGCTGACGCCCCCCGGCGCGGCGTCTCCGCCGAAGCTCGTCCGCGCCGGATCGGGCATTTCGCCCCAAGTCTTGGTGCGCCATCTGCACATTTCTTGTCGTTTCGGGGCGCCAAACAGTTGCCGCGAAAGCTTGACACCCCACCGCCGCCTCTGCTACACCCCCGGCAACATCACGTCACGCCCCGGGCTGGCCGGCGCCGGGCGGGCGCACGATCGCAGTCCTGCCGGCGCGAAGTCCGACTGCAAACGGAGGGGGACCGAATGCAAGGCGACCAGAGCTCATACTGGGCGCGCGCCAATCGGCGGCGCATCTCGAGGCGGCGGCTGCTCGCCGGTGGCGCGACCGCGGGCGTGGGGGCGGCGGCGCTCGCCGCCATCGGCTGCGGCGACGACGACGATGATGACGACACGGGCGGGGCAAGCGGCACAGCGGCGGCGTCCGCCACGAGCGCGACGGGCGAACCGAAGCGGGGCGGCAGCATCCGCTACGCCGCGACCAACCCCGTCCACCTCGACCCGACGCTGAACGCGTCGTTCGCGGCCGTCGCCATCCATCGCGAGACGTATAACCGCCTCTTTCGCCCTGTCTCCGGCCCCGGCGAAGACCCGGGCAGCCTGCGGCTCATCCCGGATCTCGCCACGGCGATGCCGGAGCAGCCCGACGAGACGACCTACATCATCAAGATCCGCGAAGACGTGAAGTGGCACAACATCGCGCCGGTCAACGGGCGGCAGCTCACCGGCGAAGACGTGGTGTACACGTTCCAGCGCCTCCTCGACCCGGCCCTTCCCACCCCGAACCGCTCGCTCTACGACCGGGTCGACAAGGTCGAGCTCGTCGACCCGTTCACGGTGAAGGTCACCACCAAAGAGCCGTACTCGCCGATGCTCACGTATCTGGCACACTATTACTCCGCGTGGATCATCCCGCGCGAGGCCGTCGAGCAGTTCGGCGACCTGAAGGGGAAGGTCATCGGCACCGGCCCCTTCACGCTCGACAAGTTCGAGCCGAACGTCGAGGCAGTCCTCAAGCGCAACCCGGAGTTCCACGACAAGCCCTACCCCTACCTCGATGAGGCGCGCTACCAGTTCATCGCGGAGTCTCAACCGCGCCTGGCAGCCCTCGAAGCGGGCAACCTCGACCTCGGGTCGGTTCCGGCGCCCGACCTCAAGCGGCTCGAAGGCAAGCTGAAGGCGGAGGGCGGCGGCATCCTGCGGTCGCTGCCGCCGCTGTACTCGGGCGTGATCATGATGCTGAAACGGGAGCCGCTCAGCGACCTGCGGGTGCGGCAGGCGCTCGCGAAGCTCGTCGACCAGCAGGCGATGATCGACATCACGCTGTTCGGCGAAGGCGTGTTCGGCGGCGTCGGGATGCCGCCGTTGTACTCCGAGTGGTGCCTGAGCCAGGAGGAGCTGCGCGAGCTGCACAAGTTCGATCCGGAGGGCGCGAAGGCGCTCCTGGCGGAAGCGGGCTTCGGCGATGGCTTCGACACGACGATCTACTTCGCGCCAACGTACTCGGCCGCGGGCGTGCCGGTGGGCGATCTCGTCGAGCTCTACGTGGAGCAGCTTCGCCAGATCGGCGTCAACGCCGCGGTCGAGGGCAAGGAGTACGCCGCCCATCTGCAGACGTGGACCTCGGAGAACTTCAACCTCTACCTCGGGCCGAAGACGATCGGGCTCGGGCCCGACGAGTTCTACTACGGCGGGTACGTGCCGGGCCAGGCGCGCAACTTCTCGAAGCTCGACGACGCCGAGGTGACGAGGCTCGCGGGGCAGATCCGGACGACGTTCGACGTCGACGAGCAGATCGACCTGTCGCACCAGCTCATGCGGAAGCTCGCGGAGATCGCGCCCGAGTCGCCAATCCCCAGCCCGTACGCGTTCGTCGGGTACCACGGCCGCGTGAAGGACTACAGCTTCTCGTCCGACTTCGGGTCGCCCTCATTCCAGTGGACGTGGGTCGATCAGGCATAGCGGCGGCCGGCCGTGGCGAGCAGGTGCCGGGGGGCTCCCGTCATGCTGAGCCGCGCCCTTGGCGCGAGCGAAGCATCTCGCGCTGTCGCCCTGCCGGATTCTTTCGCTCGGCGCGGGCGGTCGTGCAAAGCGACCGCTCCTTGCCCCGCGCCCAAAAAGTTCTCGCGCATGCTTGACACCATCGAATAGCTTCTGATACAAACCGTTGTACACCCGCACCCGCGCCCGGCACGGTTCGCCACCGGGGTTCGGTGCGCGCCCGTGCGCGCGGCCGGCGCGGAGTTCGCTGCAAGCTAAGGAGTATCTATGCAAGGTGACCCAAGCCCGTACTGGACCAAGGCTCGACGGCGGATCTCGCGACGGCGACTGCTCGCCAGCGGCGCGACCGCGGGCGTGGGGGCGGCGGCGCTCGCCGCCGTCGGCTGCGGCGACGACGATGACGATGATGATGCCGACACCGCCGCCTCCGGCACAGCGGGCCCATCGGCCACCACGACCGCAGGCGAGGCGAAGCCCGGCGGCAGCATCCGCTACGCCGCGAGCAACCCCGTCCACCTCGACCCGACGCTGAACGCATCGTTCGCGGCGGTCGCCATCCATCGCGAGACGTACAACCGGCTCTTTCGCCCGCTCTCCGGGCCCGGCGAAGACCCGGGCAGCCTGCGGCTCATCCACGGATCTCGCGACATCGATGCCGGAGCAGCCCGACGAGACGACCTACATCATCAAGATCCGCGAAGACGTGAAGTGGCACAACATCGCGCCGGTCAACGGGCGGCAGCTCACCGGCGAAGACGTGGTGTACACGTTCCAGCGCCTCCTCGACCCGACCATCGCCTCGCCGAACGCCTCGCTCTACACGCAAGCTCGACAAGATCGAACTCGTCGACCCGTTCACGGTCAAGGTCACCACCAAAGAGCCGTACTCGCCGATGCTCACGTATCTGGCACACTACTACTCGGCGTGGATCATCCCGCGCGAGGCCGTCGAGCAGTTCGGCGACCTGAAGGCCAACGTCATCGGCACCGGCCCGTTCACGCTCGACAAGTTCGAGCCGGGCGTCGAGGCCATCTTCAAGCGCAACCCCGAGTTCCACGACAAGCCCTACCCGTACCTCGATGAGGTCCGGCTATCTGTTCATCGACAACGCGCAGGCGCGCCTCGCCGGCTTCGAGGGCGGCGACCTGGATGTCGGGCTCGTGCCGGCGCAGGAGCTCAAGCGGATCGAAGCGAAGCTGAAGGGCGAGGGCGGCGGCATTCTGCGAACGCTGCCGGGCCTGCACTCCGCCATGATCATGATGACCAAGCGTGAGCCGCAGAGCGACGTCCGCGTCCGCCAGGCGCTGGCGAAGCTGTTCGACCAGCAGGCGATGATCGACATCGCGATGTTCGGCGAGGGCGTGTTCGCGGGCGAAGGCATGCCGCCCCTGTACTCCGAGTGGAGTCTGACCCAGGAGGAGCTGAAGGAGCTGTACACCTTCGATGTCGAAGGCGCCAAGAAGCTTCTCGAAGAAGCGGGCTACGGCGGCGGCTTCGACACGACGCTCTACTTCTCGCCCTTCTACTCGACAACCGGCATCCTCGTTCTTGAGGACATCGTCGAGCTGTACGTCGAGCAGCTCCGGCAGGTCGGCATCAACGTCGCCGTGGAGGCGAAGGAGTACGCGGCCCACCTCGAGACGTGGAAGACCGAGAACTTCAACCTCTACCTCGGGCCGAAGACCATCGGCCTCACCCCCGACGAGTTCTACAGGGCAGGGTTCGTGCCGGGACAGTCGCGGAACTTCTCGAAGCTCGACGACCCGGAAGTGACGCGCATGGCCGGGCTCATCAGCAAGACGTTCGATATCGACGAGCAGATCGGCATCTCGCACGACCTCATGCGCAAGCTGGCCGAGGTCGCGCCCGAAGCGCCGCTACCGAGCCCGAACTCGTTCGCTTCGTACCAGGGCCACGTCAAGGACTACTCGATTTCGTCGGACACCGGCTCGCCCGTCGTTCCAGTGGACATGGGTCGACCAAGCGTGACAGCAGGGAGCTGAATGGGCCGATATATCGCCAAGCGCGTCCTGCTCACGATCCCCACCCTCATGGGGGTGACGCTGATCGTGTACGGGCTCGTGCGCTTCATCCCGGGCGACCCCGTCACGGTGCAGCTCGGCGATACTGGCCGCGCCGATGAGGCCGAGATCGATCGCATCCGCGGCACGCTCGGCCTCAACGACTCGTGGTATCAGGGATACGGCGAGTGGGTGTGGAATGCGGCCCAGGGCGATCTCGGCGAGTCGATCTGGACGGGACGCAACGTGCGCTCCGACCTCATCGACCGGATGCCGGTGACGCTCGAGCTCGCGGCGCTCGCCATCTTCTTCTCGATGATCGTCGCCGTTCCCGGCGGCATCATCTCGGCGGCCCGCCAGGATGGCGCCGCGGACTACGGCATCCGGATCGTCTCGATTCTCGGGCTCAGCGTCCCCGGGTTCTGGCTCGCGACCATGGTGTTCGTCCTGCCGCCACGATGGTGGGGGTGGACACCGCCCCTCTCGTATCGCGCCTTCGTCGACGACCCGATGGGCAACATCGAGCAGTTCTGGCTGCCCTCGGCGATTCTGGGGCTCGCGCTCGCGGCCAGCACCATGCGCATCATGCGCTCGGCGATGCTCGAAGTGCTGCGTCAGGACTACATCCGGACGGCGTGGTCGAAGGGGCTGCGCGAGCGGTCGGTCATCATGCGCCACGGCCTGAAGAACGCCCTCATCCCCGTCGTGACGCTGGTCGGGCTGCAGTTCAGCGCCCTGCTCGGCGGCGCGGTCATCATCGAGCAGATATTCTCGCTGCCCGGCCTGGGCCGGCTGATGCTGGAGGCCATCTTCCAGCGCGATTACCCCGTCATCCAGGGGGCCGTGCTCTTCATCGCGGTGCTCTTCGTGACCATCAACCTGCTCATCGACCTGTCGTATGCGTGGCTCGATCCGCGCATCCGGTACTCGTAGGACACGCGCATGGCGAGCCGGACGACCGAGGCAACCGCGGGCTTCACCCCGATACCCCGACCGGGCATCGCCGAGCGATGGGCGCGCGGCCTCGTGCGCTTCTGCCGCCAGAAGCCGCTCGGCGCGGTCGGCGGCTTCCTCGTCGTCATCCTCATCTTCGCGGCAATCGCGGCCGAGCTCGTCTCGCCCTACGACCCGCTCTCGCAGACGCCGGCCGCCCGGCTCCAGGGCCCGTCGCTCGACCACTGGCTGGGAACCGACCAGCTCGGCCGCGACACGCTGAGCCGCATCATCTACGGCTCGCGGACGTCGCTGCTGGTCGGCTTCGTGGCTGTCGGCATCGGCACGCTCGGCGGCACGATCATCGGGCTCGTCTCGGGCTACTTCGGTGGCTGGCTCGACCTGCTCGTCCAGCGTGTGATGGACGCGTTCCAGGCGTTCCCCGCGATCATCCTCGCGCTCGCGCTCATCTCGGTGCTGGGCACCGGCATCGAGAACGTGATGCTCGCGATCGGCATCGTCATCATGCCCGGCGCCAGCCGGATCGTGCGCGGCGCCGTGATGGCGCAGAAGCAGAACCTGTACGTGGAAGCGGCGCGCACCATCGGCTGCTCGCAGACACGGATCATCTGGCAGCACATCCTGCCGAACGTCACCGCGCCAATCATCGTCATCGTCAGCATCCAGCTCGGCGGGGCGATCCTCGCCGAAGCTTCGCTGACGTTCCTGGGGCTCGGCACACAGCCGCCCGACGCGTCGTGGGGGCTGATGCTGAACGGCGCGACCCAGCGCTTCATGGTGCTGCAGCCGTGGATGGCCATCGCCCCGGGCGTCGCGATCAGCCTCGCCGTGTTCGGCTTCAACCTCTTCGGCGATGCGCTCCGCGATGTCCTCGACCCGCGACTCCGCGGCACCCGCTAACACCGCCGCCGCGCCCACACCCACCGTTCGACACCGCTGGCCCGATTCCGCGATAATGCGGCCATGCCCGACGCAGCCGAACCGCCCTACCGCGTCCTCGCGACCGAGACCCTGCACGATGGCTGGCCGCCCGTGCGGCGGCATCTGCTCGAGTTCCCCGACGGCCGCCGCCGCCAGTGGATCGCGTTCGAGTTCGGCGATGGCGCCGCCGTGGCCGCCGTCACGCGCGCGGGCAAGCTCGTGCTCACCCGGCAGCGGGTCGTGGGCATCGACGAGCCGGCGTACGTGCTTCCGGGCGGCGTCACGAACGAGGGCGAGAGCTTCGCCGAAACGGCGCGACGCGAACTGCTCGAGGAGACCGGGTACCGGGCGGACGTCGTCGAGCCCTTGTTTCGTTATGTGAACTTGCCCTCGTATTCGAGCGGCTGGGTGCACCTGTTTCTGGCTCTCGATGTCGAACCTGCCACGCCTTCGGCCGACCCCGTCGAGGTGATGGGCGTCGAGCTCTTCGACATCGGCGAGGCCGTGGCAATGGCGATGGACGGCCGCTTCGCCGCGAGCTCCACCGCGATGGCCGTGCTCGCGCTTCCGCACGCGCTCGCCGCGCGGGGGCGCGATGGCAGCGCCGCGACCCGGTAATGACGCAGGCAGCGCGAGACGCCCATCTTCACGCGCGACTTCGTGTGGCTGTGCGCGGCGACACTCTTCTTCTTCACGGCGTTCCTGTTCTACTTCCCGACGCTGCCCACCTTCGTGAAGCGGATCGGCGGCAGCGAGTCGGAGATCGGCATCCTGATCGCGGCGTCGAGCCTGACGGCGCTCGTCGTGCGGCCGTTCGTCGGGCAGATCATCGACACCATCGGCAGCCGGCGGATGCTGGTCGTGGGCGCGGGCATCTACCTGCTCGCGACGATGGCGTACCTGCTCGCCGACTCGCAGATGGAGCTCGTGCTCGTGCGGATGCTCAACGGCGCCGGGCTCGGCATCTTCGCGACAGCGGGCAGCTCCTACATCGCCGACATCGCGCCGGTGGAGCGCCGGGGCGAGGCCATCGGCTACTTCGGCCTCGCCAACAACTTCGCGTTCGCGGTCGGCCCGCTCGTCGCCGTCAGCGTCATGGACGCGGGGACGCTCGCCGACCTGGAGTCGACGATCAACGACCAGGCCGGCTGGCTCTCCGGCGCCAACGCCAAGCCCGAGAACTTCTCGCTCGTGTACCTGATCGCAGTGGGCTTCGGGCTGCTCGCGTTCGTCTCGACGCTGCGGCTCAGCGACCATCACCCGGGGCCGCGCGAGCGGCTGCGGCTGCGGTGGTCGCCCAACGAGCTGTTCACCCGCTCGGCGCTGTTCCCCTCGGTGCTGAGCTTCGTGATGTCGTTCGCCTTCGCGACCATCGTCACCTTCGTGGCGCTCCTCGGCCGCGACCGCGGGATGGCGGGCGGCGCGAGCTTCTTCTTCTTCATCTACGCCATCACGATCATCGCCATGCGGCTCGTCACGGGCCGCATCTCCGACACCTACGGCCGGGGCGCGATGATCGTGCCGGGCCTGGCGTTGCTCGCACTCTCGCTCGTGATGACAGGCTTCGCGCACCACGAGGCGCTGTTCTGGCCGGCCGCGTTCGTCTACGGGCTGGGCGCGGGTGCCGCGCAGCCAGCGCTGATGGCGCTCGCGGTCGACCTCTCGAGTCCGGAGGAGCGCGGCCGGGCGATGGGCACGTTCACCCTCACAAGCGACCTCGGCCTCAGCATCGGGGCGCTGGCGCTCGGCGTGATACTGGAGCTCACGAACTACGAGACGACGTACACCGTGGCGGCGGCCATCGTCGCTTCGGGGCTCGTCATCTACGCGATGGGGCGCCGCCGCTACCTGCCGGAGGCCTCGCCGAGCGTCACGGGGGCCACCGCGTCCTAGGGGGATGTGTGAGCGCGAGAGCCATCAGCGCTGTTCGTCGCGTGACAGCGACGGCGCGCCGTCCGCCCCGAACTGACGACCGGCCGTCACCCTGAAGCCATCCTCGTCAGCGCGACGTGCGGCCGCGAAGAGGGCCGTTCCCGGTGCTTCTCGCCCCTTCGCCGCGCGCGTGCTACGATCCGGCCATGAGCGACGCAGCGGGCAAGACATGGGGCGGCCGGTTCGCGGGCGCGACGAGTCGCGAGGTCGAGGCGTACACCGCCTCCATCGCCGTCGATGCGCGCCTGTGGCCGTACGATATCCGAGCGTCGCAGGCGCACGCGCGCATGCTCGGCCGCTGCGGCATCATCCCGCAGGGCGAGGCCGGCCGGCTCGTCGAGGGCCTCGCGTCGGTCGCCGAAGACTTCGCCGCCGGCCGCATCGCCTTTCGCGACGAGCTCGAAGATGTGCACACGCACGTCGAAGCGCGCCTCGCCGAGATCATCGGCGCGGACACTGCCGGCCGCCTGCACACCGCCCGCTCGCGCAACGACCAGGTGGCGACGGACCTGCGTCTGTACCTGAAAGACGCCGTCGCGGCGACGCTGGCGGGGCTGCGCGCCCTGCGGACGGCGCTGCTCGACGTCGCGGAGCGCCAGATCGGCGTCGTCATGCCCGGCTACACGCACCTCCAGCGCGCGCAGCCGGTGCTGCTGGCGCATCATCTGCTGGCGTACGTCGAGATGCTCGAGCGCGACGCCGCTCGCTTCGGCGATTGCCGCGACCGCGCCGACGAGCTGCCGCTCGGCAGCGGAGCGCTCGCGGGGGCGGCCTACGCGCTCGATCGCGAGGGCGTGGCGGCGGAGCTCGGCTTCGCGCGGATCACGCGCAACAGCATCGATGCCGTCGCCGACCGCGATTTCGTCGTGGAGTACCACGCCGCCGCCGCGCTCTGCGGCGTCCACCTGTCGCGGCTCGCCGAGGAGCTTATCCTCTGGTGCAGCGGCGAGTTCGCCTTCGCCAGCCCCGACGACGGCTACGCCACCGGCTCGAGCATTATGCCGCAGAAGCGCAATCCCGACGTCGCGGAGCTGGCGCGCGGCAAGTCGGCGCGGCTCATCGGCAATCTCGTCAGCGCCCTGACGCTGCTGAAGGGGCTGCCGCTCGCCTACAACCGCGACCTCCAGGACGACAAGCCCGCGCTGTTCGAGAGCGTCGACACGCTGGGCGCGACGCTCGGCGTGCTCGCCGGCATGGTGTCGACGCTGCGTTTCGACGAAGCGCGGATGCGCGCCGCGGCCGAAGGCGGCTTCGCGCTGGCCACCGACCTCGCCGACGCGCTTGTCCGCAAGGGCGCGCCCTTCCGCGAGGCACATCGGATCGTCGGCGAGGTTGTGCGCCTCGCGGAGGAATCCGGGCGCACGCTCGGCGACCTGACGCTCGACGAGTACCGCCGCTTCTCGCCGCTGTTCGACGAAGCGACGATGGCGATCGACCTCGCGGCGTCGGTGGCGGCGCGCGATCTGCCCGGCGGCACCGCCCCCGCCCGCGTCCGCCCGGCGCTGGCGGAGGCGCGAGCACGGCTCGCCGCCAGCGAACGCGAGGGGCGATGATGGCCGCCAACAACGTCCGCCTCGCGCCATCGATACTCTCGGCCGACTTCGCGCGGCTCGGCGAGCAGGTGCGCGAGGCGGAAGCGGCGGGCGTCGACCTCATCCACATCGACGTGATGGACGGCCGCTTCGTGCCGCCGATAACGATGGGCCCGCTCGTCGCGGCAGCCGTGCGCCGCGCGACGTCGCTGCCGCTCGACATCCACATGATGACCGAGCACCCGGAGCGCCACATCGACGCCTTTCGCGAGGCCGGCGCGAACCACATGACGGTGCACGTCGAGGCGACGCCGCACCCGCACCACGTGCTCGCGCAGATACGCGCCGCCGGGCTCACGGCCGGCATCGGGCTGAATCCGGGCACACCGGTGGCGGCGGTCGAGGAGCTGCTGAGCGACATCGACATCGTGCTGGTGATGAGCGTCAATCCGGGCTGGGGTGGACAGCAGTTCATCCGGGCCACGGTCGACAAGATGCGGCGGCTGCGCGAGATGCTCGACGCGGGCTCGCACGCCGCCGAGATCGAGGTCGACGGCGGCGTCAGCGCGACCACGGCGGGGCTCTGCGTCGCCGCCGGGGCGCGCATTCTCGTGGCGGGCAGCGCCATCTACGACGCGCCCGAAGGCATCGGGGCAGCGACGGCACGCATCCGCGAAGCTATCGCGAACGCGAGCGGCGCCAGGTGACGGAGCGGGCGAAAGGAACGACGGCATGACAGACGGTACCGCGGCAGCGATCCAGGAGCATTACCACAACGGTGATCTCGCGACGACGATCCTCGATGCCCTGCGAGCGGCGGGCAAAGACATCGAGAACCTCAACCCAGACGATCTCGCACCGCTCGACCAGCTCCACACCGGAGGGAGCGTCGCCACACTCGAACTTGCGGCACTCGCGAAGATCGAGCCCGGGTGGCGAGTGCTCGATATCGGCGGTGGCTTCGGCGGCCCGGCCCGCATGCTCGCCAAGGAATTCGGCGTGACCGTCGAGGTGATCGATCTCTCGGAGCAGTTCGTCGAAGCCGGGCGCATGCTCACGGAACGAACGGGGATGTCCGGGCGTGTAACCTCGCGTGTCGGCGACGCGTCGGCGCTGCCGTACGAAGACAGCAGCTTCGACCTCGTCTGGACTCAGCACGCCATGATGAACATTCAGGCAAAGCAGCAGGTGTACACGGAAGCCGCGCGCGTCCTGCGTCCCGGCGGCAGACTCGCCTTCCACGACATACTGGCGGGCGACGGCCGGCCGCTGCACTTCCCCGTGATGTGGGCGGCCGATCAGACCATCAGCTTCCTCGCGACGCCGGACGAGACGAAGGCGATGCTGCGCAAAGCCGGTCTTCGCGAAGTGATGTGGGCCGATGTCACCGGGAGGCGCGCGCGATGCTCGGAGGCATGCTGGCGGCAGGCGGACCGCCGCCGCTCGGCGTTCACCTCATCATTCGCGACAGCGCGGCCCGGCTCGCCAACATCTGCCGGAACATCGATGAAGGGCGCGCGGTGGTAGTCCAGGCCGTCTACGAGCGACCATAGCAACACACACGCGCCGACGCGCACGAGGGGAGCTGAGCTGAGTGGAAGTCGAGTTCTTGGTGCTGGCCGATGCGGCCCAGGTCGCGGGCGGCAAGCTGTACATGCTGGGCGGCGGATGGACGATCTGGCGGGCGCCGTCGTACCCGGCGCGAGCGTCGTTCTCCATCGCCGCGGGGTTCCGGATCGGGTGGGACGAGACCGACATGCCCCACCCGATGGAGATCCAGATCCACTCGCCCGACGGCAAGGAGATTCTGCGAGCCGAGGGCCGGGTGCAGGCGGGCCGGCCCCAGGGCGTGATCGAGGGGTCGTCGCAGCTCGTGATGCTCGCCGTCAGCGCACCAACCACGTTCGAGACGGCGGGCCCGTACGAGCTCAGCCTCACCATGAACGGCGAGGTCGAGTGGGTCGTGCCGTTCGACTGCATCGAGGCGACCTAACGGGCCCGCGCGGTCAGAGCGGCGCGAGCGACGGATCGGGGCCCGGGTCGCCGCCCGCGAGCCGCGTCGCCAGCCGGTCGAGGTAGCGCGACCAGCCCTCCTCGTGCATCGGCTCCTGCCCCTGCGGCAGCGCCTCGTGCGTCAGCCGGACGATCGTGCCTTCGCCGTCGGCGATGAGCTCGACCTGCACCCGGGTCGAGCCCGGCGGCACGTCGCCGAAGGGCGCATCGACCCATCCCCACGTGAACACGACCCGCCGTCCGGGCACGAGCTCGACGAACTCGCCGCGAGCGCCGGCCTCCGCCGAACCGCCCATACGGACGTGCAGCGCCCCTCCCGGGCGAGCGTCGAGGGTCGCGCCGGTGCCCTGCCAGCGCTCCCAGAGCTGAGGCTCCGTGAAGTAGCGGTAGACCTCGGCCGGCGGCGCGGCGACTCGGCGTTCGATGACAATGGCCGCCATCACTCGGGCTCCGCTTGCACGGCGTCGTCGGCGATGACATCGGCGAGCCGGTCGAGCGCGTCCGACCAGAGCGCTTCGAGCAGCGGCCGCAGCGGCGCGAGCCGGTCGCGATCGGCGCGATAGTAGATGCGGCTGCCCTCGCGCCGCGTCGTCACGAACCCCGCCCGGCGAAGGACGGCAAGATGCTGCGACACCGCGCCGAATGTGACATCGAAGCGCGCGGCGATATCGCCTGCCGCGACCTCGTCGGTCCACACGAGGCGGAGTATCTCGCGACGGCTGGGGGCGGCGAGAACCTGTACGGCGTCCATGCCCGCCATTTTAGCAGGACTTGAAATACAGGGAAGGGCACGCTACACTTCAGCATCATCTGAAATGAGGGCCGTCATGCCGATCGACGTCACCTGCGAGATCACCATCGACTGCCCGCGCCAGACCGTAGCCCGCTTCGTCGAAGACTCGGCCAACGACCCTCGCTGGATCGCCGGCATCACCGAAGCGCGAGTGCTCACGAGTGGGCCGTTCGGCGCGGGTACCCGTGTGACACGGATCGCGAAGTTCATGCGGCGCACCATCACGTACGTGCTCGAGGTCGCCGAGTACCGCCCGGCCGAGCTGGTGGCGATGCGCTCCGTCGAGGGGCCCTTCCCGATGGACGTCACGTACAGCTTCGCGACCGAAGGCGCGGGCACGCGCGTCGCCATCCGCAACGAGGGCGGGCCGGGCGGCCCGATGCGGCTCCTGTCGCCGATAACCGCCCGCATGGTGCGCCGCAACGTCGGGCGCGACCTGGCGCGGCTGAAGGCGATCGTCGAGGGGGGCGCGGACGGCTGAGAGTCCGCCCAACGCACGCATCGTCGCCGGCGAGATCCGTTTGACCCTGCGGCGGCTCCGCGCGTAGACTGAGGTGCGGAGCCCACACAATGGATGAATATGGAGTCGACTTACGGGAGATTCGCCGCGTCATCGACACGGCGGAAGTGATGATCGTGCGGTTCGCGCTCGTCGAAAAGCGGCTGCTTGTCGACCTGCGCCAGAACGCGCTCGATGGCCCGATGATCAAGCTCGTGCCGCGCGCCCAGTCGCTCGAAGACCGCGTCCGCAGCCTCAAGCAGCTCCGTCCGCGGTTCGAGTTGCCCGACAAGATCATGTCATTCTGGTGGCCGCGGCACGTCCAGTCGCTGGAAACGAGCGGTGTCTGGCAACACCTCTCGCGGCGGCTGACCGAGCTCGGCGATCCGAAGATCATGGAGGAAGCACGCGCTGTGTACGAAATGCTCGCCCAGGAGGAGCGCGACGAGATGGTGCGCGCCATCCGCGGCGAAGGCTACCAATCCCTCTGGGAGCAGCCGGCGTAGCGGCTGAAGCCACATCCGCCCCCTTGATCCGAAATTCCGAGGCTCGCTGATGCGAGCAGGCGAGCGAGCATGCGACCGATCGACCTCCGCAGCGACACCGTGACGCAGCCCACGACCGCCATGCGCCGCGCGATGGCCTCCGCCGAGGTCGGCGACGACTGCTACGGCGAAGACCCCACCGTCCGCCGCCTCGAGGAGATGGCCGCCGCGCGCCTCGGCAAAGAGTCGGCGCTGCTGACGCCGAGCGGCACGATGGCCAACCTCGCCGCCCTCCTCACCCATTGCGAGCGCGGCCAGGCCATTGTCTGCGGCGACACGTCGCACATCGTGCGCTCCGAGCTGGGCGGCGCGGCGACGCTCGGCGGTCTCACGTATCGCACCGTGCCGAACCTCGCCGATGGCACGCTCGACGAACGTGAACTGGCGGCGGCGCTCGCGCCGGGCGCGCGACGCGGCGGGCACCGGGGCCGTCTGTCTGGAGAACACGCACAACTACTGCGGGGGCGCGGCCCTCTCGCTCGCCGCGACGCAATCGGCGGCACACGCCGCCGCCGCCGCGGGTGCGCCGCTGCATCTCGATGGGGCCCGCATCTTCAACGCCGCGCTCGCCCAGCACACGACCGTCGCGGCGCTCGCCGCACCCGCCACCAGCGTCAGCTTCTGCCTGTCGAAGGGGCTGGGCGCGCCGGTGGGATCGCTGCTGTGCGGCAGCGCCGCGTTCATCGCGCGGGCGCGCCAGACGCGGCGGATGCTGGGCGGCGCGATGCGCCAGGCGGGCGTCTTCGCGGCGGCAGGCATCGTCGCGCTCGACGAGGTGGCCGAGCGGCTGCCCAGCGACCACGAGACCGCGCAGCGGCTCGCGGCCGGCCTCGCCAGCATCCGTGGCCTGCGGCCGCTGCCCGTCGCGACGAACATCGTCATCGTCGAAGTGAGCGGCATTGATGGCGCGACGGTCGTGCGACGCCTTCGCGACGCGGGCGTCCTCTGCATGGAGTTCGGCGCGGGCCGCGTGCGCTTCGTCACCCACAACGGCATCGTCGCCGCGGATATCGACCGGGCCCTCGCGGCCACGGGTTCGGCGCTCGATGCGGCGGCTTAGCGCCGTGCGGCTCGGCTGGCCGTTGGCCGCGATCGCGATCGTCGCCGTGGCGTTCGTTGGCTGCGAGGGCGAGATCGCTGAGAGCGACGTCGCCGGCCCCGCCCCCTGGAGCGACGGCGAGCGCGCCGAGTATCGCATCCTCAACGACGATGGCGAGAGCATCGGCGCCGCCGTGTTCACGGTTGAGCGCGACGGCGACGACTATCTGCTGAGCCAGACCATCAACACCGAAGAGGCCGACGACAGCATGACCGTCCGCGTCCGGGCCAGCGACATGAAGCCGGTATCGACACATCGCGTCATCGATGGCGATGACGGCCACTTCGAGATCGATTCGAGCTATACGGAAGAAGAGGGCAGGGTCATCGTCCATGCCTTCGATGGCGAGGAGCGGCAGAGCGCCAGCAACGATGTCCCGCCGTTCTCGTACGACACCCGCGAGAGCCTGTTCCTCTGGCGGACGCTGCCGCTGGACGAGGACTACGAGGGCGCGTATCGCGCGGTACTGAGCACTGTCACCCAGAAGCCCGATGACTACGGCGTGACCATCCGCGTCTCCGGCGGCGAAGCCGTGACCGTGCCCGCGGGCGAGTACGAAGCGTGGAAGCTGCGCGCCGCCGTCAACAACTCGCGCGAGACGGCGTGGATCGCCCGTGAGGCGCCGCACCCCCTCGTCCGCTACGATAGCGGTACGGTCGTGTTCGAGCTGGAGTCGTACGAGCCCTGAGGTGACGCGATGCCGCTCCTGCTGCATGCGGCCTCGGAACAGGTGCTGGCAGGCGCTCGCGACGACGCCCTCCGCCGCGCGGGCTACGACATCGCCCGGGCGCACACCATCCACGACTTCGAGCGCTCGCTCCTGACGCTGCGTCCCGCCGCGTTGCTGCTCGACCTACCGCTCATCGGCGCGACACACGAAGATATCGCGCGGCTGCTCGCCGCGTCGCCGGCCCCCGCGCTCGTCAGCGGCCCGCCCGAGGTCGCGGCGATAGCCTCGCCGCCGCATCGCTTCCTCGCGCAGCCCAGCCGCCCCGCAGCATGGCTCGATGCCGTGCGCACGCTCCTCGCGACCCCATCGCCCGGCCTGCGGCTCGATACGGCGACCGGCCTGCTGCGCTGGCACGCGCACGAGGCGCAGCTCACACCGATCGAAACGCAGCTGCTGAGCGTACTGTTGGCAGCGGACGGCGCGATCGTGCCAGTGGAGGCGCTCGTCCGCGAGGTGTGGGGCTACGCCAGCGACGCGGCCTCGGCCGAGCTCGTGCGGGCGCACGTCTATCAGATGCGACAGCGGCTGGCGAAAGCGGGCCTGCCGCCCCTGGTCGAGACGCTGCCGCGCCGGGGCTATCGTGTGGTTCTGCCGCCGGAGGGCGCACAAGATGAGGGAGCCGGAATTGATGGGTGACAACCACGCGAGCATCGGATTGCAGAAGCGGCTGGGGCGGCGCGCGGCGCTGCGTTCCGGCCTCATACTCCTGGCGGGCGGCGCGGCCTACAGCTTCGTCGGCTGCGGCGACGACGACAACGACACGCCGTCGCCCGCGGCAACATCATCGACGACGCCCGCCGCCGCCAGTTCGACAGCGACGCCGCCCCCGGCAACCGCATCCGGCGGTCTGCCGACAATGGCGACGTGGCGGATGCTCGAAACGCCTGGGCTGCGGCCCGCTCCCCGGCGCGACCACTCGCTCACCGGCGATGGCCGTGGCGAGTTCGTCTACCTCTTCGGTGGCCGCGGCGACGCCGGGCCGCTCGCCGACCTGTGGGTGTACGATGTGCGCGCCGGCACGTGGACAGAGCTCGCGGCGAGCGGCGGCCCAGCGCCTCGTTTCGGCCACAACGCCGCCCTCGATCCGGCGAGCGGGCAGATGGTGATGTTCGGCGGTCAGGCCGGCGCGACCTTCTTCGGCGACGCCTGGGGCTACGGCATCGAGAGCGGCGAATGGTCGTTGCTGGCTGCCGATGGCGCGGGCCCGCGGCCACGCTACGGCGCGGCGAGCGCGTTCGATGCCGCCGCGAGAACGCTGCTCATCAGCCACGGGTTCACGAACGACGGCCGCTTCGACGACACATGGAGCATGGCCGGGGGCGTCGCCGCGTGGCGAGAGCTGTCGCCAGCGAGCGGCGAGCGTCCGATTCGCCGTTGTCTCGTGCGGGGCACGTACGACGCCGGACGCGAACGGCTGCTCATCTTCGGCGGGCAATCGAACGAAGCGCCGTTCCACGGCGATCTATGGGCGCTCGACCGGGCGTCGGGCGGGTGGACGGAGCTGCCGGCGGGGCCCGCGCCGCGCAATCTCTACGCGCTCGCCCAGCCCGGCGACGCACCGTACTTCATCATCGCCGGAGGCGCGACGGCGGAGGGCGACAGCAACGATGTCTGGCTCTTCGACTTCGCGGGCGAGAGCTGGCACGAGGTGACGCCGCAGGGCGCGCCGCCCGCGCCGCGCCACGGGCATGACGCCACCTGGCTCGCGGCACGCGGCTCGATGCTGATGTTCGGCGGTCAGGCGGGCGGCTCGCACAGCGACGAGCTGTGGGAGCTGACACCGGCGTAAGGCGCGAGCATGGGTCGCGCTGATCGACTGGGACGAGGCACACGTCGATGTCCCCGACCTCGACCTGGTGCTGCCCCACAATGCCGCCGGTCTCGCCGACGACGCGCACGACATCGCTGCGCAAGCGTCGGCCGCATGGGAAGCCGATGTCTGCTGGGACGACGAGTACGCGGTCAAGCGGCTCGCCAAAGTTCGAGCGGTCTGAGCAGCGGCAGCGAATCGAGAGACCGCACCTAATGCCGGATCTTTCGCTACTCGGCGTGGCGACCGCCCGACCCGAATGCCGTGATAGGCGCTCTCAGGGCTCGGTGTGACACCGAGGGTGCCACTATATGTAAAGAAGGCTCTGGCCGAGCCTGCCGACGGATTCCTCCGGCTTGACGCATGCCGTTATCGGCATATACTGGCGCCATGGCACGAGCAGCGACGACGTCGGACGTCTTCAACGCGATCGCCGAGCCGCAGCGCCGGGAGATTCTGGCGCTGCTGCGGGCGGGTGAGCGGCCGGTGACCGAGTTGGCCCAGGAGCTGGGGATGACCCAGCCGGGGGCGTCCAAACACCTGCGGGTGCTCCGGGAGGTCGGACTGGTGCGGGACCGCAAGGCAGGCAAGCAACGCCTGTACGGCCTTGATGCCAGCGGGCTGCGGCCCGTCCACGAGTGGACCGGCGGGTTCGAGCGGTTCTGGAACGAGAGCTTCGACCGGCTGGACGCGTACGTGCAGGACCTGAAGCAGGCAAGGCAGGAGGAGTAGCTGATGAGCGAGATGGGACGAGGAGCGTCGGCGCAGTCCGCGACGGCTGACCGCGAGATCGTGATCTCCCGGGTCATCGACGCCCCACGGGAGCTGGTGTTCGAGGCGTTCACCGAGGTGCGGCACCTGTCGCGGTGGTGGGGGCCGGAGGGGTTCACCACCACCACGCGGTCCTTCGAGTTCCGCGTCGGCGGGGAGTGGGACTTCGTGATGCACGGGCCGGACGGGACGGACTACCAGGAGTGGATCTCCTGGACCGAGATCGTCCCGACGGAGGGGATCGCGCTGCTGCACGGTGAGTCCCGCGGCGACCCGAACGCCTTCGAGTCGATCCTCACGTTCGCGCCCGACGGGGCGGCGACCCGGATCGAGATGCGCACGGTGTTTCCCAGCAAGGAGCTGCGAGACGAGGCGGTCGAGAAGTACCACGCGCTCGAGGGCGGCCAGCAGACCCTGAGCAAGCTGGCTGCCTACGTCACCGAGATCGTTCGGAAGGGAGCTGAGGGCTGATGGCCGGGAAGGTGTTCTTCAGCGTGTCGATGTCGCTGGACGGTTTCATCGCGCCCGAGTCCCTCGATCTGCTGTTCGGCGGTCAGGCGGGCGGCGCGCACAGCGACGAGCTGTGGGAGCTGACACCGGCCTAACGCGCGAGCGCTCGCCCACAGCCATTCGCGCGGCTTGACCGCCCGCTGGCAGCTTGGCTATGCTCAGATCAGGCGCGGAGGTAGCTCAGCTGGTAGAGCTCCTGCCTTCCAAGCAGGTTGTCGTGGGTTCGAGTCCCATCCTCCGCTCCACACCTATTCTCGCGTGTACAGCGACACAAGAACTGGCGTGGTGTCCCGCACCCGCTGTTCCCGGACCCGTATGCGCTTCAGCGGCTGTCGCCGGGATGGACTGAAATGCCCGCATTGCGGAACATCCGGCCCGCCGATGCCGTCGCCGCCATGGAGCGCGCGGGCGGCGTGGTAAGACGAGGTAAGGGGGGCACGTGAACGTCAAAATGCCGAACGGCCAGATCGTGACGTTCTCGATGCATCGCGGCCCGGTAAAGAACGGACTGCTGCGGGCGATGATCCGCAAGGCCGAGTTGACTGAGGACGAGTTCGTGCGACTTCTCGAGGGAGGACGGTAATGGAGTACGTTGTCATCATCCATGACGACGAGGAGGGCGGCTACTGGGTTGAGGTGCCGTCACTGCCGGGCTGCTACGCCCAAGGCGAAACAGTCGAGGCCGCGCTCGACGACGTGAAGGCGGCCATCACCTCACACATCGAGGCGCTGCGGGAGTTCGGCGAGCCAGAGCCACAAGGCAGCGTGCGGGTTGAGCGCGTCGAGGTGGCCGTCGCGTAACGCCGGGATCGAATGCCGGCATTTGCTACTCACGATTATTCGTGCGAACCCTGCTGATTCGCCTTCTCAGCAGGTTGTCGTGCATTCCGGCGCCGCCCCTCCCGAAGACGAAGCACCTGCGACGGCCGGCGCCGTCACAGCATCGAATAGCCGCCGCTCACCGACAGCGTCTGCCCCGTGATCCACTCCGCGCGATCCGATGCGAGGAACGCGACCGCGTTCGCGATGTCCTGCGGCCGGCCGAGCCGGTCGACGCCGCGCGCCATCGGGTACAGGCGGCCCATCTGCCGCATACGCTGCTGCCGCTCCTCCGGATCCGGCAGCGGCCCGCCCGCGAGCGCCGCCTCCGTCTCGGTCGCTCCCGGCGACACGCAGTTCACATTGATGCGGAACCGCCCGTTCTCCTTCGCGAGCGCCTTGCTGAACGCGACCACCCCACCCTTCGCCATCGAGTACACGCCGAGGCGCGGCTCGCCGACACGGCCCGCATCGGAGATGATGCTTACGATCTTGCCGTAATTGCGCTCGATCATGCCCGGGAGCACGGCGGCGACGCAGTTCAGCACCCCATAGGTGATGACGTGCATCGTGCGATCCCACTCGGCCCGAGCGCTGCCCACGAAGTAGCCGCCGCCCTCGCCCGCGTCGCCCGGGTCGCGCACGGCGATGCCGGCGTTGTTGACGAGAATGTCGATCGCGCCGAACTCGGCGAGCACACGGCTGGCCATCGCGGCAACCGAACCCTCGCTGGTGACATCGGCCTGCACGGCGATGGCCGTGCCGCCCGCCTGCTCGATCTCGGCGGCGACGGTGCGAGCGCGGTCCTCGTAGAAGTCGTTCACCGCGACGCGCGCGCCCTCCTGGGCGAGGGTCATCGCTATCGCCCGGCCGATGCCGCGACCTGCTCCGGTGACGAGCGCCGCGCGTCCTTCGAGGAAGAGGTCCATCAGCGCCTCGGCCGGAACGCGTAACTGAGCTGGGCGGCGCCGTCCTCTGATTGGCCGACGGCGCGGATGTAGGTTTCGACCGGCATATCGATGGCGATCTCGTCGAACGACGCCACATCGAGCGGCCCCTGGACGCGCACGGGGCCGAAGTCGACCTGCCCGACGGCGTAATCCTCGAACCCGGGGACATTGCCGGGGTTGCGCTGGATCGTATACGTCACCAGCCGCCCCTGCGGCCCAAGCTCCGACGGCTCGAGGCCGCGGTGGGAGCAGGCGGCGCAGATCTCGCGGGGCGGGAAGAACGACTCGCCGCACTCCGGGCAGCGGCTGGCGATGATCCGCGCCTCGCCGCCCGGCCCCGCTTCGGTGAACAGGCCCTCCATCAGGGGCCGCGCCTGCAGGGGCCGCGCCTGCGGCTGGCTCGGTGTCTCGGTCATGCGTACCTCCGCTGGTGCGACGTGAGCGCCGCGCACACCCGCCTAGGACGGCGCTTGCGCCATCACGTGCCACGTGCGCGTACGAGCGCGCGCTGCCGATGCGGACGAGCGGGGCGTGGCCCGGCTAGCCGGCCTTCGCCGCGTATTCATCCGGTGTCGCCATGAACCTCTGGCGACAGGCAAGCGAGCAGAAGTAGAACCACTTCCCATTGTAGAAGCGCTTCGTGCCGTATTTCGGGTCGGTTTCGGGAGCGCCCGCCTGCACCGAGCCCGTTTGCTGATTCACGGCCGCCTGGTCGACTTCCGCGCCGCAGACGATGTCTTTCGCCATCCTGTCGTCCTCCCTTGTTCCGGTGTTAGTCGAGCAGACCGAGCGCGCGCTCGATCGTCACGTAGTGGGCATCGGGCGTGCCGAATCGCAGGGCAGCGCCCGCGGCGAGCCGGCTGTAGAACTGAAGGTCGTACTCCTTCATAAAGCCGATTCCGCCGTGAATCTGGTGCGCCATCATCGTCACCTCACGCGCGGCGTCGCTCGTGAGAATCTTGGCGTAGGCGATGGCATCTTCATCGGCCGTGCCCTCGGTCAGCTTCCACATCGTCTCGTAGCTGATGAGCCGGGCGGCGTCGGCCTGGATAACCATGTCGGCGATGTGATGCTGCACGGCCTGGAACGCGCCGATGGGCCGCCCGAACTGCACGCGCATGCCCGCGTACTCGACCGTCATGTCGAGCGCTCGCTGGGCCAGCGCCTGCATCTGCACCGAAAGGAGCGCCGCCCCCAGGTCGAGCGCCTCGCGCACGGCCGCCTCGCCGTCGATGCGGGCGTCGTCGCCCACCTCGACGTTGGCCAGCGTGAGCTCGCTCTGCCGGTCGCCGCCGACAACGGGAAGCGCCGCCTCGGTGACGCCGGCGGCGTCGCGCGGGACGATGAAGAACGACACGCCGTCGTCGGCGCGCGCCGCCACGAGGATGATGTTCGCCACATTGCCGTATTCCACGAACAGTTTCGTGCCGGAGAGCGTGTAGCCGCCGTCCGTCTCCTTCGCCGCCATCGTCACCATGTCGACGGCGTAGCCGCCCTCCGGGTCGACGATGGCCGTCGTCACGATGGCCTCGCCCGCGCCGATGCGCGGCAGCAGCGCCTTGCGCTGCGCCTCACTGCCGTTCCGCGCGATGACGAGCCCGGCGAGCATCGTGGTGATGAACGGCGTCGCCACGCCGCCACGCGCCAGCTCCGCGACGAGCACCGACAGGTCGAGAAGATCGCCATCGGCGCCGCCGTAGTCAGCAGCGAACGGCAGGCCGAGCCATCCGAGCCCCGCCATCTGCGACCACAGATCCGCCGAGTGGCCGGTGGCGCTCTCCTCGAGCTCGCGGATGCGGCTGTACGGTATCTCTTTCGCAATGAAGTCGCGCGCCGCCCGCTGCAGGAGCTGTTGTCCTTCGTTCAGGTCGAGATCCATGTGTTCTCCCTATCGCGGCAGGCCCAGACCGCGCTGGGCGATGATGTTGCGCTGCACTTCGTTGGTTCCGGCGCCGAAGCGCAGGACGGGCGAGCCCCGGTACGCCGCCTCGATACGGCCGCGCAGCGGCGCCCACTTCGAGCTCTTCTGTATCTGCCCGAACGGGCCGAGAATGTCCATGCCGACCTTCGCCATCTTGAACCGCAGCTCGCTGTTGAACACCTTCACCATCGAGGCTTCCTTCGTGGGCACCATGCCCTTGTCGATGATCCATGCGTTCTGGATCGCGAGCAGCCGCGTCACCTGGATGTCGACGGAGAGCTCGGCCAGCTTGCGGCGCACCGCCGGGTCATCGGCGAGGCGGCGGCCGCCGATGCGGCTCTCCTTCACGAAGGCGACGAGCTCGTCGAGCGTGCGCTGCAGCGGCGACGTGGGGGCGACACCGACCCGCTCGTAGTCGAGCGCCGTTGCCGCCATGTACCAGCCCCGATTTTCCTCGCCGACAAGGTTCTTCGCGGGGACACGCACGTCCTCGTAGAACGTCTCGTTCGTGCGGATGTCGCCCATGGTCCAGAGCGGCCGCACGGTGATGCCGGGCGAGCTGAGGGGCACGATGAACATCGAGATGCCGCGGTGCTTCGGCGCGTCGGGCTCGGAGCGGGCCGCCAGCCACACGTGCGTCGAGACGTGGGCGCTCGATGTGAAGATCTTCTGTCCGTTGATGACCCACTCGTCGCCGTCGCGGACGGCGCGGGTCTCCATCGACGCGAGGTCGGTGCCGGCGTTGGGCTCGGAGTACCCGAGCGCAAAATCGACTTCGCCCGACAGGATTTTCGGGAGGTACTCCTTCTTCTGATCCTCGTTGCCCATGAGCATGATGGTGGGGCCGATGGACGTGACGGAGAGCCCGCCCGATGGCAGGCCGTGGTAGTCGAGCTCCTCGATGAGGATGTACTGCTCGAGCCGCGAGCGTCCGCCGCCGCCGTACTCCTTCGGCCACGAGATGCCGAGCCAGCCGCGCTCGCCGAGCTTGCGGCGATACGCCTCGATTGCGGGTCCGCGGCCTTCGTAGCCGCTGCCTTCGTCGAGCTCCTTCTTGAGCTCGGGCGTGAGCACTTCTTTGATGAAGGCGCGCACTTCCTTCTGAAAGACAAGCTGCTCCTCGGTGAAGGCGAAGTCCATGGGTGTGCCTCCGTTCGCTGGTCGCGCTACGTGTTGGTGAAGTTGGGCTTCCGCTTTTCGGCGAAGGCCTTCGGCCCTTCGAGGCTGTCGGCCATCCCCTGGAGGTTCTGCTCGATGCCGCGAGCAAACGCCCGGCCCTGCAGCGGCTCCATGTAGTAGCCGCGATACAGTATCTCCTTGAAGTTGCGGACGGCCCGCGGAGCAAGCGCGAGGATGCGCTCCGCCCACTCCATCGCCTCCTCCATGAGGTTCTCGCGCGGAACGACCCGGTTCACCCAGCCCATCTCGTAGGCGCGCTGGGCCGTGATCCGCTGGTCGCCCCAGAGCACGAGCTCGAGTGCGTGGCCGAGGCCGATCTGGCGCGTGAGGTCGTGAATCCAGCCGGCGCCCATGTTCCAGCGCGCCTCGGCGATCCCCATCTCGGCGTGCTCGGCCGCGATCCGGATGTCGCACTGCTGGGCGATCATCCAGCCGCCGGCGACGGCGTAGCCGTTGATCGCGGCGATGGTCGGCTTCCAGAGGTTCAGCGATTCGGCGAGCGGGTAGACGGACATGCCGCCACCGCCCCGCCCGCGGAATATCTCGCCGCCGGTCTCGCGGGCGGTGGCCGTCTGCTTCAGGTCGGCGCCGGCGCAGAAGGCGCGATCGCCCGCGCCGGTGATGATGGCGACCCACGCCTCGTCATCTTCGGCGAAGCGCCGCCAGCCGTCCGCGATGGCGCCGCTGAGCTCGCCGCTCAGCGAGTTCATCGCCTCGGGACGGTTCATCGTCATCACGACAATGCGGCCGTTCTGATGCGTCTCGTACTTCAGGATTGGCTCGGTCATCGGAAACCCCCCTTCGCGCGGATGGCCCCCGTCAGACTGCGGGGCCTTGGCGGCGCTGCAAGTATAGGCGCGCGGCGAAGCTTGTCAATCGCTCTTCGCGGCATCCTCACAAGCTCGCACTCTGTCCGCACAATCGGGGCTTCATATGTGGTTAGCGATGCCGAGTCTTCAGTAAGCGATCCACCTAAGGGGGCCTCCGATGCGACGCACTATCCGCGTCGATAGCACCTGTTACGGTCTTCTCTCGGCATTGACGTTGGGGTCTCGGGCAGCGTCACTCGCAGCCACCAACTCGCCAGACTCATCGGAACGGATAGCGAGCCCACCATGCCTGTCGCCGCCGAGTCAGGTCTTGCGGCCACCGCGGCAGCCCGACCGCGCGATCCACTGTCGATTCTTGTCGACGCCGATGATCGCGCCCAGCGCTATCACAGCTGCCGCTGGAGCCGGGCCGTGCGATCCCTCATACCCGGACGTGTGCCTGCCTCGTAGGGCCGCCGATTATGATTGCGCTGGCGGAAGCGGCAACGGCCCCAACTACATTCGGCGGCCCTGTCCGTGTGCGCCCACCCGACCCGCACGGGCTGGATCGCAACCGCGACGGCGTCGGCTGCGAGTATGGATCCGGGCGCGCATCAGTCGCTGGGGCGGGCCTGCGTGGGGGGAGGCGTGAGCCCATCGAGCTCGTACTTCGGCTCGCGCGTGAGCAGCTCGATGAGAGCCTGCGCCGGCGCGAGCCCCTCGAACAGCACCTTGTAGGCCGCCTCCGTGATCGGCATGTCGACCCCGAGCGCTCGGGCCATATCGCGCGCGGCTCGCGTCGTCGCCACGCCCTCGACCACGTGCTCCATCCCCGCGAGCACATCGGCGAGAGCGCGGCCCCGGCCGATCTGCTCGCCGGCATGCCGGTTGCGGCTCAGCGGACTAAAGCACGTGGCGACGAGATCGCCGAGGCCCGCCAGACCGGAGAACGTGCGCGGGTCGGCGCCCGCCGCCTCGCCCAGGCGCGCGATCTCGACAAGACCGCGCGTCAGAAACGCGGCCTTGCCGTTGACGCCGTGACCCATGCCGTCGCCCATGCCACAGCAGATGGCGATGATGTTCTTGAGCGCGCCCCCCAGCTCGACCCCGATGACATCGGAAGCGGCGTACACTCGGAAGCGCATCGACGTGAACGTCGCCTGCGCTCGCAGCGCGACGCCGGCGTCGGCGCAGGCGATGACGGTGCTCCCCGGCAGGCCCGCCGCCAGCTCGGGCGCGAGGTTCGGCCCGGAGAGCGCGAGCAGCGGATGGCCCGGCGCCACCGCCGCGATGACCTCCGTCATCCGCAGCCCCGTGTCGAGCTCGACGCCCTTGGCGGCGCTGAGCACGGGCACGCCCGCTGGCAGCGCCGCCGCGATGCGGGTCACGTTCTCACGCATCCGCTGCGCGGGCACGACCATCGCCACGAGCTCGGCGTTGCGGAGCGCGGCCGCCGGGTCGTACTCGAACGCGATGGTCAGCGGCAGCGCCACGCCGGGCAGCAGCCGGGTGTTCTCGCGCCGCAACCGCAGCGCCGCGGCCTCCGGCTCGTCACGAACGAGCATCGTGACATCGCGCCCGAGGTTGGCGAGCAGATGGGCGAGCGTCGTGCCCCAGCTCGTCGCACCGACGATGGCCACGCGCTGATAAGGGGCGCTCACGCGCGCTCGCTCACGACCTCGACCCGCTGGCCAATCTTCGCCTCGGTGCCGGCGCGGAGTCTGGCGATGTTCTCCCGGTGCCGCACGTAGATGAGAGCCGTGGCCGCGGCGACAAACGTCGCGTACGCGGGCGAGGTCAGATCGGCAATCGCCAGCCCGATCATCATCAGCGCCAGCAGGGGGGCGAAGATGAGCACCATCAGCGAGACGTAGCGTACCTTCGCGAGCAGCGGCAGCCCGATAGCGGCGATGGCCAGCACCTGCAGCGGGCCCATCGCCAGCGCCGCGCCCATGCCGGTGGCCACACCCTTGCCGCCGCGAAACCCGAGGAATACCGGCCACGTGTGCCCGATGACAGCCGCGCCCGCACCCGCAGCCTGCAGCCACGGATCGTCGGAGACAAGTCGCGGTAGCAGAACCGGCAGTATCCCTTTCGAGAAGTCGAGCACACCCGTGATGATGCCCGGAACGACGCCAACGACCCGCAGCACATTCGTGAAACCGATGTTGCCGCTACCGTACTCGCGAATGTCGACGCCGCCGAAGAGCCGCCCCACGACGATGCCCCAAGGCACGGCGCCGAACAGGTACGCGACACCGATGACCACCGCGAATTCGAGCGCTGCTTCCATCGGAACCGTCCGCTACTCCACCTCGCCGGGCGAGGCGTCTTCCCGTCCCCGGTAGATCATCCGGATCGCCGTGCCCTCGAAGCCGAATGCCTCGCGCAGCGTGTTCTCAAGATAGCGGCGATAGGAGAAGTGGAGCAAGGCGGGGTCATTGACGAAGAACACGAACGTCGGCGGCTCGATGGCGGCCTGCGTCACGTACAGGATGCGGGCGCGCTTGCCGCCGACGTTGCCCGGCTGGTGCGCGGCGATGGCGCGCTGCACGACGCGGTTCAGCTCGCCAGTGTTGACGCGCTTCTTTCGCTCCTCGGCCGCCCGCTCTCCCAGCTCGAGGAGGTGCTCGATGCCATCGCCCTCCTTCGCCGAGATGAAGCAGACGAACGCCCACGGTACGAACTTGAGCCGGCGCAACACCCAGCGGACGTAGCGGTCGGCCTGATGTTCCTCGCCCATCGCGTCCCACTTGTTCACGGCGACGACAAGGCCTTTCGCGGCGTCGGCCACGTACCCGGCGATGTGCGTATCCTGCGCCGTGATGCCCTCGGGCGCGTCGAGGAGCAGAATCGCGACATCGCAGCGATCGATCGCATCCTCGGCGCGGAACACGCTGTGCTTCTCGACGCCGGGCACGATCCGGCCGCGACGGCGGATGCCCGCCGTGTCGACGAGCCGCAGCGTCCGATCGCCGCGCGCGACGACCGTATCGATGGCGTCGCGTGTCGTGCCGGGGATATCGCTGACGATGGCGCGCTCCTCGCCGAGCACCGCGTTGAGCAGCGTCGACTTGCCGACGTTCGGCCGCCCGACGATCGCGAGCGCCATCGTTGCCTGGTCGGGGTCGGTGGCGGGCGTATTCGGCAGCAGCGCGACGACTTCGTCGAGCAGGTCGGCGACACCCATGCCGTGCAGCGATGACACGGCCCGCGGCTCGCCAAAGCCGAGCTCGTAAAACTCGATCGTGTTGCGGCGGCGCATCTCATTGTCGGCCTTGTTGGCGACGACGATGACCGGCGGCGACGCCTGGCGCAGCAGTTGCGCGATCTCCTGATCGGCGGCCGTCACACCGTGGATGGCGTCGACGACGAAGAGGATGACATCGGCCTCCGTCACGGCGATCTCCACCTGCTCGCGGACGAGCGCGGAGAACTGCCCCGTGTCGAACTTCTCGTAGCCGCCCGTGTCGATGAGCTTGAAGTCGAGCGCGCTCCACTCGGTCTGCGCGTAGAGCCGATCGCGTGTCGTGCCCGGCAGATCTTCGACCACGGCCTTGCGCTCGCCGATGATCCGGTTGAACAGCGCCGACTTGCCGACATTGGGCCGCCCCACGAGCGCCACGACAGGCAGCCCCGCAGCGGGGGTATCGCGCCGGACCGGGCGGCGCGGATGTGTTCGAACTTTGCTCATGGGCGTGTAATCTCCACTGTAACGCGCTGCGGCCGGACGGCGACCACGGTGAGTCCGGCCGGGACGCGAGCGCTCACCTCCACATCGTGCCGCCCAACAGTGAGCCCAGCGAGCGAGGCGATAGCCGTAAGGCCGGCGGGGCCGAGGCCACGCAGCTGTGGCAGCGGGCCTTCGACCTCTATCTCTACGATGGGCGTCACAGCGCGCGCCGTCAATCCGTCGCCCACACCCTCGAACGCCGGCGGCACCCCGAAGATGGCGCGCCCGGTCGCCGCCGCGATGTGAATGCGGAGCGTGATGGGCTGCCCGGGGGTGACGGCAGCCACGCCTTCCGGCAGATCGAGCGTCAGTTCCTGAATGATGTCGGCGACAGCGCCCGTCACGTCGATGGGGAGCGCCGGCGCGCCCTCGAGCCCGTCGAGCGCCGCAAGCGGGCCGCGCAGCAGCACCACCTGCGGCTCGACCTCGATCGCATCAATGGCGTAACCCGCCGCGGGCACCCCCGTCACCGAAGGCTGCACGGCGAACGCCCGCTCGAACAACGTCTGCCGGATGTCGGCGCGCACCTCGACGCTGCGGGGTTCGATGTTCACGCCTTCGATGGTCGTGCCGCTGCCGTTCGTCGCCACGAGATCGACGCTGGCGCGGACGCCGGCGGTCGCTGTCGCCAGATCGACGCGCGCCACCACCTCGGCCACCCGCCCGACCAGATCCTCGGGTCCCGAGACCTGCACGGTAAGGGGCTCGACGCTGATCTCGCCGCTCTCGTAGCCGGCGGGCGGGCGGAGCCCCACCTCCGCACGGACGGGCACCGTCACCCGGCGCAGCGCCTGCAGCGTGACCCGCACACGCGGCGGTGTCACGCGCTCGATGCGCACACGGCGCCCGCCGCCGACGTGCTCGATACGCACCGGCACGTCGTGCGTGCCCAGCGCAAGCCCGGCGAGGTCGATCGTGGCCCGAAAGTCTTCGGCATCGAAGCGCTCCGCGACATCGCGCGGCGCCGACGCTCGCACATCGACGGGAGGCGGCGCGCCGAGTACCGCGAGCCCTTCGGCGACGTTGACGGCGCTTACCGCGACCGGCGGCGAGACATCGACGGTGGTGGTCGGATTCTCCTGGTCGGTGATGAACACCCACAGGGCGACCGCGAGACCAACGGCGAGCAGCCCGATGGTCAGATTCTGGCGCAGCGAGCCGAGCGCGCCAGCGACGGCTCGCAGCACCGCGCGCCAGGCCTCACGCAGCCAAGGTTGCATGGTTCCCGATCCGTTTCGCTATGAAGCGGCGCTCTTGCGGGAGCGGCTGTCGAGCGCACGCAGGCCGGTGTCATCGCCGCCATCGATAGTGCCGAGCAGATTATGCAGCAACGCCCGCAGCCGCGCGTCGTCGATGCCGGTGACGAGGCGGCCGTCCATCGCGATCGAGATCGCCGACGTCTCCTCCGACACGACGATGGCGACGGCGTCGGTGCGGTCGGCGATGCCAAGCGCCGCCCTGTGACGGGTACCCGCGTTGCGGGGGACGGCCTTCTCCGAAAGCGGCAGTGTGCATCCGGCGGCGACGACACGGTTCTCGCGGATGATCGCCGCACCATCGTGCAGCGGCGAATTCGGGTAGAACAGCCCGCCGATGAGCTCGTTCGAGAGCGAGGCGTCGATCCGGACGCCGGTGTCGATGTAGTCCTGAAGGCCCGTCGTCCGCTCGATGACGATAAGCGCCCCGTAGCCACGCGCCGCCAGGCTCGCGCACGACTCCGCGACCACCTCGACGACATCCTCGTACGCCGGTCGCGAGAGCCATCCGCCGAGGCCGGTGCGCCCGACTCGCTCCAGCGTTCGGCGTATCTCCGGCTGGAAGATGATGGGCACGGCGATGATGAGCCCGGTGAACGAACGGTCGAGCAGCCAGTTGAGTACGACCAGATCGAGCGCGCGCGCCATGATGAACACGACGATGAGCACGAAGCCGATTCCGCGCAGCACCGACATCGCAGTCGTGTTGCGCAGCAGCAGCAGCGCGCCATAGATCAGCGCCGCGATCAGCGCGATGTCGATGATGCTGCGCGAGTCGAACGGGGCGAAGGCGTCGCGGAGGCCATCGAAGAATCCCATCTCAGCCCTCGCGATTCAGCAGCAACAGCAGCACAGCCTTCTGCGCGTGCATCCGGTTCTCCGCCTGGTCGAAGACGACCGATTGCCCGCCCTCGAGAACGTCGTCCGTCACCTCCTCGCCGCGATGGGCCGGGAGGTCGTGCATGAAGATGGCGTCCGGCGCCGCCTTCGCCATCAGCTCTGCTGTCACGCGGTAGGGGCCGAAGGCCTCGCGCCGCAGATGCGCCTCCGCCTCCTGGCCCATGCTCGTCCACACGTCGGTGTAGACGACATCGGCGCCGCTCACCGCCTCGACCGGATCGACGACGCTGCGCACAACGCCGCCGGCACGCGTCTGCTGCGTCAGCCCGAGCGTCCCGCTGTCGAGCTCGAAGCCCGGTGGCGACGCCATCACGAACTCGGCGCCGAGTGCCGCCGCGCCCAGCGCCAGCGAGCGGGCGACGTTGTTGCCGTCGCCGACATAGGCGATGCGCCGGCCGGCGACGCTCCCCTTCTTCTCGCAGATGGTGAGCAGATCGGCGAGCGCCTGGCACGGGTGCTCCTCGTCGGACAGCGCGTTGATGACGGGCGACTCGGCGAAGCGGGCGAGATCGCGCACTGTCTGATGCGCGAACGTGCGCGCCGCGATGACGTCGACGTAGCGATCGAGCACCCGCGCGACGTCGTTGATCGGCTCGCGTGTGCCGATGCCAACCTCGCCCTGCGAGAGGTAGACGGTATGCCCGCCAAGCTGCGCCATCCCCGCATCGAAGCTGACCCGGGTGCGGAGCGAAGGCTTCTCGAACAGGAGCGCGAGGGTGCGACCGCGCAATGGCGCGCCGGACGCGGGCCCATCGTGCTTCAGGGCGAGCGCCGTCGCGATGACGCGCTCGATCTCGTCGCCGTCGAGGTCGCTCATCGAGATCAGGTCGCGTCCGAACACTGCCTTTCCTCCTCGCTCCCTCGCGGCCAGTATAGCGCAACGCACCCGCCGCACTGTGCCCCGCCCGCGACGCTTGACGCGCCACGACGGCGGCCCGTACCATCGCGGCTCTGTTCGCCCGGCACCTCTGAGGGGGCGGTCCACTCGTGCTCGACCGGCTCGAACGCTTCCGTCTGCCCATCATGTTCGTGCTCGCCTTTGCCGCGACCGCCGCCGTGTGGGTGCTCGTCGACCGCGCCCACGATGACGCGCGCCCCCTCACGCTCATCGCCACCGACAGCACTCCCGGCGGCCTGAAGATCGAGATCGCGGGCGCGGTGCAGCACCCGGGCGTCTACGAGCTCCAGCCGGGCGCCCGCATCGCCGACGCCATCGAGGCGGCGGGCGGGCTGACGCTCGACGCGGCGCTCGGCGGCATCAACCTCGCCGAGCGCGTCGAGGACGAGCAGCGGATCGAGATCCCGCTCGTGGGCCAGCGCGCGACACCGCCCGCGAGCCGCGCGCCGTCGCGCGAGCCGGGTGACGTGCGGGGCTTGCTCGTGTCCGCCGCCGGGCGATGATGGGGGCGCTCGCCGCCGCGGCGTTCCTGGCGGGGATGGTCGCCGCGGCGAATCTGAGCGCCGCCTACGCGGCGGGCGCGGGCGCGGCAATCGGCGCGGCGCTGCTCCAGTTCCACGACCGCGGCCGCCCCCCGCGTCCACTGATGCTGGCCGCCATCGCCGGCCTGGCGCTGCTGGGCGTGCTTCGCTACGAGACGGGGCTGCCGCATCCCGAGGAGAGCGGCCTGGCGCGGCTCAACGACGCCGGCGATGTCACGATCCGCGGGGTCGTGGTCGCCCCGCCCGAGGAGCGCGGCTCGACAACCCAGCTCCGTGTCGAGGCGCGGCAGCTCGCCGGCGACGCGGGCACGGCGACGGCGCTCGATGGCCTGCTGCTCGTCACGCTGCCGCCGTACCCCGAGTATCGCTACGGCGACGTGGTGGAGCTGCGCGGCAGCCCGGAGACGCCGCCGGCATTCGAAGGCTTCGACTATCGCGAGTACCTGGCGCGCCAGGGCATCGGCTCGGTGGCGTCGTTCGCCGAGGTGCGGCGGATCGGCGGCGGCGAGGGCGATCGGCTGCGGTCGCGCGTGTTCGAGCTGCGGGCGTATCTGGCGGACGTGCTGGCGCGCGAGCTGCCGGAGCCGGAGGCAGGGCTGGCGCAGGGCATGACGCTGGGCGTGCGCCGCGCCATCGCGCCGGAGCTGCGCGATGAGCTGAACGCGACCGGCACGTCACACCTCGTCGTCATCTCGGGGCAGAACGTCGTGGTGCTCGCGGCACTCGTCACGGCGGCGAGCGCGTGGCTCATCGGACGCCGCCGCGCCGGGATCGTGGCGCTGGCCGTCGTCGCCGGCTACACGCTGCTCGCGGGCGCGGAGCCGCCGGTGGTGCGCGGCGCGATCATGGGCGCGGCCGCCACGGTGGCGGCGCTCCACGGACGGCGGGCGAGCGCACCCGTCACGCTCGTGCTCGCCGCCGCGCTGATGGCGCTGCATCGGCCCGCCATCCTCAACGACGTGTCGTTTCAGCTCAGCCTCGCCGCGACGGGCGGCCTCGTGGCGTTCGCGGGCCCGATCGCCGGGTGGGCGCGGGCGCTCCTGCGCATTCCCGATGCGCCGCCGGGCCCGGCCCACGCCATCATCGAGGCGCTCGCGGTGACGGCCGCCGCGACGATCGCGACGCTGCCGATCGTCGCGCTCAATTTCGGGCGGATCGCGATCGTGACGCTGCCGGCGAACCTCGCCCTCGTGCCGCTGTTCCCCGTCATTCTCGCGCTCGCGACGCTGACCTCGGTGCTGGGCGGGCTCTGGGCGCCGCTCGGCGCGTTCTTGGCGCCCGCGACGTGGCTCTCGCTTCACGCGATGGTGACGCTCGTGCGGTTCTTCGCCGGGCTGCCCCACGCGTCGGCCGAGGTCGACGGCATCCGGACGTGGCACGCCGTCGCCGCGTACGCCGGGCTCGGCGCGCTCGCGTGGCGGCTACGCGGCCCCGTCGCCCCGCGCGAGCAGCCCGCTGCCGCGCGCCGACGCCAGCGGCGATGGGCGGCCGCCTTCACCGGCGGGGCGGCCCGGCGCGACGGCGCTCGGCGCGGTGGCGGCGCTTGCCGCGATGGCGTCGTGGCAGGCGGGCGCGAGCGATGCCGCCGGTCGCTTCGAGGTGCGGTTTCTCGATGTCGGCCAGGGCGACGCCGCGCTCATCCGCTCGGCGGCGGGCCGCACGATCCTCATCGATGGGGGCGGCGACGGGCAGCGGCTGGCCCAGGAGCTGGGCGAGGCGATGCCGCCGCGCGATCGGTCCATCGACCTCGTGGTCGTTACGCACGCCGACGCCGACCACGCCACGGGCCTCGTCGAGGCGCTGCGCCGGTTCGACGTGGGCGAGCTGCTTGTGCCGGAGCGCGGCGAAGGGTCGCCGTTCCTCGCGTTGATGGCGCAGGCGCGCGAATCGGGCGTGCCGGTGCGGGTCGGCCGCGCCGGGCAGCGGTTCGAGTTCGACGGGGCATCGATCGAGGTGCTCAGCCCCACGCACGGGCTGCGCGGCAGCGAGAACGACGCCAGCCTCGTGCTCCGGCTGCGCTACAGCGCGGCCGATGTGCTGTTTGCCGCCGATATCGAAGCAGCGGGCGAGGCGGAGCTGATCGCCGCGGAGCCCGCGGCCGATGTGCTGAAGGTGGCGCATCACGGCTCGCAGACATCGAGCAGCGCCGCGCTGCTGGAGGCGGTCGGCGCGCAGGCGGCCATCATCTCCGTTGGCGAGGGCAACCGCTATCGCCATCCGCACGCCGGCGTGGTGGCGCGGCTCACGGCGACGATTCCGCACGTGCTGCGCACCGATCGCGACGGCACGGTCATCCTGACAACGGACGGCGAGCGCATCTGGCTGCGGACGGAGCGTTGACGAAGCCGGTGCTATACTCGTGGGCAGTTTCCCCCACGAATCGACGACGAAGGATGGCCCCCCTTGACCCGAAGCGATGGCCGGCGGCACGACGAGCTGCGCCCCATCCGGATCACCCCCAATTACCTGACTTTCGCCGAGGGCTCCGCCCTCATCGAGATGGGCGACACGCGCGTGCTGTGCGCTGTCAGCTACGAGGATCGCGTGCCGCCGTTCCTGCGCGGCTCCGGCAGCGGCTGGATCACGGCCGAGTACGCGATGCTCCCCCGCTCCACCCACACGCGAACGCCGCGCGAGTCGGAGAAGGGGAGGATCGGCGGGCGCACGCACGAGATTCAGCGGCTCATCGGCCGCGCCCTGCGCTCCGTCGCCGACATGGACAAGCTGGGCGAGCGCACGTTCGCCATCGACTGCGATGTCATTCAGGCCGACGGCGGCACACGGACGGCGGCGATCACGGGCGCATACGTGGCGCTGGTGCTGGCGATGCGCAACACGATCGCGCACGTACCGGGGAGCGCGCTGCCGCTGCGCAACGCCGTCGCCGCGACGAGTATCGGCATCGTGGGCGACGCGCCGCTACTCGACCTGTGCTACGAGGAGGACTCGCGCGCCGATGTCGACTTCAACATCGTGATGACGGACGCGGGCGAGTTCATCGAGGTGCAGGGCACGGCGGAGCGGCGCCCGTTCCGCCGCGACACGATGGACGAGATGCTGGCGCTCGCGGAAGCGGGCATCCGGCAGCTGTTCGAGGCGCAGCGGGCGGCGCTGGCCGCGGCGGGCGTCGCCGTCACGTAGCGCCCTCAGAGGCCGTGGATGGCGCGCGCCTGCTCGATGATCGCCGTCACGCCGGGCTCCGGCTGCGCCGGGGCGGGCCCATCGCCGGCGGGCGTTGGCGCGCGGCCGAGGAGCAGCTCGCAGGCGTTCCGCACCCCCCACGCGATCACATCGAGGTCGTAGCCGCCCTCCAGCGCGATGACGATGCGGCCATCGCACGTCTCCTCGGCGAAGTCGCGCATCGCGCCCACAAGCGCCGCGTAGCCGCCGTTCGTGAGCATCATGCCGGCGAGCGGATCGGCGAAGTGGGCGTCGAAGCCGAGCGATACGAGCACGAGCTGCGGCGCGTACCGGCGCAACGCGGGCAGCAGCACCTCGTCGCGGCAGCGCGCGTAAGCGGCGTCGCCGCAGCCGGCGGGCAGCGGCAGATTGACGGTCGTGCCCGCACCCGCACCATCGCCCGTCTCGGCGAGCGCGCCGGTTCCGGGGTAGAACGGCGACTGGTGCGTCGAGAGGTAGAGGACGCGCGGATCGGCATAGAACGCGTCCTGCGTGCCGTTGCCGTGGTGCACGTCGAGATCGACGATGGCGACCCGCTCGACCGGTCGTCCGGAGCCTGCCGAAGGGCGCTCGAGGGCGTGCGCCGCGGCTATCGCGACGTTGTTGAAGAAGCAAAACCCCATCGCCCGCTCCGGCGTCGCGTGATGGCCCGGCGGCCGCACCAGCGCGAACGCGTTGCGCACCGCGCCATCGAGGACGGCATCGACGGCGGCCAGGCAGCCGCCCGCGGCGCGGATCGCGGCGTCGTAGGAGTGCCTGCCGGCGTGCGTGTCGCCATCGAGCCATGTATCGCCGTTGCGCGATGCCAGCATCACCGTCATCACGAGCGAGCCCTGGTGCACGAGCGTCAGGTCGCTGGCATCGGCGTCGCGGGCGGCGATGGGCGTCAGCTCGGCGAGGAGGCCGCACTCGTCGAGGAAGGCGAGCGGCGCGCGGACGCGATCGGGCCGCTCCGGGTGGCCGCGACCGGCGTCGTGGAGCGCGTACAGCGGGTCGGAGACGAAGCCGGTGCTCACGGATGGCTACGGTTCTGTGAGGATGATCGTGACGGGGAATGTCGGAAACTGGCGCTGGAGACTTATGATATCTACCATCAGCATTTCCCCTTGTCCGACACCGGAGGACATCTGCGCTTGGAGCGCGTGTGAGGGCACGATCTCGACTCCCACGTCAGCCAGGCAATTCCGGTAGAAGTACTTGGGACTGCCCCGGTTTCCCGGACTATTCGCTTCGAACAATCATGCCGCATCTGCCGCTGCCGCGTATAGGTGCTCGTAGTCGGTAGGACTGCGATCATCGATCGATGTGTGGCGGCGATGTGGGTTGTACCAGGCCTCGATCCACTCGAAGATCGCCAACGCCAGTTCGGCTCGTGTCATCCAGGTCTGACGGTCGAGCAGCTCGCGCGGGAGCGTCCCGAAGAGGACTCCATCATCGCGTTGTCGAGGGCGGAGCCGAGCCGGCCCATCGAGCCGAGCAGGCCAGCGGCGCGCAGCCGGTGGCCAAACGCCCACGAGGTGTATGGCGCACCACGATCGGAGTGGACGACGGTCTGGCCGAGGGGCGGTTGACGTCGCCAGCGGGCCATCTCCAGCGCGTCCACGACGAACTCCCCACGGAGGTGGTCGGCGATCGACCAGCCGACGACTCGCCGGGAGCACACGTCGAGTACCGCGGCACAGGAGACCTTGCCTTCGCGCGTCGGGGGCTCGGTGATATCGGTGAGCCAGAGTCGGTTCGGCGCGTCGGCGACGAAGCGCCGTCGCACCAGATCGCGGCGCAACGAGAAAGCTCCCCGCTGGCGGGGAGCCTTCTTGATGGCGTTGGTAGCGCATGCGGGATTCGAACCCGCGATCTCCGCCTTGAGAGGGCGGCGTCCTGGGCCACTAGACGAATGCGCCACGCTGCAATGGCTGGGGAAGGAGGATTCGAACCCCCGCATACGGATTCAGAGTCCGCTGTCCTACCGCTAGACGATTCCCCACCGCTGCGATCAAGTATACTCAGCGCGGAATCGTGTGTGCAACCCTAGGCCCGCTGGGCCACCACCTGGAACCAGTTGCGCGCCATCGTCGTCACGCCCGTCTCGTCGAAGACCTCGCGCACGGCCTGCCGCAGCGCCGGAATCGCCAGCTCGAGCGGGATGCCCGGCAGCGCCCCTTCGGCGAAGTCGGTGTACCCTGAGATGTCGATCCATCCGGCGAGTGGCACATCGATGGTGCGTTCCTCCAGATGCACGACCTTCAGCCCGTTCTCCGCGAGCAGGTCGCAGTACTCATCTTTCGAGAGCCACTGCATGGCCTGGGCCTTGTTGTTCTTCGCCGTGCGGATATCGGGTGTCTTGCGCCGCATAATCTGGAGCGCGCGCACCATCCACTGGCGATAGAAACGGTTCGTGCCCTCGGCGTACGAGCCGTCGTAGAAGGCGGAGTTGAAGGCGAACACCCCGCCTTTGTTCAGCGCCTCACGCACCTGCAGCAGGATGCAGGCCTTGTCCTCGACAAGGTGGATGGCGTTGCAGAACAGGACGACATCGGCGGCGGAGACGAGCGTGCTCAGCCCGTTGGCCGAGCCTTCGACGAACTGCACCGACTTCGAGCGCACGGAGCGGCGCGCCCGTTCGAGCGCCACCGGCGACTGGTCGAGCGCGAACACCTCGCCGCGGCGGCCCGCCCTGCGCCAGTAGTCGAGCACCGCGCGCGTGATGGCGCCCGTGCCGCACGCGATGTCGACGACACGCCGCGACTTCCACGGGCGAAGCGCGGCATCAGCCGTGCCCAGCGCCTGGTCGACGAGATCCTGATTGAGCTCGCGATAGAAGGCGTGCCGGGCAAACGGCTCGAACGAGGTGTCGAGATCGCGGCTCACGCCGTGCTCCTTCCGCCCCGGCCTGGGGGCGCGTTGTCGGGCGCGGAACCCCAGCGTACCGGGTTTCCGCGCCCAGCACAACGGAGCGGCTGCTCTAGTGAGCGAACTGCCACACCGGGCCTTTCGGCGCCTCCGAAGAGAGGCGGAACATCGGCAACGAGAAGTCCTCGGTGACGTCGATGAACGTGATCTCGACCCGCTTGCCGATGGCGACATTGCCCTCGGGCTCCGGGCTACCGTCCGGGCGGACGAGGTTCGTGATCATACGCAGCGCCTCGTGCTCCGTCGGCGTACCGGCCTGCTCGTCGAGCTCGACGAGCACGATGGGGTACGGCACCCAGTCGGCGAAGCCGGGCAGGATGGCCTGCGTCACTATCTGATAGCTGTAGATGGTGCCTTTGCCCGACACTTCCTGCCACGTGTAGTCGACGCTCTGGCACCAGGGGCAGGCGCACCCGGGCGGATAGCGCAGCAGGTTGCAGCCGCCGCACTTCTGCATCACGAGCTTGTGCTGCTTCGCCGCCTCGTAGTAGCCCTGAAACTCGATGTCGTTGTCGGCGATCATCAGATTGAGGCCCTTGTAGGGCGCAAATATCGTCATTGTCGTTACCCCCGCCGCATAATGAGCGCGCTGCCGGTCGCCGGCATGGCCCAGCCCAGGTTCATCGTGATCTGGGGCTCCTTCACCTGACGGCAGCCGCCTTCGCTGTAGTCGTAGGTGTGGACGCTCTCGCGCCAGCCCGGACATGAGTCGTCGGCCTGCCACCGCAGCTGCCGCACGTTCTCGATCACCATGTTCATGCCGTGCGTGTACCCCTCGCACAGGTGACCGCCGTTCGTGTTGTTCGGCCGCTTGCCGCCCAGCTCGATGATGCCGCTGCTGACGTAGTCGCCGCCTTCGCCCTTCTTGCAGAAGCCGTAGTCCTCAAGCTGCAGCATCGTCGTGTAGGTGAAGGCGTCGTACGAGCCGGTGATGTCGACATCCTCCGGCCCGATCTCGGCGTTGGGGAACACGATGTCCTTCGCGTACTTGCCGGCGACTGTAGTGATGGGGCCGTGGCCCCAGTGCCAGTCGACACGCGGCTTCGATGTGCGGCCCGCCACGCTCATGATGTGGGCGGGGCGCTGCTTCGTGTCCTTGGCGCGATCGGCCGATGTGACGATGATGCACGTGGCGTTGTCCGTCTCCACACAGCAGTCGAGCAGGTGGAGGGGCTTGCTGATCCAGCGCGAGCTCATCACGTCATCGACGGTGACACGGCGCTTGTAGTAGGCCTTCGGGTTGTTGCTGGCGTGCTTGCTGTGCGCCACCTTTACGTGCGCGAGCTGCTCGCTTGTGGTGCCGAACTCCATCTGGTGGCGCATGAACGACATCGCGAACATCTGGGCGGCGCTCGCGAGGCCGTATGGCGACGACATCAGCGCGGAGCCGCGTGTCGGCGGCAGCGCGCGGCCGGTGCCGCCGATGCGCGCCTCGGTGTAGCCGTTCATCGAGCGGAAGATGGCGACCGTCTTGCACATCCCCGCTTCGATGACGCCCATCGCGATGCCGACGAGCGCCTCGGTGCTCGACCCGCCGCCCGAGCAGTCCATGTAGAAGTTGAGCCGGATGCCTAGGTCGGTCGCGAGCGTCGTGGACGGGATGGAGTCGTTGCCGTGGTACGACAGCATGCCGTCGATGTCGGTGTTCTTCAGACCGGCATCGGCCATGGCGTTGCGCATGGCCTCGACGCCCATGGCCCGGGTCGTGCGCCCGGAGTTGCGGGTGTACGGCGTCTCCCCGACACCGACGATGCAGTACTTGTCCTTGAGTGCAGGCAAGGCTTCCCCTCCGCTCCTGACGTGAACACGACGATTCGCCGCGCATCCGTCGATTAGTATGCCGCACCTGTCAAGAAGCGGCGAGATTCGAGCTACGGCGGATCGACGCGCGCGCCGCGGTTGAGCGGGTTGCAGCGGAGCAGCCGCCACACCGACTTTCGGGTTGCCTTCAGAAAGCCGTACTGCTCGTAGGCGGCGATGGCGTAGTGCGAGCACGTCGGCTGAAAGCGGCAGCCGCCGCCGAGCCCGCCCGACACCCGCCGCTGGTACCACCCGATGAAGCGCACAGCCATGCGCGACAGCGGCGAGAGCTTTCTCGGAGCCGGCTGGCCTGCGCTCTCCATGGTGCCCTCACTCCCCCGCGACGATGCTGAGCGCGGTGTGCGCCCTCGTCGCCCCCGATGATACGGCATGGCGGCGCGCTCGCCCCTGCCAGTGGCGTGGCGTACACTCGGGAGCATGCTTGGGAGCCTCGCCGAATGGGTGAAAGATGTCATCGACACCTTCGGGTATCCGGGAACGTTCGGGTATCCGGGCGTGGTGTTCATCGTCGCCCTCGAGAACATCTTCCCGCCCATTCCGTCGGAAGTCGTGCTGCCGTTCGCGGGGTTCCTCTCCGGCGAGGGCCGCTTCTCGTTTCCGCTCGTGGTGCTGGCCGCGACGGCCGGATCGGTCATCGGCGCGTGGGCGCTGTACTTCGTCGGACGCCGGATCGGCGAGGACTCGGTGCGCCAGTTCCTCCTCGATCGCGGCCGCTATGTGCTGATGTCGGCGCACGACCTCGAGCGCGCCGACCGCTGGTTCGCCGACCACGGCCGCGCGACGGTGTTCTTCGCGCGGCTCGTTCCGGGGGTGCGCAGCCTCGTCTCGATCCCGGCGGGCTTCGCGCGGCAGCCCCTCATCGAATTCACGGTGTTCACGGCTCTCGGCAGCGCCATCTGGAACGTGCTGCTCATCGGCGCGGGCCATCTGCTCGGCGACAACTGGGATCGCGTCGACGGCTACATGACGCCCGTCTCGTATGTCGCGTACGCGGCGATGGTCGCGGCGACAGCGTGGCTCACGTATCAGCTGGTGCGGCGGCAGCGCCGGGAGCGCGAGGCGGCCGAGCGCTGACGAGGCCGGCCCCCGAAGGGAACCGGCCTCGTTCGCATGCGCGCGCGGTGGGCTCAGACGGCCGCGTCGCCCCGCTCGCCCGTGCGGACGCGGATGGCGTCGATGACGGGGATGAGGAAGATCTTGCCGTCGCCGATGTGCCCGGTGTTCGCGGCGGCCTGGATGATGGACACCGCTTCCTCGGCATCCTTGTCGACCACGACGAGCTCGAGCTTCACCTTGGGCAGCATGTCGACGGTGTAGGCCTCGCCGCCGCGTCCGGCGTGGACGATGCCCTTCTGCACGCCGCGGCCGGTGACACCGACGATGTTGAGCCCGAGGTAGCCCTTGGCCGCGAGCGCGTCTTTGACGACGTCCAGCTTCTCCGGGCGGATGATCGCTTCGATCTTAATCACGGTACGCTAATCTCCAGTCTGCGCCGGCTCAGCGCCGGCGCTGAGCGCGGTACGTGTCGTCTGCCAGCGGTGGTCACGACGGCGTGTCCATCGGGATGGCCTCGGGAATGCCCAGCACGGGGCCGCTGCCGCCGAAGATGTAGGCGCGCTCGCCGTGTTGCGATGTGTCGAGCCCGGCGATCTCGTCCTCGTCGCTGACACGGATGCCCATGGTGAGGTCGAGCACCTTCAGGATGATGAAGGTGACGATGAACGAGTACGGCGCGACTGCCGCGACACCGAGCGCCTGTCGCCCGAGCTGCTCCAGACCACCGCCGTCGAACAGACCCTCGACCGGCACGCCAACCGCGTTCGTCGCGGAGGTCGCCGCGACGACCGCGAAGATACCCGTCGCGAGCGCCCCCCAGAGGCCGCCGACACCGTGCACGGCGACGACATCGAGCGAGTCGTCGAGCGAGCTCCGTGTCCGCAGCTGCACGGCGAGGAAGCAGAGCACACCAGCGATGCCGCCGATGGCGATCGCCTCCATGGGCTGCACGAAGCCCGATGCGGGCGTAATCGCGACGAGCCCGGCCACGGCGCCGGCCGCCGCTCCGACGACACTCGGCTTGCCGAGCATCCACCAGCTCATCAGCACCCAGCTCAACGCTGCCGCGCCGGCCGCGGTGTTGGTGACGGTGAAGGCGTTGACGGCCAGCGGGTTGGCGGCACCGGCGCTGCCAGCGTTGAATCCGAACCACCCGAACCAGAGCAGCGACGCGCCGAGCACGATGTACGTGATGTCGTGCGGCTCCATCGGCTCGTGCTTGAAGCCCTTGCGCTTGCCGTAGCAGATCGCCGCGGCAAGCGCCGCCGCGCCCGCGTTCACGTGAATCGCCGTGCCGCCCGCGAAGTCGACCGCCTTGACGTCGGAAGCGATCCAGCCCTCGAGGTCGAACACCCAGTGCGCGACGGGCGCATACACCAGCAGCGACCACGCCGCCATGAAGATGAGGAACGGGCCGAACTTCGCCCGCTCCGCGAATGCGCCCGTGATGAGCGCCGGTGTGATGATGGCGAACATGGCCTGGAAGATCATGAACGCTTCGTGCGGAATCCCCGGCCCCGCCTGCGAGTCGGCTACCGCGCCGACATCCTTCAGGCCGACGTAGTCGAGGTTGCCGATGAGCCCCCAGCCTTCGACCGACGGGCCGAACGCCAGCGAGTAGCCGACGACAACCCAGAGCACGCCCACAAGCCCCATGACGATGAAGCTCTGCATCAGCGTGCGCCAGGACGTTCTTGTTGCGGACGAACCCGCCGTAGAAGAATGCGAGCCCCGGCGTCATCAGCAACACGAGCGCCGATGCGGTGAGCATCCACGCCGTGTTGCCCGCGAGCTCCCCTGGTGTTACTTCGGGCATTACCAACCTCCCCAGTCTTTCGTGATGTGCGTCTCCCTCGCATGGTGATGGCGCAATGTTGCAGGCATATTTCGTCTCGATTGCGCGCCCGTTACGTTTTTCGGCGCGCGCGTGGCCGCCGGCGGCGTGGCGCGGCCCGCTACGGGTAGAACATCGTGCGCGCGGAGTTGCGCAGCTCGGCGCGGAAGTCGGGGTGCGCGACAGCGATCAGCGCCTCGGCGCGCTCGCGGTGATTCTTGCCCAGCAGCCGCGCGACTCCGTATTCCGTGATCACCGTGTCGGCAAAGTAGCGCGGCACGGTGATGATCGAGCCCGCGTCCTGCTGCGCCACGATGCGCGACACCGTGCCGTCGAGCGCCGTCGAGGGCAGCATCGTGATCGCCTTGCCGCCGTCCGAGAGGAAGGCGCTGATGTGCGTCTCCGGCTGGCCGCCCGTGCCGTTGATCATCCGCCCGCCGAACACGCTCTCGGCGTTGATCTGGCCGATGAGGTCGACCGTGATCGCGTTGTTGATCGACACTTGCCGGTCGTTGCGGGCGATCATCTTGATGTTGAGGATGTACTCGGGGTCGTACAGCTCGAACGTCGGGTTATCGTTGATGATGGCGAGGTCTTCCTCGTTGCACCCGGTCCAGGCGGCGGCGACGGCGCGGCCCTTGAACTGATTCTTGCGGCTGCCATTGATGATGCCCGCCGCGACGAGCTTGCCCAGCCCGGGCGACCCCAGCTCGGTGTGCAGGCCGAGGTCCTTCAGCCGGTCGAACGCGCCCAGCATCGGCATGAGGCTGCTGGGCTCGCCGACGCCGACCTGGATGCAGTCGCCGTCCTCCAGCACCTCGGCGAGGTAGCCGGCGATGTCCTTGTAGTACTCGGGCGGCGGCACCATCCCGAGGAAGCGCCGCAGCGCCACCGGCTCCAGGGCGCTCATCAGCGGCAGGAACACTGCGAGCCGCTCGGCCGGTATCTGGGGGATGAGGACGCGCATCTCGTCGCGATGGTGCTCGGGCATCTGCTGGATCACGGCCTCGATCTCCGCGGCCGTGACGCTCGGCGGCGTGTATTCGACGAAGTGGTCGAACTCCGACACGTGCGCGTAGACATCGCCGTGCACCTTCATCAGCGACGGGTCGACCTCGGCGATCGCCACGTCGGCGCGGCGCACGAGGCTGCGCTTCGTCCAGTGGTGCGCGCCGAAGTGCACATAGCCCGCCTCGTTCGGCGGCGAACAGACGACGAGCCCGACGTTCGAGCGGCGGAACTGGCCGGGCCGCTCGTCATCGGGCTTGAACGTGGTGGAGAAGAGGTTCGGCAGATACACGCCGCGCCGGTCGTCGTGGACGTTGCGGGCGAAGTCGCCGATGAACGTCTCGAACTCGATGGCGAACGACGCTTCGGATCCGGGCTGAAGCCAGCCGGGATCCTGCGTCGGCGAGTTCATCCGCAGCACAACGTCGCGCAGCTCCTCGCGGCGAGCGAAGAGCGCCGGAGGTATGGTGCGCGGCGGAAACAGCGGCATGTTGACGGTGTCGCCGCTCTTAATCGCGGCGGCGGCGCCCTCCGGCGTCGTCAGCCTGGCCTGATAGATCGACTCCCAATCGCCCGGCATCGATGTCCCCCTCTTCGGACGGTGCCCGGCGCGCCTGCGCCGAATCCGCGAGGTTACGGGTAGAACAGGCGTCGAGCGGCGTCGCGCAGGTCTTCGCGGAAGTCCGGGTGCGCGACGTTGATCAGCGCCTCGGCGCGCTGCCGGTGATTCTTGCCGAGCAGCCGCGCGACGCCGTACTCGGTGATGACGGTATCGGCGAAGAAGCGGGGGATGGTGATGAGCGCCCCCGCGTCGTGCTCGGGGACGATGCGCGACACGCCGCCGCCCATGGCGGTGGAGGGCAGCAGCGTCACCGCGCGACCGCCGGGCGCGAGCACGGCGCCGATGTGCGTCTCGGGCTGGCCGCCCGTACCGTTGATCATCCGCCCGCCGAAGACGCTCTCGGAGTTGATCTGGCCCTGTGAGGTCGATGGCGATGGCGTTGTTGATGGCGAGCTGGTTCGCGTTCTTCGCGATGGTCTGGATGTTGACGATGTACTCCTGGTCGTACAGCTCGAACATCGGGTTGTCATCGATGAAGGCGAACTCGTCGGCGGCGCATCCCGACCAGCGCGCCGGCGACGGCCTTGCCCTTATGGAGGGTCTTGCGGCTGCCGTTGATGACGCCATCCATGACGAGCCGCCCGATGCCGGGCGCGCACATCTCGGTGTGCAGACCAAGATCCTTCTTGCCGTCGAAGGCGCCGAGCCGCGGCATGAGGCTACTGGGCTCGCCCACGCCGATCTGGATGCAATCGCCGTCGCGCATGACTTCGTTGAGATAGCCCGCGATGATCCTGGCCTCGGGCGGCGGGTCGGCCATGCCGAGGAAGCGCTTGATCAGCTCCGGATCGATCTCGGCGATCCGGTCGCGGACGGGCGCCAGCATCTCCGGCGGGGCGGCGCGGAGCAGCGGCTCCATGGCGGCACGGCGCTCCGGCTCCATCGTCGCGAGGATCGCGTCGATGTCGGAGGGGGTCAGCACTTCCGGCGTCGCCTCGACGAACGCGTCGAAGTCGGAGACGTGCATGAAGCAGTCGCCGTGGGGGCGGATCATCGAAGCATCGATCTCGGCGAGGACGGTGCGGGCGCGGCGGGCCAGGCTGCGCTTGTTCCACTGGTGCCCGCCGAAGTGGACGTAGCCGTTGGCGTTGGGCGGCGACACGGTGACCATCGCCACGTCGACACCGTACTTGTCGTCGTCGCGCTCGTCCCACGCCTTGAAGTTCGTCGAAAACAGATTCGGCAGATACGAACCGCGGCGCTCGTCGGTGACGAAGCGGGCGCCATCGCCGATGAACAGCTCGAACTCGATGTCCCAGGCGGTCGAGCCGTCCTCGCGCGCGGCGAGGAAGCCCGGATCGGAGGGCGGCGCGGAGATGCGTATCTGGACATCGCGGAGCTCGCCGATGCGGGCCGCGAGCGCGGACGGAAGCAGGCGCGGCGCGGCCAGCGGAATGCTGACGCGATCGCCCTCGCGGACGAGCCGCACCGCCTCTTCCGCGGTCATCTGCTTGCGCTGGTAGTCGTCGCTCCAGGACATGGGCTGATGCGTCCTCCTCTGATTCGGGCGTGGGCGACATTATCTCCGCCGCGACCCGATTCGCCAACCCTGCCGCGACCGGCCGCCCCGAACGGGGCCTCATGCTACACTGGGCCGGGTGCCCGCGAGCGCGTTCCAGCGCCGCCACGGCCCCGCCATCCTCGAATAACTGGAGTCGCCCGATGACGCAGGAGGCGCCCGCCCCCGTCGATATGGACACGATCGTGTCGCTGTGCAAGCGGCGCGGTTTCGTGTTCCCCAGCGGTGAGATTTACGGCGGGTTCGCCAACGCGTGGGACTACGGCCCGCTCGGCGCGGAGCTGAAGCGCAACATCCGCGCCGCGTGGTGGCGCTCCGTGGTGCAGGAGCGGGAGGACGTGGTCGGCATCGAAGCGGCGCTGATCACGAACCCGAGCGTCTGGATCGCGTCGGGCCACGTCGGGCACTTCCACGACCCGCTCGTCGAGTGCAAGGGCTGCCACCGGCGCTTTCGCCAGGACGATCTCGATGGCGAGCGCTGCCCGGAGTGCGAGGGCGAGCTGAGCGAGCCGCGCAACTTCAACCTCATGTTCAAGACATTCGTCGGCGCGCTCGAGGATGAGACGACGGTCGCCTACCTGCCGCCGGAGACGGCGCAGGGCATGTTCGTCAACTTCGACAACGTGCTGACGACGACCCGCCGCAAGCTGCCGCTCGGCATCGCCCAGATCCGCAAGTCGTTTCGGAACGAGATTACGCCGGGCAACTTCATCTTCCGCACCCGCGAGTTCGAGCAGATGGAGATCGAGTTCTTCGTGAAGCCCGGCGAGGACCTGGCATGGTACGACTACTGGCGCAACGAGCGGATGCGCTGGTACACCGATCTCGGCATCCGCGCGGAGAACCTCCGCTTCTACGAGTACCCCAAGGAGGAGCTGGCCCACTACTCGGCCGGGACCACCGACATCCAGTATCGCTTCCCCATGGGGTGGTCGGAGCTCGAGGGCATCGCCGACCGCACCGACTACGACCTGAAGCGCCACATCGAGCACAGCGGCAAGTCGCTGACGTACTTCGACGAGGAGAGCGGCGAGCACATCGTGCCGTTCGTGGTGGAGCCCGCCGCCGGCCTCGACCGCTGTGCGCTCATCTTCCTGCTCGACGCGTATCGCGAGGAGCGGGACGAGAAGGGCGAGACGCGGGTCGTGCTGAAGCTGCATCCGCGCATCGCGCCGGTAAAGGTGGCGGTGCTGCCGCTCTCGCGCAACGAGAAGCTGGGCCCGAAGGCGCGCGAGGTATGGTCGATGCTCCGGCCCCACTGGGCGACGCAGTTCGACGACGCGCAGTCGATCGGGCGGCGCTACCGTCGCCAGGACGAGATCGGCACGCCGCTATGCGTGACGATCGACTTCGAGACGGTGGAGCAGGACAACGCCGTCACCATCCGCGACCGCGACACGATGGCGCAGGTGCGCGTGCCCGTCGAGGGGCTCGTCGCGGCGCTGCGGGAGCGCATCGAGGGGGTGTGACCATGGTTCGGGCACGCGAGCGCTCTATCGTCGACGAGCGGGGCAGGAAGACGGCGATTGTGCTTCCGCTGAAGGAAATATCAGCAGATGCTCGAAGACCTCCACGACCTGTCGGCGATCGCCGAGAGACGCGAGGGCGTCCGAGCTGGTCTGGTTCTACTGTGGATGCTCCCACCCCGGACGGGCCGAGGTGAAGGTTCGTTTCGCCCAGGAGATCCGGAATAAGAGGTGGCACTTGACTGAACAGTTCGACCTGATCGTCATCGGCAACGGCTCGGCGGGCGATAACATCGCCCGCACGCTCGCGCGAAAGGGCAAGCGAGTCGCCGCTGTGGAGCGGCGTCATCTGGGCGGCGAGTGCCTCAACGACGGGTGCATTCCCAGCAAGGCGTTGATCCATCTTTCGAAGCGCGCGGCTGCCGGGGGTCTTTCCTGGGATCGCGTCGTGGCCGGCATCCAGGCGGTGCAGTCGGATGTTCGTGGCAGCGATCCCAACGGCGGGATGCGCGACGACGGCATAGAGCTCGTGTGGGGAGACGCTACGTTCGTCGCGCCTGCCACCATCCGGGCCGGGGCCGCGAGCTCAGCGCACGCGATGTAGTCGTCGCTACGGGCACGGAACCGGCGCTGCCGCCGATCGAGGGTCTTGCCGGCGTGTCGCCGTTGACGAACCGCACGGTATTTGCACTGCCGGAGCTGCCGCGACGCCTCGCCGTCATCGGCGGAGGCCCAATCGGCCTCGAGCTGGGCCAGAGCTTCCGGCGCCTCGGCAGTGACGTGACGATCTTCGAAGCGCTCGATCGGATCGCGGTGACAGAGGACGGCGAAGTTTCGGTAGAGCTCACGCGGCTCCTCGCACGGGATGGCGTACGCATCGAGACGGGCGTTCAGATCAGCCGCGTCTCCCGCGATGGAGGAGACATCACCGTGTCGAGCGGGCGCGGCACGTTCATGTTCGACCAGATTCTGGTCGCCGCCGGCCGCCGACCGCAGATGCCCGCCGGACTCGCCGAACTCGGCCTGCGGCTGAGTCCACACGGATTCATCGACATCGACAGTTGCGGCCGCACGAATCTGGATGGGCTCTGGGCGGCGGGGGATGTCACCGGCAAATTCCAGTTCACGCACTATGCCGGATACCAGGCGCATCACATCGGCAACCACATCATGGCGGAGAGCTGCGAGCCGATTCCCGACACGGTCGTACCATGGGCCATCTTCACCGCGCCCGAGGTTGGACATGTGGGGATGACGGAGGATGAAGCACGAGCCGCCGTAGGTGATGTTCGAACCGCGGTGTTGCGTGCCGCCGAACTGGACTGGTTCCGCACGACCTCGCAGACAGACGGCTTTGCCAAAGTGATCGCCGATGCTGCCACCGGCCGCCTTCTGGGAGCGCACTTCATCTGCGCTCGTGGAAGCACGTTGGCCGGTGAGGCTTGCCTGGCCATCCAGCACGGGCTCACCGCCCGCGATGTCGCGTCGACCGTGCACCCGTATCCATCGGCCTCGGAGCTCTTTCGGTGGGCGTGCGCGAAGCTCGTGGACTAAGGCTGGGCGCACGCCGGCCATTCCCTCAGCTCCAGTAGCACGCTTGGCGAAAGCGGCGGCGCCGAGGCTGCATCGGCACCAGCGTACAAGGCAGGAGAGCATCGCCATCGACGCACTGACGGTCTTCGGGGCGCTCGCCGTCTCCGCCATGCTCGTCTTCTACGCGCTCGAGTCACGGCACCCGGCGTTCGTGCTCACGTTCGCCGTCGCGTGCGTCGCGTCGTCGGCGTACGGCTTTCTGCAGGGGGCATGGCCGTTCGGCGTCATCGAGCTCATCTGGTCGGGGATAGCGCTGCGGCGCTGGCGCGGGCGGGTGCGCGAGCCGGCCGCCGTTTGACGCGCGGCGTCGAGATGGTTACCATATGGTAACCATCCGAACGATGCGCGGAGGCTGACGTGAGTGCCCCTGTCGTCGACCTGGCGAAGGTGAAGCGAGAGCTCGGCAGCCTCAAGGCGGCCGTTGCCCGCATCGAGGCGCTCATCGGCGACGACCCGCCCGTCGATCCGTACGAGCGTCGCCGCCGGCTCTTGCAACTCATCTACGAATACGACGGCATGGACAGGGCGACGCTGGAACCGATCCTCCACGACCACGGCACGAACATCCGATGGGTCGGGCAGCAGGTGAAGCGCGGCTTCCTGCTATCGCCGCAGCAAGGCGACACGCTGTACCGCGTGACGCCGCTAGCCGTCCGGGAGCTGGGACTGGAGAATGCGATGAAGTCGAGATGGCGATGCGGGCATCCATGCCAGCGTTTCGCCGAGGATTGGGACAGCGACGCCGATGCTATCTACGATGAGCTATGATCGCGGCGACACTCCTGTCTCGCCCGTTTCCCAGACGTGGAAGGCACCCAGGGATGAAACGACGCCCAACGCTTGTCGTGAGTCAGCGGCACTACCAGCAGGCGGGCAGCGACCTTATCGTCGCGCTGATCACCAGCAATATCCGCGCAGCGATGAAGCCAGGCGATCACCTCATTAGCGACTGGCAAGGCGAGCGGCCTGTCGCGCCCATCGCGCATACGGGCGCGAGTCTGACAATCACCAGGCGAGCGTGGTTCGAGTCCTCGGCGAGTCCTCGCCACTCCCGACTTGAGGCGTTTCAGACGGAGCTTCGAGGCGGCCTGGAGCTCTGCCGATGACGATCCGATTCATCCACTTCGCCGACCTGCACATCGGCGTCGAGACGTTCGGGCGGCCCGACCCCGCGACCGGGCTCACCAGCCGCATGCTCGACTTCCTCGGCGCCTTCGACGAGCTCGTCGAGACGGCGCTCGCCGAGGACGTCGACCTCGTCCTCTTCGCGGGCGACGCCTACAAGAACCGCGAGCCCACCCAGACGCAGCAGCGCGAGTTCGCGAAGCGCATCCGCAGGCTCGTCGAGGCCAACATCCCCGTGTTCCTGCTCATCGGCAACCACGACCTGCCGAACGCCTACTCGCGCGCCACCGCGCTCGAAATCTTCGAGACGCTCGGGGTGCCGCACGTCACGGTCGCGCCCCAGCCCAAAATCCATGTCATCACGACGAAAGCCGGGCCGCTGCAGATCGCCGCGCTCCCCTGGATGAACATGTCGCAGCTGCTGACACGCGACGAGTTCAAGAACATGCCCATCGACCAGCTCGACCACAAGGCCGCCGACCGGCTGAACCAGATCGTCGCCGAGTTCGGCGATGCGCTCGACCCGGCGATGCCCGCCGTGCTCACCGCCCATGTCGCGATGAACGAGTCGTTCGTGAAGTCGGGCTCCGAGCGCTGGATGACCGTCGGCCACTTCCCGCAGCTCGCGAAGAGCAGCCTCGGGGCGGGCCGGTTCGATTACGTCGCGCTCGGCCATCACCACGTGTACCAGCGGCTCGAGCACCCGACGCCCATCTACTACAGCGGCTCGATGCAGCGCGTCGACTTCGGCGAAGAGCACGACCCGAAGGGCTTCCTCGTCGTCGAGCTCGACCCGGCACGGCCCGCGGGCGAGCGGCTGGCGGCCGAGCCGCGCTTCCACGAGGTCGCGGCGCGCCGCTTCGTCACCGTGTCGCTGCGCCCCAGGGACGACGACCCCACACCCGAAGTGCTGGCCGCTATCGGCAAGGCCGAGGTCGGCGACGCCATCGTGCGCGTGCAGGTGCGCCTCACCGCCGCGCAGGACGCCCACTTCCGCGAAGCCGATGTCCGCCGGGCGCTCGAAGGCGCGCACTACCTCGCCTCGATCGCGCGCGAGGTCGACCAGGATTCGCGCCGGCGGCTGCCCAGCGATGTCCGCGCCGAACAGCTCACCCCTATGGACGCGCTCGATCTCTACCTCACGCAGCGCGAGACACCGGCCGATTGCCGCGCCAAGCTCGTCGCCGCCGCGCGGACGCTCGTCGAGCGCACCACCGACGCCGAAGACGAGCTGCAGGCATGACGCGCGACGCCGCGGGCGTATCGCTCTCGTTTCTGGGCGCGGCGGGGTGCGTCACGGGCTCGCGCTTTCTGCTCGAGACGGGCGACACGCGCATTCTCGTCGACTGCGGCCTCTATCAGGAACGCGAGCACGCGAATCGCAACTGGGATCCGTTCCCCGTGCCGCCGCACACCATCGACCATGTCGTGCTCACCCACGCCCATCTCGACCATAGCGGCTATCTGCCGAAGCTGGCGCAGCTCGGCTACCGCGGGCCGGTCTGGTGCACGCCCGCGACCGCCGAGATCGCGACGGTGCTGCTTCGCGACGCGGCGCGCATCCAGAAGGAAGACGCGAACTACAAGCGCAAGCGCCACCGTCGCGAGGGGCGGCGCGGCCCGTATCCGGAAGTTCCGCTGTACACGCTTGCCGACGTCACGCGGGCGACATCGCTGTTCCGGCGCGCGCGCTACCACGAGACGATGTCGCTCGGACACGGCGTCCACGCCGAGTTCCGCGATGCGGGCCATGTGCTGGGCGCAGCGAGCGTCGCGATCGACGTCCGTCTGCCCGATCGCTCGGTGCGCATCCTGTTCTCGGGCGATGTCGGACGCTGGGATCGCCCGCTCATCCGCGATCCGGAGCCGTGGGCGGCGGCCGATTACGTCGTCGTCGAGTCGACGTACGGCGACCGCCAGCACGCCGACGGCGATCTCGAAGCGCGCCTCGCCGACGTCATCAACGAGACGGTGGAGCGCGGCGGCAACATCGTCATCCCCGCGTTCGCGCTGGAGCGGGCGCAGGAGCTGCTCTTTCACCTGAAGCGGCTCACCGCCGCGAAGCGCATCCCGCCGCTGATGGCGTTTCTCGATAGCCCCATGGCCACGACGATCACGAACATCTTCCGCGCCCACCCCGACATGCTCGACCCGGAAGTAGCGGCCCAGTACCGGAACCACGGGTCGCCGTTCGAGTACCCGGGGCTCAAGTTCGTGCGAACCATCGGCGAGTCGCGCGCGATCAACTCGATCAGGGGCTCGGCGATCATCATCGCCGGGGCCGGCATGTGTAACGGCGGCCGCATCAAGCACCACCTGGTGCAGAACATCGGGCGCGCGGAGAGCACGATCCTGTTCGTGGGCTACCAGGCGCGGGGCACGCTCGGCAGGCGGATCGTCACGGGCGAGAACCCGGTTCGCATTCTCGGTGAGGAGCGCGATGTCCGGGCGCGCGTTGTCGACCTCGAAGGCTTCTCGGCGCACGCCGACCTCGACGAGCTGCTCCGCTGGCTCGGCGGCATCGAAGGCAAGCCCGCGCGCACCTTCGTCGTGCACGGCGAGCCCGGCCCTGCGGAGGCGATGGCTTCGGCCGTGACGGCGCGGCTCGGGTGGCCCGCCGTCGTGCCGCAGTACGGCGATACGTTCGAGCTGTAGCATCGCACTCGGGAGAGCCATGACGGTCCGCATACTGCACACGTCCGATGTCCACCTGGGGTTGTACAACCCCCGCCACAGCGGCGACCAGCTCGACCGGCAGGAGCGGCAGCATCGCGCTTTCGCGAGCGTCGTCGATATCGCCATCGAGGAGGCGGTCGACCTGATGCTGATCGCGGGCGACTTCTTCGATAACGCCCGTGTGGGCACCGACATCATCGAGTTCGCGGTGCGGCAGCTCGCGCGCGTGCCGGCGCCGGTCGTCATCCTGCCGGGCAACCACGACCATATCGGGACGGGCTCCATCTACAGCCGGATCGACTTCGAGCGCGAGACGGATCGCGTCCGCGTGATCGCGACGAACGAGGGCGAGACGCTGCGGTTCGAGTCGCTCGACCTCGCGCTCTGGGGCCGCGCCGATAACGGCACGCTGCGCCCGAGCCGCCCCCTCGAGGAAGCGCCGGGCCGCGGACGCGAGCGCTGGCAGATCGCGATGGGGCACGGCCACTACGTGCCGCCGGGCGACGCGAGCGACCGGGCGTACCTCATCTACGCCGACGAGATCGAGGCCTGCGGCCGCGATTATGTCGCGCTCGGCCACTGGGACCACTTCCTGCCGATGCGCCACGGCGAGGTGCTCGCCTGCTACTCCGGCGCGCCCGAGCCGCCCGTGAGCCACAGCGTCAGCCTCTCGGGCGTCGTCGCGCTCGTCACGCTCGACGACGCGACGGGCGTCCGTGTCGAGCCGCGCGCCGTCGGCGAAGGCTAGGGGCGGACGACGGTCGTCCGCCGAACGGCCCGCGCACGTGCCCAGGACGAGCTGATGATGAAGCGGACTTGGCCTAAGGCACTCGGGGGCATGGTAGCGGTTCTCGCCCTGATGCAGTTCAGTCTGGGGCTGTGGCTCTGTCGTGGGCCTGGGACGAGCGGACCGAGCCGCTCCCGCTTGCCGCCGGTCTGGTGGTGGTCTCGGCGCGCTCAGCACGGTCGTCGGCCTCGCGGCGGCGACCGTCATCAGCGCCTCGCCGCCGCGCTCGTCGTGGCGGGCGGCGTTCTGGGACTCCCCTTGGTAGCGACCATCTTCTATGCGCCGCTCCCGATTCTGCAGCTCATCTTTGCTCGCCATCTCGTCCAGCGCGCCCCAACCTCCGGCGAAGTCCGCGATCGCAGAAACGCGCCGGCATGGCTCGGCGGGCCGGATCGCCGTGGCGATGGCGTGTCTCCAGATAGCGCTCGGCCTCCTCTCGATAGGAAACGGGCTCCGGGATGACCCCTCGCCACTGACCGTCTTCGATTACGTCCGCGGCGACGAGGCCGATCCGTCCTGGCCCGCCGTCCCGATCGGTCTCGCCATCGCCACGGGCGGAGTCCTCGCCATCAGGGGCGTACGAATCGCCGGGCGCGAGCCCGACGCGGCCGCGGCGTTCATCGCCGCCGGAGCGATGCTGGGCCTGGGGCTCGTCTTCTTCCTTGCCATCGTGCCGCTCGTCCTCGCGGCGGCAGGGCTGTCCGCAACGGGGGCGGCCGTCCGTGCCGAGCCGCGCGCCGTCGGCGACGGCTAACGCCGCCACCCCCGTCGTCAGCCGGATGGCCCGCGCACGTGCCCGGCGGCGCGGAAGAGGGCGACGATGCTGAAGGCGTGGTCGATCTCGCCGTCGCGCGCCATCCGCAGCGCCTCGTCGAACGCCACGACCCGATGCGCCAGCTCCTCCGTCTCGTCGGGGCTGTGCTCGCCCTGCTCCAGCCCCTGCGCCAGGTAGACGTGCCCCCACTGGTCGGTGACGCTGTTCGACAGCTGCGTCCGCCCGAGCGATGTCCAGCGGGCGGCGCGAAGCCCCGTCTCCTCGGCGAGCTCGCGTTTCGCCGATTCGAGCACGTCCTCGTCCGCGGTCGGCGTAGCCCGCGACGATCTCCCACGAGTAGACGCCGGTCGCGTAGCGGTGCTGGCCGACGAGGTGAACGCGGCCGTCGGCGGTGAGCGGCACGACGGCGACCGCGGGCGCCATCTCGACGATGCCGTAGATGCCGCGGCTGCCGTTGGGCCGCACGACATCGTCCTCGCGCAGCCGTATCCACGGATTGCGGTAGATCTCGCGAGTGTTGAGCGTCTGCCATCCCTCGGTCACGAACTACCTCCTTCGCCGCGATCACGAGCATACCGCGTCGTCTTGCTCCTAGCGAACGCGCGTCGCATACTAAGCGCTTGCGAATCGCGCACAGCAGAAGGAGCGCCGATGGCCCGCACGCGCGCCGGCATCATCAACGTCACCGGATACGCCGGCTCCGAACTGGCGCGCCTGCTCCTGGGCCACCCCGAGGTCGAGGTGGTGGGCGTCACCGGCCGCTCGCAGGCGGGCAAGCGGCTCGCCGAGACGCTGCCGTATCTGTGGCAGCTCGACCTGCCGATCGTGCCGGCGCTCGACGGCATCGATGTCGACGTCGTCTTCTCGTCGCTGCCCAGCGGCAAGAGCGCCGCGGCACTCGCGCCGTTCGCCGCCGCGGGCGTGCCCGCCATCGATATCGCCGCCGACTTCCGTCTTCGCGACCCGGCAGAGTTCGCGTCGTGGTACGGGGTCGAGCACGGGGCGCCGGAGCTGATCGCGCGCGCCACCTACGGGCTGCCCGAGCTCCATCGCGAGGCGATCGTCACATCGAAGCTCATCGCCAACCCGGGCTGCTACTCGACCGCGGCGATTCTCGCGCTCGCGCCCGCCGTCCGCGCGGGCGTCATCGGCCAGCAGATCATCGTCGATGGCAAATCGGGCATCTCCGGCGCGGGTCGCGGCGGCACCGACAGCGCCAACGTGCAAGACCTGTTCGGCGAGGCGAACGAGAACGTCGTCGCCTACCGGCTCGGCGGGCACGGACACCTGCCAGAGGTGGTGCAGGAGCTGGCGGCGCTGCGCGAAGCACCGCTGCCGAACGTGACGTTCGTGCCCCACCGCATCCCCATGACGCGCGGCATCCTCGCGACATGCTACGCCGACCTCGCCGACGCGGAGCTGACAACGGAGCGCGTGCGCGAGCTCTACCGCGATTTCTACGCCGGCGCGCCGTTCGTGCGCGTCACCGATGCCCCGCCCGAAACGAAGCACACCACCGGCAGCAACCTCTGCCTCGTGCACCCGGTCGTCGACACCCGCGCCAGGCGACTCATCGTCGTCAGCTGCATCGACAATCTCATCAAGGGCGCGGCCGGTCAGGCGATTCAGAACATGAACCTGATGCTCGGTCTCCCCGAAACGATGGGAATCGACAGGCCAGCGCTCTACCCCTAACCGAGCGCCGGCCCTTCGCGAATCGAACCGAGGAGCACACCCCAATCATGACATCCGAACCCGCCATGCTGCCCTCCGGCAGCGTCACATCGCCCCAGGGCTTTCGCGCCGCCGGCGTCTATGCCGGCCTGCGCAGCAAGCCCGTGCCCGACCTGGGCATCCTCATCTCCGACCGGGCCGCGACGGCCGCCGGACGCTACACCAAGAACAAGGTGCGCGCGGCGGGCGTGCGGCTGACGCAGCGTCATGTCGACGCTGGTGACGTGCGCGCCGTCATCGTCAACAGCGCCTGCGCCAACGCCTGCACGGGCGCCGAGGGCGAAGCCAACGCCCTCGAAATGGCGCGCCTCGCCGCCGCCCACGCCGGGCTGCGGACGGAGCAGGTCGCCGCGTGCAGCACGGGGCTCATCGGCTCGCAGCTGCCGATGGACAAGGTGGCGGCCGGCATCGCCGCACTCGAACCCGCGCCCGAGGGCGGCGAGGGGTTCGCGCGCGCCATCATGACGACCGACAAGGTGCACAAAAGCGTCGCTGTCGCGTTCGAGCACGGCGGCGTGCGCTACGCCGTCGGCGGCGCAGCGAAGGGGTCGGGCATGATTCACCCCGACATGGCGACAATGCTCTCGTTCCTCACGACCGACGCCGCTGTCGCGCGCGCCGACCTCGACGCCGCCCTGGGCGAGGCCGTCGACGCGACGTACAACATGCTCACCGTCGATGGCGACAACAGCACGAACGACACCGTCCTCCTGCTCGCCAATGGTGCCGCCGGCGGCCCCGAGCTGGCGGGCGATGGCCTCGCGGCGTTCCGCGCGGCGCTGCTGATGGTGTGCACCCACCTGGTACGGATGCTCGCGCGCGACGCCGAGGGCGCGGAACGGATCATCGTCGTGCGTGTCGCCGGCGCCGCCTCGCTCGGCGACGCCCGCCGGGCCGCCCGCACCGTCGCCGGGTCGATGCTGCTGAAGTCGGCCGTGCATGGCGGCGACCCGAACTGGGGTCGCGCCGTCGCCGCAATCGGCCGGTCGGGGGTCGAGATCGACCCGGCGCGGCTGCGGCTCACCCTCGGCGACGTGCTCCTCTTCTCCGAGGGCACTCCCGCCGCGTTCGACAAGGCAGCGGCCGAGGCGGCGATGCGCGGCGAGGAGGTCGTCTTCTCGTTCCAGCTCGGTCTGGGCCATGGCGAAGCGACGGCCTGGGGCTGCGACCTTACCGAAGAGTACGTTCGCTTCAACAGCGAATACACGACCTGACGATGACCACACCGAATCGCTGCGATATCGTCGTCAAGATCGGCGGCAGCACGCTCGGCAGCGGCGACACGACGCTCGATGATGTCGCGCGCCTCCACGCCGAGGGCCGCCGCATCGTCGTCGTCCACGGCGGCGGCGCGACCATCACGGAGTGGCTCGCCCGGCAGGGAATCGAGGCTCGCTTCGCCGGGGGACTGCGTGTCACCGACGCCGCCTCGCTCGATGTCGTGGTGGCGGTGCTCGCAGGGCTCGTGAACACGCAGCTCGTGGCAGGCCTCGGCCGGCGGAGGGCGCGGGCGGCCGGCCTGACTGGCGCCGACGGCACGCTGCTGCGCGCGACGGTCGCCGATTCCGCGCTCGGCCGCGTCGGCGACGTTCGCGCCGTCGATCCGGCGATCGTGACGACGCTGCTCGACGCGGGCCTGCTGCCCGTCATCGCGCCCATCGGCGCCGAGATCGACAGCGACGGACATCCGACGGGGGCGCTGCTCAACGTCAACGCCGACACGGCCGCGGGCCAGATCGCGGCGGCGCTCGGCGCGCAGCGGCTCGTCTTCCTGACAGACGTGCCCGGCATCAAAGGCGATGACGGCGCGGTGCTCGGACGCATCTCGGCGGAGGCGGCGCGCGGGCTCATCGCGAACGGCGTCATCGCTGGCGGGATGATCCCGAAAGCGCAGGCGGCGCTGCTTGCGCACGCAGCAGGCGCCGCAACACGTATCATAGACGGGCGCGAGCCGGGCGCGCTCCTCCGCGCCCTCGACGCCGATGGAGCCGGCACCACGATCGGATGACGCATGACCTTCCGTTACGAGCCCGATGACGAGCGCCTCGGCCCGCCGCCGCCGCTGTTCCGCATTCCGCCGCGCACGTCGCGCTTCGGCGATTACGGCCGGCTGATCCGGCTCGGCGTCGTGCTGGCGGTGCTGCTGGCGCTGTTCATCGCGGCGACGGTCGCGAAGAGCCTATACACCGACTTCCTCTGGTTCGAGAGCCTCGGCTACGACGAGGTGTACACGAAGCGGCTGTACACACGTCTGTGGCTCTTCTTCGCGGGCGCCGCGGCGTTTCTGCTTCTGCTGCTGCCGAACCTCTGGCTGGCGCGACGCTCGGTCGCCCGCTTCACCGCCGGGCTTGGGTCGTTCGCGACGCCGGATCCGGCGATGGCGCTGACGCTCCGGATCGTCGTTGGGGCGCTCGCGATCTTCGTGGCCGTCATCTTCGGCGCGACACTGGCCGGCCACTGGGAAACGATGATGCTGTGGCGCGAGGGCCGCTCGTTCGGGGTCGACGACCCAGAGTTCGGGCGCGACATCGGATTCTATATCTTCACGCTGCCCGCGCTGGAGGTGCTGAAGAACTGGCTGCTTTCGGCGCTGATCATCGTGCTGGTCTGCACCGGGGCCGTCTACGCGCTCGGCATCCGCCACGACTCCGCGGGCGCGAAGGTGCCGGCGGCCGCCAAGCCGCACCTGAGCGTGCTCGTCGCCGCGATTCTGGCGACGTTCGCGTTCCACCACTGGCTCGGCCTGTTCGAGCTGAACCTGAGCGGACGCGGCGCAGTCTTCGGCGTGGGCTATGCCGATGCGAACGCGCGCATCCCCCTGCAGTGGGCGCTGGTGGTGTTGGCGGTAGCGGCCGCGGCGGCGACGCTTGCGGGTGCCGCATTGCGCGGCGTCCTTGTGCCAGTGGGCGTCATCGGGGTGTGGCTGTTCATGGGGGTTGTCGTCACGAACGGCTATCCGGCCATCGTGCAGCGCTTCCAGGTGGCGCCCGACGAGATATCGAAGGAACGGCAGTACCTCGTCCGCAACATCGAGTCGACACGCGACGCGTTCCAGCTGAACGACATCAGCGAGCAGACGTACGCTGCCGAATCGACCGTGACAGCGGCGACTGTCGCCGACAACGATGCGACGATCCGCGATGTGCGACTGTGGGACCACCGGCCGCTGCGCGATACGTACAGCCAGCTCCAGGGGCTGCGTCCGCTGTACGACTTTGTCGATGTCGATGTCGACCGGTACGCGTTCGGCGAAGACGGACGCCGTCAGGTGATGCTGGCGGCGCGCGAGCTTTCGCAGGCGCGGCTGCCCGCCGACGCGAGCGGCTGGCTGAACCGCCACCTCCAGTTCACGCACGGCTACGGCCTCGTGATGTCGCCGGTGAACGAGATTACGCCGGGTGGCCAGCCGCGTCTGCTGATCGAGAACATCCCGATCGAGGTCGACCCAGAGGCTGCGGCGGCCATCCGCATCGACCGCCCGGAGATCTACTACGGCGAGATGACCGACAGCTACGCGATTGTCAACACGCGCGAGGCCGAGTTCGACCACCCCGAGGGCGAGGAAAACATCTACACGACCTACGAGGCCGACCGCGGCGTCGAGATAGGCGGGCGGTTCCGCCGCTTCCTGTACGCGTGGGAGTTCGCCGATCTCGACCTGCTCGTCAGCGACGCTGTCACCGGCGAAAGCCGGATGCTCTATCGCCGCAACGTGCGCGAGCGCGTCGCCGAGCTTGCGCCGTTCCTGGCGCTCGATGGCGACCCCTATCTCGTTGTGGCGGACGGGCGGCTCTTCTGGATGATCGACGCCTACACGACGTCGGATCGCTACCCTTACAGCACCCCGCACCCTTCCGGGTTCAACTACATCCGCAACAGCGTCAAGGCGACCGTCGACGCGTACACCGGCGATGTCGCGCTCTACATCGTCGACGGCGCCGACCCGATCATCCTGACGTGGGCCGAGATCTTTCCCGAGCTGTTCCGGCCGATCGAGGCGATGGCGCCGGCGCTCCGCGACCACGTCCGCTACCCCGAGGTGCTGTTCCGGGCGCAGGCCGAGATGTACCGCACCTACCACATGCGCGATCCCCAGGTGTTCTACAACAAGGAAGACCTGTGGACGATTCCGACCGAGAAGTTCGGCGAGCAGGATGTGCCCGTCGAGCCCTACTACGTGACGATGCGCATCCCCGGCGAAGACACGCCGGAGTTCGTGCTGATCATGCCGTTCAGCGCCGCCAACCGGGCGAACGCCGTAGCGCTGCTTCTCGGCCGCTCCGATGGCGAGCAGTACGGCGAAACGCTGGCGCTGCGCTTCCCGACGAGCGACCTCGTGCCGGGGCCGCGCCAGATCGAGGCCCGCATCGACCAGGATCCGCGCGTCTCCGAACAGCTGACACTCTGGAACCAGGCGGGGTCGCAGGTCATCCGGGGCAACCTGCTGATGGTGCCGATCGGCGAGTCGTATCTCTACATCGAGCCGATCTACCTGCAGGCCTCGACGCTGGCCTTCCCCGAGCTGCGCCGCGTCGTCGTCGTCGCCAACGACCAGGTCGCCATGGAGCCGACGCTCGACGCCGCGCTCGCCGTCATCTTCGGCGAACGTGCGCCGACGACGCCGCTGCCCGATGGCGCCGTTCCGCCCGATGGCGAGACGCCGGCCGCCACGCCGACCGTATCGCCCGGCGACGCCAGCGCGACGCCTGCAGCCGCTCCCCACGACACCCTCCGGCGACATCGGCGAGCTCACGAGGCAGGCCTCGGCGGCCTACGATCGGGCGCAGGAGCGGCTGCGCGCGGGCGACCTCGCGGGCTACCAGCGTGAGCTGGAAGACATGAAGCGCATCCTCGACCAGCTGCTCGAGCTGACGGGCGGCTAGCCGCGGATCCAGGACGAACGAAAGGCATCGGCACGACAATGAGCGACATCCCGCAACGCGAGGCGCAGGTCTATATGCGCACCGGCACACGTCAGCCACTCACGCTCGTGCGCGGCGAGGGCACGCGCGTCTGGGACGCCGGCGGGCGGTCGTACCTCGATTTCCTCGCGGGCGTCGCCGTCGATAGCCTCGGCCACTGCCACCCCGTCGTCGTCGAGGCGCTGCGAGCGCAGGCCGCGACGCTGATGCACGTCTCGAACGTGTTCTACAGCGTGCCGCAGATCGAGCTGGCGGAGCTGCTGGTGCAGCACTCCTGCCTCGATCGCGTGTTCTTCGTCAACAGTGGCGCCGAGGCGAACGAGACGGCGATCAAGCTCGCCCGCAAGTGGGGCAAGACGAAGCGCGACGGCGCCTACGAGATCATCTCCACCGAGAACAGCTTCCACGGGCGGACGCTCGCCACCGTCACGGCGACGGGCACGGCGCGCTACCGCGAGCCGTTCGCGCCGCTGCCTCCGGGCTTCCCCATCGTGCCGTACGACGACATCGGCGCGCTCAAGGCCGCGACGAACGACCGCACCTGCGCGATCCTGCTCGAGCCCATCCAGGGGGAGGGCGGCGTCAATGTGCCCGCGCCCGGCTACCTGCGCGAGGTACGGCAGTGGTGCGACGAGCGCAACCTGCTGCTCATCCTCGATGAGGTGCAGACAGGCATCGGGCGCACCGGCAGCCTCTTCGCGTACGAGCAGTACGGCGCCGAGCCCGACATCATGACGCTCGCCAAGGGCCTCGGCTCAGGCGTCCCGATCGGCGCGACGCTGGCGAAGGAGCACGCCTGCGTCTTCGAGCCGGGCGACCACGGCAACACCTTCGGCGGCAATCCGCTGATGACGGCCGTCGGCCGCGATGTCGTGCGCTACGTCATCGAGAACGACATCCCGGCGCAGGTGCGCTCCCGCGGCGAGCGGCTGATGACGCGGCTGCGGGGCATGGAGGATCGCTTTCCGCAGGTCGTGGAGGTGCGGGGACGCGGGCTGCTGTGCGCCATCGAGTTCGCCGGCGCCATCGCGGCCGATGTCAACACGCGCTGCATCGCGAAGGGGCTCATCCCGAACGTCATCAAACCGACGGCGTTGCGGCTTGTACCGCCGCTCACCGTCAGCGACGACGAGATCGACGAGGCGATGGCGATCCTCGAGAGCGCCATCGCCGAAGCGACAGCCTCGGCCCCGGCGTAGCTTTCGCGCTTGCCATAAGCCCCGCAGAGGCTCACAATCCATTCAGAGGAGCTGCTTACTCACCATGCCCGAAAAGATCGTCCTCGCCTACTCCGGCGGCCTCGATACCACGGTCGCCATCCGCTGGCTCGCCGAGCGCTACGGCTACGATGTCATCGCCTGCACCATCGATGTCGGCAACGAGAAGGACTTCACCACCATCCGCCAGCGGGCGCTCGCCGCCGGTGCGGAGAAGTGCTTCGTGCGCGATGCGCGGGAAGACTTCATCCGCTACTTCGCGTTCCCCGCGCTCGCCGCCGGCGCCGTCTACCAGGGGCACTACCCGCTCGCGACAGCGCTCTCGCGGCCGCTGATGGCGAAGCTGCTCGTCGATGTCGCGGCCGAAACCGGCGCGTCGGCCGTCGCCCACGGCTGCACCGGCAAGGGCAACGACCAGGTGCGGTTCGATGTCGCCGTGCGCGCCCTCGCGCCGCATCTGAAGATCGTCGCGCCCGTCCGCGAGTGGGGCATGACGCGCGACGACGAGATCGCGTACGCCGCCGAGCACAAGCTCGACATTCCTGTCTCCAAGGCCAATCCGTACTCCACCGACGAGAACCTCTGGGGCCGCAGCATCGAATGCGGCGTGCTCGAAGACCCGTGGGTCGAGCCGCCCGAGGACATCTACCAATGGACGCGCGCCGCCGGCGATACGCCCGATGAGCCCGCCTACGTCACGATCGCCTTCGAGCGCGGCGTGCCGGTGGCGCTCGATGAGCCCGCCCTCGGCGGCGAGACGCTCGTGCGGCGGCTGAACGAGCTCGCGGGCGAGCACGGCGTCGGCCGCATCGACATGGTCGAGGACAGGCTTGTCGGCATCAAATCGCGGGAGATCTACGAATCGCCCGCCGCCGTGACGCTGCTCGCCGCGCACGAGGCGCTGGAGCGCCTGACGCTGGCGAAGCCGCAGCTGGCGCTGAAGGCGCGCATCGCGCAGGAGTACGCCGACCTCATCTACAACGGCCTCTGGTTCACGGCGCACCATCAGGATCTGGCCGCGTACGTCCGCAGCACGCAGCGCTACGTGACGGGGCGTGTCCGGGTGCGGCTGCACAAGGGCGCAGGCCGTCGTCGTCGGCCGCGAGGCGGAGCGCAGCCTCTACCACCACGGACTCGCCACGTACGACAAGGGCGACCAGTTCGACCAGAGCGCCGCACCCGGCTTCATCGAGATATGGGGGCTGCCGGTGCGTGTGCAGGCGGAAGCGCAGTTGCTCACGGAGCCGGGCGAGCCGCTGCGGATAGCGGCGCCCGACGCGGGCTAGCGAGCGACAGGAGGGGCGTATGCCGGTCGCGAGGGGATGGTTGGGGCGCAGCGTCGCGGCATTGCTGCTCGTGAGCGCCGCCGGCGTGCTCGGACTCGCCGCTGCGGAGGCGCAGTCGACGGATCGGGCCGTGAGCGGCCGCGTCCGGGTCGCCGACGACTTCGCGCCGGACGGGGGCGCGGTGCAGGTGGTGGGCTACAGCAGTGACGAGCAGGCGAACTTGTGCGGCTCGCTCGATATCGAGGCCGGGGGCCGATTCGCTGGCACGATCGACGAGAGTTCGTGTACGAGCGGGGCCGGCGACGAGTTCCGCTATCGCTTCCGCTACGTGTCGGGCGACCTCGAGACGATCGTCTGGCTCACGCCCGATGTCCCGCGGGGCGGCGTCCTCGAAGGGCTCGCGCTCGTCGCACCGGTCCTCCGCGACCCCAGGCGGCGGCGCAGACAGCACCTCAGGGCCAGGAGGCGCTGCCGCGCGTCGGCGACGGCACGATGGCCCGGACGGCGGCGGCACGCCGTTGGGCGCGATACTGGCGGCGTCGGGACTGGCGGCGCTGGCGGCGGGCATCGCCCTCGTCGCCCGGAGGCCGCGAGCCGCCCGCTCGTCGGGGTGAGGCGCAGAGAGCGACACGACGAGGGGCCGGACAGCTGTCCGGCCCTTCTCTTTGTACTGGCGTGTCTGGAGCGCCCAGCGGGAATCGAACCCGCGCTCCTTGCTTGGGAAGCAAGTGTGCCACCACAACACTTTGGGCGCGCCGGGCATCAGTATACCGTAGCCCTCGCCCCGCGCCCCGTGCTACGAGGCGAGTATCTTCTTTACCTCTTCGATGAGCGCCGGCAGCACCTGCTTGTAGTCGCCGACGATGCCGAAGCGCGACATCTTGAAGATGTTCGCTTCCGCATCCTTGTTGATCGCGATGATGTTCTTCGAGCCGCCGCAGCCGGCCATGTGCTGGCTCGCGCCCGAAATCGCGACGGCGATGTAGACGTCGGGGGTCACGACCTTGCCGGTCAGCCCGACCTGCTGCGAGGGCGGGTACCAGCCGAGGTCGCACGCCGCCCGGCTCGCGCCGACGGCGCCGCCCAGCGTCGTCGCCAGCGTCTCGAGCACCTCGAAGCCCTCGGGGCCGCCGAGCCCGCGGCCGCCCGATACGACGATCTTCGCGTCCTCGAGCCGGATGCCCTCCGACGCCACTTCCTTGCGGCCGAGGTGCTTCGCGAGCGCCGTCGGCGCGCCGACCGTGGCCTTCGACACGTCGCCGGAGCGCGACGTATCGGCGGGCAGCGGCTCGGCCACCTTGGCCCGGAGCGTCGCCATCTGGGGCATGGTGTTGAAGCTGTAGGTCGCGCGGGCGTTGCCGCCGTAGACGGGCCGCGTGACGCTGAGCTTGCCGCCCTCAGCCGTCAGCGCGACGGCGTCCATCGCGACGGCGGTGCCGAGCCGAAACGCGAGTCGCGGAGCGAGATCGCGCCCGACCATCGATTGCGCCATCAGCACGATCGCCGGGCTCACGTCGGCCGTCACCTGCGCGGCGACCGGCACGAACACGTCGGAGACGTACTCCGCGAGCGACGCATCGTCGGCCACGACGACGCGGTCGGCGCCGTGATGGATCGCCGATTGCGCCGCGGCCTCGACGCCGCTCCCCAGGAGCACACCCGTCACCGCACCCGCGTTCAGCGAGCGGGCCGCCCCGAGCACTTCGAGGCTCGCGGCCGTCAGCTTGCCGTCCTCCACTTCGAGGAAGGCGAGAACACCGTTATCGTTCGCCATGTTGTACTCCTGTGCGCCAGCTTCGGGCGTTAGATGACCTTCTCTTCACGGAGGCGGCGGACGAGGTTGGCCGCCATCTCCTGCGGCGTCTCGCCTTCCATCATCTCGACATCGCCCTCGTTCACCGGAATGAACAGCCGATCGAGGTTGAGCCGCGGCGGTAGGTCGCCGACGCCGATATCGGCGAGCGACCATTCCGTCACCTGCTTCTTCGCTGCCGCCATGATCTGCTTGAGCTGCGGATATCGCGGCTCGCCCAGCTCGTTCGAAACCGTGACGACGCTCGGCGTGGCCACTTCGAGCGTCTCGAAGCCGTTGGCGAGCACCCGCTGCACCTGCAGCTTGCCGTTCGCCGCCTCGACGCCCATGGCGATGGTCGCGGCGGGGATGCCGAGCAGTTCTGCCAGCCCGGAGCCGACGACGCCGAAGTCCCAGTCGGTCGCCTGCCGCCCGCACATGACGATGTCGTACTCGCCGATTTTCTTGATGGTGGCGGCAAGCACGTCGGCAGTGCGGAACGAATCGAGATCCTCGGTGCCGGGGCCTGTCACCAGCACACCCTCGTCGGCGCCCATCGCCAGCCCGTGCTTGATCACGTCGCGGGCGCCCGCCGGGCCAACACTGACGATGATGACCTTGCCGTCGCCCGTCGCGTCCTTCACCCGGAGCGCGGCCTCCACGGCAATGGCGTCGAACTGGCTGATGACGGGCGGGACGCCCTGCACCGGCAGCACCTTCTTCGCCGCCTCGTCCACCTTGAAGCTGGCCGCCGGAGCCTCGGGGTCGGGCACCTGCTTCACGCACACGATGATGTTCACTCGTTACCTCCTGGCTCCGACGCGGAGCTCCGATTCGTTGGCGCGCAGGTGGCCCCCTCCAGCGCCGGTGGGGGCCACGCGCTTCTTCGGCCGGCGGCACTCACTCGCCGGCGTTCGGCCCCTCGCTGGCGACCGCGGTACCACGTGTCGCTGCGCCGGACGGGCGATCGACGACGGCGACTTCGAGCAGCTCGGCGATGTCGAGCGCCCGCATCCGCTTCGGCGCGTCCTCGCCCTGGATCGACGGGATGCCGTCTTCGAACATCTGGATGCAGAAGGGGCAGGCCGTCGCGACGATGTCGGCGCCGGTGCCCACCGCTTCCTCGGTGCGCACGTGGTTGACGCGCCGCCCCGTCTTCTCCTCCATCCACATGTTGCCGCCGCCCGCGCCGCAGCAGAGGCCACGATCGCGGTTGCGCGGCATCTCGACAAGGTTGATGCCGGGAATCGCCTTGAGCACGTCGCGAGGGGCATCGTAGACGCCGTTCTGCCGCCCCAGATAACAGGAGTCGTGATACGTGATCGTCTCGCCGCTGCCCGCCTTCGGCCGCAGCAGGCCATCGGCGACGAGCCGCTCCAGCAGCTGCGCGTGGTGGATGACCTCGAACTTGCCGCCGAAGTCGGGGTATTCGTTGAGGAACGTGTTGAAGCAGTGGGGGCACTGCGTCACGATCTTCTTGCACGCCGAGCCCGTTCATCTGCTCGATGGCCGCCTCGGCGAGCATCTGGTACAGGTACTCGTGACCCAGCCGCCGCGCCGGATCGCCGTTGCAGCCCTCGCCCGCGCCCAATACGCCGAACGAGACGCCGGCCTCCGTCAGCAGCCGCGCCACCGCCTGCGTGATGGGGACGTTGCGCTCCACGAGGGCGCCGGAGCAGCCCACCCAGTACAGGTACTCCTGCTCGCCCGTGAACTCGGGCACTTCGACATCCATGCCCTCGATCCAGCTGGTGCGGGTGAGCGCCGTGCCGCGCCACGGATGGCCGCGCTGCTCGAGGTTCGTCAGCGTCGCCTGCACGGTCTCCGGCATCCGGGCCTCGTCCATCACGAGCCAGCGGCGCATGTCGACAATCGTCGGGACGTGCTCGATGAAGACGGGGCATTCCTGCACGCAGGCGCCGCAGGTGCGGCAGGCCCACAGCGCCTCGTCCTTCACCGCGCCGCCGACCATCGGCTCGAGCTCGTGCTGGTGACCGTTGCTGTCGCCGTTCGTCACCGCCGCCAGATTGAGCAGCGCCGGCGCGCTCCGGTTCATGTGCTCCTTCAGGTCCTGGATGATGTGCATCGGCGAGAGCGGCTGGCCGGCCGTCGCCGCCGGGCAGACATCGGTGCAGCGCCCGCAGCGCACGCAGACGTCGAGCTCGAACAGCTGCTTCCAGGTGAAGTCGGTGATCTTGCCGGCGCCGAACGTCTCCAGGCTCTCGAAGTCCTCGATCTTCGCCAGCTTGCCGTAGGGGCCGGGCGTCTTCAGGAACGAATTGGCGGGCGCGTACAGGATGTGGCCGAGCTTGCTGTAGCCAATGTACCCCAGCCACAGGAACGACGCGGGCACGTGGAACCACCACATCGCCAGGTGCGCCGTCTCGAAGCCGCCGGCGCTCACGCCCGCCGAGTCGAGCGGGCTCGAGATGGCGTACGCGATGAACGACCACCGCGCCCAGTCGTCGTGCACATTGAGCTCGGTCGCGCCAACCCGCATCGCCTCGGTCAGGAGGCCGCTGATGAGCAACAGTCCGAATCCGATGGTGATGACGTAGTCCTGGTTGCGCTGCTCCCATCGGACACGGCGCATCGCGCTCGGGCGGCCGAAGCGGGCATAGAGCGCCATCCCGACGCCGATGAGGCCGACGATGCCGAAGAAGTCGCCCGCCGCCGAGTACCAGAGGTAGAAGTCGCCGTGCAGGAAGTCGAGCGGCGTGTCGTCGTCGAGGGCGACAAGCGCGGTGATGATCGTGAGAGCGATGAAGCTGACGAAGATGCACATGTGCATGACGCCGGCATAGTGATAGCGCGGCACGCGGCGCGTCGTCAGCCCCTGGGTCAGCAGGCTGGTCACGCGGGCGCGAATCGTCTGGGGCAGCCCCGCGACGATGGGCGACGAGCGGCCAAGCGACCATACCTGGATGCGCCGGTACGGCCCGTAGAGCACGGCCGCGAACAGCATCGCCAGCATGACGTACACGGCCCAGCCGGCCTCGATGTTCCAGAAGACCTCGCGATGCGGCGTGGCGGAGGCAATCTCCTGGCTCGCGTAGGCGCCCGCCGAGACGGTGCTGACCGCGATGAACCATTGCCACCAGGCGACGCCGAGCAGCGCGAGCAGGGCGCGATCGGCCCACCCCAAACGCCGCCGCGACTCGGCCGGCTGGCTGGTGCTGCGGCCGGTCACGTGCTCGCCACACCCTTCTTGCGGTGATCCTCGCTCGCGCCGGCGCCGTGCGTCTTGCGCAGATCCGTCTTCAGCACCTTGCCCAGGTGATTGCGCGGCAGCTCATCGACGAACGAGATGTAGGCCGGCATCTTGAACGAGGCGAGCCGCGCCTTGCAGTGCTGCTGCAGCTCCTCCATCGTCACGTCGGCGCCCGCCGCCAGCACGACGATGGCCTTCACCGTCTCGCCCCACTCGGGGTCGGGCACGCCGATGACGGCGACTTCGTCGACCGCGGGGTGCGATTCGAGCACCGCCTCGATCTCGCCCGAGGAGATGTTCTCGCCGCCGCGGATGATGAGGTCCTTCTTGCGGCCGGTGATGAAGAGGTAGCCATCCTCGTCGAGATAGCCGAGGTCGCCGGTGTGCAGCCAGCCATCGTGGATGGCCTCGCTCGTGGCCTCGGCCTGCTTGTAGTACTCGCGCATGACGCGGGCGCCCGCGACGCAGATCTCGCCTTCGACACCGGGGCCGACCACGTTGCCGTCGTCATCGAGGATGGCGACTTCGACATCGTCCATCGGCCGGCCGACGGAGCGGAGCCGCTTCAGCTTCAGCTCCCTCTCGGCCTCGGTGCCTTCGAGCTTGTGGTCTTCGGGGCCAAGGAAGGTGAGGGTCGATGTGCTCTCGGTCTGGCCGTAGGCGTTCATCAGACCGCACTCGAACACCTCGACGGCGCGCTTCACAACCTCGTAGGGCATGGGGGCGGCGCCGTAGGTGATGAGCTGGAGCGTCGACAGGTCGTACTTGCCGAAGTCCTCATGCTCCATCACCCGCTTCAGCATCGTCGGCACGACGAAGCTGTGCGTCACGCCGAAGTCCTGCACGGCCGAGAGCCACGCTTCGGGGTCGAACTGCGGCAGGATGACGAGCGTGCGCCCGCCCCACACCGACGACAGCATCGTCGTTGCGCCGGCGACGTGGTAGAGCGGCACGGAGAGCAGCGTCACCTCGTTCGACTCGTCCTCGGGGTCGGCGGGGTTCATCGTGTTCGTGACGTACACGGACAGCGTCAGGTACGTCAGGACGACGCCCTTGGGCATGGCCGTGGTGCCGCTCGTGAAGATGAGGATCGAGGCTTCGTTGTCGTCGACATCGACGAACATCTCGTCGTCGGAAGCGGCGGCGATGAGGTCGTCGAAGTTCGGCATGTGCCCCGGCCGCGCGTCGACGCAGATGTACTGCGCGACTCCGGGGATCTGGTCGCGAATCGAAGCGACGAGATCGAGGTAGCGCTCGCCGACGAGGAGCACCTTCGACTCGGAGGTGTTGATCATGTAGACCAGCTCCTCCTGCTTCGCGCGGTAGTTCAGCGGCACGAAGGTCGCGCCGAGCTTGGCGGCGGCGTAGTACGCCGTCACGTAATCGGGCGAGTTCATCGCCATGACGGCGATGGAATCGCCGTGGGTCACGCCGAGCCCGCTGAGCGCGTTCGCGAGCCGCGTCACGCGGTCGGCCATCTGCGCATAGGTGACCTTGTGCTTGCCCTGGGCCAGCGCAATGCGATCGGGCACGACGGCCGAGCTGATGGTCAGAAATTCGACGGTATTCATGCGTACTCCTCGTCCGTTCCGTCCCTCCCGGAAGGAAGGGCGGGGATAGCGCAGCGAGATACTATCACACCTGCACCGAATGAACGCCGCCAGCGGCCGCGAGGCGCGTCGCGCTTACGCAGTCTTCCGCGTCAGACTCGCCCTCGCCGTCGCGGGGCGGGCCACAGTGCCGCGTGCCGCGGTCGACCTCGACGTTGCCCTCTTCGTCGACAACGACATCGTAGCGGTCGAGGCCGCGCGCGCTCTGTCCCTCGATCAGGCGTCCCTCAATGCTCCACACGCTGCCCGAGCAGCGGCCCGAGAATGCGCCCGGCACGCCCGCATACGTCAGGTCGGGCCGCCACGCGACGGCGCACTCGCGGCCCATCGCGCCCGGGGACGTGTCGCGATCGTCGAAGGCGAGCAGCTCGCCTGCCGGCGTCCGCACGAGGTAGAGCCGCTCGTCGCTGTAGTAGCGAACCGACCCCGCCTCGATCTCGTCCGCGCGGGCGAGCGGTCCGCCATCGTCAGCGACGACGCTCTGCCACACCCAGTACCCGGCGCCGCTGGCCACCGCGACGATGAGCCCGAGCACGAGAAATCCCCACCAGTTGAAGCCCCCCGGGGCAGCTCCACACCCGGGGGCGTCGTACTCATGCCCGCCTCAGGCCGCCGCGAGCCGGGCCAGCGCCTCGGGCGTGACCAGCGCGCCCGCGAGCCTGCCGCCGAGCGCGAGCGCGTCCGCCAGCGGCATGTCGAGCCCCTCGTAGACGGCGCGCTTCGCCGCCGCCAGCGCCGGTGGCGGAACCGCCGCGAGGCCGATGGCGAGCGCCATCGCTTCGTCATCGAGCCGCTCGCGCGCGACGACGCGGTGCACGAGCCCGATCTCGAGCGCCCGCCGCGCGTCGATCGGGTCGGCGCTGAGGATCATCTCGAGCGCGACGGCCTGAGGCACGTGTCGCGGCAGCGTCTGCGTGCCGCCGGCGGACGGGATGTAGCCGAGGTTCGTCTCGGGCAGGCCGATGCGCGCGTCGGTGGCCGCGATCCGGATGTCGCAGCAGAGGCTCATCTCGCAGCCTGCGCCGAGCGCGTAGCCGTGGATGGCGGCGATCATCGGCTTGCCGAGCGCGAGCATCGCGCCCCACACGTCGCGCTCGTGACGGGCGCGACGCGCATCGACATACGACGGCGCGGTGCCGAACTCGGTGATGTCGGCGCCGGCGCTGAAGGCGCGCTCGCCCGCACCCCGGAAGATGACGGCGCGCACCTCCGGGTCGTCGCGGATGGCGTGCAGTATCGACCACAGCTCGTCGCGCATGGCCATGTTCAGCGCGTTGAGCGCGGCGGGACGGTTGAGCGTGACCCGGGCGATCCCGCCATGGGGCGCGTCGAGCTTCTCGTAGAGGATGAGCGCGGCATCAGTCACGTCCGTCGGCCCTCAGCGCCAGTCGGGCTTGCGAATCTGGCTGCGTTCCTTGGAGCGGGAGGCGCGGTCCAGGTCGGCGTTGATCTTGGCCATCAGCTCCCGCAGCGGCTCGCTGGCGGGCTTCATGCCTTCGCTGCGCCACTTGCGGATCGCGGCGCGATCCTTATCGCTCAGGGTGGCCTGTTCGGCGACCTGTGCGACGAGCATCGAGAGCAGCGCCCATGTCTCGTCGGCATCCAGCTCTACACGCATGCTGCGTTACCCCCGCATCTCGTCTTTCGACGAGATGTACTTGCCCTTGCGCCGCAGAAGTTTCGTGGTGCGCTCATCGAGCACGGTGCCGAGTGTTTCGTTGATGCCCCACGCGATCTCGTCCATCTCGACGGTGCCCTGGCCGCGATCGGCGCGCCAGCTGCGGACGGCTTCCTTGCCCTCCTTCGAGAGATCGGCGCCGTCGACGATCTGCGAGACGACGAGCGTCATGATGGACCAGGCTTCGTCGTGGTCGAGGATGATCTGCACGCTGGTGGCTCCCTTATCGCCCCTGAAATCGGGGCGGCCGCTTCTCCACAAATGCCCGTACGCCTTCGGCCCGATCCTCCGTCGTCTGGAGGATGCACCGTGAGATCGGTCTCGTAGCGGAGCGCCTGCTCCAGCGTCAGGCCCGCACCGCGGATCACCGCTTCCTTCGCGAAGCGTGTGGCGATCGGCCCCCGCTCCGCGATCCGTTCGGCGATGGCCGCCGCCTCGGCCGCGAGTGCCGTCTTCGCGACGACCCGGTTCACGAGCCCCAGCCGCAGCGCTTCCGCGGCGTCGATCTCGCGCCCTGTCAGCAGCATCTCCAGCGCCGCGCCACGCCCGGCGGCCCGCGCCAGCCGCGCCGCGCCGCCCGCGAGCGGCAGCAGGCCAAGCGCCGCCTCCGGGAATGCGTAGCGGGCGTCCTCGGCCGCGACACGGATGTCGCAGGCGAGCGCCAGCTCCAGGCCAGCACTGACGACCGCGCCGCTCATCGCCGCCACGACGGGCTGCGGCAGTGCGGCTATGGGCTCGAACGCCGCGGCGTACGGCGTGCCCTCCGAAGTCAGCGCGGCGGCGTCCCAGCCTGCGCAGAAGTCGGCGCCCTCCGCGCCGAGGACGACGGCGCGGACATCATCGGCGTTGGCGATAGCCTCGCAGGCGTCGGCCAGGTCGCGGATGGTATCGTCGGCGACCCGATTGGCGCGCTCCGGCTGCGTCAGCGTCACATACGCCACGGCTCCGCGCCGCTCGATGGAGATGGTGCGATACGTCATCCGAGGCGCCTCCACGCCCAGCCTTCGGAGCGAGCCGGGCCGGCGCGCCGGAGCCGGGGCGCATGGAGCCGGCGCATCGCTGCGAGAGGCCCGGGGCCAGAGCGCGGCGATTGTACCAACGGGCACATACGCTGTCAATTGCCGGGCTTGGCGGGCGGCGCTGGCGGCGCTATACTCCACGGCGGCTCGCCCTTCGCGCAACGGGCACGCGGGCGGCCCCCGCCGGAAGGCGGCAGACTCCGCGAACATCGACGCCTCAGCAATGGAAGGAGTGCCCCATGCAGTTCCGCAACATCTCCTCGAAGGCCGGCTCGTGGCTGCGGCCGCGACGAATCGCGCACGCGCACTGCGACATCCCCTGCGGGATCTACGACCCGCACCTGGCGCTCGTGAGCGCGCTCACCGTCGTCCGGATGAACCAGCTTATCGAGGCCCTCGAAATGCCGGGCGCAAGCGCGACCAAGGCCGACCACGACAAGTACATCCACCAGATCGGCCGCTATACGGCGACCAAGGAGGAGCACGCGGAGGCCGTGAAGCGCGAGGTCCGGATCATCTGGGGCGACTACTTCAAGCCGGAGCACGCCGAGAAGTACCCCGACCTCCACTCCGTCGTGTGGGGCATCCTCAAGCTCGGCTCGAAGGGCCGGCAGGAGATCAATGCACAGGCGGCGCAGGATCTGCTCGAAAACGTGAACCGCTTCGCCCAGATCTTCTGGGAGACGAAGGGCGTCGCCACGAAACGGCAGAGCTCGAATCAGGCTGCGGGCGGCGAGTACGTCGTCCCCGCCTGACGCGCGAGCAGAGGCGATGCGATCGGGGGCCGTCCTTCGGCGCGAGGGGCGGCCCTCGCCGTGTCCGCGGCGTGTCGCCGCCGCCGCGCTCGGTGCGACAATCGCCGCGCTCACAGCCGTCGTCGCCAGCTCGATTCGCTACGAGGTGACGGGCGAGAGCATGCGACCGTCGCTGCTGCCCGGCGACTATCTGCTGGCGAACCGGGTGTGGCCACGCCTGCGTGCGCCGCGCTCGGGCGCGATCGTCGTCGTGCGCGACCCTGAGCTGCCGGAACGGGAGCTGGTGAAGAGGGTGGCGGAGCGCAGGGGCGCGGCGTTCATCGTGCTCGGCGACAACGCCGCCGCCAGCCGCGATAGCCGCAGCTTCGGCGCGGTGAGCCGCGAAGCTATCGCCGGGCGGGTGTGGTTTCGATACTGGCCGCCGCGGCGCATCGGCCGGCCGGGCTGAGCGGCGGCCTAGCGGAGCAGCCCGAGCTGCATCGCGACGGCGATGTAGAGCGACTGCAGCACCGTCCGAAAGCCGAGGTGCTGCTGTCGCGCTACGGGCGCGCCGGTACCGTTCACCGCATCACGGATGACGTCGCGATACCACGGGAAGAGGCCGCGCGGCAGCTTGTCGACAGAGTAGAACTCGGCGTTGAGCGTCTCGCAGGTACTGGAGCGAAGCTGGCCATCCTCCGGCACGCAGACGAACACCGTCGAGATGTGGGCGAAGAAGCCGCTGCGCACGTACATGCCGGAGCAGCGCTCGATCCGGACGGCGAGGCCCGTCTCCTCGTGCACCTCGCGGACGATGGCATCGAGCAGGTACTCGTCGCGCTCCGGGAAGCCGCCCGGCAGTTCCCAGGCGCGCGGGATGGTGCGCTTCACGAGCAGCACCTGCTTGTCCTGCACGACGACGGCGTGCACCACGACCCACAGCGGGTCTTCGGTGCGGGAGAGCCGCAGCCCCGCGAAGAGGTAGTAGCGGAACCACTGCACGAGCTGCCGGAGGAATCCGGCGGCTTCGCGACTGCGCTCCTGGATGCGGCCAATCTCCTGCTCGATCACGACAGCGATATCCAGACGGACTTCGACTCGGTGTACATGTCGAGCGCCTGCCGTCCGAGCTCGCGACCGTTGCCGCTCTCCTTGAAGCCTCCCCAGGGCGAGCGCGTGTCGGTCTGGCCGTACGTGTTCACCCAGATGGTGCCGGCCCGGATCTGCCGCGTCAGCCGATGGGCGCGCCCGATGTCGCGCGTCCACACGGCCGCCGCCAGCCCGTATCGGCTGGCGTTCGCGATCCGGGCGGCATCAGCGTCATCGCTGAACCGGATGATGCTCGCGACCGGGCCGAAGATCTCGTCCTGGGCGATCGCCATCGTATTCTCGACGCCGCCGAACACCGTCGGCTGCACGAAGAAGCCGCGGTCGCCGACGCGCCCGCCGCCGGTGAGGAGCTTGGCGCCCTCGCTGCGGCCGATCTCGATGTAGCGCCGGACGCGATCGAACTGCTCCTGCGAGACGATCGCGCCCATCCGGGTCGCCGGATCGAGCGGGTCTCCGACGGTGATGCCGCGCGAGCGCTCCACCATCCGGTCGCAGAACTCGTCGTAGATGCTGTCCTCCACCACGACGCGCGACCCCGCCGAGCACACCTCACCCTGATTGAAGAAGATGCCGCTGCTCGCCGAGCGCACGGCGGCATCGAGATCGGCGTCGGCGAAGACGATGTTCGGCGACTTGCCGCCCAGCTCGAGCGACACGCGCTTCAGCGTGGCCGCCGCCGCCCGCGTTATCGTGCGCCCGACATCGGGGCTGCCGGTGAAGGCGATCTTGTCGACGCCCTCGTGCTCGACGAGCGCGGCGCCCGCCGTCTCGCCATAGCCGGGCACGATGTTGAGCACGCCGGGCGGGATGCCGCACTCGAGCGCGAGCTCGCCGAGCCGCAGGGCCGAGAGCGGCGTCTGCTCCGCGGGCTTGAGGACAACGGTGCATCCGGCGGCGAGCGCCGGCCCGATCTTCCAGCACGCCATCATCAGCGGGAAGTTCCAGGGGATTATCTGGCCGACGACGCCGACGGGCTCGCGCACGCTGTACGCGAAGTACGGCCCCTGCACGGGCAGCGTCTCGCCCGCGATCTTGTCGGCCCAGCCGGCGTAGTACTCGAGGCAATCGATGGACGCGGGCACGTCCCAGCGGCTCGTCTCGGCGATGGGCTTGCCGTTATCGAGGGTGTCGAGTGTGGCCAGCTGCGCCGCCTCGTCGCGGACGCGGCCCGCGAGCGCGTACAGGAGACGGCCGCGCTCGCTGCCGCTCATTCGCGACCACGGGCCGTCCTCGAAGGCGGCGCGTGCGGCGCGCACGGCAGCGTCGATGTCGGCGGCGTCGCCCTCGGCGATATCGGCGAGCGTCTCGCCGGTCGCGGGGTTGATGGTGGCGAACCGGCGGCCGGACGCGGCCTCGACGCGCTCACCCCCGATGAGGAGGCGAGTGTCGGGCAGGCGCACTCCGGTAGCCCCGGCCATCGCTTTGCTCAATGTACAGTCCTCTCCGGGCGAAACGGCTCACATTGTACGCGATCTCTCCATAATGTCGATGCCCTCCGCCCGAACAGAGGCGCGGATGATCGCAGCGCAGGCCCGCGCTCCGGTAGAATCGCTGCGGAAGGGAGGTGGCCATGAAGTGTCCACGTCACGGGGCGGAGCTTGTCGTCGAGCACCACAAGGGGATCGAGGTCGACCGCTGTCCTGAGTGCAGCGGACGGTGGCTCGATCACCACGAGCTCGACATTCTCGAAGACAAGGCGTACGACGACGAGCGCCCCAAGGGCACGCGTGTCTACGGGCGGCGTTCGAGCGAGCTCCGGTGCCCGCGCTGCGGCGAGCTGATGCAGGCGTTCAACTACCGCGCCCGGAACCTGGAGATCGACTACTGCGCGAAGGAACACGGCTTCTGGCTCGACGCCGGGCGAGGAGAAGCAGGTGGGCGACCTGATGGAGCAGCGCATCCGCGATCTCGACCGTGCGTCGTCGGCGGAGGACGCGTGGGGGCACTTCCTCGCGGGGCTCGGCAAGCCGTCGTTCCTGAACCGGATCTTCGGGCGGCGGCGCTAGCTGCCGGGAGCGCTCGCGATCAGCGCTGGTGGTAGTCGTCGCCCTTGGCGCGCGCGGCGAGCGCCGCCTCGACCTGCTCGCCGAGGTACTCGGCGTGCAGCGGCTCGAATCCACGGCATCCGGTAGAGCATCGCCCGGAGCAGCGGTCGCGGGTTCGCGCCGCTCGCCTCGCGCAGCACTTCGTCGGCCTCCTGCGACATCAGCCGGATGCGCACACCCTCGGGCGACTGCGCGAACTCGAAGTTGCCCGCCGGGTCGGGACGGAGGCCGCCGGCGGGGCCATCCCAGCCGAGCTCGCGGTACCACTTCATGATCTTGCCGCTGTCGAGCCATTCGTCGACCTTGGCGTAGGCCTGCTCCCAGTGCCGCTCGTAGATGTGCGCCGAGTGCGAGATGATCGTCGTCGCGCCGGGCTCGACGCCGAGCTCGTGGGCCATGTCCTTCTGGAGGCGGCGCAGCGAGAGCGCGTTGTGCGGCCACGCGCCGTACATGTCGTTGCTGCGGATGACGAACGTGCCGAAGAGCCGCCCGCCCCAGCGATTGAACGTCGCCATCGAGAGGCAGGGGGCGTCGTCGAGCTCCTCCATGTCGGTCGGGCCGAGGAAGACGATGGTGCCGCGCTTCGTATCGGGCGAGCGCCGCAGCCGCTCGCGCACCGCCGCCAGCTGGTCGACGGTGACGAGCGCGGGTGCGCCGCCGTTGCGGGTGCGCCGCAGAACGCGATCGCGGCCGCGTGCGAGCAGCTCGCGGAGCAACGCCGTCGCGGGCAGCTGCGCGAGGGTCGCGCCGGGCGGCGGCATCGGCCAGCTCTGCATCCGCTCGCCGTAGCTGTAGTCCTGCCCGGACGGCTTCTGGCGGGCGATGAAGTCGCCCCAGTACGATTCGAACCCCTCACGCGAGAAGTCGAAGAACGGCGCTTCGACGGGATCGTCGGGCAGATAGCGCGGGTCGATGACGACGGCGGTGTTGACGATCTCCTTCAGCCGGTCGCCCTTGCGCGTGCCCTTCGTCTCGCCGCACGACATGACAGCGTTGAGCACGTGCAGCCAGCCCTCGCCGACCGACTCCGCGGCTATCGGAAAGAGGGTGCCGCGCGACGGCAGTTGCAGCCGTTCCGATATCTCGACCGGCGGGAACTCGCGAACATCCCGCGTGGCGCCGCCGCGCTGCTCGAGCCCGGCCACACGGCGGCAGACTTCGGCATCGTCGACACCGCGCCAGTCCCACACCGTGACATCGTCGCGCAGCCGATCGATCGACTCGGCATCGATGGGCGGCCGCATCGCCCAGCCCATGCCCGGAACGCGGCCGTCGGGCGTCAGCCCCTCGCGCCAGAGGTCGACAATCGCGGCGCCGGTGTGCGACAGGTCCTGGCCGGTGACGACGACGTGACGAATGTTCGGGTGCAGCCACAGCCCGCGCAGCATCCAGCCGATGCCGATGGGCGTGCGCAGCGGGCCGGAGATGGCGACGCGCGCGGCGCACTCGGGCCCGCCGAAGACACGGCCGGCGGCGATGTCCTCGGTCTTCGTCCACAGCCCGCAGATGGCGACATCGCCATCGGGGTTGGGGAAGACGAGCGAAGTCCGGCACTCGCTGTCCCACGTCGCGCGCCTCACGGCCGGCCTCCTTCGGGTGTCAGCGGTTGGGCGCGGGCGCGGGCGCGGAGAGCGTCGGGCCGGCCTGGCCGTGGTAGCGCGAGGTTCGTGCGGAGAGATCGGCGGGGCTGCTGAGCTCGTGGAACACGATCTGGCACACCGCCTCGCCGGGGTACAGCGCCACCGGTATCTCGCCGAGGTTGCTCACCTCAAGCGTGAGGGTGCCCTCCCAGCCCGGATCGACCTTGCCCGCCGTGTGCGGAATGACGCCGAGCCGCGCCAGGCTGCTGCGTCCGTGCAGCTCGGCACAGAGGTCGTCGGGCACCCGCAGCCGCTCCACCGTGCTGCAGATGACGACCCGCCCCGGATGCAGGATGAGCGGCGTCCCGTCCGCGAGGTCGACGGCGTCCGTTATCGACGTGAGGTACTCGGCGTCGTCCTGAATGCGGGCGTAGTCGATGTACGCGCAGCGCGACGAGTTGATGAGCCGGATGTTGTGCGAAAGCGTGAGGTCGACGGAAGCGCCGCCCCATGCCGAGTCGGGCGGCGCCGGGTCGATGCCGATCTCGCCCGCTTCCATGCGGCGCCGGATATCGCGATTGGAGAGCACGTCGAATCACCCCGCCCACCGCCGCGGTCCGCCCATCGTGCGGGGCCGCGCGGCGTTTGCACGCAGCCTAGCAGCCGTGGCCCATGCCGACAACTCGATAGGCCGCTGGCGGGCCGGTCGCGACCGCCGAGGACCTTGCTTCGCATCCAAACATTGGTGTAACGCACACTTGTTTCTCCCGCGAGGGAAGCGCTACACTGTGACCATCCCCATCGAGGCAACGCAAAGGACTGCGACGTGTACGACCTGTCCCCACGCCAAAAGGCGTTCATCATGTCCGGCGTCATGCTGGGCCTCCTCCTCTCGGCGCTCGACCAGACGATTGTCAGCACGGCGATGCCGCGCATCATCGCATCGCTGGGCGGGCTGGAGTACTACAGCTGGGTCGTGACGTCGTACCTTCTCGCCTCGACGGCGGCCATCCCGATCTTCGGGAAGCTCTCCGACATCTACGGACGCAAGCCGTTCTATCTGCTGGGCGTCGTCATCTTCCTGGTCGGGTCGATTCTGGCCGGCCTTTCGCAGACGATGATCCAGCTCGTCATCTTCCGCGGCGTGCAGGGGCTCGGCGGCGGGGTGCTGATGGCGAACGCGTTCTCGGTCATCGGCGATATCTTCGCGCCGTCGGAGCGTGGCAAGTGGCAGGGAGTCATCGGCGGCACGTTCGCCATCTCGTCGGTGCTGGGCCCGCTCGTGGGCGGCACGCTCACGGAGCAGCTCTCGTGGCGCTGGACGTTCTACGTCAACATCCCGCTCGGCCTCCTGGCGTTCACCGTGCTGGCGATCGTCCTGCCGTGGGCGCGGCCAACGGGCGTGCGCCGCGCGATCGACTACCTCGGAGTCGCGACGCTGCTGGCCTGGGTCGTGCCGCTGCTGCTGGCGTTCGTCTGGGTGGGCGATTACTACGAGTGGTGGGCGTGGCAGATGGACGCGCTGCTCGCGTTCGTCGTCGTGATGCTGGGCGTGTTCATCTACGTCGAGAGCCGGGCGGAAGAGCCGATCGTGCCGCTGGAGCTGTTCGAGAACCGGATATTCAGCGTCTCGGCGATCATGACATTCCTCACGGGCATGGCGATGTTCGGCGGCGTCATCTTCGTGCCGCTGTTCCTGCAGGCCGTGAACGGCCTTAGCCCGACCAACGCGGGGCTGGCGATGATACCGATGAGCATCGGCATGGTCTCGTCGAGCACCATCACCGGACAGCTCATCTCGCGCACCGGCCGCTACAAGGCGCCGGCGATCCTCGGCGCGACCATCGTGCCGCTCATGCTCTGGGCGATGACAACGCTCGACGCCAACAGCGAGGTGTGGGAGGTGATGATCCGCACGTTCGCGCTCGGCATCGGCATCGGGACGGGCATGCCGATCTACACCGTCGTGTCGCAGAACGCGCTGCCCTACCGCGTGCTCGGCGTCGCGACATCGTCGATCCAGTTCTTCCGCTCGATCGGCTCGACTATCGGCGTGGCGATCCTCGGCAGCGTGCTCACGACACGGCTGACGACGGAGATTCCCGCGAACCTCAGTCCGAACGTGCGGGAGAACACGCCGCCCCAACTGTTCGAGCAGATCAGCAATCCGGAGCTGCTGCTCAGCCCCGTCGGCATCCAACGGGTCGCCGCGGGCTACGCGCAGCTCGGGCCGCAGGGCGGGCCGCTCTTCGGCGAAGCGCTGGGCGGCCTGCGCATCGCGCTCGCGGAGTCGATCACCGCCGTGTTCGGCGGAGCAGCCCTGCTCTCGATTCTCGCGTTCCTCGCGGTGTGGTTCTTGCGCGAGATTCCGCTGCGCTCGGTGCAGATGGGCTCGGAAGGCGCGGCCCCCGGCGAACAGCCCGAGGCGGCGCTCAGCGCCGATCCGCTGGTGGCCCCGGGCGGCTGAACCGCGGGAACACCGGCGGCGAACCCGCGCCGCGAACCCCCGATTGACACCGCATCGGCACGCTCTCTACGATGAAGCGCCGCGCCCCATCGGGAGCGGCTACGAAGCCGCCCGCATCCCGCCAGCGCTACTGAGGTGCCCCCGTGCCCATCGAACGCGCCAAACGACAGGGCCTCGTGATCGTGAACACGGGCAACGGCAAGGGCAAGACGACGGCCGCGCTCGGCGTCGTCCTGCGAGCGTGGGGCCGCGACTGGAACGTCTGCGTGCTCCAGTTCATCAAGGCGAAGACATCGAACTACGGCGAGCATCGCGCCGCCGCGAAGCTCGGCATCGAGATTGTCCCGCTCGGCGACGGCTTCACATGGCTCTCGAAAGACATCGAGCAGGACAAGGCACTCGCGCGCGAGTGCTGGGAACAGTGCCGGCAGCGGATCGCCAGCGACGAGTACGACCTCATCGTGATGGACGAGCTGACGTATGCGCTCGTCTACGACTGGCTGCCCGTCGAGGAGGTCATCGCGACGCTCGAGGCGCGGCCCAAGGGGCTCCACGTCATCATCACCGGCCGCGACGCGCCCGCGGCCCTCATCGAGTACGCCGACCTCGTCACCGAGATGAACGAGATCAAGCACCCCTACCGCACCAAAGGGCTGCGCGCGCAACCGGGCATCGAGTTCTGATGACACTCGCGTCCTCCCATCCGCAGCCGTCGCCGCAGCCCGCGCCCGACGAGGCGCGCGCCGTCGGCCTCGCGTTCCCCGGCGCAACGCTGCGTGTGGCGCGCCATCACCTGCTGCTCGATTCGGCGACACTGCTCTCGGCGCTGTCGTCGGCGCCCCACGGCGGGGGGATGCTGCGCACGCGCCGCATCCTGTCATCGCATGTGCCGGGCGACGTCGATTGCAGCCAGCCGGTCGCGATGCTCGAGCGCCGCGCCGCGGAGCTTGGTGTCGGGCAGCCGTTCATCGGCATGCTCACCGCCGTCGATCTGCGCCGCGCGGCCGTTGTCGAGCGGCGCGACCTCGGCGTGACGACGCTCGCCATCGTCACGGCTGGCATCGGCAACGCGAGCCGGGCGGGCCAGCTCCATGTTGGCGACCCGTACGCGGCCGGCACCATCAACACCATCGTGCTCGTCGATGCCCAGCCCGGGCCAGGCGCGTTCGTCAACGGCGTCTGCACCGCCACCGAGGCGAAGACGCTCGCCATCATCGAGGCGGGCATCCGCACCGCCACCGGCGAGCAGGCAACGGGCACCTCGACCGACGCCATCGTGCTCGCGGCGACGATGCGCGGCGCGGTGCTGCCGTACGCGGGCCCGGCGACGGCGCTCGGCGCAAGCATCGGCGCGGCGGTGTACGAAGCGACGATGCTGGCCCTCCGCCACCTCGGCCCCGCACCATCGCACCCCGGCGCGTCGCAGCCGCCGCCATGAGCGCCCTCGCCGAAGCGATCGCCGCCATCGCGCCGCTCGACGAGGCGGCGATGACGGCGGCGCGCGTCCGCCAGGCCCAGCTCACGAAGCCGCCCGGCGCGCTCGGCCGGCTCGAAGCGATCGCCATCTGGATGGCGGGCGTGCGCGGCGAGCCCATCCCGCGGATCACGTCGCCGGTCATCGTCGTCGCCGCCGCCGATCACGGCGTCACGGCCCAGGGTGTCAGCGCCTACCCCTCGGAGGTGACCGCGCAGATGCTGGCGAACTTCGTCGCGGGCGGCGCGGCCATCTCGGTGCTCGCGCGGCGGCTCGGCGCGAAGCTCGTCGTCGTCGACGCTGGCGTCGCGACGCCATCCGCCGCAGCCGGCGTCATCGATGCGCGGGGCGGCGCGGGCACCGCCGACATGACGCTCGGCCCCGCGATGAGCCGCGCCACCGCCGGGCGTCTGCTCGAAGCAGGGGCCGCGTGGATGGCGGCCGAGGCGGAGGCCGGGGCCGATGCGCTCCTCCCCGGCGAGATGGGCATCGGCAACACGACGGCGGCGGCCGCCCTCACCGCCGCGCTCCTGCGGCTCGACCCCGGCGATGTCGCCGGGCCGGGCACGGGGCTCGACGAAGCGGGCCGCCGCCATAAGGCCGATGTCGTCGCGCGGGCGCTGGCGCGCCATGCGCCCGACGCCGGGCGACGCGATCGGGGCGCTGGCGGCCGTCGGCGGCTTCGAGATAGCGTTCCTTGCGGGCGCGATGCTCGCGGCGGCGGCGAGGCGCGTCCCCGTGGTGCTCGACGGCTTCATCACGGGCGCGGCGGCGCTGGTGGCGTGGAGGCTCGCCCCGCGCTTCGCCGGCTACGTCATCGCGTCGCACGTGTCGGCCGAGCCGGGCCACCGCTACCAGCTCGACGCGCTGGGGCTGACGCCGCTGCTCGACCTCGGAATGCGGCTCGGCGAAGGCAGCGGCGCAGCGACGGCCTTCCCGCTCATCGAAGCGGCGCTCGCGCTTCACGCGCAGATGGCGACGTTCGGCGATGCGGGCGTCGCCGGCCCCATCGACGGCTGACGTGCAACGATGCTGAGCCGCCTTCTCCTCGCCTTCGAGTTCCTGACCATCGTCCGCTTCCGCCGCGCCGCCACATTCGATCGGCAGGCGTTCGCGCGGTCGCAGGCGGCGTACGCGGTCGTGGGGCTGGCGCTGGGCGCGGCGGTGGCCGGCATCTGGCTCGCCGCCGGCTGGGCGCTGCCGCGGCCGCCATCGACGGCGCTCGCGGTCGTCGCGCTCGTCGTGCTCACGGGCGCGCTCCACCTCGATGGTCTCGCCGACACGTTCGATGGCATGCTCGGCGGGCGGACGCGCGAGTCGAGGCTCGCCATCATGCGCGACCCGCGCATCGGCAGCTTCGGCGCGGCTGCCGTGGCGGCGATCGTGCTGCTGAAGTGGTCGGCGCTGCTGGGCATGGAGGAGCGTGGCGCGATCGTCGCGGCGCTGCTGGCGGCGCCCGCCGTTGCCCGCGGGGCGCTGGTCATGGCGATCGCGGCGTACCCGTACGCGCGGGAAGGCGACCGTCCGGCCGGCGCGGAGCCCGGCATGGGCGCGGGCTTCCACGCGGCGGCGCGAGGCCCGGCGGGCGTCATCGCGGTCGCGAGCGCGCTCGCCATCGCCACGGCGATCTACGGCGGTGCGGGGACGGCTATCGCCGCCGGCGTCATCGTGGGCGGTGTCGTCATCGCGTGGTGGCCGTATACTAGGCTCGGCGGCCTCACCGGCGACACGTACGGCGCGCTCGTCGAGGTGCTCGAAACGGGCGCGCTTCTCGCCATCGCGGCGGGCACCGAGGGCGGGTGGCTGCATCCATGGCTCTGGGAGGGCTGAACCTTCGATGACACGCATCGCCGACCGCATCCGGGGGCGCGGCGGCCCGGACGACACGACCGCGGTCGCGACGGAAGCGCCGCGCCGCAGCCGCGTTGCGGCGCTGCCGGTCGCCACGCCGCGCGAGTTTCTCGCCGCACTCTCGCTCGAGGTCGCGGGCGAAGCGCCGGGCTTCCTGCATCCGGTGAACTGGATGGGGCGCACAATATGGCTGCTCGAACGGCTCGCCCCCCGCTCCGGCAAGGCGCGCCAGATGGCGTACGGCGCCGGGATGGCGGCGATCGTTCCGGCGGCGTTCACGGCGCTCGCCTGGCGCTCGCAGCGGCGCGCCTACGAACGCGGCCCCACGCAGGGGCTGGCGACGAGCGCCGCGCTGCTGAAGTCGACGTTCGCGGTGCGGGCGCTGGGGCGGGCCGCCGGCGATGTGCGGTCGCCACTGGAGGCGGGCGACATCGAGGGCGCGCGCGAGGCGCTGCGTTCGCTGGTGGCGCGCGGCACCGATGACCTGAGCGCGGGGCTCATCGCGTCGGCGGCGATCGAGTCGGTGGCGGAGAACACGACCGATTCGTTCATCGCGCCGTGGCTCTACTACACAATCGGCGGGCTGCCGGCGGCGTTCTTCTACCGGGCCGTGAACACGCTCGACTCGCGCGTCGGCTACACCGACCCCCACCACAAGCACATCGGATGGGCCTCGGCGAAGCTCGACGATGTCCTCAACTTCGTCCCGTCACGCGCGGCGGCGATCCTCATCGCGGCGTCGGCCGTCGTCTGGCGGCAGGACGCGCGGGGCGCGCTGGCGACGCGGCGGCGCGACGCGAAGAAGACGGCGAGCCCCAACGCCGGTCAGACCATGGCCGCGATGTCGGGCGCGCTCCGGGTGCGGCTCGCCAAGCCCGGTCACTACAGCATCGGGCGGCGCTGGTGGGGACAGCCCAACCCGAAGCAGATCGGCCGCTCCGTGTGGATGATGTACACCGTCGCCGCGATGGCCGCCGCCGTCGTCTACGGCCTGCTCACGCTGCGCGAGCGCATCCTGACCGCACCCGCCGATGAGCTCGATTCCGGCGGCCGCTAGCGATCGCTCCGTCGTGGAGCACGGCGGGGTTCGCGCCGCCGAGCTCCGCGCGCTCGGGATCGAGCCGGGCAGCGTCATCGACTTCAGCGCCAGCGTCAACCCGCTCGGCCCCTCGCCGCGAGTGCGCGAGGCGCTGGCCGCACTCGACCTCTCGCGCTACCCGGACGCGGGTCACGACGAGCTGCGAGCCGCACTGGCGGAGCGCGCCGGCGCGGGCGTCGCCCCGGAGAACATCGTGCCCGGCAACGGCGCAACGGAGCTCATCTACCTGGCGGCGCGCGCCGTGCTCGCCCCCGGCGATCGCGGCCGCCGTGCTCGTGCCCACGTTCGGCGAATACGAGCGCGCGATCCGTCTCGCGGGAGGCCGCGCCGTCGCCGTGCCCGCCACTCTCGCCACGCGCTGGCATCTGCCGTCGATCATCGGGGCGCTGACCGCGCTGCGACCGGCGCTGACGTTCGTCTGCAACCCGAACAACCCCACCGGCGAGTACCTGAGCGAGGCCGATGTGCGCGCCATCGCGGGCGCCGCGGCGGGCGTGGTCGTGCTCGACGAGGCATACGTGCCGTTCGTGGACGGGGCATGGGCGGCGACGCCGTTGCTCGCGGATGGCCGCGTCATCCTGCTGCGTTCGCTGACGAAGGATCTCGGGCTCGCGGGGTTGCGACTGGGCTACATCATCGCGCCGCCACCGCTGGCCGGCGCGATCCGGGCGCAGCAGCCATCGTGGAGCGTGAACGCGGCGGCGCTGGCCGCAGGCATGGCGGGGCTCGCCGATGAGGCGCACTCCGCTCGCTCGCTCGCCGCGATCCGCGAGGGGCGAGCGGTGCTCGTCGCCGGGCTCGCGCGGCTCGGGCTGCCGTTCGAGCCGCCCGCCGCGAACTTCGTGCTGACGGATGTGGGCGATGGCGCGGCGGTGCGGCTGGCGCTCCTCCACCAGGGGTTCGCGGTTCGCGATTGCGCCTCGTTCGGGCTGCCGTCGCACATCCGGATTGCGGCGCGAACGGCGGCCGAATGCGCGGCGCTGCTGACGGCGCTGGCGCGGACGGTGGCGCGATGATCCGGCTGCACCTGCTGCGCCACGGTCAGTGCGAGGCGCCGGAAGGGGGACGGATGCTCGGCGCGCGCGATCTGCCGCTGACGGCACTCGGCGAGCAGCAGGCGCGGGCCGCCGCCGGGCGCTTCCGCGACGTGCCGTTCGTCGCCGCCGTCACCAGCGACCTGCGGCGCGCGCACGACACGGCGCGCCTCGTGCTGGAGCAGCGCGACGTGCCGATGCGGGTCGAGCCGCGTCTGCGCGAGTTCAACATCGGCGCGTGGGAAGGCCTGACGTGGGACGAGATCGAGCGGAGCTGGCCCGGCTCGATGACGCGCTTCACCGCGCCGAGCGAGGGCCTCGCGTTCCCCGAAGGCGAGACGCTCGCGGGCATCGGCGAGCGCGTTATCGCCGCCCTCGACGACATCCGCGCGACGACGGCGGAGGGCGATGTGCTGGTCGTCGGCCACCAGGGCTCGCTGACGGTGCTGCTCGCGCGCGCCATCGGCCTGCCGGAGTGGGGGTGGAGCCGCTTCATTCTCGGATTCGCCTCGCACACGATTCTGGAGCTGCACGAGACGCAGCCGCTCCTCGTGCGCTTCAACGACATGGCGCATCTGGCGGACGTGGGCGATGGCGCGCGCTAGCGTCATCATGGTGCAGGGCACGGCGTCGTCCGCCGGCAAGAGCCTGATGGTCGCGGCGCTCTGCCGGCACTTCGCGCGCGAGGGCGTCCGGGTCGCGCCGTTCAAGGCGCAGAACATGTCGAACAACGCCGCTGTCACACCGGACGGCGGCGAGATCGGACGGGCGCAGGCGCTGCAGGCGCGCGCCTGCGCGCATCGCTCCCCACGTCGACATGAACCCGGTGCTGCTGAAGCCGCAGAGCGACCGCAGCTCCCAGGTCGTCGTGCTGGGGCGAGCGCAGGGCCACCTGGCGAGCGACGCGTATCGCGAGGGGCGCGCCACGCTGTGGCCGGCCGTCGACGGCGCGCTCGCCCGCCTGCGCTCGGCGTACGACCTCGTCGTCATCGAGGGCGCGGGCAGCCCGGCCGAGATCAACCTCCGCGACGGCGACATCGTCAACATGCGGGTCGCGCTCCACGCCGGCGCGCCGGTGCTGCTCGTCGGCGACATCGACCGCGGCGGCGTCTTCGCGGCGCTGCTGGGCACGCTGGAGTGGCTGGCCCCCGAGGAACGCGCTCTCGTACGGGGCTTCATCATCAACAGCTTCCGCGGCGACGCGACACTGCTTGCGCCCGCCCCCGCGATGCTCACGGCGAGGACGGGCGTGCCCGTGCTCGGCGTCGTGCCCTACCTCCGCGGAGCTCCGCCTGCCGGAGGAGGACTGCCGTCGCGCTGGAGCAGCCGGGCTCGCCGGCCGGGCCGGCTTCGCGCACAGCCGCCATCGATGTCGCCGTCATCCGCCTTCCGCGCATCGCCAACTTCGACGACTTCGATCCGCTCGCGGCCGAGCCGGGCGTGAGCGTCCGCTACGTCGTCGGCCGCGGACGCGCTCGGCGAGCCCGACCTCATCGTCGTGCCCGGCACGAAGTCGACGTTGGCCGACCTGGCCTGGCTGCGCGCGACGGCGATCGCGCCCGCGCTGGAGGCGGCGAGCGAGCAGCGGCAGCGCCGTCATCGGCCTCTGCGGCGGCTACCAGATGCTCGGCGATGTCATCCGTGACCCGGCAGGCGCCGACGGCACGCCGGGCGAAGGCGCGCGGCCTCGGTCTGCTCGCCGCGAGCACGAACTTCGCCGCGGCGAAGGCGACGGCGCTGCGCCACGGCGCGGTCGCGACGCCGCTCGGCCTGCTGCGCCACGCCGCCGGGCTGCCCGTCGCGGGCTACGAGATCCACATGGGACGGACCACGACTGCCGATGGAACGGCCACACCATTCGCCATCGACGGTGAGCCCGAGGGACGCGCTCGCCGCCGGCGGGTGGGTGCTGGGCACCTATCTCCACGAGCTGTTCCACAACGACGAGCTGCGCCGTGCGATGCTTCGCGCCCTCGCGGAGCGCCGGGGCCGGACGTGGTCGCCGTCGGCACTCGCCGCGGAGGCGCTGATCGAGAGCGAGCTCGATCGCCTCACCGACGCTGTCGCGGCGTCGCTCGATATGGGCGCGATCCGGGCGATGGCGGGGCCTGGCGCCGGCGAGCAGCGCCCGATGAGCGGCCTCGACGTTCGTGCTCGGCGGCGCGCGCAGCGGCAAGAGCGAGCTGGCGCTGCGGCTCGCCACCGCCTCGGCGCGGCCTGTCGTGTTCGTCGCCACCGCCGAGGCCGGCGATGCCGAGATGACCGCAACGCATCGACGCGGTCATCGCGCCGAGCGGCCCGCCGCGTGGCGCACCATCGAGGAGCCGCTGCGGCTCGCCGAGGCGCTGCGCGGGGCCCGCCTCGACCCGGCGGCGTACGTCGTCGTCGATTGTCTGACGCTGTGGGTGAGCAATCTCATGCACGCGGGCATCGACGCCGGGAGCGCCGTCGCGGCGCTGCTCGACTGGCAACGCGAGACCGGGATCGCGGGATGCGTCGTGAGCAACGAAGTGGGGCTGGGGCTCGTGCCCGCCACCCCGATGGGCCGCGACTACCGCGACGCGCTCGGCCGCGCGAACCGGGCCGTCGCCGGCGCGGCCGAGCGGACGCTGCTCGTCGTCGCGGGGCTCGCGCTCGACCTGCGGGCGGCGGGCGCGCGGCCGCTGGCGGCGTACGGCGCGCTCCCCGAAACGCCGCCTCCGTGATCCCGATCGGCGACAGCCCGCGCGCACGATCGACGCCCGCCGTCACCTATGCCCTGATTCTCGTCAACGTCCTCGTGTTCCTGTACGAGCTGAGCCTGAGCGCCCTCGACGTGCAGCTGTTCTTCATCGACTGGGGCGTCATCCCGCGCGAGCTGACGGACTACATCGACGCACCGGCGGGCGACACGTCCGGCCCGTTGCTGCGTCCGCTGACGTCGATGTTCATCCACGGCGGCTGGCTGCACCTGTCGGGGAACATGCTGTTCCTCTGGGTGTTCGGCGATAACGTCGAGGACGCGATGGGCCGCGCCCGGTACCTCGTGTTCTATCTGGCGGCGGGCTACATCGGGGCGGTCGCGCAGGTGTACGCCGACCCCGATTCGCTGCTGCCCATCGTCGGCGCGAGCGGTGCGGTCGCGGGGGTGCTGGGGGCGTACCTGGTGCTGTATCCGCGCGCGACGGTGGTGGCTGTCCTGCCGTTTCTGCTGTTCTTCCCGTTCGTGGTGCCGGCGGCGCTGCTCATCGTGGCGTGGTTCGCGATGCAGGTGCTCAACGGCGTCGCGTCGCTGGGCTCGGCGATGGGGGCGGAGGGCGGCGTGGCGTGGTGGGCGCACGTGGGCGGATTCGCCGTGGGGCTGGGCAGCGCCGTCCTGATGGGCGGGCCGCGGCGCAACTACCGCCGCCGGTAAGCCGGGCGCTAGCCCTCCCGCTGCTCCGGCGCCGGGGTGAGGCGGAGCCGCTCGACCCGGAGGCCATCGAGAGCTTCGATGCGCAGCCGGTAGCCCTCGATCTCGACCTCATCGCCGATCTCGGGGCGGCGGCCGAGCAGTCCGAACACGTAGCCGCCGATCGTGTCGTAATCCTCGTCGGAGAGCGACAGGCGGAAGGCGTCGTTGAAGTCGGAGACGAGGGTGAGGCCGTTGACCACGGCCGTCGCGTCGGGCCGGATGTCGATGTCCGGGCGCTCGGATTCGCTCGTCACTTCGCCGAAGATGCGCTCCATCAGGTCGAACATGGTGACGATGCCCGCCGTGCCGCCGTACTCGTCGATGAGCACCGCCACCTCGGTGGAGTGCTGACGCATCATCTCGAGCATGTCATCGAGCCGCACCGTGTCGGGGGCGGAGAGCGCGGGCCGCGCGAAGTGACGCGCGAGCCTGTCGCCGCCGGCGCGAAAGTGGAGCGCGCGCAGCACATCGGTGGCGTGCAGCACCCCGACGATGTTGTCGAGCGACTTCTCGTACACGGGAAAGCGGGCGTGGCCGCTCTCCGTCACCTTGCGGATGACCTCATCGAACGGCATCTCGGCGGCGATGGCGATGACCTCCGTGCGCGGCACCATCGCCGTATGCACGGAGAGCCTCCCGAACTCGAGCGCCCGCCGGATGATGCGGCGCGTCTCCGGATCGAACACGCCGGCCTCGCCGCTCTGCTCGACGAGCATGTGCAGCTCCTCGACCGAGTGCACGAGCTCCTCGCCCGTGGATGGCCGCAGCCCGATGGCGCGCGTCGCCAGCAACCCGGCGCCGTTCAGCGCCCAGATGGCCGGGCGAAAGATGAGCACGAACAGTTCGAGCGGCCGCGCCACGACGAGCGCCGTCGGCTCCGTGCGCTGGAGCGCTATCGACTTCGGGGCGAGCTCGCCGACGATGATGTGGAGGACGGTGATGACCATGAAGGCCGCCGCGATCGAGAGGCCGTGCGACGTGACGACGGCGCCCTCCTCCGGCAGGAAGCGGAACGCGGGCTCGACGAGTACCCCGATGGCAGGCTCGCCGATCCAGCCGAGCGCCAGCGACGCCATCGTGATGCCCATCTGCGTGCCGGCGATGACGGTGTCGAGCTGGTTCAGCGTGCGCTGCACGGCCGCCGCCGAGCCGCTGCCCTCCTCGGCGAGCTGCTCGATACGCGTCCGCCGCACCGTGACGAGCGCGAACTCGGACGCGACGAAGAAGCCGTTGAGCAGCACGAGCGCAACGACGGCGATGAGGCGGGCGGGAGTGATGAGAAACGCGTCGTCCATGAACCGCCGTGGTACGACTGGCTGGGCAGCGTACCTCAGATGCCAGCAGTCTAGCACACCGCTTCGCCGACTTCTTGCACATAGATGTGCTTTAAGTTTGACAACGCACGATGGCAGTCCTAATATCAGGGGAGTGGAGGTTGGGCTGGTCATGCCAGAGACGACGCTCGCCGCAAGAACGCAGGACGGCACCCGGGGGCAGATCCTTGAGCTGCTGCTCGCCCGCGGACGCATGACCATCGCCGGCCTCGCGGAGACGCTCGGGCTCGCGCCGGGCGGGCTTCGCCGCCACCTCCAGCGCCTGCGGGCCGAGGGGCTCGTCGAAGTCGAGCTGCATCGCCGGGACATGGGCCGGCCATCGTACGTCTACCTGCCGACGGAGGCCGCCGAGGTGCGGAACGCGCAATACGCGCGCTTCACCGAGCGGCTCGTCGAAGAAGTGACGGTGCTGCGGCCCGATGAGGTGCTGGGACTCGACGGCCGCGAGCTGCTGACGACCGTGTTTCACGGCATCGCACGCAGAATCGCGGGCGAACACCGGCCTCGCGTCTCCGAAGGCGCGCTCGACGTGCGCATCGAAGAGGTGACGGGAGCGCTGCACGAGGAAGGCATCCTCAGCGGCTGGGAACGCAGCGACGAAGGCTATCGCCTGTTCAACGCGACCTGCCCCTACCGCAAGGTCGCGCACAACACCGCCGGCGCCTGCTCGATGGACCGCGAGGTCATCGAGGAGCTGCTCGGCCTGCCGGTGGAGCAGGTCGCGCGGCTGGTCGACGGTGAGCTTCGCTGCGAGTACCTTGTCCGGGCGCAACCGGGCGAGGACGACGCGCTCAGGCGCGACCGATCGCGCCAGGCAGGCCACAACATCGAGATCACACGAGTGGGAGCGAAACCAATCGATGGCTAACAACACCGGGCACATCTTCGTTATCGAGGATCTGCACGTCGAAGTCGCAGGCAAAGAGATACTCAAGGGTGTCGACCTCACCATCAACGCGGGCGAGATTCACGCCATGATGGGCCCGAACGGCTCCGGCAAGACGACGCTCGCCAACTCGCTGATGGGCCACCCCAACTACACCGTTACCAAAGGGCGGGTGCTGTTCAAGGGCGAAGACATCACCCACCTCGCGCCCGATGAGCGCGCCCGGCGCGGGCTCTTCCTCGCGTTCCAGTACCCGACAGTGATCCCGGGCGTGACGCTGGTGAACTTCCTGCGGACAGCGCTCAACTCCGTACGCGGCCAAGACGTGCCCATCCGCGAGTTCCGCGAGAAGCTGAACCAGACGATGGAACTGCTGAAGATGGACAAGTCGTTCGCGCGGCGCTACGTCAACGACGGCTTCTCCGGCGGCGAAAAGAAGCGCGCCGAAGTGCTGCAGATGGGCATCCTCGAGCCGGACATGGCGATCCTCGACGAGACCGACTCCGGCCTCGACATCGACGCCCTGCGCACGGTGGCCGAAGGCGTCAACGCGCTCATGACCCCGGAGCGCGGCGCGCTCATCATCACCCACTACCAGCGGCTGCTGAACTACATCCAGCCGCAGTTCGTGCACGTGCTCAACCAGGGGCGGATCGTCCGCACAGGCGGGCCGGAGCTCGTCGAGCTGCTCGAAACGCAGGGGTACGACCCGACCATCAGCGAAGCGCTGGCGGCGCAACCCGCCTGACGGCACTTCGGAAGGACGCGACACCATGACCGCAGAGAAAGTCCGCAGCGAGCTGCCCATCCCCTCGGCCTACAAGTGGGGCTTCCACGACGACGACAAGCCCTCGTTCCGGAGCGAGAAGGGGCTGAACGAGGCCGTCGTGCGACAGATATCGGCGATGAAGGACGAGCCCCAGTGGATGCTCGACTTCCGCCTGCGCGCCTACTCGATCTTCCTGCGCAAGCCCAATCCGCTGTGGGCCGATGGCCAGCTCGACGGCATCAACTTCGACGAGATCTACTACTACGTGCGCGCCGCGGACCGACAGGGCGACACGTGGGACGATGTGCCCGAGTACATCAAGGACACCTTCGACAAGCTCGGCATCCCGGAGGCGGAGCGCAAGCACCTCGCCGGCGTCGGCGCCCAGTACGACTCCGAAGTCGTCTACCACAACATCCGCGAGGACCTCGAGAAGCTCGGCGTCATCTTCTGCGACATGGACACCGCCCTGCGCGAGCACCCGGACATCGTGCAGGAAGTACTTCGGCACGATCATCCCCGCCGCCGACAACAAGTTCGCGGCGCTCAACAGCGCGGTCTGGTCCGGCGGCAGCTTCGTCTACGTGCCGAAGGGCGTGAAGGTCGACATCCCGCTGCAGGCCTACTTCCGGATCAACACCGAGAACATGGGCCAGTTCGAGCGGACGCTGATCATCGCCGAGGCGGGCAGCTACGTGCACTACGTCGAAGGCTGCACCGCGCCGATCTACAGCACCGACTCGCTCCACAGCGCCGTCGTCGAGATCATCGTCAAGAAGGGCGCACGCGTCCGCTACACGACGATCCAGAACTGGTCGAACAACGTCTACAACCTCGTGACGAAGCGCGCCGCGGCCTATCGGAACGCCGTGATGGAGTGGGTCGACGGCAACCTCGGCTCGAAGCTGACGATGAAGTACCCCAGCGTCTACCTCATGGAGCCGGGCGCGCACGGCGAGATCCTCTCGCTCGCGTTCGCGGGCAAGGGCCAGCACCAGGACGCCGGCGGCAAGATCGTCCACGCCGCGCCCGAACACATCGTCGATCATTACCTCGAAGTCGATCAGCAAGGACGGCGGCCGCACCAGCTATCGCGGCCTCCTCAAGGTCTACCCGGGCGCCGAGAACGTGAAGTCGAACGTCCGCTGCGACGCGCTGCTGCTCGACGAGCAGAGCCGCTCCGACACCTACCCGACGATGGAGATCGACGAGCAGCAGGTGCACATCGAGCACGAGGCGACCGTCTCCAAGGTCAGCGACGACCAGCTCTTCTACCTCATGAGCCGCGGCCTCTCCGAAGCCGAGGCCACGAAGATGATCGTCAACGGCTTCGTCGAGCCGATCGTCAAGGAGCTGCCGATGGAGTACGCCGTCGAGCTGAACCGGCTGATCGAGCTCCAGATGGAAGGCTCGATCGGCTAGCCAGGCCGCACCAACACACGCCCGCCCGCGTTCGCGGAGACGGAACACGGCGTCTGGGGATGGCCGCGCCACGAAAGAGCGATATCGCACGTATGAGAACCACGACCGAACCACAGAGTGTGCCGCTGCTGACCGGAGGCGCGGTCGAAGAGCTGATCCGCAGCCACGACGAGCCCGGATGGCTGGGCCAGCGCCGTCGCGACGCGTGGCAGGCATGGCAACAGCTGCCTCTGCCCGACCGCGAGACGCAACGACGGTGGCACAGCACCGACTACGGCGCGATACGGCTCGATGAGCTGCGGCTGGCTACGAAGCCCGCCAGCGCCGCCATCGGCGCCGCACTCGCGCCGCCCGCAGGCGAACTCGCGGCGACGCTCTCGCTTGTCGATGGGGCCGTGGCGACGACAAGCCTCCGCGCCGAACTGGCCGAACGCGGCGTCCGCGTCCTCCCGTTCCGCGAGGCGCTCCGCGAGATTCCGGGAGTGCTGGAGCGCGGCTTCATGACCGCGGCCATCTCCGCCGGGAGCGACAAGTTCGCCGCACTCCACGGCGCGTTCCACGAAGGGGGCGCGGTCGTCTACGTGCCGCGCGGCGTCGAGATCGATGAGCCCATCTGGGTGGGCCAGGTGCTCACCGAAGGCGGCGTCGTGGCGCTGCCGCACCTGCTGGTCTACGCCGACGAGATGAGCCGCTGCACCGTCATCGGCGAGTCGTACTCGGCGGGCACGGGGCACCTGCTCACGATTCCGTTCGCCGAAGTGCTGGCCCGCGCCGGCGCCCACGTGCTCTACATCGACCTGCAGCGCTGGGGCAGCGACGTGTACGCGCTCCCCCAGATCCGGGGCGTCGCCTACCGCGACGCGACCGTGCGGCTCGCGAGCCTCGGGTTCGGCGCAGGCACCCTGAAGGGCGCCATCGGCTGCGAGCTCATCGAGCAGGGCGGCACCGGCGAGCTGCTGGGGCTGCAGTTCGTCGATGGCGAACAGCACTACGAAGTCGACACCCTGCAGCATCACATCGCCAGCAACACCACAAGCTCGCTCAACTACAAGACAGCGCTCGGCGGAACAAGCACCGCCATCTCGAACGGGATGGTGCGCATTGAGGTTGGGGCGCAGAAAAGCAACGCCTTCCAGGAGAACCGCAACCTGCTGCTCTCCAAGGGCGCCCGCGCCGACCCGATTCCGGCGCTCGAAATTCTGGCGAACGACGTTCGCTGCAGCCACGGCACGACCGTGGGGCCCATCGACCCGGACCAGGAGTTCTACCTGCGGGCGCGCGGCCTCCGCAAGGATGCCGCCGAGCAGCTCATCGTGCATGGCTTCCTCCAGAACGTCATCGACCAGCTGCCGCCGCTGCTCCAGGACCGGATCGATGCCGAGATCGAGCGGAAGATCGCCGCCGTCCGCCCCGGGGGTGAGGCATGAGCCCGTACATCAACGTCGGGGCAGCGAGCGACATCACGCCCGAGGCGGGCCACGTCGCGCTCGTGATGGCGAACGGCCGCCGCGTCGCGCTCTGCAACGTCGGCGGCGAGCTGTACGCTATCGACGATGTCTGCACCCACGATGGCGCGCCGCTCGACCAGGGCGAGCTCGATGGCGACGCCATCGAGTGCCCGCGGCACGGCGCGCGCTTCGATGTGCGCACGGGCCGTGTCGTGGCGCTGCCCGCCGTCATGCCCGTGCGCACCTACCCGGTGCGTGTGCAGAACGGCGCCATCGAGATCGAAATCGAGTGAGCGCAACCGCCCACGGGCGGAGCGACACAGATCGGGCCACAACGCCCACGGATGAAGACATGACATTCGACCCCCAGACCATTCGCAAGGACTTCCCGATACTCGCGCGCGAGATCCGCGGACGCCCGCTCGTCTACCTCGACAACGCGGCGACGACGCAGAAGCCGCGCCAGGTGATCGACGCCCTCGTCCACTACTACACCCACACGAACGCCAACATCCACCGCGGCATCCACACGCTGGCGGAGGAGGCGACGACAGCGTACGAGGGCACACGGTCGCACGTGGCGCGGTTCATCGGCGCGGGCAGCGCCGACGAGATCGTCTTCACTCGCAACACCACCGAGGCGATCAACCTCGTGGCGCACTCCTGGGGGCGCACGAACATCGGCGCCGGCGACGAGATCGTCCTCAGCCAGATGGAGCACCACTCGAATCTGGTGCCGTGGCAGATGCTGGCGCGCGAACGCGGCGCGAAGCTGCGCTTCATCCGCGTCGACGGCCAGGGCGAGCTGGTGCGCGATGACTTCGCGCTCATCGGCGCGCGCACCAAGCTCGTGTCGATCGTCCACATGTCGAACGTCCTCGGCACCATCAACCCTGTCGCCGAACTGGCGGAACGGGCGCACGCGGTGGGCGCGCTCCTGCTGCTCGACGCGGCGCAGAGCGTGCCCCACATGCCCGTGAGCGTGGGCGACCTCGGCTGCGATTTCCTCGCCTTCTCCGCGCACAAGATGCTCGGCCCCACCGGCGTCGGCGTGCTCTGGGGGCGGCCGGAGCTTCTGAACGCGATGCCCCCCTTCCTCGGCGGCGGCGAGATGATCAGCGTCGTCCACGAGCAGGAATCGACCTGGAAGGATGCGCCCCTGCGGTTCGAGGCGGGCACGCCCAACATCGCCGATGTCGTCGCCTTCGACGCGGCGCTCGACTACCTCGAGGCGCTGGGCATGGCGAACGTGCGCGCCCACGAGATCGCGATGGCGCGCGTCGCCATCGAACAGCTCTCGGCCATCGCGGGGCTGCGGATCCACGGCCCGCTCGACGCCGAACGCCGCAGCGCCGCGATCTCCTTCTCGCTCGACGACATCCACCCGCACGACATCGGGACGCTGCTCGATAGCCGCGGCATCGCCGTCCGGGCCGGCCACCACTGCGCACAGCCGCTCATGCGCGTGCTCGACGTGCCGGCGACGGCGCGCGCGAGCTTCTACATCTACAATACGGAAGCGGAGATCGATGCACTGGTCGAAGGGCTGCGCGCGACGCAGCGCTACTTCCGGGGCGAGCCCACCCGCAGCGGAGTTGCCTGATGGCGAGCGAAGTGCCGCTCGACGACCTCTACCGTGAGGTCATCCTCGACCACTACCGGAAGCCGCGCAACCGCGGAGCGCTCGACGCGCCCGACGTGACGGTCGAGGGGATGAACCCGCTCTGCGGCGACGAGGTGTGCCTGCAGCTCCGGCTCGCCCCGGACGGCGCCATCGACGACATCGCATTCGAAGGGCGCGGCTGCTCCATCAGCCAGGCGTCGACGTCGATCCTCACCGAGGACGTGAAGGGCGCAAGCATCGCCGATGCCCGGCAGCTCATCGCCGGGGTGCGCGCGATGCTGACCGCGGGCGGCACGCCGCCGCACGACCGCACAGGCGATATCGAGGCATTCCAGGGAGTCGCGCAATTTCCCGTCCGCGTGAAGTGCGCGATGCTCTCGTGGAACGCGCTGGAGCAGGCCCTCGACGAGGGCGCGGCGCTCCGTGACAAACGCGGCGCATAGGAGAACGACCATGACGACGACCGAACAGGCGCGGCCCACCCGCGACGAGATGATGGAGCGGCTGGCCACCGTTCAGGACCCGGAGCTGCTGATGAGCATCGTCGAGCTCGGCCTCGTCTACGATGTGGCGCTCAACGACGAGGGCACGGCCAAGGTGACGATGACGCTGACCAGCCCCGGCTGTCCGCTGGGGCCTGTCATCGGCGGCCACGCCTACGCCTCGCTCATCGACCTGCCGGGCATCGAGGATGTCGACATCACCATCACGTTCAGCCCGCCGTGGGATCCGCGGACGATGGCGAGCGACGATGTAAAGATGCAGCTCGGCATCTACTAACGCCAGCCGCGGCATCGCCAATCGCCCGCTGCGGGGTCGCGGCGGGCGATGCGCTTTCCGGCGACAGCAGCGGACCAGACATTGGGAAAGAAAGCACGAACGGCGATCCTGACGCGGGACGTTTGTGCTATGATCGCGATTCATTTATCGGACCATCGAGGATTCGGGGCTTGGCCGCCGCAATCAACGGACATCGGCCTGCAGCGACTCCTACCCTCGGACAGGCGTGACGAACGAGAACCATGAAGCAGCCCGAGTCGTTTGGACTGTACCGCCGGGAACACGAACACGACGCCTGTGGCGTCGGATTCGTGGCCGACGTGCATGGCCGCCCCTCGCACGACATCCTCGCGAAGGGGCTCGAAGCGGTCGCGAACCTCACCCATCGCGGCGCTGTCGATGCGGAGCTGACGGGCGACGGCGCCGGCGTGATGAGCCAGCTCCCGCACGCGCTGTTCGCGCGCGAGGTCGAGCGGCTCACCGGCACGCCGGTGGCCCAACCGCGCGACCTGGCCGTGGCGATGCTGTTCCTGCCGGGCGAGAACCCCGGCGATGCCGCCCGCGCCTGCGTTCTGCTGGAGCAGGCGCTCGCCAGCCACGGCGTGCCGCTGCTCGCGTGGCGCGATGTGCCCGTCGATGGCAGCGTCCTTAGCCCGCTCGGCCGGCGGACACAGCCGCAGGTGCGGCAGGCCATCGTGTCGCGGCCGCAGCCGGGCATGGCCGGCGACGAGTACGAGCGCGTGCTGTACTCGGCACGGCGCATGTTCGAGCGCTCGATCCACGAAGCGCACATCGAAGGCGCGTACGTGCCGTCGTTCTCGGCGCGCACGATCGTCTACAAGGGGCTGATGATTGCGCCGCAGCTTCCCGGCTTCTACGCCGATCTGCGCGACCCCGCCTTCGAGACCGCGATCGCGCTGTTCCATCAGCGGTACAGCACGAACACGTTCCCCAACTGGTATCTGGCGCAGCCCTTTCGGCTGCTCGCGCACAACGGCGAAATCAACGCGCTGCGCGGCAATCGCAACTGGATGCGGGCGCGCGAGCCCGAACTGCAGGCCTCCGTGTGGGGCGCACGCCTCGACGAGATCAAGCCGATCATCCAGCGGGGCGGCTCCGATTCGGCCGACCTCGATAACGTCTACGAGGCGCTCGTCCGCTCCGGACGCGACCCCCTGCACGCGATGCTGATGATGGTGCCCGAGGCATGGGAGAACATGCCGCAGATGGACGCCGATGTCCGCGCCTTCTACGAATATCACGCCTGCATCATGGAGCCGTGGGACGGCCCCGCCGCGCTCTCGTTCAGCGACGGCACATTCGTCGGCGCCGTGCTCGACCGCAACGGGCTCCGCCCCTCGCGCTTCGTCCTCACCGAGGACGGCCTCCTCGTCGCCGGCTCCGAAGTCGGCAACGTCGACCTCGGCGACCGCGTCGTCGTGCGGAAGGGCCGCCTTGGGCCGGGCGAGATGATCGCCGTCGATACGGCGAACGGCGTCCTGCTGGAAGATGCCGAAATCAAGCGCCGGTACGCCGGGCAGCAGCCCTATCGCGAGTGGATCGCGGAGCAGATGATACGGCTCGACGACCTTGTGGCCACGCGCGACTCGGCGCAGCCCATCCCGCGGCCGGAGCTGCTGGCACAGCAGCGCACGTTCGGCTACACGCGCGAGGAGCTGCAGCTCATCCTCCGGCCGATGGTGCTCGATGGCAAGGAGCCCGTCGGCTCGATGGGCGACGACACGCCGCTCGCCGTCCTCTCGCAGGAGCCGCGCCTCCTGTACGCCTACTTCAAGCAGAAGTTCGCGCAGGTGACGAACCCGCCCATCGACCCGCTGCGCGAGCAGCTCGTGATGTCGGCGGGCTCCTACATCGGCCCGCGCGGCTCCATCTTCGAGGAAGACGCCCGCCACGCCCGTCTCGTCTACGTGGCGTCGCCCATGCTCACGGAGGGCGAGATGGCGGCGCTGCGTTCGCTCGACGATCCGGCGTTCTCGATCGCGACGCTGCCGGCGCTGTTCGCCACCGAAGCGGGGCCCGGCGGGCTGGAGCAGGCGCTGGAGCAGCTTTGCGACGCCGCCGTGACGGCCGTGGGCGAGGGACGGCACATTCTCGTGCTCAGCGATCGGCACGCGGACGGCGGGCACGCCCCGATACCGATGCTGCTCGCGGTGGGCGCGGTGCACCACGCGCTCATCCGCCAGGGGCTGCGCATGAAGGCGAGCATCATCGCCGAGACAGGCGAAGCGCGCGAGGTGCACCACTTCGCGTGTCTCGCCGGGTTCGGTGCGAGCGCCGTCTACCCGTACCTGGCGCTGGAGACTATCGCCACTCTCGGCGAGGAAGGCGAGTACGGCGACCGGGGCACCGAGCGCAACGTGGCCAACTATCGCGAGGCCGTCGATGCGGGCGTGCTCAAGATCATGTCGAAGATGGGCATCTCGACGATGACGTCGTACCAGGGCGCGCAGATATTCGAGGCCATCGGGCTCGGGCAGGAGCTGCTCGACCGCTGCTTCACCGGACTCCACTCTCGCATCGGCGGCATCGGCTTCGCCGAGGTAGGCCGCGATGTGCTCGAACGGCACAGCCACGCCTTCCACGAGGGCGAGCCGGAAGGCCCGGCAGAGGGCGGCTTCTACCGCTACCGCCGCGATGGCGAATACCACGGCTACAACCCGCAGGTTGTGAAGGCGATGCACCGGATTGTCGGCGGCGAGCACGACAGCGAGGCCTATGCCGAGTACCGCGACATGGTGAACGGCCGCGCGCCCGCCGTGCCGCGCGACCTGCTGCGCTTCGTGAGCCGCACCCCGATCGCGCTCGACGAGGTCGAACCGATCGGCGACATCATGCGGCGATTCAACACATCGGCGATGTCGCTGGGGGCGCTGGGCCCCGAGGCGCACGAGACGCTGACGCGCGCGATGAACCGGATCGGCGGCAAGAGCAACACCGGCGAGGGCGGCGAAGACGCGAGCCGTTATCGCCATCACTTCCCCAACGGCGATTCGCCGAACAGTGCCGTGAAGCAGGTGGCATCGGCCCGCTTCGGCGTCACCACCGAGTACCTGGCGATGGCCGACGAGCTGCAGATCAAGATGGCGCAGGGGTCGAAGCCGGGCGAAGGCGGGCAGCTGCCGGGTCACAAGGTCGTCGCGCACATCGCGGCGCTGCGACACGCCGTGCCCGGCATCGGGCTCATCTCGCCGCCGCCGCACCACGACATCTACTCCATCGAGGATCTCGAAGCAGCTCATCTACGACCTGAAGGTGGTGAACCCGCGCGCCCGGGTGTGCGTGAAGCTCGTCTCGGAGGAGGGCGTCGGCACGATCGCCGCCGGCGTGGCCAAGGGCTACGCCGACGCCATCCTCATCTCCGGCCACGATGGCGGCACCGGCGCTTCGCCGCTGAGCTCGATCAAGTACGCCGGCTCCTCGTGGGAGCTCGGCCTGGCCGAGACGCAGCAGGTGCTGATGCTCAACGGCTTGCGGGGACGTGTCTCGCTGCAGACGGACGGCGGCCTGAAGACGGGCCGCGATGTCGTGATGGCGGCGATTCTGGGCGCCGACGAGTTCGGCTTCGGCACGGCGGCGCTCATCGCCGTCGGCTGCAAGATGGCGCGGCAGTGCCACCTCAATACCTGCCCTGTCGGCGTCGCGACCCAGCGCGATGACCTGCGCGCCAAGTTCACCGGCACGCCCGAGGACGTGATCCGCTTCTTCGGGCACGTTGCCGGCGAGGTTCGCGAGACGCTCGCGCAGCTCGGATTCCGCCGCCTCGGCGACATCATCGGCCAGACGAGCCTGCTGGAGCAGATCGACGACGCGCCGCACCCGAACGCGCACCTCATCGACCTCGCGCCGCTGCTGGCGTCGGCCGACCTCAACGGACGCCCGCGCCACCGGGTCGACGAGCGCAACGATGAGCCCGGCGACGTGCCGTTCGACGATGCCATCCTCGCCGATGTGAAGGACGCCATCGAATACGGCACCCCCGTCCGCAAGCGCTACGCCATCCGCAACGTGCACCGCACGGTGGGCGCGCGCGTGGCGGGCGAGATCGCGTATCGCTACGGTCAGCCTGGCCTGCCCCCGGAGACGATCCGTCTCACCTTCACGGGCGCGGCCGGCCAGAGCTTCGGTGCGTTCTGCACCTCGGGGCTGCGGCTCGAGCTGCAGGGCGACGCGAACGACTACGTCGCCAAGGGGATGGGCGGCGGCTGCGTCATCGTGCGGCCGCCCCTCGACGCCACGTTCGCAAGCCACGAGAACACGATCGCCGGCAACACGCTGCTGTACGGCGCGACCGGCGGCGAGCTCTACGTCGCGGGCCGTGCCGGCGAGCGCTTCGCGGTGCGCAACAGCGGCGCCGAAGCGGTCGTCGAAGGCGTGGGCGACCACTGCTGCGAGTACATGACGGCGGGCATCGTCGTCGTGCTCGGCGAGACGGGGCGCAACTTCGCCGCCGGCATGTCGAACGGGCTCGCCTTCATCCTCGACGAGCGCGGCGATTTCGCCGAGCGCTACAATCCGGAGCTTGTCGCCATCGAGCGGCTGACGAGCGCGGTCGACATCGGCATGGTGCAGTACAAGGTGATGCGCCATCAGGAAATGACGGGCAGCGCTCGCGCCGCCGACATCCTGGCGAACTGGGATCGCTACCTGCCGATGTTCTGGAAGCTCGAACCCAAGTCGATGGCCAAGCCGTAGGTGCCGCGCAGCGCATCGCCCCGGCGGTGTGAGTGAGGAGACAGCCGATGACCGTGAAAGCGTACGTCCTGATTGTGGCGCAGCCCGGCAAGACACGCGATGTCGTGAACGCCATCCGCAAGATCCCGCAGGTCGTCGAGTCGCACGAGGTGATGGGGCCCTACGACATCATCGCGGAGGTGGAGGCGAAGACGCTCCCCGAGATTCCGCCCATCCTCAGCGAGCGCATCCGCACCATCGATGGCGTGGAGAGCACGACCTCGCTCGTCAGCTTCCCGGAGTAGCGGCGGGGCCGCCGGACACCGCACGACGCGCTGTCACGATGAACAGCGGGTCGCTGTACGCGCCGGTCGTCTTCGTGGGCGAGCGATCCTCGAACGCGATGTCCTCGAAGCCGCCCGCGTAGTGCAGGTACGCGGCGACGAGCCGGGCGTGGCCAGCGTCGTCGCTGTACCGCCAGATGCGCACGGCCTTCGTCGGGAACATCCGGTTCGAGTAGCTCACGGCGACGAGCCCCCGCGGACGCAGGACACGCGCCACCTCGGCCAACGTCTCCAGCGGGCGGGTCATGTACTGCACCGACACTGTGATGATGACCGCATCGAACGACGCGTCCTCGAACGGCAGCGCCGGGTCGACGTTGAGGTTGCGGACGATCCGCTCGCTGAGCTGGCCGTTCTCGCGGAGCTCGATCTCGTTCATGCCGAGGCCCACGACGCGGCGATAGGCGACATCGTGCGGCAGATGTGAGCGCCACGACGACATCAGGTCGAGGATGTCGCCGCCGGCGGGCAGCCGCTCGCGGTAGAACGCGCGGAGCGCCTCGACGGCGGGCTCATCGATGTGGACGACGAGCCGCGGCGTCTCGTAGAAGCGCTCGTCCTCGCTCTCGTCCTCGCGCGCGAAGTGCTCGGGCAGAAATGGCGATGCGTCAGTCATGGCGCGTCCCTGCGCTAAGAAGCATCCTTGCCCGGCGATAGTAGCAGATTGGACGCGCGAGGGGCGGCCGCCGCGCTCCTACGCGCCGTCCGGCCCGAGCGCGCCGGTGGCGACGTTCGGGACGCCGGCATCGAGAACGGGCGGCGGCTTGCGGCGCATCCCCGCGAGCGCGAACGCGGCCCGAAAGCCGATGTACTCGGCGGTGCGGAACAGCAGTACGGGCAGCCTCGATGGCTTGCCGCGCGCCACGCTGCGGCCCTCCCGCGCGAACGCGACCAGCGGCGCGAGCGTCCGCTCCCACTGCATCTCCTCGCGAGCACGCGCGAGGTTGGCGCGGCAGACGGCGGCGAACGTCTCGTCCTCGAGGATGCGGAGCACGCCATCGGCGACGCCGGCGGCATCGCCCTCGGCGACAGCGACGCCCCACGGCTCCCCGGCGACCCGATCGGCCAGCGTGTCGCCCCGCGTGCAGACGATGGGCTTGCCCGCCCAGATGAGGTCGACGAAGCGGGTGCGATAGGCGTAGTGCGTCTCCAGCCCTTCCTTGTAGGTGCAGAGGCCGATGTCGGACTCGATGAGGAACTGCATCGTCTCGTCGTACGGAATCCAGCCGGAGTTGAAGAAGACCTGCTTGCCCTCAAGACCGAGGTCCTTCGCGAGCTGGATCGCCTCGCGCACCTCGGGGCCGAGCCGGAAATCGCCGAAGCCGAACGGATACGCGAGCCCCAGGAACACGAGCTTCACATCGGTGCGGCCGCGCTGCCGGATGAGGTCGACGGCGCGCACCGCCGTCGAAGGGTCGTACCAGTTGACGATGCCGCCGTTCCAGATCAGCACCTTGTCGCCGGGCTCGATGCCGGGGAAGGCGGCACACAGCGCTGTCCGCGGCGCGGGGGGCGGCAGCGGCTCCGGCCGTACGCCATACGGCACGATGTCGATGAGCTTGAGCAGCGTCGGGTCGCGCTCGTACACGGCGGGCGGGACGAGGCCGAGGGCGAAGAGCATGCCGATGAAGTGATCGCGCTGCGAATCCGTGGCGCAGAGCACGTAGTCGGCGAAGGTCATCTGCAGGTGGATGTAGCGGCGGTTCGCCGCGAGCCACAGCTTGCGATGGAGGTCGTTGGGCCGCTCGAACGCGAACTCCATCCACTCCAGCCCGAGCACCGAGAACGAATCGAGCACGAACGTCCGCCGCAGGAAGAGCAGCAGCGCCTGCGGATGGAAGTTCCGCGAGATGATGAGGTCGTACTTGGCCATCTCGCCCAGGTTCCGGCCGCCCATCTGCGCGAGGCGGACGCGGGGATGCGGCGGCGGCACGTCGATCTCGTTGGGGGCGGCGAGTGTGATCTCGGCTTCGGGGAGCGCCTCGGCGAGCACGCGCGCCATGTGATACGCGCGGATGCCGGGGCTCGACATCTCCTTCGCCACGTGCCCGCGGCTGAGGACGAGGATGCGTCGCGGCGGGGGCGTCACCCGATCGCCCGCTGGACGGCGCGATCCCACACGTAGTGCGCCGCGCGGCCCGCCAGCGGCCCGCTCCGCCGCCACTTCGAGCGCGAGCCGAATTCGCCCGAACGCAGCACGCGCGCGAGCGGCGCGAAGGCGTGCTCCCACGTCAGCTCGCCGCGGACGCGGTTCAGGTTGGCGCGACAACGGTCGTAGAACGCCGGATCGTCGAGCAGCCGGCGGAGCGCGGCCTCGACGGCGTCGACATCGCCCTCCGGCACCGCGATGCCGAGCTCCTCCTTCGCGACGCGGTCGGCGAGGACATCGCCCTCCGTGCACACGATCGGCAGGCCCGCCCAGATGAGGTCGACGAAGCGCGTCCGGAAGCTGTAGCGCGTCTCGAGGTTGGTGCGGTAGGTGCAGGCGCCCGCGTAGCACTCGAGAATGTAGTCCTTCACATCTTCGTAGGGTACCCAGCCCGACTCGACGATGATCGTCTCGTCGAGGAGGCCCAGCTCCTCCGAGAGGGCGAAGGCATCGCGAAGCGCCTGGTTCTCCTCCCAGAGGTCGGGGTAGCGTGTCCCCAGGAAGAGGAGCTTGACATCGTCGCGGTCCTGGCGAATGCGATGGATGGCGCGAATCAGCGTCACCGGGTCGTACCAGGGCACGATGCCGGCGTTCCACACGAAGATCTTGTCGTCCTCGCGGATGGCCGGGTGCACGCCGAGGAGCCGCCGTGTACCCGAGTGCCGCGGCTCCTCCGGCCGGACGCCGTGCGGCGCGACATCGATGAGGGAGCGCAGCGACCGGTCGTGCTCGTACGAGCCCGCGCCGAGCAGTCCCAGCGCCGACATCGCACCGAGATAGCTATCGCGCTGACGCTCGTTGGCACAGAGCACGAAGTCGGCGTAGGTGAGCTGCATCGCCATGAAGCTGCGGCGCATGTTCGAGGCGAACGGCCGGCCGAAGTCGCTCGCCTGGTCGCGATCGAGCTCCATCCACTCCACGTAGAACTGCGAGAACGAATCGAGGATGATCGTCTTCGACGCAAACAGCGGCAGCAGCTGCGGCGGAAAGCCCATCGAGATGATGACATCGTGCCGCGCCACCACCCACGGCAGGTTCAGCCGCGAGTACGCGATCGTGCGAAAGGCGTCGCTGACGGGCGGATTCACCGACGGTTTCGGCACGGCGAGCGTTATCTCCGCTTCGGGAAGCGCCTTCGCCAGCTCCATCGCCATCGCCTGCGCCCGGATGCCCGGGCTCGACATCCGTTCGCCGACAACGGCGCGGCTGAGCACGAGGACACGCTTGCCGGCGACCCAGCTCACGATGCCCTCGATGGCGAGAGATAGCGCACGACCACGACCGTGAACAGCAGCACCGACACGCCGTCGGAGATGACGGTCGTCGCGGCCGCCCCGCTGCTGTCCCACCGCGGGATGAAGTACAGGTTCAGCAGCACGTTCAGCCCCGCGGTCACGAGCGAGAACCAGAACAGCCGCCCGATCCGGTCGCCGCTGGCGAGGATCGCCGAGTTCGGCGTGTTCACGAAGCGCAGCAGCAGCGACGCCGCGAGGATGCGCAGCGGCGTCACGCTGCCGTCGAACTCGTCGCCGTAGAGCACGTCGATCAGCGGCCCGGCCGCCACCAGCAGGAAGACGCCCACACCCACGCCCGCGATCGCCATCACGAGCATCGTCGCCCGGAAGACGCGACGCAGCTGCTCCTTCGATTCGAGGTGCAGGCGCGACATGGACGGGAAGAGGGCGACAGTGATCACGCCCGGTAGGATAGCAAACACCTCGGATAACCGATAGGCGGCGTTGTAGACGCCCGTCGCCTCCGTGTCGACCATCCAGGTCAGCATGAGCGTGTCGATGCGCACGTAGATGGCGCTGAGCGCGGCGAGCCCCGCGTACGCGGCCGACCCGCGCAGGGCGTCGCTCCAGAAGTCCATCTCGAATCGCGGGCGGAGCGCGACGCCGCGAAGTCGCATGAGCCACAGCATCGCCGCCACAGGCACGGCGTTGGCGGCGGTGAAGGCGATGACAGCGCCCCACAGCTCCCAGCCGATGGCGAGCGCCCCCACCCCAAGCGCCGCCACGGCCACCGTCGCGACGATCTGCACGAGCGCCGCGAGCCGCATCTCCTCGCGCGCCGTGAAGACGGCGTCGGCGGTGCTGAGGATGGGGCCCGGCAGCAGCGCCAGCCCCACGACCGCCATCAGCGCCAGCCGCTCGCCATCGGCGCCCGTGGCGGCGAGCGCGCCGACGGCGAGGACGTAGGCGCCGAGCGAGAGGACGAACTTGAGCGCGATCGTGTTGCCGACGTGGCGCGCTTCCCACTCGGGATGGCGCGCGATGTCGCGCGTCACCATGCGGCTCAGCCCGAAGTCGGCGAGCAGCCCAAAGTACGTGATGTACGTGACGAGGAAGACGTACTCGCCGAACTCGGACACGCCGAGGACGCGCGCCAGGGCGATGGTGTAGCTGTAGCTGACAACGCGCGTCACACCTTGCGCCGCCAGCAACCACACGGTGTTCCGCGCGACGGTGTGGAAGCGCGCGGTGAAGGCAGGCAAGGTGAACCGTCGCATACGTAGCGCATGATACCGCGAGACAGCGCGACCGCGCCTATCGGTTACGATGGGGGTCTGGTATGCTCCGAATCTGATTTGCGCGCCGCCAGAGCGCGGCGCTGAGGACATTCGTGATCAAGATCGACATCGGTTGTGGCATGTCGAAGCACCGCGGCACCGTGGGCGTCGATATCGTCCAGTTGCCCGGCGTCGATATCGTCGCCGACATCAACCGCGGGCTGCCGCTCGCCGATAGCAGCATCGACGAAGTGCACATGTACCACACGCTGGAGCACGTGGACGACTTCCTCCGCACGATGGAGGAGATCTACCGGATCAGCAAGGACCAGGCGCTGTTCTATATCCGGATGCCGCACGGCTCGTCGAGCTTCACCACCTGGATCGACCCCACCCACAAGCGCGGGTTCAACATCCAGACGTTCACGTACTTCGACCCCTCGGTGAACCACCTGTCGTACTACTCGAACGCTCGCTTCAAGCTGCTCTACGCGAAGATGGCGATGAGCACCCTCCCCGCCGAACTGAACGGCACACGGCTGCCCCGGCGGATGCTCTCCGCCGTCGTCGAGTCGATCGCGAACCAGAGCCCGGCGTGGCGCGCCCGCACCGAACGCTGGTTCGCCCAGATGATCGGCTTCGAGGAGATCCGCGTCGTGCTGCGCGCGATGAAGCCGGGCGCGCCCGCTCGCACCGAAGGGCTCGCACTCGTGCCGGCCGAGGCGGGGAGCGCATCATGAGCCAGAACGGCGCGGCGGGCGGTCGCGAGCCCTCGCTCCCGAACGTCCTCGTCACGGGCGGCGGCGGCTACATCGGCGCGGTTCTCGTGCCCCGGCTGCTGGAGCGCGGCTACTCGGTGCGCGTGCTCGACCGTTTCTACTGGGGCGACGAGCCCCTCGCCGGGGTGCTGCCGCCCAGCGCCAGCATCCGCGCCGACCTCCGCGACGTGACGGCCGCCGACCTCGCGGGCATCGACGCCGTCATCCACCTGGGCGGCCTCTCCAACGACCCGACAGCGGAGTTCGACCCGGCCGCCAATCACGAAATCAACGCCGTGGCCACCGAACGGCTCGCGCTCGCCTGCCGCGAGGCCGGCGTCCGGCGAATGACCTTCGGCTCGAGCTGCTCGGTGTACGACGGGCTGCCCGCCGGCCCCATTTACGACGAGACGGCACACCTGCAGCCCAAGGGGGCGTACGCGACGGCGAAGCACTGGGCGGAGCAGCGGCTCGTCGAGCTCGCCGACCCGGACGCCACCGACAGCGGCGGGTTCGCACCGATCACCCTGCGGCAGGCGACGGTCTACGGCTACAGCCCGCGCATGCGGTTCGACCTCGTCGTGAACACGTTCCTGAAGGATGCGCTGACGCAGGGCAAGCTCTTCCTGCACGGCGGCGGATGGATGTGGCGGCCGCTCGTCGATGTGCGCGATGTCGCCGATGCCCACATCCACTGTCTGGAGGCTCCGGTGCGGGCCGTGTCCGGTCAGGCGTTCAACGTCGTGCACTCGAACTACCAGATACGCGAGCTGGCGATGCTCGTGGCGGGCTCCGTGCAGCTCACGGGCCGTCAGGTCGAGCTCGAAGAATCGCCGATGCCCCGCTTCCGCCGCGACTACCGCTGCAGCAACGCGAAACTCGCGACCGCGACGGGCTTCCTCCCCGAAATCAGCGTCCTCGAATCGGTGCAGCACATGCTGCAGCAGCTCGCGGAGCGCGACCCGCGCGAGTTCGCCCATCCGCGGTACTACAACATCGACTGGATGGTGCTGCTCACCGAGATGCACGAGCAGCTCCGCGGCTTCGCCCGCGTCCTCTGATTTTTTCGTGAAGACACTCCTCCTCGGCGGGCGCGGGCAGTTGGCCTCCGACATCGTGCGGCTCTGGACACGCCACGATGTCGTAGCGCTCGGCCATGACGACTGCGACATCACCGACCGCGCCCAGGTCGACGCCGCGCTCGACGCCCACCGGCCCGATGTCGTGCTCAACACCGCCGCCTACCACAAGGTCGACGATTGCGAGAGCGCGGGTGCGGCGCAGGCGTTCGCCGTCAACGTCATCGGCGCCAAGCACGTCGCCGACGCCTGCCGCGAGCGCGGGGCGGCGCTCGGGTGGATCAGCAGCGACTACGTGTTCAGCGGCACGGCCGGCCGGCCGTATCGCGAGGACGACGCGCCCGATCCGGTCAGCATCTACGGCATCGCGAAAGCGGCGGGCGAGCACGCGATCCGGTACGCGTGCGAGCGGCATTACATCGTCCGCAGCACCGGCCTCTATGGCCTCGCCGGGGCGAGCGGCAAGGGCGGCAACTTCGTCGAGACGATGCTGCGGATGGCGCGCGAAGGCAAGCCGATCCGGGTCGTCGCCGACCAGACGATGACGCCGACGAGCACGCACGACCTGGCGCTGGCGCTCGAATCGCTGATCGAGACGAACGCGCCGGGCACGTATCACCTCACGAACAGCGGCGAATGCACGTGGCACGAGTTCGCCGCGACGATCTTCGAGCTGACGGGCGTGCAAGCTGACCTCGGCCCGACGACAAGCGCCGCCTTCGCCGCACCGGCCCGCCGCCCCGTGTACTCCGTCCTCGCGAACGAGCGCGCCGTCGCCGCGGGCGTCCCCCGCCTCCGTCCGTGGCGCGAGGCGCTGGCGGCGTACCTCGACGCGAAAGGGCATCGCCATCCGGTTTGACGGCGTAATCCGGATAGCGGCGCCCAGCCGCGGCGCGGTATCCTCCGCCCATGAACGACTTCGCCGACACCGGCCAGCGCCTGGCGGCGATCGAGCGCCGCGACCGCGGCGCCGACGGCGCCTTCGTGTTCGGGCCGCGCACGACGCGCATCTACTGCCGCCCATCGTGCCCGGCGCGCCGTCCGCGACCCGACCGGATCGCGCTGTTCGCCACGCCCGCCGACGCGGAAGCCGCGGGCTTTCGCGCCTGCCTGCGCTGTCGCCCGGCGGAGGTCGCGAGTGAGGCCGCGCTCGTGGCGCGGGTCGCGGCGGCGATCGACGCGCGTCTCGACGATGGCCTGCCGACGCTCGCGGCACTCGCATCTGCGCTCGATGTCGCACCTGCCGACCTCGCTCGCGTCTTCCGGCGCGCCACGGGAGTGACGCCGCGGCAGTTCGCGCAGCAGCGCCGGCTCGACCGCCTGAAGCAGGGCCTTCGCGCTCACGCGGGCGTGACGGCCGCCATCCTCGACGCCGGATTCGGCTCCGCGAGCCGCGTCTACGAGCGCGACCTGCTCGGCATGACCCCGGGTGGCTACCGGCGGCGCGGCCACGGCATGAGCATCGCCTACACCATCGCCGATGGGCCGCTCGGCCGGACGCTCGTCGCCGCAACGGAGCGAGGGGTGTGCGCCATCACGTTCGGCGACAACGATGGCGAGCTGGAAGCGGCGCTCCGTGGCGAGTACCCCGCCGCGTCCGCGCATCGCGATGACGCCGCGATGCGGCCGTGGCTCGACGCGGTACTGCAGCACGCATCGGAGCGCGCGCCCGCCGCGGCGCTCCCCCTGGATGTGCGAGCGACGGCGTTCCAGCGGCGTGTCTGGGACGCGCTGCGCGCCATCCCCTTCGGAGAAACGCGGACGTACGCCGATGTCGCGGAGCAGATGGGCCTCGCGCGTTCGGCAGCGCGCGCCGTCGGCCGGGCCTGCGCGGCCAACCCCGTGTCGATGGTCGTACCGTGCCATCGCGTCGTGCGGAGCGACGGCGAGCTTGCGGGCTATCGCTGGGGCATCGAGCGCAAGCGGCGGCTGCTGGAGATGGAGCGCGAGCGGGGCTAGCCGGCTGGCGTCGCGGTGGGCGTGGGCTCCGATGGCGTGGCGTCGGGGGTTGGCGTGGCGCTGGGAGGCGGCGCCGTGGGGTCGCTGCCTCGCGGCTGCGGCGAGGGCGCGAGGCCGGGCTGCGTCAGCGTCGCGGTCTCGTGGGTACAGACGAAGACGCCGTCGAGCTTGGCCACCTGCGGCAGCGTGCTCGCCGCCTCCGCCGCCGGCAGGTGCACCTGCCACGTGTTCGATGGCGTATCGAGCCGCCATACCGCTTCGACGACACCCGGCGGCTCCATCAGCGCCACGAACGACGCCGCGCTCCCGTCCTGCGACGCGGCGACGAAGCTGCATCCGGGCGCAAGCGGCGTCGCAAGCGGCGGGCCCGCGAGCTCGACCGTCTGGGCGAAGGCGGCTGCGCCGTCGGTGCAGATGAAGAGCCCATCGTGCGCGTTCACGTGGTCGAGCGTCGACACCTCCGATTGGCCCGGCAGATACAGCTCGAAGGCCGAGCCGGGCTGCGGCAGCCGCCACATGGCCGAGAGCCCATCGGCGGGCTCGATGGCCGCGACGACGCTCTCGACAGGCGTGCCGTCGGCAAACGCCACCCCGACGGCGTTGCAACCGTCGGCAAGCGCACGCACCCGCAGCTCTGTCTGGCCCGGCTCCGTCAGGGTAATGCTCACCGACACCCGGTGCGTCTGCGCGGGTGCGCGCGGATCGAGGAACGTGAGGACGGCATCGTTGCGGCCGGGCGCGAGCGCTCCGAGGTTGACGATGGGCCGCACATCGAACGTGCGGTCGCAGAAGACGATCTCGCTCACGCAGGGAACGGCCGGGCCGAGAACGACGCCCGCCATCGTGTTCGTGCTCAGCCACGGCTTCGACGAACGCACGATCCAGGTGGCGATGCCCGGCCCGTTGGTGCTGAGTGTGATGACGGGCAGCGGCGGAAGCGGATCGCCCTTCTCGACAGTGGCGCGAATGACCGGCGCATCGACCTCGATGGCCGGCCGCGCCAGAATCGCCGCGCGGCCGGCCGTCGCGGGCGGCGTCGATCGGTCGCGTGTGACGACGGGCGGCTGCGGCAGGTCCATCCCGCTGTAGGGGAACCGGAAGTTCGCCGTGTCGAGCGCCGCCTTCACCGCCGGATCGACGAGATTGGGGAGCGCGACGACTTGCGGCTGCCAGAGGGGCGCGCCATCGCGGATGGGCGGACGCTGCGCGCAGCCGAGCACCAGTTCCTGATACGGGTACTGCGAGCGATCGTGGCCCAGCGCATCGCCCGTGTTGCAGCTATAGGGAACGCGGACAGCGTTCTGGAAGCGCTCCGAGTAGGGGTGATTCTGCAGTACAAAGCCGTTGTAGCCCCACACGGCGTAGTACCACGATTCGAGGTGCAGGGGATTGCCGTCGCCGGCGATGGGGCGGATGTCGCCGCCGTCATTCCACTTGTTCGCGAGGATGGCCGTGCCTCGCGCGATGTTGTAGGCGTAGTGCGTGCCCGTCAGCGCCTGCACGGCGCTCGGTGCGCCATCCGGGCCCTGGGGCACGGTCATCCCCGAGGTCACCTGCATGATGCCGTAGCCGCAATCGGAGGCGACGAGGCCGGGGCCGGAGCCACCGTAGGGCACGGTGCTGCTCGCCATCTGCCATGCGCTTTCGATATACGCTATCGAATGGAGCAGCGCCGGCGGGATGTGGCCGCCGCCGTTCGGCAGGCGCGCGGCGCGCGTCCCTTGCTCCAGCGGCTGGCGGCCGAACTCGGCATCGCCCGGAAAGAGCTGGTCATACGCGGCCAGCTGCATCAGGTAAGGGTACTGCCCGCGATAGTCGCGCGGCTCGTAGACGCGCGGCTGCGTCGCGATGGCGCATGCGTCCGCCCGGGACGCACCGCCGCCGGGCCAGCGCAGAAGCAGCGCAAGCAGAGCAACAGCGATGATGGCGAGCGCCGAGCGAGCTCGGGACGAACTCAGCATTACCGATGATTCTAGCCAAACCAGCGCTTACGCGCATCCTCCGCCCTCGCGTCGCCTCGCGGCAGGCTTGCGCGCAACCGCGCCGAGTCCGTACGGTGGAAGCGCGCTGCGATCCGCCACCATACTTCCCGCCGCGCCGAAAGTGCCCCCCATGCCACCACCCCAAGCGACATCGGCGCTGCCGCGGTTGGCCGCGCGCCTCTTCACGGACTGGCTCAACGGCCACCACGGGCGTACGTTCACGCTCGACAGCGCGGCGGACACGGCCGTGGCCGATGCGGTCGCGCGCGAGGGCGAGGAGCGGATCGCGATCGTGGTGCGGGAGCTGTACGAGGACGACGCCGGCTCGCCGTGGCGCGTCCGTCGCGACGAGGTCGAGCGCCGCCTGCGCGACGCCGCGCCGGAGGGCGCTTTCCTGCTCTGGGTACCGCCCGGCGCCAATCTGCCCGGCGAGGAGCCGCTCGTCTCGGCGTTCGCGCTCGCCATCGCCGATGCGGCCGCGAAGCTCGGGCCCGGCGAGCGGGGCGCGGCCGAGTTTCCGGTGACGCTGCGGCTCAAGAAGCTCGAAGACGAGGGCGGCCACATCAACATCCTCGGGGGCATGTCGGCGCTGTGGGCGCGGTTCACCGGCCACGTCAGCGGCACGTACCGGCTCGATAGCCTCGCCATCCACCGGCTGCCCGAGGATCCGGCGTATCTGCAGGCGCTGCTCGAAACGATCGTCGCCAGCGCCCTCGAGACGCCGTTCGTTGGCGAGACGGCCGAGATCGCGGCTATCGACGCGTGGACGCTGCAGCGTCTGCCCGCCGATGAGCCCGCGGGCTTCGCCGTCGTCGCGGTGCCGCCCGTCGACGATATCGCCAGCGGCAACACTGGCGCGATGGTGCGTCGCTCGCTGCGGCGGGTGCTGAAGGAGAGCCAGGTGCGGATGAGCGGCGCGACGGTGGGACAAGGCTATCGCGCGCTCGTCGTCGCGGGCGCCTACACGAACGAGGCGAGCGAGAACATCTCGATCGCCCTGCGCGGCTTCGACCCGATGATTTACGCCGCGGTCGACTTCATCGTGGCGCTTGTCGATGGCACAGTGAAGCCGATCTACCAGTCGCCGCGCGTCCGGCTGTAGCGGCTCACGTCTGCAGGCCGATGCCGAGCGCGTGCAGCTGTTCGGTGAGGCGGCGGTTGTTCTCGCTGATGGCCCGCGCCATGATGGCGAGCATCGCGGGCAGCGCGCTCTCCGGGCTGGGGCCGGTGCGCCATCCGGGGCCGAGCGCCGCCTCCGCCTCCGCGAGAATGAGCGCCTCGAGCTCGCGTTCCGGCAGTCCGAAATCCATGTATCGCATCGCTAGAAGCCCGTCATGCCGAGGCCGCGTGTAAGCAGCTGCCGCCCGAGTTCGTGATTGTTGCCGGCTATTGCGGCCATGGTCGCGCGTGCCAGCGCCTCCACGCCGCTCACACCGGCCGGCCCTTCCCGCCGCCCGGTGTCGGCCGCCGCCCGCGCGAGTTCGTGGAGCTCGGTGTGGGTCAGCCCAAAGCTTGCGATGGCCATACGGCCCTCCTCTCGGCGCGTGCGCCCCAACGACGCGCGATGCTATACTCGAACAGTACCCCCGACGCATCATGGACTGTGGAGGCGCCACCTGTTTATCACGCGGTTCATGCGCGGCGCCGGTCGCGACTTCATCGAGACGGCGATCCTGGCGCTCCTTATTTTCCTGGCGGTGCGCTCCGCCGTCCAGAACTTCAAGGTCGAGGGATCCAGCATGGATCCGAACCTTGTCAACGGCGAGTTCATCATCGTCGATAAGCTCACCTATGGCACGTTCAGCCTCGGGCCGCTCGAAGATGTCATTCCCTGGGTCAATTCGGACGACGACGGCTTCCTGTTTCGCGGGCCGCAGCGCGGCGACGTCATCGTGTTCCGGGCGCCCATCGACGAGCAGCGCGACTTCGTGAAGCGGGTGATCGCGGTGCCGGGCGACACCGTGCAGGTGCAGCAGGGCGTCGTCGTCCTCAACGGCCAACCCCTCACCGAGCCCTATCTGACGCACAGGGGCTCGTACACGTGGCCCGCCGATGGCTCCGGCCCGGTGACCATCCCCGAGCGGCACTACTTCGTGCTCGGCGACAACCGCGATAACAGCAGCGACTCGCACATCTGGGGGCTGCTGCCCGCCGGCAACATCATCGGACGAGCGCTCATCTCGTACTGGCCGGCCGACGCGTTCGGGCTATCGCCGCATGAGGATCTGCGGTAGGGCGTGGCCGCGTGACGCCGGTGCTGCTGGCTAGCGCTCCATGTCCTTCAGGAGCGTCTGCATGCCGGGCTTGAACACGACTTTGCCATCGAGCACCAGCACCTCGTCGTTGAGGTAGAGCTGCACCGCTCGCGAGAGCGCCTGTCCCTCGAGGCGGCGGCCCTTGGCGCGGACATCGGCCTCCGTATCCACACCAACGTCGATCTGGAACACGTCCTGCAGGATGATCGGGCCGGCATCGAGCTCGGCCGTCACGAAGTGCGCCGTGCAGCCCGTAACGCGAACGCCGTCCTCCCACGCCCGCCGGTAGGGGTTCGGGCCGGGGAAGTACGGCAGCAGCGACGGGTGGATATTGATGATGTTGCCGGCGTAGGCATCGACAACGCGGGGACTGAGGATGCGCATGTACCGCGCCAGGACGACGACATCGACACGGTGCTCCGCGAGCTGCTCCAGCAGGAAGCTCTCGTGGGCAGCCATGTCGTCGGCCGGGTAGCTGGCGAACGGCAGTCCGTGCGTCTCGGCCAGCGGCCGCAGGGCGTCGTAGTTGCTGAGCACGACAGCGATGTCGCCGCGGAGGAGGCCGCTCGTCGCGTCGGCGATGAGCTGTTGCAGGCAGTGCGGCTCTTTGGTGACGAGGATGCCGATCCGCCGGGCGCGACGCTCGCGGTGGAGCATCAGACGGATGTCCATGCCCAGCTCGGCGCCGATCGCGTTGAGGTCGCTCACCAGGCCGTCGAGGTCGCCGCGCATCTCCTGCAGGTCGACCATCATGTCCATCATGAACTGGCCGTGGATGACGCGCTGCTCGATGTCTTCGATGTTGATGTCGTTGTCGGCGAGGAGTGTGCTGACGCGGGCGACGATCCCCTTCTGGTCGCCGCCAAGCACGTTGATGATGGCCAGGTACTTCTGCATCGCGCGTATCACGATACACGGTCACCGGCGTTGACGCGACGGCAGCCACGCCGGGGCGGGCGCTAGTCCTCGCGCACGAGCAGCCCGATGCTGGCCGTGAAGCCGTGCAGGAACGTGCGATTGCCCACCGTGCCGATTTCGCCCGCGCAGAACAGACCGCCGACCGGGAGGCCGGGGAAGGCCTCGTCCAGCGCGACGGCGTCGTGATCGCCGGGGCCGAACATGCGCGATCCGCGTCCGTTGCACGTGCACAGCAGCGCCGCTATCGGCTCGCGCCCAGCGCTGGCGGCGCGGGCATCGGCGAGCTGCAGGCGCAGGTCTTCGCTGGCGGCCTGCGCGTCGCGAAACTGGAACTGGATCGTCTGGCCGACACGCGGGTAGGCGCTGACAGCGAGCGCGCCCGTCTCCGGGTCGTAGCCGAGAAGGTTGCGGATGAGGAAATCGCCGCGACTGAAGTCGTCCCGATACTCGTTCATCGCCAGCCCGGCGAGGAGGCCGGTGCGCACACGCTCGAGCGTCGCGGGCGGCAGCCCGGCGAGCGTCTCCGCGAGCACCTCCTGCGCGGGGCGCCCGGCGATCGTCTCGACGAGGTTCTCCCGAACGCCCGTAATCGTCCACGGCTTGCCGATGGGCGACGCCCCCTGCGATACCACCGGTCGCACGGCGTAGGGCGATGTGACGGCGAGCACGACGGCGCCCTCGTCGTACGCGACGCCGTTCAGAAAGAGGTGCGTGCCCTGCCCGAGGCTCGACGCCATCCCCCCGAGCACCGGCACGTTGGGGGCGGCGGCCTCGAGGCCGGCGGCGAGCGTTTCGACATCGGTGGTGTGCGGATCGGCGAGCACGAGCCAGCCGCGCACATCGGGCCCGGCGATGGCGGCGATGGCCTCCCGCAGCGCATCCGCCGGCGCGCCCGCGACGCCCGGCGCGAGGTGGGCCACCCGGAACTGCGCGCCGGGCAGCACATGGGCGAGGAGCGACAGCGCCGGCATCCGCTCCACCTCGCGCCGCGGCCCGATGACGCCCTCGCCCGAACATCCGATGAGGATGCGCGCGCCAAGACGTGCGTGCGCCGCCGCCACAAGTTCGGCGTAGGCGTGCGCGTACGCCGGCCCGGCGAAGAGCATCGCTAGCTCCGGGCGGGTATCGCCGAGCCGCTCGCGAACGGCGGCGATGGCGCTGTCGAGCGCGGCGAGCGGGTCGAGCCCCTCGGCGATGGCGGCGGCGGCGATGGCGCGTGTGTCTGCGGTCATGGCGGAGGCTCCCCCTTCGTCGTGCGAGCCGCGAGGCGGCTGCGCTCCCACTCTACTACGGGGCGGTGCTCGCCACCGCAGGCCGCCGAATGAGCCGCCCGATGGTGTATCATCATCCCACAGAGCGGACACACGGATCACCGGCTCCATCTTCGGTCGCGGCCACGCCATCCCAGCACCGCCGCGGCCCCGGGGCCGCTCCTCCTGCGATCATCCCGATCTCTCGCGACTGCCTGCACGGGTGCGGATGCTTCACGGCATCTTCGCACGAACTTCATGGCGCGCACGTGCGCCGGGGGCTAGGGTGAGAGCATGGACATCGAACAGGCGCCGGATTCGCTTCGGGCAACGATCGTGTTTGTCGGGCACGCGCGCCTGCCGCAGGCGCTCGGCAGCCAGGGCACGCCGACGGTGGTGAGTGTCGAGGTGGAGGTCGACGTGGCGACCCGCCAGATCGTCGACGCTTCGTGCTCGCCCGTGCCGCACCTGGGCGAGCGGATGGTGCGCGACATGTTAGTCGGCCGCAACCTCGACGACGGGCTCGATGCCGTTACGGCAGAGCTGCAGCACCGCTACATCAGCCCCACGCAGCGCGCCCTCTCCACAGCCATCAGCAATGTCTACGAGTCGTATGCGCGGTGGCTCACCGGCCGCCGTCCGGCGGCGGCGGAAACGCCGGCGTCGCCCTAAGCGGCGCCGGGCATCGGAAGCGGCCTCTCGGCGGCCCATCCGTTGTGGCCCGGCTGCGGAGCGACCTCGGCGCTGCCCAGCAGCTGAACGAACTCCATCAGCAGGCCCGTATCGAAGAAGCCCTGCATCCGGTGACGCATGCGGGCGAGCGCGCTGAATGCGCCGATCGGGGCCTGCCCGGGCGGCGGGTTCACAAGCCGGTCGTACGTATCGACGATGGCGACGATGCGAGCGCCCAGGCCGATCTCCTGTTCGCTCAGGCTCGCGGGGAAGCCGCGCCCGTTCAGACGCTCGTGGTGCTGGCGAACCATCGTCACGGCCCCGGCCGGAAGCCCGCCGCGCGCCATGATCTCGGCGCTCAGCAGGGGGTGGCGGCAGCGCATCGTCCATTCGAGTTGGGTCAGCGATTCGGGCGCGCGGAACTCGAGCTCGGGGGCGAGGCGCGCGAAGCCGATATCGTGCAGCAGGCCCGCGATCGAAAGCGCCGCGAGCTCATCGGGGCCGAGCCCGATACGGACGCCGAGCGCCGACGCCAGGAAGCAGCAGCTCACAGCGTGCGAGTACGCATGCCATCCCGATTGCCCGTACGCGAGAAACGACCCCAGTATCTGGGGATCGTTCGCAATCTGGCCCATCGTGACAACAGCCATGTCGGAGGCCGACTCGATGGTCGCAGGGTCATCGGGATTGCCGGCGACCCGTTCGAAAGCATCGCTCGTGGCGGTGAACAGGAGGCCGGCCTTCACGTGCGGCGGCGAATCGTCGGCCAGCGCCTCTTCGAGATGCATCTTCAGATAGCCGCGCACCTCGCGGGCGCTGTCCTCGCGAACGTAGAGGTGCTCGGGAGCGCTCTGCATGAGGCGGTTCTCGGCCGCCGCGTCGTAGGCGGCGGCGGCGGCGTGGTACAGCACATAACCATCGCCGACGTTGAGGTAGATGTCGAAGCCCGTGGTGGTGTCGCGCCGCACGTAGTGCTTGGGTATGGCGATATAGCCATGTGTGCCGAGAACCGGCTGAGCTACGTCCATTGTTCCTACTCGTCCTGCCGCGACCGTTCGCGGGCCCATCCTCTCCGGAGCGTCCCTCATGAATTGTCGGACGATTGGTAGCGCCGAAGTAGGGGGATCCCCGCACTGCCCACGGGTTTTCCCCAATGGAGGGGCCGATTGGCGGGCCCTACGATGGCTTCCGGTGGGACGAAACGCCACCCGCCCGCGCCAATCGCCTAGGTCAGAGCGAGGCGGGGGCCCGGCCCACAGCACGGAGAGAGGATACCGATGGACACGGAGGGGGACGGCCCCGAGGCATGCATCCACCGCTGGCGGCTCGGCGCCCCCGAGGGCGATCGCGTCGTCGGCCGATGCAAGCACTGCGACGCGGTTCGCGTCTATCCGGCGGTCGGAGCGGAGTGGGAAGTGCCCGCCGAGCGAGGCGAAGGCATCGCGTTCGCCGACCGCGACCGCTTCCGCGAAGGCGCGGCCGAGATCATGCGCTGGAGCGCCTAGACCCCACCTGAGGGGGATTCGGGGCCGGATCGTATCTTTCGTACCCGTCCCGCGTTTAGTAGTTGTCGATAAGATCGGCGTTATGGTAGCTTGGCGACTCTGAGCCCCTGACATGTGTGAATGGGCAAACAACGCAGAGCGCCAAAAGGGAAGGAACCCGACGGTGACGCAAACGGAACCGCTGAAAAAGGCAACCTCCGGCTCGGCCGCGACCAACGGCACGCTCGGCCGCATCAAGATCCTCATCGTCGATGACCACGCCGTGCTCAGGCAGGCGCTCCGCCTCCTGCTGGAGACACATCCCGAGGTCGAGGTCGTGGGCGAAGCGGCGAACGGCCGCGAGGCTGTCGACCTGGCCGAGCGCATCAAACCCCACGTCGTGCTGATGGACATGGTGATGCCCGGGCTCAACGGCCTCGAGGCGACCCGTCAGCTCAAGAAGCGCGCCCCCGATGCGCGTGTGCTCATCCTCACGGGCTACGTCGAGGACGAGCAGGTGCTGGCCGCACTCCGCGCCGGCGCCGCCGGGTACGTGGTAAAGCGGTCGGACGTCACCGAGCTTCTGCTCGCCATCCAGGCTGTCTTCCGGGGAAACACGTACTTCAGCTCATCGATCTCCGAGGCGATGCTGAGCGGCGACTACGTGTGGCAGGCTCGCCGCGGCGAAGCGAAGACCGGCGCCGAGGTGCTGACGAGCCGCGAGCGCGAAGTGCTCCAGCTCATCGCCGAGGGCCACTCCAATCAGGAGATCGCCCGGGAGCTGTTCATCTCCGTGAAGACGGTCGAGGCGCACAAGGCCCACATTATGAGCAAGCTCCGCGCCCGCAACCGCACCGACCTCATCCGCTACGCCCTGCGCCGCGGCATCGTCCAGCTCGAATCGCCCGATCTCGACTGGGACGAGGGCGCGTCCGACATCCGCGCCGGCTAAGCGCGTTCGAAGCGAGATGTATCGATGGTCATGAACGAAAAGGCCCGGCCCACCACCGCTACCATCGCCCGCCTTGGTTGGGCCGATGCCGTCGTCGCCGACGAGCGACTTCTGGCGGTGTTCCTCGAACGGCTCCGCCGGATGCTCGTGCAGCGCGCCGAACACGCGCCCGAGCTCAGCCCCGGCGGCCTACGGCTCCTCGACCGGGCCATCTTCTCGACCTATTGCGATTGCCGCACGCTGGGCGGGCAGGCCATCGCGACGGGATTGCTCGAAACCGCGTCGCGCTCCGCAGAGGCGACCAATCTCGTGGAAGCCGGAACGGCGGTCTAGCCCCACCATGCTGCATTCGGTGAGCGAGCTCCACCTCCGCCGCCGTTCGCCGCTCATCATCGCGGCCACGGCCGCGGCGCCGATCATCGCATTCCTGGCGTTCTGGGCCATCAGCAGCGAGAGCCACCCTGTCCTCACGGTGGCTCTCGCGCTCGTCGCCGGGGCGGTCGCCGGCGGCGGCGCGTGGGCGCTCAGGCGGCTCGCCACCAGCCCGCCGAGTGCGCTCGATGAGATGCACGACATTCAGGAGGCGGTGGCTGCGGCCTTCGCGCGGCGCGAGTACTCCCGTCTTGCGTTCGATGCCGTCGATGAGGGGCTCGTCATCGTCGATCACGGCCTCCGCATCCACCACAGCAATTCCGCGGCGCGGACGATGGCCTGCGCCACAGCCCCGCTCACCGGCGCCGGCTGGCTCGATACGTTCCCCCTCCTCGACGATAAGCTCGACCCGATCGGCGCCGCCGACAACCCCGTGGCGCAGGCGGTGGCGCGCGGCCACCAGGTCGAGCTCCGGGCGCACCTGCGCACGGCGGAGGGCTCGATGCCTGTGCAGGTCAGCGCCATCCCGATCGAGAAGCCCGATTCTGCCGCCCCCGGATGCCTCGTGGTGCTCCGCGACCTCTCGGCGATGGAGCTGCAGGCGCTCCGCAGCATGCAGACGATTGCGGAAGTCGTCCACGATCTGCGCACGCCACTGACGGCGCTGCAGGGCTTCGCCGAGCTGCTTCAGCAGGAGAGCACGCCGCCCGAGGTGCGCCGCGAATGGCTCGGCCTCATCCGCACCGAGGCTTGGCGCATGGGCGGCATCATCGACGACATCCTCGATCTCGCGCGTATCCAGCAGGGCAAGGCCAGCATTCACTGCGAGACGCTCGCGCCCGATGACCTGCTGCGCGAGGTGCTCTCGCCGCTGCAGCGAGCCGCATCGCACGAGATATCGGTGACGTGGGAGACCGCGCCATCGCCAATTCACGCCGACGGCGCCAAGATGGCACGCGCGCTCAGTAATCTCGTCACGAACGCGATGAAGTACTCGCCCCACGGAACGACGATCTCGATCCGTATCAGCTCCGCAAGCAACGGCCACGCCAGCATTACCATGTTCGCGGTGACCGACCAGGGGCCCGGCATCCCCGAAGGAGAGCAGGCCAGCATCTTCGAGCCGTTCTTCCGCGGCGCGACGTGGGACTCGACGGGCTCCGCCGTTGGCGGCTCCGGCCTCGGGCTCGCGATCGCGCGGGCGATCGCGCGGCTGCACAACGGCGATCTGACGCTGAGCTGCCCGCCGCAGGGCGGATCGACCTTCACCTTCGCCATCGCCCGTCCCGCCGGCTGCCGCCACGAGAGGCCCGTCGCCGCGGCGGTATGACGTTCGAGCAGCAGCCCGGCACACTTCCGCCTACCATCCTCTTCGCCGATGACGAGCCGTCGATCCGGCGGCTCCTCGAAGCGACACTTCACGGCGCGCCCGTCCGGCTGCTCCTGGCCGAAGATGGCGCCGCGGCCCTCGAGATAGCGCGCGCCGAGCTGCCCAGCCTCATTGTGCTTGATGTGGCGATGCCGAAGATGGACGGCATCGAGGTGTGCCACGCGCTCCGCAGCGACGAAGCGACACGGCTCATCCCCATCTGGCTGGTGAGCGCCTACGTCACGGCGAACGACCGCCGCATCCAGGAGGCGCCCGCCGACGAGCGCATCGAGAAGCCCTTCAGCCCGGCAGCGCTGCGGCTCCGGATTACCACGTTCCTGGGCATCGAACCGGGCAGCTGAGCCGCCCCGGCCCAGCCGCCCCTCCCACCCACCCGCACTATCGAGCGCCTTCGCCCCGCCACGTAGGGGGAAGGCGCTTTCGCGCTAAGGATATTCCCACTACTGAGCCCGCACCGCGAAACCTACGATGGCAGAGCCTCGGCAGGTAAGAGCGAAAAGGGGCCCCACCGTGATTGCAGTAACCCGGTTTGATGGCAGCCAGATTTACCTGAACGCCGATCTGATCGAGATCGTCGAATCCAACCCCGACACCCACATCACGCTCGTCAACGGGCACCGCTACCTCGTGCGCGAGAGCGACGCCGACATCGTGGCGCGGGTCATCGAGTACCACCAGGCAACCGGCGTGGGCCAACGTAGCGGACGGCGTTCGAGTGCGGCACTCCGTGCCGTGCCCACCGACGACTAGCAGCAAGGGCGAACAATGGATATTGCGACGGTCATTGGACTGGCGCTGGGCGTTATCGGTGTCTTCGGCGGGCAACTGCTCGAGGGCGGCAGCCCCATGGCGCTCATCAACATCCCGGCGTTCATGATCGTCTTCGTGGGCACACTGGGCACGATCTTCATCGCGTATCCCATGAGCCGCGTTATTGGTCTGCCGAAAGCCGTGATGAAGGCCTTCTTCCCTTCCAAGGTCAACGAGGAGGAGGTTGTCGCCCTGTTCGTGCAGATGGCCGACAAGGCCCGGCGCGAAGGGCTGCTCTCGCTCGAGGACGACTCGCAGAAGCTCGAGGACGCATTCCTGCGCAAGGGCATGCTCCTGATGATCGACGGCACCGACCCCGAAGTCGTCCGCAGCATCCTCGAAATCGACATGGAGGCGGCGGAGAAGCGGCACCACGGCAATGTCCAGATGCTGGAGACGGCCGGCGGCTTCTTCCCGACGCTCGGCATCATCGGGGCCGTGCTAGGGCTCATCGCGGTGCTCAGCCAGCCTCGAAGACCCGGCGGAAGCGGGACACGGCATCGCCCAGGCGTTTATCGCCACGTTCTACGGCGTGTTCGCCGCGAACGTCTTCGCCCTGCCGATCGCCGGCAAGCTCAAGTTCAACGCCGCGACGGAGATGCACGCACGCGAGGCGATGCTCGAAGGCATCCAGGCGATTCAGGCGGGCGAGAACCCGCGCATCGTCAAGGAGAAGCTCGAGGGCTTCCTCGCTCCGGGCGCTCGCGGCAAGGAAGCGAAAGACACCAAGGGCAGCGCCGGCGGCGGCGCCGAGGAGGCAGCGTGAGCCGGCGCAAGAAGCGGGTAGCGGCGGAAGGGCACGGCGGCAGCGAGCGCTGGCTCATTACCTACGCCGACCTGCTGACGCTGCTGTTCGCGTTCTTCATCGTGCTCTTCGCCATCTCGAACGCCGACCTGGAGAAGTTCAAAGCATTCTCCGGGTCGCTGAACTCCGCCTTTGGCGGCGGCGGCTCGGGTGTGCTCCAGGGCGGCGGCGAGGTGCTGGAGGGCGGCGGGTCGCTTCTGCCGGCCGCAGCCGCGCTGCAGGCGTCCGACCTGGCCGCCATCACCGAATCGATCAACGACTTCGCCGCGGAGAACGGCCTCGAGGGACGGCTCGGTGTCCGCAGCGAGCAGCAGGAGATCGTCATCAGCCTCTCCGACAACATGCTGTTCGACCCGGCGAGCGCCAGGCTTCGCGAGGAGTCGTTGGCGGCTCTGAACCACGTGGCGGGGCTGCTGCGCGACCTGTCGAACGACGTCCGCGTTGAGGGACACACCGATAGCATCCCGCTGGATACGGACGCCTACGCCTCGAACTGGGAGCTCTCGTCGGCGCGCGCCACCGAAGTGCTGCGCTACCTCACGGAGCAGGCCGGGATCGACCCGAAGCGCCTCCATGCGGCGGCCTATGCCGACACCCGTCCCATCGCCGATAACGCAACGCCGGACGGGCGCGCGAAGAACCGGCGCGCCGACATCGTCATCGTGTACCCGCAGGGCACAGCGCCCCCAACGACCAGCGCCAGCCCGGCGACGGGCGACACCCCATCGGCCGAGGCCGGCCCCGCGAGCGGGGCGAGCCCGGCGAGCCACTAGCCTCGAGAGGAAGGACCGGCATGGGCAAGCTGCTCGGCAACAAGAAGATTCTGATGGGCGCCGGAGGCGCGGTCGTCTTCGTGCTGCTCTTCATGTTCGTGCTAAAGCCGATGTTCTTCGGCGGAAGCGACCCCGCGGCCCCGGCAGAGGGCGACTCCGCTGTCGCCGCTGGCAACGCGCACGGGGCCGCTCCGGAGGGCAGCGGAGCCGCAGCCGGGGGTGAGGCTCCGGCCGCCGGCGCCGCCGCGCAAACCAAGCCCGGTCCGACGGTGAAGCTGCCGGTTCGCATCCACAACCTGTTCGGCGTTCCCCGCCATTACGTCAAGCTCGCGGTGGCGCTGGAGTTCGAGCCTCACGACCCGAAGTTCTTCACCCTGGCGGGCGAGGCGCGCGTGGTTGCCGAAGAGGAGTTCGCGCTCGAGGTCGCGCCGGTCGTGCCACTGATCGAAGACGCGATCACGGGCGTTGTCGCCAGCAAGAGCATCGAGCAGATATCGACGCCCGCGGGTCGCGACGCGCTCAAGCGCGAGCTTCTGGCGGCGCTCAGCGAGATCGTCCACGAGCCGGTTCTCATCAACGTCTATTTCACCGAATTCCTCACGCAGTAGCAGGACGATATGACAGCAGATAACAGCAAGGTTCTGACACAGCGCGAGATCGACGCGCTCCTCGATGTCGCCGGCACGGGCGAAGAGGAGCTCGGGGCGGCGCCACGCGGCCTCCCTCGCCCGATCTCGAAAGCGGTAAAGCTGTACGACTTCCGGCGCCCGGACAAGTTCTCGAAAGACCAGATCCGGACGCTGCAGGCGATGCATCAGGCGATGGGCCGGGTGTTCTCGGCCAGCCTCAGCTCGCAGCTGCGCAGCATCGTGACGATGCGAATGTCGTCGATCGACCAGGGGCTGTACGAGGAGTACATCCAGCAGGTGCAGACGCCGTCGATCCTCAACATCGTCGCGCCGGAGCCGCTGCTCGGCTCGATCGTCATCGAGTACAGCTCGGAGATCGGCATGGCGATCGTCGACCGGCTGCTCGGCGGGCCCGGCAAGATGCTGCGCGGCGGTCACGAGATCAGTGATGTCGAGCTGGCGCTGCTGAAGACGGCGGCGACCCCGGTGCTCGCGGGCCTCACCGAAGCGTGGGAGAACCTCATCGAGCTGAAGCCGGTGCTGCAGGAGATCGCCCTCAGCCCGCAGTTCCTGCAGGTGGCCCGCGCCGGCGACGTCGTCATCATGGTCTTCTTCGAGGTTCAGATCGGCGAGATCATCGGCGGCCTCAGCATTTGTCTGCCGTACCAGGTGCTCGAACCGGTGATGCCGCGCCTCAACGCGCAATCGTGGTTCTCCACCCCGGGACACCGGGAGGTGACCACCGACAACCGTGCGGACCTCCAGAAGCATCTGCTCCGCACCCCGCTCCAGCTGAGCGCGAGCGTCGGGACGACGGAGCTTGCGGCTCGCGACATTGTGACGCTGAAGGCCGGCGATGTGCTGCGCCTCGACCGCGAGGCCGGCGCCGAGATCGACGTACTGGTGGCGAACCGGCGCAAGTTCCGGGCACGGCCCGGCCTCGTGGGGCGGAAGCTCGGCCTTCGTGTCACGGCTGTGCTCGACGACGAAGAGCAGTCCATCGAAGACGCGCTACTTCTGGCCGGCCGGGCCTAGGGGGATGAGAGCTCATGGACGCTGAACTGCAGGAACAACTGGGCGATTCGGTCGAGGCTGTCGCCGAACTCGGAGCGAAGCTCGTCGACCTCGCGGCCGTCGTGCTGGAGAGCGCGCTCGGCAAGAAGGCCGCGATCGTCGATCCGCTCTTCTCGCGCACGGTCGCCGAGGAGATCGTCGACGAGTTCGGCGTGCTGCCGCACATCGGCCTCGAGCTGCGCTTCTCCCTCTCGGAGTCCGAGGCGTATCTGGTGGCGCTGCTGCTCACGATCGACGACGCGAAAGTGCTGCTTGCCTCCGACATCAGCACGGGCGACGAGATCGCCCTGAAGGCGGCCGAACGAACCGCCTCTGAGGTGGCCGACCTTATCGGGCTGATGCTCTTCACCGACAGCCCCCTTGTGGGCGGCATCAAGGTGAGTGAGGTGCGGTTCGACGGCATCGCGGAGACGATCGGCATGGTGGCCGATGTCGCGCAGGGCTCGCCCCTGGCGCGGCTCGAGTTCGATGTCGAGGACAGCGAGGATCGCTCGCGTGCCCGCCTCACCGCGATCCTGCCGGTCACGATGTTGCAGCGGCTCGCCAGTGCGCTCGCCGCCCCGGCGCCCCAGGCCGAACCCGCGGCCAGCCTCGAATCCGCCTCCCGCCTGGGGGAGTCGGACGCCGAGGCCATCGACGCGATCCTCCGGGAGCACGCCGATGACTTCGACAGTGGCGGCTCCAGCCGGCCGCGCCGCCTGAGCGAGGCGGAAGTCGATGTGCATTCGGCGCGCTTCCAGCCGTTCGACCAGCCATCGACCGGGCGCTCGTCCGATAGCGGCCTCGATCTGATTCAGGACGTGTCGCTCCGCATAAGCGTAGAGCTGGGCCGCACCGTGATGACGGTGCACGACGTGCTGGGCCTCGGGCCCGGCTCCGTTGTCGAGCTCGACAAGCTTGCCGGGGAGCCCGTCGACATTCTCGTGAACGACCGCATTGTGGCGCGCGGTGAGGTTGTCGTCGTCGACGAGAACTTCGGCGTGCGTGTCACGGAAATCGTCTCGTCGGCGCGCAAGCCGCTGCCGATCGGGTGAGGAATTCGATGCTGATTCGCCACTTTCCCCGTTCATTGCCCCGTGTGCTCGCGGCCGCCATCATCGCGGGCGTACTGCTCCTGACCGGGCCCCGCGCGCTGGCGCAGGAAGCGCCCACGGCCAGCGGCACACCCGTAGCGCAGACGACGAGCGAGGCAGCGCCTCAGACGCCGCTCCGGGAGCCGGCGCCTGTCAGCGATGCGCGGATCGAGCCTGAGGGCGACGGCTCGAGCGTGACGCTGACCAGCGCCGCGCAGGAGCGGCTCTTCGGCAGCGACGCGCCCACAAGCGACGCCGCGGAGGCGCCCGCTCCCCAAACAGAGGCCGCAGACGACACATCGCCGGTCGTCGGCACAGGCGACATCGTCGACCTCCTGCTCCGGCTGGCGGCGGTCGCCGCGCTCATCTACGCGGCGGTCTGGATGCTGCGCCGGTGGATGCGGGGCCGCGGCGGCCCGTCGTCGGCCGGGGGTCAGGTGCGGGTGCTCGAGACAATCGGGTTGGCACAGAACCGGCTGCTCTACATCGTCGATGTCGGCGAGAAGGTGCTGCTCCTGGGAGCGACGCCGCAGCAGCTCGCGCTCATCACCGAGTTCACCGACGCTGAGACCGTGTCGACGTTCCGGCAGGCCTCGACGATCGGGCGGCGCGCCGCTCCGTTCGGCGAGCACCTGCGCACGTTCACGTCGCGCTTCGGGCTGACGCAGCCGCTGAGCTGGCAGCGCCCCGTTCCGCAGGCGCACGAGGCTCCGATGGCCGACACGATCGCCAGCCCGGTGCCCACACCACAGGGCCGCCTCGCCCTGCTGGCGCGGCTGCGCGAGCGCCAGGACGAGCTGGGCCGGCTGCGTGCCTCGCAAGGCCGCGCGGAAGCCCCGGCCGAAGGGCGGCAGGCATGACCCGCCGCAAGCTCTCGTCGCTGCTGCTGAGCGTTGTCGTGCTGCTGCTGAGCGCGGGCTGCGTCGCCGCGACCGACACGGCTGGTACGGCGGCGCCGGCCCAGGGCACCGCCGCCGCCGATGGCACGAGCACCGGCACGGGTATCGCCGTGGCGCAGACGACGGACGAGAACGGCAACCCGACACTCCGCTTCGAGGTCGGCGACCCCCAGTCGCCGGAAGCGACGATGGGCGCGATCCAGATCATCGGGCTGATGACGGTGCTTTCGCTGGCGCCGGCGCTGCTGATGATGGTGACGTCGTTTACGCGCATCGTCATCGTGCTGTCGCTGATCCGCAACGCCATCGGCATCCCGCAGCTGCCGCCGAATCAGGTGCTCATCGGGCTGGCGCTGTTCCTCACGGTGTTCGTGATGGCGCCCGTGTGGAAGACGGTGAACGCGGAGGCGCTCCAGCCCTATCTCGATGGCGAGATGGAGCAGCGCGAGGCGTTCGACAACGCCGAGGATCCGGTGCGCACGTTCATGTTCAACCAGGTGCGCTCGCAAGACCTCGACCTGTTCGTGAAGCTGGCCAAGATCGACCAACCGCGCGGCCCGGACGACGTGCCGACGTACGTGCTGATCCCGGCGTTCATCATCAGCGAGCTGAAGACGGCCTTCCAGATGGGGTTCATCCTCTTCGTGCCGTTCCTCATCATCGACATCGTCGTGTCGAGCGCGCTGCTCTCGATGGGGATGATGATGCTGCCGCCGATTGTCGTCTCGATGCCATTCAAGATTCTGCTGTTCGTGCTTGTCGACGGCTGGTATCTGGTCGTGGGCTCGCTTGTGGGCAGCTTTGAGTTCTGACGAAGGAGGAACGGCGCAATGACACAAGAGTTCGTCATGGCCATGGCCAAGGACGCGCTGACGACGGCGATGCTGCTTTCGGCGCCCATCCTCATCGTGAGCCTTGTGGTCGGCATGGTAGTGAGCCTGATTCAGGCCGTCACGCAGATCAACGAGGTGACGCTGACCTTTGTACCCAAGATCATCGCCGTCTTCGGCGTGTCGGCGGTGGCCGGCCCGTGGATGGTGAACACGATGATCGCCTACACCCAGCAGCTGTACGGCCAGATGTCGACGTTTTCGGGCTAAGCGGCAGACGAGACAGGAATCGATGACGACCAAGTGGGACACCAGCCATGACCTTCGAGCTCTCGCCGATCTATCTGCAGAACTTCGCGCTGATATTGACGCGGATTTCGACGATGCTCGTCATCGCGCCGGTGTTCGGCAACCGGAGCATCCCGCCGCACGCCAAGATCGGCCTCGCGGTGTTCATCACGCTCGTGTTCCTGCCGCTGGAATCGAAGGAGCTGGTGGCGATACCGAACGGGCTTGTCGGGCTGATGCTGGCGATCGCGAAGGAAGTGGTGGTCGGGCTCATCATCGGCTTCACCGTCATCCTCGTGATGGTGGGCCTGCAGATGGCGGCGCAGTTCGTGGGTGTGCAGATAGGCTTCGGTATTGGCCAGGTTCTCGATCCGATTGGCGGGGTCGGCTCGGCGACGCTGGACCAGTTCTATCTGGTGCTGGCCACCCTCGCCTTCCTCACTGCGAACGGTCACTACCTGGTGATCGAGGGCGTGGGCCGGACGTTCGAGCTCATTCCGATCAACCAGTTCGACGCGACTCACCTGCAGGGCGAAGGGATGCTGCTGCTCGCAGCGGCGATGTTCGTTATCTCGGTGCGGATCGCGCTGCCGGTGATGGCGGCGATGCTGCTGACCGACCTGACGCTCGGATTCGTTGCGCGCTCGTTCCCGCAGCTCAACGTGCTGGTGGTGGGCTTGCCGCTGAAGATTCTCATCGGGCTCGGCGTGATGATGGTGTCGCTGCCGGCCACCGCCATGTTGATGAACCAGTCGTTTGGCAGATTGCTCGACGACATCGCGCTCGCGCTTGAAGGCGCGTAACAGAACGGACTGAGGACGAAGCGTGTCGCAGGACAAGACCGAAGCCCCGACGCCAAAGCGGCAGATGGAGCTGCGCCGCAAGGGCCAGGTGATCCGCAGCCAGGACTTGGGCGCGGCCGCCGTGCTGCTCGGCGCGGTCATGGCCCTGCGCGTCTTCGGCGGCGGGGTCGTGAACGGCATGCAGGAGACGATGCGGGCATCGTTCACCGGGCTGACCGCCGACGAGCTGACGCTGGCGAGCGTCATCGGCGGGTCGGATAACGCGATGCTCGTGACCCTCAAGATGCTCCTGCCGCTGCTCGCCGTGCTGCCGGTTATCGCCGTCGCCGCGACCGTCGCCCAGACGGGGCTCGTGCTGACGCTGCAGCCGCTCGCGCCGAACTTCGGCCGGGTGAACCCGTTGCAGAACACGAAGAAGATGCTCATCTCGATGCAGGCGCTTGTGAGCCTGCTGAAGGGGCTCGCGAAGTTCGGCATTGTCGGCGGCATCGCGTTTGCCACGCTGTACTCCCGCCGCGAGGAGATCGCCGCGCTCGGCCAGCAGGGCCTGCAGGACGGCGTCGCGGCGTTCGTCACCATCGGGTTCGATGTGGCGCTGCGCTCCGCGTTCGCGCTGCTTGCCGTCGCGGCGGCCGACTACGTCTTCCAGCGCTGGCAGTACCAGCGGGACGCCCGGATGTCGAAGCAGGAAGTGCGCGACGAGATGCGCCAGATGGAAGGCGACCCGGCGACGAAGGCGCGCATCCGCCGCGCACGCGCGTCGCTCATCGCACGGATGATGCAGGGTGTGCCGCAGGCCGATGTCGTCATCACGAACCCGACGACCTTCGCCGTGGCGCTGAAGTACGACCCGCTGACCATGGCCGCGCCCAAGGTGGTGGCGAAGGGTCAGCGGCTGATGGCGCAGCGCATCAAGGACATCGCCATCGAGAACAACATCCCGATAGTCGAGAACGTGCCGCTGGCGCGGGCTCTCTACCGCTCGGCGACGGTTGGCAAGCAGATCCCGGCCGAGCTGTACCAGGCAGTCGCCGAAGTGCTGGCGTTCGTGTACCGGGTGCGGCAGGCGCGCTCCGGCGCGGGCCGGCCCGCCGAGCCGCGGATCGCGGCGTAGGAGAAGGCAGGAATCGTGGCTGTTCAAGCTGCCGATGGCATGACACCGAAAGCCGGACTCGCTCGCCTGCTGGGCCAGAGCGATGTGCTGCTGGCCGTCGGCGTGCTGATGATCATCGGCATGATGGTGGTGCCGCTGCCGACGCCGCTGCTCGACCTGCTCATCAGCCTCAACCTGGCGCTCTCCATCACCATCCTGCTCGTTGCGCTGTACACCCGCGATGCGCTCGACTTCTCCGTGTTCCCCTCGCTGCTCCTGATCGTGACGCTGTTCCGCCTTTCGCTGAACGTCTCGAGCTCGCGGCTGATTCTGCTGCAGGCGAACGCCGGCGATGTCATCCATTCGTTCGGCTCGTTCGTGGTGGCCGGCAACTACTTCGTCGGCATCATCGTCTTCCTCATCCTCACGATCATCCAGTTCGTGGTGATCACCAACGGCGCCGGCCGTGTGGCCGAGGTGGCCGCCCGCTTCACGCTCGACGCCATGCCCGGCAAGCAGATGAGCATCGACGCCGACCTCAACGCGGGCCTCATCAACGAGGAGCAGGCGCGCACCCGCAGGCAGACTATCGAGCGCGAAGCCGACTTCTACGGCTCGATGGACGGCGCTTCCAAGTTCGTCCGCGGCGACGCTATCGCCGGGCTTGTCATCGTCGTGATGAACCTCGCGGGCGGCGTCATCGTCGGCATTACACAACTGGGCATGGGCGCGACCGAAGCGCTGAGCCGCTTCGCCCTGCTCACCATCGGCGATGGCCTGGTGACGCAGGTGCCGGCGCTGCTCATCTCCACCTCGACCGGCGTCATCGTGACGCGCGCCGCCTCGAGCGAGAGCTCGAACCTCGGGCGGGACGTGGCGGATCAGCTGCTGCGCACACCGAAGCCGCTGTTCATCGTCGCGGCCATGCTGGGCGGCCTCGCGCTCGTGCCCGGGCTGCCGCTCATCCCGTTCATGACGATGTCGCTGGCACTCGGGGGCGTGGCGTGGCTCGTTCGCAGCCAGCAGATGAAGGACGCCGCACTCGAGGTCGAGATACGCGAGGAGGAGCGCCATCAGGAGGCGACCAGCGTCGACAGCGTCGTTGGGATGCTGCAGGTCGACCCGCTCGAGATCGAGATCGGCTACGGGCTCATCCCGCTGGTCGACGAGAACGACTCGAACAACCTGCTCCACCGGGTCACGGGCATCCGGCGGCAGCTGGCGACGGAGCTGGGGCTGGTGCTGCCCACCGTTCGCATCCGCGACAACCTCAATCTGCCGCCCAACGCCTACTCCGTGAAGCTGCGCGGCATCGAGATTGGCCGCAGCGAGCTGCTGGTGAACCACAACCTCGCGATGAACGCCGGCCTCGCCACCGGCGACATCGAGGGCATCTCGACAACGGAGCCCGCGTTCGGGCTGCCCGCACTCTGGGTGACGGCGGGCAACCGCGAGCGCGCCGAGATGATGGGCTACACGGTCGTCGACCCGCCCTCCGTGCTGGCGACACACCTGACGGAGCTGATCCGGCGTCACTCGCACGAGCTGCTGAGCCGCCAGGACACGCAGGCGCTGCTCAACAACCTCAAGCAGGATTACCCCGCTGTCGTCGATGACCTCGTGCCCGGGGTGCTCACCGTCGGCGAGGTGCAGCGCGTGCTGCAGAGCCTGCTCGCCGAGCGCGTCTCCATCCGCGACCTCGTCACGATCGCGGAGACGCTCGCCGACCACGGTCGCGCCATCAAGGACATCGCGCAGCTGGGCGAGCTCGTCCGGCAGGCGCTCGGGCGCCAGATCACGGCGCAGTACCAGGGCCTCGACGGTGTGCTCTATGCGCTGACACTCAACCCGGCGCTGGAGCAGACGCTCGCTGGTGCGCTGCAGCAGACCGACCAGGGTTGGGCGATCATCGTCGACCCGCTGCTGGCGCAGCGCACGATTATGTCGACTGCGGAGTGCATGGAGCGGATCGCCGCCGCCGGGCAGCAGCCCGCGGTGCTCTGCCCCTCGCGCATTCGGCGGCCGTTCCGGCGGCTGATCGAGCGGGCGCTGCCGCATCTTCCGGTACTGGCATACGCCGAAGTGAGCCCTCAGACGGAGGTTCAGGCGATGGGAACGGTGGACATCGATGAAGGTTAAACGCTACGAAACGACGAACCTGATGGAGACGACGGAGCAGATCCGCCGGGAGCTCGGTCGCGACGCCGTCATCATCGCGACGCGACGGCTGGGCGGCGGCGGGCTGCTGCGGCGCTCGGCACGATTCGAGATTCTGGCGGGCGTCCCCGATGGGGAGCCTGCCGAGTACCCGGCGCCAAGAATCGCGCCGTCGCCCACCGCGCTCTCGGACGATGGCGTTCTGGAATCGCCCGCGGTGCGGCTGGCGCTCTCCGACCCCGTCCTGGCGCAGCGGGTCGCGCGCGCAGCGGCCGAGCGCGCCGCGTCGGCGATGGCCCTCGATGGCGAGCCGGCGTTGGCGCGAGCATCGGCGCACGTGCGCGAGGGGCGCGCCCGCGAACGCGCGGACACGCCGGTCGCGGCGCCGGAGCCGGCGACCGCAATGGCGGTGCTCGGCTCGCGGCTCGGCGAGATCGAGCGCGAGGTGCGCCAGCTGCGCGAGAAACGCCGCGGCGGCATCGACGCGCACCTGCCCCGGCCGGCCGCCGATCTGCTCGACAGGCTGGCGGAGCGCGGCTTCGACGATCGGCTCGTCGCCGGCATCACCGCCGATACGCTGGCGGCGAAGGGCGACGCCGCCGCGGTGCGCCGCGCGCTGGCACAGCGGCTGCCAGCAGCATCGACCTTCCGTGTGGCGAAGGGCCGGCGTCAGCTCATCGTGCTCACGGGCCCGGCCGCTTCCGGCAAGACAACGGCCGCGGTGAAGCTGGCGAGCGCACTCCATGCCGAGGGCAAGCGTGTGCTGCTCGCGACGCTCGATACGACCCGTGTCGCCGGCGAGGCGCGTCTGGTCACGTACGCGCGGGCGCTCGATATCCCGGCGCGCGTCTGCTACGGCCCGGGCGAGCTGTTGGAGGCGATGCAGAGCAGCAGCAGCATCGACGCCGCGATTGTCGATACAGCCGGTTTCAACTCCTACGCACCGGAGGACGCCGTCGAGCTTCGCCGCGTCCTCGCACAGCTCCCGGACGCGCGCGTCCTGCTGACCGTGCGGGCCGACATGCCCGCCTGCGACGTGGAAGCGGCGCACGAAATGGCGGGCCGCGGCGCGGCTGGCATCGTGATAACGGCCGCCGACGCCACCGGCGCGCCCGGCGGCGCCCTCAGCGCCATCAGCGAGCTCGGCGCACCGGTGCTGTTCATCGGCGATAGCGACGATGTGCTGCGCCCGATGCTGCCCGCCGATCGCGACACGCTCGTCCGGCTGGCACTGGGCGAATCGCTGCGCGTCATCGAACCGGAGCACGACCTCCGCGAACAGGTAGGCGCGTAGCATGGCGATGCTCCAATCCCGGCCCGGAAATCGAGGAGAGCCAGGCGCTGATCGTCCGCTACGAGACGAAGCGCGGGCAACGCTCGTTCGAGAGCACCGTCCTTGCGGTGGGCACCGATCGCGTTCGGATCGATCCGCCCACCGATACCCGCGATCTGTACCCGGGCAAGCAGGTCGACGTCGCGGTGCTGATCGACGAGGTGCCGTATCGGTTCGTAAGCCGGGTCGTGGTGACGCAGGGAACGTTCTCGATCAACCTGCCGAGCGCCATCCGGCTGATCGAGAAGCGCCAACACTATCGTCTGGCGCGCGGCGTCGTACCGACGTATTCCGCACTCTGCAACGAGATCGGTGTCGACGAACGCCGCGTGCGGCTCACCGTCGTCGACATCAGTGCGGGCGGACTGCAGTTCGTGTCGCGCGAGGAGATCGAGAAGGGCCGCCTCGTTCACATGTGGCTGCCGCTCGATGGCTACCGGATCGATTGCATCGCTCAGGTGGTGCATACGCGCCCACCGGAGCCGGGACGTTCGAACCACCGTTATCACGGCCAGTTCACGATGCTCCTGCACGACGATCGCGAACGGCTGGCGCGCTGGGTGTTCTCGAAACAGCTCGAGCTGCGGAGGAGGCGCTGACCATGGCACCACCACCGTTGTTCTTCCAGCTCGGGTTTTACGTGGGGGCGCTGTCGTTCGCCGTGGCCTTCGGCGCGACGCTGATGGCGGGCGGCCCGCCCGACACCGGCATCCTGAGAGGCGTCCAGGCGCTCATGGCGTTCGTGGTACTGGGGTGGCTGGCCGAACTCGTGGCCAACACAGCGCCGCCGCCACGGCGCGCCGCGCAGCAGCCGCAGGCCGGCCCGCTCTCCGCGCCGGCGCCTGTCGCCCACCGCGCGCCCATACAGGAGCGGGATCGGACGCCTCTGCCGCCGTACATCGCATCGGCGGACGACGGGGACGAAGACACGAGCAGGCACCAGCGAACCCAAGGGGCCGAGCGACTTCGAGTCGCTCGCCGGCATGCCGGCGCCGGGCGAGGACGAAGGTCCGCTCGCGGGCGTCGCCGAGCTCTTCAACGACACAGAACGCGAAGCCGCGTAGGCAAGGAGTAGGGGATGGTCACAGCCGGGCAAGCACGGTGGAACGCGTATCTCGTCGATCGCGACCCCAGCCTCAAGGACGAACTGGTGATGCAGTACGCACCGCTCGTGAAGTACGTCGTGGGCCGCCTCGCCATCGGACTGCCGAACATCATGGACTTCGAAGATGTGCTGAGCTACGGCACGCTCGGGCTCATCGAGGCGGTGGATCGATTCGACCCCACGAAGGGCGTGAAGTTCGAGACCTACGCCATCGCCCGCATCCGCGGCGCGATCATCGATGCGTTGCGCTCGCTCGATCGGCTGCCCCGCTCCGTGCGGCAGAAGGCGCGGCAGATCGAGAAGGCGAACGTCGAGCTCGAGACCACGCTGGGCCGGCCGCCGACGCCGGACGAGATCGCCCAGCACCTCGGCGTCAGCGTCGACAAGTACCACGACATGCTCATCGACGCCAGCTGGACGACTGTCTCGCTCGACGGGCTGCTCGACAACCAGGACTACGGCGAAGGGAGCGCGCCGGTGGAGCTGGCCGATGTCAATGCGCACGACGAGGTCATCGGCGGGATCGAGCGCGACGAAATGGGACGCGTGCTCGCCGAGTCGGTCGTCAACCTGCCGGAGCGGGAGCGGCTCGTCGTGTCGCTGTACTACCAGGACGAGATGACGATGAAGGAAATCAGCCGGGTGCTCAGCATCTCCGAATCGCGCGTGTGCCAGCTGCACGCGAAGGCTGTGAGCCGGCTTCGGATTGCGATGCGCGAGGCGCTCGGTTAAGGACGGGAGGATTCGACGATGTTGACGACGATTCTGTTCATACTCGCGGCGACACAGCCACTGGCGCTGTCCGGCCTCGTGATCGCCCTGTTCCGGCTCTCCCGGATGAACCGGTTGTCGGTGCAGTCGCACGCCGACCTGGCGCTCATCGGCACCGTCGAGGAGCTGCTGGTCGAGCTGCAGGAGATGACGGCGACCGCGCTCGAAGAGCTGGCGCACCAGCGTGTCGCAGATCGACGCGCTCCTCCGCGACTCCGAAGCGACGGACGCCGAGGAAACGGCCGCGCCCAGGCGGGCCACGGCGCCGCGACGGCGGACGCTCACGGCGAAGGCGGCACAGCCAGCCGCGCGCGGCGACCGACGCCAGCCGCCGTCAGCGGGCGCTCGAGCTGCTGGCTTCGGGCTATGAGGAGCGCGATATCGCCCGCGAGTTGCGCGCCGGCGTCGATGAAGTGCGGCTGCTGCTGGCGACGGCGAGCCGCCGCGAGGGCGCGTAACCATGAGCTATCGCGATATCCATGCTCAAGGTCGCCCAACTGCTCGCCGCCGCTGCCGTGCTTGTGGGCACACTGCTCGTCGCCGCGCCTGTGCGGGCGAACGGCGTGCCTCAGCTCGTCGAGCTGAAGTACCTGCCCGGCCTCAGCAACTACGGCCCGCAGACGGCGGAGGGCGTGGCCGAGTTCAGCTATTCCGAAGGTTACCTCGTGCTCGAGGCGACGGGGCTGGAGCCGCTCGTTGGGGCGTACTACCAGGTGTGGCTCGTGCGCTCGACTGTCAACGATGCGCTCAGCCTCGGCACGTTCAACGCCGCCGCCGATGGCTCCGCGCACTTCAGCACGCAGCTGCCGCCCATCGTCGACTACAGCTACGACCTCATCGTCCTCACCATCGAAGCCGATCCGGACGACTCGCCCCTGGCACGCGACGAGCGCTCCATCGGCGGCTTCTTCACCGCGGTCGCCCCGGCGGACGTGAGGCCGCCTGCGGCCGATACGCAGCGCGCGGCGGGCGCCGGCGGGGCAACTCTCGGAGGCCCGGCCACGCTTCCCGACACCGGCGACGGCGATTACCTCGACGCCGTCCGCCGGGGCATGTTCGCCGGGGGCGGCCTGGCCGCGGCCATGGGCATCGTCGGCATCTCCGTCGCCCGGCGCGGCAAAGGCAAGAAGGGAGCATCGCAATGATCCGCGGCCTCTACACAGCAGCCTCCGGGATGATCGCCGGCATGAAGAAGCAGGAGATCATCTCCGACAACCTCGCGAACATCGAGACGAATGGCTACAAGGCCAACGACGCGACGCTGCACGACTTCCGGACGCTCGTCGTGCAGGAGACGGGCGGCGGCGGGCCCGTGCCGTTCTCGCCGTTCCAGCAGCGGGTCGTCGGGCACCGTCGGGTCGGGCGCGTTCCTGAACGAGCAGCCCATCAACTTCTCGCAAGGCACGCTGAAGCGCACCGGCGGCAGTCTGGACGTCGCGCTGCAAAGCCGCGGCTACTTCGCGGTGCAGACAGCGGAGGGCGTCCGCTATACACGCGATGGCCAGTTCCGGCTCGATGCGGAGCGCCGTCTCGTCACTGGCGATGGCCAGCTCGTGCTGGGCGAGAACGGCGATGCGCCGATTGTCGTCCCGCCCGGCGAGGTCGAGATCGATGCGCAAGGCTTCATCACAGCCGCCGGCGAGGCCGTCGACCAGCTCCGCATCCGCGACTTCGCCGACGCCGACATGGTGCGCGAGGGCAGCACGATGTTCAGCACCGCGGGCCCGGAGCAGCCTCTCGAGCCGAGCGTCACCCAAGGCTCTCTCGAGCAGTCGAACGTCGACGCTGTCGCGGCGATGACCTCGGCGCTCGGCACGTTCCAGGCCTACTCAACGATGCAACGGGCCTTCCAGGTGCAGCTCGATTCGCTGCAGCGCGCAATTACCGAAGTGGGCCGCGTCGGATAGCGACCCGGACGGAGGGCAAAAAGTTATGTCTGGTCTTATGGACGCCGCTCGTTCGGGGATGATCGAGCACGAACGCAACGTCGAGCGCATCTCGAACAACATCGCGAACGCCAACACGCCCGGCTACAAGCGGGTGGCGGTGAGCTTCAACGATGTCTTCGATTCGCAGCAGGTGCTCGACCTGGTGGAAGGGCTCTCCGTACCGCCCCCGGTGCAGACAACGTCCGCTGTCGCCACCGGTGAGGAGCTGCGCAACTTCGAGGCGGGCAGCCTATCGCCGACGGGCCGCGCGCTCGACCTCGCGATCGAGGGCGAGGGCTTCTTCCAGGTGGAGCTGCCCGATGGCACGACGGCGCTCACCCGGGTGGGCTCGTTCTATCCCGATGGGGAAGGCCGCCTGGTGACGGCGAATGGCTATCGGCTGGTACCCGCCATCACCATCGAGGCCGGCTTCAGCAGCGTCACCGTCGAGGCCACTGGTTCGGTTACGGCGATCTCGCCGGAGACGGGCGAGCGCGTCGAACTCGGAGTGATCGAGCTGGCGCGCGTCGCCAATCCGACGGGGCTGGAGAGCATCGGCGAGGGGCTCTACCGCACGACAGCGTCGTCGGGCGATGCCGAGGCCGGCACACCGGGCGCCGACAGCATGGGCGCGCTGCGGTCGGGCGCCATCGAGGACTCGAATGTGGAGCTGACCGAGGAGATGACAAACCTGACGGTCGCGCAACGGTCGTTCCAGATGAACGCGGCACTGTATCGCTACGCCGACCAGATGTACGAACAGGCAAACCAGCTGAGCGCCTAACAGAAACGGAGCCATCGGATGATTCGAAGCGTCTTCCGCGAAATCCAGCGAGTCTACGGGACGGAGAACGTCGCGCGGGCGGGGCAGCCAGCGCCCACCCGCGAGGCGGCCGCTCCGCGGACGCGGCGGTTCGACAGCCTGGCGCTGAGCCAGGCGGCCGGACGCTATCAGCAGGCTCTGCGCGCCGCCCAGGCCGCGCCCGCCGAGCGCGACGGCCGCATCGCGGAGGCGCGGGAGGAGCTGGCATCAGGGACGTACACAATACGCGCCGGCCAGATCGCGTCGATGCTGCTAAGAAGGGGAGATGTGGAGTGAGCGACATCCTTCGCGATATGAAGCTGGACCGGGCCCAGGAGCGGCTGATCAGCACGCTCTTCGAGGAGAGCACCTGCTACGCCTCGCTCATCGAGCTCGCGCATACGGAGCTTGTCGCGTTGCGCAGCGGCGACGCCGATGGCGTCGAGCAGTTGCTCGGCAAGAAGGATCACCTCATCCGCCAGGTCAGCCGCCTGGAGGCGGAGCGGATGGCGATGGCGGCGGAGCTCGCTCCTCGCGTCGGCGAAGACCCTGCGACCGCGACGCTCTCGTCCCTGAAGCCGGCGTTCCCCGAGGCCGCCCAGGAGATGCTGACGCAGCTGCAGGAGATGCTTCGCGAGCACGCCACGGAGCTGGCGGCCGCCAATCGCAAGAACGCCGCTCTGCTCGAGACGTCGCTCCGGCTGCTGGGCCGCTGGATCAGCTTCCTGGTGCGGCCGGCGGCGAGCGCCACGACGTACTCAGCGGAAGGCGCGGGCGCGGTCAACCGGCAGATACGCACACTCGATTCGAAAGCGTAGCGGGAGCGCAGCATGGGCATCTCCAACGGACTCGAGATCGCGACACGGGCGCTGCGGGCACAGCAGCTCGCTGTCGACGTTACGGCGCACAACATCGCCAACGTCGCCACGCCCGGCTTCTCCCGGCAGGAGCTGCGGTTCGAGGCGGACGCGGTGCGTGGCACGGGCCGCACGACACGCAACCCGCTGTTCGCGCAGGTGGGCACCGGTGTCATCGCGTCCGACCTGCGGCGCATCCGCGATCTGTTCATCGACCTCCAGGTGCGGCAGGTGACCGAAGGCCAGGGGCGCTTTCTGGCGCGGGCCGAAGGGATGCAGCGGCTGGAGACGGTATTCAACGAGCCCTCCGACGACGGCCTGAACGCGCTGTTTGGCAAGTTCTGGAACGCCTGGGATGACCTCTCGAATCAGCCGGAGTCGACGGCGACCCGGGCCGCGGTTGTCGAGAACGCGCAGACGCTGACATCGGCTCTGAAGCGGGCCGAGGGCCAGTTGCGAGTCCAGCGTGACCAGACGAACCGCAATGTCGAGGTCGTCGTGAGCGAGGTGAACAGCATCGGCACGCAGCTCGCGTCGCTCAACGAGCAGATATCGCGGCTCGATGTCGGCGGGAACGCCGCGCTCGACCTCAAGGATCAGCGCGACCTGTTGCTCGACAAGCTCTCCAAGCTCGTCGGCGTGTCGTACACGGATCAGATCGACGGCACCACGACGGTGTACATGGGCTCGCAGATATTCGTGCAGGGCAACACCGCATCGCTGCTGAGCACATCGCCGAACGCCGCGAACGGCGGCTTCTTCGGCGTTCGGTTCGGCGATGGGACGATGGGGAGCAACTTCGGCGGGCGGCTCGAGGGGCTGATGGAGATGCGTGACACCACGCTCGCCTCCAAGCTGCAGAACCTGAACGCGTTCGCGGTCGACTTCATGACCCGCGTCAACCTCGTCCACCGCGACGGTCGCGGCCTCACCGACCCGATGCCGCCGCCCAGCCAGCCGATGCTGAACTTCTTCGCCGGCACGGACATCGGTTCGATGAGCGTCGAGCCGGCGCTCGTCGCCGACCCGCGGAAAGTACGGGCCGCGGTCAACTACACCATTACGAGCGTCGTGCCCACGGCCAGCGTCAACGTTACGCCGAGCGGGCAGCCGCACGACCTTCGCCCAGGCACCATCACCATCACCGACGACGGCGCCGGCAACGTGACGATCCAGTTCACGCCGGACATCTTCAACCCCGCGCCGCCGCCGCCGTTCATCCCGGGGGCGCCGGAACCGGCCTACGTGGGCACGCTGGCGCCGGGCGAAGTGAATACGACGCTGATACCGGGCGTCACCCTTACGGGCCCGCCCGCATTTGGTGCGGCAGGCGCAGCGTCGATAGTGATTACGGCGGCGCCTGCAGCAAGCGGCGCTGGCGATGGCAGCAACGCGATCAACATCGCGGAGCTCCGGCCGATTTTCGACGATGCGTATCAGCGCTTCGTCACCGAGATCGGCATTGAGGTGCAGGAGTCCGAGAGTCTCGCCAACAACCAGGATGCGCTCGTCGAGCACCTCGAAGTGCTCCGCCAATCGGTGATGGGCGTGAACATGGATGAGGAGCTCGTCAATCTCGTGAAGTTCCAGCATGCCTACGATGCGGCGGCGCGGCTGATGTCGGTTGTCGACGAGATGCTGGATCGGCTGATTAACCGCACCGGCATTGTCGGGCTGTAGCGGAGGGTATCGTGCGTCTTAGTACGCGAACCGTCGTCGATCAGGTTCTGAACAACCTCGATGGGAATTACCAGCGACTCGTGCAGCTGCAACGCCAGCTCTCGACGGGCCGGCGCGTGACGCGGCTGTCCGATGACCCGGCGCGCGCTTCGGAGGGGCTCCGGTACCGCTCCGAGCTGAGCCGTGGCACGCAGTTCGTCCGCAACATCGACGCGACCGCGGCGCGGCTCGAGGCCACCGAGTCGTCGATGGGTACCATGAACGACCTGCTGCAGCGGGCGCGCGAAGTCGCGGTCTACGGCGCGAACGACACCGTGTCGGCGGCCCAGCGTGTGACGCTCGCGGCCGAGGTCGAGCAGCTCATGGAGCAGGCGATCCAGGTCGGCAACACGAACTTCAGCGGGCAATACATCTACGGTGGAACCGCAACGACGACGGTGCCCTTCGCGATCTCGTCCGGGCCGCCGATGGCCGCGACCTACAACGGCAACGCGGGCCTCATCGAACGGCAGATCGGCTCGGCGACACGGGTCGACGTCAACGTCCCGGGCGACGCCGCGTTCGCGCCGTCGTTCCAGGCGCTCAGCGACCTGCACGCGGCGCTCACCGCGGGCACGGGTGTCTCGGCCACCATCGCCGGCATCGATACGGCGCTCGACGGCATCCTTCAGCTACGCGGTCAGTTCGGGGCGAAGGTGAGCCGGCTGGAGCTGACCCGCATCGAGCAAACGAACGCGCAGTTCACGGCGGAGGTCGCCATCGCGAACGCGGAAGAGATCGACTTTCCGGAGGTGGTTACCCGCCTCCAATCGCAGGAGGCGGCGTACCAGGCGGCCCTCTCGGCGACGGCCCGGGTGGTGCAGCCCTCACTGTTGGACTTTCTTCGGTAGGTAGGAGGCAGGAATGAGCAGAAGCGCGGCAGCGGCGGCGATGCCGGCCCACGAGGCCCAGCCAGCAGAGGGGCTTCGGTTCTCGATGCCCAAGGGTCTGCTGGGATTCGAAGACGAGCACGAATTCGTGCTCGTGGAGGAGCCCGATAGCCCCGTCTGCTGGCTCCAGGCCAGCGACGAGCCTCAGGTCGCGCTCCCCGTCATCGAGGCGTTCCTCGTTTACCCGGAGTACAACTTCGACCTGTCCGACGCGGAGGCGGCGGCGCTTAGGCTCGAAGGGCCGGCCGACGCCACGGTGCTCGTCGTGCTCACCGCGCGAGCGGAGCCGCCGATGGTGACGGCGAATCTGCTGGCGCCGATTGTGCTCAACCGCGCCGAGCGCTGTGCGCTGCAGATTGTGCTCGCCGATACCCAGTACCCCATGCGTTACCCCGTGCTCACGGAGCAGCCCGCTACCAGCGAGATGCGGCGCAGCGGCAAGAGGAGAAACAGCTGATGGCCATCCCGACCGACGCCAGCTCTCGCGTCAACGAGCAAGCCGTGGTGCTGATGCTCGCGCAGGAGCATTACGGCATCGACATCAGGGCGATTCAGGAGATCATCCGCGTGCCCACCATCACCCGCGTGCCGAACGCGGCGCCGTACGTGCTGGGCGTGACGAACCTGCGCGGACGGGTCGTGCCGGTCATCGACCTGCGCGTGCGGCTCGAGATGCCGTGCACGCCGGCGACCATCGCCTCGCGCGTCATCATCGTCAACCTCGATGAGGGCGATGTCGGCTTTTGGGTCGATGGGGTCTCCGAGGTGCTGCAGATCTCGCCGGAGATGGTCGACCCGCCGCAGGCGCTCGCCTGGCTCAAGGAGCCGGAGCTGCTGCGCGGCGTTGTCAAGCTCGAAGACAAGCTCGTGGGCCTGCTCGACGCCGAGCGCCTGCTCACCACCGAAACCGGACTGACGGAGGCCGCCTGACATGGCAAAGAAGCGATCCCAGCCACACGACGGAGGCCGCGCCCTCGAGCTTTCGGCCGACCCCGATGACCTGAAGTTCTTTCTGGAGGACGCGCAGGACCAGCTGGAGCAGCTCGACCAGAGCCTGGTCGAGCTCGAACGCGAAGGGCCGCGCGAGGATCTGATCCAGACCATCTTCCGCGCCGCGCACACGCTCAAGGGCTCGTCGGCCACCATCGGCCATACGAAGATGGCGGTGCTGACGCACAGGATGGAGACGACACTGGATGCTGTCCGCAAGGGCGAGTGTCCGGTAACGACGCCGCTCGTCGACACGCTGCTGAAGGCGCTCGATGCGCTGCGCGTGCTCACCGCCGAGGTCACGTCGCTCACCCACAGCGGCATCGATTGCGCGGCCATCGAGGCCGAGCTTGAGGCGGCTCTGGCCGCCCCAGCCGACGCGGGCGTCATCGCCGGCGGCAGTGGCGCCCCAGCGGCGACCGCCATCGCGCCCGAGCACTTCGCCGGGCTCGCAGCGAACGCGAGAAAGGGGTACAGCGCCTACGAGGTAAACGTCCGCCTCAACGACTCGTGCGAGATGCCCGCCGTTCGCCACTTCCAGATGCTGCTCGAACTTTCGGAAGGGGCGCACGTCGTCGCCTCGTGGCCGGCGGAAGCCGACATCGAGGCCGGCAATGTCGACCTCACGTTCCGCGCGCTCGTATCGTCGACCATGGACGCGGCGCTCCTGCAGCGAACGCTGGGCCGGGTGCTCGACACCCTGCTCATCGACATCGAACCGATCGACATCGACCTGTCGGAGCTGCCCGGCGACGACGTCTCGAACGAGATCGTGCTCACCGCTGAGCAGCGCGAGCTGCTGCAATCGAACGAGTACCGCGGCCGCGACGCGTACGCCATCGAGCTGCGCCTCCGCTCCGACTCGCAGATGCCGGCTGTCCGGCTGTTCCAGGCAACGATGGAGCTGGGCAAGGTGGGCGATATCGTCTACTCCGACCCCCCGGCGGAGGCGATCGAACAGGGCGAGTGCGGCCGCACGCTGCGCGTCGTCATCGCCACGAACGAGACCGACTCGGCGCTGCGCAGTCTTGTCAGCGGCGCGCTGCTCGATCTCGATGACCTGCGCGTCACGCCGTACGCCGCCGGAGCGGGCGACACCGGTACCCCCGCCATCGATGAGCGCTCGGCCGTCGAGGAGGCGGAAGTCGAGGACGACCGCCGTGTCGTCGACCTGGGGCCGGAGGCGCGCGGGCGCACACAGGACGATCTGCTCAAGATCGCGGCACAAAAGCTGAACACCGCATCGAAGTCGGTGCGCATCGATGTCGAGCGGCTCGACGCGCTGATGAACCTGGTGGGCGAGCTGGTCATCGACCGCACCCGGCTCGTCGAGCTGGCGTCGCGGCTCACGGGCTCCGAGTCCGACGGCGAAGTGCTCGACAACTTCGCGGAGACAGCCCAGCGGCTCGGCCGGATCGCCGACGAGCTGCAGGACCAGATCATGAAGAGCCGGATGCTGCCCATCGAGAACGTGTTCAACCGCTTCCCGCGGATGGTTCGCGATCTCGCGCAGCGGGCCGGCAAGGACGTGGAGTTCATCATCGAGGGCAAGGAGACGGAGCTCGACCGATCCGTTATCGAGGAGATCGGCGACCCGCTCATCCACCTGCTGCGCAACGCCATCGACCACGGCATCGAGCAGCCGGACGCGCGCGCCGAGGCGGGCAAGCCCCGTACCGGCCGCCTGCACCTCTCGGCGAGCCACGAGGAGAACTACATCGTCATCCGCGTGCGCGATGACGGGCGCGGCATCGACCCGGTGCGCATTGGCGAGGCCGCCGTGCGCAAGGGCATCATGACGCGCGAAGCGGCCGACAAGCTGACCGCGAGCGAGGCGCGCGACCTGCTCTGGGCGCCGGGCTTCTCGACCGCTGCCGAGGTCACCGACGTGTCCGGTCGCGGCGTGGGCATGGACATCGTGAAGACGAATATCGAGCGGCTGAACGGCACGCTCGAAGTGCACAGCGAAGTCGGCGGCGGCACGGAGTTCGTCGTCAAGCTGCCGCTGACCCTGGCCATCATCCAGGCGCTGCTGGTGAAGGTGGCGGACGAGACGTACGCCGTACCGATCGCCGCGGTGACGGAGACGTTGCGGCTCGCCCCCGACTCGACCGCGTGGGTGATGGGCCGCGAGAGCGTTCAGCTCCGAGGGACGATCCTGCCGCTGCTGGATCTGCGGCACGCGTTCGATATGCCGGAGCCCGGGGCGGGCTCGCTGCCCTACGTCGTCGCGGTGAAGCTGGGCGAACGTCAGCTGGGCTTCGTTGTCGATGAGCTGGTGGGTGAACGCGACATCGTCATCAAGTCGCTCGGGCGGGTGCTCGGCGACGTGGGCGGTATCGCGGGGGCGACGATTCTGGGCAACGGCAATGTCGCCCTCATCGTCGATGTCCAGAGCCTTGTACGGAACTACGGCCAGGATCGAGTCGCAGCGTGAGCGCTGCAGATCGGAACACCATGAGTAACATGAATCCCCCCACGTTCGCTCAGCTCGACCATCTCTCGGAGGTTGGCGCGAAGCGCGCCGCCGCGGGGCTGTCGCAGCTGCTCGACCGCAATATCTCCGTGACGACGAATCACGCGGCGACGGGCGGCATCGCGGAAATGTACGAGCTTCTCGGGGGCGAGGATGCGCGCGTGGCCGGCATCTACCTGGTCATGACAGGCGACCTTTCGGGCCACATCATGCTGCTGTTTCCGGAGCGGAACGCGCTCGACATGGTGGACCTTCTGCTCGAGCAGCCCCCGGACACGTCGCAGGAGTTCGATGAGATGGCGCTCTCGGCGCTGGGCGAGGTTGGCAACATCACGGCCGCGGCCTTCCTGAACACGTACAGCGATAACACCGGGCTGACCATTCATCCCTCGCCGCCCGTGCCCGTGCTGGAGATGGCGAGCGCGCTGGTGAACACCCTGCTCGTCGAGGTGGCCGCCAGCGGCGGCGAGCTGGGGATGATCGAGACGCTCTTCCGCGATGCGGAGTCGCTCGCGAAGGGCGTCGTGCTCATCGCCCCATCGGGCGCGGCCGCGCTGGAGAGGGGTGCGGCATGACGACGACAGAAGCAGGAGCGCCGCCGGGCGAGATTCACGTCGGCATCGGCCGGATGGCGGTTGTCACGGTGGTCGAAGCGAAGCTGGTGACGCATGGGCTCGGATCGTGCGTCGGCCTCACGGCGTTCGATCCGCGGACGCGGGTCGGCGGCATGCTGCACGTGATGTTGCCGCAGCGCACACCCGGCAGCGCCGACGATGACAGCCCCTGCAAGTATGCGGACACGGGAGTCGACGAGCTGTTCGAGGCCCTCCGAAGCCTGAACGCCAACCTGCGGAGCCTCCAGCTCAAAGCTGCGGGTGGCGCCTGCATCGTGTCGGTGCCGGGCTTCGGCGATCGGTTCAAGATTGGCGAACGCAACATCGAGGCGGTTCGCGCCGCGGTGCAGCGCCTCGGGCTGAAGCTCGCCGGCGAGGACATGGGCGGCACCATTGGCCGAACGATGCGGATGCGGATGTCGGACGGCCTCGTCACGGTGCAGGCCATCGGCCAGAAGCCACGGGAGCTCTAGCGGAGAGGGAAGCGTGTCCGGACGCGCCACGAACGGCGGCGTCGAGGACGGAACAGAGGAAAGGAACGGAATCCGATGGCCACGATCTTGGTAGTCGACGACGCCGCCTTCATGCGCATGCGATGCGCGAAGGTGCTGAAAGAGAATGGATACGACGTCCTGGAGGCCGAGAACGGCCTGCAGGCGATCGAGGTGTATCAGGCGCAGAAGCCCGATGGTGTGCTGATGGATATCACCATGCCGGAGATGGACGGCCTGACGGCACTGAAGGAGCTGCGCAAGCTCGACCCGGACGCGCGTGTCGCGATGGTGACGGCAATGGGCCAGCAGTCGATCATCATCGACGCGATCAAGTCGGGCGCACGCGACTTCGTGGTGAAGCCGTTCGAGCAGGACCGCGTCCTCTCGGCGCTCCAGAAGCTCCTCGACTAACGCCTACCCCAACGAGAGTGGTTCAGCTGAGGCATTGATGAAGAAGATCCGTGTCCTGATAGTCGACGACTCCGCATTTATGCGCCAAACCATCACGCGCCATCTGGCCGAGGAGGCCGGCATCGAGGTGGTCGGGGCGGCGCGCGACGGTCTCGAGGCTCTCGAGTTGGCGCGGTCGCTGCAGCCGGACGTCATGACGCTCGATGTCGAGATGCCCCGCATGGATGGCCTGGAGACGCTGCGACGGCTGATGGCCGAGCGTCCGATGCCGGTCGTGATGGTCAGCAGCCTCACTCAGGAGGGCGCCGCCACCACGATCCGGGCGCTCGAGCTGGGCGCTGTCGACTTCGTGCCCAAGCCGTCGGGTTCCGTCTCGCTCGACTTCTTCCGGGTGAAGGACATGCTCGTCGCGGCGATCATCCGCGCGTCGATGAGCCGGGTGCGCCCGGCACGGCTCGCGGTGGCGCCCGCGGCGCCGGTCGTCAGCCCGGCGGGGACGGCGGCCGGAATGGCGCCCGTGGTGGTTATCGGCGCGTCGACGGGCGGCCCGCGGGCGCTGCATCACGTGATTCCGGCGCTGCCGGCCAACTTCCCCTCGCCGGTACTGCTGATCCAGCACATGCCGCCCGGTTTCACGAAATCGCTCGCCGAGCGGCTCGACGATCTGTCGCCGCTCTCCGTGCGCGAGGCCGCCGACGGCGATGAGCTGCGAGCGGGGGTTGTCCTCATCGCGCCGGGCGGCCATCACATGGTGCTCCGCGGACGGCGCCATGTGGCACTCGACGACTCACCGCCCGAGCACGGCGTCCGCCCCTCGATCGAGGTGACGCTGCGATCCGTTATCGAGACGTTCAAGTCGAACGCCGTCGTCGCCATCCTCACGGGCATGGGAAGCGACGGCGCGGGCGGCGTCGCCCGGCTCGTGGAGCTCGGCGCGACCGTCATCGCCGAGGATGAATCGACCTGCGTCGTGTTCGGTATGCCGAGGGCCGCCGTCGCCGCGGGAGCAAGCGTCGTCGTGGCGCTGCCAGAGATAGCTCACGCGATTGCGCGGGCGGTCGGACGAAAGGATGCGTGGGCCGCGTGAGCGACATCGATCTGGACGAGACAACCCCCGCTGGTACCGCCGAAGACGACGACGCCGGCTGGGCGCTCTTCAAGCGCAGCGTCCGTCAGGTGGCGGGCATCGACCTTGACGCGTACAAAGAGGGGCAGATGCGCCGCCGGCTCGGGCAGATAAAGCAGCGCCGCGGCGGTGGCCCCTGGGCCGCCTACGCCCGCGCCCTGCGCGACCAGCCTGCGGCGCTGGCGGAGTTCCGCGACTTCTTCACGATCAACGTCTCGGAGTTCTTTCGCCAGCCGGATCGCTACGAGGAGCTGCGGCGCCAGCACCTGCCGGCGCTCGCCCAGAGCGGGCATCCGCTCCGCATCTGGAGCGCCGGCTGCTCCATCGGCGCCGAGCCGTACTCGCTGGCGATGCTGGCGACGGAGTTGCCGCGCGGCCGCGTGGCCCCGATTCTCGCGACCGACATCGATGACACGATACTGCAGCGCGCACGAAGCGGGGCCGGGTACAGCGCCGCCGATGTGCGCCACATCCCGCCCGAGTTCCGGGCCGCGTATGTGACCGCGAACGGGGACACGTTCGACTTGGCCGATTCGATCCGGCGGATGGTGGAGTTCAAGCGGCACGATTTGCTGCGCGACCCGTATCCGCAGAACCTCGACCTCATCGTGTGCCGCAACGTTGTCATCTACTTCACGGATGAGGCGAAGGGCGCGATTTACACGAAGTTCTTCGATGCGCTGCGGCCCGGGGGGCTGCTGTTCGTGGGCGGCACGGAGATCGTGAGCGGCGCCACCGCCATCGGCTTCACCAATCCGGCGATATCGATCTACGAGAAGAAGGCAGCCGGGCAACCTAAGGGGATGGGTCGTGACACGCACGCTGCATAGAGACGAAGTGATCCGGATGGCTGCCGAGGCGGTCGTCGCAATCGCACAGGAGGGTTCAGTCACCATGAAAGTGGAGTTCGTCAACCCGTTCGTCGCGGCCGCCCGCGAGGTGCTCGAAAAGGAAGTGGGGTGCGCGATCGAGCGGGGGAATCTGAACCTGCACAACTCCGCGTACACCAACCACGAGGTGACGGCGATGATCGCCGTCACGGGCGCGGTGCAGGGCATGGTGCTGTATGGGCTGAAGCAGCAGACAGCGTGCGCCATCGTCGGCCGCATCCTCGGTCAGCCGTTCGAAGAGTTCGATGAGCTCGCCCAGAGCGGCATCGCCGAACTGGCGAACGTCATCACGGGCCGGGCGGGCATCCTGCTGGCAGAGGCGGGTTACCCCGCGCAGATATCGCCGCCGGCGCTGATCATCGGCAACGGCACGATGATCTCGACGCTCGACCTGAACCGCATTGTCGTGCCGCTGCAGACGGAGTACGGCGCCATCGAGGCGCACGTCGCGCTGCGCGAGGGCCGTCCGGCGGCCGAGTAACGGGGGCGCTCCCTCGGGGCGCCGGTGATTGTCCGAAGGGGTTCGATGTGCTGATTCTGACGCGGAAGCCAGGTGAGGGCATCGTTATCGGCGACGGGATCGAAGTCACGATCCTGAGTGTCGACGGCGATCGCGTGAAGATCGGCATCGCCGCCCCCGCGGATGTGCTCGTCCTTCGCACCGAGCTGCGTTCGGAGCTGCGCGCGGAGAACCAGGCGGCGGCACGGAACGCTCGCGAGGCCGGGGGCATGCTGCGCAGCGTGGCGCGAACCAAGGTGCGGCCGCCCGAAGCCAGCTAAGCCGCGCGCTCACGGGCGCGCCGGCACACACCTGCCTGCACTTCAGGAATGACCACGGGGACGACAGAGATTGCGGCGCTAGGTCGACGCGTCGACGAGGCGCAGCCGCGCTCGCGACGTGCCCTCGCTCGAGCCCTGACCACGGCCGACGATGAGCCGCAGGTCGGGCAGCTCGGCCTCGAACCCGCCGATCGCCTGCGGTTGGCCATCGAGATCGATCGACGCGAGCAGCGCCGTGCGCAGCCTGGCGGCCCGCAGCTCGACACCGATGTCGACGAATGCGCCCGCCGCTCCGGCGAGCCAGCACTGGGTGATGACGGAGCGCAGCCCGTCGCCGACAGCATCGTCGGCGGGGGCGGCGGCGAATGTGCGCACCTGGGCGCCATCGGGCCCGGCGGTCTCGGTGAGCGCCGGGGCTCGCGGGTCGTGGAGATCGACGCGGAAGATAGCGTGACTGTCGGCGATCTCGATTTCGAACGCTTCCCGTCCGCCCGGGAGGACGCGCACCTGGCCGGCGCTGCCGTCTTCGTACAGCGCGGTCGCGAGCAGCGGCGACCCCTCCTCGTCATCGGGCCCGGCGTAGCGATGCAGCGCCCCGACGGAGCGCGGCGGCACGCCGGCAAGGTGCGTCATGACGACGAGCGCTTCTTCGGCGGCGGCGAGGATATCGGCGTCTCCCGAGGAGACGGGCAGCGTCACGGCGATCGATATCGCCGGGAGCGAGCCCCGCTCCTGCCCGCGACGCAGATGGGCGCGGGCGAGCTCGAACGCCGGCGTCGTGAGCCGCTGCCGGATGAGCTGGAGGTGCGTGCGTTGCAGACGCGCGAGGTTGGCGAGCCGGCGCAGCGTCGTCTCATCGAAGCCCTGCGGGTCGATGACGAGCGCCGGGACACCCTCCTCGAGGGTGCGCCGCACGAGCGCCGCGGCGTGGGGCACCGGCCCCGCGACAATCAGGGCGCGCGGCTCGGGAAGCCCGGCGAACTGCGACGAGAGCTTCGCTCCCGCTTCGGCGACAAGCCGCGAAACGCGGCGGCCCGCCTCACCAGAGCCGACAACAGCGATGCCTTCGACCATGAGCCACCTCACTGACAAGCGCGCGATCGGGTCGCGACGTGCTGATCATAAGAGCGGCGGCGGGCACTGAAACTCGGGGCATCCCCGCCCCGCCGCCGCGCCCACCCCAAGCGGTGGTGAGCAAAGTCCCTACTTGCCAACAGCCCCCTCTCAAGTCCCCGGGGCCGCGACCGATGATTAGGAGGAACGGGCGGACAGTCCGCCCCGGAGCCTGATCCAAGGGAGAGGAGAGCACGGCCACGAAGGCAGCCGCTGGCCTTGGTGGTCGAATGAGGAAGTCGCGGCACGTCCGGAAAGGATTCCGGGCCATCTACCTGGCATAGGAGGCCACAAAGACCATGGGACTCACGATTAACACGAATGTCCAGGCCATGAACGCTCAGCGAAACCTGAGTGTGACGGGCATGAAGATGTCGAAGGCGATGGAGCGACTCTCCAGCGGCTTCCGCATCAACCGCGCCGCCGACGACGCGGCCGGTCTCGCGATTAGCGAGAAGCTTCGCTCGCAGATTCGCGGCCTTTCGCAGGCCTCGCGCAACGCGCAGGACGGCATCTCGATGGTGCAGACCGCTGAAGGCGCGCTGACCGAGAGCCACTCGATTCTGCAGCGCATGCGTGAGCTGGCGGTTCAGGCGTCGACCTCGACCCTGACCGACTCCGACCGCACCCAGGTGCAGGAAGAAGTGACCTCGCTCATCGCGGAGCTCGACCGGATCGGCAACTCGACGACCTTCAACGGCGTCAACCTGCTGAACGGCGCGCTTACCGTGACCCAGAACGCCGCGAGCACCGTGAAGGCCGGCGCCGTGTTCGACGGGAACGCGGTGTCGGCGGTGGACGTCAGCAAGGCCTCGGCCGCGACGACGTACAACCTCACGTTCACTGCGGGTACGGACACCCTCACCCTGACGAACGCCACGACCGGCGCCGCGCAGAACATTGTCATCACCGGCCAGGCGGCCACAGTTGGCGTAAAGACCTTCAACTTCGACCAGTTGGGCGTCAGCTTCACGCTCGCCGGCCCGGCCGAGACGGCTGCCGACGCGCTGGGTACGGCGCTCGCCGGCGACACCGTCATCACGGCCGCCGGTGGCGGCAGCGCCGAGCTCGTCATCGGCTCGGACGCCAGCGCCAGCAACAAGCTGACGTTCGCCATCTCCGACATGCGGGCCACGGCCCTCGGCGTCAACGCCGTGTCGGTGGCGACGCAGGCGGGCGCGCAGGGCGCGATCACGACGATCGACACTGCGCTGACCTCGGTCACCACCCAGCGCGCGAAGCTCGGTGCTATCCAGAACCGTCTGGAGCACACGGTCGCGTCGCTCGGTGTGACAGTCGAGAACCTGAGCGCGTCTGACTCGCGAATCCGCGAGGCCGACATCGCTGTCGAGAGCTCGAACCTGGTTACGGCGCAGATTCTGCAACAGGCCGGCACCGCCGTCCTGGCGCAGGCGAACACCGCGCCGCAGTCGGTGCTCTCGCTCCTCCGGGGCTAGCCCGGGACAGCCTTCCTGACTCTCTCCCGGGATCGCTGGGGCCCCGTCCTTCTTGGATAGGACGGGGCCCTTCTCTTTGCGCGCCGCCTCAGGCCATGTGAGGAGCCGGGCGCACGTGTGGGCGCCGCGTTCCCGCTGGGCCACATCACCCCCCAGCTGTCGCGTTCCCCCTCTCCATCCGCCGATGGAGAGGGGGCCAGGGGGTGAGGCCAGCCGCCGATCCGCCGCACCCCCTAATCTGCTGCGCTCGCGCCCATCGCCTCACCCCCCAGCTGTCACGTTCCCCCTCTCCGTCCGGCGATGGATAGGGGGCCGGGGGGTGAGGCCAGCCGCCGATCGGCCACCTCATTTCTCCACGCCCCTGAAGTTCGCGCCATCTGCTGCCGATGATGAAAAAGACGTAGTGCCGAGTTCGGCACAGCAGCGGAGGCGAGCCGGGTACCGATGTGGAACAGCTGCGAGTCAATCGGGTGCGCTTCGACCGGATCGAGCGATCGAACCCTCATCCCGACCAAAGGGGGAGCGGCGAGGGCGGATCTCCGCACGACGACGCGCGCGGCGACGAACACGCCCCACCCGACGAGCTCGCGATGGTCCTCCGACAACACCACCTGGCGCGCGGCGATATCCGGCGAACGCGAGCGCGCGTGTTCCAGGACGCCGAGAGCGGCGAGGTCATGATCGACGTGACCGACGCCGCCACCGGCGAACCGATCGGCGTGTTCGCGCTGGCCGAGCTGACCCGGCTCGGGGGCGGCGCCGAGGCCGTGCGCGGCCTGCTCATCGAGCGGCGCACCTAGGGCGCGGACAGCACAGGAGCAGCGACCATGGTCAACCAGCCACTCCGCGTCGGCGGCCTCGCCTCGGGGCTCGATGTCGAAGGCCTGATCGCTCAGATCATGGCGGTGCGCCGCAGGCCGATCACGCAGATGGAGGCCCGCAAGACGACGCAGCGCACTCGCGGCTCGGCCATCGGAGACGTGCGGAGCCGGGTGACCAACCTCCTCGCCCAGGCACAGACCCTCAGCAACGCGGCGAACCTGAACGGCCGCAAGGCCACCGTCAACACGCCCGCGGGCCAGACAGCGCAGGTGTCGGTGAGCGCGGGCACGGAGGCGGCCACCGGCGCGTTCACCGTGCGCACGATCAACCTCGCGACATCGACAACGCGCACGGCGACATCGGGCATCGGGCAGGCCGTGACGCAGAACGTCGCGCTCGCCACCGCCGGCTTCGCGACGACCGTGACCGCGGGCACGTTCACCGTAAACGGGGCGACCGTAACCATCGACGCGAGCACGGTGCTCTCCGACGGGGCCAACCTGCCTGGCGCGAACACGATCATCGCCAAAATCAGCGACGCGACAGCCGGCGCCGTGACGGCCTCGGTCGTGAACGACGCGTATGGCCGGGCGAATCTGCTGCGGCTCGACTCGGCCGGCACGATCCAGCTGGGGTCGGGCGGCGACACGAGCAACTTCCTGACGGCGGCGTACCTGCTGGCATCGCCGGGCACGACGCAACGCACGAGCACACAGCCGGTCGCCGGCACGCTCGCGAGTCAGCCACTGCAGAGCGGCCGCCTGGCGGTGGCGCCGGCGGCGAGCGGCTCCTTCAAGATCAACGGAGTCGAGCTCACGTACGACGCCACGAACGATACGCTGAACGGCCTTCTGACGCGCATCAACGCATCGCAGGCGGGCGTGACGGCGACGTACGACCCGGTCGCCGACAAGGTCACGCTCGCCGCGAAGACGACGGGCAGCACGAGCATCGCCATCGAGGATGTGACGGGCAACCTGCTCACGGCGCTTGGCCTCGTTGGGGGCACGCAGACGCTGGGCGAGAGCGCCGAGTACAGCATCAACGGCGGCGCGACGCAATACAGCGCCACGAACACGATTGCGAATGCGCTGCCTGGCGTCACGATCACACTGCTGCAGGAGTCGGCGACCGCGGTCGGTGTCGACGTGACAGCGGACGTGGACGCGACGGTGGCCAGGGTAAAGGCCTTCGTCGCGCAGTACAACAGCACGTACACGTTCATCAAGGACCAGGCGGGGCTGAACACGCTGAACCAGAAGAACCCGCTGTTCGGCGAGTCCAGCATCAACGTCATCGCGAACGCGCTGCGGTCGTCGCTGACCAATCCGGCGCTCGGGCTCGCGGGCGCGGGGTACACGACAGCCGCCGAGCTGGGCATCTCGTTCGGCAAGTTCTCGGCCGAGGGCGGGGCCTCGAACACGCTCGAGCTCGATGAGGCGAAGCTCCGCGCAGCGCTGGCAGCGAATCCGGCGCGCGTCAACGAGGTCATCGCGGGGTTCGGGACGCAGGCGACGCTGGAGCCGGCAGGCACCGGCTCTGTCGCGTCGATAGCCGGCACCCCGACGGCGCTGGCGAAAGCCGGCAAGTTCAGCATCGAAACGCAGGCCGGGGGCGCCGTCATCTCGACCTTCACGCCGGACGACGGCAGCGCCGTTGTCACGAAATCGACGACGTTCGTGGCAGGCGGCACGAACACGACGCTCATTCCGGGCGTGACGATCACGTTCGCGGGCGCGCTCACCGCCGGAACCGACACGATTACGGGCTCGGTGCCGAAGCAGGGCTTCGCCAAGCGGATGGAGTACTACCTCGACCCGGTGAGCCGCACCGGGGGCATTCTCGACAACCTCAGCACGCAGAGCAAAGACGCCGTGGCCGACATCGACGAACAGATCGCCCGGCTCGAAGCACGGCTCGACATGCAGGAACAGACGCTTAATACGAAGTTCACGGCGATGGAGCTTACGTTGAGACGCCTACAGCAGCAGCAGGCAACCCTGACTTCTGCCATCGGAACGTTCAGCTCCCTACAGGGGCGATGATAGCCGTCGATTATCTCAACGTAGCCCAACCAGCGAGGAGTCACCATGGTCACTGACCGTTACTCCCAGTACCGCCAGGTTCAGACCGAGACCGCCAGCCCTGGCCAGCTCGTCCTGATGCTGTACAGCGGCGCGCGGCGCTTTCTGCGCACCGCCGACGAGGCGCTAGAAGCGGGCGACCCGCAGACGGCACACGTCGCGCTGACGCGCAGCCAGGACATCATCTTCGAGCTGATCAGTTCGCTCGATACGTCGGTGGGCGAGCTGGCGGAGAATCTGCTGTCGCTCTATGTCTACCTGTACCAGCGACTCGTGGTGGCGAACCTCCGCAAGGAGCGCGAGCCCATCGTCGAGGCGCTCGAGATTCTGGCGCGGCTCGATGGCGCCTGGCAGCAGGTGCTGCGTCAGGCCGATGCGGCGGGCGACGGGACGTACGGGCGGGTGCACGGCGACGGTCCGGGCGGCCTCCGGGCGCTGAGCGCCTAGGCAGGACGGGGAGGCAATGCGATGATCCATGCGGACATCACCCGGCGATTTGAGATACTGCGCTCGCTCTTCGAGATGAGCCGTGGTCAGCGCGACGCGCTCGCCGCGGACGACCTCGGCCACTTCAACGAGCTGCTCGATCGGCGCGAGGCTCTGCTGGGCGAGCTCGCCGAGGTGCAGCCGCCCGCCGACGTGCAGCTGCTCACCAGCGAGCCGTCGAACGTCATTCCCTTTCCCGGGACAGTCCGGCCCGGCAGCGAGCCAATCGAATCCGACGACGAGATCGCGCTGCAGGGGCTGCTGCGCGCTGTACTCCACATCGACGAAGAGAACGAGCAGACGCTCCAGCGCCGCCTCGCCGAAATCAGGCTGGCGCTGCAGGAGACGGGTCGCGCGAAAGTGACGGCGCGCAGCTACCGTCCCGTGGCCGCGGCGATGGCGAGCGCCGTCGACCGCAGCGCCTAGGAGACCCGATGGCACGATTCGACCCGGCTCGCCAGCGTGCAGGCGGCAGCCCGAAGGGCGGCGGCACCGCGCGCGAGCTGCTCCTCGGCCAGCTCGCCGCCATCCAGCGCGGCGACACACTGCCTCGGCCGCCGGCGCCGCCGGTCGCGACCACGGCCCTCGCGCCGGACAGCGCCGGCCTCCCCCGCATGCTCCACCTCGCGTTCGCCCTGCTGCTGGCCGCGGCCGCGGTCGCGTTCTCCGGCGGCAGCCTCGGGTTCGAGGGGGGCGAACCGGTGCGGCTCAACGTGGTCTCGCTGGCCCGCGCCGCCGATGGCGGCCTCGAGGTCGTGGCCCAGCAGGCCGCGCCGGCATCCGGCACACCGCTGATCGCGGGCGAGGCGCAGGTGCGCCGCCCGGGCACGCCGACGTGGATCGCGCTGCCGGAGCTCGGCATCGATGCGCGGGTACAGGAGGCGGGGCTGGTGCTGCGCGGCGGTGTCCCCACGTGGGAGATCGTGGCCGACGCGGTGGCCCACTACGATGGCTCCGCGGTGCCGGGCGAACCGGGCAACGTCGTGATGGCGGGCCACCTCAATACGCCCCTCAGCCGCCAGGGCGCGGTGTTCCGAGCGTTGCCCCAGGCGCGCGTCGGCCAGCTCATCCACGTGTGGTCGGGCGAAACACGCTACACCTACACGGTCGAATCGGTACGCGTCGTCGCTCCGTCGGACACGTCGGCGATGGCCCCCACCGAGGATGCGACGCTGACGCTCATCACCTGTTATCCCGACTACGACTTTCGCGAGCGGCTCGTGGTGACGGCGAAGTTCACCCCGGGGGCATGAAGCAGTTGATCGAGCCTGGAGATATCTCGTACAGTGGAGCATGACCGCTGGGGTCGCGGCGGAAGAAAAGGACATCATGGTCAAGGTCAATCCCGGCCAATCAGGCGCAACCGACCCGGCACGCCAGCCGGCATCGATAACCCCGCACGTCGAGGCGCGTCGCGCGGCGGCCGCGAAGCGTGGTGCGGGCAAGTCGGATGAGGTCGTGCTCAGCGAGAAGGCGCGTATGCTCCGCGCCGCCGATTCGGCCGTGCGCGCCAGCGCCGATGTCCGCGAGGACAAGGTGGCCGAGGTTCGCCAGAAGCTGCAGGACGGCACGTACGCCATCGACCCGGCTGTTATCGCGGAGCGCATGCTCGAGCAGCCCTGAGCGATCACCAGCCACGCATCCTCGCCTCACCGAGCCCGCTTGCAGCGGGCTCTCCTCATGTTTCCGAAGGTGAACCCGCACCCCAATGAGGGACGGTCCCGGCGCTATGCAGGGTGCCCCCGACTGTCGAGGCCTGACGCACGCTCCTAGACTGAATCGACATTCAGCTACACCGGTCGCGCTTGCGGCCGGACGGAGGCGCGTGCTCCAATGCCCACACTTCTGCGACTCCCGCAGGATGCCCTGGCCCTGTGGGAGCGCCTGCCCCGCACACAGAAGCTCGTGCTCGCCTTCATCGGCGCGCTCGCTGTCGGGCTGTTCGCGTACAACTTCGCGTCGTCGCAGAGCAAACCGATGGCGACGCTGTACTCCGGTCTCGAGGCCGAGGACGCGGGCGCGATTACTGCCGAGCTCGATTCGCTGGGCATCGCGCACGAGCTTTCGGCAGGCGGAACCACCATCCAGGTGCCAGCGGACCAGGTCGATGAGGCCCGCATCGAGCTCGCGCAGCTCGGGCTGCCGCAGGGCGGCGCCGTCGGCTTCGAGATATTCGACCGCACGAACTTCGGTATCACCGACTTCGCGCAGCGCGTGAACTTCCAGCGCGGGCTGGAGGGCGAGCTGGCGCGCACCATCCGCCAGATGAGCGCCGTCGACGGCGCGCGAGTGCACATCGTGCTGCCGGAACGGCAGGTGTTCGCCGATGCGCAGCAGCCGACGACGGCGTCGGTCGTCCTCGACCTCAAGCCGGGGCGGACGCTCGACGAGGGGCAGATTCGAGGCATCGCGCATCTTGTCAGCCACAGCATCGAGGGGCTGAGCGACGAGAACCTCACGATCATCGATACGTCGGGCACGATGCTGTTCGACGGCAGCGACGCCAGTCTCGCTTCGGGCGCGATGAGCGGCACCCAGATGCAGCAGCAGCGAACCTTCGAGCAGGGGCTGCAGAACGACGTGTTGCGGATGCTGCAGCAGGCGCTGGGCCCGAACAAGGCCGCGGTGCAGATCCGGGCGCAGATCAACTTCGATCAGGTGGAGGAGAGCAGCGAGACGTTCGCGCCCGCTACCGACGGCTCGGGCATCCCCCGTAGCAGCTCGCAGGTGAGCGAGACGTTCCAGGGCACATCGGCGGCGGCCGCCGGCGTGCCCGGCGTCGCCGCGAACGTGCCTGGCGCAGCCGTCGCCACCGAAGCGGGCGGCACGGGCGATTCGCAGTACGACCGCACGGAAACGACGACGAACTTCGAGCTGAACCGCACAACGCAGACGACGGTGCGCGCCCCCGGCAATATCGAGAAGTTGAGCGTGGCGGTGCTCATCGACGAGTCGATCGCGCCGGAGCAGGTGACCGCCCTCACGGAGAGCATCTCGGCCGCAGTCGGCCTCGACGCCGCACGTGGCGACCAGCTGGTGGTGACCCGCCTGCCGTTCGACACGACAGCGATCGAGGAGGCGCAGCAGACCATCGACACGGCGGGCTCCTCCGACGCGATGTTCACGTATCTGCGGCTCGCCACGCCGGTGCTGGCGATCATCCTCGCGCTCTTCTTCTTCTGGTTCTTGCGCCGCAGCCTGAATCGCGGCCGCCAAGGCTGGGTCTACGACCCTTCGATTCAGGTGCTCGCCCCCGCAGCGCTCTCCGACGGAGGGGTCTCGGAGGCGGCTCTCGCCCAGATGATGGCGCCCCAACAGGATCGACCGGTGGCCTACATCGAGCCGCCGGCTCCGGAAGAGGTCAAACGCCGTGAGGCCGTAAACCAGCGTGTCTCAGCGCTCGCGCGGACGCAACCCGAGGCCGTCGCCGAAGTGCTGCAATCGTGGCTGAAGGAAGAGTAGCGAACCGTGGCGACCGCCGTGAAGACACCAGCGTTCCGATCGATGAAGGGCAAGCAGCGCGCGGCCGCGATGCTGATCGCGCTGGGCCCGGAGCTTTCGGCCGAGGTGCTCAAGTATGTCCGCGACGAGGACATCGAACGGCTGACATGGGAGATCTTCTCGATCGGCCAGCTCAGCCCCGACTCGCGCGACGAAGTGCTCGCGGAGATGTACTCCAACGTCGTTGCGCGCGAGTACGTCAGCATCGGCGGCATCGAGTACGCGCACGAGATGCTGGAGCGGGCGCTCGGCAAGTCGCGCGCGACGGAGATCGTGCAGCGGCTCTCGATGAACTCGCGGGCGATCCCGTTCCAGTTCCTGCGCGAGGTCGACCCCACGCAGCTCACGAGCTTCCTGCGTCACGAGCATCCTCAAGTAATCGCGCTCATTCTCGCGTACCTCCCGCCCGACAGGGCTTCGATGCTGCTCTCCACCGTGTCGCCCGACATGCAGTCCGAGGTCGCGGTACGGATCGCGACGATGGACCGCACCACACCGGAGGTCGTGCACGAGATCGAGACGGTGCTCCGCAAGAAGCTGGCGTCCGTGCTCACTCCGCATCAGGAGTTCGCGAAGGCGGGCGGTATCGAGTCGCTGGTGGAGTTGCTGAAGCAGGTCGACCGGGGCACGGAGAAGGCGATCCTCGATTCGCTGGAGCGCACCGACCCGAAGCTGGCGGACGAAATCAAGAAGCGCATGTTCATCTTCGAGAACATCGCCGCCCTCGACGACCGCTCGATCCAGCGCGTGCTCCGCGAAGTGGAGGTGCGCGACCTCGGAATCGCGCTGAAGGGAACGAGCGAGGAAGTGCGCCAGCGCATCACCACCAACATGAGCGAGCGAGCTGCCGCGATGCTGGTGGAAGACATGCAGGCTCTCGGGCCGCTGCGCCTGCGCAACGTCGAGGAAGCGCAGGGGCGCATTGTGCAGGTCATCCGGCGGCTCGACGACGCCGAGGAGATCGTGATTTCGCGCGGCGGAGAGGATGAGATCCTTGACTAACCTCATCCGCAACTCGCGCCAGCGCGACGACGCCGTCGTTCTCACCGGCGGCGAATCGGGCGGCGCCCGTCTCGTCGCGGCCGCGGATACGCTCGCTCCGGCACACGACACCGCGACGAGCATTATCGCGCAGGCGACGGAGCAGGCCGAGCTGCTGCTAATGGGCGCGCGCGGCGAAATCGCGGCGCTGCGGGTGCAGGCCTACGAGGAGGGCTTCCGCCAAGGTCACGAGGAGGCGGCGGCGGCGGTCGAAGAGCGAGTCCGCCGACATCTGGAGCTGCTGAGCATCGCCGCCGCCGACGTGAAGGCGATGCGCGCCCTCGTATTGCGCAACACCGAACGCGACGCGATCGAGCTCGTGCTCGAGATCGTGCGCAAGATTCTGGGCGAGCGCGCCGCCGCCGACCCTTCGTACGCGGTGGAGCTCGCGGAACAGGCGCTAGCGCGGGCCGGCAATCAGAACGTGGTGCGCATTCGTGTGCACCCAGGGCGGCGCGAGATCGTGGCCGCGGCGTTCGCCGACCGCCACGATGCCGCCGGCAACGCCGTTGAGGTGGCCGATGACCAGCGCCTCGACCTGGGCGGATGCGTCATCGACCTGCGCGCCGGCATCGTCGATGCCTCGATTTCGACGCAGTTCGAAGCGATGTCTCGCGCGCTGCGTACGCTCCTCGACGAGGACAGCCATGACGATCGTTGATGACCGCGTCGACCTCGCACGCTTCCGCAGCGCCGTCGCCGCGCTGGCGCCGCTGCACAGCCGGGGCCGGGTCATGCAGATCGTCGGCCTTGTGACCGAGGTGGAGGGGGTGACGGCGCAGATCGGCGAGCTCTGTTATCTCGTACGCGATAGCGCGCCGCCGCTTCCGGCGGAGGTCATCGGCTTTCGCGACCAGGCGACGCTGCTGATGCCGCTGGGCGAGATGCAGCGCGTCCAGCCGGGCACGCCCGTCGAGGCGACGGGCAGGCTCATCGCCGTGCCTAGCGGCGACGGGCTGCTGGGCCGGGTGATCGACGGGCTGGGCCAGCCGATGGATCGCCTCGGCGCCATCCGTGGCGACCGCATTCCGCTCATCACCGACGCCGCCCCCGACCCGCTGACGCGCAGCACGATTGCGCAACCGTTCAGCACCGGGGTGCGCGCCATCGATGGCATGCTGACGTGCGGCAAGGGCCAGCGCATCGGCATTTTCGCCGGCAGCGGCGTCGGCAAGAGCACCGTGCTGAGCATGATCGCCCGGAACGGCTCGTCCGATGTCACCGTCATCGCGCTCATCGGCGAGCGGGGCCGCGAGGTGCGCGAGTTCATCGAGCGCGACCTGGGCGAGGAGGGCCTCGCGCGCTCGGTTGTCGTCGTCTCGACATCGGACCAACCGGCGCTACTGCGCCTGAAGGCGGCGTGGGCCGCAACTGCCATCGCCGAGGACTTCCGCGCGCGCGGCGCCGACGTGACGCTGCTGATGGATTCGGTGACACGCTTCGCCATGGCGCAGCGCGAGATCGGCCTGGCCGCGGGCGAGCCGCCTGCCGTGAAGGGCTACACGCCGAGCGTCTTCGCGCTCCTGCCCAAGCTCCTCGAACGTACCGGCACGTCGGAGCACGGGACGATCACCGCGTTCTACACCGTGCTTGTCGAAGGCGATGACCTGACCGAGCCCGTCACCGACACGGTTCGCGGCACGCTCGACGGGCACATCGTGCTGACGCGCGCGCTCGCCGCGGAGAACCACTATCCGGCAATCGATGTGCTGCAGAGCATCTCGCGGGTGATGCCCTCGGTGACGACGCCCGAACACCGGGCGGCGGCCGGGCGGCTGCGCGAGGTGCTGGCCACGTACCAGAACGCGCGCGATCTCATCAACATCGGGGCGTATCAGCCGGGCTCGAGCCCGCAGATCGACCACGCGCTGCAGATGCTCCCGCACGTGCTGGCGTATCTGCGGCAGGGGCCGTACGAGGTGAGCGAGCTCGACGACGCTATCGCCAGGCTGACCACGCTGTTTGGCGGCCCCGCAGCCGAAGCCTCGACACAATCGCTCATCGAAGCGCGTTCCGCCCAGATCGCGCTGCCCGGAGGTGAGGGATGACGAAGCCCAAGTTCCGGCTGGAGCAGGTGCTGGCCGAGCGCAAGCGCCGCGAGGATATCCGCCAACAGGAGCTGGCCGCGGCCCAGATGCGGCTCAGCGACGAGCAGGCACAGCTGGCGAGGCTTCGGGACGAAGCGCAGGAGCAGCAGCGCCGCGCGAGGCACAAGGCAGGCGCTCGCGTCTCGTCCCAGGACCTCCAGGGGGAGCACGCGTTCCTCGAGCGGCTCACCGGCGAGATCGACGATCAGGGGCAGCTCGTGTCGGAGCTTGGCACGGCCGTGACACGGAGCCGCGATGCGCTCGCCGAGGCACTGAAGGAGAAGAAGGCCATCGAGCGGCTGAAGGAGAAGCACCTCCAGCAGGTCGCCGACGAGGAGCGGGCGGTGGAGGGAAGAGTCATCGACGACATCGTCATGACCCGGTTCGCTCGCCGCCGGCTTTGACGAGGACCCGGCGGTGACCAGCTCGGGCCAATCGGATGCGGGCGCGACACCAGCGTCCGCAGACCCCCAGAGGGAGGGGTAGTACGCATGATGGAAGGCATTCTGAACAGTCGTGGCATGCGGCTGCTGACGGGCGCGCTCGATGGGCTCTCCCAGCGCCAGACCGCCATCAGCACAAACATCGCCAACGCGGAGACGCCGGGCTATCAGCGCCAGACGGTGCAGTTCGAGGATCGGCTGCGGCAGGCGATGGGCAGTGCACCGCTGGCGACGACCGATCCGGGCCACATGGCGATGGCGTCGCACCAGTCGTCGTCGCTCGCCGCGCGGCCCGACGCGGCCCGCATGCTCAGCAGTCGCAACGATGCGAACAACGTCGATATCGAGCAGGAGATGACGGACCTGGCCGAGACGACGATTCGCTACTACGCCGTCGCCGATGTGCTGCGCAGCAAGCTCACGACGCTGCGCAACGTCATCGAGCGGGTATAGCGAGGAGGGCCAGGAAGATGGGACTGCTGCATTCGCTTCGGATTAGCGCCGGCGCACTCACCGCGCAGCGCGTTCGCATGGACGTGATATCGAACAACGTCGCCAACATGAACACGACGCGCACGGCCGAGGGCGGCCCCTACCGCCGCGAGGCGGTGACGTTCGCCGAGCGCACCGATGGGCCGTCGTTTCTGGCGAGCCTGCGGCAGCAGGACAGCAGCGGCGACGGTGTGATGGTGGCGGCGATTATCGAAGACCCGGCGCCGCCCCGCCGCGTCTATGAGCCCGAGCACGCCGACGCCGACGAGGAAGGCTGGGTGCTGTACCCGAACATCAACGTCGTCACGGAGATGACGGACCTCGTTGCGGCGGGCCGCGCCTACGAGGCCAACGTCACCGTGCTCAACGCGGCGAAGGACATGGCGACGCGCGCCCTCTCGATATTCAGCCGATAACGGCACCCACCAGCGGAAGGTAACGAACGATGCGTATTGATGGGATAGGAGCAGGAGCCAGCGCCGCCGGCCTGCCGCTCGCGGGCTCGGGCGACTCCGAGAAGGCGGCCGGAGGCTCGTTCACCGACATGCTCGGTTCGCTTATGGGCGACCTGCAGAACATCCAGCAGACATCCGACAACGCCGTCGCGAGCCTGGCGACGGGCGGCGATGTCGACATCGCCGAGGTCGTGATGGCGACAGAGGCGGAGAGCCTCGCGTTCAACTTGCTGCTTGGCGTGCGCAACAAGCTTCTGGAGGGCTACCAGGAGATCTTCCGGATGCAAGTGTAAAGGACAGGATCATGATCAATCTCGAAACGGCACTGACGGGGGGCCCGGTCGAAGGCGGCGGCCTTCCCCTGGGGGCGGCTCGTCGCGACCAGCCTGGCGTCGAGAGCTTCGACGCGGCGCTCGGCCAGCTCCTCGCCGCGCTCGGCATGCTGGCCCCGCCGCCACCGTCGCTCGCCGCCGACGACGCTGCGCCGATGATCGACGGCGCCTCTGTCGCCGCGGCCGCCGACGGCATCGTCGCCGCGACCGGCGCGCCGGCGATGCCAGGCGACACACCGCCGCCGGAAGCGGGCACATCGCCGCCAGCGATGGTGGCGGCCGACCAGGCGTTCACGGCCGCGCGGCCGGACCCGCTCACCCGGGAAGCCGCGCTCGACCAGCCTTCGGCCGGCGCCGCCGCCACGACGGCGGGCGACACGATCGCCAGACCGGCACGTCGCGGCCGGCCCGCCGCCACCCCGGAGGAGGCGGCCATCGAGCCCCTCCTCGCCGCCACGCCCGTCGTCACGCCGTTGACCGCGGTCGGGGTAGCGAGCGGCACGCCGAACGCCGGCGTGCCCGAACAGCCAATCGCACCGCCGTCCGCAGTCGCACCCGCGGCGGCGGAAGGCAGCGCCGACATCCAGCGGGAGGCCGCGGTCACGACGCCGGGCGCGGCACGTGCGACGGCCGCCGTGAGCGCGGCGCTCGAACGCAACCCCGGCGCGACCGGGCTCGAGAACGCGCTCGACAACCTGACGGCGGGGCGGCCGCCGGCTTCCGGCGCGGAGCGCGCGACGGAGGCTATCGGCGCGGCGCTCGAACGCAACCCGGATGCGCCGGGGCTGCAGCGGGCGCTCGAGAATCTGACGCCCGAGCCTTCGCCGTCCCCGGCCCCTGAACCGCCGCCAGTCGTCGAGAACGCGGTAGCGTTGCCCGATGGCACGGGCAATGACATCGCGAGCAGCAGCGTGGCCGCCGGCGACGCCATCGAGCGGGAGCGTCCCTCCACCGCGGCCAACGACCCGCTCCCCTTCGCCGCCGTCGCGACGAGCTTCGAGACGCCGCCGGCCGGCGGACCAGCGGCGGGGCTCGCCCCGGGCCGTACGCCCGAGGCGGCCGCCGCCACACCCGGCAGCGCACCCGCGCCATCGGCGCCCGCGCCCGCGATGACCGAGCGCACGCTCCCGGAGCTGGCCGAGCGCATCCAGGTGCTGGTACGCGACGGTGTTCAGGAGGCGCGCATCCGGCTCGACCCGCCCGATCTGGGCGAGGTGGAGATCCGCCTCACGATCGCCGACGGCAAGCTCCAGGTCGATGTCCGGGCCGACCAGGGGGCGACACGCGACGCGTTCGCGGCGGCGCTGCCGGAGCTCCGGCAGGCGCTCGAGGCGCGTCAGCTCAGCCCCGACCGGATCGAACTGAGCTTCGGCGACACCGGCGGTTCGACCGCTGACTCGACCGGAGGGCGCGCCCGCGACAACGGCGGTGATGATGGCAGCGGTTCGCCGCGCTACGCCGATGAGGTCGCGCTTCGAACCGCGACGCGAAACCGGCGCGGCAACAGCGGCACAGCGGGCCGCATCGATTATCGGGCCTAAGGCAGAAGGAGTCCGCACATGGTACTCGGATCAGGTCAGCTTTCCGGACTTTCAGGCGCGGCCCCTCGGAGCGACCGCTCTGTGGAGAGCAACGAACTGACGGAGCAGGACTTCCTGACGCTCATCGTCGCGCAGATGCGGAATCAGAACCCGCTCGACCCGCAGGGCCAGGAAGACTTCATCGCGCAGATGACGCAGTTCACCATGCTCGACCAGATGCGCGCGATGAACGAGACGATGACATTCTTGCTCGTGGCGGGCAGCTTCTCGCAGGCGAGCTCGCTCATCGGCAAGAGTGTGCGTGTGACCACGGACGACGCGAATCTCGCGGACTCCGTGGTGGCGGGGCTCACGTCCGGCAACCCGGGCGCGCTTTCCCGCATCGAGGGGGTGCCGCCCGACGATGCTGTTCCCGGCGAATGGGCGATTACGACCTCGGCCGACGGCAAGGTTCAGGCCGTGTTCACACCGGCCTCTGGCGGCCAGCCGACGGCCGTATCCGGCGAATTCAGCGAACAGGGCATCCTCACCGGCATGATTCCGGGCATCACGCTGCTGGAGCGGCTGGTTCACAGCGGCGGCACGGATCGGATCGTCTACGCGCCGGCCACCGAGGGGATTGTCGACCGCGTGCGCATGCGCGATGGCGTGCCGGAGCTGCTGGTCAACGGCAAGTACATCCGGATGAGCGAGGTGCTCGAGGTGGGTCTGGCCGAGGAGCCGGCCCCCGCGGACGGCACACCATGACCGATCGCGTCGGGGGCGCACCTCGTGCCATCGACCCGACGGAGCTGGCGCTGCGCAACGCCGCGCCCGCGCCCGCGCCCGGCGGCGGCGGCTTCGCCGCGGCGATGCGAACGGCGGCGGCGCGCTCCGGCATCCAGTTCTCGGGTCATGCGCTCGACCGGATCGAGCGGCGGGGCATCGAATTCGACCCGGCGCAGATGGCGCGCCTGGAGGATGCGGTAGCGAAGGCCGCCGCGAAGGGCTCCCGCGATTCCCTTGTCCTCATCGATGAGCTCGCGCTCGTCGTGAGTGTGCGTAATCGAACTGTCATCACCGCGGTCGACGCCGCGAGCCGAAAGGAGAACGTCTTCACGAACATCGACAGCGTCGTCATTAGCTAGGTCACACGAAACGTGTGCGCGCCGGACCCACACGGGGAGCGCGCCGAGGCGAGGCCGGAAGGCTTCGCGGAGGAGGGTCACGCCCATGATGAGGGCACTGTTCTCTGCAATCTCGGGATTGCGGAATCACATTACGTACATCGACGTGGTGGGCAACAACATTGCGAACGTCAACACCGTCGCGTACAAGTCGGATCGGGTCACCTTCCAGGATGTGCTCGGCCAGACGCTCCGCGGCGCCACCGCGCCCACGGCGGATCGTGGCGGCACGAATCCGGTTCAGGTGGGCCTGGGCATGACTCTTGGCAGCGTCGACACGCTCCACACGCAGGGCAGCTTGCAGGCAACCGGCAAGCTCACCGACTTCGCGATTCAGGGCGATGGCTTCTTCGTGCTCAGCGACGGCGCGCGCACGTACTACTCGCGTGACGGTGCGTTCGATATCGCCGTCAACGGCGACCTCGTGAACCCGGCGACGGGCATGAAGGTGATGGGCTGGAAGGCCAACGCCGGCGGCGTCGTCGACACGACACAGCCGCCGTCGCCGCTTGCCATCCCCTTCGGCACGCGCATCAGCGCCCGCCCAACCTCGAAGATCGGGTTCGCGGGCAACCTCGACGCGTCGCTGCCGCTGCAGGGCGTCGTCAGCACCACAGCCGCCGTGTACGACTCGCTCGGTGTGCTGAACACCGTGAAGCTGTCGTTCACGAAGGTGTCGCCAAACTTCTGGGCGGTGTCGAACAGCGCCTCGAACATTACGACGACCGTCGCTCCCACAAGCATGACCGTCACGGGCACGCCGAACAGTCTGCGTCCCGGCGACTGGACGGTCGACCTCGATGCCGCCCTCGGCACGCTGACGGCGACCTTTACCCCGGCCGACTTCGTGGCGGGGCCGCCGCCATCGCTGACCATCCCCGGCACAACCCCGGAACCGCCGATCGTGGCGCCCGTGGTTGCCGGTGGCGTGTACACCGACGTGGTGCCGGGCCTGACCTTTACGATGCCGGCCGTGCTGGCGGCCGACACGACGACGATCGAGATCGGCGGGACGATCGTCGAGTTCGACTCGTCGGGGCAATATCTCCAGTCGAACCCGCCGGTGCAGATCACGCTGACGAACACGAACGGCGCATCGACGCCGCAGACGGTGACCCTCGACCTGACCCGCTTCTCGCAGTATTCGGGGCAGGGCCAGGTGTCGGTGTCGCAGCAGGACGGCTTCGCGGCCGGCTCGCTGGTCACGTTCTCAGTGGGCCAGAACGGCGACATCACGGGCGTCTTCTCCAACGGCTCGAACCTGCTGTTGGGGCAGGTCGCTCTGGCGCTGTTCACCAATCCGGGCGGCATGCTCAAGGCCGGGAACAACCAGTTCCAGGCTTCGAGCAACTCCGGCGACCCGCTGATCGGACTTCCGAACAGCGGTGGCCGGGGCGCGATTAGCGCCGGAACGCTGGAAGGTTCGAACACGGACCTTGCACAGCAGTTCACGAACATCATCACGGCACAGCGGGGCTTCCAGGCGAGCTCTCGCGTGATTACGGCGGCGGACGAGATGCTCCAGGATCTGGTGAACCTGAAGCGATAGTCCGCCGATAGTTGAGATGGAGTGACCGGGGCGGTCCCGGCCTTTCGGGGCCGCCCCACAGCATTAGAATCGTCCGGAGGCCCTGCTCGCCATGGTAGTTCCCGGCATCGAAACGCTCGAGCTGCTCTTCGAACGCTACGGTCGCGCGTTTCGGCGCGGGGAGCGCTTCGTCATGCGCGACAAGCTCATCGTCGTGCTCAGCGGCACGGCGCTCGCCACCCCGAATGCGGAAGGGCGAGGGGCCGAGGGGGAGCGCAGCCTCGGGCCCGGCGACGTTGCCGGGGAGGAGGTGCTGCTCGACGAGCCGGTTGCGCTGACCGCGCACGCGCTCTCCGACCTGCGGCTGCTCGCCATCCCCTCGGCGAAGGTGATCGATGTGTTCCGCGGCAGCCCCGACTTCGCGCTCCACCTCACATGCCAGCTCTACGCCCGAACCGCCGGCAAGCCGATGCCGATCGCGGCGCAGCCCGATATCGCCACACCGGCGCCCAACCGACGTACCGTCTCGAAGGTGACCGTCGCCCAGGCGAAAGCGGATACGACGTATCTGACGCCGTTCTCGTTCAACGAGGAGTGGTTCTTCGCCGACGAGACGGAGTGCCCCGCGTGCTCCACGCCCTTCCGCCATGTGCGCGTGAGGACGCGGGCGATTCTGGCGACGACCCGCGACTCCGACTTCTGCTACCACTACAAGACGGTGAACCCGCTGCACTACGACATTATCGTCTGCCCCAGATGCCGGTTCGCCGGGATTCGACGACGACTTCTCGAAGCTCCGCCCCTCGGAGGCCGACGCCATCGTGGCACGTGCCGAGCGCCGCCTGGCCGAGTGGCCGCGGACGAGCTGGCGAGGCGAGCGCGACGTGAGTGCGGTGCGCGAGAGCTACGACATCGCGCTCGAGTGCTACCGCGACCGCGAGGATACCGGCAAGCGAACCGGCGGCGTGCTGCACCGCCTCGCGTGGCTCGCGCGGGAAGCGGGCGACGCCGCGACGGAGCTGGCGTACCTCAAGGAGGCGCTGGCCGAGTTCCGCAGGGCGTACGAAGGCGACCGGCGGCTCTCGGCGCGCGACGCCGTGAACCTCTCGTACATCATCGCCGAGCTGTCGTTGCGCATTGGCCGCTACGACGAGGCCGTCCGCTGGTTCGGTGTGCTCGAGGGGCTGGACGAATCGAAGAAGCACCGCGAGATCCTGCGGCTGATGCGTGAGCGTCGCGGCGACGCCGCCGAGGCCATGAGGGCCGGTCGGGATCGCGTCGCATGACCACCCGCGCGCCGGGCCGGCGACGGTGGCCTTCGCCGCGACTCGCCGCACTCGCACTGGCGGCGGTCGTACTCTTGGGGCTGGCCGTGGGCGGCATCGCGGCGGCGGCGACATCGCCGCCGAGCGCCGCTGCGACTGCCTGCCGGGACGCTCTACGTCGCCACACTCCGCGAGCCCGGGATCGCGATGCTCGACACTGCGACCGGCCGCGTGACGCGGCGGCTGCCGACGCCGGCAGGCGCCCACGAGCTCGTCGCGACTGCGAACGGCGACATCGTCGCATCGCTCTACCGCGCCGGCGAGCTGCTGTTTCTGCACGCCGACGGCACATCGGAGCTCGTCGCGGTGGCGCAGCGGCCGCACGGGCTCGCCGCGCTCGACGACGGCACCCTGCTCGCGACGCTGGGCGACGATGCGGCGCTGGCGGCGCTCGATAGCGACGGCCATGAGCTGTGGCGCACAGCCGTCGGCGCGATACCGCACGCGGTCATCGCGGGGCCGGGCGGCCGCGCCTACACGGCGAACGGCGGCGACGGCAGCATCAGCGTCGTCGACCTGCATTCCCGAACCGAGGTGCGGCGGATCGCGGCGGGCGCGCTCGCCGAATCGATCGACATCGGACGGGACGGCACGATCTACGTAGCGAACGCCCGCGACGGCACCGTGTCGCTGATTCCGCCGGGTGGCGAGCCGCGGACGGTGGTGGTCGGCGGCAGGCCTGTCCGGGTGGCGGCGATGCCGGAGGGCGGCGCGCTCGTCGCGATTGCGGGCAGCGGCACGCTGGCGGCGATCGACGGGGGCGGCGTCGTGTGGACGCTCGACATCGGGCCAGCGCCCGACGGGATCGCGCTCGACCCCACGGGCCGCTGGGCATTCGTGGCGGAGAACGCGAGCAGTACAGTCGTCGCCGTCGACCTCGTGTCGCGAGCCATTGTCGCGAGCTACGAAATCGGCGGCGGGCCGAGCGGGCTGCTGTTCGTTGCCGCGCCCTGATTGCGTCGACGGGCTCGTCGCGGGACGGTACGATAGCGTTATGTCTGCCGCCAAGACTGCCGCAGTGCTGAGGGGTCGCGCATCGTGACGAACGCCGGCACGCCCGCCTTCCACTCGTGGCGAGATGTCTGCCTGAGCGCTGGCGCTGAGGTGGCGCTCGCGCTCGAGCCCGCGAACGGCGCCCTGCGGGTGCGCGGCATCGCCTTCGCGGGCGAACGCAGCCGGGCGCTGGCGACAACGTTGGCACGCCGGGGGCAGGGCTTCGAGCTGCATCGGACGACGCTGACGCTGCCGGATCTGGGCGCGCTGAACGAAGCGATCGCGATGGGGCGCTCCGGGTCGCTCGACCTGGCGCCCGAGATCGCAAGCACCGCACCCAGCGAGCTCGCACGGCTCGCGGCGTCGCTCGGGCTTCGCCATGCGGCGCTCGTGCAGGCCATGGATAGCCGCTGGCGGCGGCGGATCGGGCTCTTCCTCTTCGAACGGCCGATCGACGAGCTCGAACTCGTCCGGATCGAGCGGCTCGTGCGCACAACGCCGTGGCCCGAGGGCGACGACGACCCGTTCTTCGCGCCAGCTTCGGCGGGCGAGCTCGACCTCGCGGAGGTGGGCGCGGCGCTGACCGCGGCCGCCGTTGGGGCCGATATCGAGCGGGCCTACAGGGCGCTGCGGGCGGTGGTGGGCGCCGACCGGATCGTGCTGCTGCGCCCCGATGTCGAGAGGGGCGAGATCGAGGTGCTGGCCCAATGGCCGCTGCGCTCCGTTCGCTCTGCGCCGCTGGTTCTGGGGACACGCGTCGCCGTGCGCCGCGAGCCGCTGGCAGCGCTCGCCGCTGGTGACGTTCTGCCGTTCGGCCGCATCCCCACGGGCCGCACTATCGAAGCGGGCGAGGCGGCGCTGCTGGGAGCGGCGTTCCGTTCGGCGCTCTACTTCGCGGCCCCGGCGGCCGGCGGCGCGCCGCTGATACTGCAGGCTGCCAGCCACGACGCCGGCCAGTACGGCGACGACACCATCGCGGCAGCTATCGATGGCGCTGCGCTGGGCGGCGGCACCGGTGGATGCGCCGCGGCCTGCCACCGCCGGCGCGCCAGGCGACATCGGCGAGGAGCTGGCCGACGCCACCGACCGGGCGAGCGCGATCGACCGGGCGCTGGCGATACTGGCGGAGCAGCTTCGTTGCGACGCGAGTGGCGCTGCGCCTCTGCTTCGGCGCGGGCGAGGAGGTGCGCATCGTGGCGACGCGTCCGCTCGATGCCGTCGCGGCGCGGCATCTCCTCGACGCCACGGCCCGGGTGACGCTCGAACACGACACCGACCACGCTCGCTGCGAGCTGCGGCATGTCACGACGCGGACGTCCGATGACGGGAGCGGCGAGCCGCTGCCGCTGGTACGGGATTTCGGCGAGATCATCGCGGGGCCGGTCGCCGAGGCCGGGTTCGAGGGGGCGATCGCCGTGGGCGGCGAGCACCGTCTTCCCGGCGAGACGCGGCAGATCGTCGAGCAGTGGTCGCGCGAGTTCGCGCCCGCACTGCGCCGGGTCATGCTCGCCGAGCTCGCCATCGATGGCCGCATGCGCTCGTTTGCCCGCGCCCTGCCCGACGGGCTGGCCGTCATCGACGGCGAGCTGCGAGCCGAACCGCTGAACGCGGCGGGGCGCGAGCTGCTGGCCAGCGTCGAGCACGACCCGGACCGCCCCGGCCACCTCGCACCGGGCTCGTGGCTCGCGCACGCCGTCCTCGACACGCTCGCGACGGGCGCGCATCACGCCGCCGACATGCCGCCGCCGCCCGGCGGGGGCGGCGTCGCCATCGGCGCGAAGGTGGGGCGGCTCGACGCGGCGCGGACGCTGGTTGTGCTGCGCGACCTCGCGGAGGAGCGCGCCGGGCCGGCTGCGGGCGATTCGGCTGGCGGAACGGGCCGCGGCGCGCGACGTGCTCTCCGGCGTCGCTCACGAGATCAACAATCCCCTGACATCGATCCTGGGGTTCGCGCAGCTGCTGGAGGCGAGCGCCGGCGACGAGGGCTCGCGCCAGGGGCTGCGCACCATCGTCGAAGAGGCGCGCCGGGCGGAGCGGGTCGTGCGCTCGCTCATCGCCTACGGCCGCCCGCAGATGGCGGAGCGGCAGCGGGTCGATGTCAACGGCTGTGTGCTGCGGGTGCTGGGTCTGCGCGACTACGACCGATGGCTCGCCGGCACGGCCGTCCAGCTCGCCCTCGCGTCGCCGTCGCCGCAGGTGCACGCCGACGAGGATGCGCTGCAGCGGGCGCTGCTCGATGTCGTCGTCAATGCGGAGGAAGCGATCGCGCGGGGCGCGACGCCGGGCGTCATCTCGGTCTCGACCGGCGCGGCGGACGGTCGCGTGCGCATCGCTGTGACCGACACGGGCCCGGGCATCGCGCCCGAGCATGTGGGCCGCGTGTTCGAGCCGTTCTTCACGACGAAGAGCGGCGGCGAGGCGACCGGGCTCGGGCTGGCGACGGCCTACAGCATCGTCGCGGAGCACGGCGGCGACATCACTGTGAAGAGCACGCCGGGCGCGGGCGCGACGTTCACCATCGACCTGCCGGAGGCGTAACGCGGCAGCGGCCCGCTTCCGGCGCGGCCGTCAGGCCCGCACGGGGTTGCGCAGCACGCCGATGCCCGCCACCTCGACCTCGACGACATCGCCTGGCCGCATGGGCTGCGTCTGCCCCGGCGTGCCCGTGTAGATGACATCGCCCGGCTCCAGCGTCATGGCAGCAGCGGCGAACGCGACGATCCGCGCGATCGAGTGGATGAGGAGCGCGGTGGTGGTCGATTGGCGCTCCTCGCCGTTGACGCGCGTCACGAGTGCGGCATCGGCGGCGTCGAACTCCGTCTCGATCCAGGGGCCGAGCGGCGCGAAGGTGTCGGCGCCCTTGGCGCGCCACCACTGCTTGTCGCCGCTCTGCCAGTCGCGCGCGGAGACATCGTTGCCGCAGGTGTAGCCGAAGACGGCGGCGAGCGCATCGGCCTCGGAGACATCGCGGACACACCGCCCGATGACGGCGACAAGCTCGCCCTCGTAGTCGACGCGGCCCGCGCCGGGCGGCAGCACGATGGCCTCGCCCGGGCCGATGAGCGCCGAGGGCGGCTTCAGGAAGAGCTCGGGCTTCGCCGTCTCGGTGCGCTCGCCCAGGTGGCTGCGATAGTTCAGCGCGACGGCCAGTATCTTCGAGGGACGGACGGGCGGCGCGAGGACGAGCCCCTCCAGCGGCACTCGCTCGTCGCCGATGGTGTGCGCGCCGAACATGTCGCCTGCGATGGGGCGCGCGTGCGTGCCGCTGGCATCGACGATCGCCGCGATCTCGGCGCCGTCACGGCGGAAGCGGAGGAATCGGCTCACGAGCGGCCTCCGGCGCGCCGGGGGGCGGGGCGCGTCCGCAGCCACTCGCCGATGATCGCCGTGTCGTGCGGGAACGCGGGGCTGGGCAGCGCTTCGGGGGCGAAGTAGCCGACATCGAGCGCCTCCTCGCCCGCGCGCAGGTCGCCGCCGGTGACGGTGCCCGCGTACGCCACGAAGATGACGCGCTCGCCCGCGGTGGAGTACACACCGAGCAGCCGCGTGATCTCGACGATGACGCCCGTCTCCTCCTGAACCTCGCGGCGAGCGGCGTCCTCGACGATTTCGCCGGCGTCGACGAAGCCCGAGGGGAACGACCACCGCCCGTACATCGGCTCGTGGCCGCGCTTCGTCAGCAGGATGCGGCCGTCGCGCTCGGCGACAACGCCCGTCGCGACCTTCGGGTCATCGAAGTGGACGTAGCCGCAGCCCGCGCAGACGGGGCGCAGCCGCCCGAAGGCTTCGCGCGGCTCGATCGGCAGCCCGCACGCGGGGCAGAACGCAATCATGAGGCTCCTTCAGAGCGGAGGCGCAGTTGGCCCCCTTCAGCCGGGCAGGACCACCTTGCGGAAGCGTTCGAGGTAGCGGCCGTCTTCGTCGCGCCAGAAGGTCTTCATCCGATCGAAGAACTCCTCGCCCTCGGGCATCTGGCTCTCGTGCGCCTGGAGGGCCGCGATCTTGCGGTCGAGCGTATCAGTTATGTCGACCGCGAAGTCGCTGTCGTTGCGATTCGTGCCGAAGAGGTAGATCTCGCTGACCTTGTGCGGCTGCAGCCCTTCGCGCATCTGCTCGGGAAAGTTGAGCGCGTCGCGCGCCGCCGGATACACGGCGTCGACCGCCACCAGCCCGGCGCAGCGATGGTCGGAGTGGTTGACGGCGCCGAAGTGGGGCTCATCGCCGAAGCGCATGATCAGCGTCTCCGGGTTGTGCGTGAACACGGCGTCCGGACGCACTTCGCGGATGACGCGCACGACACGCCCGAGCAGCTCGCGCGTGTAGACGAGCTCGCCATCCTCGTAGCCGAGGAAGTACACGTCTTTGCCGCCCGCGGCGGCGGCGGCGGCGCGCTGCTCGCGCTCGCGCATCGGCACGAGCTTCTCGGGCGGCAGATTGGGGTCGTCGGTGCCCTTGGAGCCGTTGGTGCAGAGGAGGTAGTAGAACTCCCACCCTTCGCGGCTCCATTTGGCGACGGTGCCGGCCGCGCCGAACTCGGCGTCGTCGGGGTGGGCGGTGACGATGAGGGCGCGCTTGGGTGCGGACGCTTCGGCCATGGGGCTCCTTTGCAGCAGCGGCGTTCGGAATCGGGCTGGGGCTCCGCTGACGGTGGCGCTATTGTACGGCGGGCCGCCGGAAGCCGACAATGCGGCAATGGTTGTGCCCGGTTCGCCGTTTGTCGAAGTGAAGCGCCGCCCGGACGGCCGGGAGGAGGCGTTCCCGTGCTCGCTGCTGGCGTATCGGGGCAGCGTCGCGATGGCGCGATACGAGTTTCGGAGCGACTTTTCGTGGCAAGGGTTCGCTCTGCCGCGCGGCGGCTTCACGCGGGCGTGGTACTGGCGCGGGCGGCACTATCTGCTGTACCGGATGTACGGCCGCGGGGGCGAGCACATTCTCGATCGGTTCGATGTGGTCGATAGCGTGCGGCTGCGCCGCGATGGCGTCGCGTATCGCGACCTCTACCTCGATGTGTGGGCCGGCCCCGGCGGCATCGCGCACATCGACGACGAGGATGAGCTCGCCGCGGCGCTCGTCGGCGGGGCTCGTGACGGCGGCCGAGGCGGCGCTGGCGGCGCGAACGGCGCGCTACATCGTGCGCAACCTCGCCCGCATCATCGCCGGGGCCGAGCGGACACCGGGCGCCGGCTAAGTGGGCTCGCCGGCGAGGAACAGCCCGGCGACGTCCTCGCCGCGCTCCACCGCCCCGAGGAAATCGAGCACGGCGTCGTTGTACTGCCGCGGCTTCGCGATCGCCGTGCCGTGACCGCACTCGGCGACAAGCACCGTGCGGGCGTGCGGCACGCCCGTGCGCATCGCCGCCGCGGCTGGGACGAGCGGGTCGCGGTCGCCGACGATGATGAGTGTGGGCATCTTCAGCTCGTGGAGGCGCGGCACCAGCGATGGCCGTGAGCGGACGGCGCGCGCCGAGCCCATGTGGCCGTGGAGCGGGGCCGTCGCGAGCCGCTCGGTGAAGCGCTCCTGCATCTCGGGCGTGATGTCGATGCCGGGCATGGCCTTGAAGTTCTCCATGAGCCGCTGCGTGAACGCTTCGCGTCCGCGCTCCGCCATGAACTTCTGGGCGACTTCCCACAGCTGCTCGGCGCGGTCGCCCGACATGCCGGGCGGGTTCTCGGCGGAGGTATCGCTGAGGATGAGGGCCGCGACGCGCTCCGGGTACGTGAGGGCGAACTGGAGCGCGACCATCCCGCCCATGGAGAGCCCGCCGACGTAGGCCTTGTCGATGCCGAGGTGGTCCATGAGCGCGGCCTGGTCCTGGGCGTAGACATCCATGGTGTACGAGGCGAGGTCTTCGGGGGCCTCACTCCTGCCGTGGCCGCGCATGTCGTAGATGACGAGCCTGTACTTCGCCGAGAAGGGCTCGACCTGGTGCTCCCACATCTCGAGCGAGGTGCTGTGGCCGTGCGCGAGGATGAGCGGCTCGCCGGCGCCGTGCTCCTCGTAGTGGATGCTGATGCCGTTGACCACTGCTTCGGGCACGCGCGCGCTCCCTTGCCGATCCGCCGCTAGACCGCGGCGCGGCCCGCGATCGCCGATTCGAGATCGGCGTCGTTCACCTTGCCGACGGCGGACATGGCGATGGCGCCGGGGTTGAAGACGCGCCGCCCTGCCCGGCGGACATCGTCGGCGGTGACGGCGGCGATGCGCGCCACGACCGTCTCGATCGGCTCGATCTCGCCGTCGACGAGCAGCAGCTCGCCGGCGCGCTGGCCGAGCGCCATCGATGTCTCGAGGCCGAGCCGGAAGTTGCCGATCGCGAAGTCGCGCGCCTTCGTCATCTCTTCTTCGCCGACAAGCTCGTCGGCCATCTTGTAGCACTCGTCGAGGATGACCTGCGTCGCCTCGACGGCCTTCTCGGGGCTGACGCCGGCGCTGATCGAGAACAGCCCCGTGTCGTGCTGCCGCGATACGCCGGAGCCAACGCTGTAGGCGAGTCCGCGCCGCTCGCGCACTTCGCGGAAGAGGCGGCTGCTCATGCCGCGCCCAAGCACGGTGTTCAGCACCAGCAGCGGATAGCGGTCGGGGTCGGAGCGGGCGAAGGCGGGGAAGGCGAGCGCCAGATTCGCCTGCTCGATCTCGCGCCAGTCGGTGAGCACCTGCCGCCCCGAGAACGCCGGTGCGGCCGTCACCTCGGAGGCGGGCCGGGCGGGGATGGACTCGAAGTGACGCTGCGCCAGCGACATCACGTGCTCGTGCACGGCGTTGCCCGCGACGCTGAGCACGATGCTCTGCGGCACGTACCAGCGCTCCATGTGCGCGAGGAAGGCGGCGCGATTGACGTTCTCGACGCTCTCGACCGTGCCCGCGATGCTGCGGCCCATCGGCGATTCGCCGTAGACGGCGCGCGCGAGGAGCTCGCCCGTCCACTGCCCGGGCTGGTCGTGGCCACGCCGGATCTCCTGCTGGACAACGCCGCGCTCGCGGTCGATCTCGGCCTGGGCGAGCAGCGAGTGCGTCATCATGTCGGCGAGCACTTCGACCGCGAGGTCGAGGCGGTCGTACGGCACCCGATTCCAGTAGCAGGTCATCTCTTTCGATGTGAAGGCGTTGAGCACGCCGCCGACGCCCTCGATCGTCTGGCCGATGTCGATGGGGTCGGGGCGCGACTCCGTGCCCTTGAACAGCATGTGCTCGAGATAGTGGAACAGCCCGTTGTAGTGCGGCTCCTCGGAGCGGCTGCCCGCGCCGACGAACACGGAGACGCTGACGGACTGGGCGCCAGGCATCGGCGTGGTGACGACACGGACGCCGTTGGTGAGCGTGCCGATCTCGGGGCTGTCTGTCACTGCGCGGCGTCCTTTCGGCGGGGAGCATCATCGAAGGTGGGCGAAGGTGCAGCGAGTATAGCAGAGCCGCCGGCGGCATCGGGAGCGCCGTCGCTATACTGCACGGGTATGGCTCGCAAGGAACTGAAGGGCGTCGCGTACGCAGCGCATTGGCTCTCGCCCGTGGGGGCGCTGATGGGCGCGCTCGCGGCGCTGGGCGCCAAGCTCCCGCCTCCGCCATACCTGACGGGGGTGAGCGGGCATGCGTTTCAGCTGGCGTTCGCCGGCAGCGCCGAAGGGCCGCCGCGCACGGGCGCGCCGACCGGCGCGAGCTACCGGCGGGCGCTCGCGCACTACGCGGCGCTGGGCGCTGGCGACGGAGCTGCTCGAAGTGACGCCCGGCGATGACGCGGCCAGAGCGGCGGCCTTCGAGCGCATCCGCAAGTCGATCGACAGCAAGCGGCCGGTGATCGTGTTCGGGCTGCATCTGCCGGAGTTCGGGCTGGTGCGCGGCTACGGCGACGGGCCGTCAGCACTTCGTCGTGTCGGGCCTGACGACGGAGCAGCACGGCGCGGTGCTGCCGCTGGCGCTGTGGCCCGCCGCCCGGCGCGACGACGCCCGCGCCCGTGGTGTTCATCGAGCGCAAGCGCAAGTTCGAGCCGCGGCGCGCCGAGCTGGCGGCGCTGCGGTTCGCCCTCGCCGAGGCGGAAGCGCCCGCCGCCGGCGATGAGCTGGCCTGCGGTCTCGCGGCGTACGGGCTGTGGCGCGACACGCTGCTCACGCCCGGCGCCGCCATCAGCCGCCGGGGCAACGCCTCCACGGTGCAGGCGACGCTGGCGGCGCGGCACGAAGCGGCGCAGTTCCTCGAGGCGATCGCGGGCGGGCACGCGGCGGCGCGCGACGCGCTCCTCGCGGCGGCGGCGGCGTATCGCGACGAAGTGCTCGCGTTCTCGCGGATGTCGTCGATGTTCCCCTACCCGCACGGCGGCGACATCGACAACCCGCGAGCGCGGGAGCTGGGGGCACGGTACGTGGAGACGGCGCTCGGTCACGAGCGGGCGGCGATCGAGGCTCTGCGCGTGGCCGTATCGCGGATGATATAGGGCAACTATTGCGGAGCCGCTCGTTTCGTGTAAGATATGCGCGCGATCCGGCTACTTAATGAAGGGGGCCCGAGCATGAGCGAGAAAGCCTTCAATGGCAAACTTCTGAGCATTAACCTCACGACCGGCGAGATTACGCCTGAGCACTACGACGACGCGTTTTACCGCACCTACCTGGGCGGCTACGGCATCGGCGCGAGGCTGCTGTTCGACCGCATCCCGGCGGGCGCCGATCCGCTGGGCCCGGACAACATCCTCGGGCTGTTTCCGGGGCTGCTGACGGGCACGCCGCTCTTCGGCTCGCGCTTCCAGGCTGTCGCGAAGTCGCCGCGCAACGGCGGCTGGGGCGACGCGAACTGCGGCGGCGACTGGGGTCCGTACCTCAAGGCCGCGGGCTGGGACGGCGTGATGTTCACCGGCAAGTCGAGCAAGCCGGTGTACCTGTACATCGAGGACGACAAGGTCGAGCTTCGCGACGCGAGCCACCTCTGGGGCATGCTCGCCATCGAGTGCGAGGACAAGCTCAAGGAGGAGTTCGGCAAGAAGTCGAGCATCGCGCTCATCGGCCCGGCGGCCGAGAAGCTTTCGCTGATGACGGGCATCACCAACGAGCGCGGCCGGCTGGCGGCGCGTTCGGGGCTGGGCGCGGTCATGGGCTCGAAGATGCTGAAGGCGGTCGTGGTCAAGGCCGGCCGGCAGGTCATCCTCGGCGACGACAAGGAGGTCCGGCAGGGGCTGCGCAGCGGCCTCGACGGCATGCTGAAGCCGCTCGCCGACTTTTTCCGCACCTACGGCACCACGGGCATCACGCCCATGTCGGCGATGAGCGGCGACGCTCCGGTGAAGAACTGGGGCGGCGTCGGCGTGGTCGACTTCCAGCAGGCCATGGCGCTGACTGGCGACAACGTGAACTCGCGCATGCAGAAGCGCTACGCCTGCTGGCACTGCCCGATGGCCTGCGGCGGCGAGTCGAAGCCCTCGGAGAACCCGAAGTACAACTACCCGAACCACACCCACCGTCCCGAGTACGAGACCATGACATCGTTCGGCACGATGGCGCTGATGAACGACGTTGACGCGCTGATCATGGCGAACCACCTGTGCAACGATTACGGCTTCGACACGATCGCGGCCGGCGGCACCGCCACGTTCGCCATCGAGTGCTACGAGGCCGGCATCCTCACGAAGGAAGACACCGGCGGGCTCGAGCTGCGCTGGGGCGACCCCGACGCCATCATCGAGCTCATCCACCTCATGGGGCAGCGCAAGGGCATCGGCGACATCCTCGCCGACGGCGTCCAGCAGGCGGCCAAGCGCATCGGCAAGGGCTCGGAGAAGTTCGCCATGCACATCGACGGCGAGGAGCTGCCGATGCACGACCCGAAGCTGAACCCCGGCTATGCCACCACCTACAAGATCGACCCGACGCCCGCCCGCCACACGCAGGGCACCGAGGGCGGCGGCGAGGCGGGCGGACCGCGCGGCGTCGCCGTCATCCCGACCTTCGCGGGCGACAAGACGACCTACGCCGGCCGCGGCCCCACCCACAAGGGCATGTCGGAGTACATGCACGTCGTCAACGCCAGCGGGCTCTGCATGTTCGTGATGGCGGCCGCCGAAGCGGGCCAGATTCCGAGCTGGATCAACCTCGTCACCGATTGGGACACGTCGTGGGAAGAGCTGATGGTAACCGGCGAGCGCATCAGCAACCTGCGCATGGCGTTCTCGGTGAAGCACGGCAATTACCCGCCGCAGCGCGAAGTGCCGGGCCGCATGCTCGGGACGCCGGCGCTCGAGGCAGGACCGCACGCGGGCGTCACCGTCGACATGGACACGCTCGCGAACGACTACCTGAAGGCATGCGACTGGGACGCCAAGACGGGCCGCCCGAGCCGGGCCAAGCTCGAGCAGGTCGGCCTGAAGGATGTCGCGGAAGCGCTGCACGCATAGCGGCACGAGGAGACGTGTGCTTCAGGTAAAGGTGTTTCCCACGCTGGCGAAGCGCTCCGTTTCGGGCCAGACATCGCTCGAAATCCCATGGGAGCCGGGGATGCGCGTGGTCGACATCATCAACCGCGAGGGGTTCTTCGGCGAAGAGGCCGATGTCATCGCCGCGGTGATCAATGGGGAGATGGCCAACTCGAACCAGTCCCCCATCAGCGACGGCGATCACGTCGAGCTCATCGTGGCGTTGGCGGGCGGCTAGCGCAGGCTCTGGAGCATAGCAATCGAGAAGGGGTTCTCCACACGGAGAACCCCTTCTGTGTCAGTCAGCGAAACAGGCGTCCCCCGTTACGTGGCGAGGCTCGCCGCGTCGGCCGCGAGCTCGGCGGAGCGGGCCTCGGGAGCGAGCATCTCGTCGAGAATGCGCTCCATCGCCATCGTGTGGCTGCAGACGTGCCACCCCGCGAAGAACTCGCAGTCGCAGTGCCACGCGGCGCCGCCGTGCAGCGTCACTTCATGGCCGCCGTTCTCGCCATCGAAGCTGACACGCAGCTCCTCGAACCGGATGCGGTGGCGCTCGCTCGTGGCATAGCGCTTCGCCTTCTCGATCTTGCCGATGAGGCTCGAGTTCATGACATCCCTCCGCACTGAGGCCCGCCTACGATAAAGGGCGACGCCGTGATGGCCTCGCCCCTCTTGTTCCGTTCGCGGATTGGCACTCGCGCCGCTCTTCGGCCGATGTGCCCCGCACGCTTGCTGCCGCGTCGTGTTCACTATTCGTGGAGTGTAGCGACCCGGCGGGCGGCCCGTCAAGGCTATCTTCGGCCCCGGGCCGCCTCTAGAATAGAGCCGTGCGGACCATTCTCTGCAAGCGTGCGGCGCCCCGGAGTGCGGGCCTCGGCCTGTGGCTCGCGTTGCTGATGCTCGGCGCACTCGCGTCGGCGTGCGGCGGCGACGAGCCCACCAGGCTGCGGGTCGTGCCCGCATCGGCTTCGGCGACGCCGAGGCCCGAGCCGGTGCTGACGCTCAACGCCACGTCGGTGCGCCAGGGCGGCGCATTCGCGGCGCGCCTCTCGGGGGCGGAGCTGCCGGAGGAGGGGACGCTCCGCATCGGCACGCACACCTACCGGATGGGCCGCGACATCGATGGCACCCTCTGGGCGGCGGTCGGTGTCGGGATCGAGGAGCCACCGGGCACGGCAACGGTGTCGGCGGAGTTTGTCGACACGGCGGGCGCCGTCCGCCGCGTCGCTGCCCCGATCGAGATCGCGCCGCACGACTTCCCGCTCGACCGCGTCGACCTCGCCCCGGATGTCGCGGCGCTGCTCGCGCCCGAGAGCGTCGCGGCGGAAGAGCGGCTGCTGCAGCGCACGCTCCGCGTCTTCGGCGCGGCGACCACCGGCGACCGCACCGCGTTCCGGATGCCGCTCGAGGGCGAGATCACGACGGCCTTCGGCTCGGCCCGCATCTACAACGACGCGCCGGCGGCCGCCCGCGTGCACCATCGTGGCGTCGATATCGGCGCGGAGGAGGGTGCGCCGGTGGTGGCCGCGGCGAGCGGCATCGTGGTCGTGGTGGCGAGCGTGCCCGTGCGGGGCACGTACGTCATCGTCGACCACGGCCTCGGGGTGTACACGGGCTACGGGCATCTGCTGGAGGCGCTCGTGACGGTGGGGCAGGCGGTGAAGGCGGGCGACCAGATCGGGGAAGTGGGGAGCACCGGCGCATCGACCGGCCCCCATCTCCACTGGGACGTGGTGACGCAGGGCGTGTTTTTCGACGGGCTCACGCTTGTCGGCGGCGCGATTTCGGATACGGGCGTGCCGCAGCCCGGCGGGTGATGGCATAATGGCGGCGGCAGGAGGGCGATCCGCATGAACGAGCGTCATCCGATCCGGGTGTGGACGGGACAGTTCAACATCATCGACGGCGACGTGCGTGAAGAGGGCGCGAATGTCGCGACCTTCGAAGGCCGTCCCTCGAACGGCGAGATTCCGGCGCTCTACATCGTCGCCGAGCCGGCCGCGCCGGAGAGCGAGGGGATGGTGGGCCAGATGGTGCAGGCCATCGGCCAGCTCTTCGCGCGGCAGGAAGTGTCGCTGACGGGCAATCTGCTGCGGGCGCTGCGAGGCGCGCACGAATCGCTGTTCCGCTGGAATCTGCAGCAGGGCGGCAGCGTCGCCCGGTCGTCGGCCGGATGCAGCGCCGCCGTCGTGCTGGGCAGCGATGTCTACCTCGCGCAGTGCGGGCCGGCAGTCGCCTACTATCTCGGCGCCGGCGGCTTCGAGCGCATCTCGCCGGGGCCCGCCGCGCAGCATCCCGATCGGTGTCGCGGAAGCGCTGCGCCCATCACTGACGCACTACACGCTGGAGCCGGGCGACGCGCTGCTGCTCGCGCGCTCGACGCTCGCCAGCCTCGCCCCCGAAGACCAGATCGCGACGCTGATGGCGCTGTCGCCGGAGGACGCGCTGCCCGAGCTCTACCTGACAGCCAAGGCGCAGGAGAACTTCTCGGTGCTGCTGCTGGCGGCTGTCCCGGCGACGGCGGCTGCCGCACCCGCACCCTCCGCCGCACGCTCGTCGGGGCGACGCCCTCGCAGCGAAATCCGTTCGGCCGCTAGGGCAGCGGCACCCGCACATGCGCATTCTGGGGATCGAGACATCGTGCGACGAGACCGCGATCGGGGTCGTCGATGACGGACGCCGCCTCGTCGCGAACATCGTCGCGACCCAGGCCGAGCTGCACGCGCGGTACGGCGGCGTCGTGCCGGAGCTCGCCTCGCGCCAGCACGTCACGGCGATGCTGCCGGTGGTGCGCCGCGCCCTCGATGCCGCGGGCGGCTGGGACGCGATCGACGCGATCGCCGTGACGATGGGGCCGGGGCTGGCCGGATCGCTGCTCGTCGGCGTCGCCACGGCGAAGGCGCTCGCCTGCGCGCGCGACCTGCCGCTCATCGGGGTCAATCATCTCGAAGCGCACATCTACGCCAACTGGATCGACGCGGAGGAGCCCCGCCTGCCCGCGGTCGCCCTCGTCGTGTCCGGCGGCCACACCGACCTCGTCCTGATGACGGATCACGGCGCGTTCCGGCGTCTGGGCCGCACCCGCGACGACGCGGCGGGCGAGGCGTTCGACAAGGTGGCGCGGCTCATCGGGCTCGGCTTCCCCGGCGGCCCCGCGATCGAACGCGCCGCCGAGGGCATCGACGAGCGGGAGATACGGCTCCCTCGCGGGCACCCGCCGGAAGACCCGCACGGTCTCGACTTCAGCTTCAGCGGCGTGAAGACGGCGGCACAGCGGCTCGTGCGGGAACGCCCCGATCTCGCGCCCGCCCGGGTCGCCGCCGCGTTCCAGGCGGCGGTTGTCGATGTGCTGGCCGGTCGCACGATCGAGGCCGCGCGGCGTTTCGATGCCCGCGAAGTGCTGCTCGCGGGCGGGGTCGCCGCCAACGGCCCGTTGCGGGCGGCGCTGCGGACACGCTCGCCGATACCGGTGCGCGTCCCGCCGATCGCGCTCTGCACCGACAACGGCGCAATGGTGGCCGCGTCCGCCGCATTCGCCCCCGCCGCGGGACCGGGCGTCCGGCTCCACCTCGACGTCGATCCGGCGTCTGCCGTCGTTCCCGGCGTAACGGCGGGGGCGGCGGCCACCTACTCGGCCCAGGAGACGGGGCAGCGGCCACAGCGGCCGCGGCTGCAGTAGTGCTCCTGCAAGGTAGAGCAGCGCCTGCTGCCCGGCGGCCGAACTCACCGGCGCGGGACCATCCGCGGCGAGCGCCCCTTCCAGCATCGCCGTCCGGCCGTAGGGGCCGGGCTTCGGCAGCTCGAGATAGCGGCGGATCGCGAGCGACCTCAGATCCGCGTCGTTGCAGAGGTTGCCGATCGCCAGCAGCAGTGGCGCGACCGCGTTCGTGGCCAGCTCGATGGCGCGACCGCGTCCCGCAAGCGAGGCCCGCCCCCAGGCGGGCGTGGGCCCGGCCGTCAGTGCGGCGAGCAGCGCCCCCGTGGAATCGCGCGCGGCGTCCGTGAGCGCGACGACGGGGCCCTGCTCCGCGAAACGCGCCGCGAGCACGGCGGCCGCCGCAATCCGGCGCTCCGGCCGGTTGCCCGGGCGGACGCCCCACCGGCGCCAGGCGCTCGCCGCCATCCGCGGGCGTTCGCCCAAATCGGCGGCCCGTCTCCACAGCGAGGGCCGCGCCGCGTCCGGCACGGCGCCCTCCGCCGCCAGCAGACCGGAACGCGCGAACAGGATCGCTTCCGCCACCTGGGCTCGCTGCCCCGGCGGCGCCGGGCCCATCGCCGCCGCCAGCTCCTCCCACGGGCGCGACCGCCGCGAGCCGGGCGAAGGCGGCATCGTTGCGGGGATAGCCGAGCGCCTCGAACAGCAGCCGGTGCAGCAGCTGCCGCCGGGCCGCCGGGGAGAAGGGCTCCGCCGCCAGCGCCTCGTCCGACGCGACCATCGCGGCGCGCTCGTGGAGGCGGCGGAGCGCAAGGCGGCGAAGCGTCGCGCCGAGCGCGTCATCGCCGAGCCGCCGCCGCGCGTCGTGACAGGGCTCCCGCCAGGGCTCGGGCGCGAGCAGCTCGCCGCCCATGAGGGCGGCCAGCGAGCCGGCGCGACGCCGCACCCACGCGCCGAGCGCCAGGACGGGGAGCACAGCGGGCTGCACGGCGTGGGGCGCCGGGTCGTAGACGACGTGGAGGACGACGCCCTCGTACGCCGGGTCGCGATGATGCCCGTGGGCGCACCAGTCGCCCTCGCGCACATGGATCTCGACGTCGCCGTAGCGCAGCTCCTCGCCGGGGAAGACGATCGCCGCCTCGAGAAAGTCGGGGCCGGGCCCCCGGTTGCGCCGCCCGCGATAGACCACCCGGATCGGCGAGCCATCGGCGAGGACGAGCGCCTCGGGCGGCAGCCGCTGCTCCTCCCACAGCGCCGCGATCTCGGACTCCGCGGGCAGCGGCGTTGCGACGTAGCGTTCGCGCCCCTCGCGCACCGCTCAGCGCTGCCACGGGCGGCGCCCCTGCTGGCGGCGCTGCGGCGTAGCGTTCGCGCCCCTCGCGCACCGTCGGCGCCGCGACGGACGGCGCCCCTGCTGGCGGCGTGGCAGCGTAGCTTCCCCGCCCCTCGCGCACCGTCAGCGCTGCCACGGCGGCGCTCCTGCTGGCGGCGGGCTCTCGCCCTCGCGGGGCACCCGGCGCGGGTCGGCGGGCGACGGCTCGTAGCGGAACTCGGCCTTCTCCGCCACGAGCGAGAGCAGCCTCGCCGACGCGCCGCGCGGCAGATACGCCGATGTCTCCCACTCGCTCACGGTCTGCTGGCGGACGCCGAGCTCGCGCGCCATCTCCTGCTGCGACAGCCCCAGGTGCTGGCGAAGGGCCTTCACCTGCTGCCCATTCCATGGTGGCTGGCGTTCTTCGCTCATGGCGGCAGTGTACACGGTTCCGTGTACGGCGGCAAGCGGCCCGCGATCAGCTTTCGGGGGGTGGGCCGCCGGCGATGATCTCGCTGGCCAGACGCCGCTCCCCGGGCGTGAGGCCCGCGCCCTCGAGGAGGTCCGGGCGGCGGAGCGCCGTGCGGATGACGCGCTGGCGGCGGCGCCATTTCGCGATCTCGCCGTGATTGCCCGAGAGCAGCACATCGGGCACCGCGAGCCCGTGGAATTCGGGCGGCCGCGTGTACTGCGGATACTCGAGGAGCCCCCCGGAGAACGACTCGTCGACCAGCGACTCCCCGGAGCCGAGCACCCCCGGCAGGAGCCGGACCACGGCATCGATGACGACCCACGCCGCGGCCTCGCCGCCCGACAGCACGTAGTCGCCGATGCTGATCTCGTCGTCGGCAAGGGCGGCGCGGATGCGCTCGTCGAAGCCCTCGTAGTGCCCGCAGACGAGGAGCAGCCGCTCCTCGCTCGCCAGCTCCTCCACTCCACGCTGGTCGAGCCGCCGCCCCTGCGGGCTGAGCAGCACGGCAGCGGCCTCGCGGCTCCGCGGCGGCGCGCACGGACTCGACGGCGGCGAACACGGGCTCCGGCTTCATCACCATGCCGGCGCCGCCGCCGTAGGGGGCGTCATCGACCATCCGGTGTTTGTCTGTGGTGAAGGCGCGGATGTCGTGCGTCTCGATCCGGACGAGGCCGCGCGTCCGCGCCCGGGCGATGATGCTCTCGCCGAGCGGCCCGTCGAACATGGCGGGGAACAGCGTCAGGATGTCGATACGCACGTGCCGGCCCCCCATCTCGCGGCTGTAAGGATACCACCGGGAGCGTGTGCGAGCGCCCGGATGTGGAAGAGCCCGGGACTTTGCGTCCCGGGCTCTTCCTGCGATCCGTGGCGAGCATCAGCTCGATTCACAGCTTGATCTGCAGACTCTTCGTCTCCAGGTATTCGGACAGCCCCTCCGGGCCAAGTTCGCGGCCGATGCCGCTCTGCCGGTACCCGCCGTACGGCATCCCGGAGATGCCGGCGCTGTGGTACGCGTTCACCCACACGTTCCCGGCCCGGAGCTCCTTGGCCACCCGGAGGGCGGTCGTCACATTCTGCGTCCAGACCGCCGCCGCCAGGCCATAGGCGGTGTCGTTCGCGATCCGGATGGCGTCCTCCGCGTCGTCGAAGGTGATGACGGAGAGCACCGGGCCGAAGATCTCCTCCCGCGCGATCCGCATGTCGTTGGTAACGTCGACGAAGATGGTGGGCTCCACGTACAGCCCCTGCGCGAAGACCTCGCCCTCGGGCCGGCCGCCGCCGCACAGCACTCGCGCGCCTTCGGCGCGACCGGCATCGATGTAGCCCATCACCTTGCTCAGCTGAACCTCGTTGATGACGGGGCCCATGAGGGTATCGGGGGCCATCGGGTCGCCCATCTTCATCTGCCCGCTGAACGCGACCAGCTTCTCGAGGAACTGGTCGCGGATCGAGCGCTGCAGGAGCAGCCGCGAGCCGGCCTGGCAGACCTGCCCCGAGTTGAGGTAAATCCCCATGAAGGCGCCCGCCACCGCCTGGTCGAGATTGGCGTCCTCGAACACGATGTTGGGCGACTTGCCGCCCAGCTCCAGCGTGATCTTCTTGATGTTGGACGCGGCCGCTCGCATGACGCTCTGGCCGGTCGCGACCGACCCTGTGAACGCGACCTTGTCGACATCCATGTGCGCGGCGAGCGCGCCACCCACGACGGCGCCGTTCTCCTTGTCGCTCGTCACGATGTTCACCACGCCGGGCGGAAGGCCCGACTCGAGAAGGATGCGCCCCAGTTCGAGGGTCGTGCCGGGGGTGTAGTGCGACGGCTTCACGACAGCGGTGCAGCCCGCGGCGATGGCGGGGCCGATCTTCCACGACACCAAGATGAGCGGGAAGTTCCACGGTGTGATCATGCCCACGACGCCGACCGGCTCCCGCAACACGAGGCCGATCGCGTCCGGCGTCTGCTCGGAGATGGCGTTGCCGCCGCGATGCGTGAGGGCGAGCGCCGCGTAGTAGTCGAACGTTTCCGCCGCGCCCATGACCTCGCCCATCGACATCATGAGCGGCTTGCCGACTTCGGCCGTCATCAGGGCCGCAATCGCCGGCGCCTCGTCGCGGAGCCGCTGTGCCGTGCCCCGGAGGATGTCGTGACGCTGCGTGGCGGTCGACTTGCGCCAGCCGACCTCAAACGCTGCCCTCGCCGCCGCGACCGCTCGATTGAGGTCGGCCACATCACCGTTGGCGTACTCGCCAACGATCGTGCCATCGGCCGGATTCGTTCGTGTGAACGTGGCGCCATCGCCCGCTTCCACCCAGTCACCACCGACAAGCATCTTGAACCGGCGAGCTGTCGCTGGCCGGTCAGCCGTTACCACCATGTGCGCGCTCCTTCTGCGTCCCTCTCGCGGCCAGGCGACTGCCGCCCGGCCGTTATGCTGCCGTCAGCATAACGCCCGCGCAGTATACGAGCCCCTCACGGCGCCGTCAACTTCCCCGCCCACGGCGATCAGCCGCGCTCGATGCCGCCGCCCGAGGCGCGGTGATCGCCGGCGCGATCCTGCGCCGTGTCGATCGCGTGCGGCAGCACCGGCAGCAGCACGGTCAGGTTCTGGCGGACGCCGCGCTCGCTGCCGGGCAGGTTGACGATGAGCGTGCGGCCGCGCAACCCGCAGACGGCGCGGGTGAGCATCGCCATCGGGGTGTGGCGCAGCCCTTCGGCGCGCATCGCCTCCGCCATCCCCGGGACTTCGGCATCGATGACGTCGCGGGTCGCCTCCGGGGTGACATCGCGCGACGCGAGGCCGGTGCCGCCCGTGGTGACGACGAGCTCGAGCCGGTCGTCATCGGCCCAGGCGCGGAGCTGTGCGGCGATAAGATCGCGCTCGTCGGGAACGATCTGGTAGAGGAAGCCGTCGAACCCGAGCGGCGTCAGCAGCTCGCGAATCGCCGCGCCGCTCGTATCCTCGCGTTCGCCGCGCGAGCCCTTGTCGCTGACTGTGAGAATGCCGGCCCTCATGGAGCGCGTCTCCTTGCCATTGCCGTGGCGCCGCTTCGGGTTAGCGGCCGCGTGTTCCGCGGTTCCCCGTTGACAAACGACCCCGCGGTGCTATGATGTGGGGCAATGTGGTGCGAAGTGGGGAGCCGGTGATGCCCGAGCCCACCAGAACTGTCCGATCGGGTGACGACGATTGTCTTTTCTCAGTACCTCCGAGCATACGGTCGATGACAAGGGCCGGGTCGCGATTCCGAGCCGCTATCGCGGCATGTTCGGTTCGAGCGTGATTATCACGAAAGGCCCCGACCCATGCCTCGAAGTGTATACCCCCGAGGGCCACGAGAAACGGGCGAACGACATCTTCAGCGGCCGGGGCAACCGCGAGGTCGATCGGAGGCTGCGCCGCGCCTTCTTACAGCCAGGCGGCGCCGGTCGACATCGACAAGCAGGGCCGCATCCTCATTCCGGCATCGCTGCGGCGAGCGGGCGGCGATCGAGAGCACCGTCGCCATCGTCGGCAACGGCAGCCATCCTCGAGATTTGGCCGGCGGCAGCTCTGGGCGGTCGAAGCAGCGCGCCGCCGACGCCGGTACGCGCAGATGCTCGAGAACGCCGGACGAACGACCATGACCACCGGCGCGCCGCTCGCGCACGTCCCCGTCATGCTGGAGGAAGCGCTGCTGGCGCTTGCGCCGCGGCCCGGCGGCCGCTACGTCGACGGCACAGCCGGCGCGGGCGGCCACCTCGGCGCGATCCTCGAGGCGTCGTCGCCGGACGGCACGGCGCTCGGCATCGACGCCGACCCGGCGGCGCTGGCGCTGGCGGCGGTCCGTCTCGCCCCGTACGGCGGGCGGGTGCGGCTGGTCAACGCAAACTTCCGCGATCTCGCGGCGGTGTGCGAGCGCGAGGGCTTCGTGCCGGTCGATGGCATCCTGCTCGACCTCGGTGTGTCGTCGATGCAGCTTGCCGATGAGGAGCGCGGCTTCGCCTTCGCCCACGCCGGCGCACCGCTCGACATGCGGATGGGGCCGGACCAGCGGCTGACAGCAGCCGACATCGTGAACGAATGGAGTGCGGAAGACCTGGCCGCCGTGCTCTGGCGCTATGGCGAGGAGCGACAGTCCCGTCGCATCGCGCGCCAGATCGTGGCGGCCCGGCCGATCCAGACAGCCGGGAAGCTTGCCAAGGTTATCGAGCAGGTCGTGGGTCAGGGGCCCAGGAGAGTTCACCCCGCCACGAGATCATTCCAGGCCCTGAGGATCGCGGTGAACGGCGAGCTCGATGCTCTCGACGCCGCGCTCTCTCAGGCCCTCGACCTGCTCGGCTTTGGCGCACGTCTTGTCGTCATCGCATTCCATTCGCTGGAAGACAGGATTGTGAAGCAGTTCATCGCCCGGGAGTCGCGCGACTGCGTCTGCCCGCCGGAGGCGCCCGTGTGCGTCTGCGCCCATGCCCCGCGGCTCCGGCCCGTGACGAAGGGCGCCCTGCGGCCCACCGAGGCCGAGATCGCGGCGAATCGGCGCGCCCGCAGCGCCCGGCTGCGCGCCGCCGAGCGGCTGGCAGCGTAACAAAGGACGGACGATCGCCATGGCCGTGCTCGATGGCTTCTTTCGGGGCAAGCCTGTTGCATCGGAAGAGGGCGCGCCGGCATCGCGGCGGTATTCGGCGATGGTCGTGATTGCGGCCGCGGTCGTGGTAATGATCGCGGCGACCGTGCCCCTCGTGCAGAACAGCGGCGCCACGGCGCGCGGCTACGACCTTCGCGACATGGAGCGCACCCGTGACGACTGGCAGGCCCGGGTTCACGGCCTCGAATCCGACCTCGCCGGGCTCGGTTCGCTCGACCGGATCGAGCGCGAGGCGACACGGCGGCTCGGCATGGTCGTTCCGGAAACGACCATCTACATCGAAACCAGCGTGAGCGGCCCGGCTGCTGTATCGGCGCCCTCGTATCTGGTGCCGGCAGCGGGCGCTGGCGAACCGGCCGGATCGCGGCCGTGGTGGGAACGGCTGCTCGAGACCGTGCTCCCCTAGAGGAGCACGGCGAACGTCGCGGGCCGGCTCGGCTGGGGCACGCGGCGCAACGACACCGGCACGCAACGGAGCGGAGACGGCCATGAGCCTTGCCGCGAGTAATCGCCACACGTGGCGCCTGAGGATACTGGCGGCCGGTCTGCTCATCGCCACGGGCGGCATAGCCGCTCGTTTGTTCTATCTCCAGATCATCGACCACGACCGCTACGTCGCCCAGGCGCAAGAAGAGCACATCGGCTACCGCCAGGTGTACTCGCCGCGCGGCGCCATCCTCGACCGCAACGGACACCCCCTTGCCACCAGCATCGACACCTTCGATGTGTACATCGATCGGCGGGTGTGGCGCGACGAAACCGTGGCGAACGAGGCGGCCCAGCGGCTCGCCGCGATCCTCCATGTGCCCGCCGAGAGCATCCGCCGTTCGGTGGGCACGTCGGACACAGGCGAGCATCAGCTGATTAAGGCGCTGGATTACGAGGCCGGGAACGAGGTCGAGGCCGCCATCATCCCGGGCGTGAAGGTTGTGCCGGCGAACCGCCGCATCTACCCCGAGGGCAACCTCGCGGCGGCGCTCATCGGCTTCATCGGCAAAGACCCGGTGGGTCTTTCGGGCATCGAGGCCGATTTCGACGAGCTGCTCGCGGGCACGCCCGGCACGTCGCTGTTCGAGCGCGACAGCCTCGGCAACGACATCGTCATCGGGCGGCGCGAGATCACGCCTCCGGAGCCGGGGCCGAACCTCGTGCTGACGATCGATCGCTCGATCCAGCGGCTCGTGGAGGAGGAGCTGGATCGCACGATAGCCAAGCACGAGGCGAGCGGCGGCGACGTTATCGTGATGGATCCGCACACCGGCGCTATTCTGGCGATGGCGACGCGGCCGTCGTTCAATCTGCTGCGCCCCGATGCCGGCGGCGAGGTGCAGCTCGAGCTGTTCCGCAATCGTTCGATCTCCGACCTGTACGAGCCGGGCTCCGTGTTCAAGCTGATCACGATGGCTGCGGGCATCGACACCGGGATCGTGTCGCCGGGCACGACCTACTTCGACGCGGGCATCCTGCAGTTCTCCCAGTGGGAGATCAAGAACTTCGACGAACGGGCCTATGGCACGCAACCGATGACGGCTGTGCTGCAGTACAGCCTGAACACGGGAGCGGCCTGGGTCGCGCAGCAGCTGGGCGCAACCACGTTCTACCAGTACGTGGCGGCGTTCGGCTTCGCCGGGCCGACGAACATCGGCCTGGCGGGCGAGGCCTCCGGCAGCTACCGCACACCGGACAGCGATACCTGGGCCGAGGTCGACCTGGCCACGAACAGCTTCGGCCAGGGCATCGCCATCACCCCGATACAGATCGTGACGGCGGTGAGCGCCATCGTCAACGGCGGCAACCTCATGCGCCCCTACGTCGTTCAGCAGATTACGGGCGCGGGCCGCGACGAGGTGACGCAGCCCAGGGTCGTGCGGCGGGTCATCTCCGAAGAGGCGTCGCGCACGATGCGCGAGATGATGCGGGCCGTCGTCGAAGACATCCCCGGCCACCTGGCACAGATCGCGGGCTACGACACCGGCGGCAAGACCGGCACCGCCGACATCTCGACCATCACCGGCTACGACGACGGTACGACCATCGCCTCGTTCGTGGGCGTCGTGCCAGCCGATGCCCCGCGCTTCGTGATGCTCGTGAAGATCGATGGCCCCCGCGACGACGAGTTCGGCTCGACGGTGGCGGCGCCCGTGTTCGGGCGGCTCGCGCCCCGCATACTGCAGTACCTCAAGGTGCCGCCCGAAGGCGCGCTCGTGGCCGCCACGGAGGCGCAGCGATGAGCCTGCTGCAGACAGGCGACATCGTGCGGGCGCTCGGGCCGGCGCTGCGCGCCCGCTCCGGCAGCGCCGCCGGCGGCTTTCGCCGGGTCGTCATCGATTCGCGCGTGGCGAGCCCCGGCGATCTGTTCGTGGCGCTGCGCGGCGAGCGGGTCGACGGCCACGACTACATCGCCGACGCCGCCGGGCGCGGCGCGACGGGCGTCATCGCCGAACGGGTGACGGGCGCGCCGCCGGATGGACTGGCCGTGTTCGAGGTCGACGACAGCTTACGGGCGCTCCAGTGGCTCGCCGCCGACTGGCGCGCCCATCGCGATGTCCGCGTTGTCGGCGTCACGGGCTCGGTCGGCAAGACTTCGTGCAAGGAGATGATCGCCTCCGTGCTCGCCACCCGCTACGCCGTCCATCGCAACGAAGCGAATCAGAACAACGAGGTGGGGCTGCCGCTGGCGGTGCTCGCCATCGAAGACAGCCACGAAATCGCCGTGCTGGAGATGGGGATGTACGCCCTCGGCGAGATCGCGCTGCTGGCGGAGATAGCGCGGCCCACCGTCGGCGTCGTCACCAATGTCGGCCCGATCCACCTGGAGCGGCTCGGCAGCATCGAGGCAATCGCCGAGGCGAAGGCCGAGCTGGTGCGGGCGCTTCCGCCGGAAGGGCTCGCCGTGCTCAACGGCGACGACGGGCGGGTGGCGGCGATGGCGCGCGCCTGCGGCGGGCGAGTCGCGATGTATGGCGAATCGGCCGGATGCGACGTGCGCGGCAGCGATGTCGTCACCCACGGGCTGGGCGGCGCGAGCTTCACGCTGCGCCACGCAGGCGAGGCCGCCAGCGTCCGCACCGCCGTGCCGGGACGCGTAGGTGTGCACAACGCGCTCGCCGCGGCCGCCGTGGCTATCGAGTTCGAGATGCCGCTGGGCGCTATCGCCGCGGCGCTGGCCAAGGTGCACCCCTATCGGCTCGTCACCGTCGCCGGCCCAAACGGCAGCACGCTTCTCGACGACACGTACAACGCCAGCCCGCCCTCGGTGCTGGCGGCGCTCGACCTGCTGGGCGAGCTCGGCGGGCGCCGGATCGCGGTGCTCGGCGACATGCTCGAGCTCGGCGCGTACGAGGAGCAGGGGCATCGCGAGGTGGGAGAGCGCGCCGCCAGCACCGCCGACGCGCTCATCGCCGTCGGAGAGCGCGCCGCCACGATCGCCGCGGGCGCACGCGGCGCGGGCCTGGCCGACGTGCGCCACTTCGCGACGAAGGAGGGGATCGCGGCGCATCTGCGGAAGACGCTGCGCGAGGGCGACCACGTGCTGTTCAAGGGGTCGCGCGGAATGGCGCTGGAGACGCTGGTCGCCGAACTCGCCGGGGCCGGAGAAGACGGCGAATCGAGGCATGCGTGACGTACTCGCTCGTCGTCGCGGCGATAGCGTTCGCCATCTCCGTCGCGATCGGCAGGCCGATCGTGGCGGCGCTGCGCGCCCGCAAGCTGGGGAAGGCGATTTCGGCCGAGGGGCCCGCTTCGCACAACGTGAAGGCGGGCACCCCAACGATGGGCGGCGTCATCTTCTTCGCGACGATCCTCATCCTCACGCCGATCACGAATCTTGTGCATCGCACGTCGATTCTGCTGCCGCTCGCCACGATTACGGGCGCGGGGCTCATCGGCCTGTGGGACGACCGGGGAACGCTGGAGGGCCGCGCTCAGGGGGGGCTAAGCTGGCGGGTCAAGTTCGGCATTATCGGCGCGGGCGCGATGATCGACGGGATCGTGCTGAAGCAGGGGATGGAGATCAGCAACGTCAACATCCCGTGGGCGGGCCAGTTCGATATCGGCTGGTGGTACGTGCCGGTGGTCGTCGTCGTGGTTCTGGCCACGACGAGCGCCGTCGCGATTACGGACGGGCTCGACGGGCTGCTCGGCGGGACGGCGGCGATCGCGTTCGGCGCGTACGGGATTATCGCGTATCTCCAGGAGCAGGACTATCTCGTGACGTTCAGCTTCACGATGGTGGGCGCGCTGCTCGGTTTCCTCTGGTACAACGCCCACCCGGCGCGCGTCTTCATGGGCGATACGGGCGCGCTCGCGCTCGGTTCGGGGCTGGCCACCGTCGCGCTGATGACGGGCCACTGGCTGCTGCTGCCGCTCATCGGCATCGTCTTCGTGCTCGAAGCGCTCTCCGACGTCGTGCAGATCGGCTACTTCCGGCTATCGGGCGGGCGGCGCATCTTCCGGATGGCGCCGCTGCACCACCACTTCGAGGAAATCGGCTGGGCCGAGACACAGGTGGTGATGCGCTTCTGGCTGATCGGGATTGCGGGCGCGATGCTGGGCATCGCGCTGGCGCTGCAGGTGGACTGATGGACATCGAGCTGCGCGGCAAGCGGGTGCTGATCATCGGCCTCGGGATCGAGGGCGTCGACATGGCGCGCTTCGCCGTCGCCGAGGGCGCTGTCGTCACCGTGAACGACGCGCAGCCGCTGGAGCGGCTGCGGCGGGGGGTCGCCGCGCTCGAAGGGCTGCCCGTGCGCTACGAGCTGGGAGGGCACGCGCCGGCGCTCGCCGCCACGCACGATGCCGTCCTCGTATCGCAAGGTGTGCCGCTCGACCTGCCCCTCATCGACGAGGCGCGGCGGCTCGGCCGCCCCATCGGCTCGCTGACGGGGCTGTTTCTGACGCGCTGCCGCGGCCCCATTGCGGGCGTCACCGGCTCCAGCGGCAAGACGACGACGACGGCGCTGCTCGGGGCCATCTTCGCGGCGGCGGGAGCGCGCCACGTGGTGGGCGGCAACATCGGCACGCCGCTGCTCTCGCGCCTCGCGGAGATCGACGAGAGCACGTGGGTCGTGCTCGAGGTCAGCCACACGCAGCTCGAACTGGTCGACCGGAGCCCGCGCGTCGCCGCGGTGACGAACGTGACGCCGAATCACCTCGATCGCTACTCCTGGAGCGACTACATCGGGCTGAAACGGCGGCTCGTCGCGTACCAGCGCCCCGGCGATATCGCCGTCCTCAACCACGACAACGAAGTGGCGCGCTCGTTCGCGGGCGACACGCAGGCGACGGTGCGCTACACGACGGCGAAGGGCGAGCCGCCCGCCGGCGGCGCCTGGCTGCGCGAGGGCGTCGTCACGCTGCGGCGCGGCCGCGACGACGAGGCGGTGCTGCCCGCACGCGACATCCCGCTGCGGGGCGCGCACAACATCGAGAACGTGCTCACGGCCGTCGCTACCGCCGACGCCTGCGGGCTCCGCGCGGGCGCGATGGCGGACGCCGTCCGCGGCTTCCGCGGCGTGCCCCACCGGCTGGAGGCCGTCGCCACGGTCCGCGGCGTGGCGTGGGTGAACGACAGCATCGCGACGACGCCGGAGCGCACGCTCGCCGGGCTGCGCTCGTTCGACGAGCCCCTGGTGCTGCTGCTGGGCGGTCGCGAGAAGCATCTGCCGCTGACGGCGATGGCGAACGAAGCGGCGACGCGCTGCCGCGCCGTCATCTGCTTCGGCGAGGCGCGCGAGCTGCTGGCCGAAGCGCTTCGCGCCGCGGGCGCGACGCCGGTCGTCGCCGGGAGCCTGGCGGCGGCGGTCGAGGCGGCGGCGGGCGCGGCGCGGCCCGGCGACGCCGTCCTCCTTTCGCCCGCGTGCACGAGCTTCGACGAGTACGACAACTTCGAGCGACGGGGCGAGGAGTTCCGGGCTCTGGTCGCGGCGCTCGCGGCGCAGCCCGGCACGGAGGTGTCGCCATAGCCGCGGTGGTGGAGATCGGACGGGAGCGCGTCCGGGCGGCGGGCGCCGACTACGCTGTGATGATCGTGGTGGGCCTGCTGACGCTGTTCGGCGTGCTCATCGTGTACAGCGCGAGCTTCGCGTTCGGCGCGCTCGAGTTCGACGACCCGTACTACTTCGTGCTCCGGCAGTCGGCCTTCGCCATGATGGGCGCGGGCGCGATGTTCATCACGATGCGAGCGAACTACCGCAGGCTGCGGATGGTGAGCCTGCTCCTCCTCCTGGGGGCGATGGGGCTGCTCGTCGTCACGCTCATCCCGGGCATCGGCTTCGAGAGCAACGGGGCGCAGCGCTGGATATCGCTGGGGCCGCTGCCGCCGCTGCAGCCGAGCGAGTTCGCGAAGCTGGCGCTCGTCATCTACGTGGCCGACTGGCTCAGCTCCAAGGGCGACGACGTGGAGAGCCTGAGCCTCGGCGTCCTGCCGTTCATCGTCGTGGTCGGGCCGATAGCGGCGCTCGTGATGATGCAGCCCGATATGGGGACGATGCTGGTGCTGCTGCTCATTACCGGGACGCAGTTCTTCGTGGGCGGCGCTTCGCCGCGGCACATCGCCGCGCTGATTGCGGCGGGCGTCTTCGCCAGCGGCCTGCTGATCGCGATGGGCGATTACCGCGTCGACCGGTTCAACGCCTTCATATCGCCGGAGAGCGACGCGTCGGGGTCGGGGTTCCACATCCTGCAGCTGCTGATAGCGCTGGGCAGCGGGGGCGTGACGGGCGTCGAATGGGGCGAATCGCGGCAGAAGTTCTTCTACGTGCCGGGCGCTCACACCGACGGCATCTTCGCGATCATCGGCGAGGAGCTCGGCTTCATCGGGGCGATCGGCGTGCTGGTGCTGTTCGGCATCCTCGTGTACCGCTCGCTGCTCATCGCTTCGCGGGCCCGCGACGAGTTCGGCTATCTCCTCGCCGTGGGCATTACGGCGTGGCTCTCGTTCCAGACGCTGCTCAACATCGGCGGCATCACGCGCTCCATCCCGATGACGGGCGTGCCGCTGCCGTTCCTGAGCTACGGCGGATCGGCGCTCATCTCGACGATGACCGCTGTCGGGCTCCTGCTCTCGATATCACGATTCGGGCGCGAGCCCGACGAGGGGCCGCCCCCGCGACGGGCCCACGAGCGCGTCGCGGCGAACCCGCCAGGGCCGCAGCGCCGCGGCGTTCGCGGGGCGCGCCCGCCCGCGGGCAAGCGAGGCCACCGATGACGGCGATTGTCCTCGCAGGCGGCGGCACGGGCGGGCACGTGTTCCCGGCGCTCAGCGTGGCGGCGGCCTTCCGCGACCTGAACGCGACCGGCGGCACACCGATCGAGCTGACGTACGTGGGACTCCGCGACGGCCCCGAATCGCGCCTCGCGCCCGAACACGGCATCGAGTTCCGCAGCGTGCGCGCCCGCGGCGTCCGCGGCCGCAATCCGCTGGGAATCGTTATCGGCGTGGCGAGCATCGCGGCCGGCACGCTGCAGGCGGTGCGCATTCTGGGCCAGGCCGGCGCGAAGGCTGTGCTCGCCACTGGGGGGTACGTCACGGTGCCGGTCGCTATCGCGGCGCGGCTGCGGCGGATTCCGCTGATTGTGTACCTCCCGGATGTCCAGCCCGGCTGGGCCGTGCGCTTCACTGCGCGAATGGCGCGCCGGGTCGCGACGACGAACGAAGACGCGCTCGGCCATCTGCCCGCGGGCAAGGGGCAGGTGCTCGGCTACCCGGTGCGGCCCGAGTTCCGGGCGCTCGGGCGCGCCGAGGCGCGGCGGCGGCTGGCGCTCGGCGATGACGAGCGGCTGCTGCTGGTGACCGGCGCGACACAGGGTGCGGCCTCCATCAACGACGCGATAGCGGCACGCCTCGACGATTTCCTCGGGCTGGCGCGGGTCATCCACATCTGCGGCCCTACCCACGAGGCCCGCTTCGCCGCGCTCCGGGACACTCTGCCGGCTGACCGCCGCGACCGCTACACGGTGCTCGGGTTCAGCGACGACATGCCCGCGCTGATGCTCGCCGCCGACCTTGCGGTGATGCGCGCGGGCGCGAGTGTGCTCGGCGAGCTGCCCGCGGCGGCGCTGCCGGCGGTGCTCGTGCCGGGCACGTTCGCCGGCGGCCACCAGACGCCCAACGCCCGCTATCTGGCGAGCCGCAACGCCGCCGTCGTCGTCGATGATGCCCGCCTCGACACGCTGTATGGCGTGGTCGAGACGCTGCTCGGCGACCCGGCGCGACTCGGCGCGATGCGCGAGCGGCTCCACGCGCTCGATCGGCCGGACGCGGCACGCGACATCGCGGAGCTCGTGCTGGCGCAGCTCGCGCCCGGAGAGGGGCGGTGAGCACGATGACACAACCGCACCGCCCCACCGCCAGCGCGCTGCCCGACCGCGTCCATATCATCGGCATTGGCGGCGCGGCGATGTCGGGCATCGCGACGATTCTCTCGGAGCGCGGTCACACCGTCTCGGGCTCCGACATGGTCATCTCGCAGGCGACACGACGGCTCGAACGCGCGGGTATTCGTGTGTTCGAAGGGCACGCTGAGGGCAACATCGGCCAGGCGCAGCTCGTCATCGCAACGGCGGCGGCCGAGGCCGGCAACGTCGAGCGGGCGGAGGCGGCTCGGCGCGGCGTGCCCGTCATCAGCAGGGCGCAGGCGATCGCGCGGCTCGTCGAAGGGACGCGCACGCTCGCCATCGCCGGCAGCCACGGCAAGACGACGACCTCGGCGATAGCGGTGGCGGTGCTTCGGGCCGCCGGGCTCGACCCCATGTTCCTCGTCGGCGGCGAAGTGCGCGGCATCGACGCGAGCGCCGCCGCGGGCCGCGATCCGTACGCCGTGATCGAGGCCGACGAGTTCGCGCGGGCCTTCCTCGAGTACGAGCCCGAGGTCGCCGTCATCACGAACGTCGAGCCCGACCACCTCGATTACTTCGGCTCGTACGACACGCTGCGCGAGACGTTCGCGGCGTTCGCACGACGCGTGTCGCCATCGGGGCGGATCGTGATCTGCGCCGACAGCCCCGATCTGGTCAGCGTCGTCGCCACCGCCAGCCCCTCGGCCGCCGTCGAGACGTACTCAGTAGAGCGCGAGGCCACCTGGCGCGCGACCGATATCCGCACCAACGATCGCGGCGGCCACGACTTCGCGGTTCTGCACGACGGCAGCGACTACGGGCGCTTCTCGCTGACGCTGCCCGGCGTGCACAACGTCGCGAACGCGACGGGCGTGATCGCGGCGGCGGCGGCGCTCGGCCTGCCGCGCGCGACCGTGGAGCGGGGCATCGCCGGCGCTCTCGGCGCGGGCCGCCGCTTCGACCGGGTGGGCGAGGCGGGCGGTATCGACGTTTACGACGACTACGCGCATCACCCCACCGAGGTGCGGGCGACGCTCGCCGCGGCCCGTGTGCGGTTCCCCGGACGGCGGATCACCGTCTGCTTCCAGCCGCACACGGAGGCACGCACACGCTACCTCTTCGCCGAGTTCCGGAGCTGCTTTGCCGCGGCCGATGCGCTGGTGGTGCTCGACACGTTCGCGGCACGCCACACGGGCGCCGAAGGCGAATCGGCGGAGACGCTGGCGCGAGCGATCGAGCGGCCCGCGGCGAGCTACGCCGCAACGCACGAGGCCGCGCGCGACGCCTTGCTCGCGGAGCTGCGCGCGGGCGATGTGCTGTTCACGATGGGCGCGGGCGATGTCGACCGGCTCGGGCCGATGGTTCTCGATGCGTTGCGCCGGGGCGGGCACGGATGATATCGGAGGCAGCGCTGATGGCCCTTCGTGAGGTGACCGCCGTTCGTATCGACGAGCCGATGGCGCGCCACACGACATTCGGTGTCGGCGGCCCCGCCGATGGCTACGCCGTCGCGCACTCGGCGGCCGAGCTGAAGGCGCTCGTCCGCGTCGCGCGGCGGCACGGCACGCCGGTGTTCGTGTTCGGCGCGGGCAGCAACATCGTCGTCGCCGACAGCGGCATCCGGGGGCTCTCGATTCAGAACGACTCCGCGGCGGTCGAAGGACCGCTTGCCGAGGGCACGGCGTACGTCGTTCGCGCCGAGTCCGGCGTCAGCTTCGCGGGAATCGCGCGCAAGCTCTCGCTCGCCGGGTGGGCGGGCATCGAGTGGGCGGCCGGCATTCCCGGCTCGCTCGGCGGAGCCGTCATCTCGAACGCGGGCGCCTACGGCCGCTGCTTCGCCGATGTGCTCCGCCTCGTGACGGTGCTCGATGAGCGCAGCGAGGAGCGCGACATCGATGTCGCCGAGCTCGACCTGACGTATCGGGGGTCGGCGTTTGTGCGGGGGCCGCTCGCCGGCAAGATCGTGCTCAGTGTCGTGTTCGCGGTCACGGCGGGCGACCCGGAGCGGCTGGCGAAGCTTGTCGCCGGGTACGACGAGCAGCGGCTCGCGGCGCAGCCGCGCGGGCGCAACTCCGGCTCGATGTTCAAGAATGACGCGAACTACGCGGCGTGGCAGCTCATCGAGAGCGCGGGGCTGCGCGGCTATCGCATCGGCGACGCGCAGATCTCGCCCAAGCACACGAACTTCTTCCTGAACAAGGGTCACGCCACCGCCGCCGACGTGCGCGCCCTTATGGACCTCGCGACTCGCACCGTTCGCGAGCGATTCGGCATCGAGCTCGAGCCCGAGGTGGCGCTCGTCGGCGATTGGGGCGCCGCATGAGGCGAGAGCGGATGCGGGTGGCGGTGCTCTTCGGCGGACGCTCGGCCGAGCACGAGGTGTCGATCGTCTCCGCGCGGGGGGTGCTGGCGGCGATGGATCGCGACCGCTTCGAGCCGGCGCCCTTCGGCATCACGCTCGAAGGCGAGCTGCTCACTCCCGGCGAGTCGCTGGAGGCGCTGGCGGCAGCGGAGCGCGGCGAGCTGCGCGCCCTCGCCGGACGCGGCGGCCGCGGGCTGCTGGCGCGGCCGGAGGCGCTCGCCGAGCTGGCCTCGGTGAACGTCGCGTTCCCGCTGGTACACGGCCCGAACGGCGAGGACGGCACGATGCAGGGCTTCCTCGAACTGGCGCGGCTGCCCTATGCCGGCGCCGGCGTGGAGGCGAGCGCCATCGGGCTGGACAAGGCTCTGATGAAGGACGCGTTCCGCCAGCAGCAGTTGCCCGTCGCGCCGTACGTCGTCCTCGAGCCGGCCGACCTGGCCGACACGGCGGCGGCGATTGCGATCGCGCAGGAGGCGACGGGCTTCCCCTGCTTCGTGAAGCCCGCGAACGGTGGCTCGTCTATCGGCATCTCGAAGGTGCACGGCGAGGAGGAGCTGGGCACGGCGCTGACGCTGGCGGGCCGCTACGACCGCACGATCGTGATCGAGACGGCGATCACCGGCCGCGAGATCGAGTGTGCGGTACTCGGCAACGATGCTCCGGAGGCCTCGCCGCCCGGCGAGATCGTCCCCGACCGCGAGTTCTACGATTACGAATCGAAGTACAGCGCCGATTCGCGCACGCAGCTGCTAATACCGGCGCCGCTCGATGGGCCGCTCGCGGGGCGGGTGCGCGAGCTGGCGATCCGGGCGTTCCGGGCCATCGGGTGCAGCGGCATGGCGAGGGTCGACTTCTTCCTCACACCGGGCGGCGATCTTTATGTCAACGAAATCAATACGATCCCGGGATTCACGCCCATCAGTATGTACCCGAAGCTCTGGGCGGAGGCCGGCCTTACCTACACCGGCCTCATCTCGCGGCTGATCGACCTGGCGCTGGAGCGCCACGAGGAACGAGAGCGGTATGCGGAAGCGTACGCAACAGCACGAGCGTAAGCCGCTGACTCCGGAGATGCTCCGGGTCGCGGCTCCCTCGCCGACGAAGGCGCGCGGCCACCGCGCCCGGCACCGCGCGCCCGCGCCGCCACGTGCGCCTTCGCGGCTGCACCGGATAGCGGCGGCGGCATGGCGCAGCCGCGCTCGTGTCGTCTTCGGCGGCGTCGTGAGCGCGGCGCTGGTCGTGGTGGCGGCGGCGCTCGTGCAGTCGGGCTTGCTCGATGTGCGCTCGATCACCGTCGAGGGGGCGAAGGTGCTCAACGAGCGCGTCCTCATCGACGAGTCGGGGCTGCGAGGGGCGAACGTGCTCTCGGCCGACATGGGGGCGGCGGAACGCCGTCTCGAGCAGCTGCCGCTGGTCGCCGGCGCGCGCGTCGAGCGCGATTGGCCGATGGGCATCCGCATCCGGATCACGGAGCGCACGGCGTGGGCTGTGTGGTCGCACGAGGGCGTGCGCACGGTCGTCGACCAGGAGGGTCGCGTGCTCGATGGCGTCGACGCGCCGCCCGGTGTGCCGCTCATCATCGACATGCGGGCGGGGCAGCGTCCCGAAGGCGCGGCGGCCGTGCCCGGCAGACATCGTGGGGGCGGCGCGCGACGTGCTCGCCTTCGCTCCGGCGGTCGTTGGCGTCACACCGAAGTCGTTCCGGCTCGAAGACGGGCGAGGGCTGGTGATCACGACGGGCGAGGGCTATACCGCCGTCTTCGGCGACGGCCAGGACTTCGACTACAAGCTCGGCGTGTGGCGGGCGCTGCTCGACGCGGCGCGAGGGGGGCAGCTCTCCGAGGGCTCGGTTCGAACCGTCGACCTGCGCTTCGGGGATCGCCCGTCGCTCGTCACGACGATCGACGGCGCCGGGACGCCGGAAGCCGGCGATGACGGCGAGGCCACGAGCGCCGCGCCCCAGAACACCGAAGGCGACGAAGCAGATGCGGAGGCGGCCCCACAGGTGGAGCCGCCGGAAGCCCCGAAACCGGACGGCGGCCTCGCGGCCGGCGACATCGGCAGACAGCCGGAATAGCGCCCGCCCGGACGGGTTCGCGCCCGCTGGGACAGAGGAGGAGGACCGACATGAAGCGAGGAAGCACATTCGCGGCGATCGATGTGGGCAGCTCGAAGGTGTGCACGCTCGTCGGCGACCTCTCGCTGGGGCCGCGGCCTCGCATTCTCGGCGTGGGCAATGCCACCGCGACCGGCGTCAGCCGGGGCATGGTCGACAACATCTACGAGGCGACGGAATCGATCCGTCTCTCCGTGGAGCAGGCGGAGCGGACGAGCGGGACGCGGGTGTTCTCGGCGTACGTGAGTATCGCGGGCGCGCACATCACGTCGATGAACAACCGCGGCATCGTCGCTATCCCGCAGCGCGACCGGCCGATCAGCGTCGACGATGTCGAGCGGGTGCTGGAGGCGGCGCGCACGGTCAGCATCCCGACGAACCGCGAGATTCTGCACGCGGTGCCGCGCTTCTACATCGTCGATGGCCAGGATCACGTGAGCGACCCGGTCGGGATGTACGGTCAGCGGCTCGATGTCGAGACGCATATCGTCACGGGCTCGTCGTCGGCGATTCAGAATCTGACCAAGTGCGTCGCAGGGGCGGGCGTGCAGGTCGATCTCGTCGTGCTGGGGCCGCTGGCGGCGGCGCTGGCGGTGCTCGACGAGGAGGAGCGCGAGCAGGGGGTGGTGCTGGCCGATATCGGCAGCGGCACGACCGACATCGCGATTTTCGCCGAGGGCAGCGTCATCCATACGTCGGTGCTGCCGGTCGGCGGCTATCACCTGACACGCGACCTCGTGGTGGGGCTGCGCATGCCGTACCACGCGGCCGATGAGCTGAAGCGGCAGTACGGCTGCGTCATCGAATCGGCGCGCGATAGCGAGCTGGTGCGGGTGGAGGCGTTCGGCGCCGAGCGGCAGCGCGAGTTCACGGTGCGCAAGATCGGCGAGATTCTGCAGGCGCGCGCCGAGGAGATGCTCGAGATGGTGTACATGGAGGTTCGCCGGGCCGGCTACGAGGAGATGCTCTCCGCGGGGCTCGTGCTGACGGGCGGCTCGGCCAACCTGGCCGGGCTGCCGCAGCTCGCGGAACGGGTGCTCGGCATTCCGGCCCGGATCGGGGTGCCGCAGCGGCTCGACGGCGTTGTGGACGAGATGGGGCAGCCCGGATATGCGACGGCGGCCGGTCTGCTCGACTGGGCGCTCAGCGCCAATCCGGTCGAGGGACGGATGGTCTCGGCGGCACAGTCGCTTCGACCTCTCGAAAGTGTGGCGGCGAATCGGGAGCATGGCACGGGCCGTGCTGCCGCAATAGCAGGCAGGCGGGGTGAACATGGGCAACACGGATCGGCAGAAGCGGGAAACGAACAGAAGGAGCGAAATCGTGGCGAATGACGGCTTTCCGACAATCAAGGTGGTAGGAGTGGGCGGCGGCGGCTCGAACGCCATCAATCGGCTCGTGGAGCAGCGCATCCCCGGCATCGACCTCATCGCGGTCAACTCGGATGCGCAGGCGCTGGCCTATGCGACCGCGCCCACCCGTATCCGGATCGGCGATCGGCTGACGAAGGGCCTCGGGGTCGGCGGCGACCCGACGAAGGGCGAGCGCGCCGCGGAGGAGAGTCGCGAGGAGCTGTACGAGGCGCTGCGCGGCGCGGAGATGGTGTTCATCACCGCGGGCATGGGCGGCGGCACGGGCACGGGCGCGGCGCCGATCGTGGGCGCCGTGGCGCGCGAGATCGGCGCGCTTACCGTGGGTATCGTAACGAAGCCGTTCACGTTCGAGGGCGCCAAGCGGCGGCGGCGCGCGGAGGAGGGCATGGCCCGGCTCGCCGAGAACGTCGATACGCTGATCGCCATCCCCAACGACAAGCTGCTCACCATCTGCCCGCAGGAGGTGAGCATGGACGAGGCCTTCCGGATGGCCGATGAGGTGCTGCGGCAGGGCATCTCGGGCATCGCCGAGATCATCGTGCGGCCGGGCGACATCAACCTCGACTTCAACGACGTGCGCACCATCATGCACGAGGCGGGGCCCGCCATCATGGGCGTGGGCTCGTCGAGCGGCGCGAACCGGGCCGTGGATGCGGCGCGGCAGGCCATCTCGAGCCCGCTGCTCGATGTCGACATTCGCGGCGCGCGCGGCGTGCTGTTCAGCATCACGGGCGGGCCGAACCTGGGCCTGCACGAGGTGAGCGCCGCCGCCAACGTCGTGTCGGAGATGATCGACGACGACGCCGACTTCATCTTCGGGCACACCACCGACCCCGACCTCACCGACGAAGTGCGTGTGACCGTGATCGCGACGGGCTTTGTCCCGACGGCGCGGTACCGCGACCCCGAGGTCGACGACCGCATCCGCGCGCTCCGCATCGACTCGCTGCAGAGCGTCTCGGACACAGAGCTGCCCACCTTCCTGCGGCGCACAGCTGGGTCGCGGTTTATGGACTAGGTGGAGGAGGAATCCCGGAAAGGAGGGAAACGCAATCAGCCGAGCCAACCGAGATCCCCGTGGGGGAGTCTCTGAAGGGCGTCGCCGCTCCCACCGGCGACGCCCTTCGCCGTGTCTGCCGTTCCGCTCCTCCCGGAGCGGCGCCATGTCGCCGCTGTCATGCTGAGCGCAGCGAAACACTTCAGCCCCGTCCCAGATTCTTCGCCTCGCTCCGCCCGGCTCAGAATGACAGTCTGGCTTGCTCGCCGTCCGCCTACAGCCCGAGACTGCCCTTGAGCGCGGCGATCTCGCCGCTGTGCTGGAGCAGGTGGCCGACGACGTTGGCCTGGAGGATATCGCCGACGGGCTGCTCGCCGCGGAACCCGGTGTTGACGATCCGGTCGAGGTCGGTGGCGGAGAGCGCGCGGAGGTACGTCTGGGTGGCGGCGCCCACCTTGGCGGCGTACTCACGCAGGAGCGCCACGTCGCCCACCTCGATGCCGGCGAGGGCATCGGCCATGGGGCTGGCGATGCCGAGCTTCTCGCCATAGCCGCTCTGCAGCACGCTGGGCGCGCCCTGGAGCATGCCGCTGACGATGAAGTCTTCGACAGCCAACGCGTGGGCGCACGTGGCGGCGATGGAGTTGATGGTGGAGCCGCTCGCCTTGTGGTGCAGCTGGCCGGCGGTGAGCCCATCGAGCGACTGGCCGATGGCGTTGTGCGCTGTCTCGTGCATGGCGAGGAGGATGTCGGTGGCCTGCATGGTGGCGGTGTCCTTGCGCTCACGCCGGGCGGCGGCGGGCCGGGCTGGGCGGCGATTATAGCAGGACGGCGGCGCAAAGGGCGGTGTCGTGCTGAGCGCAGCGAAGCATCTCAGCCCCTCCCAAGATTCTTCGCCTCGCTCCGCTCGACACAGAATGACAGCCCGGGCGGGCTCCGTCGTGCCCTCCAGCGCGAGGCCGGTGGCGGCGGCGATCTCCACCGCATGTCCCCACTCAGGAAACATGTTCTTCACAATATCTTGTGGTTCGGGGCTTGACGGCCACTAGATGTGGCGGTATCGTGCTTCTCACGTCCCTCGAAATCCCTATGGAGGTGTATCGATATGGCACATAAGAAAACGACGGGTACGAAGGCCGCGAGCAGCGCGGGCAAAGTCCTCGCCAACCCCAAGTCGACCAAGCAGGCGAAGTCGGCCGCAGCGAGCGCGCTGTCGCAGACCAAGTCCGGGAAACGACACTAGCGGCGGCGGCGTTATGAAGTGTCCCTACTGCGGTTTTGACGACTCGAAGGTGACCGACTCGCGCGCCGCCGATGACGGCGTCCGCCGCCGCCGCGAATGCCTCTCGTGCGGCGAGCGCTTCACGACGTACGAGCGGCTCGACCGCAACGACCTCCTCGTCGTCAAGCGCGACGGCCGCCGCGAGCAGTTCGACCGCGAGAAGCTGCTCGCCGGGCTGCGGATCGCCTGCCGCAAGCGGCCGCTCCCGACGGGCGTGATCGAGGCGATCGCCGACGACATCGAGGCGCGGGCGCGGGCCGAGGGCCGGGCCGAGATCGCGAGTCGCGACGTGGGCGAGCTGGCGATGGCGCGGCTGCGCGACGCCGACCAGATCGCCTACATCCGCTTCGCGTCCGTCTATCGCGAGTTCCACGACATCGACGAGCTGAAGCGCGAGGTCGCGGAGCTGGAAGCGCGGCCACCGGTCGCGCCGCCGCAACTGCCGCTGCTGGGCGAGGAGGAGCTGCGCGGCCTGTCGCGGCCTCGCGCCGTCGGCGGCACGGGCCAGCGCAAGCGGGGCCGGGGAAGGGGGGAGCGCACGGCATAGCGGCCCGGCGACGTCCGCGCATCGCAGCGCTCGAATGCGGTTCGAACCTTGCGATGCCCGAATGTCGGGCAAAGCTCCAATGCTCGTGGCGGGGCGGAGGGAGTGCTCCCATGCAACAGCCGATCAGGTCCGCCGGAAAACAGGAGGGTCGCCTCTACAACGCCCTGCACGAGCTGATAGCGTTCGGCGAGTGCGAAGTGAACGCCGAAGGCATTTCGATGCGGGTCGAGGAAGAGCACGTCGTCAAGCCACACCGCACCGAAGGCGGCCTGACGCTCGTCCTCGATGACGGCGCCGCCATCGGCATATCGGAGCGCTTCATCCGGCTCCAGCTCCGCGGCGGCGAGGGCCCGCCCACCACGATCTATCGCATGCGCGCAATCCGCTAACCTCGCGACGCCGCGACAACGACAGCCCCTGTCCACCGGCAGCGGCTTCTACTGGAGACGGTGAAATGGTGATCGACAACCGCGACGGCACAATCCGCGTGCGAGGCACGCCGGTCGAACTCAGCGAGAACGCGCGCGTCGTGCTCGAACGGCGGTATCTCGGCAAGGACGACGCCGGCGCCGTGATCGAGACGCCCGAGCAGCTGTTCACGCGCGTCGCCGAGAACCTCGCCGAGGCCGAGCTTCGCCACGGCGGCACGCAGGCCGATGCCGGCGCGCTCGCCGATCGGTTCTACGACGTGATGACGACGTTCCGCTTCCTGCCGAACTCGCCGACGCTCGGCAACGCCGGACGGCCGCTGCAGCAGCTCTCGGCCTGCTTCGTGCTGCCCGTCGAAGACTCGATGGAGCGCATCTTCGAGACGATCAAGAACACGGCGCTCATCCACCAGAGCGGCGGCGGCACGGGCTTCGCGTTCAGCAGGCTGCGCCCCACCGGCGACCGCGTGAAGTCGACGAGCGGGGTCGCGTCGGGGCCGGTGTCGTTCATGCGGGTGTTCGACGCCGCGACGGAGGCGATCAAGCAGGGCGGCACGCGGCGCGGCGCGAACATGGCCATCCTCTCGGTCGACCACCCCGATATCGAAGCGTTCGTCGACCTCAAGAACGACATGACGACGCTGACGAACTTCAACATCTCCGTGGCGGTGACCGAGGCCTTCATGGAGGCGGTCGACCGCAACGACGACTACCCCCTGGTCAACCCCCGCACCGGCGAGGTGGTGCGCAGCATCAACGCCCGCGCGCTCTTCCAGAAGATGGTGGCGAACGCCTGGCGCAACGGCGACCCGGGCATGGTGTTCATCGACCGGATCAACGCGACGAACTCGAACGCGACGCCGCACCTGGGGCTCGTCGAGAGCACGAACCCCTGCGGCGAGCAGCCGCTGCTGCCGTACGAGTCGTGCAACCTCGGCTCGATCAACCTCGCGAAGTTCGTGATTGTGCGAGCGCAACAGCGAGCAGCGGATCGATTGGGACGGGCTCGCGTCGATCATCCCCGACTGCGTGCGCTTCCTCGACAACGTCATCGAGATGAACCGCTACGCCATCCCCGAGATCGAGCAGATGACCCACAGCACCCGCCGGATCGGGCTGGGCGTGATGGGCTGGGCCGACATGCTGTTCAAGCTCGGCATCCCCTACGACTCCGACCAGGCGATCGAGCTCGCGGAGCGGGTGATGGCGTTCATCGAGGAGCACGCCAACAACGCGTCGACGGCGCTCGCCGCCGAGCGCGGCGTCTTCCCCGAGTGGGAGCGGAGCATCTACGGGCCGAACGGCCGCGCCGATGTGCGCAACACGCCGTATCGCAACTCGACCCGCACGACGATCGCGCCGACGGGCACGCTCAGCATCATCGCCGACTGCTCGGGCGGCATCGAGCCGGCCTTCGCGCTCGCCTTCATGCGCCAGCACTACCTCGACCCGAACGACCCTTCGAAGATGACGCAGCTGGCGGAAGTGAACGGCGAGTTCGCCGAGGTCGCGCGCCGCGAGGGGTTCTACAGCAAGGAGCTCATCGAAGACCTCGCGCGCGGCGGCAGCATCCAGGGCGACGCCCGCGTGCCGGCGAAGTGGCAGCGCGTGTTCGTCACCGCGCACGACACGACGCCGGAATGGCACGTGCGGATGCAGGCGGCCTTCCAGCGCCACACCGACAACGCTGTCAGCAAGACGATCAACTTCTCGCATGCGGCGACCATCGCCGACGTGGAGATGGCGTACTCGCTCGCGTACAGTGAGGGCTGCAAGGGCATCACCATCTACCGCGACGGCTCCCGCGACATGCAGGTGCTCGGCCACTTCGGCGCCGATGACGGCGAGGCGCACGACGAGCCCGCCGCCAGCTCCGGCGGCGCCAGCGGCGATCGAGGCGCCCGCGCCCTATCGCCGCCGCCTGCCCGACCTGCGCCAGTCGCTGACGCACAAGTTCGCGGTCGGCGAGCAGGAGGGCTATCTGACGGTCGGCCTGCACGAGGATGGCTCGCCCGGCGAGATCTTCGTGAAGATATCGAAGGAAGGCAGCACCGTCTCCGGGCTGATGGACGCCGTCGCGACGCTGACATCGGTCGCGCTCCAGTACGGGGTGCCGCTCGACAGCATCGCGAACAAGCTGAAGAACAGCCGGTTCGAGCCGGCGGGCCGCACGATGAGCAAGGACATCCCGCACGCGACATCGGTGCTGGACTACATCTTCCGGTGGCTGCAGCTGCAGTTCGGCGATGCGGCCGCGGCCCGCGGCGTCAACGGCGGCGCTGGCGGCGCGGCGGCCGGCCACGGCGCGGCGAAGCGGGCGGCGATGCCCGTCGAGGTGGTGTACGAGGGCGATGGCCCGCTGAACTCGGGGCTGGGCTGCCCGGACTGCGGGTCGATCCTCTTCTTCCAGGAGGGGTGCCTCACCTGCCACAGCTGCGGCTACAACAAGTGCGGCTGAGGCGGAACGCAGCGTAGTCATCCGGTAGGGGCGGTTCGCGAACCGCCCCTACGCACGTCCATCGAGATTGCCGCCCCGGCAGAGGCCCTCGGCTACCTGCTAAGATGGCGGCATGTACTACGGATCGCCGGAGCCGGAGAAGCCGCCCCATTGGTGGGAGGAGACGTGGGTCATCAGCCGCGCCGTGTTCGGCGTGCTGTTCTGGCCGGTGACGGTGCTCTTCGGCGGCGTTGCCGTCATCTTCTTCGTGTTCTATCTGTTCTCGATCCATCCGCTGTTCGGGCTCGCCGCGCTCGGGGCGATAGGCTTCGGCGTGTGGATGTTCGCCCGCTGGGACGAGCGTCGCCGGCCGCCGCCCGACCTCATGCCGCCGCGCCGCTGATCCGGCGTCCGCCCGATTGCCGCTGCGCTGGGGCCGCTGCTATACTCGAATCTCCGGGGCTGTAGCTCAATTGGTAGAGCGTTTGTCTGGCAGACAAAAGGTAGGGGGTTCGAATCCCCCCAGCTCCACCACCGCACGACCCCGCACCCAGTGAGAGCCGCGCCGCGAGCGCGGCTTTCGCGTTTGACGGGCGGCGCTAGACTTGTCCGCGCGCCGTCCGTAGGATGAAGGACACGCCCCAGAGGCGACCCCACACAAGGAGCGCGGCCCCATGGCCGACCGCTACGTACCGCGGCAGATCGAATCGAAGTGGCAGCAGCGCTGGGAGCACGACGCGCTCTATCGCGCCCGCGACGATGACCCGCGCCCCAAGTGGTACGCCCTCACGATGTTCCCGTACACATCGGGCAACCTCCACATCGGCCACTGGTTCGCGATGGCGCCCTCCGACGCGCAGGCCCGCTACTTCCGGATGCGCGGCTACAACGTCATGTTCCCCATGGGCTTCGACGCCTTCGGTCTGCCCGCCGAGAACGCCGCCATCCGCCAGGGCATCCACCCGGCGAAGTGGACGTGGGACAACGTCGACACCATGCGCCGCCAGCTCAAGACGATGGGGGCGTCGTTCGACTGGGATCGCGAGATCGTCACGTGCGACCCGGCCTACTATCGCTGGACACAGTGGTGGTTCCTCAAGCTCTACGAGCAGGGTCTCGCCTACCGGGCGAAGGCCGCCGCCAACTGGTGCCCCGGCTGCCAGACGGTGCTCGCCAACGAGCAGGTGAAGGACGGCGCCTGCGAGCGCTGCGGCAGCGTCGTCTCGAAGCGCGACCTCGAGCAGTGGTTCTTCCGGATCACGGACTACGCCGACGAGCTGCTCGACTTCAGCAAGGTCCAGTGGCCGGAGTCCATCGCCAGCATGCAGCGCAACTGGATCGGCCGCAGCGAGGGCGTCGAGCTGGCCTTCGCGCTGCCGGAGGCCGTCGGAGGCGAGCACGAGATCCGTGTGTTCACGACGCGCCCGGACACGGTGTACGGCGTCACCTTCATGGCGCTCGCGCCCGAGCATCCGCTCGTCGCCGCGCTCACGGCCCCCGAACAGCGCGCCGCCATCGACGCCTACGTCGCCGACACGCGGCGCACGACCGAGATCGACCGCCTCTCGACGGAGGGCGAGAAGACGGGCGTGTTCACGGGCTCGTACTGCATCAATCCGCTGAACGGCGGGCGGGCGCCGATCTTCATCGCCGATTACGTGCTGGCGACGTACGGCACGGGCGCGGTGATGGGCGTGCCGGCGCATGACCAGCGCGACTTCGAGTTCGCGACGAAGTACGGCCTGCCGATCGTGCAGGTCATCACGCCGGTGGCCGGACAGAAGCAGCAGCTCGCCGAGGCCTACACCGGGCCCGGCTTCATGATCGACTCCGGCGAGTTCGACGGGCTGCCCAGCGCCGAGGGCTGGCAGGGAATCGCGACGAAGCTCGAGCGCGACGGTCGCGGCAAGCGCACGATCACGTACCGGCTGCGCGACTGGCTCATCTCGCGGCAACGGTACTGGGGCGCGCCCATCCCGATGGTGTACTGCGACGAGCTGCGGCATCGTGCCGCTGCCGGTCGACCAGCTCCCCGTGCTCCTGCCCGACGACGCGGAGTTTCTGCCCACGGGCCAATCGCCGCTGGCGTCGCACGAGGGCTTCCTGAACACCAACTGTCCCGCGCTGCGGTGGCGCCGCGCGCCGCGAGACGGACACGATGGACACGTTCATGTGCTCGAGCTGGTACTACCTGCGTTACGCCTCGCCCCAGTACGAGGAGGGGCCCGTATCGCCGGAGGCCGCGGCGGCGTGGCTGCCGGTGAGTCAGTACACGGGGGGCGCCGAGCATGCCGTGATGCATCTGCTGTACTCGCGCTTCTTCACGAAGGCGGCGCGCGACGCGGGCGTCGTCGACATCGACGAGCCGTTCGCGCGGCTGTTCAACCAGGGGCAGATTCTGGGGCCGGACGGTCAGCGGATGAGCAAGTCGCGCGGCAACGTGATCGCGCCGGACCCTCAGGTGAGCGAGCACGGCGCCGATGCGTTCCGCTGCTATCTCATGTTCCTGGGGCCGTGGGATCAGGGTGGCCCGTTCGACACGAGCGGCATCACGGGCATCGACCGGTGGCTGCAGCGGCTGTGGCGGCTCGCGCTCGACGACACGCCCACGACGAGCGACGCCGCATCGGCGAGGGAGCTGCGTTCGCTGACGCATCGCACGGTGAAGCGCGTGACCGAGGACATCGAGAAGTTCCGCTTCAACACGATGCTCGCGGCGCTGATGGAGTTCGCGAACGGGCTGTCGCGGGCGCGCGAATCGGGGCCGGTCGACGCGGCCGCGTGGGGCGAGGCTATCGAGGCGCTCATCAAGCTGACGGCGCCGAGCGCGCCCCACATCGCCGAGGAGCTGTGGGAGCGGCGCGGCGGCGCGTACAGCGTGCACACGTCGGCGTGGCCGGCCTGGGACGCCGCGTACGTCGTCGAGGAGACGGTGACGCTCGTGGTGCAGGTCAACGGCAAGGTACGCGACCGGATCGACGTGCCGGCCGGCATCGACGAGGCGGCGGCGCGCGAGCTGGCTCTCGCCAGCGACAACGTGCGCGCCCACGTCGACGGCCAGAGCATCCGCAAGGTCGTGTACGTGCCCGGCAGGCTCATCAATCTCGTGGCGGGCTGAGCGCGCGAGGTCGCCAGGATCGTATCTGGTATACTAGAGCGCGCATGCGAGTGAACATATCATCGGCAGTGATGGCGCGCGACGTGGAGGTGCTGGCCTGAGCAGCATCGCGTTCATCGGAGCGGGAGCGATGGGCGAGGCGATGATCGCCGCGCTCGTTCGCCGCGGCTCGCCGCCCAGCGATATCGTCGCGTGCGATGTGGTCGCGGAGCGGCGGCGGCACCTGGCGAGCGCCTACGGTGTCGCCACCGAGAAGACGGTCGCCAAGGCCGCGGCGGGCGCGCCGATCGTGGTGCTCGCCGTGAAGCCGCAGGACTTCGCGAAGGCGGTGGGGCCGCTGCGCTCGAAGCTGGGCCCGGAGCAGACCGTGCTGTCGATCATGGCCGGCGTATCGATGGCCGACCTGGCGACGGTTCTCAATCACGACCGGCTGGTGCGCGCCATGCCGAATACGCCGGCGCAGATCGGCGCGGGGTTCGTCGCGTGGACAGCGGCGGCGGCGGTCGATGAGGCGGCTCGTGCCGCCATCGGCGAGCTGCTGGGCACGCTCGGCGTCGCCGTCGAGGTGGCGGGCGATTCCCAGATCGATATGGCGACGGCGGTGAGCGGCAGCGGGCCGGGCTACGTGTATCTGCTGATTGAGGCGATGATCGACGGGGCGGTGGCCATCGGGCTGGGCCGCGACCTGGCGACGGCGATGGTGACGCAGACGGTGCTCGGCAGCACCGAGTACCTGCGTGTGGCGGCGAGCATCCGGCGGTGCTGCGGGCGCGTGTCACGTCGCCCGGCGGGACGACGGCGGCCGGGCTGGCCGCGATGGAGGAGTTCGGGGTGCGGGCGGGACTGGCCGCCGCGATTCGGGCCGCGTACGAGCGCGCACAAGACATGGGAGCCTCACCACCATCGAAACGTTCCTGAGCCAGTTCACCGCCATCCTGACCACCGTGCTGACGCTCGCGATCTTCCTGCGGGCGATCCTGTCGTGGTTTCCCATCGACCCGAACAACCCGTTTTCGCTGATGGTGATCCAGATCACGGAACCGGTGCTCGATCCCATTCGCCGCATCGTGCCGCGCATCGGCATGATCGACATCACGCCGATGCTGGCGATCGTGCTGCTGCAGGTGCTGAACTCCGCGGTGCAGAGCGGCCTCTGACCTCAGCCGAGGCCGAGACGCGCCCGGATCGCGTCGTCGTCGAGGCCCGCGACCTCGAGTGTCTTCTGACGCGACGTGGCGCCGGTGACGATGGCGATCGCGCTCTTCGGCACACCGAGCGCATCGGCGAGGAGCCGCACGAGCGCCTCGTTCGCCCGGCCATCGATGGGCGGCGCGCTGACGCGAGCACGGAGCTGGCCTTCGCGCCAGCCTTCGATCGCGTCGGCCCTGGCGCGCGGCGTCAGCCGGATCTGAATGCGCCCCATCGCCGACCCCCTCCGTGAGCCGCCGCGCGTTCGCGACAAGACAATCGTGCGGAACGCTTGCAGAACGCACGTTCGGCATGCTAGGATTCCCCGGAAGTCAACCGACGCGGCCCTCGTCATGAAGATAAGGATATCGGAGCAAGTGAAGAAGGGACAGCGGGACATGGCGGCAGCGCACGACGGTACACTCGAATCGACCCTCGCCGACATCGAGAAGCGGTTCGGACGCGGCGCGATCATGCGTCTCGGCGAGATGCCCTCGCTCCAGGTCGAGGCGGTCCCCACCGGCTCGCTGAGCCTCGACATCGCGCTCGGCATCGGCGGCGTGCCGCGGGGGCGTGTCACCGAGATCTACGGCCCCGAGTCGGCCGGCAAGTCGACGCTGGCGCAGCACATCATCGCGTCGGCGCAGCAGGGCGGCGGGCTGGCCGCCTACATCGATGTCGAGCACGCGCTCGATCCGGTGTACGCGGCAGCGTGCGGCGTGAACATCCGCGACCTGCTGGTGTCGCAGCCGGACACGGGCGAGCAGGCGCTCGAGATCGTCGAGGCGCTGGCCCGCAGCAACTCGCTCGTCGCCATCGTCATCGATAGCGTCGCGGCGCTGGTGCCGAGGGCGGAGATCGAGGGCGACATGGGCGATTCGCTGCCCGGCCTCCAGGCGCGGCTGATGTCGCAGGCGCTACGGAAGCTGACGGGCGTCATCGCGCGCTCGAACACGGCGGTCGTCTTCATCAACCAGATCCGCGAGAAGATCGGCGTTGTCTTCGGCAACCCCGAGACGACGCCGGGCGGCCGGGCGCTGAAGTTCTACAGCTCGGTGCGGATGGACATCCGCAAGAGCGACAGCATCAAGCACGGCACGGCGATCGTCGGCAACCGGGTGCGGGTGAAGGTGGTGAAGAACAAGGTCGCGGCGCCGTTCCGCCAGGCCGAGTTCGACATCATGTTCGGGACTGGCATCAGCCGGGAGGGCGATATCGTCGACCTCGGCGTCGAGTACGAGGTGCTGACGAAGATGGGGGCGTTCTACAGCTTCGGCGACATGCGTATCGGCCAGGGCCGCGAAAACGCGAAGGAGTTCCTGCGCACCAACGGCGATATCGCCAACGAGATCGAGCTCGAAGTGCGCAGTCGCGCCGCCATCACGCCGGCCGAAGCCACGTCATCGGGCGATACCGAGCCCGAGGCGCAACCGGAGCCCATCGCCGCGGGCAGGAACGGCGACCACCCCTAGTCCGGGCGCGGAGGCGCGCAGCAACCCGCCACGGAGGCGACCCATCGGGCCCGCTCCGGAGCGCCCGATCGACGTGAGCGGCATAACGCATGAAGATTGAACGAATCGCCGGCGGCCGCGGCGTCACCCTTCTGGCGGCGGCCGTGGGGGCGAGGCCGGCGCCAGGCCCGACGGATGCCGGCGATGCGCATAGAGCGGATCGAGCGGCGACCGCGAACGCAGCGCGCCGATGTGCACGCGGGCGGCACGATTGTCGCGACGGTGGCACTGGCGGTCGTGCTCGACGCGGGCCTGTGCGTCGGCGATGACCTGACGCCCGCCGCCATCGAGCGCCTGCGTTACGACGACGACCGCCGCCGCGCCATCGCCGCATCGCTGCGACTCGTGGCGCAGCGGCCCCGCAGCGAGGCGGAGCTGCGCGAGCGGCTCGTCCGCAAGGGGTTCGGGCGGCAGCTCATCGACGCCACCATCGCCCGGATGCGCGAGCTCGGTTATGTCGATGACGCCGCCTTCGCCGAATACTGGACCGAAGCGCGCCAGTCCGGCGCCCCGCGGTCGCGCCGGATGCTCGAGTGGGAGCTGCGCACGAAGGGGATCGCGCGGGAGACGGCGACGGAAGCGGCGGCGGCTGTCGACGAAGATGAGGCCGCGTACCGCGCCATCGAACGACGGGCGCGCGCGCTCGACGCCAGCGACGACGACGTGTTCGCCAGCAAGCTCTCCGGGATGCTGCTGCGGCGCGGCTTTCGTTGGGGTACGGTGCAGCGCGCCATCGAGCGAGTGCGGCTGGAGCGCGACGGTCACGAGCGGCCATTGGCCTGAGCGCCTCCGGAAGGCGCTGCCGGTGGCCAGAGCGGACGGCGCGATGTCCGGGTGCCGCCGGATCGCTGGCCGGAGCGAGGTCGCGCGCCGGATCGGAGTTACGAGAGGGCGCCCGCCGCCGCGCACTCGACGATGGCGCCGGATTCGAGGCCGAGGAGCTCGCCCAGCACGTACTCCGTGTGCTCGCCCAGACACGGCGCGGCGCGCACCTGCGCGGGCGTCTCCGAGAACAGCGTCACGGGGCCGTCGTACGGCGTGGGGCCCATCACCGTGTGGTCGCATGTCACGAAGAAGCCGCGATGGCGCAACTGCGGGTCGTCGTAGAGGTCGGACGGCCGCTCGACGACAGCGGCGGGGACGCCGGCGCGCTTGAGCTGCGCGGCGAGCGTCCACCTGTCCTGGTCGCGGCACCAGCCCGCGAGCGCGGCGTCGATCGCCTGCTCATGGACGCGGCGGCTCGCGATGTCCTCGAGCTCCGGCGCGTCGAACGCGGCCAAGGGCGCGATACTTCGGAGGGCCCGCCATTGCTCCGCCGTCTCGACGGCGATGGCGATGTAGCGCTCGGTACCGGCCGTGGCGTACACGCCGTTCGGCGACGCACGCTCGGAGTGGAGGCCCGCGGGGCCAGCGTTGCGGCCGTTCACCGTGTAGTCGAGCACGAGCGGCTCGATGAAGTGGATCGCGGCCTCGATCTGCGACATGTCGATGTACTGGCCGAGCCCGCTCCGGCGGCGCTCGAGGATGGCGGAGGCGAGCGCCGTCACGCCGTAGCGGGGCGCGATGAAGTCCGTATACGCGCCCCACGGGCCGCGAGGCGCGCGATCCGGCCAACCGGTGAGCCCGTGCACGCCCGCGAGCGCCGCGCCCTGCCCGCCGAAGCCGCCGTACGCCCGCTCGGGGCCCGTCTGGCCGCGGAGGCAGGTGCTGAGCATGATCGAGATCGGGGCGTCCCCGGCTGATGGTGGCGTAGTCGAGGCCCAGCTTCTGCATCGTGCCGGGCGTGAAGCTTTCGACGACGACGTCGGCCCAGTCGATGAGCCGCTGCGCCACGACGCGGGCCTCGCTGGTGCCGAGATTGAGCGCCAGGCCGAGCTTCGATGAGTTGAAGTTGGCCATGAACTGGGCCCTATCGAGCCCCGGCACGTTGTCCTTGAATGGCGGCGCTTCGCGGAGGACATCCGGCCGTGTCATCGATTCGACGTGCACGACCGTCGCGCCGTGATCGGCGAGCGCTTTCGTGATAATCGGCCCGACGCCCACCCACGCGAAGTCGGCGACCTTGAGGCCATCGAACGGGCGGCCGCGCGGACGCGATGTCGCCCTGGGCGCTGCCGGCGTCCGCTCGTCCGCGAGCGACCGCTGGCTCGCACCGAGCTTGGGGGCGGGCGCGCCGAGCCGCACCGGCGTCCGCGACAACCGGGCGAAGATGCCGGGATGGAGCGTGCCCTCGACGGTCGTCCAGTAGTCGCGGGCGGCGAGTTGCGGGTCGACGGTGAGGTCGGCGGGCGTGAGGATGGGCGCGAGCAGGAGGTCTTCGCGCAGCGCCCACGCCATGAGCTCCTGCTTCGTCTTGGAGCGGATGAAGGCGACGATGGCGTCGAGCGCCTCGACGACCGTCGCGCTGGCCAGCCGGCCCTCCATCACGTCGGCGGGCCACATCGTCCAGTCGACGCTGCCCAGGTGCGGCGCCAGACCGCCGTCCTGCTCGAGCCAACGGATCGCCTTGTGGAACGAGAGTGCGCCAACCCTGCCGACCCCAAGCGAGAACGTGACGTAGCCGTCGGCGCACTCCCAGAGGACCGGCAGGTCGACGCCGGGCACTATCTGGGGAAGCGGCTGGCCGCGCTCGTCGCCGAAGCCGGGCATGTCGGCGCCGGTGTTCTTCGGGTAGCCGGTAGCGTTCATCAGCGTCCACACCATCGCCGCCTGCATCGAGACGTCGAGGTGCTGGCCCAGGCCGGATACCGCGCGCTCGTTGAGGGCGATGACAGCGTCGGCGGCGGCCTGGAGGCCGGCGTGGAGCTCGGCCTGAGGATAGCCGATCGGCAGCGGCGGCCGGTCGCGGTCGCCCTGGAGCGAGACGAGCCCGCCGGCCGCCTGCAGTGTCAGGTCGCTCGCCGGGCTCAAGGCATCGGGGCCCGTCTGCCCGTACGGGGTGACGGAGACGTAGACGAGCGCGGGGTTGAGGGCGCGGACGGCGCCGTAGCCGAGCCCGATCGCTTCGAGCGTGCCCGGGTCGAACGACTCGACGAAGATGTCGGCGCCCCGCAGGAGGCGGCGAAGCTCGTCGCGACCGGCCTCCGTTTGGATGTCGATGACGATGCTGTGCTTGCCGAGGCCGTGCGCCGCCCAGTGGAGCGAGCCTTCGGGGTCGCTCTCGCGCCCCTCGCGGAAGGGCGCGAGCCGTCGCGATGGGGTGCCCTCGGGGGGCTCGACTTTGATGACCTCCGCCCCGAGGTCGGCGAGGACGCGTCCGGCGATTTCGGCGCGCTCGGTCGCGAGGTCGATGACCCGAAGGCCGGCCAGGGGGCCGAGTGGCTGCGCGTCCGAGGTCATCTCTGTCCTCCCGTGTCGTCGACCGAGAGCCGCGTTCCCGGGCTATCAGGGGGCGAAGATACACATGGGCTGCGCGCGGCGTCAAGCGCTTGCGGGTGCGGGGACGCGCGGGGGCGTTGGCAGGCGACCGCGGACGGGCCGGATGACCCCCTGGGTGACGCCAGGTCCGTCCGCGACCGCTACGAAGCCTCGGGCGAAGGCTCAGGCGTCGGTTCGGGCTGCCGATTGTCCACGCCATCGGCGCAGTCGGCGATGCGGTCGCCGTCGGTGTCGGCGAAGCCTTCGTCGGCCGTGCCGTCGCGGTCGTTGTCGCCGCCGTCGCACGTCTCGGGCGTCGAGGCGGCGCTGAGCGGGTCGGAGCCGGCCGCCGTCTCGTCGCCGTCGGCGAAGCTGTCGCCGTCGTCATCGCCATCGGCGCAGTCGGCGATGCGGTCGCCGTCGGTGTCGGCGAAGCCTTCGTCGGCCGTGCCGTCGCGGTCGTTGTCGCCGCCGTCGCACGTCTCGGGCGTCGACGCGGCGCTGAGCGGGTCGGAGCCGGCCGCCGTCTCGTCGGCGTCAGTGATGCCGTCGCCGTCGTCGTCGGTGTCGGCGCAGTCGGCGGCGCCGTCGCCGTCGGTGTCGGCGAAGCCTTCGTCGGCCGTGCCGTCGCGGTCGTTGTCGCCGCCGTCGCACGTCTCCGGCTGTCGAGGCGGCGCTCAGCGGGTCGGAGCCGGCCGCCGCTTCGTCGCTGTCGGCGATGCCGTCGCCGTCGTCGTCGGTGTCGGCGCAGTCCGCCGCGCCGTCGCCGTCGGTGTCGGCGAAGCCTTCGTCGGCCGTGCCGTCGCGGTCGTTGTCGCCGCCGTCGCACGTCTCCGGCTTCGAGGCGGCGCTCAGCGGGTCGGAGCCGGCCGCCTCCTCGTCGCTGTCGGCGACGCCGTCGCCGTCGTCGTCGCCATCGGCGCAGTCGGCTTCGCCGTCGCCGTCGGTGTCGGCGAAGCCTTCGTCGATGCGACCGTTGGCGTCGTTGTCGATACCGTCGCACTTCTCCGGCTGGGAGCCGGGGTTGATCGGGTTCGACCCGGCTGCGTCCTCGCGCGTGTCGCTGACGCCGTCGGCGTCGTCGTCGAGGTCGATGCAGTCGGCCTGCTGGTCGCCGTCGGTGTCCGGGAAGCCTTCGTCGATGCGGCCGTCGCCGTCGTTGTCGATGCCGTCGCAGTACTCGCCGGCGACCTTGCTCTTGGCCGCCGGGCCGGCGTCGGCGTCCGCGTCCGGCTCGTCGGCGACGGCGATCTCGGGGCTGGGGTCGGACTCGTTGCCCTCGGCGTCGGTGGCCACGATGATGTAGTAGTAGGCCGGGCCGGGCGCGACGCCGTCGTCCTCGTATGTTGTGCCGGGAGTCGTAGCGATGGGCTCGTACGGGCCGCCGCTCGCTGTTGCGCGCAGCACGTGGTACAGCTGCGCGCCGGGGGCCGCGTCCCACGTGAGGGTGATGCGGCGCTCGCCGGCGGCCGCGGCGGGGCGTGCCTGGCCGGCGGGCGCGGCGGTGAAGGCGACGAGCTCGCTGCGCGGCGCGGTCAGCGTTGCGGTCGAGTCGTTATCATCATCTCGTCGTCGTCATCGTGGTCGTTGTCGCCGTCGCCGTCGCCGGGGCCGGGGAAGTCGATGTCGGGGCGGCACTTGACCTCGATGATGGCCGAGGGGGCGCTCTCCCACGACGCGATGGTGGAGGTGACGTACCAGCGATGCTTCAGGAGCGCCGGCTCGACGCCGTCGTAGGTGGTGGCGGGCGCGGTCACCTGCGCGCGCAGGCTGAAGTCGTCGTCGAAGAACGGGCCGTCGTGGTAGATGCGGTACGCATCGGCGCCCGCCGCCGCCTGCCACTGGAGCTGGCGATCGTGCCAGGCCGATCGACGCGCAGACGAGGTTCGTCGGGCGGATCCGGCGGCGGTATCTCGATGTCAACTGGCTCTGAGAACACCTGGAGGGTGCCGCCATCGACGATGAGCAGCGCGGCCGAGGCCGTGATCGCGCTGAGGACGACGGCGGCGAGCAGGAAGAGGGCGAAGATGCGACGCATGGCGCTACCGCTCCCTCTCCGCAGCCGTCACGACGTACTCGTACACGACTGTGCCGTCCTGCACGAAGTAGAGGTGCGTATCGTCCGGAAGCTCCTGCCGGAGGATGGTGCGGGCATCGCGCTGGGCCAGCCGCACGAGGTCCTGCATCGTTGCCACCCGGATCGTCTGCGTGCCGGGCTGGCGCTCCGCCGAGGCGACGCCGATCAGTATCGACCCGTGCCGCGCCCGCACCTTCGTCTCCTCGTCGCGGCCCAGCCCCAGGAAGACGGCGCTCGCGAGCAGGCCCGCCGCCAGCGCCGCCACGCCGGTTCCGGCGAGGCCGAGCGCGCGCGCCGTCGCTACGGGGATGCCGATGATCTTGTTCGTCTCGGTGGTGGTGTCGCCCGGCGTCTTCTCCTCGGTCAGGCGCAGCTCCGGCGGCAGCGTGATGCGCGTGGCGTCCATCGTCAGAGTGAAGGGCTCGCTGTACGACTCGTCGATGGGCTCATCGCCGACGGTCCCCGCGATCCGCACGTGCGGGATGACGGCGACCTCGTACGACTCCGGCGTGAACCCCGTCTCCTCCTGGATGGCCGTGACCGTCGCGAGTATGCCCGCGAGGTCGAGCGTCACGCGCTGCGTCGCCGCACCGCCGGTGAACGCTGTCGGCGGCACCAGCTGCTCGCGCGTCGACCAGCCGTCGCCGGCGCGTGATGCGCAGCTCGACGCTGTACTCGCCGGTGACGTCGACGGGCTCGTCGCTTCCGAGCGCGTAGGCGAAGCCAAGATCCATCGTCCGCGCCAGCTTCGTGAAGATGGGCGGCTGCGTGATCGTGGTCGTGACTTCGCCTCCGAGCTCGGACTGGACGGGCGGCGGCGGCGCTATCGGTCCGATGCGGCCGCCGGGGTTGAGGGTCGTCGGCTGCACCTCGGCCGTGAAGTCGTAGGCGAGCGTGTGCGTGTAGCGGGCGCGCTCGACGAAGACGGTGTGCTCGGTGTCGTCGAGGAACGCCGCCGTCGCCAGCGCCCCCAGCGCCAGCGCCAGCGCCGCCGTCGCGAGCAGCGCCCCCACGAGCGGCAGCGGCGCCCGCGCCCCGGGCAGGCTGACCCCCGATGACGACGCGGAGCGGCGGCGGCGAAAGCGGGGAGCGCCATCGGGCTTGCGCCGCCACGGGATGAACGACATCATGCCGACGCCCGTTATCGCGAAGGCGAGGTTGAGCGGCTCCCGCGCCCGCTCGAACCAGCGTCCGCCGCCCGGCACGTGCAGCCAGAGGCTGCCGCGAATTTCATCGGGCGTGGGCTGCCAGTCGTCGGGGGCGGGCTTGTTGTCGCCCTGCATGACGTAGCCGTCCTCCGCGTTGCCGCCGATGATGCGGTGGATGACGGCGCCGCCTTCGACGTTGAAGGCGACGATATCGCCCTTCTCGTACGTGTCGTGCTCGCGGACGACGGCGAGGTCGCCGGTGTACATCGTCGGCTCCATGCTGTGGCCGCTGACGATGACGTAGTCGGTCGCGCCGCCCATCGCGGCCGGCCGGAACAGGACGGCCCAGACGGCGATGAGTGCGACGAGCGATCCCAGCGTAATAAGCCTGCGCGCGGTCATGATTCCTCACTGGCGAACTCGATAGGCCGCGCTCCTTGCGTCAAGTTCTCTGCCATCCTTATGGCCGAAGCAGGCGGCGGGGGTACGGCCACAAGCCGACCCCCGCCGCTCCCGCCTCAGTCGTACATCGCGATTGCCAAGCCGATGAGCTTTTCAGCCGCCCGCGGTGACCCCGCTATGGCGAACGTCAAGTCAGTCGCATTGTCCGTCTGAACTTGGAAGTTGCTATCGCCCAAGCCATCCCACGTCAAATGCACCCAAAACTCCAGGTTCGCACATTCCGGCTGCTCGATATCCCCGATCGTCAGGGACGTGATCTCGAACCGTTGATCACCCGGATCCCACACAGCGATGTAGCTAATCGTGATGCCGTCTTCGTCGCACTCGAAGGTCAACGTCGCTCCCCGCCTGCACCGCCGCGCTGGACGCGCCGAAGCCCGACGCGAAGCCAATGACCGCAGTGAGCAGCCCGATCCCGAGCACAAGGCCAATCAGCGTGCCGAAGCGCCATTTTCGCCTCCAGGCAGCCCGCTGATTATGCGAGCCTCGCCGGTGATCTGCGCTTCCCCCGCTACGAGACCACGACCACGTGGACGTCGTCCACGTCTTCCGCGCTCGCGGACAGGCTACCGATGGTCGCGCTGCCGCTAGTGATGGTGGCAGAACCGCTGCTGGTCTCCGCCGCCGCGACGCCGCCAGTCCGTGAGCTGGATGTACGCCGTGCTGCCGTCCGGGCAAGTGCCGGTGAAGGTGACGGTCGCTCCGTTGATGTCGAACTCGTTGGTAGTGGTATTCCATACCACGGTGTACTCCACGTCGCACCGGTCGCGCACGTGAGGGCGATGTCGCTACCACTCTGCACCGAGCCACCGTCGAAGCCGGGAGGGCTGCCGCTGCGCCGTAGACCGTGCCGCCGAGCATGCCGACGGCCGCGAAGAGAATCAGAAACCGTTTCATCAGGTGTTTTCCTTCCATTGTGTAAGCAACGCCCCGCTCGCTCGCGAACGGGCCGCTGTGGCACAATAGAACCGGCCATTCGCCGGCTCATCGTGCCGTCCGATCTGGTCGCCTGGCTCCGGGTGCGCCGTCCCGCCTGTCACAAGATGGGCGGCGCTCCGGGGCCTCTTACGCTCGCTTCGCTCTGTCTCCGATAGGCGTTCCCTCCACCCGTCGCGCCCGCGCCGTGGCACGGGGTTCGTGCGCTGCCCGGCCCCTCGTGCTGCGATCGCATCGAGGGAGGACGCCAGCGCGCGCCTCTCGTCATGGTTCCAGGCGGGTGCATCCGCCTCGAACCGCCTGTCATCGAAGGGACGGAGCTTCGCGATGCGAAGCGCCATCCGTCGCCAACAGGAGCCCACCTTAGCAGCCGGAGCGGCGATTCCCGTTGCCTGCACCGGCATATCTGGATAAGAACTGGTGAAGAAATCGTAAGAAACCCGTGCGGGTTTTCCTTATGTTCGCAACTCCGCCGCCAGCGCCGCCAGCGCCGTCTTCGTGTTCTCGTCGAACGGCCGGTGGTGGCTGACGAAGAAGCGGCTGTCGGTCGCCAGGCGGGCCACCCACGTCTCGAAGCGCAGCGTCCCGAACCGCGGATCGCGCAGCTCTACCATGTGCCGATCGGAGTACGGCATCTCGCCGGCGGAGAGCGTGTCGTCCCACATGGCGGCGAGGCCGGGAATCGACAGAAGACAGTCGAGGTACTCCCGCCACTCCGGCGAATGCTGCCACTGCGCGGCCATGGCGCGCATCCGGGCGCAGAAGGCCCGCAGCGTCGCCTCGGACACGACGGCGCGCAGGCGCGGCCCGTTCCGCGGGTCGAAGTACACTTCGGGCGCGGAGCGGCCCCGGCAGACACGAATGAACTCGTCGTCGGACATGCCGGTCGCGCGGCCGTACAGCCAGCAGCGCCAACGGGTTGTAGTGCCACGCCCGTCCCAGGATGTCGCAGACAACCGCCGGGTACGCCAGCCCGTCGACGAGCGCCGCGGCCAGCTCGACGATGCGCGCCAGCTCCGCTTCGCCGGGCATCGCCAGGTCGGGCGCATAGCCCGCGGCCGCCATCAGGTCGGCGCACTCATCCCACGAAAGGGACATCGCGCCGCAGATGCGACGCAGCGTCGCCCGTTCCGGGATCTGGTGGCCGCGCTCGATCCGGCTGATGTGCCCCTTGTCGGTGCCGCACGCGACCGCGAGATCCTCCTGCGTCCACATCTTGCCGTTGTGAAGCTGCGCGTGGCGAATCCTGTGACGGGCGAGCAAATCCCCAACCTGGCTGCGCGTATCGACCACCTGTCTGCGCCCTTTCTGACGAGCCGTCCAATCCCGGGGTTCGGGTGCGATTTAGCCCAAGTGATGTACGCGAGCAGTCCGAATTCGTTCGAGTGCGGACCAAGTCTCCGCGTCCAGCGGGAATCCAGTCGTTGAAGCCGAGGGCGTCGGGCTCGCTCGCCGTACTTATGACCGAACTGAAACGCAGTTCTCCGAACTCCGGATCGCGCCAGACGACCGGGTAGCTCCAGCGAACCTTCGCTTCGCGGGCGGGAGTCTTGGCCCACAGGTCGAGAAGGCGAGGCAGGTATGCCGGGTCGTGTTTCACAAACTCCTCGAAGATGCGCTGGAGATAGGGGCTGGGCTCCTCCAGCGATGCTGGCTTGCCTGGCTGCCCCTTCGCCACCGCTATCAGGGTGGCGGCGGCTTCGTCCCAATTCACGATGCTCTGAGCGAAATATGGTTCGGCGATGATGCTCAGCGGGTTCAATTGGGCTGCCGAGCGTCTTCGGCGCTCGACCTCGAAGTCGATCTGCCAGATCGCCTGCACCATGCGGTTCGCGGCAACGACCTCTCCCAGGTTGTTCAGTACGAATTCAGGCCACGTGACGGTCTCTACGTGGTTCTGAAGTTCCTCGACGGTAAAGAAATAGGTTGGGTAATCCTCCGGGGAGAAGAGCGTCTCGCGCGGCGCGACGTCCAACTGCCTGAATATCTCGTTGGCCTCCGCCTCGGGCAGACGCAGCTCTTCGATCAGGCGCCTCAGGTGAAGTCTGGCCGGGATCCTCGTTCCTCGCTCATACGAACGGATTGCTTCGCCGGAGAGGCCCACTCTCGCGCCAAGAGCCTTCTGTGTGAGCTTGAGCCTCTGCCGGCCGCCCTTCAGGAGGTCTCTCCAGGTCGCCGGTACCATACTGAACCTCCTCGTTTATCTACAAGGCGCTACCACAGGGTGTAAAGAGGCAAAGCGGTACGACTGGTACCGGTTCGAACTTCGTGTGCCCGGAGCGAGGCTAACCCTACCTTGCGGCGGGCCCCGCCGCATCGGGCCGCGGCGAGCCGGTGCCTAGGGGCCGTTCCGCCGAGGTTCCCGCTGCAGGCGGTCAGGTTTGGCGCGGTTGCGTGAGAGTGCGTATCGACGGGCGCACCGGCTACTGCCCGCAGACGCCGCAGTTGTGTGTGGTAGATTCGGCGACGCTGCGCCCTGCACCGGCCGTCGTCTAATCGCGGCGTCTCGCGGAGAACATCGCCCACGACCAGAGCGCCCCGACGGTGATCGGCCCGACGAACAGGAACGCCGCCGCGACGACGCGCCAGGCGGGAGGGTGGTAGGCGAGCATCACGATCGCCACCGCAACGGCAACGGCCGCCCCCACGATGGCCGCCGCGAGCCGGTTGATGATGGCGCCGAAGCCGTCGAGCGCCGCGTCGATCTCGTCGCGCCGCAGCCGGACCTCGAAGTCGCCGCCCTCCACCTGCCGCAGGATGCGCCGCGCCCGCTCCGGCAGCTCCACCGCGAGCGCGGCCGAATCGATAGCCGATCGGGTCGCCCGCTTTGCGAAGGCCACCGGCGATCGCAGCTCCCCCATCGCGTCCCGCGCGAACGGCTCCGCCACGCTCACGAGATTGAACGATGGATCGAGCGCCCTGCCGACGCCCTCGTTCATGGCGACCGTCTTCAGCAGAAGCGAGAGGTTGGCCGGCAGGCGCAGCGCGTGACGCCGCGCGATGGTTGTGAGGTCGTCGGAGAAGCGGGCTGCCGATATCTCGCCCAGGTCGAGGCCGTAGTACGCGTCGAGGACGTGCTGGACGTCGCGAACGAACGCCTCACGCGCGTCGGGCGGCGGCCGGACGCCGAATTCCGCGAGACTGTCCACCACCTGATCGGTGTGCTGGCCAACCGCCGCCATGAGCAGGCGCACCATGGACATGCGCATCTCGTCCGGGACTCGGCCCATCATCCCAAAATCGAGCACCGCGATGCGCCCGCCGGGCTGCACGAAGAAGTTGCCGGGGTGCGGATCGGCGTGATAGAACCCGTGACGAAACACCGATTCGAACACGATCCGGGCGCTCTGCTCCGCCAGCGCGTGGCGATCGACGCCCGCTGCCGCCAGGGCATCGACATCCCCGATCCGGATGCCGCCCACCCGTTCCATCGTCAGGACGGCGCGCGTCGTGTGTCGCCAGTGTACGGCGGGAACGTGAAGCGCCCGGTTGTCGCGAAACTGGCCGGCGAAGCGCTCGGCGTTGCGTCCCTCCCGAACGTAGTCCAGTTCAGAGCGCAGCTGCCACGCGAACTCCTCGACAAGGGCGCGGGCGCCGTACCGCCGCGCTGTCTCCGACCGGCGTTCCGCCCTTTCGGCCAGTTGGCGCAGCACCGCGAGGTCGGCCTCGACGCGCTCCGGCACGCCTGGCTTCTGTACCTTTACGACCACTTCCGTCCCGTCGCGCAGCCGGGCCGCGTGCACCTGGCCGATGGAGGCGCTGGCGAGCGGCTCGTCGTCGAACTCGGCGAACAGCTCGGCGATGGGCGCGGCGAGCTCCTCCTCGATGATGGCCCGGATGGCGGCGACTTCCACCGGCGGCACGGAGTCGCGCAGCTTCGCCAACTCCTCGATGTATTCCGGCGGCAGGATGTCGGCGCGGGTGCTGAGTATCTGGCCCAGCTTGATGAAGGTGACGCCAAGCTCCTCGAACGCCAGCCGCAGATGCTCCGCTTCCGAGTACGGCCGGTCGCGGCGGGTATGGCCGAACCAGCCACGGTGGAACGGCACGAGGCGGCCCGCGCCGAATCGCCAGAGCATCAGGCCGAAGCCGTGGCGGGCGAGAACGGCCGTGACCTCGCGATAGCGGCGCAAGCGGCCCGGGCGGATCATCATCGCGTTCGAGATTCCACCTGCGTACGCGCGCTCATGCCGTCACCACGTCGCCCGCACGAGAACGCCGCGCGGCTCCTCCGACGACCTCGAACGCCATTCCGGGACAGCACTCGCGCTCTTCGGTGACGAAGGCTATCGCGAGGTCGCGAAACTCCGCTCCGGAGGGGAGCCGCGCCTCGTACGCGCCGTCACGGTACTGGCACTGGGCCATGTCGAAGAATCGATCGGGGCGCACCCGCCGGCTCTCCGCCCACTCTTTCGTCAGCAGGCAGACCGGGCCGGCGGCCGGATCGCGGGCGGGGAAACGATGTACTCGATTCACACAGGCCTCCCTCGTCAGTATCCTATGCGCCGTCGCTATTCGACGATGAGCCTGCCCTCCATGCCCGCCTCGCGGTGGTTGCCGACGGTGCAGTAGAAGACGTACTCGCCCTTCTCCGTCGGCACGAAGCTCATGTGCCGGTCCTCACCCTTCTCGGCGGCGACGTGGAGGCGCATCATCTGGCCGGTCTCGCTGTTCTCCGTCCGGCATGGCGACGTCGACGTCGCCATGGTTCGGAGGTACCCATCTGGTCCGGCTCGTGCGCGGCCGTATCCGCGACTTCGCACATCCGTCGCCGGGATGGCGTCGATGGTCCAGTCGTGAAGCTGGCCGCTGTCGTTGACGAGGCGCAGGGCGTAGCGCTCCCCCGCCTGCATCCGCAGCTCCGCCGGCTCGAAGGCGAAGTCTGTCGCTCGCACGACGATCTCGTTCTCCTGGCCGTAAGCAGTCGTGCGCTCGCGGCGGGCTCGCCGCCGTCATCGTCGTCATCGTCGCCACAGCCGGCGAGCGCGACGGCGCCCAGCATGAGCGCCGCTACGCCGATCATGGCCAACAGGGTCCGTTTCGCTCTCATCCGTGACTCCTCCTCCCCGACTCGTCCCAAGGCACCTCATGGTAGGGTACATCGGGTCGCCGCACGAACAAGTGCCGTCCGGCCTTCGCGGGACGAATGGCCGGACAATACGGGCCACGTAGCCCGTGGGGACGATGGCCCGCCACCGCTACCATACGTACGGAGTGCCAGGGTTCGAGCCGCGGGAGTACGCGACGACAAGCTCGCACGCCGCCGCCCATCGAGGGGCAATCGTGGAGGTGAGCAAATGATGTGGGGTACGGGCGACGGCTGGGGCTGGTGGATGCTGTTCGGCTGGGTGTGGATGGTCGCGTTCTGGGGCCTCATCATCTGGGGCATCGTCACGCTCGTGAACCGCACAGGCGACAGCGGCGCGTCGGCGTGACGAGCGCGCATCAACCGCTCTCGAGATACTGGAGCGACGCTACGCCCGCGGCGAGATTGGCCACGACGAGTTCGAGGAGATGCGCCAGCGGCTCACCGGCCGCGGCGCGGCCTGATCGGCGCGTGAGCGGCGCCGTGGTTCAGAAGACAGGCGGGCAAGCGGATGTCGCCGCGCCGATCGAGGCCGGCGGCCTTCGTGTCCGCGTCGAGCACGTCGCCAAGGCCTACGTGACGCGCGGCCTGTGGCCGCTGACGCGGCGCAATGATGTGCTGACCGACGCCTCCCTCGAGGTGCCCGCCGGCGAGATCGCCGCCATCGTCGGGGGCAACGGGTCGGGCAAGTCGACGCTGATGATGATCATCGCCGGGGTGCTCGACCGCGACGCCGGCACGGTGCGTATCGACGGGCGCATCGGGCTACTGCCCGCAGACACCCGTCCTCTACGAGAAGCTGACCGTCGGCGAGACGTTCCGGCTCTTCGGCGTCGCCTATGGGATGACGCCGCAGGCCGTTGCCCGCCGCCGCGATGAGTTGCTGGCGACGCTCGAGTTCGGAGAGTACCTCGACTATCGGATCGAGCACCTCTCCGGCGGCACGAAGGGCAAGCTCAACCTCGCGCTGGCGCTGCTTCACGACCCTGAGGTGCTCCTCCTCGACGAGCCCTACGCCGGCTTCGACTACGAGACGTACCTCCGCTTCTGGGACATGTCGGAGGAGCTGAAGCGCCGCGGCCGGGCAATCGTCATCATCACGCACTTCGTCGAGCAGCAGGAGCGATTCGACCGCATCTACCGGGTACGGGAGGGGCGCTGTGAACGCGAGCGTTAGCCCGCTGACGCGCTATGCCACGCCGCTCGCCATGTTCCTGCGCGAGTACGCGCGCACGACGCTGAACCTCGTGCTGCTCGTCGTCATTCCGGTGACTGCTCGTCCTCGCGTTACGGCGACCGGCTCTCCAAATAGCCGACGTCTTCGAGGTGCGGCTGACGGCGGAGATGGGACAAGTCGATGGGCGCGCTGTGGGCGGCGTCGTTCCTCACCGGCATCATGGGGTTTTTCATGATGGTGGGCGCGCGCGCCGCCGATCGCCGCCTCGTGCCGGCCGGCTACGCGCCGATGGAGGTGGTGGCGCTGCGGTTCGCCACCGTCGCGCTGCTGGCCGTCTGGCCACCGCTGTCAGCTACGGCGTGCTCCTGACGCAGCTGACGCCGAACGACTACGCGCAGACGTTCCTGGTGATGTACCTGGCCTCGGTCACGTATGGCGCCGTGGGCATCTTCGTCGGGTCGTTCATCCCGGGCGAACTGGAGGGCTCGTTCGCGCTGATGTTCTTCTTCGTGATGGACGCCTTCATCGGCAGCCCGCTCTTCGGGACGACGACGGAGGCCTTCGCCTTTCTGCCCACCTTCTATCCGACGAAGGTGCTGCTGGCGCTGACCGCCGGCCAGCCGCACGACGCCGATCCACTGGCTCTACATCGCGCTGTACCTCGCCGGGTCGTGGTAACGATCGCCGCTGCCGCGTTCTCACGCGCGGCGCGGTTGCGGTGACGATATGATCGGTCAGGCTTACGTCGCGACGACGCTCGGCCTGCGCCAATACTTGCGCCACGGACTGCTGGTGACGTTCCTCGCGGTTCTTCCGCCCGTGTTCATCACGCTCTCGTTCATCGTCACGCCCGACAACGCCGTCACGGTGACGGTTCCGGAAGGCGGCCGCAGCCTCGCGGCGCCCGTCGGCATGGCGAAGCTGCACGGCGCTATCATGGTGCCGATGACGGCGGCGTTCCTGGCCGGCATCCTCGGCCTGTTCGTCATGCTCACCAGCCGTGAGGCCGACCGGCGGCTCGTCGCGTCCGGCTATCCACCGCTGCTGCTGCTGGCGGTGCGGCTGACGCTGATCGCGTCGCTGAGCCTGCTCATCACCGCCCTCGCCGTGGGGTTCACGCTCATCGACTTCCGCCCACCTCAGCTGGGGCTCTTCGTCCTCATCAATCTCGTTTCGGCGCTGCACTACGCGTTCATCGGCGCGGTGGCGGGCACGTTCCTCTCCGCGTTGAGCGGCACGTACCTCATGTTCTTCCTGCCGATGATCGATCTCGGTCTCGTGCAGAGCCCCATGTTTCCCGCGCGAGTCCGATTTCGTGGTGGATGAAGCTGCTGCCTGGCTACACGCCCACCAACGTGCTGGTCGACGTGTCGTTCAGCGACGGTTTCGATACAGGCGGCGACCTCGCGGTGGCGCTCGCGTATCTGGCGGCGCTCGCGCTCATTGGCGCGTTCGCCTTCTGGCTGGTGACGGTTCCCCGGCGCAGGCGAAGCGATGTCGCCGCCGCGACGGCGGTTGGATAGGAGGCGATATGCGAAGGCCCGCGACGTTTGACGGCTCGCTCTCCGGCCGGTTGCGGCTGGCCGCGCTCGTTGCCGCGCTGCTCTTCGTCATCGGCTTCCCGATGGTCATGCTTGCCTTCGGCGATTGGGACGACTGGGGCGACCGCATGCGCGGCCACATGTACGGCGGACGCGACACGTCGCGCGAGCCGCTCACGGACGGCGGGGCGCGCAACGAGATCGACATCCGCGACTTCGCTTTTCGTCCCGGCGCCCTGCGCGTGCCCCTGGGCGCGACCGTCACCTGGACCAATGCCGACGACGCGCCGCATACGGCGACGGACAAGGACGATGATTGGGACACGGGCCGCCTCGACGACGGCGAGTCCGCCACGCTGACGTTCGACCGCGCCGGCGATTTCCGGTACTACTGCATCTACCACCCGAACATGGAGGCCCGTCTCGTCGTCGAATAGCGCGAGCTTCACCACGAGGCGGCGAGAGTGTTTCGCCTCTGCCCGGAGAACTGCCGCCGGCGCCTCCTCGAAGCACCGGAGCGCTACGCCGGCCCGGCGGAGGCCTGTGAAGGACGTGCCCGATGGAGCATGATCGGTTCGGAACATCGCCGCGGCTGGCGGCGATGTTCCACGAGAACTTCCGCCAGTTCGAACGGCAGGCGACGCCGGAGGTCGCGGCGGCCGGGCCGCCGGGGATGACGTCATGATCCTGACGGTGACGCTCAACCCGGCCGTCGACCAGACGATCTTCGTCGATCGGCTGGAGCTCGGCGATGTCAACCGCTTCGCCGATTCGCAGCTCGATCCGGCGGGCAAGGGCATCAATGTCTCGCGGATGGTGGATCGGCTCGGCTGGCCGACGGTGGCGTTCGGGTTCCTGGGCGGCGAGGTGGGGCGCATCGTCGTGCAGGCGCTCGACGCCGAGGGCGTTCCCCATCACTTCGCGCCCATCCCCGGGCAGACGCGGCTCAACGTCACCATCGTCGACGCCGCCTCCGGCGAATCGACGAGTTTCTACGGCCCCGGACCGGCCATCGACGGCGGCGCGCATGCGCGCCTCGACGGCCTCATCGAGCTCTGGCTCCAGGCATCGCGAGTGCTGGTGCTGGCCGGGAGCCAGCCGCCCGGCTGCCCCGAGGATGTGTACGCGACCTACATCGGTATGGCGAAGGCGCGGGGTGCCATGGCTATCCTCGACGCGGACGGCGACGCGTTCCGGCAGGGGCTGGCGGCCGGCCCGGCGCTGGTGAAGCCGAATCGCGAGGAGGCCGAACGTCTGCTGGGACGCGCCCTGCCCGACATCGCGTCGGTGGTGGCCGGCGCGCGCGACATGCTGGAGTGGGGCGCGGGCACCGTCGTCGTCTCGCTGGGCGCGGAGGGCGCGGTGCTCGTCGATGGCCGCGGCGCGTGGCGGGCGATTTCGCCGCCGGTCGTACGTCGCAGCACCGTGGGCTCCGGCGACTCGATGGTGGCGGGGCTCGCGGTGGCGCTGGCCCGCGGCGACGACCTTGTCGAAGGGCTGCGGCTGGGCGCGGCGGCGGGGGCGGCCACCGCAGCCACACCGGGTACCTCGCTGGCAACAGCAGCGGAGGTGGCCGCGCTCGTACCCGGCGTCCGCATCGAACCCGTCTGAACTCGCGGCGGGCCGTCGGCACCAGGCCCGAGACCCGCGCGAGTCAGCGCGCACGGCCGCCCTCGTGTGGCCAATCCCCGGCGCCTACGCAGTCAACGACGCAGCACCCCCGAGGGTGGGTTCCTGATCGACATCTCGCCGGACGAGCAGGCGGCGGACGACGCGCGGGCGCTGCTCCGCTATCTCGTGGACATGGCGAGGGCGGAGGCGCTCGGGTCGACGGGCGAGTCCGGCGAGGCGGCCAGGATCGCGCAGCGGCACCTGGGGTTCGGCGGCTGACCGGGTGACTCATGCTACAATGTGGCCACTTACGTGACTACAAGGAGGCGTCATGGCAGAGATTGGTGTGCGAGACCTGAAGCTCCGCGCGAGCGATGTCCTGCGCCGGGTGCGGGAGGAGGGAGAGTCGTTCACGGTCACCTACCGCGGCAGAGCGGTCGCCCGCCTCGTCCCCGTGGACCGGGCGGAGCGCGGGCCGGCGGACCTGAGCGGCGTCTGGACCGAGATGGACCGGCTCGCCGGCGAGATCGGCGCGAGTTGGCCGGAGGGCGTCTCCGCCAGCGACGCGGTCGGGGAGCAGCGGCGGGCCTCGTAGGGTGTACGTCGTTGACGCCAGCGTCTGGGTCAGCCGTTTCGTGCCGGCCGACGCCCACCATGTCGCGAGCCGTGCCTGGCTGACCGGCGCCGCCGAAGCCGGTTCGCTCCTCGTCGCGCCTGCGCTGGTACTCCCGGAACTGGCGGCGGCCATCGCCCGGAGGACGGGCCGCGCCGATCTCGCGTCGCGGGCCGTCGAGCTGCTTGTCACGCGTTTCGGTGGCCCGGCTGGTCGCGGTCGACCGGGAGCTGGCGCAGGAGGCGGCCGGGCTCGCGGCCGAGCTTCGCCTTCGCGGGGCCGACGCCGTCTATGTCGCCGTTGCTGCCGGGCTGGGGATACCGCTGGTTACCTGGGACCGCGAGCAGCTGGAGCGCGCCGGCTCCCGCGTACCGGCTCTTACGCCGGCCGATGCACCGGCGAGCTAGAGCGGCCGTGCCACCGCGAACGATCACTATGAACCGATCGTCGACTACACCACCCGGGGGGCGCTCGGTGCCGCGCGCCTGCAGCACTCGTAGGCGGCGGACGTCAGGCGCTCGCCGCGCCGGCCTCGAGGTGATTGTGCGCCTGCAGATACGGCCGCAGCATCAGGAGCGCCGCGATCCCCTCGCCCACCGCGGTGCCCAGCTGCTTCGTGGAACCGGCGCGCGCGTCGCCCGCGGCGAAAAGGCCGGGCATGGTTGTCTGGAATCGGTCGTCGGTGACGATGAAGCCCCACTTGTCGAGGTCGATCGCGCCCTTCAGCCAGCCGGTGTTCGGGTCGAGCCCGACAAAGACAAACGCGCCCTTCGGCTTCCAGCTGTATTCCTGCCCGCTCTCCCGATCGCGAGCGAGCACCTCCTGGAGCTTGCCGTTGCCCCGCAGCTCTGTCACCTGCGTGTTGGTGTGCACCTCGAACTGGGGGTGGTTGCGCACTTTGTCCTGCAGAGCTTCGACGCCTTCAGCTCGGGCGCGAACTCGACGATGCGGATCTTCTTGGCGAACTGGGAGAGGAACAGCCCTTCCTCGAGTCCGGAGTTGCCGCGCGATCGGCGCTTCGAGCCAGGCGCCCGCGATGGCATGGTTAGCAAATGGTTAGCAAAAGCGCGGTAGATGATCAGATAAGCGCTGAAACGGAGGCGAGCATGGCCGGATCTCAGAATCGACAACGTGGCGGAGGAGGTGGGATTCGAACCCACGAGGGCTTGCGCCCCAACGGTTTTCAAGACCGTCGCATTCAACCGCTCTGCCACCCCTCCGCTCTCAGTCTAGCACCGCGAGGTGCGGCGCTCGACACTCGCGCGCGACGCGGCTATCATCGGCGAAGACCCGCCAGCGGCGGGCGTCCGCTCCGAGGAGGCGCAATCCCCATGCCGAACAAGGTCGACCGCGACCTGAAGCACGACCGCGCGGTGCGCGCCATCGCCGAAGCCCGCTTCGGCTTCCCGACCGCGGATCAGCCCAGCCTGCGCACGTTCGTCAACGAGCCGGAGCCGTCGCTCGGCGTCAAGGGGATCGATGGCGAGCCGCTCTACCCCGACATCGTCGTGGTGGAGCACCCCCGCAACGTCGTCAAGATACTGGCGGAAGTGGAGACGATCGATACGGTGACGGAGGAGGAAGCGGAGCGGCAGTGGCGCCCCTTCGCCGATATCGCCGAGGCGTTCTACCTCTACGTGCCGTACGGGCAGACGGCGCACGCGAAGAGCATCTGCAAAAGGCTGAAGATAAAGGTGAGCGGCGTCCGTGCCTGGCGGTACAACGTCGGCATGGATCGCGTCGACATCGCCGACGTCTACTAGCGCCGCCTACCCGCCGGGGAAGGGCTCCGGCTCGATGCGCGCCGCGCCGCGCAGGTACGGGCGCAGCACTTCGGGGATGTCGACGGTGCCGTCCTCCCGCTGATACGTCTCGAGGATGGCGATCATGAGCCGCGGCAGCGCCAGCGCGGAGCCGTTGAGCGTGTGCACGAAGCCGGGGCGGGCATCCTTCTCGGGCCGGAAGCGCAGGTTGGCGCGCCGCGCCTGATAATCGCGGAAGTTCGAGCACGACGACACTTCGAGCCACTCGCCGCACCCCGGCGCCCACAGCTCGACATCGAACGCCTTCACGCACTTGAAGCCGAGATCGCCCGTGCAGAGCTGCACGACCCGGTACGCGAGGCCGAGCCGCCGCGCGATGCTGGTCGCGTGCCCGACGAGCCGCGTCAGCTCGCCGGCCGAGTCTTCGGGGCGCACGAGCGACACCAGCTCGACCTTGTCGAACTGGTGGCCGCGCTTCATGCCGCGCACGTCGCGGCCGGCGCTCATCTTCTCGCGGCGAAAGCAGGGGGTGTACGCGACGTAGCGCAGCGGCAGCGCTTCGGGCGGCAGTATCTCGTCGCGATGGAGGTTGGTGACGGGCACCTCGGCCGTGGGGATGAGCCAGATGTCGTCTTCGATGTCGCGGTAGAGGTTATCGGCGAACTTCGGCAGGTTGCCGGTGCCGACGAGCATGTCTTCGCGGACGACGAACGGGGGGTAGACCTCGGTGTAGCCGTGCTCCTCGCGATGGACGTCGAGCATCCACGAGATGAGCGCGCGCTGGAGCCGGGCGCCCATGCCGCGCAGCACGTAGAAGCGCGACCCCGACAGCTTGACGCCGCGCTCGAAATCGACGATGCCGAGCCGTTCGCCGATGTCCCAGTGCGGCAGCGGCTCGAAGGCGAACGCGGGCAGCTCGCCCGACCGTCTCGACGACGACGTTGCCGCTGTCGTCGCGCCCGACGGGGACGTCGTCGTCGGGGATGTTCGGCACTTCGAGGAGGAGCGCGTTGAGGCGCGGCTCGATCTCGGCGAGAAGCGCGTCGAGCTGGTCGATGCGCTCCGACGTGGCGTGCTGCGCCTCGATGAGCCGCTGGCGCTCGGCGGCGTCTTTCGTCGCGCCGATGGCCTTGCCGGCGGCGTTGCGCGCGCCCCGCAGGTCGCCCGCCTCGGCGACGAGGGTGCGGCGCTCCTCGTCGAGCCGGAGGATGTCGTCGATGGGGGCTTCGGTGAAGAGCTTGTTGGCGAGCGCGTCGCGGATCGCGTCGGCGTTCTCGCGGATGTAGTGGATGCTCAGCATGGCGTCGCGCTGGCCTCCGTCGCTGCGCGCGGCGCGCGCGATGGCGAGGAGGCCGAGCTTGCGCACGTCCTCGTTCAGGCCGCCGTCCGGGCCCGGTCCGTCGAGGGCGGCGCGCTCGAGCTCGGCGGTCGTGACCCAGCGCCAGTCGCCGTCGATGCCGGGGGCGAGCGCCGCGCCGTTGGCGGGGCGGGTGAAGTAGATGAGGTCGATGTGCTGATGCGGGCGGCCGGGCTCGTCGATGTCCTCGATGAGGATGGTGACGGGCGGCGGCAGCTGCTCCGGGTGCGCGAAGCCATCGACGGCGTGGGCGTGGGGCAGGAGCTCGACCCGCAGGCCCGTCTCCTCCTCCGTCTCGCGCAGCGCCGCCTGCACCGGGTCTTCGCCGGGCTCGATGTGACCGCCGGGCGGCAGCCACAGGCCGAGCTTCCGGTGCCGGTGCAGCAGCGTCTGCCCCTGGTGGACGACGTAGGCGGTGGCGGTGAAGTGGCGCTCCATGCCGCCAGTATACCGTCGCGGGGCACGGGTTCGGCTACCCACGGGAGTACCCGCGTCGCGGTTCGCGGCGCGGCGATTGACGGCGCCGGACGAGCGCGCCAGAATGCGGCGTCGGCGCAATGCCCGCCGGTGCGGGCGCAGGCGGCTCCGCTTCCGGCGAAGCGGGCCCAGCGGTATGGAGGCGCACATGTACGGGACAGTTGCGAAGCTGCGGTTGAAGCCGGGGATGCTGGAGAAGTTCCGGCAGCTAGGGACGGAGCAAGCAGGCGCCGCGATGGAGGGCTTTATCGGCGAGGCGCATCTACCAGATGGACGCCGACCCGAACGAGCTCTACATGGTGGTGTGGTTCACGGACAAGGCGGCGTATCAGAAGAACGCCGCGAGTCCGGGCCAGGACAAGCGCTATCAGGAGCTGCGCGCGCTGCTGGCCGCCGACCCAGAGTGGCACGACGGCGAGGTCATCTTCGCGACCGGCTGAACCACAACCACGCGCCGCTGGCTCGCGCCGTAGCTGCCGTTGCTTGACACAGGAAGATATCTTCCTATACTGGCCCCATGCGAAGAGTTGAGGGCCAGCTCCTGCCGATCGAGTTCGCCATTCTCGACGCTGGCGTGCGGCTGGCGGCGACGGGCGTCGACGAGTTCCACGGCTATCTCGCCGCCAAGACGATGCGCACGCTCGCCAGCACGCGCTCCCTCACATCGCACGGCACGCTGTACAAGGCGCTCGGCCGGCTCGAAGCGGCGGGCATGCTGGCGAGCCGCTGGGAGAGCCCGGACATCGCGGCGGCGGCGGGACGGCCGCGACGCCGCCTGTACAAGGTCACGGTCGCGGGACAACGGGCGCGCGCCCGAGCGCTACAGGATGCGCCGGAGCGGGGCTCGCGGCGTCCCCGGCTTTCGCCGGCAGAAGGAGCAGGGTCATGAGCGACTTCGCACGATGGTTCGCCGGCACGTGGGCGCGGCTGTACACGCTGGGGCTGCCGCCCGAAGCGCGCGAGGCGCGACAGGACGAGATCGCGTCCGACACGTGGGAGCAGCTCTCCGACGACGATGGCGCATCGGGCGCGGGTGTGCTGGCGCGCGTCCTGCTCGGCATGCCCGCCGACCTGATGTGGCGGCTGACAGCCGCGCACGCGCTCGCCCGCGACGCCGCGCGCCTGGGGCGACGTGGCGCTGCTGGCCGTGGCGATACCGGCGGCGCTGTTCGCCATCTTCCTGGGCGTATCGATACCGTTCAACCCATGGGGCACGATCTGGTCGCGCATGATGTGGGGCGGCGTCTTCGGCGCGACAGGGGTGGTGCTGCTGGTGGGCCTGGCATCGTGGGGGCGCAGCCCTCGCTGGGGCGCGATCATCACGACGCTGGGGGCGTGGCTGATGCTGCTCGCGATGTTCTGGATGTGGTTCATCTGGCTGCCGGTGGCGCTCACCGTAACGTGGTTCAGCATTCGGCGGGCGCGCCGGCTATCCGCCGGCGCTTCCTGACGTTGTCCCCGCGGGTTGCGGCCGTTCAGTCCATGAAAGGACCGGTATCACCATGGCCCCAAACATGCTCCGGCGAACAACATTGGCCTCGCTGCTGGCGGCGGGAGCGCTGACCTCCGGCTACGGGGTAGCGACAACGCAGGCGCAGAACATCTCGCCGTGCCCAACGGGCGTCACCATCAGCGTGACACCGCCCGCCGCGGGCTCGGCGACGGTGACGGTCGCGACATCGCCTGCCGTGACGATCAAGCCCGCATCGGAGGGCGACCCGGCGTCGTTCCACCTTCACTACTTCGTCGATACGCCCGCGGTCGCGGCTGGCGAGCCGGTGCCCACGGGCAACCCGAAGATCATCCACAGCGGCAAGACCACCCAGGATCTGGGCAGCCTCGCGGCCGGCGAGCACACCGTGACGGTCGTGCTGGGTCAGGTGAACCACATGGCCTGCGAAGCGCGGGGCTCGGTGACGTTCACGTCAGCGACCGCGGTGACGGCAGCGCCGGCAGCCCCAGTGCCGGCGGCCACCGGTTCGGGCGGGCTGCTCGGCGGCGACGACGGCGGAGCGGCAGCGCTGCCCGCGGCTGTGGGCGCGACGGCGCTGCTCGCGATGTTGGGCATCCGGCAGATGCGGCGCACGAGCTAGCACGCGTCCGGCCGGAGACTGACGGATGGGTCGACAATCCGGATCGATGACGCCCCAGGAGCCTCAGGGGGAGGGCGACCGTTTGGTCGCCCTCCCCCTGCCGTGGCGTGCCCTCTACTTCGACGCTGCAGCGTTCATGAGCCGGGGCCTCTTGCTCGGATTCTTCTGTGGCGCATTGATCGGCGGCGCAGGCGGCCGGCTCGCGATGTTCGTCCTGCGGCTAACCTCGGACGATTCGGTGCGCGGCCTCGAGACCGACGACGAGTTCACGATTGGCGAGTTCACGCTCGATACTGTCTTCTTGGTCGTCTTCGCGGCGGCGCTGGGGGCCGTGGGCGGGCTGCTGTATATGGCTGGGCGGGAGTGGCTCCCCCGGCGAGCCCGCCCGGCGATAAGCGGGTTGCTTTTCGGGACGCTGGGCGGAGCGCTGGTTATCGAACCGGGTGGCATCGACTTCACGCTGGTGGAGCCACACTGGTTGGCTGTGGCGATGTTCATCGCGCTGCCGGCACTGTACGGGGCGGCGCTGAGCGTGGCTATCGAGCGCAGTACTGATCGCGCGGCGTCGCGCGAACCCCGGACGGGCATGGGCCGCTGGCTCGGCGCGCTGCCGCTGGGGCTCATCCTCGTGGGCGGGCCGTTCGGCGCGGCGGCCCTGCTGGCCGCGGCCATTGTGGTGGCCATCAATCGATCGGGCGTGGTGCTACGGGCATGGCGCTCCATGCCGGCCATATGGCTTGGCCGCGGTGTGCTGATGGTTGCGATGGGCGGCGGCGCATTCGAGCTCGTTCGCGACGCTATCGACATCATCTGACGCGCGGCCGTCCGCGGTCGCGGCTTCGCAGGCAACGGCGTCAGGTGCGAAGCTGGGGGAAGAGGATGACTTCGCGGATGCTGCGCTGGCCTGTGAGCACCATGACGAGCCTGTCGATGCCGATGCCGAGCCCGCCCGCGGGGGGCATGCCGTGTTCGAGCGCCAGCAGAAAGTCCTCGTCGATGAGCTCCGCTTCGTCGTCGCCCGCGTCGCGCAGGCGGAGCTGCTCCTGGAAGCGCAGCCGCTGCTCGATGGGGTCGTTGAGCTCGGTGTAGGCATTGCCAAGCTCAAGGCCGCCCGCGAACGGCTCGAATCGCTCGGCGAGCGTCGGGTCGGCGGGACTGCGCTTGGCGAGCGGCGAAAGCTCGGCGGGATAGTCGAGCAGGAACGTGGGCTGCACGAGATGGGGCTGGACGCGCTCCGTGAATATCTCGTCGAGGAGCTTGCCCCAGCCCATCGTGGCGTCCCAGGCGACAGCGAGCCGCCCGGCTTCGGCGCGCAGGCCATCGAGCGTGCGGTGCTGCTCGAAGTCGAGGCCGGCGTGCTCGATAAGGGCTTCGCGCAGGGTGAGCCTGCGCCACGGCGCGGCGAGATCGATCTCGTCATCGCCCCAGGCGACCTTCGTGACGCCGAGCACGGCGAGCGCGACGTGCTCGACCATGCGCTCGACCATGCTGGCGACATCGCGGTAATCGGCGTACGCCTGATAGCTCTCCATCATGGTGAACTCGGGATTGTGCCGGGTCGAGACACCTTCGTTTCGGAAGATGCGACCGATCTCGTAGACCTTGTCGAAACCGCCGACAAGCAGCCGCTTGAGGTGCAGTTCGAGCGCGATCCGCAGCGCGAAGTCGCGGTCGAGCGCGTTGTGGTGCGTGACGAACGGTCGCGCCGCAGCACCGCCCGCGCTCGCCTGGAGGACGGGGGTCTCGACTTCGATGAAGCCTTCGTCGTCCATGAAGCGACGGATGGCGCTGATGATGCGGCTGCGCTGCGTGAAGGTACGGCGGGCATCGTCGTTGGCCATCAGGTCGAGGTAGCGGCGGCGGTAGCGGAGCTCGACATCGGTGAGGCCGTGCCACTTCTCGGGGGGCGGTCGCAGCGCCTTGGCGAGGACGGCGATCCGCCGCGCTTCGACGGTGGGCTCGCCTGTCTTGGTGCGAAACATGGAGCCTTCGACTTCGATGAAGTCGGCGAGGTCGAGATCATCGAGCAGCGCGAAGCCTTCGTCGCCGATGGTGTCGCGCTTGACGTAGATTTGGATGCGGCCATCGCCGTCGCGGAGGTCGAGGAAGGCCGCCTTGCCCATGGTGCGCTGGGCCGTGATCCGCCCCGCGACGGCGACCGTCGCGCCCTCGTCGATGAGAGCGGCGGCCTCGACAGTGGAGTGCCGGCGGGCGGTGCGCGGAGGGTAAGGGTCGATGCCGCGCGCGCGCAGCCGCCCGGCCTTGGCGACGCGGTGGTCGAAGTATTCGGCGCCGGGCTCGCTCATGTTCGTATCATACAGGACGGCCGCGGTGTCGCCGGAGGGCGGCGGGCGATGGGCCCGCGGGCGCGTCAGGCGATGGCGGTGATGCGCAGCCTCACGACGCCGCGGGGCGCGATGACCTCCACGTCGTCATCGACGCCCTTGCCCAGCAGCGCCCGGCCGACCGGCGATTCGTTGCTGATGCGGCCCGCGGCGGGGTCGGCCTCGGCAGGCCCGACGATGACGTAGGTGCGGATGCCGGCGCCGTCGTCGCGAACCTTGACGGTCGACCCGAGATGGACACGGCGGTCCTTCTTCGCGGTCTTGGGAGGGGCGCCGGCGCCGATGACGACGGCGTTGCGGAGCATTTGCTCGAGGGTGGCGATCCGGCCCTCGACGAAGGCCTGCTGATTCTTGGCGTTCTCGTACTCGGGGTTGTCCTGAGGGCTCGCCATTTCGCGCGCGTCGTGAATCTGCGCGGCCACCTCCTGGCGGGTGACCGTGCGCAGATGTTCGAGTTCGCGCTGGAGCTTGGCCAGACCTTCTTTGGTGAGCGGAACTGGTTGTTCGGGCATGCGCACCGCCTCCAGGCCGTGGCCAGCGCACTTTGGCGCGAGCCGGGCCACGGAGAGTGACCCTTATGAATCGAAGTGCGGATTATATGGAGCGGCCGAATCGGTGTCAATGCGAGACGGCACAACGCGGACAAGACGGCTCGCGCGGGGTCGCTGTGTTAGAATGGGCCGCCCAGGCGCGTTCACGGAGGGACGTATGGAAGTGCCTCGGGGGAGCGGGCAGGGGCGGCCTTGGGCGCCTGCCGCCCTCGGTCTTGTAGCCGGATTACTCGGCGGACTCGCCGGGGCCGCGATTGCGGTTGCCATCTTCGATGACGAACCCGACCCTCCCGCTATCGCCACATCTGCCGCCGCGCCGGAGCTCGAGCGGGTGGCTGAGCTGGCCGTGGCCTCGGTGGTGACCGTGCTCGTACAGCTCGCGCCAGTGGCCCGCGACGGCGGCATCGTGGAGACGACATCGGTCGGCTCCGGCGTTATCATCGACGCGCGCGGCTTCGTTGTGACGAACGAGCACGTGGTGCGCGGGGCGGAACGCATCGATATCGTGCTGCACGACGGCGAGGAGCGGCGCGGGACGCTGGTCGCGCACGATCGGCCGTTCACAGATCTGGCAGTGCTCCGCATCGAGGGGCCGGGCGAGTACACGGCGCTGCCGCTCGGCGATTCCGATGCGTTACGATTGGGCGAGCCGCTGGTATCCGTGGGCCACAGCCTGCAGAACTTCGACGCCAGTGTGACGACGGGCGTTGTCAGCGGCAGGCATCGCGCATGGCTGCGCGACGGTGTGGTGATGGAGGATCTGATTCAGACCGACGCCGCGATCAACCACGGGAACAGCGGCGGCGCGCTCCTCAATAGTGTGGGCGAGCTCGTTGGCGTCAACACGACCGTGATCCGCCAAACCGAGAGCGGGCAGGCGGTCGAAGGGATCGCTCTGGCCATCTCGAGCCGTACCATCCGTGAGGTGACGGCGGCGATCATCGAGCGCGGCCACTACGCGCGGCCTTCGCTGGGGATCGAGTACCGCGACATCTCGCCCGAACTCGCGGCGGCCAACGGGCTGCCGGCGGCGCAGGGGGCGCTGGTGACGAGCCTCGGGCAGGAATCGCCGGCCGCACGGGGGGGCCTTCGTGTGGAGGACGTGATTGTCTCGATGGGTGGGCTGGAGCTGACGCCTGACCGTCCGTATGTGAACACGCTGATGCGGCTCGCCATCGGGGAGCCGGCCGAGGTGGTTGTCCTGCGCGGAACGGATCGCGTTATGCTGACGTTGACGCCGGTCGCGAGCTGATGATGAGAAGAGGCCAGACAAGAGGATGACGGAGCAGGGAAGCGGCGGTCCGTTCGACCACATTCTCGACGGGGGCAAGGCCAAGAAGCGGGCTCCGGCTCCGGGCGCCTTTCAGCAGCCGCCCGCGCCCAAGCCGCCCCGGCGCGAGCCGCCGAAGCGTGAATCGGTGCCGCGCGAACCGGCCCCGCCACGGCCCCGGACGCCCAAGCCGGAGCGCGCACCGAAGCCAGAGCGTACGCCGAAGGGCGAGCGTGCGGCCAACGAGCGGACGCCGTACATCCTGGGCGGGGTCATCGTCGTGTTCGCCCTGCTGCTCTGGGTCTTCTTCCTGCCGCCGTTCTCGCTGTTCGGCGACGATGGCAGCGGCGCTGGCTTCGACGCCGGCGGCGGCATTCGCGCCATCCCGCAGGAGACGGTGCCGGAGGTTCCGGAGGGGCTGTCGCCCATCAGCCAGTTCTTCCAGATGGTGGCGCCCGAAGGCGCGCTCGTCGAGTCGGTGACCATCGAGCTCAACCAGCAGACGGACGATGGCTCGAACCTGGGCTTCTACACGTTCGAGGGCAACACCTGGCGGCGGGTACAGAGTGCCGAGCTCGTGAACGAGGGCCGCGCCGTTCGCGGGGCCTTCGGGCAGCTGCCCTCAAACATGGCAGTGATGCGCAACGTCAACTTCGGATTCGTCGTGGCCGGATGGATGCCGGCGGGCGGCGAAGTGGAGGCGGCCGCCGTGCCCGTGCTCACCACGGTGAACCCGATCGACTATCACCCGGCGGCCGATGGCTCGGTGTCGGGCCTGCCGACGGAGATAACGACAGCGGGCAGCTTCGCCATCGCGCCGACTATCAGTGCGGAGACGGACGGCGAAGTCGACGCGCTGAATACGATCATCCGCTCGGGGTCGCTCTCGGCCACCCACATCGATGCGATCATCACGCTTGTCGAGGAGGGGGGCTACGCGGGCATCGACCTCGATTATCGCCAGCTCGACCCATCGCTCGGGGCGCAGTTCAGCGAGTTCGTGGTGGCGCTCGCGAACCGGCTCCACGAGACGGAACGGACGCTGACGGTGACGCTGACGCTGCCCGTTCGCGACGCTGAGAGCTGGGATACGGGGCCGTTCAACTGGCCGCAGATCGGCGAGGCGGTGGACCGGATCAAGATTCCGGCCATCTCCGACCAGTCGATCTATGCGGCGCGGATGGACAGCATCCTCCAGTTCGCAACGGAACAGGTGCCGTCGAACAAGCTGCTGCTCGTCATCAGTCCGTTCAGTTACGTCAGCAGCTCCGGGCAGAGCGGCATCGTCGCCGTGCACGCGGCGGAAGCGCTATCGTTGGCGACGCCCTTCACGGTGCGCGATACGTCGCAGCTGGTGGCCGGCGGCACGGCGACGCTTGTGGGCACGAACATCGACCACGACGCCGGCGCCAGCGGCATCCGCTGGGACGAGGAGGCGAACGTCGTGTCGTTCGCCTTTGGCCGCGACCAGGATCTGACGACGGTGTGGGTGGAGAATCAGTACAGCGTGGCGTTCAAGCTTCAACTCGTACGCAAGCACCGGCTGGGCGGCGTGGCGGTGCTCGATGTGTCGGCGAGCCCCCTGAAGACGAACATCTGGCCGCCGATCCAGAGCATGGTGGAGGGGGGGACCATCCCCCTGCTGAAGCCGAACGGCGAGCTGCTGGCCCCGACGTGGGAGATCACCGACCCGGACGGTGCGCCTCTGCCGCCCGGCGTGCTCGATGGAGGCGCGACAGGGGCCGTGCAATGGAGCATCCCGAACGTGGCCGGGCCATACGATGTGACGCTCGTCGTCTCCGACGGCCAGATGCGGGTCGGGCAGAAGTTGCGGGTCAACATATCGCCCGGCCCCAGCGGCGGCCAGGCCAGCGGCACGGCTATCCCGGACGAGGGCACGCCCTCTCCGGAAGCGACTCCATAGGCGGCACAGATATGCGAGTGATAGCTGGCTCGGCGAAGGGGCGTCCGCTGGTGGCGCCGCGCGGCAGCGCCACCCGCCCCACGAGCGATATGGTGCGCGGCGCGATGTTCGACATGCTCGATGCGGCGGGCGCTGATTACGAGTCCGTGCTCGATCTGTACGCGGGCAGCGGGGCGCTCGGTATCGAGGCGCTGAGCCGCGGCGGTGGGTCGTGCGTGTTCGTCGAGCGCGATGCGCGTGCGTGCGATGTTATCCGGCGAAATCTGAAGGCGGCGGGCGTAGCCGCGTCGGCGCGCGTGCTTTGCACACCGGTGCGGCGCGGGCTATCGCTGCCGCAGGGGCCGTACACGCTCGTCGTCGCCGACCCGCCATATGCCGATGATGACGCGCTCGATGCGCTGGGCGAGCTCGCCGACCGCGGTACGCTGGCAGCCGTCGGACTGCTCGTCATTGAGCACTCGAAACGGCGGGAAATGCCGGGTACACTGGGCTCGCTTGTGCGGCTGCGCGAGCGGCGTCACGGCGACACGGTGGTGACGGTGTATGGTCGCGACGACAGGAACTGAACGAAGGGCGGGGTGCGCCAGCGCCTTGCCGTGAAGGGAGCGCCTTGAGAACCGCCGTGTATCCGGGAAAGTTCGACCCGGTGACCAACGGTCACCTCGACATCGTGCACCGCGCCTCGGAGCTGTTCGATGAGCTGCTGGTGGCCGTGTACGATCTCACATCGACGATGTTCTCTACCGAGGAACGGGTCGACTTCTTCAGGGAGGCGGTAAAGCCGCTGCCGAACGTACGGGTCATGTCGTTCCAGGGGCTCGTCGTCGATTTCGCGCAGTCGCAGGGGGCGCGGTTCCTGGTGCGGGGAATCCGCGCCGTGACCGGCTTCGAGGCCGAGTTCGACATGGCGATGATGAACAAGAAGATGGCGCCGCGGATAGAATCGGTCTATCTTATGGCCAGCATCGATCACCTCTTTGTGAGCGCGAGCCGCATCCGCGAGGTCGCGGGGCTGGGGTACGATACGCGAGGGCTCGTGCCCGCGCATGTGGCGACGGCGCTGGATGTGCGGCTCGCTGAGCGCACCGCCAACCAGGGCTGACACGAAGGAGTCCGACCGTCGACCTGCAGGAGATCATCGACCAGCTGGAGGAGCTCGTCGCGGAAGGCCGGCGGATGCCGCTGGGCGGCAGCGTCCTGATCGATCGCGCGCGCGTGTTCGACATGGTCGACAAGATGCGGGTCGCCAGCCCCGAACCCCTGCTCATCGATGGCGGCATGCCGCCGTCCTTCGACACGAACATCGCCACGGACGCCGAGGGGCTGCGCCGGAGCGAGGCCGAAGCCCGGCTGCAACTCGCCCGGGCGGAAGAAGAGGTGAGCCGGCTGCGGCGCGAGCTCGATACACGTGTCTCCGGCGAGGAAGTGACGCGGATCGCCGAGGAGCGTGGCCGCGCGGCGCTTGTCGAGGCCGAAGAGGAGTCGCGGCGCATCCTCGATGACGCGCGGATGCGCGCCGGGGATGAGCTGGCGCAAGCGGCGCGCGTCGCTCAGCAGCAGATGGAGGAGGCGGACGGCTACGCGCTTCAGCTGCTGCAACGGCTCGACGAGCAGATATCGCTTTTTTTGGAGAACGTCCGCAGCGGCGTGGCCCAGCTCGACACGAAGCACGGTTCGTCCGCGACTCGCGGCGGCGGTCGTGGGCGGGCGGCGGCCAAGACAGAACCGGCGGTGGACGACGAGGACGATGAGGACGACGACATCGCGGACGCGGACGACGGCGACGATGCCATCGAGGGCTCGACCCGCCGCTTCCCGTGGCTGCGCGACGACTGACACGCTCCGGCGCTCCTCTGGTGTTCGCGCCGGCGGTTCTGGTGGTCTAGAATGGATGATATGACAAGTCTCGACGAGCATCCCACTGCCACGGAGCCCAGCGACAACGCGCCTGCGAGCATCCGCATCGACCCGGAGTATCTGGCGCTGCGGGCGCTGGCGGAGCTGACGAGTCACAAGCAGCCGCCGACGCCGACGGACGCGCTCGAGGAGTTGGCGCATCTGGCGAAGGCGCTGACGCACGCACGCTACGCGGCGCTCGGTGTCACCGACAAGCAGGACCGGATCGAGGGGTTCGTGACGAGCGGCATCGACGACGAGAGCCTGGCCGCACTGAAGTCGCCGCCGCAGGGGCACGCGCTGCTGGGCAGCCTCCGGGCCGAGGGGCGGCCGATCCGGATCGACAACATCGACGACCACCCGGAGACGTTCGGCTTCCCGCCGCGACACCCCGACATGAAGGCGCTGCTCGGCGTGCCCGTGTGGGGCCACGGCGAGGTGCGCGGGTCGCTGTACGTGACGGATCGCGACGGCGACAAGCCCTTCACCGAAGACGACGAGACGATCCTGCTGACGCTGGCGCACCACGCACGGTTCATTATCGAGAACGAGTGGCACTAGGCGCGGCCATGACCGGCGGCTGTTTGACGGGAGCGCGGCGCCGGGCATAGGATGTGCGCCCCGAACCAGTCTGGCGGCGAGTGGTTTCCGGAGCAGCCGTCCGTAGGAGTACGAGTGGGGCGTCGCATCTACCTCGACCACGCCGCCGGAAGCCCGCTTCGGGATGAGGCTCTCGCCGCGATGCTGCCGCATCTGCAGGGGCCGGGCGCGAACGCATCGGGGCTGCACAGGTTCGGGCGCGAGGCGCAGCTGGGGCTCGACGCCGCGCGCGCCACTATCGCCGGTGTGCTGAACTGCGCCGCGAACGAAGTCGTGTTCACGAGCGGGGGCACCGAGTCGGTGAACGCGGCCGTGAAGGGCACGGCGCTCGCGGAGCTGCAGGCGGGCGCGGGCAATCACGTTATCACGACCCAGGCAGAGCACCAGGCCGCGCTCAACAGCTGCCGATTCGTCGAGCGCTTCGGCTGCGACGTGACGTATCTGCCGGTGGACGAGCACGGGCTCGTCGCGCCGGACGATGTGGCGGCGGCGATCAGGCCGGGCACCGTCGTCATCAGCCTGACGTACGCGAACAACGAGGTCGGCAGCGTGCAGCCGATCGCGGACACTATCCGGCTCATCCGCGAGCGCGAGCGTGCGCTCGGCGTGCGCATCTCGGTACATATCGATGCGGTTCAGGCGCCGGGACTGCTGCCGGTCGACCTGCAGGCGCTGGGCGCCGACCTCGCCTCGTTCTCGTCGCACAAGTTCGGCGGGCCGGCGGGGGCCGGCGCGCTCTACATCCGCCGGGCGACGCCGTTTCTGCCGCACATGGACGGCGGCATGCAGGAGCGCAGGCGGCGCGCCGGCAGCGAGAACGTCGCGGGCGCCGTGGGCATGGCAGTGGCGATGGAGCTGGCCGACGGCGAGCGAGCGAGCGTTGCGCCACGCCTGGCGGAGCAGCGCGACCGGCTCGCGGACGGGATCGCCGGGGCGCTGCCCTGGGCGAAGCGGAACGGGCACCCTTCGCAGCGCCTGCCGAATGTCGCGAACTTCAGCTTCGCCGGCGTCGATGGCGAGGCGCTGATTGTGGCGCTCGACGAGCGCGGCATCGCGGCGAGCGCGGGCAGCGCCTGCGCGAATGTGACATGGGAGCCTTCGCACGTGCTGCTGGCGATGGGGCGTTCGCTCGGCGAGGCGTCGGGGGGGCTGCGGCTCTCGCTGGGGCGCACGACGACGGACGACGAGATCGCGACGGCGATCGCCATCGTTCCGGAGGTCGTGGAGCGGCTGGCGGCGGCGCGGGCGCGACGCACCGGCTAGCTCGACAGCCGTTCGGCGCGGGTCTATCATGCCCGCGAGTATGGACGCTCTCACAACGTACCCTCTGGTCATCGAGCGGCCCGCGGGCGAGCCCCCGATTCGTGGCGAGGTGATTTTCGCCGAGGCGTGGGACGCCGCGCTCGATGACGTGCCGCCCGGCGACGACTTCCGGATCGTCATGCTCCTGCGCCCGCCCGCATCCGGCGCCATCGGCGTGAGCAACGCGGCCGTCGCGGTGCTCGCTCCGGGCGCTTCGGCGCGCGTGGCGGAGGCGGCGACGGCGTACGCGCCCGGCGGGCCGGGCACGGTGCCGATGCCGGGGCGCGAGTTCGCCGCTGCGCTCGCGGCGGGGCGCGTTATCGCGGCGGAGCCGATACCGCTCGACGATGTCTTCGGCGAAGGCGGGCCGCGCTGGGCGACGCTGGCCGAGCGGCTGACGCAGGCGGCGCGACGCGCTCCCGCTCGACGGGCCATCGCGCTCGCGCTCGAATGCGAGCCCGCGGCGGTCGACGCCGAGTTCGGCCGGCTGCTGCGCCGTTCGGCGGGCGCGGGGGATGGCTTCGGGGAAGCGCTCGCCCGTCTGCGGGCGATCGACGCGGGCGAACCGCCGCGTATCTCGCCAGCGCAGATCGCCGACGATGTGTTCGCGCTGCGGGCGTGGCTCGCGGCTCCTGATGCGGCGAGGGCGCTGCTGCGGATGCGCGGCTTCGTGGCCGAGGCCGCTATCCCCGGCGACGATGCGCGCTTCGCCGACCTCGCGCTCGATCGCGCCATCACGCGCGAGCAGCTCTCGTTCGGGGCGCTGGTCGCCACGCCGCAGAGGCTGGCCGCGATCGAAGCGGCGTTCGAGTACTTCGCGCGGCGCTACGGCACGGTGTACGAGCGCCATCACGCGAGCTACCACGACAGCGTCCGGGCGTTGGCCGAGCAGGTGGCGGCTGTGGAGGACGAAGCGCGCGCCCTCCGCCTGCTGAACACGATCGAGGGCCTCGGCCCGCCGCTCGGCGTGGCGGCGCTGGCCGAGCTGGCGGCGCTGCAGCAGGCAGTCGTTCCGTGCGCGGAAACCCGCCGTGCCGCAGACGCGGCGCGCTGCCCCGTGTGCCGGATAGCGCTCGACGACGCGCCACCTGCCGCTGCGGCCGCCGGCGCCGGCGCACGAGTGCGGCGCGCACTCCAGGGGCAGCAGCGGCGTCTCGCGCGCGAGACGGTGGGGCGGCTGCTGGCGGAGCGCGGCGGCGACCGGATCGGGCGATTCCTGCGCGTGGTGCAGGCGAGTGACGTGGGCGCGCTGACGAGTGCGCTCGACGAGCGGCTCACGGCGTTTCTGCGTGACCTGCTCGCCGACGCGCCAGCCCGAGTCGAGCTCGCGCCGGTGCTCGCGGCGGTGGCCGAGCGGTTCGGCGAGGTGGGCGCGGACGACATCGACACGGTGGTCGCGGCGCTTCGCGATGCCCTGAAGGTGGCGCTGGAGCCCGCTGCCGCCGATACTGCCGGCCCGGCACACGTTGCGCTTGCGTCGCAATAGCACCCCGAAGGAGCCGCCCGGCTCCGCCGACTGGCTCGTGGCCGGCCTGGGCAATCCGGGCTCGCATTACGCGGCCACGCGCCACAACGTCGGGTTCTGGACAATCAACCGGCTGGCCCGCGCGCACGGCATCGATGTGCGGGCCACCGGCAAGCTCGCCTCGGTGGGCGAGGGCGAGCTTGCGGGAGCGCGGGTGGCGCTCGTTAAGCCGCGAACGTACGTCAACCGCAGCGGCGAGGCGGTGGCGGAACTGCTGCGGCGGTACGGCGTGCCGCCGTCGCGGCTCATCGTCGTGTTCGACGACCTCGATCTGCCGGCGGGCCGCGTCCGGCTGCGGGGAGCGGGCGGGCACGGCGGCTACGGCGGCATGAAGTCGATCGTCGGGCTTATCGGCAAGGACTTCGCCCGCGTCCGGATCGGGATCGGGCGGCCGCTGTTGGGCGGCGAGCCGACGTGGGAGCCGGATGTCATCGCCGACTACGTGCTCAGCGACCCGCCGGCGGCGGAGCGAGCCATTCTGGAGGAGGCGGCAGCGACGGCGGCGGCGGCGGTCGAGGCGATTGTGCGCGACGGCATCGAGGCGGCGATGAACCAGTACAATCGCTGAGCCCGGCGCTGATTGGCGGGCGAAAGCGGGCGCTGGTATCATATCGAGCACGAAGCGGCGGTCGCTGCTGAAGGGGAGGTTCGAGTCACATGCCTGATCTGCAGGATATCGTCATCGCGAGCGCCGTGCGCACGCCGATCGGCTCCCTCAGCGGCCGGCTCGGCGACCTCACTGCGCCAGCGCTGGGCGCTATCGCCATCCGCGAGGCGCTGCTCCGCGCGAACGTCCCGACCGAGCTGGTGGACGAAGTGATCATGGGCAACGTGCTCCAGGCCGGGGTGGGGATGAACCCGGCGCGACAGGCCGCACTCGCAGCGGGCCTGCCCGATAGCGTTCCGGCGATGACCATCAACAAGGTGTGCGGCTCCGGCCTCAAGTCCGTGGCACTGGGCGCGCAGGCGATTCTGACGGGCGATGCCGAGATCGTGGTGGCGGGCGGCCAGGAGAGCATGACGAAGGCGCCGTACATCATGCCGTCGGCGCGGCAGGGCGCACGGATGGGCCACACGCAGATGCTCGACAGCATGATCCTCGACGGGCTCTGGTGCGCAATGGCCGACTGCCACATGGGCATTACGGCGGAGAACGTGGCGGCGGAATACGAGATTTCGCGGCTGGAACAGGACGAGTTCGCGGCGCGCAGCCAGGCGCTCGCGGCGCGGGCCATCGAGAACGGCGTATTCGCGGAGGAGATGACGCCCGTCGCGGTGCCGCAGCGCAAGGGCGATCCGGTGATTGTCGACGCCGACGAGTACCCCCGGCCGGGAACAACGGCGGAGCGGCTGGGCGGCCTGCCCGCCGCGTTCAAGAAGGACGGGATGGTCACGGCGGGCAACGCGTCCGGCATCAACGACGGCGCTGCCGCCGTGGTGCTGATGACGGCGAAGAAGGCGCAGGAGCTCGGCGTAAGGCCACTCGCCAAGATTCGCTCGTACGCCTCGGCGGGCGTGCGGCCCGAGGTGATGGGCGTGGGGCCGGTGCCCGCGGCGCGCAAGGCGCTCGACCGGGCGCAGGTGAGCGTGGGCCAGCTCGACCTGATCGAGGCGAACGAGGCGTTCGCGGCGCAATCGATCGCGGTGCAGCGGGAGCTGGGTCTGGATCCGGAACGGCTGAACGTGAACGGCGGCGCGATAGCGCTGGGCCACCCCATCGGGGCGAGCGGCACGCGTGTCCTGACGACGCTGCTCTACGAGATGCGGCGTCGCGGCTCGCACCTGGGACTCGCGACGCTCTGCATCGGCGGGGGCATGGGCATCGCGATGGTCGTCGAAAACGGCAGCTGATGTCGAGCCTGCGCTGCCCGGCGCAGGCTACCTGAGTCCGATGGCGGCGCCCGTCCGGCCTGTGGGGTCGCCATCGCGGCGATACGAGAAGAACAGGCCGGCGCGACAGGCGGTGCAGTACGGCAGCGCCTCGATCCGCTCCGGCGCGACGCCCGCCTCCACCAGCTGCGTTGCCACCGCGCCCGCGAGGTCGAGCATCGCGCGGCCGGGACGGCCGGGGGCGAGCGCCGGATGGCCCGCGCCGAACGCCTCGATGACGGGGCGATCGACCTCATAGCACCCGCGCTCGATCGCGGGGCCGATGGCGACGACGAGCTCGCTCGCGGCGACGCCGTACACCTCCCACAAGCCGCGCACGGCATTGGCGACGACGCCGGCCGCCGCACCGCGCCACCCGGCGTGGACCGCGGCGACGGCACGCCCATCGGCGGCGGCCATGAGGACGGGCGCACAGTCGGCGGAGAGCACCATCAGCAACGGGCCGCGCGCATCGGTGATGACGGCGTCGACGCCCGCCTGGCCGCGACCGCCCGCGGCGAGCATCGGCCCTTCGCCCGCAACAGCGACATCGCTGCCGTGGCGCTGTTCGCCGATGACGAGTGCGTCGAGCGGGCGGGCGAATGTGGCGGCGAAGCGGCGGCGATTGGCGCGGATCGAGGCTGGGTCGTCGCCGGCGGATGCGCCGAGGTTCAGCGAGGCGTAGGGCCCGCCGCTGACACCGCCCTCCCGCGTCGCGAAGCCGTGCTCGATGCCGGGCACGGCCGCGAGCAGCGCCGACCGCAGCAGGGGGACGCTATCAGAAGGCATAGCGATTGGCGCCGCCATCGATGACGACGTTCGTGCCGGTGATGTAGTTCGCGGCGTCGGACGCGAGGAAGACGATGAGGCGGGCTACCGCCTCCGGTCCGGGGATGAAGCGCAGGGGGATGTTGGCGGCGATGAGCTTGCCGGCCTCGTCGCCGGAGATGCCGCGCTCGCGAGCCATGCCCTGCTGCATCTCGCGCCAGCGATCGGTGAGGATCGCGCCGGGGTTGACGGTGACGACGCGGATGCCCTCGGGCGCGACGGCATCGGCGAGGCCTTTCATGAAGTTGTTGACGGCCGCGTTGACGATGCCGGTCGCCGCACCGGCGCCGCCCGGCGCAAGGGCGGCCATCCCCGCGACGGCGACGACGACGCCGCCGCCGGCGTTGCGCATGTGGGGAACGACGGCACGAGCGGCGCGGAGGTAGCCGAGCAGCTTGACGTCGATCGCGTCGACGAAGGCCTCGTCGGGCAGATCGAGGGGGCCGCCGCGGGGGGCCGCACCGGCGTTGTTGACGAGCAGGTCGATGCGGCCGAATCGCTGGGCCGTGGTTTCGACGAGGCGGTGAACATCGGCGGCAATGCCCATGTCGGCGGGCACGGCGAGGACGGGGCGGCCGGTGGCGTCTTCGATCTCGCGAGCCGCCGCGGCGAGGGCTTCGACGCCACGGGCGGCGACAGCAACCGTGCAGCCTTCGGCAGCGAGCGCCTGCGCGGTCGCTCTGCCGATACCCTTCGATCCGCCGGTGACGATGGCGACCTTGCCTTCGAACGAGCCAGACACGGCGATGGGCCTCAGTTCCGGCTATCGGGCCAACGAAGGTGGCGCGGGAGCCATTCGAGGAGCAGCTCGTACACCTTGTCCTTCTGCTGATAGAGCGAGTGGCCGGTCTGGGGCAGGAGAACGAGCTCCTTCGGGTGGTTGGCCCGGTCGTAGATGTCCTGGCTCGCCTGACTGTCGAGCACCTGGTCCTCCATGCCGTGTACGAGGAGGAGGGGCTTGTGCATGAGATGCACCTGCCGTGTACCGAAGAGCTGGGGGCTCATCGAGACCACGGCGATGACGCTGTCGGAGATCTGCGCGGCCTTGACGACGACAGCACCGCCGAAGCTGTGGCCGACGACGGCAATCCGCTGCGCGCCGATGCCCTTCAGGAACGAGACGCCCGCGAGGACGTCGAGCACGCACTCCTCGAACTCGTTGGGGAGCCGGTAGTGGACGCGCAGGGTGGTGACGCCGCGCGCGACCAGCGGCTCGGCGAGGCGCTCGTAGACGGAGTCGGCGGGGCCATCGAAGCCGCCGTAGGCGCCGCCGACCATCACGACAGCGCCGCCCTCGCCCTCGCACGGGGTGATGCGCGCCGCTATCTCGCCGCGCGTCGTCTGGATGGCGACGCTGAGGGTCGGGCCATCGAGGGGCTGGGCGCTGACCGACTGGATCGAAAGCTCGAGGTCGGCGCCGGGTTCGCCGTCGGCCTCGTCTTCCGGGCGATCGGGCTGGTCGTTCATCGGGCCCTCCGGGTGGCGGTGCGGTGGCGCGAGCGCGCCGGCGCCAGGTTCATCCGCCGGCACGGACGCGCTTCACGAAGCGCTCCATGCGCTCCAGCGCTTCCCATATCTCGGTGAGCGAGGTGGCGTAGCAGCAGCGGACGTGGCCTACGCCACCGGCTCCGAAGGCGGAGCCCGGCACGACGGCGACCTTTTCCTCGGCGAGGAGCCGCTCGGCGAACGTTTCGTCGTCGAGCCCGGTGCCGCGGATGGAGGGGAAGGCGTAGAACGCCCCTTTGGGCTCGAAGCAGTCGAGCCCCATCGCGTTCAGACCGTCGACCATGACGCGGCGGCGACGATCGTATTCGGTCACCATGCCTCGCACGTCTTCTTCGCCGCTGGTGAGCGCCTCGATGGCGGCGTATTGGCTGGCGGTGGGTGCCGACATCATGATGTACTGATGCACCTTCATCACTGCCTCGAGGACGTGCGCGGGCGCGGCCACCCAGCCGAGCCGCCAGCCTGTCATGGCGTACGCCTTCGAGAAGCCGCCCAGCAGCAGCGTCCGCTCGCGCATGCCCGGCAGCGACGCGAAGCAGGTGTGGGCGACGCCGTACGTGAGCCGATCGTAGACCTCGTCGGAGATGACGAAGAGGTCGTGGCGCTCGGCGAACTCGGCGATGGCCAGGAGATCGGCGCGCTCCATCTGGGCGCCGGTGGGGTTCGAGGGGTAGTTGAGCAGAATCGCCTTCGTGCGCGCGGTCAGCCGCGGCTCCATGTCTTCGACGCGAAGCTTAAAGTCGTCCTCCATGGTGGTGGGCACGGAGACGAGCGAGCCGCCGGCCATGGTGGTGCAGGGGCCGTAGGCGACGTAGGTGGGGTCGGGGGCGAGCACCTCGTCGCCCGGGTCGATGAGGACGCGCAGGGCGACATCGGCCGCTTCGGAGACGCCCGCCGTGACGATGATCTCGGTGGCGGGGTCGTACTCGACGCCGTAGAGCCGCCGTATCTGGCGCGAGAGCAGCTCGCGGAGCTGGGGCAGGCCGTAGTTCGACGTGTAGTGGGTGTGGCCTTCCTCGATCGAGCGGATGGCGGCATCGCGAATGCTCCACGGCGTGACGAAGTCGGGCTCGCCGACGCCGAGCGAGATGACGCCGTCCATGGAGGCGAGCAGATCGAAGAAGCGGCGGATGCCGGAGGCGGGTATCGCGTCGATCCGTTCGGAGACGCGGCCGCGGCGGGCGGTGTGCTGTGGGTCTGAGCGAACGTGCTCCACGCCGCCTCCTAGAACGAGACCGGCAGCCGATCGGCCTCGATGTCGCGACCGAACTCGGCTCCGTTCACTTTGTAGCGCCGCATGATGAAGTGGGTGACGGTGCTCTGCACGGCGGCGAGCGCCGCCAGCTTGCGCGAGACGAAGTCGGAGACTTCGTGCATGGTCGCACCGCGCACCAGCACGCCGATGTCGTACGTTCCGGATGTGAGGTAGACGGACCACGTCTGCGGAAAGCTGGCGACGCGGGCGGCGACGCCATCGAAGCCGACCTCGGGCTCGGGCTGTACCTTGAGCTCGACCCAGGCCCACGCTTCGGAGTGGCCGGCGCGCGCCCAGTCGATGAGGGCGGTGTATCCGAGGATCACCCGGTCGCGCTCCGCCTGCGCGATCACCTCGCGCACGTCGGCCTCGGTGCGGCCGAGGGCCTGGGCGATGCGCTCCGGGGCTGTGCGGGCATCGCGTTCGAGCAGCTCCAGCACCTGGTCGAGCACGCTGGTGGCCGCGGATCGAGGTTGTTCGGCGTCACTCATGAGCTCCCTTTCGCGATGATCAGCGGGGCGTTCCGGCGGGGAGGGGCGGTCGCTGCTCGTGCCAGGCGGTGCGACGCTGGTAGGCGTCGGCGACGCGCAGCAGCGTCGCTTCGTCGAACGGCCTGCCGATGAGCTGAAGGCCGACAGGCATGCCCTTCGACGAAGCCGCAGGGCTGCGAGAGCGCGGGCAGCGCGGCGATGTTCACGGGCAGGGTGAAGATGTCGTTGAGGTACATCTGGAGGGGGTCGTCGGTCTTCGCGCCGAGCGGGAAGGCGACCGTGGGTGTTGTCGGCGCGACGATGATGTCGCAGCGCTCGAAGGCGGCGTCGAACTCGCGGCGGATGAGGGTGCGCACCTTCTGCGCCTTGAGGTAGTAGGCGTCGTAGTAGCCGGCGGAGAGGGCGTAGGTGCCGAGCATGATGCGGCGCTTGACCTCGGGGCCGAAGCCGAGGCCGCGGGTGCGCTCCATGTTGTCCCACATGCCGGAGCCTTCCTGGTACGAGTAGCCGTACTTTACGCCGTCGTAGCGCGCCAGGTTCGCCGAGGCCTCGCTGGGGGCGATGATGTAGTACACGGCGAGCGCGTACGGCGTGCTGGGCAACGAGATGCCGCGCACGATGCGTGCGCCGGCGCGCTCGTACTCGGCGATCGCCGCTTCGACGGCGGCCCGGACGGCGGGGTCGAGGTCGTCGGTGAAGTACTCGGTCGGGCACGCCGATGCGCAGGCCGGCGACGTCGCCGGTGAGCGCGGCAGCGTAGTCGTCGACGGGGCGATCGACGCTCGTGGCGTCGTTGGGGTCGTGGCCGGCCGATCGCGCCGAGCAGGGTGGCGCAATCGCGCGCGGTGCGGGCGAGCGGGCCGACCTGATCGAGCGAGCTGGCGAAGGCGACGAGGCCGAATCGCGAGACGCGGCCGTAGGTGGGCTTCACCCCGATGACGCCGCAGAAGGCGGCGGGCTGGCGGATGCTGCCGCCGGTATCGGAGCCCGGGCGCCGAAGGCTTCGCCCGCGGCGACGGCTGCGGCGGAGCCGCCGGAGGAGCCGCCGGGGACGCGGCGGAGGTCCCAGGGGTTGTAGCTGGGGTGGAAGGCGGAGTTCTCGGTGCGACGAGCCCATGGCGAACTCGTCCATGTTGAGCTTGCCGACACATGACGACGCCCGCCTCGCGAAGCCGGGCGACGACGGTGGCGTCGTAGGGCGGCACGAAGTTCGGCGAGCATGCGCGAGCCGCAGGTCGTGGGCACGCCCGCCGTGGCGAGCACGTCCTTGTGGGCGATGGGGACGCCGAGGAGCGGGCCGCTGTCGCCGCGGGCGATCCGCTGGTCGGCGGCGGCGGCGGCGGCGCGGGCGGCCTCGGGCGTGAGGGTGATGAAGGCGCGGATGGCCGGCTCGACGGCGTCGATGCGGGCGAGCACGGCCTCGGTGAGCTCGGCGGACGAGATGTCTTTGCGAGCGAGCTTGGCCGCGGCTTCGGTGAGGGTGAGGCCGGTGAGGTCCAGTGTGTGCTCCTCGTGGTGCGCGCTATTCGAGGACGGCGCGCACCCGTATGTACCCTTCTTCGACGAGCGGGGCGTTGGCGAGGATGGCGGCGCGGGGGGTCGAGGGGCGTGGCACGTCGTCGCGCATGACGTTTTCGAGGGGGATGGCGAAGGCGGTGGGCGGCACGTCCGTGGTGTCGACTTCGTTGAGGAGGGCGAAGTACTCGAGTATCTGCGAGAGCTGGCGCTCGAAGGTGGCGACTTCGGCTTCGCTGAGGCCGAGGCGGGCGAGTTTGGCGATGTGCAGAACTTCTTCGCGCGTCAGGGTCACGAGCCGCTCCTGCCGGGGATGTGGGCAGGCTCGATTATAGCGCCGCCCTCCGGTTGGCGCGAGGGCGGGCGGGGCGGTGGTTGGGCGGAAGGGGCCCGAGTGGTAGAATCTGTGGCAGGCCCCCATCGTCTAGAGGCCCAGGACACCACCCTTTCAAGGTGGCGACGCGGATTCGAATTCCGCTGGGGGCACCAAACCGTCAAATTTCGCAATCCCGCCCAAGGAAGCGCCGGCGGGAGCCATCCTTCATGCCGGTGTCCCTTTTGTGGCCGCGAATGTGACTCCGCGCGTATCGAAGCTGGCCGCCGCGGATTCGTGCTTCGACCCTGAAAACACGTCGATCCGAGTCCCCCACACGACATTGGCGAACCCGGAGTGCTCCAGCACCCATTCCCACTCTGCGTACAGCAGAGCACCTGCTATTCAGTCGCCCCAGAGGTCGATGTCCGCTTTCGCGTCCTCTGGAACCTCCTTGTGAACGATAATGTCGGCGATCTGGATGCGGCCACCGGGCTTGAGTACCCGGTGAATCTCCTGCATGGCGGCCATCTTGTCGGGACAGAGGTTGATGACGCCGTTGCTGATCACGACGTCGACGGATTCGTTTTCGACCGGAAGCGCCTCGGCGAGGCCTTCGCGGAAGTCGATGTTGCTGAGGCCGGCCTCCAGCGCGCCCGCCTGGGCCTTCTCAAGCATGGCAGGGCGTCATGTCGACGCTGATCACGCGGCCGGCTGAACCGACCTGACCAGCTGCTATCAGCGTATCGAACCCGGCTCCACAGCCGACGTCGAGCACGGTCTCGCCGGGATGGAGGTTTCCCATCGAGAACGGGTTGCCCGTCCCGGCGAAGGAATCGACGGTGCCGGAAGGGAGTGCATCGACGAGCGCTTCGGAGTACCCGAGCATCATCGCCAGCGGCTTACCAGTATGGAAGTGGAACCCCTGCTCCGGCGTCTTCGCGACTTCGGTGTACTTGTCGCTGATCAGGCAACGCAGCTCGTCCGCATCAACCGCGGCTGGTCGTACCTGCATCGTCATCTCCGGCCTCCGATCTGAACAGGCCTGCCCTCGGATTGCCATTCCGGCCAACCACCTTCGAGTCGCGCGACTTCGAAGCCGTTTGCTCGCAGCAACTCGGCCGCTTCGTCGGCGACGAGGCAGTACGGGCCCCGGCAGTACGTGACGACCCGGTAGTCGCGCGGCAACTCGGTCAAGCGATCGGACAGCTCATCGATCGGAATGTTGATCGCTCCCCGCAGGTGTCCGGCTTCGAATTCTCGCCTTGATCGGACGTCGAGGAGAACCGCCTTGCCTTTCAGGAACTCCCTGACCTCGTCCCGCGACACGACAGTGGCGTCGCGGCGGCTGGGCAGTTCGCGCGCGATCTCCTTGAGCTCGGACAGGCGGGATTCGGCCACGCCTCGCAAGGCCAGCCAGAGATGAACGACCGCCGGGTCGGACAACCGGCAGACCGTCATGTTGCCCTGGCGTTCCGCCTCGACAAGGTTGGCCGCACGAAGAACCTGCAGGTGTTGAGACACGTTGGCGACGGACATTCCAGTCTCCTGGGCGAGGCTGTCGACGTGCCGTGGGCTCTGGGCGAGCAGGTCAACCAGCTCCAGACGCCTTTCACTGGCAAGCGCCTGCCCGATGCGGGCGAACTGCGGGTAGATTCGATCCTTCAGCTCGCGATGTTCCATTTTGCGGCTCAGTATCGCTTTCCCTGGAGAGCATGTCAACTCATTCGCTTGAGCGCTTGATAACTCCGGATGAGCCGATGCCCCGCACGGGCGCAGGATTGAACGAGGCGCGGCGGCGTGCTACGATGGGAAACCGACCGACCCACCGGTCGGCTTTCACGAGGCGGCACGATGCCCCAGCAGCAGGATCGCTCGATCTCGCGCCAGCAGCGCATCCTCGACGCGGCACTGGCCGTGTTCGCGCGGCGCGGCTACGGCAGCGCCAAGATCGATGACATCGCCGGCGCCTCTAACACGTCGAAAGGCGGCGTCTACTTCCACTTCGCCAGCAAGCAGGCGATCTTCGCCGCACTGCTCGACCGCTCGAAGCAGCGGCTCCTGGCGAAGGTCGACGAAGCGATCGCCCTCCACGACGAGCCGGTCGCCCGTGCGGACGCGGCGCTGCTGGCGGCGCTGCGCACGTTCGGCGCGCACCGGACGCTGGCGCGGCTGTTGCTGGTCGAGGCGTTCGGCGCGGGCCGCGAGTTCCAGGAGCGCCTCCTGGCGATGCACGAGGAGCTGATCGCCGTCATCGCCCTCCACCTCGACGACGCTGTCGGGAGCGGAGCGATCGCGCCGCTCGATACGCGGGTGGCGGCGCGCGTCTGGTTCGGAGCGCTCAATGAGGTGATCATGCGCTGGCTCGTGGCCCGGGAGCCCGAGCGCCTCGAGGACGCGTACACCGCGCTGCGGCCGCTGCTGCTGCGGAGCATCGGGGCCGGCGACAGCGCGGCGGCGCCGGCGGCGCGAGGATGACGACGTTCATGCAATCGACAGAAGTGCCAGGCGAGTACGACCACGCGCTCGCCGAGGGGGCGCGCATCGCGTCGCGCGAGCGGCGGCCGGTGCTCGTGAGGGTGGCGTTCGCCGCTCCCGCGATCGACCCGCTGACCTTCTTCCGGCGCGCGGCCACGCTCGGATTCGGGGAGCGCGCCTACTGGGAGCGCCCATCCGAGGGCTTCGCGCTCGTCGGCCTCGGGCGCGCCGCCGCCGCCGAGGGCCACGGACGCGATCGGTTCGCGCAGGTGTCGTCGGCGCTGCGGGAGCTGCTCGCCAGCGCGCCGGCCAAGTCGCGGCCAAGCCCTGACTTGCCGCTGGCCATCGGCGGGTTCGCGTTCAGCGACACGCATTCGGGCTCGGGCGCGTGGCAGGGCTACGGACAGGGCGCGCTCGTTGTGCCGGAGTTGCTCTACGTCCGTCGCGGAAGCGAGGCGTCGCTGGTGGCGAGCGCCCTCCTGACACCGGGGTCGCCGCTCGACGAACCACGGGCGCGGCTGGCCGAGGCGATGCGCTCGCTGTTCGATGCTGGCGACTGTCCGCTCCCCGACGTACCCGCGACGCGGGTCGAAGGCGCGGAGGACGCGCCCGATCTGCGCTGGATGGCCGCGGTGGAACGGGCGGCGAGCGCCGTCCGCGGCGGCGACATCGAGAAGTTGGTGCTCGCGCGCGAGGTGCGGCTGCGCGCCCCCGCCGCAATCGATCCCGCCGGAGCGCTGGCGCGGCTGCGCGCCGAGTATCGCGATTGTGCCGTGTTTGCCTTCGCGCGTGGCGAACGCTGCTTTCTGGGCGCGACACCGGAGCCTCTGGCGCGGCTCGAAGGCCACAGTGTCCGCACGAGCGCCGTCGCCGGCTCGATCGCCAGGGGGGCGACGGCGGAGGAGGACGAGACGCTCGGCCGGGCGCTGCTCGCCGATCCGAAGGAGCGCCGCGAGCACGACCTCGTGGTCGAGGCGCTGCGTTCGGCGCTCGCCCCGGTGTGCGGGCGGCTCGACATCCCCGGACAACCGGAGCTGCTGCGCCTCGCCAACATCCAGCACCTTCACACGCCGGTGACCGGCGTTGTCGAGGGCGAGGGCGGCCTGCTCGATCTCGTGGCGCGCCTTCATCCGACTCCGGCCGTCTGCGGGCTGCCCAGGGAGGCGGCGCTCGCACGCATCGTCGAGAGCGAGCCGTTCGATCGCGGCTGGTACGCCGGCCCGATCGGCTGGGTCGACGGGCGAGGCTGCGGCGAGTTCGTGGTGGCGATCCGTTCGGCGCTGATTGTGGGCAGCGAGGCGCGGCTCTACGCCGGGTGCGGCATCGTGGGCGGCTCCGACCCGGCCCGTGAGTTCGAGGAGTCCCGCCTGAAGCTGCGACCGCTGTTGCGGGCGCTGGGCGGCTGACGGCCGTGGCAGGCCAGACCGAACCCCCGGCCGAGGGCAACGTCCTCCATCGCTTCGTGGGCGCGTTCGTCGATGAACTGGCGCGCGCCGGCGTCCGCGATGTCTGTCTCTGCCCCGGCTCGCGCTCGACGCCGCTCGCGATCGAGCTGCAGCGCCATCCGGATGTGCGTACCTGGGTGCATCTCGACGAGCGTTCGTGCGGCTTCTTCGCGCTGGGGATGGCCAAGGCGCAGGGAGCGCCCGTCGCCATCCTCTGCACCTCCGGCACGGCCGCGGTCAACTTCGCGCCCGCTGTCGTCGAGGCGTGGTACGGCCGCGTTCCGCTGCTGGTCCTCACCGCCGACCGCCCCCCGGAGCTTCGCGATGTGGGCGCACCCCAGACTATCGACCAGCGCGCGCTCTACGGCGGCCACACGAAGTGGTTTCACGAGGCCGCCGTGCCGGAGGCGACCGCCGGCCTGCTGCGCTATGCGCGGACGCTGGCCGGCCGGGCCGCGGCGATCGCGAGCGCGGCCGCCTGCGGGCCGGTGCACCTGAACTTCCCGTTTCGGGAGCCGCTTGTCCCCTCCGGGCCAGCGCCAGCGACCGGCGGCCGAGACGACGGCAGCGCGTTCGTGACGGTGGAGCGCCCACTCTCGCGCGCCCCTCGCGGCCTCGCTGCGCCCGCTTGCCCAGTCGCTGCGGGCCGCGCGCCGCGGCGTCATCGTCTGCGGCCAGCAGGACGACGCCGGCTTTCCGGCGGCGGTCACGCAGCTCGCCGCGGCGCTCGATTATCCGATTCTGGCCGACCCGTTATCGCAGGTGCGCCGGGGCCCGCACGACTTGGGCCGGGTCATCGACAGCTACGACGCGTTTCTCGCCAGCCCGGAATGCGCCGCGCGGCTGGAGCCGGAGGTCATCCTGCGCTTCGGCGGCACGCCCGTCTCGAAGCCGCTGGCGCAGTACCTGCAGCGGCACGCGGCCGCGCGCCAGATCGTCGTTGACCACCCGGGCGGATGGAGCGACTTCACGTTCACCACGAGCGATGTCGTCCAGGTCGACCCGGGCGCGTTCTGCGGGGCGCTGGCGGGCGCGCTCGCCGCCCCCGAGGCCGCCGGGCCCGGCGTCTGGACAGCGGAATGGCTGCGCATCGGCGCGGCGACGCGGGCGGCCCTGCGGCGCGGCCTGGCGGAGCGGCCGGAGGCGAGCGAACCGGGCGTGTTCGCGGCGCTCGCCGAGGAGCTGCCCGACGGCGCCACTGTGTTCGCGGGCAACTCGATGCCCGTCCGCGACCTCGATACGTTCTTCGCCGCGGGACGGGGCGCGGTGCGCCTCATGGCGAACCGGGGCGCGAGCGGCATCGATGGGGTTGTGTCGTCGGCGCTGGGGGCGAGCGCGGTGGTCGCGGGGCCGCTTGTGCTCGCGATTGGCGACATCTCGTTCTACCACGACATGAACGGGCTGCTCGCGGCCAGCCGGTTCGGACTGCGGGCGACGATCGTTCTGCTCAACAACGACGGCGGCGGCATCTTCTCGTTTCTGCCGCAGGCGACGGAGGCTGCGGAGGGGTTCGAGGAGCTGTTCGGCACGCCCCACGGGCTCGACTTTCGTCCCGTCGCCGAGCTGTACGGCCTGCGCTACGAGCGCGCGGATACGGACGCCGGCTTCCGCGCGGCCCTGCGGCGCTCGCTCGACGCGCCCGGCGCCGGTGTTATCGAGGTGCGCACCGGGCGAGCGGCGAACGTCGAGCTCCATCGCCGACTGCTCGCGGCCGTGGGCGAGGCTGTGCAGCCATGACACGGCGCGTCGTGAACGGCGTCGGGCTCTGGGTGGAGGAGCACGGCGCGGGCGAGCCCGTGCTCCTGCTGCACGGCTTCACGGGCGCGGCCGAGAACTGGGACGCGCTGCTCCCGTATCTCGACGGCTACCGGGCGATCACCGTCGACCTCATCGGCCACGGGCGATCCGACTGCCCGCCCGATCCGGCGCGCTTCACCATGGCGCACTGCGTCCGCGACCTGACGGCGCTGCTCGATGAGCTTCGGATCGGGCGCGCGGCGGTGGCCGGCTACTCGATGGGCGGCCGGATCGCGATGCGCTTCGCGATCGAGCGTCCGGAGCGGGTGCGCTGCCTCGTGCTCGAGAGCGCATCGCCCGGCATCGACGACCCGGGCGAGCGGGCGGCACGCCGGGCGGCCGACGAGGCGCTGGCCGGCGACATCGAGCGCGACGGGGTCGCCGCGTTCGTGGAGCGCTGGGCGGCGCAACCGCTGTTCGCGTCGCAGGCGTCGCTGCCGGAGGGCGCGCGCACGCGGCTGCGCGAACAGCGGCTCCGCAACGACGCCCGCGGCCTCGCCAACAGCCTGCGCGGCATGGGCGCGGGCGAGGACGAGCCCGTGTACGACCGGCTCGCGGCGCTCGCGATGCCGGCGCTGATCGTCGCGGGCGAGGCGGATGCGAAGTATCGTGCCATCGCGGCGCGAACTGCCGGCGCCATCCCCGGCGCGCGACTGCACGTCGTGGCGGGCGCAGGCCACACGACCCACCTGGAGCGGCCGGAGACGTTCGCCGCGGCGGTGCGCGCCTTCCTCGACGAGACGATCGGCGCGAACGCGGAGGCATCGCGAAAGCGGTAGTATCCGGCCGAAGGCACGGCAACGGATGAAGGGAGAACCGATGGAAGCGATCACCTGGCGACCCGTCGATGGGTACGAGGACATCCTCTACGCGACGACCGAGGACGGCATCGCGAAGATCACGATCAACCGGCCGGAGGTGCGCAATGCCTTCCGCCCGAAGACGCTGTTCGAGCTGCAGCACGCGTTCAACCGCGCGCACGAGGATCCGGATGTCGGCGTCATCATCTTCACGGGCGCGGGTGACCAGGCGTTCTGCTCCGGCGGCGATCAGCGGGTGCGCGGCCACGGCGGCTATATCGGCGAGGACAACGTGCCGCGGCTGAACGTGCTCGATCTGCAGCGCCAGATCCGGATGCTGCCGAAGCCGGTGATCGCGATGGTGGCGGGCTACGCCATCGGCGGGGGGCACGTGCTCCACATCGTCTGCGACCTGACGATCGCCGCCGACAACGCCCGCTTCGGGCAGACGGGCCCGCGTGTCGGCAGCTTCGACGGCGGCTACGGCGCGACGATGCTGGCGCGTATCGTCGGCCACAAGAAGGCGCGCGAGATCTGGTACCTGTGCCGTCAGTACACGGCGGAACAGGCGCTCGACATGGGGCTCGTGAACACGGTCGTCCCCCTGGCGCAGCTCGAGGAGGAGACGGTGGGCTGGGCGCGCGAGATGCTGCAGATGAGCCCGACGGCGCTGCGCCTGCTGAAGGCTTCGTTCGTGGCCGACACGGACGGTCTGGCCGGGCTCCAGCAGCTCGCCGGCGACGCCACGATGCTCTATTACCAGACGGACGAGGCGAAGGAGGGCAAGAACGCGTTCCTCGAGAAGCGCAAGCCCGACTTCTCGAAGTTCCCGCGACTGCCCTGATTCGCGGCGCGGCGATGCACCAGGCAACCACCATCCGCTCGCTCCGCTGGTCGGCGTTTCGATTGCCGTTCCGGCAGCCGTTCGCCACGTCGGCGGGCGTCGTTGCGGCTCGTGAGGGGCTGATCCTGCGGCTGACGACGAGCGACGGCTGCACCGGCCTGGGCGAGGCGTCGCCGCTGCCGGAGCGGGGCGGCTCGCTCGCCGGGGCGGTGGCGGCGATGGAGGCCGCGGCGGCGGCGCTCGTCGATGCCCCGGCCGCCGCCGTCGACGCTGTCCTGACGTCGCTCGTGGCGGAAGGCGCGTCGGGCGCGTCGGTGGCGTGCGCGCTCGACACGGCCCTCCTCGACGCCGCGGCACGGTCGCGGGGGATGCGCGTGGCGACGCTGCTGGCGCCGGATGCGCGCGCGACGGTGAACGTGAACGCGACGCTCGGGGCGGCGGATGCCGCCGCGGACGCCGCGAGGGCGCGCCGCGAGGGCTATCGCTGCGTCAAGCTGAAGGTGGGCGCTGCGGGCGATGCCGAGACGGAGCGCCGCGCCGTCGCCGCCGTCCGCGAGGCGATCGGGAGCGATGTGGCGCTGCGGCTCGACGCCAACGGCGCGTGGACCGAGGATGAGGCGCGCGCCGTGCTCTCGCTGGTCGCGCCGTACGACATCGAGTATGTGGAGCAGCCGCTGCCGCCGGGCAACCTCGATGCGCTCCGGCGGGTGCGCGAGGCGACGGGCGTGGCCATCGCGGCGGACGAGGACGTGGTCTCGTTGCCGGCGGTGGAGGCTATCCTCGCCAGCGACGCGGCCGGCGTGCTCGTCGTCAAGCCGATGCAGCTCGGCGGGCTCAGGCCTTGTCTGGCGATCATGGAGATAGCCCGCGCCGCAGACGTCCGCGTCGTCGTCACCACGACGATCGACGCCGGCATCGCAACGGCCGCGGCGCTCCATCTGGCGGCGACGTTGGCCCCCGGCGCGCCCGCCTGCGGCTTGGCGACGGCCGCCCTGCTGGAGCACGACCTGCTGGCGCGCCCCGAGCCGGGCAGCGGTTCGCCGCTCGCGATCGCCGCGGGGTGGATGGCGCTGCCCCCGGGGCCGGGGCTGGGCGTGACGCTGGACGAGGCGGCGCTCCGGCGGTACGGGCTCGGCATCGAGGGTGGGGTGGGGCGAGCATGATCGCGCCAGGAGCGCTAGGCGACCGCAGCTTCCCGGAGCCGCTCAGGCAGCGGGCGCGGCTCACGCCGGAGCGGCTCGCCATCAGTCTGCGGCGAGGAGCGCTGGACGTTCGCCGAGCTCGATGCTCGCGCCTCGGCGACGGCCCGCCGTCTGACGGCGATGGGGCTCGGGCCGGCGAGCCGGGTCGCCCTGCTGGCCACGAACGGCGCGGCCTACGCGCAGGCGGTGCACGGGGTGACGCGTCTGGGCGCGGCGCTGCTGCCGGTGAATGCGCGACTGACGCCGCACGAGGCGCTGTGGCAGCTGCAGCACGCGGGCGTGGTGGCGCTCGTCTACGACGGGGCGAATGCGGCAACAGCGGCGGCCATCCACGAACGTGCGCCGCGGATCGCGCTGGCGTCGCTGTCCGAAGTCGCCGCTGCCCCGGAGGGCGGCGGCTGGGATGCGGCGTGGCCCGGCCGGGTGGGGCTCGACGCCCTCCACACGATCATCTACACGTCGGGCACTACGGGGCGGCCCAAGGGCGTGATGCTGACGCACGGCAACCATCTGTGGAGCGCGCTCGGGTCGGCGCTGAACCTTGGCCTGCGCGAGGACGATCGGCTGCTGGCCTGCATGCCGCTGTTCCACGCCGGCGGGCTCGCCATTCTCATGCGATCCGTCGTTTACGGCATTCCGGCCATCGTGCACGCGACGTTCGATCCGGCGGCGGTGAGCCGTGACATCGACGAGGAGGGTGTGACGATCGTGTCGGTGGTCGCCACGATGCTCCAGCGGCTGCTGGACGAGCGCGGCGCGCGGCCGTATCCGCCGGGATTCCGGCTGGCGCTGGTGGGCGGGGGCCCGGTTCCGCGGCCGCTGCTCGAGGCGTGCGCCGGACGCGGCGTCCCCGTGGTGCAGACGTACGGGCTCACGGAGGCGGCATCACAGGTGGCCACCCTCGCCCCCGAAGATGCACTGAGGAAGCTCGGCTCGGCGGGCAAGCCGCTTTTCCCGACCGAGCTGCGGATCGAGGACGGCGGCGTGGCCGCGGCGCCGGGGCAGCGCGGCGAGATCGTCGTGCGCGGCCCGACAGTGACGCCGGGGTATCTCGACGACGCCGTGGCGACGGCCCGCGCCATCCGCGACGGCTGGCTTTATACCGGCGACTATGGCTATCTGGACGAGGCGGGCTACCTCTACATGGTCGACCGTCGCGAGGACCTCATCGTGACGGGGGGCGAGAACGTCGCGCCGGCGGAGGTGGAGGAGGCGCTGCGTGCGCACGCCGCCATCATCGACGCTGGTGTGGTGGGGGTACCCGACCCGCGGTGGGGGCAGGCGGTGGCCGCGACCGTCGTCCTGCGGCCCGGGGCGATCGCTCCCGGAGGCGGAGCTGCGGGCGTTCCTGCGCGAGCGGCTGGCGCCGTACAAGCTGCCGAAGCGGCTGCGGTTCGCCGAGGAGCTGCCCCGCAACGCCTCCGGCAAGCTGCTGCGGCGCGTCCTCCGTGACGGGTGGCGGGAGGAGCCCGGCGAGCCGTCGTAGCGACCGCCGGGGCGCCGTACGGACGCGAGAGGGACGACCGTCATCCATCCCTCAGGCGAGAGTGGCAAGGGATGGGTTGCGGCAATCTCGTCGAGGTCTGCGCTCCACCGGCCGGCGACGGCTCCCGCCTTAGGCCCGCAGGGCTGAGCCCCTAGCCTCCGATATTGGCAAGACCCTTCTGCAAGTCCTCCACAGAAGTGACCGGCGTGACGTGGACGTCCGCGTTCAGGCCCAACCAGAAGGATTCGCAGGCGGAAATGATCTGGCTGGCGTCGGCGAAATCGAAGATGAAGTGGCCGCCGCGCTGGCCATTCGTGGGGTAGAAGTGCGCTGCTTCCGGCTCAAGCTTAATATCTCGTATGACACCTTCCAGAACTTCCTGCATCCTGCCGGTCCGCACGAGGTCGTTGCCCAAATCTACCGGGAGGCTGAACTCGAGCATGAAGCGCATCTGAGCATCTCCTCGTCTGTGTCAGGCCCACCCATTCGTGTCAAGGTGCGGTCACTTCGGCAGCCACTGCGAGTCGTCGAGCGAATACGACGCTCGTCGCATCCATCGAGTGGGCCTCCGGCAGTGTACTCCGATGAGGTCAACGTCGCCACTGTTGTGGTGGGGTATAGGTGGCAGAAGCCGGTTTGTGGTATACTTCCCCACAGGTAACCCTTCGCTTCAGCTGCCTCGGAAGCCTCTTCCAAGTTGCTCGATGATGAAGCCTTACCACATTTTCCTCATGGAGGTCGTCGAGCAATGTACGCCGACAAAACCCTAACGTGCGCCGACTGTGGCGCGAGCTTTACCTTTAGCGCGGAGGACCAAGAGTTCCACGCGCAAAAGGGATTCACCAGCGAGCCAAAGCGCTGTCAGCCGTGCCGTGCGTCACGACGAGCTGAGCGTGGCGGCGGCGGCGGTGGTGGTGGTGGCGACTCATACGGGTCGCGCGAGATGTTCCAGGCCACCTGTGCCCAGTGTGGCAAGGAAGCATCCGTACCCTTCCAGCCGCGTGGCGACAGGCCCGTCTACTGCTCCGACTGCTTCCGCGCCCAGCGCGACAGCGGCGGCGGTGGTGGCGCCGGCGGCGCTGGTGGCCGGGGCTACGCCCCTCGCGAGCGGCGCTGGTAGCCCGCTCCTCGCTCTCGAACATCGTGGCTTGGGTCTCGGGGCGCTAGCGCCCCGGCCCTCGCCATTGTGTGCGCTTCGCGGATGCGCATCGGTACTGCATCGGCTCCGGTCTGAGGCGTCGCCCACCCGTTGGGGTGCGGTCGCGCCCGTCTTGTTGTGCCAGGGCTCGCGCGGAGCAGAGGGAGGAGTGCCCCATGACTTCCGAAGACGTTGGCGCGCAAAAAATCCCCGAAGAATGCGTCCACCGCTGGGCACTCCCTGCCTACCAGAATGCCGAAGGGCCCACCATCGGCAACTGCAAGATCTGCGGCATGAGCCGCAGCTTCAGCAACGCCACGCTGACGCCGATGGGCCGTCGCTCCAGCAGCTGATCGGCGCATCCGGCCCCACCCCGCGCTCCTTCATCGACCTCGCCTCGCATTCGCGTCCCCTTCGGGCAACGCCGTTCGGCTGCTCGCCACATCGTGCCGCGCCCGAGTACCATTGAAGCAACGGCGGAAGTGGCGACGCGATCCCCCGGCGGAGGACTATGACGTTCGATCGGACGAGCCGGCTCTCCATTCTCGATCGCCTGCTGCGGGAGCGCATCCTCGTGCTCGACGGCTCGTGGGGCGTGCTCATCCAGTCGTATCAGCTCAGCGAAGCGGACTATCGGGGGCAACGCTTCGCTGATTGGCCGAGCGACCTTCGCGGCAATAACGACCTCCTGGTGCTGACGCGGCCCGATATCGTGTCGGCGATCCACGCGGCGTACCTCGATGCCGGCGCCGACATCACGAGCACGAACACGTTCACGGCGTCGTCCATCTCGCAGGCCGACTATGGCATGCCGGAGCTGGCGTACGAGATGAACGTCGCCGGCGCGCGGCTGGCGCGAGAGGCCGCCGACGCCGCGGAAGCGCGCGATCCGGCGCGGCCGCGCTACGTCGCCGGCGCTATCGGCCCGACGAACCGGACGGCATCGATATCGCCGGATGCGAACGACCCGAGCGCTCGCGGCGTAACGTTCGATGAGCTACGGGCGACGTACGCGGAGGCGGCGCGCGGTTTGCTCGATGGCGGCGCGGACATCCTGCTGATCGAGACGATCTTCGACACGCTGAACGCGAAGGCGGCTGTCTTCGCGGTAGAGGAGGTGTTCGAGGAGCGCAGCGAGCGTGTGCCGCTGATGATCTCGGGCACGATTGTCGACCTCAGCGGCCGCACGCTGACGGGGCAGACACCGGAGGCGTTCTGGTACTCGATGGCGCACGCCCGGCCAATGTCGGTGGGGCTGAACTGCGCGCTCGGCGCGAAGCAGCTGATCCCGTATCTCGAGGAGATCGCGGCGGTGGCCGATGTCTACGTGTCGGCGTACCCGAACGCGGGGCTGCCGAACGAGTTCGGTGGCTACGACGACGCGCCCGATACGATGGCGGCGGTGATTCGTGAGTTCGCCGAACGGGGTCTCGTCAACATCGTCGGGGGGTGCTGCGGTACGACGCCGGCGCACATCGCGGCGTTCGCCGAGGCGGTGCGGGGGCTGCCGCCCCGCCAGCGGGCCAAGCCCGAGCCGCTGCTGCGCCTCTCGGGGCTGGAGCCGCTCGTGGTGCGGCCCGAGAGCAACTTCCTCAACATCGGCGAGCGCACGAACGTCACAGGGTCGATCCGGTTCGCGCGGCTCATCCGCGAGGGCGACTATGGGGCCGCGCTCGATGTGGCGCGGGGCCAGGTCGACGCGGGCGCGCAGCTCATCGACGTGAACATGGATGAGGGACTGCTCGACTCCGAAGCGGCGATGACTCGCTTCCTGAACTACGCGGCGACGGAGCCCGGCGTCTGCCGTGTGCCGTTCGTCATCGATTCGTCGAAGTGGTCGGTCATCGAAGCGGGGCTGAAGTGCGTACAGGGCAAGAGTGTCGTCAACTCGCTCTCGATGAAGGAGGGCGAGGAGGCGTTCCTGAGCCAGGCGCGGCTCGTCCGGCGGTATGGCGCGGCCGTCATCGTGATGGCGTTCGACGAGCAGGGTCAGGCCGAGACGAGCGAGCGCAAGGTCGCCATCTGCAAGCGCGCCTACGAGCTGCTGACGGAGCAGGCGGGATTTGCGCCCGAGGACATCATCTTCGACCCGAACATCTTCGCGGTGGCCACGGGCATCGAGGAGCACAATCGCTACGCCATCGAGTATCTCGATGCGGTGCGCGAGATCAAGCAGCAGATGCCGCGCGTCCACGTGTCGGGCGGGGTAAGCAACCTCTCGTTCTCGTTCCGTGGCAACGACCGTGTGCGGGAGGCGATGCACTCGGCGTTCCTCTACGAGGCGGTGCGGGCCGGCATGGACATGGGGATCGTCAACGCCGGCCAGCTGGTGGTGTACGAGGAGATTCCGCCTGACCTGCGAGAGCGGGTCGAGGATGTGCTGTTCGACCGCCGCGCCGACGCGACCGAGCGGCTGGTCGAGATCGCGGAGCGCTTCCGTGGCAGCGGCGCGGCGAAGCGCGATGAGGATCGCGCCTGGCGCACGCTGCCCGTCCGCGAGCGGATGGTGCACGCGCTGGTCAACGGGATCGACGAGTTCATCGAGGAGGACACGGAGGAGGCGCGCGCCGCCAGCGCGCGTCCGCTCGATGTCATCGAGGGGCCGCTGATGGACGGGATGAACGTCGTCGGCGACCTGTTCGGGGCGGGCAAGATGTTCCTGCCGCAGGTGGTGAAGAGCGCCCGTGTGATGAAGCGCGCCGTGGCGTATCTGGTGCCGTATCTGGAGGCCGACCGCCAGAGCGGCGAGGCCCGGAATGCGGGCAAGGTGCTGCTCGCGACGGTGAAGGGCGATGTCCACGACATCGGCAAGAACATCGTGGGGGTCGTGCTGCAGTGCAACAACTTCGAGGTCGTCGATCTCGGCGTCATGGTGCCGGCACAGAAGATACTGGAGACGGCCCTGCGCGAGGAGGTCGATGTCATCGGGCTCTCGGGGCTGATCACGCCTTCGCTCGACGAGATGACGCACGTCGCGGGCGAGATGGAACGCCAGGGCTTCCGTCTGCCGCTGCTCATCGGCGGGGCGACGACATCGCGCGTGCACACGGCGGTAAAGATCGCGCCGGGCTACGAGGGGCCGACCGTGTGGGTGGCCGATGCGTCGCGCGCCGTCGGTGTCGTGAGCAGCCTGGTGAGCGAGGGGCAGCGGGCAGATTTCGCCGAGAGCATCCGCCGCGACTACGACGAGGTGCGCACGCAGCATGCGGGCCGCACGAGCGCGGTGCGGCTGGTGTCGCTGGAGGCGGCGCGCGCGAACGCGGCCCGGCTCGATTTCGCCCCGGAAGCGCCCGCACGCCCGGGCGTGACGGTGTTCGGGGACTTTCCGCTGAGCGAGCTTGTGCCGTACATCGACTGGACGCCGTTTTTCCACGCGTGGGAGATGAAGGGCCGCTACCCGGCCATCCTCGATGATGCGGCGAAGGGCCCCGAGGCGCGCCGTCTGCTGGCGGACGGCCGCGAGCTGCTCGACCGGATCGTGCGGGAGCGGCTGTTGCGCGCGAAGGCGGTCGTCGGGCTCTTTCCGGCGAACCGGCTTGGCACCGACGACATTGCCGTGGACGCCGGCGAATCGCGCGCGGGCGAGCGTGTGGTGCTCCACACGCTGCGGCAGCAGTCGGAGCGGCCGCCGGGACGTCCCAACCTGGCGCTGGCCGACTACATCGCGCCCGCGGGCACACGCGATTACGTGGGGGCGTTCGTCGTGACGACGGGGCTGGGGCTCGACGATGTGGTGGCGGCGTACAAGGCCGGCCTCGACGACTACCACGCGATCATGGCGGCGGCGCTCGCCGACAGGCTCGCCGAGGCGCTGGCGGAGCGCTTGCACGAGCTGGTGCGTACCGAGCTGTGGGGCTACGCGCCGGACGAGCGGCTCGATATGGAGGCGCTGCTCGACGAGCGGTATCGCGGCATCCGGCCGGCGCCGGGGTACGCGGCCTGCCCCGACCACACGGAGAAGCGGGCCATCTTCGAGCTGCTCGACGCTGAGCGCAACGCCGGCGTGGAGCTGACGGAGAGCTTCGCGGTGTGGCCGGGCGCGAGCGTGACGGGGCTGTACTTCGCGCATCCGGAGGCGCGCTACTTCAGCGTGGGCCAACTGGGCCGCGATCAGGTCGAGGATTACGCTCGCCGCCAGGGCTGGGCGCTCGACGAGGCGGAGCGCTGGCTGCGGCCGAGCCTCGCCTACGAACCGGCCGCCATCTCCTAGCCCGGCGGGCGCTGGGCGACGATGGTGCGCCAGTCGCCCGCGGCGATGACCTCATCCACGCGCAACGCCGCGGCCTCGATGGCGCGCCTCACTGGCGCGGCGTGTTCGGCCAGAACGCCGCTGGCGACGAGGGTTCCGCCGGGCACGAGCGCCTGGGCCAAGGGGGTCGCCAGCGCGATCAGCGGCGCCGACGCGATGTTCGCGAAGACCGTATCGAAGGCGGCGGGCAGGCCATGGGGAGCGGCGTCGCCGAGACTGCCCTCCCGCACGACGATCGTGCCGTCGAGCGCGTTGAGGGCGGCGTTCGAGCGAGCGGCGTCGACGGCGAACGGGTCGATATCGAGCGCCCACACCGTGCGTGCGCCGAGCCGGGCGGCGGCGATGGCGAGGATGCCGGAGCCGCAGCCGAGGTCGAGGACGCGCGCGCCGGGCCGTACGAGCCGCTCCGCCACCTCGAGGCAGGTTCGCGTCGTCTCGTGGGCGCCGGTGCCGAAGGCAATGCCCGGATCGAGGACGACGACGGCCTCGCCGGGGCGCGGGTCGTACGCCTCCCACACGGGTCGCACGACGATGCGCTGGCCGATGCGCATGAGCGGGAAGGCGGCCTTCGTCGCGGCGATCCAGTCGTGTTCGCGAAGGCGGCGGATGCGGGCGCGCGCATCGAACGGGCGCAGCGCGGCGTTGGCGCGAAGGCGGAGTGCGTCGCGCTCGGCTTTCGCCGACCGGGGCGTCGCGGCGAAGTAGGCGCTGACTGTGGCGAGCGCGTCGGGGAGGGGCGTGGCGGGCTCTTCGGGCGTGGGCTGCTCGAAGGGGAGGTCGGCCGCCGTCGCGACGTCGTCGCCGAGCGTGGCGAGCGCATCCATGACGGAGGCGGCATCGCGGGCGGGCACGCGCACGGAGACTTGCCACCAGTCCACCGAAGCTACGAGACGAAGGCGTCGCGGATGCGGTCGAAGAAGCTGTCGCGGCGCTTGGCGGCAGCGGCGGAGCCGGCGGCGCGCGGCGACTCGCGCGGCAGCGTATCGGCGAGCTGCTGCAGGAGGGCGCGCTGGTCTTCGGTGAGGTCGGTGGGGGTGAGGACATTGATGACGACGATCTGGTCGCCGCGCCCGTTGCCGCGCACGTGGGGGACGCCCTTGCCGCGCAATCGGATGAGGTCGCCGGTCTGGGTGCCGGGGGCGATCTTGATGTCGGCGTCGCCATCGATGAGGGGGACGCTGACGTCGGCGCCGAGGGCGGCCTGGGCGAAGTTGAGCGGGAGCTCGTAGATGATGTCGTCTTCGGAGCGGCGGAAGAGCGCGTGCGGCCGCACCTCGAGCGTGATGTAGAGGTCGCCGCGCTCGCCGCCCATTACACCGGCCTCGCCTTCGCCGGTGAGCCGTATCTGCGAGCTGCTGTCGACGCCGGCGGGGACGCGGACGACGAGGGTGCGGCGCTTGCGCTCGCGCCCGGCGCCGCGGCACTGCTTGCAGGGGTCGGTGACGGTGCGGCCGGTGCCACGGCAGCGATCGCAGGGGCTGACGTTGACGAACTGGCCGAAGAGGCTCTGCTGGGTGCGGCGTACCTCGCCGCGGCCGGCGCAGGTGGCGCACGTCTCGGGCTCGGTGCCGGGGGCGGCGCCGCTGCCCCGGCACCCGGCGCAGACCTCGATGCGCTGAACGTCGACCTCTTTCTCGCATCCGAAAACGGCGTCATCGAATTCGAGGGTGAGGGACGCGCGCATATCTGCGCCGCGCTGGGGGCCGCGACGGCGTCCGAGCCCGCCGAAGAAGGCATCGAAGATGTCGCCGAAGCCGAAGCCGCCGAACTGGTCGCTCGCGCCATCGCCGGCGTGCCCGAACCTGTCGTATCGGGCGCGCTTGTCGGGGTCGGCGAGCACTTCGTAGGCTTCGTTCACTTCTTTGAAGCGCTCGGCCGCGTCGTCGTCGGGGTTGCGGTCGGGGTGATACTGCATGGCGAGCTTGCGGAAGGCGCGCTTGACGGCCTCCGGGTCGGAGTCGCGGGCGACGCCGAGTGTTTCGTAGTAGTCGCGCTTTGTTGTCACGATGGTCGATCCCGCTCACATGGTGAAGCCCGCTCCGGGTGCGGGCAGGTTCGTCTTATTGTATCAGAGGCGCGGGCTGGGGCCAGCGGCTGCGAGGCGGGGGCGGCGATCTGGTTGCCGCCCCCGTCTCGTGTGCCCGGCGATGCTCGTGCCTAGACTTCGCGGAACTCGCCTTCGACGGTGCCCGCCTCGGCCGCGCCCTCGTCGCCGGCGGCGGGGCCGGGCTCGCCGGGCGGGGTTTCCTCTGCCTGCTGGTAAAGGGCGGAGCCGATTTGCTGGACAGCCTCCGACAGCGCTTCGGAGGCGGAGCGCACCGCATCGGCCGATTCGCCCTGGAGCGCCTGGCGGACGGCGAGGACCTTCGCCTCGACGTCGCTCTTGACGTCGGCGGGGACGCGCTCGGCGTGCTCGCGCAGTGTCTTCTCGGCGGTGTAGGCGAGGCTATCGGCCTGGTTGCGGAGCTCGAATCTCGTCGCGGCGGACGCGGTCTTCGTCGGCGTAGCGTCTCGGCCTCGCGCTGGAGCCGCTCGACCTCGTCTTTGGCGAGGCCGGAGCCCGCGGTGATGGTGATGCGCTGCTCTTTGCCGGTGGCCTTGTCGCGGGCGCTGACGTTGAGGATGCCGTTGGCGTCGATATCGAACGTGACCTCGACCTGGGGGACGCCGCGCGGCGAGGGGGCGATGCCATCGAGGATGAAGCGCCCGAGCGACTTGTTGTCGGCGGCCAGGGCGCGTTCGCCCTGGAGGGTGTGGATCTCGACGCTGGTCTGGGCGTCGGCGGCGGTGGAGAAGACCTGGCTCTTGCTGGTCGGGATGGTGGTGTTGCGGGGGATGAGCGGCGGTCGAGACGCCGCCGAGTGTCTCGATGCCGAGCGTCAGCGGCGTGACGTCGAGGAGGAGCACGTCTTTCACGTCGCCCTTGAGCACGCCCGCCTGGATGGCGGCGCCGATGGCGACGACCTCGTCGGGGTTCACGCCCTTGTGGGGCTCCTTCTCGAAGAACTGCTTGACGCGCTCCTGCACGGCGGGCATGCGGGTCTGGCCGCCGACGAGGACGACTTCGTCGACCTTGTCGGGGGTGAGGCCGGCGTCCTTCATGGCCTGACGGCAGGGCTCGATGGTGCGGTCGACGAGGTCGGCCACGAGCTGCTCGAACTTGGAGCGCGGGAGGGTGATGTTCATGTGCTTGGGCCCGGAGGCGTCGGCGGTGATGAACGGCAGGTTGATCTCGGTTTGGGCGGTGGAGGAGAGCTCGATCTTGGCCTTCTCGGCGGCCTCTTTGAGCCGCTGCAGGGCCATCCGATCCTGCCGCAGGTCGATGCCCTGGTCCTTCTTGAACTCGTCGCAGAGCCATTCGATGACGCGCTGGTCGAAGTCGTCGCCGCCGAGGTTGGTGTCGCCGTTGGTGGCGAGCACCTGGAACGTGCCTTCGCCGAGCTCGAGAATCGAGATGTCGAAGGTGCCGCCGCCGAGGTCGTAGACGGCGATGACCTCGTCTTCCTTCTTGTCGAGGCCGTAGGCGAGGGCGGCGGCGGTGGGCTCGTTGATGATGCGCAGCACTTCGAGGCCGGCGATCTTGCCGGCGTCCTTGGTGGCCTGCCGCTGGCTGTCGTTGAAGTAGGCGGGCACGGTGATGACGGCCTCGGTGACGGGCTCGCCGAGGAAGGCCTCGGCGTCGGCCTTGAGCTTCTGGAGGATCATGGCAGAGATTTCGGGCGGCGAGTAGGCGCGGTCGCCCATCTTGACATGGGCGTCGCCGTTGGCGGCCGCGACGATTTCGTAGGGGACGAGGCCCTTGGTGCGGGTGGTCTCGGCGTCGCCGGCCTTGCGGCCCATGAGCCGCTTGATGCTGAAGATGGTGTTCTCGGGGTTGGTGACGGCCTGGCGCTTGGCGACCTGGCCTGTCATGCGCTCGCCTGTCTTGCTGATGGCGACCATCGACGGGGTGACGCGCCCGCCCTCGGCGCTGGGGACGACGACGGGCTCGCCGCCTTCCATGGCGGCGACGCAGCTGTTGGTGGTGCCGAGGTCGATTCCGATTGCCTTTGCCATGAGTCCGATCCTCCGTGTGGGGCGGTGGTACGCCCCTTCGATTGGTGTGGCGATTGCGATGGCGACGCTAGTCGCCGGTGGCGGCTCCGCCGGCGCCTTTGCCGACGACAACGACGGCCGGGCGGACGACGCGGTCGCCGAGGCGGTAGCCGCGCTGTACTTCGTGAATGACCTTGCCCTCGGGCCCTTCGCCGTACATCACGGCCTCGTGGATGTTGGGGTCGAAGTCGTGGCCTTCGGCGGCGATTTCGGCGACGCCCGCTGCCTCGAGGACGCCGCGGAACTTGCGTTCGACGAGCCGTATGCCGTCGACCCAGGTGAGCCCGGCGAGGGTGGCGTCGACGTTCTGCAGGGCGCGTTCGAGGTCGTCGATGACGGGGATGAGGTTGATGATGAGGGCGGCGTCGCCATGCGGCTGGCGTCGGAGCGCTCGGCCTCGACCCGGCGCTTGTAGTTGACGAAGTCGGCCTGGGCGCGCTGCCAGCTCGCGAGATAGCGCTCGGCCTTCTCGCGCTCCGTTGCGAGCTGCTGCTCGAGGGTGGGCGCGGCATCGATGGGCGTTGGGTCGTCGTGGCCGCCGGCGGGCGGCTCGTGCGCCGGGTACTCTGCTGTCATGTTAGCCTTCCTCGCGACGATCGGCCGCTGATCTCCGCCGCCGTAGAGGCCATCGAGCAGCTCGCTCATGACATCGGCGACGTAGCGGACGGTGACGATGGCGCGAGCGTAGTCCATCCGTGTGGGCCCGATGACGCCGAGCGCGCCGCTCATGCCGGCGGGCCCGGTGTAGCGCCCGACGACGATGCTCGCGTCGTGGAGCGCGCCATGGCGATTCTCCTCGCCGATGACGACGCTGATGGCGCCGTCGTGGAGCGCGTCGAGGGGGAGCGCCTGGGCGAGGTCGCGCTCGTTCGAGCACGTCGAGGATGCCGAGCATGCGGTCGGAGCGGCCGAATTCGGGCTGCTCGAGCACGTTGCGCAGGCCCTCGATGTACGCCTGATGGTGGTCGCTTTCGCCGGCCATCGCGTCGGCGAGGGCGCGCCTGCCAACGGTGAGCAGCGCGCCACCCCGCTTCGTCGGGGAGCTCGACGATGTCGCTGTAGGTGCGTCCGGCGAAGCGCCTCGTTGAGGCGGTTCGAGAGCCGGGCGAGGTCGGACTGCGGGGCCGGCTCGTTGAGTTCGAGTGAGTGCTGGCGCGACCATCCCTGCTGGATGACGACGACCATGAGCGCGGTACGCTCCTGCAATCCGACGAATTGCACCTGCTTCAGCCGGGCGGCGGGCGCGAGCGGCAGTGTGGCCAGCCCCAGGTTGCTGACGGCGCTGGCGAGCACGGAGGCGGCGAGCTGGAGCTGATCGCCGAGCTCGTGCGCGGCCTGGTGGAACTGGTGGCGGATGGTGCGCTGGCGGTCGGCGCCGATGGGCACCTCCTCCATGAGGGTTTCGACGTAGAAGCGGTAGCCTTGGTCGAGCGGCACCCGTCCGGCCGAGGTATGGGGGTGGCTGAGGTAGCCGGCCTCTTCGAGGCGGGCCATTTCGTTGCGGACGGTGGCCGACGAGTAGGCGAGCGAGTACATGCGCACGAGGGCGTCGGAACTGACCGGCTGCGCGGTGCGGATGTACTCGCGCACGACGAGTCCGAGAATGGCTGTCTGTCGTTCGGAAAGCATGGTCATCGTGCCCGTCCGAAGTCAATTAGCACTCTCATGGTGAGAGTGCTAAGGTTGCAACGAGTGTAGCAAGGTTGGGCGGCAGTGTCAAGGCGGTGCGTGTCTGCGAGCCGCCCTCGCCAGACGTATACTGTGGGCATGACGGACGCGAACGCGGACGCTGCGGGCGTCGATGAGGCTGCGCTGGTGCTGCGGGCGCGGACGGAGCGCGCCGCGTTCAGCGAGCTCTACGAGCGGTACGCGCCCCGCATCTTCGCGTATCTCTACTATCGCACGAGCAGCACGCAGGATGCCGAAGACCTGACGGCGCGCGTCTTCGTGCGGGCGCTGCGGCACATCGGCGAGTACGAGCCGCGCGGCGGCGGATTCGGCGCGTGGCTGTTCGCGATCGCGCACAATCTGCTGGCGAACTGGTATCGCGACCGCGGCCGCCGCCCGCAGCAGGCGCTCGACTCGGCGCGGCCCTATCGCCGCGGAGGGCGATGCCCACGCGGCGGTGGAGCGCGCGGAGGAGGCGGAGGCGGTGCGCCGCGCCGTCGCGACGCTCTCGCCGGAGCGTCAGCAGCTGATCTTTCTGAAGTACGCGGAGGGCCGCCCGAATCGCGAGATAGGCCGCGTCCTTGGCAAGAGCGAGGGTGCGGTGAAGAGCGCGCTGGTGCGAACGCTCGCGGCGCTGCGCCGCGAAATGGAGCAGAGCGACCGGCCGGCGCGCTAGCGGTGCGCGTCCATCGCAGTTATGTCGACTACAGCGCCAGGGCCGCGGCTCTCGTGGCGACGTCTGGGCAGGAGACAGGTATGTGGGATCGAAGCGTGGCGATTACGGGCATCGGGGTCGTGTCGCCGCTGGGCGACACTTCGGAAGCGCTGTGGGCGGCGCTGCTTGAGGGACGGTCGGCGGTGCGGCCATCGGACATCGGCGGTGCGACTTCGCCGTGCGCCGCGATCGGCGGCTACACGCCGCCAGCCATCGTTGGGCCGGCGCTGGCGCAGCGGATGGGCCGCATGACGATGTTGGCGGTCGACGCGGCTCAGCGGGCGTGGGCGGCCGCCGGGCGGGAGCCGGCGCCGGAGGAGAGCGAGCGAATCGCGGTGCGCATGGGCAGCATGTTCGGCGATATGGATACGCCGGCCGATGACGCGTTCTTCACGCACAAGCCTTCGCCCGGCGGGGCGGCGGCCTGGGTGGCGGCGGCCATCGGCGCCTACGGCCCGAACGCGACGATATCGGCGGGCTCGGCGTCGGCGCTCATCGCCATCGGCGAGGCGGCGGCGATGGTCTCGCGGGGGGAGTGCGAGGCGGCGGTGGCGGGCGGTGCGGAAGCGCCGCTGACTCCGGCGCTGGTCGCGGCGTATCGCGAGGCGGGGCTGCTTTCCGCTGGCGAACCCGCACCGCGGCCGTTCGATGCGCGTCGTGACGGAACGGCGCTCGGCGAAGGAGCGGCGGCGCTCGTGCTGGAGCCGCTCGAGGCGGCGCGGCAGCGGGGGGCGCCGGTGTTCGCGGTGGTCGAGGGTTACGGCAGTACGGGGGGCATGGTGCCGACATCACGGCCCGCGCCCGACGCTGTGCTGGCGGCCCGCGCGATGCAGGCGGCGCTGCGGCTCTCGGGCAAGCTGCAGAGCGAGGTCGACTGGATTTTGGCGCACGGTTCGGGGCTGCCGCTTGGCGACGCTGTGGAGGTTGAGGCGATTGCGCGGTTGTTCGGGCCGGCGGGGGCGCAGCCGTTCGTGAGCGGCGTCAAGGGGGCGCTGGGGCACGCGCTCGGCGCGTCGGGGGCGTTGGCGGCGGTCGTGGCGGCTCTGGGGTTGCACCATCAGCGCGTGCCGGCGACGGTGAATCTGGAGACGGTCGACCCGGCGTTCGAGTTGGACTTCGTGGTTGGGCGCCCGCAGCCGGGCCCCGTGGTGCTGACGCTGGTGAACGCGTTCGGTCTTTCGGGCCAGCACGCGGCGTTGCTGCTGGGGCGGGCACCCGGATGAGGGTGGTGTTCGACCGGGCGTCGCGGAGGCGGTAGGATGCGAGAAAGCGATCGGGAGGTCGTATCTGCATGGAGCTGACTTGGCTGGGCCACTCTTGCGTGCGTATCCGCGGGCGCGACGCTGTCGTCATCATGGATCCGTGCCCCAAGGATACGGGCTACAACATCGGGAAGCCGCCGGCCGATGTCGTGACGGTGAGCCACGATCATCCGGCGCACAACAATGTCGCCGCGGTGAGCGGCTCGCCGCGCATTATCGCGGGCCCCGGCGAGTACGAGGTCTCGGGGGTGCTGATCGCGGGTGTGCGGACGTTCCACGATGGCACTGGCGGGGCCGAGCGGGGCAAGAACACGGCGTATCTGGTCGAGATCGATGGCGTACGCATCTGCCACTTGGGCGATATCGGCCATGTCCCGACGCAGGAGCAGATCGAGCAGCTGAGCGGCGCCGATATTCTGCTGGTGCCGGTGGGCGGCAGCTCGACTATCGACTCGACGGCGGCGGCGCGCACGGTCAGCTTGCTCGAGCCGCACGTGGCGGTGCCGATCCACTACCAGACTCCCTCGTACAAGGGGGAGGAGCTGGCGGGAGTCGATCGCTTCCTGAAGGAGATGGGGCTGAAGGACATCGAGCCGCAGGCGAAGATCGCGGCGAATCGCGGCGGGCTGACGGGTGAGCTGCGGACGATCGTGCTCGACTATCGCGGCTGACAGACGCGGCGGGCGCAGCGAAGAGGCCGGTTCCCCCTTGGGAACCGGCCTCTTTCTTGTGTCGCGGGAGTGCCGGATGCTACGGCAGGAAGACCATCGGGTTGAGGTAGGCGCCGTCTTGCCGCACCTCGAAGTGGAGGTGGGTACCGGTGCTGGTGCCGGTCGAGCCGATGGTGCCGAGGGCCTGACCAGCGGCGACGGGTTCGCCGACGCTCACGCTGATCGACGAGAGGTGGCCGTAGAGGGTCTCGAAGCCGCCACTGTGGGCAACGATGACGTAGTAGCCGTAGCTGTAGCCGGGGTCGCCGCCCGCGAAGACGACGACGCCATCGGCGGCGGCGGTGACGGCCGCGCCCTCCTGGCCGAAGCCGTCGAGGTCGATGCCGAGGGGGTGCTCGGGGCCGAAGAAGCTCGATATTTCGCCGGTGAACGGCCAGATAAAGGCGGGCGCGCCGCCGCTCGGGTCGGGCAGGGGGGCGGCGGCGAAGGGGTTCTCTTCGCCGGCGGGGGCGGCGTCGGCGGGGGCAGCGTCGGCGGGCGCGGCGTCGGCGGGGGCGGCGTCGGCGGGCGCGGGCTGGGCGGCGAAGGGGTTCTCGTTCTCGCCAGCAGGCGCATCCGCCGGGGCCGCATCGGCGGGCGCTTCGTCCGCGGGCGCTGGGGGAGGCGTGATGAAGCTGCCTCCGACGACGAGTATCTCGCTGCCGATGACGAGGTCGTCGGGGGAGGCGATGCCGTTGGCGGCGTATCCGATGATGGCTTCGGTGGTGGTGCCGTAGCGCTCGGCGAGCCCGCTGACGGTGTCGCCGGGCTGGACGGGGTGGAGGATGCCATCTTTGTTCGGGATGCGCAGGTTCTCGCCGGGCTGGAGGGCGGCGGAGCTGATGGTGGTGAGGTTGGCGGCGTAGACGGTGTCGGCCTGCAGGCCAAACGCGGCGGCGATGCTGAGGATGGTATCGCCGGAGGCGACGATGTAGTTGAAGTAGAGGCCTTCTTGGCCGGCAGCGTTGGTGGTCTGCGACTCGTCTTCCGGCGTGACGTCGTCGGGCGCGCGCAGGGGGACTTGGTCTGACTCGGGCGGGAGGGGCGATTCGGATGCGGCGGCGACTTCGTCGACGGGCTCCGGTGTGATGTCGACGCGGGCGCGCTCGCTGCTGTTGAGGTCGGTGCGGGGCTCGCTTGTCACGTCCTGCAGCTGTGTGTCGGTGGCGGTGCTGGGGAGAACGGCTGCCTGAAGGACGCCCTCGTCCTGCGTATCGAGCGCGACTCCGTCCGGCTGGAGTTGCTCGCGGAGTTGGGCGTTGGTGGCGAGGCCGGGCAGCGAGAGCGCCGGTACGCCGACATCGGGGAGCGACCTGCCGATGAGCGCGTCGTGCGGGCCGGTGCGGGCGAGGACGACGCCAAGCACGCCGATGAGCAGGGCGGCGATGTGGAGGTACGGTCGGCGCATCGGGTGGACTTCCAGCCGCATGTGCGACGGATGACCAGCCAAGGCTAGCCCTTCTGAAAAGAGGACATGACCGGGGTCGGTGATCTGTCTGCCACGCTTGCGCGGTGTCCCCCGAATAGGCCTTCTCTCCTGCTTATCGCCGGTCCGTGTCGCGGCCCGGCGCCGTCAGTCGCAGCCAGGTCCGAATCGGTTCGGACCGTGCGCCTCTCTTGCACGTGATTCGGCATTATGCCTATCGATCCGGGTAAGTGCAAGTCGTAATCCGATCCCAGAGACCGATATCGGGGGGCCGGAACATAGGAGTCAGGGTAGTCCCCTATGCGCCAGCACGCATGGGGCACGCAGCTCGCAAGGTTAAGGAAATCGTCACGTAACACGTCGCCTGTACCGTACGGCATCGGGATGGGGTCTCCCCAGGGCCCCTCTCCCGTGCGTGGCCCCGAAGCGTTGCGGCTGCTTCGGGGCCTCCGTCCGCCATGCGCCCGGCTATGGCGGCGGCCTAGCCGCGCGGCAGGCCGAGCCCGCGACCGGCGATGATGCCGCGCTGGACTTCGCTGGTGCCGGCGGCGACGGTGGCCGCGACGGACGTGAGGTAGCTCGACGAGAGGGCTCCTTCGAGCTGGGCGTATTTGCCGCCGGGCAGGAGGCCGTAGGCGCCGATGAGCGACATGCCGGTGCGGGCGATGCGCTGGCTGAGCTCGGAGCCGAAGAGCTTCGACACCGACGCTTCGTGGTTCGGGATTTTGCCGGCGGCCTGCATCCAGGTGATGCGGTAGGCGATGTTGTAGCCGACCTGGAGCTCGATCCAGCGATCGGCGAGGTCCATGCGGGCGGTGGGATTGCGCTGGGCGAATTCGGGGTGCTCCTTGGCGAAGGCGACGAGGCGCTCGAGGTTGCGCCGCCCGCCGGCGTAGGCCTGGATGCCGGAGCGCTCGAAGTCGAGGGCGACAGCGACCTGGTACCAGCCCCGGTTCTTTTCGCCGACGAGGTTGCCTTTGGGGATGCGGACGTTGTCGAAGAAGACTTCGTTGAAGCCGTGCTCGCCGGCGATATTGAGGAGGGGCCGGATCGTGATTCCGGGGGCCTTCATGTCGATGACGAAGGTGGAGATGCCTTTGTGCTTGGGCGCGTCGGCGTCGGTGCGGGCCGCCATCCATCCCCAGTCGGAACGGTGGGCGCCCGATGTCCATATCTTCTGGCCGTTGATGACGTAGTCATCGCCATCTTCGACGGCGCGCGTCTGGAGGGCGGCGAGGTCGGAGCCGGCGCCAGGCTCGGAGTAGAGGGTGCACCAGACGTCTTCGCCCGATGTGATGCGCGGCAGGTATTTCTGCTTCTGTTCGTCGTCGCCGTAGAGCTGGATGGCGGGGCCGACCCAGGCGACGCCCATGCCGCCGCCGCCGGGGGCCGCGTTGTAGGCGAGCTCGTGGTTGTAGATGAGCTGCTGGTAGTGCGAGGCGTCGAGGCCGCCGAATTCCTTGGGCCAGGCCATGGCGAGCCATTTGCGCTTGCCCAGCTCTTTGGTGAAGGCGCGCGACACTTCCCAGGCTTCGTCGCCGCCGGCCTCCATCTCGCCGGAGCGGGCTTCGAGCGGGACTTTGGCGTCGATGAACTCCCGGACTTCGGTGCGGAAGGCCTCGTCCTCGGGTGAGAAGCGGAACTCCATGGCGTGCTCCTTTCGTCCCGTCGCTCGATGGGCCCGGCGGCTAGCCGCGCGGCATTCCGAGGCCACGGGTGGCGATGACGTTGCGGTTGACTTCGCTGGTGCCGCCACCGATGGTCATCGAATGGAGGTGAGGTAGCGAGCGCTCGAAGCGCCCCTTCATCTTGGCGTACTTCGAGCCGGGCTGGAGGGCGCCGTGGAGGCCGAGCATTTCCATGCCGATGCGGGCCTGACGCTGGCCCATCTCGGTGGAGTACATTTTGGCGACGGAGGCCTCGTAGTTCGGAATCTGGCCGGCCTGCTGCTGCGAGACGACGCGGTAGGAGAGGTAGCGCCCGACTTCGATCTCGATGGCGAGGCTGGCGAGCTTCGCCGGTATCGTCGGGTTCTTGCGCACGAGCTCGCGCTCCTCGCGCGCGAAGGCGATCATCTCCTCGAGCGTGCGCAGCGCCCCCGCCGATCCGGCGATGGACGAGCGCTCGAAGTCGAGGGCGACGGCGACGTGGTACCAGCCCCGGTTCTTCTCGCCGACGATGTTGTCTTTCGGAATGCGGACGTTATCGAAGAAGACTTCGTTGAAGCCGTGCTGGTTCGCCATGTTGATGAGCGGCCGGATGGTGATGCCCGGGCTCTTCATATCGATGACGAAGGTGGAGATGCCTTTGTGCTTGGGCGCGTCCGGGTCGGTGCGGGCGGCCATCCAGCCCCAGTCGGCACGGTGGGCGCCGGATGTCCAGATCTTCTGGCCGTTGATGACGAAGTCGTCGCCATCTTCGACGGCGCGCGTCTGCACCGACGCGAGGTCGGAGCCTGCGCCGGGCTCGGAGTAGAGGGTGCACCAGACGTCGTCGGCTTCGGTGATGCGGGGGAGGTACTTCTTCTTCTGTTCGTCGGTGCCGTAGAGCATGATCGCGGGGCCGACCCAGGCGACACCCATGGAGAAGCCGCCGGGCGCGCGGCGATACGCCATCTCTTCGCTGTAGAGGAGCTGCTGCATGTGGGTGGCGTTGAGGCCGCCGTACTCTTTGGGCCAGGCCATGGCGAGCCAGTTCTTCTGGGCGAGCTTGCGGCTCATCTGCTGGGAGAATGCCGCCGACTCGTCGGTTTCGCCTTCACCGAAGTCGCCGCCGCCATCCCACCCGGCCGGCAGTTCCTTATCGAGAAAGCCGCGAACCTCGTCGCGAAATGCTTGCTCATCGGGCGTGAGGCGGAATTCCATGGGGGCGCTTCCTTTCGTCGCGAAACGCGCAGGGGGCGCGCGGTTGAGGGCGTTGGCGGCGGCATTATAGCATTGGCGCCAAGAGCGGGGGCGTGTCGGGCGAAAAATTCGGAGGTGGTGGAATGAGCGGTGCGTTCGATGGGATCCGTGTGGTCGAGATCGCGTCCGGCGTCGCGGGGCCGTACGCGGCGATGCTGCTCGCGGAGCAGGGCGCCGATGTCATCAAGCTCGAGCCGGTGGGTGGCGAACGGGCGCGGATGGCGCAGCCGGGCTTCCATGTGTGGAATCGGAGCAAGCGCTCCGCCATTGCCGATCTGCGGACGGGCGCGGGCCGCGCGATGGCGCGCGCGCTCGTGGGCGGCGCGGACGTGGCGATCGTCGACCTGACGGAGGATGCGGCGCACGAGGCCGGCATCGATGCCGCCGCCGTGCTCGCCGGAGCGCCGCGGCTTGTGTATTGCGCGATGCCGCCCTTCGGGTCGCGCGGCCCGATGGCGAATGTGACAACGACGGAGGCGCTGCTCGATGCGTACAGCGGGGTGCACGGCGGCCAGTCGGGGCCGGCACCCGGCGGCGGCGCTGCTCCGACGTTCGTGCTGCAGCCGTTCGGCGCGTACGGTGCGGCGTTTCTGGCGGCGCAGGCGGTGGCGGCGGCGCTGTTCGAGCGCGAGGGCAGCGGCCGGGGGCAGCGGGTCGAGGTGTCGTGGCTGGCGGGCGCCTTCGCGATGCAGACGGCGAGCGTGGTCTGGACGCCGCAGGTGCAGTATCTGTTCTCGGGGGCGCGCGACCCGCAGGGTGGGCTGCCGACCTATCGACTCTACGAGGCCGCGGATGGCCGCTGGCTGTTCATCGCGTGCGGGAACGCGGTGTTCTATCAGCGGCTGCTAATGGCGATGGGGCTCGAGACGCTGCTGGCCGATGAGCGGATGGTGAACGGCCCGTGGGCGATCATCAATCCGGAGGCGCGGGCGGAGCTGACGGCGCGGATCGCGGCGCTGATCGCGGGCAAGCCTCGCGCGGAGTGGCTGGCGGCGTTCGAGGCGGCGGATGTGCCGTGCGCGCCGGTGGGGACGCGGCGGGAGTTCATCGAGGACGCGCAGGTGGCGGCGAACGGGATGCGGATCGCGGTCGATGACCCGGTGGCGGGGCCGATGGTGCAGATGGGGACGCCGGTGACGCTGGGTTCGACGCCGGGCTTCCGGTTCGCCGCACCGGCCCTCGGCGAGGATCAGGGCGATGTCGAGGCGCTGGCGACGGAGCCAGCGGGCGAGCGTGTCGCGCCGGGCGGGCCGGCGACGCGAAGGGGGACCGGGCCGGGGCCGCTCGCCGGGGTGCGGGTGGTCGACTTTTCGTCGTATATCGCGGGGCCGCTGTGTCCGATGATGCTCGCCGATCTGGGCGCGGACGTGATCAAGGTGGAATCGCCCGACGGCGATGCGTTCCGGTCGCTGGGGATGGGCTTTCAGGGGTGGAACCGGGGGAAGCGGAGCATCGCGCTGGACCTGCGCAAGGACGAGGGCCGCGATGTCGCGCGCAGGCTCGTGGCCGGGGCCGATGTCGTCGTCGAGAATCTGCGGTCGGCGGCGCTGTGGAAGCTGGGGCTGGATGAGCCGGCGGTGCGGGCGATCCGGCCCGATGTCATCTACTGCTCGGTGCGCGGGCACGGGCCGGGCGGGCCGCGCGCCGACAGTCCGGCGTTCGACCCGCTGCTGCAGGCGCGGTCGGGGGCGATGGCGGCTCAGGGGGGCGATGGGCCGCCGGTGTTCTACACGGTGGCGCTCTCCGATTACACGGCGGCGCTGCTGGCGGCGTTCGGGGTGTGCGCGGCGCTGCACGAGCGGGCGCGGACGGGCGAGGGCACGCGTGTCGAGACGTCGCTGACGAACGCGGCGATCGCGGCGCAGAGCGGGAGCTTCGTGTTCTACGAGGGGCGGCCGCCGGAGCCCGCGGGCGGTGTGGGGGTGCTGGGCGTATCGCTGGCGCTGCGGCTGTGGCGGGCGGCAGATGATGGCTGGCTGCTCGTCGATGCGGAGGACGCGGAGGCGTGGGGGGCGTTCGCGCGGCTGGTGGGGGCGGACATCGAGCATGAGGAGGCGCTGGCGGCGCGTCCGGACGACGCGCGGGCGGCGGGCATCGAGCGGGCGTTCGCGGAGGCGAACCGGGATGTGTGGCTCAAGCAGCTGTCGCGCGCGGGGGTGGGGGCGATGCCGGTGCTGACGACGCCGGACTTGCTGGCGAGCGAGCAGGTGGCGGCGAACGAGCTGCTGTGGGAATCGCCGCACGCGCAGTGGGGGACTATCCGGCAGACGGGGGTGCTGGCGAAGTTCGACCGGACGCCGGGGGTGGCGCAGCGTCCGGCGCCGCTGCTGGGCGAGCACACGGATGCGGTGCTGGCGGAGCTGGGCTACGACGCGGGCGCTATCGCGGCGCTGCGCGGGTCGGGGGTGGTGGGGTAGGGCGGCGCAAGCGCAGACGCCTCGTCCTCAGATAGCTCCCGAAAAAGCACCGATTGCGAGGCAATGTCCTGCGGCCTCACAGGAAGCCCAGGCAGCTTAGCCCGAGGATCGCCGCCATCCATACGAAGCTGATAATAGCGCGGTCGTGGACGACCTAGTCCCGCCTCGGCGGTGAACAAGACCTGTAACACGAACCCCTCATCATCCATCTGCTTGCGGACGAACGATTCCGACATCTCCCCATCGCCAATCGACATCGCAGCCGTGTGGAATTTGAACTCTCGGAACCCTGCGACCTCCGCCACATCAAGGGTATCCGGTCTACCAGCCGGAAGGTTTACCGACGCGGCTGTCCGCCCTCGCCAATGAATAGGATAGCGCGATTCGCCACTGATCGTCGCACCGGAGATGATGTGCGCATCAGCCTGAAGTTGCTGGATAGTCGTGTTACCTGCGTTCATGAGTTGGAGGCGTGCCCACCCTCCGTGCGCCTCCGGCCGGACGCTGAGTACAGCGATGCCGCTAAGGTTTCGGCGTACCTGCTTCGCTGCCCCGCCATCTTCGATTGCGCGAAATGCTTCCGACAAGAGGGGGACTGTGAGACTGGGAGAGGCGACGAGTTCGCGGAGATGACCGAGCATCTTTTCGTCGGCCATCCGCCATTCCTCAAACTGCTGGCTGCTAACGAGCAGGGACATGTCGATGTTCTCACCCCCGCGCCAGAACCAGCTCACCATAAACTCGTATGCCCGATAGGCATCAGCGGCAAGGGCGTCTGCGAACTGCTCACCTTTTCCTTGCAGCCTATCTTGAAGCGCCTTGTGTGAGCCCGCTACTTTATCCACAGCGAGCTGGAAGAGGGCTTCAATCCGCTCTCCTTCGCTCTGTCTTATTTCCTCTCGGATGCGGAGCATAATGCTTAGCGCCTCGTCACATGTGGGCATGAACCAAGCATTGACGAACCGGACGAGGTCATCCGGGAGGGGCGTGGTTGTTACGCCCCCAGTATGTCGTGTTTCGGGTAATCGTTCCTGGAACTGTCGAAGAATCCACAGCACGGCCGCGAAGACCAGGATTCCGGCTACGACCATGTACGGTGCTTCCCGCGACGTACGGAACGCCCACAGCGCTACCACCACGGCGACGACCCCGGCAACGATAATGTTGCCCGCGACGTTGGCAAGAATGTCTCTGGGCTGCGGGACCCATCGCGGCATGCGCGGCGCCTCCCATATCCTCTGGTGTGTCGCTCACACCCGCGCCGGCTCCGGTTCGCGGGGCTCGGGGGTGGGGATGGCGACGGCGCCGGGCTGGCGCTCGAAGCGGAAGCCGCCGTCGTCGCCCGCCGCCACGTCGACGGTGATGAGGTCGCCCTCCTCGAATTCGCCGGCGAGGATGCGCTTCGAGACGGGGCTCTCGACCTGGCGCTGCACGGTGCGTCGCAGGGGGCGCGCGCCGTATTCGGGGTCGTAGCCTTCCTTCACCAGCGCGTCCTTGGCGGCGGGCGTCAGGGCGAGGTCGATGTGGCGTTCGGCGAGCCGCTCGCGCAGGTCATCGACCATGAGCTCGACGATGTGGGTCAGCTCGTCCTTGCCCAGCTCGTCGAAGATGATGACTTCGTCGATCCGGTTCAGGAACTCGGGCCGGAAGGCCTCGCGCAGCGCCCGCTCGACGTTGCTCCGGAGCTTGTCGCGGTCGGCGCGCGGCGTGGCGGCGGTGGGGAAGCCGAGCGCCGTCTTCTTGGCGACGCCGGTGCCGAGGTTGCTTGTCATGATGATGACGGTGTTGCGGAAGTCGACCGTGCGGCCGTGACCGTCGGTCAGGCGGCCGTCGTCGAGCAGCTGCAGGAGCGCGTTGAACACGTCGGGGTGCGCCTTCTCGATCTCGTCGAAGAGGATGACCCGGTACGGGCGCCGGCGCACCGCCTCGGTGAGGCCGCCGCCTTCGTCGTAGCCGACGTAGCCCGGAGGCGCGCCGACGAGCCGCGACACGGTGTGCCGCTCCTGGTACTCGCTCATGTCGAGCCGGATCATGGCATCTTCGTCGTCGAACATGAACTCGGCGAGCGCCTTGGCGAGCTCCGTCTTGCCGACGCCGGTGGGGCCGAGGAAGATGAAGCTGCCGATCGGGCGGCGCGGGTCTTTGAGGCCGGCGCGGGCGCGGCGGATGGCGTCGGAGAGGGCGGCGATGGCGGCGTCCTGGCCGATGACGCGCTCGTGGAGGCGATCTTCCATCTGCAGGAGCTTCTCGCCTTCGCCCTCGAGCATGCGCGCCACGGGGATGCCGGTGATCTTCTGGATGAGCTCGGCGATGTCGCGCTCGGAGACGTCGCTCTCGAGCTTGGCCTCGGTCTCCCACTCGCGCTTGCGGTCGTCGTAGGTCTGCTGAATCTGAAGGAGCTCGGCACGCAGCCTGGCCGTCGTCTCGTAGTCGTTGCGTTCGGCGGCGGCCTCGACTTCGGCGCCGATCTGCTCGACGCGGCGGCGGATGTCGCGCAGATCCTGGGGCTGGCTCTCGGCGTCGATGACGTGCTTGCTCGCGGCCTCGTCGATGAGGTCGATGGCCTTGTCGGGCAGGCGGCGCTCGGTGATGTAGCGGTGCGAGAGCCGCGCGGCGGCCTCGACGGCGTCGTCGGTGATCTGCACCTTGTGGTGGGCTTCGTAGCGCGGTCGCAGCCCTTTGAGGATGGCGATGGTGTCTTCGACCGACGGCTCGTCGACGTAGCACGGGCGCGAAGCGGCGCTCGAGCGCGGGGTCTTTCTCGATGTACTTGCGGTACTCGTCGAGCGTTGTCGCGCCGATGGCGTGGAGCTCGCCGCGGGCGAGGGCGGGCTTCATCATGGTGCTGGCGTCGATGGCGCCCTCGGCGCCGCCGGCGCCGACCATCTGGTGGATCTCGTCGATGAAGATGATGACTTCGCCTTCGGCGCGGCGGATCTCCTCCATGACGGCCTGGAGCCGCTCCTCGAATTCGCCGCGGAACTTGGAGCCGGCGACGAGCGCGCCCATGTCGAGGGCGAGGAGCCTGCGTCCGCGGATGTTTTCGGGCACGTCGTCGGCGACGATCTTCTGGGCAAGGCCTTCGACGATTGCGGTCTTGCCGACGCCGGCCTCGCCGATGAGGACGGGGTTGTTCTTGGTGCGGCGGTTGAGTATCTGGATGACGCGGCGGACTTCGTCATCGCGGCCGATGACGGGATCGAGCTTGCCTTCGCGGGCGGCCTCGGTGAGGTCGTGGCTGTACTTTTCGAGCGCCTGGTAGCGTTCTTCGGCGCGCTGGCCGGTGGCGCGTGCGCCGCCGCGGATGTCCTGGAGGGCGGCGGTAGATGCTTCTCCTTGTCGAAGCCGGACTCTCGCAGGATGCGCGCGGCCTCGCCCTCGCGCTCGTCGGCGATGGCGATGAGGATGTGCTCGATGCCGACGAATTCGTCGGTGAGGCGCTGGGCCTCGGCGTTGGCGGCCTCGAGCATGGCGACGATCCGGGGTGTGGTGTAGATCTGGACGACGTCGTAACCGAGCTTGGGCGAGCGGTCGAGCGCCTCGCGGACGCGCTGGCGGACGGCAGTGGGGCTCGCTCCGGTGCGCTCGATGATCTGGCGGGCAAAGCCTGCGGGGTGATCGAGGAGGGCGGCGAGCACGTGCTCGACATCCCACTGGGTGTGGCGCTGGGTGCGCACGATCTCCTGGCTTGCGGCGAGTGCTTCCTGGGCCTGCTCGGTGAATCGGTCTTGTCGCATCATGGTGGCTGTTCCCTTCGGTTGGGGTCGCGTTGTCGGCCGGCGGGCCTCACCCCCTGGCCCCCTCTCCATCGCCGGATGGAGAGGGGGAACGCGAAGCGGGGGGTGAGGTTAGCGGGGCGCCTGCCCGGTGAATCGGTCTTGTCGCATCATCGCGGGTGTTCCTCCTGCGGGGGTGATCCGTCGTTCCGGGCGGAGCGAAGAATCTCGACGTTGCCCGATGCGTCCGCCTCGGCGCTGAACCGGGACCCTTCGCTGCGCTCGGGGTGACGGCTGTCGCTGCGGTCGTGGCTCTTCATGGTCGCTCACCGCGATCGAGGGGGGCTGGGAGGCGGCGGTCGCGAAAGCGCTGGAGCTCGCGGCGGAGGTCGTCGTTCAGCGCCTCCAGCTCGCGAATCTTGTCGGACATTTTGAGGATGACCTCGGCCCCGGCGAGGTTGACGCCGAGGTCGTTGATGAGCCGCTGGATCTGGCGCATCCGGTTGATGTCGGCCTGGGAGTACAGCCGGATGTTGCCGCGCGACCGCGAGGGCTGGATGAGCCCGGCGCGTTCGTAGTAGCGGAGGGTTTGGGCGTGCATGCCGACCATCCGCGCGGCGACGCTGATGACGTAGGCGGGCTCGGTGTCGCGCAAGCCCTCGTCGTCGCGGTATGCCACGCTTGCTCTCCCTTCTGCCCGTTACGAGCCGGCGGCGGTGTCGCGCCGGAGCTCGCGGAGCTTCTCGTAGAGCTCTCGTTCTCTGGGGCCGAGATCTTCCGGTACGACGACCTTGACGCGCGCGAGCATGTCGCCGTGGCCCTCGGCGCCGAGCCTCGGCATGCCGAGCCCCCGGAGCCGGATGACGTTGGCGCTCTGGGTGTTGGGCGGCACGGTGAGGGCAACGCGCGTTCCCTTGATGGTGGGCACTTCGACTTCGCCGCCGAGCGCTGCGTCGACATCGGGCACGGTGACATCGAGAACAAGGTCGTCGCCGGTGCGCTCGAAGCGGGGGTGGGCGCCGACGGTGACGACGACGTAGAGGTCGCCTTTCGGGGCGCCAGCGGAGCCAGCCGCGCCTTCGCCAGCAAGCCGGATGCGCGAGCCGGTACGAACGCCGGACGGTATCTTTACCTCGAGGCGGCGGGTGTTTTCGTTGACTCCGGAGCCGCTGCAGACGTGGCAGGTCGCGCTGGCGAGACTGCCGGTGCCGCCGCATGTCTCGCAGATGCGCGGGCTGGTGAGCAGCAGTGTGCGTGCTGTGCCCTGGTACGCCTCCTCGAGCGTGACCGCGATGGGCTGCTCGATATCGGCGCCGCGCTGGGGTTGGGGGGTACGGCGGCCGCCGCCGCGTTTGCCGCGGAGGATGGAGTCGAACATGCTGCCGAAGTCCAGGTCGCCGGGCCCGGCGGACGCCGACTCGAAGCGGACGCCGCCCGGGCGGCCTGCGTTCTCCGACCACCATGACCCTGGGGAGTGGCCGCGGGCCTGCTCGAACTGGTCGGCGTGGGCCCAGTTGTCGCCGTACTTGTCGTACTTGCGTCGCTTGTCGGCATCGGAGAGGACTTCGAACGCTTCGTTGACCTGCTTGAACTTCTGCTCGGAGCCCTGATCGCCGGGATTAACGTCGGGGTGGTACTGGCGCGCGAGCTTACGAAAGGCGGACTTGATTTCCTTTTCGGATGCGCCGCGCTTGATGCCGAGGGTCGTGTAGTAGTCGCCAGTCTTGGCCATGTGTCATCGCTCCTGGTGTCTCGGCCAGTATAGCGATGTATCACGCGCCGGTCAATAGAGTTGAGTGTTGGCTTAGCAAGCTCTCTGTGTGGCAACCGGTCGCCCCTTCAGCGAATCGGGGTCGGGGTGATGCCGGGCGTCTGGTCTGGTGGCGGCGTCGCCGTCGCGGCGCCTGTGGGCGATTCGAACGGATCGCGCGAGCCGCCGCCGTCGCTGGGGGTCTGTCCGCCCGATGGGGTGGCGGTGGCGATGGGGTTGCGGCGGCGCGGCACGGGGTCGCCGGTATCGGCGGCGTCCTCTCCGTAGGGGCGGCGAAAGCTCTGCACCCAGATGTCCCACGCGGCCTTCGGCTCGCCCGACGCGGCGCGCAGGCCGACGTTGGCGTAGCTGTCGAGTGGGGGCTCGAAGAGGTAGGCCGGGTCGGAGGCGATGAACCAGATGATGAGCTCGATGCCGAGCTGGTCGGCGGCGCCGAAGACGCGCCGCAGGAACTGCGCCTGCTCGGCCTCGCCGCCGGCGTTGATGCCGGCCGCGCCCGGCCCGGAGGAGTAGCCCATGTCCATGAGGACGATGGGCAGGTCGGTGTGGTCGCGGATCTGGCTGTAGTACGTGCCGGGCAGTTGCTGGATCGATTGGTCGAGGAGGCTCGGGAATGTGCCGATGGCGAAGGCGTCGAGGCGCTCGCCGAAGCGATCGATGAGCGCCCAGTCGGGTTCGTGGGGGTTCCACGGCAACTGGCCGAGCAGCTCCTCGTACTGGAACGTGACGACGACGCGGGTTTCGGGTGACACCTCTTTCACGATGTCGTAGGCGCGCTCGTAGACGGGCAGGAAGCGATCGAATTCCTGGGGGTTGCCGCCCGCCAGCCAGTTGATGTCGACGGCGAGGGCCATGTAGGCCGGGCGGTAGTTGGCGGCCATGTAGCGAACATAGGTGAGGTAGGAGCGCTGGAGGTCCTCCGAAGCGAAGTTCTGGGCGCGGAGGGCGTCGGGAAGCGGCGCGAGGCGGTGGCGATCGGCGGGATCCGTCGGGTCGATGGCGAGGGCGATGTTCAGGTTCTCGCGCTCGGCGAGCGTGGTCTCGAGTCTGGTGGTGTCGCTCAGCTGCTGCGAGGGCTGGGTATCGCCGGGGAGGAATTCGTCCCAGGGGACGGGGCGCTGGATGAGCACGTACTCGCCGTAGCGGCCGGCGAGCTCGAACGCGTCGCGGTAGCTGGTGGCGGTCTCCTCGGGGGGGAGGGTGCTGAAGCCCATGGAGAAGCTGCGGCGCGGCCCTCGGGGCGAGAGGTCTTCGGCGCTGTCGCCGCCCGTGACTGCGGATGTGTCGCCGCATGCGGCGCTGATGACGCCAAGGGTGGCGAATGCGGCGACCGTGATGATCCGGAGGGCGCACCGGGGTCGAGAGGACATAGCCCGATCTTACTCCCGATGCGAACTGTGGCGAAACCGGCGCGCGGAATCTTTACACACGACGCCGTTGGTGCGAGCGTAAGAGTGGCGGGATGACGGGCGGTGCCCATGCGACGTGTTCGGCTGATGCTCGTTCGCGCGATAGCGACGGTGTGCCTGTTGGCGGTCGCGTCGCGCTCGCGTTCGGCGGCTGCTCCGGCGGCGGCGACGATTCCGCGCCCAAACCCGACGACACTCCGAAGGAGACGGCGGCGCGCTTCCTCGCGTTGTGGGAGGAAGGCGCGTACGGCGACATGTACGAGCTGCTGAGCACGGAGTCGAAGCGGCTGATCGAGCGCGACGCGTTCGTCGAGCGCTACGCCGCCATCGCGTCGGAGACGACGCTGGAGCGGCTGGAGGCGCGGCTGCTCGCGTCGGGGGTGGAGGGCGCCAATCCGCTGCTGTTCGATGTGGTGTGGCGGACGGAGCTGTTCGGGCCGCTGCGGCAGACGAACAGCATGCGGCTCATCGAGGAGGACGACGGCTGGCGCGTGGCGTGGGATCCGTCGCTCATCTTCAAGGATCTGGGCGGCGGCCGGCTGGTGCGGCTGCGGGTGGAGGCGCCAGCCCGCGGCACGATCTACAATCGCGCGGGGCGGCCGCTGGCGCTTGAGGGCACGGAGACTGTGGTAGGCGTGACGCGCTCGCTGCTGCGCGACCGCAGGGGGTTCGCGACGACGGTGGCGGGCATTCTGGGGGTGCCACCGGAGTCGATCGAGTCGGCGCTGCGGAGCGAGCTCCCGGACGATGCGTTCGTGCCGCTGGGTGTATTGCCGCTGGCCGTGACGCCGCAGGGGCTGGCGACGCTGCGGGCGATCCCGGGGGTGGCGCTGCACGAGAACGCACGGCGGGTGTACCCGTACGGCCGCGCGGCGGCGCACGTGTTGGGCTATCTGACGGAGGCGACGGCGGAGGAGCTGGAGGCGGACGCGTGGCTGCGCGCGGGCGACCGTATCGGACGGCAGGGAATCGAGGCGTCGTTCGATGCGGAGCTGCGGGGGCGTCGCGGCGCGAGCCTCACCATCGTATCGGCGGAGGGCGACGTGATCGCGACGCTGGCGAGCATTCCGATGGCCCCGGCCGAGGACGTGCATCTGACGATCGACATCGATGTGCAGGTGGCGGCGGAGGCGGCGCTGGGCGAGACGCCGGGATCGGTCATCGTGCTCGACCCGCGCGACAACAGCGTGACGGCGATGGCGAGCTGGCCCGCGTTCGACCCGAACGCGTTCTTCGCGGGGCTGAGCGCCGCGGAGTTCGCCACGTTGCAGGCCGATCCGCGAGCACCGTTTCTGAACCGCACGACAACCGCCGTCTATCCGCCGGGCTCGACCTTCAAGGTGGTGACGGCGATCGCGGGGGTGGATGCGCTCGGCATCGACCCGGCGCGCCGGTTCCACTGCGGGGCGGTATGGACGGGGCTCGGCGCGGCGAATCCGAAGGCGAACTGGCGCTCCGGCGACCGCGGCGAGCTGACGCTGGCGGAAGGGCTGATGGAGTCGTGCAATCCGGTGTTCTACGACGTGGCGCTGGAGCTCGACCTGGCGAATCCGGAGATGCTGCCGCTGTTCGCGGCGCTGCTCGGGTTCGGCGCGACGACGGGCATCGGCGTGCTACCGGAGGCCGCGGGCACGGTGCCGGGTCCGGCTTGGAAGCTGGAGAACGAGGGCGAGGCGTGGTTCAGCGGCGACTCGGTGAACATGGGCATCGGACAGGGGTTTCTGCAGGCGACGCCGCTGCAGATCGCGAATTTGTACAGCTCGCTCGCCACGGGCGGGCCGCTGCGGACGCCGCTGCTTGTGCGTCGCCACGGGCCGGCGGGCGCGCCGCTGGCGGAGCTGAGCGCGGCGGTCATCCGCGATCTGGCGGTGTCGCCCACGGCGCTCGCGGTCGTGCGGGAGGGGCTGGAGCTGGTAACGCAGAGCCCCGGGGGCACGGCGTACAGCGTGTTCGCCGGCAGCGGTCTGGACGCGGCGGGCAAGTCGGGTACGGCGGAGGACCGGGGGCTGCAGCAGCACGCGCTGTTCGTGGCGTACGCTCCCGCTTCCGCGCCGCGCGCGCTCGCGATCGTGGTGCTGGATGAGGGGGCTTCGGGCTCGCAGCAGGCGGGCCCGATGGTGCGCGACGCGCTGCGGGCGGCCTTGGCGGCGAACTAGCGCGATCGCGGGACGGCGATCGCGTCTTTCGGGGAATTGCCGATGTTCGGACGGCAGGCGGCGGCCGATGCTGAGGCCAGGATCACGATGTCTTCAGCACCACGGGGACGACGCGATGGCCGACACGGCTCACCTGCGCGCGGAACTTCAGCATCGGCTCGCGCTCCTCGAAGGCGAGGGGCGGGCCCGGCGGCTGCTGCGCCGCGCGGCGCGCCTGACGGGCGCCTCGACCCCTGAGCCGACGGCCGATGACGTGCTTCGCATCTGCGCGGCGCTCTCCGTAGAGGGCGGCGCGGTGCAGCAGCTGGCGGAGGACATCGCGCGCTCGGCGCTCGATGGCGCCACCCCAACGTAGCTCCAGCCCACCGGCTTCCGCCATGCGCGCCAGCAGGCCCCTCGAACGAGGGGCCTTTCGTTTTGCGCGCGGGTGACATCGGGGCGTGGACATGATAGCACATGCGTTCGTATGCTGCGCGCTCCAGATGGCCGAACCCGGAGCACACGGAGGGTGACAACGATGACCGAAGACGAGCTGGGCGAGCTGCAGGACGAGCTGGCGGATCTGCGAGCCGAGAACGAACGGCTGCAGGCGGAGGCGGCCGACGCGCAGGCACGCATCCACGAGCTGACGAGCGATGCGAGTGCGGCACGCGCGGCGGTGGCCGAAGGCGAGACCGCGCGGGAGGTCGCGGAGGTGGCGCTGCGCGCCGCTGTCGCGGAGCTGCGCCGGCTCGCGCTGGAGGCGGAGCCGGAGCTGCCGCCGGAGCTGGTGGCCGGGGAAACGGTGGAGGACGTGCTCCGTTCGCTGGCGAGCGCGCGCGCAACGGTGGCGCGGCTGAAGGAGAGCATCGAGAGGGCGGAGTCCGCGGCGGAGCCAGCACGTGTTCCGCCGGGCGCGCCCGCGCGTCGAGGCGCTGATCTGGCGTCGCTTTCGGCGCGCGACAAGATCGCCGAGGGGCTGCGCCGGGCGCGCCCCTAAGCACAAGACCTAGCGAGAAGGAGTAGCAACGATGGCCCTGACGCTCACGGAAGCAGCGAAGCTTTCGAACGATGTCCTGCTCGCCGGCGTGATCGAGACGGTGATTCAGGACAGCCCTGTCCTTGGTTCGCTGCCGTTTATCGAGATCGCCGGCAACGGGCTGACCTACAACCAGCAGAACGCCGCCCCGACGGCCGCGTTCATGGCAGTCGGCGAGGTGTGGACGGAGAGCACGCCGACGTTCACGCAGCTGACCGCGACCCTCAAGATTCTGGGCGGCGACGCGGACATCGATAACTACCTGGCGACCACGCGCAGCAACGTGCAGGACCTGGAAGCGGCGGTGCTCCAACTCAAGGCGCGCGCTGTCCAGCGGCTGTTCGACGATGCGTTCATCACGGGCGATGTCGCGCTCGACTCCGATTCGTTCGACGGGCTGAACAAGCTCTGCGCTGGCGGCCAGACGGTCGGCAATGGCACGAACGGCGGGCCGCTGACGCTCGACAAGCTCGACGAGCTCATCGACACGGTGAAGGGCGGCAAGCCGCACATGCTGGTGATGAACCGGCGCGCGCGCCGTCTGCTGAACGCGAAGGTGCGGACGGCGGGCACGCTGCTCGAGACGGACCGCGACGAGCTGGGCCGGATGGTGCAGTACTACGACGGCATCCCGGTCGGCATATCGGACTGGGTGCCGAACACGTACACCGTCGGCACGTCGACCGACACGACGTCGATTTTCGCGATGCAGTTCGGCGAGGACGGGGTGGCGGGCATCACCGCTCCCGGCGGCCTGCAGATCGAGCGGGTCGGCTCGCTGGAGACGAAGGACGCGACCCGGCTGCGTGTCAAGTGGTACGCGTCGCTGGCGCTGTTCAACACGGCGAAGCTGGCCAAGCTCCAGGGCGTCCGGGACGGCTAGCGATGGATCTCGCGACGATGCGCGCTCGTGTCCGCACCGACCTCCGGGACGAGAACGCGGGGAGCTATCGCTGGTCGGATGCTGAGCTGGATCGGCAGATCGCGCGGGCGGTCGGCGAGGTAAGCCTCGCCGACCCCCGCGAGCGCACCATCGACATCACCAGCGCGGGAGGCCGGACGCTGGATATCGCCGCGCTCACGACGCTGATGTACGTGGAAGCGGTGGAGCACCCGACGGGCTCCGACCCGAAGCAGTACGTGATGTTCTCGAAGTGGGGCGCGCAGCTGACGTTGCTGGGCGAACGCGTTCCGGCGAGCGGCGAGGTGGTGCGGGTGTACTACGGCGACCGCCACGTGCTCGACGGGACGACATCGACGCTCGCGCCCGGCCTCGAGGATGTGGTGGCGACGGGCGCGGTGGCCTACGCGGCGCTCGCGTGGGCGACGCACGCGGTCAATCGGGTGAACGAGGGAGGCAGCGATGTCTGGCGGGCGTACCTGGCGCTGGGTCAGGAGCGGCTGGGCGCGTTCGCCGCGGAGCTGGGACGCCGCGCCCGCCGGGGCTCGGTGCGGACGCATCGGATGTACCGGCCGTCGCAACAGTCGCCGTCCGGCGAGACGGCATCGTTCTAGGGGGCACGGGATGCTCACACTCGACACCGCACTAGCCACCGCCCAGCGCGCGCCCACGGTGCGCCCCGTCATCAGCGTGACGGCGCGTCACCGCGAGGCCGGGCAGTACGTGCCCCGCTGGACGCAGCACTACGCCGACGCCAACGTCATCGAGTCCTACCACGCCGCCGTCGTCACGGCTGCGGGCACCCTCATCCGCGCCTGGGTCACCGACACCAACCGCCTGCTCACCGAACGCCGCACGAACGCCGGGCCCGCCACCATCTTCGGCGACGGGCTGGTCGCAGCGCTCGACGACCGTCCGCCAGGCGTCCGGATGCGCCATCGCCACCTTCGGCAGCGAGGTTCGGCTCTTCTGGGTGTCGAGCGCCGACAACCTCAGCATCCGGACGATGAACAGCACCGACGACGGCGCGACGTGGGGCGCCGAATCGACCCTGTTCACCGAAGCCAGCACACCTACGTACCTCGCGGCGGTCGCGAAGTCCGGCGGCACGATCGCCCTCATCTACAACATCGGCGACGTGGGCGGCGGCACGGGAGCCACCGTCAAAGCGCTCCGGCGCTCGAGCGGCGGCGTCTGGACGGGGCCGGTGTCGTCGCCCATCACCATGACCGACTGCTTCGGCGTCGCCGTCTGCACCCCGTCCACCGGGACGGACTTCGGCGTCGCGGTCACCGGCCACGTCGCGACAGCGCTCCCGCGCTTCTGGTCGGTCACCCTCACCGACGCCGGCCCGCCCGTCTGGGGCTCGGCCGTCGTGCTGGAGAAGTCCGACGTGCCCATCGGCGACCGCTTCTTTCACACCAACCCCTACCTGCTCACCACCGACCGCACCCGAATCGCCTTCCGTCGCCAGTTCGTCGGCAACGTCAGCCGCTTCTCCGATATCGGCGTGTCGGCGCTGCCGCTCGCGTCCCAGCTCGTGACCTCGCGCACGTGGCGCGAGGCGCTCATCGCCGACCGCGCCCCGCCCGGCTTCTCCGGTGTGGGGCGCGATTACGGCATGGCGCTGTCGTCGGGCGGCAGCTACATGTGGCTCACGTCGGCGGGGCGCGTCTACCGCGCGCCCAGCACGTCGCCGTCCCTCGACCTCACCGCGGACGTGCTCGCCCTCGACATCGACTGGAAACCCGGACGGCGCGACGCTCACGCTCGCGCTCGACAACTCGCGCGGCCAGTACAACGGCCTCGCGGACGCCCCCAGCGAGACGCTGACGACCGGCAGCGAGCTAGAGGTGCTCGTGGGCTGCCAGACGGCCAGCGGGGCCGCTGACAGCCGCCCCGTGGCCGCTCTTCCGCGTCGAACGCTGGGAACGGCGCTTCGAGAAGGGCGAGGCGACGCTCGTCATCGAGGCCCGCGACTTCTGGGCCGCGCTCGAGCGTTGGCGCGCGCCCCAGCAGTTCAACTACGTCGCGGGCGAGGCCTCGCTCGCCGTCATCCTCGCGACGGTGCTCGGACGCGCCGGCTACGCCCTCACGAACCCCACGAGACGCCCTCACGACCCGCACCCCCGCCTTCGTCATCAACCCGAACGAGAGCGGCAGCCGTCGTCGCCCGCCGCATCGTCGCCCACGAGCCCGTGGTGCTTGTGGAGCGGCACGGCGTCCTTGAACTCCGTGCAATCGCCTCTGACGAGGCCGAGAGCTACATCTACGCCCAGTAGGGGCGGTTCGAGAACCGCCCACAGAAAGGACACACGACCATGGCCGCCTTCAGCGACTACCTCGAAGCCGCGATCATCAACCACATCTTCCGGAACACCGCGATCTTCACGCCGCCGGCCAACGTCTATCTGGCCCTGTTCACGGCGGCCCCGTCCGACTCGGGCGGCGGCACCGAGGTTACGGGCGGCTCCTACGCCCGGAAAGCCGTCTCGACGACGAGCCAGTGGAACGCGCCCGGCGTTGGCGGCCTCACCGACAACATCAACGCCCAGGCGTTCGCGACGGCGACGGCGAACTGGGGCACCGTCACCCACTTCGGCATCTTCGACGCCGCTACGGCGGGCAATCTGCTGTTTCACGGCGCGCTGACCGCGAGCAAAGTCGTCAACAGCGGCGACACGATCCAGTTCGCGGCGGGCGACCTCGACATCACGCTCGCCTAGCCTCAACCGAGCCCCGAAAACCGGACGGGGGCGCCCCAAGCGCCCCCTTCCGCCACACAACGGAGCGCACGCATGGCTGTAGCCCACGACGCATCGAGCGAGTCCCATGCATCCGGCAGTTCCGCGAGCGAGGCGTCCTTCTCGTGGACGCACACCCCCGTCGGAACCCCTCGCGGCGTGCTCGTGTTCACCTACTCCAAGGCGGCCGGGCCACCCGACGACGCCACTTCCGTCACCTACGGCGGCGTGTCGCTGACCGCCGTTTCGGGGGGGCGCGCCACCGACACGGCGGGCGAGCCCGCCGACTGCAAGGCGTGGTTTCTCGGCTCCAGCATTCCCACCGGCGCCCAGTCCGTCGTGGTCAACCGGACGAACAACGCCACCGCGATGCTCGCCCACTGCGTCACCGTCACCGCCGCCGCTGACACGACCACCGGCACTCCCGTCCTCCTGCAGGAAGACGGCACAGTCGCCGAGCAGTCCGTAGATGACGGCTCGCCGGGCACGAACAGCGTGCGCTACGCCGGGCTCTACTACGGGACGAGCGCCGTGCTCACGGCAGGAGCCAACAGCACAGCATTACAGGCGTCGGGCTTCACCGGCTCAGGCACCAACCTTGCCCGCGAGACGACGGCGGGGCAAGGTTCGCGATCGGTCGGCTTCTCCGAAGCCGCGAGTGATGACCGCGCAGGCGTGCATCTGGCGGTGAAGGAAGTCGCCGGCACGACCCACAACGCCGCCGCCGCCATCACCGCGACCGCAACCGTCGCAGGCGCGGCGCGAGCCACCTACGCCGCCAAAGGCGCGCTCACGGCGACCGCGACCGTCAACCCCGCCGCCCAAGTCACCCGCAACGCCGCCGCCGCCATCACCGCGACGGCGACCGTCGCCGCGATCGCCGTCGTGACGAAGAACGCGGCGGCGTCCATCACCGCGACGGCGACCCTCGACGGCGCGGCACGGGCCACCTACGCCGCCGTGGGAGCGCTCACGGCGACGGCGACCGTCAACCCCGCCGCGCGGGTCAGCGTGGCGGCTGTGGGGGCGCTCACGGCGACCGCCACCGTCAGCGGCGCGGCTTCGCTCATCACGATCCACAACGCCGCCGTCGCCCTCACCGCGACCGCGACGCTCAACGCCGCCGCGACCGTGCTCACGGCGCATCGCATCCTCGCGATCCGCACCGGCGCGGCCCTGCTCGACCCGAACGAGACCGCCGTCTTCGGGCAAGGCTTCTCCGACCTCGCGAGCGATAGCGCCGCCCAGTCGAAGGCCGGCCCCATCCCCGAGCAGCACCACGACCGCACGAACACCACAGCCGCCTTCGCCACCCAGCACGCCGCCGCCCTGCTCCGCGTCGTCACCGCGACGACGCCGAGCGGCGAGCTCACCGTCATGCCGAACCACGGTCAGGAGCTCTACGACGTCGTTGTCATCAACCACGCGGGAGTCGGGCTCACGAACGCACGCCGCCGCGTCGTCGGCATCCGTTTTTCGTACCGCGCCGGCCGCGCCCACGCCGCCCCCAAGTACGAGCAGCGCCTCACCCTCAGCGAACGCTGACCCGAAAGGAGCGCCCCATGGCCCAAGTCCGCGACGGCATTCTCCGCGTCTGGAACGTCGGCCCCTACACCGCCGATGTGCAGCTCACGGGCAGCCTTCCCGCCTACGTCACCGCCGTTCCCGTCTCTCGCGGGCTCCCATCCGCCGAGATGATGCTCGGACGCCGCTGCGCCGTCGCCCTCTTCGACGACAGTTCCAACCCCCAGTCCGCCGTCGTCTTCGCCGTCTACGTCTGAACACGGGCTCGCGATCCGGGGCGCGCTTGACACGGGGCGGGGGCTCGCCAACACTGGTGAGAGGACGCTCGTGGCGGGCGGATGATGCGAGCTTATGTACACACATCGACTCCCAGCGTTCCGCAGGCGTTCGCTCTGGCTGGGCGCGGCCATGGCCTCGGCGATCCTCGCCGCGGGGTCGCTCGTGCTCATGGCGCTCGACGATTCGGCGGCGCCGTCCATCGAAGCGGCCGCCGTGCCCCAGGCCGTGTTCGCGCAGTTCGGCGAGACCTCCGACACCATCTACGCCGCTCCCATCGACGCCGTTGACGACCGGCGCGAGGTGACTCGCATCGGCCACGCCGAAGGGTGGGGCATCATCGGCGCCGCCTCGCCCGATGGCCGCTGGCTGGCGTACACGGTGCTGCCCGAGGGCGGACAGCGGCCGCAGCAGGACGCCGAGGCGCACCTGCTCTCGCTCACGGGCGATGGCGACCGGATCGTCGCCAGGGGCGTCGACCTTCAGTCGCAGCCGGTGTGGGCCGCCGCGAGCGAGCGCGTCGCCTTCGTCCGTGGCGAAGTGCGTGAGGACGCGGCGAGCTCGTTCACGATCGTCGTCGCGGCGGTCGCGGGCGATGCGCAGGAAAGGGGCCCGATCGACGACGTCCTGGCCGCGCACGTCGCGGGCTTCGCTGCCGATAGTGATGCCGTCCTCGTCGCCGTGACGACGACCGGCGGCACCCGGCTCGAGTCGCTCACCGCGGACGGACGGCGCACGGACGTGGCGGCGCTGTCGTCCGGCATCGCGCGCGACCTTACGCTGTCGCCCGATGGCTCGCGGCTCGCCTACGTCGACGCCTCGTCGGCGGCAAACGGCGGGCTCGAAGTGCGGGTCGCTGATCTGGGGGATACGCTCGCGGGCGCGGCGGTTCCCGCGACGGGCGAGCCGGCGGGCACCGCGACGCTGGGGCCCGCGTGGAGCCCGGACGGCGGCCTCACCATCGGCGTCGCGCGGGCTGGCGGCGCGGCGCTCCTGCTGGAAGGCGACCTGACGGCAGCCGGGACGAAGCCCGTCGGCGCCGGCGAACGCGACGGCTTCGACATCCCGATTCTCGTGGGCGCCCGATGGCACGGCGATGGCCGTGCAACAGGTGTCGGGCGAGCTCGGCGCGGTTCGCGGGCTGCGGCTCGCGGTGCTCGGGCCGAGCCTAGGCCGTCAGCCGTTCGGCGACGCCGACACGAAGTTCCTGGGCTGGGTACCCGCAGCCGGCCCCTGACGCGACGACGCGGCTCGACGTCACTCGTATACTCCGGTGGGAGGCTGACGATGGTACGCCGGTTCGCAGGCGCCACGCGACGCAATCACGGGCTCGAGCACGGCACGGTGACGCTGCTGCTAGCGGAGCGTGGGCCCACGCGCATCATGGCGCGGGCCGGCCACGATGGCTTCTACATCTGGGGGGCGCTTCCCACGGATGTGCTGGAGACGACGGCGCGCCGCGCGCTGCGCCGGATGCGAGACGGCGAAGCGACGCTCGCAGTGTCGCCGCTGTGCGGCACGAACATCGCGACGGCGGGCGTCCTCGCAGGCACCGGAGCGCTGCTCGCTGCGGGCAGGTCGCGGGCCGCCGACCGGATCCCGGCGGCGATTACGGCAGCGATGTTCGGCGTCGTCGCGTCGCAACTGGCCGGGCGGTGGCTGCAGCAGCACGTCACGACATCGCCCGACATGGCCGGGATGGAGATAACGGGCGTCCGTGCGATGAGCGAGCGCCTGCACAAGGTCGAGACACGATGGGTTCCGCGCGCGGCGCGAAAGCTGGTGGCGGTGAACACATGAACGAGCAGGAAGCGACGAAGCGGGTAACGGACTTCTGTGCGGTGTGGGGCACGCGTGATCTTGGCGCGATCATGGCCTACTTCGCCGACGATGCCGTGTACCACAACATGCCGATGGAGGCTCTGCACGGCAAGCCCGCCATCGAGCAGACGATCGCGGGCTTCGTGGGGATGTCGAAGGCGATCGAGTTCAAGGTGCTCGCGACGGCGGCGAACGGCCATACGGTGATGACAGAGCGCGTCGACAGCTTCGACACCGGCGATCGAAAGATCGCGCTACCAGTGATGGGGGTGTTCGAGCTTCGCGACAACGGCCTTATCGGCGCGTGGCGCGACTACTTCGACATGGCGGCCTTTACCGGAGCCTAGCTCCCGGAATCGGCAGGCGGCATTGTCCGGATGCGCCCGGGCTCGTGCAGATGGTCGGGCAATGCGCCCGGCGTCGCCGCACCGTGCGCGCGCGTGTGCCCCTCGATCCGGTCGAACGCCGAGTGGGCGACATCGTTCGCGGCGTTGACGGAGCGGTTGATCGCGGCGACGAAGCTCTTCAGTTCGTCGAGCTCGCGGCGCTCCTCGGCAGTCAGCCCCATCGCGTCATCCTCCTCGAGCATGTAGCGGTAGTGCGCCTCGCGCAGGGCGGGCGTATTGAAGTCGTTGACGCGATTCACCGTGTCGATCGCGGCGTGCGGCGGAAAGTGGTCGCGGTCGAGCGGGATGCCGAGCTCGGCGGCGAGCCAGCGGCAGAGGTCGCGCGAGGCGGCCGCCTGCGCCCCGGTGAACGGCTGGCCCGCGAAGCCTTCGTGCTCGACGCCGATCGTGTAGTGATTGACGTTGACGCCGCGCCCACGCCACAGCCGCCACAGCGGCGGATGCGCCGCCGCCTGCGCGTCGGTGATGCCGGCATGGTAACCGCCGTCCCCGAACTCAAGATGCTGATGCACGCTGCCGTCCCGGCCGACGCTGAAGTGCCAGCTCGCGTTGTGGTAGCCGCTCCGCGCCCAGTCGCGCGCCGTCCCCAGATGGCCTTGCATCACGTGCAGCACCACGGCCGCCGGGCGATTCTGCCCGCGATAGTAAGCAGGCGGCCCGGACGCGTCCGGGTTGCGGTGGAGCCAGGGCGCCCATTGGGCCTTCGGGTAGCGCGACATGGCGGCCATGTTCGCAGCCGGGGCGCCGCGGCGGCGATGGCCAAGTGGCACCGCCCGCTGTCGGCACGGGCGGCGTCGCGATATGATGGTCGCACGCCCCCGTAGCTCAGGGGATAGAGCACCGGTCTTCTAAATCGGTGGTCGCAGGTTCGAATCCTGCCGGGGGCGCCATCGACAATCGAGGGTGTCCGATGCCAGAGAAGTACGTCGCCACCGACCATCGCACCGGACTCGAAGTCACGGTCGAGGGGGAATTCCCCGCCGACAGCGACGAGCGTGTGCGCATCGCCCGGACGGTCAATCTGTTCGCGCGCCTCGTCTCCACCATCCTCTCGACGGAGGCCGCCGAGGAGCGGCAGCGACGCTTCCGCGCCCTCGAGACGCAGCTCGAGGTGGCGGACGCGATGGCGCGCGGCGACGACGCCGAGATGCGCCGCCTCGCCCGCGAGACGCTGCGTCAGATGGGGATGACCGACGACGTGCTGCGCGACGCCGCCGCCCAGATGCGCGAGCAGATCGAGAAGATGACGGGGCAGCCGCCGGGGCCCGAGTTCGATTGGCTCATGGGCACCGGCGACGACCCCGCTCCCGACCCGTAGCGGACGGGTCCGCCGCTAAATCCAGTCCTTCGGCCGGTCGACCGTCGTGGCGATGGCGTTCAGGCATTCTTCCGCGGTGCCCCAGGCGAGCGAGCGCTCTTTGGCCCGCAGCGTGAAGAAGTGCAGGTCGTACTCCTCGATGAAGCCGATGCCGCCGTGCAGCTGCTGCGCGAGCATCGTCACTTCGGGCGACATGCGCGACACGGCGCCCTTCGAGATGGCGAGCTGCTCGTCGGTCGCGACGCCGTGCTGGAGCGCCCACACCGCCTCGTACACGAGGTAGCGCGTCGCTTCGACGAGCGTCGCCATGTTCGCGACGTGGTGCTGGACAGCCTGGAACGTGCCGATCGGCCGCCCGAACTGGACGCGCATCGAGACGTACTCGACCGTCATGTCGAGCGCCTCCTGCGTCGAGCCCAGACACTGCACCGCCGACAGCGCCCGCCCGAGGCGGACGAGCTTGCGATAGCCATCCTCGCCGCAGACACGCTCCGCCGCCGCCCCGTTGTAGCGCACGATGGCCTGCGGGATGCGGCCGATCGAGGTCAGCGGTTCGGTGGCGACGCCGCCGCCCGTCGTCTCGACGAGGAACAGCGCCGTCGCGCCGCCGTCTTTGGCCGCGACGAGGTGATGCGTCGCCTGGGCGCCGTAATCGACGTAGCGCTTCTCGCCGCTGAGCTTGCCGCCCGAAACGGCGACAGCGATGTCGTCGTACGAGTCGGAGCGCTCGAGGATGGCGGGTACGACGATCGCTTCACCGGCGGCGATCTTGGCGCTCAGCTCCTTCGCGCGCGCGGCATCGCCGAACTCGCGAATGACGAGCGCTGCGATCATCGTCTCCATGACGGGTACGAGCGCGGCGCGGCGGGCGAGCTGCTCGACGAGGATCGCGAGGTCGCCGAGCGTGCCATCGGAGCCGCCCTCGCTTTCGGGGAGGACGAGGCCCAGATAGCCGAGGTCGCGCAGCGCGTCCCAGAGCTTGGTGTCGTGACCGCCGGAGCGCTCGACATCGCGGATGTGGTCGAAGCTGATCTCGCGGCGAAGGTAATCGCGAATGCCATCGCGAAGCAGCTGTTGGGTTTCGGTAAGGGCAAGGTCCATAGGTGGTTCTCCGACTCCTCTCGCGGCGCTAGCGGGGTAGCCCGAGGCCGCGGTTCGCGATGATGCTTCGCTGGATCTCGTTCGTGCCGCCGCCGAAGCGGAGGATGGGCGAGGCCCGGAAGCTCGCCTCCATCCGGCCATCCATCGGCGAGTGGTCGCCCGATTCGCGGCGCAGTCCGCCCGCGCGGCCCAGCAGGTCCATGCCCAGGTTGTGGAGCCGGGTCCGGAGTTCGCTGCTCCAGATCTTGACCATCGACGCTTCCATCGTCGGCGTGCGCCCTTCGGAGATGATCCATGCGTTCGTGCGCGCCAGTGCGCGCTGCATCTCGAGGTCGACCCGCATCTCGGCGAGACGGCGCCGCGAGATGGGATCGCGCAGCACCTCGGGACGCTCGGCGCCGAGGTGCTCGACGAGCGCATCGAAGCTGCGAGCGAGCGAGCCGCTCGGCCCGATGCCGACGCGCTCGTGGTCGAGAGCATGCATGACGATGTACCAGCCCCGGTTCAGCTCGCCGACGATGGCGCTCGATGGCACGCGCACGTCCTCGTAGAACGTCTCGTTCGTGCGTACGCCGGCCATCGTCCACAGCGGCCGCACGGAGAGCCCCGGCGAGCTCATCGGCACGATGAAGATCGAGACGCCGCGATGCTTCGGCGCGTCGGGGTCGGTGCGGGCGGCGAGCCAGACGTGCGTCGCGCCCTGGGCGCCCGAGGTGTAGATCTTCTGGCCGTTGATGACGTACTCGTCGCCGTCGCGGGTGGCCCGCGTCTCGAGCGAGGCGAGGTCGGTGCCGGCGTTCGGCTCGGTGTAGCCGATGGCAAACTGGTGACGGCCGTCCATGATCGCGGGGATGTGCTCGCTCTTCTGCGCTTCCGAGCCGAACGCCATGATCGCGGGCGCTATCGACGTGACCGATAGCGAGCCGTACGGCATGCCCCAGTACTCCATCTCCTCGACGAGGATGTACTGGAAGATGGGGTTCCTGTCTTTGCCGCCGTACGCGGCGGGCCAGCACATCTTGAGCCAGCCCTTCTCCGCGAGCGCGGCGCGGAACTTGTGATACGCCGGGCCGCCGCCCATCTCGCGGCCACGCAGCTCGCTGACGAGCTCGGGCGTGCGCTGCTCCTTGATGAACGCCCGCACTTCTTCGCGAAAGTCGAGGTGCTCCTTATTCCAGCCAAAGTCCATGTCGTGTCGATCCTTCCTGTGGTGTTCCCGCGATGCCGGCCGGGCGGCTCAGCTCGCGGCGGCTGCCTGGGGTTCCTCCAGAACGCCCTCGCTGATGAGGGTGTCGATCTCCCCGGCGCTCATGCCGAGGATACGTGCGCAGATGTCGCGCGTCTGCTCGCCCAGATCCGGCGCGGGCAGCACGATCGGCCCGGCGAGATCGCTGCCCCGGAACGCCGGGCCTTCGAGCACGAGCGGCCCGATGGGCGGCTGCTCGATCCGCTGGGGGTAGCCCCGTTCGACCAGATGCGGGTCGTCGAGCTGCTCGGCCGGGTTCTGCATCATGCCACAGGCGACGCCCGCTGCCTGCAGCGTCTCCATCGCCTCGAGCGAGGTGCGCTGCGCAGTCCACTCGCCGAGGCGTGCGTTGAGCGCGGCCCGCGCGGCGATCCGCCCGGCGGAGGTCGCGTAGGCGGCATCGCGTGCCCACTCGGGGTCGCCGAGCGCGGCGCGCAGCCGCTGCCACTCGCCGTCGTCGCGGACGTTGATGACGCACCACGAATCTTCGCCGACAGACGGGAAGGCGCCCCACGGCGCGCCGCGCTCGCTATCGTTGCCCTGCGGCGTCACGCTGCCGGGGGAGATGCTCTCCTGCAGGAACAGGTCGCCGAGCATCGCGATCGTCATCTCGAACTGCGCGACCTCCATGTGGCAGCCGGTGCCGGTGCGCTCGCGCTGCAGCAGCCCCGCCGCGGCGAGGGCGGCGCACATCCGCCCGACAAGGTGGTCGGGGTAGATGTTCTGGCTGCCGGCCGGCTGATGCATATCTTCGAAGTAGTTCCACAGCCAGGTGAGGCCGGAGAACGGATGGGTGCTCGGCCCGTAGCCGATCCACTTCGACCAGGGGCCGTGTGCCCCCGCCAGCTGGCTGCTGACCATGATGATGCGCGGGTTGATGGCGTGGACGGCTTCCCAGCTCAGCCCCATGCGATCCATCACCCCCGCGCCGCTGTTCTCGATGAGGATGTCGGAGCGCTGGATGAGCCGGCGCACGACGTCGAGCCCGTTCGGCGTGCGCACGTTCACCCCGAGACTCTGCTTCGTCCGGCTCGACGACGAGAAGGGCGGGGTCATGAAGCTGCCTTCGATGATGCGGATGAAGTCGGGGTAGGTGCGGCTCTCGACCTTGATCACCTCCGCGCCGTACTCCGCGAGCAGCCGCCCCGCCTCGACGCCCACCGCGCCGATGCCGAAGTCGATGACGCGGAGGCCGCCGAAGGCGTAGCCATCGGGATTGCCGCCGTTGCGTGGTATGCCGCCGCTCTGGCCAAACGCCATGTCCCCTGGCTCCCTTCTCGTCCTCAGACGACACCGGCGGCGCGGAGCCGCTGCAGCTCCGCATCGGGCAGGCCCAGCTCGCCGCCGAACACGCTGGCATTGTGCTCGCCGGGCGTGGGCGCGCGCTCGCGAAAGCCGTGGCGCTCGCCATCGATCTCGGCGACGCCGGCCATCATCTTGCCGCGCAGGCCCGGTGCGACCGCCGCCTCGACGAACGTGCCGCGCTCGCGCGTGTGCTCGTTGTCGAGCACTTCGGGGGGCGTGAGCACGGGTGTGAGCACGATGCCGCGCTTCTGCGCCTCCTTCACGGCCTCGAGCTTCGTCATCGTCGCGAGCAGCTCGTTCATGAAGTTGTCGAGGACATCGCGATTCATGACGCGGAACATGGGGCTGAACCACGCTTCGTCGGCGAGCGCGTCGGGCTCGCCGAGCCAGTCGCGGATGCCGAGCCACTGGCGCGGGCTGAGGATGATCATCCGCACCCAGCCATCGCTGCAGTGGTACAGCGGGTACATCGGGCCGCTGCCGGCGCGCTGCTGATACCCACCGGTGCGCGAGTACGAGGGCAGCGTCCAGTCGGCCTGATTCGCGACCGACTCCATCACCGACACGTCGAGGTGCTGGCCGCGGCCCGTCGCCGCCCGCCGCACGCACGCCGCTAGGATGGCGAAGGCGGCCGTGACGCCGGTGCTGTCGTACGCGAGGTTGCCGGGCGCGACGAGCGGCGGCCGCTCGGGCGAGCCCGCCCGGTACATCATGCCGCCGGTGGCGAATCCGACCATGTCGGTGCCGGTGTAGTCGCGATACGGCCCCGTTTGCCCGAAGTCGGTGATCGACGCGAGGATCAGCCGCGGATGGCGCTCCAGCACGGCCTTCGGGTCGAGCCCGATCGAGGCGAGGTGGCCGGGGGCGAACGACTCGATCCATACATCGCAGCCGTCGAGCAGGCGGTGGAAGAGCTGCTGGCCCTCGGGACGGGCGATATCGAGCGTGACGCCGCGCTTGTTGGCGTTGCGATAGGCGAAGTAGAGGCTCGTGACGCCGTCGGGAGCGAACGGCGGCAGACGGCGCGAGCCAGCTCCGCCCGGCGGCTCGACGCGGGTGACCTGCGCGCCGAGATCGGCGAGGAGGCGGGCGCCGAACTCGCCCTTCTCGTCCGTCGTCTCGATGACGCGGATTCCGGCAAGCGGGCCGGACGATGTGCTCATCGAAATGTTCTCCTTCCGCGTCATTCTAGGCGCGCCGTCAAGATGCGTCGCGTCGCCAGCTAGATCGCCGTGCGTTCGTGGTGCTGATCGCTGAGGTCGACGGGGTGAAACGCGCCCGCGCGCAGCGCCACGGCGACATCGTGCTCGTTGGCGATCGGCATCTCGAAGCGGGTGGCGCGGCGGCCGACGGCAGGCCCGCTGTGCGCGTCGCTGCCGCCCGTGCCGCGCATCCCCAGGTTGTCCATGATGTTGAGCAGATAGTCGCCGCTGCGATTGTGGTCGTCGCCGTTGTAGGCCTCGAGCGCCTCGAAGAGATGGGGGGCGGTGTCCCAGGGGCGGCGGAATCCCTGCCCCCGCAGCGGATGGGCGAGCACCATCGCCCCACCTTCGTGCAGGGTGATGGCGCGCAATCGCTCCAGGCTCCACATCTCGAGGGTGTAGCCTTCGACACCGAACACGAGCACGTGGCCGGCGTCGGTGCTGATCTCCATGCCGCGGATGACGTTCAGTTCGTGGCGCTCGGCAAGCTCCTCGGCCTCGTGCACCGGCCAGATGTTGTTGTGCTCGGTGATGCAGATGGCGTCGAGCCCCATCACCTTCACGCGCGCCGCAAGCAGATCGGGGCTGAGCCCGCTATCGAGCGAGAGGTGCCGCGTGTGGGCATGGAGGTCGATGAGCGGGCCGGACTCGTCTGTCACGCGCGCTGCTCCACCGCTTTGATGAGCTCGGGCACGATCTGGACGCAGTCGCCGACGATGCCGTATCGGGCGTAGCGGAAGATCGACGCGTCGGCATCGCGGTTGATGGCAACGATGACGCGCGACGACGCACATCCGGCCATGTGCTGGCTGGCGCCAGAGATGCCGACAGCGATGTAGAGCTCGGGCTTCGTTATCTTGCCGGTGAGCCCGACCTGGCGCGACGCGTCGGCCCAGCCGTCGTCGACGATGGCGCGCGACGCCGCCGGCAGACCATCGACGGCCGCCGCAAGCTTGTCGATGAGGCCGTAGTTCTCGGCCGAACCGAGGCCGCGGCCGCCTGCGACGACGCGGCGGGCGTCCTCGAGCCGCGGCCCTTCGGCCTTCGCGGCGCGCACGACTTCGATCCGCTCCTGCACCGCGCCGAGGCTGACGGCGACTGTCCGCACCTGCGGCGCGGCCCCGCTGCCGGGCTCCGGCTCGAACGCGCCCGGAATCATGCCGATGAGGTTCGGGGTGCTCGCGTCGAAGGCGTAGACGACGCGCGTGTCGCCGCCGTAGGCGCTCGCCGTCGCCAGAATGCCGCCGTCGGCGACGTCGAGCGCCAGCGCGTTCATCGCCACGCCGACGCCGAGTCTGCCGGCGAGGCGGGGCACGACGAGACGGGCATCGAAGGTCTGGCTGAAGAGCATGGCGCGCGGCGATGCCGTCGCCGCGTACTCGGCAAGGGCGGCGACATAGGCGTCGGCCGAGAAGCTGGCGAGCTGCGGAACGTCGACGCTATCGATGTGTGCGACGCCGTAGCGGCTGCCGGCTTCGGCGGCGCCTGGCGCAAGCGCGCCCAGCACCAGCCAGTCGAGGTCGATGCCGAGCGCCTTCGCGACGCCGCGCCCGGCGGTCAGCGCTTCCTCGGCGGCGTCGATGGCGGATGCGTTCGTGCCCCACGTGCAGACGACGATCGCTGTCATGATGGCGTTCCTCCTTGGGTCGCGATGCTCACGAGAGCACCCCCTCGGCGCGCAGCCGCTGGACGAGCGCCGCGGCCTGCGTCGCGATGTCGCCCTCGATGAACTCGCAGTTGCCCTGCACTTCGGGCACGAATTGCTTGCGAACGCTCACCTTGGGCCGCACCGCCGCGGCGTCGACGCCGATATCGGCGAGCGAGAGGATCACGGGCTTGTTCTTGCGGGCGGCCATCATCTGGGCGGCGGTGGGGAAGCGGGGCTCCCCGAGCTCGTTGCTGATGGTGACGACGGCGGGCAGGGCGCAGGCGACGACTTCGTCGCCGTCCGGCGTGACGCGAGTGACGGTGGTGCGGGCGCCATCGACCTTCACGTCGCGGGCCATGGTGATGACGGGCATGCCGAGCAGCTCGCCGATGACTGGCGGCACGACACCCTGGTCATCATCGGAGGCTTGCCGCCCGCAGAGCACGAGGTCGGCGCCGCCGGTGTGCTGGATGTACGCGGCGAGCACCTGGGCCGCGGCCTGCGGGTCGATGGCGCCAGCGCCGACGGCGACGATCGCCATGTCGTCGACGCCGAGGGCGGCGGCCCGCTTGAGGTGGGTCGAGGTTTCGGAGCCGGCCGCGACGACGCTGATGGTGCAATCGAGTCCGTCATCGCGAAGACGCAGGGCCGCCTCGATCGCCTGCTCGTCGTACGCATTCATAAGCACGGGCACGGCGGCCTGCGCGAGCGTATGTCCGTCGTCGGCGATGGTGAGCCGCCCGGCGACGGCGTACGCGTTGACGGCGTCCGGGTCGAGCACTTCCTTGGCGCAGATGACGATTCTCATGCTGTCCTCCTTGTCGCCGCGCGGCGAGACCGGCCATCCGGCCGGTCTCGGGCCTGCGGTGATTCGGTGCCGGCGTCCTGGGGCTCCCGGCGTTACTCGATGACGAAGACGAAGCCGGCCTCGCACCAGACGGAGTCCCATGGGTGCTCCGCTGGCTTTCGAGTGAGGTTCGCAATCAGATACCAGCGGGCCGGCGGGTCGCCCTCTTCGTAGTACTCGCCGGTGAGGGTGCCCGCGAACTCCTCGCGGCTCACCGAGCCGCTGGCGAAGACGGTGCCGCCATCGCATTCGGCGAGCTTGCCGCACAGCGCCTCATCGAAGCCGAGCGTCCGCTGGAGTTCTGCCATGCCGTGGCCCGCCTACATTCGTGTTACGCGTTCACCGGCTCGCCCATGATCCCCTCGAGGACATCGCGGGCTTCGGACACCATGTCGAAGATGACTTCGCGACACGGCAACATCTCGTGAATCGCGCCGATGACCTGACCGGCAGGCGATCCGAGCATCGACTCCACCCGGTTCTCGTGGATGGCCATCGTAATCTCGGAGGTGGCGATGCCGTGCAGCGGCATGGGCAGCGGCTTTGGTGCGCCGGGCGCCTCCCACTCGTCGCTCCACGCTGTCCGCAGGATGCGCGCGGGCTTGCCGCTGAGGCAGCGGGTGCGCACGGTGTCCTCTTCGGTGGCGGCGATGATCTTTTCCTTGACGAGGATGTCCATGTCCGACTCCTTCGTCGTCAGCCACAGCGTGCCCGCCCACACGCCCGACGCGCCGAGGCAGAGGGCCGCGGCGAGGTGCCGGCCAGTGCCGACGCCGCCCGCGAGCAGGATGGGCGTGTCGCCGGCGATGGCCACTACTTGCGGGATGAGCGTGAACGTGCCGATCTCGCCGGTGTGGCCGCCCGCGTCGTAGCCCTGCGCGATGATGACGTCGACGCCGGCCTCGATCTCGCGGCGCGCCTGTCGTGTCTTGCCGATGAGGCCGCCGATCTTGATGCCGCGCTCGTGCGCCGCGTCGAGGATGAACGCCGGGCTGCCGAGCCCCGAGGCGATGAACGGGACGCGTGACTCGAGAACGGCGTCGAGCTGGCGGCGCGACGCGTCCTGGCTCAGCAGCCCCCCCGACGAGATGCCGCGGCGAGTCTCGCCCGGAGCCGGCGGCTTGGTCTCGGGGATGTTGTGACGCTGGCGGATGCCGGCGACGAAGTCGCGCATCTCCTGCGGAATCTGCGCCTCGAGGTCCTCCATGTTCACGGTGGGGGGCACCGAGGCCGGGAAGACGAGGTCGACGCCGAACGGCTTCGATCCGAGCCGATCCTTCATCCACTGGATGTCCTGCGCGATCTCGTCCGGCGAGCGCATGAGCTCGCCGAGGACGCCGAGACCGCCTGCTTCGCTCACAGCGACTGCGACATCCTTGCAGTGGGTGAACGCGACGATCGGGTACTCGAGCCCGAACATGTCGGTGAACTTCGTCTTCATCGGATCACGAGCCATGGTAAGCCTCCTCGATGCCTGAGCCGGTTGATTCTGGGGCGGGAGCAAGGCTCCCGACAAACGATTGAGTATACCGTCCGCGGCCGACCATTTGTCAACTGAACGATACCGTCTGCTTGACAGCCACACGAGGGGCCGCTAGCGTTGCGCGACGACACTCCCGGCAGGCCCGCATCGTCAGAGGAGGCGCTTCCATGGCCAGAGCTATCGATGTCCACATCCACCCGCCCGGCCCGAATGAGGACACGAGCGAGCGGGCGGAGGCGATGCGCCGCTACTTCCGGGCAGGCGCGCCCCCCAAGAACATCGACGAGCTCGCCGAGTATTACGCCAAGCTCGACATATTCGGGGTGATCTTCGGTGTCGATGCGGAGACGGCGACGGGTGAGCCGCCCGTGCCGAACGACTACACGGCGGCCTGCGTGCGCAAGTACCCGAAGCAGTTCACGGGCTTCGGCTCGGTCGACCCGAACAAGGGCCAGATGGCTGTCCGCGAGGCGGAGCGCTGCGTTAAGGACCTGGGGCTGCGCGGCTTCAAGTTCCATGCGGGCAGCCAGCGGTTCTTCGCCAACGACCCCCTGTACTACCCCCTGTGGGCGAAGCTGCAGGAGCTGGACGCTATCGCGCTGTTCCACTCCGGCACCACGGGCGTCGGCGCGGGCACGCCGGGCGGCGGCGGCATCAAGCTCAACTACATGAAGCCGATACCGTACATGGACGATGTCGCCGCCGACTTTCCGGAACTGACGATCATCATGGCGCACCCCGCCTTCCCCTGGCAGGACGAGCAGCTGGCGATGCTGATTCACAAACCAAACGTGTACATGGACATGAGCGGCTGGTCGCCGAAGTACTTCTCGCCGCTGCTCGTGCAGTACGCAAAGACCATCGCGCAGGACAAGATGCTGTTCGGCAGCGATTACCCCGTCATCAACCCGGAGCGGTGGATGGCCGACTTCGAAACGCTGGGCATCGACGACGAGGCCGTGCGCCGCAAGATCTTCTTCGAGAATGCGAAGCGCGTGCTGAAGCTCGATATCGAGATGACGTGACCCGGATCCGTCGCAGTTGACCCCTCAGCGACCAGAGGACATCGCCCCGTCGAGCGAGCTGCCGAAGCTCATCGCCGCGAACGCGGCGTACGCGGCCGCGTTCGCCAAGGGCGGCATACCGATGCCGCCCGCGCGCAAGCTCGTCATCGTCACCTGCATGGATGCGCGACTCGACCCGGCACGCTTCCTGGGGCTAGAGGAGGGCGACGCGCACGTGCTGCGAAACGCCGGCGGCCTGCTCACCGGCGACGTCCTGCGGTCGCTGCTCATCTCGTATCACATCCAGGGGACGCGCGAGTTCGTGTTCGTGCGGCACATCGACTGCGGCCTGCTGACCCTCAGCAACGACCGGATGCGCGACCTCGTGCGGGAGCGCACCGGCGTCGACGCGCCGGCAATCGATTTTCTGCCGTTCGCCGATCTCGACACGGGCGTTCGCGACGATATGGCCGCGGTGCGCTCGTCGCCGCTGTTCCCCGATGCGGCCGTCGCGGGCTTCGTCTTCGACGAGACGACGGGGCGGCTGCGCGAGGTGACGTAGCTGCTAGAAAACGCTGTCGAGGCCGGTGACGATGAGGTCGACGGCGATCGCCATCAGTAGCACACCGATGAGCCGCGCCGCCACCCGCAGCGCCGGCCGCCCGACGACACGCACGATGACCTTCGCGACGAGGAAGAGGAAGAGCGCGACCGCAAGCACCGTCGCGGCGGCGGCGAATGTCGTGCCGCGGCCCGATGTGCCAGCGAACGCGATCGCGGTCGCCAGCGCGCCGGGGCCGGCGAGCAGCGGGATCGCCAGCGGCACGAACGCGAGCTGATACGGACCAGCATCGCCGTTCGCGGGCTCCGCACCGCCCCAGGGCTCGCCGTGCTCCACAAGACGGTACGCCGGGAACAGCAGGAGCGCCCCCGCGGCGATCCGGAAGCTCTCCTCCGAGATGTCGAGGTAATCGAGCACGTGCTCGCCGCCGAACACGAACATGGCGATGATGGCGAGCGCCGCGCCGGTGGCGAGCAGCGCCATCCGTACGGTGTGCCGGCGGTCGAGGTCGCGCGTGAGCAGCGCGAACACGACCATGTTGCCGATAGGGTCGACAATCGCGAAGAACGCGACGACGGCGCGAAAGTACTCGTCCACGAGTTGATGGTACACCGGCGAATGGGCCCGTCGCGCCCGGCGCGTGGCTGGTGGGAAGGCGGTCGCGGCGCTAGGCCGCGGCGACCAGGCGCAGCAACCCGCGGAGCCGGTCGATCTCGCCATCGAGGAGCGTGCTGATGCCCTCGATGGCCTGCTCGGCGACGGAGCTGTGGTCGCCGACCTCCCGCCGCAGGAGGACGAGGTACACCGCCGCCGCGCACAGGCTCTGCAGAAGGCCATCGTGCAGCTCGCCCTCGCGGGCAGGGCGAGGCGAGGAGGAATGCCGCCCGGGGGAACGTGCGTCCTGCACCGCCACGGAGCATCCCGCCCGCGCCGACCTGTCCTCAAGGAATGGAGAAGCGTCGCAAGCGATTGCCATGATTCCAAGCTTTCACGGGCTGTGATAATGGCCCAGTTCTGCGCATAACGAGAGCGCGCCTTACGGTTTACTCGCCGCGCCAGCGCCCGCTCTATCGGGGAACCCACCAGTTTCGCGCGTACTTCCCCTAAGGCCCGCCCGTCGCCCGGCACGACGAAGAGGGCACTCCCGATGGGAGTGCCCTCTCTGCTATGGCCGCGAGTCCGGCCCCTATCCGACGATCAACCGCGCCGGGCGGCCCACATCGATTCGGTCGATTATCCTTCGCAGCCGGTCGAGCTCGTCATCGAGCAGGTGACCTGCCATGTCCGCCATCGCCGCGGCATCGCCGCTTTCCGAATCGCCGAGACGGCGGCGGACCACTGCGACGTAGACGGCGGCGGCGGTGAGATTCTGCAACAGACCATCGTGCAGGTCTCCGAGCAGCCAGCCGTCCCTCTGAAACTCCCTGCCAGTGTCCCACCGTTCGGGCCCGGCAGCTCTAAGTGCCGATATGTTACACATGAGTCCCTCCGGGGGAGATACGCTCCCCTGCGTATCCGTTTCCGGATCCACGACAGAGGGCGCATCCTAGCCCGGCGGTACGGGCGGACTGTGCGCGACCGACGGCGGCGCCCGCGTCGACGCCTGGGTAACCGGACGCAGCAGCCCGGCTCCCGCGGCAATACCCAGGGCGGTCAGGTACGCGATAGTCGAGCCGCCGCCAGGCCCATCGGAGATGGAGCCCGACGACGCCGTCGCGACGTTGGGAACAAAATGCGGGCCGGCTGGGCGCGACCGGAGCTCCGGCTGGCGCCGCAGCCGCCGAGCCGCCAACTTCGGGCGGCAGACTCTCGCCCAGCGCGCTCGCCGGCGTCGATTCCGCCGTCGGGCGCCGGGATGGGTGCGGTTGTCGCGGCGGGGACATATCCGGACACAGCCGAGCCGCCCAGGGTGCGGCCTTCGTCGCCGGAGGCGCGCGTTGGCCCGGGCGTGGCTGCGAGAGATCGGAGCGAACGGATTGGACGAAGCGGCAACCTCGGGCGGAATTCGCCGCGGGGTTGCCGCCGGGACGGCGGGCGACGTCGCGGCGGGAGCGACATCGCCGCCGGTCGGCGCGAAATAGCACCGTCGCCGACGCGGGGATGACAGCAGCGAACGGATTGTCCCCGGCTGTTTCTGGCTGCGAGAGAGCCGTCGAGCCCAGGGGCCCGGCGGAGCACCGGCCCCCGCCGTGTTCGCGTGGTTCGTCTGAACCGTCGTCATACCGGGCGCGGGCGCCGGTTCGGCATCGTCGTCACGGTCGCCGCGGCCGTCGTGGCCTCCGTCGTCGTCGTCGCCGTCCCGGCCGCCGCCATCGTCCCGGTCGCCGTGGTCGTCCGAATCGCCACCCTGCGTCCCGCCAGCCGGGACGCCGCCAGCTCCGAAGTTGACGACGGTACTCAGGCCGGGGATCGCCACCATCGGCACGCGCGCTTGCCACGCCGGTCAGTGCGGCGATGGTGGCGACGGCGGCAGCCGAAAGGCGGAACCGAAACTGACCCATTGCGATCTCCGGGGCCCGGGCGCGCCTTACGGTGTGTGCGCGCCTCGTGTAAGCCTTGCAGAGACGTTAGGTCATCGTGCTTTCGACCGCCTATTAGGGAACACCCCTAAAAGTCGGGACGAGTTGAGCGGGCACGGGCGCGACTGCCGCTAGCCAGTGGTGAGTTCGTGAATGGCGGCGGGCAGCTCGGCGAGCACATCGCCGGCCAGGACGCCGCGCGTGCCCGCGCGTTCGCCGACCCGCTCCCCCGCGCGTCCGTGCAGCCAGACAGCGGCCGATGCGGCGTCGAAGCGCTCCATCCCCTGGGCCAGCAGCGCGACGATGGCGCCTGCCAGCACATCGCCCGTGCCCGCGGTCGCCAGGGCCGCCGTCGCGATTGGCGACAGCCGGGCCCGGCCGTCGGGGGCGGCGACGATGGTGTTGGCGCCCTTGAGCACCACCACGTGTCCCCACGTTCGCGCGGCGTCGAGCGCGACCTGGAGCCGGTTCGACTGGACTGCCGCCGGGTCGAGCCCCGTGAGGCGCGCCATCTCGCCGGGGTGCGGCGTGAGGATGGCCTCGAGGCGAAGCCTCTCGTGCCAGCCGGGCGAGCGGGCGAGCGCGTTGAGGGCATCGGCATCGAGGACGAGCGCCGCGTCGACAGCGGCGAGCGCGGGCAGCAGCACACCGACAAAGGCGCGCGCTTCGTGGGTCTGGCTGATGCCGGGCCCGGCGAGCAGCGCGTCGTAGCCCGCGAGCTCGCGCACCAGCACCGACACCGAATCGCCGCAGAGCGTGCCCTCGCGTTCGGGCAGCGGCAGGAACGTCGCTTCCCACAGGCTTCCGGCGAGAAGTCGCTGCACCCCCTCCGGGCAGGCGAGCGTCGCGAGTCCGGCGCCCGTTCGCAGCGCGGCCGCCGCGGCGAGCGCCGCCGCACCGGGGTAGCGCTCCGAGCCGGCGGCGATCATCGCGCGGCCAAAGGTGCCTTTGTTGGCGAGCGCGCCTCGCGGGGGCAGAGCCCCAGCGACCCAGCCGGCGTCGAGAAGCTCGATCGCGGGCTCTGGCGCGGCCGTTTCCGGCAGGCCGATATCGACGACATCGACGTGGCCCGCCAGGGTCGCGCCGGGTTGTGTGTAGAGGCCGATCTTCCCGTAGCCGAACGCGACGGTGCGGTCGGCGGCGACGGCGTGCGGGTCGGATGCGCCTGTATCGGCATCGACGCCGGTGGGCAGATCGAGCGCGAGCAGCGCCGGGCCGTACGCCGATGCGCGCGCTGTCGCGACGCGGTCGAGGGCGGCGGCGATCGGCCCGTCGAGCGGCCTCGCGCGGCCGGTGCCGAGCAGCGCATCGATGACGAGGTCGACATCATCGAGCAGCTCCGGGTCGTCAACCGCCCGGATGTCGACGCCGGCTTCGGTGGCGGCGCGAAGGTGCGGGTCGTCTTCGGCGCGAGGCAGAGCGAGCGCGCATGCCACGCGTGCACCCGCCTGCTGAAGGAAGCGGGCCGCGACGAGGCCATCGCCGCCGTTGTTGCCGGGCCCAACGAGGACGACGACGCGGCGCAGCCGCATGCCGCCGGGCATATGTGCGGCGATGCTCGCGGCGGCCCGGCCCGCCCGCTCCATGAGGTGCGCCTCGCTGACGCCGAGCTCGGCGGCGCGCTGTTCGGCGGCACGCATCTGGGCGACGGTGACGAGCTTACGCATCGACGGCCTCCGCGGCGAGCAGGCCGCGCGCCCGCATGCGCTCCACCAGCCACGCGCGCGAAGACGCCGCATCCTCGACCATATCGGGGGCGTCGCCGCCCTCGCGGAGCACGACGACGAACGCGATCGCAATGCCGCCGTCGTGCGTGAGGGTGACATCGAGCGAGCGCAGTCCGATAGCGCGGGCGCGCTGCTCGGCGCGGCCGTAGAGGTAGACGAGCGGCTTGCCGCGGCGGTTCGGCAGCACTTCGATATCGCGCCAGCCGACGCCCCGGGCGCCGGTGCCGAGCGCCTTCATCGTCGCCTCTTTGGCAGCGAAGCGAGCGGCGAGCTCGTGGATGCGGCCGCGACAGAAGGCGGCCTCTTCGGCGGTGAAGCAGCGCCGCAGGAAGCGCTCGCCGTGCCGTTCGAGCGCGGCGGAGACGCGCCCGATTTCGGTGACATCGATGCCGGTGGAGGCGGACAGCATGGCGTGCAGGATAGCACGCGCCGCCGCCGCCCCGGTGCGGGCCGCGATGCTATGATGGCCCGGCCATGACCGCACAACTGATGAGGGCGGCATGACCGCACACTGATCGAGGGCAAGGTCATCGGGGCGGCGATTCGCGAGGAGCTGCGCGTCCGCATCGCGGCGCTCGCCGGCCGCGGCGTCCGGCCCGGCCTCGCGGCCGTGCTCGTCGGCGACGACCCGGCATCCGAGTCGTACGTCGGCAGCAAGATGAAGGCGAGCGCCGAGCTCGGCATCGACGCGGCGACGATCCGGATCGCCCCCGCCGTGAGCGGGACGGAGCTCGAGGCGGCGATCGCGCGGCTCAACGCCGACCCCCGCTTTCACGGCATCATCGTGCAGCTGCCGCTGCCGCCGCACCTCGATGCGGAGCGGGCGACAGGCGCCGTCGACCCGGCCAAGGATGTCGATGGGCTGCACCCCGTGAACCAGGGCCGGCTGTTGCGGGGCGAGCCGGGCCCCCGCCCCTGCACGCCGAGCGGCATCCAGGCGATGCTGCGCTACTCCGGCCACGACCCCTCGGGCAAGCACGTTGTCATCTGCGGGCGGTCGAACTTGGTGGGCAAGCCGCTCGCGGCGATGCTGATGCAGAAGGCGCCGTTCGCGAACGCGACGGTGACGGTGTGCCACACGGGCACTCCCGACCTCGGCGAGTTCACCCGCCGTGCCGACATTATCGTCGCGGCGATGGGCCGGCCCGGGACGATAACCGCGGGCATGGTGCGCGAGGGCGCGGTCGTCATCGATGTCGGCACGAACCGGGTGGCCGACCCGGCGCGGCAGCGTGGCTGGCGGCTCGTGGGCGATGTCGACTTCGAGGCGGTGCGGGCGAAGGCGGCGGCGATTACGCCGGTGCCGGGCGGTGTCGGGCCGATGACGGTGACGATGCTGCTGGCGAACACCGTCGCGGCCGCCGAGCGCGCCGAGGTTCGCTAGGCCGGCTCCGGCACGAGCTCGATGGCGTCGCCCACCGCGATCTCGCCGCTGGTCACGATATCGGCGCGCAGGCCGCCCCGGCCCGCCATCGCCTTCAGGACGCCGGGCGCCGTCATCGCCTCCAGATGCGCGCAGGGTGGCAGGGCCGCACCCCGACACACTCGACGTCGCCGATTCGAAACCGCTTGCCGACGAGCGCATCGAGATTGACTCCGCGCGTCACGAGGTTGCGCCGATGCTCGCCCGCCTGGAGCCCGATGCCGAGATCGCGCTCCAGCATGTCGAGCGCCTCGCCATCGACCAGCGTCAGGTCGCGGCCGGCGTCGCGTGTGTCGCTCCCGGAGAACGTGCCCGCGCCGGCGAAATAGCGGTCGCCTTCGAGTCCGCGACCGGCGACGGCGCGGACAGCCGGAAGCGCGATAGGGGGCGTCGTCGCCTCGGCCGCTATGAAGATCGCTTCGATGGCAGCGGGGTGGTCGGTCATGCGCTCATCATAATGCTGACCTCACGCCCGCCTCAAGCCCGGACGGCGTGCACCAGGGCACAACGTAGTCGGGCGGTTCTCGAACCGCCCCCACCGCACGTGCTACGATGCGGCCCATGGCAACCATCGCGTTCATCGGCGGGACGGGGCCCGAGGGGATGGGCCTGGCGCAGCGATTCGCTCGCGCCGGCCACGCCGTCGTCATCGGGTCGCGCGATGTGGCGCGCGCCAGCGAGGCGGCGGCGGCGCTCCGCGAAGCTGTGCCGGGCGCGGACGTGCGAGGCGCGCTCAACGCGGAAGCGGCGGCGGCGGCGAGCATCGCCTTCGTCGTCGTGCCGTACGCCGGGCAGCGCGACACGCTCGCGGCTCTGAGGGCCGAGCTCGCGGGCAAGCTCGTTATCGATGCGGTCGTGCCGATGGCGTTTCGCGATGGCGTGGCGCGAGCGCTCGTCGTCGAGGAGGGCTCGGCGACGCAGCAGGCCGCCGCGCTCCTGCCCGAAAGCCGGGTCGCGGGCGCCTTCCACCACCTCAGCGCCCGCAAGCTCAGTGATGGCGACACGCCGCTCGACGCCGATTGTCTCGTCGTCGGCGACGACCCCGAGGCGAAGGCGGCCGTGTTCGCGCTCGTTCGCGAGATCGCGGGGCTGCGCCCCATCGATGCCGGGCCGCTCGCCGCCGCGTACCCGGTCGAGGTGTTCACAGCGGCGCTCGTCTCCATCAACAAGGTCCACAAGACGCAGGCCGGCGTCCGCATCGCCGGCGTCGGGTAGCGGCGTGAGCGAGCTACGCATCTGGGGGCTGCGCGGCATCCCGGAGGTGCGCCCCGGCGACGATCTCGCGGCTCTGGTCGTCGCGGCGCTGCGGGCGGGCCCCGGCGTCGAGCCCGGCGATATCGCCGTCGTCACCCAGAAGATCGTCTCGAAGGCGGAGGGGCAGATCGTCGACCTCGCGACGATCGAGCCGTCGGCGTTCGCGCGCGACGTGGCGCAGCGCTGGGGCAAGGACGCGGCGCTCGTCGAGGTTGTGCTGCGCGAGAGCCGCCGCGTCGTGCGGATGGACAACGCCATCATCATCACGGAAACGCATCACGGGTTCATCTGCGCGAACTCGGGCGTCGACGCCTCGAACGTGCCCGGCGAGCGCCACGTCACGCTGCTGCCCGCCGACCCCGACAGCTCCGCCGCCGCCCTGCGCGTCGCGATCGCGACGGCGTTCGGGGTTGCGCCCGCCGTCATCATCTCCGACACGTTCGGACGGCCGTGGCGCGAGGGCACGACGGAGGTCGCGATCGGGGTCGCCGGGCTGCGGCCCTTGCGCGACTTCGCGGGGGTGCGCGATCCGTGGGGCTACGAGATGCGGACGAGCGTCATCGCGGTGGCCGACGAGCTGGCGTCGGCGGCGGAGCTGGTGTGCGGTAAGGTCGCCGGTGTGCCGGCGGCGCTCATCCGCGGCTACGAGCACGGCGCGGGCGAAGGGACGGGGCGCGACCTGCTCCGCGAGCCCGGGCGCGACCTGTTCCGCTAGTCACTCGCCGGCGCGGCTGCAGATGAACTCGGGGTCGTAGCGGCAGAGGTGCACGTCGACGAACTCGTCGAGCGCATCCGTATCGACCTCATCGAGCAGCAGGACGCGCGACCACGAGATGGCGGCGATGGCGGCGTCCATGTCGCCCTCGTACTCCGCGAGCAAGATGTCGTCGCCGTCGGCGGCGCGTCCGTCGACGTAGGCCGCGAGCTCATCGGCGACGTCGTCGCAGCCGCCGGGGCAGTGGTAGAGGATGACGACGCCGCCGTGCTCGAGGTTGTGCGGAATCTGCTCGCGAGCGATCGGCGTGTCGTTCACACCCCACGGCGCGAGCGTGCCATAGTGCGGGCCGGAGGACGGCGGCTCCGACGTGTACTCGTCGAACACCGACCCGGCAGGGATGTGTTCCCGCTCCAGCGGTGTGAAGTACTCGCCCGGCAGCGAGGCGCTGTCGTCGAGCTCGGCTGCCGCCGCGGTGCCCGGCATCGGTGTGCGCGCGAGAGCCGTCGCCGTTGCCGACGCCGGCGCGTCGGACGCGGCGTCATCATCGTCGTCGCCCCCGCAGGCGGCGATCAGCAGTATCGGCACGAGGAGGAGCGGCAGCAGACGGTGGAGGCGCATCGGGCATCTCCTGTCGCGAGGGTTTCCGGCAGTGTACCGCGCGGCGGTCCCGGTGGCGAACGGGGCGGCGGGCGCTCATGATACGCTAGCGCCACATCTGGGGGAGGTTCGTGGCCGATGACCGCATGTCTCTTTTGCAGCATGGCCGATGGCGATATGGACGTGCCCAAACTGCACGACGACTCGATGGTCTTCGCCATCAGCGACATCAATCCCCGCGCTCCCGTGCACTTCATGGTCATCCCCAAAGCGCACCTGCCATCGGCGGCCGAGCTCTCGGAGGCGGACGGCGCGCTCCTCGGCCGGATGTTCGTTGTGGCCAACCGTGTCGCGTACAAGCAGGGGATCGCCGAGTCCGGCTATCGGCTCGCGTTCAACTACGGCGCAGACGCGGGCATGACGGTGTCCCACCTGCACCTGCACGTGCTCGGCGGACGCCAACTGGGCGCCGAGGGCTGATGGACGCCGCCGATCTGCGCCGGCGGATGGCGGCGCTCCCCGGCGGGCTGCTCCGCCACATCGACCGGGTTGTGGACGAGGCAGCGCTCCTCGCCGAAGCGCACGGCATCGACGCCGGGCGGGTCGCGCTCGCCGCACAGGGCCACGACATCGCACGCGCCATCGACCCCGATGAGCTGCTGCGGCAGGCGGTCGCGCACGGGATCGACGTGACAGCCATCGACCGGGCGACGCCCCTGCTCCTGCACGGCCCCGTCGGCGCGGCGATGCTCGCGCACGAGCACGGCATCGGCGACGACGCTGTGCTGCGCGCGGCGCGCTATCACACGACGGCCTTCGCCAAGATGGGGCCGATCGAGCGCATCGTCTTCATCGCCGATAAGATCGAGCCGCAGAAACGCCGCGGGACGCCGGAGCTGGAGCGCGTCCGCGAGACGGCGCTCGCCGACCTGAACGCGGCGATGCGCGAGCTGGTCGATCTGCACACTATCCGCGCCGTCGAGATGGGGTGGGCGCTGCACCCGTGGCTGGTGGCGGCGCGCAACGCGCTGCTGCTCGACGACCCGCCCTCCCGCTAACCACGATCGCTCTCCCGCGACGACCTCCGGCTCGCCCCTGTCACCCTGAGCGAAGCGAAGGGTCTCGTGCCTCCGCACTCGCCCGCTGCGTCGGATTGCCCCTGTTCGTGACGTTTTCTCGTTGACGGGATAGAACGGCTGTTCTACGCTGGCGCTCCTGGAATCGAGAGGGGTGGAGCATCGACGCGATAGCAGCGATCGGGGCGGACGCAACGTTGATGGCCAGCGCCACGCTGAACGGCACGCACTTCTGGCTCGTGCTGCGCGCGCTCCACCCGGAGCCGCCGTCGCGACGCCTGGCCGCGACCGTGCTGGTGCTGCTGAACACGGGCCTCGCATTGCAGGCAATGTTCCTGCTGGGGCTCTCGCTCGCCGACGCCCTTGGCCGCGACGCGGCGGCGTACCTCGGCGGCGGCGCGGCGCTCGTGCGCGGCCCGGCGCTGGCCGGCTCGCTGCTGCTCACGACCCTCATCATCCGCGACTGTTTGCACACGAGGAGGCGACGATGAATCTCGCGAGCGCTATCGAACGGGGGCAGTGGGAGGTGGCGGCGCTGCGGCTGCTCCTCGCCGTCAGCGAGCAGGCGCGGCGGCTGCCGCCCGAAGCGACGCACGAGCTGCTCGCGCTGCTGCCGGATCGGCGCTGACGTGGCTGCCCGCAAGTCGCGCCCTAGGCCACGCGCGTTCTACGAGGCGGCGCTCGACGAATCGGAGCACGCCCGCTACGCCGAGGCGCTCGAGGTCGACGGCCTCGACGGCGAGATCGCGCTGCTGCGCCTTCGGCTGCAGCAGGCGGTGCGCGACAACCCCGAGGACGTGCAGCTCATGGCGAAAGGGATCGAGCTCCTGGTGAAGGCGACGGCGGCGAAGTACCGGCTCTCGAAGGCGGCTCGCGAGGATCTCAGCGATAGCCTCGCCGCGACCGTGAACAGCATCGGCGCGCAGCTCTTTCCGGAGGGGTTCGGCAATGGCTGACGACCTGGAGCGCGCCTTCCGCGATCTCGGCGCGGCCCGCAGGGCGGAGCGCCCCGCCCCGCCGGCGCCCGGCGACGAGGCGTTCCGCGCGACGGTCGAGGAACGGCTCGTCCACCTGGAATCGCAGCTCGGCGATGTGCAGCGGCGGATCAACGGCCTCCTGTTCGTGCTGCTCGGTGCGGTGGCGACGAACCTCATTGTGGGAGTCTCGGCATGGGTGCCCGTCTAGCGGCCGCGCCGCTGCCCCAGCTGCGCCCGTACCAACTGGAGGCGGGCCGAGCCATCGCGCGGAGCGTGCTGCGCGGCGAGGGCCGCTCGTTCTCTGTCGAGATAGCGCGGCAGGGCGGCAAGAACGAGCTGTCGGCGCAGCTGGAGATGTACCTCCTCCTGCTGCACGCGAACCGCGCCGTCGACGCGGTCAAGTGCGCCCCGACATTCATGCCGCAGGCGCGCATCAGCATGCGGCGGCTCTGGTCGCGCTTCGAGGACGCGGGCCTGACACCGCCCGCCCGAATCGAGGAGGGGCACGCCATCTGCATGGGAAGGGCGCGCCAGCTCTTCCTCTCGGCAGAGCCCGGCGCGAACGTCGTCGGGCACACGGCGGGCCTGCTGCTCGAGGTCGATGAGGCGCAGGATGTCGACCCGGAGCGGTTCGACCTCGCGTTCCGCCCGATGGCCGCCGCCGCGAGCGCGACCATCGTGTACTACGGCACGCCGTGGAGCGACACGACGCTTCTGGCGCGAGCGAAGCAGCATCACCTCGAGCTCGAACGGCGCGATGGTGTGCGGCGGCACTACGCCTTCGACTGGCGCGCCGTCGCGGCACATCAGCCGGCGTACGCGCGCTTCGTCGAGGGCGAACGCGAGCGCCTCGGCGAAGACCATCCTCTGCTTCCGCACGCAGTACCTCCTGGAGCCACTCGCCGGCGACGATCGGCTGTTCCCGCCGCGGCTCCGGGCGATGCTCGAGGGCAGCCATCCGCGGCTCGTGCGGCCCGGCGATGCCGATGGCACGTACGTCGCCGGGCTCGACCTTGCGGGGGAGACCGCACCCGGCTCCGGGGCTCGCCGCGACGCCACCGTCCTCACGATCGGGAGGGTGCAGTACCCCGGCGACGGCCCCCTCGCGGGCGAGCCGCACGTCGAGGTAGTGGAGACAGTCGCTTGGACGGGCGCGAGCTACGACGCGCTCTACGCCGAGCTGGCGACGCTGCTGGGCGACGTATGGCGGATCGCCCGCATCGCCATCGACGCGACGGGGCTCGGCGGGCCGGCGGTGCGCTTCCTCAGCCGGCGGCTCGGCGACGACCATGTCGAGCCGGTCGTGTTCACCGCGGAGCGGAAGTCGGAGCTGGGGTACGCGCTCCTCGCCGCCGCCCACACCGGCCGCCTCCGCATGTTCGCGGGCGATGGCTCCTCCGGGCATCGCGCCATCTGGCACGAGCTGGAGCGCGCCCGCGTCGAGTACCGGACCGACCGCAAGATGCGGTTCTTCGTGCCCGAGAACGAGGGCCACGACGACCACGTCGTCAGCCTGGCGCTGCTGATGGCGGCGGCGCAGACATCGCGACCGCCGGCGGAGCGCGTCGCCAGAGGCCGCGCGGCCAGACCCGGCGGGTTCGCCGAACATCGGGAGATTCGATAACACGGATGCTGGGCGAACGAGTTGGAACGAGACGATGAGAGGGAAGCATGAGTGCGAGATCGGCCGCCCAGCGACCACTGCCGCCGAACGAGGATCCCGGTCGCGACCCGCTGCCGGAACAGCTGGAGTGGCGCGACAGCGGATGCAGCGTCGCCCCCCGGTGCCTGGCGTGCCCGCTGCCCCGCTGCCGCTACGACGACCCGGGCGGCCTGCGCGGCATCCTCAATGAGTACCGCGACCTCGCCGTCGTACGGGCGCGGCGCTCCGGCCGCAACGTGAACGGCATCGCCGAGGAGTTCGACATCTCCCGGCGGACTGTATTCCGCATCCTCCGCCGCGCGGGCTACCGCGACCGCGACGAGCGATGCGGCCCGAAATGGAGGACGACATGACGACAGCACAAGCATCGGCGGCCGGCTGGGCGCAGCGTCTCGCTCTGCGCGAAGCCGACCGGATGCGCGCCTATCGGGAGAACCTCGACTTCTACGAGGGCCGGCAATGGCCGGCGCGCTCGCGTTCCCGCACCCTCACGTTCAACTACGCGCGCACCCTCATCCACAAGACTGCGTCGTATGTGCTCAACGACGTTTCGTACGCCGTGGAGCCGCCCGGCAGGGCGACGAGCAGGCGGCGCGGCGGGCCGAGGCGGCGCTCGCCCGCGTCGCGGAGGAGAACGACTTCGCGCAGATCGACTTCGACACCGAGATCGACGCCTCCGTGCTCGGCGACGGCGCCTACAAGGTGTGGTGGGATGCTGCCGCACGGCGCGTCCGCGTCACAACGCCCGATGTTCAGGGGCTGTACGCGTGGTGGTCGGGCGACGACACGTCACGGGTGTGGCGCGTCGTGAGCCGCTACCGGCTCTCGGCGGAGGAGGCGGAGGCGCTGCATGGCGCGGCGCAGTCGCCGCGAAAGCCGAGCGCCGAGGTCGACATCGTCGAGGTGTGGACGGACACCCGCTTCGAGCTCTGGGTCGACGACACCCTCGCCGACGACCGGCCGAACCCGTACGGGTTCATCCCGTTCGTGCTGTTCCCCAACCTGCGCGAGCCGAAGCGGTTCTGGGGCACGTCGGACCTGGAGACGGTGAAGGAGCCGCTGCGCGAGCTCAATCGCGCGCTCACGCAGCTCTCGTCGATCCTCGAGATCAGCGGCAATCCGATCGCCGTGCTTGAGAACGTGCAGGAGGCGCGCGACATCGCTGTCGAGCCCGGCGCTGTGTGGGAGCTGCCCGAGAAGGCACGCGCCTATCTGCTCGATCTGCTCCAGGGGGGCGGCGTCCAGCTTCACGTCGAATACGTGCATCTGGTGTACCGCGCCCTCCACGACCTCGCGGAAGCGCCGCGCGCGGCATTCGGCGAGGGCTCGGGCGCGCTCTCCGGCGTCGCGCTCAACATCGCCCTCGATCCGCTGCTGAAGAAGGTGCAGCGCAAGCGGCTGATCCGCGGCAGCGCCCATCGCCGCCGCAACGAGATGGCGCTGCGGCTGCTGGAGCAGTTCACCGGCGAGAGCTTCGCGCCGTACCGGTCGCGCGTCCTCTGGGGGCCGGTACTGCCGCAGGATCGCTCGCGGCTCATCGCCGACGAACGGACGCTCGTGGACACGGGCATCCACAGCCGGCGGCGCGCGGCGAGTGAGCTCGGGGTCGAGGATCCGCAGTCGGAATTCGAACGGTGGATGGAGGAGGAGCGGGAGCGGGCCCGCACGTGATCGCCGGGACCCGCTCCCGCGCGCGGCGGCGCTATGCCTCGGCGAACACGGTGGCCTTCGCCACCTCGCCCCAGCTGAAGAGCGCGGCGGCGAAGCGAACCGGCGCGACCGGCTCGTTGAGCCGCCCCAGGTCGAGGTTCTGGATGAACGACGTGACCTGCTCGCTCGGGCCGCCCTCCTGGTAAAACTCGATCGGGCGGAACACCTCGAGCGTCATCGTCGCGAGCGGCGGCTTGCCGGGATGCGCGCACGCGACCGACAACGCCACCTGGTCGATGCCGTACGGCTTGCGGAACGACGCCATCGTCTCGCGGCACCAACCGACGATCTGGTCCGACAGCACACGCAGGTCGTCCTCGGCCATCGGCGGCTCCGACCAGAGCCACTGCTCCTGGCGAAGGCCCGTGCCCGCGCGAATGCATTCCTCGACCTGACGCTCAATCGCCCGGCGGCGAAACCAGTTCCGTACTATCCGCATCCTGCCTCCCTTAGGGCGCTCCCCCAATCCATCATCGACAGGACACCGGCGCATCATCAGCCCTCGCGAGCAGAGGCCGCCAGGAAACGTGTGCTAGAATCCCGCTGCGCCTTCGAGACGTTGCCGCCGCGGGAGGTTGGGGTGGAAGACAGGGATCGCCCCGGCGGGAAGCGACGCTACGGCGCCAGCGACGCTCGTGGCCGCTCCGCCGATGCTATCGCCGCGCGACGCGAACGCCGCCAGCGCTTTCGCGAACTCGCGCAGCGCGCCATCGACGAGCTGCCGGCCCACTTTCGCGAGGCCGTGTCGAACCTCGACATCGTGCTCGCCTCGCGCCCCACCGCCGCCGAGCTCCGCACCGCGGGCCTCGGCCCCGGCCAGACACTGCTCGGCCTGTACGAGGGCATTCCGTTGACCCGCCGCGATTCCGGCTACGCGATGGTCATGCCCGACAAGATCACGCTGTACCAGGATGTCATCGAGGAGGCCTGCGCCCGATGACGCCAGCCTCGTCGAGCAGGTGCGCACGACGCTGCTGCACGAGCTCGCCCACCACTTCGGCATCGACGACGACCGGCTCGACGAGCTGGGCATGAGCTGAGGCGCGCGTGACGACGTTCCTCGTCGCGGGCTTCGCCCTGGCGCTCGTGCTCCTGCTCGCCGCGGGATGGGCCGCGACCCGCTGGGCCGCGCCAGCCACACGAGAGCTGATGCGGCGGATCGGACGGCTGCCGTGGCGCGCCAAGCTGCGCCTCGGACTCGCCCTCGCGCGCGATCGCCGCGTCCCACTCGCCGTCCGCGCGATACCGGTCGTGCTGGCGCTCTACTTGGCGATGCCGCTCGATATCGTGCCGGACTTCATCCCGGTGCTGGGCCAGCTCGACGACATCGCTATCGTCGCCATCGGAGTCGCGCTGCTCCTGCGCTTCGCGCCGCGCAACGTTGTCGAAGAACACGTCGACCGGCTCGGCCGGCACTACCCCAAGGAGGAACACGCCGCCCATGGATGACCTTCACGGCGACCTCATCTTTGTCGGCCGCATCGCGCTGGCCGCCGTCCTCGCCTTCCTCATCGGATGGGAGCGCGAGTATCGGGGCAGCCCCGCGGGCGACCGCACCTTCGCCCTCGTCGCGATCGGCGCTGCCGCATTCACCAGCATCGGCGTCGAACAGTTCCCGGCAACCGCGGAGAAGCTCATCGCCGGCGTCGTCACCGGCATCGGCTTTCTCGGGGCGGGCATGATCATGCGCGAAGGCGGCGAAGTGCGCGGCCTCACCACCGCCGCCAGCATGTGGGCCATCTCCTCCGTCGGCGTCGTCATCGGCGCGGGCGAGTACATCATGGGGGTGGCGCTGGCGGGGATGATCCTGCTCGTCCTGGAGTGGGAGACTCTCCCGTACCTGTCCCGCATCGGCGCGGTGAAGCGTCACCGCGAAAGCACGCAGCGCCGCGGCGACGCCTAGCAGCTGGCCGGCGCGGCAGCCTTCTAGAAGCCGCCGCCGTGCACGTAGATGCGCTCCCCGGTGACGTAGCTCGCGCCATCGGAGCAGAGGAACGCCACGACGTTGCCGATGTCCTCCGGCTGGCAGACGCGGCCGAACGGCGATTGCGCGTCGATCTGGCGCAGGTCATCGACGCCGCGCGTGGCGCGCACGAGCCGCCGGCCCATCTCCGTCTCCACCAGCCCCGGCGCGACGACGTTGACGTGGATGTTGTTGCGACGCTCCTCTTTCGCGAGCCCGAACGCGAGCGCCTCCATCGCGGCCTTCCCCATGTTGTACGGCGCACCGTTCGGCCCGTAAAACTGCGTCGCCGCCGACGAGATGAAGACGATGTCGGCGCGGCCGTGCGTGCCCGCCGCCTCGCGCAGGTGCGGCACGGCGTGATGGCTCAGATACCACGGCCCGAAGGCGTGCACCCGCACCACGTTCTCCATCTCCCCCGGATCGCCATCGGCGACCGACTGCCCGCGCGAGGCGATACCGGCGTTGTTCACGAGAATGTCGAGCCGGCCGAACGCGCGCACAGCGGCGTCGACAGCGGCCTTCGCCTGCGCCTCGTCGCGGACATCGCACTGCACCAGCTCCGCCCGGCGGCCGAGGGCGCGGACGGCCGTCGCCGTCTCCTCGGCCGATTCGGCGTTGCGCCCGTAGAGGATCGCGACATCGGCGCCGTCGCGCGCCAGACACAGCGATATACCCGCCCCGATGCCCCTGCCGCCGCCCGAGACCAACGCCACTCTGCCTTCAAGACCCATCGGATGCTCCCCTCCCCATCGCTGTTGTCGGCGGCATCGTAGGCGTGAGCGGCACGCGCGGTCAACGGCGACGCCGCTACCGCGACGCGGCGAGCTCGCGGCCCAGCGCTTCGGCGGCGCCCGTCAGCAGCTCCGCGGCGCGCCGGCGAGCCTCGTCCCATGCCATCCCATCGGGCGCAATCGCCCGGGCAGCCGTCAGCCCCAGCGCCTCTGCCGCGCCGGGCTCGACCCTGCCCGCCAGCGCGTAACAGGGCACCCCCGCCACCCGCGACATCTCGGCGACCACGGCGACCGCCTTGCCCATCGCCGTCTGCGCGTCGAGCGCGCCCTCGCCCGTGACGCAGACTTCGGCGTGGCGCAGCCGCTCCGCGAGGCCGAGCGCCTCCGCGACGATCGGGCCGCCCGGGCGAAGCTCCCCGCCAGCAAACGCGACGAGACCCCCGGCGAGTCCGCCCGCGGCGCCGCCGCCCGGCAGCGACGCTATCGACGTGCCGAGGTCGCGCTGCACCACGCCGGCAAGTCGCGCCAGCCCCTCCGCCAAGTGCGCCACCTGCGCTGGCGATGCCCCCTTCTGCGGCGCGAACACGATGGCCGCCCCCCGTTCGCCCACCAGCGGCGCGTCGACATCGCAGGCAACGACGATGCGAGCTTCCGCCGGCGCGGGCAGTGCGCCGCTCGCGTCGATCCGGTCGAGTCGCCGCAGTGCCAGGCCGCCGGGCGGCAGGTCGCGCCCTTCACTATCGAGCAGCCGAAACCCCAGCGCCTGCCCCAGGCCCGCGCCGCCATCGACGGTGGCGCTGCCGCCCATCCCGAACACGATGTCGCGATGGCCCGCCGCCAGCACCGCCTGCAGGAGCTGGCCGCATCCGCGCGTTGTGGCGCGCCCGGCATCGCGACGCACCTCCGGCACGAGCGCCAGCCCCGCCGCCGCCGCCATCTCGAGGACGACGGTTCCCCCGGAGAGGACAGCCCATGCCGCATCGACCGGCTCGCCGAGCGGCCCGTCGACCCGCGCCACGTGCCGCACCCCGCCGTCGCCGAGAGCAGCGCCTCGACCGTGCCGGGCCCGCCATCGGCCATGGGCGCCAGGTCGAGCGCGACGCCGGGGATGGCGCGGCGCAGCCCCGCCGCGATCGCCGCCGCCGCCTCGACGGCCGTGAGGCTGCCCTTCATCTCCTGCGGCGCCACCACGATGCGCATACGCCGATGATACGCCGGCGCGATAGCAGCGCCGCCGCGCACTCTGGTATAGTCAGCCCGATGCTGCAACTGTTCGTCGCCATGCTCGCGCTCAGCGCCCTCGTCATCGCCGATGGCCGCGCCCTCGACTGGACGATCGAGCAGACGCGCCGGCTGCGCGCATGGATGGACGAACGCAACTAGCGTCACCGGCGGGTGGCCCTGACAAGGAACCGATCGTGCGAGCTGAAGTCATCTCCGTCGGCACCGAGATTCTGCTCGGCGAGATTCTCGATACGAACGCCCACTGGATCGTGTCGCGACTGCCCGCGCTCGGCATCGACTGCTACGGCATGACCCAGGTCGGCGACAACCCGCAGCGGCTCGACCAGACGTTCCGGCTCGCGTGGGAGCGCTCCGACCTCATCATCGCGACCGGCGGCCTCGGCCCCACGGAAGACGACCTCACGCGCGAGGCCATCGCCGCCGCGCTCAACGAGCCGCTGGCCGTCGACCCCGGCCTCGAAGCGGCGGTGCGCGCCCTCTTCTCCGGGCGCGGCTGGTCGATGCCCGAGAGCAACATCAAGCAGGCGATGCTCATCCCATCGGCGCGGCCCATCCCGAACCCGCGCGGAACAGCGCCCGGCTGGTGGGTGGAGCGCGACGGCAAGATCATCGTGGCAATGCCCGGCGTCCCCCCGGAGATGTTCCACATGTGGGAGAACGAGGTGGCGCCCGAGCTGCGCCGCCGCCCCACAGGCGCCGTCATCATCTCGCGCACGCTGAAGACGGCCGGCATCGGCGAAGGCAACGTCGACGAGATGGTGAGCCACATGCTGAAGTCGCCGAACCCGACCATCGGCGTCTACGCCAAGATCGACGGCATCCACCTGCGCCTCACCGCCAAGGGCGCGACCGAGGAGGAGTGCCGCGCCGCCATCCGCCCCTTCGAGGACGAGATGCGGTCGATCTTCGGGCCGTCCGTGTGGGGCGCCGACGGCGACACACTCGAGATCTCCATCGGGAACACGCTGGCCGAGCGCGGCCTCACCCTCGCGACGATGGAATCGTGCACGGGCGGGCTGCTGGCGAGCGCCATCACCGATGCTGAGGGCGCGTCGCGCTACTATCGCGGCGGGCTCGTCACCTACGCCACCGATGAGAAGATCGCCGCCGGCGTCGACCCCCAGCTCATCGAGGAACACGGCGTCATCAGCGCGCGGGTCGCCACCGACATGGCACGGGCAGCGCGCCAGCGCATGAACGCCGATGTCGGCATGGGCATCACGGGCGTCGCCGGCCCCGCAACGCAGGACGACCAGCCTGTCGGCGCGATCCACATCGGCATCGACATCATGGGCCGCACCGACACCATCAGCTACACCTTCCCGCAGGCGCGATCGCAGATCAAGGCGCGAGCAGTCACGACCTCGCTGTTCCTGCTCCGCCGCCTCCTGAACGCGGACGCGTGAGCCCGAAGCCAAAGCCGGGGGCCGTCCGCGTCATCACCATCCCGATGGACTACAACGTCGTCTACGCGCTCGCCGGCGACGGGGGAGTCGTGCTCATCGACTCCGGCCCCGACTTCGAGGGGGCGTGGGAGGAGCTGACGGGCGCTCTGCGCCGCGAAGGCTTCGCGCCCTCCGATGTGCGCGCCGTCGTGCTCACGCATCATCACGTCGACCACGCGAGCCTCGCGCGCCGGTGGCAGGACGAGGTGGGCGCCGAAATCCTCGCGGCACGCGGCGAGGAGCGCCCCCTCATCATGGGCTCCGACTTCGCACGCTCCCAGAGCGCCGTGCTCGCCGGCTTCCTCATCGAACAGGGCGTCCCGCGCGAGCAGCTGGAGGCGCTCGGCCCCGCCGTCTACCTCAGCCCCGCCTTCATGCGCCCGGACGATGACGGCGGCGACCAGCAGCAGGTCGCGGCCGAGCACGGCTCGGGCCGCCGCCGCCCGCCCTCGTGGCGCACGCCGCTGCGCATGACGCCCGTCACGCCGGACACGCTCCTCGACGACGGCGCGACCTTCGAGCGCTGCGGCATCGAGCTGCGCACCATCATCTGCCCAGGGCACACGCCCTCGAACGCGGTGTTCTATCACGAGCCGACGGCTTCGATGTTCTCCGGCGACCACATCCTGGCGAGGATCACCCCGAACCCCGGCATCCACTTCCCCGACGGCACCGCCGGGGGACGGCTGCACAGCCTGCCGGCGTACCTGCGCTCGCTCGAGAAGGTGCGTGGCCTGCCCGCGCGCCGCATCCTGCCGGGGCACGGCGAATCGATGGACGACCTGCCCGCGGCCATCGACCGCATCCTCATGCACCACACCAAGCGTGCCGAGCGCATCGCCGCATTCCTCGGCGAGCGTCCCCACACCGGCTTCGAGATGGTGCTGCGCCTGTTCCCTCACATCGGGATGCGGCGCATCCGGCAGACGATGGCCGAGACCGTTGGCCACCTCGACGCCCTCGTCGAGGCCGGCCTCGCTATCCCGGCGCTGAGCGATGGCGTCGTGCGCTACGAGGCGGCCGCGGGCTCGCGTTCCGGCGCGCCCATGATGCGGTAGCCGCGCTTCTTCTGCGTCTCGACACGAAACGGCCGCGATCCGGCGAGCTTGGCGCGCAGCCTGCAGACGACGACCGCCAGCCGCCGTCGCTCCTCCGCCCCGTCGGCGCCCCAGATGGCGAGCGTCAGCGCCTCGTAGGTCACCGTCGCGCCCGGCCGGGCAGCCAGCAGCCGGAGGAGCGCGAACTCCTGCGCCGAGAGCGCTAGCGGCGCACCCCCGACCCTCACCTCGCGGTCGCCCGGGCCGAACTCGAGATTCCCGAGTGTCGTCGGGGGCGAAGCCGCCGTCAGCAGCCATGGGGCGCTCCTAATCGATCGCCGGCAGCGCTCGCGGAAGCGGCGCGATGCTGGGCACGCGCGTCCACGAGGCGCACCACTCGCGTCGCAGCCGGAGAACAACGGCGAACGCCAGCCCCGCGAACCCGAGCGCGATGAAACCCGTCGCCTCCGAGCCCATCGCCTCGCGTCCGACGCCGAACAGGATCGGCAAGACGAACCCGCCCGAGCCCCCCGGCCGCGCCGATGAGCCCGGTGGCGATGCCGATCTCCTCGCGGAAGCGGCTCGGCACGATCTGGAAGACGGTGCCGTTGCCAAGCCCCAGCAGCCCCATCGTGATCAGCAACAGCGCCGCCGCTATCGGCAGCGGCGGCAGCGTCGCCACCAGCAGCAGCGTCACACCGGCAGCCGCCATCAGCACCGCCAGCACCCGATCGCCGCCGAGCCGATCGGCGAGCAGCCCGCCCACAGGTCGCGCGAAGCTCCCCATGAACACCGCCGCCGCTGTCAGATCGCCCGCGTGCACCTTGCTCATGCCGTACTCGTCGCGCAGGAAGATGGCCTGGTAGCTCGCCAGACCGACGAATCCGCCGAACGTGACGCAGTAGAAGGCGCTGAACCACAGCGCATCGCCCTCCGTCGCGACGCGGGCATACTCACGCAACGGCACCGGCGCCGATTCGCGGGGCGCATCCTGCGCGAGCAGCACGAACGCCACGAGCGCGAGCGCTATCGGGATCATCGCGAGCCCGAACACCGCCTCCCAGCCGTACGACTCCGCGAGTCGCGGCCCGAACAGCGAAGCCAGCACCGTCCCGCTGTTGCCAGCGCCCGCGATACCGAGCACGAGACCCTGGTGCTCGGGCGGATACCAGCGGCTGACAAGCGGCAGCGACACCGCGAAGCTCGCCCCCGCAACGCCGAGCAGCAGCCCCACCAGATACAGCGTGGATATCTGGCTGGCGAACAGCCAGCCGATCGCCAGCGGAATCAGCGTGAAGGCGAGGCCGAACATTCCGACCCGGCGGCCGCCCAGACGGTCGCCGGCGATGCCGAGCACCAGCCGGAGCAGCGCCCCGCTGAGCACCGGCAGCGCCGTCATCACGCCCTTCTGCGTGCCGCTCAGGCCGAGATCATCGGCGATGAAGTTGCCGAGCGCGCCGAGCAGCACCCAGACCATGAAGCTCATATCGAAATAGAGGAACCCTGCGAAGAGGGTTCGCGGATTCCCGGAACGGAGGGCTGTGCGGATGGTGGTCATGGACGCGCGCCCGGCGCGGCGTCGATGAGGGGAAGTGTCATCTGTCCCGGTCTCCTACGCTCGTGTGATGTCTGTCGAGCGTAGCGAGCGCGCGTTACACACTCGTGACCGCGACCTTACCGTCGCGTTACCGCCAGGTGACGGCCGTGTTTCGCGAAGGTCACGCGTCCGGGCGACGACGCGTGGCGAGAGCCGCGAGCCGGGTCGCGAGGGGGGCGTCCGGCTCATCGTCGAGCAGGCCGCACCAAGCGGCTCGCTCGGAGAGCGCCGGGTCGATGCGCTCGGGCGTCGCCTCGCATCGCTCCGGCCGCCGCAGCAGTGACGACGGGTAGAGCCGGCCGGCCGGCAGCGGGGTTCGGGTGAGTACGGTCATACGGGGCAGTCCTCTCTTTCTTCTTCAACTCCTAGCTTCATCCTCAGACTAGCGGCACCCGTGGCAACGGGGGTTAAGCCGCGATTAAGTTTGCGCGTGACTGCGAGCCTGTTACTGACATTGCTAATGACGCTATCATGTCTCTTGACATGCTTGCGCGCCTCCGGCGTATCATGCAGACACCGGCACTTCCGGCAGGCATCTCGCAGCAGACTCCGAGGAGGATCACGATGGCCACAACCTCAACCCGATGGGATCCCTGGCACGAACTCACGAACCTCCGCCAGACGGTCGATCAGATCATCGATAACAGCGTCAGCGGCGGCGCGAGGTTCGTCCGGCGCGACGACACCTCGGTCCGCGGGCTCGCGCTCGACGTCATCGAGCACCCCGACCGCTACACGGTTCGCGCCGCGATTCCCGGCATGCGGCCGGCCGATATCGACATCTCGATCGACGACGCGGTGCTCACCATCCGTGGCGAACACACGCCGGCGGAACCGGAGGCGGAGGCGACCTACATCCGCCGCGAGCTCCGCTTCGGCAGCTTCGAGCGCTCGTTCACCCTGCCGCGCGGCGTCGATGCCAGTCGCGCCGAGGCCAAGTTCGAGCACGGCATGCTCTCGCTGACGCTGCCGAAGCGCGTAGAATCGCAGCCCACGAAGATCAAGGTCAACGTCGTATCCGGCGACGGCTAGCTCGCCAACTCCGCATTCGCGGCCACCACGAAGCCCCCGCGGCGGAACCGTCGGGGGCTTCGTGGTGCTCGCATCCGCACGAGGGTGCGCCTTACTCCGTGAGCTTGCGGTACAGCGTCGGCAGCCGCCCGGGCAGCGCCTCGACATCGGCCAGCACTTCGTAGCCCATGTCCTGGCACATCTGCCCGAGATAGTCGTGTCCGTTGCGGTCGACCGTGAGCGCGAAGGGCGTGACGCCCCTGCGCTTCGCCTCGGTCAGCGCCATCTTCGTATCGTGGATGGCGTACTCCTTCTCCGTGCGGTCGCGCCCGTAGCCGTGATCCTGCGGCCGTCCGTCGGAGACCAGGAACAGTATCTTCACGCGCGCGTCGCTCTCCATCAGCTTCGTCGTCGTGTGACGGATCGCCGGGCCCATGCGTGTGCTGCGGATGGGCGTGATCTTGTCGATCCGGTTCTTGATCCGATCGCCGAAGCTCTCGGCGATGTCCTTGATGACGTAGTACTCGACGTTGTCGCGCCCGTACCCCGAGAAGCCGTAGATGCCGTAGCTATCGCCGATCGTCTCCAGCGCCTGGATCAGCAGGACGATGCTCTCCTTCTCCACATCGATGATGCGCTTGGCCGGCGAGAGCATGTCGTGGGCGCGGCGGCTGGCCCACCACGAGAGGTAACGGCGCGGGTCGTCGTCGAAGTCGTCCTCGTACGCCGGCTTCCGCCGCTCGATCTCCTCGTCGGTCGAGGCGCTCATATCGAGCAGGAGCGCCACCGCGACGTCGCGCTCGACCTTATTGCGGCGCCAGTAGATCTTGTCGTTGGCGGCGGCGCCGGCGCGGCGCTCGGCGATGTACTCGATCGCGAGGTCGAGGTCGTACTCCTCGCCGTCGTAGAGCCGCTTGATCTTGCGGAACATCTCGGGGCGGAGCAGCTCGAACTGGCGTCGCGTCTGCGCGACAAGCGTCGCCTTCTCGCGGACGGTCGCCTCGTAGAAGTTGGCCTCGCCCTCGGCCAGCACCGTCTCCGTCAGGCGGCACCACCGGGGCCGGTAGTCGCCCGCACGGAAGTCCCACTCGTCGTAGAGGAATATCTTCGGCTGAGGCGCGAACTCCTCGCCATCGTCCTCGCCGTCGCCCTCGCCGGCATCCTTCCCCTGCCCCGACTTCTTCTCCTTCGGCATGGCCTCCACCTCCTTCTGGAGGTTGTTGAGGAACATGCCGCTCGATGACGCCAGGTCGCCCTCCGCCACGTCGGTCAGGCTGATTTCGACGCTCTTCTCGAGCAGCTCCTGCAGCTGCTCGGGCGTGAGCGGGGCCTGCGCACCATCGGCGTCGCCCTGCTGATCGCCCTGCCGCATCCGCATCAGCAGCTGCACGAGCTCCGGCTTGAACTCGCCCCGGAAGCCCACCTGGTCGGGGCTCTCGTACGGCTGGTCGCCGCCCTCCTCGGAGCTGGCGAATTCCGCCGACTGGCCACCCTGACCAGCGGCGCTTTCGTCGAGCTGCGTCTCATCGAAATCGAGGTCGCCCGAGCCGAAGGCCTCCCAGTCGTCCGGGTCGATGCCCAGCTCCTGCGGGCTTCGATTCGGAATAGTCATCAGCAGGTCGTAGAGCCGGATCGTCGCCTCGGCCGCATCCTCGACAATCGCGCCCCGGAGCCGCATGGCGGCGAGCGGCGCGACGGCCTCCCGCAACAGCTCCGCCAGCGACCCCGGCCAGTACAGCTCCGCATCGGGGTCGAGGCTGAGCCGCACCAGCAGCTCGATGAGCGCCTGTCGCAGCGGCAGCCCATCGGCGGGACGGCGCTGCGCCATCTCCGCCTGCTGCACCTGGTGATACGCCTGGCGGATACCGCCGTACTCACGCGTCACGAGCGCGTCGATACGCGCGTCCTCGGCGATGGCGAACAGGTCGGAGGCGAGCTTGCGATTCGCGAACAGGTCGAAGAAGCGCTCCATGTCGGTGAGCGCGCCGCCCGTGCGCGGGTTCGCCTCGGCCATCCGCTGGCGGCCCGCCACTCCCAACAGCGCGCCCGGACGCCCGAAGCGGAAGCTGAAGCTGCCGAACTCCAGATGGCCCGTCTGGTGGGTGGCGTAAACCTTGTAGACGCCGAAGTTGCGGGCCTTGTCGTCGAAGTGCTCGATAACCTCCGGCAGGAAGATCGACGAGCCCTCCGTCGAGGGCAGGTCGCTCGATATCCAGCCGATATGCTTGTCGGCCAGGCCCGAAGCGGGCGCGATCGCGATGTCGACGCCCGTGAGCGCCTTGCAGTACAGCCGCAGCACCTCGGCGACGCTGCCCAGCGCCATCCGCGACGATAGCCGTTCGAGCACCTGCTCGCCGAAGCTCGACTCCAGCCGGAAGAAGGCCTCGCCCCCTTCGATGGTGCGCGCCAGCATCTGACGGCCCTGGTCGAACCACGCATCGAATGCGTCGCCCCGGAGCCGCTCCAACACCTCGGGCGCGCTCTTCACGAACTCCATCGCGGCGACACCGGAGACATCGGCCAGCGGCTCCGCCTGATCGAGAATCGGCCCGTGCAGGCCCGGGTCGACCCGCGACAGCGCGTTCGCGCCCTCGGCGAAGTAGGGGTAGGTCTGGCGCGCCAGGGTCGCCCCGGCGCGGCTCACAAGGCGCATGTAGCGTCCGCGAACCATCGGGTCGAGCTGATTCACGAGCCCCGGCGCACGCTCGAAGTAGATGCGGGCGTCGGCCCAGCTGTGCTCCACCAGCGTCGTCGCGAATTCGATGATGGCGACTCGATCCTCGCTCCGCGCCGTCGCGAGCGAGCGGGGCGCAAGGTCGAGGCAGGTGAACGCGAGATCGTACGAGCGCTCCGAGAGCTGGTCGGTGAACGTCACGAGCGTCCGCATGGCGGCGATGTCGAGCTGCGCCAGCAGCTGCGGGCTCAGCTCCAGCAGTTGGGCGGCGAGCGATATCGATTTCCACGTGCCCTTGTACAGCGACGACCCCAGCCTGGCCCAGTCGGACAGGTCTTCCTCATCGAGATGCGCGAGCGCGTCCGGCGTGGCGCGGAAGTAGGCCCGCGCCACCATCGAGGAGCAATCGGCGAGCTCGCGGCCACGCAGCACCCAGATCCGGAATGCGGGGAACGATATGCGGGAGAGGACCGTGGGCGAAGCGCGCAGAAACTCGCCCGTCGCCTCCCACGAGCGCAGCGAATGCTTCGCCAGCTCCAGACTCTCGGTGGCCCAGATACCCAGCTGCTCGCCGGAGAGCGTGAGCCGGAGTGCGTCGGCGCTGCGCCGGAAGTCCTCGGCGAGGTTGCCGGGATACCCCTGCAGCTCCTCTTCGATGGCCAGCAGGTCGTCGGTCATCGGACCTTACGCCAGGGGGAGCCCCCTGGCCTCCCGTTGGGGATCGGGGAACAGCTCGATCCGCACCTCGTCCGACTGCGTGTCGAGCACCGCGTAGCTCAGCTGGAATCCGATCCGGGGGTCCCGGGCCTCGCCCGTGGAGCCGGGATTGATGACAAGGACGCGGCCGGAGCGCTCCGCCATCGCCTGATGGGTGTGGCCGAGCACGACATAGTCCGTCACCGAATCGAGCTCGGCCAGCTTTCGGAAGCTCGGTGTGTGCGGGAAGATGTACTCGTTCCACGGCTCGAACGGACTGCCGTGCGCCATGAGCAGCCGCTTGCCGTTGACGCGCGTGTCGAGCTGATACGGCTGCTCGGCCAGCCACTTGACGTTGTCCTGGTTGATGCCCGCCGACGAACGCGCCCGCTCGCCCTGTGCGCCAAGCAGCACCGCTTCGTGATTGCCCAGCACCATCCGGATGCCGTTCTTGCGGATGACGTCGACAACCTCATCGGAGAAGCGGAACTCGTACACGGTATCGCCCGCGCAGATGACCTCGTCGACCTCGTCGCCCATGAGCTCGAGCGCGCGCACCAGGCCGGGCGCGTTGCAGTGAATGTCCGAGACGATCCCGATTCGCATGGGGGCAGGCTCTCTTTCTTCCGCGACTCGCGCCCCACCGCGGCGGGTGCGCGGCACGCCTACTCGAAGATCGAGGAAACGACCTCTTCGATGCTGCGCTGCACTTCAGCGTCGTCGGTGAGCGCCCACACGACCGCGACCTGACAGGCGCGCCGCGGGGCGATGTCCTGGTGCATGAGCTTGCCCGCGTACACGAGCAGCCGGGTGCTGACGCCCTCGGCGAGGCCGTGGTCGCGGAGGTTGCGCACCTTCTCGCCCAGCTTCGCCAGGTCGTTCGCGACCTCCTCCGGCACGCCCGACTCGTGCGCGATGATCTGCGCCTCGTGCTCGCGCGGCGGGTACTCGAACTCGATGGCGATGAAGCGCTGGCGGGTGCTGTGCTTCAGGTCCTTGAGCGCGCTCTGGTAGCCGGGGTTGTACGACATCACGAGCAGGAAGCCATCGTCGGCCTCCAGCACCTGGCCGAGCTTCTCGATCGGCAGGATGCGACGGTGGTCGGTGAGCGGGTGGATGAGGACAGTCGTGTCCTTGCGCGCCTCGACGACCTCGTCGAGGTAGCAGATGGCGCCCGCCTTGACGGCGCGCGTCAGCGGCCCATCGATCCAGCGGGTCGACTCGCCCTCGAGCAGGTAGCGCCCGACGAGGTCGCTGGCTGTGAGGTCCTCGTGGCAGGCGACGGTGACGATCGGCATCGCGTGGCCGCCCGCAGCCGGGCCCGCGGGCGAGTCCTTGCCGCCAACATCCTTCACGACGGTGAGCGGGCGACCCGTGCGAAACGCCATGTACTCGACGAAGCGGGTCTTGCCACAGCCCGTGGGGCCCTTGAGCAGAACGGGAATCTTCTGCGAGAACGCCGTCTCGAAGAGCTGGACTTCGTCCGATATCGGCAGGTAGTACGGCTGATCGACCGCCACGTATTCTTCGATGGCATACTCGCGATACGGGGCGCGCTGCTGAGCCTGTGAAGGAGTAGTCACCGTCGCTCCCTACTGTGTGCGCACGAAGGACACGGCGCGCGCGGCGACATCGGCCCAGAGCCGCTCCACCTGCGCTCGCACCTCGTCCAGCGTGACGCTGGTGTCGATAACCTTATCGGCGTGCTGCTGGCGCTCGTCGTTGCCCATCTGGGCGCGGATGCGAGATTCGGCCGCTTCGGGCGCAAAGCCGTTGCGATCGATCAGGCGCTGCTTCGCGACACCCTCGGGCACCGCCGTCACCCATATCTCGTCGACGAGCGACTGCCATTTCGCTTCGATGAGGATCGCCGCCTCCACGACCGCGACGCTCGTCGCGCCGCCCGCGGCGAGCGCGTCGATACGCTCCTGCAGCATCTCCTTGAGGCGGGGGTGGACGATCGCGTTGAGCTGCTGCAGCTTCTCCGGCGCGCCGAACACGATCGGGCCGAGCTTCTTGCGGTCGATCGCGCCGTCCTCGCCGATGACATCGCGGCCGAACGCGGCCACGACCTCATCCCAGACCTTGGTACCCGGCTCGTATGCCTGATGCCCCACCTTGTCAGCATCGATGACGTGCGCGCCCAGCTCCGTGAGCATCGCCGAGACGGTTGTCTTGCCGCTGGCGATACCGCCGGTGAGTCCAAGAGTAATCAAATCGGGCTATGTCCTTTCGTCGCGGAGCCGCACGGCGCCGCGGATGTAGCCCCATTCTAGTCAGCGGGGTTTTGGGGCGTCAAGGCGAGGCCGTTGCCCAACGCCCCCCGGTCGCTTGCCGCCGCCCGCCCGGCGCGCCTATACTGGGCTCTCCAACGCCCAAAAAGGCGATACCCGCACTATGTCCATACATACCGACCTTGCGTCGCTCCAGGAACACGACACCTCTCTCGACGAGCGCCGCATCGCGCTCCGGCAGGTCGACCTGCGCCTCGCCGAGGAGTCGATCGTGCGCGAAGCCCGCGCCGCCGTCCGCGAAAGCGAGGCCCAGCTGCGCGACCTCGATTCGCGCCAGCGCGAAGTCGAGCACGGCCTGAAGGAGGTCGTCGCGAAGGTCACGCGCGAGGAAGCCCGCCTCTACGACGGCTCGATCACGAGCTCGCGCGAGCTCTCCGCCCTCCAGAAAGAGGTCGCATCCCTCCGGGAGGATCAGGCGCGCCGCGAGGAGGCGCTCCTCGGCGTGCTCGCGACAGCGGAGGAGGCGGGCGCCCACCACGCCGAGGCGCTGCGCCAGCTCCGCGCCATCGAGGCCGAGCGAAAGGCCGAAGCCGCGCAGCTCCGCAGCCGCCGCGCCATCCTCGACGGCGAAATCGCCGGGCTCGAGGCGAAAGCGGCGGAGGTGAGCGAGCGTATTCCGCCCGCGACACTGAGCCTGTACCAGCGGCTGCGCAAGCGCCATCACGGCAAGGGCATCGCCCACATCGAGCGCGGCACGTGCGGCGGCTGCCGCATCGCCCTGCCGAGCAACGTCGTCGCCAAGGTTCGCGCCGGCGAGCTGGTGCAGTGCCCCACGTGCGAGCGCATCCTGCACGGCGCATCGTAAGGAAGGACCAGCCGCCGTGCGAGCCATCGGCTACTTTCGCGAGCTGGAGCAGGAACGGCAAGCCGGCGACTCGCTGAGCCGCCAGAGCGAAGCCTTCCTCGCCTTCTGCGCTCGTGAGGGCTACGAGCCCGCCGCCACCTTCCTCGACCCCGCCTCCGCCGATTCCGAGTACCCCGGCTTCCGCCAGATGCTCGACTACCTGCGTCGCCCCGAGAAGGGCTTCGTCGTCGTGGCCGTGCACGATATCGAACGGCTCGGCGACGAGCTCCACACCGCGGCACGCTCACTGTTCCAGGTCGAGAGCCTCGGCGCACACGATCGCCATCATCGACCCCGCGACGCCCGCCAAAGGCGACGGACTGACGCAGCTGCTCGACGCGTGGACGGCGCGCACCACCAACGGCGCCGGCGACCGGGTACGCGACGCCATGCGCCGCCGCGCCGTCCGCGGCGAGGTGCTGGGGCGGCCCCCGTACGGCTACGGCGTCGGGCCCAACCGCCGCCTCGATGTCGTGCCCGAGGAAGCTGTCGTCGTTCGATACGTCTTCCGGCTCTACCTGCACGAGGGGCTGGGCATCCGGCTCATCGCCCGGCGGCTCAACGAGGAAGGCCTTGTCACCCGGCGCGGCGGCGCATGGAGCATGGTCACCATTCGCGACATGCTGCACAATCGCGTCTATCTGGGCACGTACAGCCGATTCGGCGTGCGCGTCCCCGGCAGCCATCCCGCACTCGCCTCGCCCGATGACTTCCGCCGCATTCAGGAGCGGATGAGCCAGCGGCGCACCGCGCCCGCCCGCGTGCCGGGCGCCGAACGCCAGGAACGCCAGCCATTCCTGCTCTCGGGCCTGGCGCACTGCGGCGAATGCGGCAACAAGATGATCGGTGTGTCGCGACGACAGAAGTGGAAGCGTCAGACCGACGGCACGGAAGCCGAGGCGCACTACCGCTACTACCAGTGCGAGAGCCGCACCAACCAGAGCCGATGCTCGTACCACACCCGTCGCGCCAGCCGATCTCGAGGACGAGGTGCGCCTCGCCATCGCCGGCGGCGCCACCCACACACCCATGCTCCGTGCCGGCGACGTCAACGCCGTGCGCGCCGAGCTCGAAGTCCAGTGCGACCAGCTCCGCTCGCGCCTGGCACTGCTCGACCGCAAGCTCGACGCCAGTCTCGACGCAGCGGCGCAAGGGCGGGTGCACCGCGACAAGCTCCGCAAGGACGCGACCGCCCTCGCCCGCGAGCGGCTCACGTACGAAGAAGAGCTCGCCGAGGCCGAGGCGCGCCTCCGCCGTCAGTCCGACCTGCGTGAACGCGAGCAGCGCCGCGCCCGCGATCTCGACGAGATCGTGACACGCTGGGACATCCTCCGCGAGGAGCAGCGTCGCACGCTGCTGCGCGATGTCGTCGACCGCATCGATGTCGACGACGACGCCATCCGCGTCCACCTGCGGCCGTAACATGCGCCGCAGCGGGGCGCATTCGCCCGCACCGCGACCGCAGCGATGAGCGAGCCACCCGGCCGGTGGGTCGTGAACTGCGACGGCGCATCGCGCGGCAACCCCGGCGAAGCCTCGATCGGCTGCGTCGTCCGCGACCCCGCCGGAGTCGTGCGCGGACGGATCGGACGGCGGATCGGCCACACCACGAACAACCAGGCCGAGTATCGCGCTGCGCTCGCCGGGATGGAGTCGGCGCTGGCGCTGGGCGCACGCCAGATCGAGCTGCGCCTCGATTCCGAACTCATCGTGCGGCAACTGCAGGGGCGCTACCGCGTCCGCAAGCCCGAGCTGATGCCGCTGTTCGATGCCCTTCGCGAGCTGGCGAGCCGCTGCGAGCGCTTCGCCGTCGTCCACGTGCCGCGCGCCCAGAACCGCGACGCCGACGCGCTCGCCAACGGCGCGCTCGATGGCCGCCCCGTCGAGGAGGGCGCTGCCCTCTAGCGCTCCGCGGCTGCCGTCGGCAGCGGCGCGCGTGACGCCGCCCGACTTGCCGGCGCGCTCGGCGCGGCTCTCGCCACCCGCCTGCTCGATGCCGGATCGACAGAGCGCTATCCCGAGGGCCGGGCCTTGCGGATCACCCCCGAAGGCCGCGAAGCGCTGGCAGGCACATTCTCGCTCGGCCTGCCCGCCTCCGGCGCCAGCGACAACTGACCCCCGGCGCGGTACAATCCGCCACAAGTCTGACGTACTGGAGGGACGACCATGGACGACGCCGCACGAGCCGCGCTGGCCAGCGACCAGCTCATCGACATCACCACAACCGGCCGCACGAGCGGCGAGCCGCGCCGGATCGAGATCATGTTCCAGTACGATGGCGCGAACGTCTGGATAACGGGCCGGCCCGGGCGGCGCGGCTGGTACGCCAATCTCCTCGCCCAGCCCAAGTTCACCCTCCACCTCAAGCAGAGCCTGCAGCGCGATCTGCCCGCCACCGCCCACGCCATCCGCGACGAAGCGGGCCGCCGCTCGTTCTTCGACGCAATGCGCTCGCGCTGGCCCGCCGCGCAGGGCGAGTTCGACATCGACAAGTGGATGGCGCGCAGCCCGCTCGTCCGCGTCGAGTTCGAGGGCTGACAGCGCCGCCCGCTCCGCTATAATCGTCCCGTGACACACGACCCTGGCCCCCGCCCCACCCCCGAGGAGCAGATCGACCGCATCCAGCGGATGTTCGACGGCTTCTCCGGCATCTATGTGCTGAACACCGGCCTGAAGACGGGGCTCTTCGCCCAGCTCGCCGCCGCGCCCGGCTCCTCGCCCGATGAGCTCGCCGCAGCGCTGCATCTGCACCCTCGCTACGTCCGCGTCTGGTGCGACACCGCCTGCGCCACCGGGCTCCTCGAGGCCACCGACGAGCGCCGCTTTCGGCTCGGCCAGTACTACGACCTGCTCCTCGGCACGCCCGGCGGCCCACACGAGCTCGCGTCATCGGTCGACTTCTACGTCGATGTCGCCGGCGAGGACTTCCGCCGCCACCCGGAGGCGTTCCGCGATGGCGCCGTCTATCGCTACCAGGAGCGCGGGCCAGCCTTCTCGCACCACATCGGCGTGCTCACGAGCAGCGCCCAGGCCGCCTTCATCGATGCCGCGCTCCCGCGCCTGCCGCAGCTCGAGGCGCGGCTGCGCGCCGGCGCCGCCGTCGTCGACATCGGCTGCGGCGTTGGCAATCTCGTGCGGGCGCTGGCACGGGCGTACCCCGCGTCGCGATTCCTCGGCATCGATATCGACACGCATGGCATCGCGCTGGCGCGCGAACGGCTCGCCGCCGAGCCGGAGACGGCCGCGCGGGTGACGTTCGAGGAGCGCGGCGGCGATTCGCTCGCGGCGCACGAGGGCGAATTCGACCTCGCGCTGCTCTTTCAGGCGCTGCACGAGATCCGACGACGACGCCCGTCCGCGCCTGGTCGCCGCCTGCCGGCCGCGCCCTCCGCGACGATGGCGCACTCGTCATCGTCGACCACACCTATCCCGAGACGGTCGCCGAGCTGCGCGATCCCGCGTTCCGGATGGCGGCGACATTCGAGTGGTTCGAGATGCTGTGGGGCAACCGCACACAGACGCACGCGGAAATCGTCGCCATGCTGCGCGAGTCGGGGTTCGGCAGCGTCGAAACCGTCCCGTTCCCGGAGACGGGCTTTCAGATCATCATCGCGCGGCCCGGGCCGCCGCCGGAGGAAGCATGAGCGAGCAGTTCGACGAGGAGCTGATGGAGGAGGCGAGCGGCTGGATCAGCGAGATGCTGGAGGAAGAGGGTTCGTACCTCGATCCCGGCCTCGTCTTCCGCATCCTCGAGGAAGAGTGGGCACTGCTCGCCGAGCACCCCGTCGCCGTGCAGCACCCGGCGATGGCCCAGCGGCTCGTCGAAGTGCTGGAGGCCGCAGGCGTCCAGGGCGTGCCCGCCGCCATCACGCCGCGCCTTGTGGAAGGCGTGCTCACGTGGGAGGACGAGTTCCTCGCGCTCGCGGGGAGGCCGCGCCCCTCAGGCTGACGCAGCGCTAGCCGCCGCCCAGCCGCGCCACCTGGATGATGCGGCGCTCGTGCATGCCGTCGCCGATCTTCGCGCCGTCCTCGTTGTGCGCCTCCACGTCGAAGATGGCCTTGCGGCCATCGATGAGCTCGCGCAGCGTCGCCCGCGCCGTCACCTGCTTGCCGATGGGCGTCGCGGCCAGATGGCGGATGTCGACCCGAAAGCCGACCGACGTCTCGCCTTCATCGAGGTGTGGCTCCAGCACCTCACGCGCGGCGAACTCCATGAGGCCGATCATCGAGGGCGTCGAATACACCGGCAGATGCCCGGCGCTCGTCTCCTCGCTCGTGACCACACTCTTCTCGGCGGAAAGGCCGGGCGTTAGCGTCGGTTTCACCATGGGGCCAGTCTCCTTCTCGTGCGGGCAGGCGGGCGAATGGCCGCCAAGTATAGCCCATGCCCGATGCTACAATGATGGCACAATCCGGCAATCTGCGGAGACGCCATGCCCCACATCCGTGTCGAGCCTTCGGGGATCGAGTTCGAGAGCGCACCCGGCGCCACCATCATGGGTGCGGCCGAAGATGCGGGCTACTACTGGCCGACGACGTGCGGCGGCGAGGGCCGCTGCACCACGTGCGCCTGCGTCATCGTCAGCGGCCACGAGTTCCTCGACGAGATGGGCCGCAGCGAACGCAAGGCGCTCATCGAAGGGCGCAGCGAGTCCGCGCCCGGCCTCTACCGTCTCGCATGCCAGGTTCGCATCACCGGCGACATCGTCGTCGAGAAGCCCGGCGTCCGCCCGGTGCACTGATCCCCTTCGCGGCGCAGAGCCGTAGCGACAGCTACGTCGAGCCCGCCGGATCCGCCCTCGCTTCATGACCCATTCCTCTGACGACATGCATCCGTAAGCGCACCGGCCCCGTAACCCCCCATAGACGGAGTCGCCTAACGGGCGTCTATCATTTCGCGAATCGACAGGAGGAACCATGCGCGCATCCAGCATACCCAGGACACGACTCATCCCATTCAGTGCGGCGGTAGCCATGGCGCTGCTGCTCGCGGCGGCATCCCTGCTCGGCGGGACGGCGGCACGCGCCCAGACCGGCGAGAACAAGGCGCTCGTCTCCGGGTGGTATCAGAACCGCGCGGCGCAGTACTACGACTTCGGAGCGAACACGCCGCTCGCCGGCGCCAGCGGCGTGCCCACCGCACCCATCTACGTCTTCATCACCGGCATGAACGCCGACGGCACGCCGCAGATGGTCGAGGGGCAGCACAACATCGTCGACGTGCTCCCCGGCGACACCGGATACAGCGACCTGTGGCAGGTGAACTTCGTGACTGTGCCCGCCGGCTACGTCGCCGACACGGTCCGCTCGAAGGCCGACATCGACGCGGCGGGCTACGCCGTCACCCAAACGAACACATTGGTCAACTGCCCCATCGTCCCAGCAGGCACGACCCTGGCGGGAGGCGAGCCCCTCGTTCAGGGCTGGGCGCGCGGCCAAGAAGTGTACTACCCCGACTTCGGACAGAACCCCGCGACGGCTGCGCCAATCTGGGTGTTCATCCACGGCATGAACGCCGACGGCACGCCGCAGATCGTCGAGGGTCAGAGCAACATCATCGACACGAAACCCGGCGACGCCGGGTACACGGCATTCTGGAACGTCAACTTCGTGACGGTTCCGGCCAACTACGTGCCGAACTCGATCCGCTCCGCGGCTGATGTGCGGGCGGCGGGATACACCATCACCCCGACCACCACCGTCGTGAACTGCCCCGTCATCACCGTGTCGAGCGCCGCCACCGGGCGAACCCTGCCCGCTACAGGTGACGGCGCCTCGGCGGCGAGCGACGGCGGCGCCAACTGGGCATTGTTCGCGGCCATCGGCGGCGGGGCGCTCCTCGTCTCCGGCGGCGCGGTGGCGTCAATCCGCCGCCGCACCAGCCGCTAGCGTAACCCCCGCGCGCCTCACAACGACACGCCCCCGGCTGAAACCCGGGGGCGTGTCGTCGCGGACGGCGAACGCTGGCGCCTACCGTCCGGAAGGCCGACAATCGAACGCAGGCGGCGATGACCGCACACGTTCGGCACGCCACGGAGCGAGCACGATGACGACCACGGCACAGCTCCCGGGCGAGATCTTCTCGCACGACCCGCTCTGGATCGACATTCGCGACCCCGAGCCCCATCAGCTCGCGGAAATAGCCGGGCACTTCGCGTTCCATCCGCTGTCCATCGAGGACGCGCTCGACCAGCGCAGCCAGCGGCCGAAGGTCGACAAGTTCGAGCACTACCGATTCTTGGTGTTCTACGGATTCCCCGCCCCCGGCAACGGCGAGATCGCGGAACCATACGAGATCAGCCTGTTCTGGACGCGAGACCAGATCGTCACCGTCCACTACGGCGAAGCGCCCGCGCTCGTCGAAGCGCAGCGGCGGTGGGATGAGCAGGAGGTCGCGTTTGAGCACACACCGCTCGCGCTCCTGCACACGATTCTCGACACCGCCGTCGACAGCGCCCTCCCCGTCATCGACGCCGCCGGCGAGCGTGTCGAGGCGATCGAGGATCGCGTCATCGCCGGCGCGCGCGACGGCATCGGGCCGGAGGTGCAGCAGGTGCGCCGCCGGCTGTTGCTGCTGCGCCGCGTGCTCGCCCCCCAGCGCGACATGGTGTCATCGCTGGCCCGCGACTCGTGGCTGCAGGGCAACCCCGAAACGTCACGCTACTTCGACGACATCCTCGACCACGTCACGCGCGCCGCCGAATCGATCGACATCGAGCGCGACATCGTGACCGGCGTCATGGAGACGTATCTGAGCTCCGTGTCGAACAACCTCAACGAGGTGATGAAGACGCTGACCATCGCCGCGACGCTGCTGATGGCGATGTCGCTCATCGCCGGCATCTACGGCATGAACTTCCGCCACATGCCCGAGCTCGACTGGCGGCTCGGCTACCCGCTGGCGCTCTCGATGATGGTGGGCACGGCCGTCGTGCTCACCGGCTTCTTCCGCCACCGCCGCTGGCTCTAGCCCGGCGAGCCGCCGCCCAGCGATGGCTCGGCGAGCGTCGCCGGGCCGCCGCCCTCCGTGCAGGGCCGCGCCCTCCGCCGAGGCCAGCTCCTCGAGAATGTCGTCGGAGGTGCGCAAGGCGATCTCCGGCAGCACGATGACGGCGATGAACGCCAGCACCGCCGCCACGAACGCGAACCAGAAGACCGTCGTAAGCGACTCGGCCAGCGATACCCGCACCGCCTCCATCGACTGTGCGAAGAGCGCATCCGCGCCCTCGCCGAACGGCGCGAACAGTCTGCCGCACGAAGCCGGCCGCCTGGTCGTTGAGCAGCACCTGCGGGTCGCCCAGCCGCTCCACCAGCGCCGGATCGCCCTCGCGAACCGCCTGCGGCAGCGCCGTCTCGAGCTCGCTCGACAGCCGGTTGTTCAGCACCGTGCCCGTGATCGCCACGCCGATGAGGCCGCCCATCTGCCGGAAGAACTGCACGCTCGATGTGCCCACGCCGAGATAGCGGTGCGGCAGCGAGTTCTGCACGACGATGAGGAACAGCGGCATGCTCGGCCCCAGGCCAACGCCCGCGATGAACATGTTGCGGACAGTCTCGAAGCGCGACGCGTCCGGGCCCATCCGCGTCGTCAGGTAGAGGCCGAGCGAGAGCACGGCCATCCCCGCGAGCAGCGGCACCTTGTACCGCCCCGTCTGCGAGAGCAGCGCCCCGCTGCCGATGGCGGTGACGATGAGCCCCAGCATCAGCGGCATGATGACGAGGCCGCTGTTGGTGGCCGAAAGGCCGACGACGGCCTGCATGAACAGCGGCAGATACGCCGTGAGCGAGAACATCGCCGCACCCGAGAGGAACACCGCCACCATCGACACCGCGAACACCCGCCCGCCGAACAGTTCGAGCGGGATTATCGGCTCGGCGGCGCGGTTCTCCGCCCACAGGAACACCGCCGTCATCGACGCGCCCGCCACGAACAGCCCGATGATGACGGGCGAGCTCCAGTCGTACTCGACCCCACCCCAGAGCAGCGCCAGCAGCGTCGGGCTCAGCGCCCCGATGAGCGCCGCCGCACCCATGTAATCGACCGCCGGCCGTGTCGTGCCGCGCGCCGACGGCAGGATGAACCACAGCACGCCGAGCGCGATGGCGCCCATCGGCAGGTTGACGTAGAACACCCATGCCCACGAGAAGTGATCGGTGATGTACCCGCCGACCAGCGGCCCCACCACAATCGAGATGCCGAATGTGCCCGCGACGATCCCCTCCCACCGGCCCCGCTCCTGCGGCGAGAAGATATCGCCGATGATCGTGAATCCGATCGCCATGATGCCGCCGCCGCCCAGCCCCTGCAGCGTCCGGAACGCGATCAGCTGCTCCATGTTCTGCGAGAGCCCCGCCAGCGCCGAGCCCGCCATGAACACGAGCATCGACCCCAGGTACAGCGACTTGCGCCCGTAGATATCGGAGAGCTTGCCGAAAATGGGGATGCCAATCGTCGACGTGAGAATGTAGGTGATGAACACCCACGAGAAGCGATCGAGCCCGCCGAGGTCGGCGACGATGCGTGGCATCGCCGTCGTCACGGTCGTCTCGCTGAGCGAGCTGAAGAAGAGGCCCAGCATCACGCCAACCATGATGACGAGCTTCTGGCGGATCGGCAGTTCCTGCACGGAGCGATTCCCCCTCGCTGCCCGGTGCCGCGCGTCGCGCCGATAGTCGTGCATCGGCCCACCCCTGTCAATGCGGGGGATACGGGCGAGCGCCGGGCGTACGGCGGCCCGCGCAGCTACGTTGGCTGGGCCACATCGCCCCTCGGTCGCGGCCGGACGGCCCTTGCACGTGCGCACTCGCTGTGGCTAACTGACCGTAACGATCTGACCCGAAAGGCCGGCGATGGCGGTTGCGACCTTCCCCCGGGCGACGGCGAACGAGCGACGCGGCCGCACCCTGTGCGCGCTGGCGCTCCTCCTCGCGCTGCTACCCACGCTGCTGTTCATGGGCCACTCGCTTCGCCCCGGCACGATGCCCATCGACTCCGCTGCCGGCGTAATCGACGCCAGCGCTACCGGCCCCGCGCATCACGAGCACGAGCAGCACTGCCACGAAGGGCTCGCGAGCTGCTCCGACCAGCCTCTCACATCTGGGCCGGGCCATTTTCTGCTGACAGATCAGCCCGGGGCGGCAGCGCCGCTCGCGCTAGCGACAGCCGCGCGCGCCGATGCGCTGGCCCCGGCCACCAGCGCACCCCCTCCGCCGGAGCCCCCTCCCCGCGCACGCTAGTGCACGCCCGCGCACCTCGCGGATGACCGTTTCTTTGACTCATGAAAGGAGGCGCGCATGCGCCGGTTCCTTCTCCTTCCCCTTGCTCTGCTGCTCGCGGGCAGCCTGGCGTTCGCCGCCTGCGGCGACGACGACGATGCGGATGGCGAGAACGCCATGACACCCATCGCCACCACAAACCCCACCGCCGCACTCGGCGGGATGCTGGCGGCGCTCTCGATTCTCGACAGCACCGGCTTGCACGACATCGACGAAACCTTGAACGCGACCCCGCCCGGCGCCATCGACGCGCAGTGGCTCGGCCGGGTGCAGCACGCACAGATCGCGGTCGCGACAGCAACGTGGCCCGTCGAACTGCAGTCCGACGCCGAAGCACTGGCTGCGACCCTCGGCGAGCTCGCAGCGAAGCTCGACGACGACGACGGCGCCGGGGCATCACCCCTCGCGACGCGTGCGCACGATGAGGGTCACGGCTTCTCGGGCGCGGGCTGGGGCGCGCTCGCCGAGGCGGCCGGCGTCGAGACGGGCGCCGGCCACGATGAGGCATCGGGCAGCGCCACACCAGCGGCGTCGGGCAGCGCCACGCCAGCGGCGCCGGGCAGCGCCACCCGCGGCGCCGGGCAGCGCCACGCCAGCGGCGCCGGGCAGCGCCACTCCGGACGACGGATCCGGCGATGACTCTTCGCACGACTAGCGCCCCACGCGGCCTCTCCGTGCTGGCGATGGCGGCGGCGATAATCGCCGCTGCCATCGCCCCCGTCCGCACCGCCCACGCCCACGCCGACTACGACCGGTCGTCACCCGGCGCGGGCACGGTCATCGCCGCGGCGCCGGAGCGGCTCGACGTCTGGTTCACTCAGGCGCTGTTCCGGCGCGAGGGCGCGAACACGCTCATCGTCACGGGGCCAGGCGGCGAGCGCGCCGATAGCGGCGATGTCGTCATCGACGATGCCGATCGCACCCGCATGTCGGTCGGGCTGCCGCCGGACCTGCCGCCCGGCGAGTACACGGTCGCCTGGACATCGCTCTCCGCCGTCGATGGCGACACCGCGGAGGGAACGTTCGCCTTCACCATCGACCCCGCCGCGACGCCGCCGCCCGCCACAGCAACGCCCGCAGCATCGGCGACAGCCGCGCCGGCGGCGGCCACCGGCACAGCATCGCCACCACCCGCAGCAGGCGGCGATGGCGACGGATTTCCGTGGTGGGCGCTCATCGCGCTCGGCGCGATCGCCGCGGCGGGCGGCATCGGGGCGTGGACGCTGCTCACGGCGCCCACCAGCGACGAGACGGGCCCGTGACGCTCGCGCCGCGCCGTGCGACATTGCGCGGCCTGCTGCTGCTGACGGCGATGGTCGCGCTGCTCGCGCCCGTGCTCGGCGGCGCGCGGCCCGCGGCGGCACACGCGGTCCTCGTGCGGTCGAACCCGGCCGCCGAGGCGCGCATCGCGCAGCCTCCTTCGACCATCGACCTGTGGCTCAGCGAGCCGCTCGAGCCCGGCTTCAGCTCGTTCGAGCTCTTCGCGAGCGATGGCACGCCGCTGCCCGTCGACGGCGTTCAGGTCGACCCCAACGACGCCCTCCACCTCTCGGGGCTGCCACGCACCCTCGGCCCGGGGCTGTACACCGTCGTCTATCAGTCGCTGTCGAAGGACGACGGCCACGAATGGACGGGCTCGTTCGCGTTCACCGTGCTCAATCCCGATGGCTCGACACCAGCCGGGACGGCGTTCGCACCCGATCTCGGCGGCAATACGGACGCGCGCAATATCGCCGGGCGCTGGCTCACGTTCTCGGGCCTGGCGATGCTGCTCGGCGTCGCGGTCGTGCTGCTGCTGGCGAGCATCCGTTCGCCCGGCGGCCCGCCGAACGTCGAGGCGATCGCCCGGGGCAGCGCCCGGAGGCTCGCCCCTGCGGCGATCCTGCTGGCGATGGCCGGCGGCGCGCTCCAGCTCCAGAATCAGCACGCCGAGCTCGGGGGGTCGCTGACCGATGTCCTCGCCGACACGCGCTTCGGCACGTACTGGCTCGCCCGCCACCTCGCGCTGCTGGCCGCGACGGTGCTGCTTGGGCTGGCGTGGATCGCGGCGTCGCGGCGGCAGCGCCGGGCGGAGCGTGGCCTCCTGCTGGGCACGTCCGCCGTCGCGCTCGGGGCGCTCTTCGCGATCTCGGCGGTGAGCCACGCGGGCGCCGCTCCCGGCTCCTTCTGGGCGACGGCGATCGACTTCGCGCACCTCACGCTCGCCGCAGCGTGGTCGGGCGGCCTCATCGCGACGACCATCGTCGTGCTGCGGCTGCGGCGGCTGCGCGGCGATTCGCCCGCCACCGGCGACGCGCTCGCGCTCCGGCTGACGGCGCGCTTCTCGATAGCGGCGGCGGCGGGGCTGTACATCGTCGTCGCCACCGGCATCCTCCGGTCGATAGGCGAGCTGCCGTCGCTCGATGCGCTCTGGGACACGTCGTACGGGCAATGGCTCATCATCAAGCTGGCGCTGCTGACGCCGCTGCTCGCCATCGCGCTCGCCAACCGGCAGCTCGTCGCCAAGTGGCAGTCGGGGGAGTGGGCGGCTCCGGCAGCGGCGGCCCGGCTCCGCCGCACGCTCGCGGGCGAGGCGGCGCTGAGCATCGCGGTGCTCTTCGCGGTCGGCGTGCTTGGGCAGGAGGCGACGCCGCGCGGATTCGACAGCGGGCGCCCATCCGCCGCGCCGAATCCGTACAGCGCCATCGCGACGAGCGGCGACATCGCGCTCCACCTCCAGATCACGCCGAACGCCGTCGGCGAGAATCAGTTCCGCCTCCACGTCTACGGCAGCGAGAGCCAGAACATCGGCGAGATCGGTCGTGTCCAACTGACATTCGTCGCGCCCGCGCAGAATGTGGGCGGCGGCGAAAGCGCGACGCTCGTGCCCCAGGGCGACGGCGTATTCAGCACGGAGGGAACGTACTTCTCGCTGGGCGGGGGCTGGCAGGCGATCGCATCCGTGCAGCGCCCCGGCCACGACGACATCGCCGAGCAGTTCGATGTCACCGTCGGAGCGAGCGCCGCGGCCAGCGCCGAACGCTCGCGCTTCGGCTCGATCGCACCGCAGTTCACGCCGAACTTCATCGGCGCGCTCGTCACGCTCGCTTTCGCCATCGGCCTCGCGCTGCTGTGGCCGCGCATCCGCCGGCAGACGGGGCGCGACGGCGGCGACAGCCGCGGGCGCGAGCATCTTCGTGCTGTTTCTCGCGGGCACGACGCTGCTGACGTCCGACCCCACCCACAACCACCAGGGCAGCGGCCTTGCCGCCACGAATCCGTTCCCCGGCGACGCGGAGTCGATTGCGCGCGGCAAGACGCTCTTCGCCGCGAACTGCGCCGCGTGTCACGGCGCAACCGGCGCAGGCGATGGCCCCGATGCTGCCGGCCTCGACCCGCGCCCCGCGCCCTTCCCCGTGCACGTGCCGCTCCACGACGACAGCAGTCTGTTCCAGTTCATCAGCAGCGGCGTGGGCGGCACGGCGATGCCCGCCTGGGCCAACACCCTCGGCACAACGGAGCGGTGGGATCTGGTCAACTTCCTGCGGGCGACGTGGGACAACACTGAGTGACGGCGCGGGCGCGCGTCAGCTTCCCGGGCCGCCGATCCAGCGAACGGCCGCGTCGAGATCGGGCAGCACACCGCCCGCCCGGAACAGGAAGACGAGCCCGATGACGAGACTGAACACCGCCGCCAGCAGGCCGACCGCGACGTAGACCTGCTGCCGCCGCTGCGACGAGGCGAAGCCCGAGAGCGACATGATCGTCACGGCGGCGTTCGACACGATGAGCCCGCCCGTGAACGCCATCAGCGCGGCGATGCCGGAGGCCTTGCTGCCCGCACCGACCGCCGTCGCGATAATGAGCGCCTGTGTGCCCGTCTCCGCCCCCACGCCGTGAATCAGCCCGATGGAGTACGCCGTCACCGGGCCGTAGCGGTCGGGCCTATCGCCGTGGTAGTGGTGATGGTGGTGCCCGCGCTGGCCCCGCACCCGGTGCATCGCCCAGGAGTACGCGCGTCCGGCGCCCGCGAACACGAGCATCCAGCGGCTGCGGAGCCGGAACTCGCCCCCGCCGCGATAGAAGCGATACAGCGAGTAGAAGAGATACGCCGCGAGCAACAGCAGCGTCACGCCGACCACGCGCTCCATAATCGGGTCGACCCACGCTGGCAGCACGCTCGAAAACAGGATCGCCGCCATGCCCAGCACCACGACCATCGTCGCGTGGCCAATGGCGTACATCATGCCAAGGGCGAACGCCGTCCGCCGGGGCCCCGGCGCCGCGAAGCCCGAACGCATGGGCAGCGTCGCCGCCAGCGAGCCCCCGCCCGGCACTGCCGCCCCCGCGAGCACGGGGCCGCCGACCGCCGCCACCACCACGCTCTGCAGCGTGTGATGGCTCTCGTCGGTGAGCATGATGCCGGGCTCGCGCAGGAGCCCCTCCTCCGCCGGGCCGACGGCCGTCGACGAGCTCGTGATGTCGGTGATGGCGGCGATGTGGTCCCAGTCGATGCCGTGGCGCAGGCCAAGCGCCAGCGAGCCGCTGATGATCCCGAGCCCGCTCAGCCCGGCGACAAGCAGCGGCGGCGACTGTACGAGCACGGAAAGCGCGTCGAGCGCGGCCATGGCCGATGCCCCTTATCGCAACCAGTTGCGTTTGCAATCGTTCGCAATTAGAGCATAGGTGCGCCGCGAGCCCGATGTCAATGCGGCCAGCCCCCGGCCGGAGCGTTAGCCCTCGAGCGAGTCGAACACTTCCTTCGCGGTGCGCATCCCCTCGACCGCGACGGGGAACCCGCCGTAGATCGCCATGTGCATCACGATTTCGCAGATCTCCTGCTTCGTGAGCCCGCGCATCAGCCCCACCCGGATGTGCAGCGCCAGCTCGTGCTCGCGATTGAGCGCCGTCAGCGCCGCGATCGTGATCATGCTGCGGAAGCGCGGGGCGAGCTGCTCTTCGCGCGCCCAGACGCCGCCCGTCACCGCCGACTCGATGAACTTGCCGAAGTCTTCCCGAATCTCGATGGGCACGTTGTTCAGAATCATGTCGAGCCCGCGCGGCTCCTGTTGCGTCGTCATCGCTTCCCCCTCATCCGGATGCGCGGCCCCCTTCGAGCCGCGAAGTTCCGCGATACTGTCGCAACGACCGGGCGCTGTCAACCGCGCGACCGCGCGCGGGCCTCACCCCCTGGCCCCCTCTCCATCCGCCGATGGAGAGGGGGAACGCGACAGCTGGGGGGTGAGGCGCTGCGGCACGTGTCATGCTGAGCGAAGCGAAGCATCTCGTCCGGCGCCGCAGGTGGGCCGCTAGCGATCCATCATCAGCACGCCGCGCGCGTTCTTGCCGGCCATAAGGTCGGCGAACGCCTGCGCCGCGTCGTCGAGCGCGTAGGTCGTGGTGATCAGCGCGTCGAGCTGCAGCCTGCCCTGGCGATACCACTCGATGAGCCGCGGGAAATCGCGCGGCGTCGCCCCGCCCCCGTAGAACGAGCCGCGCAGCACCTTCTCCGTGATGGCGAGCGCGAACGCCGGCAGCGTCACGACATCGGTCTGGCCCGCCGCCCCGACGATCGTGCAGGTGCCGCCGCGCCGCACGCCGTGATACGCCTGCTCCATCGTGCGGCCGTTGCCCACGACCTCGAACGTGTAGTCGGCGCCGATGCCGCCCGTCAGCTCCATCACCGCCATCACCGGGTCGGTGGCGCTGCCATCGATGACGTGCGTCGCCCCGAACTTCTTCGCGAACTCGAGCTTGTGGGGCGCGATGTCGATCGCGATGACCTTCGTTGCACCGGCGATGACACAACCCTGGATCGCGTTCAGCCCGACGCCGCCGCAGCCCCACACGGCGCACGTCGAACCAGCCTGCACCCGCGCCGAGTTCACCACCGCGCCCACGCCCGTCTGCACGCCGCAGCCGATGAGCGCCGCCTTGTCGAGCGGCACATCCTTGTCGATCTTCACCGCGCCCCGTTCCGACACGACGGTGTACTGGCTCATGCTCGCGACGCTCGCCAGCGAGCCCAGCGGCTGCCCATCGAGCGAGAAGTGGCTGCCGCCGCCGGGCGCGCCCGCCATCGCCGTGTTCGCGCACTGGCTGAACGAGCCGTTGATGCAGAAGTAGCAGCGGCCGCAGAACGGCATCCAGTTGAGGATGACGTGGTCGCCCTTCGCCAGGCTCGTCACCTCGGGCCCGATGTCCTCCACGACGCCCGCGCCCTCGTGGCCCAGCACCGTCGGCCCGCCGAAGGGGAACGTGCCGTCCATAAACGACTGGTCCGTGTGACAGACACCGGAGGCGACGAGCCGCACCAGTACCTCGCCCCGGCCCGGCGGCGCGAGCTCGACGGTGCGTATCTGCACGCCGCCGCGTTCCGCCAAGACGACCGCTGCCTTCGTCTGCATCGCCTATCTCCCGCGCGCGCCTGTCGCGCTGCTAGTTGAACGTCACAACCTGCCGGATGCCCTCGCCCCGCTGCATCGCGTCGAACGCCTCCTGCACCTGCCCCAGCTCGATGTGCCTGCTCACGAGCCCCTCGAGGTCGAGCTGGCCGCCCCGCCACAGCGCGATCAGCCGCGGGAAGTCGCGGCGCACATTCGCCGAGCCGTACACCGAGCCGACGAGCGTCTTCTCGCTGAAGAACAGCTCGAACGCCGAGATGCTGACCATGTCGTCGAGACGGCCCGCGCCGACGACGACGGTCGTGCCGCCGCGACGGGTCGCGTCCCACGCCTGCCGGATGGTGGCGCTGAGCCCGATAACCTCGAACGCGTAGTCGAAGCCGTAGCCGCCGGTCAGCTGCTGCGAGAGCTCGCCCAGCCCCTCCGGCGAAACACCGTGCGTCGCGCCGAACCGGCGCGCCAGCTCCAGCTTCGACGGAAACTTGTCGACCGCCACAATCGTCGCCGCCCCGCACACCTTCGCCCCCTGGATGGCGTTGATGCCGACACCGCCGCAGCCGATGACGACGACCGTCGAGCCAGGTTCGACCTTCGCCGTGTTCAGCGCTGCGCCCGCGCCCGTCATCACGCCGCAGCCGATGAGCGCGGCGATGTCCATCGGCACGTCGTCGGGGATATGGACGACGGCGCGCTCCGAGACCACCATCTCCTCGGCGAACGTGCCCATGCCCGCGATTCCGGCAATGGGCTGCCCGTCGAAGAAGAGCCGGGGCTCGGCCGCCCCCCGCGGCTGCGCGCACAGCTGGTGCTGGTCGCGCAGGCAGAAGAAGCAGTCGCCGCACGACGGCACCCAGTTGAGGATGACGTGATCGCCCGGCTTCACCGTTGTCACGCCGGCGCCCGCCTTCGTGATGACGCCCGCGCCCTCGTGCCCGAGGATCGCCGGCAGCAGGCCGGGCAGCGTGCCGTTCTGGAACGACAGATCGGAGTGGCAGACACCCGTCGCTCCGACGCGGACGTGGACTTCGCCCGGGCCTGGCTCTCCGACATCGATGTCGACGACCTCGACCTTGCCGCCGACCTGGCGAACGATGGCTGCTTTCATGGTGCTCCCCCTTTCAGGTAACGACGCACCGGTTTCGGCCGGTGCGTCGCGCGGTCACTCCCGTCTGTCCGATGTGCGGGTTACAGGTTGAACTTCACCGGCAGGTGCTTGATGCCGCCGATGAAGTTCGACCGCAGCCGCGCCGGCTCGCCGGCCAGCTCCATGCGCGGGGCGCGCTTCATCAGCTCTTCGTACGTCACGAGCAGCTCCAGACGCGCGAGCTGTGCCCCGAGACAGAAGTGCTCGCCGGTGCCGAACGCGAGATGGTCATTGGGCGAGCGGCCAACATCGAACGTGAACGGGTCGTCGAAGATGTCCTCGTCGTGGTTGATGGACGGGTACCACATCACGATCTTCTCGCCTTCGCGAATCTTCTGTCCGCGAATCTCGGTGTCCTTCGTGACGAAGCGCGCGAAGTGCATCACCGGCGATGTCCAGCGCAGCACCTCCTCGACCGCGACCGGCATCAGCGACGGGTCGGCGATGACCCGCTGCCGCTGCTCCGGGTGCTCGAGAAACGCGAGCATGCCGCCCGATGTGGCGTTCCGCGTCGTCTCGTTGCCGGCGAGGATGAGCAGGAAGCAGAACAGCAGAATCTCCTCCACCGTCAGCTTCTCTCCGTCGACCTCCGACTGCGCGATGATGGTCGTCAGGTCTTCCTTCGGATCCGCCAGACGCTCCTGCAGGAGGGCGTGGAAGTAGCCGAACATCTCCATCTGCCCCTCTTGGGCGGTGCCCTGACGATCCTGTCCCGCGAGCTGGTACTCCGGGTCGTCGGAGCCGATGATCTGGTTGCTGAGGCGGAACATGAGGTCGCCGTCGGAGAGCGGCACGCCCATCATCTCGCAGATGACGGCGACCGGCAGCTTGGCGGCGATGTCGGTGACGAAGTCGGCCTCGCCGCGCGGCAGCACGTCGTCGAGCACCCTCGTCACGATCTCGCGGACGTGGCCCTCCATCTTCGATATCTGGCGCGGCGTGAACCCCTTGTTCACGAGCCGGCGCAGCTTCACGTGGCGCGGCGGGTCGGTGACGATGAGCATCTTGCCGGCGCCCATCATCTCGCCCGTGACCTCCGGGTTCGCGTCGGAATTGATGCCCTTGCTCGATATGAACGTCGTCGGGTCGCGGGAGACGCGGAACGCATCCTCGTACTTGGTGATGCACCAGTAGCCGGGGAAGGCCTCCGTTCCCTCCTGCCAGTGCACCGGGTCTTCCTTGCGCAGCAGCGTCCACCACTCGTGCGGATAGCCTTGCAGGAAGCGATCGGCGCTGTTGAGGTCGATGTCCTTCATCGTCGTGCCGTTTGATGCCATGTTCGAAGTCTCCCTGTGCCAAATCTGGCTAGTCTGTGACGGTCACCGCCGCCTTCGGGCAGAGCCGGACGGCGATGGCGATGATCGTCGCGGCGATCCTCGCCGGGCTCCTCGACGAGGACATAGCTCTTCTCGTCGTCGCGCAGCTCGAAGATGTCCGGCGCTGTCTGCTCGCAGCGCGCGTTGCCCTCGCACAGGTCGTGATCGATCCGAACCTTCACTGCGAACCTCCTCCGCGCCGTGGCGAATCGTTCGGGCATGGTACCGTACGCGCCTCGAATCGAGAAGCGCGCCTTACGCACGATTCGGCGCCTTTTCGCTGAACCAGAGCTCGTCGTAGTGCCGTGGCGTCTCCAGATACGCTATGTTCGTCGGCTTGTAGTTCTGCACCCACTCCTGATTGGCCCAGCTGGCGTTCGGCGACACGATGTAGATGGTCGGCGACAGGTCGAGCAGATACCGCTGGATGTCCTTGACGATGGCCACGCGCTTCGGCTCATCCAGCTCTCGCTGCTGATTCTCGAGCATCTTGTCGAGCGCCGGGTCGCTGAGGTGGGTGTTGTTGGCCACGCCATCGGTGTGGAAGTAGCGGTAAAAGCCGTTGTCCGGATCGTAGAAGACAGCGTCGGCGTGCGATGTGCCTTCGTACGTGCCGCCGCCCCGGTAGATGTCCTTCAGCCACGTGCCCAGCTCGAGCACGTTGAGCTTGGCATTGATGTTCAGCGCACCATTGGTCTGCTGCTTGAGGCTGCCGAACAGCCCCACCATCAGCTCGCCGAGGAGGTTGCCGCCGTAGAAGTTGGAGATGCTCAGCTCGAGCGGGATCTCCGTGCCGGCGGGGTAGCCCGCGGCGTCGAGCAGGCGCAGCCCCTCCTGGATCGACGTCCTGCAGCGGCATGCCCCAGGCGGGCAGCTCTTCGTTGTCGATGGCCCACGGCTGCTGCGCGGGCGGCATCGGGCCCGTGCGGCAGCAGTCGACACCGAGCGCGCCGAGCAGCACCTCGTACGGCATGAAGTACCACATCGCCTGCCGCAGCCGCTTGTCCCGCGCCCAGACGGAGTCCTGGTTCATCATGTCCCAGTACATCTTGAACAGGAAGAATCCGGCGATCTCGTAAACCTGAACCTCGGGCCGCGTCTCCTTGATCGCCTTGGTCACCTGCGACTGGAGGCCGGTGCCGCTGAAGTCGATCTCGCCGCTGAGGAACAGCGACTGGATCGTGTCGGTGGCCGTGATGATCGGCATTTCGAGCCGCTCGAAGAAGGGCTGGCCCGGCTTCCAGTAGCTCGGGTTGCGCGAGTACTTCAGGGTGCCGCCATCGCCGAGCGTGTCGTAGCCGTCGAGGATGAACGGGCCCGTGCCCGCGGCCCACGTGAAGACATTGCGCTCGCCCTTGCTCTCCGTGAGCTCGCGCGGCATCATCTGCACCCACGAGAACGACAGATGGTTCAGCAGCGCGGCGAGCGGGAACGCGGTCGTGATGGTGAGCGTGTGGTCATCGGTGACCTCGAGCTTCTCGATCGGCCCGAACATGTCGCGCATCCGGAACTCGCCGCCCACCTGGTTCCCCGATGGGTGCTCGCCGCGCATCCGCTCGATGTTGTACTTCACGTCCTCGGCTGTGAACGGGCGCCCGTTCACAGGGTCGACGTCCTGCCACGTGACGCCCTCGCGCAGCTTGAGGACAGTCGTCCGGTCATCGGGCTGCTCCCACGATACGGCGAGCTCCGGCTCCAGACCGAGGAAGTTGCCGGGCGGATCCTCCGGCCGGTACATGAGCCCGTTGTAGACGGGCCAGCTCGCGAGCTGCGAGCCGGGCTGCTCCGTCGCGTGGAAGTCGAATGACCCCGGCGGATCGTTGACGGCGACGCGCAGCATCGCCGACCGCCGTGCGTTCGGGAACTCCGCCGAGCCCGCGGTCGCCGGCCGCGGCCCGCGTTCCGCCGCCCATCGTCGTCATCGTCGTCGCCACAGCCCACCGTCGCGGCGAGCGCGGCAGCGCCAGCGCCCGTCGCGCCCGCGGCGAGCACACGCCTGCGCGTGATTCGCTTGCGCCGGAGCTGCTCCCAATACCCGTGTTCCGACTCCATGCCACCCCCCTCAAGATGCTCGATGCGCGTCGCCAGCGCCCCGCGTCTGCGCGGCATTGCGCGGATTATACGCGCACCGCCGGGTCGCGGCACGCAGTTGCGGATCGGCAGCGCACTGGATAACCTGCAGTGCAGGAGGATACACCACATGATCAGCTTCACGGATGAGATGCGCGAGGCATTCGCCACAGCGCTCACCGACTCCGCGCCCGTTATCGTCGCGTACGCGGATGACGACGGACAGCCGCATATCTCGTTCCGCGGCAGCGCCCAGGTGTACAGCGACGATCAGCTCGCGATCTGGGTTCGGAATCCAGAAGGAGGCATCCTCGCGGCCGTGCCCCACAATCCAAAGGTCGCACTCCAGTATCAGAACCTGGCAAAGCGTATCGGTTGGCAGTTCCACGGCCGCGCCCGCATCGACGACGACCCCGCCGTGCGCACGAGCGTCTATGACAACTCGCACGAGTTCGAGCGCGGCCTCGACCCGGAACGCAAGGGCAAGGCCATCATCGTCGATGTCGACCGGGTCTTCGCGCGCGGAGAGCTGCTGATGGATCGCGCCTCGCCATGACCAGCGCCGCTCCCCAGCGGGTCGCAATCATCGGCGCGGGCGCTGTCGGCAGCTACTACGGCGCGCGCCTCGCCGAGGCGGGCCACGACGTGCGCTTCCTGCTCCGCCGCGACTTCGACGCGGTCAGCGCGCGCGGCCTCCGCATCGTCAGCCCGCTCGGCGACGTGCACCTCGCGCGCCCCGCCGTCTTCCGCGAGAGCCGCGACATCGGCCGCGGTCGACTGGGTCATCTGCGCGCTGAAGGCGACGTCGCTCGGCGAGGCAGCGATGCTCATCGCCCCATGCATGGGCGACGGCACCCGCATGCTCGCGCTCATGAACGGCCTCGGCGTCGAGGAGCGGCTCGCGGAGCCCTTCGGGCGGCGCGCCATCTTCGGCGGCATGGCCTTCACCTGCATCAATCGCGGCGAGCCCGGCGTCGTCCACCACCTCGATTACGGGTCGGTGACGGTGGCCCATCTCGACGACAACTCCGGCGAGCTCCGCCACGCGACAGCGCTGTGGGCGGGGTCGAAGGTCGAGGTCGCCGCGGCCCAGTCGCTCCTGCGGGCGCGGTGGGAGAAGTTGTGCTGGAACATCCCGTTCAACGGCCTGTGCGTCAGCGCCGGCGGCGTCTCGACCGCCGATGTGCTCGCCGATGACGCGCTTCGCGCGGCGGCCCGTGCCGTGATGGACGAAGTCGTCGCGACCGCCAACGCCGATCTGCGAGCGAGCGGTCAGCCGGCCGGCCTCGACGCCGATACGGTCGCGCGAAGCATGTTCGACAGAACCGCGACGATGGGCGCCTACCGGCCCAGCACCGCGATCGACTTCGCCTGCGGCCGCCCGATGGAGTGGGACGCCATCTTCGGGGAGCCGCTGCGGCGGGCGCGGGCGCTGGGCGTGCCCACGCCGTACCTCGCGCTGCTCACGGCGCAGCTCGCCGCCCTCGATCGCCGCAGGGGCTAGCCCTTCGCCAGGTCGCGCAGCGCCTCGCGCACGGACTGCGGCGGCACGCGCGTCGCGACACCCATCGCCCGCCGGTAACACATGTCGCGATGGCGCACCTCGAAGCCGCCCGCCACGTACCGGCGCACCGCGGCGGCGTTATCCTCGTCGACGTAGACGCACCCGTGGTCGAGCCCGCGCTCGGCGATGTGCGCCAGGCCAGCCTCGATCAGCGCCGACCCCAGCCCGTGGCCACCCCACGCGGGATCGACGCCGAGCACATAGATCTCGGCCTCGCGATGGACGCCGTCGACCCGGCACTTGAGCCAGTTGAACGCGATGATCGCGCCATCGGGGTCGCGCACCACGAGGAAGTCGCACTCGTCGAACCAGGGCTCCCGCAGCCGCGCCGCCAGATCCTCCTGCGTCCACAGCCCCTGTTCCGGGTGCCCCGCGAACACTGTGCGGTTGAGCGCCAGCCAGCCCGCAGCGTCCGTCGCCGCCCGGAAGTGGTCGTACGCGAGCCCCTCGACCAGCCGCGGACGGGTGCGCCCGGCGGTGGAGGCCGTGAGGTGCAGCAGTGTCCGATGGGGCTCGAAGCCGAACTCGGACGCGAGCCGCGACGCGGGTGCGCCATCGCCGTAGGCCCACGCGTCGACGGCGTCGACGCCGAGCCGCCCGGCCAACGCCATGAGCCGCGCGATGATGAGCCGCGCGACACCCTCGTTGCGATGCTCCGGATGCACGACAAGCTCGAACGCGAGGCGACGTGCGCCGTCCTCGTCGAAGAGGAGCGCGTGGGCGTACCCGGCGAGCTCGCCGTCGTGATCCGTGGCGAGCACCCCGAGCGTCTGCTCGTCGCCGCGGCGAAGACGCAGGTACTTGTGTTCGCCGAGGGGGCTGTGGTCATCGGCGGCGGCGGCCACCTCGACGAGACGGTCGACGGCGGGCTGGCGGCCCCCGGTCAGTCCTACCACGAGTTCGAGGTGATGCATCCACACATCCGGCACGTCATGCCACTTCGTCGCACGCTCAGGCACGCATCTATAGCATCGTGAGCCTGCGAGCCGGGCGCTCCCGCGCGGCCGCGTCGCGGCTCAGGAGACGGCGCGCTCGATGTCGCCGATGTGCATGTTGTCGTGGAACGCGGTCGCCATCCGCAGAAAGTCGGCCAGCGCGACGTCGCCTTCGCCGACCGGATTCGGGAAGCGCTGCTCGATGAGCGCGTCGTCGAGCCGTCGCACTTCGTCGGACGCGACGCGGTGCCCTTCTGTGATCTCGGTCAGCAGCTCGTCGACGCTGCGGCTCATGCGCTCCCGAACCTGCTCCGCGTTTGTCGCGTCGATGTCGAATCCGGCCGGAAACGCCGCGGTCTCGCCCGCCGCGGCCGACTTCGCGATCTGCTCCGCCAGCCCGATGACCATCGGAACGCTGTTCGAGCGCGCCGCCAGATGGCAGAGCGCGTCGCGCACCGTCCACTCGCCTTCCGGCAGCTTCGCATCGGGCTTCTGGCGGATGCGGCTGGCGAGCCCCGCCATACGCACATCGGTCTGCTGCAGCGCCTCGATGATCTCGTCCTTTACGCCCACAGGATATCCTCCCAGTTCTGCTCGCGATTCGCACACGCGTTTGTCCAGCGCGGAGTGTAGCACAGCGCCGAGCTCGCCGGGAGGGGCTCCTCAGCGGCGGGCGGCGGCGGCATACTGCACGCATGAGCATCTCGCCGGCCGCGCGGGTGCGGCGCTTCTTCTCGGTGCCGCGCAACGTCGCCATTCTCGGGGTCGTGTCGCTGTTCGCCGATATCAGCAGCGAGATGGTGTACCCGCTGCTGCCGCTGTTCCTCGTCGATTCGCTCGGCGCGCCGGTGCTCGCGCTCGGCCTCATCGAGGGCGTCGCCGAGGGCACGGCCAGCGGCGTCAAGGCGCTCGCGGGCCGCTGGTCCGATCGCGCCGGCGCGCGGCGGCCGTTCGTCATCGGCGGCTACGCGCTGAGTGCGGCCGCGAAGCCGCTGCTGGCCGCCGCCTTCGTCTGGCCGGCCGTACTCGGCGTCCGCTTCGTCGATCGCGTCGGCAAGGGGCTGCGCACCGCGCCTCGCGATGCGCTTGTCGCCGAAACAACCCCGGTCGCGATCCGGGGCCGCGCCTTCGGCTTCCACCGCGCCGCCGATACGACGGGCGCCATCGTGGGGCCGCTGCTGGCGCTCGCCATCCTCGCGCTCACCGACGACGCGCTTCGTGTCGTGTTCCTCGCCGCGTTCGTGCCCGGCGTCATCAGCGTCTACGCGCTGCGGTATGTCCGCGAGGCTCGCGGCGTCCGTGGCCTGGCCGAGAGCGGCGCGGCGCTCGGCTTTCGCGGGCTCGGCCGCCGCTACTACATGCTACTGGCGATAACGATGCTGTTCACGCTCGGCAACTCAAGCGACGCCTTCCTGCTGCTGCGGGCGAGCGATCTCGGGCTCGGAGCCGCCGCGATCACCCTGGCATATGTGACGTTCAACGCCAGCTACGCGCTGCTGGCCACCCCCGCCGGGTCGCTCTCCGACCGGATCGGGCGGCGCAATGTCATCCTCGGCGGATGGACGACGTTCGCGCTCGTCTACGCGGCGTTCGGCGTCATCGATGGCACCGGGCCGCTGTGGCTGCTCTTCCCGATGTACGGGCTCGTCATGGCCACGACCGAAGGTGTCGGACGCGCCTTCGTCATCGACTTCGCCCCCGCCGATCGCCACGGCACGGCGCTGGGGCTGTACCACGCGGGCATCGGCGTGATGACGCTGCTCGCGAGCCTCGTCGCGGGCGCGCTGTGGGAGGTAGTCAGCCCGGCGGCGCCGTTCTACTTCGGCGCGGCGACAGCGCTGCTCGCGGGCGTGCTGATGTACGCCGCGCTCCCCGCGAAGCAGCCCTGACACGCGCCGGCGTTACGGCGCGATGGCCGCTCGTAGCACCTGGCCGGCCTTCGCCGCCCAGTCTGCCTGCTCGAACGCCTCGTCGATCCTGTCGAGCGGGAAAACGTGCGACACCAGCTCCCCGAACGGGTACACATCCCTGCGGCGCACCATCCATTCGAGCGCCCTCGGGATGACCCACGCGTCGTAGACAGCGACCCCGACGAGCGTGCGCGCCGGCCGCACCACGTCGTGCGGGACAAAGTCCGTCTTCGCGCCGGGCGTGATGTTGCCGTGCAGCAGGTAGCGCCCGCCGGGCCGCAGCATCGACACGCCCTCCGGCACCACCTGCGGATAGCCGACGACCTCGACGGCGACATCGGCGCCGGCGCCGCCCGTCAGCTCGTACACCCGCCCGATGCGGGCCGCCGGCGTGTCGTATTCGTTGATGTCGATCGTGTCGTCGGCGCCGAACCGCCGCGCGAGCGCCAGTCGCGCCGCGATGCCGTCGATGGCGATCACCTTCGCGGCGCCCATGTCCTTCGCCACGGCACAGGCGTAGATGCCGAGCCCGCCCGCGCCCTGTACGACCACGGCATCGCCAAACCACACGCCCACCTGGTGCAGCCCGTAGATGACCTCGGAGAGAGCGCAGTTCACCGGCGCGACCATCTCGTCGGGCAGCTCATCGGGCACCCGGAACACCCATTGGCCCGGCTGCAGGTAGTAATACTGTCCGTACGCGCCGGTGAAGTGCGGCGAATCGTCTGCCGAACCCCGCGCACGGTAGCGATTCGGACACGCGACCTGCCCCGTGAGGCAGGCCCAGCACGCACCGCACGGCGTAAAGTAGGCGTACGCGACCCGGTCGCCCTCGCGAAGCGGCTGGCCCAGCATATCGCTGACCCGGCCAGCGCCGAGCGCCTCGACCCGCCCGCACATCTCGTGGCCCCAGATGCTCGGCGGGAGTTTCGTGCCCTTGGGCGCGCCCATCTCGCCGCGCCAGATGTGCAAGTCCGACCCGCAGATGCCCGCCATCGTCACGCGCACGAGTATCTCGCCCGCTGCCGGCGGACGCACCTCGTACTCCCGCAGTTCAAACGGAAAGCCGGGCCCGGTAGATACGGCCGCTCGCCCCTTCATCGCATGCTCCCCCCTCGCGTTCCGCGCGGTGGCGCGGATTCGTTCGCCCACACGCACGGTACCGCAGGGGGCGAGCATGTCAAGAGGGGGGTGGCCCGCAGGCGTTCAGCGCGCGGTTGCTTCCGCAGAGGGCGCGGGCCCTTCCCCGGCTTCGGAGGCGGACCGCACCAGGAGCACCGGGCACTGCGCCTGCACAACGAGCTTGCGAACAACGCTCCCGAGGTCGCCCGCCGCCGGTGTGCGGGCGCTGCTGATCACGATGATGTTCGCCTCGACATCGCGCGCGGTGCGCAGAATGCCGCGCGCCGGATCGCCGGGCACGACCGTCCAGTCGGCGTGAACGCCGCCGGCGCGCATCCGGCGAACCGTGTCGGCCAGATACGTCCCGGCTGCCGCCATCAGCTCGCCCTGAAGACGAGCGCCCTCCTCGATCGACATCGAGCCCAGCGGCACGCGGGGCACCACCCGGACGAGCTCGACATTGCCCGCGGAGGGCCGGGCGAGCGCCGCCGCGTACGCCAGCGCCGCTTCGGCGGCCGCGCTGCCATCGAGCGGCACGACGACTTGCATGTACATGAGTGACGCGACCTCAGCGCCGAGCGGTTGCTACGCTATCTCGATCTTCTTTGGCTGCGGCTTCGGCTCGGCCGCCGGGAGCGGCACGGAGAGCTCGAGCACGCCATCGCGGTAATTCGCAGTGATCGCCTCCGAGTCCACACCATCGGGGAGCGGGATGACCCGCTCGAATCGCCCGTACGATCGCTCGATCCGTCGAAAGCCCTTCTCCTCGACCGTGGTGTCTTTTCGGCGCTCAGCCTGCAGCCGCAGATTCCCATCGTCCATGAGAAGTTGGATATCCTCCTGCTTCACTCCAGGCAGGTCAGCCTTGATCTCGAGCTTTCCCTCTTTCTCGACAATGTCGATCGCCGGCGCCCACGGCTCGCCGAATCCGAGGCCGGGCGGACGCAGCGCCGAGGGCCAGCGCTCCATCAGGTCGTGCTCGATATCGTCGAACCATTTTCGCAAGTTTCCGCCGAAGGGTGTGAGTGCGGTGGCCATGGAATGCTCCTCATTTGTGAATGTTCGCCGCGGTCGTTCTCCTCACGGTGTCCGCAGACTGATGGCATCGACACCCCCTCTCGCACTGGCCTGCCGCCGATTCAGACGACCGCACACGGAACGCAGCCCCTAGACGCGGAGGGCGCTGGGCCGGGCCAGCAGCACCGGCGCAACGCCGGCGTGGATGACCTTGGCGGCGACGCTGCCCTGAACAACGGAACCGAGGGCGCCGCGGCCGTGCGTCGCCATCGCGATGAGGTCGACCTCCAGTTCTTTGGCGACCTCAATGATGATGTTCGCCGGGTCATCCTTCGCCGAACGCCGACGCCCCAGAGGGCGCTCAGTTCCACGATCGAAGCGCACGTGGCAATGCGCCTGCCCCGGCTCGAACGACTTCGCGAGCTGTTGCAGATCGTGCATCGCCTCGAACTCCACCCGCTCTATCGCCTGGTCGCGATCCTCGACCACCCGCTCCGCTGTGTCGTGGGTCGAAGCCATCGTCAGCGGGTCGCTAAAGCCAGGCGAACCGCGCTGCATCATCGGGACACGGCCAACCCGGGTCGCCCCGGGGACGTGCACGACCCGCAGGAGGTGCACTTCGGCGCCGGTCGCCGACGCCAAATCCCGCGCCACCGGAATGACGGCCTCACTCTCGGGCGAACCATCCGACGTGACGAGCATTCGTTTCATCGCCCACCTCCATCCGCCCCCAGTGTGTGCGCCGGGACGGATGGCGGCGACGGCCGGACGGCCCTACCTTGGTGGGCCGCTCGTCGTGATTACGTGCCGTAGTCCGAGGATGGAAAGGGGAGCTACTCGAGAATGGCGACGATCGCGGCGACGGGGCCGGGGAAGCTCGTCAGTCCGCCATCGACCGACCGCGTCAGCGGCAGGTAGAACAGCCAACGTCCGTCCGCCAGCTGCCACAGCGCCACGGTCCGCCGTCCACTTTCGGCGCCGATCGCCACGCTGACTTCGCTCGCCGTCCACGCGCCCTCGACCACAACGCCATTGCCACCCACCGTGTACGCGCCGTTCGGCGTCAGCCTGCGCACGTCCGCCGGCGGCGTCAAGGAGGGCGGCGGCGTTGCGCCCGGGCTGGCCGAAGGTGTCGGCGACGCATCGCCCTCCTTGACGAAGTCGAACGAGCACTTGAGCTGGCCACATCCGCCGAGCAGCTCGTCGAGCACCTCAGCATCGATGCGGGTGCCGAAGTTCTCGGTGGCGGTCTGCGAGTCCTGCTCGAAGGCGACGATGCCCACGATCAGATGATCCGATGCCCGCATGACCGGAGCGCCGCTATCGCCGGCGAACACGTCGTTCGCGAACACGACGTATCGTGGCGTCACGCGCACGAACGCCTCCGTCTGGGAGCGCCATTGGGTGCCGGGCGGCCGATCGCCAGGATACCCAGCAATCGTGGGGCGGAAGTCGCTCGCCTCGAGCGACGCCGTGCTGAGGACGCCGACGGTCAGCGTCGCTGCCCCGGGCACTGGCCCCGCGAGCAGCACGAGTCCCCAATCCCACTCCTCCGACTCGCCCGACTGTATCCAGCCGTCCGGCACCCATGCGCCGACGGCGGAGTGCACGCCATACGGCGCGACAAGCTCGCCGTTCCGATCGAGGCCATCGAGTGCGGGGACGACGCCAATCGACGTCGCGAACCCGCCGAATGCCTCCGTGCTCACGAGACAGTGTGCCGCCGTCAGCACAACATTGGGTGCGATGAGCGCGCCGCTGCACGAGATGCTCTCCCCGGCCGCGTTGAACGCGATGATCTGCGAGACAGCCGAATACGGGGGATTCGTTGTCGGGGCAACGCGCACCCGGCCATCGGGCTGCGACACGAACGAGGCGTCGAGCCGCGCCCCAACCGCCGCCGCTACCGCTTCGGACGATGGGCGCTCGGCAAACTCGTACGTCATGCCCCGGCCGTCATCAGCGCCGGCGCCGGGCCCGGCGAGCGCCACCGCGCTCAATGCTCCGCCGGCCAGCGCGGCGAACGCCACCGACAGCAGTTTCGCCCGCGTTCGCATGATCGGCATGGGTGCGCGCCTCCAACGTTATGTATCGACTCAGACGTTCTTACACTTCTCCTATGCTACTCGATAGCATCATGCCCGTCGATGCTCCTAACGGGTAGACTGTGCCCGTGTGCAATCGCTTTACCCTTACACTCGCCGACCGCGAGATGCTGGCGCTGCAGCTCGGGGTGCCCGTCGAGGCGATCCCCGAGGAGAGCTATCGCCCGCGCTATAACATCGCGCCCACCGACTGGCACTGGATCGTGCGGCTGCGGCATGAGGATCGCGAACTGCTGCCCGCCCGCTGGGGGCTCATCAACACCTGGTCGCAGGATCGCCGCCTCGGGACGCGCCAGCTCAACGCCCGCGCCGAGACCGTCGCCGAGCGCCCAGCGTTCCGCGAGGCGTTCGGGCAGCGGCGCTGCGCTGTCCCCGCGGACGGCTTCTTCGAGTGGACCGGCCCCCGGACGGCGCGGCGGCCGATCTGGTACCACCGGCCCGATGGCGGAGTCATGCTGTTCGCGGGGCTGTACGAATCGTGGCGGCCTCCCGAGGCGCCGGCCGATGACCCGTGGGAGCGCACCTTCACCATCGTCACGGCAGCCGCGAACGGGCTGATAGCGCCCGTGCACGACCGCATGCCCGTCATCCTGCCCGAGGAGGCCATCGACGACTGGCTGTTCGGCGACGAGCGCGAGGCGAGCGAGCTGCTCGCCATGCTCCGGCCCGCCCCCGATCACCTGCTGCAGGCGACGTACGTGTCGCCACGAGTGAACTCGGTGCGCAACGACGACGCGGCGTGTCTGGAGCCCGCCCCGGTTCAGGGCGAGCTCGGCCTCTGAGGCGCACCGCCGCCGCTACAGGATGTTCAGCTTCTGGGCCTCCGCCCGCAGCTCGGCGCGGAAGTCCGGGTGCGCGATGGCGATCAGCTCCTCCGCCCGCTCGCGGATCGTCCGGTTGAGCAGCCGCGCGATGCCGAACTCCGTCACGACCGTATCGGCGATATCGCGCGGCACCGTCACCACCTGGCCCCGCTCGAACAGCGGCACGATGCGCGAGACGGTGCCCTTGCGCGCCGTGGCCGGCATCACGCAGACGTAGCGTCCGCCGTTCGACATGAAGGCGCCCATGGCGTACGACAGGTGCCCGCCGGTGCCGCTCCACACACGATGCCCCAGATTCGCGGCCGCGATCTGGCCCGTGAGGTCGATGCTGAGCGCATTGTTGATGGCGATGAGGTTATCGACCTGCCCGATGACGCCGGGGTGGTGCATGTACTCGACCGGGTAGAACTCGAACGTCGGGTTGTCGTTGATGAACTGCATGTCCGAGGGGTCGTTGCCGGCGGTGGTCGTCACGAACTTACCCGGATGCTGCTCAAGGTACTTCGATGTGATGACGCCCTTCTTCACGAGCTCCACCGTGCCGGGTACCGTCAGCTCGGCGAAGTACCCGAGGTCCTCCTTGTCGTCCAGCACGCCGAACCGGGGAATGTTGCCCGTCGTCGAGCCCGTCCCCATCTGGATGGTGTCGCCGTGATTGACGAGCGACGCGACGTAGTCGGCGATCGGGCGATCCCACGGGTCCGGCTCCGGGTAGAGCCAGCCCGTCTCGGGCGGGGGCGGCGTGTTCTCGATGAACCAGTCGATCTCGGACACATGCATCCACGTATCGCCGTACGTACGGGGGATGTTCTCGTTCACCTCCGCTATCACGAGGTTGGCGCGGCTGGCCGTCGTCTTCGCGTCCCAGAGGCTCGCGCCGAGACAGACGTATCCCCACTGGTTCGGAGGGGTGACGCTGAGCAGCGACACGTCGACAGGCCGCGCCTCGACCCGCCCCTCGTCGTTCGCCTTCTGCCCGCCGTACACCATCCACGGCGTGAAGTCGGCCTTGCCCGTCGTTGACGGCATCACGCGCGAAGAGCGACGCCCACAGCACATTGATGTCGATCTTGCCGCGAAACTCGTCGCTGAACCAGCCGAAGTCGGCGGCGGGCAGCGTGCTGATGCGGACATCGCGCAGCTCGTCGGCGCGGCCCAGAAGCGCGGTCACGAGCATCGAGACCTGCTGCCCCACCGATATCCAGATGTGGTGGCCGGAGCTGATGTGGGACACGGCCTCCTGCGGCTCCACGAGCCGGGAACGATAGTAGTCGCGCCAGCCGCTCTCGGCATCCTGCGTCCACGAAGTCGTTGTCATCGCCTGGCCCCCTCGCCCGCTGCCCTGCCTACCGCGCCCATAGTCGCGATTCTACCCCAGATCGGGGCGTGCCGTGTCGCGATCCGTATGGCGGCGGCACCACGCACCCGCCGTCGATAGTGTCTCAGTTTGAAGTTGACGCGACTCATAGGTGAGCGCTAGCCTGAGGTTGTAGCTGAACGCTCAAGCGGAAGCGCATTCCGCGTCTTCAAAGAGGCCGTAGGCGAAGAAGAAACCGCGCCCGAACCCGTCAACGAGCCCACCGCCGAGGAACGCCACAACGCCGCCGTTATCCTGGGCCGCAAGGGCGGCAAGAAGGGCGGGCGTGCGCGGGCCGAACGCCTGACGCCGGAGCAGCGCAGCGAGATCGCGAGGCGCGCGGCAGCGTCGCGGTGGACAACACTTGACAAATAGGCCGTGATTGTCGACATTACTTTCATTCCACGAGGAGTGACAGCGATGCAGGACTGGTCTCAAGACGAACTACGGCACTCGCGCTTCTTGGCGACGCTCCCACGCGGCTTCTGCGAGGAGACCGTGGCCGGACTGCGCAGCCTCTATGAATCCACCTTCGACGAAGCCCACCAGCTGCCTCGGCCGTGGAGCTGGATCGAGCGCCCCCAAAAGCTCTGGCCACGGAGCCAGATGCTTCTGGGCCAGGTAGCGAAGCGCTACGGCATTGCCGTCGCCACCGGCTACAACCGCAACCGCGATCCCCACGCCGTCGCCGCCCCGTTGCCATTCGTCGTCACCATCCACCGGCAGCGCACACCCCAGTCGCCGCCCCGCGCTGCGCTCTACCGGATCATGCTGGCCCGCCTGGGCGACATGGCCCAGTCCCGCCTGCCGCTTGTGGAGTTCGGCTACGACGCCGAGGCGCGGGTGATCGTCATCACCGACGAGATCAAGCCGGAGTACGTGATCATCGGGCATGGGCCGAACAAGCGCCACGGGCGCGAAATCGGCTTCGTTACCGCCAATTTCGTCGGCCGTGACGGCCGCTTTTTGGGCCGCCACGTCGATTTCCTCAGCCTCTTCGGCACGGTCGCCGAGGAGATTGCCACGACCGAGACGGACACGTTCAAGATCAAGCCTCGCGAGGAGGAGCACGGCGAGGAGGGCGCTCGCTGATGCGACCTGGTACACCAGGATTCGTGCCGGAACGACTGACCGAGGCTAGACAAGAAAAGGGACTTAGGCAGGCAACGCTCGCCGACCTGGCCACCGTCACACGGCAGGCCATCGGCCAGTTCGAGCGTGGCGGCACCACGCCAAGTCCTGATGTTCTGCGACGGCTCGCGCTTGTCCTAGGTGTCCGGCCAGGTTATTTCCTGCTGCCCGCCCGACCGCCCACGCGCGAGCCGTTCTTTCGATCTAGGGCGTCTATGACAAAGACTGCTCGTCTAATGGGTGATCGGAAGTTGCAGCGACTTGGCGATTTCTATCAACTTCTGCAAGAGCGACTAGTGCTTCCCGCGCCAAACTTTCCTGAGCCCCCTGCTGCCACGAGTGATCCATTCTTCATGGAGGACGACGAAATAGAGTATGCAGCGCAGTCGCTTCGCCGATTCTGGAGCGTCGGTAGTGGGCCTATTAGCAACGTCGTTCGCCTGCTGGAAAACAATGGAGTAGTTGTCACCAGGGTCGAAATGCACGAAAAGACTATGGACTCTTGGTCCAGATGGGACGACGAGCCAAACCCGCTAGTTATCCTCAATTCCGACAAGGCGTCGGCGGTGCGATCACGCTTTGACGCGGCTCATGAATTAGGACACCTGCTGCTCCACCGACTAGTACCTGACTCCTATTGGAGTGTTCCCCAGGGCGTAGAGATTCGAGAGCACCAAGCACATTACTTTGCGTCGGCGTTCTTGCTACCTGAAGAGAGCTTCGTCGCTGATGTTGGATTCCCAAGCCTAGAGCGCTTCAAAGTCCTAAAACCCAAGTGGCGAGTCTCAATTCAGACAATGTTGTCCAGGGCCACCACTCTCCGCGTCGTGGGACCGGAATTGGCTGAGATCATGTGGCGGACAATTTCGAAGTGGCGCTGGAAAACGCGCGAGCCGTGGGATGACGAATGGGACGCCGAGGAACCGCGTTTACTGAGCAGGGCATTCGAAGTGCTGTACGAGCACGATCCAACGGCTCCGACCGCGATCACCGAAGCAATGGAGATTGACTCTGATATTTTGATCAGATTGACTGGCGTATCACAGTCCGCCTTTGAATCTGACATTGCTGTCATCCCATTCCGCACTAGAGCTTGACTTCTAATTAGGGATAAGAATGAAGGCATATGTCCCGCCACGCGACGGCATCTTCCACTTGGTAGCGGCGAACAAGAAGGTTCTTTGCCGCCTTAATACCCCAGTTCCGAATGCTGAAGGTCGAGAGGACTTGGGAGGCTTTGCGCTTAGGAAGGGTGGCGCTGTTGAGGTATCTGGCAAACTTCGATCTCGTCGATATGGATGAGCGTAGTGCATTCGGAAGCGGTGTCTTGTGCAGCCGGTGCCGGATCAGCGCCAGAAAGAGGAAACTGAACGACGAGGGAAGGTGGGCTTAGCGAAAGTCAAACTGAGACACTACCCCGCCGTCGCACGCCATGCCGCAGCGCCCGGTTCGTGATAGGATGGCCGCCGGATCGCGAGCGCGAGGAGGCATACGCACATGCGAGAGGTCGCCGTCGTCGGGGTTGGCATGGCGCCATTCGGCCGGTTCCCCGAGAAATCCGCCGTCGACAGCGGCATCGAGGCCACGCTTGCCGCGCTCGACGACGCCCGTATCGACTTCCGCACGATCGAGGCCGCCTACTGCGGCGTCGTCGGGCAGGGCATGACCCCGGGCACGAGCGTCTTCGGGGCGATCGGGTACACGGGCATGCCGATCATCAGCATCGACAATGCTTCGGCCAGCGGATCGAGCGCCTTTCGCGAGGCGTACCTCGCCGTCGCCTACGGCCGCGCCGACACCGCGATCGCGACCGGCATCGGCAAGATGGCCGGCCCCATGGGTGCGCTCTCCGGCCCCGGCCCCCGCGAGCAGGCGCTCGCGAAGGCGCAGGCGATGCTCGCGCCAGCGGGCATGTTCGCCATGCGCGCCAATCGTCGCATGCACGACTATGGCACGACCATCGAGCACTACGCCAAGGTCGCCGTCAAGAACCGGCTCCACGCCTCCATGAACCCGTACGCGCAGTACCGCAAGCCCGATCACCGTCGACGACGTCATGAACGCGCGCATGATCTGCGACCCGATGACGCTCCTGCACTGCTGCCCCACCGGCGATGGCGGAGCGGCTGCCATCGTCACGACGGTGGAGCGCGCGCGCCAGCTCGGCTCGTCGCCGCTCATCACCGTCGCCGGGTCGGCGTTCCGCAGCGAGACCTACCGCAGCGCGAATCAGCCCGGCGGCGACCTCACCGAACTCACATCGCGCGCCGTGTACGACGACGCGGGCATCGGGCCCGGCGAGATCGACCTCGTGCAGATTCACGATGCGTTCAGCGTCGAGGAGATCGAGTACTACGAGAGTCTCGGCTTCGCCAAGCCGGGCGAGGGCGAGCGCCTCATCGACGAGGGCGCGACGACCGTCGGCGGCCGCATCCCCTTCAGCACCGACGGCGGCCTGCTCTCGCGCGGACACCCCCTCGGCCCCACGGGCCTCGCCCAGATATGGGAGACGGTGCTGCAACTGCGGGGGCAGGCCGGCGACCGCCAGGTCGCGGGCGCGAAGGCGGGCCTCGCGCACATGATCGGCGCGGGCGGCGTCTGCATCTGTCACATCCTGAAGCGATAGGCCCGGCCATGGACGACGGCGAGTACCAGTATTCCACCGAGGGCGACCTCGACCCCGACCTCACGGAAGAGGCGGGCTACGCCGGCTGGGAAGCACCCGACCGGTCGTGGATGCCGATCGCGATGCGCGTGCTCGGACTGCTCATCGCCATCTCCATCGTCCTCGGCGCGCTGCTGGCGTTGCGCTGCGTCGCGTCCCTGCCCGTCACGGGCGGTATCATGCGTGCGTGGCCCGCACGATTCTGCACGCCGATCTCGACGCCTTCTTCGCGTCCGTCGAGCAGCTCGACCACCCGGAGCTGCGCGGCAAGCCCGTGCTCGTCGGCGGCCGCCCCGAGGATCGCGGCGTCGTCGCGGCGGCGTCGTACGAGGCGCGCGTGTTCGGGGCACGCTCCGCCATGCCGATGAGCCGCGCGCTCCGCCTCTGTCCCGGCGCGATCCGGGTGCCGCCGCACTTCGAGCGCTACATCGAGGTGTCGCGACAGGTGATGGCGATCTTTCGTGACGTGACGCCGCTGGTGGAGCCGCTCTCGCTCGACGAAGCGTTTCTCGACGCCACCGGCCGCTCGGCGCGCTTCGGCGGCGCGGGCTCGGTGGCGCGCCACATCCGGCGCGAGGTGCGCGAGCAGACAGGGCTCACCGTCAGCATCGGCGTCGCCACCAACAAGAGCGTCGCGAAGGTCGCGTCCGATGCCGGCAAGCCCGACGGCCTCGTCGTCGTGGCCCCCGGCGACGAGGCGGCGTTTCTCGCGCCGCGGCCCGTGCGCGAGCTGTGGGGCATCGGGCCCAAGGCCGAGCAGACACTGCTCGCCGCCGGCATCCGCACCATCGGCGAACTCGCGACCGCCGGCGAGCCCGCGATCGAACGGCTGCTCGGCAGCCGCGGCCCGATGATGCGCGCGATGGCCCGCGGCGACGACGACCGCGCGGTCGTGACGGAGCGCGAACGCAAGTCCATCGGCGCCGAGACGACGTTCCCGCACGACCTCGAGGACGGCCCCGAGCTGCGCGCCGAGCTCGCCCGGATCGTGGCCCGCGTCGCGCAGAGCCTCGCCCGCCACGATGTCCGCGCCCGCACCACCGCGATCAAGCTGCGGTACCACGATTTCCGGACGATCACGCGGCAGCGCGGCAACGAGCCCCCCACCGACGACCCCGGCGTGCTGCTGCGAGACAGCCGAGGCGCTGCTCGACGACGCCATCGCCCCCGGCGACCGCTTCCGGCTGCTCGGGGTACAGTGCTCGGGGCTGATGGGCGACGCCGTCGAGCGGCAGCTCAGCCTCTGGCACGAGAAGTGACGCCCGCCCCCGGTGGGCGAAAGGAGCACGCACAATGTTCTTCGAGTTGCGGCAGTACCGCCTGCGGCCCGGACAGCGCGACGCCTGGGTGCGCTTCATGGAGGATCGGATCATCCCGTTCCAGTCGGCGCGCGGCATGGTCATCGTCGGCAGCTGGCTCGGCGAGACGGAGGACGACCTCTACGTCTGGATGCGCCGGTTCGAGGACGAGGCGGAGCGCGAGCGGCTCTACGCCGCCGTCTACGACACGGACGAATGGAAGAACGAGATCGGGCCGCGAGTCGGCGAGCTCATCGACCGCGAGCGGATCACCGTGACACGCATCGTGCCGACGCCGCGCTCGGTCATCCGCTAGCCGCGCCGCCATCGCCGGCCGCATCCGCCGGCCGATGACCCTCGCAGCGCAGTACGGGCAGCGGCGGATACTTGCGGAAGCGCGCGTCGTCCGCGGCGAGCGCGCACATCAGGAATGCGGAACCCCGGCCCGAGCGGATGATGCGCGCATTGGCGCACGATCCGCACAGGCCGGGGTCTGGGCCGGGAGGCGCCACGAGCGGCGCTAGCCCTCCGCGTCCGGTCGCACCACCAGCGTCACCGGGCGAATATCGCGAGCGAATCGATGTACCAGTAGTCGGCCGTCGACGTCATGTTCGCGTCGAACACGATGGTCACCGACGCCGCGCCTCCCGTCGCGATCGCGACGGTCTGGTAGCACTTGTACGCCAGGTTGCTCTGCGCCGAGGTGTAGTTCCACGGCGTACCCGCCGGGTAGACCACCGCGCCGTTGCCGAACTTGTAGCCGATACGGGCCGTGTCCCCCGCCTCGAACGAGTTCGCCCTCGCACAGAAGTCGAAGCGAACCTCCGCCTGGCCCGAAAGCGCGACCGTCCGCTGCGCCAGCCCGTCGGCCGCGAGCAACCGCAGGTGGTTCGCCCCAGCCTGTACCGGCGCACCCGCTGTCGTGATCAGCGCGTTGCCGCTGAAGGCCCATCGCGCCCGACCATCCCGTGCCGCCGCCCGCGCCGCCCTCGAAGCCGTCCGATGCGATGCTCACGAACGTGCCCGCTGGAGGCGCGTCGTTCACGGTCACGCTCACCGTGTCGCTGCCCGTCGCGCCGCCCGGGTCGCTCACGCTCGCCGTCACCGTGTACGTGCCCACCGCTGGTGTCACCGTGATGCTTGCGCCCGTGCCGCTGATGCCGCCCGGCGACGACGACCATGCGATGTTCGCCGCCAGATTCCCGCTCTCCGGGTCGGTGGCGGTCGCCGTGAACGTGATCGCCGTCCCCGCCGTCACCGTGATCGCGCTCGCCGGCGCCGTGATGTCGACCACCGGGGGCTGATTCGCTGGCGGCGCGTTCACGGTGACGCTCACCGTGTCGCTGCCCGTCGCGCCGCCCGGGTCGCTCACGCTCGCCGTCACCGTGTACGTGCCCACAGCCGGCGTCACCGTGATGCTGCCGCCCGTGCCGCTGATGCCGCCCGGCGACGACGACCACGCGATGCTCGCCGCCAGATTCGCCGCTCTCCGGGTCGGTGGCGGTCGCCGTGAACGTGATCGCCGTCCCCGCCGTCACCGTGATCGCGCTCGCCGGCGCCGTGATGTCGACCACCGGGGGCTGGTTCGCTGGCGGCGACCCCGCCGGGGGCGACCCCGCCGGGGCGAGTATCGCGAGTGTATCGATGTACCAGTAGTCGGCCGTCGATGTCATGTTCGCGTCGAACACGATGGTCACCGACGCCGCGCCTCCCGTCGCGATCGCGACGGTCTGGTAGCACTTGTACGCCAGGTTGCTCTGCGCCGAGGTGTAGTTCCACGGCGTACCCGCCGGGTAGACCACCGCGCCGTTGCCGAACTTGTAGCCGATACGGGCCGTGTCCCCCGCCTCGAACGAGTTCGCCCTCGCACAGAAGTCGAAGCGAACCTCCGCCTGGCCCGAAAGCGCGACCGTCCGCTGCGCCAGCCCGTCGGCCGCGCGCAACCGCAGGTGGTTCGCCCCAGCCTGTACCGGCGTACCCGCTGTCGTGATCAGCGCGTTGCCGCTGAAGGCCCATCCGCCCGACCATCCCGTGCCGCCGCCCGCGCCGCCCTCGAAGCCGTCCGATGCGATGCTCACGAACGTGCCCGCTGGAGGCGCGTCGTTCACGGTCACGCTCACCGTGTCGCTGCCCGTCGCGCCGCCCGGGTCGCTCACGCTCGCCGTCACCGTGTACGTGCCCACCGCCGGTGTCACCGTGATGCTTGCGCCCGTGCCGCTGATGCCGCCCGGCGACGACGACCATGCGATGTTCGCCGCCAGATTCCCGCTCTCCGGGTCGGTGGCGGTCGCCGTGAACGTGATCGCCGTCCCCGCCGTCACCGTGATCGCGCTCGCCGGCGCCGTGATGTCGACCACCGGGGGCTGATTGCCGCCGGCCGGAGGCGGCGGCGCGGCCACGTTGGCGCGCACCAGGCCATACCCGTACTGCGAATCGACCCCACCAGCGCCCAGATCGAGCGCGGTGCTCTGCAGGCGATCGCGCACCTCATCGTTGGTGCGCCCGTTGGCATTGGAGTCGGCGATACCGGCCGCCATGACGAGCGCCGCCACCCCTGAGGCGTGCGGCGCGGCCATCGATGTCCCGTTCCACGTCTCGCCGGAGTAGCCGCCGCCCATCGTGGTCGAGTTGATGGCGACACCCGGAGCCGAGAGGTCGACCTGCGGGCCGGTGCTTGAGAACGACCCGCGAACGTTGTTCTTGTCAGTCGCGGCGATGGCAATCACCGAGTCGTACGCCCCCGGGTAGCCGACGTTGCTGCCGGTACCGGCGGAGTTGCCGGAGTTGCCTGCCGACGCGATCACCACGACACCCGCGTTCACGGCGTTATTGAAAGCGGTCTGAACCGCCGAGCCGGGATCCGAGCCGCCACCGAGGCTGAGGCTCGCGATATCGACATGATCCGACGTGTTGCCGTCGCCATTCGGATCCGTGGCCCACTCCATCGCGAGGATGATGTTGCTCCACGCGCCGCTGCCCGACGAGTTCAGCACCTTCAGGGAATAGATGTTCGCCGAGGGCGCAACACCCACAACCCCAGCGCCGTTGTCCTCGGCCGCGATGGTGCCCGCGACGTGCGTGCCGTGGCCCTGGTCGTCACGCGGGTCGGCGTCGCTGTTGACGAAGTCGTAGCCACCCTTGTAGTTCGCGTCCAGGTCGGGGTGGGTGTAATCGATGCCCGTATCGATGACGGCGATGTCGATCCCGGCGCCCTTGTTGCCGCCGTCGTGGACGGCGCCCGCGCCGATCTGCTTCACACCCCACGTGTTGTCGAGCTCGGCGTCGTGAAGCTGGACAACACCATCGATCTCGATCGTGATGCCGGGGATCATCGCGAGAATCGGGAGGGAGCTCTGCGGCACCTCGGCCGCCATAGCGTCGATAAACCGGAAGCGGTGCTCGATGGTGCCGTAGCCGTCGATAGACAGGACGTTCGCCTCAGTGGGGCGGTGGTTGAACGAGATGATGACGGACACCATCGTGTCGGGCTGAACCTGAGCATCGGCCTTGCCGACTGCGCCGCCGGCGAGCATCCCGATGCTAGCAACGAGCAGTCCCACGACAGCCATCGAGCGTCCGATCACGTTCCACCTCCACCGCCACGCACGATTCCAACGAATAGCACATGTAATTCTTATTATCGGCGGTTTCGCGACCGATCATAACGGAGTTTGGCACATAGGCAATAGGGGTTATCCTCAGCCGTTTCTCGCGGCGCGGGCCGCCCTCTCGTACATGGCTCTACGCCGTAGATGGCCCTTCGCTTGTCGCGCCGTTGCTCGCGGCACGGGCCAGCCCCCTCTCGTACTCTTGACCGCCCCGGCGATGGGGGCCGATAGTGCCTGCATGGAAGTGGCGAACGAACTGATGATCCGCGGCATTGTCGTGGGCGTCTTCCAGGAGAACTGCTGGATCGTCGGCAACCGCCGCACGGGCGAGGCCATCTGCATCGACCCGGGCGACCAGCCCGACGAGATTCTCGCGCTCGCCCGCGAGATGGGCGTGCGGATCAAGTACATCGCCAATTCGCACGCCCACATCGATCACGTGCTCGGCGTCGCCGGCGTCCACGCCGCCACCGGCGCGAAGTTCCTGCTGCACCCCGACGACCTGGATCTGCTCCAGAACGGCTGGCAGATGGCCTCGAAAATGATGGGGCTCGAAATCGAGCAGGGCCCTCCCGGCCCGGACGGCTTCGTGATGGACGGCGACGAGATCGCGATCGACGGGCTGACGCTGAAGGTCATCGGCACACCCGGCCACACGCCGGGCAGCGTCAGCTACTACGCCGAGGGAATGCTGTTCAGCGGCGACACGCTGTTCCGCGGCTCCATCGGCCGCACCGACCTGCCCGGCGGAGACTACGCGCTCGAGCTGCGGAGCATCTGCGACAAGCTGCTAACGCTGCCCGATGACACGCTCGTGCTCCCCGGCCACATGAACGAATCGACCATCGCCGAGGAGAAGGCCACGAACCCCTTCGTGCTCGACTGGCGGCAGCGTGCGGCGAGCGAGCCCCCTGGGCCCAGCGAGCTCTGGAAGCCGGGCGGCCCGGAGTAACCCTCGCGGCGCGCGCACCAGGCGCCGGCCAGCACTCCCCGCGCGAGGCGAACATGCCGCGACAGACATCGGTGAACATCCCGTGTGGCGGCATAGAGCTTGAGGGCGTCCTGCACCTGCCCGATACCGGTGCGCCGTTCCCGGCCGTCGTCGTCTGCCACCCCCACCCGCAGTACGGCGGCGACATGCGCAACAACGTCGTCGCCGCCGCAGTCGAAGGCCTGACGGCACACGGCCTCGCCGCCCTGCGGTTCAACTTTCGTGGCGCCGGCCGCAGCGGCGGCGAGCAGACGGGGGGCGACGCCGAGCCCGAGGACGTGCGCGCGGCGCTTCGATACGCGGCCGCGGCGACCGCCATCGATGCGACGCGCATCGGGCTCGCGGGCTACTCCTTCGGGGCGATGATGGCGCTGGCGGCGGCCGAGCCGCCCGTCGCGGCGCTGGCGCTGATCTCGCCGCCGCTCGCATGGGGCGCGACCGCGCCAGCCGCGTTCGCGGGCCCGATGCTGCTGCTCGCCGGCGACGGCGATCAGTTCTGCCCGGAGGACGACCTGCGGGCGCTCGCCGGCGCGCGGCCGAACGTCGAGCTCAGCATCGTCGCGGGGGCGAGCCATTTCTGGGCCGGGCAGGAGAGCGCCGTGACACGGCAGATCGGTGAGTTCTTCGCGCGAAGCCTCGGCGGCCCGAGCGACGACCCGTCGAGGCGCGTCACGCCACCTTATCGCGGATAACCTCCGGTGCGGGAGCATCCGATTCGCCATTCAGGATGGCGAGCGCCAGCCGGGCGACCTGGCGGCGCTGACCTGGGTTGAAATCGAGTCCGATATCGTAGGTGTCCTGATCTTGGGGGCGCTCGCGGCGCAACACGCATTCGAGGTCGATTGGCGCCCCGTTCGGCAAGAACACCCGCAGCATGTGCTCACCGGCCGGAGCCAGAGGCGCCGCCGTCAGAACTTTGGCGCCCGTGAGCGACAGATCGTCGATAGCACAGGGCATGCCGTCGAGCATGCCGCGCAGGTCTAACTTGAGTCGAACGCTGGCCCGGCGCTCGCCCGCGAAGCGCGCATCGTGAATTCGCCGGATCGCGCTCCGCAGCAGCAGCAGGTTGATAACGATGAAGACAGCCGCCGCCGCCGCCGCGGCGCGGTGCGCGTAAACCGTCGGCGTCAAACCCGCCCAGGTAGCCGCGAACCAGAGGAGCGCCGCAACATTGACGAAGCACAGCGCCTTGAGCAGCCACGGGATGGGGGTGGCACGACGCTCGCCGCCGCTCCGGCCCTTTGGTGTCACTTTGAACCCACCGGCGAACCGGTCCGCCACCAGCGCTGCCGTCGCCGGTAACACCGCGGGCAGGCGCAGCACCTCGAAGACCGTCGCCAGGATGGGAGGATACTTCCCTCGCGCGAGGAATCGCAGCCCGATGAACTGGAGAGCGAGCGTTATCAGAAACAGCGGGCCATACACGTAGCCGGGCGCGGTAATGGGCGAAGCGCCTGTCGCCACAACAGCGGCGGGCAGGAGCATGTACCCGAACGAGCGCCACGAGTCGAACCAGCCGAAGAGCGTCGTGACGTAGCTCACCCGCTGCCCCAACGTGAGCCCCCGGCCGTAAACGATCTTCTCGCGGCGCAGAACCTGCATCGCCCCCTGAGCCCAGCGATTACGCTGGACCATGTACTGGATAGCGTCTGAGGGAGCGAGACCGCGCGCCAGAACCTCGTTGTGGCACACAGTCTTCCAGCCCAGCCGCTGCATCTTGATGGTCGTATGAATATCCTCGGTCACGGTCTCCGTCGCGACTCCACCAACCATCCGCAATGCCTGCGTTCGCACAAGCGCCGAAGTACCGCACCAGAAGGCTCCGCCCCAGCGATTCTTGCCCGGCAGCAGCACGCGGTAAAACACCGCCTCCTCGCTGAATCCCAGCTCCGCTTCGCTTCCGCCCTCATGCTCGAACGAATCGTGGTTGTAGAAGTCCTGCGGTGTCTGAACAACGGCGACTTCCGGGTCATCGAAATATCCGATGGTGTGCGTCAGGAATCCGGGCAACGGCACGTGGTCGGCATCGAGGACAGCGACGATATCGGCTTCGATGATCGCCAGCGCATGATTGAGGTTCCCGGCCTTGGCATGGGAGTTGTCGGGCCTCGTCAGGTACCTGGCGCCGAGCTCCTGCGCAAGCTCACGGACGCTCTCGCGCCGCCCATCGTCAAGCACCCACGTTTCGTGTCGCGGCTCAAGGGCCACGGCGGCCGCGATCGTCGGCAACAGCACCTCGTCCGGCTCATTGTACGTCGGGATGAGCACGGCCACGCGCCAGTTCGTCTCCCGCACTGCGCGCCAGGGCGGCGACACATCGATATCCCACCCCGCAATCGTATACAGCGTCAGGCCAAGGGCGTTGTGCAGCTCCAGCACGAGCAGCGGAAGCGCAATCCACCATACGGAGAGCTCCATCGTCCAACCGATCCGCCACGCCAGGTACGCGTACGTCATCGCGAGCGTGAGCAGAGCGAACGAGCGTATGAACCACTTGCGACCTTCGCTCTCCGGCGCCGGACGGTTCCCGCCCGCAAAGTGGGGCAGGCGGCTGTGCTGGCCGGGAGGCGAAGGGTCTATCGTTCGGGACAGACGGTCGCCGCCGCCGGGCGCGGGCGCCACCGAGGCCGCGGCCAGGTTCGCCGGGCGCTTCCGGTGCCCATCCACATCGGCCGTCAACCCGCACATCGTCATCACCCCAAACGCGATCCGAATCTATATAGAGTTTCGGCGCCTAGGCGTGTGCCCGTAGGGGAAGATTAGACGGATTGATGATCTTTTCCTGATCGCGGGGGACGGATCCCCCCATTCCCAATACCGCACCGCATACAACAAGGCCGCCCCCCGGAAGGGAGCGGCCCGCGCGGTCGAGGCTATCGTGACGCTACGCCTGCATTCGCCGCCTTCGCGGAGCGGCTACCGGACGGCGCACACCGCCGCCTCGCCCGGGCGCCATGGTGTGCGGGGGCGGCTGAATCGTCTCGCCCTTCGCGTTCAGACGCGGAATCTTCCGGCCGAGGTCACGTTCGATCTCGCGCCACTTCGTGAGGTCGTTCATGTCGAGGAGGGTGATGGCGCGACCGGCGCGACCCATGCGGCCGGTGCGGCCAACCCGGTGGGTGAACAGCTCTGTCGAATCGGGCACTTCGTAGTTGATGACGCGCTCGATGTGGAGCACATCGAGGCCGCGGGCCGCGACGTTCGTCGCCAGCAGGATCGGCGTCTTCCCTTCGCGGAAGCGCCGCAGCACGCTGTCGCGGTCGCGCTGCGACAGGTCGCCCTCGAGCACATCGACATCGTAGCCGAGGCGCTGGAGCTTGGCGCCGAGGTTGCGGACGCCGTGCTTCGTTCGCCCGAAGATGAGCGTCGCCCCTTCGGCCGGCTCATCGAGCAGCCGCCGGAGCACGTCGACCTTGTCCTCGCGCCACACCTCGTACACGACGTGCTCGATGTCGGGGCTGTCGTCCTGCTGCGTCGCCACCTCGATGAGGAGCGGGTCGTGCAGGTGCCGCTGCGACACGCGGTGCACCCAGGCGGGCGTCGTCGCGGAAAACAGCGCCGTCTGGCGAGATGCGGGCGTGGCCGAGAGGATGCGTTCGACATCGGGCGCGAAGCCCTGGTCGAGCATCTGGTCGGCTTCGTCGAGCACGAGGTAGCGAACGTCGCTGAGGCGGAGCGCGCCGCGGCCCATCAGGTCGAGGATGCGTCCGGGGGTGCCCACGAGCACCTGCGCCCCGGCGCGGATAGCGTCCTGCTGCGGGCCGATGGCCCGGCCGCCAAAGACGATGACGGTGCGCACAGCCGTCCCCTTGGCGACAGTCTCGATGACGCCGCCCACCTGCTGCGCGAGCTCGCGCGTCGGTGTCAGGATGAGCGCCTGGACACGGGGAGCATCGCTATCGATAGCCTCGATGAGCGGAAGCGAGTAGGCGAGCGTCTTGCCGGAGCCGGTCGCCGCCTGGCCGATGACGTCGCGCCCTTCGAGCAGTGCCGGGATTGCCTGAGCCTGGATCGGAGTGGGCGATTGTATGTCCATCGCGTCGAGCGCCGCCAGCGTGGCGGGCCGAAGCGAAAAGTCACGGAACGATGGCACCGTTCCTCCTTATGTTCTTTCGAGTGATCTGGGGCCGTGGCGCCGCCCAGCGGATCGGGCCGCGCGTCATTCGTTATGTTCCCACAATTATACGCGCCTCGCGACCCTCCCGACAAGCCGGGATCGCCCTGCTATCGCGCAGCCGCAGAATGGCGTACGCTAGAGGCGTCGCAGGCAACATGCGTGTGACCACCTGAGCAGATGCGCCCAACCATCCCTACCCCCCAAGCCCCCCGCCCCCGAGGAGACAGCAACGCATGCCAGCAGCCGCCCACATCCTCCCCGCCCGCAGCGAAGCCGCGATCGAGACCCTCGTCGACACAATCGAAGCGCGGCCCGGTGCGATGGTCGATCCCCGGGTCTTCGACGAAATCCAGGGCACCATTGACGCCCGGAAGGTGCTCTCGACGCGCCCCGAAGGGCTCAGCGAAGAGGACCTCATCGGCATCCTCCGGCTTGCGATGCTCACCGAGTGCGCCACCGACCTCTACGGCGACCTCATCCGCAGCAACGCCATCAAGTACGACGCCCCCTGGCTCGTCCGCTTCAACGACCGCGTCTGGGTGCCCGACGAGATGTCGCACGCCACGCCGTACCGCATCCTCCTGCAGGAGCTCGGCTTCTCCGACGATGAGCTCCAGCGACAGATAACCGCGGCGCAGCAGACGGTGTACGAGCACAACAGCGGCAACCTGCCGATTCAGCTCACAACGTTCGGCATGGTGCAGGAATACCTGACCGACAACTGGCACGGCCTCATCGCCAAGTTCATCCGGCCCACCGCCCCCGTTGCCTCGCGCATGATCGCGCACATCAAGCGGCGCGAGACGCTGCACACCATCTGGTATCGCGACATGACCGCGATGCAGCTTGAGGGCCGCCCCGACAGCCTGCCGCTCGTCGCGCACACACTCGCCACCTTCCGGATGCCCGGCAACTCGATCGTGCCGGAGCTGCAGGCGGAGTCGCCGCGCTGGCTGCCGCTGCTCAACGCCGACTACGACCGGATCGGCCGCGACCTCATCCGGCTCATCTACGAGACGATGGGCGACGCACGACGCTCCGGCCAGCTCGTCATCGAGCTCGCCGCCGAGAAGGGCATGGCGCTCGGGCCGCTGCCGCTGCGGCACGTCCGCAGCGCCGTCAACAAGCTCGGCGGGCCCGGCTACGGGCTGTTCGGCGAGGCCATGCTCGAGAAGTTCGGTCTCGTCCAGCTGGTGCACCGCGAGCGCCTCGACGGGCAGCCCTCGCCTGCGGAGAAGATCCGTGGCCTGCTCCGCTCCTGGGTTGCGCGGCAGCTCGACCAGCGGGTCGACTTCGGCACACTGCTCGCGTAACGCCCCACCGCCCCCGCCCCGGAGCGACTCCAAACATGGCCTGTGTCCTGATACACTAGGGCGAACCGCGCCCTCGTGTCCGCGGAGCGCCGCCCGGCGCAACCGGCACGATCGGCTGGAGCGCCCATGACCGCCACCGCCACCTCGCGCCCCTCGTCACGCGCCTGGTCCGCGCCGCTGCTGCGCCCCATCGTTCGGCGGGTGGCACAGCGCATCAGGCACGGACGGCTCACCCTGCGCTTCCCCGACGGCACGGCGATCACGGTCGGCGACGAACTCGACGCCAATCCGGTCGAGGTGCAGATGCTGGACGAAGCGTTCTACGCCCGCATGCTCTTCGGCGGCGAGATAGGGATCGGCGAGGGCTACGTCGACGGCATGTGGACGACCAGCGACCTCGTCGCCTTCCTGTGCCTCGGCATCCGCAATCGCCGCGAGCTCGCATTCGATTCGGCGTGGCTGGCGAAGCCGTCGCGGCTGCTCGCGCGGTTCGGCCACCGGCGTAATCGCAACTCCCGCGAGGGCAGCCGCCGTAACATCCACGCCCACTACGACCTCGGCAACGAGCTCTACGGGCTCTTCCTCGACGAGACCCTCACCTATTCGAGCGCCTACTTCGAGACGCCGGAGCAGCCCCTCGCCGATGCGCAACGCGCCAAGTACCGCCGCATCTGCGAGAAGCTCGGCCTCCGGGCGGAGCACCGCGTGCTGGAGATCGGCAGCGGCTGGGGCGGCTTCGCCATATTCGCCGCGCAGACCTACGGCTGCCACGTCACCACCATCACCATCTCGACAGAACAGCTCGAGCTCGCGCGTGCCCGCGTCGCCGAAGCCGGCCTCAGCGACCGCGTCGACGTCCAGTTCCGCGACTATCGCGATGTCGAGGGCAGCTACGACCGGATCGCCTCCATCGAGATGCTTGAGGCCGTCGGCGCGGAGTACTTCGAGACGTTCTTTCAGGTGGGCGACCGCGCGCTCAGGCGCGGCGGCCGCATGTGCGTGCAGGTCATCTCCGTGCCCGACCGCCACTTCGATGGCCAGCGCAACGGCGTCAACTGGATGCAGAAGTACATCTTCCCCGGCGGCATGCTGCCCTCGCTCGCGGCCGTGGAGCGCGCTCTGACGAAGACCGATCTCCTGATAACGGGCGTCGAGGACATCGGGCCGCACTACGCGCCGACGCTGCGCCAGTGGCGCGAGACGTTCCTGTCGCGCGCCGGCGATGTGCGAGCGCTGGGCTTCGACGACCGCTTCCTGCGCATGTGGGAGTACTACCTCGCGGCCAGCGAGGCGGCGTTCCTCACCGACACGACGGGCGACCTCCAGATCGTGTTCGAGAAGGTGGGGGCGCGTCACGCGATCACGCCCTCCGCCTCCGTGTCCGCCGCCCGCTGAAGGCGCTCGCCGACATCGCTGCGAAACATGAGCTTAACGCGAATCGGCGGTTCCCATGACCGGGCCGTAACAACGGCGAAACGCCCGCATCCTAGACTATGGGTGAAGCACGAACGGAGCTCACCCATGACCGCGTGCCCCGCCCCCGCCCCGGCGCATCCCCCACCGCGCGACTCGCGGCGCGCTCCCGCGCGGGCCGCGTGCCCTCCCGATGACGCGCCGGCAGCCTACCGCGCCCCAGCTCCCCGGCAGCGGCGAGGCCATCTGCGCGTACTGCGGCGTCGGCTGCCGCCTCTGGGCAGAGACGTTCGATGGCGAGGTGCTCCGCATCAAGGGCGTCGAAGACGCGCGCGCCAACCTCGGCAAGCTCTGCCAAAAGGGCGCCCAGCTGCATCGCGTCCTCAAGACGCCCGACCGGCTCGCCCTCCCGATGGTTCGCACCGACCGCTCCCGTCCGTTCCGCGCCGTCAGCTGGGACGAAGCGCTGTCCGCCGTGGCAGCGGGCATCGCGCGGACGGTGGCGGCGCGCGGCCCCGATGCGTTCGCGCTCTACGGCTCGGGGCAGCTCGACACCGAGGCGTGGTACGTCGCCGGCAAGCTCGTCAAGGGCCACCTCGGCACCAACAACACCGACTCGAACAGCCGGCTCTGCATGGCCTCGGCGGTCGCCGGATACGTCACGAGCCTCGGCAGCGACGGCCCCCCGGCGTGTTACGAGGACATCGACCACGCGGCGACGTTCTTCATCGCCGGGGCGAACATGGCCGAGGCGCACCCGGTGCTCTTCGACCGGATACGCGCGCGCAAGCGGCTCGCGCCGGACACCCTCATCATCGTCGTCGACCCGCGCCGCAGCCGGACGGCGGAGCACGCCGACCTGCACATCGCCGTGCGGCCCGGCGGCGATACGGCGCTGCACAACGCCATCGCCAGGCGCATGCTCGCGCTCGGCCTCGCCGATCCGGCGTTCATCCGCTGCCACACGTCGGGCTTCGACCCGCTCGCCGCATACCTCGAATCGCTCGATCCGGCGCAGCTCGAGGCGGAGTGTGGCGTGCCCGCCGCCACCATCGACCGGGTCGCCCGGGCGATGGCCACGGGCGGACCGCTGCTCAGCTTCTACGCCATGGGCCTCGGCCAGAGCGTCACCGGCGTCGCCAAGAACAACACCCTCATCAACCTGCACCTGCTGACCGGGCAGATCGGGCGAGTGGGCGCGGGCCCCTTCTCGCTCACGGGCCAGCCGAACGCGATGGGCGGCCGCGAGGCGGGCGCGCTCTCCCATCAGCTGCCCGGCTACCGGTTCGCGACCGACGCCGCGCACCGCGCCGAAGTCGAGCGGTTCTGGGGGTTGCCCGAAGGCTCGATCGCGACGGAGCCAGGGCTGTCGGCCGTCGAGATATTCCAGGGGATGGAGCGCGGCAACGTGCAGGCGGTCTGGATCGCGGCCACGAATCCCGCCGCGTCGATGCCCGACCTCCATCAGACGCGGCGGGCGCTCGCGCGGGCCGAGTTCGTCGTCGTCCAGGACTGCTACGCGCCGACGGAGACGACGGAGTTCGCCCATGTCCTCCTGCCGGTGGCCCAGTGGGGTGAGAAGGAGGGCACGAGCACCAACAGCGAGCGCATGGTCAGCTACAGCGAGGCGCTTGTCGCGCCGCCCGGCCAGGCTCGCCCCGATTGGTGGATCATCGCGGAGGTGGCGAAGCGGCTCGGCAAACCGGGCTTCGACTTCGCCGACGCCGCCGCCGTCTGGGATGAGTACCGGCTCCTCACGGCGGGCCGCCCGTGCGACCAGGCCGGCATCACATCGCGGCGGCTGCGCGAGGAGCGTCAGTTGCAGTGGCCGTGCCCCAACGAGGAGCACCCGGGCACGCCACGCCGGTACATGGATCGCCGCTTCCCGACGCCGGACGGACGCGCCCGCTTCTGGGTGCGGCCGCACGAGGAGCCCATCGACCGGCCGACGCACGAGTATCCGCTCGTGCTGACGACGGGCCGGGTGGCGGCGCACTGGCACACGCTGACCCGCACCGGCAAGGTGCCGGCGCTGGTGCGCCAATCGCCGCGGCCGTTCGTCGAGGTGAACCCCGCCGACGCCGAACGCTGCGGCATCGAGGAGGGCGACCAGACGGTCGTGTCGACCCGCCGCGGGACGGCACGCATGGAGGCGCACGTCACCGATGCGGTGCCGCCGGGGGTGCTGTTCATGCCGTTCCACTGGGGCGACGCCTTCGCCGAGGGGGTGGCGGCGAACTACCTGACTATCGCCGATATCGACCCGATATCGAAGCAGCCGGAGCTGAAGTACGCGGCAGCGAACATCGCGCTGGCCCCGGGCGTGCGGCGAACGCGGGAGCTGGCGTCCGACCCGTCGCTCGCCGTGCCGGTGCTGGTGGTGGGGCCGTAGCCGACGGCCCAGGCCTAGCGATGCGGAGCCGGCTCGTCAAGCTGGAGCGTCCCCAGCCGCTCCTTCTAGGAGTGGTCGCCCCTCGCCACGTCTCGACGTGGTATTCTTACTCACATGAGTAAGAAGGAGCGCCGCAAATGAGAATTACATCGAAGGGACAGGTGACAATTCCCCAGGAGGTCCGCGAGGAAGCAGGACTGCTCCCGCATACCGAAGTTGAGTTCATCGTTGAGCCGAACGGCGTTCGCATCGTCAAGGTGCGTGAGCCACGCAGGCCGCAGCGTGGGGCCCTGCTCATCGATCGACTTCGACGAAGCAGGGGGCAAGTCTCGATGACTACGGACGAGATCATGGCGCACACACGCGGTGACAAGTGACGCCAGTCCTGGTGGACAGCGATGTCATCTTGGACGTGATTACCGGCGACCCGAACTGGGGAGCCTGGTCGAGCTCAACGCTCGAGAAGATCGCGAATGAGGCGATCCTCGTCATCAACCCCCTCATCTATGCTGAACTGTCGGTCGGGTTCTCCAGCCTCGAGGCGATAGAGGGCGCACTACCTCAGGATCTCTACCGGCGAGATGACCTTCCCTACGAAGCTGCCTATCTGGCCGGGAAAGTCTTCGTGGAATATCGCCGGCGAGGAGGCGTGCGACGTTCCCCTCTGCCAGATTTCTATATTGGCGCCCACGCAGCGGTATCGGAGTTCCGGCTACTCACGCGCGACGCGGCCCGATATCGCACTTACTTCCCCAACTTGGAACTGATCGCACCGCCCTCGTGAAGGCATCAGAGCCGCAGCGGGTGTCCCGATGCTAGGCGCGGACTGTTCGAGGAGTACCAGCTCATGCGATCCGTCGCCACCGCACGAACATCGCCCTGGCGCGCGGCGAAAGCGAAAGCTGGCGTCCGACCCGTCGCTCGCAGTGCCGGTGGTGATGGCGTAGGCCGCAATCGGCCGCCCCTGCGCGCCGCGTCCGAGCGCCTTGGCAGATAACCCTGGGCCTCAGAGTGTGCCGGAGATGGCGTCTACAAGTCCACTAATCAGTTCTTGGCCCGAGCCGATTATCTCTGGGATATTGGTTCGGCCACCGAGCCGAGGGTGGCTCCGATGCTGACCATTGCTTGCAGAGCCCAGCCCTCAGCCGCCCCTATTCCTCCTCACCCGTCAGCTTCACGACATGCGCGAGCATCGAGTTCAGCAGCATGAGCACAGCTTCCGTCTCCTGAGGGTCGACGGTCACGTCGTTATGCGCCACTTCGTTCCGATTGAGCGCATATAGGCCCTTGAATAGGTTCAGGTACCCCTCGCATTGAGCATTAGGGATATGATCCCGCGCCACGCCCCTGTCACCGAAAATGGCATCGGCAAGTCTGACACCGTCGAGATTGCCGTCAAGGCCGTAAGTGGAAACGAGTCGGCTCTTGAAAACGGCCCAGCCTTTTCGGATGGCGGAGTCGCCCTGCCCGATGTTCAGAAGGCGGTCGACCTTGCGAACGAAGTCTTCGTCGGAGGACGAATTCCGCTCGAACCACTCTTCGAATGTTTTCCAGACGAACGGCAAGTCCCGATCCGTGATGTCGATGGCGTCACCGGTGCATTCCCGAGGCTTGCCCTCGCGGAGGCGCCGATCCAAGCAGCTGAGGTGCCGCTTGAGTCCGGAATTTTTTAAGGAGTCAAGCGCATCGTCGGGCAGCGCACTCAGGAGGGCTTCGATCGCGCCGGTGAGTTGTGTGTACTCTGTGCGAAGGGTTCCGAGCTCCTGCTCCTTCGGCCCGGTCACCGCTTCCCATTCAAGGAATGTACGTCGAAGCGAGAAGGCAGTCCCCATCGCGGTGACATACCGGTCAAAAACGTGGCTTCGATAGTGCAGCATCGAACCCCTTCGCGTTCGGGGCGATTCTAAGCCAGAAGAGATGCCACTGCATCACCACTGCACGAACATCGGCATGACGACGTGGACGTAGTCCTCCGGGCCCACCGGACGCAGCACCCCCGGGCTCGACGAGCCCGACGTCTCCAGCACCACCTGCGCCGTGTCCAGCACCTGCAGCACCTCCGTCAGGTACTTGCTGTTGAAGGCGATCTTCGATTCCTCGCCCTCCACCGACGCGTCGATCTCGCCCTGGTTATCGCCGATCTCCTCCGCCCGCGCCGACACGATGAGCCGCCCCGGCGCGCCCGAGGCCTCCGGCTCCACCTGCAGCCGCACAATGCCGCTGCCGTCGCGCGCGAAGATCGAGGCGATCCGCACCTCGCGCAGAAACTCCGGCACGCTCATCGTCACCCGGTTGCTGTGGCTCTCGGGAATGAGCTGGCCGTAGTTCGGGAACGTCCCCTGCACCAGCTGCGCCACCAGCTCCACGTTCGGCAGCCGGAACATCACGTTCGTGCGCGCCCCGTTCACCACCATCTCCACCGGCTCCGTCGCGTCCGAAAGCAGCCGCTCCAGCTCCGTCAGCGCCCGCGCCGGGATGATGATCTCCGTGCGCTCGCCGATCGCGGAGTCGAGGTCGAGCCGGCGCACCGCCAGCCGAAAGCCATCGGCCGCCGCCAGCGTCAGCGTCGAGTCCTCAAGCAGCGCGTGCACCCCCGTCAGCACCGGACGCGAGTCGTCGACAGCCGCCGCGAACGCCACCTGGCGGATCGCCCGGCGCAGCGCGCCCGGGTCGAGCTTCACCGAAGGGCCGCCCTCGACCACCGGGATCGGCGGGAACTCGTCGCCGGCCAGCCCCGACATATGCGCCTCGTTGCGCGCGCACGTCAGCCGCAGCTGACGCGACCGCCCGCCGAGCTCGATATCGATACGCTCGTTCGGCAGCGACCCGGCGAACTCGCTGAGCAGCCGCGCCGGAATCGTGATGCTGCCCTCGTCCTCGACCTGCGCGCCGATCCAGCAGACGAGCGCGAGGCTGAGGTCGGTGGCGGCGAGCTTCAGCCGCCCGCCATCGGTCTCGAGCAGAACATGCCCGGTCACGGGCAGCGTGCTCCGGGTGGCGACAGCCCTGCCGACAATGCCGAGGCCCTTGCTGAAGTTCTCCTGCAAGCATGAGAGACGCATAATTATTCACTCACAAACGTAGACATTTTGTCCGAACCGCTGGCGCAGTATACCGTGAGCAAATAAGCGCCGACAAGGAGGCGCACAGCCCCGATGCGCTAGATCGCCGCGAACGCCGCCTCCGCAGCCTCGACCGTCGCGTCCAGATCCTCGACGCTATGCGCCAGCGACACGAACGCCGCCTCCATCTGCGATGGGGGGAAGTAGACACCGCGATCGAGCAGTCCGTGAAAGAACCGCCCGTACGCCTGCGCGTCGGCCGCCATCGCCATGTCGTAATCGCGCACGTTGCGGTCGTGGAAGAACACGGTGAACATCGACCCCACCCGGTTGATGCGCACCGTGCGCTCGGTGCGATACGCGGCCCGCGCGATGTGATCGCAGAGGTACTCTCCCGCCTCGTCGAGCTTCGTGTACAAGTCTCTCCGGTTCTGCAGCGCGCGCAGCGTCACCAGACCCGCCGCCATCGCCAGCGGATTGCCCGAGAGCGTGCCCGCCTGATACACGTCGCCGAGCGGCGCCACCCGCTCCATGATGTCGCGACGGCCACCATAGGCGCCGACGGGCATCCCGCCGCCCAGCACCTTGCCGAGGCAGGTCAGGTCGGCCTTCAGATCGTAGTACTCCTGCGCCCCGCCAAACGCGACCCGGAAGCCGGTGACGACCTCGTCGAGAATGAAGAGCGCGCCGTGCTTCCGGCACAGGTCGCGAACCGCCTCCAGATAGCCCGGCGGCGTCGGCACAACGCCCATGTTCGCCGCAATCGGCTCGATGATCGCGCAGGCGAGCCTGTCGCCGAACTCCGCGAACACCTGCTCGAGCGCCGTCATGTCGGCATACGGGGCGACGAGCGTGTCGCGGGTCATCGACTCGGGCACGCCCGCCGTGCCCGGCAGCCCGAACGTCGCGACGCCGGAGCCCGCCTTCACCAGCAGGCTATCGACATGACCGTGGTAGCAGCCGGCAAACTTCAGCACCATCGAGCGGTTCGTGTAGGCGCGGGCCACCCGCAGCGCGCTCATCGTCGCCTCGGTGCCGGAGTTGACGAAGCGCACGAGGTCGATCGAGGGGAACGCGTCGATCACCACCCGGCCGAGCTCGACCTCGAGCTCCGTGGGCGCACCGAACGTCGTGCCCCGCTCCGCGGCGCGGCTGATGACTTCGATCACATCCTGAAGGCCGTGCCCAAAGATGAGCGGCCCCCACGACCCGACGTAGTCGATATACTCGTCGCCATCGACATCCCACAGGCGCGAGCCCGCGCCGTACGTCATGAACGGCGGCACACCCCCCACCGCCCCGAACGAGCGCACGGGGCTATTGACACCGCCGGGCATCACCTGCTTCGCCTGCTCGAACAGATCGCGCGAGCGGGAACGTGGTCGTGGCGTCGGAGCATCGGTCATGGCTACGCCTCCCAAACGATTCGGGGCTTACCCCGGAACCGGCACAATACCCAGTGCCGGAAGCAGCTCATCGAGCGTACGCAGATGCAGGTGCGGGCGCGGCGACTCATCCGGAAGCTCCGCGGCCTCGCGGTCGATCCACGCCACCTGCCATCCCGCGCCCACCGCGCCCACGATGTCCGCACGCGGGCTGTCGCCGACGTACAGCATGTCAGAGGCTGTCAATCCCAGCGCCGCCGCCGCCTGTGCGAAGATCGCCGGCTCCGGCTTGTACGCGCGTGCCGTCTCCGACGAGAGAACGACGTCGAACACGATGCCGCTGGCGGCGAGCGGCGGCGTTAGAAACGCCTCGTCGGCGTTCGACACGAGCGCCACCGGCAGCCGCCGCCGGAGCGCGGCGATAGTGCCGCCTGCCTCCGGATACGCCACGCTCCGCGCTATCTCGTCGAACAGCATCGCGTTCGCGGCCCCGGCGTCGCCGCGCGCGCCACATTCGGCGATGGCATCGGCGAACTGCACCGGCCAAAACTCGCTGTACGCGGCGGAACGGCTGCTGCCGCGGCAGAATCGGCCCCTCCTCGGGGCTCGCCTGCCGCCACCGGCGCCGGCCCACCTCGAGCCACGCCTCATACATGCGCGCGCCATCGATGGGCGGCACGAGCGTCGCGGCGACGCGAGCGAGCGTGTCGCGCAGACGCGACACAGGGTAATCGAAGACCGTGCCGAAGCCATCGAATGCGACGGCTCGGACAGCGGCTGGGTCGAAGCGTGGGGCGGCTCCGCTCACAGGCGCACTGTACGGCATCGCGGCCACCGTGGGTAGACGCCGCCCCGCGGCCGCCCTATGCTGATCGAGGAGGCGAACGTATGGGCGAACCGCATCCCGTCGATGCCGGCCGCGTGGTCTCCGGCGTGGAGCGCGACGACGACACGACGTTCGACAGCGCCCTGCGCCCTCGCCGCCTGCCCGAGTTCATCGGCCAGGACAAGGTGAAGGAGAACCTCGCCATCGCCATCGCCGCCGCGACCGGACGCGGCGAGCCGCTCGACCACATCCTCCTCTACGGCCCGCCCGGCCTCGGCAAGACGACGCTCGCCTACGTTATCGGCGAGGAGATGGGCGTCGGCGTCCGCATCACGTCCGGGCCCGCCATCGAGCGGCCCGGCGACCTCGCGGCCATCCTCACCGGCATGCAGCCGGGCGACATTCTGTTCATCGACGAAGTGCACCGGCTCGCGCGCGCCACCGAAGAGGTGCTGTACCCCGCCGTCGAGGACTTCGCGCTCGACATCGTCCTCGGCAAGGGGCCAGGCGCGCGCAGCGTGCGGCTCACCCTCCCCCGCTTCACCCTCATCGGCGCGACGACGCGCTACGCGCTGCTCTCGGCGCCGCTCCGCGACCGGTTCGGCACCGTGTTCCGGCTCGACTTCTACGACGAGGCGTCGCTCGCGGCGATCGTCCGGCGCAGCGCGGACCTCCTCGAGCACCGAGATCGAGCCCGCCGCCGCCGTCGAGCTCGGCCGGCGCTCGCGCGGGACGCCGCGAATCGCGAACCGGCTGCTGCGCCGCGTCCGCGACTACGCGCAGGTGCTCGGCGATGGCCGCATCACCGAAGAGCTGGCGCGCGACGCCCTCAGCCGCCTCGAGGTCGACGCACTCGGCCTCGACGAAGTCGACCACAAGCTGCTGCACGCCATCATCGACAAGTTCGAAGGCGGGCCCGTCGGACTCGAGACCATCGCCGCCTCCATCGCCGAGGACGCCGACACCGTGATGAGCGTCTACGAGCCCTACCTGCTCCAGGTCGGCTTCATCCAGCGCACGCCGCGCGGCCGGATCGCGACAGCCCGCGCCTACGAACATCTCGGCGTGCCGATGAAGGGCAAGGCGGAGGCCGGCCTCGACCAGCGACCGCTGTGGGAGTAGCGGCCGGTGCTATACTGACCGCCCGAGAGGAGGCGAGCCGACCCGCATGGACGTCATCACCGTCTCCGGTCACCTGGGCACCGGCGCTCGCGACGTCGCGCTTCTGCTCGCCAGCGACCTCGGGTTCGACTACGTCGACCAGGGCCTCCTCGTCGAAGCGGCGCGCCAGCTCGGCGTGCCCGTCGACCGCGTCGCCAATCGTGACGAGCGCACACAGTCGTTCGGCGAGCGTCTCTCGTCGATACTGCGGTCGCTCCTCGAGCGCTCGGCGGCGGCCGGCGCCGGCGACCCGATGAGCGGCGCCGCCGGGCTCGAGATGATGTTCGCCCGCACCTACGAGGAGCACGACCCGGAGACCGGCGCGCCACCGGAACGGGAGGCGGACATCAGCGACAAGCGCTATGTCGATGCGCTCAGCACCGTCATCCGGCAGCTCGCCGCACGAGGACACGTCGTCATCGTCGGACGCGGCAGCCACGCCGTCCTCCAGGACGAGCCGCGCGCGCTCCACGTCAACGTCATCGCGCTCGCTCGAGTTCCGGCAGCGCACCATCGCCGAGCGCGACGGGCTCGATGCGGCCGCCGCGAAGCAGGCAGTGGAACGCGCCGCCCGCGGCCGCCAGTCGTACCACCGCCAGCTCTTCCGCTGCGACGCCGACGACCCCGCCATGTACGGCCTGACACTGAACGCGGGCTCCCTCTCGCCCGACGCGATGGTGCGCACCATCCGCGCGGCGGCGACGGCCACCACCGTGGCGGCGGTGTAGCCCGCCGATGTCGCGACCACGGCTCCTCACAGGCGATCGGCCCACCGGCAGGCTGCACCTCGGCCACTACGTGGGCACCGTGCAGAACCGTGTCCGGCTGCAGGATGACTACACCTGCTTCTTCATCGTCGCCGACTACCACATGCTCACGACCCGGCTCGATCACCTCGATGAGGTCGCCCAGAACATCGAGCAGATGGTGCTCGACTGGCTCAGCGCCGGCATCGCGCCGGATCGCAGCACGCTGTTTCTGCAGTCGCTCGTGCCGCAGATCGCCGAGCTGAACCTGCTGTTCTCGATGCTCGTCACGGTGCCCCGGCTGCAGCGCGTCCCCAATCTCAAGGACACGATGCGCGACCTCCACATCCAGCAGCCGTCGTACGGACTGCTGGGCTACCCCGTGCTCCAGGCCGCCGACATCCTCTGCGTCAAGGGCAACCTCGTGCCGATCGGCAAGGACCAGGCGTCGCACATCGAGGTGACCCGCGAGATCGCGCGGCGGTTCAACGAGACGTTCGGCGAGGTGTTCCCGGTGCCCGATGGCCTCATCGGCGACGTGCCGACGCTCGTCGGCACCGACGGTCAGGCGAAGATGAGCAAGAGCCTCGGCAACACCATCGACCTGGCCGACGACGAGGACGCCGTCCGCGCCAAGGTCGGCAAGATGTACACCGACCCCAACCGGCTCCGCGCCACCGATCCGGGCACGGTCGAGGGCAATCCCGTGTTCATCTACCACGACGCGTTCAACGACGACGCGGGCCAGGTGGCGGAGCTGAAGGAGCGGTATCGGGCAGGCGCCGTGGGCGATGTCGAGGTGAAGAAGCTGCTGGCCGAGGCCATCAACCGCTTCCTCGGGCCGATCCGCGAGCGCCGCCGCGAGTACGCCTCGCAGCCGGGCCTCGTCGGCAAGCTGCTGCGCCAGGGCAGCGAGCGGGTTCGTGAGGAGACGGCGACCACCGTCCGCGAAGCGCGCGCCGCGATGGGCCTCGCCTACGGCGCGATCTTCGGCGAATCGGGCGGTTAGCCGACCGGCTGCCGCGAGCCCAGCTTCGCCGCCGCCTGCCGCAGCACCGCCTCGCATCGATGGATGCGCGCGTGCGTGCCCCACTCCGTGTGCACCGGCAGCATCACCGAATTCGGGTCGTGGATGTCCTCGCCCGCAGCGTCGAGAAACGCCGCGACCTCGGCCGAGTCCGCCCCGAAGACAGCGCCCAGCACCGTGAGCGACGCATCGATCCACTGGAAGAAGACGGGCGGCAGCGGGCCAGTCGCCACCAGCCGCCGTGTCTCGGCAATCTGACGTTCCACCCGCTCAAGCTTCGTCATCGTCGTCTCCTCCGTGGTGTCGGCGGCGATTATAGCACCGCGACGCCGCCCGCGTGACCGGCGCGCCCCCGCCACGGGGTGGCTCGCGGCGAAGCGCCGGTGCTATACTGACCGCGAGTAATTGAACGACGACCGTACCTGTCGCGACATTCCGACTCGCGCCGTTCCTCGCGAACGGCGCCCGAACGGAGAGCAGACAGGCAGATCTGAAGGAGCGCGCACCCCATGGTTCAGGCCGTCAGCATGAAACAGCTGCTCGAAGCGGGCGTCCACTTCGGGCACCAGACCCACCGCTGGGACCCGCGCATGCGGGAATTCATCTTCACCGAGCGCAACGGCATCCACATCCTCGATCTCCGGCAGACCGTCGACCGGCTGCAAGAGGCGGAGGAGTTCGTCCGCGAAACGATAGGCGGCGGGCGCAACATCCTCTTCGTCGGCACGAAAAAGCAGGCGCAGGAGCCGATCGAGACCGAGGCCACCCGCTGCGGCATGCCGTACGTCACGAACCGCTGGCTGGGCGGCACACTCACCAACTGGATCAGCCGATCCAGCGCCGCATCAACCACCTCGTGCGGCTCGAGACGTCGCGCGACGCCGGCGAGTTCGTCCGCCTCCCCAAGAAGGAGACGCTGAAGCTCGAGGAAGAGATCATGCGGCTCAACCGGCACTTCGGCGGCATCAAGCACATGACCGTGCTGCCGGGCGCCCTGTTCATCATCGACATCGTGAAAGAGCACATCGCCGTGGCCGAGGCGCGCCGCGTCGGCATCCCGATTGTCGGGCTCGCCGACACGAACTGCGACCCGAACATGCTCGATTACCCCATCCCCTCGAACGACGACGCCATCCGCGCCATCAAGCTCATCTCCGGCCACATGGCGAACGCCGCCCTCGAAGGGCTTGCCGTGCGCGAGTACGGCGGCGAGCAGGCCGCGGCCGCCGGGGCGCAGGAGATGGTCTTCGACGAGGCCGCGTTCGCCGCGGCCCCGGAGCCGGCCGCCGCACCGCCGCCCGTCGTTGTCGCCCCGCCCGTCGCCGAGGCGCCGGTCGCGGCCGCGGCGCCGCCAGCAGCCGAGGCGCCCTCAGCCGAGGCCTGACACCGAAGTCATGCGCGGCGCCTCCTGGCCCGCCATCACACAGAGGAGAACCGCCCGTGGCCATCAGCGCCGAGGACATCCGCAAGCTCCGTGAGGAGACCGGCGGCGGCATCATGGATTGCAAACGTGCCCTCGAGGACGCCGGCGGCGATCACGACCGCGCCATCGCCCTCCTGCGCGAGCGCGGCGTCGCCAGCGCCGAGAAGAAGGCATCGCGCACAGCCGGACAGGGCATCGTCGAGTCGTACATCCACGCCGGCGGCCGGATCGGCGTCCTCCTCGAAATCAACTGCGAGACCGACTTCGTCGCGCGCACCGACACGTTCCGCGGCCTCGCACACGACATCGCCATGCAGATCGCGGCGACGAACCCCCGCGCCCTCGACGAAGCGAGCCTCCCCGCCGATGCGGAAGGCAGCCCCGAGGAGCTCGTCCTCCTGAAGCAGCCCTTCATCAAGGATCCGGGCCGCACCATCGACGCAGCTCATCCGCGAGGCCATCGCCAAGACGGGCGAGAACATCGTCGTGCGGCGCTTCGCCCGCTTCGAGCTCGGCGGCGACTCCTAACGCTGGACGCGACCCCCTCGAACCGCTCCGGAGGCGCGAGCCCGATGTATCGACGTATCATCCTCAAGCTCAGCGGCGAAGCCCTGATGGGCGAGGGCGCGTTCGGCATCGACGCTGCCGTCCTCACCTCGATCGCGGGCCAGATTCGCGGCGTCCACGATGCCGGCGTCCAGATCGCGATCGTCGTCGGCGGCGGCAACATCTTCCGCGGCGGCACCGCCGCCGAGAAGATCGGCATGGAACGCGCCACCGCCGACTACGCGGGCATGCTCGCCACCATGATCAACGCCCTCGCCCTCCAGGACGCGCTGGAGCGCGCCGGCGCTCGATGTGCGCACCATGTCGGCGCTCCACGTCCAGCAGATATCGGAGCCCTACATCCGCCGCCGCGCCATCCGCCACCTCGAAAAAGAACGCGTCGTCATCTTCGCGGCGGGCACCGGCAACCCCTACATGACCACCGACACCGCCGCCGCGCTGCGCGCCATCGAGATCGAGGCCGACGTCCTGCTCATGGCGAAGAACAACGTCGACGGCGTCTACGACGCCGACCCGACGAAGGTGAGCGAGGCTCGCCGGTTCGACACGCTCACCTACATCGACGCCCTCAACCGCCGGCTGGCCGTGATGGACAGCACGGCGCTGACGCTGTGCATGGACAATCGGCTGCCCATCATCGTCTTCTCGCTCGGCGAAGCGGGCGCCATCGAGCGCGCCGCCCGCGGCGAGGCGCTCGGGACGTGGGTCAGCGACACCCCGCGCGCGGCGGCCGGCATCGCCGCCTCCATGCCGAAAGGAGCGAGCCGATGACCAGCGAGCCGATCGCCGGTGCCCGCGACCGGATGGCCAAGGCCGTCGAGTCGCTCGCGCGCGAGCTCGACGCCATCCGCACCGGCCGCGCCAGCACCCGCCTCATCGAGAACCTTCGCGTCGACTACTACGGCACGCCCACGCCGCTGAACCAGCTCGCCACCATCGCCGCGCCCGAGCCCCACCTGCTCACCATCCAGGCATGGGATCGCAACGCCATGACGCCGATCGAGAAGGCGATCCAGACCTCGGACCTCGGCGTCAACCCCTCGAACGACGGCACGCTGATCCGGATCGCCATACCGCCGCTGAACCAGGATCGCCGCAAGGAGCTCGTGAAGCTCGTCCACAAGAAGGCCGAGGACGGCCGGATCGCCATCCGCAACGTCCGTCGCGACGCGCAGGAGGCGGTCCGGAAGCAGGAGAAGGCGCACGACATCTCGGAAGACGAGTCGCGCCGCCTCCAGGACACCCTCCAGAAGGTGACCGACGACGCGATCGCCCATGTCGATGAGGCCAGCAAGGCCAAAGAATCCGAAATTCTGGAAGTCTAGCGGGGCCGCTGCTACACTGGCGGAACCACCCGAAGCGGAGGACGCGACCATGGTGGCCGAAAGGCTCGGCCCTTCCGTCCAGCGCGATCCCGACCCGGGTCCCCCGGCGCACGTCGCCGTGATCATGGACGGCAACGGTCGTTGGGCGCAGGCGCGCGGCCTCTCCCGCGAAGAGGGCCACGACGCCGGCACCCAGAACATCCGGATGATCATCGAGTACTTCGCCGACCTCGGGGTGCGCTACCTCACGCTCTACGCCTTCTCCACCGAAAACTGGGGCCGCCCCAAAGACGAGGTCGATGGCCTCATGCGCATTCTCGATTCCGTCATCGAACGGGAGGTCGAGGAGCTGCACCGCAACGGCATCCGCGTCGTCCACATCGGGCGGCTCGATGCGCTCTCGCCGGAGCTGCAGAGCCGCGTCGGCGACGCGATCGAGCTCACGGCCGGCAACACCCGCATGACCGTCGCCATCGCGTTCAACTACGGCGGGCGCAGCGAGATCGTCGACGCCGTCCGGCGCATCGTCGAAGACGGCGTCGCGGCGGACGAGATCGACGAGGCGCTCATCACCTCGTACCTCTACACCGCCCAGATGCCCGACCCCGACCTGGTGATTCGCACCGCCGGGGAAGTGCGGCTCTCCAACTTCCTGCTCTGGCAGAGCGCCTACGCCGAGTACTACTCCACACCAACGCTGTGGCCCGACTTCGGCAAGCAGGAGATCGACTGCGCGCTCGCCGAATACCGCCAGCGTCATCGCAGCTTCGGCAGCACTCCCCCCTCCGAGCGAGAGGCAGGCGCGTCGAGCCCGCCTCCGCGGCAGGCCTGACGCCCCTCCGTGCTACGCCAGCGAATCGCGACGGCCGTCATCGGCGTGCCGCTGCTCGTCGCTGTCGTGGTCGTGGGCGGCCCGCTGATGGCCGGCGTCGCCGCGCTCCTGCTCGCCGTGGCCACCGGCGAAGTGTACCGCGCGATGGGCATACTGCGGACGCCAGGCGCGGCCATCGGTGTGGCGCTGGCCGCCGCCCTCGCCGTCGCGGCGAGCGCGGGCGAGGGCTGGCCGCAGGGCGCCCTTACGGCGACGATCATCGTGCCGCTGCTGTGGCCTGTCTTCGCGTCGCGCTTCGACACGGCGCTGCGGGATTGGGCCTACGTCACCGGGGGCGCGCTCTACATCGGCTGGCTCGGGGCCCATCTGGTACTCGTGCGCGAGCTGCCCGACGGTCGCGACTGGCTCTTCGTCGGGCTGTTCGCCATCTTCGCGACCGACACCGGCGCCTACTTCATCGGGCGAACGTTCGGCCGTCGCAAGATGGCGCCCCGCCTGAGCCCCGGCAAGACGTGGGAGGGCGCGGCCGGCGGCTACGTCAGCGGCTTCGCGGCGGTCGTCGCGCTCACGTACGCATTCGATCTCGACGCCCGCCTCTGGCAGATAGCGGGGCTCGCCGCAGTGGTGCCCGTCGCGGCCGAGCTCGGCGACCTGGCCGAGTCGGCGTTGAAGCGCGCCACCGGCGTCAAGGACATGGGCACGGTGCTGCCCGGTCACGGCGGCCTCGCCGACCGGCTCGACAGCATTCTGTTCGCGATACCGGTGCTATACTACTGGGTACGATGGGTCGTACTCGAATAACAGGCGTGGCGGTGCTCGGCAGCACCGGGTCTATCGGACGCCAGACGCTCGATGTACTGCGGGGCTTGGCCCCGCAGTTCCGTGTCGTCGGCCTTACGGCCGGCCGCAACATCGAGCTGCTTCGGGCGCAGATCGACGAGTTCGCGCCCGCCGTCGTCGCCTGCGAAGCGCCGGGCGCGCTCCGCGCGAGCGGCACGACACCCACCATCGCCACACCCGAGGAGATCGCCGCCCACCCCGATGTCGACATCGTCGTCGTGGGGACAGCGGGCAAGGCGGGCCTTGCCCCCACGCTCGCCGCGCTCCGCGCCGGCAAAGATGTCGCCCTCGCCAACAAGGAAGTGCTCGTCATGGCGGGCAGCCTCGTCATGGCGGAAGCACGGCGCGCCGGCCGCACCGTGCGCCCCATCGATAGCGAACACAGCGCCATCTGGCAGTGCCTGTGGGGCGAAGCGCCGGAGTCGCTCGATCGCATCATCCTCACGGCCTCCGGCGGCGCATTCCGCGATCACCCCCTCCACGAGCTGGAACGCGTGACTCCGGCGCGCGCCCTCGACCACCCGACATGGGACATGGGCGCCAAGATCACGGTCGATTGCGCGACCCTCATGAACAAGGGCATGGAGACGATCGAGGCACACTGGCTCTTCGATGTCCCGCTCGATCGGATCGACGTCGTCCTCCACCGCGAGAGCATCGTGCACTCGCTCGTGGAGATGCGCGACGGCTCGGTGAAGGCGCAGCTCGGCGTGCCCGACATGCGTCTGCCGATCCGCTGCGCGCTGACCTACCCCGACCGGCTGCCCACGACGGCCGTGCCCCGCCTCGACCTCGCGACGGCGGGCTCGCTGACATTCGGCCGAGTCGACGAAGCCCGCTTCCCCTGCCTGCGGCTCGCGATCGACGCCGGGCGCGCGGGCGGCACCCACCCGGCCGCGATGGCCGCCGCCGACGAAGTCGCGGTCGGCCACTTCCTCGAGGGCAGGCTCGGCTTCATGGACATCGCGCGAGTGGTCGAGGAGACGGTGGCGGCACATCCGGCCGTCGCCGAGCCCGATCTCGAAGCAATCCTGGCCGTCGACGGCTGGGCGCGGCGTTACGCCGGCAGCCTTGTGGCGGCGCACGCCTGAGGGCGCGAGCATGATCGTCCTGCAGTCCGTCGTGCCGTTTGTGCTCATCCTGCTCGGCCTCGTCGTCTTCCACGAGCTCGGACACTACATTACCGCGAAGCTCGCGGGCGTCGAAGTGCTCGAGTTCGGCATCGGCATGCCGCCCAAGCTCTGGGGCATCAAGCTCGGCGAGACGGAGTACACCGTGAACGCGCTGCCGCTCGGCGGCTTCGTGCGGCTCGTCGGCGAGGAAGACCCGGAATCGCCGCGCAGCCTCGCCGGCAAGCCCCGCTGGGTGCGGCTCATCGTGCTCGGCTCCGGTGGCGTGATGAACCTCATCCTGCCGATCGCGCTCTTCAGCATCGCCTTCATGATTCCGCAGGAGGTCTCGATCGGGCGCCCGGTCGTCTCGCTCGTCGCGCCCGGATCGCCCGCGGCGGAGGCCGGTCTGCAGGCGGGCGACATCATCTTCGAGGCAGGCGGGCGCGACACCCGCAACGTCAACGAGCTGTCGCGCGCGATCCAGCTCAACCTTGGCGAGAAGGTCGGCCTGCAGGTGAAACGCGGCTCCGAGTTCGTCGAGCTGCAGGCGCGCCCCCGCTGGTCGCCGCCCGATAACGAGGGGCCGCTCGGCATCCGGATCACGCCGCAGTACCCGTTCACGGAAACAGAGTCGTACCCCATCTGGGAGGCCATCCCCAAGGGGTTCGACGCGACTGTCGACACGGTGACGCTCGCGCGCAATCAGGTGCTGTCGTGGTTCCACGGGGGCGGCGCCAGCGACGGGCCCGCCGTGAGCGGCCCGGTCGGCATCGCGCAGGCCACCGGCGAAGTCGTCGATGAAGCGGGCTGGCTCGTGCTGTTCGAGTTCGCCGCGCTGCTGAGCCTGAACCTCGGCATCATCAACCTGCTGCCGCTGCCCATGCTCGACGGCGGACGGATCGCGTTCGTCGTGCTCGAGATCCTGCGCCGCGGCAAGCGCGTCTCGCCGCAGCGGGAGGGGCTGGTGCACCTCATCGGGTTCGCGCTGATGATCTCGTTCGTCGTGTTCGTCACCTACTTCGACATCCTCCGCATCGTGTCCGGCGACAACTTCATCGAATAACCAGGTGCGTTATACTTGACGGGCTGAGGTACGACTATGCCATATCTGGTAGGCGCCAAGGGACAGATCGTCATCGCCAAGGAGATACGCGATCGTCTCGGCGTTGGGCCCGGATGGAGGGCGTTGCAGCGCCTTGTCGGCGATCACCTCGAAGTGTCGTTCGTGCCGCCCGAGCACGAGGAGTCGCTGAAGGGCAGCCTCGCCCCGCACATCGGCGCCCGGGTCGCCCCCGGAGCATGGGAGCAGGCCCGCGCGTCGGCGTGGACAACAGCGGAACAAGAACGGGCCGCGACCGCCAACCAGCCATCGTGAGCGGGCTGCTCGACACGAGCATCGTGGTTCGTTACCTCACCGGCGACTCTCCGGAACTGGCGGAACGGGCTGCGCGCGTCATCGATGTGGAAACAGACCTCGTGGTGACGGATGTCGTGCTGGCGGAGACGGCATACGTCCTGACATCGGTGTACAAGGTTGCGCGAGAGGTGGTGGTCGACCACCTGGTCGCCTTTGTGCAGAAGCGGAACATTCGGGCGTTGGGTTTGGAGAAGGACGTTGTGCTCCTCGCCCTGCTCCTCTGCCGTCCATCAGGTCGCGTATCGTTCGCCGATGCCATGGTGTGGGCAGCGGCGCACTCGTCGGGCCTACGCGTCGTGTATTCGCTGGACGCGCGATTCCCCGCCGATGGAGTCGAGGTACGTCCGCGACGGCGATAACGCCTGCACGTCACGTGCAAACCAGCTTGGCGACAACTTCATCGAATAGCGCCGCCTCGCACCAGCGCCAGACCGTGCGGTACGATACACACCACCAACGTCATCACCGACAGAATGGGAGCCACGCCCCAATGGATGAGCCACTGACAATGAGCCGTCGCGCCTCGAAGCCCGTGCAGGTCGGCGACGTGCAGGTCGGCGGCGACGCCCCCGTTCGCGTCCAGTCGATGACGAACACCGACACCGCCGATGTCGCCGGCACCATCCGCCAGATTCACGAGCTGGCGGAGCTCGGCTGCGAGATCGTGCGGGTCGCCGTGCCCGACAAGGCCGCCGCCGCCGCCGTACCGGAGATCGTCGCGCAGACGCCCGTGCCGCTCATCGCCGACATCCACTTCGACTACCGGCTCGCCCTCGAATCGATCAAGGGCGGCTTCCACGGGCTGCGGCTCAACCCCGGCAACATCCGCGACGCCGGCAAGGTGCGCGAGGTGGTGCGCGCGGCGCAGGAGCGCGGCATCTCGATCCGGATCGGCGTGAACGCGGGCTCGCTGCCGCCCATCCCGGCGCTGGCCGACGGCGAGCTGCCGCCCCCCACGTGGCAGCGCATGGTCGATGCCGCCCTCTGGGAGATCAACGTGCTCGAGGAGATGGGACTTCGACAACATCAAGATATCGCTGAAGGCGTTCGACGTGCCGACGATGGTGCGCGCCTACCGCACGCTCGCGCCGCAGGTGCCATATCCGCTGCACCTCGGCGTCACCGAGGCGGGGACGCCGCGCGCCGGCTCCGTGCGCAGCGCCATCGGCATCGGCATGCTGCTCGCCGAGGGCATCGGCGACACGATCCGCGTCTCGCTGGCCGCCGACCCGAAGGACGAGGTGCCCGTCTGCTGGGACATCCTCGCGACGCTGAACATCCGCCAGCACGGGCCGACCATCGTCGCCTGCCCCACCTGCGGCCGGATCGAGATCGAGCTCATCCCGCTCGCCAACCGGGTCGAGGAGTACTTCACGAAGCGCGGCTACCCGATCACCGTCGCCGTCATGGGCTGCGTCGTCAACGGCCCCGGCGAGGCGAAGGAGGCCGACATCGGCATCGCCGGCGGCAAGGGTCGCGGCGTCATCTTCCGCCACGGCGAGGTCATCCGGACGGTGGACGAGGGCGAGTTCTTCGACGCGCTCATCGAGGAAGGCGAGCGGGTGATCGCCGAGATGTCGGGCGAGGAAGCGCCGCCGCGCCCGAGCGACGCGCTCGTCATCCCCGTCATGTCGAGCAGCTCCCCCGCCGGCCGCACCGCCCGACGGTCGTGACCGCGAGCGGACGGCCGCTCGCGCTCTCGACGATGTGGTCGCAGCAGCCCCGCTTCGCCGAACCTCGCCGACTTCGCCGCCCGGGCGCGCGAGCTCGGCTACAGCCATGTCGAGATCAGCTACATCGTGCGCGAACAGGGCATCGCTGAGCTGCGCCGGAGCGGCATCGGCATTACGAGCCTGCACGCCCCCGCGCCCCACGTCGATGTCCACGGCCGCCGCAACTTCGACCTGAATCTCGCCGCTCTCGACGACGACGAGCGCCTGCAGGCCGTCGCCCACACCAAACGCACGCTCGACGAAGCAGCGAGCCTGGGCGCGCGCGCCATCGTCGTCCACCTCGGCGGCATTCTCGGCGAAACCGTCGCGGCCGAGACGAAGCTGAAGCGGCTCGTGACCGAAGGCGCTGCGCCGCGCCGCCGTCGACACGGCACGCGACACGCTGGTGCGGCTGCGGGCCGATGGCCAGGCGGCCGCCTTCGCGCAGGCGCAGCGCAGCCTGACGGACCTCGCCGGACACGCGCAGCGTCGCGGCGTCGCCATCGGGCTCGAGAACCGGCTCCACTACTACGAGCTGCCCGACCCCGGCGAAGCGGCGCTGCTGCTGACCGGCTATCCCACCGAAGTCGCCGGGTACTGGCACGACACCGGCCACGCCGAGATACAGCATCGTCTCGGGCTCGTGCCGCTGCGCCGCTGGCTCACGGAGCTCGGCTCCCGCTGCATCGGCGCCCACCTCCACGATGTCGCGGGCATCGTCGACCACCGCGCGCCGGGCTGCGGCGATATCGACTGGGGCTACGTCGCCGAAGGCCTGCCGGATGCCGCGATCCGCACGTTCGAGATCAACCAGCAGCAGCCCGACGACGCCGTCGCCGCGGCGATCCCCTTCCTCCGCCGGCTCGGTGTCGTCTAATCCAAGACGAGGGATGAGGGGTTCGCCGAGCCGTTCGCAGGGACACCCCCCGCTGAAGACTCCTTCTTCCCGGCCGATTCTCCAAGAGTAGGGCGCTCAGCGTCCGGGGGGTCGGATGAAGCGCACGCTGCGCAGCTTCGTTGTTCCGCCGACGGGCACACAGCCTGTCGAGCGGATCGTCATGTACGCTCGGTGGGCGCTCGTCGTCATGTATCCGGCATTCGCCGCGGTGGGCGCCGTCGACGCCAATCCGGTCTGGGTAGCGATAACCGCAACGGCGATCGCGATCTACGGGCTGGTCTACCAGTACCAGTATGCCCACCCGTCCGGCGCGCTGGCCCCCGTCGTTCCATTCGGCGACACCGTCTGCGTCGCCCTGGCGTACGGGGCGCAATCGGAACTCCTGCATCCGCTCTGGGTCGTGTTCCTGGTGGGCGTGGTGGGGGGTGCGACCACGCTGGGGCCACGCGCCGCGCAGCTCCTCATCGCCTGGACTATGCTCGCGTTGGGCGCTTCCGCATGGTTCATCCTGGCACGGTCCGAGCACACCAACGGCCTCGTCGACATCGTGATGATCGCCGCCTTCCTCGCTACGCTTGGCGTGTACGTCATCGCCATGGGACGCAGCGAGCAGCTGCTCCGGGCGAAGATCTCGACCCTGGCCCGCCGCGACGCGCTCACCGGCATTGCCAATCGGCTCCAGCTGCGCGAGGCATTCGAGCCGCGGCACGCGCCGGTTACGGGCGCCCTCCTCATGATCGACCTCGATAACTTCAAGCTCTGGAACGACGTTCGCGGCCACCTCGCCGGCGATCAGCTGCTCGTCGACGTGGCGCGCCTCCTCACGGAGAACCTGCGCGAGGCCGACCAGGTGTTCCGCTACGGCGGCGACGAGTTCGTCGTCTCGCTCCCGGGATGCGACCGCATCAATGCGCTGTCCATCGCCGAACAGATCCGCGGCGCTGTCGCCGAGGAGCTGGGCGCGACGTTGAGCATCGGGGTCGGGCCGTACACCACCGACCGGCCGCTGGACGAGCAACTCACGTACGCCGACGCCGCGCTCTACCGCGCCAAGAAGGCCGGGCGCAACCGCGTCGCGGCGCACGAACCGCAGACACACCCCGGCGGCGCGCCCACACGAACGACCGCCGCCTGACGCGCTGGCCCGCACGCGACCGCTCGCCTATACTCGATGGCGACCCTACAGCTACGAGGTTCGCCCATCGTGATCACACGTCTCTCGCGGTTCTTCGGCAAGACGCTGCGCCAGGCGCCCGCCGAGGCCGAATCGGCGAGCCATCAGCTCGTGCTGCGGGCGCGGCTCGCCGAGCAGGTCGCCAGCGGCATCTACGCCTACCTCCCCCTCGGCTGGATCGTCATTCGCCGGATCGAGCAGATCATCCGCGAGGAGATGGACAGCGAAGGCGGCCAGGAGATCATGCTGCCCATGCTCACCCCGGTCGAGCTCTGGCAGGCCAGCGGACGGCGCGAGACACTCGACGACATCCTTCTCGTCACCAAGGACCGCCGCGGCCGCGAGCTCGTGCTCGGCCCGACCCACGAGGAGACGTTCACCGAGCTGATGCGCCGCCAGCTCCAGAGCTATCGCGACCTGCCGATGCGCATCTACCAGATCCAGACGAAATTTCGCGATGAGCCCCGTCCCCGGGGCGGCCTGATCCGGCTGCGGCAGTTCATCATGAAAGACCTGTACTCGTTCGATATCGACGAGGCCGGGCTGGCAGAGAGCTACGCCGCCATGGACCGCGCCTATCGTCGCATCTTCGAACGCTGCGGCGTGCCCGTAGCCGGCGTCGAGGCCCACTCCGGCTCGATGGGCGGCGCCGTGTCGCAGGAGTTCATGCTGCTCACCAGCATCGGCGAAGACACCGTCATCACCTGCGACGGCTGCGGTTACGCCGCGAACGCCGAGCGCGCCGGCATCCGCCGCGACCCGCCTTCCGCCGCGTCGCCGCTGCCGCTCGAAGAGGTGGCGACGCCCGGCCAGCACACGATCGATGACCTCGCGCGCTTCCTCGACATCGGGCCCGAGGCGACGCTGAAGGCCGTGTTCTACGCCGCCGACGGCGCACCCGTGTTCGTCGCCATCCGGGGCGACCTCGCGGTGAACGAGACGAAGCTGGCGACGGAGCTCGGCGCGCGGCAGCTCCGGCCGATGACCGCCGACGAAGTGCGCGCGGCGGGGCTCGTCGCGGGGTCGGCCTCGCCGGTCGGCATCGCGAACATGCGCGTCGTCGCCGACATCTCCGCCACGACCTCGCCCAACCTCGTGGCCGGCGCGAACAAGCCCGGCGTGCACCTGCGTCACGTGAACCACGAGCGCGACTGGCGCGCCGATGTCGTCGCCGACATCGCGCTGGCGCGCGAGGGCGACCCCTGTTCGCGCTGCGACGCGCGCCTCGGCGAGCACCGCGCCATCGAGATGGGGCACATCTTCCAGCTCGGCACGAAGTACAGCGAAGTGCTGGGCGCGCTCTTCCTCGACGCCGAGGGTCAGCAGCGGCCCGCCGTCATGGGGTCGTACGGCATCGGCGTCGAGCGGCTGCTCGCGGGCGTCATCGAGGCCAACCACGACGAGCGCGGCATTCTCTGGCCGCGCGAGCTCGCGCCCTACGACGTCCACATCGCCGCGCTCAACCTCGACAAGCCCGGCATCGCCGAAGCGGCGGAGCGGCTCGCCGGCGACCTCGCGGGCGCGGGCATGCGCGTCCTTCTCGACGATCGCACCGAGTCGCCGGGCGTGAAGTTCAACGACGCCGACCTGCTCGGCATGCCCCTGCGCGCGACGGTAAGCCCGCGCAATCTCGATCAGGGCGTTGTCGAGCTGCGAGCCCGGCGCGCCACCGAGAGCCGTCTCGTGCCGATCGCCGAGGCCGTCGCGGCCTGCCGGGCGGAGCTCGACGCCGCGCTATAATGGCCGGGCGGCCGCTACCGGCCGCGACAGGAGCGCACCCGATGCCCCCACGCAAGCTGCTGATGGCCGCACCCCGCGGGTTTTGCGCGGGTGTGGTGCGCGCCTACGACATCCTCGACGAGCTGCTGCGACGTGAGCCGCCCCCCATCTACTGCTTTCACGAGATCGTGCACAACCGCTACGTCGTGAAAGACTTCGAGCGGCGTGGCGCGATCTTCGTGAACAGCATCGACGAGGTGCCCGTGGGCGCACGACTCGTCTTCAGCGCCCACGGAGTGTCGCCGCAGGTGCGCGAGCTCGCCGATGCGCGTCGCCTGCGCGTCGTCGACGCCACCTGCCCCCTCGTCACGAAGGTTCATCTGGAGGCGAAGAAGGCCGCGCGCGATGGCTACGACGTCGTCCTCATCGGCCACGAGGATCACGAGGAGGTGGAAGGCACACGCGGCGAAGCGCCCGACCGCACCACCGTCGTCGATTCGCCGGGCGACGTTGCAGCGCTCCGGCCGCGCGACCCCGATCGGGTCTTCGTCGTGACACAAACGACACTCTCCGTCGACGACACGCGCGATGTCATCGCGGCGCTGCGCGAGCGGCTCCCCACCGCCGAAATCCGTAACGACATCTGCTACGCCACCGAGAACCGCCAGAATGCGGTGCGCGCCATCGCCGAGCGCGCCGGCCTCGTGCTCGTCGTCGGCTCCGAGAACAGCTCCAACAGCAACCGGCTGCGCGAGGTGGCCGAGGCCGCAGGCGCCCGCGCCTTCCGCATCGACGACGCCACCGAAATCCGCGAGGAATGGCTCGCCGGCGTCACGACCATCGGCCTGACGGCGGGCGCGTCGGTGCCCGATGTCCTCCTCGACCGCGTCATCGACTTCCTTCAGGAGCGCGGCGGCGTGGAGATCGAGGAAGTGGCCGTGGCCGAAGAGACACAGGTCTTCGCCCTGCCGGAGGAGCTGGCCCCCCGCTGAAGCACGCCCGGCGGCAGCCGCGACGACGCCCCTAATACAACCCCTCGACAGGCATTCGATCGGCCCACCGCGAGAGCAATGCGCGCAGCCTCACGGCGAGAAACAGCCCGAGGAACGCCACGGCGGCGCCCGCGACGGCATCGATGATGAAGTGATTCGCCGTGAGCACGACCGCGAAGAACATGAGCACCGGCGTCAGCGCGCCCGCGACGCGGAGCGCGATGTGGGGCGCGCCCCTCGCCAGCGCGTAGCCCGCGAGCAGATTCCATCCGAAATGCAGGCTCGGGATCGCGGCGTACTGGTTCGTGAACGCCGGCGGCTGAAGAACGCGGTAGGCCTCCGATTCCTCGGTGACCGTATCGACAAGGCCGAGCTCCGGCACAAGACGCGGCGGCGCAACGGGGAATGTCGCGAACACGATCAGCCCGATGGCCCCCGAGAGCAGGAACGCGTTACGGTACAGCGGGTAGCTCGCCGGCCGGTACACGACCGTCAGCACCCCGATCGCGATCAGGAACGGCCAGTGTCCGTAAATGTAGATGTCGTTCCAGAAGTCGATGAGCCAGGGCTCGTCGACCACCGCCTTCTGCCACTCGAGCTCCCACCAGATGCCGAGCGTCTTCGAGGCGTCGATGACATGGCGCGCGTTCTCGATCGCGGCAGAGCGGCTCCCCTCGGTGAGGCTGCGCACGGCGAAGTACGCCAGGGCCGCGCCCACGCCTAGCGTCGCCTCCACCCCGACGCGAACCCACGGTATCGGCCCGAGGCGGGCGCCGCGCGGGTCGTTGTCACCTTCGGCGCTCATAGTGCCGCTACTGTACCGCATGCAGCCAAGCTGGCGGCCCGCGATACGGCAACACGCTTGTGGAACGGCGGCGGCGGCGCTAGACTGCGCCTGCTCGCCAGACGTGCCGCGGAAGCCGCGAGACCAGGGCGTATGCGGGGGAGAAGCGTGTGGATCGACCGCTCGAAGGCATTCGCGTCCTCGACTTCACGATATTCCAGCAGGGCGGCTACGCGACCGTCATCCTCTCCGACCTCGGTGCCGAGATCATCAAGGTCGAGCGGCCCGGATTCGGCGACTTCAGCCGCTACATCGGCCTCTTCGGCGAACCGGGCGCGATGGTGAGCCCGTACTTCGTCGCGCACGACCGGGGCAAGCGCAGCATCACCCTCGATCTCCAGAACCCGCTCGCGCGCGAGGTCGTGGCGCGCATCGTGCCAAGCGTCGACATCGTGATGCACAACTTCCGCCCCGGCGTCATGGAGCGCCTCGGCCTCGGCTACGACGACCTCGCCGTGCACAACCCGCGGCTCATCTACGGCGCAGCCTCGGGCTGGGGCGCGACCGGCCCCGACGCCGGCCGCCCGTCGTTCGACATCGCCGCACAGGCGCAGGGCGGCATTATCGCCGCCACCGGCGACGACGGCGGCCCACCGGTGCCCGCGGGCGCCGCTATCGCCGACCACGTCGGCGCGGTGAACTTCGCGCTCGGCGTCGTCACGCTGCTGGCACGGCGCGGCATCACGGGCCAGGGCGGCCGCGTCGACGTGTCGCTGTTCGGCTCGCAGCTCGCCATGCAGGCGTGGGAGATAACGCACACGCTGCTCACCGGCGAGCCGCAACGCCGCTCCGGCCGCGGCCACGCCCTGCTTCCAACGATCTGGCGCGTCTTCGAGACAGCCGACGGCCACCTCGTGGTTGGCGGCGTCGGCGACGACCGCTGGCCCGCCTTCTGCCGCATCATGGGCATCGAGCGGCTGGAGCAGGACGCGCGCTTCGCCGATGGCCAGACTCGCAGCGCCAATCTCGCGGCGCTCTACGAAGTGCTCGACCCGCTGTTCTCCGGCCGACCGACCGCCGAATGGATCGCGATGCTGGCGCAGGAGGACCTCATCTACGCGCCCGTGACCCGCTACGAGGACCTCGCGAACAACCCGCAGGCGCTGGAGAACGGCTACGTTGCCGCGCTCGAGCATCCGGCGCTCGGCACGGTGCGGATCGTCGGGTCGCCCTTCCGGGTCGATGGCACGCCGCTGACGCCGGCGGGTGCGGAGCCGCAGCTCGGGGCCGATACGGAGCAGGTGCTGCAGGAGGCGGGCTATACGTGGGACGACATCGCCCGGTTCCGCGACAAGGGGCTGTACTGAGGGGGAGCGCACCATGGCCACGATCAACACCGTCACCGGGCCGATCGACACCGCGAGCCTCGGCTTCACGCTCATGCACGAGCACATCCTCACGGCGAACTGGGCGATGCGGCACGCCTTCGGCGAGCGCTGGATCGACCGCGCCGCGCACGTGAAGCACGCCGTCGCCGAGGCGCGGAGCGCGAAGGAACGCGGCGTCGGCACGCTCGTCGACCTGACGCCCATCAACCTCGGCCGCGACATCAACCTCATCCGCGAGGTGGCGGAGAAGGCCGAGATCCAGATCATCGCCGCCACGGGGCTGTACTGGCTCGAGGAGCCGTGGCTGCAGGGCTGGACGGCGGATCAGCTGTTCGAGTTCTTCATCCGCGACATCACCGACGGCATCGAAGGCACGAGCTCGAAGGCGGGCATCATCAAGGCCGCGACCGATCACCTCGGAGTCACCGACATCAACCGCAAGACGCTGCAGCTCGCGGCCCGCCTCCACCGCGCCACGGGCGTGCCGATCTCGACCCACACGAGCGTCGCCCACCGGACGGGTCTGCTGCAGCAGGACGTGTTCGCCGAGGAGGGCGTCGACCTGACCCGCGTGGTTATCGGACACAGCGGCGACACCGAGGACCTCGAGTACCTCGAATCGATTCTGAAGCGGGGCAGCTTCATCGGCATGGACCGCTTCGGCCTCAACCAGATGCTCTCGATGGAGAAGCGCGTCAGCGTTGTGGCGGAGCTCTGTCGCCGGGGTTACGCCGGCCGGATGGTGCTCGCGCACGACGCCTGCTGCCGCATCGACTGGTTCCCCGAAGGCATGATCGAGCAGATGGTGCCGCAGTGGAACTTCCGCCACATCTCCGACGACGTGCTCCCGGCGCTGCGGGCCGAGGGCGTCACGGCGGAGCAGATACAGCAGCTCACCATCGAGAACCCCCGCGCCATCTTCGAGCGGCAAGGCGCGTACTGACGACAGCGGAGCAGCCGTGCGCACAGGAGCCCGGGCGATGAAGGCAGATCGGGCGCGGCTGTGGGCGAGCGCCCTCCTGCTGGGCGTGCTCGCGGCCTTCGCCTGCGGCAACGACGACACCGGCGACGCCACGAGCCCCGCCAGCGCCGCCCAGATCGTCGCGGGCGACGAATGGCGATCGCTCTCTTCCGGCGGGCGCGAGCGACGCTACCTCGTCCACGTCCCCGCTTCGTACGATGGCCGCACCGCCGTGCCGCTCGTCATCGTTCTTCACGGAGGCGGAGGCAACGCCGCGAGCGCCGTCCGTATGACTGGCTTCAGCGACAAGGCCGACGAGGAAGGGTTCATTGCCGTCTACCCGAACGGCTCGGGCCGCCTGCAGGATCGGCTCCTCACCTGGAACGCCGGCAACTGCTGCGCCTACGCTCGCGACCAGGGCATCGACGATGTCGGCTTCATCCGGCAGCTGATCGAGGAGATGAAGGCGTCGTACCGGATCGACGGGCGGCGCATCTTCGCGACCGGCATGTCGAACGGCGGCATGATGAGCTATCGCCTCGCCTGCGAGCTGTCCGGCCTCATCGCCGCGGTCGGGCCGGTCGCGGGCGCGCACAATGTCGAGCGCTGCGCTCCGGCGACCCCGGTCAGTGTCGTCGCCTTCCACGGCACCGCCGACATGAACGTTCTGTTCGGTGGAGGCGCACCACGTACACGCCTGGATCCGACCCCGCGCATCGACCGCTCGGTGGCCTACGCCATGGACTTCTGGACCAAGCACAACGGCTGCTCACCGACCCCGGAGCGCGAGACGGCCGACGCCATCACCACGGAGACGTATGGGGATTGTCGTGCCGGGCGCGGTGTCACCCTCTACATCGTCGCCGGCGGAGGCCATGCCTGGCCGGGAGGCGAGCGGGGCGGCCCCGGCGGCGACCTGCCCACCCTCGAGCTCTCCGCCACCGACGCCATGTGGGACTTCTTCGCCCACCACCCCAAGCCCTGAACTAGAGCCCCTCCGGGAAGCCGAGCCCCCGCAGATGGCGTCCCTTCGGGGCGGTGTAGTCGCCGCGCACCATGTAGCTGCCGATGTCGGCGACCTGCAGCCCGCACTCCAGCAGCCAGCGCAGCAGGCGCGGCTGCGACACGACGACATTTGCGCCCAGCGTCGCGCCCGGCAGCGCCCGCGCCGCCGCCGCGATCAGCGCCATCAGCGCCTCGTCGTCCTCCGCGCCCGCCGGCCCCAGGTGGATGTGCCCCGCATCGAGCGTCAGCAGGTAACCGCGAAGCACGCCGTCGCGCTCCAACACCCAGCCCGGCCCGATGCTCCGCAGCAGCGCGAAGTCGGGCTCGCGCCGGAAGCCGGTGAGACGCGCATCAAGCGCCGACGCGGCAGCCACGTCCTCGGCCGCCATCTCGCGGACGCCGGTGGTGTCGATCTCGGGCGCATCGAGCCTGCCCTCGATGTGCGCGTGCATATCGCGCACCACGAACCCGAGCTTGCTGTACAGCGAGAACGAGACGACGTTGTACGTCGCCTGCGTCAGACAGACCGACCGGACGCCTTCCGCGTCGGCCCGCCGCAGCAGCTCGACCATCATCGCGCGGCCGATACCGCCCGTCTGCGCCCGCGGCCCGACGGCGACCGGCCCGATGCCGGCGGCCTCGCCACGGATGTTCATGCTCGCCGACCCCGCGATTCCGGAGGCGTCGACAGCGGTGACCATCGTCGCCAGCTCCGTGGCGTGAAACGTGTTCAGCAGCAGCCGCGCCTGGTCGGGCGAGCCGAAGGCCGGGCGGAAGCCGTGCGCCTCCGCGACGCCGCGGAACGCCTCGTACACGACATCGCCGAGCGGCCCGAGGTCGGCGGGCTCGAAGTCGCGGACATGGACATCGCTCATCGGGGCCGCCACCTCCCATCCGAATGGGCGCTATCATCGAGCCAGCAGCGCAACTTGACAACCCCCGCGGACGCCGCGCGGCCAGCCACCGCGAAGGGGCTTGGGTTGACAGCCAATCGTTGCGGAGTATGATCACCGGAGAGACTCCGCGAACCGGGGCGATCCTCCCACCCACCTCTCGCCTTCGTCCTGCGTCGACGACGCCGCCCGGCGAACCGGGCCGGGGCAGCAGAGGGCGGTGCGCTCCCCGGCGCCGCGACGGCGAACGAAGGAACGGCCCGGCGAACATCGGGCCCCGCGGCACGAACGTCCGCCGCACGACGAAAGGAGGCTCGACGTGACACGTAAGCCCCACACCCTCGGTGAACTGCGCGAATCGGGATACCAGGTTCTGCCCGTCAAGGACGAGATGCGCAAGAACCTCATCGCGAAGATGCGCGCCAACGAGACGCTCTTCCCCGGCATCATCGGCTACGAAGAGACGGTCATCCCCGCCATCGAGAACGCCATCCTCTCCGGCCAGGACATCATCTTCCTCGGCGAGCGCGGCCAGGCGAAGTCGCGCATCATCCGCGCCCTCGTCTCACCTGCTCGACGACGAAATGCCCGTGATCGCCGGCTCGCGAGATCAACGACGACCCGTTCGACCCGATCTCCGCGTACGGGCGCGAGCAGGTCGCTGAAGCACGGCGACGACACCGCGATCGAGTGGATCGCGCGCGACCGGCGCTACGGCGAGAAGCTGGCGACGCCCGACATCACCATCGCCGACCTGATCGGCGAGGTCGACCCGATCAAGGTCGCCGAGGGCCGCTACCTCTCCGACGAGCTGACGATCCACTACGGCCTCATCCCGCGCACGAACCGCGGCATCTTCTGCATCAACGAGCTGCCCGACCTTGCCGAGCGCATCCAGGTCGGCCTCCTCAACATCATGGAAGAGCGCGACGTCCAGATTCGCGGCTACCGCATCCGGCTGCCGCTCGACATCTTCGTCGTCGCTTCGCGCCAACCCGGAGGACTACACGAACCGCGGCCGCATCATCACGCCGCTGAAGGACCGCTACGGCGCCCAGATCCGCACGCACTACCCGCGCACCATCGAGCACGAGATCGACATCATGGAGCAGGAGCGCACGCCGTTCGCCGACGACGACTACACGGTCGATCGTGCCGCACTACATGAAGGAGATCGTCGCCGAGATCACGCCGGCTCGCGCGCCGCAGCCCCGACGTCAACCAGCGCTCCGGCGTCTCGCGTCCGCGCCTCCATCGCCAACTACGAGAGCCTGCTGGCGAACGCCCTGCGCCGCGCCATCCGCCTCGGCGAGAACGAGGTCGTGCCGCGCGTCAGCGACCTGCCGTACGTGATCCCGGCGATCACCGGCAAGGTCGAGTTCGAGACCGTCGAAGACGGCAAGCGAAGAGCAGATCATCGAGAAGCTGATCCAGGGCGCCGTCGTCGCCGTGTTCAACCGCTACTTCAACGTCGCCGACCTCGAGACGATCGTGACGCACTTCAAGGCCGGCTTCACGGCCGAAGTCGGCGACATGATGCCGTCCGACGCACTACGATGCGCATCTGACAGCGAGGTCGAGGGCCTGAACGACGCCGTCGACGAAGATCGAGCCCGGCGGCAAGCGCGCCGCCAGATCGCCGCCGCCGTCGAGTTCGTGCTCGAAGGCCTGCACCTCAACAAGCGGCTGAACAAGGACCGCGTCGGCGGGCGCAGTACCGGGCTAGCCCCAGTATCCCCGGCGGGGTAGACCATGGTCTCGGTTCCGCTACTCCGAATGGGACGGCACCCAGGAGATCCTGCCGGGCCTCGATCCCGATGACATCCTCGAGAACGCTGACCGACGACCTGATGAACTTCGGCGACCTGCAGCACGCCCTGCGCAACCTGCTGCAGCGCGGCATGCGCGACCCCCAGGGCCAGCGCATGCAGGGCCTGCGCGATCTCCTCCAGCAGCTGCGCCAGCAGCGCCGCCAGCAGCTCGATCGCTTCAACCTCAGCTCCGCCTTCGACGACATCCAGAAGAAGCTCGAGAAGATCCTCGAACGGAGCGCGACACCCTCGATCGCCGGATGGAGAACCCCGGCGACAGCGGCGGCCCCGACACGAAGGACTACGACGGCCCCGCCGGCCACGCCCTCGAACAGGATCGCGACGCCATGCAGCGCGCCATCCGCGAAGCACTCGAAGCAGCGGGCGCAACGCCCGCCGCCGAGCAGGGCGAAGGCGCAGCAGGGCGACTCGCCCGAAGGCGCGCAGAGCGGCCAGCAGGGCTCGCGCGGAAGCGGGCAGCCGGGCGGCGCGCCGTCATCGCAAGGGCAGCGGCGAGTCCGGCCAGGGCGAGTCCGGCCAAGACGAGTTCGCCGACATGCTGCAGCAACATCGCCGAGCGCAAGCGCAACTTCCTCGAGAACCTGCCCGAACGACCTCGGCGGGCGCAGATGAAGGAGCTGCAGAACTACGAGTTCATGGACCCGGAGGCGCAGCACGAGTTCCAGGAGCTCATGGAATCGCTGAAGAAGGCGATGATGGAGACCTTCTTCAAGGACCTGTAGCAGCCAGATCGCCAACATGTCGCCCGAAGACATGCAGCGCATGAAGGAGATGGTCCGCGACCTCAACCAGATGCTCAGGACAAGATGGCCGGCGGCGAGCCGGACTTCGACGGCTTCATGGACAAGTACGGCGACCTCTTCGGCGACAACCCGCCCCAGATCCTCGACGAGCTGGTCGCGCAGATGCAGCACCAGATCGGCGCAGATGCAGAGCCTGCTCGACTAGCCTGCCGGGCGACATGCGCCAGCAGCTCCAGGACCTGCTCACGGACAAGATCGGCGACCCGCGAGCTGCAGCGGAGCTCGCCGAGCTCGCCGCCGAACCTCGAGTACCTCTACCCGATGCGCGACATGCGCAACCAGTACCCCTTCCGCGGCGACGAAGAGATCGACCTGCAGCGCAGCGATGCAGCTCATGGACCAGATGCAGGCCATCGACGAGCTCGAACGCCAGCTCGAGCGCACCCAGTACGGCGGCGACATCGACGACATCGACGACGACAAGCTCCGCGAGCTGCTCGGCGACGAAGCGGCGGAGACGCTCGACCAGCTCAAGCAGTTCCTCGAAGTCCTCGAGGAGGCCGGCTACATCCGCAAGAAGGGCAACAACTGGGAGCTGACGCCGCGCGGCACCCGCAAGATCGGCCAGAAGGCGCTCGGCGAGATCTACGCCCAGCTCAAGAAGGACTCGCCGGGCAAGCACGAGGTGCGCGACGCGCGGCACCGGCGGCGAGCGCACCGACGACACGAAGGACTACGAGTTCGGCGACCCGTTCCACCTGCATCTGCAGAGCACGATCATGAACTCGATGCTGCGCGAGGGCGCCCGGCTGCCGGTGCGGCTGCAGCCAGGACGACTTCGAGGTCTACCGCAGCGGAGCAGCTGACGCAGACGCACACCGTGATGATGGTCGACCTGTCGTGGTCGATGGCGCTGCGCGGCAGCTTCCAGGCGGCGAAGAAGGTGGCGCATGGCGCTGAACAACCTGATCAGCATCGCAGTTCTCGCGCGACAGCCTCTACATCATCGGCTTCTCCGCCTACGCGCGCGAGCTGAAGGCCGAGCAGCTGCCCTACGTGCGCTGGGACGAGTCGGTGCTCGGCACGAACATGCACCACGCCCTCATGATGGCGCAGAAGCTGCTGGCGAAGCACAAGGGCGGCACGCGCCAGATCATCATGATCACCGACGGCGAGCCGACGGCGCACCTCGAGAACGGGCCGCTCGCTACTTCGCCTATCCGCCCAGCCCGATCACGATCCGCGAGACGCTGAAGGAAGTGAAGCGCTGCACGCAGAAGGGCATCACGATCAACACCTTCATGCTCGACCGCAACTACTACCTGAAGGAGTTCGTGAACCAGGTGGCGAAGATCAACAAGGGCCGCGTCTTCTACACCACGCCCGACCAGCTCGGCGAGTACATCCTCGTCGACTACGTGGCCCAGAAGAGCAAGAGCATCCGGGGCACGTAGGCGAGGAGGCCGGCCCGGCAGATGGTCGGTCGCGCGTATACCAACGTCTTCATCGTGGGGCCAGCGCTGCTGGCGCTGCTGCTCACCGTGGGCACGCTCGGCTTCCGCATCATCGCCGATTACCCCTGGGGCGACGCCGCGTTCATGACGGTGATCACCGTCAGCACCGTCGGCTACCACGAGCTGCACCCGCTCGATGCGGGCGGGCGCGTCTTCGCTTCGGTGCTCATTTTCGCGGGCGTCGGCACCTTCTTCTACGTACTCACGGCGATCCTGCAACTGGCGACGGGCGGCGCCATCCGGATAGCGCTACAGGAGCGGCGAATGACCTCGCGAATCGAAGACCTCCGCGACCACTACATCCTCTGCGGGTTCGGCCGCGTTGGCGAGGAGATCGCCGCCGAGTTTCGGGCGCGCGGCGCACCCTTCGTCATCGTCGAGACCGACCCCGATCGCGCCGCCGTCGCCCGCGCCCACGGCATGCTCGTGGTCGAGGGCGACGCCACCGAGGATCGCGTTCTCGAACGGGCGAGGGTGGTGCACGCACGCGGCCTCGTCGCCGCCTCGAACGGCGACGCCCAGAACACGTACATCACGCTGACGGCGCGCGCGCTCAACGCGGGGCTCGTCATCGTGGCGCGCGCCAGCCAGCGGCAATCGGAGCGCAAAATGCTCCAGGCGGGCGCCAATCAGGTCGTGTCGCCCTACAAGATCAGCGGCCGGCGGATGGCGCTCTCGGCGCTGCAGCCGCTCATCGTCGACTTCATGGAGACCGTCGCCTCGCCGGACGACCAGAGGCGAGCGCATCTTCGCCGAGCTCGAGGTCGCCGCCGAATCGCCGCTCGTCGCCCAGACGCTCGAGCAGGCGTGCCTCGGAACCTCGATCGTGGTGCTCGGCATCCGCTCCGCCGAGGGCGGCTCGATCGCCGTGGGGCCGCGCGGCGACACTGAGCTGCGCGCGGGCGATCGCCTCATCGTGATGGGCAGCCCCGACGAGCTCGACGAGCTCGCCCCGTCGGTCGCTCGGCCGCGCCGCTAGCTCACGCCTGCGGCTCGACGAGCTGATACAGCTGGATGAGGACGCCATGCGCATCGCGCGGATGGATGAACGTCTCCTTCCAGTCGCCGCGAACCTGCACGCCGCCGAAGGGCTCGATGCCGCGCTCCCGCAGCGCGCGGGCCGCCGCGTCCGTGTCGGCGACCTCGAACGTGACGTGATGGACGCCCGGCCCGCGCTGCTCCAGGAAGCGGGCGAGGAAGCTCCCGGGGGATGCCGGCTCCAGCAGCTCCCATCCCGCGCGCTGACCGGTGGGCAGCCGCAGCTCGACGCCGCGGAACCCCGATGCGGGGTCATCGATCGGCCCGGCGACCGTCATGCCGAAGAGCGCCGTGAACAGCGGCAGCGCCGCTTCGACGCTGGGCACGGCGACCGACACGTGGTCGAGCCGCACGATGCCGAGCTCGCCGAAGGCGGAGGGATCGGGTATCCGCATCACCGGCATCTCAGAGCCTCAGCTCGAACCACTCGACATCGTGCCAGCGGTCGAACTTCCACCCGATCTCGTGCATCACACCCACGCTGACGAACCCGAACCTGCGATGGAGACCGGCCGACGCGGGATTCGGAACCGTGACCCCCGCGAGGAGGACATGGTAGCCGAGCCGCCGCGCCTCCGGAATCAGCACACCGTAGAGCGCCGTGCCGATGCCCGCGCCCCGCGCCGCCTCGTGGAGGTAGATCGTGACCTCGGCGGTGTGGCGATAGGCGGGCCGCACCCGATAGCGGGAGAGGTGGGCGTAGCCACGCACATCGCCGGCGTCCTCTGCGACGTAGAGCGGATACGCATCGTCGTGCTCATCGAACCAGGCCTGCCGCGATTCGATCGCGAACGGCTCGGTGTCGAACGTCGCCGGGCTCGTCACCACCCAGTGATTGTAGATGGCGGTCAGGGCCGCGAGATCGTCCGGCACCGCTCGGCGGACGGCGGAACCAGGCATACTCCTGCTCCAGCACAATGGCGGCGCGCCGCCGGACCCCCGCACGTTCCGCGCCATCATAGCGCGCATGGCAATGCCCGCGGTAGCATGGCGCGAAGCGGCGCCGGCGCGCTACCATTGCTCGGACAACTCGCATCGAAGGGGAGGCCATCCATGGCCCGCCTGACCATCCCTGAAACCGAGGCTCGCCGCGTTCTTGGCGGCGGCATCGTTGTGCTGGTGACGACTGCCTACCACGGGAGCGAGGATGTCGCGCCCGTCATCTGGCACACGCCGCTTTCGGTGGAGCCGCCGCTCATCGGCATCGCCATCCACCCGTCGCGGCACACCTACGACATGATCAAGGGCAGCCAGCAGTTCGCCATCAACGTGCCGAAGCCTTCGCTGGCGCGCCATGTGCACTACACCGGCATGGTCTCCGGCGCCGACATGAACAAGATCGAGTCGGCGAACCTCCGCACGCTGAAGGCCCGCAAGATCGACGCGCCGCTGCTCGACAATTGCCTCGCGTGGATCGAGTGCGGCCTGAAGGACGCGCTGGAGATCGGCGACCACACGCTGTTCATCGGCGAGGTCGCGTCGCTGTCTGTCGAATCCGACGCCTTCGACGGCGTGTGGAAGCTCGACGACCCGGAGCTGCGGCCGCTGCACTACGCGGGCGGCCCCTTCTACGGCACGCTGAGCACACGCATCGAAGTCGATCTGAATGTAGAGCCGGAGCGGGCGGAATCGGACGGGCCGCCGCCGGGCGAAGATCGCCGCGACTAAGCGGCAGCGAGCACGACGACGAGCTGATCGAGCGCATCGACGAAGCGAATCGACGACTCACCGCCCGGAAGATGCCCCTGCCAGCCGCCGTGGCTCAGCCGCCACAGCCTCGAAACGCGGTAACCCGTAAGCTGCTCGACCATCACCACAACATCGCCGGGCTCCGTGGTGGCCCCGAGCCACAGCACGTGATTGCGCCCGGCCGCGGGCCGGTTGCCGAACGACAGGGGCGCGGGCGACGCAGGTTGCGCCTGAGGCGCGCTCGCCGGCTCGACGATCGAGAGCGCCGGGGCGGCGCCGCCGGCGTGCTGCGGGCTGCGCGAGAATGTGCGGCGTTTGCGGATCACTCGGAGCCCCCTGGCCGGACTTGCCGCGACACCGGCATCCGGACGACGTTCGCGTACATCCATCATCGGCGGGCGCGACGAAAACTCCAGCGGGTCGCACGATTCGCGTCCTCCGGACAGGCGCGCTCGAGGCCGGCGCGGCGGCCATCGCCGGTCAGCCCGCGAGGGCGGCCTCGGCGCGAGTGCGGATGGCGCGCAGGCCCGCCACCACCTCGCGGATCCGATCCTCATCGCCAGCCGTGCGTGTCACGACACTGAAGCTGATCGCGTCGACGACGCCCTCGTAGCGCGCGCGCACCTTCGGCACGATGTCATCGGCGGTGCCGAACGTGCCGAACTCGTCGAGCATGTCGTCGGTGATCTCGCGGGCCATGTCGGCCCACCTGCCCTCGGCGGCCATCGGGTTGAGCTTCAGGCAGACATCGCCCCAGCCGTGATGGTCGAGCACCGCCTTGTAGGTGCGCGTCGACGAGTAGAAGGCGACCTGACGCCGCACATCCTCGCGGGCCCGCTCCACCTCCTCCTGCGTGCGCCCAACCACGATGAAGCCGCCGCCGTACATCGCGAACCGATCGAGCGAGCGCCCCGTGCGACGCGCCCCCTCGACGATCGCCGGGTGCAGCACGTCCGCCGTGTAGCCGCGCGTCGTCAGCCCGTGGATGAGGACGCCGTCGGCGACCTCGCCCGCGACGCGCGCCATCGTCTTGCCGACGGCGGCGAGCCGGATCGGGATGTGCGGGTGATCGATGGGGCCCGGATTGAAGTTCGGTGTCATCAGCGTGAACTGATAGTGCTCGCCGCGAAAGTCGAGCGGGGTGCCGTTCTGCCAGCAGTCCCAGATCGCCCGCAGCGCGAGCACGTACTCGCGCAAACGCGGCGCGGGCGGGCTCCACGGCACGCTGAAGCGACGGACGTTGTGGCCCTTCACCTGGCTGCCGAGGCCGACATTCATCCGGCCGCGGGAGTAGGCCTGCAGAGTCCCAGAACGTGTTGGCGACGACCATCGGGCTCCGCGCGAACGCGATCGCCACGGCCGTGCCCAGCGAGATGCGCTCGGTGTGCTCGGCGGCAAGCACGAGCGGCAGCATCGGGTTGTGCTGCACCTCGGCCGCCGATGCGCCATCGAAGCCAAGCCGCTCGATGCGGCGCGCCTCCTCGGCCACCATCGACAGATCGCCCGCACGGAACCCCGTCTCAACCCGCATGTCTCCGCCTCCTCCCGCAAGCGCCGCCGCCCGCCGTCGCGAGCATAGTAGCAGAGTCGCGAGTCCGTATGCTTGACGGAATGAAATGGACGTTCTACACTGATGCCGACCGAACAGAATTTCTACCACGGGCCGGACGGAACATAACGGCCCACCGGCCAGGAGGCGGCAGCGATGACGCAACCCTCACGACGACAGCGCTCCATCCTTGAGTTTATCGAGAGCTTCCGCCGCGAGAAGGACTACCCGCCCAGCATCCGCGATATCCAGCAGGGGTGCGAGATCAGCTCGACCTCGGTGGTCGACTACAACCTGAAGGCGCTCGAGCGCATGGGGTACATCCGCCGCGACCGCGAAGTATCGCGCGCCATCGAGCTGCTCGACCCTTCGGGCAAGCGCCGCGAGCGGCCGCGCACCGTGCCCGTGCCGCTCCTCGGCCGGATCGCCGCCGGCATCCCGATCCCGGTGCCCTCGGCCGATAGCTGGAGCAGCGACATCGAGGACACGATCGAGGTCACGGAAGCGATGACCCACGGCAAGACGAACGTCTTCGCGCTGCGCGTCCAGGGCACCTCGATGATCGACGCCCTCATCAACGACGGCGACATCGTCATCATGGAAGCGACGAACAGCGTCCACGACGGCGACATGGCCGCCGTCTGGCTGCGCAGCCAGGAAGAGACCACCCTCAAGAAGATCTACCGCGAGAACGGGCGCGTCCGGCTCCAGCCGGCCAACTCCACGATGCAGCCCATCTTCGCCGACCCGGGCGACGTGATGATCCAGGGCCGCGTGCTCAGCACTATCCGCATGGATTAGCACCGGCGCCCGTAGCCGCGGCACGGCCCATGGTCTAGAATCGGCGCACCCACACGTGCGCTGTCCCGGCCAAGGCGGGGACACCGGAGTCTTGCCGTGCCGCCACTCCTCGAAGTCGAACGCCTCACGACGCGCTTCCCGACCCCGAAGGGCGTCGTCAGCGCCGTCACCGACGTCAGCTTCCGGCTCGACCCCGGCAAGATACTCGTGCTCGTCGGCGAAAGCGGCTCCGGAAAGACAACCGTCGGCCTCTCGATGCTGAACCTCGTACCGCGGCCGGGCCGGATCGAGGCCGGACGCATCCGGCTCGAGGGCCGCGACCTGCTGACGCTCTCCGAACGCGAGCTGCGCCACATCCGCGGCAGCGAAGTCTCGATGATCTTCCAGGACCCGGTGAGCGGGCTCAACCCCGTGCTCACCATCGGCCAGCAGATCGAAGAGATCATCACCAGCCACACCGATGTCTCGAAGAAGGCGGCGCGCCAGCAAGCCATCGATGTGCTCGCCGGGCTCGGCATTGCGCGGCCCGAGCAGATCGTCAAGCAGTACCCCTTTCACCTCTCGGGCGGCATGGCCCAGCGGGTCATGATCGGGATCGCGACGGCGCTCGGGCCCAAGGTGCTCATCGCCGACGAGCCCACCTCGGCGCTCGATGTCACGGTGCAGGCGGCGATCCTGCAGGAGCTGCGACGGCTGAGCGATAACGGCACGGCGGTCGTGCTCATCACCCACGACCTCGGCGTGGCGGCGCAGCTCGCCGATGACGTCGCCGTGATGTACGGCGGCCGCATCGTCGAGTACGGCGATGTCGACACCGTCTTCGGCAAGCCGCGGCACCCCTACACCTGGGCGCTTCTGGCCACGCGGCCGCGCGCCGACTTCACTCGCGAACGATTGCCCGTCATCCCCGGGCAGCCGCCCGACCTCATCGACGCGCCCGACCAGTGCCCCTTCCTCGGGCGCTGTCCCAAGGCGCTCAGCGTCTGCCGCACCGGCCCGATGCCCAGCGACGAGGAAGTCGAGCCAGCGCACCGGGTCGCGTGCTACAACCACATGCTCGTGGCGTAGCCGCCACCCGGCGATCCCGCGAGCGTTCGCCCGCCGCCCGCACATCGCGCGCGAGGGTGCTATCATCCCCGATCGGAGGTGCCCCATGACCGCAGACGTCGGCGACCCCGCACCCGCATTCGTGCTGCGAAACAAGGATCGCGAGGAAGTGACACAGCAGAGCTACCCGGGCAAGCACCTGGTCCTCGCGTTCTACCCCCTCGCGTTCACCGGCGGCTGAAGCATCGAGCTGCAGGCCTTCGAGAGCAAGCTCGACGAGTTTGCGAAGGCCGGCGCCCAGGTTCTGGGTGTCAGCGTCGATTCCTTCGCCGCCGCGGGCGAGTTCGAGCGCAAGCTCGAGCTGCGCTTCCCGCTGCTCAGCGACTTCCCCGAGCACGCAGGCCGCCAGCGCCTACGGCGCTTACGACGGCGAGCGCAAGCTCAACAAGCGCATCACGTTCGTCATCGATAGCGGCGGCGTGATTCGCGGACGCTATGAGGATCCGCGGAACATGACGGCGCACGCCGACGAAGCGCTCGCCATCGTCGCCGCGCTCGCGTAGCCCACGAAGGAGACCGCGCCCCGTTGGCAGACGCTCGCCACGCACGGCTCATCGAGATGCTCGCGGGCTGGCGCGTGGCCGCCGTCGTGGAGACAGCGCTGCGCCACGGCGTGCTCGCGCTCCTGCGGCCGCCCGGCGCGGCGGCGCCCGGGCTCGCGCGCGCACTGGGGTGGGACGAACGCGGCGCGCGCCTTCTGCTCACCGCGCTCGAATCGCTGGGGCTCGCCGAGCGCGATCCGGACGGCGTGTACACCACGACGGAGCTGGCGCAGCCGCTCGTCGTGCCGGGCGCGACCCCGCTGGCCGAGCTCATCCACCTCGGGCTCTACGGCCCGGGCGAGCAGCTCGCCGGCATGTGGAACGACCTCGGCGCGTCGCTGGCGCGCGGCGGCGCGGGCCGGTTCGCCGCGCCCGAAGGTGACGAAGCGCGGCTCGACTATCTCGAGACGCTTCGCGACAAGGCGCATCGGTTCGGCACGGCGCGCCTCGCGCAGGAGCTCCTGCCGTTCGCGGAGTGTCGCAGCCTGCTCGACCTCGGCGGCAGCTCCGGCGTGTTCAGCTTCGCGCTCGTCGAGCGCCACCCGCAGCTGCGGGCGACGGTGCTCGATCTGCCGGAGATGACGAGCCTCGCGCGCACGTTCAACGCCGGGCGTCCCGGAGCCGATCGCGTCGGCTATCATGCCGCCGACTTCTTCACCGACCCGCTGCCGCGCGGCCACGATGCCGTCCTCCTCGCCAACATCGTCCACGACTGGACCGCCGCCAAGAACCAGCGGCTCATCAGCCGCGCCGCCGAAGCGCTCGAGCCCGGCGGCAGGCTCGCCGTCCTCGACGTGCTCCTCGGCGAAGGCACGCCATCGGTCTACGGCGCGCTCTTCGGCATCGAGATGTTTCTGTGGTCGGAGGGCGAGGCCTACACCGAGGCCGAGGTGGCGGGCTGGCTGCGTGACGCCGGTCTGGCCGATGTCCGGGTGGTCGCCGGCGACGGCTCACCCTACACCATCGTGACCGGCCGCAAGCCCGGCTGAGCGACCCGCCCTACACGCCGCGCACACCGCTCTCGATCATCTCGACAGCGACGATGACGAGCAGCACGCCCGTCGCGCGGCCGCCCGCACCCAGCCACGACGGCCCCGGCGAGCGCACGAGCCGCGGCGCGAACGCGAACGCCGCCGCCGCGATAACGGCGATCGTCGCGGCGGCGGCGAGCGTCATCCCGGCCCCCGCCCGATCGAGATGCGCGACGGCCACCGCCAGCGACGACGGCGCGATCAGCAGCGGTATCGCCCCCGGCACGAGCGCCGCCCGCCAGACGCTCGCCGCCGGGGCAGCGGGCAGCGCCATCGTGTCGCCGGTGCGGAGAAGGCGCGTGGCGCGCGGCATCATCAGGATGCCCGCGGCGATCCGAAAGCTGTCGGGCGAGATGTCGAGCGCGTCGAGCACGTCGTCGCCCAGGGCCAGCGCGAGCGCGAACAGGGCGAAGCTCATCGCCGCCGCCAGCAGGGCCGCGCGCCACGCCGCCGCCCCGCCACCACCGGCAGACGCGGCGAACGCGCCGAGCCCGGCGAGCGGCGCCGATGCCGCGAACAGCGCCACGAAAGCGAGCGCCCCGTCGTTCACGGGCCCACCCCCACCGTCGCGCCGGGCTCGCGCCGGGTGCGCCCGTCGAACGCGTCCGCGGCGTACGTGAGCCCCGACATCGCGTGCTGCTGGTCGTCCATCCGCGTCACGTCGTCGCGGAACCACGCCCCCTCGGCGAGCTCCGGCCGCGGCGATGACGCCGCATCGGCGGCCGTCCGCTGCCGCGCCGCGAGAATGCCGGCGACGCAGCGGAGCCGCTCCTCGACGTCGCCGCGAATATCGGCGAGCCGCGCATCGGCCGACGACAGCCTCCAGATGGCCGACATCCCCTCCGCCCAGGTGCCGACACCGGCGGCGCGCGACTTGCGCCCGCGCACCATCGTGCCGAGCCCACTGTCCTCGCGCTGCGCCTCGGTGCGGATGAGCATCGAGAACCGCTCCGCCATGCCGCGCGCGTACTCGATCTCGCCGTCGGAAAGCCCCCACTCCGCCATCTCGGCGAGCCCGTACGCGGTCCAGTGATCCGGGAGCGGCGGGAAGGGCACGTCCTCCACCTCGTCTCGCAGTGTCGTCAGAAAGCGCGCCGCGTCGCGGGCCGCCACGTCCCAGCCCTCGCCGGGGAACGCCTCGTGCAGGAGCGCCAGCGCCCACAGCGCCTCGCCCGGATAGTATCGCGACCGGCCCACGGTGTCCGGCTCGCCGCTATGCGGGCAACCAGGCCACGTGGAAGCCGCCGTCATCGCGCTGCATCGCGACCATGAAGCGCCCGAGCCCGCGCATCACGTCGTCGTAGCGGTCGTCGCCGGTCGCCAGACGGCGCTCGGCGAGCGCCACGGCCATGAGCGCACTCGACCCGAGCTGCGCGCGCGCGCCGGCGGGGGCGGCCAGCGCCACCCAGCCGTCGGCCTCGACGAGGTTGTCGAGCATCCACGCGGTGGCGCGGTCGGCGACGGCGAGCGCCTCGGCATCGCCGTAGCGCCCCGCCGCTTGGTACAGCGCCATCGTGACGCCGGCATGGCGGACAACGTTGTAGTCGTTCGACACGCGCTCCCGTCGCGGCGTTGTACTCGTAGACGTAGCGGCCGTTCGGCTGCATGGCTGTCCGCATCCAGCCGGCGGAGGCAGTGGCCGCGGCGCGCGCCTCCGCCGCGTCGATATCGCCGCACCACTCGGGCGGGACGACGGCGACGCGCACGAACGCGAGGAACGGCAGCCAGAAGATGAGCGGCACGAGGAACGCGCGGCGGATCATCGGCGGACGCGGCGGCCGGTCGCATGCCCGCGGCGCAGCTCAGGCAGCGGCGATGTCGTCGCCATGCCGCCTTCGTCCGTAGAACCAGTAGGCGACGCCGCCAAGCCCGATGAGGTAGACGAGCAGTGTCCCGTACGCGATATACGCGCCGGGCGAGCTGTAGTCGTTGCTCGTGCGCGCCTCGATGCTGGGCAGGCCGCCGTCGCCGGTGCGGACGAGCTCGTTCAGCGGCTGGCCATCGATCGAGCCGCCGAGGATGAAGTCGTACTCGCCGGTGAACGGCGGGATGAACGGCGCCTCGTACGCGCCCGGCTCGCCGACGAGGGGCCGCAGCGGCAGCACCTGCTCGCGAAAGCGGGCGCTCACCCGCAGATCGAGCGTCTGGTGGGCGTTGGACACGGGCGCGCCATCGAGGTCGTGGATGCGAATCTCGACGGCGTTCGCCTCCTCGAGATATGCGGGCTCCTCGCGAAACCCGATCTCGATGATGTAGCCGCCAACCTCGCGCGTCTCGGCCGCACCGGCGACAAGCGGCAGCATCGCCGCCGCAACGAGCAGCAGCGTTCCGAGCACAACCGCGGTCATGGGTCGTCGCATAGCCGCCAGTATAGCAGCGCGGCGGCGTTTAGGTGAGCGCGGGCAGCACCGTGTACCGGTGCGGCGCCGACGGCGCGGGCTCGCTCTGGCCGGGCATCAGCGCCGCGCGCAGCAGATCGTGGCGGGCGACGATGCCGACAAGCACACCGCCATCGACCACCGGCACGCGAAGAATGCCCTGCTTGCGCAGAACGTCGGCCACATCGTCGAACGAGGCCTCGGCGTCCACCGTGATCGGCGGGCTCATCACCTGCTCGACGTACAGATCCTCAGGGATGCTGCCGCGCTCGAAGGCGGCGAGCACATCGAACTCGCTGATGACGCCGACGACGTGGCCGCCGCTGTCGACGACAGGCATGCCGGTGTACCGGTTCTCCACGAACTCCCGCACAACATCGCCGCAATTCGTCTCGGGAGCGGCGACCATCACGTTGCGCACCATCATGTCGCGGGCTGTCATTGTCATGGCGTTCCTCCGTCCACCTCTTCGCTGCACCTGCCATCATGGCGCCCCGGGCAGGTCGCGACACCTGCCGGACGACGCCGATACGACGTGCCGATCGTCCCGACTACGGCAGCCGGTCCGTTCGTCTACAATGGGGATGTTTCCACACTCGATGGACGGAGGGCGTGATGGGGAAAGCAGAGCTCGAAGCGCTGATGCGGGTCATCCAGGAGCAGCTATCCGGCGACAACCTCGCCATCGGGACGTGGGCGATCCACTTCGACAAGGAGCGCGGCGCGTTCTCGTTCGACAAGTGCGAGATGGGCGGCTACTGCGAAGAACGCCCCGCGGTCATCGCGCTCGATGGCGCCGTGCTCGACCGCGGCGGCCCGTTGCTGAGGTGAGGCCATGCTGACGCTCGTCCCCGACGCCATCGAAGACTACGTCGCGCGCCACGCCGAGCCGCTATCGCCGCTGCTCGCGGAGCTCGCCGCCGAGACGCTCTCCGCCACCGAGCGCCCAACGATGCTCTCCGGCCAGGTGGCTGGCACCGTGCTGCAGCTGCTCGTCGGCATGTCGGGCGCGCGGCGGGTGCTCGAAATCGGCACGTTCACCGGCTTCAGCGCCCTGATGATGGCCGAGGCCCTCCCCGATGACGGCACGCTCGTCACCTGCGACATCGACCCGGAGGCGACCGCTATCGCCCGGCGATACTGGGCGCGCAGCCCCCACGGCGGCAAGATCGAACTGCGTCTCGGGCCCGCGAAGGACACGCTGGCGCAGCTCGAAGGCCCGTTCGACTTCGTGTTCATCGACGCCGACAAGGGCGGCTACATCGACTACTACGAGCGAGCGCTGGAGCTGCTCGCCCCCGCGGGCACGATCGTCGCCGACAACGTGCTGTGGAGCGGCCGCGTGCTCGACCCGCGGGACGACGACAGCCGCGCCATCGTCCGCTTCGACGGCCACGTCGCCCGCGACGAGCGGGTGCGCGCCGTCATCCTCACGGTGCGCGACGGCCTTATGCTCATCCGCCGCCGCTAAACGACATCGCCCTTCGGCGCACGGGCGCGCTTAGTCGAACAGCGCCCACGCGAACACGGCCGCCGCCAGCAGCAGCCCGAAGCGGGCGTGCAGCATCGCCGTGCCGCGCACCGCCGCGTTCAGCTCGGCGGCGACGTTCGAGCGGCGGAAGTGGCGCGGAAGCGCGCGGGCCAGCGGCGCCGTCGCCAGCACCGCGAGCGTCGTCCACGGCAGCAGCGTCGCCGCGACGCCCGCCCCGACAGCGACGTACGCGCCGCCAAGCATCGCCGCGAACACGACGATGCCCCGGTCACGCCCGACGACGATCGCGAGCGTGCGGCGTCCCCGCTCCTCGTCGCTCACGATGTCGCGGAGGTTGTTGGCAAGCAGGATCGCCGCGACGAGGAGCGCGATCGGCAGCGACGCGTACGCCACCTCCCACGTCAGCGTGCATCGGCCTGCGTGAAGTACGCGAGCAGCACGATCGCCGGGCCCATGAACAGCGACACCTCGATCTCGCCGAAGGGCGTCGCCGATATCGGACGGGGCCCGCCGCTATACAGGTACGCCGCCGCCGCGCTCACCGCGCCCGCCGCCAGCACCGGCCATCCCCCCACAGCGATGAGGTACACGCCGAACGCCAGCGCCGCCACGAAACAGAGCAGACCGCCCGCCAGCACCGTTCGCGGCGACGTGCCGCCCCCCACCAGCGCGCCCGCGATGCCGACCGAGTCGGCCGTATCGACGCCACGCTGGTAATCGTAGTACTCGTTGAACATGTTGGTCGCGGCCTGGATGAGCACCGACGCCACGAGCATCGCGGCGAACGCCGCTGCCGCGAACTCGCCGTCGAGCGTGGCGAACGCGGTGCCCGTGAGCACCGGCACCACCGCCGCCGTCAGCGAGAACGGCCGGGCCAGCTCCCACCAGAGCCGGATGCTGCCGCGCCACGTCCCCGCGGACGTCGACTGCTCGCTCATACGCCAGTGGCCGGCGCAAGACCGGGGCGCCCCGTCGAGCGCGCCATCGCCGCGGGCCGCGCGGCGCCGCACTTGCCGGTCAGCGAGAACACCCCGGATCGCACGCTGCGCACCTCGCCCAATGTCGCATCGCGGCGCCCGGCGGCGCCGCTGCGGCCCATGCTAGCAGAGCGGGCCCGGGCACGTCGCCCGAACGCCGCGATCTGCTAGAATGACGGCATTCCGAGCGCCTGCCACGATTGGGTGACGGCGCTCGCTCTGTCGGGGTGAGAATGGATTACGAGCGATCGGTACTGCCGGGCGGGCTCCGCGTTGTCACTGCGCCGATGCCGCACACGCGCTCTGTCACGATCAACATCTACGCCGGCGCGGGCGCTCGCTACGAGCAGCCGGGCGAAGCAGGCATCTCGCACTTCATCGAGCATCTCATGTTCAAAGGGTCGGCGAAGCGGCCGACGGCGCAGGAGATATCGGAGGCGATCGACGGCGTCGGCGGAGTGCTGAACGCCGCCACCGATCGCGAACTGACGGTGTACTACGCGAAGGTCGCGCGGCCGCACTTCGGCCTCGCACTCGATGTCCTCGCCGACATGGTGCAGGCGCCGATCTTCGATGCGGGCGAGATCGAGAAGGAACGCAACGTCATTCTCGAGGAGCTGGCGTCGGTCGCCGACTCGCCGAGCCAGCAGGTCGATGTGCTGCTCGATGAGGTCATGTGGCCCGGCCAGCCGCTCGGTCGCGACGTCGCGGGCACGCCCGATACCGTGCGCGCCATACCCCGCGACCGGATGCTCGGCTATCTGAAGTCGCAGTACGTGGCGAGCAACGCCGTCGTCAGCGTGGCGGGCGCCATCGACCACGCCGAAGTCGTCGAGGCGATCGGCGGGGCGCTCGGTGCGTGGCCCGACGGCGCCCCCGAGCCATGGCTGCCCGCGCTGCACGAGCGCCAGCCGGGGCCGCACGTCGGCCTCATCAGCCGCAAGACGGAGCAGGCGCACATCTCGCTGGCGGTGCCGGGCATCGCGCTCGAGCACCCCGACCGGCCCGCCCTCGGCGTGCTCTCGACGGCGCTGGGCGAGGGGATGAGCTCGCGGCTGTTCCTCGAGGTGCGCGAGCGCCGCGGCCTGGCCTACGACGTGCATGCCTACGTCAGCCACTTCCTCGATGCTGGCATGTTCACCATCTACGCCGGCGTTGACCCGGCGAAGGTCGACGAGGCGCTCGTCGCCATCATCGGCGAGCTCAGCCGGGTGTGCGCGGAGGGCATCGGCGAAGCGGAGCTGCACAAGGTTCGCGAGCTGCTGAAGGGGCGTCTGCTCCTGCGGATGGAGGACACGCGCGCCGTCTCCGGCTGGTTCGGCGGGCAGGAACTGCTGCGCCGCAGCATCCGCACCGTCGATGAGGCCGTGGCCGAGGTCGATGCGGTGACGATGGACGATGTCCGCCGCGTCGCGAACGACATCCTCCGGCCAGACGCGTACCACCTGGCTGTCGTCGGGCCGTACCGCAGCACCGCCCGCTTCGAGCGGCTGCTCCGCGGTTAGCCGCCGTTCGCCGCCAGCCCGAACACCTCGCCGAGGCTGCGGATGACGGGGCAATCGACCGCCGGGGCGTCGCCATCGCGATCGATGAGGACGGCACGCAGACCGGCCGCGCGCGCGCCGAGCACGTCGGCGATGTACGAGTCGCCGACGTAGATCGCCTCGCCCGCGCCGACGCCGGCGCGCGCCAGCGCCTGCTCGAATATCTCGCGGCCCGGCTTCGCGACACCGACCACCGCCGACGCCACCACGAAGTCGAGATGGCTCGTGAGGCCGTGCCCCGTGAGGATGCCGAGCAGGTCGCTGCCCCAATCGGAGAGCACGCCCTGGACGAAGCCGAGCCGCTTGCCCTCGGCGAGCGTCGCGGCCACCTCGGGGTACGCCGTCCAGCGTTCCGGATGCCCGTACCAGTCGTAAATCGCGCCGCCGATCGCCTCGATCTCGCCGGGCGGCAGGTCGATGACGACACCGAGCGCCTCGCCGTAGTAGCGCGCCCAGCCGCCGCGCACGCCGGCGTCGCTGACGTACATCGTGCCGATGCCGCGATAGTACATCTCGTGCCAGTGCGGCAGCGCCGCCTCGAAGGCGGCGGCGTCGATCCGGTGGCCGTGGCGCTGCTCCACCATGTCGCAGACATCGGCGAGCGTCGGGTGCGGGTAGATGAGGGTGTTGCCGCAGTCGTAGAGTATCGCCCGGACAGGCGAAGATGATGTCATGCTCTCATTGTACAGGCAGCCCAGGCGAAGGCCGCGTCATTGGGCGAGCCAGCGCGCCGCCTCTTTCGCGTAGTACGTGATGACGAGATCGGCGCCCGCACGGCGGATGCTCGTCAGGCTCTCGAGCACGGCGCGCGGCTCGTCGAGCCAGCCGGCCATCGCCGCCGCCTTCAGCATCGCGTACTCGCCGCTGACCTGATACGCGACGAGCGGCCGATCGGCGACCTCGCGGGCGCGGGCCAGCACGTCGAGATACGGCAGCGCCGGCTTCACCATCGAGCATGTCGGCGCCCTCCGCCGCGTCCGCCAGCAGCTCGGCGAGCGCCTCGCGGCCGTTCGCCGGATCCATCTGGTAGCCGCGACGGTCGCCCGATTGCGGCGCCGAGTCGGCCGCCTCGCGAAACGGGCCGTAGTACGCCGAGGCGAACTTCGCCGCGTACGAGAGGATCGGCGTGTGGGCGAAGCCGCCGTCGTCGAGCGCGCCGCGGATCGCGGCGACACGCCCGTCCATCATGTCGGAGGGCGCGACGATATCGGCGCCGGCCCGCGCGTGCGAAAGCGCCATCGCGGCGAGCAGCTCGAGCGAGGCGTCGTTCTCGACATCGCCCGTCGCCGCGCTCCAGACGCCGCAGTGGCCGTGGTCGGTGTACTCGCAGAGGCAGACGTCGGTGACGACGGCGAGCGCGGGATCCGCGTCCTTCAGCGCCGCGACGGCGCGCTGCACGATGCCATCGGCCGCGTACGCCTCCGAGCCGCGCGCGTCCTTGCCGGCGGGCAGCCCGAAGAGCAGCACGGCGCGCACGCCCAGCTCGCGCAGCTCGCGCGCCTCGGCGGCGAGCAGATCGGTCGAGAGGCGGGCCTGGCCCGGCATCGACGATATCGGCTCGCGCCTGTCGCGGCCGTGGACGACGAACAGCGGGTAGATGAAGTCGCCGGGGTCGAGCGTCGTCTCGCGAACGAGGCCGCGCAGCGTCTCCGTCCGCCGCAGCCGTCGGAAGCGACGAAACGGCGGCAGGTCGAGCTTGCGTTCAACGACCATGCGCGCCCTCCCCGGCGGCGTCCTGCGCGAAGTGCGCGCGCGAGCGCCGCGACCAGGCCCGGTATCGTGTGCTCCGCCGCCTCGATGCCGGCGGCGCCCCCGCACGCCTCGATGGCGCGCGATGTCACCGGGCCGATGCTGGCGATAAGCGTACCACGCAGCGCCGCGAGGTCGCCGCCGAGCATCGCCGCGAGATTGTGCACCGTCGACGAGCTGGCGAACGTCACCGCGTCGAGCTCGCCCGCGCGCAGCGCCGCCAGCACACCCGGGTCGGGCGCAGGCGGCTCGGCGCGATACAGCTCGACCACATCGGGCGCCGCTCCGCGAGCGCGCAGCCCGTCCGGCAGAACATCGCGAGCGCCCGCGGCGCGCGGCAGCAGGATGCGCACGCCCGCCACATCGACGCCGGCCAGCGCCTCCAGCAGCCCCTCGGCGACGTATCGCGACGGCACGACATCGGCGCGGAGGCCGTGCGCGGCCAGCGGCGCGGCCGTGCCCGGCCCGATGGCGGCAATCTTGCAGCCGAAAGGCGCGCGCGTCGTAGCCCGCCGCATCGAGATGACGGAAGAAGATGTCGACAGCGTTCGCGCTCGTGAAGATCGTCCAGCCGTACTCGCCGCGGGCGAGCGCATCGGCGGCGCGGCGCACGGCGGCGGGCTCCGCGATCTCGCGGATGGCGATGGTCGGCATCTCGATCGCGTCCGCGCCCTCGGCCAGCAGCAGCGACGTGAGGGCGCTCGCCTGGTGACGCGAGCGGGTGACGAGCACACGCTTGCCGAACAGCGGCCCATCATCGAACCAGCGCAGCTCGTCGCGCAGCCGCGCCACCTCGCCGACGATCGTGACCGCGGGCGGCCGGATGCCCGCCGCCGCGACCCGCTCGGCGATGCCGGCGAGCGTGCCGCTGACCACACGCTGCGTGGGCAGCGTCCCCGAAGCGACGACGGCGACCGGCGTCGCGGCGGCGCGGCCGTGCTCCATCAGCCGCTTCGCTATCAGCGGCAGATTGCTCACGCCCATCAGGAACACGAGCGTATCGGCGGCGGCGCTCACTCGCGCCCAGTCGATGCTCGTCTCCTCCTTCGCCGGGTCCTCGTGGCCCGTGATGACCGCGAACGACGACGCCAGCAGCCGATGCGTCACGGGGATGCCGGCGTAGGCCGCCGCCGCTATCGCCGACGTCACGCCCGGCACCACCCCGAAGGGCACACCGGCGCGGCGCAGCGCCTCCGCCTCCTCGCCGCCGCGGCCGAACACGAACGGATCGCCGCCCTTGAGCCGCACGACCGTGCGCCCGGCGAGCCCCTGCTCGACGAGGACCGCGTTGATGGCGTCCTGCGTCATCGTGTGCCGGTCGGGGCCCTTGCCCGCGAAGATGCGCTCCGCGTCCGGGCGGGCGTACTCGAGCAGGCGCGGGCTCGCGAGCCGGTCGTAGACGACGACATCGGCCGCGCGCAGCCGCTCGATGCCCGCGGCCGTGATCAGGCCCGGGTCGCCCGGCCCCGCGCCGACGAGCCACACGAACCCCGGCGCGCTCATGGATGGCCGTCCGTGGCCGCGAGGATCGCGCTGCGCGCCCGCATCGAGCAATCGCCGCGCCACCGCGGCGCCGAGCGCCTCCGGATCGGCGGCGTCGCCCGTCAGCTCGTCGCGGAGCAGCGGCTCGCCGGAGGGATGCGCGACGATCGCGCGCAGCGTCATCCGGTCGCCCTCGACACGGCCATACGCGCCCACCGGCAGCAGACATCCGCCGCCGAGCGTCGCGAGCATCGCACGTTCGGCGCGCACGGCGCCGTGCGTCGAGGAGTGATCGATGACGCCGACGAGCGCCCGCGTCGCCGCGTCGTCCTCGCGAACCTGAACAGCGAGCGCCCCCTGGCCGGGCGCCGGCAGCATCGCATCGATGGGCAGCATCTCGGCGGCGCGCTCCAGCAGGCCGAGACGCGCGAGGCCGGCGGCCGCGAGCACGGCGGCGTCGTACGAGGCCTCGACGACCCGCCGCAGCCTCGTATCGACGTTGCCGCGCATGTCGAGCACACGCAGGTCGGGGCGCAGCGCTCGCAGCTGCGCGGCGCGGCGGGCGCTGCCGGTGCCGACGCGTGCGCCGGTGGGCAGCGCCGAGAGTGGGTCGCCGGTGCGCGAGACGACGGCGTCGCGGACATCCTCGCGCGGCGGCACCGCCCCGAACGCGAGGCCCGGCGTCGCGATCGTCGGCACGTCCTTCATCGAGTGCACCGCGATGTCGACGCGACCGTCGAGCAGCGCCGCTTCGATCTCCTTCACGAACACGCCCTGCCCGCCGATACGCGAGAGCGACGTAGCGGCATCGCGATCGCCAACCGTGCTCACTTCGACGAGCGCGAACGTGTGCTCCGGATGCGCCAGGCGCAGCAGCTCGGCGACGGCGCTGGCTTGCCGCCGCGCGAGGGCGCTCCCTCGGGTGCCGATCCGTATGGGGGCGGAGGACATGGGGTGCTCGCCGCTATGCCGGCGGCGGCGGCGGATCCGGCGATTCTGCGGCCGGGTTCGGCAGATCGAACAGCTCCTGCATCGCCTCGACGTAGCGGGCTCCGCGGCCGCCATCGCGCAGCCGCGCGATCGGCTCGTGGAGGATGCGTTTCACGATGGCGTTGCTCATCGCTTCGATCCGGCGGCGCTCCTCCTCGCCGAGGCCGGGCAGCTTGGCGAACGTGCGCGCCACTTCGGCGTCGCGGATGTCGCCGGCGTGCTTGCGCAGCGCGGCGATCGTGGGCACGGCCTCGCGGGCGCGCCACCACGCGGCGAAACGGGCGGTCTCCTCCTCGACGATGCGCTCGACCTGCTCGACCTCCGCCACACGCCCCTGGAGATTGCCCTCGGCCACCGTCTGGAGGTCGTCGATGTCGTAGACGTAGACCCCCGGCAGCTCCGCGATTGCCGGATCGATGTCGCGCGGGACAGCGATGTCGATGAATACCATCGGGCGCTCGCCACGGTGCCGCAGCGCCGCCTCGACGGTCGGCGCGGTCGATGAGGTAGCCGGGCGAGCCGCTGGAGCTGACGACGAGGTCGGACTCGGCGAGCGCGTCGCCGAGCGCCTCGAACGGCACCGCGGTGCCTCCGAGCTGCGCCGCGACTTCGGCGGCCCGCTGCGGGCTGCGATTGGTGACGAGCAGCCTGCCCGCGCCGTACTCCACGACATGGCGCGCCGCCAGCTTCCCCGCTTCGCCCGCGCTGACGACGAGCACGGTGTGCGCACCCAGCCCGCCGAGCTTCTCGCGGGCGAGCGCAACTCCGGCCGAGCTGATGGACACGGCGTTGCGACCGATGCCCGTCTCGCGGCGGGCCCTGCGTCCGACGGCCACCGCGCTATCGAACAGCCGCGCGAGCGACGTGTCGAGCGTGCCCGCCTCGCGCGCCGCCTGCATCGCGCCGCGCACCTGCCCCAGCACCTGCGATTCGCCGACGATCATCGAATCGGTGCCGGCCGCGACGCGGTAGAGGTGGCGCACGGCGTGCATCCCCACGCTGTGGTGAAAGGGCGGCACGGACTCGCCCGCGGGGTAGCCTTTGGCGCGCAGCACAATCTGTACGACATCGTCGGCGGTGGTGTCGTTGCCGGCGTGCGAGATGTAGACCTCGGTGCGGTTGCAGGTGGAGAGCACGACACCGGAGCCGAAGCGCTCGCCGAGCATCGTCAGGGCGCCGGGAAGCTCGCCCGCCGTGATGGTGAGCCGCTCCCGCACCTCGATCGGCGCGGTCTTGTAGCTGATGCCGATGCTCAGGACGGCCACTCGCCGTTCCTCCAGCTAGTTCGTCGCCGCGCCCTGGCGCAGCCGTTCGACGAGCCGCTTTCTCGCTTCCGCGGGCTGCCCGGCACGCAGCAGATCGCGCAGGTCGGGCGCGAGCGCCTCGAGCCAGTTGGCCGTGCTGAACATGCGGCCATCGGCCCGTTCCTCATCGCGAACCTCGCCGATGAGCGCGACGAGCTCGCCATACTCCGGACCGAACTGCTCCTCGAGCTCCTCCCGAACGCGGCGCGAGAGCGCCGGGCTGCGGCCCTCCGTCGAGACGGCTATCTGGAGCTGGCCCCGCCGCAGAATCGAGGGCAGGATGAAGTCGCAGTTCGGCGGGTCGTCCGATGCGTTCACCCAGACGCCGCGGGCTCGCCCCTCGCGCGCGACATCGCTATTCACGGCGCCGTCGTCGGTGGCCACCATGCACAGCTCGTAGCCGTCGAGGTCGCCGGGGCGATACTCGCGCCCGATCCAGCGGATCCGCCCGCCATCGTGGTGCTCGCGCAGCGCCGGGGTCAGCGTGGGGCTGACGACGGTGACGGCGGCATCGGCATCGAGCAGGCCCTGCGCCTTGCGCTCGCCGATAACGCCGCCCCCGATGACCACGCACCTTCGGCCGGTGAGGTTGAGGTAGACGGGGTAAAAGCCCACGCTCGCTCCTAACCCAGCGTCGCCAGCACGCCCGCGGGGTCGCCGGCGATGCAGGTGAATATCGGAACGTCCCGCTCGGTGTAGGGGCGCTGTTTGGCGTGCCGCAGGTCCATGACGAGATCGAGGAAGTCCTCGGGGTAGTCCGTCTCGAACGCGAGCACGAACTCCTGGTCGTCGATGCCGAACGAATAGGTCGTGTTCAGCCGCACGCGGGGGTACTTGTGGCCGACCTTGATGTGCTCGTCCATCATCGACTGGCGATCTTCGAGGGTGAGCTGATACCAGTCGTGCGTCTTCACGAACGGGTAGACGAAGAAGTACCGCAGATCCGCCGGGCGGATCCGGTCGCGCGCGCCATCCTGCCCCTCGTGGCTGTGGTTATCGACATAGATGGAGCGCTTCGTCATCGAGAGGTACGAGTGGGCGACATCGAGGTAGCCGGCGAACGGCGTCGCCAGCAGCGCGGCCATGCTTGTCTGGATCGAGTCGAGACTGGTGGCAACCTGCCACACGAGGAAGTCGGCGTCGCCGCGCATGCCGACGCAGCTATAGGTGCGCGTGACGATCATCGTCTCGGCGCTCTGGTTCAGCGCATCGATGAAGGCCTGCTTCTGGTCGCGGCGCTCGCCAGCGGGCAGCCGCCGCCACTCCGGGCGCACCTGGAAGAACGTGTACTTGACGTACTGGCGAACGGGCGCTTGATCGGACATCGCGTTTCCTCTGGCGACGCGGAGACGGGCGGCGCTAGGTCGCCGGCGCGGTCTCGGGCGTCAGATAGAAGCCGTGCTCGTACAGCTCGGCGATGCGGGCCATCTCGTCGTTGCTGAGGTCGGGCGAATCGGCGGCCGCCGCGAACTCGATGAGCTGCTCCTCGTTGTAGATGTTGGGCAGCGCGCACGTGATCGCCGGGTCGGCGAAGAGCCAGCGCAGCGCCGCCTGCCCGAGACTGCGGCCTTCGCGCTCGAGGAAGCGAAGCTGCTCGATCTTCTGGACGCCGTCGACGAGCCATTCGCGCTTCCGGTGCGAGCGGTGGTCGCTCTTGTCGAACTTCGTCTCGAGGGTGTAGTGGCCTTCGAGCAGCCCCGACGAGTGCGGCACGCGCACGAGCACACCCGTGCCGCGCTGCGCCGCGAGGGTCGCGAGCTCCTGGCCGGGGTACTGCTCGAGCATGTTGTAGATCTGATGCAGGACGCCGCAGTTGCGTTCGGTCAGCGCCTTCACACCTTCGTCGTGCCAGCCGATGGCCGGCCCCAGCGACGGCCCGTAGACGCGAATCTTGCCTTCGACGCGGAACTGCTCGAGCAGCGCCCACAGCCGGTCATCGGCGATGGCGTCCATTTTCGGGTTGTGCAGCTGATAGATGTCGATGTAGTCGGTGCCCAGGCGCTTCAGGCTGCCCTCGAGCGCCTTGCGGACATGCGCCTCCGACCAGTCCTGCGGCAGCTCCTGCTGGCCGCGGCGCTCGCCGGAGTAGTTGTAGAAGTCGTAGCCGAACTTGGTGCCGATGACGACCTTGTCGCGCATGCCCTCGAAGGCGCGCCCGACAAGCTCCTCGGAGCCGCCGTTGCCATACGTGTCGGCCGCGTCGAAGTACGTGACGCCGAGCTCGTGCGCGCGCCGCATCAGCGCGATGGCGGCGTCGCCGGCGTGGTCGCCCCACCAGCCAGCGCTCATCGTCCACAGGCCGAAGCCGAGTTCGGAGAGCTGCAGGCCGGTGGTGCCGAGCGGACGGTAGCGCATCTGATGACCTCCGGGGGCAGGCCTATGGGGGCAGAGCTAACGGGCGGGCGCGGCTTCCGCGGCCCCGTGGGCGCCGAGCAGCGCGAAGAGCACGTCGTCGGCGAGAGCCGTGATCTGGTCGCGCGCTTCCGATGCTTCCTCGGCGCTCAGCCCCTCGCTGATGGCGAACTGCTTCGAGGCGTCGACAAGGGCGCGCCGGAAGAAGGTAAACGCCTGCACGGCGTCGCGCGACGAGAGGCCCGAGCGCCGGAGCTCCTCGCCGTACTCGCGCCCGATCTCGGCGGCCTCCGTCTGCGCGCGCGCCTTGCGGCCGCGACGGGAGAGGAAGTCGGGGACGAGCTCGACGAGCCGGCGGCCGAGCGCCCGGAGACGCTCGCGCTGGGCCTCGTCATCGGTGCTGCGGTACCACGATTCGTCCGTCGCCTTGCCGCGATCGAGGTTGCGCCGGATGCGGGCAAGCGCGACCTCGCCCAGCCCGCCGAACTGATCGCCGGGGCTGCGGCGGACGCCGCCGTTCATCAGCGACGTCAGATCCGACTCCGAGAAACGGCGGTGGCCGCCCGGCGTCCGGTACGAGCGCACCTGGCCATCATCGGCCCAGCGCCGCAATGTCGATTCGTTCACACCGAGCAGCCGGCACGCTCGCCCGAGCGACACCCATCGTGTCGGCTCCGTGTCGCCACCCACCTCGGCCGTTATTGTGCCCGATAAACTCATACAACCTGCCTGATTCTTCGAAGTGAGGACAATCCACACGAATCGTATCCTGCTATGGTTATTGTGGCAAGGGTCACAGACAGGTTTTGGTGAGGTTTCGCGCGCATCTTCTGGCGCTGATTCCCCGATTTTCCTGCCGGTCAGCGCAATCTTCGCGGCGACGGTGCCAGCCGGGTCAGGACGAAGCTCACCACCGTGATGACGAGCGCCCCCAGAAACGCCGCCCCGAAGCCATCCACCTCGAACTGGAGGTCGAGCTTGCCGGCCATCCATGCGGTGAGGGCGAGCATGCCGGCGTTGACGACGAGCGTGAACAGCCCAAGGGTCACCACCTGCAGAAGGCAGGTCATCACCAACACAACGGGGCGGATGAAGATGTTGACGAGCCCGAACAGGGCGGCGACGATGATCGTCGATTCCCAGCCGTGCAGCTCGATGCCGCCGACGACGCGGGCCGCCACCAGCAGGCTCACGGCGTTGATGGCCCAGCGCAGCAGCACGGCGATCAGCAGATCACCCGGATCGCCGGCCTCGCGGCGGCCGCCCCATTCGTGCGTGATCCAGACACCCCGCATCGGCGCGTCGCCCGGTGCGGCTCAGCCGCCATCGATGGCGCGCAGCAGCATCGCCATCTCGATGGCCGTCTCCGCCGCCTCGCGACCCTTGTGCGTCTTGCGGCCGGCGCGATCGAGCGCCTGGTCCATCGTGTTCGGCGTGATGACTCCGAACACGCACGGGATGCCGGTGTCGAGCGCGACCCTCTGGAGGCCGGCGGCGGTTTCGCCCGAGATGTAGGCGTCGTGCGCGGTCTCGCCTTTGATGACAGCGCCCAGGCAGATGACGGCGTCGTAGCGCTTCGTCGCGGCGAGCCGTTGCGCCGCCAGCGGCAGCTCGAATGCGCCGGGGACGAGCGCCTCGACGCAATCGGCCTCGGCGACGCCGCGCTCGCGCAGCACGTCGCGAGCGCCCTCCAGCAGACGCTCGGTGATCTCCCAGCGGAACTTCGATGTGACGATCGCGACCCGTAGCCCCGCGCCCGAGAGCGAGCCCTCGAAGCGCTTAGCCAACGGCGCCCTCGGGGCCCCCGGGCGTGCGCTTGCTCTTGCGCGGCGCTCGCGCCGGACGCTCGGCGGCGGCGCTCCCGAGGATGTGTCCGAGCTTGTGCTGCTTCGTCTCAAGGTAACGGACGTTGTGCGCGTTCGGCTCGGTGATGATCGGCACCCGCTCGACCACCTCGAGGCCATAGCCGTGCAATCCGGCACGCTTCGCGGGGTTGTTCGTCAGCAGCCGGATGCTGGCGACGCCGAGGTCGACCAGTATCTGCATGCCGATGCCGTAGCCACGCGTGTCGGCCGGGAACCCGAGCGCCTCGTTCGCCTCGACGGTGTCCATTCCCGCATCCTGCAGCGCGTAGGCGCGCAGCTTGTTGTGGAGGCCGATGCCGCGGCCCTCCTGACGCATGTAGACGAAGATGCCGCGCCCTTCTTCGCTGATCCGTTGCAGCGCGATCTGTACCTGCTCGCCGCAATCACAGCGGAAGCTGCCGAACACATCGCCCGTCACGCACTGGCTGTGCACCCGCACGAGCACCGGCTCTTCGCCGGAAATGTCGCCCTTCACGAGCGCGATGTGCTCCTCCGGGTCGATCTTGCTGCGGTAGGCGATGACACGGAAGTCGCCGAACGCCGTCGGCATCACCGTCTCGGTGACACGCTCGACGAGCTTCTCGCGGCGATGGCGGTAGGCGATGATGTCGGCCACCCGGATGATGCCGATGCCGTGGCGCTTGGCGAACCGCTTCAGGTCCGGCAGGCGGGCCATCTCGCCGTCGTCGCGCATGATCTCGCAGAGCACGGCGGCCGGGTAGAGGCCGGCGAGGCGGCACAGGTCGACGGTGGCCTCCGTCTGGCCGGCGCGCACGAGCACGCCGCCCTCCCGCGCCCGCAGCGGGAAGAGATGGCCGGGCATGGCCACATCGTCCGAGGTGCTTGCCGGGTCGATGAGCACCTTGCAGGTGCGGGCGCGGTCGGCGGCGGAAACGCCGGTGGTAATGCCGTGCGCCGCCTCGACCGACACGGTGAACGGCGTGCCGAAGTGGGCGTCGTTGTTCGTCACCATCATCGGAATCTTCAGCTGGTCGAGCCGTTCGCCATGGATCGGCATGCAGATGAGGCCGCGGCCGAACTTCGCCATGAAGTTGATCGCCTCAGGCGTGATGAACTCGGCGGCGATGGTCAGATCGCCTTCGTTCTCACGATCCTCATCGTCGAGGATGATGACGAACTTGCCCTGCTGGTAATCGACGATAGCCTCTTCGACGGTGCTCAGCCCGGCGAATTTCTGCTCCGGCATGGTTACGCTCCTTCTGTTCGACGGCCCGAGCACAACTGTTCGACGTAGCGCGCCAGGATGTCCGTCTCCAAGTTTACGTCATCTCCCGGCTTTCGACCTGTCAGATTTGTGTGCTGCTGAGTGTACTCCACCAGCGATACGGTAAAGCTGCGCTCGTCCTTCGCCACTACGGTGAGGCTCGCGCCATCGATCGCGACCGGCCCCTTGACGATGATGTACCGCAGTATCTCGGGCGGCGCCAGGTAGCGTGCCAGAATCGCATCGGACTCCGGTGCGAGCGAATCGAGCTGGCCCCGCGCTTCGACGACGCCGCGCACGATGTGCCCGCTGATCCGGTCGCCGACAGCGAGCGAGCGTTCGAGATTCACGCCATCGCCGGCGTGCAGCAGGCCGAGGTTGCTGCGGCGGTAGGTCTCCGGCATCACATTCGCGCCGAACCCGCGCTCGTCCATCCACGCGACCGTCAGATCGACGCCGTTGATGGCGATGCTATCGCCGAGCTTCGTGCCCTGCATCGTGACAGCGGCATCGAGAACGAGGACGCCTTCCGAAGCCTCGCGCACCGTGCCCACCTCTTCGATGATGCCTGTGAACATGGCTACTCCTCCGACCGGCCGACGTAGCCAGTGACGAGCACGTCGTCGCCGAGCCGGGTGACCTCGACGTCGCGCAGCCGCAACGCATCGGCCATCCGGGTCGCGCCGCGCCCCGCGACCGCCGTAGCAGTGGTCGCGCCGCCGATGATCATCGGCGCCACAACCGCTGTGACTTTATCGACAAGCCGCAGGTCGAAGAACGACCCCAGCAGCGTGCCGCCGCCCTCCACCAGCACTTGGAGCGCGCCGCGTTCGGCGAGCAGCGCGAGGAGTGCGTGCAGGTCGACATGACCGCCGCTCTCCGGCAGCACTTCGACCTGCGCGCCAAGTGCGGTCATCGCCGAGCGCCACGCCGCATCCGATTGCCGCGTCGTCGCGAGCAGCACCGGCGAGCCGCCCGTCAGCACCTTCGCCGCGGCGGGAGTGCGCCCCCGGCTATCGACGACGACGCGCAGCGGCTGATGCGCCCCCTCCGCCTGGCCGCCCGGCCGTGCCGTAAGCAGCGGGTCATCGACGAGCACCGTCGACACGCCGACGATGATGGCATCGAGCCGCGGGCGGACGCTATGCGCCCACTCGAGCGTCTGCGGGCCGCTCACCCAGCGCGAATCGCCGCTCGAAGCCGCGATCTTGCCATCGAGGCTCGCAGCGAACTTGGCGACGACAAGCGGGCGGCCCGTGCGCCGCTGATGCAGGTAGCCTTCGTGCAGGCGGCGCGCCTCCGCATCGCCTTCGCCCACCGCGACGGCGATGCCCGCTGCTTCGAGCTGGCGACGGCCGGCGCCGTCGACATTCGGGTCGGGGTCGCGCAGCGCATAGCGCACCTCGGCGATGCCCGCGGCGATGATGGCGCCCGTGCAGGGCGGCGTCCGGCCGTGATGCGAGCACGGCTCCAGTGTGCAGAAGAGGGTCGCGCCTCGCGCCGCCTCGCCGGCCTCGCGCAGGGCGACGACTTCCGCGTGAGCGCCGCCGGGCGGCTGTGTGCAGCCTTCGCCGGCGATGTGGCCATCGCGCACGACGACGGCGCCGACCGATGGGTTGGGGCTGGTGGTACCGAGAGCCCGATAGCCGAGCTCCAGAGCCCGGGCCATGTAGTCCAACACTGTTGCTCCTGCGGTCGCGGCGGTATGTTCGCCGATTCTATCCGTTTCGCGGAGCATCGGCAACGAGCGCCGCCTGAGGTGGCAGCGGGTAGGGCGGAGGGCTATCGGCAGGCCACGGGAATGTGACCTTGTCGCCGATTGCGACGCCGTTGCGCGCGAACCAGCCCTGGGCGACCTCCAGCGCATAGCCGCAGCGGCCGCCGGGCGGGGAGTGCAGTGTCTCGTCGAAGGGCGCCATCTCCTGGATGTCGACGATGACACCGCCCTCATCGATGAAGGCGATGGAGAGCGGCGAGGGGGTGTCCTTCATCCAAAAGCCGCACGAGCGGCGCGTCGCCATCACGAACAGCATGCCCTGTTCGTCGGGTAGCGGCGCACGCCCCATCAGGCCAGTGCGATAGTCCTGGTCGTCGACCGGCACCTCGACCCAGAGCCCGATGGCCGCGCCGCCCGCCGGCGTCACCTCGATCCGCTCCACCACGCCGACCGCGTTCTCGATCGGCGGCGGTGTCGCCGATGCGGGTGCGGGCGCGTCGCCGCCACCGCCGCACGCGGCCGAGGCCACGAGCGCGACGAGAGCGGCGGCGGCGATGACGATCGTGTGGCGCATGGCCGCATCATCGTAGCAGCGCCCGGCCGCCCGTCGCTACTTGATCGCGAACGTGACCCGGAGCACCACGACGACCTCGGTCTGACCGGGGTAGAACCCGCCGTCGCCGCCGACGGCGGGCCCGCCCCGGCCCCTCGCGTCAATGGCGGGCGAGGCGGCCGTCGTCAGCTGCTCGACCGCCACGATGTCGCCGAGGTCGACGCCCGTGAGCTTCGCGATGTCCTCCGCCGCACGCTGCGCGTTCTTCACCGCGGATTCGCGGGCCGGGCCTTCGAGCGCCGACGGGTCGTCGATGGTGTAGGTGACGCCGTTCAGCAGAATGTCATCGCCGATGGCCGTAGTCGCCGCATCGACGATGTCGCCGAGCTGATCGAGCTTGTCGGTGCGCACGCTCAGGGTGTGGTCGACGCGATAGCCGGTGATCGGCGGGTTCGGCCGCGGCTCAATCCCCCCGAAGTCGTACTGCGGGTAGATGCTGACATACTCGGTCGTGATGTCGGCTTCGTCGATGCCGAACTGCGACGTGAAGAGCGCCCCCAGTTTCGCGATGTCGTCCTGCGAGCGGTTCCAGGCCTCGGCGGCAGTCGGCGCCGTCACGCCGGCGCCAATGCTGATGATGGCGCGATCGGGCTCGACCCGGACGCTGCCCTGCCCCACGACCGTGACGCCGCTGGCCGCCGCCGCCGTGTTCTGGCCGACGCTCGTAGTCGCGCCGCCGCTATCGTCCTCTTCCTTCGCCGAGATGGCGACAGCCAGCGCCGCCACCGCCACGAGCGCCGCCACCGCGGCCAGTCCCCACTGTGCTGTTCGCATGCTTCGCTACTCCTCTACTCGCGCCCGCCCGCACCATATCACGCTACTCAGACGCCGCAGCGCACCCGCCGGTTCCCGACCCACCGCACTCGTTGACAACCGCCGCGCGCGAACCCTATGCTGCGCCTCGCTTCGCACCGCGAACCTCATGCACCTCGCGCAGGGAGGCGTCCCTTGGCAAAAGCTCGTGCCGTCGTCCAGACCGGGCCGCGCGCCCTCGAGATGCGCGAGTTCGACATCCCGCCGGTGGGGCCGGAGGACGGACTGCTCCGCGTCGACGCCTGCGGCATCTGCGGCAGCGACTGGGAGCAGTACCAGGGCGCATTCGGGGCGCGCTCCGCCGTCATCCCCGGCCACGAGTTCGTCGGGACTATCGAGGAAGTGGGCGACATCGCCGCCCAGCGCTGGGGCGTCGCCAGGGGCGATCGGGTCGCGGTGGAGTCGTTCCTGCCATGCGGCCACTGCCGCTCGTGCCTCGGCGGGCTGTACCGCTTCTGCACATCGGCGGGCGGCGCGCTCAACGGCTACGGCTACATCGGCATCGAGCGGCCGCCATCGATCTGGGGAGGGTACGCGAGCCACGTCTTCCTGCAGCCGAACACCATCCTCCACAAGATGGATCCGCGCATCCCGCCCGAGATCGGCGTCCTGTTCAATCCGCTGGGCGCCGGCTTCCGCTGGGCGGTGCAGGTGCCGCGACTCCAGGTCGGCGAGACGATTGTGGTGCTCGGCCCCGGACAGCGCGGCCTCACGAGCGTCATCGCGGCGCGCGAGGCGGGCGCCGGCAACATCATCGTCACGGGGCTGCCCGCCGACGAGCAGAAGCTCGCCCTCGCACGCGAGTTCGGCGCAACGTCGACCATCGATGTGACGGCAGCCGACCCGGTGGCGCAGGTGCGCGAGCTCACCGGCGGCGCGATGGCCGATGTCGTCATCGACCTGACCCCGCTCGCCACCGAAGCCGTGACGCAGGCCATCGATATGGCGCGCCGCGGCGGCCGCATCGTGCTGGCCGGGACAAAGGGACGCCGCCCCGTCGCCGGCTTCATCAGCGACATGATCGTGATGAAGGAGCTGACGATCATGGGCGTGCTCGGCGTCGACTTTCACGCCTACGGGCCCGCCATCAAGCTCATCGAGTCGGGCAAGTACCCCCTCGAGAAGATGCACACCCACACGCTGCCGCTCGAAGAGGCGGAGTACGCGCTCAAGCTCCTGGCACGCGAGATTCCGGGCGAGGACGCGATCCATATCGCGCTGCGCCCGTAGCTCAGACCACCATCACACCAGCACCGAGAGGAGCGGCCATGGCGGACGCAACGGAGATTACGCCCGAAGTACAGCAGCGGCTCGATGTACTGAAACAGAACATGGGCCGAGGCGGCTTCATCAAGTACTGCAACATCGAGCTGCTGGACGTGAAGCCCGACTTCGTCCGCGCCGTCATGCGCTATGACGACCAGCTCATCGGCGGACCGCAGGCGTTCCACGGCGGCGCGATCGCGACGCTCATCGACACGGCGGGCGCGGCGGCGGCGTGGACGAACGTGCCGCTGGGCGGCGGCCGCGCCGCGACAATCGCCATCAGCGTCAGCTACCTCGCCGCCAATCGCGGCAAGGATGCGTACGCCAACGCCCGCGTCATGCGCAAGGGCGGCGACCTCTACTTCACCGAGGTCGACATCGAGGACGAGACGGGCTTCCCGCTGGCCAAGGGGCTGATGACGTACCGCATCGTCGTGCCGCCGCCGGCATAGGCAGACCCGCCCCCGCCGGAGTACCCTCGGAGCGCACACGTCGCGGCCCGCGATGACCGCGCCTGCGAAGGGGGGCGAGATGACACGACTCTGGCAGCTCGGCGACTCCCGATTCGGCCTGCAGCAGCCCAGCTTCACCTTCGCCGAGCGCGAGGGCGACCTGTGGGACATCCTGCGCGCCACCGCCGAGACGGCGGAGGACGCCGGCTTCGATTCGTTCTGGCTGATGGATCACTTCCACCAGATCCGCGGCGTCGGGCGGCCCGAAGAGAACATGCTCGACGGCTGGACAGCCCTCGCCGCGATCGCTGCCGCGACGGATCGCATGCGGCTGGGCACGATGGTGACGGGCGTCATCTACCGCAACCCGGCGCACCTCGCGAAGATCGGCGCGACGCTCGATGTCATCAGCAAGGGCCGCTCGATCATGGGGATCGGCGGCGCCTGGTTTCAGGGCGAGGCCGAGGCCTACGGATGGGACTTCCCCAGCACCGGCGCCCGGCTGCGGATGCTCGACGAGGCCGTCCGCATCATCGACCTGATGTGGACGGCGGATGCGCCCAGCTTCGATGGGCGCTACTTCAGCATCCGCGAAGCCCACTGCAACCCGAAGCCCGTGCAATCGCCCCGGCCGCCCATCCTCATCGGCGGGGGCGGCGAGAAGATGACGCTGCGCACCTGCGCCCGCCACGCCGACGCCACGAACCTGTTCGGCGGCCCCGCCCTCATCCGGCAGAAGCTCGCCATTCTGCGCGGCCACTGCGACGACGCCGGCCGCGACTACGGCGACATCGTGAAGACGCGGCTCGGCACCGTCGTCATCGGCGAAAGCGACCGTGAGGTCGACGCCAAGGTGCAGCGCTACCGGATGGGCGAGGCCGTCGAGAGCGGAATGGCGATGGCGGGCACGCCCGATCAGCTCATCGCCCAGTTCGAGGAGCTGTGGGCGGCGGGCGTCGAGTACTTCATGGTGAACATGCGCGATTCGTATCTGCCAGAGCCGGTGCAGCTCTTCGCGCGGGAGGTGATTCCCGCGTTC